>NZ_SMTL01000029.1 GCF_004358025.1 Rhizobium deserti | reverse complement strand
TTAACGGATGCCTTGGGCATCAATCCTCCCAGCCTCTATTCTGCTTACGGAAGCAAGGCTGAGTTGTTCGCGCGCACGCTCAGACACTACACCGAAACTCAGGGTGTTCCGCTTGGAGAAATCCTTCAGCCCGGTCGGCCGGTGGCAGAGGTACTTTCCGCTGTTCTGGAGGACGCCGCGAACAAGTACACCGCACATCCCGGCAGCGGTGGCTGCCTGGCTATCGAAGGCACCCGATGCAACGACGTGGACGCCCGGAATGCCGCCCGCAACCTGACGTCCGCAGCACGTGATGTCATCTACCGATTTGTTGCCGAAACGCATCCGGACCTGGCGGACGTTCTCG
>NZ_SMTL01000028.1 GCF_004358025.1 Rhizobium deserti | reverse complement strand
GCCTTGCTTCCGTAAGCAGAATAGAGGCTGGGAGGATTGATGCCCAAGGCATCCGTTAAGTCCGCAACGCTGACGGCATCATAGCCACGGGCATGGAACAGGCGCTGCGCGACAGCAATCCCCTGATCAGGATCGAAACGACGAGGCCTTCCTCGCGGCCGAATGTTTTTTGTAGTCGCCACTATAAAATGCCTTGACGCTGGAGCGGGAGTATTTATGTAGTGATCCCTATCCTAACTCAAAGAGGTCATAATGACAAACGTCAAAGGAAAATCCGTTCTCGTTCTGGGCGGTAGCCGGGGTATAGGCGCGGCAATCGTACGCCGGTTTGCAGCTGATGGAGCGAAAGTCACCTTCACATATGCCTCTTCAAGGGATGCTGCAGAAAAG
>NZ_SMTL01000027.1 GCF_004358025.1 Rhizobium deserti | reverse complement strand
TCAGGCTCCGAAGCCGCCGTCGATTGTGTGCATCGCGCCGGTGACGAAGCTGGCCTCGGGTCCAGCCAGCCAGGAAACCATTCCCGCGACGTCCTCAGGACGACCGTGGCGCTTGATGGCCATTACAGCGTGCTGAACATCCTTCATAGGACCATCAGCCGGGTTCAGCTCCGTGTCGATCGGGCCAGGCTGTACAACATTGACTGTGATGCCGCGTGGCCCAAAGTCTCGCGCCAGCCCACGCGCCATGCCTTGCAAGGCGGCTTTGCTCATGGCGTAGGCTGACAGGCCAGGGAACGGTATCCGGTCTCCGTTGACAGACCCGATCACGATGATCCTGCCTCCCTCCGGCATCGTTCGAGCAGCTTCAACCGCTGCGTGGTAGGGAGAGTTCACGTTTATGCGGATCAGCCGGTCTACCGCATCCGGGTCCTGTTCAAGCGGATCGCCAAAGGCTCCGACTCCTGCATTGACCACTAAGACGTCGAGTGGCCCATTATCGCGAACGACTGCGATAACCGCAT
>NZ_SMTL01000026.1 GCF_004358025.1 Rhizobium deserti | reverse complement strand
GGCAACGTCACAATCACCGGCACGAAATTCAACTTCGCGGCCTCCGGCCATGTTCAGATCAACGGCGAAGTCATTGACTTGAACTGAGGCTAGATATGCTCGGACGCAACTCGACGCAATTTGCAGCAATCGGCTTCGAACAGGCGCACCGGGACGGCGAAGACATGGGTGTGCTTGCCGTCCGAGGTCGGTATAAGATCGGCGACGACGGCTCGCTTGTCCTCGCTCCTGAGCAGGACCTTGTTCTTGTAGACGAATACGATGGCGACCCTCATAGAACTCCCATGCTGAAGGCTGCAGACCTGATCCCGTATAAGCCTGCAACCGATATCAGCGTCATAGGCAAGACCTATGCACCCAAGAGTAAAGCAGCAACTGAATGGCTCGCCGGCATCAGGATTGGAGAGCTTTCGCATGTCGTGCGAGCGAATGGTCCCCGCCACTGGATCTGGAGCGCGGGAAGCTGGCGGCTGTCCGCTCCGGACGTGGTTACGGAAGTTGCCCTCGACTATCGTCATGCCGCGAGTGACCAAAGCGTCGATGGTGACGGTGATCCGGAGGTCCCTGCCAATCCGATTGGGGTAAAGCGTCCCCCACGAAATGGTGGAGATCGGACAGA
>NZ_SMTL01000025.1 GCF_004358025.1 Rhizobium deserti | reverse complement strand
TGGGCTCGGACATCGGTCTACCTTGCGGTAAAACCAACACCTGGAAGCCTCCAGATCAATCTTCTCTTCACGATTTTTGCACAACAGGCAGCACCCAATGCGGATGATGCAAACTCATTTTTCTTCAAAGGATATGTCGCGCTCTCTCAACACCAAAATGCATTGGTGGAGCTGAGCGGGATCGAACCGCTGACCCCCTGCTTGCAAAGCAGGTGCTCTCCCAGCTGAGCTACAGCCCCAACCATCGCAACACCTGACATGCAAACCACGATGGGCAAGCCGCCAGGATCAGGTAAAACCATCTGCTAAACCACTTTGGCGAACCAAAATGGTGGGCCCGGGTAGACTCGAACTACCGACCCCACGCTTATCAAGCGTGTGCTCTAACCAACTGAGCTACGGGCCCATCTTGCCAAGCCTAAAAAGGCTCAACATCAACCGCCCATACAGGCCAGAGGCCGTCGCCGGTCGTCCGGCGCCCTCGCGGAGCGTCAGCCTGTCAAAGACAGGCGGTACGACGCGTGAGCGCAAACCAATGGTTCATATCCTTTTGAAGAAAGAGAAACGTAGTCGGCGGGTTCGCCATACCGAAACAGGCGGACCGAATAAACGATCCAGCGTCGGCGTATTGCGTTGCGATCGTGACCTGACTGGTCCGATCTATATTCTAAAAAGCATAAGGAAAGCTCATACCGGGAAGCATCCAA
>NZ_SMTL01000024.1 GCF_004358025.1 Rhizobium deserti | reverse complement strand
GTGTCGGAGCGGCCATTTCCGCTAATGGTGACCTCCCGCGCAGCTTCTTTCAGCAAGGCCTCCTGCAATGGGGTCAGCTTGTCCCGGCTATCGTTTCCATCATTACCCGCGCCGCCGCGTCGGCCTCTATACTTTCTGCCAGCCATTATGCCGCTCCCTTCATGAGTTTGGTGTTTGTCGCGGTGGCCGCATCATCCTCTTGGCGACCGTTGACGCTGTCGCTCAACCGTTCGCCGCTGATCTGCTGGAATGTCGATCCATTCCCCTCCAGCCGAGCAGGCTCACCCGTCACGCGCTCGAAACGGCGGATGATGGTATCGCAGTAAAGAGGATCGAGTTCGAGCAGCCTGGCCGCGCGGCCACATTGCTCGGCCGCGATCAATGTCGAACCAGAACCGCCAAAAACGTCGAGCACAGTATCGCCGCGCTTGGAGCAATCCCGGATCGCGTCCGCGATCAAGGCCACCGGCTTGACGGTGGGATGCATGGCGAGCTCTTCGTCTCGCGCCGCCCCCAGCGAACTGATGCCGGGGTAGTCCCAGACATTGGTGCGATAGCGCCCGGTATCCCCAAGCCCAAAATTGTTGATGTGCGGAGCGCTACCTTTCTTGAAGACAAAGACCAGCTCATGCTTGGACCGATAGAACGACCCCATGCCGCCATTGGTCTTGTTCCAGACGCACAGGTTCTTGAACTCAGAGAACACTGTGC
>NZ_SMTL01000023.1 GCF_004358025.1 Rhizobium deserti | reverse complement strand
TGGGCTCGGACATCGGTCTACCTTGCGGTAAAACCAACACCTGGAAGCCTCCAGATCAATCTTCTCTTCACGATTTTTGCACAACAGGCAGCACCCAATGCGGATGATGCAAACTCATTTTTCTTCAGAAGACAACGCTTGGCACCTCGTAGACCAGAGGTCGGCGGCCATCGCTGGCCGCGCCGTCCGCAGGCAGCAGCCGAAGGCTGCGCTCGCCGCGAGGACCAAATATGGTGGAGCTGAGCGGGATCGAACCGCTGACCCCCTGCTTGCAAAGCAGGTGCTCTCCCAGCTGAGCTACAGCCCCAATTCGCTTTATTCGCGAGCAATCGGGAACAGCTCAAACTGACAGTGATCAGCCAAAGCCCGTTCATCAACACCATTTCGCACGTCAGATCCGACCCAGGCAATCCATCCACCCTATCAAAGCCTTAAGATCCATCGCCAATACAGGACGATAGTCCGTCGGCCATCGCTGGCCGGCCCGTCCGGAGCATCGATCCAAAGGATCGATAACAGCGTCAGGACCAAATAATGGTGGGCCCGGGTAGACTCGAACTACCGACCCCACGCTTATCAAGCGTGTGCTCTAACCAACTGAGCTACGGGCCCATTCAGTCAAACCGGTCGTGCGGTTTTTTGTCTTCTTGAAGAAAGAGAAACGTAGTCGGCGGCGTCCGCCATACCGAAACAGGCGGACCGAATAAACGATCCAGCGTCGGCGTATTGCGTTGCGATCGTGACCTGACTGGTCCGATCTATATTCTAAAAAGCATAAGGAAAGCTCATACCGGGAAGCATCCAA
>NZ_SMTL01000022.1 GCF_004358025.1 Rhizobium deserti | reverse complement strand
AGTGTTCTTTGCGATGGCAGATGGAGGAGACTGTATTCGACTTCACCCCCAGGCCGGTTCCCGGTTCGTCGCCGGTGCAGCGGGTCACGATCGAATTCTGCTTGTGCGCCCGTTGACCCGTCATGAAGACGCTCGAGGCAGTGTTTGCGTCATCCGATTGATAAGCGACAATAGTGTAGGGAACGGGCGCTGTCGGTGAGCGACAAACGTCAGGATATTTCGAGATGATAATGCCTTCGCCGGTGGCGCGGCTGCCTTCGCGTGGGGGATGAAGGCTCATACAACCTCCTCCTTGAGCCCGTTGAGCGCCGGGCGCGGCAGATCCGAAGTTAGCATTGCCACCAACGGCTCCGCCGAGAGCTCAATGCACAGGAAGTTCGGGCAGATTGGCAGCCACGAACGCCAGGTGATGTCGACAGTATAGGGCGCCGCGCGCAGGTCGAGATGCAGTCCGTCGAGGTTCATACGCAGTGTGACCTCGCGGCCATCACGCCAGCGATAGCGCGCCAATGGCTGGATGCCGGGCAAGGTGAAACGCAGCGTGCCGCCGCCCGGCGTCAGACGAGCAAATTCCGCGGTCTCGTCGCCTATCAGGTAGCCTGGATAAATTAGGTCAGGATGCGCCGACTGATAAAAGCGATAATCGAAATCAGCGGGCAGCCGCGGATGACGGTTAGCCACCCATTCCTCATCATAGGTTCCGGCGAACCGCTGCCTCAGCCGCCAGAATGGCGGCACCGGTGACAGACCTTGCGGAAGACGAGCTACAAACGGATCAGAGTAATCATCGATGTCGCTGTCAATTGAAGCGGCTGGGACGGCATCTGTCCGATCTCCACCATTTCGTGGGGGACGCTTTACCCCAATCGGATTGGCAGGGACCTCCGGATCACCGTCACCATCGACGCTTTGGTCACTCGCGGCATGACGATAGTCGAGGGCAACTTCCG
>NZ_SMTL01000021.1 GCF_004358025.1 Rhizobium deserti | reverse complement strand
GCTGCAAATTGCGTCGAGTTGCGTCCGAGCATATCTAGCCTCAGTTCAAGTCAATGACTTCGCCGTTGATCTGAACATGGCCGGAGGCCGCGAAGTTGAATTTCGTGCCGGTGATTGTGACGTTGCCATCCTTGTCCATCATGAGCTTTGATTGCCCACACTTAATGATGAACTCCTCGCCGGCGTTGATCGTCATCGTGTGTCCGACGGTAGTGTTCTTGTAGAGCCCTATCTGCTCCGTCCTGGCGATGCCTATCGTATCGGTGCGGAACTTCTCAATGACGGTGCTGACAATGCCACTGATCGGAAGGAGCTTGCTCAATAGTGCACCTAGACCAGAGCCGGCGGCGACCTGTTCTCCTCCAGCAGCGGTTGAGAAATTGCCTGCACTGTTAACCTCTCCGTTTGCAAGAAGGGAGGCAGCTTCGGTGGCGACGCCGGCAGAGGCTATTGCACCAGCGAATTCCTGAAGCAGAGGGTGGTCGATCGCCGCCGCTCCGTTCCTGCTGTCGAGGCCACCCGCAGCAGCGATACCGCTCAACATACCTAGCAGAGGTACGCCTGCAGCACCGCCCCCCACTGTGAGGTTCATCGAGCCGCCGATCTTCTCTTGATGGTTCTGCGCCACTTCGATGGACTTGTTCTGGCCGACGCTCTCAACTTGATGGGCATCCACCCGCTTGATACGGTTGTTGAGAACCTTAACCGTCTGGTCCTTCTGAGCATGGAAGAACATATTCTCCTTGCCATTCTCATCTTCGAACGACACCTCGTTGAAGCCTTGCCCCTTGTGGGTGTTGGAGCGCAGCACCATGCGGGTCTTATTCGCCGGCAGCGTGTAAGGCACGCCATTGGCCGGGTTCGGCACGACGCCTGTGACCAGCGGCCGGTCCGGATCCCCATCGACATAGGCGACCATGACTTCCATGCCGATGCGCGGAATGATCTGGCCACCCCAGGTCGAGCCTGCCCAGCTTTGCGCGACCCGCACCCAGCAGGTATCGGTGCCGTCCTTCTTGGCCTTGCGGTCCCAGGGAAACCACAGCTTGATGCGGCCATACTTGTCCGGATGGATTTCCTCGCCGGCGGGACCTGCAACAATCGCCACCTGTGTTCCCTCGATGCGCG
>NZ_SMTL01000020.1 GCF_004358025.1 Rhizobium deserti | reverse complement strand
CTGAGGAGAATTCGGAGGATGCGGATTTAATCCACCAGCCCCTCATCTTGAGGGTTGACCAAGGAGGCGAGGGAGCTATCTTTCAACCCGAACATGACGTGCATACTCCTGCACCAGTCGGTTTCCGCCCAAGCGGTTCCTTTGGTGCCCTTCTTGATTGTAAGATTGAGGCCCTCATGGATAATGCTTCCTCCGCTGCCGATTTCATCCAGGCGAGCCGTATCCTGAAGATCGTGTCGCCGCTTGGCGAGGACCAGTTGCTGCCCGAACGGGTGGTGATCGAGGAGGGCGTCTCATCCCTGTTCGAGATCCGCCTGATGGCCCGCACCAAGAAGGAGCGGATCAAGCCGGAGGAACTGATCGGCCGGCTGATGGATGTCTCGGTCGAGGTTCAACAGGGCGATGGCGAGGAGGGTTCAGCCGTTCGCCGGCCGTTCAATGGGCTGGTGACGGAGTTGAATGAGGGGCCACCGATCACCCGCGGGCTGCGCTCCTATTCCATGGTGCTCAAGCCGCAGATGTGGCTGCTGTCGCGGCGATCCGACTGCCGCATCTGGATGGACAAGACCGCGATCGACATCGTCGAGACGCTGTTTTCCGAACACGGCCTTCCGGCACCCGACACATCCGGCGTCATCACGCCACCGCCTGCACAACATTATAGCGTGCAGTGGAACGAAGACGATCTGTCCTATCTGACGCGGCGGTTTCAGGAGGATGGGCTGTTCTTCTGGTTTTCCCACGAGGATGGCAAGCACAAGCTGCATATCGCGGATACGGCCAATGGATGGCTTGGACCATCCCCGTCTGCCCAAGGCGAGGGCAAGGTACGTTTAGCGCAAGGATCCTCCGACCGCAACCATATCAACGACTGGGCGCGGCGCTTCTCCTATGTGCCGGGACAGCGGGCCGGCGCCGACTGGAACTTCGAAACGCCGCGCATGGTGCCCGGCACGATGACGCCGTCGCTGGTGCAGATGCCGGATGCGGTCAAACGCGAGCTTTACGAATATCCGGCTCGCATTTCTTCCGTCGCCGAAGCCGAGAGGGCGGAAAAGCTACGCATGCAGGCTTCGGAAGCCGACCATGACCGGGTTTTTGGCGCTTCCACCTCGCGCATCCTGGAGGCAGGCCGCCGCTTTACGCCTTACGAAGTGGCGCATCCCGATCATGCCTATGAAGAGCATGTGATCATCAAGGCGGTGCACAGCGTCGTCGACCGCTCCTACGAGACCAATTCCAACGAGCCGGAATATCGCAACCACTTTGAAGCCGTTCCCTCGCGCGTGCCGATGACGCCGCACCGGGAAACCAAGCGCCCGCGCATCGAGGGAACACAGGTGGCGATTGTTGCAGGTCCCGCCGGCGAGGAAATCCATCCGGACAAGTATGGCCGCATCAAGCTGTGGTTTCCCTGGGACCGCAAGGCCAAGAAGGACGGCACCGA
>NZ_SMTL01000019.1 GCF_004358025.1 Rhizobium deserti | reverse complement strand
ATAGTCGTCATAGGCCCAGTCGCGGCCTCCGTCCTGCTGGCCCTTCGCATATTGCAGCACGCGCGAAAACGGCGCGAAAGCCTCAGCATCGTCGCGACTGCCACGAAGATAGAACACGTCCCAGGAAACTGCCTGACAGCTAGTGAAGCTCAATTCCATTCATATCTCTCATTCAATGGCGGGTCATGCTGGTGCCTTGCTTTAACCAATCGAAGGCCTCGCCAGTTGGCAGACTCTCGGTGGTACGTCCAAGGCGATTATCGTACATGCCTGGAAAGGCGGCAGCGACTGCTGCACGGATTTCCGGCTCGCAATCACGCCGTGCATTACTTGTATGGTCGATTGCGGCTCTCTTGATCTTCCCAATTGTAGCCGTGCCTATTGGATTAATGTCACCAGGCTTGGCGCCTGCCGCAGCAATTATCCGATCGGCACCATGTGCCTCCCAATGTTCAGTCCCGTTATCTTTTGCATTGCCGGTCAAGCAAATAGCCGGCCCCTCCAAATAGCTTGGGAACGGCGTCATTGTACGTTTCGTTGGATCGCCCCCAGCATCGCCAATGCGTTTTAGGCCCTTCGAGCCCTCCTCGCGTGTGCCGTAACGTAGTGTATAGTCGGGCACGATATGGTGCGCCTGCTCGTTCGGTTGGCACGTGCCGCGCAAGGCCCCATAGGGCAGGACACGGCAGCGCCGCCTGCGTCGTTTTTCCGCGTCATCAAGGACTGTAAGATTTTCTGCAGTACGTCCATTAGGTGCGGGCGCGTGGTCCTCCTCATCAGCCCTGGCTGGAGGCGTGAAGGAACTCAGGGGCTTTATCTCATAGCTGCTGAAACCGAAGGGTGTCGTCGCGCGGGGCGCCAAGCCCATGCTCCGGCGAACACCGTTATTCATGGTCGTCTGGTAATGTTTGAGGCCAAGTAAACCTACCCCTCCAGCAAGTCCGCCATATGTAAGCCCGCCGGCAACGGCGCCAGCAGCAGCAGGCGAGGTCGCTGCCGCTGCGGCAGGTCGTCCCCACTTCAAGCCATTCTTGACCCATTTCCACCATCGAGAGATCCGAGACGGACGGGTGTTGTCGTTCGCCGGCGGACGAGTTTGGACCGGTGCCCGGTTCGGCTGCTGCTGCGGCGGTTGGGGAGCCGGCCGGGGTACTTGTTGCGGCGCGGCAGCACCACGAGCCTGCTGCCCATATACGGGGGCCGTAGCGGTATTTGCGGCGTACTGCGCGCCCATCACCAACCGTTCCGGCTGCGCATCGGACATGATCTGACCTCCGTCACCACTCAAAGCGGAAGCCTTGTACTCCTTGAAGGGTGGAGTGGGGTCGAATACCTTGTTGTGCTTCGGCCAGACAAGCTTCCCGACTGTGTTCCGGTTGTTCATCCACCATTCGTCGTCATGCCGGGTCGCCCACTGACCTTCGATGCGAACCGTCCTCGAGTGTTCTTTGCGATGGCAGATGGAGG
>NZ_SMTL01000018.1 GCF_004358025.1 Rhizobium deserti | reverse complement strand
TGTAGCCGCAAAGTTAAAATGTCCTGTTTCTGCAAAGTTAGAGTGTCACACTCCCCGCGTTAGGCAACGCGGAGACGAGCAGATGGGATTGATAGCGATGAGCGAGCGTGATCTGCAGCGGATCGAGGTTTTGTCGAAGGTAGCGGCTGGCCGCATGACAATGGTTTCGGCGGCGCACGTGCTCGACGTGAGCACGCGCCAGGTCCGCCGGCTGTTGAATCGGATGCGCACTGGCGGCGCAGCATCGATCCGGCACAAGGCGATCGGCCGGCCATCGAACAACCGGATTACCGACGGCATTCGAGATTATGCAGTGGCATTGGTTCGGGAATGTTACGCGGATTTCGGTCCGACCATGGCTTCAGAGATGCTGGCTGAACGTGATGGATTGCTTGTGTCGCGCGAGACACTGCGCCGTTGGATGTTGGGCGCCGGTATCTGGCTGTCGCGCAAACAGCGTCGGACGTTTCATCAGCCACGGTTGCGGCGCGAGGCCTATGGCGAACTTGTGCAAATCGACGGATCTGACCACCGGTGGTTCGAGGATCGGGGCGATCCATGTTCGTTATTGGTCTTCATCGACGATGCGACCGGCAAGTTGATGCAGTTGCGGTTTGTGCGGTCGGAAAGTGCGTTTTCGTACTTTGAAGCGCTGGCGCTATATCTGCGCGAACATGGCGCTCCGATTGCATTTTATTCAGACAAGCATTCGGTGTTCCGGGTGGCCAAGAAGGATGCCAAGGGCGGCCAGGCGATGACCCAGTTCGGGCGTGCGCTTTGCGAGCTAAACATCGAGATTCTTTGTGCAAATTCGAGCCAAGCCAAGGGTCGTGTCGAACGGATGAACCGGACATTGCAAGATCGCCTGGTCAAGGCACTGCGACTGGCCAGGATCGATAACATGGAGGCCGGCAACGCGTTTCTGGCGAGTTTCATGAGCCGGTACAATGCTCGATTTTCGGTCGTCCCTGCCCGTTCCGGTGATTCACACCGGCCGCTGAATCTGGCGCCGGATCGGTTGGCTGAGATCCTGTGCAAGCGCGAGCAGCGTTATGTCGGCACACAGCTGACGTTCTCGTTTGAACGCAAGCGGATCATGCTGGAGGAAACCGAAGTGACGCGTGGTCTCGTCGGACAGTATGTCGAGACCTATGCCTATGCGGACGGTCGTCTGGAAGTGCGCTGGAAGGGGTATTCCCTGCCCTACACGATGTTCGACAAGGACCAGCGGGTAACGCATGCTGCAATCACCGAGAACAAGCGGCTCCGTGATATCCTGGCTTACGTCAAGGAGCGCCAGGACCAGCAGGTGGCGCCGGTCGTCAAAACCAACAGCGACAAAAATGGCTATAAGCCGAGAGGTCGCAAGCCCGGAAGGCGCACGGACTACATGAACGATCCCGCGGTGATTGCCCGGCGAGCGAAAGCGCTGTCGCGACCTGCTGCCAAGTGAAGGATCGCTCGAATAGCCTCAAAGCTAAAGCCGAATGGATGGTTCTCACCCGCCCCGATCTGATCTTGCAACCGGGATCAGCCGCTCAGATCGGGGCTGATCCTCGAGCCGTAGAGCGCTGAAAGTGACATTTCTACTTTGCACCACGGCGGACAATTCAACCTTGCAGCCACA
>NZ_SMTL01000016.1 GCF_004358025.1 Rhizobium deserti | reverse complement strand
TGTATCTGGCCGCGGCAAGCGGGGATGGCGCTCGCGGTGGATTGTTTGTCTATGACGGGGCCTCCGTTGAAAAGGTTGATACCGGACTCGCGCGCGAGATCGGCGGACTTTCCTGGGTAAGCGCCACCGACGAGATGTTGCTGGCGGTCGGCCATAAGGAGATTGTCCGTTTCGATGGTAAGGCCTGGGACCGGATCGAGTATCCTGGTAACGCGACGGATCGGCGGTGACGTCATGGCCTTGGGCGACGAGCTTTACCAGCGCATCAACTGCTACGGCATCGGCAGTTGGCTAGAGAGCCTGTTTGCGCGAGCGGGACACAGTCTCCCGCCAGCTATGCGACACGCAGACGAGTTGCGCATGGATCGCTTCATGGGCTTCCTGTTGACCTTTGGTCGTCTTCCGGAATCGCTTCCGGATCCGCGTGACCAGATAATATTGTTGCGCGCCGAAGGGGACGGCGCAGCACCAATGCCTTTTGGGCTGAACGCACAATTTGAAACAGTCGAAAGCGCCAAACACAAGCTCTCAAACAATATCGCAGGCGGCAGCGTATCGGAACTTCAAGCCGGAGATCGGCGTGTTTCCTTCTTCCTGAATGATGGTGGCGTGGTCGAACTGCGATTCGCCGAGACAATGCAGGGCTTCGACCGAATTTTGATGGCACGGCTGGGGGATTTCAGGGACGGAAGAAGCTAGCGACATGACGGCTATAGTTGCTGTACGGGTCCACTTCGCCCGGTCCTGCCATGATGACACCACGCGGCTTTAGAGTTTGGACGATCTTGATCTTCCCGGCATGCGCCATGTTAGCGCAA
Organism: Rhizobium deserti; assembly: GCF_004358025.1. GTDB lineage: Bacteria > Pseudomonadota > Alphaproteobacteria > Rhizobiales > Rhizobiaceae > Neorhizobium > Neorhizobium deserti. The sequence continues at coordinate 1,310 of NZ_SMTL01000016.1, read as the reverse complement.
CAAGTTTCCAATACGACCTTCGATATCGCAGTGCCGCCAGCATCCGATTCGAGCGCCGCATGGCAACGGGGCTTGCGACCTTGGGGTGCCAACGGCCCTTAGTGGAATAATATTCTAATAATCTAGGTGTTCAAACGCCCTTCAAAGAAAACACGATTTGGGAGCTGTTTTGAACCCTTTAATGTCGTTTTGAAACCATCTTGAAGTCCTGTTAAGGTCGTTCGTTACGCTTCCGCAACGAACTGAAACACTTTTGCTTTCTCATCCGAGTCGATTGCGGCGGGTAGGTGCAGGCGGGTAACTTCTCTTCAGCGGCGCCGCACTGACGTTCACCCACTACCCAACCCAACCCAACCCTTATGGAGAATGCATATGCATCCGCCAAACGAACAGTCGTGCCCGCTCGACAGGCTCATTCCCTATGCCAATAACGCACGCACGCATTCGAAGAAGCAGATCAACCAGATTGCCGAAAGCATCAAACGCTTTGGCTTTTGCAATCCGGTCCTCATATCTGAAGACTACACCATCATCGCCGGTCACGGTCGTGTTCAGGCCGCGAAACTTCTCGGCATGTCCGAAGTGCCAGTTCGGACGCTGTCGCATCTGTCGCGCGATGAGGTGCGGGCTTATATCTTGGCCGACAACAAGTTGGCTGAGAATGCCGGGTGGGATCGCGATGTCCTTGCTATCGAGATGCAGGGTCTTATCGACCTCAACTTCGACATAGAGCTGCTCGGCTTCTCCACCACGGAAATCGACTTTACCATCGAGGGCGAGCAGAGACCGACCTCAGCCAAGGCTGATCCGCTCGACGCGGTTGAGCCGCTGGCACCTGGACCGGCTGTCAACCGGGCAGGGGACCTGTGGCAGCTTGGTCCGCATCGGCTTCTCTGCGGTGACGCTCGATCCCGCGAAGACGTATCGCTGCTTTGCGGAGCTAGTCCCCTCGCATTGCTGTTCACTGACCCGCCCTACAACGTTCCGATCGCCGGCCATGTCAGCGGCCTCGGTCACGTCAAACACCGCGAGTTCGCGGTGGCCTCGGGTGAGATGGACGAGGAAGCTTTTACCGGCTTCCTTCGTGACAGTCTTGGTGCTGCGGCAAGTCATCTGAGAGATGGCGCCATTGCCTTTGTTTGCATGGATTGGCGCCATATGGGTGAGCTGTTGGAAGCTGGCTGCACAGTGTTCTCTGAGTTCAAGAACCTGTGCGTCTGGAACAAGACCAATGGCGGCATGGGGTCGTTCTATCGGTCCAAGCATGAGCTGGTCTTTGTCTTCAAGAAAGGTAGCGCTCCGCACATCAA
>NZ_SMTL01000015.1:0-2500 GCF_004358025.1 Rhizobium deserti | reverse complement strand
AGCCCTGTGTTTTTGATAAACAGTCGCTACCCCCTGGTCTGTGCCACCCCATCATGGTTGCCCAAAATGGGGTCACGCTTCTTCCGAAGTTACGCGTGCAATTTGCCGAGTTCCTTCAACATAGTTCTCTCAAGCGCCTTGGTATACTCTACCTGACCACCTGTGTCGGTTTCGGGTACGGTCTATACGGTGGAGCTATTTCCTGGAACCGCGTCCCTGCCCAGACAATCCAATAAGTCTGAACAAGTTGAGCAATCCGTCACTACCACCAGGCCCACGAATATTAACGTGGTTCCCATCACTTACGCATTTCTGCCTCAGCTTAGGGGCCGGCTAACCCTGCTCAGATTAACTTTAAGCAGGAACCCTTGGTCTTTCGGCGAGAGGGTCTCTCACCCTCTTTATCGTTACTCATGTCAACATTCGCACTTCCGATATCTCCAGAGGCCCTCACGGGTCCTCCTTCACAGACTTACGGAACGCTCCGCTACCACGGTGTCTTCGTAAGAAGATCACCATCCTCAGCTTCGGTGCATGGCTTTAGCCCCGTTACATTTTCGGCGCAAAGACCCTTATTTAGACCAGTGAGCTGTTACGCTTTCTTTAAATGATGGCTGCTTCTAAGCCAACATCCTGGTTGTTTTGGGATCCTCACATCCTTTCCCACTTAGCCATGACTTGGGGACCTTAGCTGGAGGTCAGGGTTGTTGCCCTCTTCACGACGGACGTTAGCACCCGCCGTGTGTCTGCCGATTAGTACTCTCAGGTATTCGGAGTTTGGTTAGGATCAGTAAGACGGTGAGTCCCCATAGCCCATCCAGTGCTCTACCCCCTGAGGTATTCGATCGACGCACTACCTAAATAGTTTTCGCGGAGAACCAGCTATTTCCGAGTTTGATTGGCCTTTCACCCCTAGCCACAAGTCATCCCAATCTATTGCAACAGATGCGGGTTCGGTCCTCCAGTTGGTGTTACCCAACCTTCAACCTGCTCATGGCTAGATCACTCGGTTTCGGGTCTAATGCAACTAACTATATCGCCCTGTTCAGACTCGCTTTCGCTGCGCCTACACCTACCGGCTTAAGCTTGCTAGTTACACTAAGTCGTTGACCCATTATACAAAAGGTACGCCGTCACTCTTGCGAGCTCCGACTGTTTGTAGGCATCCGGTTTCAGGTTCTATTTCACTCCCCTTGTCGGGGTGCTTTTCACCTTTCCCTCACGGTACTTGTTCGCTATCGGTCATGCACGAGTACTTAGGCTTGGAGAGTGGTCTCCCCATGTTCAGACAGGATTTCACGTGTCCCGCCCTACTCTAGGACAATCAGTGTTCTACGCTTACGGGACTGTCACCCACTACGGTCGAGCTTTCCAACTCGTTCAGCTTTATTCCTGATTGCCACTGGCCTGGTCCGCGTTCGCTCGCCACTACTTGCGGAGTCTCGGTTGATGTCCTTTCCTGCAGGTACTTAGATGTTTCAGTTCCCTGCGTTCGCTTCTTACACCCTATGTATTCAGGTGTAGATACCTTGTTGATAATGCTTGGAAACCTGTTGTGCTGAACCGTCCCGCCCCAATCCCGGGGCTTCGTTTCGTCTTCACGCTGTCGCGGCCTTGCGGCCGCTGCGCTCCAGACAGGGCGCCGGACGACCGGCGACGCGCTTCCCGCGCTGTATTGCTGCCACGCTCAAACTTCGAGCATGCCACCCATACAGGCCAGAGGCCGTCGGCAATCGTTTGCCGCGCCATCGCAGTGCCAGCAAGTCAAAGACTTGCGTACGGCACGTGAGATCAAAAAAAACAGCAGAACAGATTTCCCAAGCATTCAAGGTGGGTTGCCCCATTCGGATATCCATGGATCAAAGCTTATTCGCAGCTCCCCACGGCTTTTCGCAGCGTATCACGTCCTTCTTCGCCTGTGCATGCCAAGGCATCCACCAAATGCCCTTACGACACTTAATCGTTCTCATTGCCAATGCTCATCATCTTTGTTTGGTTTGGCCAGCTTATCCCTCTCGCTTCACGCTCAAGGGGCAGCCAAAGCCGACAGTCCGGAAACCGAAGTCACCAGACCAACATGCGTGATTACCTTTTACAATCACGCTTTCTAACAATGCCATCGACGTGTTCGACAAGCCTGCTTTATCGGGGTCACGCCGAGCGACCCGCTTGCAGTCTTGTCTTAAGACCAGCTTCTCGAGATTAAATCCGGGTCCGTGCGGTTAGCAAACGGACATCAATAGATCGTCAGAGATGCAAAAGGCCCGAAAGCCCAAAACACCAACAACGACCGACCAGAGTGACAAGCTTCCTACCTCATCCAGCCCCTCCTCCAGATCCGACCGGCTAGGTCATCCTTGGTATCTCAGGAACTGGGCTCGGACATCGGTCTACCTTGCGGTAAAACCAACACCTGGAAGCCTCCAGATCAATCTTCTCTTCACGATTTTTGCACAACAGGCAGCACCCAATGCGGATGATGCAAACTCATTTTTCTTCA
>NZ_SMTL01000014.1 GCF_004358025.1 Rhizobium deserti | reverse complement strand
CTGACGTGATGCAGCAGGTGCAGATCAGCGAACAAGAGGTTTTGGCCCGGCTTGCTGATATCAATGCAAGGTTTGATACCGACCGCCCTCCCCGCCTCAAGGTTCGTGTCAAAAGCTACGGCAAGGGGCGGTTGTCCGTCGCCGTGTCGGATGGTGGCCAGCCGGCGCAACGTAAACTGATCCAGCTGAATACGGCATCTCTTGCTCATGGTGGCCTTCTGGTTGCGGCGGGCAAGATCCAAGAGATCATCACGGAGTTCTACAGTACCAACGTTGCGGCCTGGTTTGCACAGGAACATGCTAAGCATCTGCTTGATCCGGACCGCTTCAATGCAACGGCAGGGTTTAACGTGACGCTCTGGGTGCCGAGGGAACTCGTTCGGAGATAATGTGGGAGCGATGTATCTGCGGCGAGATCATCCGCCAGGCCATAATTGGGCGTGTGGTGCGTCGATTCAGCAAAATTTGTTTAAGCATTCGACGCTTAACGTAGTGGCTCGGCGCGGTAGCTTAGCTTCAGCACTAAAGGGTCATTCTTGCGCACGCTGACCGCTGGAGAATGCGTTTTCCAGGGTTTGAGCCACTCGGGCTTTGAAGAGGCTTTGAAACCGGCCCCGACCATTCCTCCTGACGAACCTCAAGGCTGAACCGACACCTTGCCATGCCCAGGCGGCCAACGCCATTGCCGTGAGCGATGGTCATTAGCACTCGCCAGCCTTTGAACCTTCGCTGCGCGCAGACTCGGATCGGCGCTGCCCGTTTACGCATGCCCACATAACGTTGTGTAACTGCAATCCGACTCCGGTTAATTGCAATCGGAAGCCGCGAGACGACAATCTCTCACCGCGTTACTGCAATTTCTTACGGCTTTGAGACGCAATCCGGCAAAACATCCGCGCGAAGAGTGCGGATTTCGCCATGCAGAAGCAGCTTAACTTCATAGGTTTGGCGAGCGCCATCTGCTGGACAAAATTCTATCTCGCTGAAATCACGAGATTTTCTTTCAGAGCGCGTGCCGATTTCCTGTAATTGGACCGCAAGGGACACACGCGAAAAAATAAATCCACAGCCAATCTCCTTTCTTTTCCCTACAGGCTAGCGCCCTCTACAAAATAACCCCGCTGTTTCAGCGGGTTGTGAGCTTAGCTGAATTCGAGAGACTGCCGTTGGCAGTCATTGGCGCCATCTTAGGGCTCCAGTCTCTGAGAGGCTTTGCCAGACTTACAGGTTGAGAAAGCTGCATCGGCTCCCGATCACGCGCTGGATGTAGAAAGTGATTTGCGCTCAGAGCGCGGCGACGATCTGGCGCTGAGCGTGCCAGTCGGATGGCATGGCATTTCCTGAGAGCCATTTTGTGGTGAAGCCCAGAGGCTGATTGCCTGCCACAACGCACTGAACGATCGCCGGCGCCAGGAAGGCTAGATCGATGATCTGCATCACCCGGCGCGTCGAGAGGCTTTCGGACTTGGCGATGTCTTCGAAGCTCTGCCCCTGTATGATCGCATCGTAGAATTGCTGGGCCTTGGCGATGTTGCGGGTCAGCACCTCGTCGCGAGATGTGTTGGCAGCGGCGCCGATGATCAGTTTGGTTTCGACGCCACGCTTGCGGTGCTGGAAGCTGGTGCTGAAGGCAAGAACGGCGGGGTTGATGGATCCTAGCGGGACCGAGATCAGCTCGGCGACACACTGGTCGATGAGCACCAGATCGATCCGGCCCTGCATGATGGTGGCCTGCTCCAGGCATTTCAGGATCAGGGGAAGATGCTTGTCGGATTCGGCTGACAACGTTTCCAGCCGATGGTGGCCTTGGGCGATCTCGGCAACGGACTTGGTCAGGGACACATCGACTGGCAGTCGCTCGATGAGGTGTCGTACGATGGCCTGCGCCATTTGGCTTTCGAGCATCTTAGCCGGAAGCCTCCAGCCCCGATCCATCATGGATTTGTCTGCCTGCTTTTTGCTGATCACCCGGTTGGAGACGTAGTAGCTGAGGCGGACACCATTCTTCTTCGTATGGCTCGGCGTGAAGTAGTCGCCGGTGTCGTCATAGAGCTTGCCAGCCAGCGGTGCGAACTTGGCAATGTTGCTGATGCCACGCTGGCGAGAAGCGAAAGCTGTAAGCTTCTCCTGGACCAGATCCCAGACGGCAGGATCGATGATCGCCGGCTGATTGCCGTCATGGATCTGCGCCCGGTGGCGGATTCGTCCGGCATACACCGGGTTGGTCAGGATGTAGTAGATATTGGTCACCCCAAACGGTGCCGGTCCGATGACGCCTGCTGGGAGGGCGTCGTCGACTGTCGCCGTTATGCTGCTGTCGATGGTCGCTGGAACACTGTCATCGCCAGAACTTGGCTTTCTGCCACGGAGCGACTTAAGGTGAGGCTTCTCGGCGCTGTCTTGGCGAGCGTGCTTGTACTTCTTGGCACCCTGCCTGGCGCGTCCTTTGGTGCGCAAGCCCAGATCGTTTGCTGCCAACCTTACCTCGTAGATCGATCCCAGCTCGAGATAGAGCTGGTAGATTCGCCTGACCGTCTCAGCATCCTCCTCGACGATCTTGAGAGACCGACCATCCGCCTCGTAGCCTAGAGGCACTCGGCCTCCCATCCAAAGGCCCTTTCGCTTGGAAGCGGCGATCTTGTCGCGGATACGTTCGGCCGTCACCTCCCGCTCGAACTGTGCGAAGGAAAGCAGAACGTTCAAGGTCAGCCGTCCCATGCTGGTGGCCGTATTAAACGATTGCGTCACTGAGACGAAGGAGGCGTTCGCCTTATCAAGGCGCTCAACCAGTTTGGCAAAATCCGCCAGCGACCGCGTCAACCGATCGATCTTGTAGACAACGATCTGGTCGACCAGGCCTGCTTCGATATCTTTCAACAGCCGCTTTAGCGCCGCCCGTTCCAGTGTACCGCCGGAGATGCCGCCATCATCGTAGTGATCCGGGACCAACACCCAGCCCTCATGCTTCTGGCTAGCGATGTAAGATGCGCAGGCCTCTCGCTGCGCATCCAGTGAGTTGAACTCTTGGCCTAAGCCTTCTTCCGATGACTTTCGCGTGTAGATGGCGCAACGGACAGACTTCATGTTCGAGCTAGTCCGAAGAAGCGCGGGCCAGACCAGGGGGTTCCAGTGACCTTGCGAGCAATGGCGCTTAGCGAGCCAAATTGCTTGCCATCCATCTGGAAGCCATCTGCCGTGACTTCGACCTGATAGATCCGCCCATTCCACTCCCGCACCAGATGGGTTCCGGCGCGCAAGGTTGCAGGAGAAGGCACCGCTTTGGCCCCCGCCTTTGGTTTTGCACCTCGTTCGGTCTCCTTCAAATGAGCTTTGAGGACATTCCGAACGGCCTTTGAATGACCTCCGAAGGCGGCCACTTGAGCCTCATAAGCAAACACCTTGCGCATGAACTCCACCGAGACGTAACGCGGTGGTTCATGATCGAACTGCTTGCGCCAGCGCTTAAGGCAGGCCTCGCGATCAAGAGCTTCGAACGACGCCACAGTTGGCGCCGTTGGGATCCTTGCGGCCATGTTCACGCTGCGTCTCCCTCAAGCGAGGTGACTGCGGCCGGTGGCGTCTGCTCCGTCGGCTTCACGACCTGGTAGACCGCCTCCCCGGTCTTCGGCGCCTTGGTGGCAAGGATGTGATGACCCTGCTTGCGCAGTCCCGACAACGCGGCCCTGACAGTGTGCGCCTGCCAGCCAAGCCGCTCGCTTAGGACCGAGATGCGCGTGCCACCTGGCTTTGTCACGAGGGCGAGCAGCTGGTCCTTCTTGGGCTTTATGGCCTTAGGCCGAGGACTTGCGGACAGTGCGGTCTCAGCCTGAGGAACGCTTTCACTTGTTGACGATGCCATTCTAATCTCCACTCTGTTGAGGCCGGGGATATTCAGCCTTGCACCGAGTGAAGCCCGAGGTTCGGGCTTTGGCATCTGCCATTCGTCGGGTTCGCCTGAAGGGAGTACTGCTTCCTTTGCGCATGGAGTCCAGTTGAAAAGACGGACCGAGCCGAGATCTAGTTGGATGCAACGGCTCTCGTTTGCGGGATGAACGGCAGACGAGTTGGATATCGGCGAGTGCAGACCGTCGTCAAAACGTGGCTAGGCTGATCGTCGGAATGGGGGCCGGGAGCGGACTGTTCGCTGTTGGAGCATTCCGCATATAAAGCTGACATTACCGGCGGAGGCACACAATAGGATCAGGCCTACTTACGCTATACCAAAAGCGGGGAGAGAAGTTTGCAGTTCCCACAGCGCAATAGTTAAGGCAATCTTATGTTCGCCTCTAAAAATGCACAAGAGAGTATCTCCTGTGTGCTTGGGCACGCGATGTGTTGCAACAATCAATTACTCGCGCAATAGTAGCTTGCCAATTGAAGGTGGCCGGGAAGCCCCAATGGTGAGGAGGGGCGGGTTTGTTTCTAAAGAAGATAACCGAGATAAAGAATGTCGGCCGCTTCAAATCGGCGCGCATCGGCGGAGGCAACTATGAGCCGTTCACGCTGATTTATGGAGGTAATGGCCGCGGCAAAACAACGCTAGGCGCAATCCTTCGGTCCCTTCGGCTCAACGACCCGAAGCTCGTCACGCGCCGGAAAACGTTCAAAGCCACATCCGATCCTTCGATTGGCTTGCTGCTCGACACGGGTCCGGCACGGTTCTCGAACGGTGCCTGGAGCGGATCCAGCCCAGACATTCACATCTTCGATCAGCAGTTTGTTAACGAAAACGTCCATGGCGGTGACCAGGTGGATGTCGAGCACCGCCGCAATTTTTATCGCATTGTCGTCGGTCCTACCGGAGTAGCTCTTGCGGAGGAGGTTGACAAGTTAGATGCCGACGCCACCGCAAAGCAGGCCGAGATAACGACTGAGAAAAAGGTGCTCGAGCAGCATGTGCCGAAGGGCTTTAAGCTCGAAGCGTTTCTTAAACTCGCTGCTGATCCCACAGTCGATAAGAAGATCGAGGACGCTACGCTTAAACTGAAGGCCATCAACGATTTAGACGTCATCAAATCCCGTAAGCTCTTGAGCGTGCCAGAGTTGCCAGCATTGCCGGAGGGTTTCGCCGCACTTCTTGCCAAGGGTGTTGACGGGATCGCGGCCGATGCGGCCGAGCGCGTCAAACAACAGATCGCGGCTCACGACTTTCACGAGGGTGGTGAAACTTGGCTAGCCCAGGGGCTGAAACATGCCACTGGTGAAAACTGCCCATTCTGCGCCAAAACGATGTCGAACAATGACCTGATCAATGCCTATCGCGGCTATTTTAGCGAGGCCTATGCGGATCACAAGAATACAATTGCCGACATGAGTAAGGCGCTCACTGGAGCATTGTCGGCAGCGGCAGCGCTCAAGTGCGAGCAGGCCTTCAAGGACGCGGAAGCTGATGCGGCTTTCTGGGAAGGCTACTGCGACCACCAATACCAGGGCTCGGAAGCGGCGACTCGGATAGTTGCCGAGATTGACGCTCTCCTCCAGGCGGCGAAGGCCGTTTTACAACATAAAACAGAAGCTCCTCTGGAAGCTGTGCCAGAGTCTGCCGATTTCATCGAAGCAAATGCGACATGGTCTTCAACCGTAAAGGAACTCAACGCCGCGTCAGAAAAGGTCGCCGCAGCAAATCAGCTTATTCAGGCCGTGAAGGAGGGAAGCGCCGCGGCAAATAAAGCCGCGGTGGAGGCGACCCTCGCGGGGCTTGAAGCCGTCCGGAAGCGGCATGTCGAGCCGGTTCTCACGCTAGCAACCGGCTACCAGAAACTACTGGATGAAAAGAAGGCTTTGGTCGATGAAAAGGACACCAAGAAAAAGGCGTTGGATATCTATGACGAGGCAATTCTTGGAGCGTATGAGGTCGACATCAACAAGATCCTAGCCACATTCGGGGCCGGGTTCCGGCTGGCCAAGTGCGGCAAAAACTATATCGGGAAGGTGCCGCAGTCGACCTACTGCTTGCGGTTCGACTCCAACGACGTCGACGTGACACGGAATGGCGAGAACGATCCGGGGTTCGACACGACGATGAGCACAGGCGACAAGAATACCTTCGCGCTGGCCTTCTTCCTCGCGCAGCTAAAGCGAGACGCAGATCTTTCCCGCAAGCTCGTAGTGTTCGACGATCCCTTCACGAGCCTCGACGATTTCCGACGCGCCATGACGGCGAAGGAGATCGTCAGGACAGGCGGCGAGGCAGCTCAGACGATCGTCCTGAGCCACGACAAGTTCTTCCTCGACGCTGTACGCGTCCTAATCCACGGCGTGGCCTATACGACGATACAAATTTCCGGGACCTCCACCGGCTCGTCAATTGAGCCTTGGAAAATCGAGTGGGAAGTAAAGGAAGGCTATCTTCAAGAACATATGTTACTTCAGGAGTTCGCCGAGGGCCGCAACAACAACGCGCGGGAAATGCGGACTGCGATGCGGCCGCTCTTGGAAAAATACATCCGCTACCGGTTTCCCAACCAAATCCTTGACGGAAAATGGCTGGGCGACATGCTGGCGATTATTCGCGCGGACGCCAGCCATCCTCTAACGCCGCAGTATAACGACTTGGACGACATCAATCAGTTCACGGCGCCTTTCCACCACGATCCAAATGCGGCTTTTGTAGACGACGAAGTCCGGACATATGCACAGCGTACTATTGCGATCGTCGGCGGATGCTGAAGCTCCTTGCGGACTATGGCAGGCTAGTTGCGTGAGAATGTCCGCTTCCAAGTTATGCTATGACTTGCCAAATGACCGAGTGGGAGGCGCATTCCTGTCGCAAGGTTCGTCGCTTCATGGCCAAAAAGTCAGCTTTGAAGGCAAGCTAGGAACCCGTCACGCCACCTCAAGGTGCGAGAATTCCCTTCCCTGCGCGATAAGCGGCGCGGGAGACTTCGAACGGGCATGGGATGCGTTAAGTCGCCGAGCCACGACATCGTGGTTGAGCCACAGGACGGGACCGGACGGTTCTGAAGATTCGCCAAAAATTAGCTGCCCGGTTGCCTTCACAACGAGACCGCTCAGGAGGTCGCTGATCATCAACTTGCTATCCCGATGCATCTGGGTGATCTCGTTGGACGTGCCGATGGTCAAATCGGCCTGTGCCTGACTGTTTGCCATGGGCCAAGCCGAAAAGTCATAGAATGGACGCATGACCTCGCTGGCCTGCATGTCTGTGATCTTCTGGAACACATCTTCCATGGTTAAGCCGTCTGCCAGAAGCTGCTGGCAGGCCTGCCACTGTTCGTCTGCCCATTGGCCACCATTTTCTCTCTTCAAAGCAAGCAGCAGCGGTATCAGGGGCAGCTCGATCCCCGTGAACACGTCAGAGGAATTGGTCCGGATTTCGGGACAGTTATAGACAGTTGCTTTGATCCCTGTCGCCCAGGCTTCCTCAGCAATGCCTTCGAGCCGCATCTTCGCATAGCCCTGAGTGTAGTTGGTGTAGGTCTGCCAACGATAGTGACCGTCAATGAGGACCGCCGATCCGTGGTAGCCATAGGCCGTATATCGCACTTGACCGCCAGAAGCTTCCATGCGCTCGCGGATCGTCGCGCTGAAATCAATCAGATGGCGAAAGGTATTTGCGGAGACGTCGTCGAAATTCTGCAGGATGAGTTTTCCCAGGTCACTGTCGATCAAGGTCTGCGACGACATGTGGCGGGTTCCGGTCCCCTTATAGATTCGGTTGGCGACGACCAGAAATGCCTTCGCCTTCGGGATGCCCCCGGCCATTGTGTGGGCGAAGAAAACATTGCGGCCAGCGGCGATCATTCCGTCGAGAACGGTCATGACTTTTGAAAGTGACTCCGTAAAACGCGCAGTAGCGATGTCGCGGCATTGCCCGACATAGTCCCAGTCGAGCTTGTCGTGTTCCCAGCTCTCAAGCGTCATCTTCGCCAGGAGATCGGTGGGAGTTGGGCCGTCTTCGGGCGCATCGAGATCGAAACCCGCCATAAGAGGTATGTTGATGATCCTGCCGCCCAGCCGGGTCTCGGCCGAAGACAGTTCTTCGGCGTCGAGCGGCCGCAGCGCGTTGTTCTCGTCGCGCCTCCCGACGGTGATCCCCACTATCTCCATTCCAGCCCGTCTAGCTTCCTCAAGCAAGCCGGTGGCGTATCCGCGGCCGAACAGTTCGCCGAAGAGTACGAAAACATCGCCTTTACGGAAGACCGTGTTCTCGGAAAGGCGATTCAGTGCAACCGGATTTTCCATGCTGTCACCTCTTTGATTCGTGTGTCGTCGAGCAATCGCTCTTACGAACTTTCACAAAGACATGACCGCACTGGTACAGAATGGGAACTCATTTTCGGTGACCGTTCATCTCAGAACGTGATGTCGGTGCCTGCTGTTCCTACAATGCGGAGAATTCCCAAGGCAGTGAGATAGCCGCGCCGATACCGAAACAAGTTCGCTACAAACGCTCTTCCTATGGATGCTTGCGAAGCTATTGACGCTGTCTGAGGCTCAATGTTGGGCGTTCGATCACTGTCGAATTGATCCATCGGCGCGTTCCCGGACGTGACCGCTCGACCAGCAGACTGACAGCTTCCAGGAACTAACGCGGGTGGTGTGAACGACTGGCATGGGGGCGCAAAGCGGAAATGATTTCCGCTCTGGCCTGCTGATGAGTACGGGGCCGGAAGCGGTCATCGGTTGTCGCAAAAATCGAGCGTAAAGCTGTGACTTTTGCGACAGGGCTTATCGACAAGATTTGGGGAAAGGCGATCGATCACGAGGCCGGTTGGGCTTCCAGATCGATCGGCAACGATGTGTCCATGGCATCATCCGCTTTGCAAATCTCGAAGACGGGGTCATCGTGTTTAACGAATTTTAGTCGGACCGCGCAGTCATAGGGCTGGTCATCATCAACGCCGCCCGGCAGCAGATCGAATAATAGCTGATATTTTACACCGCCTGGCACCGAAATGTTTATCTCTTCAGTGATTGAGCCAACGGCAGTCAAGCTTCCTTTGCCAACCTCGAAGGGCGCCATGATCGTCCTTCGAGGCTCGCCGAGAAGTGTCGTTGGGTCAGTACCCTGAAGCACTTCCACAAGACACATATCACCATCAGGCACACGGAAAGAGACGCTCTTGGCACGCCAGGAGAACCCTTGCGAAACGTGGCGCGGCCGCCATTCGTTGAAGGGACTATCGAGATCGGGGTCGAATACCGCGACTTGCTGGTTGCTAACAAAAAGTCGAAATTTCTCAGCCACTCTACCTCCAATTGGTAGATTTCTCCAAATCCGCCCGACTATGCACAAGGACACGCGAAGCGCATCCATCTATCCCCGTTGTAGCGAAGCACCTCGTCATATCCGAACGACCAGAGCACATCGTCCACCACCTGCAGGCGATGAGCGCCGCGGATACCGGGCAATAGGCCAGTGTCGACCTTGGACAGGCGACCCTCCGACCAATTATATAGTGAGGTCGCCGAACTCAGCCAGACCTGTCCGCGAAACAGCGCGACGGAGAGGAATTCCTCGTCGCATTCGAGATCGCCTGCCTGCGTGAAGCCGGTTGTGGCATTGCCCCTAAGCAGGGCGCCATTTCGGCCGCATACCCAAACGGTTCCATCCTGATCCGCTTCGATTGCATTCAGCCATTCGCCCGAAGGGTTGACCGCGGTCAACCACATATCGCCATTGCGGGAAGCGCGGGAATAGATGCGACCCTCACCCCCCATTCTGGTAACGGCATAGAACATTCCGCCGGACAGGCACATGCCGGTTATATCGTAGTCATCGCCGGGCGCGCCTACGATCCCCTGGTCGAAATGCTCCCATGTCGCCGGCGCTGTACGCCGGTAGATCTGGCCAGCATAACCGTAGGCGTATAGCTCTCCGCCGAGTTGGCGGATACCGCCGACATATCCAAGCTTCAGCGATGTCGGCTTGGAGAGACCAGCATCGGGGATATCCTCGATGACGCGATTCTCGAGGTGAAACCAGACCTTTCCCTCTTCCGAAATGCAGACAAAGGCCGGCCGATCCATCGCTTCAGAGCGGAAGCTGCAGACATCGACGAAAACGTCGTTGCAATCCTCCAGCCCCCATTCCGGCTCGGACCGGGCATCGTCGAGGACGATGATCTTGGTCGGCGAATCGAATGGATCGCTTTCCCCGACGTAGGCAAGGAACATCGCCAGATCCGAATATTTGGCATATCCACTGCGGAAACGTATCCGGCTCATCACCTGACCTCACTTCCAACCGCGCTTGCGCTTCGACCGAAAAGCCTTTCTGGCATATCGGCAGGATGCGCGAAAGTCGCAGGAGGCCGGATCTGGTCTACGCCGGGTTTCCGCTTCGGAACAAGTCAGGCTCTCGTCTGTTCGCAAAAGTCCCAGTTGGAGCGACACGTGTTTTCCTAACTTTTGCGACAGCGCAGACTAGGGAGTTTCGGGAAGCCCGCAATGACCGCTTCGGAGGCGCATTCCTGTCAGGGCGACAGTTTGCCTAAACCAGCTAGATTGCCCACCGGACCCATGCCATCGCTCCCGGAGGTCAGGCTCCGAAGCCGCCGTCGATTGTGTGCATCGCGCCGGTGACGAAGCTGGCCTCGGGTCCAGCCAGCCAGGAAACCATTCCCGCGACGTCCTCAGGACGACCGTGGCGCTTGATGGCCATTACA
>NZ_SMTL01000013.1 GCF_004358025.1 Rhizobium deserti | reverse complement strand
CGGAAACCGACTGGTGCAGGAGTATGCACGTCATGTTCGGGTTGAAAGATAGCTCCCTCGCCTCCTTGGTCAACCCTCAAGATGAGGGGCTGGTGGATTAAATCCGCATCCTCCGAATTCTCCTCAGACGCTTGTCGGTTTTTCCGCTGCATACCTGCAGTTCGAAGATGCATCACGCAATCCCGACAAGGAGCTAGCCCCTTTTGTTCGCCACACAGGGCATCGTTTTGCAACAGGTCAAATCACTAGCTGCAGCAGATAGCGGCGAAATGCTGCTGATCAACGGCATCCAAGGCCATCGGGAAAGTGGATGGGAATTTTTCTTCGCGAGCAGACAATGCTCGTGATTGCCCTGTCGTTCGGAGTCAACAGACTTGAGGCCAGTGTCGAGAAAATGATGGGATCTGTCAGACTGGATGCCCCAGCAACACAGAATGAACAGACCGCAGCGTTGTTCTTCCGCGTCGAGGCGGTGCCACCATTTCACATTAGCGCGAATGCAACCGGTCTCGCGGTCTCTCTCACCGTCGGACCAAAGGCAATCGATCCGGAGCACATTCAGCCCGAATCACGATCATACGAGTCGCAGCTGGTTCCAAATCTGCAAGAGCTTAAAGAAGAGGCAATCCACCACATTACCGATCCGAGCCGTTTCCTGAATGGTCACATTGAGAATAAGAAACCGGGCACAATTGCGGGAGTGTCAGGACGCATCGTGAGCGGCAGTTACGAGGGTGAGGTCAATATCCCGCCACGGCGGAAAAAAGTTCGCCACGTACCTGGGTATAGCTCTTAGCGGTCTAAGCGTCGTCTTGTTCGCAGCTGCTGACGTGGATGATTTTGGTAGATTATGACCGGCGATCGATGCAGTAGCACAGGGTCTTGAAATCGAAGCCGGCAATTGAGCAAATGCCGCTGAAGAGATGAGGTATTCATCGCCGTCACCCAGGATTATTACCTGGCACCTTCGATACGGCGACCGGTAAGGAAGTCTGGAAGGCGCGGCTGCCGGTCGGTAGCCAGGGCGGACCGATGACCTACAAGTCACCAAAGCAGGCAAGCAATATGTGCTGATTTCGGCAGGCGGCGCACGCCAGTCGCAGGAACGGGGCGATTACGTCATCGCCTATTCCTTAAAATGACCCGCTTCTTGGCCTTAGCGAGGTGTGCCTTATCGCAACAACGTGAGCGCCGCTTTATCGACCGCCGCACGTTCGCAGGGAAAGGTAAACCGATCATCACCGTCGAATGCTGTCGGAGCGGGCACTTCTTAGCCGGTTGGATAGATTCTGGCCGAGGGGTGCCGGCAGTCCGGCACGATCATCAGAAACAAGTTTCTTTAAGGACATGCTCGACGCCACTCATCACATGCTGGCGGATAACCCGCTGCGTTTGTTGAACATCCCTCGCCAATGCTAGCTCAAAAAGCAACTTGTGATCGTCGGCAACAGCCGTACCTCGGAAACTTTTCGCCAGCAGATGGTAACGCAAAAAGCGGTCGAAGACAGATGAGAGATTACTCATGAGGGTCGTGGAATTACAGGCGGAGACGATCGAGCGGTGGAATTGCCAGTCGTAATGAACCCAATCGATTGTACGAGAGGCATCCCCCGACAGAAGCGCCCGCTCGGCTGCCTCCAATTTATGGCGAGCGGCAACGATGCGGCCCTCCCACTCCAGGTCTCCTGTTGCAAATGAAAGTTCCATCGCATGAGTTTCTAGTAAGATCCGTAGATCGGCTAACTCGAGCAATTCCTGCTCTGAAGCCGGACTAACCTCGAAGCCCTTTTGGCCTTCAGCTTTAACAAGGTTTTCGGCCGCCAAACGGCTAAGGATTTCCCGCAGGGATGACACGCTGATAGAGTAGCGTTCCTTTGCCTGCTCCAGCTTTATCTTACTGCCTGGCGCAAGCACTCCCGCGATAATGTCCGCCCTCACCTGCCGGAAAACAACGTCGCTGATCGTTTCGCCTGCTTCGCCAGAACGTAGCCAAGTGTCATCTGGATTCACCGCCTGGTCTCGCGCCCGGATCAACATCTACTTATCCAGTCGGTTACGCGCCAAGGCATGTTCGAGACCACCCTGGATGTGTTTCACGAGGATGGCCTTTGCTGTCGTTTCGTCCCGCTTCAACGCCGCTTCCAGCAGTTGCTGGTGTTCCTTTGCAGCGATGTCGCCTCGATAGGACAAGGCGACCATCTGGTAGCGGAGGTATTTGTCGAAAACATTGGAATGGGTGTCCATCAGCAGCTTAGAGCCGCAGGCCGAGATCAGCGCCTGATGGAACTCCCAGTCGTAACGCTTCCAGTTTTCCGCCTGGCTGGTATCCCCACTGGCCATTACGCCCTCCATGCGAGCGAGCTTGTAATGGGCCGAAACCAGACGCGCTTCCCAGTCAACGCCGCCATGCTCGAACGACTGTTGAAGCGCATGGGTTTCCAGCAACAGCCGAAGAGCAGCTATTTCCCGCAAGTCCGCTTCCGAGATGGAAGCCACTTCAAATCCCCGTTGACCCTCTGCAACAACGAGACCGTCCGAAGACAACCGGTTCAGGATCTCCCGAAGCGTACTCACGCTTGTCCCATAGGTCTCCTTCAAGCTGTCCAGCCTCAATTTCTGAGCCGGCGGTAACCGGCCGAAAATGATATCGGTCCTGATACGTCTGTAGCTGCTCTCGGCAACCGATTCTGCAGGGACCTTGGGAACCACGGACGTTCTCGATATTAAAGGATCGTCGTATTTAACAGAAGCAGGATCTAGTTCAACGGCTCGACTATGGATTAGAACAAGTCGCTTAGCTGGCCGGAACACCCTCCGGCCGCATCTGCTTTTTCAGCGCGGCGATGCGGAATATGGCGTTGGGAGCGCCATAGCCTTTATAACCTTGCCGCTGGACGATCTCAAAGAAGAACCCTTCGCCGAACGTGCCGCTATAGAGTTGAAAATACTCGCCGTGCTCGTCCCTGTCGTAGAGAATGTTCTCTGCTTTGAGGCGCTCGGTCAGCGCGGGATCAAGACCGAAACGCGCTTCGACGTCACCATAGTAGTTGGCCGTGATCGGAAGCGGCTGGAAGCCGTTTTCCCGCAAAGCCTGCGCCGTCGCGAAGATATTCGACGTTGCGAAAGCCAAATGCTGCACGCCCGATCCGAACGTCTCAGCAATGAAGTGCCCCGCCAGCGTGCGGCGGTTTTCCGCCCCGTTCATGGTGATCCGAAGGGCACCGTTATCGTTTTCTACCACCTGGCTGCGCACCACCCCGGACGGGTCGATGATGTCGACCATAGGCGTCTTATGCGTGTCGAATATGGACGTGTAGAAGAGTAGCCAGGTGAGCATCTCGTCATAGGCCACAGTCTGTGCAATGTGATCGACCCGCACAAGATGGGCCTTGGTGATCCGCTCCTCCGTTTCGACCGGCAAGAAGTCGATCTCGGAAAAGCGGCCGAGATCGCTGCTCTTGTCGATAAAGTAGACCAGCCCGCCGCCGACGCCCCGGATGGCGGGGATTTGAACCTCCCCTTCCGCCACCGGCTGGACGAACTGTTCTGCGCCCAGTGCCAAAGCTCGGGAAAGGGCGTTTCGAGCGTCGTCGACCGTCAGAGCCAGGGCATAGGCAGAGGTACCGTGTACAGCGAACGACGTGTTGGCAAAGCCCTCTTGCTCCGTGTTGACGATCAGACGGATATCCCCTTGCTCGAAAAAGTCGACATTCTTGGTTCGGTGGGATTTTGTTTTCTTGAACCCAAGCGTCTTGAGAATGGCAACGAGTTCCTGAGAACCCGCCTTGTCCGCAGAAAACTCGACAAAAGCTACGCCATCTACCTTCGCCCGATCCGGCATGACGGGAACGGTTAGCCGTTCAGCATTCGGGAGGCGTCGCACCTGATCGCCAAGGTAGATCAGCGAGCGGTGGCCATCTGCCGCAATCGATCTGGTGGAGCCGCCGCGGAACTGGTCGTTGAAGATCTCGAGCGAGAAATAGCCGTCATATCCGGTCTCGGCGATGGCAGCAGTGAAAGCCGTGACGGGAAGGTCACCCTCCCCCGGCATATTGCGGAAGTGTCTGGACCAGTACAGCAGATCCATGTCGATCAGCGGCGCGTCCGCAAGTTGGACGATGAAGATCTTGTCCCTCGGGATCGACCGGATCGAGTTGACCTCGATCTTGCGGGACAGGCTGTGGAAGCTGTCGAGGATCAGACCGACGTTCGGGTGATCTGCACGACGCACGATTTCCCATGCATCGCGGTGATCGTTGATATGGCGCCCCCAGGCAAGTGCCTCATATCCGACACGCAGCCCGCGTTTTACTGCCCGATCGCCAAGCTCGCGAAAGTCATTGGCGGCGCGATCGATACCGCCGAGCGCCGCTGGGGAAACGTTGGAGCAGACAAGTACGAGGTCTGTTCCCAGTTCCTGCATGACATCGAACTTGCGCTCCGCCCGATCGAAGGTTCGCTGCCGCAGCGCTTCCGGCATCCCTTCGAAATCTCTGAAGGGTTGGAATAGAGTGATCTCCAGTCCGAGATCGCGTGCCATTCGCCCAACATCTCGGGGACTTCCGTCGAAGGCAAGGAAGTCGTTCTCGAAGATTTCAACGCCGTCAAACCCTGCGGCCGCAATAGCCTCGAGCTTCTCCGGCAGTTCTCCGCTGATCGATACAGTTGCGATTGAAGTCTTCATGGGCGCTCCTCCTCTACAGATCCGCGTTGACTTCCGTCTGCTATGGCTTCCATCACCACCAGTGGGAAGTCAATGTTGAAACGCATTTTATCATACATTTTTGCAATTATGTGTTGATCACGCCTTCGCTCCGTGGCAGTTCTATCGCGTCAGCAACGGGAGTGCTGCTTAGTCAGCTTTAGGAGGAGCGATATGTTTGGGATCGAGTTGAAGCGTCGTCGGACTCTACTGGGAGCTACCGCTCTCTTGGTAGCCATGTCATTTGCGGGATCAGCTGCAGCCATTACGCCGGAAGAGATCAAGGCGAAGGGCAAGCTCGTCGTCGGCATTCAAGGGGACAATCCGCCGTGGGGGTTCGTCACCAGTGGTGGCAAGCAAGATGGATTTGATGCCGATATGGGCACGCTGTTTGCAAAAGAGCTCGGAGTCGACGTCGAATTTGTGCCGCTCGAAGTCAACAACCGCATTCCGGCACTGACGTCCGGTCGCGTGGACGTCCTCTTCGCCACAATGGCAATGCTACCCGATCGCGCGAAGGCGGTACAATTTTCGAAACCTTATAACGCCAACGCCATCGTCCTGATCGGTCCGAAGGACAAGTCGATCAAGACCAACGAAGATATGGCGAACATGACGATTTCGGTGGCCAAGGGCGCCGCTCAGGATACGCAGGTGACAAAGAACGCACCGGCCTCCGCCACCATCCGCCGTTACGACGGCGACGCGGCCAGCGTGCAAGCATTGATTTCCGGTCAAACAGATGCGCTTGGCGGCAACATCTTCTACTTGGATCGAGTCGAAAAGGCAGCTCCAGGCAAGTTCGAAAACAAGCTCGAGTTCCAGAAGCTTTACAACGGCGCCTGCACGCGCCTTGGTGAGAAGGAGCTTAATGGCGCGCTCAACGCGTTCATCGACAAGATCAAGGCGAACGGCGAATTGAAGACGATCTACGACAAGTGGATGAAGGTGCCGGTTCCTGCGTTTCCCGAGAGTCTCGAAGGTATTCCATTCGCGGCAAAATAAAGCCCGGATCCCTTCACTGTGACAGACTTTGCCGCCGTCGGGAAATCCGGCGACGGCAAAGTGCGCCCGCGCCGTTTCGCGTGCGAGGCATCTGATTCGGAGCACCACCATGAGCAAGACGATATTTGTGCTGAACGGGCCCAACTTAAACCTGCTGGGCGAACGCGAGCCTGCCATCTACGGCAACACCACGTTGAACGACATTCACGAGAACTGCCTATCGCAGGCTGCAGATCTCGGGTTTCAGATCGACTTTCGTCAGACCAATTTTGAAGGGGAGCTGGTTGAATCGGTCCATCAGGCCCGCAAACAGGCATGCGGAATTGTCATCAACCCGGCGGGCTACACCTTTACGTCCATTGCCCTTCTTGACGCGCTCAAAATGTTCGATGGGCCGAAAATCGAACTGCACATCTCCAATGTTCACGCTCGTGAAAGCATCTATCACAACTCGCTCATCTCCCGCGTTGCCACGGGAATCATGATCGGCTTCGGCGCGCGAGGCTATGAGCTGGCCATCCAGGCGATTGCCGACATGGTGAGGGCCTTGGAACTCTCCGAGAAGACCTCCTAGGAGCTGATATGAACTATACGCTTGATTTTGCGCCGGTCATCGAAGGCTTGCCAAACCTGCTGGCTGCCTGCCTTGGCACGTTCACCCTGGCAATCTGCGGGATGATACTTGCAGTCATCATCGGCATCGGCGGCGTCGTGCTCCGCCAGTCGACATTGGCTCCAGTGCGCTGGCTGGTCATCGGTTTCGTGGAGCTGATCCGCAACACGCCGTTCCTGGTCCAAATCTTTTTCATCTACTTCGCGCTGCCCTTGATAGGGGTTCGGCTTGACCCCACTCCCACCGCAATCATTGCGCTCGGCATCAACGGTGGCGCCTATGCGATCGAAATCATTCGCGGCGGCGTACAATCGATTTCGAAGGGACAGATGGAGGCCGGACTGGCTCTCGGCCTGCACAAGGCGCAGGTGTTTCGCCTGATCATCCTTAAGCCGGCGCTGCGAGCGATCTTCCCGTCGTTGACGAGCCAGTTCGTGCTGTTGACTCTGACGACGAGCATTGCGTCGGCCATATCTGCGTATGAACTGACATCGGTGTCCCAGCGGATCGAGTCCGACAGCTTCCGAAGCTTCGAAGTCTACTTCACCGTAACGGTTTTCTACCTCGTTATTTCCTGGCTGATGATGCGTCTATTCGCGTTCTTCTCGGCCCGGTATTTTGCTTATCCGGTCAAGTGAGGGACGATTATGGGTCGCGATGAAATCATCTTCCTACTCATAGGCCTCAAATGGACCATAGCCCTATCAATCGTGGGCTTCGTCTGCGGGTGTATTGCAGGGCTCTTCATCGCGCTCGCGCGCACGTCCGGCGTGCGGGTGGTGGAAGGTCTGACTGCCGGCTATATTGCCGTGTTCCAAGGAACGCCCCTCCTGATGCAGTTGTTCGTGGTGTACTACGGTCTTGCGCTGATCGGCATCAAGGTTGACGCTTGGTTGGCCGTTGCCGTCGGCCTCACATTGCATGCCAGTGCCTACCTGGGCGAGATCTGGCGTGGAGCGATCGAAGCTGTTCCGCAGGGACAAACAGAAGCCTCCAAGGCTCTTGCTCTCAGCTACTCATCCCGGATGAAGGATATTATCCTGCCGCAAGCGCTGCGGATATCCCTTCCCGCCACCATCGGCTTTCTCGTGCAGCTCATCAAGGGCACCTCACTAGCCTCCATTGTAGGCTTCACCGAACTCACTCGCGCGGGCAACATCATTTCCAACCAGATCTTCCAGCCGCTGACCGTCTTTGGGATCGTGGGCATTCTCTACTTCATCATGTGCTGCCCTCTGACGATCTACGGCGCCCACCTCGAACGTAAGTTCGCAGCCCAGGCAAGGTAAGCGACCTCCGCTCTCCTGCTTGTGGCGACAACCATTCGGAGCTCCCTTTATGAACGAAATCTCGAGCAGCAAACCTGAGGGGCAGGCCATGATCAGCATGGCCGGCGTCGACAAGTGGTATGGGGCCTTCCAGGCGCTGAAGGACATCAACATCTCCGTGGGCAAGGGCGAGAAAATTGTTTTGTGTGGTCCGTCGGGTAGCGGCAAGTCCACGCTCATTCGTTGTATCAACCACCTTGAGACTTACCAGAAAGGCGAAATCCGGGTGGGCGATATCGTGCTGGGCCACCAGGCGAAGAGCATCGATGCCGTCCGACGTGAAGTCGGCATGGTCTTCCAGCAGTTCAATCTTTTTCCGCATCTCACCGTTCTGGAAAACTGCATGCTCGCCCCGATGCGTGCGTTGAGGCTCTCGAAAGTAGAGGCTGAAAGCCGCGCGCGACAACTTCTTGAGCGGGTCAGGATCAGCGAACAGGCGGACAAGTATCCAGCTCAGCTTTCTGGTGGTCAGCAACAGCGCGTGGCGATTGCCCGAGCGCTCTGCATGCGGCCGCAGGTCATGCTGTTCGACGAGCCTACCTCCGCCCTCGACCCGGAGATGGTCAAGGAAGTGCTGGATACTATGATCGCACTCGCCGAAGAAGGCATGACGATGATCTGCGTCACCCACGAAATGGGCTTTGCGCGACAGGTTGCCGACCGCGTCATCTTCATGGCAAGCGGCGCCGTAGTCGAGCAGGCGCCACCGGCCGAGTTCTTCTCCGATCCCAAGCACGAACGCACGCGTAAATTCCTTGGCGAAATCCTCGGACGCCATTGACTGGGGCTGCTCCGTTGGCTGCCGCCAGACTGTCTCATGGAAGGTGAAGGCCGATGATTAACGGCAATTCCAAAATCATAGCGCATATCGGCTACCCGACTCATACCTTCAAGGCGCCGCTGATTTACAACCCTTATTTTGAAGAAAGCGGGATAGATGCGGCGGTTGTTCCAATGGGCTGTCGAGCCGAGGACTATCCAGCCTTCCTAAGGCTGATATTTAAGCTGTCTAACATCCACGGCGCTCTGATTACGATGCCACACAAGATCGTCACGGTCGGCATGCTGGACAATGTCTCGAAGAAGGCCTCGGTTGCTGGCGCCTGCAATGCGGTGCGGCTGGGAGGTGACGGTCGGCTTGTGGGGGATATGTTCGACGGCGAGGGATTCGTGCGCGGCGTCCGTCGTCGCGGACGTGCGATCGAGGGCA
This sequence comes from Rhizobium deserti, assembly GCF_004358025.1. Lineage (GTDB taxonomy): Bacteria > Pseudomonadota > Alphaproteobacteria > Rhizobiales > Rhizobiaceae > Neorhizobium > Neorhizobium deserti. Next base: position 3,102 of record NZ_SMTL01000013.1, on the reverse strand, counting down.
AGCGTGCCATTATCGCCGGTGCCGGCGGAGTGGGATCTGCAATAGCGGCCTCGCTTGCTCAGGCCGGGATTGCCGAACTCGCTCTCAATGACGCCTACCCGCCGATGATGAACGACCTGGCGGAACGGCTTCGCACCCACTACCCTAAACTTCAGGTCGTTACGGGTGAGACTGACCCGGAGGGCTACGATATCGTTGTCAACGCAACCCCGCTGGGTATGCATGATGATGACTTGCTCCCTTTCGACGTACAGCGGATAAGATCCTCGGCCTTCGTCGGCGAAGTCGTCCTGAAACAGGACATCACTCCTTTTCTCGCCGCTGTCCGGGCTCGTGGCTGCGAGTTCCAGATCGGCGTCGACATGCTGTTTGAACAGATCCCCGCCTATCTGGAATTCTTCGGTTTTCCGACAACGACCCCTGATCACCTTCGTAGCATCGCCCGCGTCTGAGCTGCAGGACCCGGAGGAGGAACATTCATGACGCTGAAGCTCGCCGTGATGGGAGCCGGACTGATCGGCCGCGAGCATGCAAATCTCATCCAAGCAAACAGCCGTGTCGAACTGGCGGCAATCGCTGACGTTTCCGAGGTCGGAAAGGCTTTTGCTGCGGAACACGGCGTCCGCTGCTTCTCCGACATCGTCGACATGCTGGACGCCATCAAGCCGGACGGTGCAATCATTGCTTTACCGAACGCGCTGCATGCTGACGCGGCCTTGGCTTGTATCTCGCGGGGAATCCCCAGCCTGGTAGAAAAGCCAGTCGCAGACACTCTTGAAGCCGCCATGCGTCTGACAGAGGCCGTCCAGCGTTTTGGAGTTCCTGTTCTGGTGGGGCACCAGCGTCGACATAGTCCCGACATCGCCAAAGCCCGGCAGCTCGTTCGCGATGGGGCGCTTGGCCGTCTCGTCGCTGTCAATGCCTTGTGGATGACTGACAAGCCCAATGACTATTTCAACGCGGCATGGCGAAGCAAAGCAGGCGGTGGGCCACTGCTCATCAACCTTATTCACGACATCGATTGTTTGCGCTTCATCTGCGGCGACATCGAGAGCGTGATGGCCTTTTCCTCCAATGCCGTGCGGGCGTTCGAAGTAGAGGATACTGCAAGCGTCAGCGTGAGGTTTGCAAGCGGCGCGCTTGGCACGCTCCTTATGAGCGATACTGCCGTCTCCCCTTATAATTGGGACACGGCTGCCGGTCAGGCGCTTTATTTTCCGCACCAGCCCGAAAACGCTTATGTCTTTGCCGGCACGAAAGCCTCACTCTCTTTGCCCTTGATGGATCTTTGGAAGCATGAGACGGATGAAGGTCACTGGCAGCACCCGCTCCTGCGCCAGCACGTCACCCTAGACGGCAGCCGCGCCTACGAGAACCAGCTCAACCACTTTGCTGATGTCGTGGAGGGCAAGGCTGAGCCAATAGTTTCAGCAGGCGACGGCATGATGACGCTCGCGACAATCTTGGCAATCGCAAAGGCTGGACAAGAGCGCCGCGTCGTTACAATCGAGGAAATGCTGCAGTGAACCAAGACTAGAAAGCGAGATTGCGTTATGAACATAATTATATCCTTAACGGGCCGAACCTGAACCTGCTCGGGAAGCGGCAGCCGCATATCTACGGCTATGAGACCCTGGAGGACCTCGAGAGGATTTGCGGTTCTCTCGCCACCGAACTCGGCCGAGAGACTCGGTTTCACCAGAGCAACCGAGAATACGAGATCATCGACTGGATTCATGAGGCGCGGGAAGCTGCACAAGGAATTGTACTCAATCCCGCAGCCTTCACTCATAATTCGGTCGCCATTCTCGACGCGCTCAACACTTTCTCATTCGCGGCAAACCGATCCGCACGACGATCAGCGACAGGACCGCGTCTTGTCCGCTCGACCGGGTAAACCGGCAGTTCTATGCGCCGGATCGTCGGTTGGTGGACTAGCCGAGCTGCTCATGCGGGCTTCTTGCTCAATGCCTTCGATTAGGCACTTCATGATCGGCGGCCTGTTCACAGTGGCACGCTGGTTCACCATTCCGACCGCGGCTCGCAACATGTGTCCATTCGCTATTCCGAACGGCTGGCGGAGGCGTGCATCGAGCCACCTGTCCGAAGTGTCGGCGATAGCTATGACAACGCTCTCGCCGAAACAATCAATGATCTTTCCAAGGCTGAGGTCATCCACAGACGAGGACCATGGTGGTGCAACTTCGAGGCCGTGGAGTTCGCAACGCTGGAATAGGTAAATCGGTTCAACAACCGCCGCCTTCTGGAGCCCATCGGCAACATACCGCCAGCCGAGGCCGAAGAATGATACTACTCCATGCTGGACGCGCCAGCCCTGGCCGCATAACTTAAACCAAAGGCTCTCCGGTGAACCCGGGAGCGGTACAGATCGTTGATCAAATAAGCTATTGTCACCATTCCGTTGAAACTATCGTAGTACCAAATGGACTGGTGTCCAACTTATAGGGAAAATCCACGATCAGATCGTCGAGGCTTGGTTGATGGATTTGTCCTACGGCCCACGTGATGTTAATGAGATCGCGGTTGCCGATCAAAGTCGAAGGGAAGATCAGTCAGCGGTGAAACTTGCGATTCACGAGAAGGATTATCCGATCCATCGGACTTGGGCGACTGCATATCCCATCTCTTTGCGATAGCTTCTAGCGCGTGACGGTTGGCTTCCCAGAGAGATGGCTTTGCCATGCCTAAAATAACTTCAGCAACTTTAGCGACGGCTAGATCGACGCTTTTTCTCTAATCACAGCTGTTTTACCCATCACCGCCCCGAGGCATAACAATTGGGTACGCTGTTGCCCAGAGCAATATTGCATAAGCAACGAGAGAACCGGCTGCCGATGGCAAGTCCGCTGACCTGACGATCGTCCTGCGCCTGGTATCCATCCTCGCCTCCATGCAGGCGTTTCAGGACTACAGCGCCGGTCTGGATGAACGGCCACAAACGACTACGCCCGCCGTGTGAGGGCGGGTGAGTTCAAGGATAACAATGAGAAGCTGGATTTTCTGGCGCGTTTCCGTGCCATACTCACTGATGCGGAGGCTGATTGGAAAGCGTTGTAAGTTTTGTTGGTTGCGGGGGCAGGA
>NZ_SMTL01000012.1 GCF_004358025.1 Rhizobium deserti | reverse complement strand
CGGAAGTTGCCCTCGACTATCGTCATGCCGCGAGTGACCAAAGCGTCGATGGTGACGGTGATCCGGAGGTCCCTGCCAATCCGATTGGGGTAAAGCGTCCCCCACGAAATGGTGGAGATCGGACAGACGCCGTCCCAGCCGCTTCGATTGACAGCGACATCGATGACTACTCTGATCCTTTTGGAGCTCGTCTTCCGCAAGGTCTGTCACCGGTGCCGCCATTTTGGCGGCTGAGGCAGCGGTTCGCCGGAACCTATGATGAGGAATGGGTGGCTAACCGCCATCCACGGCTGCCCGCTGATTTCGATTATCGCTTTTATCAGTCGGCGCATCCCGACCTAATTTATCCAGGCTACCTGAGAGGCGACGAGACCGCGGAACTTGCTCGTCTGACGCCGGGCGGCGGCACGCTGCGTTTCACCTTACCCGGCATCCAGCCATTGGCTCGCTATCGCTGGCGTGATGGCCGCGAGGTCACGCTGCGTATGAACCTCGACGGATTGCATATCGACCTGCGAACGGCGCCCTATACTGTCGACATCACGTGGCGTTCGTGGCTGCCGATCTGCCCGAACTTCCTGTGCATTGAGCTCTCAGCGGAGCCGTTGGCGGCAATGCTAACTTCGGATCTGCCGCGCCCGGCGCTCAACGGGCTCAAGGAGGAGGTTGTATGAGCCTTCATCCCCCGCGCGAAGGCAGCCGCGCCACCGGCGAAGGCGTCATCATCTCGAAATACCCCGACGTTTGTCGCTCTCCGACGGCGCCCGTTCCCTACACTATTGTCGCTTATCAATCTGATGACGCCAACACCGCCTCGAGCGTATTCATGACGGGTCAACGGGCGCACAAGCAGAATTCGATCGTGACCCGCTGCACCGGCGACGAACCGGGAACCGGCCTGGGGGTGAAGTCGAATACAGTCTCCTCCATCTGCCATCGCAAAGAACACTCGAGGACGGTTCGCATCGAAGGTCAGTGGGCGACCCGGCATGACGACGAATGGTGGATGAACAACCGGAACACAGTCGGGAAGCTTGTCTGGCCGAAGCATAACCTGTCGTTCAGCCCGACGCCGCCGATCGAGTACGCGGCTGTTACCGGTTCGGGCACAGGTGCCGCTACGGGAAGTGGCCCAGTGAGACTGGCCTTTGCCAATACCGGTTCGATGAGTGATGCGGCACCCATCGGGATGGGCGGCAACAATGCTGGAGGTCAAAACAGGCTTGCCTTTTTGGACACAGGGCAGTCGGGAACTCAGACGGCACCGCAAACTCAAAGCCGGCCGACCCCCACCAGAAGGCCACCACCGCCGCCGCCGCCAACCGGATCTCGTTGGTGGAAGATATTACGCTGGTCACGACGTGGAAATCCGTATTTGAACGCACTTGAACTGTTCTTTCAACAGAACCCTGCGTATTTCGCAGATATGCCCGTGTTTACGGACGCCGAACGCCAAATCATTCGTGAAGCCCAAAGGGCAATCGATAATGGGTCTGACCCTCAAGAGGTTCGTCGTTGGGCGCGTCAGCAGGTGGATGCTGAGCGGCGGCGGGTAGAGGAGGAAACACATGCACCTCCGGTTCCAAATGCGCGTACAGAAGGGAATGTAACAATTAAGGGACGCCGGCGGCGGCGGCGGAACTGCCGGTTGCGAAAGTATAGCGAAGGTTGCGCTGATGCCATGCCGTACTCGACACCGCACCACGTCGTCCCGGACCGCGCTTTTCGCGAGCCGGGTAGCAAGAAACTTTATAATCCAGGTCTCTCACACGGTGATGGCTACACGATCTGCGTCGATGGCGGAACACCGCGGTTCAGTGGGGCGAATGCCAACGAACACGGCATGATCCACGCGATATACGACGCGCGTGAGCGGGCGCTGGGGCAGGCGGGCAGCCCGCCAGGCACAGCTCCCCTGCAGGAACTGGAAGTGGCAGGTGTCCAAGCGGCTTCCCAAGTTACAGGCTGTAGTGCCGTCGTGATGTTGCAGCAGCTTCAGGGCTACCATCGCAGGCAGGGGCTGCGCGGTGACATGCGGTTTAGGGCGACGAAGACCGCCCCGTGGCCCAGCCCGGTCCAAATCGGTAATGGTAGTGGAACGAATGGTTTGTAAGGAGCAAGTATGACGACGCCAGGCACCCCGATTTCCCTCGGCAACGGTTGCGCGGTGTCAGACCGCTTCCTAATCATCGTCGGCTTTCCGGATGAGACATCGGGCTCCGACACACCGGTCAGCCGGATTTTCTATCTCAACCTCGACAGCCAAACGCTCTTCACTTATCAGGATTGGGTAAGTGAAACGATTGTTTCCGCATGTCTCCGTCGTCCCATCGGCTCCATCTTGCGCGCCGGTTGCTTTTTGTCGGAGGAGGGCAGGGTCGAGATCATTAATTCAATCGAGCATCTGAGCGAAGCCGTGGATGACCGAGCTAGTCCTCACGGCTCTCTCCGGAGCCTTCATGAAGCCGGGCAGACCCTGTTTGCTTGCGGCTTCGGTGGCCAGTTCTACAGGCGCTCTTCCGGCGGGTGGGAGGCCGTCGATGGAGGGTTGCGCGACAAAGCTGAACAGAACATGCGCAAGGAACTTGGGCTCGGCGAATTTGAGAGTGACGCGCCGCTCGGTATCGAGGACCGACTTGCACTCAGTAACCGTAGCCCGGACTTCACGCGTGTCGAGGGATTGTCGGAACGGGACGTATATGTGTGCGGCCTGAGAGGGCTGATCGGACATTGGGACGGATCACGCCTGGAGCTGCTCGCATCTCCAACGGATGAACATCTGCTTGACATCCACAGCGTAAGCGCGGACAGGGTGTTAATCGTCGGCTACTACCAGACGCTCCTGATTGGGAGTGCCAGTGAAGGCTTCTCCACCGTTCATGAGTCCGACACGGCGATCACCTTCTATTCTGTCCGGCAATTTCGTGGCGAGATCTATGTCGGGACCACGTCCGGGCTCAGGAAGTTCAACGGCAGGAGCTTCGAGGTCGTTCACGCTCCGTCCGCGGGATTGGATGAAACAAGTGTAATCCAGCAGATAGACAGCGTTTCTGATGACTGCCTTTGGATCATCGGAGATCGCCACATCGTCCGGTATGACGGCATGGAGTTCAAAAGGATCGAGCATCCCGACAATCAAGGGCGGCACTGATCCTGTGTGAGTTAGTCCAGCCGGGCGAGAACACTCTCGAGATTACCGTCAGCCGAAGTTGGTCCTTCAAAATGTCCCTTCGCCCGTATCTGGAACTTGTTGAGCAACACAGCGCTCCTAATGGTGGTCCGGTGCCGTTGCACGAGATAAACAGCTACCGCGGCCGTCTCCCTGAGGGGCTATTGGAGTTTTGGGCTAAGTACGGACGGGGCATATGGCCCGGTGGACGATCGCAACTTTGCGATCCTGCTACTTTCGCTCCCTTACTGGAAGAGCTTTTTGAGGGCGATCCAGAATTTCATGCGGAGGACTTGTTGGTATATGCGATGGGCGCGTTCGGCAATTTGCACCTGACGGACGGGAGCATGAGAGCCATCTTAATCGACGTCAACTACCGCTTTTTTACGGTGTAGCCATTCGAGGGTGAGGGCCAGGACGCCGATCTGGATTTCCACCTGGCGAGAACGATCCTTCTGGATTTTGGCGACCTTCCGGAATGGACCGATGACGAAGAGAACGACATGTTTCCGTCCGCCTTCGCCGAGCTTGGGCAGGTCGCGCAGGGTGAAATGTACGGCCTCTTTCCTGCGTTGGCCGCCGGAGGCGACAACATCGCAGAGAACCTTAAGAAGGTGTCCGCTCCAGAGTATCACTCGTCCGTCAATCATCTGGATCCACTCAAATATCATGACTGGGACTTCGATGGCCCCGCAGGCGCTAGGGTCATCGGAAAGGCTGCACAATCGGCCATCCCCATAATTCTGCGAATGGCGGAACTGGAGGGCGCCACGCATTTGAGGGATGTTCACAGGTCCACGTCGATGGCTGCATCTACACCGGACCCGGCTCGCTTTCGTTTGCTGAAAAGCTGCGGGATCTAAGCGGGCGTGTCGTGGTGCCGACAACACTTAATTCGATTTCGGTCGATCAACGACGCTGGCGCTCGCAAGGTATCGATCCCGTGCCGGCCGCCGCGGCGCGAAGGGCCGTACCTTTGGCGTTCTCTCCTCCCGTTGAGAGGAAGAGCAAGTCGGATCCGTTAAAATCGAAGGTCGCCAGATTACCGACCTCGAGCGCCTCACCGCGAAACATCACTAGCCCCCCGGCGGATGCCGCCGAGGCCAGAGGAACGAGCCGTTTGATTGGAACCGCGCGCTGCTCGAGGATACGCAGCATCTCGGAGCCGACGTTGTCGGTAGCGCCACCGACAGCGACAGTGAATGACATGATATTTCTCCGGAAGTTATGGGTTACGCTCGTCCGCGAAAATTGACGAGAACAACGCCTATTATGGCGACGGCTCCCCCTGCGAGGGTGAATATACCCGGCAGCTCTCCAATCAGGACAAATGCTAAGCCTGTCGCGATGGGTGGCACGAGGTAGAGGAAATTTGCCGCTCGGGCCGCACCAAAATATCCCAGAGCATATGACCAGGCAGCATAGCCGAGAGCTGCGGGAATAATGCCCAGAGCAGCAACGGACCAGGTGGCCGTAGAGCTCGTCGTATCCAAGAGGACCGCATGAAGCGCCTCTGGCAGCCATGGCGTCAGCAGGAGCGCGCCCGCAAGCAAGGTATAGGCGGTGCAGGTCAATGCACCGTAATGCGGAACGAGTGAACGTTGGAGAATAAAATAAACCGCCTGACACATGGCCGCTGCAAACACCAAGCTTGCGCCGGCTCCAAAGGAGAAAGAGCCGTCTTGGCTAGAAGCGATCAGGCCAATACCAGTGAAACTGATAGCGGTGCCGATCCATCCCCAGCGATTGAATCGCTCGCCGAGTATCAGCGCCGCCAGAACTGCGGTGATGATAGGGACGGTGTTGACGATAAAGCTGGCAGCTCCCGCTGTGACCGTCTGCTGTCCCCCATTCAACAGAGCGTTGTAGAACGCGATACCGACCATGCCGCAAGCGCCGAAACGCAGCATGTGGGGCAAGGTCGGACGAGCTGGCCTCTTCCATAGAAGCCACGCGGTTACAAGCAAGCTCGCGACAGCAAAGCGCGCCGCCGCAAGAGGTAAGGGGGCGAGATCGCGAAGGGCGACGCGGATCAGCGGGAACGCCGATGCCCAAGCGAGAATTGTGAAGGCAACTGACAACGCAGCGAGCACAAGGGTTCCCGATGCAGGAGTGCGCAAGGGTGGTGGAGGAGAGTGAGGTGAAGTACGCATGCGACGGTTATGCACGACGTCTCTGCATTGACATACAGCGCTGTTACTTGTTCAGCTTTGAGCATGGATCAAAGGTTAAACCTACCTACCAGTGACGTCGTTCATCCTCCCTTGGCCAGCCTTGAGGTTGTCCGAGCGGTGGCACGGCACCAGTCTCTCACAGCCGCAGCGATTGAACTTGGATTAACGGCTGGAGCTCTAAGCCGCCGGGTTGCCGCCCTAGAGGCATGGCTTGGCACCCCACTGTTCGAGCGACATGGGAGGGGAATGCGGCCAACGCCGGATGGGCAGCGGTTCTTGTCGAGGATCGAAGACGCCTTCGCTTTGATCGCAGCGGCGGCAGACCCTTGGCGAGGGCAAAGAGGGTCGGACGTGGTCCGCATCAGCGTAGTCCCGGCCTTTGCTCGGATGTGGCTGCTACTGCGCTTGCGTCGGCTTGAGCTTGGACCGGATGGTGGGCAGGCACTACGGGTAGACGTAGCGGTCGACTATCGTCACGCGGATGTCGAGGGCGGAGAGGTGGACGTGGCCGTCCGGTATGGGCGTGGAACATGGAAGGGGGTCGTGTCCGAGCCATTGATGGAAGAAAGCCTTGTCCCTGTTGCACACGCGGACTTGGCGGCTCGCCTTGGGACTGATGTCGCACCGACCGACCTGCTTCAGCAAACCCTGCTCTGCGACTCTGACGCTGTCGCCTGGCGTGAGTGGCTACGTGCGCATGCGGTGGAGAGGTTTCGTCCACGCCCGCACGATCGCCGCTTTGAAGATTATGGATTAGTCCTTGCTGCGGCGCAGGCCGGCCTGGGTGTTGCACTTGCCCGTGTTCCGTTTGCAGATGCTGCCGTAGAGGAGGCGTTGCTGACGCGATTAAGCTGTGTGGCGGTGCCAAGTCCACTGACGTACCACCTGGTCACGAGGCAACGCGAAAGCCGGCCTGCCGTGGTGGAGCTCTGTCAGCGGCTAAAAGCGTTAGCGAAAGAGGATGGCTCCATACGTTCTAACGCACCAAGAAGCGACAGCGTGCAGCGGTGATGATGCTACCCTTCTTAAGAATTGATCCATTTTTACGTTTCGTCGTGATCCACTTGCGCCGGGATAAGATTGTTGTCGGACAATTCGCTGCACCGATTAAGTGGGCTAACCTGAAGTAAAAAGCGGCTGAAATCCTGCTGAAACTCAACAAGTACCGAGAGCAAGTAGACGAAACGCTTCTGGCTGCGGCTTTAACTGCCTCACTTTTTCGGTCCGCTCAGGCAGCCCGCAAGCGATCTACGACGTAGGTCACACCCTAATTTGGCCCTCATCGCTACCGTCCCAGTACCGGATAGACCTGGCGTGGACCTTGATCATCACAATGCCCGGGGTATCAATCCCGTCTGGAAAATATCTATCTGGTCCAGTGGTCGGCAAACGCCGACTTGTCTTCGATCAGGGATGCTAATCCCTCGACACTGACGAATAATGGCGACCCTCCCAACATGCCGACCGCTCCAGTGTAGGTCAGGCTTACCTTGCTGTCGGCTCGAATTTCGGCAATCTTCCGCGACTGCTCATAGGCGAAAAAGTAACTGTCGCCGTCGTACTCGACGTCGCCGTTGTTGCTCATCGGGCGAGAGGTCTGGCCTCCGCCGACTGAAGCCGTGTTCAGCATCGCGAAGTCAAGCTTCGCCATTTTCTTGGACAGGTCGTGTAGCGTGAGTTCAGACATATTTGCTCCAAAGATGTCTAGGAAGGTATAATCGCGTCATCATCAGGCACCAAAAAGCCCGCTCGACGCGGGCCAGATGATCAGGAAGTCCGGGTGCAATTAGGCTTTGTCCACGACACTTTTTACAGCATCCTTGGTATCGCCTTTTACCTGCTGAGCATCGCCTTTGGCCTCCTGTGCGGCGCCTTTGGCTTCCATGCTGTGGTTGTCGGTGGCATCGCCAACAGCTTGCTTCGCTTGACCGGTCAGCTCATTAGCCTTGCCGGTAATCTTGTCGGATGTCGAACCCATGGCAGTCTCCTTTTCTCGCGGCACGCACGGTCTTAAAGTCGCTATCCGGTCAAACGCCGGGGAAGTCCATCATCAGCCTTTTAGCGATCCGCTTGTATCTACAATGCTTAGGAACGGTCATCGTTCCGGTTAAACCAGCGAGCCACGCATATGTGGCTGGCTCTACAGACGATGATCAGAGCCGGCGCGGCGAGATCGCCTATCTCCGTCTGCTCTCGCCGACCTTGCGAACTAGTTGGATGAGTATGAACGAACCTAAAGAATGCTCCGGCTACAGACCTGCGCTAAAGTCAGTGCTCAATCTGATGCCTCTTTCATGGTCCCAACGAGGTAATCGATCATCGCTCGGACCCTTCTGGGCATCTGCCGCTGTGACGGGTAGACGATCTGGATTGGAAGACTTCCAGCGTCCTGCCCGTCAAAGATTTGGATCAAGCTGCCGTCAGAGAGTGCCTGACGAGCGTAGATTGCTGGGGTCTGGGCAATGCCTATTCCTGCTACGGCTGCGTCAATCATTGCCTCTCCATTGGTGAACGTGGCCACAGCTTGGCGGGGATCTATCGTGATCTCCCGCCGGGCCGCCCGGTACGTCATTGCGCGCGTGCGACCATTTCCGCTCACGAAAGCCAGAAGACGATGATCCTTTAGATCTTCGATCCGACCCGGCATGCCGGTCCTCTCGATATATCGAGGAGAAAGATAGGTGCCGAGCCGGATTTGGCCGAGCGGCCTGGCGATCATCTCGGAATCTCTGAGGTGGCCGACGCGGATGGCCATGTCTACGCCTTCGGCGATCAGGTTGACGTATTGGTCATGCATACGCAGTTCAACCGTCAGTTTGGGGTGGCGCTCCATGAAGACCGCTAGGTGGGTCATGAACTGCGAGCGCCCGAGACTGGTAGGCATGTCAATGCGCACTATGCCCTTAAGTTCACCGAGCTCGCGGCCGACCTTCGCCTGCATGTCGTCAAGTTCGGCGAGCCATTTTTTGGCGTGCCCGTAGAGCTCGGCGCCTTCGTCCGTCAGAGAGACGTTACGGGTAGTGCGGTGCAGAAGGCGGATTCCGAGTCTTTCTTCAAGCCGACGGACGGATTTTGAAATAGCAGATGGCGCCTGCCCAAGGGTTTCGGCCGCTCGCACAAAACTCAGCGTTTCTGCGACGCGGAGGAATTCTTCAAGGCCAACGAGCTTGCTCAGCAAACGGTCATCATGCTTCATCGGGAAATAGTCTCTTCTCGTTTATGATGTTTATAAGCAGATTTGCCTGTATTAGAACCAAAAGATCGAACGGCAAGAACCGAAGGACCGCATCATGAAAGCTGTCATAGCAACCGAGCAGGGCGGAGCCGAAGTCTTGCAGCTTGCCGAGGTTCCGACGCCTGAGCCGCAAGCTGGACAAGTCAGGGTAAGGATCCTGGCCAGTGGCCTCAACCCAATCGACACGAAGGTCCGCAAGGCGAAGCTGCCGATGACGCCCCGCCAATTCCCCGCCATCCTGCAGACAGATTTTGCGGGAGTTGTCGACCTGGTGGGACCAGGGGTTACTAAGTTCAACATCGGCGATGAAGTGTTCGGTTTTGCCGGTGGTTTCAGCAGCCCGAACGGAGACGTATCCGGAAGCCTTGCGGAATATGCCGTCTATGACCCGGCTTTCATTGCCCGAAAGCCCGCCAACCTCGACTTCCACGCTGCAGCGGCACTTCCACTGGTGGCAAGCACAGCCTGGAAGGCACTGTTCGACAAGGCTCGCGTCACGCCCGAAAGCAGGGTCTTGATCACTGGGGGAGCGGGAGGCGTAGGACTCATGGCTATTCAAATGGCTGTGGCCGCAGGTGCATACGTCGTCGCAGTTACGCGTTCCGCTGAAAGCACCGAGGTCGCAATGGCGGCGGGCGCACGTGCTTGCGTCGATCTCTCCAGCGCAGCGGCTGCCGACATTGTCTCCACGCACACAAATGGGCGCGGCTTTGATGTGATCTTCGATACTGTAGGTGGAGCGACGTTAGACGCTGCGTTCCAGATGATTAAGCCCGCGGGGGACATTGTCACTGTCGTCGGAGCGGCATCACACAATCTGGCGCCGCTTTATCTCAAGGGTGCTAATCTGCACATGGTCCTGGTGCTGTTACCGATCATGTACGGCATAGGCATCGAGCGGCATTCCGAGATTCTGGAAATCATTACTACCTTGGCGGAACAAGGAAGACTGGTGCCGCGCCTGGACAGCGAGCGGTTTGGTCTTGCCGATGCAGCCGCCGCTCATGCAAAGCTTGAAGCTGGGCAGGCGAAAGGGAAGATCGTCATTGATGTCACGGGCTGAGGCATCCTGCCGGGTCACGATCAAATCATTCGGCGCCGGTCAAATTCAGCGGAGGATCCATCTGTAGCAGGCCTCGCTGCTTGGCACGCGGCCTACTCGTGAGGTTGCTCGAGCAGTGGCAAACGCAGGCGCGCCCAAGCAGATCGAAACCTGCTTTATTCGTCGTTGCAGCGACAATGCAAAACCGCTTCATAAACTGATACCTTGAGCGCCTAAAAGCGGCCAAGTTAATAGGCCACTACGGACGCTGCCACTTGGTGGGAAACCTTTGCGGGAACTCGGTTCTCGTCGGTTGCCCCATGTCGACCGACTTCGCGTTTCCGCCCGCCACGACCGTCGCATCTTCAATACTGATCACCTTGAGGATTAGCTTGAGGTAGCTGGTTGCAATATCACGATCTCGGATAAGAGAACCCTCTGCGACCTTCCCCAAGTATTATCCAGTTCTGAGTTCGCTCCAGCGGTTTTGGGTTTCTGTATTCTGGGCGGTAGGGGCGTGTTGCGGTGCAGAGCCGTTCCGGCTGCGCACCACCGCATCACGTCGCGGGTTGATGGTCTGAGCGAACTCGGCTGGTGTGAGCCAGCCGAGGCCGGAGTGTGGTCGATGTTCGTTGTAGTCGTTGCACCAGCTTGCGAGCGTTGACCGGGGCTGGTTCAGGGACGAGAAGAGCGTCTCGTTCAAAAGCTCATCCTGCAGCCGCCCGTTGAACCTTTCGATAAAAGCGTTCTGGATCGGCTTGCCAGGCGCGATGTAATGCCATTCCACCTTGGCGAGATCCGTCCATTGCAGGATCGCGTTGCTGGTGAACTCGCTGCCATTGTCGCTGACGATCATCCTCGGCTTGCCGCGCTCCTCGATAATCCGGTCAAGCTCCCGTGCGACGCGAAGACCGGAAAGCGATGTATCGCCGACGAGCGCCAGGCACCCCCTCGTGCAATCATCGACGACGGACAGAATCCGCAACCTGCGCCCATCGGTGAACTGATCCGACACCAAGTCCAGCGACCAGCGATCATTGGCCACCATCGGCACCAGCATCGGCGCTCGCGTCCCTATCGCTCGCTTGCGACCGCCGCGATTGCGCACCGTCAGTTTCTCCTCCTGATAGAGCCGGAAGAGCCTCTTGTGGTTCACGAGGTGACCCTCCCGCCGGAGCAGCACATGAAGGCGTCGATATCCGAAGCGGCGACGTTCATGCGCCAACGCCTTCATTCGCTCGCGAAGCTCATGATCATCGTCGCGCCTGGTCTCGTAACGGACCGTCATTCGGCAAGAATTAATGGCTTTACACGCCCGCCGTTCGCGCATCTCATGATGGCTCATCAGATGCGCGACAGCTTTCCGCTTGGCCGGGCGTCACCACTTCTTTCCCAAAAGGTCTTTCAAGGCAGCATTGTCGAGCATGGCATCCGCCAGAAGCCGCTTCAGCTTTGTGTTCTCGTCCTCCAGCGTCTTCAGCCGTTTGGCTTCCGACACCTCCATGCCGCCGAACCTCGCTTTCCATTTATAGATACTGGCATCGCTGACGCCGTGTTTGCGGCAAAGCTTCGAGACCGGCGTGCCAGCCTCGTGCTCCTTCAAAATGCCGATAATCTGCTCGTCGGTGAAACGCTTGCGCTTTATCCTCTGGTCCTCGATGGGCAAGAGCTTGCTTCAAAAGGGCTTATTTTAACGGGGCAAGGTCAACTCCGCCCTAACTTCGGTTTCACTCTCATCCTAGCTCCCATCGACGCCGGCGAGCCGATCCACCAGGGTTCCGGATTCTCCCGTGTAACTGCTCACATCTAACGTCACCATATCGCGCCCGGCCATCTGGGGGTGTTCAGCTATAGCCTGTGTGAAGGCCATGCCCTTCATAACGGAACGCTGCGCGGCTTCGTACAGAAGATGATGTGCGTGGTGGCGGCCAATGCGGTCCGAGAGCTGCATCATGGCTGCTTCGGAAACGATCAAGCCATTTGTGATCTCGGCGTTCCGGCTCATGACATCGACATGCACATCCAGGCCGTCGATCAGTCTGTCGAGCGTGGCTGCAATCGAGGCGCCGAGGATCCCGACCTCGGGAATTGCAACGTCGCTAACGTTCGATGCTGAAGAATCGCCCTCATCCATTCGCACCATTGAGCCGACGACAAGGGGAAGGCGCGCCGACATCATGCGGCAAAGGCTGATCAGCATAAGAGCGGCAGAGGGGTTGCGTTTCTGCGCCATCGTCGAGCTACCGACCTTGCCCATATGGAAGGCTTCTTCGATTTCACCGATCTCAGTCCGCTGCATGAAAACAATATCCTGCGCAATCTTTTCAGACGTGCCTGCAAGAAGGGCGAGGGCGCACACGTAATCGCTGACGCGGTCGTAAGAGGACCGCATCGGCAAAATTGCGGGTTCGAGGCCAAGGATGGCTGCCATTTCGGCCTCTACGGCCGGTCCTTGTCCACCCATGGCCGCGAATGTTCCGATCGCGCCGCCTAAGCTTGCGACGAAGGAGGACTTCAGCCGATCCTGCAAACGCTGACGATCTCGGCGGACCTCTTCCAGCCAACCCGTCACTTTGAAGCCGAACGTCATCGGCAGGGCGTGCTGACCGTGGGTCCGACCGGCTTGCAACGTGTTACGATGGTTGGTCGCAAGTGTTGACAGCGCGATTTCGATCCGGTCGAGGCTGCTATCGATCAGGCCTTGCGTTGCCTTCATTTGCAATGACGCGGCCGTGTCAAAGATGTTCTGCGTCGTCGCACCCCAATGGATGTATCCGGCAGCCGGCTCACCAGTGAATTCCTCCAACTGGCGGAGCACCGGAACAAACGGATGCTGGGCATGCGCAATCTCGCGGCTCAGCCGTTCAGTATCGAAGCGCTCATGACGGCACGCTTCTCTGATGACAGGCGCTACGTCGGCTGGAATGACACCGAGTCGAGCTTGCGCGTCCGCCAAAGCAGCTTCGACATCCAACCAGGCCTGGAGGGTTTGAATATCGCTCCAGATATCTTTCGCTTCGGGACTGAACCAGTAGCGGGTGATGAAGGAGTCGAACATTCCTACGGTCATGATACGTCGATTTCCTGACAATAATGAGTTGGCGCTCCGAACGCATCGGAGCGCTGTTGCCTTCACTCTATCGAGATCGCCGAATCCTGGACGATCTGGCCATAGACTTCGGCTTGCTTTTCGATAAATCCGGTAAAGTCACCCATCGGCAAGGGCGAAGCTACGAAACCACCGTCGGCCAAGCGCTTCTTGACGTCTTCATTTTCGAGCGAAGCGGCGATCGCGTCGCTGATTGCTTTGGCCGCAGCCGTGTCGGTACCGGCTTTGACGAAGATGCCCTGCCAGAGAGGGAGCGCGAGTCCATTGAACCCTTCGATCTCCGTCAGGGCTGGGACTTCGGGGAGGGCGGCCGAGCGCTCTGCGCTGGTGACTGCGAGAACGCGGACTTTTCCTTCCTTCACGAACGGAAGTGCAGTCGATGTCGTGAAGACGGCCGAGTTCAAAAGTCCCGCCAGAATGTCGTTTGAAACCTGAGCGCCGCCACGATATGGCGCGTGGAGCAGCTTTACGCCTGCACGATGGCTGATCATCTCTCCCACGAAGTGCTGGGCAGTGCCGATTCCGGGCGTGCCATAGGTGACGGATTCAGGGCTCGCTTTTGCCGCAGCGACCAAATCCGCCAAGGTCTTGTAGGGGGAGTCGGAGGGCACGGCGATCGCCATGGACGTCAAAGCGGTACGGCCAACAGGCAGCGTTGCTTCTTTCCAGTCAATGCCGACCGACTTGTTGAGCATTGGTACTGCGACAGTGTCATGGCCGCCGTAATAAAGCGTCGCGCCATCTGCCTTGCCGTTGACCAGTTTCTGCAACGCGATCATTCCGCTGCCGCCGGTGGCATTCTCGACGATAACCGACCGTCCAAGCTTCTTGGAGAGTTCTGACGCCACCACGCGGGCAGCGTAGTCGGCACTTCCGCCCGCTGAGTAGCCTACGAGCAGGGTCATCGGACCTGAACTCTGGGCCAATGCATCCAAAGGCATGGTAGTCAGTGCGGCCACAGTGGCCAAGGCAGTAAAAAAGTTGCCTCGGAACATAAAAGCCTCCCTTTGGTTATCGGCAATACAATTTGTATTGCGTCAGTTTCCTCGAAATGATAATTACAGTAGGCTTTAAAACAGCTCAAGCGGTAAGAATGAAATAATTCTTGCCAAATTGTATTATATTGTATTAGGGGATTGTTGCATGGGAGAGACAAGCAAGTTACAGGCGTATCTGCGATCCGTCGCATTGGCGGCCGAGGAGGGCGATCGCTTACCCACTGTGCGAAAACTGATGCGCGATTTCTCGCTAAGCCAGCAGGTCGTCCAACGTGCGATCAATGATTTGAAGACAGAAGGGCTCATTGATGCCCATGTCGGTCGCGGAACTTTTTTCACAAAGAACAAGCGCGCTGAAGGCGGCGAGTCTGTGCCGAGCCCGTCTAGCAACAAGCATGATAACGCGCCACGCAGCGTCATCATGCTTCGCCGCTCGTCCAGTAACCTACGCGGCAGAGTGGTGCTTGAATCCTTGCAGCATCGCTTGAACAGTGATGGCCATGTCACGCTCGAAGTCGGCTATTCCGACCCCGAGCATGCCAAACAGGTGCTCCATACGCTCCCTCGTTTCGACGCCTGCATTGTCCAAAATTCTTTCGACATCATGCCTGTGGAGATGATTTCTGCCATCCGTCGCAAGACCGACACGATCATCGTTGACGGCGCTTGGTTGGTCGGAACGGATATAGATGCCGTTGGCTTTGAATGGGGCCAATCCGTCGAAACTGCCGTGCGCCGGTTGGTGAGTTCAGGGCACGACTGCATCCACTACGTCACCACTGCGAGCTTTTTCCTTGCCAACGAGATGGGCCTCCATCGATGGCGCAATCTTCGCAAGACCGCGGAACTGGCTGATGTCATTCGGCGCGAGTTAAAAATCGCAAAGCTGCCCGCCAAAGACTACGAGGAGGCGGTCGTGGCTGCACTTGTTTCGGCGATGTCTGAAAGCCACAACTACCGTGCCCCGGCGGCCCTGGTCTGGGGCGTCGAAGATGGCGCCCGCTTCAAGAGCCTTTTGGAGCAGGAGGGGCTGGCAGTGCCTGCCGATCTTTCCGTGATCTTGCTGGGCCGCACCGATCTCGATTCAGAGACGGGCGGCTTCTTTCAGATGATCGGCTACACCACGACTGACCAGGTCGACGGCTTATACGACCGTCTCATCGAGCGTTGGCAGAAGCGAAAAGAACCCTACGGGCTGCGGTTACTGGCGATGAGAGAGCGAGAGGGCCTGTCTGTCGGTACCCACCGCTCAGGGGAATAAACCTACTATCAGGAGAATGAGGAATGATCCGCATACGAGGAGAGAAGGACCTTGGGATAGGGGCAATTTACCTCGCCTTAGGATTGGTCGGTTTCATCGTCGCCCGAAGCTACAGTTTTGGCACCGCCGGCCGCATGGGGCCGGGTTATTTCCCGACGATCATTTCGGCACTCTTGATTATCTTCGGCCTCGTTACGATCGCCAAGGGTTTCGTGCGCGATGGCGAGCGGATCGGCACAATCAATTGGAAGGGCCTCACGCTCGTCACGCTCTCGGTCTGCGCCTTCGGCTTTTTGCTGGAGACTGCCGGTTTGGCGGTGGCTTTGACGGCTTTGATCCTCATCAGTGCGGCTGGCAGCGAGAGATTTCGGTTGGAGATGAAACCATTGATCGGTCTCGTAGCGATCAACATCTTCTGCCTTGCCGTTTTTGTTGGGGGCCTTGGTCTTCCCCTGCCGATCGTCGGCGAATGGTTCAAGTAGGGGTTCCGAACATGGACATCTTTGCAAATCTTTGGCTTGGCCTCTCAATCGCTGGTACGTTCTATAATCTGTTCTACTGCCTCGTCGGCGTGTTCCTGGGAACAGCCATCGGCGTACTGCCCGGTCTCGGTCCAGTGGCGACTATCGCCATGCTGCTCCCTATCACGTTCGGGCTTCCCCCTGAGTCTTCGCTGATCATGTTGGCCGGAATCTACTACGGAGCACAGTATGGCGGTTCGACAACTGCTATCCTTGTAAACCTACCGGGGGAGCCTTCCTCAGTCGTAACAGCCCTCGATGGTTACCAGATGGCCCGTCAAGGTCATGCCGGCCGGGCGCTATCGACGGCCGCCATCGGATCGTTCATCGCGGGAACCCTCTCCACCATCCTGATCGCGGCGTTTGCCCCGGCGCTCGCAGCAGTTGCCTTGCAGTTTGGTCCCGCCGAATACTTTTCGCTGATGGTCCTGGGGTTGATCGCCTCGATTGTGATGGCATCCGGACAGCTTCTGCATGCTCTCGGCATGATCCTTGTGGGACTACTGCTTGGAATGGTCGGAACCGATGTCAATTCCGCGGTGCCACGATACACGTTCGGAATGACTTCGGTAGCCGACGGACTGAACTTCGTGGTGATAGCCATGGGTGTTTTCGGGCTTGGCGAGATCATCGCCAACCTGGAAAACGAGACCGATCGCTCAGTCATGACCAAGAAGGTCACCGGCCTCATGCCGACCAAGGAGGACTGGAAGCGAATTATCGCCCCCATTCTTCGCGGGACGGCTCTTGGCTCGGTTCTCGGAATTCTTCCGGGCGGCGGGGCAGCTCTTGCTTCATTTGGATCCTATGCTCTCGAAAAGAAGATGTCGAAGCATCCTGAGCAATTTGGCAAGGGCGCTATCGAGGGCGTCGCTGGTCCAGAGTCCGCCAATAACGCTGGAGCACAGACTTCGTTCATCCCAATGCTGACGCTCGGCCTGCCTTCAAACGCAGTGATGGCGTTGATGATCGGCGCAATGATCATCCAGGGTATCCAGCCAGGACCGTCAGTTATGACGGATCAGCCGGAGCTTTTCTGGGGACTTATTGCTTCCATGTGGATCGGCAACCTCATGCTGCTGGTGCTTAACCTGCCGCTGATCGGACTGTGGGTTCGCATGATTGCCATCCCATACCATTTCCTCTTTCCAATCATCATCGTGTTCTGTGCGATCGGAGTGTTTAGCGTCAACAACAACATCTTTGACGTCTACGGGATGGCTGTGTTCGGCGTGGCTGGCTACATATTTAGACGGCTCGATGCTGAGCCGGCGCCGATGTTGTTAGCGTTCATTCTGGGGCCCATGATGGAGGAATTTCTGCGCCGGGCACTTCTCTTTTCGAAGGGTGACCCAATGGTACTTGTGACACGACCCGTGAGCGCAGGGCTGCTTCTGGTGGCCGCCGTTCTTCTGTCTGCAGTTCTTCTGCCAGCCATCCGCCGTGGCCGGAAGGTAGCATTCCAAGACGATTAAATGCAGCGTCCACTTGTTTGCAGGCGGTCGAGCCGGAGAGCCTACGGGACTCGTGCTACTCCAGGCGCCTGGAATCAAGCCGGCACTCGGCCTGTCCAGACGCTTGGAGCTCAAATGGCCATAACGCGGAAATAATTTGTGCTACGACACCACCTTCTCGCTGCAGCATGATGCACTCGACAGCTTTGCGCCCCCGTTCCGGTCACAGGGATTGTCAGACCGTTTCCGAAAAGCAGACATCGCTTGAACTTTGTCCGCATGGCCGCCATGCGCTGCAGATTAGCCGCTGGACCCATCCGATATTGATGCGTGCTTGCCTTAAGCCCGGTGCTCAAGTGACTTCACTGTTCCTAAGACGTTTCAAATGTTATCTTGGCGTAGGCACCTCCGTGCGGGTTGTTTCCTACATCCAACCGCGCATTGTGACCTTCCGCGATAGCCTTGACGACCGTAAGACCAAGCCCCGAACCGCTTACACCACGACCGTTAAGCCTCTCGCTTCTCCAGAACATATCGAAAGAAGAGTGCTGCACCGAGCCCGGTATTCCTGGACCTTTGTCTTGAACAGAGATGAATGACCGCCCGTCCTCATCCATACCAGTATAGACATCGATTGGACCGCAATTACCCGCGTATCGTCGCGCATTTTCGAGCAGAGCCAGGAGAGCCTGGCGGAAACGGTCGGGATCGATTTTCGCTGGCGCGGGCTGAAGGTAAGTTCTGTAGTCGACGGCGTCGCTTGCAGAAGTCTGCAACAGGGACACCGTGTCAGAAACATGCAGAGCCAAGTCAGTCACTGTTGTTGCAATAACAAAGTTGGCGGTGCCCGCCAGAGAAAGGGTATTGAGCTGGTCCACGAGACGCGACATGCCCTGAGTTTGCACCAGCAGCGCTCGCAGCTGTCCCTCGCTGGCAGCAATGACACCGTCGGTCATGCCCTGGAGATTGCCCTGCAGCACGGTCAGGGGAGTACGCAGTTCGTGGGCAACCGCCCGCGTGTTGAATTTGAGGCGGGTCTCCAGAGCGAGTAACTCGCCGGCCATGCGATTGATTGTTATCGCAAGTGTTTCGACTTCTTTTGTTGCACCAGGTTCTACAGTGACCTGAAAATCGCCTTGGCCAATCTTCTCCGCGGCCGCAGTCAGGCGAGTGAGCGGCGCCACGAGCCGATAGGCCAAGACCACCCCGATTCCGCTTGTGAAGACGATCAGCACAAAGCCCACACCCAATACACCCTCGACAGGTGATGTTTCTGCGGCTTCCTCGAGTTGCGGATAGAGCGGCGCGAGTGCCGCCAGAGCGTTTGCATCAGGGATTTCGCCATTGCTGATGCTCACCCAGGCCCTTCTCGCATCAGGCGGTAACGCATCGAGTGCAGATACTTCAGCGTGATCAGTGTACCAGTCGACCAAGATGTAGAGCAGCGCAATTGTTATCAGCTGAATGACCGATACAAGAGCGGCTGTCATTGTTGAGAGGGTCGGTCTAGACACCTGCTGACCTCGCAAAACGGTATCCTATACCCCGCACTGCGACGATGTACCCTTCTTGGCCGCAACTCGCCAGCTTTCGTCTCAGATTGGCGATATGGGTATCGACGGTTCGGTCCAGCGCATCACTTTCGGGCATGCACGCGTCCAGCAGCGATGCTCTTTCGAACGTCTTGAAAGGAGATCGAATAAAGCAGACCAGAAGGCGAAACTCCGTTGCAGTCAGCGGCAGTTCAATCCGGCCCTTATCGGTCGATGCAACCGCAATGTGCGAATCCAGTTGCACTTCCATCCCGTCGTGTCGGATCACCTCGCTGCCGGCAACGCCTCTGGTACGCTTCAGGACCGCTCCCACACGGGCCACGACTTCCTGTGGGTTGAACGGTTTGGTGACGTAGTCGTCAGCGCCGAGCTTCAGGCCGAGCAACTTGTCCGTACTGTCATCCATGGCCGACACGAAAATCACCGGCACAGCGGAGTTTGCCCGGATCTTCGCGAGAAGATCGAAGCCATCGATATCCGGCAGGCCGATATCGAGCAATATCAGGTCGGGCTGTAATCGCTGCAGATGGGCGAGGGCCGTAAGGCCCGTTGATGCCTTGGTCGTCCTGTAGCCCGCCCTCGCGAGATATTTGTCCAGAAGAGTGGCTATCTCTTCGTCGTCTTCGACAACCAGCACGAGAGATGAAATCATAGGCGAACTCACTGACCTTGACATGCCCTTCTCCGGTTCTCGGTCAAATCTTGACAATCCGGCGAGAGAACGTGGTCCTCAACGAGGAACCACCGATGAGCGTAACTGATCTCGACAACGTTCAAAACGCAATTTCAAAAACCGCGAAGGGCAAAGCATGCCATTTGCTTTCACAGGCGCTTCTGCTTTTGGGCTTCGTATCCCTTATCTTTGCGGCGATGCCGGAACTTGACCTGATCGTCAGCCGTTTTTTTTGGCAGCCGAGGACTGGCTTCGATTTCAAGGAAAACGGCCTCCTCATCGCATTTCGTGACACCAACAGGTTTTTGCCTTGGGTCGTGATAGGAATTGCAACGGCGCTGTTAATCCCCAATGCATTCCTCAGGAACCTGAAATATCCGCTTGCACCCCACAAGTTGCTGTTCGTGCTGACCTTCTTTGCAGCGGGGCCCGGGCTGGGCGTTCACCTGATCAAGATGCTGGTTGGTAGAGCGCGTCCCAGAGCACTTGAAGAATTTGGCGGCAACGCGCTCTTCACCCCTCCGTGGGAGCTCACCGACCAATGCGCAAGAAATTGCTCTTTCATATCGGGAGAGGCGGCAAGCGCCTTCGCGCTGCTCACACTCGTCGTGTTTATCAACCCCAGATACCGGATACTTTATCTCGTAGCAGTAGGCATTGTTGCGGCAGCCTTCTCATTCAACAGAGTGATATTTGGCGGCCACTTCCTGTCGGACGTGGTTATCGCTTGGAACCTGATGTTCGTTCTGGCAGTGCTACTCTGGCGATCGTTCTCGCGAAACGCGCCGCAGATCGACGCTATATTCACCAAAGAAATTCGTCGACGGTAGGAGCCCTGCTTAAGATCCTTGGACAGGGTGCGGCTTGGATCATAGCCGAGATTGGGATCTTCCGCTTCGCGCCTGCATTTCAGACGTTAGGTGCACTCCGACGATGCCCCAAAAGCTGTCGCTCCGCTAACAAGCCAGCATCGGCAATATGGGGTGGAGAGCGGACTGCCAGGTTTGGTGTGCATTTGAGCTAAACAGCCATCATGTCTTGGCTAATGGCTGTTCGCAGGCTTGGCCGGTTTGCCGATGGCAGTACCCAGACCACCGCATCTAAGGACGCAGACGCTTGGTGAAGCGATTGATGTCGAGCGACGCGAAGCTGAAGCAGAAGGCCCAAGGGACCATAACGTTAGAGGCAGTTCTACGAAGTGCGCCATGTGCGGTGAGTACCGCAATCCTCGCAAGGAAGCCGCTAGCGCGCCCCTGTTGTATCCCCACGTAGGTGGCAGCGGCACGGTATCGAGCTAGGCCTTCGGCCATTGAACCGTGGCGCCGGTTCATCACTCCTGTCATGGCGGCCCTACGCGACTTCCTTAAAGTCGACGCCAGATTCCTGCAGCCTGGTGAAAAACCGTTTGACGTTAGCAAAGCCCTTTGAATCGAGAGCTACCGTGAATCTGACACGTTCTTTTGCACGTGAGAGGGCAGGGGCAGAGCTTCGAGGACATCGCCAAGTCCGAAAGTCTTTCAATGCGTCGGGTGATGCAGATCATCGATCTCGCCTTCCTGGCACCAGCGATCGTCCAATCGATCGTGACAGGTGATCAGCCGCTGGGTCTCACCACCAAATGGCTCTCCGGCAACCCAATGCCATCCGACTGGCAAGCACAGCGCCAGATCGTTTCCACGCTCTGAGCGCAAATCACTTTCCACATCGGACGCGTGATCAGGAGCAGATGCGGCGTTCTCAACCTGTAAGTTTCGAAATGGCTATCAGAGACTAGGGCCCTAAGATGGCGCCACATCAGTACCAGCACCGGTCTCACGAACCTCCACACGCGCACAAGCCGCTGAAATGACGCGTGAATTCGGCATAAAGTGCTAGCGTGCGGGGGAGACTAGGGAGATTGGCTGTGGATTTATTTTTTCGCGTGTGTCCCTTGCCGTCCAATTAAAGGAAATCGGCACGCGCTCTGGAAGAAAATCTCGTGATTTCAGCAAGATAGAATTTTGTCCAGCAGATGGCGCTCTTCAAACCTATGAAGTTAAGCTGCTTCAGCATGGCGAAATCCGCACCCTCCGCGCGGATTTGCGGATGTCTTATAATCGAAAGCGGTCAGAAATTGCAGTTACGCGGTGGAAGATTGTCGTCTCGCGGCTTCCGATTGCGGTTAGCCGGGGTCGGATTGCAGTTGCACGACGTTACGTGGTCACGCGCAAACGGGCAGCGCCAATCTGGCTCCGCGCACAACAAAGGTTCGAAGGCTGGCGAGTGCTTATGACCTCGTTCACGGCAGTGGCGTTTGGCCGCCTGGGCATGGCCAGGTGTCGGTTCAGCCTTAAGGCTCGTCATGAGGAATGGTCGGTGCCGGCTTCAAATCCTCTTCAAAGCCCGAGTGGCTCAAACCCTGGAAAATCGCATTCTCGGTGCTCAGCGCGTGTAAAATAAGCTTTTCGGTGGTGAAGCGAGGCTACCGCGCTGACCTTGCCCTTCCTCTGGTATGGCATTCAAATTTAAAAGCAAATTCTGCTGAATCAATAAATTCGAAGGTGGTTCTGGCGCGGAAGATCTCACCGTCACTGCTGCGCGAGAGCAAGTTTGATCGCGCCTAGTAGAAAAAATTACTCCAAATATGCAGATTCTTGCCCCGTTTCGACGTTTCGCATTTGAACAGTCTTAAAACTCCTTTCAAAAGGTGTTTGAAGCCCTTTTAAAGTCTATATAAGCAATGCCTTAAAAACCTGAAACACTTTTGCTTTCGCTCTTCGGCCGATTGCGGCGGGTAGGTGCAGGCGGGTAACTTCTCTTCAGCGGCGCCGCACTGAAGTTCACCGACTACCCCATTCAACCCCCATGGAGAGTGCATATGCATCCGCCAAACGAACAGTCGTGCCCGCTCGACAGGCTCATTCCCTACGCCAATAACGCACGCACGCATTCGAAGAAGCAGATCAACCAGATTGCTGAAAGCATCAAACGCTTTGGCTTTTGCAATCCGGTCCTCATAGCCGAAGACTTTACCATCATCGCCGGCCACGGCCGTGTCCAGGCGGCGAAGCTGCTCGGTATGACCGAAGTGCCAGTTCGGACGCTGTCGCATCTGTCGCGCGATGAGGTGCGGGCTTATATCCTGGCCGACAACAAGCTGGCGGAGAACGCCGGTTGGGATCGCGATGTTCTTGCCATCGAAATGCAAGGCCTCATCGAACTCAACTTCGACATCGAGCTGCTCGGCTTTTCCACCACGGAAATCGACTTCACTATCGAGGGCGAGCAGAGACCGACCTCAGCCAAGGCTGATCCGTTGGACGCGGTCGAGCCGCTGGCACCTGGACCGGCCGTCAACCGGGCAGGGGACCTGTGGCAGCTTGGTCCGCATCGTCTCCTATGCGGTGACGCTCGATCTCGCGAAGACGTATCGCTGCTTTGCGGAGCTAGTCCCGTCGCATTGCTGTTCACCGATCCGCCCTACAACGTTCCGATCGCCGGCCATGTCAGCGGCCTCGGCCACGTCAAGCACCGCGAGTTCGCGGTGGCATCGGGTGAGATGGACGAGGCCGCTTTTACCGGCTTCCTCCGTGACAGCCTTGGTGCCGCGGCAAGTCATCTGCGAGATGGTGCCATTGCCTTTGTTTGCATGGATTGGCGCCATATGGGCGAACTACTGGAAGCTGGCCGCACAGTGTTCTCTGAGTTCAAGAACCTGTGCGTCTGGAACAAGACCAATGGCGGCATGGGGTCGTTCTATCGGTCCAAGCATGAGCTGGTCTTTGTCTTCAAGAAAGGTAGCGCTCCGCACATCAA
>NZ_SMTL01000011.1 GCF_004358025.1 Rhizobium deserti | reverse complement strand
TTCTCGCCGACTATACGGTCACAGTCATGAGTGGGCTTTCGGCAATGGCACGCGAAGGTGTTGGACGCGACCGAATTCTCGGGACTGCTTCACTCGCAGCAGCCGCGTATAGGGAGACGCTGAGCGTTTAGATCGGTTTAATCTTCAAGAAGCTCGCCAACAAAGTCCATGAACGCCCGGACCTTTGGAGCGAGGTTCTTGCGCGATGGAAACAGCACGGAGATCGGCGGACCGTCTGCAGCGAACGGTGTGAGTAGCCATGACGACATTGTGGCGATGAACCGTTTGCGCAACCCGCTGAATTGAGAACGGCTCCGGAAACAATTGCCCTCCCGTTCATTACCTACGTCGTCAAGATGGAGAAACAGATGTCAGCTTCCACCAACCGCCTGGCCAATCATGTCGCTCTGATCACGGGAGCAAGTTCGGGTATAGGGCTTGCCGTAGCGGAAGCGATGGCCAGTGAAGGTGCCAGTCTCGTCGTTAACTACAGGTCTCAAGAACAACCCGCCAAGGAACTGGTTGAGCGTGTTCTGAAGGCTGGCGGACATGCTGTCGCGATACAAGCGGATGTCTCACAAGAAGAGGACGTCGTCCGCCTCTTCGACGAAACCATCCGCACCTTCGGCAGGGTTGATGTCGTGGTGTCCAACGCTGGCATACAGAAGGATGCGGCAATCGCCGAGATGACGCTCAAGGACTGGAACACGGTCATCGAAGTTAACCTCACAGGCCAGTTCCTGTGTGCCCGGGAGGCTGTCAGGCGGTATCGCACCCAGTCTCGTAAAGATGCTCCAGCCAGGAGTGCAGGGTGCATCATCACCATGAGTTCTGTTCACGAGATCATCCCGTGGGCCGGACACATCAACTACGCCTCGGCCAAAGGCGGCGTTCGCATGTTCACCCAGTCGCTTGCCCAGGAAGTGGCTGCGGACGGCATCAGGGTGAATGCCATCGCACCGGGTGCGATCAAGACACCGATCAACAGGGAAGCCTGGGAAACAGAAGAAGCACTGACCAAGCTTCTGAGGTTGATACCGTACGGCCGCATCGGGGAACCGGAGGATGTCGCTAGGGCTGCGGTGTGGCTGGCCTCGGATGAAGCCGATTATGTGACCGGTACCACGCTCTTTGTGGATGGAGGTATGTCACTTTATCCAGAGTTCCGCGACAATGGTTGAGCCGCTGCGTTCGATCGGGGAGCACGGCGTCATCGGTGACATGGAGACGGCGGCGCTTGTCGCGACCGACGGGACGATTGATTACCTGTGCTGGCCCAACCTCGACAGCCCGACCATCTTCGCCGATCTCCTTGATCCGGAGAAAGGTGGTGGGTTCTCGATCAAGCCTAAGCTTGCCCACGCGCGCAACCTCCAACTCTACATCCCCGATACCAACGTCCTGATCACGCGCTGGCTTGCAGAAGAGGGCAATGCCGAGATCGTGGACCTGATGACTGATCCGGAGACGCAGGTCGGCAGGGCGACGCCTCTACGTGGGATCATCCGGCGCGTGACGGCCATACAGGGCACCGTCGAGTTCGAAGCATGCTGTGCTCCACGGTTCGATTATGCGAGGCAGGTTCCTGATATTGAAGACATCGATGGCGGTGTGCGCTTCACGGGTTCGGACCTGTCTCTTCGTTTGTTCTCATCTGCACCAATGACGTTGGGGAGGGGCGAAGCATCCTCTACGTTCACGTTGGAAGCGGGCCAGAGCGCGTGGTTTGTCCTTGGCGATGACGGTCTCCAGCGCCCGGACAATGAGCGGGTCGAGGCGGAGGTCGAGGCAACAACGTCTGCCTGGCGGAACTTGGCAGCAAAGGCCACATACACCGGGCGCTGGCGCGAAGAGGTCTTGAGATCGGCACTCGCCTTGAAGCTCCTGACTTCCAGACAGCATGGTTCCGTGGCAGCCGCTGCGACCTTCTCGCTTCCTGAGACCAGCGGTGGAGAAAGGAACTGGGACTATCGTGCGACCTGGATCAGAGACGCCTCCTTCACTGTGTACGCCTTCATGCGTCTTGGATATGTCGAAGAAGCGCAACACTTTGCCCAGTGGGCGGGTAAGCGGGTAATGGCGTCAGATGAAGAACATCCGCTGCGCATCATGTATGCCCTGGACGGCACGGAAGCTCAGGACGAGCAGGAGCTTTCTCATCTGGCGGGATACGCGAACAGCCGCCCAGTTCGGGTCGGGAACGCTGCGCACTCGCAAACCCAGCTCGACATCTATGGCGAACTGCTCGACAGTGTCTACCTGTCGAACAAGTACGGCCAAGCCATCAGCCACCAGGGATGGCAGCATGTCCGGAGCATCATCGACTACGTCATGGAGCACTGGGAGGAGCCGGACGCGGGCATCTGGGAAATCCGCTCCGAACCTCGTCATTTCCTTCATTCCAGAGTGATGTGCTGGGTAGCGCTTGATCGGGCGATCCGCCTCGCGACCAAGCGATCCCTGCCTGCGCCTCTGGTCCAGTGGGCGGACTGCCGTGACCGCATCAAGGAAGACGTTTGGGCGAACTTCCGACATCCGGAACACGGCTACTTCGTCCAGGAGCGCGGCGGAACCGAACTGGATGCTGCGCTTCTGATGATGCCGCTCGTCCGCTTCGTTTCCTCCACTGACCCCGTGTGGCTCCAAACCCTGGATGCTATCGGAGAGCAGCTTTCCTACGATGGTCTCGTGTACCGCTACCGGAACCAGGATGGCTTGGACGGAAAAGAAGGCGCGTTTACCACCTGCACCTTCTGGTACGCCGAGTGCCAGGCTCGGGCGGGACGGCTTGATGAAGCGCGACTGACACTGGCCAAGGGGATGCGGTATGCCAACGCGCTGGGCCTCTTTGCGGAAGAAACCGATGCGCGCGGTCTGTTGCTTGGGAACTTCCCTCAAGCCCTCACGCATCTAGCATTCATCAGCGCCGCGTTCTTCACAGACAGACAGCTTGATCCCGGCCACAAGGCGAACTGGCAGCCATAATGCGTAGCTAAGGAAAACTGGATTACCTATCGAACATCGTTGTTCCCAAGGGAATCACTCTCGCCGCGAGGATGTTGTAGACCCACTTTGATGCGACTCTAGAACGCTTGGGCCTGACCATGGGATAACGTGAATTAGCCCCCGAAAGGCCCGGACATGCTTCCCCCACTTAGCTAAGTGGGTAGGAGTAATGTTGGTATGACTAGCAGCAATTTTAAGATGGAAGTCCTCTCCGGGCCGGACGTCGGCGGCGCTGGAGCACGGCAGAGAAGCTGGCGATCATCCACGAGACCTATGAGGCGGACGCGACGGTGAGCATCGTCGCGCGTCGGCACGGCATCCAGCCGAACCAGTTGTTCGCGTGGCGCAAGCTGGCGTCCCAAGGGGCACTGACGAAACGACGGCCGCCGAAGAGGAGGTCGTTCCGGCTTCCGAATACCGGGCGCTTCAGGCCCAGGTGAAGGAGTTGCAACGCCTGTTGGGCAAGAAGACGATGGAGAGCGAAATCCTGAAAGAAGCCCTTGAAATCGCCGGTGGCCCAAAAAAACATCTGTTGCGCGCGCTTCTCTCTTCCAAGGGGGATTTTGGAATGAAGACCGTCTGCCAAACTCTAGGTGTCGCCCGCTCGAATATCGCCGCCCGCGCCGCAGGCTCCCTTTCCAGAGCCAAAGGACGCCCGCCACTACCTGATCGCGAGCTGGTGGAGGAAATCAAGGCCGTCATCGCCGATACGCCCACCTACGGCTATCGGCGTGTCCATGCTATCCTGCGTCGGATTACGATGACCTCGAACCCATCCGCAAATACCTCCGGGGTTATCTAGACTTGGTCGCCGGCCGTGCAAAGCCGCAGGTGGCAAGCTACACGCTGGCAGAAGCCAACTATCGCATCATGCGCAATACCAAGGACCTGGATTGGACGATCCGCTACAACAGCCTTAGCGACATGCAAGCCGAAAGTAAGCGGATGATCCGCGAAAATAGCGTACCGAACGCCCTTTTCAGGCCGAACAACACGACCTCGGGCAAGCTGTTGCGCTTGGAGGGTACGGTTGTTTCCAAAGCCCCGGCGATGGATGATCCCGAACTTGGCATCAACGAGCCGAAAACACGCCATGTGGGACCGGCCATTCATGTGCGCGCGCCCGATGGGCGCAACGCTGTGCTTTACGTGAACGACAACGTGCCCGCTTTGATGCCGGTCGGGTTGGAAGAAGGTAAGCGTTACAGTTTCGTCGCGCGCGCCAGCGTCCTCAAGAGCAATGTGCCGCAGCTTGATCTGATCAGCTACGATCTGCTCAATGAATAAGTCCATTCTGCATTTGCTTTTCATCTTCCAAGCTCGAGATTCGTAGTCTATAGCTAGACAGTCTAGCCAATTTGGAGCGGAACAATGGAATGGCAGTTGCAGGATGCAAAGAACCAGTTTTCGAAGGTCGTGCAAAAAGCACGCTTTGAGGGGCCGCAGGAAATTACCCTGCGCGGTGAGCGGGCTGCCGTAGTGCTATCGGCTAGCGACTACGATGCCTTGCGCGCCCATCGGCCAACCCTCGTCGACGCATTGCTGAACGGTCCGGAGTGGGACGATGCGCTTGTAGACGCAGTCGAAACGCGCGCGAAGACGCCGAGCCGCGATGTGGCGTTCTGATGTACCTCGTTGATACCAACATTGTTTCTGAGGCGCGGCGTGGCACCCAGCAGGCGGTATCGTGGCTGCGCTCTGTCGATCCACTTAGCATCCACCTGAGCGTGCTGACATTGGGAGAAATCAAACGCGGAATCGCATTGAAACAGAAGGCGGACCCCAAGGCTGCAGGCTACTTGGCCGAATGGCTGCGCAAGTTGCGCCACGACCACATTGACCGCATATTGCCTGTCACTGACGAGATCGCCGTCGAATGGGGCCGCATCGCCGCGATAAGACCACGTGGTGATGTGGACGGCTTAATTGCCGCGACTGCGATCGTCTACGACCTGATCCTCGTCACCCGTAACCTCAAGGATTTTGAAGATACCGATGCAACGGTGATCAATCCATGGGACATGTAAAACTTACATCAAGGGGAACTCAACGCCTCCCTCGGCACGGGCCTAGATGTAATGCCCCCGCGCCGGCGCTGTCGGTAGGGACGCTTGCACCCCCCTTCCCTGCCGGCGACCTTACGGCATCAACCCATCTTACCAGCTTTACCGACCGAGCACGCGGCGCCATCAGCAGCGACAGCTCCAGAGGTAACGGATCCCCTGATGGGAAACATGTCTTCACCGAAGTGATGGAGCCTCGTATGATGGCGTCTGCATAACCATCGTACCCTCAGAGGCTCGTTGTATTGATCATGATGGGCATCAACCGCTTCAACGCCGCAAACCTCACAAGTTTCCTTATCGAGTTCGCCTGCGTTCAACGCCCGCTGCACTGCGAGGTGCGCTTCATACTTGGCAGGATTGGCACGGCGCCAGTTGGCCTGCCGGGTATCAGTGTTAAGCATTGTCTCGTCTGCCTTTTGAGTTCTGCATCTGAGCTGCGAAGTAGGACTACACCAGTTCTTTGTTGGCAGGAACTGTGCACTCCAGCTAAGAGCATCGACGCCCGAAGACGCTTAGGCCTGTTGGGTCCTGCGGTTTTAGCCATGGGAGCGTGACTGGTCAGCCGACCGTGAACGCCGCAGAGCCCCTACCCTCTAAGGCAAATCATGGTCAAACTCGCGCCTCACCTCCTGTGCTCGATATTTCAAAGCCAAATGTCTTGCATTCATATCCGATCCCGTTCTATCAAGAACCGAGACAGGGGTGCTCCGTAAGGCCGGGGCTGAGATGTGATCGTCATGATCATGGACCCTCAAGCTGATCTGGATAATGCCAGCGGAGCGAGGTTAATCGATGTTTTCCGGCGCACAGATTTCACTTTATCCCATGACGGACGATTTCGTCACGGTCATCGTCGACGCGCTCAGTGCCCTCGACCCCTACCGGGATCGATTGCGGATCGAAACCGACGACATATCGACACTTCTCGTCGGCACACCGGATGTTGTGTTCAATGCCATGCGCGATCTTTTCGTGGCGGCCGCTGCCAGCGGCAGGCACTGCGTGCTGCATGCGTCGATTTCGCGGGGATGCCCCGGTGAGCCGGATGATCCGATGTGCCACACCCCGGAACTGACGAACCCAATGGCGCCGCTCGACGAACGTAAAGCGCGGGCATTGGCAACCGTCGCCTCCGCTGCTCTGTCGGGTCAGTCCGTGGCGGCGCAGTTTTCGCTCTACACTCTGGGCATCGATCAACACATGCACGAGATCTATGGCTGCATCGACTTCGTGAAGTCTTCGAGCGTGTTCGATAAATCGAAGAACTTCTGCACCAAGCTACGTGGTGATGCAGCGCCGGTGTTTGCAACCGTCGGAGAGGCACTACTTCGCTTCGGCCATCCTGCAGGCCATGTCACCATCGACCTGACCGTGTCCGCCAATAGCCCGACACCGCTCTGACGGCTTGCGTCACTTCACTTAACGGTCGATGCCAATCATGCTCATGCAGTTCTACCGCGGCCTTCCCGCGTTGATCGCCATCACGCTTCTGCTGCTCGGATGGGAGGCCTATGCCCGTCTCTCCGGCATTTCGCCAACTGTGCTGCCGGCACCTTACCGCGTGATCGAACAGGCCTGGATCTACCGGCAGCCGCTTTGGGAAAACACCCTGCCGACGATCCGGGCGACCGTCTTCGGGTTTGCCTGCTCGTTGACGGTCGCTTTCCTCCTCTCGGTCCTCGTAGACTTCTTCAACCCCTTACGTCAGGCCCTGTTTCCGATCTTCATCATCAGCCAGACCCTGCCGCTGGTGGCGATCGCGCCGCTCGTGGTGCTGTGGTTCGGCTTCGGCCTTGCCCCCAAAATCCTGCTGGTCGCGCTGGTGACCTTCTTTCCCATGCTTGTGGCCTTGACCCAAGGCTATCAATCCACGGAAGAGGAATTCGAGCAACTGCTGGCCTCGATGGGCGCTCCGAAATGG
The DNA here is from genome assembly GCF_004358025.1 of Rhizobium deserti. Classification (GTDB taxonomy): domain Bacteria; phylum Pseudomonadota; class Alphaproteobacteria; order Rhizobiales; family Rhizobiaceae; genus Neorhizobium; species Neorhizobium deserti. The sequence continues at coordinate 17,302 of NZ_SMTL01000011.1, read as the reverse complement.
AAGCGCTTCCTGCTCGCCCGGCTGCCCTCCGCCCTGCCCTATTTCTTTGCCGGCCTGCGGATCTCGATCACCTACGCAGTGGTCGGCGCGATCTTTGCCGAATATGCGGGTGCAGCCAAAGGCCTCGGCATCTACATCCTCAACGCCAAGAACAATTTCAGGCCCGACCTCGTGCTGGCAGCGGTTCTGGTCAGCGCCGTACTGACCCTCATCCTCTTCGGCCTGACGCTTCTCATCCAGCGCCTGGCAATGCCGTGGACCCGGTCAGCTTTGGGAAGCGGCCGATGACCCCACCGCGTCTGGAGCTCACCGGCATTGCCGCCGGCTATGCGGACCTGCCGGTTCTGCAGGACATATCGCTCACCATCGGGCCCGGCGAGTTCGTCTCGATCCTCGGCCCGTCCGGCGCTGGAAAATCAACTTTGTTCCGGCTGCTCACCGGCGCGCTGAAGCCCGCTCGCGGAGAAATACTCTTTGATGGCCGCCCGCTCGACACCGGGTCCAGCCCTTTCGCCTTCATGCCACAACGCGATGCGCTGATGCCATGGCGGCGGATCATCGACAACACCACGCTCGGCCTCGAAGTGCAAGGCATCAGCCGGCACCAAGCCCGCAAGCGCGTCGAACCCCTGTTTGACGAGTTCGGCCTCTCCGGTTTTGAACGACATTATCCCTCGGCGCTCTCCGGCGGAATGCGCCAGCGGGCGGCGCTGTTGCGTACGGTGGTTCAGAACCGGCCGATGCTCCTTCTCGACGAGCCTTTCGGGGCGCTTGATGCGCTGACCCGCGCGGGTATGCACCGCTGGCTCGAAAACATGTGGATGCGCCACCAGTGGACCGCGATGCTGGTCACCCATGACGTGCGGGAAGCGGTTCACCTGTCGGACCGGATCTACGTGCTGTCGCCCCGACCCGCCGCGATCATCGAGGTCGTGGACATTCCCCTGCCTCGCCCCCGAGTGCGCACAGGCGTGGCCGGCGCCGAAGCCGCACGCATCGAGACCGCCATCCTGGACACCCTGCTTAGCCCCTACGAAGGACAATCATCATGAAAACGCCCCTGCTGACCCGCCGTAGCACACTCCTCTCACTTGCCAGTCTCACGGCAAGTACATTACCGTTCGCCGCACAGGCACAGGTGCCGAAGACGGTGACGATTGCCCTCGACTGGACGCCGAACACCAACCACATCGGCCTTTTCGTCGCCCGTGAAAAAGGCTTCTACCGGGAGGCCGGGATCAACGTCGAGATCCTGCCCTACTCCGATACGTCGGCAGCAACCCTGGTCGCCAATCACGTCGCGGACTTTGGCATCATCGGCTCGATCGGTCTGTTTACCCAGCGCACCGCGGGTGCCGATCTGGTCGCGACTTATGCAGTCGTGCAGACTGAGACCGGCCGCCTCGTCTTCAAGGGCGATCGCACAGATATTAAGCGGCCGAAGCATCTCGACGGGCGCACCTATGGCGGTTTCGGCAGTGCCTGGGAAAACGCGCTGATCGGCTCGATGATCCGCCACGACGGTGGCAAAGGCGAGTTCGAGACGATCACGCTCGGCACCTCGGCCTATCAGGCGCTGGAAAACGGTGCGGTCGATTTCACGCTCGAAGTCTACACCTGGGAGGGTGTCAAGGCGGAACTGGAAGGCATCAATCAGGGCGCGTTCCGCTATGCCGATTACGGCGTTCCCGACGAGCACACGACGCTGATCGGATCAAGCGGCACGCTCCTGCGCGAGCAGCCCGCGGCGGCGAGAGCCTTCACGCAAGCGACCGCCAGAGGTTACGCCTACGCGGCAGACCATCCCGACGAGGCGGTCGACCTGATGATCGCTGCCAACAGTGACTCCCTGACCGACCGTGCTCTGGTGCGAGCCTCGCTGCAGGCCCTCATCGATGGTCATTATCTTCGTACTGCCGACGGCATCATCGGTCGGATCGATCCTGCAAAAATGGCAGCGATGGGCAACTACCTGTTCGACGCGAAGATCCTGAAAGATGCCGATGGCAAGCCTCTTGCGATAAAGCCCGATTTCACGAGCTACTACAGCAACGCGTTTCTGCCAGCCTGATGACAGAGCGCCGGCTGCACCTGAACGCGGTCATCTTCGGCCTGGGCAGCCACGAGGCTGCCTGGCGCCTGCGTGAGAGCGAACCGTTTGCGATCATGACGCTCGATTACTGGGTCGATATCGCAACGCGTGCCGAAGCGGGCGGCTTCGACGCCCTGTTCCTCGGCGACGTGCTGGCGCTCCAGGAAGGTGCCGACCGGCATCTTTCGAACACGATGGATCCTTTCGTTATCCTCTCGGCGCTTGCCGCCGTGACCACCCGCATCGGCCTGATCGGCACCGCATCGACCAGTTTCGATCACCCTTTCCACTTGGCGCGCCGGTTTGGCTCGCTAGGCCATATCAGCAAGGGGCGTGCCGGCTGGAACATCGTCACCTCCTCGAATGCACGTGAAGCCCACAATTTCGGCCTCGACGAGATGCCTGAGCATGCGGAGCGCTACGCGCGGGCAGAAGATGTCGTGACCGCGGTCAAGGCGTTGTGGGACAGTTGGGAGATCGGAGCGCAGTTTGCAGACAAAACGAGTGGCCAATACCTCGATGTAACCAAGGTACACCGGGTCGATTATTCCGGTGCCTACGTACAAGGTCGCGGTCCGCTTAGCATCCCCCGACCGCCGCAGGGCAGGCCGGTCCTGGCGCAGGCGGGATCGTCTCCGGCCGGTCGCGCGTTTGCCGCGCGCCACGCTGATATCGTTTTTACCGTCTAGTCCTCTCTCCCGGAGGCGCAGGACTTTAATGCCGAGATGAAGGCCTTGGCGAAGGCCGAAGGCCGGAACCCGGACCATCTTTTGATTATGCCCGGCATCATTCCAGTGGTCGGTGAAACCTTGGAGGACGCAGAATCCCGCCTCGCTGAGATGAATGGCTTTGCCGTGCACGAACATCTCATAGCCAAATTGTCGGCGTTTCTCGGGCGCGACCTCAGCCGCATGGATCTTGATGCGCCTCTTCGGAATGATTCCGAACCGCCAAAAGGCAATGAGGCAAGTCAGAGCCGCGCTGCTGCCCTGACCGGCATCGCGCGCCGCAATGGCCTGACATTGCGGCAGCTTCTGCTAAGATTGGCAAGCGGACGCGGACATCTCTTAACAGTTGGCACCGGTACCCACATAGCATCCGTTATGCAGGATTGGTTCAAGAGCGCCGCGGCCGACGGTTTTAACGTCATGTGCCCGTCATGCCGGGCGACCTTCAGTCCTTCAATGACATGGTGATGCCAGAACTCAAGAGGAACGGTGTGCGGACAGAGCTTCAAATGAAAATGCTGCAGGAGCGATATCGTCTGCCGATTTCGTGAGGGACGAGATCGCTCAGCCATGCTGCTGGACTACGGCTGATATTAGCGGAAACCGCCATATAATTGCTGCGCCTTAGCACCGGACAGCAGGCCTTGTGTCAGGTGACTCGAATGCATTTTCTTCAACTACCATCGATAAGTCACCCTTATCGATGGTTAGCTATTCACGGCTTCAGTCGTGTTAACACCCGTTAGAATGTCTAATGGCCCCTTAGACGGCTTCTACTCAAACGTTATCCATGGCACGCCCTGAACCAGCCGTCCGCCGTGCTCACAGGCGTCTCCTATTCGGGCAACCTTCTTGCCATTGATCTTCGCGATGGATGACCCGCCGGTGATGCCGGCCGTGGTAGGTACGCCAGTGCACATGCACTGGTCGCTGAAGGTTGCTATCGGCACGCCTTCGACACACACAAAATTCTGGCCGGTCGACACTACCGGCCCGCCGACATGCGGGCGGGGACCGGGAGCAACCATTGGGCAGACATGCATGTGGCCCTTGAGGGTTACGGGGCTTCCCATATCAGCTGCCTCCCTGGCTCAGTTCCGCCATGACAGGGTTTATCTCCACAAGCCGTGCCGGCGCATCTGGCGAGCCAACATCGATACACAGGTCGATATACATATCTGATATGGGGCTTTCTTCCGCCAGTTCTATGGCTAGTTCCATCACGGCCTGTTTCTGAGTCTGGTTCGGCGCGAACCCCTCAGGAAGTCTCTGCCATCGCGCGCTGACGATTTGCCGCTCCTTGACGGTTAGCCGAGCCTCGATGAAGTCCGTCAGGTTCACCGCCGGAAAAAGATGAAGGAAGGTGGGCATGCCCAGGCTGATGAATGGTTCGAGGATCAAACGCATCCGAGACGTCATCGATGTCAGTAATATGGGCAGGCAATGCTCAAGATCGCCCGCTTTCATTATTCTGAATGCCTCGACTTCTTTCCAACTGACCGGTCCGATTTTTGGAAAGATCTCCTGCTCGGATGGTATCGAAAAATCACGTGGAAAACCAAAAGGCGGCATGTCATCGCTGCTGCATGGCATTCCTGATCGGGACTTTTGCCCAACGATCGCGTTGAGACCCCGCAGCGAAACGGGAAGTGAGTGGATAGGGATCGCCAACGCCCTCTCGCGGTACGGCGCCGGCCAGTTTTCAAAGGCGGTGAGGACGACCGCCTCGTCGTAGCGTCCGACGATTGAACGAAGCTCCCTGTAATGACTTTCCAGCACGGACACTTCCTCAAAGCTCGTTTCGTAAGGCCAGCAAAACTTTCAGACTAGATTTTCCGCGGGAGCCCCGAATGTTTTTGCAGACTGTCTTTCCGCATCTGTTTCTCTCATGATACCGACGAAATCGTGAGCGATCGTTCCGACTTCTTCCCAACCGGGAGCCCTGCCGCCGAAAGCCTCAGATCTCACTTCCACGTAACGGATTTCGCCGGAGTTTTTCTCCGAAAGATCAAACGTGGCGCGACCGTGACTCAAGTCCATTTTTGGCCTTGGGAGAGTTGGATCTTGCCCGCGCCCTTTTTACAGGTGATCCGGCTTCAATCCCGCCAAGAATCCGCAAAATTGAGGTCAACCGCGGCGATATCACCCCAACCGTACTCTTTGTCACCCAAAGTCTTTGCTTTGATGACAATATAAAGAATCCGACCATAAGTTTCGCGATTGAGATCCAGCAGGTAATGGCCTCAACCATCGTTAAAGGTCAGGGGGTAGAGCCCCTTCGGAAGCCGTGGGCCCGAATTGCCCTGAGGAGGGTCGGTATAACGCTCACGCGCTTCTATCATGGCTGCCGGACCGGCGATCGCTCCGACGTCAACCTTTGTCCTCTTTCCGCTGGGAAAGACCGCTTTGGTCGTGAACGTATAAATCGCCTTGCTGCCCAATCGCCGGGCGCCGTAGGCCAACCAGTATTCCGTGAGTTCGGGCGGCAGCGCATGGCCTTGCGAACTTTCGAAATCCTCAATGTGCTTGAGCGTAACAGGCTTACCGGGACGTCCCATCTCATCCGGCCTGCTCAGAATATCATTTAAGGCCTGATCCATCATCCAACATTTTTCCGTCTCCGTGCGATAAGCATGGTTCGCGACGATGCCAAAGGGTTGCTTTAGGCTTTTCGCGGGGCTCCGAAGTTTTTTGCAAGCTGCTTTTTGGTGTCGATCTGCCTGATGAAACCGAGAAAATTATCCGCGATCATTCCGACGTCTTCCCAGCCGTAACCAGCAACGCCGAAAGCCTGGGACTTTACCTTCATGTAACGGATCTTTCCGAAATTCTCCTTGGAGAGATCAAGCATAGCATGGCCGTAGCCGCTATCGAAGGTGAGAGGGGCAAATGTCTCGGGGATTCGAGCATTTCCGCCATTACCAAGATATGACTGACGATACTCTAGCATGCCGGCGGGACCGGAAACGGTGCCGATTTCAGCGTTTGCGCTTTTTCCGCTTTCCCATTGAACACGCGCGAACAGCTTGTCAAAATCGGCGGTCCATATCGCAAACTCACCATAGGTGTCGATGAAGTCGACATAATCGTCCGGAAGCTCCAGACCGGTTTGCGATCTGAAATTGTCGAACTCGCTTGCCTCGATCTCTTTCCATCGAGGTCCGAACTCATCCGGCGGATAATCTCTGGCCTGTTCGTAGCTTTCAAAAAGGGTCGGATTGTGCGCCTTCAGATCCATCGTCATACCTTTAAAATAGTTCGGAATTAACCAGCGAGTTACCTCCGACATGGGCCACGCCGCCCTTGCCGGTATCATGGATCACACGCGGGACGTAACCGACTGTGCCATCCTCGAAGTGGTTGAGTACAAAGTCCCTGGAGTTCGGCGGAGCTTTGCCCAGCATTTTTGATAGGGCGCCTGCGTCGGTGCTCGCATTGCCGGTCACCACAGGAAGATCGTGCTTGCCGCCCACGACATACTTGTCGAAATCCGGAAAACCGTCCTTGTAGTCGATGCCGTCAACGACCCTGCCATCGGGAAGTTTTTTCGGCTCGTTAAACTTGAAGAAGCCATTGCCGCTGCTCGGCTGATCGATCTTGTTGCCGTTCTTGTCGACCCAGTTGCCGTTTTCGCCGTTTCTGGGCATTCGTCCATTCGGCGCCTTGTCGCATTCCCTGCAGTTCTTTTTGCCTTGTCGTTTCTTCTTCATTGCTTCGCGCACCTTGGCGAGCGCGCGCTGTCGGGCTGCAATCGCTGCCTTCGCGCCTTTCATGGCGCCGAGGCTTTCCTGCAAGGCTTTGGAGCTCTTTCCAAAATAGGAGGCGACAGCCTTGCCGAGGCCCACACCCTTGGGGCCATACCGCGACAGAAGTTTCGTCTTGCCGATGATATCGCCGAACGGTACGGCGGAAACAGCCGAAAACAGCGCACCCCACCAGTCACCTTTTGCGACGCGAATGCCGGCGCTCGCAAGATCCGCCGCGCCAGTCGGATCAAAAATCCCGACGACGTCCGTCATGATGGCGGGGTCTTTCTTCGCCATTTCCCTGACGTTGTCCCAGATCCCCGTCTTGAGTTCCGCCTTGTAAGCGTCGGTCATCGGACGACATCTCCCTTTGCGTCCACCTGCGCGGCAATTTCGGCCGGCAGCCACTCGCGATGATCGTCGTAGGTCTCCGCGTCGTCCCATGCGGACGCCATGTCGTCATCTGCGAGACGCTCGAATTTGGCGGCTGAAGACAGGTCGGCTCTGAGAACCTGGTTGAGGCGCGGCTCCCGGTGCCATCCGGGAGCTATCCGGAACATGAAATCGATAAACAACTCGATATGCTCAACATCCTGAATTCTGTAGGAGAACATTGCCAGCGAAACGCCGTGGCTGATCATCTGGTCGAGCACCTGCTGGTCGATCTGGCCAACCGAGGGGCGGAAATCGTCATCCAGAGTTTCAAGAATGTGTTCGACAAGCGCCGGCCGGTTGTAGAGAAGCGGCGCATCGATCTGCGACTGGGTGAAATGCATCATCGGACGAACGCGCGCGCCCTCAACCCGAATAGGGGCAAGGTCAGTCGGGATTTCGCGAACGTCCGCAATATCGTTTTCCGATGACTCGACCGTGTCGTTCACCGCTTCCAGTATTCTTGTATGCAATCGGCCATCAGGCTGGCAGGCATAACGGACGAAAGCCTTGCCCCCCATTTCCACACCCAGGCTCCGCATGCCGCTGAAGAAAAAAAGCCGCTGCTCGCTGGTCATAAAAGGCAATTGGCTGGCGATCACGAATGGGTCGTAAAAACGCCAGAAGATCTGGTCCTCATCGCCATCGACAATTTTGACGAACTTTCGCAGATGCGTGAACAGCTGGGGAAATTCCTGATCGCTCTCGATCAGCACGGCCCAGCGTTTCCCCAAACCTTCCTCGATCAGGTAGCGAACCAGTTCACCGTCATCTCCACACCGGAAGAGCCAAGGCGCGTCGTCCTCGAATTCCTTTTTCGCGTCGCCCAGAAAAAGACAGGAGCCTTCCTCGGAAAGCGCCTGGGCGGTCGTCAGCAGAGCTGGATTACGCGACGGATCCACAAGGACGTAAAGGCTTGTACCATCCTTTTCGGGCCTGCACTCGTCGAGAATCCGAGCTTTCAACGTGTTGCTCATGGTCAGCTCTTTTTCGTGCAGTCTTCAGCGAAGCCCTTGTCGGTCTTCTTGCCAGGACCACCTCTGGAAAAGTTGATCTGGTCACCCTTGATGTCGATCCGCAAACCCTTGATGACAATTCCGTTCTTGTTGATCTCAATCTTGCCGCCGGGCGCTGTCAGCACGATCTTGTCATTGGCATTGATGAACCAGGTCTCGGAACGGCCGAGGAATTTCTGGTGCGTCCACAGGTCGAACAGCTCGCCCACCTCCATGCGGATGGTCTTGCCCACGGTGGTCCGCTGTTCCTTGCCGACCTTGGTCATCTGCGTCTGACCGACATTGGTGACCTTGCTCATGCCGACTTGTTCGGTCTGGGCGACGCCGACAGTGGTCGACTGGAACGATCCGACGATGGTATTCATGATACCGGGTAACGGGAAGAGGGCGGATGCAGCGTCGCCGACTCCGGTGCCGGATCCGGCAAGCGCGGTGCCGGCATCCGAGCGAGGACTTGGGCCTGCGACCACGCCATCGCGGCTGCCGAGACCGCCCGCTCCGAGGAAGCCGAGAGCGGATGACGCGATCGTGCCAGCAAAAGCCGCCACATTCGGCCCACCGCCACCGGCGATCTGCGCAGCTTGGGACAGAAGACCTGAGGTTTGGCCGGTGAGCCCCTGCACAGCGCCCATCAGTGCCATGGCCATCGGCCCGGTGCCGCCGACGACGGTGTTCATCGAACCACCGACTTCGTGCTTCTGGTTGCCACCGACCTCGACCGTGCGGTTGGCACCGATCGCCGACACCTCATGACGGTCGATGCGCTTGATGCGGTCGTTTAGCACACGCGTCGTCTGGTCCTTCTGGGCATGGAAAAACATGTTCTCCCTGCCGGCCTCGTCTTCAAACGTCATTTCGTTGAAGCCCTGGCCCTTGTGGGTATTCGAGCGCATGACCATACGCGTCTTGTTGGCCGGGAGGTCGTAGGGCACTGAATTGCTCGGGTTCGGAACAACGCCCGTCACCAGCGGACGATCCGGATCGCCATCGACATAGGCAATCATGACTTCCATGCCGATGCGCGGAATGACCTGCGCACCCCAGGTGCCACCGCCCCAGCTTTGTGCGACACGCACCCAGCAGGTGTCGGAGCCATCCTTCTTCGCCTTACGATCCCACGGGAACCACACCTTGATGCGGCCATACTGGTCGGGGTGGATTTCTTCACCTTCCGGGCCGGCAACGATCGCCACCTGCGTGCCCTCGATACGCGGGCGCTTGGTTTCCCGATGCGGTGTCAGAGGCACGCGGGACGGAACGGCTTCGAACTCGTTGCGGTATTCTGGTTCGTTGCTGTTGGTCTCGTAGGAACGATCGACCACTGTCTGAACCAACTTGATGATCACATGCTCTTCATAGGCATGATCGGGATGCGCCACTTCGTATGGCGTGAAGCGCCGGCCGGTTTCGATGATGCGGCTGGTGGAGGCACCGTAGACGCGGTCGTGATCTGCTTCCGACGCCTGCATGCGCAGCTTTTCGGCGCGCTCGGCTTCAGCCACCGACGATATCCGCGCCGGATATTCGTATAACTCGCGTTTCACTGCATCCGGCATCTGCACCAGCGACGGCGTCATCGTGCCCGGCACCATGCGCGGTGTTTCGAAGTTCCAGTCGGCGCCGGCCCGCTGTCCTGAAACATAAGAAAACTGTCGTGCCCATTCGTTGATATGGTTGCGGTCGGACGAACCCTGCGCCAGACGCACCCTTCCCTCGCCCTGTGCGGAGGGTGACGGGCCAAGCCAGCCATGGGCCGTATCGGCCACGTGCAGTTTATGCTTGCCATCCTCGTGGCTGAACCAGTAGAATAGTCCGTCTTCCTCGAAACGCCTTGATAAATAAGCGAAATCCGTCTCGTTCCATTGAACGGAGTAATGTTGTGCGGGTGGCGGTGTGATGACGCCCGATGTGTCCGGTGCCGGAAGACCGTGCTCTGAAAACAGCGTCTCGGCGATCTCGACGGAGGTCTTGTCCATCCAGATGCGGCAGTCGGAACGGCGGGTGAGCAGCCACATCTGCGGCCGCAGCACCATGGCATAGGAACGCAGGCCGCGGGTGATCGGCGGGCCTTCATTAAGCTGGGTGACAAGTCCGTTGAACGGTCGGCGAACGGCTGAACCCTCTTCACCATCGCCCTGCTGCACCTCAATCGACACATCCATCAGCCGGCCGATCAGCTCCTCCGGCTTGATCTGCGCCTTCTTGGTGCGGGCCACTAGACGGATCTCGAACAGCGACGAGACACCTTCCTCGATCACCACCCTTTCCGGCAGCAACTGGTCCTCGCCGAGCGGTGAAACGATCTTCAGGATGCGGCTTGCCTGGATGAAGTCCGCAGCGGCAGAGGCATTGTCCATGAGTGGCTCCGGCAGTCTGAAAACCAAGAGGAGCGCGACGGGGCGAACATGTTGGACCACGTAGCGCGAAATATGCACGTCATGTTTGCACGAAAGCTAGAGCCCTAAGATGTCAGGTCAACCCTGAATTTACAGGGTTTTGATAAAGGGGAGTTTTACGGGATCCAGCAGTTGTGAACGGCTGGCGCGGAAAAAAGGGCTAACTTGTTGCAAAAACCGATGAGCCGGTCATCTTTGAGGCCATGCTTCGTTCGATCCATGATCGGGTTTGGACCTGCAGGACGAGATCAGGCAGACGGGCGGGCGAACACTTGGCCAGGAAAAAAGAAGACAGAGAAGCAAGCGCGCCGCCTGCAGACGATGCCGGAACCTATGCGCTGACCCGAGAGGAGCCGAATGAGCGGCGCGGCGGTGGCTGGTCAGTCGCATTGCGCCGGCGCGGCAGGAAGATCGTGCGGCTGTTCAAGGACAGCATCTATGGATCATCTGATGCCGCCTATGCTCAGGCGCGTGCCTATCGTGATGCCATCATCACCGCCCTGCCCCCGCCAACCAATCTAGAACAGGCGGTGAAGATCCGCAAAAACAACAAGAGCGGCATTTCCGGCGTGCGTCGTGTCGAGACCGAAGAGGGTGATGTCTGGCAGGCAACGCTGATGACCAATGAGGGCCAGAAGCGGGAGAACTTCCACATTGGCCGGCTCGGAGAGGAGGCCGCCAAGTCAATGGCGATCGCGCAGCGCACCCGCTGGCTGAAGGCGCTGCCGGTCAAACATCTGGCCTATGCCCATCACGCCGAGGAGGTCACACGCCAGAACTTTGATCACCAGCTCGATGTCGTTGCCGATGTGGCGCCTCAGGTACAGATCAGTCGCGAGGAGGTTGCTGCCCGGATTGCCGAGGTCAATGCACATTTTGATGCTTATCGCCCTCCCCGGCTGAAGGTCCGTGTCAAAAGCTATGGCCCTGGACGGTTGGCGGTGGCTGTTTCGGATGGTGGTTCTCCGGCCAAGCGCAGGCTGGCGCACGTCAACACGGCAAAGATGATGCCTAGCGGTGCGCTGGCTGCTGCCGGCACGATCAGAGATGTCGTCGAGGAGTTCTACAACGCGGACGTCGCGCACTGGTTTGCCAGGGAGCATGGCAATTCATTGCTGGCGCCGGAGAGTTTTGATCCTGCAATCGGCTTCAATGTCACCGTCTGGGTGCCGGTGGAGCTGGTGAGCTGATGCCGAAGCAAGCAAACCAGCAACTGAAGTCTAATCTATTTTATCGCCGCGCTGCCGAACTCGATTCGATGGCCGCGGCCCTGCCTATTAGAAGGTCCTGATGATATTGCCGACCTTGGCAGTGAAGTCGTCCAGAACCTTTCGCTGCTCGATCCGCTGATCCTCGATTGAGCCAAGCTTGTCGGGCCATTGCAGTCATTCGTTCGGCAGTCCAAGGTATGATCAAGTGCAGGATAACTACGATTGGAGCGAGACTTGCCCTACTTGATCACGGCCAAGGACCATCCGGAAAAGAGGCGAAAAGCGAAAGCATCCGTGGGGATCAAGCTACTAGCTTCAGGAGCACTGCTGTCGGATGATGGAAAAGCTTTCGTAGGTGGAGCAAGTCTGCTTGATACAGATGACGAGGAAGAGGCTCGTCGGTTTGAAGCTGAGGACCCTTACGCCACGGCAGGTATTCGCGCGGAAGTAACTATTAGTTCGCTGGCGGCGGAGGTGGTGGCGAGGCCTGTTGAATCCTAACGGGCTCCTGGAATACTGAGGTTCTAACGTCCGCTAGTGGCGCGAAGCAGAAGACGCCTTTCGGCCCCATAGCGGACATTGCAGGATGGGCTGGACTTGTGAGGTAGTCCGACTGTGAGCTAGACTTAAGCCGCAACAAAGCTTGCGGAGAGCCACGTGAAGTTTAGATGTTACGATGGGGGCTTAGAAGTTTCGTATGGGTCTTTGCCACCAGTCTGGATACACGGCGGTATTTTTCTTCTCGCGGCATTTTTGACCTTTCCCCTCTGGCAAGCCTTTACCCCACGAGGATTTGCGACCGCATCCATGGTGGCATCTGGAATATTGCTGTCAATCCTTGCGCACGAGGCAGCGCATGCGTGGACGGCTGCCAAGCTGGGCCATCGCGCCACCTTGATCCGGCTCCACGGGGGTGGAGGAGAGGCGATTTGGGAGACGGACAGCTACACCCGCAAGGATGACGGGCTCATAACCATCGCCGGACCGTTGGCCAAACTCTGCCTTGGTCTTTCCTGTCTCGTTCTTTACTACCTGCTTCTGCCTGACCCTACGGCGTCATTCACGCCTGTACCTGACAGGCCTTGGTACAGCCCGCCGCCTTCGTCCCCTCCCGCAATCTTTCGAGCACTCCATTGGATAGCGATCCTCAATCTCGTGCTGACGTTCGTTAATCTCCTGCCTGGGCTCCCCTTGGACGGCGGACATCTGTTCCGCCATTTTCTCGAAGTCAGGATTGGACCACGTCGAGCGCTGTTTGGGCCGGGCTGACTGGGACAGTTCTGGCCGTCCTCTCGAGCCTGATCTTTCTGGTTGGCGTTCTCGGCGGGGTCGCAATCTGGTCTCCGCCTGAGTTCGGGCCGAATGTCCGCGCAATGAAAGCCGGTTGACAGAAACGTTCTCAGCTTATCCGGTAGATATCGAGCCTTTCGAGAAGCATCTTTCTCATGCATGTCTCCTTTGGCGCGAACCGGACGCACTTTCGCAAATCTCGTAGCTTTTGCAGCGTTGCGAAAGTCAGGCTAATATTGCGCATAAAACTCGAAAATTTCGCGACAGATGCGAGTGAACGCTTTCGGCGAAAAGCAGTTGAAGAACATCGATTGCTGGGATTGGGCAACTGTGCTCGACGGCTCGGTCGGTGCCATCGTTGGTTGGCCGCAAAAACCTCGGGTGGGATTCCGAAAAAGACAGGAAGGCTGGTGTTCCGAGGTAGGGTCAGACTTGCGTCCGGGGTCGGAGGATCTATCGAGGGAAAGGCAAGACTTGTATGGTAGTGATCGGCAAATATGTGTTGGCGGCAACCCTTGCCAGCCTCTTTGCAGTCGGATTGTTGCAGGCTGCAGCTGCGCAGGCAGCATCATTCGCGAACCAACAGGAAAGGACGCGGACCGAAACGGATCAGGAGGCCGAAGAGCGAGGCTATGCAAGGGTTCCGCTCGACGTGGGCGACGGCCTCAAGCTCTCCTTCCTCGCAAAAGCCAAATCTATGGCCACGCCGCTAGCGACGATCGATGCCGTCGCGGCGCCAGGCCGCACGGAGCTGGCGAAGGTCTCCGTGCCGGACGATCGCGACATGTTCGAGCTGATCGTGATCGCATTCAGGCCCGGATTCGCAGCGGAAGCACCGGCGGTTAGCGAGCAAATATTGATGGAGGAGGGCTACGAGATCACCGGTTCCAGGCACACCTCGCTAACCTCGGCGGATGCCAAGGGCAAAACCCTGGATGAAAGCAAGGTCGCCAAACACGCCCGCTCGCTGTGCCAGACGCGGGGGGAAACCGTCTTCTGCCTGTTCATGCAGGGCAATGCAGAGTACGCGACGGGCTTCGACGAGCAGGCCAGTATGTTGGCACAATCACTCACCTTCAGTGGCGGATCGGAGCAAGGGTTTGCTGCCAATCAGATCGCCCACCTCGATCTCGCCCTCGGCGACAACGGCATGCTGCCGCTCGCCTTCCCCTCGGCCTTTTCGGTCGCTACCAATGATTTCTCCGGCAGTCTGCCAGGGACGCTGCGGCTACAGCAGGGTAGTCCCGACAATCCGAGTTCGGTCATCCTGCTCTCTGCTTCAACCGGCAAGGCTCCTTCGAGTGCGGAGGCAATCGATTCCGTCGCGGACGGGATCATAAGCGGCTGGCTTGATGAGAACGCCGCGCTGTTCGCCAGTCCGGTCTTGGCGAGCGAGGGCGATTTGGTCGGGCTAAAGGCCGGCGATCTTGGGCGGACCTATGCATATGTCGTTGATAAGCAGGTCGGGGGCAGACAAGCCCAAATCCGCCTATCCTTGTTCGCTTCGAACGGCGTGCGCTACTCCGTGCTGATGGTGACCCATTATTCGCAGGAAGTCGACGAGACCGGGCCGTTCATTGTGCGGCTAGGCGGGGTCACGGGCTATGATCTGGTCATGGAGTCTATCCTGAGCCAGCTGCGGTGACGGAGCCTTGGTCGGTGCGTCCGCGCAATGAGAACCCCAGTGGACCGACGAAAGTGCGAAGGGATGACTGGAGAAAGCAAACTGTTGAGCAGTTTTACAGCAAGCCTGCCGTCTGGCGAAAAGATGCCGATCCGGCGACCGTGCGTGCGAAGACGCTCGCACTGCGACCGCGGATAGAGGCGAGGCTGCGCCAACGCCTGGCTGTTAAGTTCTCAGAGGACGAACTGCAGGCTGTGCTGAAGGATGTGGCCGCAACGGGCAAGATCAACTTCACGAAGGAGGGGATGCTCTACGCGCTGAACTTCGAGTTCGACAGCGCTATTTCCGACTTCGTGTTGCCAATGATCGGCTGGTAGGTTGGCAAGACGCTCGCTTCCGACCATGGTCATTCGACCTCGACAGTCAGTTTCGCATTGCCTCCCCTGGTTAGCGCATTCGCCAGCTCCACTAAGCCGTAGACATCGCCGCGATAGTCATCGACAACCAGCTCCAGTCCCGCATCGCCGGCACGAAGGAAGAGTTCGGCATCGTGCACACCTTCATCCAGCAGCGCTAGCGCCTGGAAACCGCCAGTGGCGCAAACGCGAAGGAACCTGTCTTCGAGCTTGCTGAAGCCGCGCTTCCCGAACGCCGTCGACGAGCCGGAGCGCACGACAAGCCGATCTCCGTAGCAGTCGGCGTCCAGGCCAAAGGGCACGACCGTCTCGGCATCGATAATGAAGTCATCGAACTGCTCGCGCACGACGCTCTCGTCGCCGACGCCTTCGAAATCCGCTAGCCGAATGACCGCGACTGCGTCCGACCAGTGCAGCGGCGGCGGCAGGGCGTCGGCATCATCGCCGAGCACCGCGACCAGTTCCTCGCGCGCCGCCAGCGGTGTATGGTGGAGCGCCACGATCATCCGCAGCACGACAACGAGCAGATTGTGGTGCAAACCCGCGCCGCCACCGAAGACCGCAAAGCCGCCTTCGCGCCACTCCACCGCAACATGCGCCTGTGCTCGCGCCTCCATGTAGCGCCACGCGAAAAAGCCGGCCTTCAGAAGATCCGTCAGTTCCTCGAACGCCTCTTCGACGACGGAGCGATCCTCCATGTCAGCATAGGCGGGCTTGAAATCGACTTCGACCCTGAAGCGGGCGAGATAGAGAGGCACCAGCTGCGGCGCGTCGGTCATCAAGCGGGCAAGGGGCGTGTTGTCCATGGTGGGCTTCTCTCTGTTCTGGGGTCATTAGCTTCAACTAAGTCCGAGCATCCGAAACAGTTTGCGTGCCCCAAACGGCGGCGGGCCTGCCGGGCAGTACTCTGGCATCGGGCTGCGGGCGAAGCCCGCCGTTGCTGGCCAGCATTCCGCATCGGAAGGTAATCGCATGTGGCCTCATATTCATCTATCGCAGATGCGGAATTCCACCACCTTTGCAATGACTGCAATTGGCGCTTCTGCGCCATGACGGCGATCGGCCTACACGGGACGTTCCGCCTCCATCAAACCTTTTCGAGGTTTTCAAAGGCAGTCAGGCTAAGGAAAAAATCCGAAAGGCTATCCGCTAACTTCGTAATGCCCTTTGAGTTGTTACCCGTGCCAAACGCATCTGTAGCGCGCTCCCAAATGTAGATCGTTTTCGGGATTCTTCTCGTCCGCGAGGAGATAGGAATGCCCGGAGTCGGCAAAGCTCGTCGCCCAAGGCCATAACGTCACCGCCGATCCGTCGCGTTTCCAGGATACTCGATCCGGTCCCAAGCCTTACCATCGAAACGTACAATCTCCTTATGGCCGACCGCCAGCAACATCTCATCTGTGGCGCTTACCCAGGAAAGTCCGCCGATCTCGCGCGCGAGTCCGGTATCAACCTTTTCAACGGAGGCCCCGTCATAGACAAACAATCCACCGCGAGCGCCATCCCCGCTTGCCGCGGCCAGATACAGCTTGTCCTTGAACTTCGCCATGCGACGGAGAGTGAGGTCCTCTGGGATACGCGCTGCCGATCGGAAACCATTGCGATCATTGCCCACCAGCAAGATGCCCTCACCGCAAACAACCAGGCGTTCCTCGTCCAGCAGAGCAATATCGAGAAGTCGCTGTTCCGTCGGCTCCGGCAGGCGCCGGAAACCGCCCTCGCCTGTCCTAACCGCCAGAAGCCCGTCTTTGCCGCAGATATAGATCTTATCCTTATTCGGACCATTGATGCCGTAAACAAGGTCATCTCGGAAGATTTCGGTCCGTAGCTCGCCCCGCTTCCTCATGATCTCAGGGTGAGCCAAAAGATATTCGTTCTCGTCACCACCATTTTCCAGAAAACCAGGCGGAAAGAATTCTCGATCCCAGTCAGGATCCATTTCTGGGCGGAAGAAGGCTCGATCCAGAGGCTCCCAGGCGCCACCCGCCCGGCGATAAGTCTGACCTCCCTCTCCGGCTGCGTAAAGGTCATCGCCGATCTGGCGCAGCCGTGTCATCCGTCCAAGTCTCAAACCCTGCTGCCAAATGCGTGACGGATCGATCATCGCCTCATCAGGAAAATCGGGATCGGCGGACGCAACGACCCCGGGCTCGCCAAGCACGCAGAGGATACGAGCGCCGATCTTGTCCCAATGAAACAGCGTCATATCATTGGAGGCGAAGGAATAGTCGTCATAGGCCCAGTCGCGGCCTCCGTCCTGCTGGCCCTTCGCATATTGCAGCACGCGCGAAAACGGCGCGAAAGCCTCAGCATCGTCGCGACTGCCACGAAGATAGAACACGTCCCAGGAA
>NZ_SMTL01000010.1 GCF_004358025.1 Rhizobium deserti | reverse complement strand
TTTATGCGGATCAGCCGGTCTACCGCATCCGGGTCCTGTTCAAGCGGATCGCCAAAGGCTCCGACTCCTGCATTGACCACTAAGACGTCGAGTGGCCCATTATCGCGAACGACTGCGATAACCGCATTCCTATCAGCGCTGTCGGCTACGACCGCAAGACTGCCAGTCTCACCCGCAAGCTTTTCTGCAGCATCCCTTGAAGAGGCATATGTGAAGGTGACTTTCGCTCCATCAGCTGCAAACCGGCGTACGATTGCCGCGCCTATACCCCGGCTACCGCCCAGAACGAGAACGGATTTTCCTTTGGCGTTTGTCATTATGACCTCTTTGAGTTAGGATAGGGATCACTACATAAATACTCCCGCTCCAGCGTCAAGGCATTTTATAGTGGCGACTACAAAAGATATCCGGCCGCGAGGAAGGCCTCGTCGTTTCGATCCTAATCAGGGGATTGCTGTCGCGCAGCGCCTGTTCCATGCCCGTGGCTATGATGCCGTCAGCGTTGCGGACTTAACGGATGCCTTGGGCATCAATCCTCCCAGCCTCTATTCTGCTTACGGAAGCAAGGCTGAGTTGTTCGCGCGCACGCTCAGACACTACACCGAAACTCAGGGTGTTCCGCTTGGAGAAATCCTTCGACCCGGTCGGCCGGTGGCAGAGGCACTTTCCGCTGTTCTGGAGGACGCCGCGAACAAGTACACCGCACATCCCGGCAGCGGTGGCTGCCTTGCTATCGAAGGCACCCGATGCAACGACGTGGACGCCCGGAATGCCGCCCGCAACCTGACGTCCGCAGCACGTGATGTCATCTACCGATTTGTTGCCGAAACGCATCCGGACCTGGCGGACGTTCTCGCCGACTATACGGTCACAGTCATGAGTGGGCTTTCGGCAATGGCACGCGAAGGTGTTGGACGCGACCGAATTCTCGGGACTGCTTCACTCGCAGCAGCCGCGTATAGGGAGACGCTGAGCGTCTAAATCAGTTCAATCTTCAAGAACCTGGACGACGAAGTCGATGAACGCGCGGACCTTTGGAGCGAGGTTCTTGCTCGATGGAAACAGCACGGAGATCGGCGGACCATCTGCAGCGAATGGCGCGAGTACCTCCAGCAATGCTCCCGACTTGATGTGGCGCTCGGCCATGTATGTGTGGAGTTGGACGAGGCCTGCACCGGAGAGGCCGATGTCTATCATGGCCTCGGGACTGTCGACACTCAGCGTACCCTCTACCTGGTGCTCAAACGCCTCATCCTTATCAGGCTGGCGAAATCGCCAAGGCGCGAACTTCGGGCCGTAATGGGAGACGCGTCTGACGCAATCATGGTTCTTGAGATCGTCAACGCCGCGAGGCTCGCCATGGACGGCAAGATAAGCGGGTGAGGCGCAGACGATATAGCGGACGGTTCCCACCCGCTTTACCATCAGCCTCTCGTCACGCGGTTCGCCAATCCGGACGACTGCATCAAGCCCTGCAGCAATTGGGTCCGTCACTTTATCGGCAAACGTCGCAGCGATACGCAATTCCGGGTAGAGCGACGTCAGCTTACCGAGAGCCGGAACTATCTTCAGTCTCCCGAGCGCGGTCGGCATCTCAATGAGCAGAATGCCGCTTGGGCGCCTCCTCGGCCCGATCCAGTTCTGCAAGGATCGAGCTGCAGCGGTGAGAGAACAGCTTCCCATCTTCGGTAATCTGGAGCGACCGCGTCGTGCGATGGAACAGCCGAAAATTGAAGTCTCTCTTCAAATCTGGAGACGCTCTTGCTGATGGCAGAGGGTGAAACGTCCAAATCGCGGCCTGCGGCTGCAAAGCCGCCAAACTCGGCTAAGCGAACAAACGCAAAGATGCTTCCCAGACAATCTGATGCCAAAAGTCTCAGGCCTCCGGCGGCTTCTATTAGTGACCTGCCGGAACGAGTGCAAGGACAGTGGGACGCCTTCTGCGTACGGTTGAGCTGCCGGGCTCCCTGATCCTCGACAACATCGACTTGATAGGCAGAGGTGGCGGCTGCCGGTATCAGTATCGCATACGTGCCGCGGCTGGCGGCAGCCGCGTTCCTAGAGCGGGCGCCTTCTGGCGGATCTAGACGATTGGTGTCCGGAGATCGACGGCCTCTGCCTCCAATACCTTGGACATCGGCACGTGCCTGTGGGCTTTTATTGATCTGATGCGTGAGAACACGTGGTAGGCGGCAGTGGATTGAGTGAGATCGTCACTTAATGATCGGAAACGAAGCTCCAGGCCGAGGCGTCTGGTTTTCGGCACGACTGCCGGATCAGCGAACTGCTGTACCGTTGGCCTTGAGAGCGTCAAGAGCAGCCGAAAGTCCTTTGAGCCCTAGCGTGATTGGAATACGCTTTCCTTCTGGAGTTGCGACCGAAACAATGGCTTGCTCCCCCTCCCGCATTGCTTTCATTAGTGCTGGTTCGACGGCGCCTTCAACAAGGCATCCCTGCGGAGTGCAACGACTGACGAATAGTGACGTCTCATGGCTTGGCGCCACTGAGATGTTGATCTTTTCCGCAAGTGCGATGCCGAGCGGGACTGCCATCTGCATGCGTACGGCGTCATTGCCTACATCATTCGCGAGACTCATTACCAAAATAACTTGGCTCCCATCAGGCGAAGTAACCTTGCTGGACACTTGGCAGATTTTGCTTGCCGCGGCCATCGACATGCATTGCACTTCCCATCCTCCGAAATGTTCGGCGACAGCGCCTGTCTGGGCCGGGGTGGCGGCCTGAGGTTCAGTACGCGCGGCGGGCCTTGCAGCAGGCGCGCCAGTGTTTGTGCCGCCGCCAGCAGAATCGATAATGCCGCTATTTGGTCCGACGGACGGGTTGTTGAGTATTGGCGCACCGGTTGTGGAGCGAGACGCGGGCGTTGAGAACATAGGTCCCGAAGTGCTTGACTGCGCATAGGCCGATGACGGACCCGAAAACCCCATCCCTGCGAGCAACAAGACCGCTATAAGCGCTAATCGACCGTGCGTCATAACCCCTCCAAGCAAAACATTCCTCACTGGCCTTCATGGTCTGAAACCACAAATAAAGTAAAGATGCTTATTGAACTTAAGCAAGATTTATTCTTACTAATGACAATACAAATTGGTCATCGAGGTGAAAATGGAAAAACGTAACATCTTTGCCTTTTTGGGATGCGCCCTCCTCGCCCATATAACCCTCGCCGGGGAAAGTCATGCGCAGGCGTTCGTTGGTCAAGCCACGCATCCGGCCGGGGGATCAGTCTATGTCGACCAAGTTCCACCTGGCGCTAAGCCTCGCGCACCCAAAGCGCCGGTAGTACGGGCTGTTCCGCGCAGGCAGGTTGCTACGGCGAAGGCTTCGACTCTAGAGGAGGTCGCCGCTATGGTGCGCGTCGTGCCAACTGTCGGTGCAGGCTCAAGTGCAATCATAAAGTCTAATGCCAACTATGAGTGGCCCTCCGTCGGCTCCGGCACTATTCGGAAATAAACGGCGTATTATGTATAACCCCAGATGATGTTTTCCAGATACACAAGTAACCATACCAATATCCGCCCAAAAATGAGACGTTGATAATATTTCTACCTCGTGTAGACATGCCACGTCGCGCTCGCTTAAGTGTTAGCGCTGACTGAGGGGACGTAAAGTCAGCATTACTGAATTTAAGACCGGTCGCGAACATCTAATGTTGCGTAACGCCGCGCCTTTGCGTCAGCTATGCTCAGGTGGGGATAATATGAATTATAAGTTTGCTGCATTGTCTGTCGTGGCTGCAGTTCTTGGTGGGTGTCAGAGCGGCCAGCAATTGGCCACTCCGGCTGCAACGCTGAGTGCCCCTACAAAGACAACGTCCAGCGTTAAGCAGCTCCCATTGCCGGCCACTCCGGTCGATGTAGCGGTCTATGACTTCCCCGACCTGACCGGCCAGGCCAAGCCAAACGAAAGCTTTGCTGAATATAGCCGCGCGGTTACACAAGGCGGCGGAGCGATGCTCATCGACGTTTTGAAAAAGACGGGCAACGGCAACTGGTTCCGCGTGGTTGAACGTACAGGATTGAAAAACCTGGTGCAGGAGCGCACCTTGATCGAAAACACCCAGAAGTCTTTCGGCCGGCCAAGCGGCCTGCCGCCGGTTAGATTTGCTGGACTTATTCTTGAAGGCGGCATCGTCGGATACGACTCCAATGAGCTTACCGGAGGTGCCGGCGCCAAATACCTCGGCATTGGCGGTGACATGCAGTACCGTTCCGACGTAGTGACGGTGAATCTGCGTGCTGTAAGCGTTCAGACCGGCGAAATACTTGCCTCCACGACAACAACCAAACAGATCTACTCGGTACAGATCCGCGGCGGCGCCTACAAATTTGTTTCCGCTGGCGAACTGCTGGAGATCGAATTGGGGCAGTCGCGCAACGATCCCGGATCGCTGGCTGTTCGTGAGGGAATCGAACTTGCTGTCTATTCCCTAGTTGTTGACGGCGTGCGCCAAGGCCTGTGGAGCTTGCAAGAAAAATCTCGAGAACAGATCCTGCTGAAGGAATTCGATACCAAATATAAACAGACTTTGTCGATACAAAATCCTGATAGGTGAACTTATAATTAGCTCATACTATAATAAATTCGATTTCGGTCCGCAGCACAGCATGCGGGCCTTTTTTTATTGCATTACCATAACTGAAATCTCATTTTTGGGTATTTCTTCGTTTTGGAATTAACTATTACTTAATAATTAGTTACACGTGTCTTGCTTTAAGACAGTGGACGGTGACATTAATGTCTCGTTAACGCATCAATTGCTGAGGCGACCGTGTTGACGGGGGCGGCCTCTTGGGGAGAAGACAGATGAAATACTCAAGCAGACAGACCCTGCTTCTGGCAGGCGTCGCGGTCGCCGCCCTAGCGGGCTCGGCCTTCGCACAGGAAGGTAACTTCGGTTACATCGGCCAGCGCGACGACAGCAACTTCGCCTACCTCTCGCAGGTCGCTGCGCCGAACGGCGATGGCAACGCCGCGTTCATCTATCAGCATGGCTATAACAACGTGTTCCTGCCGCTGGATGGCACTGAACCGGGCGATGCGCAGTCCGGCAGCAACTTTCTCGGCGTCGAGCAGCTCGGTTCCAACAACTTCATCGGCGGCGCCTTCCTGCAGACGGGCGGCAACATTGCCGGTATCGCTCAGTTCGGCGGCAGCAACGTGGTCGACCAGTTCCTGCAGACGGGCGTAAACCGTGCGGCGATCTTCCAGGGGGGCTACAACAACGTTGCGCGCAACGTTCAGGACGGTGAAGACATCTTGAACGGCGGCCTTAACGAGACCGGCATCATTCAGTTGAACAGCGACCAGGCCGCTGTCGGCAACTTTGCCTTCAGCCAGCAGATCGCCGGCAGCTCTGAGTCCTTCTCGGGTACCTTCCAGGCCGGCTCGGGCAACGTCGCCCTGACGACTCAGGAACTGGCGACCGAAGCTCGCGCGAACATCCTGCAGGTCGGCACCGACAACTTTGCCTCCAATTCGCAGGTCATCGATACCTATACGGACCCCGCGACCATCGCCGCCTACGATATCGGTGCTGGTAACGAAGCCAGCGTAGACCAGTTCGGCGCCGGCAACAGCGGTATCAATAGCCAGGATTCGAGCACTGACAGCTCGGTCGGCATCCTCCAGGGCGGCGCGCGCAACATCGCGGCAAACGCCTATGTTGGCGGCACCGACCATGAGGCAGTGATCGGCCAGTTCGGCGACGATAACGACGCACTGAACGCCAGCCGCGACGGCACCGACAATGCTGCAGGCATCCTACAGGTCGGCAACAGCAACGAAGCCGCCAACGATGTCCGTGACGGGTTCGGCAATACCGCAACCATCGGCCAGTTCGGTGACGACAACGTCGCCAGCAACATCCAGCGGGGCGCTTCGAACCTCGTCGTACCGCAGTCCGGGACCGTCGCAACGACGATCCAGATCGGCAAGAGCAACCGCGCCGGCAACACCCAGCTCGCTCAGGGCCCGGCAAGCGAGAACCGTGCAGGCGTCCTGCAGATCGGCTCCGACAACATCGCTGCCAACGGCCAGACCGGGGGCGTCGATCAGAACGCACTGATCGTTCAGGGCGGTTCGGGCAGCACCGGCTACAACACCCAGTCCGGCTCGACCACGAATTCCAACGCCGGCATCATTCAGTACGGCAATGGTGCAAGCCAGAACCTTGGTGCCAACACCCAGACTGCTGTTGTCGACAGCAATGCCCTCATCATCCAGGGCAACAACGGCGGTGCGCAAAACAGCGCCTACAACCTGCAGACCGGCGTGACCGACGCGAACGGCCTGATCGCCCAGTTCGGCGCGGGCAACATCGCTGGAAACGTCCAGCAGGCCGGCAGCTCGAATGTCGACGCAGCTATCCTGCAGGTTGGCAACGGCAACGAAGCCAGCAACACACAGGGTGCGATCGTCATCGACACGGAC
Organism: Rhizobium deserti; assembly: GCF_004358025.1. GTDB lineage: Bacteria > Pseudomonadota > Alphaproteobacteria > Rhizobiales > Rhizobiaceae > Neorhizobium > Neorhizobium deserti. The sequence goes on along the minus strand of NZ_SMTL01000010.1, from coordinate 19,678 downwards.
ACCTTTGGTGGGTTCACTACCGATCCGGTAGTCTCCAACTTTCTTGGCAAAGCTGAACGCTTCAAGTATGCGGCAAAGTCGGTAACGAGCAGCGGCAATGGCCCAACCGCCGATTCGTCCTCGGCGATCGCTCAGGTGGGTGACCGCAACGTGGCCTCTAACAGCCAGGTGGGATCCTACTCCCAGTCGATCACCTCATATGAGACAACAAGACAGAAGCAGACTCGCAGCAACTGGCTCGGCAGCTGGAACAACAGCGGCTCGCCCGCAACGACAACTGTTAATCTAGCTGATCCGATCGTCGGAGAAACCAAGGTCGCAACCGCCTCCAACGCCATCATCGGCCAGTTCGGTGACGACAACATCGCCGCCAACCAGCAGATCGCTACCTCCGGCACAGATGCCGCTTCAGTTCAGATCGGTGACGACAACAAGGCGTTCAACGTCCAGACGCTGGCTGTCGACAGCGCCGCCGCAAACCTGCAGGTCGGCAACAACAACACGGCAACCATCCAGCAAAACGCCCTGACCGTCGGCGCTAACGCCGCGAACGTTCAGGTTGGCGACGGTAATATCGCCGGCGCCGTCCAAACGGCTGCCAAGGACTCCAACGCGCTGAGCATCCAGATCGGCGACAATAACGAAGCCGGCAATGCTCAGACCGCAACGTTCGAGGCCGATGCTGCTATCCTGCAGGTCGGTGGAGACAACCGGGCCGCAAACGTTCAGACCAGCTCCGAAGGCGTTTCCGCTGCAATCGCGCAGTTCGGCAGCGACAACGAAGCCGGCAACACCCAGGTCGGCGTCAGCGATGCACTCGCCGGCATCGTTCAGTCCGGTAGCGGCAACACGGCATCCAACGTCCAGAAGTTCGGCAGCTCGCAGGTCGCGGCTCTGACCTTCCAGAGTGGTGCCGACAACAGTGCCGTCAACGTCCAGGGTGCCGAGACCCTTCTGCTGGATCTGCCCGGCACTGCTCTCGACCAGCGTCAGAACACACCCACCGTCGCTTCGGTAGCCGCGATTAGCCAGTCTGGCGATCGCAACACTGCAACAAACGTCCAGGGCGGTTCGATCGAGATCGGCTCGGTCCAATTCCTGGGTCTGCAGGCTTCCGCCAATGCTCCGGCTCCGGTTGGAGCATCGGTAGCTGGCATCGCTCAGTTCGGCGATGACAACATCGCTGCAAGCTTCCAGCTCGCTACCGCAGGTGCTGTAGCCGGTACGGTCCAGATCGGCGACTGGAACACGGCTGGCACTTCGCAGACTGCAGTGATCGGTGCGCTTGCCGCTACCGTTCAGGCTGGTGACAACAACATCGCGACTACTGCCCAGAAGAATGGCGCCCTGCTTGCAGCCGCCACAATCCAGACAGGGGACCGCAACACAGCTGTCACGACGCAAGGCGGCACCAGCCTTTTGGCGCCGTCCAACCTGAACTCGTCTCTGATCGTGCAGGCGGGCGTGGACAACGGCGCCTACGTTAGCCAGTCTGGCAGCACCAGCACCTCGCTGATCGTCCAGACGGCCAGCAACAGCATCGCCGTCGTGGGTCAGACGGGGAGCGACCAGAACTCTGCAGTCATGCAGGTCGGAAACTATTCCAACGCCTGGATCTCGCAGCAGGGCAGCGGCTCCAACTCCGTTGTGCTCCAGATCGGTGTTGGTAGTGGCACTGCCACCAACCAGGCCTTCGTCGATCAGCGCAATGCCAACCAGAACTCGCTGGTCACCCAGATCGGCCGCGGCAACGTGGCTTTCGTAACCCAGCAGTAACACAAAGTAACCGGGGCGCCTCGGGGCGCCCCGGTCACCACCGGCGGAGCACGGCGATGTATCTTTGGATCAGCCGACTTACGCTGCTGATAGTTTCCATTCTGACAAGCAGCCTGCTTGCCGAACCGGCCTCAGCCAAGACCGGGATCGACTACCTAGGAACGTCCACAGACGACCGGGTCCAGCGTTGTGGAATCACCCTTTCCGGCGATGAAATCGTTTGGATCGAGCCATTTCTCGACAGCGACAGTGATATCGAGGGGCGACTGGAACTTGAGGTGACTGAGCGGAACCCCTCCGGGAAAAGCCAGTCGAGACATGCCAGCAACTTTGTTGGTGGAAGGCTGGGGACGACGATTATAGCGATGAATAGACCGGACGAGGTTGCAGTCATGCTCTCGGTAACAGACCGGTCAGGAAAGACACTGTGTGCGATGCGCCGCTCGATCATGCTCGGCAGCGTCCCTTTGAAAATCTGACCGATGGCGGTGTGACATGAAGACGACAGCAAGAATTCTTAAGGCCCTGAAGGCAGCAGCCCTCGCCACCGCAATGATCGCGGCACCGGGCCTTGCCGCAGCGGAAAACCTTTTGGTTTCCGACTACGAAACCAATCCAGCTGCTGTGCAGGGGCTGATGCAGCCGATCATGCCGATAGTTGGTGGCGCGACCGGTTCCACTACGGGCATCATTCAGATCGGCCAGAATAATTACGCCAATTCCGGCATCCAAGGTACCGGCAGCTTGGCGCTGATCCAGCAGTCGGGTGCCAATAACCGAGCTGTTCAGGCCATCGAAGGCAGCAGCTCTGCGCTTCTGTTGGTTCAGGGCGGAACCAACAATTCTGTCGTGCAAGCCAGCCGCGGCGACAATAATTTCCAGCTTGTCGGGGTTTCCGGTAACAACAATCAAGTCGCCTACATCCAGACCGGAGACAATCTTGCAGGCGCGCTAGACGTCCGCGACTCGGTGAACTCGACCGTTGTTGCTGTTCAGACACCGCAGAGTGGCAACTATATGATGCCGACTAGTTTGCGTGGGCTCGAAAATAAAACTGTTGTTGTCGTTCCCGGTCGCATGTACGTTGTTCCAAAACGTTAAGCCAGCTTTAACAGGAGTTTTACATAATGTTTACCAGGACTATTCTTATAACCGCAGCTCTGATGATCGGCGGCAGCGCGCAGGCGTCCCAGCTTGTCTATCGCCCAACCAACCCGTCGCTCGGTGGCGACCCGCTCAACGGCAACTGGCTGCTGTCGCAGGCCAGCGCCCAGGGCGAAGGCGCGAGCCAGAGCCCAGGTTTCTCGATCGACTTTCCCGATTTTGGTGGTACGCCGCAGCCGACTCCCGACCCTACGCCACTGCCCGACGTAGACGGTCAGTGATAACCTTACGGCCTTATGGGCTATCAGGAAAAAGCAAGGGCAGAAGCGATTAATGGCTCCTGCCCTTACTATTAAGATCTGATGGTGCTCAGCGCTGGCGAATGACCGCAACGTTGTTGCTGCCCCGCTGGGAAATGAAAGCCTGATGGCCGGTGCCGACCTGGGTAATGGCGGCGGAGTTGAAGTAGCCAATCTGCGAGATCAGGCCGACATTTCGGCTGCCGGTCTGCTCAACGAAGGCCGTGTTGAAATCGCCGCTCTGATAAACATAGGACAGGTTGCCTACAAGATTCGACGTGTCCACGCGCGGAGCGGCCGCGATGATGTCCAGCGATGGTTTGAAGATTGCCGCGGTATCAAGCGTGCCAGCGCTTGCGCTGTAGCCTGATGCTTGTTGGACGAAGGCTGGCGATGCGGGCGATCCCGCCACAGCCGATGTTGCGAGCGCCGCAAGAAAAACAGCTGCCAGTGCAATAGTCTTGTTCGACATAGTTTTCTCCCCGTTTGCTTCGTGGGGAGATTTGTACATTCATCGTCCTAAGTAACAGCTTATTTTGATAGTAAAGCAAAATAGAAATTTATAGATTTATTTTTCGCTAACGCGCAGGTGCTAAGCTTCTGATCGTGCCTGCTCCCGATGAGGAATGAGAGCGGCTTGCATAGACTTTACGGCTTCGTCAATAATGGTGAGCTTCGCGGCTTGAACGGAAAGAAAGCTTGAAACGAATGCACGCGAGACCCACATCGGCGACCTCCCTTTCGTGGCGCTCCATCCCAAGATACCAAGCCTCTCTGCCTCGTTGATCTTTCTTGCTGAGTGCGACCGCGAAAGGTTAAGCCCGCTCGTCAAACCTGCGGCGGATGTTAACTGAAGCGGTAGGCGCTCGCCCGACCGCTGTTGATCCTTAATTGAGACGATCAACCGTTCGGTAATCAGAAACCCACTGTTCATCCACATAAAGTGAGCAAAAGCTTCGCCAGGATTCCTGACCGTGTGATTGCGCAGGAGCCCTGCAGCGATAGTCGGCTGCAGTCGGCTGATTATGGCAAGTTGGGAAGCATGAAACCATGATCTGCGCTCGCCTCCATCCAGGGAGTCCAATGTCGCAAGATGCAGACTGGTCCAGCCGACAATTGCTTCCACTGCAACAGGTGCTGGGACCATGATCCGCATCCGCCGATCGTTCGGGTGTTGATGGTCACTGATGATCCCATATTTTATCATCTCGTTTAAGAACGCCGTGGCAGTATTGCGGCTGGCCACCTGGTAATCTGCTGCAGATTTGACGAATTTTGCGGCAGTTAACCCCTCGCGTCTCAATGCGATGACACTCTCGAAATACATCGCAAGCCCAATATGCGCCATAAGCCAACGATCCTGAGTTGAGAATATGTCCCCCAATCGAGGCTTTTCAGCATGCATGCGAAGCAAAGCCCTCGACTGAACTTGGATCAAATAAAGAAACTTTCCACTTTCTTCCGTTGGAAGACGTTTTGAAAACATGATCTTGTCTTCTACCTGGTAGGTCCAATGATGTTCAGTTTCTAACACAAGATATTTTTATCGCTAGCTGACATTGAAAGCATCGTTAATCATGAAACTTGAAAACTTCATCCGCATTTGTCAGCAGAATCTCTGGCTTGATTCAATCCGGCAAAAACTACTGAGGCTTAATACGCATCGCGCCTACGACATCGGATAGCGCTGCACACACCTTTTGGCAGATCGAGTGCTAAGGCAAATGTCCAAGACCCGTCGTGGAAGGCGATAAGGTTTCTTGCATATGCAAGCAGCGGGCAGAGATGGATGGGGAACAAAAGAGTTTCGGCATATGGGTCGCACCTGACTACCCACTGGGGCGGCCAATCGCGGCGTCCCTCCCAGAAGCAGTGGCGCACCCCCAGCTCGACAGTCTTCAAGACACTCCAGCACTACAACTTATGGCGAGAGGACAGGCTCCCGGCTCATCTCGGACGAGACCGGCCTTCTTGGTTGGCAATTGGGATAGCAAAAAAGTGGTGATCGTAACGGCGATACTATTATCCTAAATTGCGGTGCTCAGATCTTCTCAAAGCGAGAATTCCATAATAAAATTCCCATTCTCAAAGCTCAGACGACAATACACCAAGAGACAATATCCTCGGGTGAATTATACAAAGGTCTGAAGGAACTAGTCATGTGCCAAAAATTCTTGATTGTCGAAGACAGACTATTGACAGCCTGGAGCATTGAGGCAGCTATTATGGATCTCGGTTTTGATGTACTTGGAGTGGCAGCCACTTCTTGCCATGCTATGGAATTTCTTGGACAGGCGGATGTCGCTCTAGTTGACTTAGATCTTTTGGATGGGTCCACCGGAAGTGCTGTAGGTAGACTTCTTGCGGCTCATGGTGCGCAGGTAGTTTATATGTCCGCAGATACTGGAACCATAAATGTAGATTTTCGAGGGGTACTCGGATATATTGTTAAGCCAATAGCGGACGCTGATCTACTTCAGGTGATCGCTTTCGCGGCATCTGTATTTGACGGTGTCGCAACAGCACCGCCCGATGCATTAAACCGTTCTACTTCAACTAAGCCGCTATAAATCTTTTGAAGCCGAAGGGTACGGGAGGCATGGTTTGATTTTCACCTTCTATGCAGCAGGCATCCGCCGCGACTGTCGTATCAGTCGCGAACTCAAAGCGCCTGTCATCTTGCAGGAGGTAAGTCATAGAGGTTAACCCTGTGAGAGCTCCTATCTCAACAATACTCGATTGTTAGACGAGAACTTCTGCAACCCCGCGCGAACTTAGCAACCACTTCGACCATCGTTGAAGGTACGCTGGTTCGGAACTGTCGCCCGTCTGCCACCGATCGGCGTTCCGGTTTGCATACGTGAGCTTACTCGGGCTCTACCCCTACTCTTACGAACTACACCATTTTTGTTAGTCCGCCTTTGGGCTTATCTCGCTTCGAACGGATGATTTCCTTCGCTGCCATGGCTATCGTTTGGTCAGCTGGAGGTGCACATGTATCATCTAAAGTTACAGCATTATCCCTTCTCGCACTGGTTTTCAGGCTGGGGATCCGACAACCATCCTTTTAGAGGATGCGGATGGGTCGTCCGCGACACTCCGTTGATACGCTCCATCACGACGACCAGTCATCTGACCGTGACGATCGCGGCGGGGGCGGACGCATTCGGGCACGATACGGCAGCGTCCATCAGCGCCGACGTCAGGATGTTCGACCGAGGGCTTGCCTCCTTCGTTTCCGGCTCGGTGACTGCAAGCGCGCTTGCATCCGGCGCGGCGAACTTCGCGTCGGCCTATGCGGTCGTAGATATCGATGGCGGCGACCTCGGCTTTATCGACACGCAGGAAACGGCCAATCCCGACGGCTCTTCTATGTCGGTCACCAGTTCCTTTGCAGCGATCGACTTCAAGTTCGATCTGCCGGGCACCTATGGCGGCATCGATGTCGACAGCACGGTGACGGCGGCAGGGCTCAGCGCTGTGCTGGACGGAAACATAGCGGATTTCCACGTCAACGCCGTCGCCGCAGGTCCGAATAGCTACGTAGACCTGGTCGCGGATGCAATTGCGGTGCAGGACGCGCTCACGTCCGCCACCATCGCCGCGACCGTGGCCGTTTCGGGTACAGTATCCTACAAGCTAATATCGGGCGGCACGTCCAACGACAGGCTGATAGGGATGGCCGGCGACGACCTGGCCTTTGGTGGACGGGGCAATGATGTCGTGCTGGGCCTGCAGGGCAATGATTGGTTGTTCGGCGAACAGGGCGCCGACCGCTTGGAAGGCGATGCCGGCAACGACACGCTCTTCGGCAACAACGGCAAGGACATTCTGCACGGCGGGGCGGGTGACGACTGGATGTTCGGCGGCGACGATGCCGACGAAATAGACGGCGGAATTAATAGCGACCTTCTGTACGGCGGCGAAGGTTCGGATCTTCTTCGCGGCGGTGCCGGCAACGACTATCTGGTAGGTGGCGATGGACGCGACCGCATTTTCGGCGACGCAGGCAATGACACTTTCCGGCTCGGCGATCGCGGGGGCGATGACGATGACCTCTATACAGGCGGCCTAGGCGCGGACACCTACCTGATCGACGAACGGTTTGACGACGACGTCATTACGGACTTCCTCCTGAAGGACGGCGACCACATCGTGCTGGGCGAAGATGTCGATCACTGGTGCGTCTCGCTCCGCCTGGCGTCCTGCGACGCGGACGATCTGGAGGTTGTTTTTTCCGGACGCGAATCCGGCGGCTCGACGCTTGTCCTAGACGAATTTCTCTCTCTCAATCCTGGCAGTCTCGGGCATACAAAAAGGCTGACGGAAATGCAGGCCGGCGTTATTCTGCACAACATCTTTTCCGATGCGCCCGGCGATTCTACCGATGTCGAAATCTTCATCTTTGGAGACCTGCTTATCACATTGAACTAACCGCGCCGGTCATTGTCCCTCGACCCGAAGAGACAACTCCCCTTTCGGAGCATGGCCGGTCGAGCTCACCTGCGTCGTTAGAGGTGCGCTCGCCGAGTCCACCTGGCCCATGAGGAGTATCCCTCAATGCGCGCCCCATCAGACTGCCGAACGGCGGTAACGTGAGACCATACCCTGTTCAATTCGTCAGCCTGAGAAGGAGGCACCAATGCCTGTGACCTATGCCTCGTCAATGGGATCGAATCTCTCCATCAGCTCTGGCAGTTCCGACGCAGAACAACCGGAACTGGTCGATCAGACGCATGATGTGGAAGCGGCGATGGGCGACCTGTCCAGCCCGAGCGGCGGAACCGTGGTTAACGCGGCTATGGATGCCGCATCCTTCGGAGAAGACACCTATGCGGCGATATCGGCCGACGTGTCCCTGCTCGACAACGGTTCTGCCACCGTCACCAAGATCAATGCCGAGGCTTATGCCGCAGCCCAGTCGCAAGGCGGAACCACGATGGCGACGACCTATATTGGCTTTACCTACTACGGCGCAGGTTCCTACATCTCCGTCGGTGACAACTCGACCTACATGACCAGTAGCGAAGGGCAAAGCACGGCCACCTCGTCGAGCTCGGTGGCCGCGATGGTGATTGACCTGAATGAGATCGGCAGCGGCGGCAGTTCTGCATCCCCGCAACAGCCCGCGCCTTCCAATCTCCCTGCCGCGATCCGCATCGTGGATGATCCAGGATGCGGATGCTCCGGTTCCGAGGACAGCGAGATAAACCTGGACGGTAATCTGTCGACCTTCGATGCCGGCGTGTTTGCCGGTGGCGAGAACTCGTATGCCGATCTAATAGTCGATGTCTTTGCCCTCGAAGACGAAATGTCGACTATAACTGTACTAATCGACGCGGGCCTATCGTAAATATTTCCAAAATCGGGTCGAAGCAAAAACAGCATATATTCTATATGCTCGAATAATTTATCTATTTATTGTACGGAAATTTGTAATCATTTCGGATTACACTCGATATCGCGGGCCCCCTTGGTTGATAATACCTAAAGACATTTGAGCTTACCGCATTGCCCCAGTAACATCCTCCTCGTCAGCCAGAGCTGATCTTTCACCAACCAAGCAAGGAGACTGGATATGAGCGGATATGGCAATTGGGACGACGTCGATCTGGACGCCGGCTACGACTTCGATTCCACGATCGACATCGATTTCAACCTGGAATCTTACATCGATATCGACCTCAACGTCGAGAAAGACATCTGCGTTGACGTCAACATCGACGGCAACGAAGCAACTTTCGCAATCGACCTCCAGGCCTATGGCGAAGACACTTCGGTCGACCTGAACGTGGTCGTTGCCGTTCTGGAAGGCGAATGGTCGAGCATCACGGCGACTGGCTACGCTGCAGCCGGCTAATCGGTTTCGCAGCGGCAGCCTCTACGTCGAAGTGGGCGGGGTCCTGGTGCGCCAGGACCCCTTTTTATGCGCGGCTGTTGCGCCTCTGTCGCACGGCCCTGGCGGTACCTTTAGATACTGCTTCTACAACCAAAGTCGCAGGCACTCTTGCGTCGTGGGTTCTAATGAAAATTCTGACTAACTTGACAGTATATCCCGATAACATCCCTAGGAGACGGCAATGGCTAAGAAGACTTTGAAAGCCACATTGAGTTCTTCGTCAACGATCTCTGGATTGGCCTTTGCGAGTGCTCCAGCGGCAACCATGTTAATAGATGAATTAGAAAAAGCCTCCGGCGTGTCCCCGCAGCCAATCACCCTGCAGTCTCTGGCTGCCCCAAGCTATTCCATGGTTACACTAACCAGCGCGAACAACAGCTATTCTCAAAATTCCGACGGCCGCTACCTCATTGATGGACTAGCGGGCAATGACACCATAACCGTTGCGGCCAACAGCACCGGCGACGATTACCTCGACGGAGGCATCGGCAACGATATCCTCAATGCAGCAAATACTAACGACTTTTTAGACGGCGGCGACGGTACCGACACTTTGAACGGCAATGGCGGCAACGACGTGCTCCGTGGCGGAGCCGGCGCTGACGTTCTGAATGGTGGCGCAGGGATTGATGCAGCCGACTACCGCAATTCAAATGCAGCCGTCACGCTCTCTCTCGCCAGTGATCCGACGCGCACGGCGCGCGGCGTAGGCGGACATGCCACGAGCGACACGATCAGCGGGATCGAGAACATTCTTGGTTCCGCTTTTGATGACCGGCTCACGGGTAACCTGCTGAACAATCTGCTCGTGGGCGGCACGGGGGCCGACATCCTGCGCGGCATGGATGGCGACGACGTGTTGCTTGGCGAGGACATGCTAGATGTCGACATGAACGGCGTCCCGGACGACATCGAAGCCGACGGTGTTCCTGATGGAGTGAACGAGTCTGCATCGGACGGAGAGGATCTCTTGGATGGCGGCTTCGGCAACGACCGGTTGTTCGGGGGTGGGGGCGACGATACCTTGAACGGCGGCTTCGGCAACGACGTCATGTACGGCGGCTTCGGCGCTGATCTGCTAAGCGGCGGCGACGGCGACGACATCCTCGACGGAGGCGCCGGGGATGATACGCTTGTCGCTAGCCTCGGCAATGACATCCTCCGTGGCGGCGCAGGCGACGACTTCATCGACTCCTCCATCGGGGACGACAAAATTTATGGGGGAATGGGTGCCGACGACGTCCATGCCGGTGATGGCAACGACTTGCTCTACGGCGACGACGGCGATGACCGCCTCTTCGCAAGTAGCGGCAACGACCTGCTTGATGGCGGCGAAGGGAACGACGAGTTGGAAGGTGGCGACGGCGATGACTCTCTGACGGGTGGCGCCGGGGACGACCTTTTGCGGCCAGGCATCGGCACGAATGTTGTCGATGGTGGAGCTGGCACAGACACGCTGGATTTTTCGTCTGGCGGCCCTGTGGGCATCGACCTCGGAAACAGTTCCGTCAGCGGCGCCGCCACCGGGACGACCTTCAGCGATATCGAAAACGTCAAGGGCTCTGCCTTCGACGACATCATTGTTGGTGATTCTGCGAACAACACGCTGACCGGCAGCGGCGGCGCGGACCGGCTAATCGGGCAAAGCGGTTTCGACACGTCGGATTATTCGGCTTCCACGGCAGCGGTCACCATTACCCTCACCTCGTCGCCCAGCGATCCAGGTGCTGCGGGAACTGGTATCGGCGGCGATGCGGAAGGCGACGAGCTGATCCTCATCGAGCGGGTCATTGGCTCTGCGCTCGCCGATACGCTAACCGGTGGCGGCCTGAGCGACACTTTCATGGGCGGCGGCGGCGCGGATACCATCTCAGGCGGCAGCGGCAATGACACTGCTGAATATTCATCCTCTGCAGCCGGCGTCAGCGTCGCCCTGGACGACCTCGGCGGCGCGACCGCATCCGGCGGCGACGCCCAAGGAGATATCCTGTCTTCGGTCGAAAATCTCATCGGTTCGGCCTTTGCCGATATGCTTCAGGGCAATACCCAAACCAACCGTCTTGAGGGGGGCGCGGGCGACGATACCTTCAGGACCGGCGCTGGGGGCTCTGCGGCCGGCAGCATATTCGAGATCGTCAACGGTGGCGAAGGGAGCGATACCATCGACTATTCCGGCTCCTCCGCGGCTGTTCTGGTGCAGCTTTTCAACGGGACGTCGGGGTCTCTGCCGGTCAGCCAGGGCGGCGAGGCGGATGGCGATATCCTGCTTCTCATCGAGAACGTCATAGGCAGCGGGCTCGCGGATCAGTTGCGGGGAACTGAGGTCGCCAACATCCTTGACGGATCCGGCGGCAATGACCTCCTGCAAGGCTTCGACGGAGCGGACACTCTGATCGGGGGCGCCGGCACTGACACGGCCAGCTATTCATCCTCTACTGCCGGCGTTACCGTCACATTGGCTGATGCGGGTTTTGGAACGGGCGCCGGCGGCCATGCACACGGCGATCTGCTCAGCATGATCGAGAGCCTGATTGGATCGGCCTTCGACGACATGCTGATCGGCAATTCAGCCCTTAACCGACTTGAAGGAGGTGCTGGCAATGATACCTTCCGGAGCGGGCTCGGCGGCTCTGCGGCGGGTGCAATTACCGAGTTCGTCATCGGCGGCGACGGCGTCGATACTATCGATTATTCAGCTTCGAATAGCGCCGTGCTTGCGCGTCTATTCAGCGGAACGACCGGCCTCGGCCTCAGTCAGGGCGGCCATGCTGACGGGGACGTTCTTGCTCAGATAGAAAACGTCATCGGCTCAAACTTCAACGACCGCCTGGATGGCACGGAATTCGCCAATGTTGTTAACGGTGGACTAGGCGACGATCTTCTCGCGGGCTTTGCCGGGGCCGATACCCTGATCGGCGGCGGCGGTACCGATATGGCGGACTATTCCGCATCCACCACTGGCGTCTCTATCCAGCTATCCCTAAACGGAACCAGTATTGGGACCGGTGGCCATGCGGAAGGCGACCTGTTGAACGGCATCGAAAGCCTGACGGGCTCGGCCTTTAACGACGTTCTCCTGGGCAGCACCGGGGCCAACAAGCTTATCAGTGGCGCCGGCATCGACACCCTGCGGGGCGGCAGCGGCAACGACATTATCTTTGCGACCGGCACGGGAGCGGCTTCGGGCCAGCACCAGCTCTACGGCGACGGCATCGCCGACGGCGGCAGCGTGGGGGTCGATCAATTCCGCATCCTAGGCGGCACCAACTTCGTTCGCGACTACCAAACCGGCGAGGACCTCGTGCTCAACAGCCTGACCAGCAATCCATCGCTCGTCGGCGTCAATATTAGCGGCGTAGCCTATTACGCAGGTTCCTTTACCGGCGCCACGCACCAGACCTACGTGCTCTTCGGGGCAACGACTGCAGTAACGTCAAGTCAGGCTCTGGCAAGCCTGAACACGCTCGTAGCCAATGACTTGATCGTCGATCCTGGTCTAATTGCTTGAACACGAAGAGGGGCGTTGATGTTAACGAAACGAGGCCAGAGACGGCCACGACGAACCGAACTCGATGATGCGTCTCGCCAGATACGCTCGGTCTTCGTTCTAACCGGCGTGTTCAGCTCGGCGATCAATCTGATGATGCTCGCTTCGCCTATCTACATGCTTCAGGTCTATGACCGGGTTCTCACCACGGGGCGGATGGAGACACTGGTTCTCCTGTCCGTCCTGATGGCGGGCGCATTGGCAGTCTTCGGAATATTGGATGCCCTTCGAGGCCTCGTCAACGCCCGTACAGCGATCTGGCTGACCACGAAGCTCTCGCCGGTTCTGCTTGCAGGGGGGGTTAGGGCGCGCCTGGTGGGAGATAATGCCGGCACCCAGCCGCTTCGCGATCTAGCGCAATGTCAGTCATTCCTGTCGTCGCAGGCGTTCATCGCGCTGTTCGACGCGCCCTGGACTGTCGCCTTCCTTATCATGATCTGGCTGCTTCACCCCGTACTCGGCATATTTGCGACTGGATCAGCGTTGTTTCTAATCCTGGTCGGCGCACTTAACGAGCTAATGACGCGCAGCGGGACGCATACCTCCAACACGGCCCAAATCGCGGCCCTACAGCAGGCCGACATGATGTTCAGAAATGCCGAAGTCGTTCGCGCCATGGGCATGATGGGCAGCCTTTCGGCACGCTGGGGCCAGGTCAACGACGCCTATCTCGGAAGCAGCCTGAAGGTTGCAGAGCGCAGCGCACTTATTATCGGCTTTGCGAAATTTTCCCGCTATCTGGTGCAATCTTCGGCGCTGGGGATAGGTGCGTTTCTCGTCATATCGGGCGAGACCACGGGTGGCGCGATGATCGCCTCCTCCATCCTCTTGGGCCGCATGCTTGGCCCGATCGAGCATATTCTAGGGGGGTGGAGATCGATCACCGCGGCCCGGATTGCCTATGGCCGCCTGAAGGCCCGCCTCCAGGAAGTACCGCCCGAGCAGGTGAGAACGCGACTGCCGCGCCCTTACGGCCATGTGGCGCTCCAAAACGTGACGTGTTCCCTTCCTGGCACCCGTACGCCGGTTCTAAACAATGTCAGCTTCAATATTGTACCCGGTGAAGCCCTTGCCGTGATCGGACCATCCGCCAGTGGCAAGAGCACGCTCTGCCGGCTTCTCACAGGCGTTCTTGCCCCGACCGACGGCGTGATCCGGCTCGACGGAACCAACCTTCAGCATTGGCGCAACGATCAGCTGGGTGCCGCTATCGGCTACCTACCCCAGGACGTTGAGCTCTTCGCCGGCACCATCCGCGACAATATTGCGCGCATGCAGGACGCCGAGGATTCCCAAATTGTCCAAGCCGCGATGCTGGCCCATGCCCACGAGCTTATCCAGCGCCTTCCGCAGGGCTACGAAACATCGATAGGCGATGCCGGGGCGCGGCTGTCAGGCGGTCAACGCCAGCGCATCGGGCTGGCCCGGGCCGTATTCGGCGATCCCAAGCTGATTATACTCGACGAGCCTAACGCCAATCTCGACCAAGCGGGAGAGAATGCGCTCGCCGCGACGATTAGGGACCTCAAGCAGGCGGGCGTTGCCCTTCTTATAGTTGGTCATCGTCCATCCACGCTCGCTCAGGCGGACAAACTGCTCCTCCTCAAGGAAGGTAAAGTCGAGCTTTACGGCACGCGTGAGGAAGTTATCGGTCGTTTGCGATTGGCGTCGCCCGACGGCCGACCGACGTTGCCGCAGAAGGCCGGCAATGCAGCGGATGCGGAAAATCCTCAGCAGGAAATGGAAATGCTGGCCGCGCAGTAAAAACGATCGGCGCTGCCGCAATGTCGCATTTATGGGGAATGAGCTATGCAGAAAAATGTCGCGACCGTCCCGACAAGGACCCACATTCCGAGCCGCACGGAATCTCCACTTTCCCTAGCTAGCCGGGTCCGTAGCCCTGCCGTCACGGGCGTCATTGTAGTCATGATTTTCGTCGCGGGCGCCATAGGATGGTCGGCTTCGGCTCCCATCGCCGCCGGGGCGGTAGCATCAGGGGTTATCAGTCCGGACGGGAGCCGCCGGACGGTTCAGCATCTGGAAGGTGGTATCATCCGCAAGATCATGGTTCGCGACGGAGACGACGTGGCGGCGGGTCAGGTCTTGATCGTGCTCCAGACGACGCAGGCTGCATCGGTCTACGACATGCTAATGGAACAGGCGCAGACATTAACGGCAACGAGAGCCCGCCTCCTCACCGAACAGGCCGGCAAGGAAGAGATCGATTTCTCGTCGGCTCTTCTGACCCGGAAGAATGACGGAATCCAGGTAATTCTCGATGGCCAGACCTCGCTGTTTCACCAGAGACGCAAAGCCTTTCATGCGCAGCTGGACGTACTGAAAGATCGTGTCCACCAGTATCAGGAGCAGGTCTCCGCGCTGCAGGCGCAAGCAAAAAGCGCCTCGACCCAGATCGACTTTATCGATGAGGAACTTAAAGGGAAAAATTCGCTGTTCCGCCAGGGCCTCACGACGAAGTCCGACGTCCTGCGTCTGGAGCGTGCAAAGGCCGCTTTGCAAGGCGACTACGGGCGAGCAACCGGCTCGATCCTTGAGGTCAGACAGAAAATAGGCGAGTTAGCAACTCAAAAAATCTCGCTAGAGGCAGACCGCGCGGAGGAAGTCTCAACCGAACTTGAGAAGATCAGGGCCCAGTACGCGGAAGTCTCGGAGAAGTTGCATGCCAGCCGCGACATTCTGGAGCGCACGTCGATCATCGCTCCCATCTCCGGCAGGATCGTCAATTCGAAATTCAAGACCGACTCTGGTGTGATAAAACCCGGAGAAGCGATAATGGACATCGTGCCGACTGGAGAACAGCTGCTGATCGACGTGCACATTTCTCCCAACGACATCGATGTCGTTCGGCCGGACCTGCAGGCGATAGTTCACCTGTCCGCCTATTCAAGCAGCGGAATGCCGCGCATCAATGGTCTTGTCAGAAGCGTCTCAGCCGACAGGATTGTTGATCCGAACACAGGTCAGCCCTACTTCCTAGCACGAGTGGAGGTGGCCAAGGAAGATTTTATTAAATTAGGGAACAATTTTAAGCTTCTGGCAGGAATGCCTGCGGAAGTGACGATCGTAACTGAAGAGCGTACAGTCCTAGAGTATCTGCTCGAGCCGTTCCTCGGAGCATTCCGGCGGGGCATACGAGAGACCTAGGTTTATTTTCACCTCTCAGCCAATGGAGTGCTTATGGTGGCAGTGTATGCGTTACGTTATAGGGACAGAAGCCGTTGCTAAATCATCTAGTCATTCAGGAGCATACAACGTAGCGCCCCCAAATCTGCGCAGGCTGCAACCAATTCGGCTTCCCTCTCAGTCACCGGGCAGCCGAAGTGCAGATACGGGAAAGAAGTCCCCGCCTGAGAGAACGAAGGTCAGTGTGCTGAATGCAAGCTCTGGCGGGAACATCGTCGGCACGTAGCCTCGCACTCCCAGACTTAATGCCGCCGCGACTTCGCCAGGATCAACCAAATCTGAAATAACCACGGCAGGAGGCATATCGCTCTGGAGCTCCCAAAGCTCCCCACGCAGCCGCAATTCCGTAATCGAACGGCCTCCCGCGCATATGATTATGATCGCTGCGTCTATGTCTAGAGATCCAGCTGTTAGAGCGTCTAGCGCACGGATTTGGAGCTTTTGTTCGGACGCCCAAGGAGCAAGAAGGCAAACATACGCTTCTCGGCGTAGCGGCTTGTCGTCCAAGATTAGGATTTTGCGTCCGGCGGGCTCCAAATTCTTGATCCTCACTTTCTTGTAGCTGTTCAGGAACGCCGCAGCGTAAACAGCGGACTAGGCTCGAATGCCTTTGACCGCCCGTGTACGATCATACCGACGTAACGAGAGACGTGAAGGCTCCAAGAAGAGGCTAACACTGCTTACTATCAAAAGCGGCCCAAACGGTCATAGAAGATGGGCCATACGCCTTATGCGTAACCGCCGGCTACGTCATAAGAGCTATCGAAGCACTCCATGCCGCTGGACTGCGATGAAAGATAAGGCTACCCTCATAAAGTATAAGAACGTCTTTATCAAAATCACAGGTTGAATATGAACGAGATATTAGTGAGGCTCGGAGCATACACCAGTATTTCATCTATGCAGGAAAATGATGCCACCGCCGTTATAGCGGCCGTAGCTTTTATTGTTGCGGCGTTTAGTAAAAGCTGGGCAACGAGTTTGACCACTATATGCCTAGTTGTTTACGCCATTCTGACCCGAGATACGGAAATGAAGGAGATGGCATTTGCGGCAAGCGCAGTTGCACTTGTGAATGCTGTAGGCGGTATAGAAAAACGCAGTTTACATCAGCGGTTGAAGAGAATTGAGGCGGACATAGGCGCACTAGGAGAAGAACTTAGACCGTTTATGGATGGACTAGATGCCCGCTCTCGCGAGATCGACTTTTGGAAAACATCTCAGGCAAACCATAACACGGTCGAAGGCAATGCTGATTCAACTCTGACCAAAGATAATCATCATTAAACGAACGTGACAAAAGTCTTCATGATCAACAAACCGCCTGATGGTCGTCATAATTCCTGAGATCAGGGTGGAAATATGACGCAAACTCGGTTAAGTTTTCACTTAAATACGACTTAAGATTGAAATTTTCGACTTTTTGAACTAAGCGGAGTCCACGCGATTTTTCTTAAACTGCACCACCTTAAGGCGTATCAGCCCAAGGTGAGTTTGGAATTTCGAGTTCTGTCGTCTATTTAGACGCACGATACTTACAGTCTATGCAGAACGGAGAATGGGGCAAACTAAAGGGGGAGATCCGATGGATACCAAACAAGACAGAATTACAGGCCTGGTTGTACTAATCGACGGCCTGGCGATGCGTCGAGCATGCATGCTTTCAGCTTTGGAGCTGTGGGCTGCACCCTTAAACCTGCGACTGATATCGGTAGCACCTAACGAGATTTCTGATTTAAGGCACAAGAACGACATCCGACTAGTGCTCATCAACACCGGTGGCGCATCGTTAAGCGATCCGGAACAGCATGAACTGCTTCTGGCTGCTCAGGCATCGGTCGTTGGGCCGCTTGCTGTTATATCCGACAGAGCCGACCCTGATGACGCCGTGGCCGTTGCAGGTTTAGGGTTTCAGGCATTTCTGCCCGCCATACTGCCGTTAGAAATTGTAAAGCAGGCGTTGAGCTTCATCCTAAACGGCGGGACGTATTTCCCGCGTGAAGCTCTGCTGGCAACTCTGTCAATACATTCGCGAGCGCCGGGCAAGCATCGGGCTATCGAAAATCAGGCGACACTTACTCAACGGCAGACTGAGGTCCTCGACCGTCTGAGATTTGGAAGATCCAACAAGCACATTGCCCGCGAACTCAACATGCAAGAAGCTACCGTTAAGGTGCACGTCCGGCAAATCATGCGTAAGCTGGGCGCAGCGAACCGCACACAGGCAGCGCTTCTTGCCCAGTTGCATACATCTTCTTCGCAGAGAGCCACGTCCGAGGATACTGTCGATGACGTTCCCGCTGCCATCGTCAGGAGGAACTCGGACCAAATTGGCGTGAGCCAAATCCGCTCGATGCTCTAGCTATTTCCCGTTGTTGCAGCGATACATCAACATAGCCGCAGCTACGTTTGTGAGAAGCACTTTTGCGCCACGATTCTTCCCGTTCTAGTGCTTTTATGCCTTAACTGGCGCACACCTCCTGCAGATGCTGGGCCACGTCGGCGACTGCATCTCGCGCGTTATGATCACGCATCTTGTGCCCCCAGTCTGCGACAATGCCAACCGCGTCGTCGAAGCCTGCCTGATACCCTTGGGCGAACGCCATCTGATGGCTCGTGTCCCCAGCCATCTGCTCACGAACCTCGTCATCATCCAGCACGGCGATCCCGGTTTCTCGTATCCTTCTGAGCGGCACGGATATGCCGTCGGCTGCGGCCGATACCGCAGCCCGAGCCGATTCAGGGCCGGACATGGTCTGGTGGTAGACCAGAACTGCCCGCTGGACGTCTCTCAGAGCCTGGCGATAGCCGCGAAGAAATGGGGGCATTTGCGACATGATAGACCTGGTGATGTAGCTTATTGCAATGGGGCCCAAGCCATTGCGTCACACTGCGTCGACATTGGGTCCGTCGATCGGCCACACGGGTAAAGCTGTATGGCCGACCGAGGAATAAGGTTGCTTGCCCAAGCGCCTGATCATCCCAACGGTGCGGGACCGATCATCCGCTGCAGCTTGATCGCAATGGCTTCCACCGACAGTTTGCCGCTCTTTGCCTCAGGGTAAAGAGCGATCATTGCCGGCAGTACCCGTTGCAATGTCGATATGACAGTCTCGACGGGAGGAAGTCGCCAACCTCTCGGCTTTGATTGACCCAGTGCTGCCCATTGCTGATGGGCACGTTTCAGAAGCTCTCGTTTTGTCACGCCCTCATACCGCATCAGTTCCATGGCGATTTGCAGGTTGGACTTTTGGAAGCGCTTTGGCAGGGCCTCGTTCAAGACCTGCACGACCAAGAGGGCAGACGCCTCCGCGGGATGGCTCGATGGCTCTTTGTCAGCCTCAGGAGATAGAGGCCCAAGTCGCTCTTCTAATGCTGCTTGCAGAATGGCAGCATCTCGCCGATCGCACTCTCTTTTCACCCTGCGCAGTTCCGTCTCGTCGACCGGGCCAATCAATTCATAACCCACCCCCTCCTCCACGACGATGTCATCGGGATGGGGAAGCACGGTGTCGAGATCCTGGCCGCGCTTGCGAGCCTCGTCCAGAAGATGCTGTTGATGCGCCTTGAACTTCTGCCCGAGGGCCACCTCTTCATCGACGTTTTTCTGTTTGAGCCGTTGCGCCATGTTGATCTGGTAGATGGCATTGCTGATCGAATGTTGGCCACCATTGGCGGCCATCTGCATCATTTTGCGGGTGACAACCTCATCCATCCGAACCGTGTCGGAGCGGCCATTTCCGCTAATGGTGACCTCCCGCGCAGCTTCTTTCAGCAAGGCCTCCTGCAATGGGGTCAGCTTGTCCCGGCTATCGTTTCCATCATTACCCGCGCCGCCGCGTCGGCCTC
>NZ_SMTL01000009.1 GCF_004358025.1 Rhizobium deserti | reverse complement strand
TCGATCCGCTGCAGATCACGCTCGCTCATCGCTATCAATCCCATCTGCTCGTCTCCGCGTTGCCTAACGCGGGGAGTGTGACACTCTAACTTTGCAGAAACAGGACATTTTAACTTTGCGGCTACAATAACGTATCACATAAGACTTCTTATGGAACGGCTCCTCTGGGATATATGGGCATCTGCCTGCTGTAGCTAATTGATCCTCAACGGCTCAGCGTTCAAAGTAGATCTACAGGATAGATGATGCCAGAATAGTGGGTTGGGTCACCAGCATCATCTCGGAAACAGCGACCAAGGGCAATGACTTGGCGGTAATGTCCCAAGGCATCCAGAACTCGGTATTCGGCCCGATACGGCAAGCCAGTCTTGACCGCATCCGAGATAAGCTTTGCCGCTCCTGCACGGTCTGCAGGATGTAATCTTGCGAGGTAATCACTGATGGGCAAGCCTCGTGTTGTTCTTTCTGATTGAAGACCAAACAGACCCGCAACCGCTGTGTCAGCGTATAGCCGGTCTGACGAAAGGCACCAGCTGTATATCCCCGCTTCCTCGGGTTCTTCCTCAGGGCTGAAAATGCGTACCACTTGATCAAATTGCATATTCATTCTCTGGATCCATAGCGCGTCGGTTCACATTATCATCTTATCCATATAACTAGCTTGAGGCGGAGCAGTTAAACCATTTTACTGTGCCCGTGGTCATGATGAACCCTTTCAAAGCAATGTTGAGCGACCGCATGACCGAAGCCTTACGGATGGTGGCAGCGATTGAATTTGAAAGGGAAGTTCGTCAGGCGCGGTGCTAATCGCGCGGTAACCAAAGTTCAGCAAGCAAAGGATCGATAAACCACTGATAGCAGAAGCTCCAAGCGAGGTCAACTTTTAGTTTATACCAGTCTCTGTCGACGGAGTTCTGCGAGTTAGAAGTTGATGAAGAGGAGGACTTCTTTACTCGTTAACATATGTGATTGAGCTGACCTCCCACAAGCATACCGTGGGAACGGTCGCATGGACGACCAGGAGGAGCGCACATGCAGACTCGTCGTGATTTCTTTCCGCACATCCTTTTCCCGGATGACCTATCTACCTTGGCACTGGCCCAGCAAGGCGCAATGGCTCGGACGGAATGCGCAGATCTCGACCCGAACGAGGTCGCGAGAATTGTATTGCACTTCTACCGGATGGGGCTTGTCGAGGAGAAGGCGCTTTCCGCCGCGACGGGACAGGTCGCCGCCTTGCGACCTTCATGTCGACCGAGTGTCGACGTGGCAACCGCCAAGGACAGTGGAGATAGAGTATAGCATGAGAACCACCAGCAAAGACATTGATGATCAGGCTGAGATGGTTCGGATCATCCCTGAGCTCCGCTCTTTTGCGACGCGTTTTGTGCGTGATCGTGACGAAATGGACAACCTTGTCCAGGAAACCCTTACCCGCGGTCTTGCAACGATAGAGGAACTGAAGCCAGGCACCCCAATGTGGGCCTGGATGTTCACGATCATGCGCAATTCCTTCTGGGCCGGAACCAATAAAGGTGCCGAGCCGTCAGTAGATTAGAAGACCGCACAGGTTAACTTATGTGCTGGCGTCGCGGAAAGATCCCGTATCTACACAAATGATCAGCGGCACCTTTCCGGCCAGCCTTTGACAGAGAGACGGTGCGCTCCCGCCAGGATCAGGAGCAACGCGACATGGCGCGGTATTTCTTTCATATCATGAATGGCCAAGCCATTTTAGACGACATAGGCGTTGAGCTGAGCAATATAGATGACGTCCGCAGGGAAGCGATCCGCGCGTCCGGCCAGATGCTCAGTAACGGCAAGCATGCCTGGAAAGGCCAGGCCTGGCAGATGATCGTAGCGGACGAGGACGGTACGATCATCTTCGGCGTCAATATCTCGATCGACAGACACGGGCTTTAATCGTCGTGCCTTTTATCTTTGGCGGCTTCCGTGAGCAAGTGCAGGCCAGCGAAGATGCAGGTAGGATGGATCGAAATCGGAGTATTCGGCTAGACGTCTCACATTCGGGATGACGATCCGCTCGTTCTTCAGGCTCACCAAGCCAGCTTCGCGCAGTTCCTTTAGGCTTCGATTAGCATGCACGATCGACAGCCCCATCGTATCACTGAGTTCCGCCTGGGTCAGTGGAAGCTCGAAGGAGCCGTCGTCGGTCAAGCCGACCGCTTTCATCCTTTCGTGCAGTTCACAGAACAGGTGGGAGATGCGGTGTGGCGCCGACCGTTGACCGAGGTTGACGAGCCATTCTCGCAAGGTCGCTTCGTCGACCAGCGAGCACATCCAAAGCGCACGGGCAAGCGAGGGTCTGCGCTCCGTCAGCTCCAGTATGGTGCCTGGCGACAGGTAGGCTACGCGGCACGGACTGAGCGTCGCGATACTGTGGTCCATCTTCTTGAGAAGGGCGACGTGCAGGTCGCAGAAATCACCAGGGATCAGATAGGCGAAGATGTGCCGACGACCGTCTGAGGTCACCTTGTAGCGCATGGCAAAGCCAGCGAGTATTAACAGCACATTTTCAGGATTGTCGCCCTCGCTAATGAGATCAATATCGGCATCCACCTCCCTCGTCCGGCTGGAGATCGACTTCAGCCAATCTCGGTCGTCGGGGTGCAGAGGCTCAAAACTGTCTAGCTTTCGCAGAAATGCGTTCGGCACGTTCAGCCTTTCCTGGGCTCGCCTCATAAATAAGCGAATGCATTCTGCTCAAGCCGGTCCTGGCAGACATCTAAGTCAGCCAGAGCATCAGAAAATCCGATTGAATATAAACTATGTAAACCCGCCAGAGCGTTTCGACAATTATTATCAGCCGCGCGTTCAACTCAGGCGATGGAAGTCCGATGACCAAGAAGCTGGAACTCGCGTCTGTTCTTATCCTCGAAAACGAGGAGCTCATCGTACTTGATGTCGAAAACTATCTTCAACTTACAGGCTATGATATCGCGGGGAGCTTTTCCTCCGGTGCCGCGGCAATAGAGTGGCTGAAGGCGCACCGCGCGGACGTCGCACTTCTTGATATTATGTTGCGCGATGGGGAGTCTGCAAAGGTGGCTCGTGCCCTTGAGCAATGCGGGATTCCCTTTGTGGTTCATTCAACCCACACCTATGAAGCAGACGTCCACGATCCGGTCTTCTCGCGAACGCGATGGATATCGAAGCCGAGCTGTCCCGACGAAGTGATCGCTGCCCTTAGATACGCTCTCTACCAATCTGGCCCAGAAGCAGCCGACACCGCGGATCACAATCCAGATCAGAGGGAACAGGACGTTCCTAGGGCCAGTCAACAGGCTTAACGTATCAGGAAGACTATGTGGACGTGCGGCCTCGTAAGAAGTTTGCAGCAGTGAGCTCAGTCAGTGTCGAGGCGGCCGTGCAGGCTCCCGCGGTCCAATCATCGTGTGCTGGTAGCGCTGAGCTAGAGCGTCCTTCAAGGTAGAAGCGCGCGGAGACGGAGGACGGGATGCCGGAACGGACCAAAAACTTTCAAGAAGAGTATTTTGATACTGTCCGTCAGCTAGCGGAAGCCCTCAGCGATTCGGCCATTTACGAACAGGTCGTCTGGAAGGCTGAGTACCTGACCCGCGACACTCACTGGTTCCACTATTATGGCATCATCCGCGGGGGACGTGCA
This sequence comes from Rhizobium deserti, assembly GCF_004358025.1. Lineage (GTDB taxonomy): Bacteria > Pseudomonadota > Alphaproteobacteria > Rhizobiales > Rhizobiaceae > Neorhizobium > Neorhizobium deserti. Next base: position 127,491 of record NZ_SMTL01000009.1, on the reverse strand, counting down.
TGTAGTATCGGACATGAGTACGATGTCCACAGTCGAGGCGCGCGCAACGTCGATCCAGCGACCTTCGTCAGCACACTGATGGAGTTCGATAAGAACGCTAGGGTGGTGGGCTATGGTGGCAACAAGTCGACAGCAATAGATATCCTTGATGAAATCGACCTCACCGGCGCAGAAAGCGCGGAGATTGTGCGAATTTCCATCCAGACAAGGGAAACCATGTTGTGCGGCCGTCGAGTGATGTCCATGACCGATGTCGCATATGTAGGTTTCGAGCAAAGCGATCAAGGCGACCTTTGCCGACGGCACCTCAAAGCGGACACTACGGTGATTTCACTCAGGTGGTGTCGCGACCGCCGTTTCATCTGCGCGAACCTCATGCCCACTACAGGCGTACCCATTAGGACAGGCTTCCAGTTTTAGCCGCCCCAGTTTAGACCTCGGTTTCGCCGAGTCCGATATCTTACGTCTGCCAGATTGGCCAGAACAACCGCGCAAGTTTGGACACGCCGCCGGCGCGGTGACTGTGCCATTCCTGTTCTTCTTTTCGTGGGAGAAGGCGCGCAACGGTTGCGACCGCCGTTTCAAGCCCGTCGTTCTGGCACATCTTGAAGCGGTCACCGCATGCGGTATGTCGCTGATCGGTCCAAACTTTTGAGCGCCATCTAATCACCCTAGACGAGAAAAATGGAATGTCAGGCAACCCGGACCAGCTCCTGTGCCGGCCGCGGCGTACCCCCGCGATCTAATGGGTTAGCTGGGAGGTCGCCGACGATTGATCAGATCGCCGCCTTCAATCGAGATCGCCTCGACGGAAATCAAGACCTCGTCCGGCCCATAGACCGGATCGGGCAGATCCGTATAGGCGCGGAAGACATCAGTGGCGTTGACAGTACAGGGAACAAAGAGCCTGGCGCTCTGGTTAGAGAAATACGGAAACTCAACGAGCATGAGGATGAACTTTGAGCCGGCAAACACCCAGTCGATACTTTCTGCATCAGGAGGATGACCAGTCCTGGTCCATAGCAGACAGGGAAATCGTGGAAGTGGAGCCAGATCATCGAATGGTCAGCGGGCTCAACGAGGCACGCGCAGTCGATCTATCAAAACAGCTAAACCTCGCATCCACTGGGCGGGCGGAGCCCGCTACTGTTCCCGAATGAAAGCAATACCGATCAGCAGGCGATGCCACCTAGAGCCAATAGCGCGCGCCTCCACCCCCCACACCAGTCAGTGAATTGTGCTATCCGTCTCGTAGTCATTGTTCAGGCTTTGAGCTAAAGCGCGTGCAAATATCTGTTGCAGCCGAACCAAAGAAACCCCAGAAATGCTGCAGGGAAGCGCCGTGTCTACGTCAACCACGCTCCAGGTGCCATCAGGGTCCTTCACGGTACGATATCTGGGAAGAGACTTGATCATCTGTCGCTCTTCGAGTTTCGCGCCAGCGTGATCATCCAGGGCGATTGGCGGTGGAGCAACATAGCGCAGAAGAGACTATCCGGCTACCCCGCTCCCAATTCCAGCTAGTCTCCTGCCATTCATCGAACCTCACGCAGCTCGCAAAGGTCTCCGCCAACCCAAAAGGTAAGGGAGCCGGATCACGCGGTTGTCTAGGCGGCCCGGTCCGGGTCGCAGCCGTACCCGAAAGAGGCTCGGGTGCGCCCTGCACCGATCCGTTCCAACCCCCGCACTATATTGCCTCGAGGGGCAGAACGGTCGATCGCATGGACGTCGTCGTCTCGATGGACCGTCCCACATCGCCGTCCAGAAGTTGCTGGAAGGGCCGCGGCTCCAGCTTTCCCGGATTCGCATAGGGGTTTCCGAACGCGAAGATGAAAAACAGGATGACGCCGGAGTAGGCCCCGAACAGGCCGAGAAGGACGAGGTGTGTCCGGGACGGGCGATACACATAGAAGGCGGCCGATACGATGATCAGTCCTATGATTGCAGGCGCCCAGAACAGACCGGAAAAGCGGCTCACAGTCGGTGCTTCTCGAACTTGTCTAAACCGGGCGATCGCGGTCACTCTGTCCTTCATCCGCCCGCTCAGATATCGTTCGCGCTCGGTGGCGGGGGCAAGGTCCAACAGCGTGCCGTACACATGCTCCCACGCCTGCCAAGCCTTTGGGGACAGCCCCTCGTGTCGAGCAAGACTATCCCATTCCTCATTCACCACCGTCGCCACGTACCGGGCTAGTCCTTGTTGAACCGGAACCACGACCTCGCCTCCGTAGCGGCGGGCGTCGTTGAAAACGTCCGATATGGCGACGGCCTCGTCGAGCAGGGTCGATCTAACCCCCTTGTAGTCGTCCAGCTCCTGCGCGTAGACAAGGCCGAGGATGAGGCTGTGCAGCGTCGCCACCCTTACCGCGACATTGCCGGCAACCTCAAGCGTGCGGTCACCTTCGTTGCCTGGATGAAGAAGAGCGCGCGCGACAAGGTAGCTCGCCAGCACCAGGCAGACGGTGGCGACAACGAATCCGACGCCCGCGGCGATCGATGAAAGAAGGTCGGCTGCTGAGTCCATGCGCCACAATCGCGCATGCGTTGGACATGCGCAACCGAGTGGGTGCGGCCGCGTGGGCCTGAGAAAGTGATAGACCCATCAGATGGACCCTGCTCGTCAAGAACGTGATCATCTCGGATGCTTCTCCCATCCTGTTCTACGGGTGAGACCGGGCGGCTGAAGTGAACTTATCCCAAGAGCGGCTTTACACCTCGTCGCCGCGACGATCAGGGCGAGAGGCATATTTCGCAGTGACCGCGACCCCGATCGGTGCGTGGTTGAAGGCGAAGTCGAACAGCGCGAGGCGGACCTCGGCAGTGTCTTCGACAGGTCAAACATGCGGCCGCATGCCGCCTCCTGCTCGAGCTTGCTACCGCCTTATAACATCTCCGGTTACCGAGTGGCGATCTTCAGTCCCGGCGGGCACTTCGGGGTCGTCACGCCGCCGGGCAGCAACCGCGTTCTGGATCTCGGGGAGATGCAGCCGCGGTCAACGGTGGTCAAACGCCCGCTGGTGTGCCTTGAGCGGGCCAAGGCGGTCGTCCTTAGGCTGATGGAGCCGTAGATGAAGACCTTCACGGGTTGGATCTGAGGCCGCGGCCGACGCGGTCGAAGAACGGCAGCTCCACAATTAAGCGTAGTCCCTCGTCCCGCCATTCGCGAGTGACCTTGCCTCCAAGCTGCTGCTCAAGCACGGCACGGAGAAGAATGTTGCCGAACCCCTTGCCTGGGTGCGTCGGCGCCTCTCCTGCCCCGCGTTCCCGCCACTCGAGAACGACACCGTCGCCCTGGACCCACCAGCCGATGTGAAGGCTGCCTCCCCTTCTCGATAGGGAACCGTGAACCGCGGCATTGGCGGCAAGTTCGTGTATGGCAAGTCCGATAGGCTGGACCGACGGTGCGGGAACCATGACGGCCCGTCGATCTGCACGCCGTCGCTGCCGAACACGCGGACCTGGTGGCGGACGATGTCGTCAAGCGATACCTGCTGCCATCCGTTCTCCGCAAGCAGCATGTGGCTGCGCGACAAAGCCTGGACGCGCTGCTGAACCGAGGCGGCATAAGCAGAGGCGTTTTCGGACCGGCTCAGGCGCACGATGCTGTCGACGATCGCCAGCACGTTCTTCGTCCGATGGTCGACTTCGAGCAGCAGACGATGTTCGGCCTCCTCGAGCGTCTGGATCTTCCTGTATTCCGTCACGTCGACCTGGGACGCGAAGTAGTAGGCGAGCCGCCCGTCATCGTCCCGGATCGGACTGAGGTGGAGCTGGTTCCAGAAGGCGGTGCCATCCTTCCTGTAGTTCAGGATGTCTACTGTCCCCTGTCGTTCCTGCGCGATCAGCGCGCGGATTTCGGCCACGGCCGTCCTCGATGTGTCTTCTCCCTGCAGAAGCCGGCAGTTCCTGCCAACCAGCTCATCCGCGGAGTAGCCGGTCAGTTCGAGAAACGAGTCATTGGCCAGAACAATGGGGTAGTCGGGCTGGCGGGCGTCCGAAATGACGATGGGCATTCGGGTTCGCTGGAATGCGAAGGTAGCCAGTTCCTTGTGGTCGGCCATTCCTTGTCGGGAGGCTGCGGCCGGGAGGTCGCCATGGATGTCGGACTTTTCTGCTTCAGGCACTCGGAACCTCTTCGACGTATGACATCAAAACGTCGGAGGTGCGCATTGGTTTCAGGTGTTGCATCCTGGTTGGCGCCGCATATAGCCATGCGTTGGATCAAGCTCATATTGGATCTACTTCTCGCAGGGGACTCATCAATGATGATGAAGACGGTGCGCTGCAAGCGTCGCTTTCAACTGGGGATCTGCTCCAACGCTCGCTTGGAACTATACGGCGAGCGCGTGGTTCATGCAGCAGTTCAGCATCAGTCACCAGGGAGAGCACATGAAAGAGCCCGTTACCGTCGCACACCTGTCGACACGCGATCAGAACCCGTACATCCACGAAGCCTACAACAGGGTCTCATGGGGAGCCGTGTTTGCAGGGGTCGCGATAGCGCTTACGCTCCACGTCCTCCTCAACCTGCTCGGCGTTGGCATCGGCGCCTCCGTGCTCGATCCCGCTTCCAACGACAATCCGACGGTAAACACGCTGTCGATCGGCACGGCCATCTGGTTTGTCTTGAGCGGCATCATCGCTTCCTTCGCCGGCGGCTACGTAGCCAGCCGGCTGTCGGGCCGTCCTCTTCGCTCTGCGGGCTCGCTTCACGGTCTGACGTCCTGGGCCGTTACCACCCTCGTCATCGTCTACCTCCTGACGACGTCCGTCGGCGCCCTTGTCGGCGGCGTATTCAGCGGTCTTGGAGGCATCGTTTCTGGCCTTGGATCCACGGTTTCTACCGCAGCGACGACTGCCGCGCCCGCGCTTGCGACCGCTACAGATCCTATGGCAGGGATCGAGCAGAAGATCAGGGATGCAAGCGGCGGCAATGATCTTGCTGCTCTTCGCGATGCCGCTACGAATTCGGTAAAGGCGATGCTAACCGGCGATCAGGCGCAGATCGAGGATGCGCGCAACCGCGCCGCCGAGGCTCTGGCCAAGGCCCAGAACATTCCCGTCGATCAGGCAAAGCAGCAGGTGCAGCAGTATGAGACCCAGTATCGTCAATCTGTCGACGCGGCCAAGAAGCAGGCGGCTGAAGCAGCCGAAACCGCTGCTACCGCGGTCGCAGCCGGCGCTATCATGGCCTTCATCGCGCTGGCAGTCGGCGCCATCGCCGCGTGGGTCGGCGGTGCAGTCGGCACCACGCATGTCAGTCGCGAAGACGAACTTCGCGCCGCACGTTAATCATCAGTCGTTGTAAAGGAGTATCTCATGGCAGCGGAAAAGACCCTCGACAACCTGTTTCTTGACACCCTCAAGGACATCTACTACGCCGAAAAGCAGATCCTGAAGACCCTGCCCAAGATGGCGCGAGCAGCACAATCGGAGGAAGGCAAGGCAAGTTTCCTTCAGCACCGGGACGAGACGCAGGGCCAGATCGAGCGCATCGAGCAGGTGTTCGAACTGCTTGGCAAGCCGGCCCGCGGCAAGACCTGCGAGGCCATCCAGGGGATCATCGCCGAAGGCGAAGAGATCATGGATGAGTACAAGGGATCGGTCGCTCTCGACGCGGGGCTCATCTCCTCCGCCCAGGCTGTGGAACATTACGAGATCGCGCGCTATGGCACGCTGATCGAGTGGGCGGGGCAGCTCGGCATGGACGAAGCAGTCGAGCTTCTCCAGCAGAATCTCGCTGAGGAAGAGGCGACGGATCAGAAGCTGACTGAACTCGCACGGGCATCGGCCAATCAAAAGGCAGCGAAGTCTGCCTGAGGTCACGCCTGGCTTCATCTAAGGCTGAAGCCATGTCAACGACTTTGATAATCATTGACGATCTACCAAGACTGTTAAAATGCTGATGTCTCTTGATGGGGTTCAGACTCAGGAAGGTGTGTGTGATACCCCGGCTGTCACGTACGTTGGCGAGCGGCGGACGTGGCTCCAAAGCCTGGAATACGATGGATCACAAGTGGCCGCTATACCGGGCAGGATTCGTGCTTTCGAAGCTTCAGTCGTTGGTTTCCAGATCAGCTTTAGCAGCCTGACGCTCCTGTCATTTGGCGTGATCCTGCCCTTCCGGGTTCCATAGAGCGCGGAACGCACCGTCGCGCAATGTGATAGCGTTGTAGTTTTTGCTAAGCTATCCGTGCCATCGTTCCTGCCGAATAAGCGAACTTGGACGAACAACGCGCTCGAGGACCTCGTCCGTCAGCTCAACATCGCGCTGGAAGCGTCAGGAATGGGGCGCCTTGAAGGGACACGAACCGGTGACAGGTTGCTCAGAAAATTTATGCGCCTGAAAAAGGATATAGTTCCCGGAATAGATGCTCGCTGTGAGGTCGAATGGCCCACATCACAAAAAAGCCCCTCGCCGGGGTATGCGAGGGGCTTGATGACTTGAGCAAATTCGAGGCTGACAGGTGGCCTCTCAAGCGGAAATTAATGCGGTTATCTAGTGTTGGCATCACCCAAACAGGGGACTATGATCGTGGACGTCCTTTTCTCGATCCTTATCAACGTCGAGGAATCAACATGCTGAATGCCTAAATCTAACTTCCTCAAGGCAGATCCACCAAGTCGCATCAGCTGTCTTCCGATGGTCTCTGCTCGCAAGATCCAATCGGTGTTCACCCGAACGGGTGAAGACGACCCACCTTCTCTGTGGTGCAATCTCCGCGCCGGATCATCGGCGGATCATGGGGTTTGATATGAAGCAGACAGCTCTTTTCGTGAGTATTCTATTGGCAACCGCAAGCACCGCATCTGCTGCTGAGCGCGCCGCTACAAAAGCAGAAATTGAAAAGATTGCAGTGGGGAAAACGGTCAACGGCCGTATGACCTATGGCAAGGATGGAAGCTACACCTATTCGGGCGGCGACAAGGGGAAGTATACGATCTCCGCCGGACGTATTTGCGTGACCTTCACCACTGGCTTCAAACGCTGCGACCGCATCGTTACCGATGGTAGAAAATACACGCTTATAAATGAAAAGGGACAAAGATATCCCTACGGCAGCTAATCGGTGTCTAGAAGCCGCCGGACCAAGCGAGTTTAGGAGCAGCAAACGTTGCCGCCCTCCTGCGCGACGACGTTTGCTTTAGCCTCAGTGATCAGTCATCCATTCGTTCTCCGATCGGCATAATAGTGGCCACTGCAGCGACGAAGTCTGTCTGCCGAGACATCCCGCTCTTGGAAAGAATAGCCTTAACATGGGATCGAACGGTCTCGACGCTGATGCCGAAAGAACGAGCCGTGCTGTCGATCGTTTCACCGCCAGCAAGCTTTCTGCCGATTTTCGCTTCCGTTGGCGTTAGATCGAATAGACCCTGAATGATCTCTACTGATGGTAGATTCGAGCGGTGTACTGGAGTGATAATCAAGAAAAACGCCGTCCTCAAGAAGATGTCGCGAGCAGCGCCTTTGATCGGCACCAGATGCGCCACCGCCGGCGCTGCGTCAGAACTTCCTTTTATCGGCCATGAGGCGCCACTAATGGATCCTCCCCTATTACGCCATGCCTCGAGAAAACTTCGGTATGCAGTGTCAGCTGCGCGGCTCTTGAAACGTAGCCCATCGCTCGGCTGAAACACGATGTGGCCCGTGAAGGCATGGAACAGGCTGTTGCATTCAATCATGGTACCGTTGTTTCGAACCATTGCTGCAGGTAGGCTCGCGAGTTGAAGGGCCTGTAGCGCTGCTTCGATGCGCGCGAACTGAAGCTGACTGCCGAGGAGAGCTGCTCTTGCGAGATGAGGCCTGAGGATGTCGAGGCGATCGAGATCTTGCTGAACTACGGGGCCAAGCTCTCGCTTCTTTTCAATCGAAATGCCAATGACGTCGCCACTCGGAATCCTGATTGTCGTCCCTGCCGCGTAGCCAAAGCCGTGTTTCCAATAGAAGTCACGATAAACCGCCTGCTGAGCCATCCAATCTTCACCAAGATAGAGAGCATCGCTGATAAATCCTGGATGTGCGTTGTCGAGTAGAGCCATTGTTTTTGCATTGTTATAGGCCCAGCCGCCTTGGAAAAAACACTCGTAGAGTTGGGCGACGCCATCACTAGCAATCCATGGAGCTGTTGGATCGCTGATATTCGCTAATATCGTCCCCTCCGCGCCGACATCCTTGGCAAGGCGATCAAGAACATCGGCCCAACGATCGGAGAGGAAGGCTGCCTCGTATACTGCGTCTACAAGAGATCCTGTGTCCAAGAGAAGGCTCCGGTAGTTGTAAAATTAAAATATAGTTAAATGAGCAGGGAAATTTTGTACAGATACAGCGCTTCTAATGTCGGAACGCCCATCGGCGGGCGGGCACTTCAGTATCCGAACCCCTGCGGCATCAAGAAGGGCTGCCTTCACTTATAGCACGGCGATTAGGATGAGACGTCTCACCTTGATTGTCGCTACGCACTTTACTTGAGTATCAGAGGCCCAACCGATGGTGATGGCCGCTGACATAGCCTGAAGCTCGACAAGAATAAGCAAGGCGTTATCGAGAAGGCGCTGCCTCTCGAAATCATTGGCTGTGTCGATCTGGTTTGCCGTGCGCACCAGGTCCGTGACCTGAGACCCACTTTCCCTCGAGTTTTCGGAAGACTCTTGGGCTTTCCATCAGTTGGGCGGTACTCTCGACCACTGTCCGACACCGGACGCCCGTCCCACTCACGCGGTGGCCAAGGAACTCGCTCCCAACATTTACCGTTCTGACAAGCCAATAGTTGGAGACGGTCATGGACACATCCTCAAGAATGCAAAGCCAAACGTCGCGCCCACTTTCATTCGGCGAGAACCTACGCCGCGCGAGGCTGGCGAAAGGCTACAGCCATGAGCAATTGGCTATCGTGACGGGCCTGACGGAGGCTGAATTACGCCAGATCGAAGAGGGTGCGGAGAATCCCCGCCAGCCAGAGCGCTTTCGGAACCTGCTCGACTGTGCCGGCCGGCAGCGACACTGACGGAACCCGACGTGGAGAACACGTGTCGCGACGGATTCATCGAAGCTGTTGAGGAGTTAATCGCGCTTGGGGTCAACCCGGACGAGCATGAGCAGGTGATATGGAAAGCCGAATATCTTACCCACAGGGACAGGTGGCTGCACTTCTACGGGATCATCAAGAGCAATGAAGGCTACAGTATTGCCCACGAGTACGACCTGACGACTAGAACGTCTCGGAGCGTCAGCCCGAGGATCGCATTCTTCGACCTCCTGGGGTTCGCATCGAACGAGGATGTGCGCATTTACCTCGGAGATCGAACGATCAGCACCGACGTCCTGAGCGAACTCGCCTCCTCTGAAGAGCAGGACCCGGAGGTAGTTCGTATTGGCATCGAAAGCCGAAGCCGTCTTCTAGACGGGCGCAGCGTTACCTCTGTAACTGACGTCATCTTCGTCGGTCTAGCCTGGGCATCACCCTTGCCACTGCAAAACACCGCAAGAACGTTCGGCCAGGTGTCTCGAAAATGGTGTCGAAATAGAATGTTTGTCGGTCCTGCCTCTCGCAAATTCGAGGTTTCTATTTAACCTGCCTCAGCCATTCTTTGTAACCGTAGGCCGCTGTTTAAGATCTCGACAATCGCGATCTTCTTCACCTTTCAGAGAACTGAACGACTACGGCGGGCCATTGGTGCTGCACGAAGAGCGGAAGAGCCCTCAACGCACCAAACAGGCGATGCTGCTTAGATCGTTCCTGATCGTTGTCGCCGCGACCCCGGCTTGACCCATGGCGTGGCTGATCTGATCAAGACCAATAACAACGTCGCCGGCAGCATATAGTCCAGGCACATCGGTACGCTGGTGACTGTCCACAAAAATGCAGCCCTCCTGAGACAGCATTGCGCCCACCCCCGACGCGAGTTCTGATCGAACATCTGATCCAAGTGCGGGATAAACAGAATCGAATGCATGGGTGCCCAGGCCCGTTCGGACCTGTATCTCGTCTTCTGCAAGATCAATCTCAAAGGGACCGCACACGATGGAAATGCCTAACTCCTGCAGCTGGGCCTGTTCGCTACGCTTGAGCTCATGCTCACTTGAAGGGGACAGAATGGAGATGTCTTTGCTGTAGCTTCTGAGGAAGAGGGCTTCCTTGAACGCTTTTGTATCTTGGCCAATAACGCCGACACGTTTGTCGGTGACCTCGAACCCATCGCAGACAGGGCAGTAGCGGATGAGGCCCCGTCGAAGTGCCTCATCGTGTTTTTCTCTTGGCATCGATGGGCTGCGGTTGACGACGCCTGTAGCCAGCAGCACTGTTCGCGCCGACATCGTCTCCGTGCCAGAATATATAACGAATTCTCCCTCCACCCCACCCAATGCCGTTACTTTCGTGTCACAGATATCGGCGCCGTATATGAGGGCTTGATCACGCATCCTGGCAAGGAGTTCAACTCCGCTGATCCCGCCCGGAAAGCCGGCGTGATTGTGTGAGATCGGTATGCTAGCAGCCCTGCTGGTTCCGTCGTCGTATACCGATACCGACAGATGGAACCGCGCAAGATAAATTGCAGCAGTCAATCCGGCAGGCCCACCTCCGATGATGACGCAGTCTCGACGTTCTAGATCCACCTCAATCTACCCTTATCGCTCAAGCCGCGTGTCCTTTGCGCAGTCCACACGCGCTCTCCGGAACAATGCCGGCCAGCTGATGGTTCCGGTGCAGGGTAATCTCTCTCTTAACTCAAGCATCAGCGGCGACTGGCGCTCCCGTAATGTGAGCACCTTTTCGCTTATCTCAAGGTCAGGCAACGGAGTCCTGAAAATCAGAACCAGATGTCACTAGAGTATTCCAGAATATCCACCTCAGCTCACTATTCCTCTTTTTAAGATTTGAACCGAGAAAACATGACAAAGAGCAAGCCTATAACCACTTCCCCCGCGGATGGCTTAACGCCGACCCTGGCGCGCAATATCGACGCCATCATGAACCGGCGCCGGGAGAGTCAACGAACCGCATCGGCTCAGGAACGCGCTGCGGCCGCAATCAGTAAATTCGCAGGCTCGATGGTGTTCGTTTATATCCATCTGGCGCTTTACGCTTTCTGGATAGTGGCAAACCTCGGATGGATCCCTGGGGTCGCCCCGTGGGACCCATCCCTTGTTATTCTCGCGATGGAGGCATCGGTAGAGGCGATATTCCTCTCGACCTTTGTGCTGATAAACCAGAACCGGATGGCAGCGGAAGATGATCTTCGAGCTGACCTCGACCTTCAGGTCAGCCTGCTGACTGAGCATGAAACAACACGCTTGATAACAATGGTCGAAGCAATCGCGGCTAAACTCGAAGTATCTATAGAGGCAAGCGAGGACCTCAAGGAGCTTAAGAAGGACGTTGCGCCTGAAGCGGTACTGGACCGCATCGAGGCCAAGACTGAGGAATAACCTATGTGCGTCAGCGGGAAAGGGCGAGACTACACGCCATCTCAACACGTACCGCAGAGCGCGCTGCTTCAAAAGCCTTTCGCGGACGAAAGCGACCGCACTTTGGATACCTGCTTCGATAAACACTGTTGTCCAATAGGTGCCCTCGACAGCCCGGTTGATGAATGGGACGTCAGGCTCAGGATCAGGCCACTGGCGAAGCTGCACCAGGCCGCGTGCAGCGATGACCGTGCAGGTTTCCGTTAGCCAGGCGCTGGAAGCCGACATTTTGAAGCCTTTTCAGGAGGCGCTTCAAGGCGCTTTGCGCCTCGAGTGAAAATCGGGATCATTTTCGCTCATAGTAGGTTTCGGCCAACCACCGCCTTTGTTCAGACGGACTGAAACGCTTATCAACCCGCCCGTTGTCACATGCTTCAGAAACATACACCCAAAGCGGCCACCCTTTCTCCGACTGAGCTGGCGTTTCTACAGAGGGTCTTCGACCTCGTGTGCCAGAAGAGGGGGATCAACCAACACAGCCAGGCTGCCGCAACAGCGGCCGCCACCCTGGTCGATCTCTACCGGGTCGGGATCCGCGACGAACGGCAGCTCATGAGCATGTTGTCGGGAGCCCAGAGTTTTCCGTAGACGCCGTAGCCCGAGACTGAGCCGCGCCCGTGAAGCGACTATACGTGGCTGTCGGGTGGTGAAGGCTTGTAGATGTGCGGCGGGATTACTTCGCTCAGGGCTTCTGATGTGGGGACTGCGGCCAGCAAATCGCCGTTCTCGGCACAAATCCGGATGCTGTGGAGGGTGAACTCCCTCCGGCCTTTAAGGTGCTCGGCCGCCAGGTCGCGAATAACCTGGCGTGCCTCTGTCTTTGCCGCTTCCAGATCCGGCAGCTCTGTACCGTCGTCATCCGTGACGTAGCTGCTTAGGAAATTGAGGTGAAAATGATATCTCTGCATCGTCCGGATCTCCAAAGCGAAGCAAGCAGAACCCAGGTCTGTCTGCATAGTTTCGGTCAAAATCGTACGGACGGCTCGACTAAACGGAACTAAGGCTGACTTTGTTATTACGCGTTGGAATACAGCGAAGAGCCCTTGAGGAAGGTAAAAGTGGCGAGACAAGAGACCGCGACCGCCACGACTATGGACAGCCCGGTTTCCAGCACCTGATATGATACAGGAACATTGTATGAGAGCATGGGAACGAAATGCGTTGCCCAGATCGTTCCTCCGAGCAGGGCACCGGCGACGGCAAGCCAGAGGTTTCGATGCGCCTTCACGCATTGGCGCGCGCGCGACAGCATGAAGACACCACCGGCCAGATTGCCCGCGACGCATACAAAGACTGCAACAAGCAAAAGCAGCCAGTTGTGCTGCTCGGTGATACAAGACATCAGCCGGATCATTCGGACCTCCGGCCGGCACCATCTCATGCGAAGGCTGACTCTCTGGTTAGTGAAGTCGCTAAAGTCTTAACCATTTCGGAAACGCTGGCTACCAAGCAGATAACCGTCGACAGGTGCCCGTATCGATACAGGCCGCTCGCGGGATCTTCTTGTGCCATGCATCTTTAAGATCGAGAATGAGTTTCCTATCGCGACTGAGGATCAGCTTTAGTTTTCCGCCTCACGTTCACCCTTATGCGCTCGCATTTCTCTCGTTTCGTAATGCATTTTCGAACTTGGAAGCGCCGACCTAGTGTTTGCCCTTGCACCCCGATTATAGTGAGGTCGCTTCAGGGGCCGCTCGGAACTTTGCGCTGGTGGAGGTGTTGTCGGTTGCGGTGCTGGTAACCTAGCGCCTGGATGGATCCTAACAGACAGCGGATTGATATGAGTGACTTGGAACATAAAGACCAGCCGACCTCGCCCTCCCTTGGAAATGTGCCTTCAGTGACTTCTGAAGAATCCTCGGTCCCACCTGCTTCAGAAATTCCAGCCGATGCCGCTGAACTAGAAGGTGCTCCAGCTCCGGTGATTGCCTCGCCGAATGTGCAGGAGCGTCCTAAGACAAAGGGCGTTGCTGATATCGTCTTCCTCATCGACATCAGCGGCAGCATGGCTCCCTGTATCGACGCGCTACGTCGAAACATTGAAGCCTTTATCGACTCCCTCAGCCATGGAGATGCAAACAACGCCGCGCCGGTTCGTGATTGGCGGGGTAAGGTCGTAGGCTATCGTGATCTGGAGGCCGACCAGGCGGCTGGGCTGCCCTGGCTCGTCGACAACGACTTTGTACGCGACGCGGCCGCATTGAAGGCGCAGCTGGGTACGCTGCAGGCGAACGGTGGCGGTGACGAGCCAGAATCGCTTCTTGATGCCCTCTACAAGGTTGCCTCGATGGAGGCAGCGCCAAAGGGATCGCAGGTGGAGGAGCCAACGAAGTGGCGCTACAGGAGCGACGCAGCTCGTGTTGTGATCGTCTTCACCGACGCATCCTTCAAGGAAACCATGAGCATCCCAGAAGCAAAGGGCGGCTCCCTTCAGGACGTCGCAAACGTGGTCATGGCTAACCGTATAATCCTGAGCCTCTTTGCTCCGAACTTCGAGGGCTATGACCGATTGAGCCAGATCGACAAGTCCGAATGGGAAGTCGTTGAATATGAGGGCTTGAACGCTCAGGAGGCGCTTCAGAAATTCACGTCGGATCCTGTTAACTTCCGCAATACTTTGAAGCAACTAGCAGCTAGCGTGTCACGTTCGGCAGCAACAGTCGCCCTCTAGAAGCTTCACATTAGAGCGTAAGCATGGCTAAGAAGCTGAAAGTCGGAGATCAGATCCGGCACTATCGCGTCACGAAGGTTTTCGGGCCAGGCATGATGGCGATTTCGTACGGAGCAGAGACATCAGCTGGCGAAAAGATTTTTCTCAAACAGTACAAGTCTCCCGCTCCGACGGTAGTGTGGTACGAAGCGTTTGTTGCCTATCAAAATGAATTGGGTGCTCGCGTCAAAGACGGGCGGGCGGCTCAGTTTGCAGTGCGGCAGGTGGATGCTTTCGAAGAGATTTGGGGCGGTCCATGCTATTTCCAGGCATTTGAGTTCGTCGAGAACGGGGCTGACTTGCAGCAAATGCTTGACGAGGAACGGGAGGAGCATCGCCGCACGGAGTTGCCGGCAACCAGCAACCCCGTCGTCTGGGCTCGCCACGTGACCTGGGCCAAGGTCTTTATGACCGGGATGGCGGCACTGCACGAAGCCAAGATCGTGCATGCAGATCTGAAGCCGGCAAACGCCTACTTGATCCAGGATCCTTCCATCGCAGCAGGCTACCAGCTCAAGCTGATCGACATGGATTTCTCACTCCTTGCTGACCGCCGCGCGCCTTGGCACGGGCATCAGGGATATATCGGCACCGACAACTACCGCTCGCCCGAGCACATGACGCGCGGGGCTGTGCCGGGGCTTGCTTCCGATGTCTTTACCTGCGGTTTGATGCTCTACGAACTTCTTGCGGGCTATCATCCTTATTGGACGGAGGACCAGGCGGAGTATGCGAGGCTCGTGCAAAGCTACGCTGCCAAACCGCCGGCTCTGGTGGGCTTAATGCCCTCTCCGGCAAGCAATTTTGAGATCAGCACCCTCCTGCACCGGTGCCTCTCGCCCTCCCCGACTGCAAGGCCGACCGCAGCTGAACTTCGGGCTTCTCTGAGTGGTCGCGGCGCCAGAACATCCGCAGTAGAAGGGCCTGCTGCTGTAACAACCAGCGGTAGCGCTGCTCGGCGTGATGCTGAGTTGATCATCTCGGACAGGATCGAACTCGTGGGTCCTGAAGGAGGTTCGCTGCAGATTGGCGTAAGAACGGAAATCGGCAAGCCGCTCATTCGGCAGTTCGGGCCGGACAGCGAGTTCTGGGACAATCGCCAGTGTGTCCTCGAACGCAATTCCGGACGGCAATGGGTATTGTCTCCGGTGGCCGGTACACCCAATGAAACGCTGGTCAACGGCGCGGCGTTGACCACTCCTCATGTTCTGCGGCAAGGAGATCGCGTTGCCGTCGGACGTCAGGCCAAAGGCATCGCCAAACTGCCCCTTACAGCGCGTGCACTGCGATGAGCCAGCCAAGTAGACCTGAGGCGCCTGGCCCCGATCCCAGTGGCGAGGAAAAGGAAAAGGCCGAGCTATGCTCGTCAGGTCCAGATACAGCAACGGGCGACAATGCCACGACGGAACCCTCTCCGTCTTCAGATCCCCTGGCCCTGGATGCCCCAGCTTTGAGTCCTCCGGATTCAGGCGCTGAAGGTAAATTGGAAGTTGAACCTGACCTGCCTTCTACCACAGAAGAGCATCTGCCTGAAGCCGATAGCGTCCCTCCGACTGCGCCTCAGGACGACACTGCGGAACATCCTCCCTTGGAAATTGTCGATGTGGCAGATCTGAACTGGCAGTCTGTCGCTGACGCGGCAGATCCGGCTCTAATCCGATCCAACATTCGGGCAACCGTGGAGCGGATGGAAGCTTTACTTGATCAGGCAGACGGGCCCGGCATGTTGTTTGACAAAGATCGAGCTGATCCTGAAGACAAGGTCATCCAAATTTCGGGGTTTGATCCCGAAGAACCTTTGTGGATCATCGGCGACCTGCATGGCGATCTTCTTGCGCTTGAAGCTGCTCTAGCGGTAATCCGCGAGCCGCATCTGCAGCACGATACTAGACTGCCGAGTATCTTATTCCTCGGGGATCTCTTCGATGATGAAGGCTTCGGGCTTGAAGTGCTTCTTCGCGTATTCGAGTTGATCGTCGAGGCTCCGGATCGTGTTTGCTTGATTGCCGGCAACCACGACGAGGCAATCGCCTATGATGGGGTGCGGTTTACCTCAAGCGTAAATCCCTCCGATTTTGCTGATTTCCTAAACGCCAATCTGACCCACGAATGGATCGAACGCGCAGGTAAACTCGTAGTACGGCTGTTTGCGCGCTCCCCGCGTGCCCTGTTCTTTCCCGACGGGCTGCTCGCAGTACACGGAGGCTTCCCGCTGGCGGACCTGCATCCGAAGCTCGTGGAGACTGGAGACTGGAACGACAAAATGTGCCTGTCTGACTTTGTGTGGACGAGGGCGCATCCGAAAGCGCGAAGGAAATTGCCAAATCGTTTCTCCCGCGGGAGTCAATTCGGTTATGAGGACTTCGCAGCTTTTTGTGCCGTAAGCGCGAGCATGGGACGACCCGTCACCCGCATGGTACGCGGTCACGATCATGTCGAAGAACGATATGAGGCCTATCCCGCTTACCGAATTCATCCAGTGCTGACGATCGTAGCGCTCTCACGACGATTGAGGCGTGAAAGCTTCGGCCCTTACGAGCGGGCCCCTGCAATTGCGCAGTATGTTGAAGGTGCCCTCCCTCGCGTGCACCGACTTCACATTCCTGCGGAAATGATCCGTGGGTTCTACCCAGACACTGCTCTCGAAAGCTCCGATACCGAAATGTCCCAGGATCCTCATATATGACTGGTGTAATCCTGCGTTGCCCGAACTGCGGCACCTCAACGGCCACTCCTGGTGAATGCGAGGCTTGCCACGAGGCTAAGGTGCGATACTACTGCACGAACCATAAGCCCGGGCAATGGCTGGAAGCTCCAACCTGTTCTCAATGCGGCGCCAACTTCGGTGATTTGGAGCGACCAACGGAACGACCGGTTCCTTTTCCGCCTGCCGCTCGGCCGCCAAGGAAGGTCGCTCCGCCTGAGCCAGCAAGACCGGCCGATCCTCCACTGTCTCGACCAAAACCGATGCCAGGGCCCTGGAGCAGCAGAGGACCCAAACGACCTTTTGACCCGAAAACCGAGGAGAGCCGTTCAAGCCCATCCCTGCGTGACGTTCGCGCCGCAAAAATGCGGGAGCTACTTGAAGCAGTCGCGCGGGCTGGACGCCGACCTCGAGGAGGTTATACCACTCCAGACGGACCATCAGTTAGAGTTGCACCAGGCGGGTGCCTCGTACGCTTTCTGCTGCTCGGGCTTGTCCTGTTCATGATCCTACCGCTGATGCTCTCACTGATTGGTGGATCCCTGTTACAGATCCTAGAAAGCTATTATTTCTAGAGCTGATCGTGCCACTGAGTTAGGCGCTTGGGCGACTGCGTAACAGCGGGGGAAGCCTCCCGCACTTCTTCCCTGCCTCGGCTGGACCTAGCGGCGAGTTGTGAACAGCAGCCCCCGCCAACGGCCTCCTATGCCGGGCCCCGGGCGGAGAAGAAGGGGTGTCAACCAAACGGGAGGTCAGCGAAAATCTCTGCTAGAGAGTCGGGCGACTTTTGCGAATCCGGCGGTTCCTCTGGCCTCGATTTCATGATCAATATGGCAGGAGGACTTGCCATGTCTCGCGCCTATTCTTCGGACCTTCGCCAGCGGATTGTTGATGCGATAACACAGGGCGATACGCGCCGAGCTCAACGCCAACCACCTGGCCATCGAAAGCCCGGCGGTCAGCGAGAAGCTGATTAAGGGCGGACTTGGTTCCCGTGCTGCAAGGCGCAATATCGTTCTGCGCGTCCCACATTACATGGGGGCGCCGTTCATCCTGGTTGAAACTGACCTGATTGCAGCCTTGCCGCAACCGCTCGTGCGGGCGTTCGCCGCCCAGGGTCAACTGGTAGAATATCCGCTGCCATTTCTCACCAAGACGGTGGTTTTCCGACAATTCTGGCACAGGCGCACCCATCTCGATCCAGGATGCATGTGGCTACGACGCCTGATAGCCTCGCAATTCCTCAGATAGCGCATGCGTCGTCGGTACAATCGGCGGGCATCCGGCGGGCAGCAGTTGAAGACACCCGAGTTCCGCAACCGTGTCGAGGAGTTGCACGATCAAGGCTTGGAAAGCGGAGCCATCTACGACGCCTCAGGCCAAAGCATCCTGATCACCTTCGATTATGGGAAACTCCTAGAATAAGGCGAAGGCGCTCCCTACGCGATCAAGAGCGTAAACCGACAAACGGCTCTCCTGTCCGAGCCGAGCAGATACTGGAAGTGGGCTCTAAATTCCTTCCGCCTAGGGCGCTCCCGGATGTAACTTCTACATCCACCTGCATTGAGAAAAAGGCGTCTGAGGCTCCTACAAAGCTTCCCATTACAGGCATGATCTGACCGATATTGCGGCCTGTCGCCACCGGTATCAGGTTTTGCCCGCCCATCTTGCAGTTGGTCGGATCGAAGGGGACCCAGCCTGCGCCTGGGAGGTAAACTTCTGCCCACGCATGGGTCGAGCCCCGATCGGTTGAGCCAACGCTTCTTTCGCCGTTCCACATGTAGCCGGAAACAAGGCGTGCGCCGAAGCCGAGACAGCGTGCTGCCTCTATGAAGAGAACGGCAAGGTCTCGGCATGATCCCCAGGTCCGGTCCAAAGTTTCCAGAGGCGCCTGTGTGCCCTCATCCTCACGGCTCTGATAGGAGATCCCGCTGAACACGCCAGCGTTTAGATCCTGGAGAAGAGAAAGCGTGTCTGTCGATGGGCCCGCTACAAAGCTTTGCGCCCAAGCATGGAGACGTCCAGCTCGGTCAACGTGGGCCGGCGCCGTAAGGGCGCCAAGGTCTGTCCATTCCTCCGCGGAGTAGCGAAAGGGGTAACCCGCGCTGCCGGTGGTAATGTTGTAGATAGGCCAGGATGGAGCCGTGACCTCAACCTCCGCCACGCTCTCGATCGTGAGGCAGTTGCTCAGCCTCTCAAAGCTAGCAGTGGCAACGGCGTTCCCAAGGACATCCGTAGACCAGATGATCTCGGCATTCGGAGCGGTTGAAAGATCGTGGGTCAGAAGTTTAAGCTCCCTCCCCTCTCTCGGTCGAAGCATCAGCCGGTGAGGCGCAAGCATAACCTTCTCACGGTAGGCGTATGTCGTCCGATGGCGAACCGTCAGCAATGGCATGTTAAGTCCTTATAGCGAAATCTCACCCGCTCGATTCGAGTTCTTGCTCCGTTGCACTTCGCCGCACGTCGGCACCAGCGGCTCAAAGCGGCTAATTACCAGCCAATGCGTGCAAGCACATCCAAAGGCAGCGGCACTAGAACGCCGCTGCGACGTTCTCAAGCAGCCTCGGTCCACCAGCCAAAGTAGCTAGCGCAAATCGGCAGCTCTGAGCGTGTAGGTCATGCCGTGTTTCGGGTTGTAAAGCTTCGATGCTATCTGCTGGATTTTGAGGCGGGCAGCATCGAAGGCACGCAGGTAATCTTGTTCTGACAGCCTGGCGGTCGAAAGGGCGGCGGCATCGACAAAAAACCGGACCTCGAACATGCCGTCATAGCCAGTAAAGCGGATCAGGTTCCTGGCGTCATCGAAGCTCCTGCTCGCGTTTGGGAAAGCTAGTGCCATCTTAGTTCCTTAGTCAGCTTTGCTTTTAATCTGGAATACCGCCCGTCACCGTTTCCGACGGAGGTTGGAGCGCGTCAGCGGGTACTCATCTGCCTCGTAGAGCGTCTGCATCTGTGCGCCGTCGAAGCGCGCTTCATCCACCTCCATGACCGAACCGCGAAGAAGTGCGGCTGGAAGCTCCTCAATGGCGAAACGCAGCGCTTCGGCAGCGGTCTCGAACCGCCGGAAACGCTGGCCGCTCGCTCTTTGCCGGTTCCAGGCCGGATAGAAGCCTGCTGCGTCGGTATAGTTGAAGGGAGACATCTGGCGGGACTGGGCGGCTATTGTACTTCTGATCACGTCGAATTCCTTAAACTGATATAACCCAGACATGCCTGCTGACATCTCCACCCGTGGCAGCAGAGTATTTAACGTTTGCAAAAGATTAGGGTCAGCCAAGCAACCGGCTGTGCCGGGAGGATCAGATAGCCGAAAGGCTGCAACGTATGCTAGATATGGCGCTGATTACCCAACTTACAAGGAAGCTTCTCAGGTAGGGCTGCAACGCGTCGTCGGCGGCACCGGGTGCTGATTAATTAAGTCCCGGACCATGTGAGCTCAGGGCCTTCTGCATTTACTGCACGGGCGACAGTCTGTGTCCGGCCCGATGCTCTTGCAATAGGCATCTATGAGCCGAGCGCAGTTAGAGGACGTCGCCCCTCAGGCTCCGGTCGAGCAATTCGCTTATTCCGCCGACCTGGCGCGCTATGTCGCCGGTTTGTGGTTTGAGCTCCTGACGCCAGGAGAGAGCCAGCAGCTGTCGGGTCAGGCCAGCTCCCTGCTCGGGGCCTGCCGCATTCCATCGATGAGCCGCTTGCGCCTCGCTGGGTCCACCTGCCGGTCAAGCATTTCGAGGCCGCCGGAAATGACCGTGAGGAGGTTGTTGAAGTCGTGAGCGACGCCCCCCGTCAACTTGCCTATAGCTTCCATAGCGCAGGAGAAGGTTGATATCTTGCTCAGGTTCATCTCGGCCGCTGATCCAGCCTGCGACGACCCTGAAACCTGCAAAATTGTGACCGCTGAGGGTTTGTGAACCGTCAAGCCCTCTCAGACGCAGAAATAATTCCCACTTGGACACCTTCACCTACCAGCGCCTTGATGGGACTCGAACCACCCCGACGAGCTTCCATTTCCTAAGCCACTGATTCATCTAAAATCGCGCCGGACCAGCCATTGATACAACGGAACTTGTTGCGATAACTTTTAACCACTCACTCGGTTTCGGATGAACGCCAATGCGGTGGGTAAGCAGCATGGTAGCCGGGGACGGCCTCCATACGAGATAGCCACCGTGCGATTGCCGGCAACGTTGCGCCAAAATCATTGAGACCGAGCTCCATTTCGACCGCTTCTGGCCGACGGCCAACGCGTGCCAGCATCTGCAAGTTTGGTAGAGCAACGATGTCCGCTGCCGAAACGCGATTACCAGCAAGAAAGTCTTCATGTTCGAGGATCCGCTCGATCCATTGAAGCGAATCTATTGACGATGATGCAGATGCACGCATTGCAGTAGGATCGTTCTGAGCGAGCCCCCTTAGCAGAGGCCTAACAATCTCGATCGAGAGTTGGTCGCGAACATAGTTCTCAAATTCGAAAATAATTTCCCAGATACGAGCGGTCTCAAGCGGACTGTCGCCGAACAAGGCGGGTTCTGGATGAGCTTTCTCTAGGAAAGCCATGATCGCAACCGACTCTGTTATGACTGCGCCGTTGGCGGTAAGTGTTGGCACTTGGCCTCGCGGATTGAGGCGCAAATATTCTGGGCTCTTGTGTTCCCGAGTCGAAACATCAATCCGATGCGACTTGAAGGGAATGGCCTTGTATCCTAGCGTCAGCATGACACGCCACGCGTAAGGGCTGCCGCTAATCCAAAACAGTTCGTAGTCCATTTTTTACACCTTCTAATCTGCGCTACTGGGACAATGTGGGCGGATGTTCTGGATACGGCCCCGGGAATCCGACAGCCTCTGCGTCTTCGAAAATCGGCTCAATTTCGCATCATGGATGCCGTGAGCCTCGAGGCTTTCGTGCGTGCGTTGAACATAATCGAGATTTGATCCCCAAATGCCTGAGGCAGTCGCCAAGCGCCTCCTAACTTCGTCCTCGGTCAACTGCCCTGCGTAATGGCCGCTTGCTCGGTTTGCCACGAACGTAAGGGCGGGAATGGAGCGGCCACCTGATTTCGCATCAAGCCATTTCGGAATATATGCCCCAGTCATCATCTCGCGGCGCCATAACAGCTTGAGCTCACTTGGCACATCTCCACCAATCCTCATCAAAATTCCCTTGCAGGACCCACCGTGATCAAGCGCAAGCATCGCGCCCGGATTATCGATGGACCCGCGGCCGCGGATGGAGTTCATGCACAGCGATCTGTGATAACCACGGATCGTAGCTGGCATGGAGACCTCCACGGGAAATATCGGGTTCCAGATCAACGAACCATAGGCGAAGACCCAAACATGCATGCCTTGCGGTGCGTTCTCAAGCGTCTGCGCAAGCGACCTGTCCAGTTCTTCGTCCGAGAGCAGGAATTTCCTTTCGCTGGGATCGACCAGTTCATGGACCTGCTGCAAAGCGGACAGATGCTCACGCGTGAGAAGCGACGCTTGGCATCGGCTCAATCGATCTCCAGACATCAGCAATTTCTCGTTAATCGGCTAGAGCAGTGCCGGGAAGAGGGCCGGTGGCGGCGCCTTCCTCCACACAGCGGCATCCTCCGTCTGAGACGACACCACCCTCGGCATCCGGATTTGAGGCTTGCGAGTGTTGTAGACCCTGCAGCCTGGAACCTGCATCAGAACTCAACACCAATTCCGTTAAAGAACGTGTCCATACGACCATCGAGATCATGCTTGGTTTCTGCCCAAGCCGGGACAGTATCAAGGAGCCGCTGCTGCCAAGCCACGAGGTTTGGATACTCATTCAGCGGCGGCTTGGAACGATTAATTTGAGAAAATGGAGCCGCGATGTCGATGTCAGCGAGCGTAAGTTCGTTGCCGACGATAAACTGTCGGTTCGAAAGATGAGCGTCGAGAACTGATGCGGCGCTACGGATTTTCGTCAGGGCAAGCTCGACAATTGCACTGTTTTGCGGTTTGCCCATTGCGCGCGCGGCCACCCGCTCATCAAACAGTAGCACGAAGAAATGGCGCCATTGCTCGCCCGACCAGAACATCCACTGAATGACCTGATGCCGCTCGCTTGCCGTTCTACCCACCAGCGCGGAACCTACCTTTTCCGCTAGGTAGAGATTGATAGCTGAAGATTCCCAAATCACCGTCTCGCCATCTTGTAGGACCGGCGTCAGCCCGTGGGGGTTGAGCTTCAAAAAATCCGGTGTGTGGCTCTCACCTTTGAATAGGTCAATATTCACGCGCTCATATTCGACGCCCATGATTTTTGCTGCAGCGGCGACGCGACGGTAGCTACCCGAGCCTAGGTCACTGTAAATCTTGATTGACATGTGATCTCCTAATTGTTTCGCCGTCCTACTGACAGCGTAACCACTAGGTAAATCATTCCATCCGGGATAATTAGACACACTTGTTGAATATATTTTATTCCTGACCAGAATGACTGATGCCGAACCGTGTGGCGTTTACCTGTGCCTCAATGAACTCAACCAAAGCCCGGACTTTCGGGCTGACACGTCTCCCTGAGGGCATTACAGCCCACAAATCTAGGTCTGGCAGTGTCCAATCGTTGAGGACTTCTTGGACCGCTCCGTTATCTAGTTCGGCTTCGAACATCCACTCTGTGGCCACAGACAGGCCAGCATCGGCAAGTACGGCAGATCGAACGCCTTCTGTTGCATTGATCCGCAATTTGGGACTGACGGAAATCGATTTGCTCCCTTTCGGACCTTTGAATGTGAAGCGTTCGCCGCCCTCGCCTTGTGAAAGAACGACAATGGAATGATCGACGAGATCTTCGGGTTTCTGTGGTGCCGAGTGCTTAGTAAGATATGATGACGTTCCGACGACGATGCGCCTGCAGCGACCAATCCGTTTGGCGACATAGTTGGAATCTTCAAGTTGACCCATCCGAAGTGCGAGATCGATTCCCTGTTCGATCAAGCCTACATTTCTGTCGTCGAGGTTTATTGAAATATCGATAGCGGGATGCCTATTGAGAAATAGCGGCAACTTCGGAATAATATATTGGGACATGAACGTCAGTGTCCCGCCGATACGGATCTGGCCCAAAAAGTTTTGTGAATTGCTTCCGACTGACGCTACTGCAGCTTCGGCATCTTCTACGACTTTGTTTGCATGTTCGTAGAAAATCCGGCCCTGCTCCGTCGGCGTGAGTTTCCTGGTCGAACGCACGAAGAGTGCCACGCCAAGTTCCTGCTCGAGCTGTGCAACAATTTTGGAGACCGCCGATTGCCCCACGGCTAATAATTTCGCAGCGCCGCTAAACGACCCTGTTTCGTACACGCGGATGAAATAGCGCATCGATGTGAAGAGATTCATGCTACCACCCCGCAGATACAAATCCGGTGACTTGCGGCTTTTCTTTTTAACAGCCTACGGCTTCCAGATAGTGTCGAGACACCAAACCTGCCAGCAGAGAACCGCTTTTCGCCGGGATCGTGTCATGGCCGCGCGAAGGCCAATTTAACCACACCCGTCGTCCGGACCCGAGTGAGGGTCTAGCAGCCTGTGACGCGCCCAGGACCGGTTAGCACCGCCCGTCCCTCCTCACAGGGTTTGTTCTTATGACGAAGTGATCATCCCTCGCTGCCACCTCCCACCTTCACAACGACTTTCCCAAACTGCCGACCAGATTCGAGGTGTCGGTGCGCCGCCACCATGTCCTCGAAGGCGAACACGCTGTCGATTACTGGAGAGATCTCCTTGCGGCGAAGAGCGTCCGTCACATAATCGATTGCTTTGCGCTTACGATCTTCGTCCGCCAGAAGGTCGGCGATGATCCATGCCTTGATCGTAGTCCGGTGCATGAGGGCTTCCAGAACTGGAATCGTCGTGGTTTCGCCGCCCAACGCGCCATAGAGGTAGATCACACCCTTCGGCACCGTCCTGATCAACTTCGGCAGAAGCTCGCCGCCGACGGGATCGAATGCGACACGGACACCACTACCCCCCGTGATCCTCAAGATTTCATCCGTTAGGTCGACTTCGGAGACGACGACGACATGCTGCGCGCCGGCATCAAGCAACCTTTGCTTCTTCTCCCCGGTGCGGGTCAAAGCGATCAGAATTGCTCCGACCAGTTTTGCAAGTTGTATGGCCGCCAGACCGACACTGCTCGAGGCGGCCGAGATGATAACGTGCTCGCCGGGCTGTATCTTCGCGTCTTCGATAAGCGGCCCGTATGCGGTCAGAAACATAACCCAGATCGATGCGGCTTGCTCGAAAGTCAGTTCTGGCGGCTGCGTGACCACTGCATGACCCGGAACGATGATCTCTTCCCCATAGACACCGTTTGCGCCCATTGGGAAGGAGGGAACAAGGTTAACTTGATCCCCCACCGAGACGTGGGTTACATTCCGGCCCAAAGCAAGGACGATACCAGCGGCCTCCGTCCCCAATTGCGCGGGAAGGACCGGATCGAAGATATACTCTCCACGCCGGAACATCGCATCCGCACGATTAAGGCCGATAGCTTTCACAGAGATGATCACCTCATCGTCGTTAGGGGAAGCAGGGGTGCCGCTGACGAGTTCAAGTACCTCGGGCTCACCTGTCTGCGAGAACTGTATGAATTTCGACATTTGATCTTCCCGAGTGCGCGGTCGCGGCGCTCACAGTTTTTATGGCGGGATTAAGCCATGAACCTACTCGCGACCGCAAAGCGGCGGAAGACGAGAGTAAGGAATAACATTCATTCCATATGGTAGTGGATCACAAGCCGTTCACGTTGGGGCTTAGACCTCGACTTCTGCCATACCGTCTGACGTAGCGGGGCGTTTGCGAAATGCCGCATGAGGCATCAACCCGCGATGACAACGATTGGTGACCATCCAGTTCGGTGATGCGAGCACCCATCCTGTGTTTCGAATGCTGGTTACGCCATTCCGTCTTAGTATTCGCTTGAGTTCGACTGGGATTCCTCTGGAAGCTGGCCCTGGAGCAAACCGATTATTTGCCCGACAAGCTCGATGGGGAGTGTAACAGCAATATTCCGAGGCAGACTATCTATTATTCCAGTTCTTATCCTACTGCGACCTGACGGCTGATCGCATCTGGTTTGTGCAACAGGCAACTCAGATGAAAGGATCAAGCCCTTGTCAAAACTCGATGGAAAAATAGCAGTCATCACAGGTGGTAGCAGCGGGATCGGGCTCGCGACCGCTCAGCGTTTCGTCAATGAAGGAGCCTATGTCTTCATCACTGGCCGCCGCGTTGCTGAACTTGAAAAGGCTAAATCGACGTTAGGCCGCAATGTCTCATTCGTTCAGGGCGACGTCGCCAACCTCGATGATCTCGACAAAGTAATCGCTCAAGTGAAAGCAGAAAAGGGTATCGTTGATATCCTCGTTGCTAGCGCTGGCTTCGTCGAACATGCACCAGTCGACACTGCAACGCCGGCGCATTTCGACAAAACCTTTAGCATCAACGCGCGCGGCATATTCTTCTCCGTTCAAAAAGCTCTACCGCTGATGACCCGGGGCGGCTCAATCATCTTGGTATCGTCCGCCCTGCATTTGAAGGGCTTTCCTGCTCATTCGACCTATTCCGCAAGCAAGGCAGCGGTACGCTCGTTCGCGCGCACCTTTGCAGCAGAGCTGAAGGATCGTGGCATCCGCGTGAACTCGCTCTCGCCCGGCGCTATCGATACTCCCATTATCGACAGCCAGTTCAAGACTAAGGAAGAGGCCGATGGCGCGCGTTCTACTTACGCGCAGATCACACCACTTGGCCGCATCGGAAGAGCCGAGGAGATGGCAGCGGCAGCCCTGTTCCTGGCGTCCGACGAAAGTAGTTTTTCGACCGGAACAGATCTCGTTGCCGATGGTGGAATTACTCAGCTTTGAGGTCCATCGGCGCGACCGCAGTGGCCGCGCCGCCTCCCTCATCCGCCGACCAGCGCCCAACCAGGAACTCAGACCCATGAAAATCGACTTGCAAGGTCGCACGGCCATCGTGACAGGTTCCACCGCAGGCATTGGCCGCGCGCCAGCGGAGGGGCTGGCGCGGGCCGGCGCGTCGGTCATCGTCAATGGCCGCACGCAGTCGCGGGTCGACGAAGCGGTGCGGCAGATGCGCGCCGAGTTTCCGGAGGGCGTCATTTCCGGCATCGCTGCCGATCTGTCGACCGCAAAAGGAGCGAACGCTTTTATCGCAGAGACCCCCGCAGCTGACATCCTTGTGAACAATGTCGGTACGGCTTTCCTCCGGAACTACGATGGCCTGAAGGATATCGTGGCAATTCCCGACCGGGACTGGCTCGGCCTGTTTGAGCTCAATGTCATGAGCGGCATACGGCTCTCTCGCCACTATCTGCCCCGCATGGTCAGTAAAGGCTGGGGGCGCGTCGTGTTCGTCAGCAGCGAGTCCGCCGTCAACACGCCCAAGGAAATGCTTGACTACGGCATGACTAAGACCGCGCAACTTGCGGTCTCCCGCGGCCTCGCAGAGGCGGTCGCCGGCACGGGTGTCACTGTCAACTGCGTGCTACCAGGCCCAACTCGCTCCGAGATCCTGGGCGATTACATCGCCAAGCAGGCCGAGGAGGCTGGCATCACGCTGGAGGAGGCCGAGCAGGGTTTCCTGCAGGCGCTCCGCCCGACGACCTTGATCCGGCGCTTCGCCACGACCGACGAGGTCGCCAACATGATCGTCTATGTCTGCTCCGAGCAGGCATCCGCAACGAGTGGCGCCGCATTGCGCGTCGACGGTGGCGTGGTCCGGTTCATCGCCTGAACTCGAACTCGCCATCAAAGTTAGAGGTGACCGAAATGACACTGGTAATCGCGCAATATGGACAGGGTGGCCCAGAGGTCATGCGGGTGGAAGACCGTGACATAGGACCTCCGAGCACCGAACAGGTCGAGGTCGAGCAAAAGGCCATCGGCTTCAACTATTTCGATGTCCTGCAACGCAGAGGCCTCCTCTCCGGGGACGAACCGGGCCGCGTGATGGGGATCGAGGGTGCCGGAGTGGTGATGGCAATCGGTCCGAAAGTCACCGACTTCGCGGTCGGCGACCGCGTCGGATACCTCAAGTCACAGGGAGCTTATGCCGGGACCCGTCTCATTGACGCGGATCTCCTGTTCCCCTTGCCAAGAGATATCAACTTCGACATCGCCGCGGCGCTCACCGTCAAGGGCTTCACGGCCTTTCTCTGTGCGGTCCAGTTGTTCGAGGTGCAGCGAGGCCAAACCGTTCTTGTTACCACGGCAGCCGGCGGCGTCGGGTCGTTGACGGCACGGCTCGCCGCCCACCGCGGCGCTCATGTTATCGGCGCAGTGGGAAGCGAGGCCAAACGGGAGGTCGCGCACGAAAACGGCGCAAATGACGTGGCCGTCGGGCTGGATGACGCGATCGAACAGGTCGCTCGGCTCACCGCTGGGACCGGGGTCGACGTTATTTTCGACGGGATCGGTGCGGCTACCGCTGATCGTTTGCTAAACGCCGGGACCGTGCGTCGTGGCGGAACAATCATCTCTTTCGGTGCAGGTGCAGGCTGGCCGAAAGCAAGCCCGGACGCGGTCGCGCTTCGCGGAGCCACCGTCCTTGCACCGCAGGTCCTAAATTATCTCACTGGTCCGACCGAGCTTCGCGCTGGCATGGCGAAGGTATTTGCTCTCTACCGCAACGGTGCATTCGGCGAGATTTCGCCCGCCCGATACGCCCTCCGCGAAGCGGCGGTGCTTCACGCCGAAGTGGAGCACCGGGCCGTCTCAGGCATCTCGGTGCTCGTACCGTGAGTCTCGCCCTTTCAACAATACTGAGAAGGCAGGATGAGCCATGAATAAATTGGAGCGGCCGGAAGCGGCCTGACCGGCGGCAAAGTCGGTACGCTCGCCGCTGCGTCTTCATGACTACTGTTTCCTTCGGGGCGGTCTTCGGTGGCGTGCTCGTCGACCACTTCGGCCGACCAATACCTTCGCCATGCGGGAGTCGCAGCACTCCTTGGGGCAGCATTGCATTTTAGCGGGCAAGCCCCTCCACGCCTCGACCGGAACCCGCTCATCTTAACTCAAAAGGAGAACTGAAATGCCCACAGCAACTTTACCCACGGGTCTTGCCAAGGAAATTTACGAAGGCTTCGCGCTCAACCAGACTGAACGATGGGATGCCATCGTCCACCCCGACGTAATAACGAACAGCCCAGCTGGTCGCGACATCGCCGGACGCGACGCGTTGCAAGGTTGGATCAAGGCGTTCCACGCGGCCTTCGAACTCCGCGTTGATCTTATCGACCACTATGTCGCAGGTGATCGCGGGTTGGTGACGGTTAACCTGCACTGGGCGCATAACCGAGGGGCGTTCTTCGGGATCGAGGCAACCGGTCAAAGCGGCACGTCAATCGAGACATTCCTGCTTGGATTGACCGACGGAATGGTGACGAGCTTCACAGTCGCCGACCAGTCGCTCGACCTGGCCATCTATATCCATGAGCAGGGTATCGAGATGCCAAGCCGGGTCACACCTCCGGCGCTCATCAAGGGTTGATTGCTGCTCGGATTCAAGCATCAACGACCCCGTGCCGGTCACCGTGCAAACGGCTGTCTCGCCCGCGCCATAGGACCGGTCGCGACCACTCCGACGCTCACTTAGATTCCGCCCGTGCTTCGCTCCCTCAAGGTCGGTGGCCGGGACTAAGCTGAAGGTCGATGGGCTTGAATACACCCACACTCTCGGTAAATCATCGGAGTTTGAGCTAGGTGGTCTTGAGAGGACTCGAACCTCTGACCCGTTATTTCAGAGAGTTCGCTAGCTAAATCGCTTGACCGGTTCTGAAAAAAGCCGGGAGATCTACCGCTACATTCAGGGGTTTGAAGTGCCGCAAATTTTCGGTAATTACCGTTAAATCGTATGCTCGAGCTGTCGCGGCAATAATGATGTCGCCGAGCCCTGGGCTTTGGCCTTTTCCTTTGGCATCATCCTCGATAGCACCGGCGATGCGAGCGACAACGGTATCCATCGGCAAGATACGATCATCAAATGTGCTTGTGATAAAGTCCAGCCATAGCGAAAGCCTTTTCGCACGTTCAAATCCACCACGGCGATGAAGTGATCGTAGTCCCCTTTCAATCTCAGCAACTGTCATGGCGGACAGGAAAAGCGCGTTCGCCGCGCCTTGCTGGTGAAACCAATCGCGAACTTCAGCTGAGGGCGGGATCTTGTCGGGTGCAAATTTGCTTATAACATTTGTATCGAGCAGATATGCCGTCACAGATCTACATCGCGCATACTGGAATGATCACGCTCAAGATCCGCTCCGCCCGGAAAGGTCAACAAGAAATCCCCAAAGTTTGCACGCGGCTTCTTCAACGCTCTTTTAGCGACCTCTGCGGCCTCGACGCTCACAATCACAGCAGCTGGTTTTCCGTGCCTGGTGATTGTTACAAACTCACCTTTGGCAGCTTCGTCCACCAGGCCGGCGAATCCGGCTTTTGCCTCAGCAACGCTGATACTTGACATGTGATCTCCCCAACAATGACCATATGTAGTCATATAGCAGTTGCTACGGAAAATCAATAAGGAGAAAGGCCTGTAGGTCGCATCCCGGACCGCACGCCTTGAAAGGAGTCGAACCGATGACAGGCTGGCCAGATAACTTATGCGCCTGAAAAGATATAGTTCCTGGAATAGGATCTTGAGGCTCGACGGGAAGAGAGGTGGCCTTCTCCTGCGGCATGATCCACGTGGAAATATAGGCGTCGGTCGACGCTCCAGCACAGGCTATGTGTTGCGTGGCACCAAGCCACCACAGGCGGGCACCCACCGCATCACGACGCGCGCGCACGCACGGCCAGCCCCTGCGGCAAAGGTGAAAGCCTCGGACAGAAGCAGAGGTCGATGAAGTTGACTCTGAACACATCGTCGCGGATCAGCAATTCTCCGGATCGAGGTCCTCGGACGCTCTGCCAGAGCGCAACCGAAGGTGAAGATCGCGTCTCGCGCAATGCGGAACTCCTTAACGCCGTTGCCGGAGGACGGCTTGGCCTTGCTCTCGCATGGAGCGATGGTGCGAGGGCCGCCTATTGCGAGCTGCTCGCCGACGTGCCGCTGTCTGGGTGGGAAGTGCCAGCACAGGCGCCCGGTCGATCCGGGCGAACCTGTTCTTCTGCTTGCGCTCGACAACCAGTGCCTGATGCGGACGATCGCCGCGAGATCCCTCGGCGAGGCACGCAGGCCGTGGGGCGTGAGCTTCGTCGGTTCCAGTCTCTCAAGCTTGTGGGCTGCGGCGGCCGCCGGCCTAGGCATCACAGTAATGACGGAGTTGTGGCTGCCGGAAAAGGTGGCAAAAATGGACCCGTCTGCAGAGGGACTTCCGCCGCTATCGTCCATCGGTCTGACGCTGCACCGAGCGGAGGCTCGTCTGTCTCCCGCCGCGGATCCCCTTGCGTCGCTGGTGACTGCGGATGTGCTGTCCGCAATCAAGAACAAGACCGAGACAGCGTCCCAAGCGCGGCACCAAGGTCCGTCTTGACCTTTCAGGTCCCATTCGATCTAAGCGTCGTGAGTTGCGGCCGACACCAGGTGCGACATGAGGCCCTGGGCGACCGTTCACTACCTGCGTAGAAGGAAGCCAGCCCATGTCGGTCATGTCGCGGAACAACGTCAAGGTACAGGGCAGCGGACCCCAGACGATACTGTTCGCGCATGGCTTCGGCTGCGATCAGAACATGTGGCGCTACGTGGTTCCCCATTTCGACAAGCAATACACCGTTGTCACCTTCGACCATGTGGGCGCCGGCGGCTCGGATCTGTCCGCTTACAATTTCGATAAGTATGGCACGCTTGACGGCTATGCTTCCGACATCCTCGAAATCGGGCAGGAACTCGGACTGTCGGGTGCTATCTTCGTCGGGCATTCTGTGAGCGCCATGATGGGCGTTCTGGCTTCCATACGAGCACCGGGAATGTTCTCCAAGCTTGTCCTCGTCGGCCCATCGCCGCGGTACATTGACGACGGCGACTATGTCGGCGGGTTTACCAAGGAGCAGGTGGTAGAGCTTCTGGACTTCCTCGACAGTAACCATATGGGCTGGTCACAGGCCATGGCACCGGCGATCATGGGCAATGCAGAAAGACCCGAACTGGCCGAAGAACTCACCAACAGCTTCTGCAAAACGGATCCGGAAATCGCCAAGCACTTTGCCAGGGTGACGTTCACGTCAGACAACCGGGCGGATCTGGACAAGGTAAAGGTGCCTTCTCTGATCCTGCAATGCGCGCAGGACGTCATCGCGCCGGAGGCGGTTGGGCACTTTCTTAATGGCCGCATGCCCGATAGCAAGCTTGTGTTGATGAAGGCGACCGGCCACTGCCCGAACCTCAGTCATCCGCAGGAGACGGTAGCCTCGATCCGCAGCTTCCTCGATGCTTGACGTGGAGGGCAGCAGAGAGGCTGAGGTTGAGCTAGACGATCTTCTGGATCTGTTCGAGAACGCGCCCTGCGGCTACATCTCCGCCTCTCCCGACGGACGTATCAAGCGCGCCAACAAGACCTTCGCCTCCTGGCTCGGCACCTCGTCGGAGAAGATCGTGGGCCGCCGGTTCATCGACTTCCTCACCATGCCGGGCAAGATCTACTTCGAGACACACTTTGCCCCCTTGATCACTATGCAAGGCGTCTTCAATGAGGTTGCTCTGGATCTCGTGAAGGCTGACGGCAGCCGCCTGCCAAGTCTGGTCAACGCTGTCGCCAGGAGAGAGGATAGCGGCGACATCGAGTTCATCAGGATCACGATCTTCAACGCGACCGATCGGAGACGCTATGAGCAGGAGCTGCTGGAAGCACGTGCCGCTGCCCAGCGGGCCGCCGAGGAGCTAAAAGAGCTGAACGCGACGCTCGAGGAGCGGGTCGCACTTGCTGTTCAAGAAAAAACCGCGGCCGAGAGTGCTCTGCATCAGGCTCAGAAGATCGAGGCTCTCGGCCATCTGACCGGAGGTGTGGCGCATGACTTCAACAACATGCTGGCCGTGGTCATAGGCGGTCTCAACATGGCTCAGCGGCGGATCGCCCGCGGCAATGTTGAAGACGTCCCCAAGCTCCTGGCTGCGGCCATGGACGGTGCGACCAGGGCAGCCACTCTTACCCAGAGACTTCTTGCCTTCTCCCGGCAGCAACCTCTTTCGCCGGAGCCGGTCGATGCAAACAAGCTGGTTGCAAACATGGCAGAAATCCTGAACTCCACGCTCGGCGAGATCATCGACAAGGAAACTGTGCTAGCGGCCGGCCTTTGGCGCACCAAAGCGGACGCCAATCAACTCGAGAACTCGGTCCTTAATCTTGCAGTCAACGCTCGCGACGCCATGCCCGAGGGCGGCAAGCTCACCATAGAAACGGCCAACACCCATATTGACGAAGCGTATGCGTCTCAAAATGACATGACGCCCGGTCAGTATGTGATGATTGCCGTGACGGATACTGGAACCGGTATGCCTCCCGACATCATCAAGAAGGCGATCGATCCATTCTTCACGACCAAGCCCGTGGGCAAGGGAACTGGCCTCGGTCTCAGTCAGGTCTTCGGCTTCGCCAAGCAGTCCGGCGGCCACTTCAAGATTTATTCAGAGGTGGGTCAGGGTACGACCATGAAAATCTACCTGCCGCGCGACTACGGCACGGAGGAGGTGAACGAGCGGGTGCGGAACGATAGTCTTCCTCATTCTGTCGGCAGTGAGCTTATCCTCCTTGTCGAGGACGATGCCAGCGTGCGCGAGGTCCATACCCGCATGCTCGAAGAGCTGGGATATGGGGTCCTAGCCGTGGAAAATCCTCTTGCGGCGCTCGAGCAGTTGGAACGACGGGCGGATATAACGCTGTTGTTCACCGATATCGTGATGGCGCCGATGAACGGACGAAAGCTGGCCGACCAAGCGCGGATCAACCGCCCTAACCTGCCGGTGGTCTTCACGACAGGCTATACGCGCAACGCGGTCGTCCACAATGGCGTCCTGGATCCAGGCGTCATCTTCCTTCAGAAGCCGACCACGCTCGGCGAACTTGCAAGGAAGATCCGAGAGGCGATCGATCAGCAGCTTTGACGGCAAGTCCGGGCACCGTGATTGGAGGCGTTGAAACCAGCTCGAATGTTCTGATCGGTGGCGTCTGCCGAAAGGTCTCACCGCATCGCGATCTGAAGGATAGCACCCTTCTCGCTCGAATATCACCTGACGGATTAGCGGCAACAACGTGAGGAAACCAAGCCATGCTACAACATCAGGCAGCTGGTGCGGCAAGATCCAGAGATAGTTTGCCGTCATTCAGAATTGGAGGCGGCAGCCAAGGCATCGCCTAGTTGCTCCTGAGTGAACGGTTTCGACAGCCGTCTAGTGACCAGCTCTTTTCCGGCCGGAAGTTCGGCGTATCCCGTGGCAACGATCACCGGGAGGTTCGGGTATTGCTCCGCGACCTGCCGTGCGAGCTCCGCGCCGGTCATCTGCGGCATGACGTGGTCCGTGATCAAAATGTCGGGCAGCGGCGCCTGCTGCAGGATCTGCAAAGCCTCCTCCGCCGACTGCGCTTTGATCGCAGTGTGGCCGAGTTCCTCCAACATGAGGACGGTGTTCGTCAGAACGAGGCTGTCGTCGTCGACCGCGAGCACATTGAGCGGCCGCGAATGTCCTTCCGCCGGCTGCTCCGCTGTTGGCGAGGGATCGAGGACGGCCTCGGTGGAGACCGGAAGCCAAAGCTCGGCAGTAGTACCCTCTCCCCGAACCGACTTCATCAGCAGCCGCCCCCCGGACTGCGCCATCAGGCCCTGCACCATCGGAAGACCAAGACCCGTGCCCTTGCCGACACCCTTCGTGGTAAAGAAGGGCGCCGTCGCCTTTTCCAAGGTCTCGGCGTCCATCCCCTGGCCTTCGTCCTTGACGGAAAGACAGACATAGTCACCGGGGCCGAGTTCCGGAACCTGCCCTTTTCGCAGCAAATGCCTCCTGGCCGAGATTGCGATCATGCCGCCCTCCGGCATCGCGTCACGGGCATTGACCACCAAGTTGAGCAGCGCGCTTTCGAGCTGGTTGGGATCTGAGAGCACCGGAGGAAGGGTCAAAGGAAAGGTGGTGGTGATCTCGATGGCGGAACCGATCGAGCGCTGCAGCAGCTCGGTCATCCCGGACACGAGAGCTGGTACCGCAACTGGCTCAAGCTTGAGTTCCTGCTTACGTGAGAACGCCAGCAGCCGCTGCGTGAGCGATGCGCCGCGCTTGGCCCCGGCGATGGCGTTGTCGATCAGCTCGACGACATCCCGCCCTTCGAGGGCTCGCTTGCGGGCGATCTCGAGGCTGCCCAGCACTGCCATGAGCAGATTGTTGAAGTCATGCGCTATGCCGCCAGTGAGCTGCCCGACCGCTTCCATCTTCTGTGCCTGGAAGAGCTCCTGCTGCGCCCTTTCCAAGGCTTCCTGCGCCTGTCGTTTCTCGGTGACGTCGCGGGTGACCTTGGCGAAGCCAAACAACGTGCCGTCGTCGCCGCGGATCGCGTCGATAATGACGCTCGCCCAGAAACGGCTGCCGTCCTTGCGCAGACGCCAGCCTTCTTTTTCGAAGCGGCCTTCGCTGGCAGCGATCTCCAAAGCCTTGCGTGGCAGCTCTGCCGCCTTGTCCTCGTCGGTGTAGAACCTGGAAAAGTGTTCACCTATGATCTCTTCAGGATCGTATCCCTTGATCCGTTGAGCACCAGGGTTCCAGCTCGCTACCCTGCCGTTTGGGTCGAGCATGTAGATAGCGTAGTCGGTGACACCCTGGACGAGAAGCCGGAACTGTTCCTCGCTTCGCCTTAGGACCTCTCCCGCAGCCTTGCGCTCGGTTAGATCGCGGGTGATCTTTGCAAAGCCGACCAAGTGTCCATAGGGATCCCGGATGGCGTCGATGACCACATGTGCCCAAAACCGTTCACCGTCCTTGCGCACACGCCAACCCTCGGCCTCGAAGCGACCTTCAGCCTCGGCGGTGGCGAGCGCTCTTGCCGGCACACCTGCGGCCAGCTCCTCCGGCGTGTAGAAACGGGAGAAGTGCTCCCCAAGGATCTCGGACTCGGTGTAGCCCTTGAACCGCTGTGCCCCTGCGTTCCAGCTCGATACATGCCCTTCGGTATCGAGCATGTATATCGCGTAGTCGGTGATGGCGTCGACGAGCAGACGGTAGCGGCCTTCCATTGAGGCGGACTGCAGAGTGGTAACGTGAGCTGTCATGTAATGTCCTTGAGCGGAAGATCGGCATCTTCCAGATGATGCTCATTTAGACGATGTAATTGGAAGAGCAAGGTGACGGTTTGATAGATGTGGCGACTGCTGCGGCGGGCCCGAAGATGCTCTGGCGGCAAATCTGCCGTCTTATTAAACGTCGAATATGTTATTCACCACTTGCAGAGGGGGCTGGCAAAACAGATTGTTATGGGCCGACCAATCCACATGACCGCTCTGGTGGGGCCGACAATAGGCCTAGTAACCCTGGCGGCATGGCTGGCAGCTACAGGAGCTCGACAACTGCCCGGCATGTGGTTTCTACAACTGTTAACCATTTTTGCTAATCAACGGGCCACTTCCGAACAGGTGCGGTATAAAACCATTAACCGATTGGTAGGAGGACCTGCTAATGAGCTTCGTCCTAGAGACGCACCAGCAAAATGTGGCCAATGCGGTCCACCAGTATCATGCCGAAATCAGCGAAATCGAAGGCCACCTTCGACTGAGGGCCATGGCTAACGACGTGAGTGATCGCGAACTTGAACTGTTACGACGGCTGAAAAACGAAAAAGCAGAGATACTTTACCGCTACGAGAACCTGCGAGAAGCTTTCCGAGTCCTCCTTGGAGACCATTCCGTCGCCGCAGAGTGACACATGTTGTGGATATGAGGCCCGGACGGCTAACCTCAAGCGAAGGCGACGGGTTTTGCCAGCTCTTCCTGGCGCTCGCGGCTGACAAGCGATTGAACCTTGCGATCGCGGTAGACGCAGAGCCCCCACGCACCATCAACGCCGATCCGCAGGTGATAAACAAACCAAAACTTAGCGTGCCGACCTTGAAACCCGGCGCTTTCCTCTTAAAACCCCATAGCACCAATCCCAAAGGGAGCGCGGGACGCTTGAACGAGAAAATACATGCCTTTGCGCACTTCCTTAATGGCGGTGGAGAGATGGGCAGCCGCATCAGAACCCACGCGTGGGCCGACACCAGCTTAGGAGCGCCAGACACGTGGTCAACAGCATTGTCGACACTGGTCAGCGTCATGCTAGGTTCCAACCAAGCGATGTTCATTGCGTGGGGACCGGAGCAACTCATTTTATATAATGATGCTTATTCTCAGATCCTCGCCTCGAAGCATCCGAACGCCCTCGGGCGGAACTTCCTCGACGTATGGGATGAGATCCGCGCCGACCTCATTCCCATCGTCGAGCAAGCCTACGCGGGTGAACCTGTCCACATGGACGACATCAAGCTCATCATGCACCGTAAGGGCTATGCGGAAGAGACGCACTTTAGCTTCTCCTACACGCCTGTCCGTGACGAGACAGGTCAGATTGCAGGCTTCTTCTGTCCTTGCAATGAAATCACAGGTCAGGTGCTGGCCGAGCGTCGCCTGAGGGAGAGCGACGCGCGTGCGAAGGGCGTGCTGGACGGCATGGCTGAAAGTTTCGCCTTACTTGACCGCGAGTTCCGGATCGTTGACCTTAATGTTGAAGCGTTGCGCCTAGATGCCCGTCCTCGGGAAGCTCTGATAGGACAATCGCACTGGGAAGCCTATCCCGGTAGCGAGGGTACGGAGTTGGGCCTTCGTTATAAGCAAGCCATGGCAGAGCGCGTCACCGCGGAACTGAAACACCGTTATACCTGGCCGGACGGTCGAGAGACATGGTTGGAGACGCGTGCTTATCCGGTAGAGGAGGGTCTTGCAGTCTTTTTCCGGGATATCACTGAACAGAAACAAGTCGATGCGGCGGCTCAGGAAACGGCGGAACGTTATCGGCTCGCCGTTCGCGCTACAAATGACGCAATCTGGGATTGGCATTTCGCAACGAATAATGTGCTGTGGAACGAAGCTCTTGAAACGGCCTACGGACACAAACCGAAGGACGTGCTGCCGACAGGCGAATGGTGGATTGACCACATCCATCCAGATGACCGTCAAAAGATTGATGACAACATCCATAGG
The DNA here is from genome assembly GCF_004358025.1 of Rhizobium deserti. Classification (GTDB taxonomy): domain Bacteria; phylum Pseudomonadota; class Alphaproteobacteria; order Rhizobiales; family Rhizobiaceae; genus Neorhizobium; species Neorhizobium deserti. Next base: position 89,425 of record NZ_SMTL01000009.1, on the reverse strand, counting down.
GTGATCGACAGCTCTGCGGAAAGCTGGCACGACGAATATCGCTTTCGTCGTGCTGATGGCAGCTATGCCGAAGTTCTTGATCGCGGCCACGTGATACGAGACGAGACCGGCCGCGCCATTCGAATGATCGGCGCCATGCTCGATCTTACAGAGCAGCGCCGCAGCCAAGCGGCGCTGCGCGATAGTGAAGAGCGATATCGCACCCTATTCAATTCCATCGAGTCGGGATTTTGTGTCGTTGAGGTCAGGTTCGACAGACCCGACGGCCTGACGGATTACCGCGTAATTGAAGCCAATCCCGCTTTTTATAAGCAGACGGGCTTCCCAGATTCAGTGTTGGGTCAATGGCTTCGCGAAGCCGTGCCTGATCTGGAGGAGCACTGGTACGAGGCCTATGGAAGGGTGGCGAGAACCGGCTTGGCTGAGCGTTTCGAGCAAGGCTCCGATGCGCTGGGACGTTGGTTCGACGTCTATGCATTTCGTCTCAGCGAAGCTGCGCACCTAAGAGTTGCTATACTTTTCAACGACGTCTCAGCGCGCCGTAACGCTGAAGAGCGGCTACGCCAGCTCAACGAAACTCTGGAAGCCGAAGTTGTTGCAAGGACTGCCGAGCGCGACAGCATCTGGGAGACTTCGCCGGACCTGATGGTGGTCATCGATACTGAAGGCTACTTCCTTCGCGTGAGCCCTGCGTGGACGGCCTTGCTTGGCTACACGCTTGACGAAGTCGTGGGACACCAAGTCAACAAGTTTGTGGTCGCCGAAGATCATGTGGAAACTCTCGGCGCCTTCGAGCTCGCCGCTCAGGGCGGACGACCCAAATTCCAGAACAGGTATCGGCACAAGGACGGCACCCTCCGCTGGATCTCATGGGTAGCGGCGCCCGCCGGCGAGGTAACTTACGCGATTGGTCGAGACGTGACGGCGGAAAAAAGCGCCGCTTCCGAACTCGAGCAAGCCCAGGCGGCGCTGCGCCAAAGTCAGAAAATGGAGGCTGTAGGACAACTGACAGGTGGGCTGGCCCATGACTTCAACAATCTGCTCGCGGGTATCTCTGGTTCACTCGAATTAATGAATACGCGCATCGCGCAAGGGAGATTGCCGGACGTCGAGCGTTATCTTGTTGCCGCACAGGGGGCCACGAAACGAGCGGCAGCACTGACCCATCGCCTTCTCGCATTCTCGCGTCGACAGACACTTGATCCCAAGCAGACCAACGTGGGGTCCCTGATCAGCGGCATGGAGGATCTCATTCGGCGTACGGTGGGACCCTCCATATCTGTCGAGAGCGTGGTGGGTGGTGGCGTGTGGAGCGTGTTGGTCGATCCGAACCAGTTAGAAAACGCGCTACTGAACCTGTGCATCAATGCTCGAGATGCGATGCCAGATGGCGGCAAGATCACGATCGAGACCTGCAACCGGTGGCTTGACGACCGTGCTGCGCGCACACGCGATCTTGCCCCTGGGCAGTACGTATCGCTGTGCGTCAGTGACAACGGTACAGGCATGGCACCTGATGTGGTCGAAAAAGCTTTCGATCCATTTTTCACCACCAAGCCAATCGGCATGGGCACAGGTCTTGGCCTGTCCATGATCTATGGCTTTGCGCGACAGTCTGGCGGCGGCGTCCGCATTTACTCAGAAGTCGGACAAGGCACGATGGTTTGCATTTACCTGCCACGTCACGTTGAAAGCGCTGAAAGCGTCGACGAGGCGACGCAGGCTCCGGCAATTGAGCGGGCTCGCGCCGGGGAAACAGTGCTCGTTATTGACGATGAGCCGCTTGTTCGTATGCTCGTGGTGGAAGCGTTAGAGGAACTCGGCTACGCCGCCATTGAGGCGAGTGATGGTCCATCTGCAATGAAGGTGCTGAGCTCTGACGTTCGGTTGGACCTGTTGATCACTGACGTAGGACTTCCTAACGGAATGAACGGACGTCAGGTAGCGGAAGCAGCTCGTCAGTTTCGGCCTGGTTTGAACGTGCTTTTCATAACCGGTTATGCTGAGAACGCTGTGCTCAATCATGGCCACCTCGAGCACGGAATGCAGGTCATTACGAAGCCATTCGAGATGGCCGAACTGGGCCGACGTATTCAGGCCATCATATCGCAAGATGTTCAGGACCGTCCCAGGGCGTAATAGCACGCGATTGTCGCGTCGGCCTCGGCGTCACCAGCTATGAATGGCCTGGACGGATGCAATGGAACCAAAACGCCTGCCCTCATTTGCCAGCAGCCTCAGGTGGAAGTTCCCTGCTTTAAGGGCTCAGGCTGCTGTTGTTCGGGCAGGATCTGCTGGAGCCGATCATAGACGACCTGGGCGGAAAAAGGCTTGCAGATGAACGCCGCCTGCTTCGGCAGCTCATCAGCCTTTGGGCTCAGTTGCCCCGACGCCACGACCATGCTGATATGCGGCCACCTGGTAGCGCATTTACGGGCGAGGTCGAAGCCGTTCTGGTCCCCGGGCATCTGCACGTCGGTAAAGAGCAGTTGAATATCATCTCCCATTGTTTCCAGCATCTCTAGGGCTTCCGACACATTGGAGGCCTCTTGGGTTTGGAAACCTGCATCGGTGAGAATGTCGCCAGCATCCATCCGGATGATTGGGTCGTCATCGACGACCAGGGCTAACCGACTTATTTTATTCGACATCCGTCTCTCCTCTATCTGGAGAGGCCAACGCGTGATGAGGTCGTTTGATCCGGCTTTTGCTGTCGTTTTACACCGGCAGCATCCCCGTACCTAGATGGTAAGGCTTGTACCTCGCAACCGTGCCTCCAGTCACTGGCTATAAGTTCTGGATCGTTTGCCGTTTTCGGGGCGCGATGGTTAGGAGGTCGCCACTCTTGTCTCGAAGCAAGAGGCGATGACGGTGATTTTGGAAGTGCCGGTCAACCTCCTGGACGTCAAGGCTTGCTTGGATTGGTCGTTTTCATCATGTCATCGACCATAGTCTTTGCCGCGCGAGCGGCGCTACTGGCCCTGTATTAGCCATCTCCTACCACTGCTTCGAGCGCTTGCCTAAGCTCCTCAACGCCATGCGGCTTCGGTAGCAACGCAGTCCGAGATTGGTTGTCCAGTTCAGGCGCCTTGTTCATACCGGTGGCGAAGATGATGCCGATTTCCGGCCAGCGCCGCCGCACCTCGCGGCTGAAGTCTTCACCGCTCATGCCCGGAAGGCCGAGATCGGTGACGACGACGTCGATCTGTTCGTCCGAAAGGATCGTTAGCGCTTTTTCCGCACTACCGGCTTCGAAAACGCTGCAGCCGAGTTCCTCGAGCATGTCGCTGGTTGTCATGCGGATGAGTTCATTGTCCTCGACGAGAAGGATCCGTTTGCCCGCCGCACGGTTCACAGGTGCGGCTTCCTTCTCTGGTAATGGTTCGCGTGCCTTCTGTTCCAAGGCTCTTCGGACTTGCTTGCCATTGTTAATGACGTGCCGGATCTTGCGAGCCAAGGCTTCGCGCGAATAAGGCTTGGAAAGTAGCTCTACGCCGGGATCCAGACGCCCGCCATGGACGATGGAGTTCTCGGTATATCCGGACGTGAACAGTACTGCGAGGTCCGGCATTCTTTCTTTTGCCTGCCGCGCCATCTCCGACGACTTCAAGGGACCGGGCATGACGACGTCGGTGAACAACAGGTCGATCGGGATGCCGCTCTCGAAGATCGTCAGCGCGCTGCCTGCGTCCTTGGCCTTCAGGACATTGTAACCGAGGTCAGTCAGCATCGCGACCACAGTGTTGCGGACCTGCTCATCGTCCTCCGCAACAAGGATAGTCTCCGTTCCACCAACGATCGGGCCGTGGTCGGCCACAACCACAGTGTCCTCCTCTTGCAGGCTTCGAGGGAAGTAGAGCTTTACCGTAGTCCCCTCGCCTACCTCACTGTACAGCTTGATATGGCCGCCGGACTGCTTGACGAAGCCGTAGACCATGGAAAGGCCGAGGCCCGTGCCTTTGCCGACCGGCTTTGTGGTGTAAAAGGGGTCGAAGACCTTTGCCATCACGTCAGGCGGCATACCGGATCCGGTGTCAGAGACAGCAAGCATCACGTATTGACCTGCCTCGACATCCTGGTGAAGCCGGGCGTATTCGTCGTCGAGGAAGGAGTTGCCAACCTCGATGGTCAGCTTGCCGCTGCCGTTCATTGCATCGCGGGCATTGATCGCCAGGTTTAGGAGCGCATTTTCCACCTGAACCACATCGACCATTGTGTTCCACAGTCCACCACTGCGGATCATCTCAATTTCCACCTCCTCGCCCAAGGCACGGCGCAACAGTTCTTCGATCCCGGAAACGAAGCGGCCGATGTTGACCACCTTCGGCTCGAGCGGCTGCCGGCGTCCGAACGAAAGGAGCTGGCTCGCGAGCTTTGATCCGCGGGCTACACCTTCAAGGGCATTCGCCACCTTTTTCTGGGCCGCGGCATTGCCTGCCAAGTCCTTGGTAAGAAGCTGGAGGTTGCCGGATACGACTTGCAGCAGGTTGTTGAAGTCGTGCGCGACGCCGCCCGTCAACTGCCCGATCGCCTCCATCTTCTGCGACTGACGCAATGCCTGCTCCGTGCGGGTGCGCTCTGCCACTTCATGTTCCACCCTGGCTTCCAAGCCCGTGTTGGCTTCTTGAAGGAGCGCTTCCGCCCTGCGTCGTTCCGACAGCTCCCTCTCGGCCGCCTGGAACAGTCGTGCGTTGTCAACGGCGACAGCAGCAAAGCCAGCGGCGCCTAGAATGAGATCCTCGTGCTCCTGCTTGAACACGCCCGGCTTCTCATGGCCGAAGAACAGGCCACCAATGACTTCACCTGAGCGGGAGCGGACGGGAACGGCAAGATAGCTGCAGACCGGAAGGTGGCCCGCTGGCATCCCGTAATGCGGATCGCTTTTTCCATAGCGAGGATCCTTGGTGATGTCGTCGGATCGGACGACGCCCTCGCCTTTGAAGGTCGGCGAAAACACCTTGGTGTTACGCGGCATAGGGAACTTGGAGAAATGCTCCCGGGCCACACCCGCGAGCGAGTAGAGGACGTAGCTTTCGCCTTTTTCGTTGAGGACGTTGTAGAAGAAGGCGCCGAATTGAGCGCCCGTCAAAGCGACGCCTGCTTCTGTCACCTTTTCGACGAGCTTTTCCAGGTCAAGCTCGGCTGCGATGTCGCTGCCGAGCTTGTTGAGGACGCCCAGAAGCCGCGTCTCGCGACGCAGGGCATCCTCTGCCGCATGCTGCTCCGTCACGTCATGCCCCTGGATGAAGATACCGATCGCATTGCCGTCATCTGCCAGCACAGGCTGAAAAACAAAGTCGACGATCCGGTCCTCCATCACCCCGTCGCGCTCCAATCGGACGATAGAGCCGCGACCGTGGTACGGGGACGCCGTCTCCAGGACGTCGTCGAGATGCTCCCGGTATCCTTGCCCTTTCAGCTCCGGCAGCGCCTTCATAAGCTTCTTGCCAATCACGGCGTCTCGCTTCTTACCGATGAAATGCAGATAGGCATCGTTGGCCATTTCAAAGCGGTGTTCGGGTCCGGCGAGGAGCGCCATGAAGCCGGGGGCCTGCTCGAACATCCGCATCAGGCGGTCCTGCTCCCCACGCAGTCTCCGCTCGGCCTTCACTTTGTCTGTGGTCTCCACCACGACCGCCATGACGCCACAGGGCTTGCCGCCTTCGTCGATGATGGGCGAGTAGTCGAGGTTCATCCAGACCTGCTCGGGCCGGCCAGTTCTGTGCAGGATGAGCTCTTGGTCGGCGTATGCGAGGGTGCGCCCGGAGAGGACCACCTTCATGACATTGCCGTTGAAGTCGGCGACCTCCGGCCATCCTTCGCGAACCTTTGAGCCCAGGAGCTGCGGGTGCCGACCACCCGCAAAGACGGAATAGGCGTCGTTGTAAATCATCACGCCATCGTCGCCCCAAAGGGTGACAATAGGAACCGGCGACTGCAGCATCAGCGCAACAACCGTGCGGATCGTCTGCGGCCACGTCTCGACCGGTCCAACGGAGGTGGAGCCCCAGTCAAAAGACGCAATAAGATTGGCAAGCTCGCCTTTATGGGCAAGAAAGTCGAAGGCGTCGTTCATCGGCAGACCCTTTTGTTCCGCCGCTAGGTATTACAGCTGTTCTCGAATTCCAAGCCGCTACCTGGAGAGTGGCGGAAAAATTCGTCGGGGCGGTCCGCCGATTTACGGTTTAACGTCTCGAGCAGATCACCTCGGCTAAAAGCGCTTATGTTGTGGGTTATCTACTTCGTTTTGTTGAAAGCTATACAACCGCTCTGTAAGGGCAGAGAGCGAGACCTTCGAGGTACCTGAACTGGAGGCCGTGCTGTCATGGCAGTTCGGCAGTTGCCTTGTTGACTCATAGGGAGCCAACGTGGGGCTTGAAGAACTAGGTCGAGGCAATGCCTGTAAAAGGTTAGCCGCCTGCGCTCCGCCAAGGCCAGAGCGTGAGGCTATCCGCATGACCGTTCTCTTCAATGCCCAGCCGATCACCTGGCGAAAAGAAGATCAATAACGACTGCGGTAACTGTGCGATATCAGACGCTCCGTGACTGAGCGGAACCATCCATCAATACGACCATTTACGGTTGTTGGAGGGCGCGTAATGACTTGCACTACTTTATCTACCTTTGAAATCGACGTCATCAAACAAATACCCGCTATGAGACGTTTTGCGCGTCGCTTTTGCCGGAGTACCGAGGATGTTGATGACCTCGTTCAGGATACGATTTTGAGAGCACTAACTGCGGTCGATACTTTCACACCGGGAACCAATCTCAAGTCATGGATGTTCACGATCCTCAAGAACTTATACCTCACCCGCAGTGCCAAGGATAAGCGTCTAGTGACCAGCATTGAAGACTTCGAACAGTTCATGAGCCATGTGAAGCCATCGCAAGAATGGCACATGCGCTACAAGGAGTTCGAGATAGCGCTTGGGGAATTACCCAAGTTCGGCAGAGACGCGGTTAACTACGTGCTCATTGACGGTGATAGTTACGAAGACGCTGCGGAAAAATGTGGGTGCCCCTTAGGGACAGTCAAAAGCCGGGTCAACCGCGCGCGGCGGTATCTAGCCAGTCGTTTGGGCGAAGGCATTGAGACAGCCGCTCTCGTCTAATGGAAGAGGCATCGCTGCTTCCACCACGGCCACTGAATGAATATTAGGGCTCTTTTGTAGCTGGACCGATGAGGTGAAGCAGAAGGGCTTTTTTCAGTGAGCCTGCCTTCGTTGCAAAGCGCTAAATGAGTGCCCAGCTCGCGAAGGCTTTTCGCCAATGCAGGCATCACGTGTGATCTAGCCACACAGATGGCGTGTTTGATATGGGGCCAAGGCTTGAACAGTCAGCTCTCATTCGCTCCCAGCGCAATTGCCGGTGCAAGCTTGTTTAAGCGTGGTCGCGGTGCAGCACAGCTCCTGGGCAAAACAGGTGCCTATTAGCTCGTGCATTCTGCCGGCAGAACCAATTGACTGAACGGTGGGATCTAGCCCATCAGAAGAAGGTGGAGGATCTAGGGCTCTAACTTATTCCGCCGTAAGAAGTTCGAGAACCAGCGTCTGGCGATAAACCGTCGAACCACAAATTCGGCCGAGGAAGGAGCCTCAGTTAATAGTGGTCGGTACCATCCGTGCCCACGCCGCTGTTGATGCTGTCGAAGAGAGCGTAAGAAGCGATGTCGTAGGTCGCGGTTGTCACTGCAACGCCGGTAGCGGAGCGGACGAAGCCGTCGACCACCACGCCCGTGGTGACGCCGTCAGCCACCATCCGGTTTTCGCCAGCGAAGGATGCACCCTGGGCGATCGAGGAAAGCTGCTCCTGCAGCTTAGTCACTTCGAGCTGGATCTGCGACCGATCGGTTGAGCTTTCAGTCGCAGTAACAAGTTTGGCCTTGATCTCGTTGACGACGTCAATCGCACTTTCCATCGCGGAATAAGCCGTATCAATCTTAGCCGCGCCGACGCCGAGCGCATCGGCGGCTGCGTTCAAGGCCTTGTTGTCGGAATTCATTGTGGTGGAGATTGACCAGTAAGCCACGTTGTCGGCGGCCCTACTGACCTTAAAGCCAGACGATACGCGGCCTTGAGTGGTTTCGAGGTCGTTGTTGATCGTGTTCAGCGTCTGGAGCGCAGAGTTCGCTGCGATGTTCGTCAAGATACTTGTCATATTAGCCCCAAGGCAAAAGGAACAGGAGGGGACATTCCGGAAAGGCCGGGAGGGGGCTTGGAAGCTTCATGCCGGGCAGAAAGTCATCAGCTCTCCTGACCTGCCGCTTAGGTGAAGCTAATAAAGCAATTCATGGTTAACGAACAACTAAGAGCGCGGCTGTTTTCTACCGCGTCCTTTAGCACACGCCGAAGGTTCGGAAGTTACAACCACTCCCGCTTTGTGCCGAGGATCTGTCCTGGGTCTGGATCGACAAGTCGGCCGGTGCAGCCACAGCAAGAGTCCTTCTCAACAATGGGCTGAGCTTAAGCTGAGCCGGGAGCGACAATGCCTCGCCCGCTTTTACTTTCGCTTAACTATTTAGCGTTAGTTTAATTAGCGATAGCAGTGGCACCTGCAATCACCATAAAGGGCTCGTCTCATGGCGTGACGGGCCCTTTTTCTATGGTTAGACGACCACCGTTGATTTTGATTCCCCGCCTATGGATTTGCTCTATGTGCCTTTCCGGCTGCAGGCGAGCCTCCTCCTGCAACGAACCATTCGCATCCCCCTTTGTTTAGGCGACGACGTTATTGAATCCAGCTGAACAGATGCCGACGTACAAGAGAATTCAGCAAGAAGTCAGGATTGCTGCTGGTTTCACTCCCGAAACTGGGTGGATCGCTCATGTGCTATCCGATAGAGGCAAGACCACCAGACAGGCCTACACTCGGGAATCCGACAGCGCCCGCAAGAAACCGTGTCCACCACGCAAGAGAGCAGCGATCGAAGCCGCAATCGACAAGCTGCTGGAGAGTTGATGCTTGATGTCTAGCCTGAAGCTCTTTTTGCTTTTGAGCCACTTTCGCCAGTACTTGCAGTTTCAGAAGGCGCTGCCAGTAAGCCTCGCCGGATGGGATCCCAAAATGTTGGACCCTTCATCGGCAGGTCCGCCTGATCAGCGCCGAGAAGACCGCATTAGCATCATTGATGCGCCTTCTTTTGAGCGAGATCAAAGGCAAATTGAGTGCGGATTATACGACTGATATCGGTTCACATGCTAGTTGGGAATAACCAACGTTGCTGATACGACCTCCCGCAGATAATTCATCAGAAGAATTCACCGTTCAGCTGCTCGGCGGCCATAGCTTTGTGGCTGCAGAGGGTAATGTTGTTTTCACCACCGTTCTCGGCTCTTGTGTTGCAGCCTGTCTCTACGACCGCCGCAACCGCATCTGCGGTATGAACCACTTCCTTTTGCCGATCGGTGGACAGCGAAATCCTGAGGCGCAGGGTAGGTTTGGCGATGAGGCGATGCTCACCCTCTTGCAGGACATTCTGTCACTTGGTGCGAGCCGGCGTGACATCACCGCACGGCTATATGGCGGCAGGCGGGCAATCGTTGGAGGAGTGGATATCGGCGGCTCAAACGCGGAGCTCGCATTGCAGTTTCTCAAGCATAATGGGATCCCCGTAACGGATACTGATCTAGGGGGCGAGGCTACGAGATGGGTGCGCTTCCATCGATCAACTGGAAGAGCCTTTGTGAAATCGAGTAGGGCTGCTTTCTGAAGAGTCCACACGAACACCATATCGAGTACCTGGATCGAGAGCGGTGGCCCACCGGGCGAGCTGCCCAGTATCGAAGGATCGGGCTCGCCCCTGATCAGGGCGGGATTGGCGGTAGCGGCTGACAACCGAATGGATATCCACTATGACCCCGGCGGACTGGCTGCTTTGTTTCCGCCGATTTCTCAAGTTTCCTGCAAGACCACTGAACTGGGTTCATTCAAACCAAGACTGCTCGTCCTTGAAGATGACGGCCTTATACGCCTGGATCTAATCGACATGCTCTGCGACCAAGGCTATGCTATAGATGAGGCGTCAACGGCAGACGAGGCGCTTCAGGTGCTAGGAGCGACAGCCGATTTCGCGGCTGTCCTGACGGCCATCCACATGCGCGGCACCATGAACGGTCTCAGCCTCGCAAACGTCGCCCATGAGCGCTGACCGGCGATGAAGATCGTCGTGATCTCTGGGCGTAAAATACGGCTGCGGGGGTGCTTCTCCGGGCGAAGTTTTTGGCGAAACCACATTCTCAGAAATCGCTAGAGCGAACTCTGGCGGAGGTGGGAGTGGCCCGAAGCACCGGACTTGGTCCGTACCACTCGGCAAGGTCAACTCGCTATAATCGAACATGGTGCCTCAGCCGGCTGAAAACGTTTAAACAGCTGCCATCTACAGGCTTGGATCCGCGACTTTGGCTTTGGAGTGACCTACTGTTCGCTTTCAGCCTAGTCCGAGCTTGTAGCCTTCATGTGTCGCCTCGAACCCGAGCCGTTCGTAGAACCGATGCGCGTCTGGACGCCGCTTATCACTCGTGAGCTGCATCAAGACGCACTCATGTTCCCGGCTGTAGTCGATCGCCCATCTGAACATGGTCTCGCCGATATTCTCGCCACGTCGATCGGTCTTCACCCGAACCGCCTCGATCTGAGAGCGCTTCGCCCCGCCACGAGAAAGGCCCGGGATGAAGGTGAGCTGAAAAGTGCCCACGACCTCTCTCGTGTGCCCGTCCTCGACAACGCAGAGGAACTGTTTCGGATCAGCCTCAATTTCCTTGAATGCCGCACGATACCGAGCGTCGATGGCACCTCCTATTGCCTCTCTAGAAGAGCCGAGTACATCGTCCGCAAGAAGCTCGATGATGGCCTTAAGGTCGGCCTCGACAGCGCGCCTAAAGATCAAGCTCATGGTTTTGGGCCTTCCGAAAAGGACAACATCATCGCGGCGCGGCGTAGCGGGTCTAGTCCTGCTGCAATTTCTTCGTCAAGGATTGCCCAAAGATGCGGGGTTGTGTCCTGTGGATGAACGAGTCGAAACCCGATCGATAGGTAAAATGGAGCGTTGAAGGCTGCCTGCCGATCGGTTGTCAGTGTAGCCCCCTTGAGCTCTCTCGTCCGCGCATCATCCAGCAGTGTCTGAATCAACCTCCTGCCGATCCCCTTCCCTTGCCAATCCGGGTGAACATCCATCTCAGCGACATGGAGCCAGCCATCGATCGCGTAGCCGCCACACCATCCTACGATGTCGCCTCCAGGAGGCGACGCTGCATAAAGGAGCTGCTGCTCGCAGTACCTGTGCAAGTCTTTGTCATCGCTAACGGAGGGATCACCGGCAACCGCTCCAGCGGCGCGAAGCGTCTCGTATGCCGCAAGTTCTATGGAACGCAAGACGGGGAAATCATCCCGAGTCGCTGGTTTGACGTAGAAATGTGTCATCCCGTCGCGTTCATCGGAAGCGGGAGCATCAAGTCCATTGGGCGAGCCTCCCATCCTGTTGATTGGCACTGAGAACCGGAACCGCTTCTCCGAGAGTTCTCGATAAATATGCTGTGCCGACGGGTCAATCCCCAGTGCCAGCCGAACACATCAGGCCGGAGAAAACCGTGATGGCCGCCTCCAGCGCATATGCAGGAGCGGGTACGGACGACCTGCATCGTCGATATCCGAACGGCCGGTTACCTGAAAACCCATCTTCTTATAAAACATCCTGCCGGAGCAGTTCTGCTCGTTCACGTCAACCGTCACCAGATCTCTATCGGCGAAGAAGCTCTCCAGGAGAAGGCGGCCGACGCCCATCCCTCTGCTCTCGGCATGAACGAACAGCGCGTCGACATTGTTGTCTGTCGTGCCTATGAATCCGTGCGGCACGTCTTCGTCATCAACCGCCACCACCAGAGGCGCCGTCGGTAGATATGACGTCTCAACCAGTACGCTGATCTCCCGGAAGTCTTCCTCCGACAGGAAGTCGTGCGTTGCCAGCACAGCGCTGCGCCAGATCTCGAGGTTGCGTGGCACATCCTTGTCCGTTGCCGGTCTCAAGCTGAACATTGGTTATCCTTGAAGAGGTGCAGCGCTGCGTATTGCAGCAGCATGATCGTCTTTCCGTCGCGGATGCGGCCGTCAGAAATCATCTCAAGGGCCTCCTCAATCGACGGCTCCAGCCGCTCGATATCTTCCCCCTCTTCGGCGTTACCACCTCCTTCAGACACCTGATCGACGGCGGAATAGGATCCCACAAAGAAGTGGAGCCGTTCGGTGACGGATCCAGGGCTCATGAAGGCATCGAACACCTGCCGCACATCAGACACCCGGTATCCAGTCTCCTCCTCGACCTCCGCGCGGATCCGATCCTCGGGGCTCGCATCGTCGAGCAGGCCAGCCGGCGTCTCGATCAGGAGGTCGTCATGGCCGTTGACAAAGGCCGGGTAGCGAAATTGCCGGGTAAGCAGGACTGTCCTGCGCCTCCAGTCGTAAAGCAGGATAGTAGCACCATTGCCACGGTCATAGGTCTCGCGGCTCTGTCGCTGCCATGTGCCATCGCTCCTCTGATAGCTGAATGTCGTCTTCTTCAAAACGTACCAGTCGTCCGAAAGGGTCGTCACATTCTCGACCCTCACCTTGTGAGCAACTGCCATGCCAATCTCCTTTCAAGTTACTGCACGATATTGCACAACATTCGTTTTCGTGCAATATGCAGCATCATCAGGAGAATTGTGGCGATGCTTACGATGGAACGGAAGGCTCTCATTCTCGACAGGCTTCAGAAAGAGCAGCGGATTGTCGCAAAGGATCTAAGCCAGCAGCTGGGCCTGTCGGAAGACACTATACGACGAGATCTTCGCGAGCTCGCAGGTGAAGGCCTGCTTCAGCGAGTGCACGGCGGCGCGCTACCGGCATCCAAAGCGCTCGCTGACCTACCAAGCCGAAGAAAAATTTCCGCCGAGGACAAGACGGCCATCGCAAAGGCGGCGGCGGCGATGGCCAGAAATGGTCAGGTCATATTCTTGGATGGTGGGACAAGCACTGTTGCGGTGGCTCGCGCTATTTCCATGCAACTCCATGCGACCGTCGTCACGCATAGCCCCGATATTGCGGTTGCACTTCTTGAGCACCCGAACATCGAAATCGAGCTGATCGGTGGCCGCATCTACAAGCACTCCAACGTGGCAGTGGGGGCCGCGGCGAGCGAGGGTATCTCCCACATCCGCGCCGACATCTTCTTCATGGGTGTGACCGGCGTCCATCCCGACTACGGCCTTACGACAGGCGACAGAGAAGAAGCGGCGATCAAGCGCGCCATTAGTCGTCAGTCGGCGGAAACGATTGTTCTTGCGTCCAAGGAGAAACTCGGCGCGGTCTCTGCTTACGACATCGTCGGTGTCGATGAAATCGACGGACTGATCGTTGAGAAGAGCTGCTCGAATGATCTCCTGAAACCGTACCAAACGCGTGGGATCTCCATCACACGCGCCCACGCTTGAACAGACCGATCAGAATGTCGGCGCAAACCCTACCGCGCCCGGGACTTGTCCGACCAAAGCGAACTTATGCATCGACTTCGAAAGAGTGAAGCCCTTGTCTCGACACATACTCTTCCTGCCGTTTTTCGCCTCTGTGTTCGTCGGCTGCCAGAGCGCACCGCCTGAAATGCCGATTGGCTATAATGGCACCACCAAAGATGGGCTGGTGACTGCCAGACCGCTGACGGATGCCGAGAAGGCCAAAGCGATGAAATCGGCACAGCGTGCAAGCGACATGGCGCCGGCAATCCTGGCCGCAAACACCTTCGGAGGACTGGACCCAACCGGCATGACCCAAATGGCGGTCACTGCGGAAACCACGCGACGTATGCAAGATTTCCAGCGGTACGTCCCCGGCATGATGGCGGCAAACGTCCAGCGGTTAGAGGCGTATTGCGAGACAAACCCAAAATTCGAAGCTTGCGTCGAGTTCCATAAAACCAAGGCCGAAATGAAAGCGCGCGGTCAGCGCATGCCGGACGGGTCTATTCCCCAGCCTTGAGAGGTCGGATCCCTTCAGCCACTCCTGACAAAGGCGGATGAGTCAGGAAGTGGCACGGCCGGGATGCATTCGCACATACGCCTTTTAGAGATGCCAAACCAAATGGCACGTCATTTATGGTTCATGTGTGAGCCGATGAATCAAGCAGCACTACCCAACGTGCTTCTCGGACCAGTCATGCCCCGCATGCCGAGATACCAAAGCCTGGCGCGAGAGGTGCAGCAGATAGGCCGCAGAGCGTGTACCGCCGGGAAGGAGCAACAGAAAAAAGGGCCGGAGACAATGTCTCACGGCCCAAGGTTTGCCATCGACAGCGTAGGGAGGAGACCGCGTCAATATTACCCAGTCTGCCCGATCATGGTTAACGAAGCGTTAAGACCGGCCGCGGCACCTCGGGGTCTCGTCGCCCTGCCTGCGAACTCGACGTCTGGCGGCCCATTGCCACTGGCGTGCCGAAGAGGAAGCCCTGCATTTGGTCAGGTGCCTTCTCCGTCAGGCGCGAGCGCTGATTTTCCGTCTCTATCCCCTTGATGACCACTGTTATCCCGAGGCTTTTCCCAAGCGCTAGAGCGGAGTCTATGACTACCTCGGCAACAGGATCGTCTTCAAGTGTGGCTACGTAGCCTCTGTCGATCTTCATTTTCGTGAATGGATAACGCCGGAGGTTGGAGATGGAGGAATAGCCGCTGCCATAGTCGTCCATGACCAGTTTGGCTCCAATTCGTGTAAGGGCCTCCAGGCAACGGGCAATGTCAGTGCGATCCGCCAGCAAGGATGTTTCCGTGACCTCCAGCTCTAGTCTATCAGCCGGAAGGCCGCTCGTCTTCAGGGCCGTGGTCACATGATCGACCAGATCAGCACCACTCAATTGGCGTGCTGAGACATTGACTGCGACGAACAAAGGGTGGTCCCAGGAGGCTGCGTGCCGGCAGGCCTCTTCAAGGACCCATCTTCCGATCTCGACGATGCTGCCGCTTTCCTCGGCCGCCTCGATGAAGACAACTGGAGAAAGGGTCCCGTAAGTGGGATGGCGCCAGCGCAAGAGTGCCTCGTAACCGAGCGGGTTTCCAGAGACAGGTTCGACAATGGGCTGATAGAGTAAAAACAGTTCCCCTGCCTCCACGGCGCCTCGAAGTTCTTCTTCCAGCCGACGGCGCGTCCGCTGCTGCTGGTCAAGGAAGCGGTCGAACGCGCAGGTTCTGGCCTTGCCGAGAGACTTGGCGCGATATAACGCAGCGTCGGCATTGTTCTGCAACTGCTCGAGTTCATCCCCATGTTCAGGAAAAGTCGCGATCCCGACGCTTACCCCTAACGAAGAGGCCTTGTCATGCGCTCCAAATACCGCCCTGAACCTCGTCACAAATATTGACGCAGCTTGTTGCGCGTCAAATGTCTGGTGTCCGGGCAACACCACCGAGAACTCGTCCCCGCCGATCCTCCCGACTATCGCATCCGTTATGAACGAGGACGTCAGAACCTCAGCGACCTGCTGCAGAACGGTATCCCCTACTGCGTGCCCATGCACGTCATTAACGGCTTTGAAGAAATCGAGATCAAGGGTAAGCAGAGCCAAGCAGGAGTTTTCCTCCCTTACTCTTGTTAATGCTTTCTCAGCCAAACCATTAAAGGCCCGTCGGTTTAAAAGACCCGTCAACGGGTCATGCGAGGCGAGATGAAGGAGTTGCCGATCCGTTTCAAGGCGCTCACTTATATCGCGCAGACCATACACTGATGTCTCGCGGCCCTGGTATTCGATGACACCTTCGACGATTTCAACAGGAAGGGGTCCGCCGGGCGTCTGCAAAACGCCTCTAACCCCGTCCCGTTCGACTAAAAAATCGGAGAACTTGAGGGACCTCAGATCCTGGATCGGATTTGCCATCAGCATCGCAAATCGCTCATTGGCGTGAACGATCTGACCGGCACGCGTCAGTACGATAGCTTCGAAGGTCGCATTTGCCAGTCCTTTGACGTCCGTCAGGTGCCGATCGAAGAACAGTGCCGCAACTCCGGTGGTAATCAACAGGCTGGAAACGATGCAGACGCCGGTCGCAATCCCGACACGGTCGAGGAAAGTTAAGGCACCGGCTGCGTCGGGATACAACGGAACGACGCTGAGGCCGCTCATCGAAACCAGGTGGTGGCTGCAGACGGCAGCGACGATCAGCAGGGCAGCGGAACCCAGCCTCGTGCTGGTCATCCGACCAGCCAGAAGCAGCATCGCGCTGACCGAGAATGCGCCACCCAATATCCAAGCAACAACTGCCGTCATAGCATCATCTTCGATGAGAGCAGAGTTGCCGATGGCGCTCAGGCCGATGGCGTGCATCGTCGCAATGGCCAGCCCTAAGAGGATCCCGGCCGCTACAGTACCTTGCCGACCTGGCACGTAAAGGAAGGTAAAAGTTGCGAGACAAGAGACCACGACTGCCACGACTATGGACAGCCCGGTTTCCAACACCTGATACGATACCGGAACGTTGTATGAGAGCATGGCAATGAAATGCGTTGCCCAGATCGTTCCTCCAAGTACGACACCAGCGACAGCAACCCAGAGGTTCCGATGCGCCTTGACGCATTGGCGGGCACGCGACAGCATGAAGACACCGGCCAGATTGCCAGCGGCGCAAACAAAGACGGCAACAAGCAAAAGCAGCCAGTTGTGCTGCTCGGTGATACAAGACACGAGTCGGATCATCCGGACCTCCGGCCGGCACCATTCCATGCAGAGCTGACGCTTGGGTTAGGGAAGTTGGTAAAATTTTAACTGTCCTGGAAAAGCGGACTGCTGTTCAGCTAATTATGAGCAGCGGTCTTCCCTAGTTCTGTCGTGTAAGCTACTGCCGTGGTTAGTCGAAATGCTTTTCCACGGCTTCAACGACTGCCCAGCTATAGCAACCTCAGAAGCACCGTAGCTTTAAAGGCACCTCGGTCACCACGCGCGAGCTCACGGTTTGCACGCCTTGAACGGGATCGAACCGTCGACCCCTTAATTCGCATAGCAAGAAGATATTCATTTCCTAGAACTAGAAAGATCCCAGCCACTGGTGTGACGAGAACTTGCCAGCAGCCGCGATGATCAAAGGGGGCCACTATCCCGGCCCCATCTGCCTCGCCTCCACCGTCGTTCAGACGCGCTCTACCTTCGGGAAGTCCAATGTCGTTCCGACGATGTTGTTGACGCTGTTGGTCAGAATATTGATTGCGACATGCGCTATAGTCTCCAGGATCTCAGCATCCGACAATCCATAAGAGCGCGCCGTCTCAAGAGCTGGCGCCGAGGCTTGCCCATGGGTTGCGTTGACGGCAAGTGCTATGTCGAGGACAGCTTGGATCTTCGGATCCGACGTGCGGCCATTTTGCGCTGAGGCGCGGTCTTCTGCCGAAACGCCGACAGCGCGGGCAGAACCGGTATGGGCAGCGAGGCAGTAATCACAACCGTTTGCCGATGCGATGGCGATGGCAATCTGCTCCTGTGCCTGCGGGCTCAGCACGCCCTCATGCAGGAAGCGCTTGCTGCCGGTATAGACGTCCAGCGCGGCCGGAGCATGCGCGAGAACACGGAAGAGGTTAGGCACCTTGCCCATGGATGCCTTCGCTCCGGCAAAGAGCTCCGCAACATGTGGTGTGACTTCGTCATCAGACAGAGCGGTAATGGTAGACATGATCAATCTGCTTGATTGGACCATTGCTGGTCGGTTGGTGAAATGGTGAGGATCCGGTTGTGACCCGATCAGCCTTCGAGGAACTGCTCGAGGTCGCGGGCAAAGCCCTCAATGTCCTGGAAGAGGAAAGCGTGACCGGCATCTGGATAAAGTATGAGCTTGGCATTGGGTGCCTGCTGCGAGAGCACATAGGAGCGATAGGCCGGGATCATCACGTCATGCGCGCCATTGGCGACCAGTATCGGCAGCCGCAATTCGCTTGCCCGGTGCAGCACGCCAGGCCAGGCGGAAATTGCCTTCACCTGCGCCATCAGCGCTAGCGGTGATGCTGCCGGCCCACGATCAGGCTGAGAGCGGATACGAGCGAGAGAGGCGCGGCCTTAGGCAGTGGCGCAGTCGCTGGGCGGATAGAAGAGGAAGAGAAAGTCCTCTTCGTCATTCTCGCTCCTTGTCATGACCTGCGGCACGCGCGGATGCTGCTGCGGACCGTCGGCAACAGGCCCGGGGCTAGAGCCCGCAACGATCAGACGGCGAACCAGATGCGGGAAGTTCAGTGCAAACTCCAGGCCAACCGCTCCACCCAACGACCAGCCGAGGACATCAACCTGAGACAATCGAAGCGCTGCCACGACGTCGGCAGCGATGGCTGCCATCCCGCCGATGGTCGCCGGCACGGTGCCGTTCGATCGTCCAACGCCGGCGCTGTCGAAGCGAATGATGCGGCGATCCTTGGCAATCGCTGCAATGAAAGCCGGATCCCAATCATCCATGGTGCCACGAAAGCGCTGCAGGAGAAGGAGCGGGATGCCTCCTTGCGGTCCGTCGAGGCGGATGGCGAGCCGGCCATGGCTGGTCTCGATTCCGCCATTGTATTTGGAAGAGAACATGAGGTTTTCCTTTCATCACCCGCCGTGAGGTCTTCTGATGAAAGAAGATAGATCCGGTCGATTGCGTCTTAATGACATAGAAACGTCAGTTCAGGACGCGCGCATCAAATCACCAGATCAGGGTCTTCGACGCCCTCTATCAGCTTCAGGCTGCGGCGCAGGCCCTGCGGCGGCTGGCCGAAAAAGCGTAGAAATGCGCGCCGCATACGATCGCGGTCCGCAAAGCCTGTATCGCGGGCGACGATGTCGAGGGGATGACGGCCGTCTTCGAGCATCACTTTTGCCGCCTCCAGCCGCAGGCGCTCCACGGCCTTAGCAGGCGATTGTCCCGTCTCCTCGCGAAACAGGCGACTAAACTGGCGCGGGCTGAGGCTTGCGGCTTCCGCTAATTCCTCCACCGTCAGCGGATTTCGCAGATGCTCCTTAGCATAGACAAGCGCACGGCGCACCCGGTCCGAGCGCGGCTCCAACTCCAGTAGCGCCGAAAACTGCGACTGCCCTCCTGGCCGTCTGTGATACACCACCAGTTTGCGCGCAATGGATCGCGAGAGTTCGGCACCATGGTCGTCTTCGATCAGTGCCAGCGTCAGATCGATGGCGGAACTCATGCCTGCCGACGTCCAGATCGAACCGTCCTGGATGAAGATGCGGTCGTCATTGACATGGATGTTGGGGAACCGTTCCTGCAGGCTGCGCGCGTGAGCCCAGTGGGTGGTGGCGCTTTTTCCATCCAGAAGTCCGGCCTCGGCCAGCAGAAATGCCCCGGTGCAGACGCCAGCCACCCGTCGGCTTTCGCGCCCCGCATGAGCGATGTAATCCCTCAACACCGCAGACACAGGCTTCGGAAGCAATTCGCCGACGACCATCAGCGTGTCGGGGAAGTCCGCGAGCGGCTGTGTCTCAATACCGATGCCAAGCGAGGATCGAATTGAACCGCCGCTTTCGGACATGACGGTCAGCCGGTACGCCTCACTACCGATGGTCTCGTTGGCGAACTCGAAGGCGCTTAACGCGGCCATCCCCATCACCTGAAACCCATTCTCCATGATGAAGCCAATGTGCCGCATGTTCGAATCCTTGTCCTTTTTTGCCGTTTGTATGTCATTTCAGCCATCATTGTCTACGGCTAATGTCCCTCCATCGACACGGGGTTGGACGTTCCAATCCACAGCCAAAGGAGCGAACAATGAGCAACACACACGGGACCATTCTGATAACAGGTGCATCATCCGGTATCGGCGCCGTATATGCGGATCGCTTTGCCCGGCGCGGCCAAGATCTCATCCTGGTGGCGCGCAATCTCGCCCGCCTGAAGGATGTCGCCGCCGCATTGACGGAGCGTTACGGCGTGTCGGTCAGGGCACTTGCCGCGGACCTCGGCACGGAAGACGGCCTGGCTGCGGTGGAAAAGGTTATTGCACAGGACGACACCATTACACATTTGGTAAACAACGCTGGCTTTGGCAGCGCCGCACCTTTGGAGACTGCCGCAATCGCGGAAATGCAGGCCATGGTGGCAATCAATGTCACGGCACCGATGCGTCTTACCTATGCCATCGTCCCGCTCTTCAGGCAGCGCGGCAAGGGCACCATCATCAATATCTCGTCCATTGTCGCCATTGGACCGGAGATCCTCAACGGTGTCTACGGCGGCACCAAATCTTTTGTGCTGGCCTTCAGCCAGTCTCTGCGCAAGGAGCTGCATGAGACAGGGGTCAATGTTCAAGTCGTGCTCCCCGGGGCAACGGGAACAGAGTTTTGGGACATTGCCGGGCTTCCCGCAAGCAACCTGCCGGCCGAATGGGTCATGTCGGCGGAGGACCTCGTCGACGCTGCGCTCGTCGGCCTAGACCGCGGCGAATTCGCCACCATTCCTTCTCTCATGGATGCAGCCGAATGGGACGGCTGGGAGGCCGCCCGGGCAGCCATGCTTCCGCATCTCTCGAGTGCCCGGCCTGCAGCCAGGTATAGCCTGCGCACCCAGGCCGTTTAATGAATGTCATGGAGGGGAATGCCGTCAGCGGCATTCCCCTCCCCTCCTCTCCCTTAAACGATATCCGTGGCGGCAGCGCTGTCCTTCTGCAGCTCAACCTCAGCCAGCCTCTCGTTGAGCGCCCTGGTGATCGCGCCATAGGCATCACTGCCGAGCACCAGCCGACGGGACGCCGGCGATTGATCAACTGACGCAATTATTGCCTGAACATCCTGGTCGGGTCGCCGAGCGGCTGACGGGTGCCATCTTTCAAGAAGGCATGAACCATTCCCGCCGGCGTTCCTCTGTAGACTTCAAGATCCTGCCCGACATTGGATCCGGCTGTCGCGCGAAAACCGGTCCGAGCCCCACCAGGCTCGACAATGGTGACACCGATACCAAAACCCGCAACCTCCTGAGCAATGGACTCCGTAAAACCCTCAAGGCCCCACTTGCTGGCATGATAGAGGGAAGCGCCCGGGTGGGTTGCTTGTCCGCCATAGGTTGAGATGGCAAGCAAGCGTCCATGCTGGCACCGATCCACGTAACCCGCGCCGCTCTGCCGCATCTGCGATCACAAGGCGGTAGGTTGGTTTCGATCTGCATCCGGATCTGAGCCTCATCCAGCCCTTCCAGGGCACCGAATAGGCCATAGCCGGCATTGTTCACGATGACGTCGATCGTTCCGAGCTCGTCAAATGCCCGGTCGACAACACGCCCGACCAGCTCTGCATCCCGAACGTCGAGCAGGGCATGCCAGAATGCGGAGCCATATTGCTCGTCGAGCTCCTTGATGCGATCGGGAGATCGCGTCGTGCCGGCAACACGATCTCCGCGGGCGAGCAATTGCTGGGCCATCTCGCGACCAAAGCCGCTGCTGACGCCGGTGATAAACCAGGTTCGGACCATGGGTCACATTCCCTTAATTGGATTGCAAACGGAAAGCGCCGCTCAACCGGGCTTTGAGGCGATAAAGGTCTCGGGCGATCCGTCCGCACTGTTCACGAATACAATATCTGTTGGATCACGGCGTGGCGTATCGACGGAAAGGAACACAACCGGTTCTTCAAGGATGTTGGGCAGGGCATGAACGGTGCCCCGTTCGAAGAACAGGAGTTGGCCGGGCTCGAACTCGGCCTCCGTTGCAGGGTCTTCCATCCAGAAGGTGCCCCGCCCGGACAGGACATAAAGATACTCATCGCTGCCCCCATGGTAATGCGGCGGCGTTCCTTTGTAGACGCGAAACACCCGCGAGCTTGCTGCAGGCGTATCGCGTAGATACGTGTCCACAAGCAAGGTCTCCGCTGTTTGCGGAAACTGCTTCATGATCGACAGGATGTCGAAGCGGGCGGATGTTGCAGTGCTTTGATCAGACATGGTGATCTTCCCTGTCGTTGCTTCGCCTCTCAAATGACCCCGACCACGCTCAGGCGATCGCACCGCCACCATCCACACGGACGTTCGACCCGGTGGCGAATGGCGTAGTCATGAGGAACAGCACCGCGTTGGCGATGTGCTCAGGCTTGCCGATGGTCTTTGCCGGCAGGTTCTCCGACACGCGAGAGAACATCGCCGCCTTGGCATCGTCGGCCATCTTCGACCACAGCGGCGTATCGATCAGTCCGGGTGACACGGTGTTGACACGCACCGGCGAAAATTCGAGCGCAAGGCCGCGCGCCAGAGCTTCAAGCGCTGCGTTGATCGCACCCTGCAGAACCGAGGAGGCGGATGGCCGTTCACTTAGGAAGCCGGAGATAAAGGTCAGCGAGCCTCGCTCCGCAATACGGGCCGTACGGGCAACCCGATAGGCGCCCCAGAATTTGCTCTCCATTGCCGATTTTGCGTCGTTGAGAGCAAGCTTGCGCAATGGACCCGTTGGCGTCTGCGCTGCAGAGACCACCACGTGATCGAAAGCGTCGCGTGAGGCAAAGAAAGTCTCAAGCGCCGCCTCATCAGCCGTATCCAGCACGGCGGTCTCAGTTCCGGGACCCAGCTGCTGGGCGGCGGCCACCAGTTTATCCTGAGAGCGGGAGGCAATGGTGACATGAGCGCCAGCTGCAACGGCCGCCTCGGCAACGGCAAAGCCAATACCGGAACTGCCGCCGACGACGAGAACGCGAAGGTAATTGAGCGAGCTCATGGCTCTTCCTTTCTATGGGAAATTGAAGACGTGCGTGATGTCAGGCCAGGCGCTGCAGTCGATGCAAACGCAGCGGTTCGGCAAGCAAGTCATCCAGTCGCTCGGTAAGCGACTGGAACGGCGCGCCGGCGGCATGGGCATTGAGAGCGCTCTCATCCCGCCAGCTTTCCAGCATAACCGCCATGTCCGGATCATCGCGGTCGACGTGCAGGTCGTATCGCAGGCATCCGTCTTCCTTGCGGACTTCCGGCACTATGGCAGCCAATGCGTCAAAAAGGGCTGCGCGCTTTTCCGGCTTCGCCTTCAAGAGCGCAATGAGTTCAGTTTGGTCAGTGAGTGGCACACTCATGACGGTCATCCTTTTGTTCGAAGAAAGAAACTGGCTGGACATGGAAGAGGCGGAAAGCGATGTCGAACCTTCACTGCTTCAGACCTTGGCTGCCTCAGGTGAGAAAGCCTTCAAGCACCACCTTGCCCTTCGTCCTGCCGCTTTCGATGGCTGCATGGGCCTTGCGCAGATTGGCAGCATTAATGGGCGACAAGATTTCAGTCGCGGTGGTCCGGATCTTGCCCTCGTCGATGAGACGAGACACCTCGTTCAGCAGCCTACCCTGCTCTGCCATGTCGGCGGTCTCGAAGATCGAACGCGTGAACATCAACTCCCAATGTGTGGAAACGGCCTTGCGCTTGAAGCCAAGCACGTCGAGGCTTTCCGGATCATCGATCAACCCGAACCGGCCCTGCGGCGCGATGAGCTCGATGATCTCTTTGAGATGGCGATGGGTTTCGGTTGTCGAGAATACAAAGGCGGGGGCACCGATACCCAAAGCCGCCACCTGCTCGGAGATCGGCTTGGAATGATCGATTACATGATGGGCACCAAGCGTCTTCACCCAGTCCTGCGTTTCCGGCCGCGAGGCTGTCGCAATGACGGTAACGCCTGTCAGCGCACGCGCGAGCTGGATGGCTATCGAGCCAACCCCGCCAGCGCCGCCAATGATCACGATGGCGTTCGCCGCACCCGGGACACTTTTGCGGATATCCAACCGGTCGAATAGCATTTCCCAGGCGGTGATGGCCGTTAGCGGCAGGGCCGCGGCCTGCGCATCGGAGACTGATTTCGGCTTGAACCCTACAATACGTTCATCGACGAGATGAAACTGGCTGTTGGCTCCGGGGCGGATTAGAGAGCCGGCGTAAAACACCTCATCGCCAATCTTGAAATCCTTCGCTGCAGGTCCGGTCTCCACGACAGTGCCGACCGCATCCCACCCAAGCACCTTCCACTGTCCGGCTTCCGGACTGGCGCCCTTGCGAACTTTCGTATCGACCGGATTGACCGAAATGGCCTTCACCTCAACGAGAATGTCCCGGTTTGCTGGAACCGGCCGGGGAAGCTCGATGTCCTGCAATGCGTCGTGGCGCTCGATAGCTCCCGGTGCCTTATAACCAATGGCCTTCATGATGTGCTCCTTTGATGATCGACTGCGTTGTCGATTGATATGGAGCTAAAATGAGCTATTATCGAAAAGACGCAATACGCACAAAATACACATGTAGTATCAAAAAGGATACTGTTATGGCCAAAGCTCGCCATTCGCGCTTCGATTGTTCTCCCGGCTGCTCGGTTGAGGCTGCCGTTGGCCTCATTGACGGAAAATGGAAATCGGTCGTGCTCTTTCACCTGCTTTCAGGGACACTGCGGTTCAACGAACTGCGCAAACACATCGTCAACGTGACCCCCCGCATGTTAACCAACCAGTTGCGCGAGCTTGAGGACGACGGCCTGATCGAACGCAAGGTTTATGCTCAGGTGCCGCCAAAGGTAGAGTACAAGCTGTCAGAGCTCGGCCGCAGCATGGAACCGATCCTGCTCGCCCTTAAATACTGGGGTGACGCCAATATCAGTCTCTATGGCAAACCACGCGGGATGGATCCGCGCGAGACGGTTGCCATGGAGACGCCGAGCAGTCGATCAGCGTAATGTCCTGAATTGACGTTTAGACGTCATTTCAGACATGGATTACTTGATGCAAGATCTCTCCATCGAAGCGCGGCCTTCAGCCGCTCGGTTCAAAGGAGAGACCCATGCAACTCGAAAACAACACGATCTTTATCACTGGCGGCACATCCGGCATCGGCCGCGCATTGGCGGAATCCTTCCATCGCCTTGGCAACAAGGTCATCATCGCCGGCCGCCGCAAGGCGTTGCTCGATGAGGTGACCGCAGCCAATCCGGGCATGGAAGGCATAGAGCTCGACATTGCCGATCCGGCCGATATCGATCGTGTCGCAACGCTGCTGATCCGCGACTACCCGAGGCTCAATGTCCTCGTCAACAATGCCGGCATCATGCCCTTTGATGACGCGGGCGCAAAGATTGATGACACGCAGTCACGTCGGATTATCGACACGAACCTGCTTGGTCCGATCCGCCTGACTTCGGCTCTTATCGACCATCTCAAGGCTCAGTCGAAGGCCACGATCATCCATAACACGTCGGTTCTGGCCTATCTGCCGCTCGCTTCCACCGCAGTCTATTCCGCCACAAAGGCAGCGTTGCACTCTTATGCGCTATCGCAACGCTTCCAGCTGCGCGGCACCAATGTCAGCGTCCAGGAGATCGCGCCGCCGTGGGTCGATACCGACCTCGTCAAGAAGAGCGGCGATCCTCGCGCCATGCCGCTCGACATTTTCATCGAGAAGACCATGAAGGGCCTCGGGACGGAATCCGAAGAAATCTATGTCGAGGAAATCAAGGCCATCCGCGACAATCCGGGCAGCGGGGAGCACGCGCTCTTCAACGCCTTCAACCAGGCTCTCGCTGCCAACCCGATCCCCGTTTGACAGAGACAGGCCGCCACCCGGTTGCCGAACGGGCAGCCGGGCATTCGGCAGGAGGTTACCATGCTGCAGAAACATGATCTGAAATCCGCCATTCCCTTGAAGGGCGAGCATTTGGGGCAGCCCGAGCCATCCATGCTGCCGGCATGGGTCCTGGCACTCGGTACTTTCGCAATCGGTACCGAGGGTTTTATGATAGCTCCCTTGTTGCCGACCATCGCTGCCGATCTGGGCATGAGCCTTTCCGCGACGGCCATGCTTGTCGTTGTCTTTACCCTCGTGCTAGCGCTCAGCTCTCCTATCGCAACGGTCATTACCGGCGGGCTGCGCCGGCGGGACACATTGCTGCTCGCCATGACGATATTCACGGTCGGTAATCTGATTGCTGCCTTCGCGCCCGGGTTTGGCACGCTGATGTTTGCCCGTATCCTGATGGCTGCCGCCGCCGGTCTCTATGCGCCGAACGCCAATGCTCTTGCCGGCATGATTGTACCGACAGAAAAACGGGGGCGTGCGCTTGCCATCGTCAGCGGCGGCATGACCATTGCGATTGCGCTCGGCCTGCCACTCGGTTCGATCATTGGCCATGCATTCGGCTGGCGCTCGACATTTCTTATGGTTGCCGCCATGGGAGCCATCGCGATTATCGGCATCCTGACAGGCGTTGGACGCAATGCTGGTGCGCATATGGCCATCGTAAGCATTGCTGACCGTATCGGCGTCATCCGCCAGGCTCCCGTTCTGAAACTCCTCTCGGTGACACTGTTCTGGTCGATGGGCGCCTACACGGCCTATCCCTATATCGCCCCCTATCTCTCCCAGACGCTGGGCTTCGCCGACAGGGGCATTGCGGCAACCGTCACGCTCTGGGGCATATTCGCGGCACTCGGCGTGTTCACCGGCGGCGCATTGAACGATCGCTTCGGATCGCTCAAGGTTGCGAGCGTCTCGCTTGTCGCGCTCGCCCTCTCTTTCGCAGCTTTGGCGGTAGCCACAGCATTGCCGGGGGCTGCCGTCTCTCTGGCACTTCTCGCCGTTGCCGGATGGGGCTTCAGCGTCTGGTCCTTCTTTCCCGCCCAGATGGCCCGTCTGATCGTTGCGGGCGGCCAGGGCCAGGCCTCGGTCGCGCTCTCCCTCAACACGTCCACCATGTATCTCGGCTTTTCCATCGGCAGCGCAATCGGCGCGGGGATCATCGCGGTGGGTGATGTCTGGATGGTCGGTGCGGCTGCCGCAGTGATGGAACTGGTAGCCTTGGCTCTCGACAAGATCTGGAAGCGGAATGGAAGTTAATCCGCAGGCCACGGCCACTATTGTCAGACAACGGCGCTACCGCAGGTGTCCTGTCGGCAGCGCGGTTGTGTTTCTGACCTGGTTGAGGGCGAAACTCGAGCGAATGTTGGCGACACTCAGTATCCGCGTCAGGCAGTCCAACACGAAGACGACGTCACACCTGCTTTCGCGACTGGACTAGTCTACGTCATGACCGTGTGGTTCTGGTGGCTAGGGCAAGCGTCGCGCCGAAATGACCTAGATCGCTCAGCAACTGAACATACCTGCAAACATACACGGATCCTTAGCGCTCGCAGCCTCACGTGAACGGTCGGGAGGCTAGAGATTAAGTCGATATGCTGGGCAGATGCATGTAACCAAGCTGATGTCCCCAAAGCGTAGAAGAGGGTAAAATCGTGATGGAGCCTAGCAAATTGCCGCTAATCCCTGCATCTTTCTTTGGCATGGTTCTCGGATTAGCGGGCCTTGCCAATACATGGCGGCTTGCGCACAACCTGTGGGGTCTGCCGGAGTTGATCGGTGAGCTCTTAACATTCGCAGCAGCCGCCACCTGGCTATTGGTCTCCATCCTCTATTTGGCAAAATGGGTTCTTCGACCGGCCATGGCCAAAGCTGAGGCGGCGCATCCAGTCCAATGCTGTTTCATAGGTCTTGGCGGGGTTGCCACCATGCTCGTCGCGCAAGGGATGCTACCTCATTCGAAAGCATTCGCCACCGGCCTATTTGCTTTAGGTGCGACCTATACCTTAGCGTTCGCTGTCTGGCGCACCGGGCTCTTGTTGAGAGGCGAAAGGGATATCGGAGCAACAACGCCAAGGCAATACAGGCTGCGGATCATGTAAGGAGTCGACCGGCCGCACCGGTGCGCCTGCGCTTTTATCCGCGCGACGGATCGATCTTTATCGAGCAGGACTACCTGATCCGGGGCGTGCCGGGCCGGCTGCTCAAGCATTTCGTCGAGGAATACGCCAGCAGCGGCCGGCGGGATTTCCTCAACCGCGAAATCCGTCGCGATCGCAGCCTGCAACTGCCCGACTACAAGGATAATCTTGAAACCCGACTGATCCTACTGCGTCGTCGGCTGGAAGAAAAGGCTGGCCCTATCCGCCTAAGCCGGCCAGACCGCGGACGGGTACGGCTGGAGATTGACGGCTCGGCAGACCTGGAGATTGTTGAGGACTAACACGCCTTGATGGAAATCGAACCGTCGGCCAGTGGCGATCAGCTCTGTGGCAGAGAGTCTGGCCATTCTTGCGCGCCATGGAGTACGCGAAGAATTCGAACTGTCGTTTCGGTGATGGCGTAAGCGGCGATGTATGGCGTACCGTTGATGACGAGTTCGCGTGTTCCGGCAATTCTACCCACACGTCCGCTGGCAGGAAAGTCAAGCAAGCGACGGATGGCAGCTGCTATCCGTTCATCGATTAGAGCCGCGGCTGCAGGATTATCTGCCTCGATGTATGTGAAGATGGCGTCGCGGTCCGACAGCGCATACGCAGACCAAGTAAGCTTCACGATTCTGGCGCACCAGCTTTAAGGCGGGCGGCCGTTCGGCGTTTGGCAAAATGTGCCTCAACCTCGTCGTCTGATAAATCTGGTCGAGTATCATTCAACGCTTCCAGCACCTTGGTTCGAAACCAGGCGTCATGCGCTTCGCTGCCAGAAAGAAGTTCAAGAGGCAGCGCGCCCTCGTTAGCAGTTCGGGTGAGCATGATACGAACCGCATCAGATACCGTGAGGCCCATGCTTTCAAGCACGGCAGACGCACGATCCCGAATTTCGGCATCAATACGTGTTTGGACAAGTGCGTTGGCGGCCATAACTATCTCCATATCCAGCTGATACGGTAATGCACTTGAATGACAAATTCCAGATAAAATTTTACGGCCGGCTGTGTTTGCTCAGCTCTTAGCTCTTGAGCCAACTCGAACCATTGACCTGTTGAAAGGGCTTCGGTTAGCTTGCAAACGTAGGAAGACAGGCCGTGCACAGCGAGAAACACTGCCTCTGCCAACTGGGTGACAGTTCAGCAGTCTGGGTCAAAGCAGCAATGGCGACTCGAGTGGCGCTTTCTTTTTCGTAGCTCGTTTGTCCGCTCCATCGTCACCAACTCGGGCAGAAATGTACGCTTCTGGAATGCAAGTGCATCTTCGAAGCTACCGTGAAGCCACTGTTCGTACTCGTCTGAATGCAGCAGTACAGGCATGCGATTGTGCACCGGTTGGATCGCTTCGTTGGCATCCGTCATGATCCCGGAATAGACCGGACCCCATTCGTTGCTGATACGCCACAGTCCTGCCCAGGCGAAGATCGGCTGGTCTTTCAAAGAGAACCAGGTCTTCGTCATCCTGCCCTTTTCTCCCTCGGCTTCGGCAAAACCCGTGACGGGGATCAGACACCGCCATTGTTCTTTCGAATGGATGACGTGCTCGTTCACCATGCGCGCTGAACTGCAGCGTGCAACAGGGCGACTTTAGGTCTGAGAAACACTAATCAGATCCGAGACCCCGAGGCGGTCGAAGAAAATCCGGCGCAGTTCATTCGCCTTTTCCGCCACCGCCATCGCCTGACGCTGCTGCAGATCGACTTCGAAGCGAAACGGCCGAGTACCGTGGGGCATATCTACGACCTCCGCGATCTTCTCGGCTACTTCCTTGGCGTCGGTACGTGCGCCGGGAACGTTGGTGGCGTCCAGCTTGTCGGCGAGTTCCTGCGCAAGTCCGACAAGTTTATCATACTGGTCCGCGACCGTCGGATCGGCGGCGGCGACCGCATGCTTGAAATGGTCAGTTCCCGAGGTATAGGCGCCAGGCATGCAGATCACGGTCTCGATGTTGTAGCGGCTGTTCTCAAGGCCCATGATTTGGGCGAGAACGTCTCCCGCCGCCTTGCTGGCCGCATAGGGCCGGTAAAGGGATCCGGGATCTGAGTGATACCGCTGCCGACGTAGAGGAGCAGCCCTTTGTTCTGGCGACGCATCGCCGGAAGGAAGGCGCGGTTCACCCGCAGCCAGGAGATCGCGTTGAGATCGAGAATTTGCGCAAGCTGTTCCGGGCGGAATGACTCGGTGAGGCCTGCCATCATCATCGCCGCATTATTGATGACGACGTCGATCCGGCCATCCACAGCAAGGACAAAGTCGGCAGCAGAGCGACAGCTTGGCTCCTCACGTACGTCCAGTTGGAGCGGGTGCAGCTCGATGCCCTCGCTGCTGGCGATCGAGCGGATATCTTCCACCTTGTCCTTGCTGTGGCCGGCGAGGTCGCGCATCGAGGCGTAAACCTTGTGCCCGGCCCGGGCTAGTTCGACGGCGGCGAGCTTGCCAAAACCCGAGCCTGCCCCGGTGATAACAATGATCTTCTTGTCGGTCATTTGATTTCTCCTGATGAAGGCGCAGCCGCGCGATGATCGATGCTGGAGGAGAGCAGCTGGCAGCGGCGCCTTTAGGCTCTCCCGGTTGGCATTTCAGTTCTGGCGAGGGGCCAGAAGGTCCTTCAGACCGATGTTCTGGAACATCTCGCGGCGGACACGGTCGCCGACCCGGAACACTTCCTCGGCGCCGTCCTGTGACGGGTCGATGAAGACGCGATACGGCCGCTTCCCGAACGGGAGATTGACGAGGTCGGCGATCGCCACCGCAACCGCTCCCGCGTCCGCATCGGCCGGCTCGAGGGCGGCGAGGCCTTTCAGCGCCTGATCCGCAACGCCCGCATAGGGGCCGCTCTCATAGGCCGCCGCCAGTTCCTTATCGGCCGGCGAGCCGGCATGCGCGAAGTGGTTGGTGCCCTTGGTGAAGGCGCCCGGGACGACGATCGAAGTCTCGATCCCGAAGAGCGCGACCTCGGCTGCGTAGGAAACGGCAAGGCTGTCCATCGCCGCCTTGGCCGCGAAATACGGCGCCAGGAAGGGCGGTGTGCCGCCCCGAGCTGAAGAGGACGATACCCAGACCAGCAGCCCACGGCCTTGCTTGCGCAGGTACGGAAGCGCTGCCCGGTTTACGCGTTGCGTCGACAGCACGTTGATGTCGTAAAGCTGCGCATACTGTTCCGGGCTGAATGCCTCCGCCGGTCCGAAGACCATATGGCCGGCATTGTGGACGATGGTGTCGAGGCGGCCAGCGTCTGCAATCACCTTTTCCACCCCGGAGGTCACCGAGGCGTCATTGCTGACGTCCAGTTCAACCGTGCGAAGATCGACACCATGCTGCTTCGCCCATGCAGCGACGGACGCGACTTGCGGCGCATTTCGGCCCGTCGTTTCGCGCATCGAGGCATAAACGGTGTGGCCCTCCTTCGCGAGGGCCTGGGCGGAGAGCAGGCCGAAGCCGCTGGATGCGCCCGTAACGAGAATAACTTCCTTCATTGTAAATCTCCTGGCGATGGAAATAAAACCCGCTAAACGGATCGCCTCAGCACATGCCGCCGTTGGCGCGCACGACCTGGCCGTTGATCCAGCCGCCCTCGGGGCCGGCGATGAAGGCGACCACCGGCGCGATGTCGTTGGTCTGGCCGAGACGCTCCAGCGGGTTCAACTTGGCGATGCGATCGATCAGTTCCGGGGTCTTTCCCTCGAGGAACAGCTCGGTGGCGACAGGCCCTGGGGCGACGGCGTTGACGGTGATCTCGCGGCCGCGCAGTTCTTGCGCCAGAACCTGGGTCAGAGCTTCAACGGCTGCCTTTGTGGCCACATAGACACCATAAGTCGGCATCCGCATGCCAAGGACGCTGGTCGAAAGGTTTATGATGCGGCCGCCCTTACGCACACGCTTGGCCGCCTCTCGGCAGACGTTGAACGTGCCCTTGACGTTGATCGCCATGCTCTGGTCGAAGGTCGCGTCGTCATACTCTGTGATCTTGGCGAGCTTCAGCACGCCGGCGGAATTGACGACCACGTCCAGACCACCGAACTGCTTGTCGACGGTATCGAACATGGCGATGACGGCGGCGGGATCGGCGACATCTGCCTGGACGACGATGGCCTCGCCGCCTGCTGACTTGATCTTGTCGGCAACTTCATGGGCGGGGCCGACGTTGCCGGCGTAGTTCACAACCACCTTGAAACCGTCCGCCGCTAGGCGCAGCGCGATCTCCGCGCCGATCCCGCGTGACGAACCCGTGATTAGCGCAACCTTGTCATTCTTGCTCATGTCTTGCTCCTGTTTCTCACGCCGCCGAGCGATTTCGGCTGCTACAGGAAGTAATTTAGGAGATTTCCTTCCATTAAAATAATACATAGGTTTCAGTATGTGCATGACTGAAAGTATGGCTCAATGACGTTCGACAGCCGCTTGCTGAGTGGTATCGGTGTGGTGTCCGCCGTGGTCGAGGCTGGGAGCTTCGCAGGGGCCGGTGAGGCGATGGGTCTAACGCAGCCAGCGATCAGCCGCGCCGTGGCGCGGCTGGAGGAGCGCGTGGGTATCCGGATCTTCAACCGCACAGCCCGTGCGATCTCTCTGACGGACGAGGGACGCAGTTTCTATGAAGCCGTTGCGCCCCTTCTGGCGGGCATCGAGGATGCCGCTGTGCGGGCGGCTGGAACCCGCTCGGAGGTTCGCGGCCGCCTTCGCGTCAACGTGGACGGGACATTCGGTCATCACCTGCTGTCGCCAAGAATAGGCGAGTTCCTGGAGCGGTTTTCCGAGTTGACCGTGGATGTCGGCGTACGCGATCGGATGGGCGACTTAGTTGGGGACGGGTTCGACGTCGCCGTGCGGTTCGGCGAACCAGAATCCTCGTCGCTGAAGGCGCGGCTGCTGCTCAGGACGCGCGTCGTGACCTGCGCCTCGCCGTCCTACGTCAGTCGCCATGGCGAGCCAAAGAGCCCGAAGGACCTGCAAGACGGGCACCGCTGCCTTTTGATCCGCAATGAGGTCACGGGGCGCCCTTACGAATGGGAGTTTCAGCGGGGCCAGCGTGTCATTCCCGTCGCGGCGAACGGATCGCTCGTGGTCAATGACACCGGATCCCTGCTCGGCGCTTGCCTTGGCGGTGCAGGTATCGCTCAGCTCCTCGAGCTCTATGCCAAAGACATCATCGCGCAGCGGCGTCTGGTGCCGCTCCTCTCCGAATGGTCCGATGAGACCTTTCCGCTCTATGCGTATCATCATGCCTCCTCCATCGTGCCGGCGAAAGTTCAGGCTTTTCTGGAGTTCGTCCGCGAGATCACGGGCTGAAGCATACTGCCAGGCGGAGGGGCCGACCCCATGGCCGGCCCCTCGCGTCGTCAGCGCCCGATGTGACTGCGGATACCGTCCGAGATCTGCTGCAGCGCGCCGATGGTGGACGGCACGTTACGCAGGGCGTTGAGCGCTACGAAATCGTGGATTGTGCCATTGTAACGAACGGCTGCGACGTCCACGCCGGCCATCATCAGGCGATGTGCATAAGCCTCGCCTTCGTCGCGCAACGGGTCGTTCTCCGCCGTGACGACGAGCGCCGGCGGGAGACCCTTCAGTTCGTCGTCACTGGCGCGCAACGGCGAGACATAGGGGTTGTCGCGGGTCTTGGCGTCCGGCGCGTACAGATCCCAGCCGTACTTCATGAAGGCGCGCGCGAGGAAGAAGCCGCTGGAAAATTCGCGGTAGGAGGCCGTGTCGACGCTGGCATCGGTCGCGGGGATCAGCAGCACTTGGTAGCTGATCTTCGGGCCGCTCCGATCCTTTGCCATCAGCGAGATCGCCGCGGTCATGTTGCCGCCGACCGAATTGCCAGCCACCGCGATGCGGCTGCCGTCTGCGCCGAACTCGTCGGCGTGCTTCGACACCCAGTCGAGCACAGCATAGCTTTCATCGAGCTGGGTCGGAAACTTGGCCGCCGGAAGCGGGGTATATTCGACGAAGACGCCGACCTGGCCCGAGCCGACGACGATGTCGCGCAGCAGCCGTTTGTGGTTCTCGAAGTTGCCGATGATCCATACACCGCCGTGGATGAACAGCACGACACCCGGCTTGCCGACGACATGGTCGGGCTTCATGATGTAGATCTTCACAGTACGCCCGTCCTGAGTGATCGTGCGCGTCGTCGTCGTCACGCCCGACATGTCGACCGGGGTCTTGTTCTGGAGATCCGTCAGCACATCTTGCGGCTGCGGCTGCGGAAGTTCCCAGAACGGGCTTGGATCTTTGTTGGCCTCGGCAAGGAAGGCACGGACCTTCGGATCGAGGTTTGGATCCGTTTTAGGATCGGCGGTTTGTGCAAAGGCAGTCTGGGTCATCATTGTTGCTCCGATCAAGAGGGCTGAAATCTGGTTGAGGCGCTTCATGTCCTGTTCTCCGACACTACAGTTCAAGAATGGCCGGGCATTGGCCCGACAATCATCGAGACGTGTCTTGCGGACATCTCGGCGACTTCCAGTAAGCTATGATCGAAGGCCGGCTCGGCGGAATTCATGCGAAGGTGTTAATCGGCGCCGCCGCGCGGTAGACTACCGAGATCATGACGTCGAACCAGATACGCTCAGGTGTGAGCTGCAGGTTCATACCTGAGTATGATATCCCCCCGCCTATAGGCGCGAATAGTCAAAACGACTTCGCCATGAATGAAATGGCGTTTATGCTTATTGCGTGGGAGGCGCTCCCATTCATGGACCGTTTCGGCCAACGATATGAAGGACAGCGGATGCACTTGCAGGAGATAAGGTGACGATCGCATCGACAAGCCTGGGCGCGCATGAGCGCCTGAAGGGATCCCTTGGCCTTTGTAGTTGGCGCACGGGTTGGCGATCGATGCTATTGCGCGCCTATGACGAGCCGGAGGAGGTCGATGACCTGGTCACGGCGCCGACCACCGACCAACTGATCGTCCTGGTCACGAACGGAAGTTGCCATATCGAAGGGCGATATGCGGGCCGATGGCATCAGTCGCGCTATGGGTTGGGCGATATAGGCATGACCGCTCCCAACGAGGAGGTTCAACTGCGCTGGCATAAGGGCCGCGGACTGCAGACGCTCCAGCTTCACCTCTCCTCTGCAATACTGGCGGACGTCGTCCATCTCGATCCGACGCGCGCCGCAAACGCCCGTCTGCCGAACCAGCTTCTCCGTCCCGACCCAGTGGTAGCAGGCGTCATGCTGGGCCTGCGCCGAGCGGCAGAGATCAGAACGTCGGAGCTGTATGCCGAGTCCGCCGTGACTTTCCTCGCCAGCCACCTGCTGCAGTTCCATGCGGGAAGGCATCCGCCGGCCCACACCTCTGTCGACGACCGTCGGCTGATCATTGTCGATGGCCAGCTGCGTGAGAGCCTGGACAGGCAGGTCACGCTGGACCAACTCGCCGGGGCGGCTGGCCTTAGCAAATTCCATCTCTTGCGCTCATTCAAGCGGCGCTACGGCGAAACGCCTGCACAGCGGTTGAACCGATACCGAATGGAGGAAGGGCGCCGTCTGCTGTCCTCGACCCGCGATACCATAACTGTCATCGCATTCGCGTGCGGCTATGAAAACCCGACGCACTTCGCGACGGCATTCCGCAGGATGTTCGGGCTGTCGCCGAGGGAGTACCGCAGGAGCATTCGGTGACCCGCCGGCAGCAATTGCGCGTACATCCAGAGCAAGCTCGCGAGCGACAGAGAGGCGTTTGCAAGATTAGAAGTGTATGCGGAGGCGTCAGACGCGGATGCATACGCACAAAGGTTATGAACTGGCCCCATTTGAGCCCCGAAGGCGTCGGAGCGCGGTGTTGATCGCGCTCGCTATCTGTCTCACCGCCAGCATCTTTGCCATCGACGTCTTCACGCCATTCGATGGAGCGATCGCCGTTCTCTACATCGGCGTGATCCTGCTGCTGGCTCCATCCGGCCGCCGCGCCGTGATGGCGAGCGGGCTAATTACCGCGCTGCTCACGGTCTTCGCCTTCGCGTTCGGGCATCTGACCAACGCGTCTGACGGCGCCGCGTCGCGCTTCGTCGTCAGCCTAGTTGCGATCGCGATTACGACACTGATGTCAATGCGCGACCGATCCTCCCGAACCACATTGGGTGAGCAGGCGCGCATTCTGGAACTGTCGCACGACACCGTCATCATCCGCGATTCGAACGACGTGATCGTCTACTGGAATGACGGTGCGGAGAAGCTCTATGGCTGGTCGCGCGGCGAGGCGCTTGGCCGGAACTGCGGCGAACTGCTCCAGTGCCGGTTCCCCGCGCAAGAGATCGCGACAGTCATGGATGAGATAGGTCAGTGGTCGGGCGAGGTCGTCCGGACCCGGCGAGACGGCACGCCCCTCGTTCTGGCCAGCCGGTGGCTGCGACGCCGCGACCCCGACGGGCGTTCCATCGGCACGATCGAGTCCAGTGCGGATTTGACGGAGAAGCGCCGGGCCGATGAGCAGTCGCTGGCCTCTGAGCGCAAGTATCGCACTATCTTCGACTCCGCCGGCTTCGCAACTTGGGAATCGGATTGGTCGGAAACCATGCGTGTCGCGCTCGCGAGCGTCCCGGATGGACAGCAGCTCGCCACGTGGCTGGAGAGTCATCCCGAGATCACCCAGCAGGCGGTCGCGGCCGCGGTAATCCGCGACGCTAACCCCGCGGCGGTGGACCTGTTCGAAGCCGACGCGCGCGAGACACTGGTAGGGTCTAACCTGTGCGGACGCTATCTGCCGAGAGGCGCGAGCGCTCTTTCCGACGTCATCGTGGCGCTGGCCGCTGGAGAGACAATGGCGGAGACCGAAGTGCGAATGCAAACGTTCGGCGAACGCGTCGCCGACGTTGTCCTCCGAGTCACGATCTTGCCTGGTGGGCAGAACTGGTCCCATGTCCTCGTGATGGCGTTCGACGTCACCGAGCGCAACGAGGCCCGGACCCGATACGAGCAGGTTTCCGCCGAGTTGGCGCATGCTGCGCGTGTCTCCATGCTCGGTCAGCTTGCCGCCTCAATCGCGCATGAGGTCAATCAGCCGCTGGCCGCCATTATCAACTACGGCAAGTCCGCCAAACGCTTTCTTCGCCGTCCTCAACCGGACCTGGAGGACGTGGGATCCTGCGTCGACAAGATGATCTCCAACGGCACGCGGGCCGCTCAAGTGGTCGATCGGGTCCGCAAGCTGGCGCGTAAGGCCGCCCCGCAAGCCGACCCGATCAATCTCTCCGACCTGATCGAGGACGCAATAGCGTTGATCAAGAGCGAGGCACGCGCGCAAAGCGTAAGATTGCGGCAGCGGTCCTCCGGCGACCTGCCGAATGTTGTCGCCGATCGCGTCCAGGTGCAACAGGTGCTTGTAAACCTGCTCATGAACGCCATCCAAGCCATGCGCGAGGTGGACAATCGTGCGCGGGAGTTGTGTATTGACACCACCGTCACGCCGGACGGAATGGTGCGGGTGGCGGTAGCCGACTGCGGGACCGGTTTCCCAATGGGCGGTGAAGCCAGGATGTTCGAGCCATTTTACACGACCAAACCGGACGGCATGGGGATCGGGTTGTCGATCTGTCGCTCGATCATTGAGCATCAGGGCGGGCGTATAAGCGCGGCGAACAATGAGGTGTTCGGCGCAACGGTATCCTTCACGCTCCCGATCGGTGTGCCGCAGGCGGCGAAAACACTCGAACCCATATCTTGATATGATATCGATGGCGACGTGAATGATCTTTTATGGGTTCGAAGACGAAAGGACCGTTGAGGAGCAATACGTGTCGCCTGAAGCTGTGATCTGTGTCGTCGATGACGATGATGAAGTGCGCGAAAGCATCGGCACCTTCTTTCGCTCGGCCGGCGTAAAGGTCGCCAAGTTCCGCAATGCTGAAGATCTTCTCGCTTGGCCAAACCTGCCGACGATGCGGTGCCTAATCACCGACCTAACCATGCCGGGCATGGACGGATTAGAGCTTCATCGCGAACTCAGGCGCCTGGGTAGCGAAGTTCCCGTCATTCTCATGACAGCCTACCCGAGCGCCGAGGCGCGGGAACGGGCGGAGACGCAGGGTGTGTCATCCTTCGTCGCAAAGCCGACTGATCCCGAGACCCTTCTTGAAAAGGTAGAAGCGCTGCTCAGCTCGTAGCCAAGACGCGCAGAAAGGACGAGGCGAACGATGATGGAAAGTGGCACTGGCAGCAGCCTAATCTGCGTGCTTGATGACGATGAGGACGTCCGGGATTCGCTGGAAGTGCTGCTGCGTTCGGCCAACTATAATGTGCGCTCTTTCGCCGACCCGGAGGAGTTCCTGGCCTGCGATGGGGCCGACAGCGCGGCGTGCCTCATCCTTGATATCAACCTGGGAGGCGCGAATGGCCTCGATTTTCAGGAAGCACTTCGGGAGAACTCAACCGCCGTACCGGTCATACTCATCAGCGGCTTCGGCGATGTGCCCATGACGGTGCGGGGGATGAAGGCGGGGGCGATCACCTTCTTGACCAAACCGTTCGACGAGGATGCCATGCTCACCGCCATCGAAGAAGCCGTGGCAAGTAATAGCGCGCGCCGGCGAGAAATGGCAGCGCTGACAAGCGTCCAAGACCGGTATGAGAGCCTCACTCCCCGTGAGCGCGAACTATTCGGCCTCGTGACGGCGGGCCTGATGAACAAGCAGATCGCCGGACGGCTAAAGATTAGCGAGATCACGGTTAAGATACATCGCGGCAACATGGTCAAAAAGATGAAGGGCGACTCCGTCGCGGACCTGGTTCGAATGGCAGAGGTTCTTGGCGTCCGGGAGGCCGTCAGTCGCTACAACCACGGGCTTGGATACCGAGCCGTTTAAGCGCTGCTGCGGGCCGGAAGCACAATACTGCCGTGCATTTTGACATATATCCGCAGTAGCTAACGCGCCACCTCGTTAGGGCGACGAGAATCTAAAGTCGCGCTCCCGCCGGCAGCGACGGGATGAGTTCTATACTTGCAAAAATGGTCGCACAGGCAATTCAGGTTATCAGCATGGTGCTGATCAAGGACCAAAAAACTATCTGTTCAGGTCTCCTCGCCTTATAGGTTTCGAACTGTCGACTCTATACTGCGAAGAG
Source organism: Rhizobium deserti (assembly GCF_004358025.1). Taxonomy (GTDB): domain Bacteria; phylum Pseudomonadota; class Alphaproteobacteria; order Rhizobiales; family Rhizobiaceae; genus Neorhizobium; species Neorhizobium deserti. The sequence continues at coordinate 50,664 of NZ_SMTL01000009.1, read as the reverse complement.
CTCAACTACCCTGCCGAACTAGCAAAAGACATTTTCGAGGCGCCCTGCGTGCCTGTTCTCAGGCACGCCATGGGTCCACGAGGACGACGCCGGTTCGCTGGAAATCCTGAATGTTCCTTGTGACGACCGCTAACCCGTGCACGATCGCCGTGGCAGCGATGAGTGCATCAGCTTCATTGCGTCGATCCGGAATATGCAAGTGGGCACATCGCGTCGCAATTGCTTCATTGATAGAGATGATGCGCTCAGCGAACTCGGGGCGAACTCGGCTATCCATCCAGCCTCGTAGGCGAGAACCTTGTTCGATGTCACGCCGATGGATGCTGAGTATCCCGCGCTCAAGCTCTAAAATTGTTATGGCAGAAATATACAGATCACGGGAATCCTGCGCACCTATCCAAGCCGTGACATTCGGATCAGCTTTACCATCGCCTACCTTCCGGAGCTCAGAGACAACGTTTGTATCGAGCAAATATCTCAAGACAGATCAACTTCGCGAGTTGCAATGATCGATCGAGGCGGATCAAAATCGAAATTCGATAATCCGGGCATCGAGAGCGCATCGACAAGATTACGACGCTTGCCTGTCAGGCGTTCAAACTCACCGTATGTCATCAACACGTGCGACGGCCTGCCTCGATCAGTGATAACGACAGGTCCTGCTTCAGCAGCCTTTTTTGCTCTGCCGACGTCGTGATTTAACTCGCGGCTGGTTAAGCTGGTAGTCGCCATATGTGCCTCCATGTAGGAACATACCTGCATATAGCGCCCACAGTCGCACTACGCAATGCCTTCTCGGCACTGTATGGCCCTCCAAGGCTATTAAGCTCTTGAAGGGATACGACCTTCGTCCCACTCTTCAGATCCGCTAAGCGCTTGATATTGCGGTATTGCGGGAACGTCGTGGTGGGCGCAGTGTTGCACACCTCCCCACCGTCGTGGTCCGGCGGATCGTGATCATGAAACATGCAGGCATGTTTTCCGAGGGTCTAGCCGGCCGCTATTGGAACATCAACGTCCTGGCTCTGGAAGTGGTCGATCAGAAAGCGGGCGGCCGGTCCTGGAGGTGTGTCCGTTCGGTAAACAGCCTGAAGTCGGTAAGGACCGCCCTTGCAGTCAGGAAGATCAAGGTGCACCAGGCGCCCTGTCTCTATATCATCTCTCACCATTGGTTCAGGCATATTGCCCCAGCCAATGCCTTCCTTGAGCAGCATATGCTTCGCGCCTAGATCGGCGAGCCGCCAGGTATGGTTCCCGACATCAGCGAACTCGTGGCTCTGAGTGAGAGGCGATCTGTCGGTCAGGACTAATTGGATATGTCCTCGCGCCGCGCCCGGAGGGTGAGATCCGTCCGACGACGGCAAGGTCGTGTCCTTCCCAAAACCAGAACGTCGGTGATGCGCTCAGGACCTGGCAACGATCATGGTGGCCAGCGGAGGAATGGCTGGGCGCGATGTGCTGATCCCCAGCCGATCGCCGAGATAGTGCCAGAACGACAGGCCGAGCTTCTGGCAGGTCTTCATCAGGCCGAGCATGCTGTCGCGCGCCTGCCGCCCGTTGCGGCTGACCGTGCCCCCGGAAATCTTTCGCTTTGATGACAAAGCCGCGCAGATCTCTTTCCGACGCATTGGTGTGGAGCGGGATTTCGGGGCGTTCCAGAACCCGCAGCAACTTCGCCTTGCGGCGCCTGAGCCGAAACAGCAGTTTGTCGAGATCCGCATAACCGGTGCGAATTGAAAAAATTCGATCAAACCGGGTCTCGAACCCATGGACCGCACGCGGATCAGGACTTCGCCGATAGATTTTCAGGGCCTTGTAGAAGTGCCAGATCAGCTCGCGCAGGGTTCCGACCTGTTTCACCTGGCCGGGCGTCGCCGGCATCAGTTTGTGCAGCAGCCGCTCTGCATGGACCCAGCGCAGCGCATGAGTGCCGACGCGGAACTGTCCGGCATCTTCGGAGACGATCACCGCATTGCCGACCAGACCATGATGGCGGATGTCGACCAGACCATGATGGCGGATGGCGGATGGCGCCCCAGATGCCAGCCTCGGGACCCACCAATATGGCGTAACTGCAGTTGTCCCAAATAGTTGTGCCGATGACAGCAGCGGTACCGACTCGACGCCGATTCACATCCCAATGCGATCTGTTCCACAAGTCCCAGTTCCAGCCGCCGGCTTCGATGAGAAGCACCTTGCAGCTGGATCTGCTGTCGGGCGGTTCAGAACGCAACCTGCAGATCCTGCGCCGACGATGATTTAATCAAAGACCTGTGATGTCATATTTGGTCCCGCCACACGCCCTTGCGCGATGCCTCTCAATCCGGGATCAACGACATTCCGCTGCTGAATGAGAAATTCTCGAGGGGGTTCGTCTCCAGCATAATGAAGACATCTTCGGGACGCACGCCCGCTCGCTCGTGAAGCAAAGCCACGACACGCTTATAGAATGCCTTCTTGACAGCGATCGTGCGGTCTTTCCCCGCGGTGATGGTCATCACCATGAAATCGTCCGATCGCGGACCACCGAAGTAATTTCGGTCGAAGATCAACTCGTTTGGTTCAAGCTGATTGATGATCTGGAACCGATCATTTTCCGCCATCTCATACGACTCGACCAACGCATCATAGATCGCGTCAGAAACGTTCTTGAGATACTCGTCGGACTTACCACGCAATAGCGACAGGCGAACATACGGCATCGAAGCTTTCTCCGTTTAAGGTCAGGAAATATGTGACTTGGGCGGCCGTGCAATCAGCCGGCGGTCCGGCTGCCCGCGGCGGTACCCTCGAACACCACTCGTCCGCGCTCGACTTCGACCAGCTCGAAGCCAAGCATCGCCCGATCGGCGCCTTCAAACCTCCACCCAGCATCACCTGAAGCTGTGCCCGGCCATCGGAGCTGATGCCTTTCTCGTCAGCCACTGCGCTCACCAAGGTTCATGGAACGGGCGGACCTCGGCGAGGAACGACCATGCGTCTCGCGGCTGGTGCGCAAGGTGGAACACTTCGGCCGCGATCGACTTCGGCGAGATGAAGAAGTCATCCGGCTTGGTAGGCTGAAGTTCGCGCTGCCACGGCACGTCGATCGCCGCGTCGATGATGAGATAGGCGACATGGACGCCCTTTGGTCCCAGGTCGCGCGCCAGCGACTCCGCCAGGATGCGTTGCGCCGCCTTGGTCGGTGCAAAGCCGGCGAACCCCGCCTTGCCGCGCTGGGCAGACGTGTTGCCGGTGACGATCAGTGCGCCTTCGCCCGCATCGACCATTGCCGGCGAGGTCAGCCGGGCAAGGTGGAAGAGCGCCATCGTATTGATGTCGAAGTTCCGCTGTAGCGTCTCGGGCTCGATGTCCATGAACGTGCCTAACGCACCGCCGACTGCATTATGGACGACGACCTTCGGCAATCCGACGTCAGCCACTGCTCGCTCAAGCGCGGCCGCGTCGCTGGCATCGCACGCCACCGCGATTGTGTCGGGGATCTCTTGCTCCAGCGCTGCGAGCCGGTCGGCATCGCGCGCCAGCATCGCCACACGGTATCCGCCCTCGACAAAGCGCCGCACCAGGGCGGCGCCGGTTCCCGGCCCCACTCCAGTCACCAGCGCTAGCGGCTTGGTCGTATCGGTCATGCTGCTTCCTCCAGATGCGCGAGTTCCTCGCGAATGAAATCGAGCCGGTCGTTGCCGAAGAACATCGTGTCGCCGACAAAGACTGTTGGCGAGCCAAACACGCCGCGCTCGCAGGCTTCGTCGGTATTCGCATCGAGCTGCCTGATCACATCGGGCGCGTCGATCCGCTCCGCGATCGCGCTGGGGTCGAGGCCTGCCGCCGTGATTGCGGCTAGAATGGCGACCTTTGTGGCGAGCGTGTTCCCCTCGCTCCAGCATGCTCGGTACAGTGCCAAGGTTATCGCTGCCGCTTCTGCAGGCGAGATGCCAGTACGGCGCGCGAGCAGGCGTCGCCGGAGACCTCGCGCATGTTCGCCGGGTTAAGCATGACGCGTACCGCTGCGCCCAAAGGGCCAAATCCTCTCGGGCGTAACCCCCTTGGCCGGGCAAGTGAGCGACGCCGGCACGTTGCCTACCTTTTCCATCACGGTCGAGAGCTTCATTGGTCTGAGCGCTATGTCGACGTCCATCTCGCGCAGCTGAGTGAAGGCGAGATAGCTGTAAGAGCTGCAGAAATTGTAGAAGAATTCGATTGGCTGGGTCATACGTTGGCTCACATGTCGGCTTCGAGAAGACGGCGCGTGGTGTCGGTGGCACCGGGCCCCGCGCGAAGCCGGGAGCGTTCGCGTGGCACCGCCTCGCCCGTTGCGGCGTCAACAAGTGCGAGGATCAGCGGCCTGCCATTTTGGCGATCGACCATCTCTGTCGTCGGCTGGCCGAAGCCGCTGGCATCCCAGCGATCACCCCATTCGCGCAGCGCAACGTTGACCTTCCACAGGTCATGCCCCTTGGGCGTCAGGCGGTACTCATCGCGGGCTGGGCGTTCCTGGTAGCGCACGCGCTCGACAATACCGGACACGCACAGATGCTTGAGGCGAGCGGCGAGCGTCGCGGCGGGAATGCCTGTGCTCGCGCGAAGATCGTCGTAACGGCTCAAACCCAGCGAAAGGTCGCGGATTATAAGCAGCGCCCAGCGATCACCAATCAGTTCCAGCGCGCCGGCAATCGAACAGCGCATCCCTATGAACGACTTCGGTTTCATTGCTCAGCTACCTTGAATGGAGCGGTTTGGGCCGACGCTTGCGTCTGCAGACCGCGCGCTTTCACGAAGATCACGCACCTCGCTGCCGCGGGGATCAGCGATGTCCTCCATCCCACGCTCCAAGTCCCGCAACCTATCGAACCAGCGCATCGCAATCTCCACCGCTTTCGAGCACCCGACGTCAGAGCATCCTGGTTACTTCAATAATTGAAGTTATATGCATGGTGTGTACGAAATGCAAGGCTGGCAAATGCCAGGCCAGATGGCAGGAATGCGATAATGGCAGCAGCATCCCACGGCGTGGAAGGGCCTGGAGCTGAAAGCCCGCGACGCTCGCTACCTGGCGGACGCCTGAGAGGCGGCGCAGGCTAGTGAGAGCGGCGGTGCAAAAGTCGGCCACGGTAGCGGCGGAATAATCCAGCCGCGGGCGGAGTAAAATCCGGCCACCTATTTCCTTTCTGCAATGAGCGCAGGAGGGACAGGGGATCTACACCGTGGAACTTTATTTGAGGGTTGGCCTGGCTGTTTCCGAAGGGATGACGCAGCGTCAGGCAGCAAGGCATTTCAACATATCGCGCGACAGCGTCGCGAAGATGTTGTCGTATTCGACAACGCCCGGCTATCAGCGGCAATTGCCGATCCGGCGGCCGAAGCTGGATGCGTTCGTTTCGACGATCGAGCATTGGTTGGAAGAGGATATGAAGGTGCCGCGCAAGCAGCGCCATACGGCCAAGCGAGTGTTCGACCGTCTGCGTGACGAGTGCAGATTCACCGGCGGCTACACGATCATCAAGGATTACATGCGTGAGCGGGATCAGCGCCGCCAGGAAGTGTTCGTGCCGCTGTCGCATCCTCCCGGCCATGCGCAGGCCGATTTCGGTGAGGCGACGGTGGTGATCGGCGGCGTCGAGCAGAAGGCGCGCTTTTTCGTGTTCGATCTGCCGCATAGGCCAAGAGCCGTTTTTGCTTGACGCCACAAGCTGACATCGCGCCTCTGAGATATTCAGCTATCTTGAGGAAGAAGGATAAGCTGTACGCTATATTGGGTGCCTCGATCAGAACGATTTATGGTTGGTTTAGGTGCCTTTAGGCAGGAGTTATTTCAGTTGGTGACACTGAGATCGTGATGATCAGGCGGGTTCAGAGAGCAATACCGCGTTATGCGCTGTGGTGCTTGGGCGCTGCCTTACTCATGTTCATTGGCGGCCTGGATGCATTTCTCCGCTCCTACAATGAGGCTTCTGAAGAGAACCGGGTGCAGGGGATCCGTACCAAAATCGGCACATTTACGAGTAGTGACCCGATTGGGACCCTTCCGATGTCCCTCATCTGGGCCATCAAACAGTGGCCCGATAGCTCCGCGTGCTTGGCCGATCCTATCCAGCGAGTTCTCCGCTGGGCGGAATTAGGCAGCCGTACCGCCATCAAGGTCTGCCTAAGCAGAGTCTTTAACAATCTCGGCTCCGGCGAGATTGCCGCGACTCTGACTGCCAATGGTTTTAGCGGAGCGTCGATCGACGCAGCATCTCTTTCCTTAAAAGGAGCAAAATACACCGTGTCCGCTACCTGCATTGCAAACGCTCGACCATGCGGCGTGGTGGTCAACGAGTTCATGTCATTTCCCACAGAGGCATACGCCTACACTGTCCGAATCATTCCGCTTTCGGACGGCATGACAGACGTCCGAGTGACTCCGCTCGCAAAGTGAAGACGATCCATTTCCTACCCTTTACAACATCATTCTTCGTCGTCCGGTTCGGGCCGAGTGGCGCCTTCCGCTTACTCCTCCTCGCTCTCCACTTCGGCCGAAAGCGGCTCACTCTGAACAGCTCGCCGACTGAGCAATCCCGCATCCTCGAGAGCCTCGACATCCGGCAGATCCCGCAGTGTCTCCATCCCGAATGCTGAGAGGAAGTGTTTGGTCGTCACATAGGTATAGGGCGCCCCAGGCGTCGGACTACGCGGCCCGGAGCCGATGAACCCCGCGCCGCGCAAGTTACCGATCGTGTCGCGGCTGACCTCCCTGCCAAAGATCTTTGACAGCTCGCCGCGTGTGACCGGCTGGAAATATCCTACCGCCATCAGCACCATCGCCTCGAACTCCGACAGGGCCGCAGCCCCTCCCCGCGTCGGCGCGGAAGAAGCCCGGATCGTCTCGGCAAACCGCGAACGCGTTCGGTGCTGCCAGCCACTGGCAACCGACACCAGCTCGTAAGGCCGGTCTCGTAGCTCCTCGATGAGATCGTCGATCAGCAGATCGATGCTGCAGTCCTTGCCGACCACCCGTGCCAGCGTCTCGCGGGAAACCGGCTCTGTTGATGCAAAGATCACCGCCTCGACGCGCATCATCCATTCCCGCCACCTCATCTCCGCCGGCAGGTCTTCAAGCTCCCGGTCAAAGGGACCTTCGTCCCGGACGTTCGTCTTGCTGCGGCTTGATCTAGCTGCAATTGATCCGGCCATCGTCACAGTCCAAAGATCCGGAAGGAGGAGCGGCCGGAAAGCTCGCGCACCGCCTCAAAGCTTTCGAGCCGCTCGAACAGCCGGTTGGCGGCCCAGCGCGACAGCTTGCTGCCGGGCGCCGAGGCCGGAACTGCGTCCTCGTTGAGCAGCTTGCGAATGACAGGCTCCGCGCCCTTGGTGCGCAACTTCGGCACGACGGCCAGCAGCCGGGCGGAGCGGCGGTCAATCCCGGCCGCCGAGCGCAGTGCTGCGTCGACGCCGTCGACCAATGCCAGGCAGATCGCCTTCGCATAGGCCGGCTCTCCTGGGCGGACGCGGCCTCTGCCGCCGAGCATGCGAAATGCCGGCCCATAGCGTTCAGGCAATAGCAGTGGTACAGGTTTTGGCCATTTCAGCTTATGCGCCAGCACCATCTCCGCCAGCCCAAGCACCAGCACTTCGGCATCCGGGCGAACGGTCGTGATGGCAGATATCAAATCGGCTAGCGCGAGGGGTGCCGCTCGCCCGGATTGGGTGGCGGTATCGACGAGATCGGGGACCGAGGCAAGACCATCGTCCCATCGAAGACCGAAAAGATCCGCGACCTCTTTGACGAATGAGGTGGTGACGGGCCCGGATCGGTGCGTCAGCATTCTAGTTGCCAGAAACAGCTTTCCGGCCGGCCCCGTATTATCACCAGGGACAGTCAGCAAAACGGCGTCGCGGATGGCGGGTTCTTCCTCGCTGCGGCCTAGCTTTTTTGCGACGACGGCGGCCGATGTGAGGGCGAGGCGATCGCGCCAACAGCCAATCCACGGCGGGTCGGCGCGGATTAGATCGTCAAGCGATTTCAGCGCGATACCGGCGGCGAAGGCGGCGTCGGATTCGCTGAAGTCGCGGCCGCGCGAGAGCGCCCAGGCCGGCAGGCGGGGTGGCCAGGCAGCGGTGGTTGGAGCGGAGAGCGTGAACGAATCCATGCCGCAACCGTAAATCAGGTGCGCAGTTTATGCTAGCTAAGTCGCTATCAACTGCACCGCCCGTCCAGCGTCAATTATGTCCGATAATGTTGCATTATCGGACATAATCCTCATTATATAGAAATGGCCCAAATCAACGAGCGAAACACCGAAAATGACGTCGTGAAGACCTCAGCGCCGCCTCACAGCATGGCTTCCCGCGGTGATGTTCCCGCGCCGGAGGTGTCGGGTGATAGCCCCCTCCCCTCCCCTACCGCAGAGGGGCAGACACCAGCTCATCTCACCAGCCTCACTGAGCGCGCCCGTGGCTATGTCGAAGCCGCCAGCTCCGCCAATACCCGCAAAGCTTATGCCGCCGACTGGAAGCATTTTGCCGCCTGGTGCCGGCGCTCCGGTCTTACCCCCCTCCCGCCGCATCCGCAGACAGTCGGCCTTTACATCACCGCCTGTGCCTCCGGCAGTGCCTCGGGCACGACTGGGTCGGGCGCCAAGGCCAACTCTGTCTCGACCATCGAACGACGCCTCTCGTCGCTGTCGTGGAACTATGCCCAGCGCGGTCTGTCGCTCGACCGAAGAGACCGGCATATCGCCACCGTGCTGTCTGGCATCCGCAACAGCCATGCGCGCCCTCCCGTTCAGAAGGAAGCGGTCATGGCAGAGGACATCATTGCCATGATCGAAACCTTGGATCGTGGCACCCTGCGCGGCTTGCGCGATCGGGCTATGCTGCTGATCGGCTATGCCGGCGGGCTGCGGCGCTCCGAGATCGTCGGCCTCGACCTCAAAGCAGATCAAACCGAAGATGGCCGCGGTTGGATCGAGATCCTAGACAAGGGCATGCTTATGACCCTGCGCGGTAAAACTGGGTGGCGCGAGGTTGAGGTCGGCCGCGGCTCGGCCGATGCGACCTGCCCGGTCGCCGCAATCGAGACCTGGATCAAGTTCGCCAAGCTGGCTCATGGCCCCCTGTTTCGCCGCGTGACGGGGCAAGGGAAAGCTGTCGGGTCGGAGCGACTGAACGACAAGGAGGTCGCTCGGCTCGTGAAACGCACCGCCATGGATGCCGGTGTTCGCGGCGATCTAAGCGAGATTGAGCGGGCGTTCAAGTTCTCTGGCCACTCGCTGCGCGCGGGTCTCGCATCATCCGCCGAGGTCGATGAGCGTTACGTCCAGAAACAGCTGGGTCACGCTTCCGCAGAAATGACCAGGCGCTATCAGCGGCGGCGGGACCGGTTTCGGGTAAACCTCACCAAAGCGGCAGGGCTTTGACCGCGAATTGTCACTAAGTTCGGCCAGCCATCGAATTTCGGTCTCGGCCCTAAGCATGCGTAATCGGGCGGTCCCACATGAGGCAAGCTCCTAGTACGATCCCGGTGCAACCGAGATGAAGGGAGATGACGATGTTCTATGCTGCTTTGGACGTGTCACTGCGCTCAGTGGCAATCTGCATTATCGACGAGGCTGGGAAAGTCAGGCTTGAGCGCTCAGTCCCATCGGACGTGCCTGATATTGTGCGCTGCTTCAATGAGTTCGGCCAACCTATCCATCAAGTGGGGCTCGAAGCTGGTACGCTCACACAACACCTGACCTACGGTCTGACGGAGCCAGGCTTCGATGTCGTGTGCATGGAAGCGCGGCAGGTCAATGCTGCTCTTTCGGCCATGCGGAATAAGACGGACAAGAACGACGCGCGTGGCATCGCCCAACTGCTTCAATCGGGGTGGTACAGCCGGGTGCATGTGAAGAGCGTCGAAAGACACTACACCAGGGCACATCTCACAAGCCGGAAGGTGATGCAGCGAAAGTGCCTCGACCTCGAAAATGAAATTCCTGGACTGCTCAAGGTCTTCGGGGTCAAGCTGCCCATACGCCTCAGGGGCGGTGCGTTCGAAGAGGCCGTTCGCGGCACGATCGAAAACGACCCAGCGCTGAGCCATGCGCTTTTGCCGGTGCTAGAGGCCAGGCGGACGCTCCTGGAGACACGTTCCTCGAGCTTGATCGACGGGTGCGAAGGTCCGCCAACTAAGACGCCATAACCACCCGCCTCATGAGTGTTCCAGGCGTCGGATATGTTAGGGCCCTTAGCTTCATGGCAGCAGTCGGCGACCCTATGCGCACGCTACCGTCAGCTTATCAGCGCGGGAAAGCTCAAGGCAGTCGCCATCATCGCGATTGCTCGGGAACGGCGGCGTCCCTGTGGGCTATCGGTCAAGAGGTCGCTCCCGCCGCATGAGCATGATGATCAACGCCAAACTCGACACATGAAAGGAAGCAGCTAATCAGCACTCGCATACATCTGCTGGTGTATAACTTGGAGGCAGAGCCCCGGTGGGAAATCTCGACAAAATACCCGTGGCAAGCGCTAAGCTCATGTCCGAGCGTAGACGGAGGCAGCCCCACACGAACCTACGGAAACGCGGGAAACAACCCGCGCATAAGAGTATGCAGACCGTCGTCGAAAGCCCTGCCCGAAATAGGTTGCCATGCAACACAACCATGTGCTGAATTCTTGCCTGATCTTGCCAAAGCTTTGAGGAGCAAAAATGCGCATTTTGAGGTCAAAGGGGACGAGTTACACGAGGTTCGAGGGGCGGCGTCAGTCACATAAGGATCTCTCAGACCCGGCACACGAGAAGGACCCTTCCCTCAGACAGCTACCGTCGCGCGGTTTGCTGCTCAAGACGAAAGCAGCCTCCAGCGGAGGAGCTCGCAGCTTATCAGAAAAAATCTGGGACAGCCGATCGCTCCCCGATCAACTGGAACGGGATCGTGATCTCGCGCTGCGGCAATACATCCAGTGGCTGGACAAGGCTCTAAAAAAGCCCCGCAATCTGAGGCTTCTAGACATGCCTTCCTACGTCGCTCGAACGCATCTCGGGACTTGCCTCTGGGACCTGTTTGCCGAGCTTCAATTCGAAGACTCTACGCCCGATGATCCCATTTACAAACAGTATCTGACGCGCTGGCAGACCAAGGTGCATCCTTACGCGCGTCACGAAGTCAACTGGCAGAAACCAGAGACAGATGGGAACGCCGAGGAGATCAACCAAACTCAGGGCACCCCATGCAAAGAGCCTGATCTGGCGATGTCGACGACACGCTGGACTTCGGTATTCGGCGTCCCCGTCGGAGCATCGACGATGGATGCCTACCGAGAGGCGGCGAGCAAAATCCACGAACATCTTCTCTTTCAGGAACTGACGATCCAGGGCGATGAGCGAGAAAGCCAAAGACATCCTTCTGGTTACGGCTTCATGAACAAGCGTGGGGAGATCATCACGCTGGATGCAACAGACCCACGCGATTGCGATAGGTTTGAACGATACAAGAATTGGTCAGAAGAGCTTGAAGAGCTGTATTTCCAGTACGGCGACGTCGCTCGACAGATTGCGTCTGGCTTTAAGAACGAGCCAAAGGCCGGGAAACCAAAACAGCGCATTGGAGCGGCGCTTTACGAACATTTTGGTAAGGTTTTGCAGGATTCAAAGATTCCGGACGAAAAACGGCAGGAGCTTTGGAACCTCCATAACCGGATTCGGCATTTTTATCGGACGCTAGCAGGCAGCCGACGTTTGCTAGAAGCCTTAAGGAGCGATGACACCAATAAGCTTCGCTTTCTTCTGCCAAAGAACAGCGAGGAGCTTCTTGACCGAGTTGTCGGCAAGCGTAATGCAAGCCGCCTCAATCGCAAAGTCAGACTTGGCAAGATCATTGCGCACTCCATTGATCTTTCTGCCGGCTATGGTGGAAGCAATTTCAACGCCCTGGTCCATGAGGCGATGAATTATTACACCACCAGCGTCGGTCAGTCGGACATCAAGCGAAACGAAGCCTTTGTCCGCATATTGCGAAATGCTGTCGCGTTTTCGATGCGGACCCACGCAACCTGGCTTGAGGAGGGTCTGGATCAACAGGCGAAGGCTTTTGGCACGGGTGACAGACCGGTCGCATCGAAGGAGGCAAGCAGAGACCTGTCGGAACGAGATACGGCAGCGGGTGCACTTCTGCACACGCCGCTGCACAAGATCATACCCCACGCGCGGCTTATCTTTGGATCCCGCGTCTATGAGTTCGCTTTCGATTCGACCTCAGTTCAGGAGGCACGGAAATCACGCAGCCGAACGGACGTTTTGTTCGATGGCAGCGAACAGGACAAGGAAGTCCTGTGGGGGCTGCTACGCCTCGCGGCCCTGGTGCGCAACCGCAGTTATCACTTCAACACCAAGAAGAGGTTCTTGAGCGCACTGGAGAACGGTCTTTTGCGCGCGCCGGCGAACAAGGGGGACCGGAAGCCCTTTTCAGATCGCGATGGCTCGATTGTCGACAGCCCGGCTCTGATGAGACTTGAAAGCCTTCTCGACTACGATCTGAAACTTGACGCACAGATCCTTTCCCAGACCCTTACAGCGCTTCGATTCCATCACCATGTGCCGACGGAGATGAGGAGCGCAAACCTTCTAACATTGGGCCGACTTCCTGCCTCCGACGATCGCGTGACGCCAAAGTTCATGACACTGATACAGAAGGGGAAGGATTTGGCGTCAAACGACGCGGCAGATTTGGTCCCCGATCTGCTGCAGCAGTTCTCGGCACTGCAACTGCATGACCTTTCGAAAGACCATGGCAGCGTCAATCACGACAGGATAGGCATTCTTCGCCTGCTCTACAATCGCGCGTTCCCAAACTGGCTTGAGCAAATCGAAAAATCCGAAGAAGCTTCGGTGAAAGTCTTCAAGGAAATCCTCAAAAATAAGCGAGCAAGGCGAGAGAGCTATCTCAAACAGACAAAGCGTGTCCTTGCAGATGACGAGCTTCTGGCCGACACACTGCTGGGGAAGGCCACCACCATCGCCGAACTTGAAGAAGCGTTCACGGCAGAGGCCCTTTCCTCCCAGGAACGTGAGCTCGATGACACCCTGACCGAGCCGGCACAGACATCGGACAAGCCTGTCTCGCCCACCCATCCCCCGTCGAACCCCTACGTGCCGGACAGGTCTCAGCAGAGTGGCGAAACCGGCGCACTGCAAGGTTTTCGATGCGAAGTCTATGCCTATCTCTTTGCGCAGTTCATTCAGGAGAATCACTTCGGCTGGGTATGGTCCATGGCCGAGCCTGCGGGATCGGAAGCGACAAAAGTTGCCGTCGCCGAAGTCACCCGCGATCCCGGCCAGCAGCCATCATGGCTCCGCCAGTTTTATGCATGGCTCTATCTCGTTCCGGCAGACCAGATTGCGCTGCTGCAGCACCAGTTCCGCAAGACGAAAATTCTGGAAGAGAAAGCCAAACGCGAGCGCGCGATCCTGTTCCCGGCCGCTCGTCCCACTGGAGGGGTACCTGCGAGCAGCAATGGCGAAAACGCTGCAATCAAGGAAATGCCTGCGCGAGACCAGATGTTTGCCATCATGCAGGCTAATGAAGACAAGGCAGACAGCCTGCGTGCCCTGGACCGCGTCATGGGCCTGTATACTCGTGTGCATGCCGCCGGGTTCTCAGGCGAGGAATTCGCTATCGCCAAACAGTTCTTTTCGGATGGCAATGTGTTCGATGAGCTGTTTGCAACGGCTGAAGCGGAGGAAACACTCATGCTCCCCGGCACGATCAGCGGGCTGCAGCAATTGGCGCGGCTGGGGACGCTGAACGTGCTGAAAAGTACCTTCACGAAACACCAGGTCACGCAGCAGGAAGCTCGTGCCCTGAAAAACTTCGTCAAGGATGGAGAACTGGCTCCTTTCATCGCAAAACAGAACCTGCATGCAAAACTGCAGACTGCATGGAAGGAAAAGCCTTGTAACGAGGTGCTGCTTCGCCAGGATGTTGAAAAATATCGGGAGGCGGCTGCAGAGGTGGCCGGCTACAATTTCGACATCGCGGCCGCTCGCCTGAGCGACTTTGCCAATACCCATCATCTTTTGATAAGCATTCTGGGAAGACTGGCGGATTTCACGGCGATCTGGGAGCGAGATCGCGATTGCCTGCTTCTGGCTCTGGCCTTTGATCATCATCCGCATCTCGAGTTCGTCAGCAGCGGCAAGGGTGACGTTTTCGTGAAGGATCCAGGGAAGGAAGAGGCATTTCAGGTCTATTGGAGACAATCAGGGTTTGTCGGCATGCACAGACGGTCCGATTTTCTTGTTTTTGCGAGATGCGCGGAACAGCCGTGGTTACAGCGTTTCTTTGGTTTGCCAAGAGATAATGAAAGGCATCGCACAGAACACACGCTGGATGTTGCGCGACAGCTGCGTCTTAACCCGGAGCTTCAGCGGCAGGGCAAAACGGAGTTGAAGCCGAATGTTGGCCACAGGTTTGAAGTTTCACGGATCCGCAACGATCTGGCCCATTTCAATGTGCTGGACTTTCAGCCGGACCTGAGGAAGCCGGGAAAGCACTCCGGCAGAAGAAGTCTCAATCTGACATATGTGATAAATGCGGTGCGCGCATTGATGAGCTATGATCGAAAGTTTAAAAACGCTGTTCCGAAAGCAATTGCCGACATTGCTCAAAAGCAAGGGATGGGCCTTTCCTGGACCTTCAACCGGGACCGTTTGCTGAATGCAGTGCTGACACCGGCATTCCATTCCCATCTCGATTTCATTCGTTTTGAAGACGGATCCAGACCTACCTTCAGCCTTCCGGTGGTTTCTCCAAGACGGCTCTCCATGACGCGTGCATTGTTCGATTTCGGCAATTCCGGATATCTGGTCGACACGGCAACCGGCAAGCTGCTTGCCTATCCGGAGCACGTCTCGAAACTGTGCTTGCTGCGTAAGACACCAACGAGACTGTTCGGGAGCGGCAAATCTGCTTCAGATTCGTGAAAACAATTGTAATCTAAAGCTTATTTCGGCGACCCGAGGCCAGCCTTTGCAATTGGTGCCGACAAACCGCAATACGACCCGTCTGGCTCAGATAGTGTGCCGATTGTCTGTGGTCCTTCAATGGTCTACAAGGAGTGAGTTCAGCATGACCGCTTCTTTCACAGCGGACTGAACCTTTCTGGCCCCTAAGGGTTTGAGTGGATGATGTTCAGCATGACCGCTTCTTTCACAGCGGACTGAACCCTCCATAAAGAGGAAGATGTGACTGTTGTCGTTCAGCATGACCGCTTCTTTCACAGCGGACTGAACCTCGAGGCGTTAGGTGTTCCGGTTAGAGTTGATGTTCAGCATGACCGCTTCTTTCACAGCGGACTGAACCTTCAACCTCGTGAGGTTAGGGGTGGATCGTGTTCAGCATGACCGCTTCTTTCACAGCGGACTGAACCCCGTACGGGGGGTGAGACTGCTATGTTGAGCGTTCAGCATGACCGCTTCTTTCACAGCGGACTGAACCGCCAACATGTCCACGCGAGGAACTACATTTCAGCAATAGGGGAACGATGACCGTGCAAGAGCCGCAGGATTTGTGGCAGCGAGTGACGAGCCTGGAGGCCTTGCAGGCGGCCTGGCATCGCGTGGCTGACAATGATGGATCCGCCGGAGGCGACGGGATCAGCATTCGGGACTTCGGCGAACACCTGTTTGCCAATTTGACCGAGCTGCGCGTCGAGCTGCTTTCAGGCAGCTATCGTTCAGGTGCCTTCAGAAAGGTCAGCGTTCCCAAAAAGAAGCAAGGATATCGGATCCTGACGATTCCAAGCGTGCGCGACCGCATCGTTCACACCAGCATCACAAATGCTCTCACACCTCTCTTCGAGCCACTTTTCGAGGACGGCTCGTTCGCATACCGACCCAACCGGGGTGTGGTCCATGCAGTGCAACGCATTGAGACATGGCGGAAGCGCGGCTTCGACATTGTCATAGAAGCAGACATCGTCAGCTATTTCGACAATATCGACCAATCGATCCTGAAGGAGAAGGTGACTTCCATCCTGTCGACCATGCCAGGCTCAGCTGCCCTGCTCGAGCTGCTGAGCAGACTGCTTAAAGAACAGGGCAAGGTGCTTGGAACACCGGGTCAAGGCATCGTCCAGGGTTCACCGCTGTCGCCCCTGCTGGCAAATCTCTATCTTGATGCGTTGGACGAGGAGATCGAGGCGCAGGGTGTCAAGATCGTTCGTTTCGCCGATGATTTCGTCATTCTGTGCAGATCGGAGAAAAAGGCCGAAAAGGTGTTGGCTCATGCCGTGACCATTCTCGGCCAGCACAATCTGCGGCTTCATGAAGACGGAACGCGTATCGTCAGCTTTGACAGGGGTTTCGATTTCATCGGCTATCTGTTTCTTCGAACGCTGGCGCTGAAAGAGAACGCAGGTCCCGTCGCCCCGGCGGCAAGGCCCGTCAAGTCGGAGGTGACAGATGAGGGCATTATCACGCTGGATTCCACGGGCTCGCGCTTCGACCCCGGCAAACGGGTTCTCTATGTCCTCGACGCGCGCCACATGCTCGGTGTGCGCAATCGCAGTTTTTCCGTCCGCCGGGACGATGGCTCCGAGCTGATATCCATCCCGCATCAACGCGTCGGGCGCATAGAAATCGGCCCGTTTCCTGATTTTTCGCGCAAGGCGCTGGACCTTGCCCTTGAACACGGCATCGAATTTTCAATGCTCGATGGCTTTGGTCAGACCAGAGGCTCAGCATCGACATCGGAGGGGCGACGCGCTTCCCTGCAACTCGCGCAGGCAAAGGCAATCCTGACGGATGAAATGCGCCTTGCATTTGGAAGAGCACTGGTCGCTTCCCGCATTCGCAATCAGCGGACTCAACTCATGCGGCTCAACCGGACAAGACAGCTTGATCGGGCAGAAGCTGCACTGGAGGTCATGTTCCGATCCCTGCGCAAGATCGACCAGCAGCAAAGCATAGAGGCCCTGCGCGGCATCGAAGGCTCGGCCAGCGCCGCCTACTGGCCTGCAATAGGCTGCATGCTGAGTAACCAGCCTGTGCGGGAGTTTCGACGACAGCGCCCCGCCGAGGATCCGCTGAATGCTGCGATCAACTACCTGACAGCTATCCTGGAGAGAGATACCCGCGCGGCCATACAAAGCGTCGGCCTGCATCCCGGCTTCGGCTTTCTTCATGCCAGCAAGGACCGCCATGACGGACTGATCTACGACATGATGGAACCCTTTCGCGCGGCACTGACGGAGGGTATCGCCATATATCTCTTTAACGCCCATCGATTGCGACCCGAAATGTTCCTGAAGGGAGAGCAGCGACCGATCGAGATGAATGACGACGCCCGCCGGGCAATCGTTGGAGGCTACGAAGCGGCGGTCGCAAAACGCATCAATCCCTCCGATGGCGGTGCCAAACTGACTTGGCGCGCAATGATACTGCATCAGGCACGGGGATTGGCGAATGCAGTGCGGCAGGAAGATCACACATTGTTCAGACCCTATATCATGGAGGCCTGATCCATGCCACGCGACACGCCGCTGCGGGTATTGTGCTACGACATTTCCAATGATGCTGCTCGCAGAAGAGTTGCGGTGATCCTGGAGGACAATGCGTCCCGCGTGCAGTTTTCCGTTTTCGAGACAAGGCTGAACAATGCCCAGCTGAAACGCCTGATCGAAAGGATCGAACCGATTCTGGCAATGGGCGACAGTCTGCGCGTATACACGATCCACACGACCGGCGAGAAACATTACGCTGTCCATGGTCACGGTGCGCCTATTGAAACCGACGCCAACTATTGGCTTCTTGAGCGAAAAACCGAGGATTCAGCTTCGGATCATCATAAGGCGCGAGCAATATGCAGAAAATCATCCAAAGGATTCATGATACGATTCTCAAGGCGATCGCATGTCAAGTGGGCGCTTCTGCTTCAGATCCCATTTTATTTCTCCGAGCGGTGACAATGCATTACGAGGAGACACATGACCGCTTCTTTCACAGCGGGCTAAAATCCATGACATAAACGGCGAAGCGCTCGGTAATCCGCAGATGGTATTGGCAGGAGTAGTCCATGGATTGGGGTGCAACAATAGTGTGCAGGCAGGATGGACGCGCAGAGTGTGCGGCAGTCCTGGTTGGCACGTCTGACGCTGCGGGCCTTTTCAAAGGCAGGCTTTCACTTTCACACAAGGCGTTACACGAGCACTTTGGCTCGGCAACCGAGTACGTAACGTCACGCTCGCGGGATGAAATCGATGAATGGGCGTGTGCTCTTGAATTCCGGCCTGAAACAGACAAGGCTCTGAAAGGCCTTGTCATTGTTGTTGAGGACGCATCACCCGACACATGCCTGGCGCTGCTGGCATTGCAGTCGCGGCTGATCGGACGGGAATTCCCGAGCCTTTGGAGCAGTTACTCCGAGCTGTGGGAAGAAGGTGACACGGAGGAGACCGGCGAAGCCGAACATTCCTTTGGCGCACTCCTGTCCGCCCTGGTGCATGTCGAACTTCAACAGGCATCCGATCCGTCCGCAGAGGTTCGCTCGGATGCCCTGTCCACGGCGGTGCGAAAGGGCATGACATATGCCAGCGGACTGATTTCACAGGATCTGCAGCCCAGCCGGATTCCGCCGCATCTGGTCGAGGCGGGCACCGGCTTGACCAGATTGCATCGAGAGGCACGATCACGACTGGCCTACGAGCGGCTAGCCTATAGTCAGGTCGCCAGGTCTTCGGCGAAGCTTCAGCTTGCGATTCACCTGGCCGGCAGCCGCCGCAAGACACTGGTCGATGCCATACTGTTCAGCGAAATACTTTTTACCGGAGCGATGAAGCACTTTTCCCGCAGCGACCCGACCACCTTTACCGGTCGTGGATATGCGCTTCAGGCACTCCACCGCCCTGCCCTGAAGGGCACCGGAAACGACATTACCATTTCGACCAATCCCGCTTCGAGCCTGGATCTTTGGGCCTTGTGGGCCGAACTGGAACGGCTTGAGGATGAACGGTGGCGTTCGTTTGCCGACACACCCGGTGGCTTTAAGCGACCACGTGGCAATGATGGCGACCGCGCTCTCGTCAGCCACGACGAGAACATCGGGTCTGCCATGGCATGCCACCAGCCCTGGTGGGACGACAAGGGAAAGAGGACCCTGATTGCTGCCCCAAGATCTGTCCTTCATGATGGCGCCAGCTTTCCAGGCTCCCTGCTGACCTGGGGCGATGTCAAGGCGGCGATGTGGCGATGCTACGCCCCGACAATGGGACTGCGTGTCAGCGACCGCAAGGACCGCGCAACCGCGATCAAGCTTTCCGACAGTTCGGCGAACGTGCGTGCCCTTGCAACGCCCCTGGTTTACGGAAGCGACACGACGATCATCGATTGCGTTCGAATGCCGAGCCAGGGAGATGATGCCATCATCTGGTCACCGACATTGTCGGCAATGTTCGCGGCCATGCTCGCAACGGGCGAGATATCAATCGATACGCTTCCGGACACCTCCGACTTTGATGTGATCGAGGCACGCGGCGGCACCATGATCATCAGCAAGCACGGGGTCGCGCTGATAGAGCTTTCGCAAACGAGTGATTTTCCACATCGAGAATTGCGAAGAGCCGCTTCCGACGTCGCGACCGTGGTCGGTTTCGCCCGTGATCTGGAGCGGAGCCTCCAGTCAGAGATTCGTCAACTCGCGCTCGTATCTGCAGCCAACGAAAACGGCCGCAGCAAGCGAAGCGCTCTTCGGGCGATTTATTCGGCCAAGCTGAAAGCACGCGACATCTGGGAAAGATCCTCGCGTGTCGAAACAGACAGCCTCGTCAGACAGTTCAGGGAATGCTGCGAAGCCCGCTGGCAGGGTCGAGCACAGCTTGACATGGTCATTTCCGAGCTCGAGGAGCTTGAGCGCATGATCGTCTCGACCAGCGAGCTGCGGGCCAATGCGCTGCTGAATAAGGTGGCCATCTACGGTCTTCCGGCATCCTTGGCAGGAAACCTTCTTGGAGGGCTGCTACTGATCGGAGAAAAGGGCGAATTCAATGGGGTGGCTTTCGCGGTAGCGTTAGCCTATGCCGGTTCCACAGTCGCAGGAGTAGCATTCTTGTTTTGGCTAGTGCGGCGGGAAGCCTCAAGTTGGCGCATGGATTGATGACGGCCGCGAAAGCAGGATCGAAGAAGTTGAATTCCAACCAAAAAAACTGCAAGCATTGCTAGATCAAGCGGTCGTTTTTCGTACTTATGCCGATTTTCGGGAGATCATAAGCTATCGAAATTATGGTAAATGATTCCTTATAGGAACTCTATACGATTATAGGGTTCCTCATATAGGATGATTACGGTTATGGCTTCTAACAATCGATAACCAACGTTTACCCATGGTTGTTGATCTGGAGTCGCAATCGCGCAGAATCGGGCAAATCACGGCCTTGTCGGCCGCCGGAAACCGCGATTTTGGGGCACCCGTGGCCAAAGCTAAGATTTCACTGGCCGCCGTCGAACGCCGCGCCGAAGAGCTCGACACAATCGCTTCCGTCCTGCCGATAGAACGGCGCGACGAGCTCGCGGAGCTGCTGAACGACCATGATGTGGAGACCCTGAAGCACCTTGTCGAACGAGGCATGGCGACACTACGCTGCGCGCACTGACATCCGATCTCACTTATCTTGAGGCCCGGGGCCTGGCCGCAACCGGACGTCCCTGCCATGGCCAGCACCGGAAGCACTATTGCTCAAATTCGTCGCCCATCATCTGTGGGATCCGGAAAAGCGCGCACGCGACCCCAACCACGGCATTCCCGTCGATGTTGACGAGAATCTCAGGCGTCAGGGTTTTCTAAATCCATCGGTCCGCACGCGCCTGATACGGTGCGTCGCAGGCTGGCCAGTTGGCCGACACTCACCAAATGGCGCGGTCTTAACGGCGCTTTCGCCTCCCTTGCCTTCAAACAGGCGATCCGGTTGGCGGTTCGCGCGGTGCCCCGGGCGCGTCGCCGCAAGAGCGCCAAGGCGGTGACCGGCGTCGTACTGGTAAAACTGCTGGCAACCTGCGCGACAGACAGTCTGCGTGATGTCAGGGATCGCGCCATACTGATGGTCGCCTTTGCCTCCGGTGGTCGCCGGCGCAGCGAGATCGCCCGACTGCGACGCGAACAGCTGACGGTCGAGCCACCGATCGAGGTGCCCGACCGGCCATCCCTTCCCCTCCCTCGCCATCCATCTCGGCCGCACCAAAACCACATCGGCGAGCAGGACGATGTCGTCTATCTGACCGGTCGGCCCGTCGAGGCGCTCAACGCCTGGCTGGCGGCCGCCAAGATCGACAAGGGCAGCGTTTTCCGAGGGATCGGTCGCTGGGGGACGGTGTCGCGGCGGGCGCTCGATCCGCAATCGATCAATGCGATCCTCAAGCAGCGGGCGGAGATGGCTGGGTTAGAGCGGGAGGATTTTTCCGCTCATGGGCTGAGGTCGGGTTATCTGACGGAAGCTGCCAATCGCGGCATCCCACTGCCAAAGGCTATGGAGCAATCGCGTCACCGTTCGGTTCAGCAAGCTTCGAGCTATTACAACAGCGCGACTCGTCGCACTGGACGAGCAACGCGTCTTCTTCAGTAGGGCCGATCGTGCCTAAATGGCGGCTAGCCGGCGGCGTAAGAGAAATCAAGTCAACGCCTGCCGAGCCTCGCTCTCACTATCTTCATCCCCCCAGTGCAGCGGCCGACTATTTCGAGATTGAAGATGTCGGTTCGCCTGACGAATTCGTCCCTTGTGGCGCTCCTACAAGCAAGCTTCAAATTCCCTGACCAATTGCCATAAATGTTCTGAGGGGATTTGCGGAGTGAAGCTACTACCGCGAACGCGGGGCTATATGTAATGCGCTCTCCAGCCCGATCTTCGGTTCTTGGGGCCGCGCTGACTATTGTATCCACTTCGCTCGAATAGCCCGGCTCAGCGATTAGAAGGCAGCTGAAAATCATGAGAAAAAGCGTCCTGACGCGACCGGACAACTGCATGTATCCCTCCACATTATTCGCGACTAGCCGAACCCAACAAATGCAATCGTAACATCTTTACTATTCCAACGCTTGAACAAACGAGTTGTGCTTTCCGTTCCGAAGTGTATTCTCGAAAAGGCTACTCACCTAACCGTACTGGCATTCTCTGGTTTCAGTGTCGCAAAACGCAGCAATGCTGCGCCGCATCGTAAGCATCCCAGGCATACTTCCAAAATTCCTCTAAAACAGCAGGAGTCTAGTATGAACCAGCATGCAGTGGTCGCCAATCACCAAGTCCCTGATATGCCACATCGGCTCAATCTCGTTTGGTTAGAATTGACTAATGTGTGTAATCTGGAATGCGTCCACTGTTACTGCGAGGCTGGCCCCAATGTCCGGGTCGCTCGGCCGCTAACACACGAGGAATACTGTACTGTAATTGACAGCGTCGCCGATTATGGCTGCAAGGAGATTCAGTTCATCGGTGGTGAACCGACCCTCTACAAGCAGCTTATTCCGCTAATTGAACGAGTTGGGGAGAGAGGGATAGGCCTAGAGATATTTACTAATGCGACCTTCCTTTCGGAGGCCCTCTTAGCTGCCTGCAAACGCTTAAACGTGAGATTTGCAACATCATTTTACTCCGATAAGCCACAGGTTCATGATGCCATAACAACCAAGCCAGGAAGCTTCGAAAAGACAGTCAACGGAATAACCAGAATCATCGCGGCGGGTCTAAACATTCGCGCGGAGATAATTTTGATGAAGCAGAATATCGGCGATCTTGCTGCTGCAACCAGCATGCTAAGGTCGATGGGCGTCAGCGCGATCAGAGCTAATCACCAGATCTCTGTTGGTCGCGCAGTCAATGAGGTACCCATGCCGGAAACGTCCGCAGGCCTCTGTGGCCGGTGTGGGGACGGCCGCATCGCGATCGCCCCCAATGGCGAAATCTATCCTTGTATTATGTCTCGAGGAAACTCTTTGGGATCGATCCGGTCAAACTCGATCTCGGAAGTCATGCGTGGGAACATGCTAAAGACTTTTCGCAAACGGTTCCCGGTCCTGTCCGATAGCTTGGTCAGCGTCGGGCGCCCCTCTCTGGTGTTCTCGGATCCTTTACGGATGGACTGTTCGCCAAATCAAGCATGCAGCCCAAACTCCGCAACACCCAATGACGTGGATCCGCATAAGCCACGTGAGGAAAACGCCGATGATCCCCCTGAGGCTGTACCGCAAAAAGATTGCTCGCCAAACCAAGCATGTGCACCGAATGTAGCAGTTCCAGGCCAAGATCCTCAGAGTGACGGCGTTCCTGCACCTGATGATTCACAACCCGAGAAAGACTGTTCCCCGAACCAAGCGTGCGGGCCAAATTTCATCCAACCGGACCATGACGAACTCTTTCGCGATTGTTCACCGAATCAAGCCTGCAGTCCAAATTGACTAGGTCCCCATTCTGGAATTAATCGCGATGAGCGGTGTCTCTTCAACTCATGAGGTTTTAGCAATGCTTGTCGGATCCCTCCGGGGATCTGACAAGCTCTATTACAAGGCCATCAGCGCTGCTGTTGAGAGCAGCGCAGCTTTCCATCCGGTGATACTGAATAATGGCAGACTGTTGGTCGTCCCCTTGGACCGTGACCTAGAGGAGTTCGTTCACTGCCGTCTTAGCAAGGATTTCGCGGCTTTGAACGATGTCGATTCTCAAGCTTCCAGTTTTTGCCAGATGTGGTCCGATAACCATAACGAGGTGAGCGCTCAGAGCGGTGCGAAACAAATCATCTCGGAATGGTGCGCGAAAAGTAAACGGGGGCTTCATTATCAAGGACCCGGCTTTGTTGATCAGCTTTTCACCGTTTCCAATCTGGAAATTAGTGAGTTGCGGGAAAAGTTGATTTCGACGCTTGGGCCAAGCTTCGTGACAATGCCCAGTATCCTCAAAGAAGCCGTCCGCGTCACGGTTGATTTGCCGAGTGGGCGTGTCTCGATATTTGCGGAATTGGTCAGGGCATTTGCCAAGGAATTTCCCGAGCTTTTCGGGCTTGTGAGCCGGTTCGAGTTTCCGGGCATCGGCCAATTCGAAGAGCAACCCGAATATCGGCCAGGCCTCAGGCTAGTCGTACAGTTCGATAGTCCGCGTTGGCCGCAAGATATTTGGGGGGCTTTGCGGGTCTTGCAGACCTGGGCGGCCGCCGACTCAAAAACCATAGCACCTAATTGGGCCCATCCCTATTCTCGTTCTATCTATGTCGGACAAGGCTTTCATGGGCTAAAGCACTACTTGAGGTGTTTCGACCTCCTTGGGGATTACTACGACGAGCCGACGGGTTTTTTTGCAACAAAAACACCACTCGGAAAGGGACTGAAGCGCCTAGCACTCGCTAGCTCCTCGGCGCAAGACGTACAGGAAAGCGCAACGTGATCCAGCGTTGACGATTTTCAGACCTAGGCATCCTCAATAAGTCTGCCGACGACCACCCTCAACGATGCTAGAAGCCCGGGAATCCAACAGAGTCAGGATAGCCTTGTCGAGTTGCCACCGGGAAACCTAATCATATCCTGACCCCGCCGCAAAGATTGATGAGGCCGGGTCTAAGCTCCTCCCGTCAGACATGATGAAGCCGGGTGAGGAAGCTATCAAGATCTAGGAGAAGCTGATCGAATGTGACCACGTTGACTTTTTTGGAGTCAATTAGGGCTTTCTCCATACGCCAATCCAATCTAGCCTCTTCTTGTGGAGACAACCTTACGCCCTTTCCTATAATGATGAGCCCGTGAAATTTGGCGTTGCTTCCGCCGAACACTGCAGGGAAGTTAGAAGTCGACCGATTGTCCTCTATCTTCCATATCCAATCGTTCAGCTGTGAATAGGCTCCCTCAAGGCGCCGTGCCCAGTCGCGCGTCGCCTTCTTTCCGGAAGTTTTGAAGATGCTGTTGGCTTTGCCTTCTTCAAACTCGACAAGCACGTATTGTTTGCGCAAAGAATCTCCGACCACGAGATCCGCCACGAAATGGCTGTCGATTTCGTATTCGTGTGAAACCCGATCGGAATTATAGATCTGCTCAGGAAAGTAATTGCTAATCAATAGTGACAGATTTTGGCGCTTTCTGAAAAACGGTAAGATGTCCTTCCTCTCAGACAGGGTCGGTTTGCTCGAGAGCAAATTTTTGAAATCGTGCCATTCTTGACGGCAAGCGGCGGGGTTGAACACATGAGCCTTCAACGGTTTCATGCTTTTCTCCCGACCATTCGCTGGTACTGGTCTGGATTCAATATGTCTTCAACAAAAACGCGGCCCTCCGCTACGGAGAAAACGAGGCGCAGCCTTTCACTCGCCTTGTAGGCAAATAGCTTTTCACTTCCCACGTTCACGCGACTTACATCGTGGAATCTGCTTTCATTGCGGCTCTGCCGGTCAAGCTCATCAAGTGCTTTCAGTGCCCGCTTAAGCTCGAGTTGGCTCAGCGATCTCAAAGCGATTTCGGCTCTTTTGCTGAGGGCTACAGACATCTCTTCCTCACTGTTGCAAGTCCAGCTTGCTGCGCCATGTACCTATCGAGAAACTGTGAATAGGCGTTTATCAACCGCGGCGATTCAGACATCGCGATCAGGGAAGAAGGTCGGTTCTCGGGCGGGAACGAGTTCATTGAGCTGCCCTCACAAAGAAAATGGCGGACGATTCCTCTCCACCCGCAGCTTGATCGGGATTGGCGCGAAATAGCGGGTGTTGCTTGGCTCGTTGCATAGCTGTCCGATGATGTAGGCGGTCGCGCCACCCTACCCCTTAGCATCCATCTGCTGGCTTCAATGCTGAAGGCAAGAGGATCTTGAGATCGCCTTTTTCAGACGGCCAAGCCAACCCAAACCCGTTTTCGGTAGCCAAGGCCTTGTCGTCGGCCCTGGTCACTTCCGTTTCAACCACAATCAGCTGCTTCCCTTCCCACCGTTGTTGCTGACGATAGTCGAAGAGTTGTCCTATGGCCGCACGGATAGCGAACCGAATACTCGAAACCTCTGTTGGCTTGACTCCGACCATCACATCCTGGCCTTTCCATCTGTAAATCGCAGGTCGTCGCAGAAGGTAGAAGGAATTGGAGACCGCGGACTGTCCTTTGTAGATAGTCTTTAAATAGCTTTTCGAGCTTGTTGTGCCGAGGGCTAACCCGCACCTCATGACGTTCAACATACCTGGTGTAGCCGTCAGCTGTGGCCTGCCCCGCCCTCTGCTTGACCCGGCTGCGCACGGGCGGTCGATCAAACGCGGGTATTCCCCCGCAATGATTGCACGGATTCCTTCAACGAAGTTCCGTGCCGCCGGATCGGTCGTGTCGTCCGCATACCACCAGCTCGCTTGCCCGCTCCAGCCTTATCCCAGCCCCAGGCAAAGGACTTCATCGCGCTTGTTCATAGGAATGAGATGCGCGTCCTCGGCCCGCGCTCGCACCCGGAAGCTTAGGACTTCGTCGAGCTCATGTTGGCCGGAGGGATAGCCTCCTTCGAACCTCTGGCGTTTGCGATAGACCCGCGCATTTTTGTACCACCCGATTACGCACAGGGGATCCTTGCCATCGACAGGAGCGGTCCAGACGACGTCGACACCATCGATGAACTCGGCTTCGACGTGCCCAGTTTTTCGATTTTGACATCGCGATCGACGTCGTCCTTTATTGTTTCGAAGTGGCCATAGACATAGCCATCGTCAGCTTCAACGAAGTTCAACTCCTCCCCGGCTCTTCCCTCCGAGACAACGTAGCCACCCCCACCGTTCGGAGGGTCTTTAGCATCGCGGCCTGCGTAATTCTTCATCCATGCAATATTGCAAAAAAGGAGCGGCATAATTTCTTCCAGGTCCGATAACCCAACTGTATCAATCTCATCTTTTGATCTGCGCGAGAAAGTTGCAAATCGTGTCCGCGGTCCGCTGCGTCAATCACCATCCAACAGGAGTACACTCGAGCGACCGAAAACTCACAGAAGGCGACGACGGTTGGACGATCGTTCCAGGAGGGGCCTTTTCCGCTTAGCGCAGGCGGGACGATCGACCACCTCAACCACAAGGGGTCGGGCAAATCCCAACCCTATTCCCGAGTAAGGTAAGGCAGCGCCTGCTTCTCCTCAACGACGTCAGTGTGGGGGGTGGCATACGAGCGAGCATCGATCGCCGGAATTCCCTCAGCGACAACGCCCTCGGCCTCTAGCTCGCTTTCAACCAGGGCAGGCTTTACTTGCGCCGGCGGATCGCCAAGATCCGCGAATAGAGGCTCAGATCCTCATCGCGACCCAAGACCGCGATTCCGTCTGGAAAGATTGCTCCTCCGGATCGCCTTGCTGCCTCGGCCAGATCCGCCGGAAACTCCGGAAATTCTGCCATGAGGTCAATATCACCTTCGCTCGACTCGATTAAGGCAAAGACACGCTGAGCTATTTCCAGATCCAGCGCCATGCCGTTCACGAACCTCACTAGTCCAGATCTGGAAATCAGATGCTCCTTGGCAGTGACGACCAGCGGCTCCCACTCAGCATCTTCTCCGACAATCAATGTTCTGCCGAGCCACTGGACTGTGGTGAAGCTCTGCTCGGCAGGCCTCCAGCTGCCATCGCGCGCAGACTCGCCGACTTCCGGCCCGAAGAGGAGAGTCAGCACCCCGCAGTAGCTGCCAAAGCGCACGTCTCGTGGATCAGAACGTTCGGAAGTGTCGTCGTCGTTTCCGCTGGGTGATGCCTGACTTGCCGTGTGGTCGATGAATATCTCGGCCCTTTTCACCGATTTCATCCAGCTCCCGACGGCATAGCCATGCGACGCTACCCAGGAACCGATCCTGCGCCCAGATAGGGCTCAACCCTGCTCCTTGTAGCCTTCCCTAACAGTCTTGGTAAAAGCAGCCTTGGACGCTCCCTTGGTCGCTTTCGACTCCGTAAGGGCGACAAACATATTTTGAGTGCGGCTGAAGACGTAATCTGGCGAGCGAGTCGTCGGACGTTTGCCATGGACTTCATGGTTTTCGAAATGATCCACCCAGCGATATCCATCTCAAGCCATCTGGAGATACGCAATGCCGTCGCCAACGAGGCCGGTCATAGCTTTCCCGACATAATCTTTCAGAGTGCGGGCAGTATCCAGCAGCGCAAAACGATCGTTCTTGTCATCCACGTGTCTTGAGATGAGATGGCGACACATCTGGACCTGAGCCCTCGCGGCTCGCTGGTCTATCTTCGCTCTGCTGGAGCACTGCGCCATCGCCCCGAACAGCTCGGCGGGTGTGAAGAGCATTTCGGTGTTCTCCGGCACCCGACCGACGATCAAGCGGTTCCTTCTGGGCGTGCCCGTTGATCCGCTCGACGCCAATCTGCTTTTCCTTCGCTTTCCACATCACCTGATGTCCCCTCAGAACTGCCGCCCAGCGCCAGTAAATCCCTGTGCTAAAAAAGAAAATCACTAAAAAAAACGGCTGACAAGTGACCTCTTCGAAGACTCAGGAGCCGAATTGCTGCGCCTGTTGGACGCCGCGCCATGCCAAAATCACGCAATTCTCCGATTTCCCTGATCGTTCGCCTTCATAAGAGCCATCAGCATTGGCCCGAGCGAAAACTCGCCTCGCTCAGCGCGTCTAGTCAGGTCGCGCAGATAGCCTCCGGCCGACGATATGAAATTCGACCGCTCCAGAATGCAGGCCACCGCAACTGCCGCATTTTCCGGCCCCATGGCATTGCACGCCTCCTCGTAGGCTGAGGGGCTGACGCCGAGCATTGATCTCACAACGACGGCCGCTCTCAGGAGCTCGCGCCAGTGCTCAATGTGCCCGCCGGGTCCGTAATCAGCGATCTGAGGGCAGGCACGTAGGACCATTCCGAGCGGGAATGCCTTGATCGGCTCAGGTTTCGTCTTCGATCGTCCATTCGGCTCATTCCTCGTCAGAGGTTCTTTCGCCAAGCTCTCGCCCTGTTCTTTTTCAGAGCGCGGTTCAAGTTCATTTATAGATTCGGTGTTTGAATTCTGTATGTGGCAGGCATTGTGAACGGCATTGCCGTGCACGTTTTCAGTTTTTAGCTGTGTTTCTAGGATGTTGAGGACCTCTTCCCGCAAGAGCTCCATCTCGTAGAGCGTAAACTCGACCTGTGCAAGGTTCGGACAGCGCGGGAGGCGGGCGAGAATACTGACATACTCGGATTCCGCATGTTCCCA
Organism: Rhizobium deserti; assembly: GCF_004358025.1. Lineage (GTDB taxonomy): Bacteria > Pseudomonadota > Alphaproteobacteria > Rhizobiales > Rhizobiaceae > Neorhizobium > Neorhizobium deserti. Next base: position 21,524 of record NZ_SMTL01000009.1, on the reverse strand, counting down.
GTTCCCTGTAGCGCCCTCTTCCACGGCAGCTGAGATCAGCTTGCGCACATCGCGACGGCAGATCGTGAGGGCCTCCTTTGCGCGGCGAAAACGAGTGCGTTCGGCGGCGACGTCCTGCGCCATCAGGGCGAGCTCCGTGGATCGAGCCAGCAGCGGTGTCAGGTCAAATCCGTAGGCCTGCTCGACCTCGCCATCGCGGTTGCGGTGCGCGTAACGTTTGCCGTTCGGGCTGTCGCGCCGCAGAATAAGGCTGGCATCGACAAGTGCCGCGAGTTGTCGGCGCAATGTCGTCTCGGTAATTCCGTGTGCCCGCACGGACAGCTGGGCGTTGGATGGGAAAACGACTAACCCCTGACTAGGGTCGAGCTCCGCGTGAGGGTGAAACGTCAGGAGAGCATCAAGGACGGCAAGTGCCCTGTCCTGGATGCCCAGGCGTTCCCGTGCCTCACACACGTCTCGAAATACTTTCCACTTCGCGACGCGCATGTCCGGCTGCGGATTTTCGATCGCGATCTGGCCTCGTACCAGGGCGAGCGACATCGGCCGCCGCCCAAAGGGCGTCGTCACATGTCCCGTTTGCATTTTTCTCTCACCTTCCTTCAGGCAAAAGAAATCCGCTCACCAAATCGGCGCCAAGACTCTTGACTGTGATTCCGGGAAATGCGATTCTCGATCCTGCTAGAGATGACGAGAGAGGCTTCCACGGTTCGCCGTTCGGGGGCCTTTTTCTTTCGCGGTTCAGTCTCCGTTGGTTTCGGCTTTCGATCCTTTGTACTCCTCGTACAAACGACCCATGTGTGAAGACAGCCATTCGCCGAAAGGTCTGGCTTCAACATTAGTAAGCTCGATGGCGACCTTCTTTGCCTTCGAATTCATCGCGACGTTCAATGCGCGATCGGTCGACGTCCAGTCCCGGACCGGGACTTTAGCCCTCGGCTTTTTCGCGGCCGACTTCGTCTTGTATCGCTTCAGGTAGTCGTGGAGCGCGTCGAAACGCTCACTTTCAGAAAGCTTACGGAATTCTTCGGATTCCGAATACTCCACGGCCGCCCTTGACAGGGCAGGGGCAAGCACAAGCTGGCGAAGGCTTAGCCACCGGTCGCGCCCGATTTTCTTGGACGCGCCCACTGCCGTGATAACTGATGCCGGCACTACCTCGGCGACTGCGAGCATCTTCGAGAGCATAGCCTCGTCGATGGCAAGCGAGGAACGAACGGTCTCCTTGGTCATTCCAAACGCGATCAGGTTCTGAGCAAAATAGGCGCGTTCAATGAACGACAGGTTCGAGCGGGCCGCATTCTCCTGACCCTGCACGATCGCCGAGGTGATGTCGTCGAGCTTCTTCACGATTGCCTTGATGGGGACGCCCAGCTCGCGTGCAACCCGCAGGCGACGATGCCCGAACACAACCATGTATCGTTTGGCATCTGTTGAACTGGGGCGAACGAAGATTGGGGTCGTTTGTCCAGATTCCCTGATCGCCTGAAGCAGTTCCTGATACTCTTCCCCATTGTCAGACAGACGGTCGGCGACGAAAGAGACGTCGATCAACCCCGGATCGAGATCCACGATCACCTCGCCTTCCATAAGCTTCTTGGTGTTCTCGGCCATATCCTCGATAGAACGGACAACCGTCTTGGCGGCTCCTGTCATGCCGTAACCCGGCTTCGTCGGCGTCTGATTAGCCGTGATGGATGCCATATCCAGCTTCGCAAAGGGATTTTCACGGGACATCAGTACCCTCCGAACCTGCTGTCAACGTCGACAATCTGTTGGACACACTCAGTAAAACGTTGAAAAAAACGGCTGACAAGTGTCTCATTTTCGCCCCCAGGCCCCGTGGATGAGCTCAACTATCTCCGCATTGGCCGAATTTAGGCTTTCCATGGCCCGGTCATAGGTTGCCCGGACAAATTCTCCCCGCTCGACCTCATACAAAGTCTGCTTCTTGATCGATGCATCGGAAATCGCGGTCGATTTCAGCACGTGGTTTCTGAGCATTTGCTGTGCAAACATTGACTGCATGAAGCCGACCATCTGAGCCTGCGGGATGTCTGTGGGTTCAAATCGTGTGATGAGGTAGCGGAACCATTGAACACGCATTTCGGCGCCTGCCTCGGCGACAGGTCCCATGATCCCGCCGAGCATCATCAAAAACTGGCTCATCGACATGATGTCCAGCATCTGAGGGTGAATAGTAATGAGGATCCCGGTCGATGCCATGAGTGCGGTGATCGTCAAGTAACCGAGTTGAGGAGGGCAATCGATGACGACCATGTCATACTTATCATCAACCTGCTTCAAAGCGCTGGCGATCCGCATGTAGAACAGTCGGCCGTCCTCACCCTTCTTGGAAGAGATTGCGAGCGGCACATCGTATTCGTATTCCTGCAGAACCAGGTTCGCTGGCACGACGTCGAGTCCCGGAATGTTTGTCGGCTGGATCACGTCGCCGATGGGCTTGCGCTCGTCGTCAAATCGAAGAGCCTCATAGAGAGAGGCTGTCTCATCAAGCTCCGGCTGGATCCCAAAAAGGGAAGTCAGGGACGCCTGCGGGTCAAGGTCGACCGCCAGAACCCGATGGCCGGTAAGAGCGAGATACTGCGCAAGGTGTGCGGCGGTGGTAGTCTTCCCGCTTCCACCCTTGAAGTTTACGACCGAGACGACCTGCATCGGTTCGCCTTCGCGCCTCCTGGGGACATAGTACCGCTTGTCGGATTTCTTGTTCGCCTCTAGATAATCACGAAGTTCAAGCATCTGGTCCGCCGTGTAGTAACGGCGTCCACTGACCAATTCGATTTCTGGCCCTTTTCCATCAGAATGAAGTTGTCTGAGGTGAGTCTGCGTCACGCCGATAAAGTCCGCAACTTCTGCAAGTTGAAACTTGCGCAGGCCCTTGCGCGCATCAGGCGGGTATTGCTGGCTGCGCAACATATGCAACGCGCTTGAGATCTTCGACCCCTGCTGGGCGATCTCGATATCAAATCGGTTGGGCAGCGAATTGCTCATTTTGCGATCTATTTCCCGGACGTCGTCACTTTCGAAAAAGCGGCTTGAAGGCCATCATTTGCGAAACTATCTTCCGATTCCCGTCACGCCGCAAGACATTTAAGGTTAACAACAAGTTAACGGATTTTGAAAAAATCCAGTCCGCTCGCTGAATCTGCATTATCTTTCCGCTAGTTAGTTAGATTCCATTGGTGGCGTATAGTCGGTGGAAACTGCAGATCTGCAGAAACCCAGTGCATTTCGCACACCCCGACCAAGGCTTCATTCACAACTCGGTTACCCCGACTCACCAGAATCACCGCCTGCAGATCTCAGATGGCCAACCGTGAATTGAGATGATCTTCATCCCGCTGACAAAGCTCACGCGGAGATAAAGATTCGGCTTCTTCCAATCTCGCCCGATCGATATGTCGAGCATCAAAATCTTCTGAAACAGATGTACCGGCTGCGCGCGGACATATTTGGCCCGCGGCTCGAATGGGACGTCACCGTCACTGATGGTGGCGAGCGGGATCAGTGCGACGACCTCAACCCGACCTATATCCTCGCCACCCTCGGCGGCAGTAAAGTCGTCGGTTGCGGGCGCCTTCTTCCCGCAGTGGGACCAACCATGCTGGAACGGACATTTCCGCAGCTCCTGAGGGACGGTTCGCTCGATGCGACCAGTGCCATGATCGAGAGTTCGCGCTTCTGCGCCGATACGACTTTGTCGGCGGGTAGGGGAGGGGGTCAGCTCCACCTGGCAACACTCACCATGTTCGCTGCGATCATCGAATGGTCGATGGCGAATGGCTACGACAGCATCGTTACCGCCACTGATCTTCGCTTCAAGCGCATCCTGAACCGGGCAGGCTGGCCAATGGCGCGGTTGGGTGAGCCGGTGGCAATTGGCAACACTGTCGCCATTGCCGGCACACTTCCAGCGGATCAGGAGAGCTTCGAACAGGTTCCCCCGTCGAACTATCGGTCCGCTCTCTCTCGTACTGATGACCATTCGGAGAGGAGCGCAGCGTGACCCAGCTTCGCTCCCACACAAGACTTGTCCGCAAACTCCAGGACGCACTTGGCGACCAGCTCTGCGTAGCGCTCGACGATCCGACAGTCGTCGAGATCATGCTCAACCCTGACGGCCGGCTGTTCATTGAACGCCTCGGTCACGGTGTAGCCGAAGCCGGGGTTATGACGCCAGCGGCTGCGGAAGTCGTGATCGGCAGTGTCGCCCACGCACTGCAGTCGGAGGCAGATGACGAGCGCCCGATTATCTCCGGCGAACTGCCGATCGGTGGCCATCGCTTCGAGGGTCTGCTTCCGCCAGTCGTATCCGGCCCTGCCTTCACGATCCGACGCCGCGCCTCGCGTCTTATTCCGCTCGGTGACTACGTGTCCTCTAAGGTGATGACGGAGGCGCAAGCGTCTGCCATCCGTAGCGCGATTGACGCCCGCTTAACATCGTCATTTCCGGGGGTACTGGCTCCGGAAAAACCACGCTCGCTAACGCAATCATCGCAGAGATCGTTTTGAGCGCACCGGATGATAGCATGGTGATCCTCGAGGACGCCGCCGAAATCCGGTGCGCTGCCGAACACGCAGTCTGCCTGCATACCAGCGATACGATCGACATGGCGCGGTTACTGAAAAGTACCATGCGACTGCGGCCCGACCGCATCATCGTCGGCGAGGTCCGCGACGGCGCAGCGCTCACACTCCTGAAAGCCTGGAACACCGGTCATCCCGGCGGGGTCACCACGATCCACTCCAACACGGCGATGTCGGCACTGCGCCGGCTTGAGCAACTGACCGCCGAGGCCAGCCAACAGCCGATGCAGGAAGTAATCGGTGAGGCAGTCGATCTCGTCGTCTCTATCGAGCGGACGGGGAAGGGGAGGCGGGTCCGTGAGGTGATCCATATCGAGGGATACCGCAACAGCACTACCAGACCGAACATTACGCCCAGATCGACGAGGACAGCCATGTCGCGTAAGACCTATTCCCTTTCGCAGCGATCATGCCTGCTGCCATCTCCTTCAGCCTTATGGAGCCTGCATTCGCGGGTTCAGGTGGCGGCGGCCTTCCATGGGAATCGCCACTGCAGCAGATCCAGCAATCGATTACAGGTCCTGTCGCGGGCTTCATAGCGCTTGCCGCGGTCGCGATCGCCGGCGCCATGCTGATCTTCGGTGGGGAACTCAACGATTTTGCCCGTCGCCTTTGCTACGTTGCACTGGTCGGCGGCGTCCTGCTCGGCGCCACCCAGATCGTCGCCCTTTTCGGCTCAACCGGCGCATCGATTGGCGAGCTTCATGCCGAGGCAGGTGTTGCTTCGGGTAGACGATAACACCAGGCTACACGGTAGTAGCCTTAACGAACCGATCGGTTGGGGATTAGGAGTAGTAGCACGGTTAGATGGCTGAGAATCTCTCCCGCAGCAGGGGCAATAGCAGCTGAACCGTTAACGTTTCCAATTGGACGGCTGCCTGGGGGATCTGTCTCCGCCTGCAGCGTCACTCATGCGAAACGCCCGCAGCAATTTACGGCTGCGGGCGTCTCCGAGCGATTTTTCTGTCCGGCTGGATCACGCTTTGCTGAATACTCGAGCGAAATCGGCTGCATCGTAGACAGCGTATGGCTCCTCAAACTCGAGCTTCTCAGCACTTTGTCTTGACAGACGGTACTTCGAGACCGGCAGCGGGAACTTTGTTTTCACGCGGACGCTCTTCTGCTCCTTGAAGTAGTCTTCGAGACGCTCCTGGATAGCTGCGACTTGATCATGATCGTCTTCAACAAGATATACATCCCAGGCATCTTCTGCGACGCTTTCCAGTGAGAATGAGGGGAACAAGGCGAACCCCTCTGTGCCACGAGGCCGCTGAACTGCAAATCCGATTGGAAAGCCAGAGGCCGCCATGTCGCCGTACACGTTGACGTCCTGAAACATGGCATCATGGTATATTTCGTGGATCACATGGCGGATGTGCTGCCCTGCTTCCGTGTAGTACTCGATTGCATCAGGGTCATCGCGTGTGACGGTGCGATGCAAGTCGTGAATCTGCATTTCGCCTGACATCTTTTCCGGCGCCAGGAACTGGGGGAATCCCGCTTCAGTGAGTTTGAGTGTCTGGTCAAGCTCAGCAACAGAGACAGCCTTATCTGCGGGAAACATAATACGGCTCACTCGGCAGTTGAGCTTTGGCTGCATGCGTGAAAACAGCTGAGCGAGCTCAATTGGTTGCGTACCTTCTTGCAAAAGATAGCAGCAAGTCGAGATACCGTAGTGCCGGGCCGGACGGTACCACGACGGGGGAAGGATGCTGACGAAGAAGGCAGAAGGGTGATCCCACTCGTCAATATCTCTCGGCGTGATCTCCAGCGTGTTTAGCCCCTCAGAGATGATCCTCACCAGGATCTCGTCGATGGTGTAGGCGGGGTAGGGGTGGCGCGGATCAATGTAGAAACGGCTTTCGTTCAGGCGAAATTCAGTCATGTGATCTCCTTTGCGCGGAGCCTAGTCGCGCGCATTCCAATGGTTTGGTGTGTTGTGAAGCTGATGGCCGCCTCAGGGCGGTCAGCTATCCGTCAGAATGCCTGCAAGAGCGTAGGCCTTTGCAAGCGGCTGCAATGGCCCGGCAGGGCCAAAGTTTGTGGTTCGAAACGACAGGCACACATGTGCTCCTCGGCCAGACAATCTGTCTCGCTGCTCATGTTTTCAGGGATTGGAAAGCGAAGCCTATTTGCTCGATCCTGCAGTTATTCCTGCAAGTATTCGAATTCGCGACTGTGAGTTTGAGCAAGTCCTCGAACAAGCGCAGGTTTTGAGGATCAGCTGCCACAACGAAGTGCTTGTAAATGTACCCCGTACCCATCTAGTCCGTCATCGGCCGGTCGCTACAGACGGTTCCGCGCTTTCATGGTCGAGGCAGGAGGCAGAAAAACATCAAGCAGTTCGTCGGCTGCGTAAAAGCCGAAGGGAGAATCGAACTCAATAACTTGTGCGCTTTCTTTTGAGAGACGGTATTGCCCGCAGGGGAGGGGGCAAATCAGGCCAGCAAGATCTGCTCCTGGAAGGTCTAAATGTTGAACCAACTCTTCCCTCATGCGGTCAAGTTCCTGATCTCTGCCATATACAAGGAAAACGACCCATGCCGGCCCGACGCTTCCCTCGACTATGAAAGAGGGTGCAGCATAGTTGCCATTCTCGATCCAGAGCATGAAGGGCATCGCGATGCCTGTAACGCACCCGTTCACCGAGAGCTTGAGGAAGATGTTTTGCTCGGGGTCAGTTCCGAAACGGTCATTCTTTAGGAACTCAAAGTCCGTCTGCCGCCCGCCGTTGTCGAATACTTCGGCTGTCCCAGGGGACAAGCAGGATACTCTGTCGAGTGTTCCCACCAGCAGTTCCCTCGTGCCAAGCCTTGGGGGCGGCATTTCCGGAAACTGGTGACGAGTGGCGTTAAGGGCTTCCGTCAACTCATGCGCTGTGACTGGTACGACATCTTCTGGAAATGGCTCATTAGTGCAAGCTGCTCGCACCGGGAGCGAGCCTTGTACTTGCTCAAGGACCGGGCCAAGGGCATCGATATCTGAGCCAGAAAGCGAGTAGGTGGCAATGGTATCCTGACGAAAGATGCCTGAGCGGGTAGATGATGGTTTTAGGAGTTGGAGCAAATGTGCCGCCGGTTTGGATGTAATTCCATTCCGCTCGTAAAGGACTTCGATGGTTGGGTACATGCCCGCCTTCAGCTCATTTACATGCTCTTCGGCAGTAAAGTGATACCGGTCGAAGGTTGCGACGTCGTTGAGGGGTCTCTTAGTCATAGAAATTCCTTCCTGCTTGATGCAAGTTGCTTCATTCACGACGATGGATAGTACCGCTCGCTATTCTTAAACGGAGCGGCAGCAGGTCAGGAGCGGCCTGCAGAACCGGGTTTCTCGACTTACAAGCTGTCGATCCGCCCATTACGAGGAGGCATTACGGTCTCCGCTGCTCGCTAGGATCATTTAAGCCTCCTGAATGATGGTGCGCGAACAGCATCATTTAAATCGGGTGAAAAGACATCTTATTTCCACGCTGTCTAATGCAGACGTCCTGAAGCGGGGAGAGCGCATAAGCCATATGCGAGAACCACGACTTGGGCGTCCGACACGTCAACTTCGTAATGAAAAATAGTGACAGCCCCACCGATGTCAATAGAAAATCTATTCACAATAATCGTTTTCGCATCTGTCAAGTTTTTCTTGACAGCCTTTAAATAGAAAATAGATACTTATATTTAGACGTTATCGGAACACCGTTCCTTCAGTCGATTATATACTGGATACGCAAGCGCAAGGCTCGTACGACCTTCAGTGAATGCAGTCTATACATGCTTAGGTGAAAACCTACCTAAGCATGTTCTACGCAACTGTGGGAACAGGCATCGTTGCCGAGGCGGTTTGAATGCGCAGAGCTGCTGCCAGCCAATCATTCGTTTGAGGAGGATGTAAGGGCCTGAGGGATAGCGATGCGCGGCGGACTGATGAAGGTCCGAAGCAGCATGAATTGCGAAGAGCGTTGCCAACGAATATGTACATCCGACGCCGTGGCGGCGCGACCGAGCAGATAGGGGCCGCTGCAACATGCCGCCGCGCCCTCGTCGAACAGCGACGGGAGCCAGCATCGGTTGATCAGGGATGAGCAATGCGTGTGAGTGAAAGTGGCGTCGACGAGTCGCCTGGGCGACCATCGAACCAAGCTCTTTCACTGAGAGTAGTTCCACTTGGGAGGAAAGCCTGCTCGCACAATGGAGCATTTCCGCCCTTCAATGCCGGCACTCGCTTCAGTGTCGTACGACGGAAAAGGTTCGGCTACCAAGAGCATGGGAGATGCTCAGCTTGACGGACAACGGATGCGGTTATTTGAGCTTTGCCGCAGCGACCAGAAATAAATAACTGCGGCAATGGCTTGCGTGGCAATAGCAAAAGCTGCCGAGAACCTGTTCAGCAATGGAATATGTTCCTAAGCTTTCAAAAGCTGCAGGCGACGGCCTCATGGTGCGCTCCTGATTGAGCTTAAGGCGAGGCATTGCTGACCTCAAGTGTCCACTCGTTTAGAGCAAGTTAACAAGTTTGTCGGCGTACATGGATTCTTCGACATAAGCCGCAGTCGTCGTGATGTCCGAGTGCCCTGCGAAGATGCGAACATCTTCCAAGGAAGCGCCAACCATGTTTGCTGCCTGCGCCATCGTCGTGATCACGTAACGACGACCGGAATGCGAACGAGCGCCCTCAAAGCCGCACAGGGTGTAGACGCTCTTGATCTGCTTCTGGACCATGTTGGATGTCGCCGGCCCACCGCGGTAGCTCCAAAAGATCGGGCCCGAAGTGATCTTCGAGTTCAAGAGATATTTCTCAAGGGCGGCTTTTAGGTTGGGGTGCATACGCACCGTCCGAGCCTTACCATATTTGGCACCTCGCTTCGAGATGGCAATCTTGTCAGCCAATGCTCCAGTAGCGTCTGTAACATCTTCCACGTGTAATGTTGCGATTTCCCGGGCACGCAATCCGCCATAGCGAGACAGCATGATGAACAATTGATCGCGTGGCCCATAAAGGCTTTTGGAAAGAGCCATTTCGGCGGCCTGATCGAACTGTTGTGCCGTCAGTACCTTAGCTTTGCCAAGTGGCCCAGAGTGCGTAGAGCGGCGACGTGTGACGCGGGGCTTCGTTTTTTGAAAACGTCTCGGCGGAAATCTCATGGTATTCTCCCAGAGGTTAAAACTTAAAACCGTGAAGTCACACGGTTTCCATCAACGTCTCGGAAAAATTAATGATCATCAATGCCTTGTTATGCATGGATGCTTTACCGAATGAGCAATTGCATTTGCGCGCTATTGCTCTATAATATATAATATGGAGAATTAACCTAAATCGGTATGGTTAAGGTGTCAAGATTTTCTCAACAATACTACACGCTTTGAAATTGTTCAAGGTGGTGGCGCTACCTGCCCCGCGTCCCGCCCAGCTCGTCCGCCCAATGCAGGCGCGAAGCTAGCTCTAGATGTCTCAGCTCCGACTATAAAAATTGCCAAGGATTTTTCGAAGTCCGAGCTGAATTCCAGGGTCCCACCACGTGATTTCGCTAGACTTCTTGATCCACAAGACGTTGGGCCACAAGCTGCTTGCGCGCTGCAAGATCAGCCGCTGCTGCCGGGCTGGGCAATGGAGGAACCATCCTCCTGTCCTAATTTTTGACGACCGGTACCGCGTCCAGGACCTGATGCGGGTCAAAACCAATAGCCTCTGCCAGGTCCAAGAGTTCGATCACGTCCACCCTCCGGTCCACGTTCTCAATATTGGCAATGTACGACTGGTGGCGGTTCAGCGCTTTGGTAACGTCGGCTTGGGTCTTGCCCATAGATTTGCGATGCTCGATCAGGAGCTCCACCAGCTTCTTGTGCCTGTTTGTGTAGAGCGTCTTGGTCATCACTCACCAATCAGTCTGATCGGCGCTAATGCAGTTTTCGGATTATCCAAAAATTCGATATTCTGCGGCATCGTCCCCAACAGGTGATGGGGACGCGCGATGAGAAACGGTGGAAGAAACTCAAAGACGCTGATGCTGCTACTTGCTGCATGTCTTAGCGGCTGCCAGACATCTGTTCCTATAGCCGTATTGGTCCTGGTCCTGAGCTAAAATACGCTCTGGCGCGCTGTGAGCTGATGGCATCCTCAACAGAGCAGGGCATGTTCGCCATGGGGACGCCTGGCTATGTACTGGGTGCTCAACTCGGCAACGCCATCGGCAATGAAATCAGGCGCCAGGAGTTCATCAAGCGTTGCATGGTGCTGAACGGCTGGAGGCAGGGCAGGGGAAGGCCGGTGAGGGCAGGGGGACCGCAATACCGTCGAACACAAGCCATGCCAGCAGCGGCTCAGCAAATGCAGCGGCCTCCCACTATGGTTATCGCTGGGCAGTGAAAACTGCCTGACGGTTCCAATGTTGTATAAGGAACGGTCACGCCAGCCGGTAGCAAAAATTGCTCCAGAATTTTGAAAAACCCGGATGAATCTTCAGGGTCCCCACTAGCCGTATTCTGGCAGTGAACACCCCCGTCTATAAAAGCTTTCGCGGCGCGTTACCCGCTCGTGATATTGGTTGCGGGGAGGAACATAGCAAGGTAAGCGTCGTGCTGCTGCCAAACCGATTCACGGCGTGAATCAATCAGCGGCTTTCGATTCAAAACTCTTGTTGGACGTGCGCATCAAGACCTTTGAATCTGTCAAGCATGAGCACACAGCAATTTCAGGTCCATCTTGTCCGGGTTGATCGAAGCCGTCGCATGGCACGCTTCTACCACCTGTCACTCGAGCCGTCCTTGTTCGGCGACTTCGCGGTCGCGAGGAACTGGGGACGCATCGGCACCCATGGCCGTGTGCGCATCGATTTGTTCGCCGATGAGAAAGCCGCGCTTCAGCACTTTCTTGGAATGATGAAGCAGAAGAAGGGGAGGGGGTACCGGCCTGGATGACTCACGCGACATGGCGCCCTTAGTCTAAGCAGATGTATGCCGACCAACGGTCGATGAGATTTCACCAGGAAACGGCGGTCGTACGCACTACCGCGCACACTTGATCAGAGATAACCAAAGTACCAGACAAGGGCCACCGCCAAGAGCGTCAGTGACGCGTCGCGCTTGCGAGCTTTCAGTGAAGCCTTCTTCGCCTTCAGCCGATGATTGCCATTGTTCTGTTCCTTCGCGATTGCTCGACCCGCGTCCATCGCGGTCTCGATGGCTGTCGAACACATCGACGACGATCGGACTGCACCTGAAAGGCTGAAACGCAGTGGAAGGCGGCCACAGGAGAGGCTTTGTCCCGCGAGGAATGAGCGCTCAGGCGCACAGGGGAAGAAAACGATCCGGCCGTTGCGGATGCCGGTCGAGCCAAGCTTCAGCTTGGTGATCTTCGATCAGACATGCCTGATGGAGATCGCAGGAGACGTGCCAGCTGGCAGCTGAGGGATCAGGCTAATGGCATCATCCGACCATGCACGATTGTGCATAGGCTTTTCCCGCGCCATCCACCTGAGGTCAAGGACAGGGAGTTCGGTTGAGAATGTCTCCCGTCAGGCTCCGCTCTGTCCAACCAGGCCAGTTGCACGACCGCGATCCAGAATAAATCGTGTACGTGGCTTCATCCTGAAATGCCAACACTGCAGCTTCACAAAAAGACGTGCCCGCTCAGGAAGCCTGAGAGAGCCACGAGTATTTGCAAGCGCCTCGACCCAAGAGCCTCAACCCTTGCGTTGAGCAAGCCCTTGTCGGACCAAATGGTCGGGTTTAAAGGAGTTCCGAGGTCTACTTTGCCTCACCTTCCGCTCGGATCATCCGGCGTCAGGCCACGATCCGAGAAAGAAATGAAGAGCATCGGAGCTTTCAGTATAGCGCCGGCACGCCCCAGACGCAAAGCGGAAGCCGGGACCGACTTCCCCCGGCAAAAGCCTTCCGTATATAAGGGCGTGATGGACATGCTCCAAACCTACATTCCGCAAGCGCGATCAAAGTAGCCGAGAACGCGCCCCGTAACACTGGCAGTCCATCGTTGATAGCGAACCAAAAGAAAAGGCGGGCCTTTCGGCCCCGCCTTCTTCTTTTGTTTGCCGCCTGTGCGGGATCAGAATTCTTCCCAGCTGTCGGCGGCAGCCGATGGCGCGGCAGCGGCGCTGCTGCGGCCGGTAAAGGCCTGGGCGATCTTGCCGACCATGCTGCGGGCCGGCGAAGCGGCAGGCCTGGACTGCGGCGAGGCAGCCATGACCTGCGCCGTGCGGCGCAGCTGGTTGGACTGCGACAGGCTTGCGCCGGCGCCGAGATCGAACCGGCCGATCAGTTCTCGCAGGCGGGCGGCTTCATTGGCCAGCGTTGCGCCGGCGGCATTGGCTTCCTCGACCATGGCGGCGTTCTGCTGCGTCACCTGGTCCATCTGGTTGACGGCTGTGTTGACTTCCGACAGGCCGACCGACTGCTCGCGCGCCGAGGTGGCGATCGAGTCCATATGCTGGTTGATGGTGACGATATAGCCTTCGATCGTTTTCAGGGCGTCGCCGGTCTCGCTGACCAGCTTGACGCCGCTTTCCACGTCGACGGAGGAATTGCGGATCAGGTCCTTGATCTCCTTGGCCGCCTTGGCGGACCGCTGGGCCAGTTCGCGCACTTCCTGGGCAACCACCGCAAAGCCCTTGCCGGCTTCGCCTGCACGCGCCGCTTCGACGCCGGCATTCAGCGCCAGGAGATTGGTCTGGAAGGCAATCTCGTCGATCACCGAGATGATCGAGGAAATCTGGCTGGAGGACTGCTCGATCTTGCCCATGGCATCGACGGCATTGGCCACCACGGCGCCGGAATGGCGGGCGCTTTCATTGGCCTGGATGGCCACCGTGCGGGCTTCTTCGGCGCGCTTGGAGGAGTTCGACACATTGGCGGTGATCTGGTCGAGAGCGGCGGCCGTTTCTTCCAGTGAGGCGGCCTGCTGTTCGGTGCGCTTGGCGAGATCGTCGGCGCTCTGGCTGACTTCGCGCGAACCGCTGTCGATCGAGCTGGTTGCCTGGGAAACGGCACCCAGCGTGCCGCGCAGCTGTTCCACGGCCATGTTGAAGTCGGCGCGCAGGCTTTCGAAATCGGCAGCGAAGGGCTGGCTGAGCTGGAAGCTGAGGTTGCCAGCGGACAGCTGCTTCAGGCCGTCGGCGAGACCGCTTGTCGCCTGAGCCATGGCTTCGGCGCGAACACGATCCTGCTCGGCCGCACGACGCTGCTGTTCTTCCGACTGATGACGCTGGGCGGAAGTCTCCTGCTCAAGACGGCGATTGTCGAGCGCATTGCTGCGGAAGACCCCCACAGCGGCAGCCATTTCGCCGATTTCGTCCTGGCGGCCGGGATAAGGGATGGCGCTTTCGGCGTCGCCGCCGGCCAGGTTCTTCATCGACTGGGTGATATTCTCGATAGGCTTGGCAATGCCAACAAATGCATACCAGATCGCACCTGCCACGATAAGGGCTGCAACGGATAGGAGAGCAACGGCGATTTTTATGGAGAGGCTGTAGACCTCTTGGCTGGACGTATAAGCTTCAGCCGCACCCTTCTCGTTGAACTCGATCAATTTAGAAAGGTCTTGATCAACCTTGGCTGAAATTGGCGTCATTTCCTCAAAAAGCAGACGCTCGCATTCGTCGTCGTCGTTGGCATCGCTTGCTTTCCTGAGCTTCTCAGCAACAAGATCATACCCCGCCAATGTTGAACGCAAGCCAGCAGTAATTGCCCGTTCCATGGCCGTCGGGCCCATGGCATCATAACTGTCGAGGGCCTTCGTGAAGCGGCTTCTGGATTCCGCAAGTGCGCTTTCTACCTTTGAAATACGTTCTGGGGAGCGCGCTATGACGTGGTTACGCCAGCCAAGTCTGTAATCAGTGAAGGCGTTATCAGCCTCTTTGGCAAGCCCGAGGCTCGGCATCAAATCGCCTGCAATGTCAGCAGTGCTTTGATCAATCACTGCCATGCGGTTTAACGCAAACGCTGAGAATATAGTAAGAACTATGGCGATAGCAGTAAACAGCGCAGGCAGCGCGGTCTTAATCTTGGGGCGTGTCATTTTGTGCTCGTGACGGTGCGCATCGGAGCATACATCTACTCACGAGGAAGCTGTGGAGCCTGGCTCTTCATCCCAGACCCCTCAGTTTTTAGGGGTATCTCATTGACACGACGTAAAGGGATTGACCGTGGCGTTCCCTGAGCCCCTTCGAACCCGGTAATTCTTGCTATCCGCGTGTTCGTTTATCAAGACCGGAAGCCAACCTGCGGATGCTGATCAGATCGCACCTGCCTTGAAGGCGAACCATACGGGAACGCTGGCCATGACCAGTGCTGCAACACAAGCAACTGCAAACTTGATCAAATACGCTCGCCTTGCTTTCACGGCATCCCATTCGTAAGTCATAACGCTCCTCCTGTACTCCGGAACTGAGACTGTGGGAGACCATCCAGCGAGTCGAGTGCACGACCGCAACAGCCCGCTCAAAACCATCTAAAGTAGCATAGCAGCAGCATGACGATCAGCGCTGCGGTCGTGCTTCGCTTCCTCGCCTATTGCTCAACAAACTGATGGATGTCCCACTCATAGAACATGATCGCCTCCTGTTCGAGATCTCTTGCTTAGCTTCCTCTACTGGAGCGGAGCTTGCTGCAAAGTGCTGGCGGACGCCTCACGTCAGCAAGGTGACTGTAAGATGTTCTTCATCGTGAGGAGGTAATTGAGAGTAACTGCATCTAACTTGGGACAGCATAGCCTTGGGTGACGTAGAAACAATGGTTCAGGCGGCGCAGCTAATGGAAAGCGCCAACGCAATGGTGGCCGTTTACGACCAAAACGACCGGCTACGGTATGCCAACCGAGCCTTCCGCGACGCCTGGTGGATAGAGGCCGGCGAAGAACCCCTATGGACCGATTTGATGCGCCGGAATTTTCATGCCAAGCGGGGCACCGTCATCAGTACGCCGGACTTTGAGGCTTGGCTGCTTTCGACGCAGTCCCGGCGAGGGAAAAGCTCGAGCAAAGCATTCGAAACCGACCTCCACGACGGGCGCTGGGTCTGGATGACAGAAACCACGCAAGCGGATGGTTGGATGCTCTGCATTGCAACCGACATCACATCAATCCGACCCGACGAACGCTCGTTGCGGCAAGACCGTGATAATGCAGTCAAAGCAGCACAAACCGACGAGCTGACTGGCATGCCTAGTCGTCGCTTCGTCATGTCAAAGCTTGAGGAGCTGGTCCAGAACGATCACGAAGGCGAGGATCTGATTGGGTGTATCGCCGTGCTCGACCTCGACAACTTCAAATATATCAACGACCGCTTCGGACATTCAGTCGGCGACGCGGTGCTCAAGGACTTTGCCGCAACCATTCAACATGAAGTTCGAAAGACGGACGTTCTCGGACGTGTCGGCGGAGAAGAGTTCGTGCTCCTTTTGCCCAACACGTCGCTCGCCGAGGCTGAAACGGTTCTTAGCCGAATGCTTCTGTCTGTCAGATATTCAAGGCCGTTACCAGATGAGGCAAGCTTTCGTTATACTTTCTCGGCGGGCATTGCCTGTTTCACGCGTGGAGAAGAGGCAAGTGCGCTTTACCGGCGGGCTGATCTGGCGCTATACGCTGCCAAGATGAGGGGACGAGATCAGGTCGCCGTTGATCCAATGGCTCGAAGCCTTATTCAACGCCGTGCATGACCATCATCTGCACAGCACGCGCGACCGCCCCGGCCCTTGAACCTTTTTTGGGCTTATACGGAGTTTCGCATGAACCGAGCCTAGGCTGAGTGGCTGGCTATGTGCCCTTGTGTTATTTCAGGACAACAGGGCAACGAGCGGATATCGCATGCAGACCTACGAGTCAGGCATGACCATCCTTTACGACGTTGTGAGCAAGAGCACGTTCATCGACTTTCGAGGCAGGTTTCACTACCTGCTTGGAACCATTTGCCACACGCAGAGAGGCAATCGCCGCAGGCGAGGCGAAGTGTCGTGATCTTGGATGGCGACCGGACCAAACGGAAGCTGCGTAATGAACGTCGATCAGTATGTAGAAATCTACCACCGAGGAATAATATCACGGACACATCAGGAGCGGTGGTGAGATGATCGTGGCATCAGACCGTGAAGTCGAGGATGAAACAACGCTGTCGACTAACCGATCCGGATTTCGGTGCCTGTATCGAGCACGACGCGCAGGTCTCTGATCATCGTTGCCGAAAGCAGGAGGCACTGGCGGATCTCATCTGTTGAACTAGATCCCATTCCCATTGCCGCGACTTCCTTCTGTATGTCATAGACACGGTCAGCATCTGTTTGAGCTGCGGGAAAACCGACGGTGTCCCTCATGTCCCGTATGAACAAGACAGACCGCTCAAGCAGCCGCTTCTTCTCCTGGTCTGTGGTCTTATAGTCGTCGTTGGCTGCCTTGATTAGCTCCACGATGAAGTCGGTAATGCTGCTCATGCCCTGCCTGCTACTATCTTTCCAAGATCATTTCCGTGCCGCCCGAAAGCGCAGTTGAGATTGCGACCGCGCGTTGGATGCGGCGCTTACTCATTCTTTACCGTCTCACAACTGGCTTTTGTTAATAAACCTGCGGCGTAATGCAACGGTGACTTGATCGAGTTTAAGCAATGCTGCAACGGAACAACATCATCGAGCCGGCTTCTCTGCGCGAAGATCCATTTTCTCCGTCTCTACCTGAGCTGCACCTCGATCCACAAGGCGCAGTGGTATCAAGTAATCCTTCAGCGCGGGCGCTTTTTCCGTGCCTGGTCACACCAGGAAAGTCATTCAAGGATCTGTTGCACGAGGCAGAGAAATTCGGGTTCCTCAGCAATGGCATAGCGTCCACCATTTTCGATGCATTGTTGGCGGGACGACCCCAGCACCTGTTTGAAATGCGCGACGGCCGAGCCATTTTGCTCTCTAGCCTCACCAACGGCCCTGGATTGCAGGTCCTGTCCTTCACAGATGTTTCCTATGTTATGCAGGTGACACTCAGTCGACAGCGTGACGTTTTGACAGGCTTGCCCAATCGCCTGGAGCTTGTTCGTCAGCTGGAAGAGAGACTGGCTTCTCCAGCCAATGATGAAATTGCCGTGCTTTATCTGGATCTCGATCGTTTCAAGCTGGTGAATGACACTCTGGGACATCCCATCGGAGATACCCTTCTTAAGCTTGTCAGTGACCGACTGTCCAAGATACTCGGGCCAAAGGATTCTCTGGCACGTCTTGGGGGAGACGAATTCGTCATTCTTCAGGCGGCTGGCGAACAGCCTACCGCCGCTGAAGCTCTGGCATCGAGAGCGATCGATCTTATCGGGCGAACATACCTGATCCAGGGTCACTCAGTGCAAGTTGGCGTCAGTGTCGGCATCGCTTTGGCTGGATTGGACGGGAAGACGCCGGAGGACCTGATACGGAGCGCTGACCTAGCGCTGTTCAAAGCTAAATCTGCAGGGCGATCGACCTTCCGTTTCTTCACAGAAGCAATGGATCAGGAGATGCAAGCGCGACGGTCGATGGAAATAGACCTGCAGCGAGCGCTCGTGCTGGAACAGTTCTCGCTGGCATACCAACCGCAGTATCAGATCGACGGCAAGCGGCTCGTTGGCTTTGAAGCGCTTCTTCGCTGGTCGACGCCGGCGCGAGGCCCCGTATCGCCGGCACAGTTCATTCCCTTGGCGGAAGACATCGGCATGATAGGTTCCTTGGGGGAATGGGTTCTGCGGAAGGCTTGCAAAGATGCTGCACAATGGCCTGAACCAATCTCAGTTTCTGTCAACTTGTCTCCACTGCAGTTCAAGAACCAGAAGCTTATTGACGTAATCGTTTCGGCACTTGCGAGCGCGGGCCTGCCTCCTCACCGCCTGGACATCGAGATCACCGAAGGTGCGCTAATGGACGACACCGACGCGACGGTAGCGATCTTGAAGCAGATCAAGGCGCTGGGGATCAAGGTTTCCATGGACGATTTCGGGACAGGATATTCGTCCTTAAGCTACCTGCAGAAGTTTCCTTTCGACAAGATTAAGATCGACCAGTCCTTCATCCGGAGCCTGGAAACCAACCCTGATAGCGCGGCGATCGTGCGTGCGGTTACGGCATTGGGCGAGAGCCTGGGAATGATGACGATTGCAGAAGGCGTCGAAACCGAAAGCCAGCTGCGACAAATCACGCATGACGGCTGCAAGCAGGTTCAGGGATACCTCACAGGGCGCCCTGTGCCACAGCACGAAGCAACGCTTCTCGTAGAACAAATGAACTAGGGAGAAATCAACATGTCATTGCACCGCCTGGTATACTTCAGTGCCAATGAGATAGCAGGATCGACTGCCAGGCTCCGCGAAGAGGTGGACCAGATCCTGGAAACAAGCCGCCGCAACAACGCGCTGGTGGGCGTAACCGGAGCCTTGATGTTCAGCGCTGGCTACTTCGGACAGGTATTGGAGGGACCGCAGGCTGCAATCGAGATGACATTCGAGCGGATTCAGCAGGATGCTCGGCACGCTGACGTCTCGCTGTTGGAGTTCGTCCCAATAGCAACTCGAACGTTTGAAAGCTGGGCCATGGCTTTTGTGGGTGAGCCTGCCGACGCAGATCTCGACGGGTGGCAGAGCACCGACTTCAACATGTCTGCGGTAAGTGGCGAAGAGTTGCTGTCAAAACTTCATTCGCTCGTCGCAAAATCATCTCTTGCAGCTTAAGGCTTGCAGCCGCTTCTCGGTGTTCGCGTTGAGCGTTGGCATAGAACTGGCGACATCTGCGCGTCGCGTCTCAAACTGCTGATAACCTACTTCGGAGGCGTCGCATACGTGAGCGGACCAGGCCGGGCGCAGTTTTTAGCTCTTTGGTGGATAGTCAGACAGAGCGTCGTTCATATCAGTGCCCACGGTGACAAGTTCATGGAATTTTGAGACATCTGTTTAGTCGCGCAACGTGACCGCCTTTCTGCGCAAAACCAGGAGTTTCGTTCCGGAGCTAATCATTGAAGATCGTGCGCGGCGCTCCGGCAGGTGAGTGCAAAGTTAGGCTAGAAGGCGGAACTGGGTGCATGACTTCCTGGACGTAACGTTAATACTATAACTGTCAAAGCTAATTGCAGGTGCGACGCCGCTGGCCAGTTAGAAATGCGACACAGGCTCTGACGATTAGCCCCCGGTCCGACCGGCTGGTTCGGGTTGAAAGGGCGGAGCGGGGGCGGGTGAGACGCACGCCTTCGGCTTTAGCTTTGAGACTTTGAATGCAGGCGATCGTTCCGCGG
Source organism: Rhizobium deserti (assembly GCF_004358025.1). Classification (GTDB taxonomy): domain Bacteria; phylum Pseudomonadota; class Alphaproteobacteria; order Rhizobiales; family Rhizobiaceae; genus Neorhizobium; species Neorhizobium deserti. The sequence goes on along the minus strand of NZ_SMTL01000009.1, from coordinate 1,691 downwards.
CCTCCATGCGCGCCAGCGCCTTCTGCCTTTTGGCAATCACTTCCGGATCGTTCATGAAGTCCGTCCGCCGACCGGGCTTGCGGCCACGCTTCTGATAACCGTTGCTTTGGCTGCCGTCGCGAATGCCGAACATATGATCCTTCTGGCCGGTGCGCCGAGGGCCGCTCTTGCTGCGCTGCTGCTCGCGCCCGGCCTGCATCTCGGCAACGACCGACAGCATGTCGTCCAACCGCTTGTTGTCGACGACATCCGCGCGATGCACGGAGCGTAACGTGTCAAAGGTTCTGTAGGGCAGGGCAAAGCTCTCGTGCATGATCTCGAGACGCCCGTCCGGATAGTCGCAAACGACGACCTTCTTACCCGCCAGGGACCTGGAAAGATCTGTCGGATCAAGGATGAACAGCACCTTGTCATAGCGCAGCGTCAGGGCTTGCGACAACGTGCGGACTTCCTTACGGCACATGGCGCCATCGAGGTTCTCATGGGCGGCGAGCGGCCGGTGCATATCCTTCGGATTGCGCGGCTGTTTGCCGAAACGCGCGTTTAAATCCGCAATGAACTCAGGCGCATAAGCATTGGCAGCTTCAATCGTATCGATGCCGCGGAGGCGCATCTCCTTGACCAGCCGATCCTGCAGCGTTTGGTTGGCACGTTCCACCCGGCCCTTGGCTTGCGGAGTGTTGGCGCAGATAATGTCGATGTTGAGCTCATAAAGCGCCCGACCGAACTGCGTTAGGCCGCTCGTCCGGTCCTTGTCCGACGCATGGGTCGAACGAAAGACGCCGTGCTTGTCGCTATAGAAGGCCAGCGGTTTGCCCCATTGCTGCAGGTAGGCCTTGGTCGCATGCAGATAGTCGAATGTGTTCTCCGATCCGGCAAAGCGCAGATGCAGAAGCTTGCCGGTCGCATCGTCGATATAGACGAGCAGGGCACATTTGGGCCCGCGATTCTCGAACCACCAGTGATGCGAGCCATCGATCTGCACCAGTTCGCCAAAGCAATCACGTCGGCCGCGTGGCTGGAAAATCCGTTTCTTGCGTTCTCTGCGTGAAACCCAGATGCCAGCCTCCGTCATCCATTGTCGCAGCGTCTCCTTGGCGACAGAAATCCGGTGCAACTCGATCAGCTTCTCACGCGCCAGCGTTGGACCGAAATCCAGGTAGCGCTCGCGGACCAGGTCCAGCGCAGCATTGCGAAATTCCTCGCTGTGGCGCCGGTTGCTCGGCTGCGATCGTTTCATAAAAACAAGGCCAGCCGGACCATTCTGGTCATAGGCCTGCAGCAGCCGATGAACCTGACTTCGACTGAGGCCGAGCTGTTCGGCAGCCTGGACAACGCTCAGGCGTCCGTCACGGATCTTCTGGATGGCTTCGAGCCGATGCAATTCTTTCTGCGACATGGTGATCATAAAGGACATGACGACTCCAACCGCTCATGGTCTCGACCAGGCTGAAGATCGTCATCCTTGCTCCCAACGTTGGCTTTGACCAGTGCGTCGAGAGGCGAGACTGTCGCATCTCTAACTGGTCCAACTGTCGCATTACTAAATAGCCCTTACAATAACTGTGGCTGCAAGGTTGAATTGTCCGCCGTGGTGCAAAGTAGAAATGTCACTTTCAGCGCTCTACGGCTCGAGGATCAGCCCCGATCTGAGCGGCTGATCCCGGTTGCAAGATCAGATCGGGGCGGGT
>NZ_SMTL01000008.1 GCF_004358025.1 Rhizobium deserti | reverse complement strand
ACCCGGTCCCAATCAGCATGCGCCAACTTAATAAGGATTTCTCAAGAACAAAGGACTTCGTCGCCAGCAGCGCCGCCGCCCTCGTCAGTGAGCGGTTTATAAATCTAACCAACCAAACAAGTCAACAGCCAATTTAAAAAATTGTCATTTTTCCGTCTTGCTGCTGTCATGAGCTTCGTGGTGGTGCGCCATCACGATCAAGCCGATCTTATTGCCGAAAGCGCGGAAAGGCTTCCATCCGCAGGGCGGGCCTTGATAAGGTGCGGGCATTGAGGTTGGAGCCGAACATGCTGGTATTGAACGAAGAGCAGACCCGAAACGCGCTGCCCTGGGCTGACCTAATCGAGGCGGTCGAGACGATGTTTCGGAGCGACTGCGTCATGCCGGTACGTCATCATCATGATATGGAGGTGCCCGGCGGGACATCTGCAGTCATGCTGCTCATGCCGGCCTGGCTGCCCGGTGAACATGTCGGCGTCAAGATCCTCAACTTGTTTCCCGACAACCACCTGCGGTCACTGCCGACCATCATCGGCAATTATCTGCTTTCCTCCGGGACCACCGGTGAAATGCAGGCAATTATCGAGGGCGGAGAGCTGACCGCCCGCCGCACGGCGGCGACCTCGGCGCTTGCGGCCAAATACCTGGCCCGAGACAATGCCGAAACCCTGCTGATGATCGGTACCGGCCGGCTGTCGCTTAACCTCTGCCAAGCGCATGCGGTGACGCGGCCGCTGAAGCGCTTCCTGATCTGGGGGCGGAACGGTGAAAAAGCCGAGGAAACGGCGCGGGAAGCAAGAGCCCTGGATCTCGATGCGGCGGTCGTCGAGGATCTGGAACGGGCCGTTTCCAGCGCCGACATCATCTCCTGTGCAACGCTGTCGCACGAACCCCTGATCCGCGGTGCCTGGCTGAAGCCGGGCGTGCATCTCGATCTTGTCGGCGCCTACAAGCCCAGCATGCGCGAAAGCGACGACGAGACGGTGCGGCGCTGCTCCCTGTTTGTGGATACGCGCGCCGGCGCCCTCAAAGAAGGCGGCGATCTCGTCCAGCCGATAGAGGCAGGTGTGATTTCGAAAGAGAATATTCGGGCGGAGCTGGCGGAGCTGGCCCGTGCGGCACATCCGGGGCGCACAAGTCCGGAAGAGATCACGCTTTTCAAATCGGTCGGGGCCGCTCTTGAGGATCTCGCCGGTGCCATCCTCGCATATCGGCATGCCAGCGGACGGGTTGCCCATCCATGAGCCTTCCGCCCGAAGCGGCAGAGCCGGTCATGATCCTGCCGCCACTGCCGATCACGCAGGTCCTGCCGGACATGACCGCAGCGCTCGCCAAGGGCAATCGGGCTGTGCTTTCGGCGCCGCCGGGCGCCGGCAAGACCACGCTGGTGCCGCTGGTGCTTCTGGACGAGGCCTGGTGCACAGGCAAAATCATCCTGCTCGAGCCGAGGCGGCTGGCGGCACGGGCGGCGGCCTCGCGCATGGCATGGCTCTTAAGCGAAAGCGTTGGCGATCGGGTCGGCTATCGCATGCGGCTCGACAACCGGATTTCGGCCATGACGCGGATCGAGGTGGTGACCGAGGGTGTGTTTGCCCGCATGATCCTCGATGATCCTGAGCTGAAGGGGGTTTCCGCCGTCCTCTTCGACGAATTCCACGAGCGCTCCCTGGATGCCGATTTCGGCCTGGCACTGGCGCTCGACGTCCAGGCGGCCCTGCGGGAGGACCTTCGGATCGTCGTCATGTCGGCGACGCTGGATGTGGAGAGGGTGGCGCGCCTGCTCGACAATCCGCCGGTGATCAAGAGCCAGGGCCGCAGCTTCCCGATCGACATACGATACCGGGACCGGCCGCCCCATGAGCGGATCGAAGAGACGATGACCCGGGCGATCGTCGAGTCGCACCGGGCAGAAGCAGGATCCATTCTCGCATTCCTGCCGGGACAGGCGGAAATCCGCCGCACGGTGGAACGGCTGGAAGGCAAGTTCGGCTCCGAGACGCTCGTCGTGCCGCTTTATGGCAATCTGAGCCAGAAGGAGCAGGATCTGGCGATCAGGCCCGCCGCGCCGGGCACACGCAAGATCGTGCTGGCGACCTCGATTGCAGAAACCTCCATCACCATAGACGGTGTGCGGATCGTCATCGACAGTGGCCTGCAACGCCTGCCGGTCTTCGAACCGGCGACCGGCATTACCCGGCTGGAGACGGTGAAGGTCTCGCTTGCCTCTGCCGACCAGCGCGCCGGCCGCGCCGGCCGAACCGAGCCCGGGATCGCCGTCCGCCTCTGGCATCCGGGTCAGACGGCCGCCCTTCCACCCTTTTCGCCGCCGCAGATCCTGGCCAGCGATCTTGCCGGTCTGGCGCTCGATCTTGCTCATTGGGGCGTGCAGGATCCGGCCAGTCTTGCCTTTCTCGATCCGCCACCGGCGCCGGCATTGAAAGAGGCGCGCGCGCTGCTGCGGCAGCTCGCTGCCCTCAATTCTTCCGGTGGCATGACGGAAAAAGGCAAGCTGATGCGCGATCTGGCACTGCCGCCGCGCCTTGCCGCCATGGCGATTTCCTCGGCGGAACAGGGCTTTGCGCAGCAGGCCTGCCTGCTCGCCGTGCTCTTGACGGAGCAGGGCCTGGGCGGCACGGACGTGGATCTCGACGAGCGACTTCGTCGGTTCCGCATGGAAAAGGGCGAGCGGGCCGAGGCGGCGCGCAAGCTGGCGGCCAGGATTGCCTCTGACCTGCCGAAGACAAAAAGAGCGGCGGACCGAGGCGCGGCCGCGGGGCATCTGCTGCTGCATGCTTATCCGGACCGCATAGCGCTGCAGCGCGGCGGTCGAGGCCGGTTCGTCATGGCCAATGGGCGTGGCGCAGAGCTGCCGGAAACGGATAGGCTGGCCGCTGCACAAATGCTCGTGGTCGCCGACCTGACCGGGAGAGCGGCGAAGGCGCGCATCCTGGCGGCAGCTGAGATCAGCCGTTCAGATGTGGAGGAGGAGCTTTCGGACGCCATAATGGAAGGTGCGGAATGCTTCTTCGATGCCGGCAGCCGGGAGGTGCGGGCCCGCCAGGTGCGCAGGCTGGGCGCCATTATTTTTAGTGAAAAGCCCTTGCCTCGCCCCGTGGGCGAAGAGGCCGCGCGAGCCCTGGCAGAAGGCGTGCGTGAGCTGGGGCTCGATGCGCTCCCCTTCTCGAAGGACAGTCTGCAATTGCGGGCACGCATCGGTTTTCTGCATCGGTCGATCGGCGAGCCTTGGCCGGATGTCAGCGACAAGGTACTGCTGGCCCGGCTTGACGACTGGTTCGTTCCGTTCCAGGGACGCGCTTCCGGGTTGAACAGCATCGATCCGGGAAGCTTAAGCGAAGGCTTACGTTCAATGATCCCTTACGAGTTGGCGCAGGACCTCAACAAACTCGCACCGACCCATTTCGAGGCGCCCACCGGGCAGCGCCATGCCATCCGATATGACGGGGAAGAGCCGGTCCTGGCAATCCGCGTGCAGGAATTGTTCGGACTGAAGAGCCATCCGGCGGTGGCGGGCGGCAAGCTGCCGCTGGTCCTCGAATTGACATCGCCTGCGCACCGGCCCATCCAAACCACGCGCGACCTGTCGGGTTTCTGGGCAGGCTCATGGAAGGATGTCCGCGCCGAGATGCGCGGCCGCTATCCGCGGCATCCCTGGCCGGAAAATCCAGCCGAGGCCGTGCCGACGACACGTGCGAAACCGCGGGGGACGTGACAGAATGCCGCCTACGGGCAAGGCGGCGGGCAGGATAAAGCAGTGCCACGTGGAGACGATCAAGAAAGACCATATCGGAATGCCTGCCAGCAAGACAGCAGCGGCCTTGCCGCCGCCCCCCCAGTTCAGCGATTCCAGCCGGCGAATGAGGCTGCAGACCCTGGTGCGGCTGCGCTGGCTGGCAGTTGCCGGCCAGACGACAACGGTGCTGGCGGTGAGCCTCGTTCTGCGGTTTCCCCTGCCCCTGATGGAAGCGGCCATTCTCGTTGCGGCCCTGGCGGCAGCCAATCTCCTGCTGGCTGCCTGGTTTCCGGCCACTCACCGGCTCGGACCGAGGTCAGCTGCGGCTTTGCTGGGCTTCGACCTGCTTCAGATGGCGTCGCTGCTGTTTATCACCGGCGGCCTGGGCAATCCCTTTGCGCCGCTCATCTGCGTCCCCGTCATTATCTCCTTTGCCTCCCAACCGATCCGGCACTCCGTCGTGCTCATCGTTTTTGCACTTGCCTGCACCACGGTGCTGGCTTTTTCGCCCTATGATGTGCCCTGGCATCCCGCGGAGACGCTGCGCATCCAGCCGGTCATGCAGCTAGGCGTCTGGTGCTCGATCGCATCGATGATGATCTTCGCGGCCTTCTATGCATATCGCGTGTCGCGGGAAGCCACCCTGCTGGCCGATGCGCTCGCGGCCACCGAACTCGTGCTTGAACGAGAAAAGCATCTCTCGCAACTCGACGGCTTGGCGGCCGCAGCCGCTCACGAACTGGGGACGCCGCTTGCCACGATCAGCGTGGTCGCCAAGGAAATGGAACGGGAACTGGGCAAGGACGAACGGTTTGGCGAAGACGTCCAGCTGTTGAGGAGCCAGAGCGAGCGCTGCCGCGACATTCTTCGCCGCCTCACGTCACTATCGGCCGAGAGTGAAGAACATATGCGGCGGCTGCCTCTCTCGTCCATGATTGAAGAAGTGATTGCTCCGCACAGGCAGTTCGGCATCGAGATCGAACTGATCGACAAGAATGACCGCGCAACGGAGCCGGTCGGCACCCGCAATGCCGGCATCCTCTATGGGCTCGGCAACCTTGTTGAGAATGCCGTCGATTACGCGAACAGCAAGGTGATCGTTACTGTGGAGCATGGCCCCGAGCGGGTGGCAATCACCATAGAAGATGACGGACAAGGTTACGCTCCGGATGTTCTTTCCCAGATCGGCGAACCCTATATGACGAGGCGGCCGAAGGAAGATCAGCGTGCAGGCGGATTGGGGCTCGGGCTCTTCATCGCCAAGACGCTGCTTGAGCGTTCCGGCGCCTCGATCCGGTTCGGCAACCGCCTGACCGGCGAACCTGGAGCCCGTATCGAGATTGTCTGGCCGCGCTCTGTCATGGAAGCGCGCGATACGAAATAGGTTCACGCTGACGCACCTTAAGTGCCATAATGCAGAGACAGCGGGCGTCAGAGCTTGCGGAGAACAGATCATGGATACGCAACCAGAATATTCGCAGGATCAGGCCGCCGCCATGCTCGGCTCGGATCCCTCCCTGTTAATCGTGGACGACGACGGACCTTTCCTCCGTCGTTTGGCCCGCGCCATGGAAATGCGTGGCTTTTCGGTGGAGACGGCGGAATCGGTTGCCGAGGGCATTGCCAAGTCCAAGGCACGCCCGCCCAAATATGCGGTATGCGACCTACGTCTAGGTGACGGCAACGGGCTCGACGTCATCCAGGCGATCCGCGAGAACCGCGAAGATACCAAGGTTATCGTCCTCACCGGATACGGCAATATTGCAACGGCGGTGACGGCGGTCAAACTCGGCGCGCTCGATTATCTGGCAAAACCCGCCGATGCGGACGACATTTTTCATGCCCTGACGCAAAGGCCGGGTGAAAAGGCTGACGTGCCGGAAAATCCAATGTCGGCCGACCGAGTGCGCTGGGAACATATTCAGCGGGTCTATGAAATGTGTGAGCGTAATGTTTCTGAAACCGCACGCCGTTTGAACATGCACCGCCGTACGCTGCAGCGAATTCTGGCCAAGCGGGCGCCGAAATAGTCACATATCGTCGAAGCTCTTGCCGTTAGCCCATTCCGCCAGCAGCAGGCGATGGGCGGCCGCACGCGAAAAGGTGAGCATCATCGCTTTGCGGGTGGCCGGCGACAGCTTGTGTTCCGGCGCCTCGCGAAGCAGGTGGGCTCCATATCCGTCCGAAAGGAAGAGGCCGCAGTCCTGCGGGAAGATGTCGAGCGGCACTTCCTTATGCGTGGCAAAAAACAGGCGGTCGCAATGCGCCCGGTAGTCGGGCCATTTACGGTCGACACGGAAGTCCTCGATGGAGGTCTTGATCTCGACAATCCAGATCTCGCCTTTTTCCGATACCGTAACCAAGTCGGCCCGCCGGCCGCTGGCCAGCACGAGTTCCGGCAAAATGGCATGCCGCATGTCGTGCAGAAGCAGCTGTATGCCCTTGCGAACCATCAGGGCGCGCGCAGACTGGCGTCCATCGATCAGGGGATTATTACTAACGATGTTTAGTATGGTCATAAATTCCCGCTCAGGCTGCTGCACATGTTGCAAAAACGCCATGGCTTTTTTCAATTATTGACCGGCTCGTTCCTGATGCACTGCAGCAGCTTGCTAATCCGAAGCTTATGGAAAATAACCGGTTTGAAAGGTGCTGAAGCACCGATTTAAATCGATTGTTCATCCCAAGAGATATCCATGCGCTTTTGCAATAGCATGCTCGCACTCGGCCTGTTGGCACCTCTCGCCCTGGCCGGCTGCTCTACGACGTCCGACACCGCACAGGCCGACATGCCTGTGCGTGTTGAAACCGCCCAGATCTTTACCGATTCGTACGGTTCGGTTACCGATGCAGGTTACACCCTGCCGGCAATCCCAATCAACCGCGTGGACAAGAAGTTCGTGCGGCAGATCGTCAATTATGACACGGTCGAGAAGCCAGGAACGGTGATCGTCAATACGCGCGAGCGCTTCCTTTATTATATCCTGCCGGGTGGTCGCGCGATGCGCTACGGCATCGGCGTCGGCAAGCAGGGATTTGCCTGGTCCGGCACCGCCTATGTCGCCTGGAAGCAGGAATGGCCGACATGGCATCCGCCCAAGGAAATGGCAGCTCGTCGGCCCGACATCGCTCGTTATGTTGAAGCCGGAATGGGGCCGGGTCTCAGCAACCCGCTGGGCGCGCGCGCCATGTATCTGTTCAACGAAAAAGGACAGGACACGCTTTTCCGCCTGCATGGCACGCCGGAATGGGCCTCGATCGGAACCGCCGCATCCTCGGGATGCATCCGCCTGATGAACCAGGACGTGATCGACCTGTATAGCCGTGTCCGTCCGGGCCGCCAGACGAAGGTCGTCGTGATCCAATAAATGCCCGCTAAACCGGGTTAGGGAAAAGAAAGGCCGCTGGATGACATCCGGCGGCCTTTCTTGTTGTTCGGTATCAGGCCGATGCCTTGGCCTTTAGTTCTAGGCGCCGACGATGGAGGACCGGTTCCGTATAGCCATTCGGTTGTTCCCGGCCTTTCAGCACCAGATCGAGTGCTGCCTGAAAGGCCACCGACCCATCGCAGTCGCGAGCCATGGGCCGGTAAAGCGCATCTGCGGCATTCTGGCCGTCGACAACAGCTGCCATGCGCTTCATCGTCTCGCGAACCTGCTCTTCCGTTACCACCCCGTGATGGAGCCAATTAGCCATGTGCTGGGCGGAAATCCGCAGTGTCGCCCGGTCTTCCATCAAGCCGATATTGTTGATATCGGGCACTTTGGAGCAGCCGACGCCCTGATCGACCCAACGCACGACATAACCCAGAATGCCCTGGGCATTGTTATCCAGCTCGCGCTGGATTTCCTCAGGCGTCCAGTTGGGCCTTGTGGCAACCGGTACGGACAGAATATCGCCAAGCTTGGCGCGCGGCCGGCTCTTCAACGAGGCCTGGACGGCTGCGACATCCACCTTGTGGTAGTGCGTGGCATGCAAAGTCGCTGCCGTGGGAGAGGGAACCCAGGCCGTATTGGCGCCAGCCTTGGGGTGGGCGATCTTCTGTTCCAGCATTGCCGCCATTAGATCCGGCATGGCCCACATGCCCTTGCCGATCTGGGCGTGACCGGAGAGGCCGCATTCCAGGCCGATATCGACATTCCAGTTTTCATAAGCGGCGATCCAAGCCGCCTGCTTCATGTCGCCTTTGCGGATCATCGGGCCGGCTTCCATTGAGGTATGGATTTCGTCGCCGGTGCGATCGAGGAAGCCGGTATTGATGAAGACGACGCGCTCGCGTGCCGCGCGGATACATTCCTTGAGGTTTACCGTCGTGCGGCGCTCCTCGTCCATGATGCCCATCTTGATGGTATTGGACGCCATGCCGAGCGCCTGCTCGACGCGTGCGAAGATCTCGCAGGCAAACGCCACCTCTTCCGGGCCGTGCATCTTCGGCTTGACGACATACATCGAGCCTTCACGCGAATTCTTGCGGCTGCCGTCGGCGCCGATGTCATGCAGTGCGATCAGCGCCGTGATCATGGCATCCATGATGCCTTCGGGAACCTCCTGCCCCTCGGCATCGAGGATGGCAGGATTGGTCATGAGGTGGCCGACATTGCGGATGAGCATCAGCGAGCGGCGCTTGAGCATACGAGAGGAGCCGTCAGGAGCAGTGTATTCGGTGTCTGGATTGAGGCTGCGGGTGAAGGTTTCGCCGCCTTTCCGGATTTCCTCTGTAAGGTCGCCCTTCATCAGGCCGAGCCAGTTGCGGTAGACCGCCGTCTTGTCCTGCGCATCCACGGCCGCAATGGAATCCTCGCAGTCCATGATCGTGGTCAATGCCGATTCGAGCCAGACATCGGAAATCTTGGCAGGATCGGTCCTGCCGATCGCCGCCGTCGCATCGATGAGGATAGCAATGTGCAGGCCGTTCTTTTTCAAAAGGATCTGCATCGGCTCGTTCGGTTCGCCGAGGTATCCGGCAAATTGGGTGGCATCCGCCAGCTCGACAGTGGTGCCATCCTGAGCCGCCGCTTTGAGCCGGCCATCGGCAACGACAAAGGACGTCAGCGCTGTCCAGCTTGCACCCGTAAACGGCACGGACTGATCCAGAAAATCCCGCACCCAGGCGACCACCTTGGCACCGCGGGCTGGATTATATCCCTTGCCCTTTTCTGCACCGTCAGCTTCCGGAATGGCATCCGTTCCATAAAGCGCATCATAGAGCGAACCCCAGCGCGCGTTTGCAGCATTGAGAGCATAGCGGGCATTCATGACCGGAACGACCAGCTGCGGTCCGGCAAGCTGTGCGATTTCCGGATCGACATTCTCCGTCGAAACCGTAAATGCCGGGCCTTCCGGGAGAAGATAGCCTATCTCGCGCAGAAAGGCTTCGTAGGCGGCGAGATCGGACGGAGCGCCGTTTTGCTTGTACCAGTTGTCCAGCTGCTCCTGGAAAGCATCCCGCTTGGCGAGAAGGTCGCGGTTTTTCGGGGCAAGATCGTGCACGATATTGGCGAACTCGGAGAAGAAGCGCTCGGCATCGACGCCGGTGCCGGCTAGCGCCTCCTCGATCAGGAACTCGTAAAGCTCGCTGTCAATCGAAAGGCCATTCTTTTCGATGCGACCCATGTGTAACCTCCCGGTGCGGTTATTGTATTTCCACACTTTGCCCGCGAGCGGCTGCCTGTCAATGCAGCGCGGTCAAAGCCTCTTCCTGCGGCTCTTGCGCCATCAGCTTCGGGCGATTCTCGGTCGGCCGGCCGCGGTCGCGGTGATCCGCGCTTCCACAAGCCTGCGCGTCCCTTCTATATCGGCCGCATCGGCTTCTTCTGACAGGGCTATCAAGACATCGTCGGCACCTTCCAGCTTGGCTTTGGCTGCCGCCGCTGCCCGAGCGCGTTGGCGCGCCGCCTGCAGGGCCTGATCTTCTCCAGCAATGACTAAGGTTTCACCGGCGCCCGCCAGCAGGAAATGTCCTTCCTCAGGGGAGGTCACGACAATGGTGACGCTGGCGCGCACTTGCCCGACGACGGCACCGACGGCATTGGCCACATCGGCGTCGGCAGGGATAACGGCTTGCGCGCCAAGCATGTCGGCAATAGCCGGGTAATAAACAGGTGCCGAGGCACCGAGGCCCACCAGCGGTCGGTCCAGGGAAAGGGAAAGCCGGCTGATGCCAACCGTCCGTCGCAAAGCGCGATCCACGGCAGGGGACGTAGCGGGGTCAATTTCCTCAACGCCATCTTCCGCAAGGCAGGCTGCCAAGACAGCTTCCGCTGACTGCCGTGTCACCCGGTCCACGATCACTGCAGCAAGCGCTTCGGGCGATGCAGCGATTTGCCGCCCTGCCCCATCCTTGCGACGGCAAGCCAGCTCCAGGCCGAGCCTGGCTGCCGGTTCACACCACTGGCCTTGCCGCCCAAGAACGTGAAGGGCATCGGAGGGCGTGATGGCAATGATATGGACCAGGGCGGAAGCGACGAGCCGGTCCAGAACAACCTTCTGCGAATTCATCGATAGGAGATCGTTCAAGGGGATCGGCGTGTCGGGAATACGGGCAAAAAGCGCTCGTTCCTGAGGCTGCAAACCCTGCTCGGCAGCCTGCGGAATTCCGGTTCTGATGGCGAAGCGGCCATCGTGACGTCCGGCATGGGAAGCCCGCAGCTGCTTGTCGAGAAGAGAGAGAAGATCGTTCTCATGGGCAACGGCTGCAAGGCTGAGCGGCAATACCCTGCGCGGCCCGAGCGTTAAGCGAGCAACCAGCCCCCGCTCGTCGATATGGACTTCCGAATCTCCGCCCAGGCCATAGGTTCGAAGAGCGACCGCTTCCACCATGGTGCGGTAGCCGCCAACAACCGCTCCCTCTTCTGCAAGCTTGGGCCTGCCATCTTCAAGCACGGCCACATCGGTTGTGGTACCGCCGATATCAGATACGACTGCTGCATCGAGACCGGTCAGGAACCGAGCACCGACAAGGCTGGCGGCCGGGCCGGAGAGAATGGTTTCGATCGGCCGTAGCCGTGCTTCCGATGCCGCGATAAGGGCGCCATCGCCGCGAACAACCATTAAAGGCGCAGCTATGGCGCGGGATGCAAGGAACCGTTCGCAGGCGCCGACGAGGCGGTCAAGGATGGACACCAGCCGCGCGTTGAGAAGTGTCGTCAGCGCGCGCCGTGGCCCGCCCAGCTTAGAGGAAAGTTCATGGCTGCACGTCACCGGCAGCGAAGACAGAGCGCGGACCCGCTCTCGGACCCGAACTTCATGAGCCGGATTCCGCGTTGCGAAATAGCCGGCAACGGCAAAGGATGAAACGCTGCCAACGATTGCCGGCAACGCCTCCTCCAGAGCATCCATATCCAGCGGCATCTCGTTACCATGCACGTCATGCCCGCCGGGCAGGAAAAGGACGGGATCATTGCCCAAGGCTTCGGCGAGACCGCCGCGCGACAGGTCCGGCGGCCCGAAGCCGATCATGATCAGAGCTGCCCGTCCGCCCTGCCCCTCGACCAGAGCATTGGTTGCCAGAGTTGTCGAAAGGGACACGAGGCGGATCTGAGCAGCCTCGACACTTGCCTTGGCCAGCACCGCATCGACCGCGCCGGCAATGCCCTGGGCAAGATCACGGCGGGTCGTCAGCGACTTGGCTTTAGCCACGATACCGTACCGCTCATCCAGGAGGACAGCGTCCGTATATGTGCCGCCGGTATCGATGCCGAGAAAGAGAGCTGAGGCCACGCGGAAATCCCGTCGATCTTGATTCCACGATCAATAGCCCATGGCTTCAGAAGTTCAAATCACCGGAGAGGACTTGGTCTGTCGCAAACTCACCCGCATGGGCATGCCATCGCGGGGTTGGGTCGTGAGCTTTTGAACCGGCCAGGGTTTGGTCTGCGCCGTCACGTCGAAACGATAGCGATGCATCAACACCGTCAGCGCGATGACAGCCTCCTGCATGGCAAAGGTTGCTCCGATGCAGATGCGCGGCCCGGCGCCGAAGGGCAGATACTGAAAGCGCTCTATCTTGCTGCGGTTTTCTGGGAGAAAGCGTTCCGGCATGAAAGCGCGCGGCCGGTCCCAATAGAGTTCATGTCGATGCAGCGTCCATGGCATAACGAGCACGGTCATGCCTGCGCGGATCGTCACGACATCTCCATCGGGGCTGGTCCAGCGGTCATCGGCGATGGCGGCACGATTGATGGAGGGCGCCGGCGGGTAAAGCCGCATGGCTTCTTCGAAGGCGGCGCGAACCCAGGGCATCAGGTCCAGCCAGTCTACCGGCTCTGCCCCGCTTGCCAAAATCCGATCGATTTCCTCCTCCATATGCTCGCGCACCAGAGGCGACTGCGCGACACAGTAAAGCGTCCAGGCCAGAGCCCGGGCGGTCGTTTCGTGACCGGCGCCGATGAAGGTCAGGATGTTGTCGCCGATTTCGTCCACTGTCAGGCCGTCGGGCCCGGCGAGCTGAAGAAGAAGGGTGAGAAAGTCCTGAGGGACGCTTTGCGGATCTTCATCCATTCGCTTCTGTCGGAGCGCCATAGTTTGCGAAACCATGTTCCGGAATTTATCGAGCACTTTCTGCCCGCCGATTCGCGTCAAACGCGGTACCCATGGCGGTGCACGGAGCAGGTCCATGGGGTCGACGCGGCCGAGGCGATGCAGGAGCTGGTCGACATCCTTCGAGAAATTGTCGCCTTCCGTGACGACCTGTCCTGAAAACAGCGTTTCCGATAGAATGGCAAAGGTGAGTTCTGCCATGTCTGTCGAGATGTCGACGACCTTGCCCTGGCTGCCCAATGCCGCGTATCGCTGCGCAAACTCCACAGACTTTGCCAGCATCTGGGCGGCAAAGCCTTTAGCATGCCGAGGCGTAAAGACAGGCGCCATGGCCTTGCGTGAACGCTTCCAAACGTGGCCTTCCGCGGTCAGCAGCCCGTCGCGCAGGATGGGCCGCAGGATAAGCTGGCGGATCTCGGACATTTCGTAATTGGCGACATTGTCGACCAGAACGTGGCGGATGAGGCCGGGATCATTGATGATGATCGTCCGCTCGCTGAAGAACTTTGTTTCCGTCCAGGGGAGAGTATAGGAGGCGGTACCCCACAGCTCGAGGGGGTTCCTGAAGACGGTGCGGATGGTTTCCAATGCTGACGGCGGTGTCGCCCGCGGCTCCGGCGCAGGCGGGACGAACGGTTCAGGTCGCATGTCCATCGACTGGCCTCCTTGTTGATGACCCCGTCGATATCAGCAGTCAGAGCAGGGATTTCAACTCGCCGAGCCTGTCATTGACCAGCCAACCGTAATAATTCTCTTCCGGCAAGGCTCCGGGCCCGCGTGCAGCAAGCGCGGCCGCCCTTTGGGCGGAGCCACCCGTATTATAAAGCGTCGCGGTAATCCCCGGATTACGGGAGATGTCGAGGTGCGCGATAGACTTGTAGTCGTCGATCGACCGGCGGATGCTGGCGGCCATGTAGGCGAGCGATTTGTCCGGATCCATGATGGCATCATAGACATCCGCCGCCTTGCTCTCGTTCAGTTTTGGATAGCTGGATGTGCGGGCGACCATGTCCGACAGCATCAGTGCCGTCAGCGGATTGACCTGACCCAAACCAAAGGTCTGGCCGGCATAGAAGGGCTGGAAGAAGACCGCGCTGAACCGATTGTCGGGAAAGGATGTGCCACCGACCTTGTGGCCCCGGAAGCTTCTTTCCCAGACCGTTTCGCGGCATGTCCACAGCTTGTAGGAGTCTGACCCGGCATCGCATTTGGCGAATTCCGGGCGGCTTACGAACTGCTCGATCGTTTCGTCCCCATAGCCGAAGCGAAAACTGTCTCCGGCATAGGCGGCGGCCTTGATGTAATAGGTCTGGAGACGATCATAGGCATCGACGTTGTAGGTGTGCTCACCGACGATCGCACCGACCATATGGATCGGGTCGATCCCGTATGCTGCGGCAGTCGATTTTATCTTGCCGACCAGCGCCTTGTCGCTGGCCAGAAGATCGCGGATTTTCTCGTATTTTTCGTCAAACGTCGTCTTGCCGGCCCGGGTCCGGCGCACTGAAGCGCCCGGCACCTTCGGCTGAACCGTATTCCGGTTGCCTTCGGGCACCACAGACATGGCTGCAGCCTGGATCGAGGAGGATGCCATCCATGAGACGGCGAGAAGCAATACCAGAAGGAAGCGTTTCAACTGTCGTGTCCCAAGTCATGGCCTGCGCCAGACACGGCTCCAGCATATTGGCCATCGAACCATGGAGCAGTGCTGCACATCACGAATGTGCGTCACCCTTACGTGAAGACATGCCGCAGTGTCGAGACACCTGCGTTCAAAATAGCGTCAAACGCTGTAAAGGGCAGCCGGAGCGGATCCGGCTGCCCTTTGAGCAATCAGAGGATATAACGTGACAGGTCGGTATCGGCAGCAAGATCGCCGACATGCTTGCGTACATAGTCCGCGTCGATGGTGACCGAAGTGCCGCCCTGATCCGGCGCGGTGAAGGAAATCTCGTCCAGCACGCGCTCCATTACGGTCTGCAGCCGGCGTGCGCCGATGTTTTCCACGGAGGAGTTCAGATGCACCGCCACATCGGCCAGCGCATCGATCGCATCCTCTGTGAAATCCACCGTGAAGTCTTCCGTCGCCATCAATGCCTTGTACTGGCGGATGAGGCTTGCCTCTGTTTCCGTCAGGATGCGGCGGAAATCTTCCTTGGTGAGCGGCTTCAGCTCCACGCGGATCGGCAAGCGGCCCTGCAATTCCGGCAGGAGGTCGGAAGGCTTGGAGACATGGAAGGCGCCCGAAGCGATGAACAGCACGTGATCGGTCTTCACCGGCCCGTACTTGGTCGACACTGTGGTGCCTTCAACAAGCGGCAGAAGGTCGCGCTGCACGCCTTCCCGGGACACGCCGGCACCCAGGCCGCCGTCACGGGCCGCGATCTTGTCGATCTCGTCGAGGAAGACGATGCCATCGTTTTCGACGGAACGGACTGCCTCGCGCTGGATTACCTCGTTGTCGATCAGCTTGTCGGATTCATCGCGGATCAGTTCGCCGTAGGACTTGGCAACCGTGGTGCGCACCTTCTTGGTGCGGCCGCCCATGGCCTTGCCGAACATTTCGGACAGGTTGAGGACGCCGATATTGGCGCCGGGCATGCCCGGGATTTCGAAGCCCGGCATGCCGGAGCCGGCATCGGCTACCTCGATCTCGACCTCCTTGTCGTCCAGCTCTCCGTTGCGCAGCTTCTTGCGGAAGCTTTCGCGGGTCGCCGGCGAAGCGGTTACGCCAACCAGCGCGTCGAGCACCCGTTCTTCGGCGCTCATCTGGGCTTTCGCCTGCACCTCGGCGCGTTTCTTCTCGCGCACCAGGCCAATGCCGACTTCCACCAGATCGCGGATGATCTGCTCGACATCGCGGCCGACATAGCCGACTTCCGTGAACTTCGTCGCCTCGACCTTGATGAAAGGGGCGCCTGCCAGCTTGGCGAGCCGGCGGGAAATTTCCGTCTTGCCGACGCCGGTCGGCCCGATCATCAGAATGTTCTTCGGCATGACTTCATCGCGCAGGCTCTCGTCGAGCTGCTGCCGCCGCCAGCGATTCCGCAAGGCGATCGCCACGGCACGCTTCGCCTCATGCTGGCCGATGATGTAGCGGTCCAGTTCAGAGACGGTTTCTCTTGGGGAAAAGGTAGTCATATGTATCCTCTCGGCGTGCCTGCTTCGGCCGGCCGCAACGGCCCGGCCTCCAGGACCCTTGGCTAGAAGGCTTTACTCCGCGTCCAGCGTTTCCAGGACGAGGTTGTGGTTTGTGTAGACGCAGATTTCCGCTGCGATATCGAGGGACTGGCGGGCAATCTGTTCGGCGGTCTTATCGCTGTCCATCAGGGCGCGGGCTGCGGCATAGGCAAAATTACCGCCGGAGCCGATTGCGGTAACACCATGCTCGGGCTCCAGAACGTCACCATTGCCGGTGATCGCGAGCGTGATCGATTTGTCTGCGACCAGCATCATGGCTTCGAGATTGCGCAGATATTTATCGGTGCGCCAGTCCTTGGCCAGTTCCACCGCGGCGCGCATCAGCTGACCCGGATATTGCTCGAGCTTCTTTTCCAGCCGGTCGAGAAGCGTGAAGGCATCTGCAGTCGCTCCGGCAAAGCCGGCAATCACTTCGCCCTTGCCGATACGGCGGACCTTGCGGGCATTGCCCTTCATCACGGTCTGACCAAGGCTCACCTGCCCATCGCCAGCCATGACGACCTTGCCGCCCTTTCTCACTGTTATGATTGTTGTCATTGAATTGCACCTGTTGGCCTGACATCAGGCGTGGTTGGAAGCCCCATCGGCTCCGTTGACCCCTATGTATGTTCGCTCCAGATGAATGCAAATGCGTCATGCAGTTCATCGTCTCAGCCCGGCTTTTGCTGGAATTTCAATCAACCGCCTGATAAGGAGCGGGGCATCAGGCATGGAGCACACCAATGGGTGACATAGCGATCGCGCGCACCGGAAGCATTTCCCGCAAGACCAACGAGACTTCCGTGTCCGTGTCCGTCAACCTCGACGGCAACGGCACGGCGAGGATCTCGACCGGGATAGGCTTCTTCGATCACATGCTCGACCAGCTATCGCGACACTCGCTGATCGACATGGACATCGACGTCAAAGGCGATCTCCATATCGACGACCACCACACGGTAGAGGATACCGGCATCGCGCTCGGCCAGGCGATCTCAAAAGCGCTCGGCGATCGTCGCGGCATTGCCCGCTATGCTTCGCTCGATCTTGCCATGGACGAAACCATGACCAAGGCGGCGGTCGACCTTTCGGGCAGGCCGTTCCTGGTTTGGAATGTGTCCTTCAGCTCCCCGAAAGTCGGCACATTCGACACGGAACTGGTGCGGGAATTCTTTCAGGCTTTCGCGCAGAATGCTGGGATTACCCTCCATCTGCTGAACCACTACGGGGCCAACAATCACCATATTGCCGAGACCTGCTTCAAATCGGTTGCCCGCGTTCTGCGAACGGCAACCGAAATCGATCCACGGCAGGCCAACCGCATTCCTTCTACCAAAGGCGTGCTCTGAACGCTTGAGGAGACCAATTTGCGAAGCTATGCCATTCTGACGCCTCCCGGCGGACCCCTGCCGGACCACCGCTCCACACTTGTGATCGCCGACCGGTTTTCCTGGCTGGCTTTTCTTTTCCCATGGCTCTGGCTGTTCTGGCACAAATTGTGGCTCGCCGGCATCGTGGCGCTGCTTGTCCAGATCGGCAGCGGCTTTCTGATGCAGATTCCGGGCTTTGCTCCCGCAGGCCTGCTTATCGGACTGGCAGTGAGCCTTCTCGCCGGATTGGAAAGCCGCAATTACTACAGCAACGCACTTGGTCGTCGTGGCTGGACCGTGGAAGCGATTGTTTTCGCCCAAGATCGACAAACCGCCGAGGAGATCTATTTCTCCAGCCTGCCCCAGCCGGAAAAGCAACCAATGCCCCTTTCTTCTGATTGGGCGCCGCAGGGCAAACAGCCGTCGGATGGCTGGCGGGGTCAAGCGCCGGGGCTTTTTGATTATGGAGTGCGCTGATGCGTGTCGCTATCATAGATTATGGGTCCGGCAATCTCCGCTCGGCGACCAAGGCATTTGAACGCGCTTCCCGGGAGGCAGGGATCGATGCGGTTATCGACCTCACCGACAAGGCCGAGGCGGTCGCAAGCGCTGACCGGGTGGTTCTGCCGGGTGTGGGCGCTTATGCCGACTGCAAGGCCGGACTGGATGCCGTGCCAGGAATGGTGGATGCACTGAACGATGCCGTCATCAACAAGGGCCGCCCGTTCCTGGGTGTCTGCGTCGGAATGCAGCTGATGTCGTCGCGCGGGCTCGAGAAGACCGTCACCGAAGGTCTCGGCTGGATCCCGGGCGATGTTGTCGAAATGACGCCTCAGGATCCGAGCCTGAAGATCCCGCAGATCGGCTGGAATACATTGGAGCTCGCGCATCCGCACCCGCTTTTCGACTGCATCCCCACGGGACCGGACGGGCTGCATGCCTATTTTGTGCATTCCTATCATCTTGCGGCCAAGGACGATGCCAATGTCGTTGCGACGACGGAATATGGCGGGCCAATGACCGCTTTCGTCGGGCGCGACAATATGGCGGGTTCGCAATTCCATCCGGAAAAGAGCCAGAAGCTGGGGCTCGCCATGATCGGCAATTTCCTGCGATGGAAGCCGTGACGCACAGGGTCTCATCGGTCTGGCGGATGATATTACTCTTTAGTGCAGCCATTGTTGCCGCTGTCCTTTTTCGTTCCGATATCGTAGATGCCTGGGATGCACTGACAGTGCCCACCCTACGGACTTGAGACGAGATGATCCTTTTCCCGGCAATCGACCTGAAAGACGGGCAGTGCGTCCGCCTCAAGCTCGGCGACATGCAGCAGGCGACGGTCTATAATACAGACCCTGCCGCGCAGGCGAAGTCGTTCGAGGAGCAGGGCTTCGAATGGCTGCATGTGGTCGATCTCGATGGAGCGTTTGCGGGACATTCGGCCAATGGCCATGCGGTTGAAGCCATTCTGAAGGCAACCCAAAACCCGGTGCAGCTCGGCGGCGGGATTCGCACGCTCGATCACATTGAAACCTGGCTGTCGCGCGGCCTTGCGCGGGTGATCCTGGGAACCATTGCCGTGCGCGATCCTTCCCTTGTCATCGAGGCTTGCAGAAAATTTCCCGGCAAGATCGCCGTCGGTATCGACGCCAAGGGCGGCAAGGTGGCCGTGGAGGGCTGGGCCGAGGCGTCCGAACTCGGCGTCATTGAGCTTGCAAAAAAGTTCGAAGGGGCCGGGGTTGCCGCCATCATCTATACGGACATCGATCGAGACGGCATCCTCGCCGGCATTAACTGGTCATCGACCCTTGAACTTGCCGATGCGGTTTCCATACCGGTAATCGCCTCCGGCGGACTTGCCTCCCTCGACGACATCCGCCGCATGCTGCAGCCCGACGCCGCACAGCTAGAGGGAGCCATATCCGGCCGCGCACTTTACGATGGACGGATTGATCCTGCCGAAGCGCTGCAGATGATCCTCAATGCCCGGGAACGTGCCGCATGACCTTGAAAGCCCGCGTCATCCCTTGCCTGGATGTGAAAGACGGCCGCGTCGTCAAGGGTGTCAACTTCCTCGATCTCATCGATGCCGGAGATCCGGTGGAGGCGGCAAAGGCCTACGACGCCGCCGGTGCCGACGAGCTTTGCTTTCTCGACATCACCGCTTCTTCGGACAATCGGGACACGATTTTCGACGTGGTTGCCCGGACTGCCGAACATTGCTTCATGCCGCTGACGGTCGGCGGCGGCGTGCGGGCGGTCTCCGACATCCGCAAGCTGCTGCTTGCCGGTGCCGATAAGGTTGCCATCAATTCGGCGGCGGTCAATAATCCGGACTTCGTTGCCGAAGCGGCCGACAAGTTCGGCAACCAGTGCATCGTGGTGTCGATCGATGCCAAAAGGGTTTCGCCTGTCGGCGAGGCTGGCCGTTGGGAAATCTTTACCCATGGCGGCCGCAATGCGACCGGCCTGGACGCACTGGAATTCGCAGAAAGAATGGTCGAGCGCGGCGCCGGCGAATTGCTGGTCACGTCCATGGACCGCGACGGAACGAAGATCGGCTATGATCTGGAGCTTACCCGGGCGATTGCCGACAGCGTCCGGGCGCCTGTCATCGCGTCCGGCGGTGTTGGCACCCTTGACGACCTGGTGGCCGGGATAAAGCAGGGGCACGCCACGGCGGTGCTCGCGGCATCGATTTTCCACTTCGGCACCCATTCGGTTGGCGAGGCCAAGCACTATATGGCAGAGCGCGGCATTGCCATGCGCATCGACTGAGCGACCGGGAACAACGTCATGAGTGAATTCTCCCTGAAGGACCTCGAGCGCATCGTCGCCGAAAGGGCGAAAGCCTCGCCGGATGAATCATGGACGGCTAAGCTTGTTGCTGCCGGACAAACGAAGGCTGCGAAGAAACTGGGCGAGGAAGCGGTTGAGACGGTGATTGCCGCCGTTGCGCAGGATCGCAACGACCTGATTTCCGAGAGCGCCGACCTTCTTTATCATCTTATGGTCGTATTGAATATTGCCGATATCCCGTTAGAGGATGTCCTTGACGAACTTGCGCGCAGGACCGGACAGTCCGGCCTTCGGGAAAAGGCGAGCCGGACGACCCTATGAATATCTTACCACAGGCCGCCGAACCTTTGGATGCCGGCTCTACCGCTGAAATCTACTCGCCTTACCACCATTTCAGCGCGGACGAATGGGCGAAGTTCCGTGCTGATACGCCTCTAACGCTGAAGGCCGATGAGATTGCACGGCTGCGCTCGCTGGACGACCCGATCGACATCGACGAGGTGCGGCGCATTTACCTGTCGCTGTCTCGCCTTCTGTCGACGCATGTCGAAGCCTCTCAACTGCTTTACCAGCAGCGGAACCGCTTCCTAAGCCTGTCGGATGTTACCAAGACGCCGTTCATTATCGGCATTGCAGGGTCGGTTGCAGTCGGTAAATCCACCACTGCCCGCATTCTGAAGGAATTGCTGGCACGCTGGCCGTCCAGCCCCAAGGTGGACCTTATCACCACTGACGGCTTCCTGTACCCGAATGCCGTGCTGCAGCGGGACAACTTGATGGATCGCAAGGGGTTTCCGGAAAGCTACGATATCGGCGCCATCCTACGCTTTCTGTCTGCGATTAAGGCCGGCGAGCCCAACGTACGCGCGCCGCGCTATTCGCACTTGACCTATGACGTCCTGCCCAACGAGCATACACTGGTCGACAGGCCCGACATCTTGATTTTCGAAGGCATCAACGTCCTGCAATCTCGGGCATTGCCGGCCGACGGAAAGATCGTGCCGATCGTGTCCGACTTCTTCGATTTCTCCATCTATATCGACGCCGATGAGGATCAGATCCACAACTGGTATGTCCAGCGCTTCATGCGGCTGAGGGAAACCGCCTTTCGCGATCCGACGTCCTTCTTCAAGAAGTATGCGGCGATCGACGCAACTGCGGCGCAGGCGGTGGCCGAGGGCCTGTGGGAAAACATCAACCTGCGGAACCTGCGACAGAACATTTTGCCGACCAGGCCACGCGCGGACTTGATCCTGCGCAAGGGCCGAAATCACTTCATCGAGAAGGTATCGCTCCGAAAACTGTAGGCGATCGATAGCCGACGTTCGGATTTTCATTGTCAGCTGTTTACCCGCCGTAGCGTCAGATTGATGCGCCCGCCGCTCTTCAGCAAGGTCGACGTACTGGGGTAAATCCGGTCGACACCATGGAAGGCAAGCCTTCCCTCCCCGCCAAGTAGAACCACATCGCCGCTCGATAAGCGAAAGGAGCCTGTTGGGTCCTTGCGCGCTGCACCTCCAACCCGGAAGAGGCAGGCATTGCCGAGAGATATAGAAAGGACCGGTGCGGCAAGGTCGGACTCATCCTTGTCCTGGTGCAAGCCCATCTTGGCGTCGTCGGAATAGAAGTTGATCAGGCAGGCTTCCGGCGACTTGTCGTAGCCGCTGAGGTCGTTCCACATTGTCAGCAGTTCCAACGGTATAGGCGGCCACGGCTTGCCCGTTAGTGGGTGAAGCGGCTGGTAGCGATACCCATGCTGCTTATCCGTCACCCAGCCAAGCGGGCCGCAATTGGTCATGCGGACGGACATCGGTTTGCCGGTTCCGGGCATTTCCGGCCGATATAGCGGCACTTCTGCGACCACACCGCGAACAAGCTCGACCAGGCGCTCCTGTGCCGGCCGGTTCAAATAATCGGGCAGATGCCTGATGCCGTTCGCAAGCCTTGCCATATCGCTCCCCGTTCAGTCGCCGTTTGGACGGCCGCGCATCTTCTTGACCTCGCTGCGGCCAGACTTTTCCTTCAGTCTGCGTTCCACGGATCCCTTTGTCGGCCTAGTCGCCTTACGCGGCGGCGGCGGCGGCTTTGCCGCCTCCAGGATCAGTTCCTTTAACCGCTCGCGAGCCTCTTCGCGATTACGTTCCTGGCTGCGCGTGCGATTGGCTTCTATCATCAACACGCCGTCTTTCGACACCCGCTTCCCGGCAAGCTTAAGAGCATTCGCCTTGACGCGATCAGGCAATGACGGTGAATTGGCGATGTCGAAGAAGAGCTGGACGGCAGTCGAGACCTTGTTGACGTTCTGGCCGCCCGGCCCCCCGGCCAGCACGAACTGTTCCGTCAGCTCCCATGCAGCGATGGTGATGCGGCTGTTGATGAAAAGCGGGTTGCTGGCCATGGGTGCCTGGGATCGTTATTGAGCGGCATCTTTCCCATAAAGTCGCCAAAAAGAAAACCGCCGGCAAAAGCCGACGGTTCCACGTGAATCATTTTCGAAGGAGCTTATTCGGCAGCCGCTAGAAACGTTCCCGGAGCGGCATCCTTGACCTTGCTGTCGACGTGATCTTCGAACTTCTGGAAGTTGGCAATGAACATCGAGGCCAGTTTCTGGGCCTGAACGTCATAGGCCGCACCGTCGGTCCAGGTCGACTGGGGGTCGAGGATCGAGCTTTCCACACCGTCCACTGCGATTGGCACGGCAAATCCGAAATTTGCATCGACGCGGAAATCCGCCGCCTTCAGGCTGCCATTGAGCGCTGCCGTCAGCAGCGCGCGGGTCGCCTTGATCGGCATGCGCTTTCCGGTTCCGTAAGCGCCGCCGGTCCAGCCGGTGTTCACCAGCCAACAATCGACGCCATGGCGGGCGATCAGCTCCTTCAGCAAGTTTCCGTATTCCGCCGGATGGCGCGGCATGAAAGGTGCGCCGAAGCAGGTGGAGAAGGTCGCCTCCGGCTCCGTCACGCCTTTCTCGGTACCCGCAACCTTGGCGGTATAGCCGGACAGAAAGTGATACATGGCCTGTTCCGGCGTCAGCCTGGCGATCGGCGGCATGACGCCGAAGGCATCGGCTGTCAGCATGATGATCGTTTTCGGATGCGGCGCAAGGCCGGTCTCGGAAGCATTTGGGATGAAATGCAGCGGGTAAGCGCTGCGGGTATTCTCCGTCAGCGAATTATCATCGAAGTCCGGTACCCGGTTTTCGTCGAGAACAACGTTTTCCAGCACGGTACCGAAACGGCGGGTGGCCGCATAGATTTCCGGCTCTGCTTCGGCCGACAGCTTGATGGCCTTCGCATAGCAGCCACCCTCGAAATTGAACACACCCGTTTCGCCCCAACCATGTTCATCGTCGCCGATCAGCGTGCGCGTAGGATCTGCAGAAAGGGTGGTTTTCCCGGTGCCGGAAAGGCCGAAGAAGACGGCCGTATCACCCTGCTTGCCGACATTGGCCGAGCAATGCATCGGCATGACGCCCTTGGCCGGCAGCAGGTAATTAAGGACGGTGAAGACAGACTTCTTGTTCTCGCCCGCATAAGAGGTGCCACCGATCAGCACGATGCCATTGGCAAGATCGCAAGCGATGACGGTTTCAGATCGGCAACCATGACGTGCCGGATCCGCCTTGAAGCTCGGCAGGTTGATGATGGTCAGCTTCTGCTGAAACCCATTTAGCGTCTCGCGCTTCGGGCGGATCAGAAGGTTGCGAATGAACAATGCATGCCAGGCAAGCTCAGTGATGACCCGCGTCGGAAGCGCGTTTTCCACGTCGGCTCCGCCAACCAGATCCTGAACATAAAGCGTCTTGCCGGCGGCATGAGCCAACATGTCCTGGCGGAGCAATTCGAAATGCTCAGGCGACATGGGCTTGTTGTTGTCCCACCAGATCTGGCCATCTGTGGTCGTATCGCGCACGACGAATTTATCCTTCGGCGAACGGCCGGTATGCTGACCGGTTCTGGCTCGAAGAGCGCCATCCGCCGTCAGATCGGCTTCGCCGCGTCGAATCGACTCTTCGTAAAGCTCAACCTCCGAAAGGTTGTAGTAGACGCGCGATATGTTCTCGAGACCGATCGCCGCCAACCCATTCGATGGGTTGCGAAGCCCAAACTCCTCCATAGGCGCTCTCCTTTAAAGACGTTGCTGACGGAGAAGGTAGAGATGCATATTTTAAAGAGCAAGAGCAAATTATGAATTAATGAGCAATATCAATCAATTAATCGATTTAAAAAAAATCGTTTCGTTTTAAATCGGTTTAGCAGTGCTTTTCATCCGCCAGTTCCGGCCCCATCTAACAGAACTACGCCGGCTAGCGGAGGTTATCCGAATGCCGCCCCTTTAACTTTGCCACAATTTGTTCCACCTTTATACCCAAGAAGCGCGGCGGCTTTGCCGGACCTGGCTGGGGACTATCCAGGAGATGCGCTTAGATGGTGATGGAGACGGAGAGTATGCAGACAATCGCGCTCGTGGATGACGACCGCAATATCCTGACTTCGGTGTCAATTGCACTGGAGGCGGAGGGATATAAGGTTGAAACCTATACGGACGGCGCGTCCGCGCTCGATGGTCTTGTTGCTCGGCCGCCGCATCTGGCAATCTTCGATATCAAGATGCCGAGGATGGACGGAATGGAGCTGCTGCGCCGCCTGCGCCAGAAATCGGATCTGCCGGTGATTTTCCTCACGTCCAAGGATGAGGAGATCGACGAACTGTTCGGCCTTAAAATGGGGGCGGACGATTTCATCACCAAACCGTTCTCGCAGCGCCTGCTTGTCGAGCGCGTGAAAGCCATTTTGCGCCGCGCGGGCACTCGTGAGGTCCAGCCCGGAGCAAAGACGGCCGCAGATCAGCCTGCGGCCGCGCGCACGCTGGAACGCGGGCAGTTGCTGATGGACCAGGAGCGCCATACCTGCACCTGGAAGGGCGAGCCTGTGACGCTGACCGTGACCGAATTCCTGATCCTGCATTCGCTGGCACAGCGACCGGGCGTCGTGAAGAGCCGGGATGCGTTGATGGATGCGGCTTATGACGAGCAGGTCTATGTCGATGACCGCACGATCGACAGCCACATCAAGAGGCTGCGCAAGAAGTTCAAGATGGTTGACACCGACTTCGACATGATCGAAACGCTCTATGGTGTCGGTTATCGCTTCCGCGAAGCCGCCTGAGCTTCGGATGACCTTGCCGAGGGTCAAGCTGGGGCCACGTCCGGACCGGCAGTAGACCGGTCCGGTGGAAGGACTGCACGTGGCAGATCAACTGCTCGACAGGGAAATGATGCAGACGACAGCACCTGAAAGCCGCCGCGCACAGCGGCGCTTCTGGTCACGGCCGTTCACGCTCATCCGCCGCGTGTTCGGACATGCGGTGTTTTCCAGCCTCACGCGCCGCATCCTGTTCTTCAACATAGCCGCAACGGTCGTGCTGGTCGCAGGTATCCTTTACCTGAACCAGTTTCGCGAAGGATTGATCGATGCCCGCGTCGAAAGCCTCCTGACGCAGGGCGAGATCATTTCAGGGGCGATCTCTGCGTCCGCCTCCGTCGATACCAATTCCATCACGATCGATCCGCAAAAGCTCCTCGAGCTTCAGGCCGGGCAGAGCATCACGCCTGTTCCCAATGACGAAGACCTGGATTTCCCTATTGATCCGGAACGCGTTGCTCCGGTCCTTCGGCGACTGATTTCGCCCACCCGCACACGGGCACGTCTGTTCGATGCGGATGCCAATCTTCTTCTCGATTCGCGGCATCTCTATTCCCGGGGCCAGGTCCTGCGCTTCGATCTGCCGCCCGTGGAAAATCAAGCCCAGACCTGGAGCGAATGGTTTGCCGGCCTTTTCAACCGCCTGCTTCAGCCAGGCAACCTGCCAACCTACAAGGAGGCGCCCGGCGGCGACGGATCCATTTATCCGGAAGTCATGAACGCGCTGACCGGGGTGCGGGGTGCGGTGGTTCGTATAACCGAGCGCGGGGAACTGATCGTTTCCGTCGCGGTGCCGGTTCAACGTTCCCGCGCGGTCTTGGGCGTACTGCTGCTGTCGACGCAGGCGGGCGACATCGACAAGATCGTTCACGCCGAACGGCTAGCGATCATGCGCGTGTTCGGCGTTGCGACACTGGTCAACATCCTCCTGTCGCTCCTGCTGTCTTCGACAATCGCTAATCCTCTCAGGCGCCTCTCTGCGGCGGCCATTCGTGTGCGCCGGGGGGCAAAGCAGCGGGAAGAGATCCCTGATTTCTCCTATCGCCAGGATGAGATCGGCAATCTGTCGATCGCTTTGCGGGACATGACCAATGCGCTTTATGACAGGATTGCCGCGATCGAAAGCTTTGCTGCGGACGTCAGCCACGAGTTAAAAAATCCGCTGACGTCGCTTCGAAGCGCCGTCGAGACTCTTCCGCTTGCGAAATCGGACTCGTCGAAACAAAGGCTGACGGAAATCATCTTCCACGACGTGCGCCGCCTCGACCGGCTGATCTCCGACATTTCCGATGCCTCGCGTCTTGACGCCGAGCTTGCCCGCTCGGATTCCGCGCCTGTCGATATGGAAAACCTGCTGAGCAATCTGGTCGACATTTCGCGCCAGATCCGCAGCGGTCGAAAGCCGGTCGAGATCGAGCTGATGGTGGACGCCTCGGGCGGCAACAAGTCCGCCTATATCGTCAGCGGCCATGACCTGCGCCTCGGGCAGATCATTACCAACCTTATCGAAAACGCCCGATCCTTTGTTCCTGAAAAGGGTGGGCGGATTACATTGCGGCTGTCGCGGATCAAGGACCGGGTTGTCGTCACCGTCGATGACAATGGGCCGGGTATACAGGCGGAAGATATCAACCGTATCTTCGAACGCTTCTATACTGACCGTCCGGAGGCCGAAAGTTTCGGTCAGAATTCAGGCTTGGGCCTATCGATCAGCCGCCAGATTGCTGAAGCCCATGGAGGCTCGCTCAAAGCGGAAAACCTAACGGACAACAAAACGGGCACAATCGGCGGAGCGCGGTTCATACTTTCCTTGCCGTCCAGTGGGGTTTCGTGACTCCCTTTTCCGTTAATATTCATGCCACTGCGATCGTAGTGGGTACGCGAGGCCTGCTGTTTACCGGCCCATCCGGTAGCGGAAAGTCGATGCTCGCCTTTGCCTGCCTTGCTGCAGCCAGGAGACAGGGCGCATTTGCAGCGCTCGTGGCGGACGACCGGGTGCTAGTTTCGCGCCACGGCAATCAACTGATTGCAAGCTCTTCTCCGTCGATCGCCGGGTTGATGGAATTGCGCGGCAGCGGCATCGTGGAGGTGGAAAGCTTGTCGTCTGCCGTTCTGGATCTGGCCATCCAAGTGGTTTCGCTTGCCGATGCGGAGCGTCTTCCGCCGGAAAAAGAACGGTTCAAACTCCCTCCCCTCGGCGAGCTCCCGCTCCGGCGATTGCCGAGCAATGCCTTGGAGCCTTTGGCGGTTATCGCTGCCTTGATGCCTGGCTTTCGCGGCCAGTTGCCATTTTGATGCCGAAAAGCCTAGATTTTTAACTTGAACTTGAAAGCTAGTTGACGAAGATGGCTTCCCACCGCTGGACGGCTATATTGCGATGCGATATTGGCCGCGAGTTTCCATAGCAGGGGGCAGTTTACATGATCGGAATTGTGCTTGTCACTCATGGCAAGCTGGCTGAGGAATTTCGGCATGCTGTAGAGCATGTCGTGGGGCCTCAGAAATTTATCGAAACAGTATCGATCGGCCCCGAAGATGATATGGACCAGCGTCGTCAGGATATTGTCGATGCCGTAGCTCTTGCGGATGACGGCCACGGTGTGATCATCCTGACCGATATGTTCGGTGGCACACCATCCAATCTTTCGATTTCCGTTATGGAAAGCGGCAAGACCGAGGTTATCGCCGGAATGAACCTCCCCATGCTGATCAAGCTCGCCGGCGTACGCAGCGACAACAACATGGAACGCTCCCTGGCCGAGGCGTCGGAAGCAGGGCGCAAATATATCAACGTGGCAAGCCGCGTCCTGAGCGGTAAATAGAAACAAGGCTGAATGTCCGCTCCTCTTTCTCGCGAATTCCTGATCGTCAATAAGCGCGGCCTGCACGCGCGGGCATCCGCCAAGTTCGTGCAGATGGTGGAAAACTTCGATGCCCAAGTCACCGTCTCTCGAGATGGGACGACCGTTGGCGGCACCTCCATCATGGGCCTGATGATGCTGGCTGCCAGCACCGGCTGTTCGATTCAGGTTTCAGCCACCGGCAGAGAGGCGGCGGCAGCCGTGGACGCGTTGGAGAAGCTGATCGCCGATAAATTCGGTGAGGAAGCGTAAGGACCTCTCTTGCTGACATAAAGACATAAAGACTTCTTTATGTGCTTGTTGATAGTTTGCTCGAAGCCTGCTAAACCGCTGGCGAAAGTTTACGCGCGGCTCGGCCAAATCTTCCCTCTCGACCGCAGCATCAACATCATCTGGAGAGTTTTATGAGCAGTGAGAAGGATTACATCGTCGCAGACATCGGACTTGCTGACTATGGTCGCAAGGAACTAGACATTGCCGAAACGGAAATGCCGGGCCTGATGTCCTGCCGCGCCGAGTTCGGGGATTCCAAGCCGCTCAAGGGTGCCCGCATTTCTGGCTCCCTGCACATGACGATCCAGACTGCCGTGCTGATCGAGACTCTCAAGGAACTTGGCGCCGAAATTCGCTGGGCGTCCTGCAACATCTTCTCGACCCAGGACCACGCTGCCGCGGCGATCGCTGCTGCCGGCATCCCGGTTTTTGCCGTCAAAGGCGAGTCTCTGACCGAATACTGGGAATATACCGACAAGATCTTCCAGTGGAGCGATGGCGGCTTCTCCAACATGATCCTGGATGATGGCGGCGACGCCACCATGTATATCCTTCTCGGCGCCCGCGCCGAAGCCGGCGAAGATGTCCTCTCGAACCCGACTTCGGAAGAAGAAGAAATCCTTTTCGCGCAGATCAAGAAGCGTCTTCAGGCTTCGCCCGGCTGGTTCACCAAGCAGCGCGATGCGATCAAGGGCGTCACGGAAGAGACCACGACAGGCGTTCATCGCCTTTATGAACTCTCCAAGAAGGGCCTGCTTCCCTTCCCGGCAATCAATGTCAACGACTCGGTTACAAAGTCGAAATTTGATAACAAGTACGGCTGCAAGGAATCGCTGGTGGATGGCATCCGCCGCGGCACCGACGTGATGATGGCCGGCAAGGTCGCCGTCGTCTGCGGCTATGGCGACGTCGGTAAGGGATCGGCTGCTTCGCTTGCAGGCGCCGGCGCCCGCGTCAAGGTGACGGAGGTCGATCCGATCTGCGCGCTTCAGGCCGCCATGGACGGTTTCGAAGTCGTCGTTCTCGAAGACGTGGTGGATTCCGCCGATATCTTCATCACCACCACGGGCAACAAGGACATTATCCGTATCGAGCATATGCGCGCGATGAAGGATATGGCCATCGTCGGCAATATCGGTCACTTCGACAACGAGATCCAGGTTGCGGCCCTCAAGAACCTCAAGTGGACCAATGTAAAGCCGCAGGTCGACCTGATCGAGTTCCCCAAGGGCAACCGCATCATTCTTCTCTCAGAAGGGCGCCTGCTGAACCTCGGCAATGCGACCGGCCATCCATCCTTTGTGATGTCGGCTTCCTTCACCAACCAGACATTGGCGCAGATCGAGCTGTTCACCAAGCAGGGCGAGTACAAGAACGACGTCTACATCCTGCCGAAGCACCTCGACGAAAAGGTCGCCCGTCTGCATCTTGCTCGGCTCGGTGTGAAGCTCACCGAGCTTTCTGAAGAGCAGGCAGCCTATATCGGCGTCTCCGCTCAGGGACCATTCAAGGCCGAACACTACCGCTACTAATCCCTAGCCGGTTAATCCACAAGATATGGTGGCCGCAGCCTTGACAGAAGGCTGCGGCCTCTTTTTTGGCCCGCGCCCTTCCCGGCGATTCCCCGAGCAAGTATTGTTTTACAACTCGATTCGCACCGGCTCGGGGCAAGGTGCGATGTGGTATGTCTTGTCGGCAAGCGGCAACTGGACGGAGACAGACCGGTGATGTCGGTAATGAAAAAGAGCCTGCGCAGGCAGGCCGATCCATGTCGTGGCGATGCGAATCACACGGCTTTAACTTTACGCTTTGGCCAGCTCTGCGGAGCCGTGGCGGGAAAGATGGGTCGATTGAAAAGAACTTGGACTGCGTTTCTTTCGGGGACGGTGCTTTCAAACGCGACCACCGCCTTTGCGCAGGAAAGCGGTGCGGCGGCGGCCAAGCTGTTTTCATCAACCGAAGTCGTTATTTCGTCGCTGGTTGTAGGAGCGCTTGGAGCAGCCTTGTTGTCGGCGGTATGGCTTGTTCGCCAGCGCGGCAATATGCAGGCCGAGACGCAGGAAATGCGCAGTGCGCTTTCCGATGCGCAGCAACGTATATCCAAATATGAAGCTCTGATCGCTGAAAAGAACCGCCGCATCGTAGTGTGGGAAAACGGACCGTCGAAGCCGGAATTCCTGGGCCAGCTGCCTCCGGAGACCGGCGCGCCTCAACAGGATCGCGAGTTCCTGGCGTTCGGCCGCTGGATGCGACCCACATCGGCAATCGAGATTGAAAAGGCGATCGAGCTGCTTCGCGGCGAAGCCCGCAGTTTCGATATGGTTGTAGAAACCAGCCGGGACGAAATTCTCGAAGTCCAAGGCCGCGTGTCCGGCGGCAAGGCCTTCGTTCGATTCATCGCATTGAACAACCTTCGCGCGGAATTGGCGGAGCTCAAGATCGAGCGCGAGCGCCTCACCCATTCCATATCGCTTTTTCATTCTCTCTTGGACGCCATCGAGCAGCCGGTCTGGAGACGCGATGCGCAGGGCAAGCTGGCATGGGTAAACCATGCCTATAGCGATGCCGTTGAAGCTCCCACGCCGCATCAGGCACTGGAAGAAGGGCGCGAGTTTCTAGGAACGATCGCGCGCGAGAAGATCGCTGCGACGACAACACCCACATCTCCCTTTCATGATCGCATGTCGACGGTCGTGCGCGGCAACCGGACCATGTTCGACGTCGTGGACGTGGTCGTGCCCGGCGGCTCCGCCGGCATGGCGACCGATGTGTCGGAAGCCGAAACTGTGCGGGAAGAACTGAAGCGGACGCTGAAAAGCCACGCCGAGACCCTCGACCACCTGGCGACGCCGGTTGCCATATTTGATGGCGAGCGGCGCCTGCAGTTCTACAACCAGGCCTTCGTGCAGCTTTGGGATCTTGCCCTTCCCTTCCTCGAATCGCGGCCAGACAATAGCGAACTGCTCGACACACTACGCAGCAGTGGTAAATTGCCGGAGCAGCTGAACTGGCGCAGCTGGAAAGAAGCCGCTCTCGCCATCTACCAGGCTCTGGACACGAAAACCGACACCTGGCACCTGCCGAACGGCCAGACACTGCGCGTCATTGCGACCGCGCATCCGCAGGGTGGCGCGACATGGGTTTTTGAGAACCTGACGGAACAGGTCGATCTCGAAACGCGCTATAATACTCTGGTCAGGGTCCAAGGGGAAACGATCGATCACCTTTCCGAAGGTGTGGCCGTTTTTGGGCCGGACGGACGTATCCGCTTATCCAACCCTGCTTTCCGGGCTCTTTGGGGGATCACCGCCGAGGAAGCCAAGCCCGGCACCCATATCAAAGCGATCGAGAGTCTTTGCTCTCCGTCCTATGACGGATCCGACGGCTGGCGGCGCTTCGGCCAGATGCTGACAAATTTCGACGACGAGCGGCGCTCGTTGCAGGGAACATTCGAGCTCTATTCCGGCCTGATCCTCGACTATGCGGTGACGCCGCTGCCGAACGCCCAGACCATGTTCACCTTTGTCGACATGACGGCAAGTGCGCGCGCCGAGCGGGCCTTGAAGGAAAAGAACGAGGCGCTGCAGAAGGCGGACGAGATCAAGAACGACTTCGTCCAGCACGTTTCTTACGAGCTGCGCTCGCCGCTGACGAACATCATCGGATTTACCGACCTTCTGAAAACGCCAGGTGTCGGCGAGCTGAACGGAAGACAGGCGGAATATATCGACCATATTTCAACCTCTTCCTCTGTCCTCCTGACCATCGTCAATGATATCCTCGACCTGGCCACCGTCGACGCCGGCATTATGCAGCTCAGTTACTCCGAAATGCCTGTCGACGACCTGCTCGACGACGTGGCAATGCAGATTGCCGACCGGCTGCATGAAAGCAATGTTACGTTGGAGATCACTGCACCTACGGGGCTTGGAACGATCGTTGCAGACGAGCAGCGGCTCAAGCAGATCCTGCTCAAGCTGCTGACCAATGCCACCAATTTCGCTCCCGAAGGCTCGGCTATTACTCTGGAATGCTGGCGTAAATCTGCGAATATCTTCTTCTCGGTCAGCGACAAGGGTCCTGGCATTCCGCCGGACATGCTCAAGACCGTCTTTGACCGTTTCTCTTCGAACTCGAAGGGCGGCAAGCGGAGCGGCGCCGGCCTTGGCCTTTCCATCGTCGAGAGCTTCGTCACCCTCCACAAGGGCGAAGTGACGATCGACAGCCGCGCCGGCCAGGGGACCACGATTACCTGCCGCATACCCACGGGCACGCTGATGCATTCCGTCGCCGCTGCAGAATGACAGATATTGACGTTCTCACGCTGACGCTTCCTGCGGAAGACGATACCATTCGTCTGGGCGAGGACTTGGCGCTTGCGCTTCGCCGCGGCGATTGCCTTTGCCTTTCAGGCGATCTCGGGTCCGGCAAATCCACGCTGGCCCGTGCTTTCCTGCGTGCCCTCGCCAACGACGATACACTGGAAGTGCCAAGTCCGACCTTTACCCTGGTGCAAAGCTACGAGCTGCGTATCCCCGTGGCGCATTTCGACCTTTATCGACTTGGAGACTCTTCGGAGATGGAAGAGCTGGGCTTCGATGAAGCCCTCGCTTCCGGAATCTGCTTGGTCGAATGGCCGGAAATGGCGGAAGAACTTTTGCCTGGCACACAGATCAGGTTGCAGCTGGAGCACACGGGTGCGGGACGAACGGTTCGAATCAAAGCCCCCGAAGCCCAGATGAAACGCCTGCGCCGCGTCCTGGCCATACGCAAATTTCTTGAGGAACACGATCAGGGCGATGCGCGGCGGCGCTTCCTGACTGGCGACGCTTCCGTACGGGCTTACGAGCGCCTGACGACGATGGCCGGCGAAACGCTGATCCTGATGGACTGGCCGAAGATGCCCGAAGGTCCGGCCGTCTTGGATGGCAAGCCTTATCCAAAGGTCGCTCATCTTGCCGAAAACGCCTATCCTTTCGTCGCCATTGCACGCTATCTAAGAGAAATCGGGCTTGCTGCGCCTGAAGTGCTGCATGTGGATTACGATCAGGGCATCCTGCTGATCGAAGATTTCGGCAGTGGTGGCGTGCTCGACACCGAAGGGCAGGCTATTCCGGAGAGATATCGTGAGGCGATCGTCTGCCTCGCTTTCCTGCACGCCCAAGAGCTTCGGCAGGACCTTCCCATGTCAGAAGGGCGGATGCATCATATTCCGGATTTCGATCCTACCGCCATAAAGATGGAAGCCCGGCTCCTCTTGGACTGGCATCTGCCCTGGAAACGCGGTTCTGATCCCACCGACCAGGAGCGGCAGGAATATCTGGCGATCTGGGACGAGCTGATCGGCATCCTGCAAAGCAGCGAAAAGAACCTCCTGCTTCGCGACTTCCATTCGCCGAACATCATCTGGCGCCCACATGAATCGGGCGTCCGGCAGGTGGGGCTGATCGATTTCCAGGACTCCATGATCGGCCCGACCGCTTATGACCTTGCCTCGGTCATGCAGGATGCTCGGGTTGATATTCCAAAGCCGCTCGCCAACCAGATGATGGTGGACTATGTCACCTTACGGCGAGCCATGGGTCCATTCGACGAGCCAACCTTTGCGAGGTCGTGGGCGATCATGGCGGCGCAGCGCAACTGCAAGCTTGCGGGGCTTTGGGTGCGGCTGAAGCAGCGGGACAACAAGCCCTATTACATGCAGCATATGCCGCGCACCCTGCGCTATCTGTCCACAGCACTCCAGCATGAGGCCCTCGCCCCCTTGCGCGAATGGTGCCATAGGACTGGAATAGAACTTCCCGAATCATAGATATGGTTTGCAATGCCCATTACTCAGGCCATGGTGCTCGCCGCGGGGCTTGGTACCCGTTTGCGCCCGATCACCGATACGATGCCGAAACCGCTGGTGCCGATCGCCGGTAAGGCGATGATCGATTATGCGCTGGACGCCTTGGCCGATGCCGGTGTGACGAGGGCTGCCGTCAACGTGCATCACTTTGCCGATCAGATGGAAAAGCATTTGCAAGCTTATCCGAGGATGGAGATCTGCATTTCGGACGAGCGTGACGCTCTTCTGAATTCGGGCGGCGGGCTGGTCAAAGGTTTGAAACTGCTCCAGCCGGACCTAACTTATGTGATGAACGCCGATCTTTTCTGGGTTGGAGAAAGGCCCGGGGAGAGGACCAATCTCCAGCGGCTCGCCGACTTCTTCAACCAATCCGACATGGACATGGCGCTGCTATGCGTGCCGATCGACCGGACTACAGGCCATAACGGCAAGAAGGATTTCCAGCTGGCTGCCGACGGCAGATTGTCGCGCTACAAAGAAGGCGGCGACAATCCGGTCGTTTATGCCGGCGCCATCGTCCTTCACTCTTCGCTCCTTGATCGGGCGCCCGCCGAGCCTTTCAACCTGAACATCTACTTCGATGAGGCCATCGGGCAGGGCAGGCTGTTCGGACTGATTATGGACGGGCAATGGATCACGGTCGGCACACCCGAAGCCCTGCCCGCCGCCGAAGATGTGATCGCCCGTTCCGTGGCTGAGGCTTGAGCCATGGCTTCCCGGCAGAAGCGCGTATTGACCATCCCGCCGGGAGCACCCTTTCTGAAAACGGTTGCGGCAGCGCTCTGCAGCGGAGGTCTCAACGACAGTTTCAGCTACGACCCAAGCAATCCGCTTTCGCTGGCGAATGTCACGATATTCGTCCCGACACGCCGCTCGGCGCGCGTGCTGCGATCGGAATTCGTTGATCTTCTCGGCGGTCGCTCAGCCATACTTCCGGTCATCCGTCCGCTTGGCGAAACGGATGATGACAGCGGTTACTTTGATCTCGTGGCACCTGACGAAATAGATCTCGCCACCCCAATCGGCGGAACAGCCCGTCTGCTGGAGTTGGGGCGACTGATTCTTGCCTGGCGCAACCAGCTTCCCAAGATCGTGCTCGACATCCATTCCGACTCGCCGCTTGTGGCGCCGGCAAGCCCTGCGGATGCCATCTGGCTCGCACGCTCGCTTGCGGAACTCATCGACGCTGTGGAGACGGAGGAGCGCGACTGGGCGGACCTTCAGAAACTGGACACCGGAGAGCATGCTCTCTGGTGGCAGTTGACGGCGGAGTTCCTGTCGATCGCAAGTGCCTTCTGGCCAGCTCGCCTGGATGAGCTGCGTCGTTCTTCGCCGGCAAAGCATCAGGCAACCGTACTGCGTGCCGAAGCTCGCCGCATCGCCTCGCGCGACCACAATGGGCCGATAATCGTTGCCGGTTCCACGGGATCCGTGCCGGCCGCGGCGGACCTCATTGCCGCAATTGCCTCGCTGCCGAATGGATCCGTGGTTCTTCCTGGCCTCGATCTTTCCATGCCGGCCGACCAGTGGGCCATGATCGGCGAAGAGGCGTTCGACGGAAAGCTCGAGCCGGCCAGCCGCAGCCATCCACAGTTCGGCTTGTCGCGGCTATTGGAGAAGCTCGGCATCGGGCGCGACGAGGTCGAGCTTCTAGGCGATGTCTCAGACGCCCTCACCATGCGTGCGGACGTGCTTTCCAAGGCCCTCGTGCCGGCCAGGGCGACAGACCAATGGAATGGCTGGCGGGAAAATCATAATCCGGATCGCATTGCCGAGGCGTTCAAAGACGTCGCCCTGCTTGAGGCGTCCAACGAGCGGGAGGAAGCCGTCGCAATCGCCATTGCTCTCAGGCTGGCCCTGGAAAATCCCGGCCGAGACGGAGGAGAAAGCCAAGCGGCCCTCATCACGCCTGATCGGGCCCTCGCCCGACGCGTGACTGCCGAGCTTGCCCGTTTTGGCGTCATCGCCGATGATACGGCCGGATCTCCACTCTCTGCCACGCCTCAGGGGACTTTGACGCAGCTTCTTCTGGAGGCAACCCTCAGACCGGGTGATCCGGTGGCTATTGTCGGCCTTCTCAAGCATCCCCTTCTGAGGCTCGGCCTGCCCCTCTCCGAGCTTCATCCGGCCATTGAGGCGCTGGAACTGCTGGCGCTACGTGGTGGCGTGGGCGACATGGATATTTCCGCACTCGCACCCTTGCTCGAAACTAAAATAGCAAAGCAGCGAGACGACAAGCACGCTCCTCAGTGGCGGCTCGCCCTGCCCAAGGATATTGCGAAAAAGGCACTCGACCTGGCGCATCGGCTTGCCAATGCCGTCGAACCGCTCGCCTCGGCCTTGGTCCGCCGCCGCCCGGATGGACGCGGGCTGACGTCGAGCCTGCCCCTGTCCGACTGGGCGCAGCGAACAGGCCGGGCACTTGAAGCCTTTTGCGTCGACGAGAGACAAGACCTTGCCGCGCTCTGGACGGGCGAAGCCGGCGAAAAGCTGGCCAACCTGCTGTCCGACGTCATCGCCACAGATGGCCAGATGGAGGCGGACGGCCCCCAGTGGATCGATATCGTCATGGCCTTGACCACCGGGGAGGCGGTAAAACCACGTTCCCTCAGCGATCCGCGCGTCTTCATCTTCGGGACGCTGGAAGCGCGGCTGCAGAGCGTCGACACGATGATACTCGGCGGACTGAACGAGGGATCATGGCCGGGCCAGACGATCAACAACCCTTTCCTGTCACGCACGATGAAGACCGATCTGGGCCTCGAGCCGCCGGAACGGCGGATCGGCCAGCTCGCGCATGACTTTGAGATGGCCTGCGGCACGCGGAACCTGATCCTTTCACGGTCCCTGCGGCAAGGATCCACGCCGACCGTTGCCTCACGCTGGCTGCAAAGGCTGCTTGCCCTTGGCGGCAAAGCCTTCGCAGGGTCCCTCAAGGAGCGCGGTAATGTCTACCGTCACTGGGCAGCCGCGATCGATGCGGGGGAAAATCAGCCGCCTGCCAAGCGCCCTGCTCCCAAACCGCCCGCGGACCTGCAGCCGAAGAGCTACTCGTTCAGCGAGGTCGGGCGGCTTCGCCGCGATCCCTATTCCATCTATGCGCGTTGGATCCTGCGACTTGACCCGCTGCACCCCTTCAATCGCGATCCCGGCGCTTCGGAGCGCGGAACGCTCTATCACGCAATCATCGACCGCTATACGCGCGAGGATCACCGGCCGGGTTCGGCTGAAGCCAGGTCCGCGATGCAGCGGATCACGGACGAGCTCTTCGATGCCGAACAGCTGCCTCCGCATATTGATTGGGTCTGGAGGCCGCGATTCGTTGACGTTGCCCGCGCGTTTCTCGACTGGGAGGTAGAACGGGCGCCGGACATCCGACAGACGCTGACCGAAGTGGGTGCCGGTTTCGAGATCGAGAATGCCGGCATCCGGGTGACCGGAATCGCAGACCGTATCGATATCAAGGGATCCGGACGCGCCGACCTGATCGATTACAAGACCGGGCTCAATCCCTCCGTGTCGCAGGCGCGTTCGCTGCTTGACCCTCAACTTGCCCTGGAGGCCGCTGCCCTGAAGGCGGGGGCGTTCCGGAAGGCGGGCGCGATGACGCCGGACAACCTGCTTTACGTGCGGCTGAGGCCGGGCGACCGTTTCCGCGAAGACAAGGTGAACAACGAAGGATCGAGTGCCACCGCCAAGAGGCAACCGAAATCAGCGCTCGAACTGGCCCAGGAATCGGTGGACCAGCTGACGCGCTTCGTCGTGGCGCTGCGGAGCCATGATGCAGGCTTTGCATC
Organism: Rhizobium deserti; assembly: GCF_004358025.1. Taxonomy (GTDB): domain Bacteria; phylum Pseudomonadota; class Alphaproteobacteria; order Rhizobiales; family Rhizobiaceae; genus Neorhizobium; species Neorhizobium deserti. Next base: position 145,018 of record NZ_SMTL01000008.1, on the reverse strand, counting down.
GCGCATCGTGCCGATGGCGCAAAGCGATTTCGGCGGAGAATACGATCATCTGGCCCGGGTTGCGGAATGGTCCACGGCGGATGACGAGGAGGCCGAGACCGATGAGTGACGAGCTTCCTCAGGGCGACGATCCGGTTAAATGGATCGACTGGACGACGATTCAGCAGTCTCTGGCCTCGGATCCCGCCAGCTCCGCATGGGTTTCGGCCAATGCCGGGTCCGGCAAAACGCATGTGCTGACCCAGCGTGTCATCCGCTTGCTGCTTTCCGGCTCCCGGCCGTCGGCGGTCCTTTGTCTTACCTATACCAAGGCTGCAGCCTCTGAAATGTCCAACCGGGTCTTTCAGAGGCTTGCCGAATGGACTGTAATTTCGGACGCAGAATTGCGTCAGAAGATCGCCGAGGTAGAAGGTGCTGAGCCGGATTCACTCAAGCTGGCCGAGGCACGGCGGCTGTTTGCAAAGGCGCTGGAAACGCCGGGCGGCCTGAAGATCCAGACGATCCACGCCTTCTGCGAGGCGCTGCTCCACCAGTTTCCGCTGGAGGCCAATGTCGCGGGGCATTTCGCGGTGCTCGATGACCGTGCAGCTTCCGCACTGCTGGCCGAAGCGCGACGGTCCCTTCTTACCGCCACATCCGCGGAAGAAGACGCCGAGCTCGCCGAGGCCTTTGCCCATGTCCTTGATCTCGGAGACGAGTTCGGGCTCGAAACGCTGCTGAGCGAGATCATTGCCAATCGCACCGCCATTCGCCGGTTTGTCGCCAGAGCGGAACGAGCGGGCGGGATTGCGACCGAGCTGAAGCTCAAGCTTGGCCTTGCGCCTGCCGACACGGAAGAAAGCATCGCCGCCGGCTATTGGCCGCTTCCCGACCTCGTTGGCCTGACGCTCGATCTTTACCTGACGCTCGGCGATCAGAAAGGCGGCTCGAAGGTCTTGGAAGCCGCTTACGGACTTCGGCAAGTCGCCAAGGAGCCGGATGCCTCCAAGCGGGCACAATATCTCGACCAGATCTTTCTGACGAAGGACGGAAAGCCAAAGGCAGATGTATCACTCATCGCCAAAGCCATGGTGACGAGGGCGCCCGAACTTGCCGATGCGATCGCGACTGCCCGCAGCCATGTTGTCGAACAGCGCGACCGGCTTCGCCTGATGCGCATGTTCGACGCGACGAAAGCGGCGCTGGTACTGGCCCGGAGGCTGAACGAGGACTATGAGGATCTGAAGAAGCAGCGAAGCCTGCTCGACTTCGAGGACCTGATTGCCCGCACGGCCGACCTGCTGACGCGGGACGGCGTGGGCGCCTGGGTGCACTACAAGCTAGACCAGGGCATTGATCACATTCTGGTTGACGAGGCGCAAGACACCAGCCCGATACAGTGGACAGTGATCAATTCCCTGGCTGAAGATTTCTATTCCGGCGCCAGCGCGCGCGATACCCGCCGCACCATGTTCGCAGTCGGTGACGAGAAGCAGTCGATCTATTCTTTTCAGGGTGCCAGGCCGGAGCGGTTTGCAGAGGAACGACGCCAGACCGAGAAGCGGGTGCGAGCAAGCGGTCAAAGCTTCAACCCGGTAAGGCTGCCGCTTTCCTTCCGCTCTACCGCCGACGTTCTGGCCGCCGTCGACGCCGTCTTTTCTCTGGAGGAAAATGCCAAGGGACTGAGTGCCCTTGGAGAACCGGTCCAGCATCGGTCTAACCGCATCGGTCATCCCGGTGAGGTCGATCTTTGGAACGTGGTCGTCCCGGAGATCTCCGAACAGGAGGAGGACTGGACGGCGCCTTTCGATGCCACGCCGGACAAAGCGCCATCGGCCATCCTTGCCGGCCGTATCGCCAACCGGATCGGCGAGATGATCGGGCGGGAAACCGTCATGGAAAAGGGTATTGAACGGCCGATAGAAGCCGGCGACGTTCTCGTCCTGGTGAGGAAGCGCGACGCCTTCGTCAACGCCTTGACCAGGGCGCTGAAGCGGAAGAACAACATTCCCGTCGCCGGTGCCGATCGCTTGCGGCTGACAAGCCATATCGCAATCCAGGATCTCTTGGCGCTAGGGCGTTTCCTGCTCTTGCCGCATGACGATCTTTCCCTGGCTGCGCTGCTGAAAAGTCCGCTCTTCAACCTTTCCGAGGAAGACGTGTTTGAGGTGGCCGCGCTACGCCCGGAGAGAACAAGTGCCTGGCTCAACCTCAACCACCTGGCTGAGCAGCAGCCGCTGCGCTTTCGGGAAACGGCCGACAAGCTCCATCATCTCCTGGCGCTGGCTCGCAAGTTCAGTCCCCACGACCTGTTTGCACGCATTCTTGGAGCGCAAGGCGGCCGCCGAAAATTCCTCGGCCGCCTCGGGACGGAAGCAGGCGACATCCTCGACGAATTCCTGACCTTCGCGCTGGACCACGAGACGAGCGGCCTGCCGGGCCTGCAGGCCTTCATCTCGATGCTCGAGCTCGAATCGCCGGAGGTCAAGCGCGAACAGGATGCAGGCCGCAATGAAGTCCGCATCATGACCGTGCATGCCTCGAAGGGTTTGGAAGCCCCGATCGTGTTTCTGGTCGACAGCGGCTCCAAAGCCTTTATCTCTTCGCATGTGCCGAGATTCCGGCTCTTGAGGATCGGCGATGAGGAAGTGCCTGCCTGGGTGCCGGGAAAGACTTTGGCAAATTCGCTGACTGTGGCCGATGACGAAAGAATTAAAGCAGCAACCGAAGAGGAATATCGACGATTGCTTTATGTCGGCATGACACGTGCCGCCGACCGGCTGGTCGTTTGCGGTTATCGCGGCAAAATCGACAATCCCAACACCTGGCAATCGATGATATCGACAGCATTGTCGAACCACGAATATCATTGCAGCCCTGCTGAGTTTTCTGGTCCTGATGGGGTATGGGATGGCTTCAGGTGGCGGTTGCCGTCTGCTCCAGGGAAAGCACGAAGCATCGAGCAAAAAAACGTAGCGCAAGCGGAACGGCCAGCCCTTCCGGCGGCTCTTTCCCGCGCGCTACCAGCCCAAAAGCTGCTTCCAAGGCCGCTCAGCCCATCCGGTGCCGGCATCATGATCGAGGACGAGGCCGACGATCTCCTCGTGAGCTCGCCGCTGTTCGGAAAAAAGGAGCCTTCCGGGCTTGCTCTTCAGAAAGGTCGGCTCGTGCACCGCATGCTGCAGATGCTGACCGAATTTGCGGAGCATGAGCGTGGGGAGGCAGCTAGCCGTTATGCGGAACGGGCTGCGAGATACTGGCCTCAGGAAGAGCGCGGCAAACTGGTCCGCGATGTCATGTCCGTCCTGTCCCACCCGCAAGTGCTGCCGATCTTCTCGGAACGCAGCCAGGCAGAAGTTTCGATCATGGGTACGCTGACGCTGGAGGGGCGCGATTATGCCATATCCGGCCGCGTCGACCGGCTGGTGGCGATGGAGAATCGCGTCATCATACTCGATTACAAGACAAATCGCCTGCCACCCAAACGGGCCGAAGATGTGCCCCTTGCTCATCGCGCCCAGCTCGCCATCTACCGCGAGATTCTCAAGCCGCTCTATGCTGGCAAGCTGTTGGAATGCGTCCTCGTTTATACCGAGAGCGCCGAAATCATAAGCCTCCCTACGGAGCTCTTGTCGCGCTCGCTTGCCGAACTTAAAACAAAGTGAGATGGCGGCCATTGAAATTGACGGGGCACAGGCTCACATTTGCAGCAACACAGAATCGCGAAGGAGAGCCCTATGGCTACCGTGAAAGTCGATATCAACAATTTCCAGGACGAAGTGCTGAATTCCGCAGAACCGGTCGTCGTGGACTTTTGGGCTGAATGGTGCGGCCCTTGTAAGATGATCGCACCAAGCCTGGAAGAAATCTCCACCGAGATGGCCGGCAAGGTCAAGGTCGCGAAGCTGAATATCGATGAGAACCCCGAGCTGGCCGCGCAGTTTGGTGTACGCTCGATCCCGACCCTTGCGATCTTCAAGGGTGGCGAAGTGGCTGACATCTCCGTCGGCGCCAAGCCCAAGACGGCTCTGGCCGCCTGGATTTCCAGCGCAGCCTGATCAGCCTCAAACTTTCAAATAAAAGCTTGGCTGCATGCGCAGCCGGGCTTTTATTTTACCTGTCCGACGGGATCAGGTCGGCGGGGTGCCATTATCCGCGAGGACATTACCAGCGAAATAGAGTGACCCGCCGATCAGAATGCGGGGTGGCGGGGCATCGGGCAACTGCCGGGAAGCGATCTCCTGCAGGGCCTCGATGGCCGAGCCTGAGGGCTCGGCGACCAAGCCAGCATCGAAGGCGGCATGCGCCAAGACAACGGGATCCAGCCCCGCCTCGCTGTTGCGGATGCCGACGGTAAAGACATGTTCGGCAATGTCTGCGAAGGCGCGAAAATATCCGACAGGGTCCTTCGTGTTGATCATCCCGGCAATAATGTAAAGGGGCCGTGGCTGACGCTCCTCGAAAGCGGCCATCGCTTCCGCGATAACCTCGCCCGCGCCGGGATTATGCCCACCATCCAGCCAGATTTCAGCGCCAGCCGGAGCGTAGGCCAGGAGCTTTCCATCGTTCAGCTTCTGCAGGCGTGCCGGCCATTCTACAGTCGCCATGGCTTTGTCCATCATGGCTTCCGTAACATCGAAACCAGCGGCCTTGACGGCACGGATTGCGGCCGCTGCATTGGCATATTGGTGGCGGCCGGGAAGACGCGGCAGGGCAAGATCCGCCAGACCGAATTCATCTTGATAGATCAGCCGGCCGAACTCTTCATGAGCCGAAAAGTCTTGTCCGTAGAGGGTGGTCGGGCAGCGAAGCCGCTCAGCGGTGTCGACGAGAACCTCACGCGCCGCCTCAAATTCCTGGTGACCGATGACGACAGGTCGACCACGTTTCATGATGCCGGCCTTCTCGGCAGCGATCAGTTCTACCCGGTCTCCCAGATAGGCCTGGTGGTCGAGAGAGATCGGCATGATGACGGAAACGGCGGGATCAGAAATGACGTTAGTGGCGTCGAACCGGCCGCCAAGGCCCACTTCCAGAACGACGACATCGGCCGGCTGCTCCGAAAAGAGCAGGAAGGTCGCGACTGTCAGGATCTCGAAGACGGTGATCTGCTGCCCATCGTTTGCAGCGGCAATCCGACGAAGAGTATCCGCAAGCATGGCGTCGTCGACAAGACGACCGCGCCCACCCTTGACGCCGATCCGGTACCGCTCGTGCCAATTCACAAGGTGCGGCGAGGTGTGGACGTGAGTGGCATGACCGCCTGCTTCGAGCAGCGCACGGCAGAAGGCGGTCGCAGATCCTTTGCCATTCGTTCCGGCGATGTGAATGACCGGCGGCAGCTTCTGGTGCGGGTTGCCAAGCACCTCGAGAAGCCGCGTAATTCTCTGCAGCGAAAGGTCAAACCCTTTCGGATGGAGAGCCATCAGCCTCTCGATCTCACGTTCAGACTCACTGACAACGGGCTCGTTCATTGTAGACATCCCGCCGCTCCGGATCTTGTGTTCAGTGGATCAAGCGCTGATTGCGACGGGCGCAGGAAGCGCCTGCTGGCCTGGTTGCTTGGTGAGCATCCGCAACAGCTTTGCCAGCATCGCCGGCAAATCATGTCTCTTCACGACCATGTCAACCATGCCATGCTCCAGGAGGTATTCGGCCGTCTGGAACCCTTGCGGAAGCTTTTCGCGCAGGGTCTGCTCGATCACCCGCTTGCCCGCAAAACCGATCTCCGCGCCCGGCTCAGCGATATGAACGTCGCCCAACATGGCGTAGGAAGCCGTTACACCGCCCGTCGTGGGATTGGTTAGCACGACGATGTAAGGCAGGCCGGCTTCCTTCAGCATGTTGACGGCAACGGTGGTGCGCGGCAACTGCATTAGGGAAAGAATGCCTTCCTGCATGCGTGCGCCACCCGAGGCCGGGAAGATAACCAGCGGGCATTTTTCGGAAACGGCACGTTCGCAGGCTTTGACGATGGCTTCGCCTGCGGCCATTCCAAGCGAGCCGCCGATGAAGTTGAACTCGTGGACCACGGCAACGAGCTTGACGCCCTGCACATGTCCCAGGCCTGCAACGATCGTGTCTTCCTGTTCAGTCTTGATGCGGCTGTCCTTCAAGCGATCGGCGTACCGTTTGGAATCGCGAAACTTCAGCGGGTCCTGCGCGACCTTGGGCTGCGGCAGCGATTCATAAGCGCCGTCATCGAACAGGTCAGCCAGGCGGGCCTTGGCCGGCATTTTCATATGAAAACCGGAAGCAGGTATGACCCACTTGTTTTCCTCAAGGTCCTTGTGGAAAACCATCTCACCTGTTTCAGGGCACTTGATCCAGAGGTTTTCCGGTACTTCGCGGCGGCCAAGCATGGAGTTGATCCGCGGGCGGACGTAATTGGTGATCCAGTTCACTTGGGTACTCCCGATTCAACTTGTCCCAATGTGGGGAAACTATTCGGCGGCAACAAGGCGGGATGCATGCACGCCATCTGCAATGCTGCGGACCAGCCGCACAACGGATGCGACCGTGTCAGGACCAGCCGCGCCTTCCGCGGTGAGGCTGGCAGCAATTTCGGCCACAATGGCAGAACCGACGACCACGCCGTCGGCCGCGGCACCAATCGCTCTCGCATGTTCGGCAGTCTTCACCCCGAAGCCGACACAGATGGGCAGGTCCGTGTGTGCCTTGATGCGACCGACGGCGCCTGAGATCAAAGATGGATCGGGTAGCGCCGAACCGGTAATCCCGTTCATCGATACATAGTAGACAAAGCCCGACGTATTCCTGAGCACGGTCTTCAGGCGCTTTTCGTCCGTTGTCGGCGTCGCCAGGCGGATGAAATTGACGCCCTTTGCTAGTGCCGGGATGCACAGTTCGTCATCCATCTCGGGCGGCAGGTCGACGACGATCAGGCCGTCTATGCCGGCAGCGAGAGCGTCATCAAGAAATTTTTCAACGCCATAGACGTAGATGGGATTGTAATAGCCCATCAGGACGATCGGCGTCCGGTTGTCGATTTCGCGAAAGCGTCGCGCAAGATCAAGCGTCCTTGCGAGCGTCTGTCCGTGCTTCAACGCGCGCTGGCCAGCCAGCTGAATCGCCGGGCCATCTGCCATCGGATCCGAAAACGGCATGCCGAGCTCAATAACGTCGGCACCTGCCGCAGGCAGAGCCTTCATGATTTCTAGCGATGTCTCGAAATCCGGATCGCCGCCCATGAAGTAAGTGACGAAGGCAGGCCGCCCTTCCGCTTTCAATGCAGCGAAGCGTTCATTCATGCGCGCAGTCATGTCACATTTCCATTCCGAGAATCTTGCCGACAGTGAAGATGTCCTTATCGCCGCGGCCCGACAGGTTCATCAGGATGATCTCGTCCTTGCCCATCTGAGGCGCGCGCTTGATCACCTCGGCAATGGCGTGGCTCGGCTCCAGCGCTGGAATAATACCTTCCAAGCGGGTCAGCAACTGAAAGGCATCAAGCGCCTCCTGATCCATAATGGGGACATATTCGACGCGGCCGATATTGTGAAGCCAGCTGTGCTCGGGACCAATACCAGGATAATCCAATCCCGCGGATATGGAATGACCTTCCAGGATCTGCCCGTCCTGGTCCTGCAGGAGATAGGTCCGGTTGCCATGCAGGACGCCAGGCGTGCCCGCAGTGATGGAGGCACAGTGCTCTACGCCGCCAAGCCCGCGACCACCAGCCTCGACGCCGACGATGCGAACGCTTTCGTCATCCAAGAAAGGATGGAAGATGCCGATGGCATTGGAGCCGCCACCAACCGCAGCGATAACGAGATCTGGCAGCCGGCCTTCCGCTTCCAGAACCTGCTCCTTCGCTTCCGTGCCTATAACCGATTGGAAATCGCGCACCATTTCTGGATAGGGATGCGGACCAGCGGCAGTGCCGATCAGGTAATAGGTGTCATCAACATTGGTGACCCAGTCGCGGAGCGCCTCGTTCATGGCATCTTTCAATGTGCCGTTACCGGCCGTCACCGGCTTCACTTCCGCACCGAGGAGCTTCATTCTGAAGACATTGGGCGCCTGGCGCTCGACGTCAGTTGCACCCATGTAAACGACACAGGGGAAGCCGAAACGGGCTGCAACGGTGGCCGATGCCACACCATGCTGACCGGCACCGGTTTCCGCGATGATGCGCGTCTTGCCCATGCGCTTGGCGAGCAGGATCTGGCCGATGCAGTTATTGATCTTGTGGGAGCCGGTGTGATTGAGCTCCTCGCGCTTGAAATAAATCTTTGCTCCACCGAGATGCTCGGTCAGACGTTCAGCGAAATAGAGCGGGCTGGGGCGGCCGATGTAATGGGTGCCGAGATCCGCCAGTTCTCTCTGGAATGCGGGATCGTTCTTTGCTTTTTCCCATTCGCCTTGAAGATCGAGGATCAAAGGCATCAGGGTTTCGGCAACGAAGCGGCCGCCGAAAATGCCGAAGCGGCCGTCCTCATCAGGACCGGAGCGAAACGAATTGAGCTTGGGCGTCTGGTTCATTTTCTACTCCTCACGCGCTTCTTCGTTCCGCTTGTGCGACAGCGTCGAAAAACGCATCCATCATTCCAAGGTCTTTTGTGCCCGGAGCGCTTTCCACGCCGGATGAAATATCAACGCCCGTGGCGCTCGTCGATGCGAGCGCAACAGCGACATTGTCTTTGTTCAACCCCCCGGAAAGCATGTAATCGAGCTTGCCGTCAAGCGATGCCATAAGGCCCCAGTCAAAGGAGACGCCGTTGCCGCCGGGAAGTTCCGAACCTGCAGGCGCCTTGGCATCGAACAGGAACCGGTCTGCAACTCCTATAAAAGCATCGACACGATCAAGGTCGGACGCGATCCTGACCGAAAATACCTTCATCACGGGCAAGCCGTAAAGCGCCTTGATATGCAGGATGCGTTCCGGGCTTTCGTTGCCGTGCAACTGAAGGATGTCGGGCCGCAGCAGGGAAACAATGTCGTCAAGCTCCTCGTCATCGGCATCAACGGTAACCGCGACGATCTTGACCTTGCCGCGAACATGATCGGCCAGCTCTCCCGCAAGGGCCGGATCTATGTTGCGAGGACTTTTGGGAAAGAAGATGAAACCAATGTGAGTGGCTCCGCGCGCTACGGCACGATCAACAGCCTCGGGCGTCTTCAGCCCACAGATCTTGATATCCGGTTTCATGGCTGCGGATTGGCACGAAATTCTGTCGGAGTCGAGGCAAATCGCAAGCCTGTCTCGTTCGGCTGCGGTTCAATCAAAATCAATCGCGTGGAGTTGGGAGCCATGCTGCTTCAGCCACTTGCGAGCCTCCTCCATGCGCGGGCAGAGCTGCTTGCACAAAGCCCAGAATTTCGGGCCATGGTTCATCTCCTGCAAATGTGCCACTTCATGCGCGGCCAAGTAATCGATGACCAGCGGCGGCGCCATGACAATGCGCCAGGAGAAGCTCAGGTTTCCATCCCATGAACAGGAGCCCCAGCGACTGCGCGTGTCTTTCATGGTGATGGAGGCGACCGGCTTGCGGATGGCTGCCGCATGGCGTGCCACCAGAACCTCCAGATCCTTACGGGCTTCCTTCTTGAGGAAAGCCGATAGCCTGCGACCGATATGGTCTTCCAGACCGCTCACCTTCAGAACCGGCTGACCATCCACATCGACGGCTTCCGTAATGCCTCGCAAACTTCCTGTATGCTCGATCCGGTGCAGAACGCCGCGCACAGGAATGCTGCCTTCCGGACGCACGGGATTATCGGTCGAGAATTTCGCCAGCTTGGTGAGCAGCCAGCTCTGGTGGCGTTCCAGAAAATCATCGACCTCATTTTCTCGCAGCCCGACGGGTATCGTCAGGTTGAGAGCCCGCCCTCCCGGTTCGATCCTGAGGGTAATGCGAGTGGCGCGCCGGTTTTCCTTCACGGTCAGCGGGACGCTACGTTTACCAACGGCCAGAACACGTTTCACCGTCTCGAGTGGTCTCGGACCAGATCGTATGGGCTTTTTCAGGAGCGCGAACATGCCTACCTTCTAACCGATTCCCTTCCATAAAAAAGGCCGGCGCTCCAGCGCCGGCCTTTCCGGTTTCACGTGAATCCTCAAAGGTCCACAACGCCATTCTGGCCAGAGGATCGATTGTTGCGTTCACGCATAAAGCGATCGAATTCCTCCTGGTCCTTGGCGCGGCGAAGCTCGCGGACATAGTTGTCGAATTGCTCGCGCATCTCATCCAGCTTGTGGCGCTCTTCCTCAAGGCGATTCAACTCGGCCACGCGCCAGTCGTCGAAGGCAACGTTACCTGTCGAGAACTGCGTGTTGTAACCGCGGCCGGCGCGGCGCAAACCGGCAAACACGCGATCGGCGCCGGCATTGGCATTACGCTTGAAGCCGCGCAGCCTCTCTCCAAAGATAATATAGGCAAGCACTGCGAGGCCCAAAGGCCAGAAGACGACGAAGCCGAGAACCATCAGAGCGATGGTGGCCGGCGTCCATTCAGGACGGATCAGTGCAGATTGGTTCATGGTCACACCCTCGTTTGCGGGTGGCTCATGCCAGCCCGTCCGAATCGATTTGGTGAGGCCGAAGACCGCCTTCAAGAAGAGCCGGCGCTGAAATAAAGAAGATTCTGATATCTATAGGAGAATTCGAAGAGCCGTTAGCTCCCCTTGCCTTTCGAGACCCCTGACCTTCCTTTGGCTTTTGGTGCTGGCGGATTCCCGTGCTTACGGGTGAAGTCTACGATGCGGGGCACAATGTCGCGGCGGAAGCGGGAGCCGTTGAAAACCCCATAATGGCCTACCTCGGGCTGCACGTAGTGCATGCGCATGTCGTCAGGTATATTGGAGCATATGGTCTGCGCCGCTTTGGTTTGTCCCAGGCCAGAAATATCGTCATTCTCGCCTTCGACCGTAAGCAGCGCGACGTTGCGGATCGCGGATGTTTCGATGAGATTTTGCCTGTGAAGCATTTCTCCCTTGGGGAGGGAGTGCTTGATAAAGACGGTGTCCACCGTCTGAAGATAGAATTCTTCGGTCAGGTCCATCACCGCTAGATATTCATCATAGAATTCCCGATGTTTTTCGGCCGACTCCCCGTCATTGCGGACCAGGTGATCGAAGAACTCCTTGTGTGCCGTGACGTGCCTGTCGAGGTTCATCGACATGAAGCCCGAAAGCTGCAGGAAGCCTGGATAAACGCGGCGCATGAAACCCGGCTGCGGCCACGGCACCGTCATGATGACATTGTCCTTGAACCACTCGATCGTGTGTTCTTCAGCCAGCTTGTTAACAGCCGTCGGGTTGATGCGAGTGTCGATCGGTCCGCCCATCAATGTCATCGAGGCCGGTACCATAGGATCGTTCCGCGCTTCCATGACTGCAACGGCGGCAAGCACCGGAACGGAAGGTTGACACACACCCATCACATGGGTGCGAGGCCCGAGCACGTGAAGCATCTCGACCACATAGTCGATGTAGTCATCGAGATCGAAGCTCCCCTCTGTGACCGGCACGGTCCGAGCATCGATCCAGTCCGTGATGTAGATGTCGGCATGCGGCAGGAGCGCCTCGACCGTCCCTCTTAGGAGCGTCGCGTAGTGTCCAGACATCGGCGCAACGATCAGGATCTTCTGATCATCAGCATGTTCCTGAGGCAGTTCCCTTCGAAAATGCAGGAGATTGCAAAAGGGCTTTGCCCAAACAATCTCTTCAGTCACCGCAACCGAAAGACCATCAACTTCCGTCTTTGCCAGTCCGAATGCCGGCTTGCCGTAACGCCGAGTCATGCGCTCAAAGACTTCCAAGCCCGCGGAAAACATCCGTCCCGCTGCAGTCTCGGATAAAGGGTTAAGCGGGTTGGCGTAGAACAGCCGCATCGCGTCTGCTGCTGCCCGCAACGGGATCATCGCGGCGTGGTTCATCTCGTAGAATTGATAGAACATCAGTGACTACCTCTGCGACCCCAGCGACCCAATGGCCATGAGCGCGTCAAGCCTAAAAACAAGTTAGGCTTGTGCTTCTGCCAGCGGCAGGAAGGTCCGGCAGCAATCCGGATCGCTATAGCCTTAACTCCCCATAGGCTCAAAAGGTTCGCTTCGCAACATCTGCTTATCAGCCCAGGCCTTACAGGCCGGCCCGGACCTGAGCGCTGGAATGGACACGTTTGCCAAGAAGAGACAATCCTCTATGTCTCACGCAGAACAAGTGAAGGAGAGCCCCATGACCATCAGCAACGGCCGCCAGTCCCAATTTCCCATCGAGCCGTTCTTTCTGGATCGCTGGTCTCCCCGTGCCTTTCATCCGGAAATTATGGCACCTGAAACAATGCTGACGATCCTGGATGCGGCCCATTGGGCACCCTCTTCCGGAAACAACCAGCCTTGGCGGTTCATTTACGCACTCAGAGACACTGACAACTGGGATAAGTTTGTCACCCTTCTCAACCCTAGCAACCAGCGATGGGCGCAGAATGCTTCGGCTTTGATCTTCATCATCTCGAAGACCTATCGCCTAAGCAAAGAGGGCGAGCGTCGACCAGCTTATACGCATTCCTTTGACACGGGCGCTGCATGGTTTTCAGTTGCGGCGCAGGCGATGAAACTCGGCTACCATGCCCATGGGATGGAAGGCTTCGATATGGACAAGGCCGTTGATGTACTGAGTATACCGGACGGATATAGAGTGGAGGCTGCGGCAGCAATCGGCAAAATCGCCGAAAGGGAGACCCTTCCTGAAGATCTCCGCGAGCGCGAAAAGCCCAACAGCAGGAAGGCGATTTCCGAGGTGGCCTTCGAGGGCAGGTTTACCGGCGAGTTTAAATCTTAACTTTATGTTTCACGTGAATCATATCCACAGGAAAGATTCACGTGAAACAGGTGCTGCTTAGATATCGAGATTAGCTACGCTAAGGGCGTTATCCTGAATAAATTCTCGACGGGGCTCAACCTCATCACCCATCAGGCGAGAGAAAAGACCGTCTGCGTCGGTCGCGTCATTTACTCTAACCTGCAGCAGCGAGCGAACATTCGGATCCAGCGTCGTTTCCCAAAGCTGCTCGGCATTCATCTCGCCAAGGCCCTTGTAGCGCTGCATGGAAAGACCCTTGCGGCCGGCGGAAAATATGGCATCCAAAAGCGCACGCGGACCGGAAATCTCCTGCTCCCCATCCTTGCGCGAAAGAACGGGCGGAGTGCGGTAGATGTCCTGCAAGCGCTGGGTCATCTGGTCGATATGCCGTGCATCGGAAGAACCGATCAATGCCACGTCCACCGCCGCGACTTCCTTGACCCCGCGTACCATGCGCTCAAATCGTAAACCACCTTCGCTGGTCACATGGCCTGACCATCCGCGTTCAGTCTCTTCCGCGATCATGTCGAGCCGGCGCGCAACTTCATCCGCGGTCTGTCGGGCAACTTCCGGCCGGTCGGTGAGATCGGGGTGTAGAGCGCCGGCAATTGCCGCCTGTTCTATGATCGAGCGGCTATACCGAGAGTGAAGGCCGTCCAGCAGCGATCTGACACGAAGCGCGTCCTGGATCACTTCGCGAAGATCCTGACCGGTGCGGACCTCGCCCGAACCCAGGGTGAGTCTTGCTTCTTCGATCCCCATGCTGATCAGATATTCTTCCAGTGCCTTTTCGTCCTTGAGGTACTGAACTGACTTGCCGCGCGTTACTTTGTAGAGCGGCGGCTGAGCAATATAGATGTGCCCCCGTTCAATCAGGTCCGGCATCTGACGAAAGAAGAAGGTCAAGAGCAGCGTACGAATGTGCGCGCCGTCAACGTCCGCGTCCGTCATGATGATGATCTTGTGGTAGCGTAGCTTGTCGGCATTGAACTCGTCCTTGCCGATCGACGTTCCAAGCGCTGTGATTAATGTTCCGATTTCCTGGCTCGACAGCATCTTGTCGAAGCGGGCGCGTTCCACGTTGAGGATCTTGCCACGCAAAGGCAGGATCGCCTGGCTCTCACGCGAACGCCCTTGCTTCGCAGAGCCCCCGGCCGAGTCACCTTCAACAAGAAACAATTCTGATTTGGCGGGATCCCGCTCGGAGCAATCGGCGAGCTTGCCGGGCAAGGACGCGATATCCAGCACGCCTTTTCGACGCGTCAGTTCACGGGCCTTTCGTGCCGCTTCGCGCGCAACGGCGGCTTCAACCACTTTGCCCACCAGGATCTTTGCTTCACTCGGATGTTCTTCAAACCAAGTGCTTAAGGCCTCGTTGACGAGGCTCTCAACAACCGGCCGAACCTCAGACGAGACAAGCTTGTCCTTGGTCTGGGACGAAAACTTGGGATCCGGCACTTTGACGGAAAGCACAGCAGTCAGGCCTTCGCGGCAGTCTTCACCCTGCAGCGTCACTTTCTCCTTTTTGGTGATGCCAGAGCTATCGGCATAGGAGGTGACCTGGCGCGTCAATGCGCCGCGAAAACCGGCCATATGCGTGCCGCCATCGCGCTGTGGGATGTTGTTGGTGAAGCAGAGCACGTTTTCGTGGTAGCTATCGTTCCACCACATGGCGACTTCGACGGTGATGCCATCTTTTTCGCTCCTGATCGCGACTGGCTTTTCAACGAGCGGCTTTTTGGAACGGTCAAGATAGCGTACGAAGGCTTCGAGACCCCCATCATACAGCATCTCCTCTTCCTTAACGTCTGGCTTCCGTTTGTCCGTTAGCCGGATTCTCACACCGGAATTCAGGAAAGCCAGTTCGCGCAGGCGATGTTCCAAGGTGCCGTAGTCAAACTCTGTCATAGTGAAGGTTTCGGTGCTGGCTAGGAAGGTTACTTCCGTGCCGGAACGGCCCTCGTATTCCCCGATGACCTTCAGCGGACCATCTGCGACGCCGTGGGTAAAGGAGATTTCGTGAAGCTTGCCGTTACGGCGAATGCGCAGCTTCAACCAGACTGACAGGGCATTAACGACGGAGACACCGACGCCGTGCAAGCCGCCTGATACCTTGTAGGAGTTCTGGTCAAACTTGCCACCGGCGTGGAGCTGGGTCATGATGACCTCGGCTGCTGAAACGCCTTCTCCGGTATGGATGTCCGTCGGGATGCCGCGACCGTTGTCGGTCACTGTCACCGAGCCGTCTGCGTTGAGGGTTACGGTGACAAGATCTGCGTGGCCAGCGAGAGCCTCATCGATCGCATTATCGACCACCTCATAAACCATGTGGTGAAGGCCTGAGCCATCGTCGGTGTCGCCGATATACATGCCGGGACGCTTGCGAACGGCATCAAGTCCCTTCAGGACCTTGATCGAGTCCGCACCATATTCGGCACTCGCGCCGTTTTCACTGACGGGTGTATCGGTCATCAGATTTCTTCCAATTCTTTCGAGATGCCGGTCAAGCGAATCACCGGCCATTCCACCTTTGAATATATAGGCAAAACAAGCTGGATTCTAAAGGTTGAGGCTTGTTCATGCGGCATGAAAGCCGTGGATGCAGGATGGAAATCAACCTAACCGTCGGCCTTTTGCAGAAGGCTATCCATTTTGTCTAGCACGTCGGGTGGTAAAGAGCGAATCTGGAGTGCAAGGCGGTTTGCGAAGGCCGTGTATGCTGGCGGTAAACCTGCCGTATCCAGAGTCACTTTCGGGTGCGAAGCTTCTGCCACGCGAAAAAGCTCCTCCGCCTCATCCCAAATGATGTTGAAATAGCCGGCTATCCGCTGAAGCAGTTCAAAGGTCGGGCGCCCGCGTCGGCCATGTTCAAGAGCCGAGAGATAAGCGGGCGTAACACCTATCGCTTCAGCCAACATGCGCTGAGTTACGCGCTTACGACGGCGAAGCTCTCGAAGGGCTCGGCCAAACGGAGTCATGCCTGGCTGCCTCTACCACGTGAAAGGCGGACATACATGGCCCCTTCGCCGCCGTGATGGCGCGCTGCCCCTTCGTAAGAGGAGATCAGAAACCGGAATTCTGTTTTGGAAAACCACAGGGGCACGGCGCGCCGCAAGGCCCCTTCACTGCCCATCGAGCTGCCTTTGCCGGTAATCACCAAAACATGACGAAGCCCGCGCTGATGAGCCCGCAGCAGAAAATCCAGCAGCAGATCATGCGCTTCATCTTGATAAAGCCCATGCAGATCCAGCCTCGCCTCGATCGGCAGCCGCCCTTTTGCCAGTTTTTGCTTTGTCGGCTTTTCCAGAGGATGATGAATCCCCGCCGGCTTTGCGGGTTTTCGATCGCTTCTGCCGGTCACCTGCTCCTGTGCGACAATGACAGGCTTCGGCTTGGCAGTATCCTCGGTGCTAGTTTTGCTTTTTTCTGCTTCCTCGAACTCAAGGATCTCGGCTAAGCGCCCAGGCAAGGCGCGTGCTGATTTCGCCACCTTTCCCCAAAGGATCCGTTCTTCAGGATCGAGTTTTCGACCGCCCTTCATCCGCCATACCTGCCCGCTGCTGCCTTAGGGATCAGAATATAGAAATCGGCATCATGACGCACTGTCCCGGCAAGTTCGCCTGCCTCATATCCGGAGCCTGTGAAGATATCACCCCGCACCGGCCCAACGATGGCTGATCCCGTATCCAGTGCTAGCATGGATCGGGCAAAAGGCCCTCCGCTATCCAGATGTGTGAGCTTCTCAGCATGGATAAAGAAGGGAAAACCGAATGTGTGGATTTGTCGGTCGACAGCGAGCGCGCGACCCGGAATTAGCGGCACTTTGGCCGCCGCTATGGGTCCAAGTGCCGGATCTGACACATCAGCCTCCCGGAAGAATATATAGGACCTGTTATGCCAAAGAACCGCGTCAACGTGCTCCGGGTTGCTGTTCAGCCAGGCGCGGATCGACTGCATCGAGATGTCGGATCGCGCTATTTCGCCACGATCGATGAGGAGCCTGCCGATGGGCGAGAAGGCGTGCCCGGCTTTAGCGGCATAGGTGATGCGCTTTATTTCACCGTCTTGAAAACGTAATCGCGCCGCTCCTTGGACATGCGCAAAGAACACATCAACCTTTGATCTAGCCCAAGCGATCTCCATACCTCGCCCGTCGAGATAGCCGGAGTCGATCTGCTTGCGGTCGGGGTATGGCACGATGGCCTCACCTGACTGCCGCGCAAACACATAATCTGGTGTCATGTCAGGGGGACGGCTTACGTCATCGATGTCGATCAGATCGTCAGGCCGGCGATAAAACGGATAGGCCCAGATTTCATTGGGTCTGGATGACACCTCCACTTCAGGCTCATAGAAGGCTGTGACGAAGCCCCTCCGGCCGTCAGCCTGCGAGATCAGAAACGGTGTGCAGTGCTCTTCGAAAAAGGCACGGACAGAGGAAGCATCCTGAGTAATGTCTCGCGCGAGCTGCAACAGTGCCAGGAGGTCATCTGCCGTCAGCCCTAGGGAACCAGTCCTATAAGGTTTCGCTTTCTGCAGATGATCGAGACACGCTGCCATGCCTCCCAGCAGAGGCGTCGGGTCATCCCCACTCCAACCAGGCAGATCATCAAAATCGACTGCCTGCAGATTGTATCCTGGCCAACCGTCGGTCATTGCTCGGATTCGGTAGCAATAAGCTTCCAGTTTGGATCGCGGGCGCCGATATCCCTTGCAAAGGTCCAGATATCGGTGACTTCTGCGACATTTTCCTGATCGCCATCAACCAAGGTTCCGGCCTTGTCAAAAGTTGCAGAGATCAGCTGGCTGACGATGCGTACCGTCACCTGCGCTTCATTATCCTTCATGACGACCTGGTTGATATCGGCCTTGTTGATCCCCACAAAGGTCGATTTGACCACTTCGCCTTTAGCCTCGCGTTCCGAAATGGCCGCATCGAAGCCTTCATAAACGTCCTTGGACAGGAGGTTCTTGAGAGACTTCCGGTCCCCATCGGCGAAAGCCATGACGATCATTTCATAGGCCATCTTCGCACCGTTCAGGAATTCCTTGGGGCGGAAGTTGGGATCGGCTTTGACTAGCGCCCTTAGAGAAGCGTTGAGAGAGGTATCGGGCCTGGCGATTGAATCGATATCGGCATAACGCTGATCATCATCACCCACGTCCCGGCGGGGCAGGGTTACTACCTTGCTGTCGTCAGCGCCGCCCGGGTTCTTTGCGACGTCGCGCGGGCTGTAGGGGTCAACCGGGGGCTTTTCATTACCGGTGCGCCTGCCAAGCACGCTGCGCAGCTGCAGAAAGATCAGGACCGCGGCGACGAGAAAAAAGAGTGTTATAAAGTCGTTGGAGCCCATCTTAACCTGCAATTGCCGTTTAAATTTTCAGTGCAGCTTCTCATATAGTCTGCAACGGGCCATCTTCAAATAGCGACGCTGCAGACGGTCAGGACAGATAACTATCACGACATAGGCAATATCATGCGCCTCTTTCTTGTGCCTTTGCTCCTTCTTGGATGGCCGCTAGCGGAAATCGCGGGCTTCGTCCTCGTTGGCCGCGCAGTCGGACTGTGGGGCACGTTGGGTCTCGTCATCGGGACTGCCATTCTCGGCGGATTATTGATGAGAAGTCAGGGCATGCATTTGCTCAGGCAGATTTCCCAGGAAAGCCGAGAGGGCCGCATGCCCGGTCGCGCGCTTATCGATGGGGCCATGATTGTCGTGGCCGGCGTTCTCCTGCTCCTGCCTGGCTTCCTTACGGATATCATCGGCATCCTGCTCTTCATCCCTGGCATACGAAGCCTGATCTGGTCGGCCATTGGAAAGCGGATCGTCGTCGTAAGTTCCGGCAAAGGAGGGTTCACTGCTCGACATCGCAGCGCTAAGCCGAGAGCCGAAGCTCTGGGCCCGGTATTCGATCTGGATGAGCAGGAGTTTCAGCGGAGACCCAGTTCACCATCACCTTGGACTCCGCCGGACGAAAAAGACTGCTGAAGCCCGGCCAGCGGCCAGGGTTGTAAGGCCTAAGACGAAATGTTAGAGGGCCTGAACTATTCCAAGGCTCGAGGAATTCTTATGGCAGACGACAACACACAGGCCGCGACTCCTTCGCTCAACATCCTGGCCCAATATACCAAGGACCTTTCCTTCGAGAATCCGGGCGCTCCCCGCTCCTTGCAGGCGCGCGACAAGGCACCGGCCATCAATATCAACGTCAACGTCAACGCAAATCCGTTGTCGGAAACCGATTTTGACGTCATCCTATCCTTGAATGCTGAAGCACGAGACGACGAAAAGGTCGTGTTCGCTGCAGAACTTGTCTACGGCGGCGTCTTCCGGATCACAGGCTTCCCGCAGGAGCATATGCTGCCGCTGCTTTTCATCGAATGCCCGCGCCTGCTTTTCCCCTTTGCCCGTCAGATTATTGCCGACGTGACTCGCAACGGCGGTTTTCCTCCACTGATGATCGACCCGATCGATTTCGCACAGATGTTCACGCAGCGCATGGCCGAAGAGCAAGCCAAGTCCAAGGTTCAGGTTCTCAATAGCTGAACCTGATGCTGAAACAAAAAAGTCCGGTTACGACCGGGCTTTTTTGATCACGGCGCCGGGCCGTATTTCAGCCAAATGGCCTTGTCTTTCAAGGACGCGACCATGGCGGCATGCGCTTCCAGGTCGGCAGGGTTCAGCCGGTTCGGCAGGGGCCGCGGGCGGCCCAGCCTAGTTGTAACGACGACTTCCTCGACCTCGATAGTGGTCCTGTTCTGCTCTGCGCCGACGAGACCCAGAGCCGCCTGGCGGCCACCGGTCATCTCGATGTAAACTTCTGCTAGCAGTTCGGAGTCGAGAAGCGCGCCGTGCTTGGCACGATGACCGTTGTCCACACCATAGCGCCGGCAAAGCGCGTCGAGCGAATTCGGCCCCATCGGGTGTTTCCGGCGAGCCATGGAAAGCGTATCCACCACCCGATCAGGCAGCACCGGCGGAAGACCAATCCGCTCCAGTTCCGCGTTGATGAAGCCCATATCGAATGTCGCGTTGTGAGCGATCCATTTGGCCCCATCAAAGAAGTCCAAGATCTGCTGCACAACCTCGCCGAAGTGCGGTTTGTCTTTCAGGAATTCGTCCGTGATACCGTGCACGGCGAGAGCATCCGGA
Source organism: Rhizobium deserti (assembly GCF_004358025.1). Lineage (GTDB taxonomy): Bacteria > Pseudomonadota > Alphaproteobacteria > Rhizobiales > Rhizobiaceae > Neorhizobium > Neorhizobium deserti. The sequence goes on along the minus strand of NZ_SMTL01000008.1, from coordinate 125,060 downwards.
TGAACCTTGCGGTCTCCTGGATTGATGTAGAGATGCAGCGTCCTGCCGGTCGGAAAGTTATTGACGAGCTCGACGCCACCGATTTCGATGATCCGGTCGGAGCGAGTTTCCAAGCCTGTCGTTTCCGTATCGAAGATGATCTCACGCATACTTGTCGCTCATGTTTCCGGATTTTAGGGAAGTGATGATCTGCCTGACCCTTTGCCTTGCCGCGTCGATTCCTGTTCCGGTGTCTATAATGAAATCGGCTTTTTCGCGCTTCTCGCGATCTGGAACCTGTCGGGCAAGAATCATCTCCAACTTGTCTTCGCTCATGCCCGGCCGCGCAAGCACTCTTTGCTTTTGAATCTGTGGATCACAGGAAACGACAACGACCACATCGACGCGCTCCTCCCCCTCAGTTTCGAATAGCAGCGGGATATCGAGGACGACGATCTCGGCTCCGGCTTCCCTGTGATGGTTCAAGAAGTCCGCCTCTCGCTGGCGAACGAGGGGGTGAACAATGGATTCCAGTAAGCGAAGCTTTCCAGGATCAACAGAAAGTTGCCGCGAAAGCTCCTGCCGATCGATTGCGCCGTCTTTGAGCGTTCCTGGAAAAGCTTCGGCGACAGGGCCAACGGCGTCGCCTCGGTAGAGTTCATGAACGACCGCATCAGCGTCGTTGACCGGAATACCTTCCTGTTCGAACATGGCTGCAGTCGTCGATTTCCCCATGCCGATCGATCCGGTCAGACCGATGATGATCATCAATGTTGCTCCATATCCCGGATCACCAGCTCGCGGATCTCCTGATCCGGCTCAGGGCGAAAGCCGAACCACTTTTCGAAACCGGGAACGGCTTGATGCAGCAACATGCCCAAACCATCGGCAGTCCGAAAGCCCTGCTTACGAGCCTGCCTCAGTAAAGGTGTCATCAGCGGGATATAAACAATGTCCGTCACAAGAGCATCTGGTGCTAGCATGGAAAAATCGATATCCGGTGCATCGCTCCCATCCATTCCAACAGACGTGGTGTTCACGAAAAGCCCCGCCTCGGTCATGACCTCCGAAAGAGCCTCAGGGCTGTGGGCGTAGACCTGTGAACCGAAGCGATGCCGTAGTTCCTGCGCTCGCGCCAAGGTCCGGTTGATGACGTGGATCTCACTAAAGCCACGGTCACGAATGGCCTGGATAACGGCGCGGCTCGCACCGCCTGCACCGAAAACGACCGCCCGTTCAGCTTTGTCCCAACCCGGACGCATATAATCGAGATTGGCGGTAAAGCCGTAGCCATCAGTATTTGTCGCATGGAGCAGACCTTCATTCATCCAGAGGGTATTGGCGGCCCCTAGTTCCTGCGCGATCTCATCGGGCTTATCGGACAGTTGATAAGCAAGTTCCTTGTGAGGAATGGTGACATTGCCACCGCGATAGCCTGCTTCATCCTGTTTCAATGAGTGAATGAAAGCCGGGAATTCTTCCGGAGCTACAGCCTCGGCCTTATAGGAGCCGTGAATGTCATGACGCTTCAACCAGTGCCGGTGGATCAGCGGCGAGCGGGAATGCTTGATCGGCCATCCCGTGACAAAAGCATTAACCATATATGTTTCACGTGAATCAGCCATCTATTGCCTCAAGCAATCGAAGCTGTTGCAGAAGCGGCAGCATGGGGAGACCGAGGATAGTAAAGTAATCGCCGTCGATCCTGGAGAAAAGCTGGATCCCCTCCCCCTCCAATTGGTAGGCGCCAACGCTGCCTAAAACCTTATCTCCCACTCTTGCGAGGTAACGGTCCACGAACTGCCCACTCAACTCACGGACGGTCAGATCCGCATATGAAACATGCTCCCAGACAACTTCACCATTGCGGACCAGGGCTACGGCGCTGTTCAGCCTGTGGGTGGCACTGGAGAGTGCGAGCAAGTTTTCCCTCGCTTCCGCTAGGGACCTTGGCTTGTGAAATACCCGAGAGCCCAGAGACATGGTCTGGTCGGAGCCGATGATCAATCGATCCTGGAACCGGCTGCTCACATCGAGCGCCTTCGCCCTGGCAAGTGACAAAGCGACTTGGTCGGGACCAGACACACCCAGTGTGGCCTCGATCTTGCGCTCGTCGATTTTGGCGGGATGGCTTTCGAAGCTGAGGCCGGCATTTTCCATCAGCATTCGGCGGAAGGGGCTTGAAGAGGCGAGCACGAGATATTGCGTCACGATGATCTCCCAATGACAGGCGCCGATTAACGCAGCTTCGGGCGAAGCGCAACGATCGCGGCTGCAGTCTCTTCAATCGATCGGCGGGTGACATCTATGATGGGCCAATTGTGTCTGGCGCAAAGGGCGCGCGCGTATTTGAGCTCTTCATTGATCGTCGCGCGATTGGTGTAAACCTGGCGATCGAAGCCTTGCGACGTGCCCAGTTCACGATTTTCGCGAACCTGACTGATGCGATCGGTGGTCGCAACCAGCCCGACGATCAACGGTGTTTTCACTTGGAAGAGAGCTGCAGGAAGTTCGATCCCTGGAACAATGGGAATATTGGCTGTCTTGATGCCGCGATTGGCAAGATAGATGCTTGTCGGTGTTTTGGACGTTCGGCTGATACCAACCAGAACAATGTCCGCCTCTTCATAGTCTTCCGGCATTTGGCCATCGTCATGATCCATGGCGAAATTCAGAGCTTCGATGCGTTTGAAATAGTCTGCATTGAGCGCGTGCTGAGCACCAACGCGGCGGCGCGACGGGGCACCGAGATAGGCCTGAAACGTGATCATGACCGGTTCAAGTACATTGACGCTTGGAAGCCCCATCTCCCTGCAACGCAGCTCGACCAGCGCGGCAAGGTCATGATCGACAATCGTGTAAAGAACAATTCCGGGTTCCTGATCCACCGCCTCCAGCACAGCCAGCAACTGCTTGCGGTTCCGTACGAGCGGGTAGACGTGTTCAATGGCAAGCGAATGCTGAAATTGCGCTGAGACGGCGCGTGCGGCTGAAATCAGCGTTTCTCCGGTTGAGTCCGAAATCAGGTGCAGATGGAAGAAGGTTTTTCGGTTCTCCACGCTAAACTTAACCCTTTGTTGATAACTGGGGAGAGACGATCGGGTTCTAGGGGGCAGCCCGCCGCAGCTGGGAAAACTGCCGACTTTTCCACAAACGCTCATTCGGGGACACGTTATCAGCGGCGCTGTGGATGACGGGGACAATGCATCCGTTACGGCAGCTTTTGCACAGCCTTTCCACAAGCACGCTCATTTTCTTGCCTATTGATATCGCTGAATCTGCTCGTCTATTCGGCTTATCCCCGACTTCAATTTGTTTTGTCATTTTTATTTCCTCGGGGACAGCTTTCGGCGGTGGATTGTCGCACTGCCTGTGATCTCACTTTAATCCTTGCTACTCACCGACTCTAAGAAATAGAAACCTTCTAAAATGATTTTCTTTTATTAGAGGGAGAACCCATTGACCGGGACGAACCGGAAGATAGTCAGTGTGCTTGAGGGAAAGACAGTCAGTCCTCCCCCCGTCTGGCTGATGAGACAGGCGGGTCGCTATCTTCCAGAGTATCGGGAAGTGAGAGCACGTGCCGGTGGCTTTCTCGATCTTTGTTACTCACCGGATCTGGCAGTCGAAGTCACGCTTCAGCCAATCCGGCGCTATGGCTTTGATGCGGCTATCCTGTTTTCCGACATCCTGGTTGTCCCGGACGCCTTGCAAAGAAACGTTCGATTCGTTCAGGGTGAAGGACCGAGGATGGATCCCATCACGGTTGATGAGATCCTGCAACTCAGCGCCAGTGGCGTGATCGATTATTTGAAACCGGTTCTCGAGACGGTCACAAGGCTGCGGGAGCAGCTTCCGCCAGAAACTGCTCTGCTTGGCTTTTGCGGTGCGCCCTGGACCGTGGCCACCTATATGATCGCAGGACAAGGTACACCGGATCAGGCTCCTGCCCGTCTCTTCGCCTATAGATACCCGGAAGCTTTTGAGAAACTTCTCGCCCTACTGGCCGAGGTCTCGGCGGAATATCTGATCAGCCAGATCGATGCTGGGGCTGATGCGGTTCAGATCTTCGATTCCTGGGCAGGCGTTCTTGGGGAGCGAGAGTTTGAAAAACATGCGATCAAACCCGTTGAGCGGATGATCGATATCGTCCATTCTCAACGCCCTGGAGCCAAGGTGATAGCTTTTGCAAAAGGTGCCGGCTTCAACCTCAAGACCTACCGCCAGAGAACCCAAGCCGACGCCATCGGCCTCGACTGGTCGGTTCCCCTCTCCTTCGCAGCTGATCTGCAGAAGGACGGGCCGGTTCAGGGCAATCTTGATCCAATGCGGGTTGTCGCTGGTGGCCAGGCATTGGAGGACGGTATTGATGCTATCCTCCAAACGCTTGGAAACGGTCCGCTGATATTCAATCTCGGCCACGGCATCACGCCGGAGGCTGATCCGGATCACGTCGCCACGCTCGTCAACCGCGTTCGCGGTTTTGCACCGTGACGGCGGGTGATAATCAGGCCGGCGCTTCTGCCGGAAAACGCTCAGCGTTTCGAGCCTTCATCGCGCTCGCTGTTTTCGTTGTCATTTTGGCTGCGGTTTATCTCAGTCAGCCGGACGATTTCCTGCTCTACGTCAAGGCTTTCCACGTCATCGCCGTGATTTCCTGGATGGCGGGATTGCTCTATCTGCCGCGGCTTTTCATCTATCACAGCGACGCCGAAGCCGGTTCGCCCCAGTCGGAAACGTTCAAGATGATGGAGGCTCGGCTGCTGAAAATCATCATGAACCCCGCCATGATGATTACCTGGATACTGGGCCTGTTTTTGGCTTGGGAAGTCTATGGATTTCAGGGTGGTTGGCTGCATGCGAAAATCGCGCTTGTCGTGTTGATGACGCTGGTGCACGTCTTCTTCGGCAGGGCTGTTCGTCGCTTCGCGGCGGATGGTCCGCGCAAGTCTTCCCGCTACTGGAGGATGATGAACGAGATCCCGACCGTGCTGATGATCGGCATCGTCATTCTGGTTATTGTGAAGCCGTTCTAATCTATTATCAGACAGATTAGCGAATGCCTCTTGCGGCGTTCCACGTGAATCGCTATTTTCATCGCCACCTCATCTCGTGGCATGCGTGTAATCTCATCGTCCCGGACCATTATCCGCGGTAGCGAATTCCACCGACACGCCTACATCCTCCCTGAATTCTCAATATGGTCCTCCCTTCATGGCTGAAATGAAGCTTCAAGAACTCAAGAGCAAATCTCCGACTGATTTGTTGACCTTCGCCGAATCGCTCGAGGTTGAGAACGCCAGCACGATGCGAAAGCAGGAGCTGATGTTTGCAATCCTCAAGGTTCTGGCAAGCCAGGACATTGAGATCATTGGCGAAGGCGTTGTTGAAGTACTGCAGGACGGCTTCGGTTTTCTTCGCTCTGCGAACGCCAATTACCTGCCGGGCCCGGACGATATTTATATTTCGCCCTCGCAAATCCGGCGCTTTTCGTTGAAGACAGGCGACACGGTCGAGGGACCGATCCGGGGACCTAAGGAAGGCGAGCGTTATTTCGCGCTGCTGAAGGTCAACACAATCAATTTCGACGACCCGGAGAAAATTCGCCACAAGGTCCATTTCGACAACCTCACGCCGCTCTATCCTAACGATCGCTTCAAGATGGAGCTGGACGTACCGACATCCAAGGACTTGTCAGCCCGTGTCATTGATCTGGTTGCGCCGCTTGGTAAGGGTCAGCGCGGACTGATTGTTGCTCCTCCACGCACTGGTAAAACGGTTCTGCTGCAGAACATCGCCCATTCCATCACCGCAAACCATCCGGAATGTTATCTCATCGTTCTCCTGATCGACGAGCGGCCGGAAGAAGTGACAGACATGCAGCGGTCGGTGAAGGGTGAAGTTGTTTCGTCCACTTTCGACGAGCCGGCCGTTCGCCACGTCCAGGTAGCGGAAATGGTGATCGAGAAGGCCAAGAGGCTTGTCGAGCACGGCCGCGACGTTGTCATCCTGCTCGATTCCATCACCCGCCTTGGGCGCGCTTACAACACCGTGGTCCCTTCGTCTGGCAAGGTTCTGACAGGCGGCGTGGACGCCAACGCTCTCCAGCGTCCCAAGCGCTTCTTCGGCGCGGCGCGCAACATCGAAGAAGGCGGCTCGCTGACCATCATAGCCACGGCCCTGATCGATACAGGCAGCCGGATGGACGAAGTGATCTTCGAAGAATTCAAGGGAACGGGCAATTCGGAAATCGTGCTTGATCGCAAGGTGGCCGACAAGCGCATCTTCCCGTCCATGGACATCCTCAAGTCCGGTACCCGTAAGGAAGACTTGCTCGTTCCGCGTCAGGACTTGCAAAAGATCTTTGTTCTTCGCCGAATTCTTGCGCCAATGGGTACGACGGACGCGATTGAATTCCTTATCGATAAGTTGAAGCAGACCAAGAACAACGGCGATTTCTTCGACTCGATGAATACCTGATCCTAAGCCGGAGTCTTAAAAATGAAAGCGCTCGGTTAATCCGGGCGCTTTTGGTTTTCCAGATTCCCTTATTGAGGTCGCCCGATGCCGAACACCAGTGACTCGATCTTCGCCTTGTCCAGTGGCACTCTCCCCGCAGGCGTCGCTGTGGTCCGTATGAGCGGTCCGAAAAGCTTCCAGGCTCTCGCTGCACTGACGGCCGATGTACCTCCTCCCCGTCAAGCTATGCTTCGGGCTCTACGAGGCCAAACGGGAGACGTGATCGACCATGGCCTGGTCGTCACTTTTCCTGCACCACACTCCTTCACGGGAGAAGATTGCGTCGAACTGCACCTTCACGGAAGCCGTGCCGTATTCGCTAGAATATCTCAGGAGCTGTCGCTCCTCGGACTTCGCCTGGCTGAAGCGGGTGAGTTTTCACGTCGTGCGTTCGAGAACGGTAAGATCGACCTGGTTGAGGTGGAAGGTCTAGCCGATCTCATTTCCGCAGAAACGGAAATGCAAAGAAAGCTGGCCGTCGAACAGGGCTTTGGAGGACAGTCACAACTCTATATGGATTGGGCTCGACGGCTGACACATGCCCGAGCGCTGATAGAAGCCGAACTCGATTTCGTTGACGAGGATGATATTCCGGGGTCGGTATCAGACAGGGTATGGGCGGATGTAGCAGCCCTCTCCGCTGAAATGACACGCCATATTGCCGCCGCCAAGACCGGGGAAATAATAAGGGACGGATATAAAGTTGTTATCGCCGGTCCGCCAAATGCCGGGAAGTCCAGCTTACTGAACGCGCTAGCACAACGCGACGTGGCAATTGTTACCGATATCGCCGGAACGACGCGAGATGTCCTGCATGTCGATCTGGATTTAAATGGCTTTTTGGTACGCGTATTTGACACGGCCGGAATTCGCGACACTGACGATATCGTTGAGCGAGAGGGTGTCAGACGTGCTATTACCGCGATAGATCAGGCTGATCTCGTTATACAGCTTCAAGAAATTGATTCGCCTCCGCAACAAGATAAACTGCAAGGCCTACCTGAAGTTCTCAATGTTGGAACAAAGGTCGATATCTGCGGCCAAGCGCAGCGTTTTGATTTATGTATTTCTGTGGTGACAGGTGAAGGCCTGGATCAACTTCGGGGCGAAATTACTGCTCGGCTGAAGCAGCATTGGACGGGCTTCAGTGTGCCTAGTAGGGAGCGGCATATTTCCCATTTGCGGGAAGCAACCGAATTCATTAAAGAGGCCTTGGCTGGCCATCACCTGGATCTTAGATCGGAAAGCCTTCGTGCAGCGGCATCGGCCTTGGGACGAATCACCGGCCGGGTGGATGTGGAACAACTTCTGGACGTAATTTTCTCGCAGTTCTGCGTCGGCAAGTGATTCACGTGAAACAGATTGTTCCGTTAAGGCGGTAGGATGGATATCAACTACGACGTCATCGTTATTGGTGCTGGGCATGCCGGATGCGAAGCGGCAAGTGCCGCAGCGCGCTCAGGTGCAAAGACTGCATTGCTGACGCATAGGCGCGATACGATTGGCGTGATGTCCTGTAATCCTGCTATCGGCGGGTTAGGCAAGGGGCATTTAGTCCGCGAAATCGACGCCTTAGATGGGCTTATGGGGCGGGTTGCGGACGCTTCGGGGATCCAGTTCCGGCTTCTGAACCGGAAAAAAGGACCAGCTGTCCGAGGTCCCCGAACCCAAGCTGATCGCAGGCTTTACCGTGAAGCGATGCAAAAAGAAATCGCCCAGCATCGTAATCTTACTGTCATTGAGGGTGACGCCTTTGATATCAGCGCCGATCACGGGGCAGTCTCCTCTGTTACCACGAAAGACGGACGTCGATTCGGGTGCGGAACGGTTGTGTTGACGACTGGCACCTTCCTGCGTGGACTGATCCATATTGGTCAAACTACAATTCCTGCAGGTCGCGTTGGAGAAGATCCGTCAGAAGGTTTGTCCGGAACACTAACGCGGTTAGGCTTGAAGTTGGGTCGCCTGAAGACCGGTACTCCTGCACGATTGGATAGGCGAACCATTGACTGGTCAGCTATAGGTTCACAGGAAGCCGATGAAGATCCGGTTCCGTTTTCCTTTATGACCGATCGTATCACTACTGCGCAAATTTCCTGCGGCGTCACGCGGACGACCGAAGCGACCCATAAGATCATCACGAACAATATCCACCTGTCGGCCATGTATTCGGGTCAGATCGAAGGCGTTGGCCCCCGATATTGCCCGTCCATCGAGGACAAAATCGTTCGCTTTGGCGAGCGAGACGGCCATCAAATTTTCCTTGAGCCAGAGGGCATTGACGACCCGGCGGTTTACCCGAACGGAATCTCGACATCCCTGCCCGCCGACGTTCAGGAAGCGTTCATTCGTACCATTCCTGGTTTGGAAAATGTCGCGATCCTGCAGCCCGGATATGCGATCGAATATGATCATGTCGATCCGCGTGAACTCACCCCTGCCCTTGAGCTCAAGAAGCTGTCCGGGTTGTTCTTAGCTGGGCAGATCAATGGCACCACCGGCTATGAAGAAGCAGCGGCCCAGGGTCTGGTTGCAGGTCTAAACGCGGCGCGTTGCGCTGCTCAGCAGGAACCACATCATTTCAGCCGATCCGATTCCTACATTGGCGTGATGATAGATGATCTGACATCAAGGGGCGTGACAGAACCATATCGTATGTTCACCTCGCGAGCCGAGTATCGCTTGTCCTTACGTGCTGATAATGCGGATCTGAGGCTCACGCCCATAGGGATATCGTTAGGCATTGTGGGGCAGCAGCGATCTGATAGGTTTTCATCGTATTGCGAGGATCTGGATCAGGGCCGTCGTGTGCTCCAGTCACTTCAGGTGACACCCAATGAGGCGGCCCGTCATGGGATTAAGCTGAATCAGGATGGGCAAAGACGTAGTGCGTATGAGCTTCTGGCCTACCCGGAGCAGTCAACCACCAGTCTCCAGGCTCTCTGGCCAGAGTTAGTATCTGTGCGACCAAGGGTCCAAAAGGCTCTCGAAACAGAAGCTTTATATGCAGTCTATATGCATCGTCAGACCGCCGATATTCAAGCGACGCAGCGGGACGAAGCACGTGTCATCCCTCCCAATTTTATCTTTGATCATCTCCCTGGCCTATCCAATGAGTTGAAGCTCAAGCTCGCGGCTGTGCGCCCTGCGAATTTAGCTCAGGCTGCTAAGGTTGATGGAATGACCCCGGCAGCGCTTGCCCTGCTTCTCGCGCTCATTCGCAAACACGGTGCAATCGAACGCGCGGAACGAGTCTCCTGATGCAATTAAACGGCAAGAGTGTTTCACGTGAAACGCAGGACCGGTTGGAGAATTTTTCTAAGCTATTTATGAAATGGGCTGGCACGATAAACCTTGTTGCTCCCTCGACTATTGGGGAGATCTGGCGTCGACACATCGCCGATAGTGCTCAAATTTTTCAGCTTTCGCCTCAGCCGCAAAACTGGCTCGACCTGGGATCCGGGGGCGGTTTCCCAGGTGTAATCACAGCGATTTTTCTGGCTGAACTTCAGGACGGTTGGGTGCATCTCGTGGAGAGCAACCAGAAAAAGGCCGCCTTCCTCCGGGTGGCATTGGCGGAAACCGGCGCGCGTGGGTCGGTTTATCCTCTTCGTATCGAGAACGCATATTCTTCACTGCCGGTTTGCGACGCCATTTCAGCCAGAGCCTTAGCGGATCTGGATCAGCTACTCTCGCTTTCCTCGCCTTGGTTGATAGGCTCCGAAACACGCGCCTTTTTTCACAAAGGTAGGGATTACGTTGCCGAGATCGAGAAAGCTCATAGTCGGTGGGATTTCGATCTGGTAGAACATGCTAGTGCCGTCGAAGCGAACTCAGTTGTTCTTGAGATTAGTGGCCTAAGGCACAAGAACCCAGGTTAGGTGCCGTATGTTTGATAGAAACCGGATCATCACCATTGCAAACCAGAAGGGCGGTGTTGGGAAAACGACCACTGCCATCAACCTTGCGACCGCACTTGCCGCTATCGGTGAGCGGGTTCTTATTGTCGATCTTGACCCCCAAGGTAACGCTAGCACCGGCCTCGGTATCGATCGGAAAGACCGTAAACTGTCGTCTTACGACCTGTTGATGGGCTATAATGATGTACAAGAAACGGCTATGGAAACCGCTGTCCCCAACCTGTTCATCGTTCCCTCAACTATGGATCTGCTTGGCTTCGAGATGGAGATCTCTCAGTCGAGCGACCGCGCCTTTAAGCTACGACGTGCGCTTGGCTCCGACGCTGCTGCCAGCTACTCCTATATACTCGTCGACTGCCCTCCGTCATTCAATTTGCTAACGATGAACGCGATGGCAGCGGCGCATTCTGTGCTGGTGCCACTCCAATGCGAGTTCTTTGCGCTTGAAGGTCTGGGTCAGCTTCTGGAGACAGTCGATCAGGTGCGGCGAACGGTTAATCCCACACTCGATATTCAGGGTGTCGTTCTTACCATGTTCGATGCCCGAAACAACCTTGCGCAGCAGGTGGTCACGGATGTGCGCAGCTACCTTGGCGACAAGGTCTACCATACACTCATCCCCCGCAACGTTCGGGTTTCCGAGGCTCCGTCACATGGAAAGCCGGCTATCCTTTACGATCTGAAATGCGCTGGTAGCCAGGCATATCTTCAACTCGCATCCGAGGTAATACAGCGCGAGCGCCGCCGAAAAGCAGCTTGATCTGCTTCAATAATCCATAGGTCGACAATGAATGATGATCCTTCAAAGCGGCGTCTGGGCCGCGGTCTTGCTGCTCTCATAGGCGAAATGGATCAGCCCTTTGCTGCTGATGCTGCGCCGAAGAAGGTGGATGCCGATCGGCTGGTGCCTATCGAATTGGTTTCGCGCAATCCGCGTAATCCGCGACGGAGCTTTAACGAAGGCGAGCTTCAGGATCTCGCAAATTCTATCCGGCAGCATGGCATTGTTCAGCCGGTCGTCGTGCGGCCGCGTGACAGTCGCTACGAGATCATCGCCGGCGAGCGACGTTGGCGTGCCGCGCAGTTGGGCGGCTTGGTTGAGATCCCTGTCATCGTCCGTGATGTTGACGACCGGACTGCGCTTGAGATCGCCATTGTTGAGAATGTCCAGCGCTCGGATCTCAACCCGCTCGAAGAAGCGCTTGGTTACGAACAGCTCATCGCTGAGCATGGATATACGCAGAACGACTTGGGCGAGATTATCGGCAAGAGCCGAAGCCACGTTGCCAATAGCCTACGTCTTCTGAAATTGCCTGATCCCGTTCGTGATATGCTATCAGCCGGCGACCTCTCTGCAGGGCATGCTCGCGCTCTTGTGACAACTTCGGATCCAGCCGCGCTCGCCCGCACTATCGTGGCTAAAGGCATGTCTGTTCGTGACGCCGAGCGTTTAGCCCAAAATGATGTTAAAGCACAGTCCGAGCCGGCAGCGGGACTCAAAAGCGTTGAAAAGGATTCCGACACATTGGCGCTGGAGCGAACGCTTTCCGATACGCTGGGACTGGATGTGAAGATCAATCACAAGGGTGGGACAGGCCAGATAAGGATCAACTATCGCAGCTTGGACCAACTTGAAGAAATCTGCCGGCTACTTGAGCGAAAGTAGGCTCGCGGCGGCTAAGCCTGCTGCCTGCGAGACTGGACAGCTACTGCCATTAGCGCGTGGAAGGCGATGTCAGGTTCGAGACTTTGCCGCTGTCGAGATGCGAGAACGGCCGCTTGAAGACGCTCTGCTTCGCGAGCCAAAGCTGGCAGGCTCCAGTTCCGAAGCGCTTTTTCTATCAGCGGCTTGCGTTTGAAGTGGATATGTCGCCCGAGCGTCATCATCACCTGACCCGGCTGAAGCTTCTTTTCCTCCATTTCGCATTTCATCATGTCCAGCATCTGGAGCTGTTTGAGGCATGACTGCAGTACAAGAAAGATGGGTGTCTTTGACGCGACGATCTTCTGGACCGAACGCTGCAGACTGGCAATATCACCGACAAGCACGGCATCAACAGCTTCATCAGTTGAGATACTGCTCGCATCGCCGATGATTTCATCGACGTGATGCTCCTCAATTGTATTGGCACCACGACAGTAGAGTGCCAGTTTTCGGATTTCATTGCGGGAAGCAACCCTATCTCCACCCAACAGCTCGACAAGCCTTGACCTTGCTGCGCTGTTGATGCGGAGGTTGTCGGCAGCGAGTTCGACATCGATCAGGCCTTGGATAGCGCGGGCGTCATCTGCGTAACATGGCACGATAGCAATTGTTTTAGCCGGCTCAGCAATTTTTCGCAGACCGGCCCCTTTTTTTAGGTCGCCGGCTTCAACAATAAGAATATTGGCAGGCGGACGCCCGTCGGCCAGAATTTGGAGTGCATCGATCAGAGGCTTCTCATTGGCTGCCCCTCGCAGCCAGATGAGCTTGGCATCGCCAAACAGACCAAGTGAATTGACCTCATCCAATAGTCGGCCTGGATCCCCCTGAAGATCAGAGACATCGAGCTTCAGCATGGCAAAAGGGTCATCAGATGAAGCGCCCGTCTTTGCGGCAAGAAGCGTAGCGCGTTCCGACACCAAACCGCGATCCGGGCCGTAGATGACAAAGACCTTGTAGGCGTCGACCGCCTTTTCGACAAAGCGATCGAATTCGTGAGACTTTATTTCTGCCATACGGTCTGGGGCTGCGGCTCGCGAGACAACGCAATGGCAATCTCCGCACGAATGAATTCGGCCGCTTCTCGCGATGCACGGTTCTCCGCGTCACGGATCGCGCGCAGCTTTGCGAATGTCTGGCCTGAGACGTCGATCTGAGAGACCACTTCCCGCGTTGCGGATTTCAGCACCTGTCCGTCCCTGACGCGGGAAAGCGTATAGGTGACCTGTACTTCGACGCGGCCGGCTATCGGCGTGTTGGTCACCGTAACCGTATCGTCGTCAGAGGTGATGTCGAGAATGCTCGACGCGGTGCTTTTCGCCGAAAGCTTGACCTCATATTCAGGACGTGGGTTTTCGCCCGCTCCTCCGGAGGCGAGAAAAACCAGGTGGTTGCGAACCACCTGCTCGATCCGGTTACGCGGATCGGAGAACTCGACCGATGACAAGCGCTGCCCGACGCCGCCGCTCTCGGAATAAAGCGGGCGGACCTGGCATGCGGAAAGCAGCGTCAGTGTTATGACGCCTGCAGCCATGGCGATGAGGCGGAGTGAGCGGTCAAGCGACAATGTTGACGATCCTCTGTGGGACAACGATGATCTTCTTCGGCACCTGGCCATTTAGAGCCGCCTGCACCGCGTCCAAAGCCAGAACGGCGGCTTCGACGGCAGTTTGATCTGCGCTGCGAGCGATTGTCAATTCGGCTCTTTTCTTGCCGTTGATCTGAACGGGCAGCGTCACCTCGTTTTCAACGACCAGAGCGTCCTCGTAGCGCGGCCAAGCGGTGCGCGAAACGATTTCATCATTGCCGAGAGCGGCCCAGCATTCTTCCGCCAGATGCGGCGCCATAGGCGCTACGATCTGGATCAGGATTTCTGCGGCATCGCGAACTGCGGCATGGTAAGCAGCATCGCCCTTGCCGGCAGCGACATCCGTCAGTGGCCCGGCCAGGGCGTTGACCAGCTCGTAGATGCGCGCCACGGCCTTGTTGAAGGACAGCTTGTCCAGATCGGCTTGGACCGCCTGGAGAGTCTTGTGAGCGACCTGTGACACAGGCAGACCCTCCCCCTGATGGGCAGGCGCCGGTGCGACGCCCTTCAGCGTCTCAGACGCCTCGGAGATCAGGCGCCACAGCCGTTGCGTAAACCGGTGCGCGCCTTCCACACCAGCTTCCGACCAAATCACATCACGGTCCGGCGGAGAATCCGACAGAACGAAGAAGCGGGCTGTATCGGCGCCATAGGAGGCGATGATATCATCCGGATCGACGACGTTCTTCTTGGACTTCGACATCTTTTCGATCGAACCAATCGTCACCTCTTCGCCGCTCCTCAACAGGGTGGCGCGCCGCTTTCCGTCGATTTCCTCGATGCTGATATCTGCGGGTGCGACCCACTCGCCGTTCTGGCCGGTGCCGAGCTTATAGGTCTCGTGCACCACCATTCCTTGCGTGAAGAGCCCTTTGAAGGGTTCCTTGACATCCACATGGCCGGTTTCGCGCATCGCGCGGGTAAAGAAGCGGGAATAGAGCAGGTGCAGGATCGCATGCTCAATGCCACCGATGTACTGGTCGACAGGTAGCCACCGGCTCGCAACGGCATGATCGGTCGGCGCGGCTTCCCAAGGCGCCGTAAAGCGGGTGAAATACCAGCTCGAATCGACAAACGTGTCCATGGTGTCAGTTTCCCGACGGGCGTCCTTGCCGCATTGCGGGCAGGCGACGTGACGCCAGGTCGGATGACGGTCGAGCGGATTGCCGGGCTGGTCGAAGGTGACGTCATCCGGCAGCTGTACCGGCAGAGACTTCTTAGGCACCGGAACCACGCCGCAGTCGTCGCAATGGATGACGGGGATCGGGCAACCCCAATAGCGCTGGCGGGAAATACCCCAATCGCGCAGCCGGAAATTCACCTTGCGCTCGCCTTGGGGAGCGCCGTTCAGCGTCTGTGCCGCCAGCATATCCGCAACGATCTGGAAGGCCTCGTCGGTCGTCTTGCCGTCCAGGAAGCGGGAATTGATCATCACGCCGTCGTCGACATAAGCTGTGTCGCCCACGGTAAAACTTGCCGCGTCGCCGTCCTTTGGCATCACGACGGGGACGACCGGCAGAGAATACTTGCGCGCGAAATCAAGATCGCGCTGGTCGCCGGACGGGCAGCCGAAAATTGCGCCCGTGCCATATTCCATCAGCACGAAATTCGCGACATAGACCGGCAGCTCCCAAGAAGAGTCGAGCGGATGCCTGACGCGGATGCCCGTGTCGATCCCCTTCTTCTCGGCAGTTTCCAAGGCGGCAAGCGATGTTCCCTGCCGGCGGCACTCTTCCGCGAAGGCTTCGATAGCCGGATTCTGAGCGGCAGCAGCCTTGGCCACCGGGTGATCAGCAGCAATGGCCAGGAAGGATGCGCCAAACAGCGTGTCGGGCCGCGTCGTATAGACGGAGATCTCCGTCTCGCCGGCAGGCGCCGTCGATCCATTGATCTCCCAGCGGATCACCATGCCTTCCGACCGGCCGATCCAGTTCTTCTGCATCAACCGGACTTTTTCCGGCCACTGATCCAGATTGTCGAGCTCATCCAGCAGATCCTGGCTGAAATCAGTGATCTTGAAGAACCACTGTACCAGCTCGCGCTGCTCCACCAGCGCGCCGGAGCGCCAGCCACGACCGTCGATGACCTGTTCATTGGCGAGAACGGTCTGATCGACCGGATCCCAGTTGACCTTGGACTGCTTGCGGTAGACCAGGCCCTTTTCCATCATGTCGAGGAAGAGGTGCTGCTGCTGCTGGTAATATTCCACATCGCAGGTCGCAAATTCCCGCGACCAATCCAGCGACAGGCCCATGGCCTTCAGCTGCTTCTTCATCGATTCGATGTTCTGGTAGGTCCAGGTCTTGGGGTGGACCTTGTTATCGCGAGCGGCATTCTCGGCCGGCATACCGAAAGCATCCCAGCCCATCGGGTGCAGAACGTTGAAGCCACGAGCACGCTTATAGCGCGCCACCACGTCACCCATGGCGTAATTGCGCACATGGCCCATGTGGATACGACCCGATGGGTAAGGGAACATCTCAAGGACGTAATATTTCTCGCGCGGATCGCTGTTGTCGGTTTCGAAAACCTTGGCCTCGTTCCATTTTTGCTGCCAACGAGGCTCGGCATCGCGCGGATTATAACGTTCAGTCGCCATTTCGATGATATTCCGGGAAAATCTGGATCAGGAGTCGGGCTGACCTTCACCATGAAAGGCCGCAAGCGTCAAGTTTTTAGGGGCTTCGGGACGTCCGTAAACTTTCGCCAGAGCGCCCTTGGCAAGGCGTCATATGGGGATTAAGCGCTCTTATCACAAGAAACAGAAAGGGCGGTAGATGAGCGTCGAGGAACGACTGAAGGACGTCAGGTCAAGGATCGAGACGGTCGAGCGGCAGGCCAAGCGACCGGCGGGGTCCGTGACGCTGGTTGCCGTGTCCAAGACGTTCCACGCCGAGCAGATCCGCCCAGTGATCCTGGCCGGCCAACGCGTGTTTGGCGAAAACAGAGTGCAGGAGAGCCAGGGCAAATGGCCAGAGCTGAAAGCGGAAACAACGGATATCGAGCTTCACCTGATTGGCCCGCTGCAGTCCAACAAAGCGGCAGACGCGGTCGCCTTGTTCGACGTGATCGAAACGGTGGATCGGGAGAAGATAGCCCGAGCCCTGGCCGAAGAGATAAAAAAGCAGGGTAAACCAATAAGGCTTTATGTCCAGGTCAACACTGGGATGGAGCCTCAAAAGGCCGGCATCGATCCTCAAGAGACGGCTGCCTTCGTTGAACTCTGCCGCAGGGATCTCGGGCTTTTGATCGAGGGCCTGATGTGCATTCCGCCGGCAGACGAAAATCCTGGGCCTCACTTCGCCTTGCTTGCCAAGCTCGCTGATCAATGCGGCTTGCAAAGGTTATCCATGGGGATGTCGGGAGATTTCGAAACCGCTGTCGAGTTCGGTGCAACCAGTGTCCGTGTGGGCTCAGCGATCTTCGGCGTGCGTTAGAACTAAAGCTTTGGTCGGGCTTTCCCGAGCCTCCTGCGCCTTCTAAATTGTTCCGTTCTGGCAGCGCAATCCAGAAGGGGAGGTTCAGATGCAAAGCCGCTATTTCGAGGTTTATGACGAGTGGCAGAGAGACCCGCAGGCATTCTGGAAAGCCGCTGCTGAAGCAATTCACTGGTTCAAGCCACCGGACAGGGTCTTCGATGAAGATCAGGGCGTTTACGGCCGGTGGTTCATCGGAGGCGAGACGAATACCTGCTTCAACTGCCTGGATCGGCATGTCGCTGCCGGCCATGGTAGCCGGCAGGCCTTTATCTACGACAGCGCCATGTCGGGAGAGAAGCGTACTTTCACCTATGATCAGGTTCTGTCCGAGGTCTCGGCTATTGCCGGCACTCTTATCGACCTCGGTATACAAAAGGGCGATCGTGTCATCGTCTACATGCCCATG
This sequence comes from Rhizobium deserti, assembly GCF_004358025.1. GTDB lineage: Bacteria > Pseudomonadota > Alphaproteobacteria > Rhizobiales > Rhizobiaceae > Neorhizobium > Neorhizobium deserti. Next base: position 107,467 of record NZ_SMTL01000008.1, on the reverse strand, counting down.
GTGCCTGAAGCGGTCTTTTCCATGCTGGCCTGTGCACGCATCGGCGCGGTTCACTCGGTCGTCTTCGGCGGATTTGCGGCTCAGGAACTCGCAGCCCGATTGAATGATTCGGAGGCGAAGTTGGTTATCACGGCCAGCTGCGGCCTAGAGCCGGGGCGGGTGGTGGCGTATAAACCTCTGCTAGACCAAGCCATCGAGTTGGCAGATGTCAAACCACGGCACTGCTTGGTTCTCCAGCGCGAACAGCTTTGGGTAGACTTGCGCGCAGAGCGTGGGGACCTCGATTTTGCCGAAGCTATAGAGCGTGCGCGCGGGAGGACTGTGGAATGTGTTCCGGTGGCAGCAACCGATCCGCTCTACATCCTCTATACGTCCGGAACGACAGGGCAGCCGAAGGGAGTGATCCGCGACAATGGCGGGCACATGGTGGCGCTGCACTGGAGCATGGAAAATATCTTCGGAGTCAAACCTGGAGAGGTTTTCTGGACTGCCTCAGATATCGGCTGGGTCGTCGGCCATTCCTATATCGTTTATGCGCCTTTGCTGGCAGGCATTACGAGCGTCATCTATGAAGGAAAGCCGGTAGGCACGCCGGATGCAGGTACATTCTGGCGGGTCGCCGGCGAGCATGACGTCAAAGTTCTGTTCACCGCGCCGACCGCCTTTCGCGCAATCCGCCGCGACGATCCTGAAGGCGAACTGGTCCAGAACTATGATCTTCTCAGCCTGCGGGCCCTGTTCCTGGCAGGTGAACGCGCCGACCCCGAAACCTTGAAGTGGGCAGAGCAGCAGCTCAAGGTTCCGGTGATCGATCACTGGTGGCAGACGGAGACCGGATGGCCGATTGCGGCCAATCCGCTTGGCCTCGATTTGATGCCCTTCAAGCACGGGTCGCCGACGCGGCCGATGCCGGGTTACCGCCTTGAGGTACTGGACGACATGGGTCATCCCGTTACGCCGGGAATGCTCGGCAATCTGGTCATCAAGCTGCCCCTGCCGCCCGGATGCCTGCCGAGCTTTTGGAACGCCGATCAGCGTTTCCGAGAAACATGCCTGTCAGAATTCCCGGGCTATTACAAAACCGCGGATGCCGGGCTGATCGACGAAGACGGCTACGTATTTGTGATGGCGAGAACGGACGACATCATCAACTGCGCTGGCCATCGTTTATCGACCGGTGGAATGGAGGAGGTTTGCGCCAGGCATCCGGACGTGGCGGAATGCGCGGTGATCGGCGTCAATGACAGCATCAAGGGGCAAATTCCCTGCGGCTTTATCGTTCTGAAGAACAATGTTTCCCGTGATGAAAAGGGAATTTCGCGGGAGGTTGCCGAACTGGTGCGTAACGAGATCGGCCCGGTTGCCGCCTTCAAGACCGTCATAGTGGTGCCAAAGCTGCCGAAAACGCGATCCGGGAAGATCCTGCGTGGAACGATGCAGAAGATTGCCGATGATCAGCCATGGAAAATGCCGGCAACGATTGAGGATGCTGCGGTTCTGGAGACTATCACCATAGTTCTCAAGCACAATGGCTATGCGAAAGAGGCGCGTGGTTCGTCTTCTTGAGGATGTGGCAAGCGAGCAGGAGGTTGAAAACAATCAGCCTTTGGCAAGCATGGCGGCACGCAGAGCGTCGTTGATTCGGTCCTGCCATCCAGGCCCGTCCTCCTGAAAGAAGGACAGGACATCGCTATCGATCCTTAGAGATACGGTTTCGCGGCTGTTGGGCACCGCCGGCCTTTCAACCGCCGGCGCTGCCTCCTTTGCGGCAGGCTTGAACAAGGCTTCGGCCGCATCCATGGGATTGACCGGACGTCTGGGCGTAGATGCCATGTGCCTGTCTCCGTCGCGTCGCCTCAAGCCAAAGCCTTAGAAGCGATCTTCTTCATTATCGTCGTCACGACGGGTTGATTTGAGCGAGCTGAGCTTCGCAAACACCGCATTTGCGTCGATTTCCTTCTCGTCCTCGCGCTCCGTGCGATAGCTGAAGCCAAGGTTCTCGGTTTCAGCGGCTGGCTGCAGCGAAGCGCCGAGTTCCGCAGCGGTGGGCAGGGGACGGCCCTTGGACGCCCTTTCCACTTCCAGATCAAGGTCGATCTGGCTGCAGAGGCCAAGCGTCACCGGATCCATCGGCGTCAGGTTGGTGGCGTTCCAATGGGTACGCTCGCGGATCTGCTCGATCGTCGACTTGGTCGTCCCCACGAGGCGGGAAATCTGGGCGTCCTTCAATTCCGGATGGTTGCGAACCAGCCAGAGGATGGCGTTCGGGCGATCCTGACGCTTGGATACCGGGGTGTAGCGCGGTCCGCGCCGCTTGGATTCAGGCACGCGAACCTTGGGCTCAGATAGCTTCAGCCTGTAATTGACGTCGCCCTCGGCGCGCTGGATCTCATCGCGGGAAAGCTGTCCCGTCGCGATCGGATCAAGACCCTTGATGCCCTGGGCCGCCTCGCCATCGGCAATCGCCTTGACCTCAAGAGGATGCAGCTTGCAGAACTGAGCGATCTGATCAAAGGAAAGTGCGGTATTGTCGACCAGCCATACGGCCGTCGCCTTCGGCATGAGCAATTGTTGAGCCATGGATATAGTTCCTCTGTCCGTCCGCGCCGGTGTCGCGGGCCGTGGGTATCAACCACAAATTTCCGGGAATTCATCGGAGCTATAATCGAATTGGGACCGAATTGCAATTCGTGATGCGGCATGACCGTTTGTCTAATTGCTGCTCTTGCCGCAGCTGCTATGAATGCCGGACATATCGCCTTGAGGTTCGATACATCGTTTTCAGGGCACAGTAGGGAGGAGTTCATGTCGGAAAAAATCTATCCGGTTCTTAAGGCAGCCAAGACGAAGGCGCTCATCGATCAGGCAAAATACGAAAAATGGTATGAGGAGAGCGTCGAGGATCCGGATAAGTTCTGGGGCAAGCACGGCAAGCGCATCGACTGGTTCAAGCCTTATAGCAAGGTGAAGAATACCTCGTTCAAGGGCCGGGTTTCCATCAAATGGTTCGAAGATGGGCTGACCAATGTCTCCTACAACTGCATCGATCGGCACCTGAAGACGCACGGCGAGCGGACAGCCATCATCTGGGAAGGTGACAATCCGTATATCGACAAGAAGATCACCTATAACCAGCTTTACGATCAGGTATGCCGCCTGGCCAATGTCCTGAAAAAGCAGGGGGTCAGGAAGGGCGACCGCGTTACCATCTACATGCCGATGATCCCGGAAGCGGCCTATGCGATGCTGGCTTGTGCCCGTATCGGCGCGGTTCATTCCGTTGTTTTCGGTGGCTTTTCACCCGAAGCGCTGGCCGGGCGCATTATCGATTGCCAGTCCACCTTCGTGATCACCTGTGACGAAGGCGTGCGCGGTGGCAAGCCCGTGCCGCTCAAGGAGAACACCGATACGGCCATCCGCATTGCGGCCAAGCAATATGTTACGGTCAACAAGGTTCTCGTGGTTCGCCGTACCGGCGGCAAGACCAACTGGGCGCCGGGGCGCGACCTCTGGTACCATCAGGAAATCGCCAGCGTGAAGCCGCATTGCGAGCCGGTCAAGATGAAGGCGGAGGATCCGCTTTTCATCCTCTACACGTCCGGCTCGACGGGAAAGCCCAAAGGTGTATTACACACGACCGGCGGTTATCTCGTTTACGCCGCGATGACCCACGAATACACGTTCGACTACCACGACGGCGACATCTACTGGTGCACCGCCGATGTCGGCTGGGTGACGGGACATTCCTATCTCGTCTATGGGCCGCTTGCCAATTGCGCCACAACGCTGATGTTCGAGGGCGTTCCCAATTTTCCCGACCAGGGCCGCTTCTGGGAAATCGTCGACAAGCACAAGGTCAACATTTTCTACACGGCGCCCACGGCCATCCGATCCTTGATGGGAGCCGGGAACGAGTTCGTAAAGCGGTCGTCGCGCGAAAGCCTGCGCCTGCTCGGCACGGTCGGTGAACCGATCAATCCGGAAGCCTGGGAATGGTATTACGAGGTCGTTGGCGACAAGCGCTGCCCTGTCGTCGACACCTGGTGGCAGACGGAAACCGGCGGCCACATGATCACGCCTCTGCCGGGTGCGACCGATTTGAAGCCTGGTTCTGCCACGAAGCCATTCTTCGGCGTCAAGCCTCAGCTGGTCGACAATGAAGGCAATGTGCTTGAAGGCGCGGCAGACGGAAACCTCTGCATTACCGACAGCTGGCCGGGCCAGATGCGGACGGTCTACGGCGACCATGAGCGGTTCATCCAGACCTACTTCTCGACTTATAAGGGAAAGTATTTCACCGGTGACGGCTGCAGACGCGATGCTGATGGCTATTACTGGATCACCGGGCGGGTCGATGATGTTCTCAATGTTTCCGGACATAGGCTCGGCACGGCAGAGGTGGAATCAGCGCTCGTCTCCCATAACCTGGTCTCCGAGGCAGCCGTGGTCGGCTATCCGCATCACATCAAGGGGCAGGGCATCTATTGCTACGTCACCCTGATGTCCGGCCATGAAGGGACCGATGCACTGCGGCAGGAACTGGTGAAACATGTCCGCAACGAGATCGGCCCCATTGCAGCACCGGATAAGATCCAGTTCGCGCCTGGGCTTCCGAAAACCCGATCAGGCAAGATCATGCGCCGTATCCTTCGCAAGATCGCGGAAGATGATTTTGGTGCGCTCGGCGACACGTCAACGCTGGCTGATCCAGCCGTGGTGGATGATCTGATCGAGAATCGTCAGAACAAGTCGGCCTGATCGCCAGTTATTTAGGGGGCGTCGCATACTTCACGAGGTTTGCGACCCCCATCGTACTGCCGGGCAAGCCCGGCAAGAAGCAGGTTGTTTGCGGCGTCCCGCCCATCGGCAAATCTCACGTCAGCAACGATCCGGCCGAAATACTTGTCGCCGGAAATTCGGCTAAGCTCAATCCTGCGCGATGACGCCGTCATCGCTTCCAGGGCTCGTTGCGCGCGTCGTCCGCTTTCCCGGATGATTTCGCAGCGGGAGTTCATCTCCGGGGTGTCGATTCCGCGGATCCGGACATAGACCTCTATCTTCTGCTGCGGCCAAGGCTGCGCTTCTACGAGAATTGTGTCTCCGTCGATCACCCGCAGGATTTCTGCCGTGACCGGGCCGGAGATCTCTTCCCGTGCCAAGGCACCCGCGCCAAGAGCGGAAAACCAAGCAGCAAGTATGACAGACTTCTTGACCATGAAAGGAATAAATTCCGTTTTCTGGTTCAAGTCAATAGGAATATTTGCTCAGAAGTCGATGGCGCGGCCGTTGATCTCCCAGTCTCCGAAGCGGGCCGGATCGGCACCGCCTCGGCCCCCGATCTCCTCGGGCATTTTCACCTGAGCCGCGGCCTGGCGACGCTCCTCCGCTTCCTCAAGAGCACGTTGCGCTGCAGGAGTGAGAGGTTTTTTCCGCGAGTTTTCGTCCGCCACTTCGTGCATATTGTCGTTATCTGCAGTCTGCATGGGTTAGCTTCACTCGACTGTTTGTTGAAAATAGCGGTTCATCTGACCACATAATAGAGCGCTTGCCGGTAAGGGAAAACCCCACCGCACCCGTCAAAGGAAGAGATGACGATGAATGTGATGCGCACAGCCATGCTTCTGGCCTTTATGACCGCCCTGTTCATGGGCGTCGGATTTTTGATCGGCGGCAGGTCCGGCATGATGATCGCGCTCGTTCTCGCCGCCGGCATGAACCTGTTTTCCTACTGGAACTCGGATAAAATGGTGCTGTCTGCCTACAATGCGCAAGAGGTAGACGCGCAGACTGCTCCGGAATTCTATACGATGATCCGGGATCTGGCGGCCAATGCCGGCCTGCCCATGCCGAAGGTCTATGTCTACGACAATCCTCAGCCGAACGCCTTCGCGACCGGCCGCAATCCCCAGAATGCCGCAGTCGCCGCGTCGACCGGTCTTTTGCAGCGGCTGACCCACGACGAGGTAGCCGGGGTCATGGCCCATGAGCTGGCGCACGTCCAGAACCGCGATACTTTGACGATGACCATTACCGCGACCTTGGCTGGCGCGATTTCGATGCTCGGCAATTTTGCCTTCTTCTTTGGCGGCAATCGCGAGAACAACAGCAATCCGCTCGGGTTCATTGGCGTGTTGGCAGCCATGATCGTTGCGCCGCTCGCCGCCATGCTGGTGCAGATGGCGATCAGCCGCACACGCGAATATTCAGCCGACCGGCGCGGCGCAGAAATCTGCGGCAATCCCCTGGCGCTTGCCTCGGCTCTCGCAAAGATTGCTGGCACCGCGCATCAAATTCCCAATTATGAGGCTGAACGCAACCCGGCCACGGCGCATATGTTCATCATCAACCCGCTTTCGGGCGAGCGCATGGACAACCTTTTTTCAACCCATCCCAACACCGAAAATCGCATCGCGGCGCTTCAGGAAATGGCCGGCGACTTGCGTGGCAACTCCTCGACGCCGCGATTTGAGGCTGATAGACCGCAGCGCACCGCGCGCTCCGTTCCGTATACCGGCCGAAATTCCGGTTGGGGCCGTGGTTCAAATGAACCGCGCAAAGGTCCCTGGTCTTGAACGACAGCAACAAAAGCAAGAAGCCCCGTCCGCCATCGACCGGTTCCAGAAGCTCGGCTCCGGAAAGTCGTTCAGGACCTTTCAAGCCCGGTCTTGAAGTCCGGCTAACCGCCGCAAAGCTTCTCGCGGCGGCCGTAGACCGGAAGACCTCCTTGGATGGAATGCTGGATCTGACGCATGGCAACCCGGCCTACAAGGCGCTGAGTGATGCCGATCGGGCCCTGACACGCGCCATTCTGACAACGGCGCTGCGCTATCTGCCCCGCATTGAGGCAGCTATCGCATCCCTTATCGAGACGCCATTGCCGGAGGGTGCTCGGGCGCTTCACCACGTTCTCGTAATTGCTGCGACCCAGATCCTGCATCTCGATGTCCCATCGCATGCGGCGGTCGATCTGGCTGTCGAACAGGCCAATCGCGACCCCCGCAACCGGCGCTTCGCCAAGCTCGTCAATGCGGTGCTGCGTCGCCTGGTGCGGGAAAAGGACGAAGTTCTGGCCAGAACAGCCGATGTGTCACCGGTGCCGGACTGGTTCAACGACCGTTTGAAAGAGATTTATGGCGACGCGGAAGCCAAGCGGATAGCGGAAGCACAGCTGGTGCCTCCGGCGATCGATCTTACGGTGAAATCCGACCCTGATGGCTGGGCGGAGAAGTTGAATGGCAAGATCCTGCCCACAGGCAGCGTACGGCTCAGCAGCTTTGAAGGCTCGGTAACGGCGCTGGACGCATTCGGCGAGGGTGAATGGTGGGTCCAGGATGCGGCAGCCAGCATCCCCGCAAAACTGTTTGGTGATCTCAAGGGCAAGCGGATAGCGGATCTCTGTGCCGCGCCGGGAGGCAAGACGGCGCAGCTGGTCCATGCCGGAGCCCATGTCATCGCCATCGAGCAGTCCAGCAATCGCATTGTCCGGCTGAAGGAGAATCTGTCGAGACTGAAGCTTGAGGCCGAACTTGTCCTCGGCGATCTGTTCAAGTTTCAGCCAGACCAAGCCCTGGACGGCGTGCTTTTGGATGCTCCGTGCTCCTCGACCGGAACGACGCGGCGGCATCCCGATGTCCTTTGGACTAAAGGTCCGGAGGACATAGCCAAGCTTGCTGCGCTGCAGGAAAAGATGCTGAGACACGCAACCACACTGGTGAAGCCTGACGGCATCGTTGTCTTCTCCAACTGTTCGCTCGATCCATCAGAAGGAGAAGACCTGGTGGCGCGTGTGCTGGCAGACGATCCAAGGCTCGAGCGTGTGCCGGTCCACGCCAGGGATTGGCCGGGACTGGAGGATGCCATTTCCGATCTCGGAGAAATCCGCACGACACCTGCCATGCTGCCGGGAGACGGCGAGTTCTCTGGCGGTATAGACGGGTTTTTCGCTTCGGTGCTGCGGGTCCGGTAAGACATTCTTCACCATAAAGTCCGATCATTCGAATAGTCTAAAAAGTGATTCCGTCCGATCGGCCGGACTTGTAGACATCCTGCGGAGTGTTCCAGGTTGACAATGCGACTCGCGGATCGCAGGAGGCTTCTATCCTCCGGCTTGCGGGAGATCTGGCGACGCCTCGGCCGGCGTTCGGCGCCATTGCGGCTGGCTGTCACCCCGTTTTCGCTGCAGGTGCCGGACCGGCTGATTGTCGCGCCTACGGATCTACGGTCGCTCGATCCCTTCGTTGCCGAGGAGATTCTCGAAGGCCGCTTCCCCCTAGCTGGCCGCACGCTTGAAACATTTGGCCAATCGCCCTTCGCGACAGAACTGCCATCACGCGCTTTTGCGGAGCGGTTGCATTCGTTTGCGTGGCTGCGGCATATCCGGACGAACAAGACCGAAGCCAGCTGTGCGAATGCCAGAGAGATCGTGTCGGACTGGATCGCCATCTATGGCCGGCGGCGCAGGGGTGTTGCCTGGGAGCCGCATGTCGTTGCGGAAAGGGTCATTGCCTGGCTTTCCCACTCCACCGTCGTGCTGCAGGGGGCCGAAGCCGGGTTCTATCGCCGCTTCATGAAGTGCCTTGCCTATCAGGTGCGGTATCTTCGCAAGATCGCAAGCTATACGCCCGAAGGGGAGACGCGCTTGAGGCAGCGCATCGCTCTGGCGATGGCGTCCATCTCCATGCCGACACGGGCTGGCTACATCCGTCGGGAGGGCGCCCGCCTGGATAGGGAGCTGGAACAGCAGGTCCTTGCGGATGGAGGCCATGTATCCCGCAATCCGCGTGCTCTGCTGGATCTCCTGCTGGATCTGCTGCCGCTTCGCCAAACCTACATTAATCTGGGGCATGACCTGCCGCAAAAGCTCATCCCGACAATCGACCGTATGTATCCGGCGCTGCGGTTCTTTCGTCATCAGGACGGCGATCTGGCACTTTTCAACGGCGCCAGTGCCACGCCGGCAAGCGAATTGATGTCAGTGCTGCGTTACGACGAGTCGGCAGGCAAGCCTTTCAAGGCGCTGCCACACATGAATTACCACCGGCTGGCGGCAGAAGGAACGACCCTCATCGTCGACACCGGCCATCCGCTGTCTCCGGAACTGTCCTCGTCTGCACATGCCGGCAGCCTTGCCTTCGAAATGTCGTCAGCCCGACATCGCTTCATCGTCAATTGCGGAGCACCCAAGTCCGCCGGCCGCAATTACCGTACGATCGCCCGATCAACGGCCGCCCATTCTACTGTCATCCTCGACGAAGCGTCCTCAAGCCGCATTGCCCGCTCCAAAATTTCAGGCGCCATTTTGCTGCCGGGCGTCAGCCAGGTCGAGGTGGAGCGGTGGGACGACGCGCACGGCAATGACTGGCTCCGTGCAATTCACGACGGTTACGTTCGCGACTATGGCTACTTCCATGAGCGCGAAATCGGCATGAGTTCGAAAGGCAACAAGATCAAGGGCCATGACAGGTTGTTTCGGGAGGAAGGAGACGCGTCTCCTTCCAAGCCGTTTTCAGCCGTGGCCCGTTTTCACGTCCATCCCGCTGTCATCCTCAAGCGTCGCGACGAGGAAACGGTTGTCCTGCGCGCGCCGGATGGAGAAGCGTGGGTCTTTACGGCGCCGGGTCTACACGTGCAGATCGACGAGGACATCTTCTTCGCCGATGTTGCCGGCATCCGCCCCAGCCAGCAACTCGTGATCGAATTCTCACCGCCCGATGTCTTTGAAATCCGCTGGATGTTAAGGCGGGGCGAATAGACGTTCCCTCTTCTGCCAAGCTGTGCTAACCGCGGCCATCTTAGCTGCTGGCTCCGTTCGGAGCGCATTTCGAGGAGTGAGCAATGGCCGTCGTTTCCAAGAAAATTCCTGCTCCCGATCATATCAAGATCCGAACTGCGCTGCTTTCGGTTTCCGACAAGACCGGCATCATTGAGCTTGCTCAGGCGCTTGTGGCGCAGGGCGTAAAGCTGCTGTCGACCGGTGGCACGCAAAAGGCCATTGCTGCCGCCGGCCTGCCCGTCACGGATGTCTCAGATGTGACCGGATTTCCCGAAATCATGGATGGCCGGGTCAAGACGCTCCATCCGAGCGTGCATGGCGGACTGCTGGCTATTCGCGATGATGCGGAGCATGCGGCGGCCATGAAAGAGCATGCGATCGAAGGCATCGATCTAGCCGTCATCAACCTTTACCCGTTCGAGGAGGTCAGGGCGGCTGGCGGTGACTACCCGACCACCGTCGAGAACATCGATATCGGCGGCCCAGCCATGATCCGCGCCTCGGCCAAGAACCATGCCTATGTAACGATCATCACCGATCCGTCCGATTACCCGGCGCTCATCGAAGCAATGCGGTCGAACGAGGGCCAGACCGTTTACGCCTTCCGTCAGAAACTGGCGGCAAAGGCTTATGCCCGCACGGCTGCCTATGACACAGCCATTTCCAACTGGTTTGCAGAAGCACTTGACATCGAGATTCCGCGCTACCGCACCATCGGCGGCGTCTTGAAGGAAGAGATGCGCTATGGGGAGAACCCGCACCAGAGCGCCGGCTTCTACGTAACCGGCGAGAACCGCCCAGGTGTCGCCACTGCCGTGCTCCTGCAAGGAAAGCAGCTCTCCTATAACAACATCAATGATACGGACGGAGCCTTCGAGCTGATCGGCGAATTCTCGCCGGAACGCGGCGCTGCTTGCGCGATCATCAAGCACGCCAACCCTTGCGGCGTGGCGGTCGGCTCCTCCCTAAGGGATGCCTATCTCAAGGCACTCGCCTGTGATTCCACTTCGGCTTTTGGCGGTATTATCGCCTTGAACCAGATACTGGACGGCGAAACGGCCGAAGAAATCGTCAAGCTGTTCACGGAAGTCATTATTGCGCCGCAGGTTTCAGAGGAAGCCAAAGCGATCATTGCGGCCAAAAAGAACCTGCGACTGCTCGTTACCGGCGGACTGCCGGACCCGCGCTCCCGTGGCCTCACGGCAAAGACGGTAGCTGGTGGCCTTCTCGTTCAGACCCGCGACAACGGCATGATCGAGGACATTGACTTGCGCGTCGTCACCAAGCGCCAGCCGACGGCGAGCGAACTGGATGACCTCAAGTTTGCCTACAAGGTAGCCAAGCACGTCAAGTCGAACGCCATCGTGTATGCGAAGGACGGTCAGACGGCGGGTATCGGTGCCGGCCAGATGAGCCGCCTAGACTCGGCTCGTATTGCCGGCTTGAAGGCCGAGGAAGCTGCCAGGGCAATGGGCTGGGCAGAGCCGATGACCAAGGGGTCGGCAGTGGCATCGGAAGCCTTTTTTCCATTCGCCGATGGTCTTCTTTCAGCAATTGCCGCCGGTGCCACCGCGGTCATTCAGCCCGGCGGCTCCATGCGCGATGAAGAGGTTATTGCGGCGGCCGACGAGCATGATGTCGCCATGGTCTTCACCGGCATGCGCCACTTCCGACACTAGCCGTCAGTATCCTTCAGTCGTTTCGGCAACCGATCGGCTGGATAGGGCGTCGTGATCAGCAGGACCAAGCCTAGCGTCAGGAAGATCATCAGGGTCGCCATGCCGTAGCGAGCAGAACCGGTCAGGTAAGTGACTGCCGAAAAGAGCAGCGTCGCAAGGAAGCTGGTGGCGCGGCCCGACAGCGCATAGATGCCAAAATAGCGGCCGGCTTCCGAGAGACTGACGCTGCGGGCGAGATAGGATCGGGAGGAGGCCTGGACCGGCCCAAAAGCGATGCCGATCAGTAGGCCGAAGAGGACATATGCCTTTTCGGCTGCGGTGCCGAACAATCCGCCACTATCGTCGAGCGGCAGTGGCATGAGGCCGAAGAAGACGAAGCCCGGACCGGTTGAGACGATGCCCAGGGTTGCTGCCATGAGAGCGCTGAGGCTCATGACGACGACGACCTTAGAGCCAAGCAAGCGATCGAGCCAGCCTGCAAGAATGCAGCCGAATATGGCAACAATATTCAGGATGATCCCGTAGATGCCGATTTCGATCGTCGCCCAGCCAAACATGCCGGCGGCAAAGGCACCGCCCAGGATCAGCAGTCCATTGACGCCGTCCTGGTAGAGCATGCGGGCTATCAGGAAGCGGGCGATTCCGGCTCGCTGCCTCAGTTCGCGAAGCGTGCCGCCGACTTGCTGAAGACCTGCACGGACCGAAGCCGCCAGCGGCAGGCCGCGCTTTGCATCCGGCGTGAAAAAGAACATCGGCAGAATAAAGAGAAGATACCAAACTGCAGAAATCGGTCCGGTGATGCGGGCATCTTCGCCGAGATGTGGATCAAGTCCAAAGAGCGGCGGAATGCCAATCAGAGTCAGTCCTGTATCAGGATTGGCGGATAGAAGAGCAACGACCGCTATCAGGACGATCATGCCGCCGAGATAGCCGAGGCCCCAGGCCGTGTTCGAAACTCGGCCGACCTCTGCCTTGCCGACCAGCCGCGGCATCATCGAGTCGTTGAAAACCGAGGAAAATTCCGCAGCGATCGATGCGAAGATCATGAATATCATCGGCCAGATGATGGGCGAGCCCGGTGCCGCCACCCAAAGCGCCGCCACGCAGACAATCTTCACGAGAGCGAAGAAGGCAATCCAGGGCTTTTTCGGTCCGCTGTAATCGGCAACCGAACCGAGAAGAGGGGAAAAAACGGCTATGACCAGGGAGGATATGGTCGCCATGTTGCTCCAGGCAGCCTGAGCCGAGACCGGATCCTCGCTCAGCCGTGAAACAAAATAGGGGCCGAAGATGAAGGTGGTGACGACGGTAAAAAATGGCTGGGCTGCCCAGTCGAACAACATCCACCCCCATATGCCACGCCGGGTGGATCTTACCGGCACATCTTCAGTTTGAAGGTCGGCCATATTGCCTCAGATAGGTTCATTGATTGTGCTAGGCAGTGCGTGCATGGGCGAGGTCACCCAGAAGGCCGGCGGCGACGGTCACCTTGGGGAGAGTGATATCGCTGCCCTCGCTCAAGGCAACCAGTTCAGCGCCGATACGGTTGACGCGGACGCGGTCACTGCCGTGCCACGCTTCTACCGGCTTCTTGTCTTTCGGGTGGTTCATCAGGGCGGCGATCACAATATCTCTGCGGGCTGAAGCGATCTGTTGCAGGCTGCGGGAAATGGCGAGGCTCTCATAGTGATCGGAAGTGCTGATTCTCTCAGCCGATTCGATTAGCCTGTTGACCCGGAAAGTGGCTGTCACGGCAAAATAGCTTTCTGCCGCGCGTGCCATGGTTTCCCCCGTCCGGTCGGCGATCAGCATGATTTCCGGAACAAGAACCAAGGTCGACAGAAGTACGATGTCCCGCGCCAGCGATGCCGGAACCCCACGCTCCTCCAGTTCCGCGGCGCGTGCGGCCGCGTCGATGACATCCAGACCATTGATCGAGGCTCGAAGTCCCTTCAAGGCTGCTTTTAGCCGGTTCATGGCGCCAGTTAAATCGCCGGCTCCAACCTGTGTCTGGATAATGAGCCGCGTTGCCTCCGCAAAGATCGCGCCGACACGGGCATAAAGATCGTTCTGGACATCTCCGGACAGTTTTCCGTCGAGAGCGTCTATCTCTTGCCACAGCTTTGGGAGGTCGAACCCGTCACGCCCAAGGTATGCGGCTTTCACAACATTGGCGGCTGTTGCGCCGGTCATGTCGCTCATCTGCTGGACAAAGCCCGGCCCACCGCGGTTGATAACCTCGTTGGCAAGCGCGGTCGCAATGATTTCCCGATGAAGCCGATGATTATCGATGTCGCCGACATATAGCTTCTGCATCTTGGCTGGAAAATAAGCCTTCAGCACGTCAGCAAAATAGGGGTCGTCCGGAACAGGGCTGTCGATCAGTGAGTCGAAAAGGACGATCTTTGCATAGGACAGCAAGACGCCGATTTCCGGCCGACTGAGCGGGCGACCCGACAGGTAGCGCTCCGTCAGCTCTTGATCGTCGGGCAAGGTTTCCACCTTGCGGTTCAGCTGGCCATGCGCCTCGAGAACCGACATGAGGCGTGAGAGTTCTTCCCGGTTAGTGACGCCCTTGCGTTCTGTCAGCGATATGGCCAGGGGCTGCAGGTAATTGTTGCGCAACACGAGGTGTCCGACTTCCTCCGTCATGGAAGCAAGGAGCTGGTTCCGTTTTTCGCGGCTCAACCGGCCATCCTGCATTGCTGCATTCAGGGCGATCTTAATGTTAACTTCCACGTCGGAGGAATTGACGCCTGCGGAATTGTCGATGGCATCCGAATTGCAACGGCCGCCCGCCAGTGAATAGGCGATACGGCCTTTTTGCGTGACACCCAAATTGGCGCCTTCGCCGATGACGCTGGCACGCACCTCGCTAGCGGTAATGCGGATGGGATCGTTGGCTCGGTCGCCGACTTCCACATCGTTTTCGGAGGAGGCTCTCACATAGGTGCCGATGCCGCCGAACCAGAGAAGGTCCACCGGGCTTTTAAGGATGGCGGTCATGATCTCGAAGGGTGTCGCCGTTGTCTTGTCGATACCGATCGCATCCGCAGCTTGCTTTGTAAGCTTCACCGACTTTTCCGACCGCGAGATGATCATGGCGCCATCTGAAAGGCTCGATCGGTCGTAGTCCTGCCAGGAGGAACGCGGCAGCGAAAACATGCGCTCTCGTTCGGCATAAGATTTTTCGATGTCCGGGTCCGGGTCGATGAAGATGTCGCGATGGTCGAAGGCGGCGAGCAGCCGGATCTTGCGCGACAGCAGCATGCCGTTGCCGAAAACGTCGCCGGACATGTCGCCGACGCCCGCCACGGAAAACGGCGTCGTCTGGATGTCGACGTCCTTTTCACGGAAATGCCGTTTGACCGCCTCCCAGGCGCCCCGGGCGGTAATGCCCATTTTCTTGTGGTCGTAACCTGCCGACCCGCCAGACGCAAAGGCATCGTCCAGCCAGAAGCCGGCTTCCTGCGCCAGGCCGTTGGCTGTATCGGAAAACGTGGCCGTGCCCTTGTCGGCCGCCACCACAAAATAGGCATCATCGCCATCGATACGGATCGTGTCCGGGGGGCCAGTGATCTCGCCACCGACAATGTTGTCGGTGATCGACAGCAAGGTTCGGATGAAGGTGATGTAGGCTTGCCTGCCCGCGTTGAAGAATGCGTCGCGCGAGCCGCCGACAGGAAGCATCTTAGGGAAGAAGCCGCCCTTGGCACCAACTGGCACGATAACGGCGTTCTTGACCTGCTGTGCCTTAACCAGTCCAAGCACCTCGGTGCGATAGTCCTCGCCGCGATCTGACCACCGGATACCGCCGCGCGCCACCATGCCGAAGCGCAGATGTACGCCCTCGACTTCCGTTCCGTAGACGTAGATTTCACGGAATGGCCGCGGTTCCGGTAGGCCGTCGAGCAGCTTCGGATCAAGCTTGAAGGCAAGCATCCGGCTCGGGCTGCCATCTGGGCCGCGCTGGAAATAGTTGGTGCGAAGCGTTGCGTCGATGGCATTGACGAAGCGTCGCAGGGTGCGATCTTCATCAAGATTGGGAACATCCGCAAGAGCCTGCTCGATTTCTGCATGGCAGCTCGACAGCTTCTTCGTGCGCGCCTTGTCGGATATTGCCGGATCGAACCCATTTCGGAACAGCCGGAAGAGTGCCGTTGCTATCCCCGGATACTTGTTAAGCGTGTCGGCAATATAGGCTTGCGAATAAACGATGCCGGCCTGGCGCAGGTAACGCGCATAGGCCCGCAATACAGTGACTTCGCGTGCAGAAAGGCCCGAGAGCAGAACCAGTTGGTTGAAGCTGTCATTGTCGATCAAGCCATTGAAGGCCGACAGGAATGCCTCTTCCAGAAGCGGCGCTTCGCGGGACAGATCAACTTCCCGTCCACTGCTTAATTGAAGCTCCATGTCGTGGAGAACGACGAGCTTGTTGTCCGGGCCTACCTCGATCTCAAAAGTCTGTTCGCTGACGGCGTGGAAGCCGAGGTTTTCAAGAAGCGGGACGCGACGCGACAAAGACAGATGGTGATCCTTGTGGAAGATCTTCAGCGAAATGGTCGCCGCGGGATCGGTTGCACGACGGTAAAACGCGATGTTGATCGTTTCACCAGCCGCACAAGCGGCGATCGCCGGCAGATCTGCAAAGGTTTCTTCCGGAGAAAAGGCTTCTTGAAAAGCCTGACTAACGGTGAGACGGGGGCCGGCTTCGGCAAGGGCTGCGAAATGCGCCTCCCATGGCGTGGCAATCAGACGTATCGCGTCTTCGAGCTTGGCCTGCGCAATCCGCGGGGTCTTCCCGCCGCTACGGCCAATGATCATGTGGACGCGGGCAATCGCACCTTCCGGGAAGGCCGGGTAATAGGCGGAGACATGGCCCTGGTAGATTTCCGCCAGATAGGCGCCGATCTTTTCACGAACCAAGGAATTATAATCTTCACGAGGCGCATAAACGATGACAGAAACGAAACGGTCGAAGCGGTCGATACGCGGCAATACCCGAACACGCGGGCGTTCGCTCAATTCCAGGATCTGTTCGCAGAAGCGTGCGAGCAGATCGGTATCGATCTGAAAGAGATCATCCCGCGGATAGGACTCCAGGGTGTTTTCGAGCATTCGTCCCGAATGGCTGTCCGGATCGAAGCCAAAATGGGTTTCGACCTCGCTGATCTTGGCCCGCAGCAGCGGTATATCTCGCACCGAATGCGTATAGGCGGTGGCGGTGAACAGCCCTACAATGCGTAGCTCACCGATAACCTGCCCTGTTTCATCGAAGCGTTTGATGCCGACGTAATCCATATAGGCGCGGCGGTGAACGACTGATTTTACATTGGCCTTGGTGACGATCAGGAAATCTGGTCCATTAAGGAATTCCAGAATTTCCGGCGTGGTCATCACGGCATCCTTGCCCTGTCTCAGCACGAGCACGTCCGGATCTGAAAGAATACCAAGGCCGCGGCCCTTGCCCCGCTCCACGGTCGCCTGCGAGCCCTTACCGCTGTAAACGTATTCACGCATGCCAAGGAAGGTGAAGTTGTCGTCGCGCAGCCAGTCAAGGAAAGCGAGAGCCTCGTCGCGCTCTGCCTTGCGTCGGCTCGCAGATTTAGCCAGCTGTTCTGCTGCTCCATCGAGAACTTCGAGCATAGATGTCCAGTCGGCAATCGTCAGGTGTACCTGATCCAGGACATGACGGACCCGCTCTGCCAACGAGGCAGCCTGTTCCTCACCCAGTGGCGTAAGATGGATCTGGATGAGGCTAACATGGTAGGAAGGATCGCCAGGTTGGTCATGAGAGCGCAGAACAGGGTCCTTGCCAGGCTGCATTAACAGGATCGGATGAACCACCATGGATAGATCACGATGAGTGGCCGTCACCTCGCCCATGATGGAATCGAAGAGGAAAGGCATGTTGCGGTCGATGACCGTCAATATCGAGACCGGGCTACCGTTCGGCTCTATCCCCGCTACCTGGGAAATCGAAATGTCCGCCTTGATCCGGGTCCAGGACTGCAACCGCGTAGCGGCGTGCTGGGCCGAAAGCGCCAGCATGTCAGACGTATAATTGCTTATGTCGTCCTTGCTGGCACGGGCAAAAAGGATGAAGGGATCAAGATGAGGACCTGCCAGGCCGGCCGCGATGGCGCGCGCCTTCTCGATCTGCTTTTCGCGGCTTGGGTTCTGCTTGCCTGCCATTTGTTTTCCTTCCCCTCCAAGACGATGAGCTGTCTTGTCATCTTGCCGTAACCTAGCCGATCCATGTCGGCTCACCAGCGTTTCATTCTTCCGTTAAGCCTTGTTGACATGCGGCAACGATGGAAGGATCAACGCCCATTCGCAGCCGAAAGCCGAAGCCAATGTCCAATACTGCCAGTGCCGTCATCGTCATCTCCAGCCATGTGGTGCGAGGTTCGGTGGGCAATCGTGCTGCTGTCTTCGCGCTGGAGACTTTGGGCTATCCTGTCTGGGCACTGCCAACCATCGTCCTCCCGTGGCATCCGGGGCATGGGCCCTCGACGCGCCTCAGCTTTCCCGAATCAGATTTTGACAAAGCTATAGACGATCTCATTCGTGCGCCATGGCTGGGAGAGGTGAGGGCGGTCCTGACCGGCTATTTCGGAAACGCGGCCCAGCCACGCTCCGTAGCGCGCCTCATTCTAGCTTTAAAGGACAGGAATCCCGATCTACTCTACGCCTGCGATCCAGTCATAGGCGATCGCGGTGGACTATACGTTCCCCAAGCAACGGCTGAAGCCATTCGCGATGAGTTGCTGCCCCTGGCGACACTTGCGACACCCAACCGTTTCGAACTCGAATGGCTCTCCGGAGCGCCGCTGGAAAGCAATACCGCAATCATGGAGGCCGCTGTGTCGCTTGGTCCGCCCCGGCTTCTGGTCACCTCGGCCGTACCGATGATGGCCGGTGGCACCGGAAATCTCTACCTCACCGGCCACCATGCCCTGCTCGCGGAACACCGGCTGATCGACAACCCGCCGAACGGGTTGGGCGATCTGCTTTCTGCGGTGTTCCTGGCGAGGATACTGGCAGGGCTGGATGACGAAAAGGCGCTGCAGCTTTCTACAGCCAGCGTCTTCGAGATCCTGGCGCGCACGGCCAAGCGTGGCGGCGATGAACTGACGCTGGAAACGGATTCGGCAAGCCTTTCTTTGCCAATGGCCATGGTGCAGATGCGCCGGCTGGTGCATCCCCTACAGCGGATCAAGCGTTGACCAGCAGCGGCGCATCTATAGGTGCACAAGGGCGTTGATCTTCCAACGGCAGCGCTATAATCCTTGGCGCATGACGGAATTTCCAGACAGACTTTTGAGCGGCTACCGCAATTTCATGAGCGGACGCTACAGCGACGAGCGGGAGCGTTATCGCGTTCTCGCGGAAACGGGGCAGGCACCGCATACGCTGATCATTGCTTGTTGCGATTCGCGCGCGGCGCCGGAAACAATCTTTGACTGCGGCCCGGGCGAACTCTTCGTTGTCCGCAACATCGCCAACATGGTTCCGCCTTACGAGCCCGACAGCCAGTTTCACGGAACATCCGCGGCGCTGGAATATGCCATCCAGGTTTTGAAGATCCGCAACATCGTCGTCATGGGGCATGGCCGTTGCGGTGGCATCCAGGCGGCGCTCGATCTCGATATGCAGCCGCTGTCGCCCGGCGATTTCATCGGCAAGTGGATCGGACTTGTGCGGCCTGCCGCCGAACAGATCCAGAGCAATGATCTGATGACCCAGACTGAGCGTCAGACAGCGCTCGAGCGGGTATCGATCCGCAATTCGATCGCAAACCTCCAGACTTTCCCCTTTGTTCGGTCTCTCGGGGAAAGCGGAGAACTTGCCATTCACGGCGCCTGGTTTGACATCTCCACAGGCGAACTGTGGGTCATGAACGACAAAGGCGATTTCGTGCGTCCCGATCTGGTCGAGACCGCGCTTCAGGCCGAAGAAGTTTCGGCCTGAAGCGGCTTGATCCAAGACTTTACTGAGCGTCGATCTTGGCGCCCATATAGGCGATCGCCTGTTGGTAGACGCTTGCAGCATTCCATCCCTGGATGGCGCCGAAATTCGGCTCTCCCGGCTGATAGCCGGCTCCTGCTCTCCACCCATGGCCCTTGAGGAAATTGGCAGTGGAGGCAAGCGCATCGGCACGCGAGCGAACCAGATCGATATGTCCGTCGCCGTCGCCATCGGCTCCGTAACGGATAACGTTCAGCGGCAGGAACTGCGTCTGGCCGATCTCGCCGTGGGCGGCACCGCGCGCAGAGGTGCTGAGGTCGCCGCGGGCAACGAGCTGCAGGGCTGCATAAAGCTGCTCGGTGAAATAGGCAGAGCGCCGGCAATCGTAGGACAGGGTCGAGACAGCCGAGAGCGTATGCTCATTGCCCATGAAGCTGCCGAAGCCAGTTTCCATCCCCCAGATGGCAATCAGCGGACCGGCCGGAACGCCATATCGGCGCTCGAGCGACGCGAAAAGCGCAGCATTGCCGGACTTCATGCCCTTGCCGCGCGAAATAATGGCGGGGCCGCCGCGCTTGCGCATGAATTCGTCGAAAGACAGCTTGAAGCTCTTCTGGCCGCGGTCGGCGCGGATGGTATTGCGATTGTAGGATACTGTCGACAGCGCCCGCTCAACCACGGAAGGGTCAATGCCGTTTGCAGGAGCAGTTCGCTTGAAGTCCTCGACCCAGCGGCTGAAACCGGAGGCATCATTGCCGCATTGAAGGGCGGCAAGAGCCGGGGAGGCTACCATGGCACTGGTTGCAATCAATCCTGCCAGCAAAATCTTCTTCATGCAGTCAACCTGTCGTCAAAGTGGGTCAGCTTGGCCGGAAGCGCGCCCGTGGGGGATATATCCAATCGGCCTTATGGCGATGGCTGCGGATAATCGCAACTCATCCTTCATGAACAGTTCGTGATGGGAGAGTATTCTTAAGAGTAAACCCCGCCATATCGAGCGGGATCTACCGTAACAGCCTTAATAAAACAATTAGGCAGCAACCTTGCGCGGCTTGATCAGGCCACGATTGACAAGCAACTCAGCAATCTGGATCGCATTCAGGGCCGCACCCTTGCGCAGGTTGTCGGAAACGACCCAGATATTGAGGCCATTTTCTACCGTCGCATCTTCGCGGATACGCGAGATATAGGTGGCATCCTCACCGGCAGACTCATAAGGCGTAATGTAGCCGCCGTTTTCATGCTTGTCGATCACGAGGCAACCAGGAGCTTCCCGCAGGATGTCGCGCGCCTGGTCCGCAGTGATCTCGTTTTCGAACTCGATGTTGACGGATTCCGAGTGGCCGATGAAAACCGGGACGCGCACGGCTGTGCAAGTCACCCGGATCTTCGGATCGAGGATCTTCTTGGTTTCAGCCAGAACCTTCCATTCTTCCTTCGTATATCCGTCTTCCATGAAGCTATCGATATGCGGAATGACGTTGAAGGCGATGCGCTTGGTGAACTTCTTGGCTTCCACCGGATCTGCGACGAAGACGGCGCGTGTCTGGGTAAACAGCTCGTCCATGCCTTCCTTCCCGGCACCGGAAACGGACTGATAGGTCGAAACGACAACGCGCTTGATCTTCGCAAAGTCGTGCAGCGGCTTCAGGGCCACAACCAGCTGAGCGGTCGAGCAATTGGGATTGGCGATGATGTTCTTCTTGGCAAAGCCGCTGACGGCGTCCGCGTTGACTTCCGGCACGATCAGCGGCACTTCGGAATCGTAACGCCATGCGGAGGAATTATCGATGACGACGCAGCCCTGGGCCCCGATCTTCGGCGACCACTTCTGCGAAATGGTACCGCCTGCGGACATGAGGCAAATGTCGGTGTCGGAAAAATCATAATTTTCCAGGTTGGAAACCTTCAGCGTCCGGTCGCCAAAGGACACTTCAGTTCCTTGCGAGCGTGCGGAGGCGAGCGCTACCACCTCATCGACGGGAAAACCCCGTTCCGACAGGATGTTGAGCATTTCCCGGCCGACATTGCCGGTTGCGCCGGCGACTGCAATCTTGAAACCCATTTCGTGCTCTCTTTCTGTCTCTCCTCGATCTGGTGAGGGGGAAGCCGCGCCAGTGAGGTCGCGGTGTTCCTTGTCCCCAGCCATGCCGGGGAGAGAGCGGCGGGCCAGAGACGTCAGACGGTTTTCGTCGTCGTTTTGGCCATGGTTTTGAAGGAACCGGAAATACAGATTCGCCATTCGGTCTGATAGACCGGCTGGCTGGAGGCAGCGATGTCGAAGTCGCAGGCTTGCATCTGGGTATTTCCCGTTCGCAAAGTGGTTTAGAAGATTTTTGTGCCGAGTCAAGGCGGTACAGGATCAATGCGAGCTGTCGGCTGGCTGTATCTTTAAGCAAATGCAGGCCTGACATTAGACGAAAGTCATAATCCCAAAGCATCTCTCTCCCTTTGTCCCAGATTCTGTCAGTCTGCGAAAATGCGCCATGTCCAGGTTCAGGAGGGAATGTCTGGAACGCGGTGCCGGTTCATTTGTGGGAGGACAACAATGGCAAATGTCGCAACGGCGGCTGGAACGAAGGCCAGCCCGATGACGCGGGAGGAGAAGAAGGTCATATTTGCCTCTTCTCTCGGCACCATCTTCGAATGGTATGATTTCTATCTCTACGGAACTCTTGCAGTCATCATCGGCCGGCAGTTTTTTTCAGCCTTTCCGCCGGCCACGCAAGCGATCTTTGCACTGCTCGCCTTCGCTGCGGGCTTTCTTGTCCGCCCCTTCGGGGCACTTGTCTTCGGGCGTCTAGGCGACCTTGTCGGGCGTAAGTATACCTTCCTGATCACGATCGTGATCATGGGCCTTTCCACCTTCTTGGTCGGCCTTCTGCCAAGTTACGAGCAGATCGGCGCAGCGGCACCCGTTATTCTCATCGCGCTGCGTATGCTGCAGGGCTTGGCACTCGGCGGCGAATACGGCGGTGCAGCGGTCTATGTGGCTGAGCATGCTCCTCGCGGCCGACGCGGGTTTTATACGTCCTGGATCCAGACAACAGCAACGCTTGGTCTTCTGCTTTCGCTTGCTGTCATCGTGACGCTGCGCGTCAACATGGGCGAAGAAGCTTTCGCTACAAGCTATCCCGTGCTGTTCGGCCTTCAGGGCGGGTGGCGCATTCCGTTCCTGGCGTCTGCTCTTCTGCTCGCCGTTTCGATCTACATCCGGATGCAGATGAACGAGTCGCCGGTCTTCCAGAAGATGAAGGAAGAGGGCACCCGCTCAAAGGCGCCGCTGACCGAAGCTTTTGGTACGTGGAAAAATGGCAAGATCGTTCTGATTGCGCTGTTTGGCCTCGTCGTTGGACAGGCGGTTGTCTGGTATACCGGTCAGTTCTATGCCCTGTTCTTCCTTCAAAGCATTCTGAAGATCGACCTTCTGACAGCGAATGTTCTTATCGCCTGGTCGCTTCTCCTCGGAACGCCATTCTTCCTCGTCTTTGGCGCGCTGTCGGATCGGGTGGGGCGCAAATGGGTGATCCTTGCAGGCTGCGCCCTCGCGGCGGCGACCTATTTCCCGCTGTTCCACGGGCTGACCAATGCCGCCAATCCGACCTATGCGGCAGCGATCGAACGGGTCAAAATCGAGGTTTCGGCAGATCCGGCGACTTGTGGATCCCTGTTTGATCCAGTTGGTATCAGAACCTTTACGCAGCCCTGCGACGTCGCACGCCGGACCCTGTCGCAGCAGGCCTTTACCTACACGCTGGTTCCAGCTGCAGCCGGTGCGCCGACAACGGTCAGCGTTGCAGGAACTGACGTGCCGGTCGCAACGACAACGCTTGCCGACGGCAAGAGCGAGACCTTTGCCCAGCGTCTGGGTCCGGCCTCCGTGGCGGCTGGCTACCCGGCCGCCAATGATGCCGCCAAGGTGAAAGTCGATGGCTTCTTCTCGGTGCTCGGCAATAAGCAGGCGCTGACGGTCATCGCCATCCTCTGGGTCATGGTCGTCTATGTCACTATCGTTTACGGCCCGATCGCCGCGGCGCTTGTCGAGTTTTTCCCGACCCGCATCCGATACACCGCCATGTCACTGCCCTACCACATCGGCAACGGCTGGTTTGGCGGGCTGCTCCCGGCAACGTCCTTTGCAATCGTTGCCTCGACCGGCGATATTTATGCCGGCCTCTGGTACCCGGTCGGCTTTGCCATTCTCACGATCATCATCGGCGTGATCTTCGTGAAGGACCAGCGCAATATCGATCTCAACGACTAACCGTTCATCAAAAGGAAGGGCCCTGCGGAGACGCAGGGCCCTTTTGCATTTGAGAATCCAAACGCTGGTGATCAGACGCCCAGATTGCCTTTGAAGGCGTCGAGGATAGCTTCGCCCATTTCCGAAGTCCCCACCTGCCTGCAGCCTTCGCCCATGATGTCGCCGGTGCGGATGCCTTGGTCGAGCACGGTGGCAATTGCCTTTTCCAGTTTGTCGGCTTCGTTGACCATGTTGAACGAGTAGCGAAGGCACATGGCAAAGGAGGCGATCATCGCGATCGGATTGGCCACGCCCTTGCCTGCAATATCAGGCGCAGATCCGTGAACCGGTTCATAGAGAGCCTTGCGCTTACCGGTCTTGGCATCCGGCGCACCGAGCGAGGCCGACGGCAACATGCCGAGCGAGCCGGTCAGCATGGCGGCAACGTCGGACAGCATGTCGCCGAATAGGTTGTCGGTGACGATGACGTCGAACTGCTTCGGCTGGCGGACCAATTGCATGCCGCCCGCATCGGCCAGCATGTGCTCGAGCTTGACGTCGGAATACTTCGCCTTGTGCGTCTCGGTCACAACCTGGTTCCAAAGCACGCCGGACTTCATGACATTGCGCTTTTCCATGGAGCAGACGGCGTTTTGCCTTGTGCGGGCGAGCTCGAACGCGACGCCTGCAATCCGTTCGATTTCATAGGTATCGTAAACCTGCGTGTCGATGCCGCGCTTTTGCCCATTGCCCAGATCGAGGATCTCCTTCGGCTCACCGAAATAAACGCCGCCGGTAAGCTCGCGGACGATCAGAATATCGAGCCCTTCAACCAGTTCCGGTTTCAAGGATGATGCGGAGGCAAGTGCTGGGTAGCATATCGCCGGACGAAGATTGGCGAAAAGCTGCATGTCCTTGCGCAGCCGCAAAAGGCCGGCTTCTGGACGCACGTCGTAGGGAACGGCATCCCATTGCGGGCCGCCGACTGCACCGAACAGAACAGCATCGGCCTCCATTGCCTTGGCCATATCCTCTTCGGAAATGGCAGCGCCATGGGCATCGTAGGCGCAGCCGCCAACCAAGCCTTCGTCCAGAACGAAATCCGCGTTCATTTCACTGTTCATGTAGGTGATGATCTTGCGGACTTCGCCCATTGCTTCGGGTCCGATACCGTCGCCGGGGAGAAGGAAGAGAGTTTTGGCCATATTCGATTGGTCCTTACCGGTTCTCCAGGCTCGTCCTCCCGCGCTAACTGAAGCGCGCCTGTCACACCCTCGTCGAGCCTGGAGCGACGGGGCAGATTTCGTTAACTGCCGGCGCCGATCCGGGCCGTCGCTTCGATTTCAATCTTCATTTCAGGTGTGGTCAGTCCGCAGACCACCATGGTGGCGGCAGGTCGGATGTCGGAAAAAGTCTGCCCCAATACCTCAACGATAGCGTCGTAGTTAGCCATGTCGGTGAGATAATAACGGACGCGTAGAACATCCTGAAGACCGCTGCCTGCTTCCTTCAGCGCCTTCTCGATCGTGCCGAGCGCGTTCCGGGTCTGGGCCGCGACGTCATTGGGCATTTCCATCTTTGCATAATCATACCCGGTCGTGCCGGAGACATAGACCATGTCACGGTCGACCACAGCGCGGGAATAACCAATCCGCGCTTCAAAGGGGGATCCGGAGGAGATGCGCGTCACCATTCGAGCGCTCCCAATCAAAGCCAGGGGCGCTCGGTGCGGTTTTTGTTCTCAAAGCCGCTAATTGCAGCATCGCTCTTCATGGTGGAAGCAATATCGTCGAGACCTTCGAGGAGAATGTGGCGACGCCCCTGGTCGATATCGAAATGGATGGAGCCGCCATCCGGGCCACTGATTTCCTGGGCTTCAAGATCGACGGAGACAACGGCATTGGAACCGCGCGAAGCGTCATCCATCAGCTTGTCCAGATCTTCCGGGCTGACGACGATCGGCAAGATGCCGTTCTTGAAACAGTTATTGTAGAAAATGTCGGCAAAGCTCGTCGAGATCACGCAGCGGATGCCGAAATCGAGGAGGGCCCAAGGCGCGTGCTCACGTGAGGAGCCGCAACCGAAATTGTCCCCGGCAACTAGAATTTTGGCATCGCGATAAGCAGGCTTGTTGAGAACGAAGTCGGGATTTTCTGTGCCGTCTTCATTGTAACGAGCTTCGGCAAATAGGCCTTTGCCAAGCCCGGTCCGCTTGATCGTCTTCAGGTAATCCTTCGGAATGATCATGTCCGTATCAATATTGACGACCGGAAGCGGCGCAGCAACGCCGGTGAGCTTTGTAAACTTATCCATGATCTGCCTCCGCAAGACTTATTCGCGCAAGCTGCATTAAAGTAAATTCAGCCGAATTTGAAGGGCGGTTTACCCTCAACCGGTACGCTAGCGTCCTGAAGCAGCCGGATTGCAGCCTGTTGAGCGTGAGCAGCTTAGAGATCGATGATCGTACCGCGGCCATCATTCCAGACGCGCATTGCGCGCTGGTCAGCATTGGCACGCACCGGAACCGGCTTGAGCCGCTGCGAAAGCGCTCGGCCAATGGAAAGAACGGCCAGTATGCCTACAAAGGCGACGGTCAGAGATGCCGTCAGCAAAGCCGCCGTGGCAAGAATGGCAATTGCCGATGTAATGACTAGGAATGCGCGAACATTTTGCATAATTAGACCTTTCTGCATCGGAAAATGTGGGCCTTGCGGCCTTCTGTTGCAAGAGGCTTTCCTGCCTGTGGTATTGCCGGCGGATAAAAAGATTGTCACAAAGTTGCGATAATGGCTTTGACCGATATCAATTCCGTGCCCGTTCATCTCCGCCGCTCAGTTCTTAGTGTACCGTCGATTAACACGCGGGCCTTGGAAAAGGTTCATGATCTGGATTGTGATGCCGTGATCTTCGATCTTGAGGATTCGGTCGCTCCAGACAAGAAGGTCAACGCCCGAGATAACCTGCGCCAACTTTTCCGGGAAAATCCGCTCAAGGAAACCTTAGCCGTTATTCGGATCAATCCGCTTGATTCGGATTACGGCAAGGCAGACCTAGATTTGGTGATTGAAGTCCTGCCGGCTGCGGTGCTGATCCCGAAGGTCGAGCAGGCTTCCGATGTCCAGGCGGTGGCGGATATACTGTCGAATGCCGGGCTGACGAAGGATGTCGCCATCTGGGCGATGATCGAGACGCCCAAGGGCATTCTCAACGCTGCAGCGATTGCTATAGCGGACGAGCGGCTTCAATGCTTCGTGGTCGGGCTCAATGATATGCGCAAAGCAACGGGAGTGCTTCCGGAGCCCGGCCGCTCTCATCTCATTCCATGGTTGATGCAGATACTGCTTGTCGGCCGCGCCCATGGTTTGGTCGTCATTGATAGCGTCTTCAACGACTTCAAGGACAGCGATGCTTTCGATGCCGAATGTGCCCAAGGCCGGGCTATGGGATTTTCGGGAAAGATGCTGATCCATCCAAACCAGATCGAGCCGGCCAATCGTCATTTCGGCCCGTCTGTGCAGGCTGTAAAGGAGGCGCAGGAGATCGTCGCAGCTTTTTCGCAGTCGGAGGCGCAAAATCTCAATGTCATCAATCTGAACGGAAAAATGGTGGAGCGGCTGCATCTGACTGAGGCGGAAAAGCTGCTTGCCGAAGCCGCGTTCATCGCCAAACGAGAAAGGAAATCCTCATGAAACTATACCGCTTCCTGACCGGACCGGATGATGCCAGCTTTTGCCACCGGGTATCAGATGCCCTGAACAAGGGTTGGGAATTGCACGGCACTCCAAGCCTCTCCTTCAACCAGGCGGAGAACAAGATGTACTGCGGCCAGGCGGTGACGAAAACGGTGGATGGCAAGGATTATGATCCAAGCATGAAGCTTGGCGAGCAATAAGCCGGACTAGCGCTGGGCGGCCTCTTCGGCGCTGGCCTCGATACGCTCCATGTCGTCGTCGCTCAGGCCGAAATGATGGCCGATCTCATGGATCAGGACATGGGTGATGATGTCGCCGAGCGTTTCCTCGTTTTCTGCCCAGTAATCAAGGATGGGGCGGCGATAAAGCCTGATACGATTAGGCAGTTCGCCTGTTTCGACTGTGAACCGTTCCGAGATACCCTTGCCTTCAAAAAGGCCGAGCAGATCGAAGGGCGTTTCAAGCGCCATGTCTTCGAAGACGTCGTCATCCGGAAAATCTTCGACTTCAATGGTCAGGTTAGCGGTTAAAGCCCGAAATTCTTCTGGCAAATGACCATAAGCTTCGATGGCCAGTGATTCAAACGTGCTGATCGTCGGCGCATGACGATCCTGCCAATCATTGGTCTGGTCACTGCGGGCCATGGGCTCTCCTTCCGGTCACGCCCATATAGTACCTGCAGCGATTTTTTTCGAGAGAAGAATCATTGCGCTATCGCTGAAGGAAAAGATTCCTTTGGAGCGGCTGTTGACTCTTTTGGCGGCCTCTGGAATTCATAGGAACATAAAGTGAACATATAAGAATGGAGCTGACGCCATGGCCCCTGGTGCCACGGCGCAGGAGACGCTTTTTGCCCTGCGCGAACAGATCGCCAGATTGGAAGGAAAGCCTGTACCGGCGCTTGCTGCCGCAGAGCAAGCAAGGTCGGCTATCGTTCCTGAAGGGCAGGAAGCCAAGTCCCTCCATTCTCGTCTTCCATTTGGCATCGCGTCCATGGATGACGCTTTGGAAGGTGGCTTGCCGCTCGACGCCCTGACCGAGATCCGAAGCCTCCTTATGGGAGATGCCGGTGCGGCAAGCGGATTTGTTCTTTCGCTGGCCGCTTATATCAAAGCAAAAGATACCGGCGAAGCACCGCTTCTATGGATCAGCGACGTCTTTGCGACGCAGGAAGCGGGCATTCCCAACGCCTGTGGTTTGCGGCAATTTGGCTTGGAGACAAGGGATGTTCTCTTCGCTTCGCCTCGCAAGCTCGAAGATGCCTTGTGGATTGCGGAAGCGGCGGTCGCCAGCGGGGCAATTTCCGCAACCATCCTGGAAATCCGCGGCAATCTCAAACATTTCGGCCTTACCGAAAGCCGAAGACTGAGCCTCAGGACGAAGGCGGCGGGGCGGCCGCTTTTCATTCTGCGGCATGCGGCGGAGGAAGAGGCGAGTAGTGCTCTTCTCCGCTTTCTTGCCGAACCGGCGCCGGCTTCCGAGCGGCGTCTTTTGGATGGATCCGTGCTTGGCGGCAGCATCGGCCATCCTGTTTTCCGACTCACCCTGGAGAAGAGCCGCAACCCGGCTCCGCTCTCCTTTCTTCTGGAGTGGAACAGCCGTGACCGTCAATTTTCCCTCGTCCGCCAAACAGGAGAGGCTTTCTCTCGCCCCAAGCCGGCAGCGCATTCTGGCGCTGGCATTCCTGCACTTGCCGACAGACAGGATCGCCCGCCGGCTATGGGGACTGTCTTGGCGTTTGAAAGAGCGTCCTGAGCACCCGCCGATCCTTTGTGCCGGACGGCGCGCCAATGCTATGCGGCTGACCGCGCTGGACGAGCCGGCGGAGGGTCTGGGCCTGAAGCGGGGACAGGGCTTGGCGGAGGCGCGCGCCATGTATCCAAAAATTGATGTGGTGGAGGAGGACGAAGCCGCTGACCTCGTGCTTCTTGAAGCCATTGCAGACTGGTGCGATCGCTATACGCCGCTTGTGGCCCTGGATGGTCGTGACGGATTGTTTCTCGATATCAGTGGCTGTGCACACCTGTTTGGTGGTGAAGATGCTTTGCTGAAGGAAGTGCTGGATAGGCTGCTCCAGATGGGGTTCGATGCCCGGGGCGCTATTTCCTCCTCGCCCGGCCTGTCCTGGGCAGCCTGTCGGTACGGCCCGGGCGGAGTGATTGCCGAAGATAAGACGCAGGACGTGCTGGCGCCGCTGCCGGTGGATGCCCTTCGCGTCGATGAAACAACCATTTCTTCGCTTCATAAGCTGGGCTTGAAGCGTGTTACAGACCTATTACGTCTGCCTCGCGCACCTTTGGCACGCCGGTTTGGCGCCTATCTCCTGCTTCGGCTTGATCAGGCCTTGGGAGCCAATGAGGAGGCAATTTCACCCCGGCGTCCAGTTGCTGCCCTTTCAGCCGAGCGACGTCTTGCCGAACCGGTCGAGGCGGAAGAGCACATCCTTCATCTCACAGGCCAGATCGCCGCTTCTCTGACCTCCGGACTGGAAAAGCGTGGGGCCGGAGGGCGCATATTTGAACTGGTGCTGTTTCGGGTCGACGGTCGGGTTTTTCGCATCCGTGCCGGCGCCTCACAGCCCTTGCGGGATCCGAAACGCATCGCTGGCCTGTTTTCCGAACGTCTGAGCGCTGTGCAGGATGATCTGGATGCCGGTTACGGATTCGAGCTTCTGCGGCTCAACGTGCTGCAGCACGAGGCATTCAAAGCGTCCCAAAATGATTTTACCGGCCAACACCAGAGCACGGTTTCGCTTGCGGATTTCGTTGATCGGGTTTCCGCCCGCTTGGGTGCAGATTGTTTGCAGGTGGCCGAACTGCGGCAAAGCCATATTCCCGAACGTGCGGAAGTCTTCATGCCGGCCATTGCATTCTGGACGGTAAAGCAAAAGGTCGACGAGATTTTTGCCTTCCTGCCGAAGACCAGCCGGCCATTGCGGCTCTCCGTTATCCCGAACCCATGGAGGCCTTTGCCGCAACCGTGCCGGACGGGCCTCCGCAGCGTTTTCGCTGGCGCCGGATTGTTCATGAAGTCGTGCGTGCCGAGGGCCCGGAACGGATTTCGCCCGAATGGTGGCTTGATGAGAAGGATGTGGAAGAGCGGGATTATTTTCGCCTGGAAAGCGAAGCTGGCCGCAGGTTTTGGGTGTTCCGCAAAGGCCATTACAATCGCGGTAATCCAGCTCCAGCCTGGCGGGTTCATGGTATCTTCGCATGAGCGACGTACCAAGTTTTTACGAGATCGGTGCCAAGACCAACTTCTCCTTCCTGGAGGGGGCTGCAAGACCTGAAGAGATGATTGTCGCCGCAAGTGTCCTCGGCCTTGCCGGCTTGGGCGTTGCCGACAGCAATTCCGTGGCCGGGGTTGTTCGCGCCCATAATCAGGTCCGCCAGATGAAGGAGGCTTGGGAGCGCCAGCAACAAAAGGGCAGGGGGCAAGACGAGGAGGAAGCTTTCCCCGCATGCGCGTTTCATCCAGGAGCGCGGCTGGTCTTTTCCGACGATACGCCGGATGTCCTGGCCTATCCCCGCAACCGGAAAGGCTGGGCTAATCTTTGCCGCCTTTTGAGCCGGGGAAATCTGAGGACGGAAAAAGGCTCCTGTCTCCTGGAGGAATGGGATTTTCTGGAATGGGGCGACGAGATGATGCTTGCCCTATTGCCGGATCCAGGCCGGGCGGAGGATGGCAGTTATCTGGCCTTGCTGGATAAGCAACTGGACCGTTATCGAAAACGCTTCCGCAAGGATATCTATCTCGCGCTGGCGCCAACCTATGACGGCCGCGACAGTTTTGTTTTTGCAAGCTTCGCTCATTTGGCCAGGCGCAACCGCCTGCCGCTGATCGCAACCAATTTGCCGCTCTTTCACCTTCCTGGGCGACGTTCCTTATCGGATGTCGTCACTGCCATCCGCGAACATGTAACAATCCAGGAAGCAGGTTTTCGTTTAGCGCCGAATGGAGAGCGGCACATCAAGAATGCAGCGGAGATGGCGCGTCTCTTCAAACATTATCCCGATGCCATCGCCAATACAGAGCGATTCTTCAAGCGGCTGCAGTTTTCGCTTGAGGAGATCAGCCATAATTATCCGGATGAAAGCATTGCAGGGGAGACGGTCTCCCAAACCCTGGAGCGGCTGACATGGCAAGGGGCGGCAGACCGGTATCCGGATGAAATACCCGCCGAGGTCTCAAGCCAGATCCGGTATGAACTCGATCTCATCGAGGAGATGGGCTATGAACCCTATTTCCTGACGGTCCGCCATATCGTCTGGCATGCTCGCCATGTGCTGAAGATCCTGTGCCAAGGGCGGGGATCGGCTGCAAATTCGACCGTCTGCTATTGTCTCGGCATTACCTCTGTCGATCCGACCTCGACCAAGCTGCTCTTCGCTCGCTTCATCTCGACGGAGCGCAATGAACCGCCCGATATCGATGTGGATTTCGAGCATGCGCGGCGGGAAGAGGTTATTCAGTATATCTATGAGCATTACGGCTATCGGCATGCGGGACTGACGGCGGCCGTCACCAGCTACCGAACGCGTATGGCCGGCCGTGAAGTGGCCAAGGCATTCGGTCTTTCCGAAGATGTGCAGGCTGCCCTTTCGAGCACCGTCTGGGGCTGGTCCGAGGATGGCCTTTCCGAACGCGAGGCCAAGGTCGCGGGTCTCGATATCTCCGATCCCCTGACAAGCAAGGTCATTGCCCATGCCAAGCAGTTGATGGGATTCCCCCGCCATCTGACCCAGCATGTGGGTGGCTTCCTGATCACCCGCGACCGCCTCGACGAAGTGGTGCCGATCATGAAAACCGCCATGCCCGGGCGCTACATGATCGAGTGGGACAAGGATGATCTCGATACGCTGAACCTGCTGAAGATCGATGTCCTCGCACTCGGCATGCTGACCTGTCTCAGAAAGGCGTTCGAGATGATGCGGCTTCACTACGGCCGGGAAGAGACACTGGACAGTCTCATGCAGAAGCACAAGGACCAGAATGTCTATGACATGATCTGCCGCGCAGACACAGTGGGCGTCTTCCAGATCGAAAGCCGGGCACAGATGAGCATGTTGCCAAGGCTGAGGCCACGAGAGTTCTATGATCTTGTCATCGAGGTCGCGATCGTGCGGCCCGGCCCGATCCAGGGTGATATGGTCCATCCCTATCTCAAGCGTCGGGAGATCCGGAACAAGGGCGGAAAAATCAGGTATGAGAAGCCGGAACTGAAGGATGTGCTGGAGCGAACGTTCGGTGTTCCGCTGTTTCAGGAGCAGGCGATGCAGATCGCTATCACCGGTGCAGGCTTTCCTCCTGAAAAAGCCGACCGGCTGCGTCGCTCCATGGCCACGTTCAAGCGCTCCGGTCGCGTCAATGAGTTCAGGCTCGATTTCATCAAGGGCATGCTGGACAATGGCTACCAGGAAAATTTTGCCAAGCAATGTTTCAGTCAGATCGAAGGCTTTGCCGAATATGGCTTTCCGGAAAGCCATGCGGCCTCCTTTGCCCTCCTCGTCTATGCCTCATCCTGGATCAAGACCTATTATCCCGATATATTCTGCGCCGCCCTTCTGAACTCCCAGCCCATGGGGTTCTATGCTCCGGCACAGCTGATCCGCGATGCGCGTGAGCATGGCACAATGATCCTGCCGGTCGACATCAACCACTCCGATTGGGACTGCACACTGGAACAGGCACCCTTCGACGCAAGGATGATCGACAGGCGCCACGGCTCCATGCGGGACGTCATCAGGACCTCTCATGCGGTGCGTCTGGGTTTTCGGCAGATCAAGGGCTTGGCCGAAAAAGATGTGGTTGGGAGGCTGATTGCCAATCGTCAGCTCGGATACAGCTCCGTGCATGATCTCTGGATCCGATCGGGCCTCGACAAATTGGATCTCGAGCGGCTGGCCGATGCGGATAGCTTCGGCAGCATGGGGCTATCGCGGCGTGAGGCGCTCTGGGCAGTGCGTGGCCTGGATATCAAGGCCAAAACCGACAATCCGACGCTCTTCGACGCCGCGTCTGGCTCTGATCTCAGGCCCGAAGCAAAGGCCGAGTTGCCCATGATGCTGCCGGGAGAAGAGGTGATTGAGGATTATCGCTATCTTTCCTTGTCGCTGAAGGGGCACCCGGTTTCCTTCTTGCGCCCGGAAATGGAAGCTATGGGGATTACCCGCAGCGTTAACTTGCTGACGATCGCCAATGGGCAGAGGGTTACGATCGGCGGCCTAGTTCTCGTCCGCCAAAGGCCAGGATCTGCCCGGGGCGTCATCTTCATGACTTTGGAAGACGAAACGGGAGTGGCAAACGCCATCGTCTGGCCGAAGATCTTTGAACAATACCGGCCCGTGGTGATGGGCGCGCGCCTCGTTAAGATCCGCGGCCGGCTGCAGAGCCAGAGTGGTGTGGTCCATACGGTCGTAGAGCATATCGAAGACATCACGTCGATGCTGGGCCTGTTGCAAAAGGAAGCCCGACGCTTTGCAGCATCGCCGCGCTCGGATGAGACACTGCAAAGCGGCGGCGGTTCCTGGCGACCGGAGCGCCGGCGACCGGCCGAGGCTGCCCGGCCACAGCCTACAGACACTTTGGATCTCCTATCGGATCAACAACCAGGGCAGGTCATGCCGAAGGGCCGAAACTTCCACTGATGCGTCGCGCGGAGCCGGAGATGAAAAGCAGGCTTCAATCCATGTCAGCTTCTGTCTCATGGAATTTCTGAACGGCTGAGACCCGTCCCGGGCGCGACATCCTGTCTCGCTCATCAAGCCGTGAACCGTGGCATGCGATTTTTTCTTGACAGAACCGGTCTCCTTTCTAAAAAAGGGGATACCAATGCTCATCTTTCCGGATCGTCCGAGAATGCTGGTTTGTAGCTGCAATTACATTACTGATAAGGAAATCCGCGACACGATCATCCAGCTTCTGGATGAGGACTGTTGGCAATTGATTGTTCCGGTCAAAGTGTATCACGCCATGGCCAAGCGTGGCCGCTGCTGCGGATGCTTTCCCAATGTCGTCGACTTGATTATCCGTACAACCGAGGAATATCACGCCCATCGACACTCGACGGAAGCTGAGGTTGTCGTTTATATGTCCCGCCTGAAAGAATTCCACGAGGAAAACAGGAGAGCGGACATTGAAAGGCGACTTAAAGGTCATCGAGCGGCTTAACGAGGCACTATTCCTCGAGCTCGGCGCCGTTAATCAGTACTGGTTGCATTACCGGTTGCTGGCTGACTGGGGCTATACGAAGCTTGCAAAGAAGGAGCGGGCGGAGTCGATCGAGGAAATGCATCATGCGGATCGTCTCATCGATCGCATCATCTTCCTGGAAGGCCATCCCAACCTTCAGACCCTTGCGCCGCTGCGCATTGGCCAGAATGTCAAGGAAGTTCTGGAAGCCGACCTGGCCGGGGAATACGATGCCCGTACGGCTTACAAAGCCTCGCGTGATATCTGTCATGCCGCCGGAGACTATGTCTCCATGAAGCTTTTCGAACAGCTCCTGATGGATGAGGAAGGTCATATCGACTTCCTCGAAACCCAGCTGGATCTCCTCGCAAAGATCGGCGAAGAGCGTTACGGGCAGCTCAACGCTGAATCCGCCGACTCGGCAGAATAACCATACCCTAAAGCCCGCGGAATTACTCCGCGGGCTTTCAAATACCTTGAGTTGACGAGAAAACCCCTAGGACGCCCCAGGCGCAAGAGATAAGCCTCAGCTTACCGGCTTTGCCAGATGTGCGAATTCGTTTACCACCTGATCATAGACCGCGCGCTTGAACGGCACGATGAGACCCGGAAGCGCAGTCATTGGCTTCCACTCCCACGCATCGAACTCTGCTTCATGGCCGCCCGGCGGCGGATTGATTGCAATCTCGCTTTCATCTCCTTCGAAGCGGAAAGCGAACCAGCGCTGGGTCTGTCCGCGATATTTTCCTTTTAACCCGATGCCGATCAGGTGCGCAGGCAGATCGTAGTTGATCCAGTCGCGCGATTGCGCCAGGAGCGACACAGACCGAATACCGGTTTCCTCGTAAAGCTCCCGGTAAGCCGCCTTCAACGGATCTTCGCCCTTGTCGATGCCCCCTTGCGGCATCTGCCATAGCTGCGGGGAGCCGTCATATTCTGAATTGCCTTCGCTGATGCGCCGTCCCGCCCAGACGAGACCTTCGCTGTTCAGGACCATGACGCCGACGCAGGGGCGATAGGGCAAATCTTCAGCCTTCATCGGCAGAGCTTTCTTCATCGTCACCTCGATCCTCCATCGGCAGCCTTGAGGCTTTCACGAGCCAGAGCGGAGACACCAACGATTTCGATACCGCGTTGGGAAGCCTCCTCGCTCCATTGCTTTATCGCAGCAACGCTTTCATCGAAAGCAGAGGCAACACCGATCGCGGTGCCGCGGCGGTCGGCAATCCGCTCCAGTTCATCGAGTTTCTTCAGGATTTCACTGGTCTGCATCTGTCCGTCGAGCGTCATGTCTGCGAAGGAATGCGGGAGGTTGACGGCGTCGGCAATCGTTCCGCTTTTCGATTGAGCCGAACTGCCGTCATCGAGAAACAGCAAGCCCCGCTTGCCGATATCACGCAGAACGGGCTCCAGAGCCTTCATGTCTGCCAGATAACGTCCGCCTTGGTAGTTCATGATGCCGGTATAGTTGGTGATGCGACCCATCGCCTCGTGCAGGCGGGTCAGATTGTCCTTCGCCGAACTTGCGGTCAGTAAGGTGGCGGGACCCGGATCGTTGGCGGGATAGTCGAAAGGTTCGAAAGGCACCTGAAGCAAGATTTCATGGCCGGTTCGCCTTGCTTCCTGCATCCATCGCTGAAGGCTGTTCCCGGTGGATGCAAAGCCAAGCGTGATGGACGGAGGCAATTGCTGCACGGCGCGTTGCGTGCCTGTCTGGCTGAGGCCCAGTCCCCCAACCACGATCGCGATACGGGTTCCGCGGGCGCCAGACCAGGGCCGCGCATAATGATCCATAGGCCGCATTCCGTCGGCACCTATGATCGGTAACTTCCCGTTTGGTGTGTCTTCCAGCAAAGCTTCATTGGGTTGAGCCGCTATGCGGGGATCCTGACCAATCCCTTGCGCGTCAATTAAAACCGGCCCTGCGCCATCCCGCTGTCGCGGCGTGTATTTGGTGACGATGGACCCGTCGTCGGTGACAGTTCGCTCCACATGAGCGCCGGAATTCGGGTTCGACCTTGAAATAGTCTTGTCGTCAGAAGCGCCTGCCGTCTGGTTGTCGCTAGATGCCGAGGCTTCGTCAGGCGGCTTTTGCTCGTCCGGTGCCGGTATTGGGGCAACCTGACGCAGAGCGTCGTCGCCGCGCATGGCGTAAAATGAAAGCGCTGAAATCCCGGCAATGCCGAGGCATGCGAAAAAGGTAGATACCGGCCATCTCCTTGCCCGACGCCGTTCAGCCGGCCGGTCCCGTCCAAGCGGTGCGTGGAGATCGGTGCCCAAATCAAGTTCCGAATTGCAGTCTCTAGGGAATGAAACCAGCCAGAGCATTACGTATCACGGTTGCTCTGGCCGGTATTGCGTTATTTCTTGATCGCTGCAGCCGCCTTGTCAGGATTTGCTGGATAGGACGGATCCGTTTTTACGCCATGGAGCAAATCCATTGCATAGTTCAGCTGGATGTCATCCTTGGTTTCCGGCGGTACATAAGCTGCGGAACCCGAACCTTCGTCGGTCTCGGCAGCGCCCTGGATATGGCCGCGAAGACCAGATTCGCCTTCAGCCTTGATCTTGCCCTGCAGTTCCGGCGGTAGCGGCTGCTCGACCTTGATGTCGGGCTGGATGCCCGTGCCCTGGATCGATTTGCCCGACGGCGTGTAGTACAGCGCTGTGGTCAGACGCAAGGCGCCTGCATCGCCAAGCGGGATGATGGTCTGAACCGATCCCTTGCCGAAGGAGCGCGTTCCAACCACGGTCGCGCGCTTCAAATCCTGCAGAGCGCCCGCAACGATTTCCGACGCTGAGGCGGAACCACCGTTTACAAGCACGATCACCGGCTTTCCGTCCGTCAGATCCCCAGGACCGGCATTGAAGCGACGGGTTTCCTCGGCATTGCGTCCGCGTGTCGAGACCACTTCACCGCGCTGGAGAAATGCATCCGAAACATTGATTGCCTGATCCAGGAGGCCACCTGGATTGAGCCGCAGGTCGAGGACATAGCCCTTCAGCTTGTCGGCCGGGACATCGGCCTTGATCTTCTTGATGGCCTTTTCCAGGTCATCATAGGTCTTTTCGGTGAAGGAAATGACGCGGAGATAGCCGATATCGCCGCCTTCGACGCGCGACTTAACCGCACGAACAGCAATGATGTCACGAACGACGGTGATCTCAAGAGGCTTGTCGGCACCCTGGCGGATAACGGTCAGCTTGATCGGCGTCTTCACGCCGCCCCGCATCTTTTCGACAGCTTCCTCGAGCTTCAGGCCACGCACCGGCTGTCCGTCGATCTCGGAGATGAAGTCGCCGGCCAAGATCCCGGCCCGGGCGGCAGGCGTGTCGTCGATCGGCGCGATGACCTTGACGAGCTCGTTTTCCATTGTCACTTCAATGCCAAGACCGCCGAACTCGCCACGCGTCTGCGTGCGCATGTCTTCAGCATCTCTGGAATTCATGAAACTGGAATGCGGATCAAGCGAGGTCAGCATGCCATTGATGGCATTCTCGACCAGCTTCTCTTCGTCCGGCGGCGTCACATACTGGGCACGAACCCGTTCAAACACATCACCGAAGATCGACAGCTCCCTGTAAGTGGAAGCCCCTGCGGCCTGTGCCGGCACACCGGCTGAATAGATGACGCTCATCGCCGTGGCACCCAAGAGTGCACCCACGATGACAAGAGAAGCCCTACGAATCATTTCGTGCCCTTCCAGTTTCTTTCGCGGTCCACCATGGTCTGGAATCAACCGGGGTGCCGTCTTTTCGAAATTCAATGTAAAGCGTCGGACGATCCGTTTCCAGCGCCAACGCAGTTGCGCTTGCTACTCTTTTCTCACCCATCACGGCAATCGGCTCGCCTGCAAAGACGAATTTTCCTTGCCGTGCATTCACTACATCCATACCGGCCAAAACCAGATGGTATCCATCGCCGGCATTGAGGATGATCATTTGCCCATAGCTTCGGAAGGCGCCGGCGAAAACAACAAGGCCGTCGGCGGGTGCCGTCACAACGGCCCCTGCATTGGAGGCAACCGTCATGCCTCTCGCCGGATGCCCCGTGCCGTCGGCGTCCCCGAACGCACGCAAGACATCGCCAGCGAGCGGAAGTTCCAGCTTCTGCTTCAGGCTTGAAAACGCGTATGCGGGCGCAATACGGTTTTTGTCAGGCACACCGCTTTCGGCAAGTTGCTTGGCTTTTTCCCGTTCTGCTTCCGAAAGAAGTCTCCGTCTTTCTTCTTCTGCGCGGGCCTGGTCTATGCCTTCGCGTACAGAGGATATTTGACCTTCCAGCGACCGGATGAGGTCCTGCAAAGAAGACGCCTGGCCTGCCAATTGCTCGGAACGCCGCCGTTCCGCCAGCAGATCCTGCTGGTTCTGGTTGTTCACCTTATCGTTTTCAGCCAGCAGCAGGTTCATGCGCTGCTCTTCCTCGATACCTGCAGCGATCGTTTGGCTGACCGATGCCTTCTCCTCGAGTGCTGCAGCCTGTAAGGCCGCGAGGGACTGAAGGTCGGCAACCAGCTTATCCGCCTCCGTGCGCATTCCCGGCACCACGGCTCCAAGAAGAATAGCGCTGCGTACGGAAGCAAGTGCATCTTCCGGTTTGACCAGCAAAGCCGGTGGCGGATTACGACCCATGCGTTCCAGGGCGGCAAGGACCTCGGCCAGCACGGCTCGCCGGCTACGGAGCGACGTCCGGATATCCGCTTCGCCGACCTTCAGCTCGGCGAGCTTTTCCTCGCTTACCAGAATTTTTGTCTGCAGATCCTTGCGGCGAGCAGCCGAAGCGATCAGCGCCTGCCGCAGGTCGGCGGAAGTCTTCTTGATCTGCGCAATACTTTGTTCGATGGAGGAGGCCCTCTCGGCGGAGAGGCTCATGCTCTTGGCCAGCACCTCCAGTTCGCCGCGGGTCTCGTTTCGCTTGCTCTGCAGCTCTGCAGTCGGATCCGTCGCCGGCGGCATTACAAGAGGCGGAGATCCCGGCATGCCCGGCGCAGCTTGTTGTTGAGCGAGCGCGACGTGAGACAAGGGCGCTGGGGCAAGGCAGATAAAGCCCAAACATGCTGCCGTGAAAGGAAGCAGCGCCCGCTTGCCGGCCGTCGTTTGCCCAATTGCCATCAAAGCTCCGATGTCCTCCGGATCGCCCAAATCCTATGCTGATTTGTCACCGAAAGCTAGAAACAACATCGTGTTCCACGGTAAACGAAACGTTTAGACGCGGTGATAAGGATGGCCTGAAAGAATGGTGACAGCCCGATAAAGCTGCTCGGCGATCAAAATCCGGACGACCTGATGGGGCCAGGTCATGGATCCGAGGTTAAGAACCATGTGAGCGCGATCGTATAGATCAGGATCAAGCCCGTCGGCGCCGCCGATGGCAAGCATCAGATCCCGTTTGCCATTGTCGCGATAGCCGCCGATCATGGCGGCAAAGGCTTCGCTTGACAGCGATTTGCCCTGTTCGTCGAGTAGGACCAGGATCGCGCTGTCTGGCAGAGACTTCTCCAGCGCCGAACCTTCTTCCTTCTTGCGCGTCTGGGGATTGGCCGCGCGGCTTTCAGCGATTTCCACGACGCGCGACAATTCCAGCCCAGTGGCAGGACCTGCTTTGGCAAAGCGATCGAGATAACGGGAGGCAAGCTCCTTTTCCGGTCCGGTTTTGAGCCGTCCCACGGCAAAAAGGCTGACCCGCATGTGCTACCTATTTTTCGCAGACCAGGGCATTACGGTCCGAGTTCGCACTCGAACCTTCAACTCGATCTCATCTGGACCGGTTCAGGACGCGCCCGAACCTGTCAATGCAGCAGTGCGCCTTCCTCGATATCCGGAGCCGCCCACATCTTTTCGATGTTGTAGAACTCGCGAATTTCAGGACGGAACACATGGATGATAATGTCACCGGTATCGATCAGCACCCAGTCGCCGGTCTCCATGCCTTCGACCCGGGCCGTGCCCAAGCCTTCGTCCTTGAGGTCGGAAATTAGGTGGTCGCAGATCGCCATGACATGTCGGCTCGATCGTCCGGAGACGACTACCATGTAGTCTCCGAGCGCCGACTTGCCGGCAATGTTGATGGTGGCGATATCTTCAGCTTTCGAATCCTCGAGACTTGCGAGGACCAGTTCGAGAGCACGGGCGGCGGCATCGGCGCCACGTTCCAGGCTCTGCGGGAGGACGGAGATCGCCTTTCCCTTGGCGTGTACTGTTGTCAGGGTTTGTCCTTTCTTCCAGGTAACAGCAACATGCACGTACCACGAATCCGATCGACGATCGGCCGCAGGTTAAAGGTGGCATTGAACGGCTACCGATTCAAGAGATCTGCACAAAAGATCATCAACAACCGCATGGGAGAAGACCGCTTTCAGGATTTTGAGTCTGCCTTGGCTCGCAGCGCCGTTGAGCTCAGCGCCGAACGAGGCCCATGGATGAATGTCCAGGCCGGCGCCTGCTTCTTCCAAAGCACACCAGCGTCATCCTCGTCGATGCGCGCATGGCCAAAGGCGCGCGCCATCGGCGATGATAGAAACGAAAGGGTGGATCCCGGGCGATCGACAACGGCGAGCGGAAATGTGCTTAAGATTTCCCGCCACTTCTGCCAAAGGTGGAAAGTCTTCAGGCTGTCGGCGCCCATTACCCAGACGAAGTTCACATGCGGATTGCGGGCTTTGACAAAGGCAAGCGTTTCGGCGGTGTAGGACGTTTCAAGCGTCCTTTCAAAAGCGGTGATCTTGATCCGCGGGTCCTGGACGAGCTTTTCGCTCATTGCAAGGCGGTCCGCCAAAGGCGCGAGTTCCAGCCGGCTCTTCAGCGGGTTTCCAGGCGTGACCATCCACCAGAGCTGGTCGAGGCCGAGTCGGCGCAGGGCTATTTCTGCGACGAGCAGGTGCCCCTCATGTGGAGGGTTGAAGGAGCCGCCGAACAGACCGACCGCCATGCCTCGTTCCGCATGGGGCATGGTTAGGTATCGGCGGTCGATGGTCTCTTGCGCCACGTGAAATCAGGGCCGGATCTGTCCGGTGCCATGCACCCGGTATTTGAAGGAGGTCAACTGCTCGACGCCGACGGGGCCGCGGGCATGCATCTTGCCTGTGGATATGCCGATCTCGCCACCCATGCCAAACTCTCCGCCATCGGCAAACTGGGTCGAGGCGTTGTGCAGCAGGATTGCCGAGTCGATTTCGTTGAAGAAGCGCGCCACGACCTGAGCATCCTCCGCGAGCACTGCTTCCGTATGGCTGGAGGAATAGGTGTTGATATGACGGATCGCGCCGGAAACGCCGTCGACAATGGCGACGGAAATGACCGCGTCGAGATATTCGGTCCGCCAATCCTCCTCAGTCGCCGGTATGAGCCCGGGGACCACTTTGAGAACGGCGGCTGAAGCGCGGATTTCGCAGCCAGCATCGGTCAGCGCCTCCAGGATCGGCATGAGATGGCTGCCGATTGCGGCACTGTCGATGAGAAGGGTTTCGGCTGCGCCGCAGACACCGGTACGACGCATCTTGGCATTGACGACGATCGTCTTGGCCATTTCAATTTCGGCTGATGTGTCCACGTAGATATGGCAAAGCCCCTCAAGGTGCGCAAAGACCGGCACACGCGCTTCATTCTGAACACGTGCCACAAGGCTTTTTCCACCACGCGGCACGATCACGTCGATTGCCCCACCGAGGCCGGAGAGCATGGCGCCCACGGCGGCCCGATCTGTCGTCGGCACTATCTGGATCGCATACTGTGAAAGGCCGGCGATCTCCAAGCCAGCCTTCAAACACCCACCGATCGCCTGCGATGAATTGGTGGAATCGGATCCGCCGCGCAGGATCACGGCATTGCCTGCTTTGAGGCAAAGGGCGCCGGCATCCGCCGTGACATTGGGCCGGCTTTCGTAAATGACGCCAATCACGCCAAGCGGCGTACGCACACGCTCGATCTTCAATCCGTTCGGCCGCTCCCAGGCGGCGATGACGTCTCCAACTGGATCTTTGAGCTCTGCGATCTCCCGTAGCGCTGAGGCCATTCCGGCAATGCCGCCCCCTGTCAGGGTCAGCCGGTCAATAAACGAAGGGAGGAGGTCCTTGCCTTGAACGTTTTGAAGATCGACGGCATTGGCGGCAAGAATCTCGCGACTATTGGCCAAGAGAGCATCGGCCATGGCATGCAGGGCCGTGTTCTTGACCTCAGCCGAAGCCGTCGCCAGTTCACGCGCTGCCGCCCGGGCGTTGCGCCCGATCTCGGTCATGATGGCCGTCACGTCATCGGTCACAGAGAGCATATCATCCATGGCTGGCACTTTCTTTCCGATCGTCGCGTTCAGCCGCATGATGAAGAAACCGGGTCATTACCATGTCGTCGCGATGGACCATTGCCGCACGGCCGGCATAGCCGAGGATCGCCTCGATCTCGCCGGATTTGCGCCCGGCAATCTGACGGGCTTCCTCCGCATCGTAGCTCGCGAGGCCGCGGGCGATTTCGCGGCCGTCAGTGCTGGTGATAGCGACGGTGTCACCGCGATGGAAATGGCCAGCGATCCGACGCACCCCGGCCGGCAGCAGGCTCTTTCCCGTCGACAGCGCTTTTTCGGCACCCTCGTCGATCAGGAGTTCGCCGGCAGGTTGCAATTGCCCGGCAATCCAGGTCTTGCGGGCCGTCACCGGGTTCCCGGACGGTGCAAACCAAGAGGAGCGCGCGCCTTGTTCAATCGCGCGTAAAGGATGATCCGTCTTGCCTGAGGCAATAATCATAGCGCAGCCGGCGCCGGTTGCGATCTTGCCGGCATCAATCTTAGTTCGCATGCCGCCGCGAGAAAGCTCGGATGCTGCCCCGCCGGCCATGTCTTCCACTTCTGGCGTGATGGTTGGGATGACCTCAAGGAAACGCGCATCCGGATCAAGATGAGGTGGAGCTGTGTAAAGCCCGTCTATGTCCGATAGCAGGATCAGCAGATCGGCGCCTGTCATGGTGGCAACACGAGCAGCCAGGCGATCATTGTCGCCGTAGCGAATCTCAGAGGTCGCGACCGTATCGTTCTCATTGATGATCGGCACCGCGCCGATCT
The DNA here is from genome assembly GCF_004358025.1 of Rhizobium deserti. Lineage (GTDB taxonomy): Bacteria > Pseudomonadota > Alphaproteobacteria > Rhizobiales > Rhizobiaceae > Neorhizobium > Neorhizobium deserti. The sequence continues at coordinate 63,870 of NZ_SMTL01000008.1, read as the reverse complement.
TCAGCAACTGGTTGATCGTGGCCCGGGCATTGAGGTAGCGGCGGCGTTCTTCCGTATCGCCAAGGGTCAGAAGGATCTGGCCTGCGACGATGCCGCTACGGGAAAGGCTTTCCGACCACGCTCGAGCAAGCGCAATCTGGCCGACCGCGGCTGCAGCCTGACTTTCCTCAAGTCTCAAGGCGCCGCCTGGCAGATCGAGTACCGTCCGGCCCATGGCGATGGCGCCCGAGGAAACTATCAGCACGTCTATGCCCTTGGCCCTCAAATCCGCAATGTCAGCGCAGATGGCTTCCAGCCAAGTTGCCTTGAGGCCCGTTTGACGGTCCACAAGCAGCGCCGAACCGATCTTGATGACGATGCGGCGATGGTCGGCGACACGCTTGCGGTCTGCCGTCATTCGTCGTCGTCCTCGACAAAATCTTCCTCGATAGGTGTCGAGCGGTCTGGAAGAGCGGTTTCGTTGTTGCCACTCGCTTCGACGATGACGTCCCGCAGGGCGCGCAAGACTTCGGTCATGCCTTTATTCGTCACCGCGGAGATAAGGTATGGTACCTGGCCGCTGGCTTTTTCCAGCTCCTTGGCCTTCTTCTTCAAGTCTTTCTCATCGAGAACGTCGATCTGAGACAGGGCAACGATGACGGGCTTATCGATCAAGCCGCCGCCATAGGCTTCAAGCTCGGTCTTCACCGTCTTGTAAGCATGGCCGACTTTTTCCTCGACCGCCGAAACCAGGTGCAGCAGGACACGGGTGCGTTCGACGTGGCCGAGAAAACGGTCACCGATGCCGACGCCTTCATGAGCGCCTTCGATCAGTCCGGGAATATCCGCCAAGACAAATTCACGCCCGTCGATGGTCGCTACACCAAGGTTTGGGTGCAGGGTCGTAAAGGGGTAGTTGGCGATCTTCGGCCGGGCGCGCGTGACGCTGGCGAGGAATGTCGATTTTCCCGCATTGGGCAATCCCACCAAGCCTGCGTCGGCAATCAGCTTGAGCCGCAGCCAGATGGTCTTTTCTTCGCCCTCAAGGCCCGGATTGGCCCAATTGGGAGCCTGGTTGGTGGCGCTCTTGAAATGGGTATTGCCAAAGCCGCCATTGCCGCCCTTGCCGAGCCGGAACCTCTGGCCCTCCTTCGTCAGGTCGATGATCAGCGTTTCATTATCTTCCTCGAAGATCTGTGTACCCACCGGCACTTTCAGGGTGACATCCGAGCCATTGGCGCCGGTGCGGTTGCGGCCCATGCCATGCACGCCGGTGCTCGCCTTGAAATGCTGCTGGAAGCGGAAATCGATCAGCGTGTTGAGGCCATTGACCGCTTCCACCCAGACATCGCCGCCGCGCCCGCCGTCGCCACCATCCGGACCACCGAACTCGATGAATTTCTCCCGCCGGAACGAGACTGCGCCCGCACCGCCGTCGCCGGAACGTATGTAGACCTTTGCCTCGTCGAGAAACTTCATCTTGCTGCCGTCAGTCCTGTGCCAATCGGGCTCCTGATATTCCCAGAAGCACTTTGTAAGTTCGATATCGCCGGTAAGGGCGCAGGTCAAAGACTATCATGAACATCGTCAGCTATAACACGCAAAACGGCATTGGCATGGACAAGGTCGTGACAGAGATCCGGCGGCTGTTCCGCCGGATCTCTTGTTGATGGGTCACTGCCCCGTGATCACGCGCAGGTCCTGCGGCAGGAGCATGGTTTCCACATGGGGTGCCATGGCATTGCGTGACAGGCTGAAGATCTGGTTGGCATCGATGATGCGGAACCCAAGCTTCTTCTGGATCCGGAGCGAGGCAAGGTTGTCGGCAAAGGCGCCGGAAAACACCGTCGTTTGAGGCATGCGTCGGAAGAAGCGTTCCAGAGCCGCCGCGACAGCCTCGCTCATGTAACCCTTTCCCCAATAGAAGCGGTTCAACCAGTAGCCGAGATGCCAGTGGTCGTGCCGGAGTTCGATACCGACCAAGCCGATATGCGTATCGTCGCCGGAGGTGATCGCCAGCGTCCAATCGGGCAAGATGCCTGAAACCTGCGGTACCAGCCAATCCAGAGCATCCTGGCGGTGATAAGGTTGCGGCACGCGTGCCAGCATCCGGGTTACCTGGAAATCGCCAAGCGATTCCGATATCGCGCCCGCATCCGCCAATCTATGCGGACGAAGCACCAGCCGCCTTGTTGCGATCACGGGGCAGGGGCCGGGCGTGGCGCTTGCGGCAGCCGTCTTGTGCGACAGGGCAGCTCTCATCTCAGCTCTCCCCAGCTTCGCAGCGAGATCCATGTCTTGCGGTCGAGCCGGAACCATTCGACGGCAACCATGCCGCCGACCGCCAAGCATTCGATCATGCCTGTGCCCTGGAACTGGAAGCCGCATTTCTGGATAACCCGCTTCGACGCAACATTGGTTACCCGGCATCTGGCGTCGATATGGTCGATCTGGTTGCGCGTCCGGAACGCCATGTCGATCAGCACGTGGGCGGCCTCGGTGGCATAGCCCTTGTTCCAAAAGGGTTCTCCTAGCCAATAGCCAATTTCCAGGGCATGCTCGTCTTCCTGGGGCTCCAATGCGCAGCAACCGAGAAAGGCACCGTTGTCGCCTCCGGTGATGGCATAGACGCATTTGCCAATCTCGCCTGCTTTCGTACGTCGCACGAAGTCGGCGGCGTCTTTTGCCGTATAAGGATGCGGCATGCGGGACACCATGGTGGCGATGTTCGCATTATTGGCGAGATGGGCAAGTGCGTCTATGTCGTCTTCGTGGGGTGCGCGCAGAACAAGTCTTTGCGATAACAAGACGGGGCAATCGCTTCTCGACCTGTCGGGTCTTAACCGGTCTTCTGACCGGTCCTTTGGCGGCCGGGATTGGCTCGCCCGCATTAGTTCGCCTTGCATGTTCAGTCCTCCTATTGGGAAAAAGAAAAAGGGAAGATGGTGGTGTCCCATCTTCCCTTTTTCTGACTGAACCTTGCGCGTTCAACCGGGTCGATGTGACACCGGCTGCTTAAGAACGCTTGACCGGTTTTATTCTGCTGCTTCGGCTTTCGGCATGACGGACACGTACACTCGGCCATTGGCCTTCGTGCGGTAATTCACATTGCCTGCGGTCAGCGCAAAAATAGTGTGGTCCTTGCCGAGGCCGACATTGGCGCCCGGATGCCACTGCGTGCCGCGCTGACGCACGATAATGTTGCCCGGAATGACGACTTCGCCACCGAACTTCTTCACGCCAAGGCGCTTGGAATTTGAATCGCGACCGTTGCGCGAGGAACCGCCAGCTTTTTTATGTGCCATTGGAGTTCTCCTTAAACCTTCGAAACCTGATTAGCCGAGGATGTCCGTGATGCGGACAACCGTGTGATGCTGGCGATGTCCGCGAATCCGCTTGGAATTCTGACGGCGACGCTTCTTGAAGGAAAGAACCTTCTTGCCACGGTTATGTTCGACCACTTCTGCCTTGACGGTCGCACCTTCTACAAAGGGGGCGCCGAACTTGGCATCGGCGCCAACGCCGACAACCAGGACTTCGTTGAATTCTACAACCGAACCAGCATCGGCTTCCAGCTTTTCGATGGTAAGCACGTCGTTGGCTGCCACGCAGTACTGCTTACCGCCGGTCTTAATGACTGCGAACATTTTTTATCCTTTCATGTTCGTTCCGGCTCTATCCGAAGGATGGCCGTCTTTTTGTCAGTCGAGCTCTGGCAGGATCTGAAAGGCGAACTTTCGAAACGGCTGCCGGTGAATTGCGCGGGCTGCTTGTTGTCACCCACACAAAAGAGGCGCGGGAACTTTTCCACGCCTGATCGCGTGCGGAGATACGTGAGAGAGGAAAAACTGTCAAGGTAAAAGCCGGGCTGGTTTTGATATTCGCGCTTGCCAGCATTGCCTTTCGTCGCTAAGAGAACGCCCGCGCTGCAAGATGCGCCGACCAGCAAAGCGGAGAGGTGGCTGAGTGGTCGAAAGCACCGCACTCGAAATGCGGCATACGGGCAACCGTATCGTGGGTTCGAATCCCACCCTCTCCGCCATGATGGACTTGAGGCATAAGGATCTCCGCGACTGCGTGGAGCATGCAGTTGTCTAACGAGAGCCTGAACGTATCCCGTAACCAGATTACTGGCACTTCCAGCTTGAACTCGGATGAAGCCTGAAGCCGCTCCAAGGCGACGGTGTCATTCAACCTTCACAAGGCAAATACCGCAGCATCTCCTCTGAAGCGGCAATATATGATGTAAGCCCAGAGTGTGGAGGTTCAGCTCAACCTGCGATTTTACAGCGGCGTGATGATTAATCGACTCTTTATGTTCTTATGACAAGTTCCTCAAATAGCATGACCCAATCATTAGCAGATGAAGCTTTGGTCGAGGGCATGTTGCGAGGGACACATGAAAATATCGATCAAGTATACTCTCATTCTGGCTTTCGCCGCCCTAAGCTTAGCGGTCATTGGCCTCGTCGGGCGCCTTTTGATGCAGGAGGTTGCCGTTTATCGCAGTTCAACAGAACTGTCGCAATTGGCCCAGCTCGATGCTCGGCTTTTTGATGCGCTGCTTGGTTTGCGCGGTGAGCGCGGCGCGGTGTCCTCTGCCGCAAAGCTGGAGCCCGCGGACATCCAATCGAGCCTCGTGAACCTCATAGACGGTCGTAAGGCTGTCGATCCGGCCTTCGTTGCCGTGAAGACACTTTCGAACGAAATCGCCTCTGAGGATCTTGGCAGGTCGCTTGCGCCGCTGATGGATGGCTATACACGCTGGGTATCCTTGCGAGTGCAGGTCGATGCGGCATTTCAGAAACCGGTCGCTAGCCGCAATCCGGATCAGATCAAAGAGGTCTTGGCACATGCCGACCAGATGCTGACCAATCTTGAAGCATCGGCAAATGCGGTGGAAGTCGTCATCGCGGCTCGCAATCCACAGCTGATGATGTTCACGCAGCTTCGTTCGCTCGGCTGGTCCATGCGCACCTATGGCGGTTCGGCAAACTCGACACTGGTCGGTGCTATCATCGCCAAGGAACCTTTGAATGCCGCCAAGCTCTCCGAACTTGCGGTTCAGGATGGCAAGGTCACTTTTGCTTGGAATCTGGTGTCGCAAATCGTCAAAGGGCCATCTGTCCCCGCGTCCCTCAAGGAACAATATAAGGTCGCTGAAACCACCTATTTCGGAGGAGCTTACGCTGAGCAGAAAGCAGCTGCACTGAAGGCTTTTGCGGCCAGTCAGCCCATCGACATGGCAGTGGATGCATGGCGTAAGCCGGCGGCGCCCGCTCAAGCCTCGCTTGCCGATATAGCCGTCAAATCGCTTGAACAGATGACAGCCGTCACGGCTTCACACGTCACATCCTCGACCCGCTCGATCCTGATCTACGGCGTTGCAATGGCGATCACGCTATCTCTCTCCATCGCCGGCATCCTGATGGTCATCTTCCGCATCGCCAACCCGATCGCCGAACTGACGAACATCATGCGCAGACTTGCCGACGGCGACTTGTCAGTCGCTGTTGCAGCATCCGGCCGTTCGGATGAGATCGGCGAAATGGCCCGCGCGGTTGAGATCTTCAAGGAAGCCGCGCTGCACAACAAAACGCTGGAGATTCAGGCCGAGGAAAATCGGAAGACAGCTGAAGTGGAGCGAGCTGTTTTTCAAGAAAAGGCCGAACGGGAAGCCGAAGAGCGCCTGACGAAAGCCACTTCGGGTCTCGCACGCGGCTTGCAGGCCTTGGCGTCGGGCAACTTGGTCTGCGAGATCAACGAGGTCTTCAGCGAGCAGTTCGAATCCCTGCGCCACGATTTCAACAGCTCCGTCCGCCAGCTTCGCGATGCCTTGGAGGGCGTCAGTCAAACGGCATTGAGCGTTCGCAGCGGCAGCGGCGAGATTTCGATGGCGTCCGATCAGTTGGCGAAGCGCACGGAGCAGCAGGCCGCCTCGCTGGAGGAAACCGCCGCCGCGCTGGAGGAAGTCACTACCAATGTCAGGCAAACGTCCGAAAGAGCCAACGAAGCGCGTGAAATGGTGCGCCATGCCCGGTCGCGTGCCGCATCGTCCAGCGACGTCGTGTCCAGCGCAGTCGATGCGATGAAGAAGATCGAAATGGCCTCTAGCCAGATCACCAACATCATCGGCGTGATCGACGAGATTGCCTTCCAGACCAACCTTCTGGCGCTCAATGCCGGTGTGGAAGCGGCGCGCGCCGGAGAAGCGGGCAAGGGCTTTGCCGTCGTTGCCCAGGAAGTCCGCGAGCTTGCCCAGCGTTCCGCGAATGCGGCAAAAGAAATCAAGCTCCTGATCGGAAACTCTGAAGCTGCCGTGACCCAAGGCGTGACCCTCGTCAACGATACGGGAACCGGGCTTGGTGAAATCGCTGGTCTCGTGACGTCGATCAACCAGCACATGGAAGCGATCGCCACTGCCGCCAAGGAACAGGCTGTCGGTCTTTCGGAGATCAACACCTCCGTCAACCACATGGATCAGATGACCCAACAAAACGCGGCCATGGTTGAAGAAATGAACGCTGCTGGCGCCAACCTGGCGCAGGAAAGCGCGCGTCTGTCGGAACTGCTCGAAAGCTTCGAAATGCACGGAGCCGGTCATTCAGCCGGTGCATTACGCCAATCGAGCTCCCGCTACGCCGCGTAACGCAAGAAGCGGTCTAAAAAGTCGTCAGACCCGCAACACCAGCAAAGGTGGTGCGGGCCTTTTTTTGCTTCACCGTTGAAATGACGAGGCCGATCCGAGCTCAGCCAAAGGCTCACTTGGACTTTTGAAGAAGTGCATGGAGTGCGATCGGATTTGTCACCAGGTAACGCAAGGTCAGGCGCCGCGGCTCGTTGATCATGCGGTAGGCCCATTCCAGGCCGGCCCGCTGCATCCATGCCGGAGCACGGGAGTTTCGGCCCGACAGAAAATCGAACAAGCCTCCAGACGTCTTTATCACCCCCACTTCCCTGAGCCGATCGAGATTGCGGCTGACGAATGCCTGCTCGAGCGGAAAGCCGAGGCCGACCCAGAGGATATCCGGCTTGGCTGCCTGGATGTCGGCAATGACCGCATCCTCCTGCTCCGGCCCGAAATACCCATTGCGGCGGCCTGCAAAAATCAATTTTGGATAGGCTGCCTGCATGGCGGCGACGGCCTTGGCATTGACCTCTTCCTTTCCTCCCAGGAAATAGAAGCTCACCCCAGCCTGCTGTGCCTTCAAAGCGACCGCATGGACAAGATCCGTTGTGGCGATGCGTTCCGACACCGGATGGGAAGAATAAAACTTGGAGAACATGACCATCGGCATGCCGTCCGCATGAATCTGGTCCGCTTCCGCCATCAGCGCTCTATGAGACGGTTCTTTCGAACAAAGGGCAATGACCTGCCCGTTGGCTGAAGTGGAATAGAAGGGTCGCGCATGGCTTCCGCGGGCGCGCAGAGCGTGATCGATGAAGCCTTCAGCGGCCGTTTCCATGCTGCAGCGAACAACCGGTAAGCCTCCCAGCAGCGTGGTGGGCCAGTCCGACATGGGCGATTCAGCGGGAATTTGGGTACTGACCTCTGCCAATTGTCTGCCTTTGGCTGCTCTTGCCGTGATAATCGCGACGTCCCCTGGCAAACCGATATACAGCGGGTCTGAGCTTTCTCAATTGAAATAGCCCGAGATAGTTAATGTCGGCGGTTTTTGCGCTGCACGCCGGTAGTCTCGAAGACCGTCTGGATGGTTGCAAGCGGAGCGGTTGCCTCCTAGGCTGACCTGTGACCAGCCGTCGGGATCACTCATGACTTCAGAGCCCAAGAATTCTCCTTTCCCGCACGAGGAGGGGATAAACGAATTTCTGAGGATCTGCGACGCCTTCTACCCGGCGGATGCGGTCGATGCCCCCATTGAACAACAACGCTCCTGGTATGATGCTCTCTGTGCCCGCTTTGATCGGGAGCTGCCGGTCGGGCTTACCTTTTTCAACGAGATGCTCTCCGTTCCGACCCGTCGCTATCGGCCTGCGGCGCTCGAGACATCAACCCTCCTTCTTTATCTGCACGGCGGCGGCTTCGTCGTCGGCTCGCTCCAAAGCCATCATGCGATTTGCGCCGAAATTGCCGATCAGGCGAAGGCCGAACTGGTGTCGGTGGACTATCGGCTGGCGCCGGAGCATGTCTGGCCAGCCCAGACAGACGATTGTTTTGGAGTTCTAAAGCATTTGCTGGCGGAAGGCAGGAAGATTGTCGTGATTGGCGACAGTGCGGGCGGCACTCTTGCGGCCGGCCTTACGCTTCGGGCTCGAGAGGAAGGTCTTTCAGGCATCATAGGCCAAGTCCTGATCTATCCAGGCCTCGGCGGTGACCTCGTCTCCGGTTCCTACGAGGAGATGGCGAATGCACCGGGCCTGACGACGGCGGACGTGGCCTATTACCGCTCGGTCCTGAAGGCGCCCGCGGACGAGCCGGTGGCGCATCCGCTGCTGACCTCGGATTTATCCAATCTCCCGCCTGCCTATATCACCGTGGCGCATTTCGATCCGCTGCGGGACGATGGACAAGACTATGCCCAACGGCTGCAAGCGGTGGGCGTGTCTGTCGTGTACCGCGACGAGCCCCAGATGGTGCATGCCTGGCTGAGGGCTCGGCATATGAGCCAGGGCGCGCAGGAGGCCTTCCAAGCACTTTGCGAGGCCGTACGCGAATTCGCCGCAGCAGAATGACTGGCTTGACCGCCTGATAAACGGATCCCGAACCTTACTTCCTTCACATCAGGTCGCGGGGGATGGCCTTTTCGAAGGTCTTGTCGAAGATGTGCTTCTCGCCCTGTTGCGCAGAGATCGAAGCACTGATCAGCCAGTCCTCGACGCTACAGGAAATCTGGGCAGCCGAGATGGTGCGTACCGACCAGCCGCCGCGCCGCATGTCGCATGTCCAGGTGCAGCTACCCGTCATGGAGAGAGGATCATCGGCGCTGATAGACCAGGTTTCCTCACGCAATTGCCGCGTGGCTAATCCCGTATCCGGGTGCTCGAAGAGCCCAGTATCTTCGTGGATCGTGTAATGCGTGCAGTTGCCGGTCAGATCCCGCGTGACACTGCGTTGTGTCTGAGCAGGCGCCTGCTCAATGTATTTGGGCAGTGGATCCGGGTTGTCCGGCTGCTTCATCTCGAAGGTCTGATGTTCGCCAAGCATAGGCATGGCAAGGCCGAGCGAGGCGAGATCGATCGTCAGGCCCGGATCGACTGGCGGCGGCAGGATCATCGGCCAATAGGCGGTGGACAGCGATAGCCGGATCCGGTGGCCCTCGCCGAAACGGTAGCCGCAGGTATCGAGTTCCAGGCGGATCGTCACCGGCTCGCTCGGTGTCAACGGCTGCGGGGCAGCGTTGCCGTTCCGATGGGCAAGATTGATGACGCCGAAGGAGACGCGAGTGGTAGTCCCATCGGGATGAACATCAACAACCCGTGCACAAAGATTGGCGAGTTCCGCTTGGCAATGCAGGGTCACCGTTAGTGACGGGCGTCCAAGGTAGATCTTCGGCTCGCTCAAGGGTTGGCTTTGGAAAACAAGCGAACCGCCGTCGTCAACGCGCTGATCGCCGGCAAGCTCGGCGTCTGGCTTCAGCGTGAACCATTCGCCGGCCGAGATCCCGGTATCGAGCGGCGATTTGAGGTAGACCTCATGGGGCGGCGCATGCGGGATCGGCATGCCGTCCAACAATGTGCCGAACTGGTCGACATAGAAGCTTTCCATCTGCGGCTCGCTCCAGCGCTCTTTCGAGACCCAGAAGCCGGGATCCACATCGCGCCGAACAGCAGGCTTGGGTCCATCAAGAATGAAGGCCCGCACCTGCGGCAGCCTCTCGATCTCGTTTTCCTCGTCGCGCAGCCAGCGGTTCCAGAAGGCGATCGCCTCGCCCAGAAAGTCTGCGCGTGGCTTTGGCCAAGCGAAATGCGGGTATTTGTGCACCCATGGTCCGATTAGGGCCTTCGACTGCTCGCCTAGTCCTGCGGCTGTGAGAAGCGGCGTGTTGCGATAGCCATCGGCCCAGCCGGCGATCACCAGCGTCGGGATCTGGATCGCGGCAAAATCCTCGCAGATCGACCCATGCTCCCAGAACGCGTCGCGACGCTGGTGTGACAGCCATTCCTCCATGAAGAAGGGCTCATTCTCCAGCCGCTCCATCCACATTTTCAGCCAATGATCGCCGACGATATCCGGATCGGGGGAGCGCGACTGATAGGCGAGCATGGTTGCCGCCCAGGAAAGCTGGGCGGAAAGGTGGCAGCCGTTCTTGTAGTGGATATCATCATTGTAGCGATCGGTGGTCGAGGCGATGGAGATGACCGCCTTCAACGCCGGCGGCTGCAATGCCGCCACTTGTAGCGAATTGAAGCCGCCCCAGGATATGCCCATCATGCCGACCCTGCCGTTCGACCAAGGCTGCTCGGCAATCCAGGCTATCAACTCGCAAGCATTTGCCAGTTCAATCTCGGTATATTCACCGTCGATGACACCATCCGATTCGCCGGAGCCGCGGATGTCGACGCGGACGCCGGCAATCCCTGCTGCCGCAAAGGCAGGATAGGTGGATTCGTCTCTGGCGCTCGTCCCGTCCCTTTTGCGGTAGGGCAGAAATTCGAACACGGCCGGCACCGGATCGGCTTCGGCACCGTCCGGCATCCAGATGCGGGCGGCAAGCCGCGTTCCGTCCTTCAGCCTGATCCATTGGTTGTCGATGACGGTAAAGGAGCGGTCGGTCATTTCGTTATGCACTTTCATTGCCTGCTTGGTCAATTTCCGGCACTTGCCATGCGCCGGGTCGTTAGCACCCGTTCCAGCCAGCCTAGCTGCATTTCCGGCACGGATTTTAGAAGAAGATCGGTATAATCGTCGAAGGGTGGAGAGAGGGCCTGGGATTTTGGCCCGAACCGCACCAGACGGCCACGATGCATGACCGCGACGCAGTCGGCGATGGCGCGGACAATGGCTATGTCATGGGTGATGAAGACATAGGAGAGCTGCTGCTCGGCCTGGAGCTTCATCAAGAGCTTCAATATGCCCTCTGCCACCAGCGGATCGAGTGCAGATGTCGGCTCGTCGCATAGGATGAGCTCAGGGCGGGCAGCAAGCGCCCGGGCTATCGCAACTCGTTGCTTCTGGCCGCCGGAAAGCTCGGCCGGATAGCGGTCGATGAAGCCGTTGCTCATCTCGATCTGCTCAAGCAATTCCTTGACGCGGGCTGTCTTGGTCGCGCCGCGCAGCCCGTCATAAAAGGTTAGCGGCCGGCCAATGATGTCGCGCACGGTCTGACGCGGATTCATGGCCGTGTCTGCCATCTGGTAGATCAGCTGGATCCGGCGCAGCTCGTCGCGGCTTCTGTTCTTCAGTGCTGACGTGAGGGGCTTGCCTTCGAAGGTGATCTGCCCCTGGCTCGGCGGCAGCAGACCTGTGATGACGCGGGCCAGCGTCGACTTTCCCGATCCGGACTCGCCGACGATAGCGAGCGTCTGGCCCTTGCACAGATGCAGCGAGACATCGTGCAGCACCTTGAAGCCATTTGAATATTGCGCGCTGACATTGTCGATCTTCAGCAGTGCCTGGCTCTGGTCCGGCGCCTCCTGGCGCATGGCTTGGCGGACATTCACCAGCGCCCGGGTATAATCTTCCCGTGGCGCCTCGATGATCTGCTGCACAGAGCCGTATTCGACCATCTTTCCATGGCGCAGAACCATGATGTCATCGGAGATCTGGGCGACGACCGCCAGATCATGGGTGATGTAGAGCGCTGCCGTATGGGTCTCTTCGATGGCATGCTTTATTGCCGCCAATACGTCGATCTGCGTCGTCACGTCGAGAGCTGTGGTCGGTTCGTCGAAGACGATCAACTCGGGGTTCGGACAAAGTGCCATCGCTGTCATGGCACGCTGTAGCTGACCGCCGGAAACCTGATGGGGGAAGCGGTCTCCGAAGGTTTCAGGGCTGGGCAGGCCAAGCACGCCGAAAAGATAGAGCGCCCTTTTCCGGGCTTCTTCCTTGCTCATCAGCCCATGTTTGACCGAAGCCTCGATCACCTGGTCGCCCAGCCGGTGAGCGGGATTGAAGGCGGCAGCCGCCGACTGCGCCACATAGCACACGCGCGCTCCCCGCAGCTTGCGGATGCCGCCCTTGCCAAGTGTCAGGATATCGGTGCCAGTGAGAAGCACTTGGCCGCCGGTAATGTCGGCGCCGCCACGGCCATAGGCGAGGGCAGACAATCCGATCGTCGACTTGCCGGCGCCGGACTCCCCGATCAGCCCTAGTACCTTACCCTTCTGCAGGTCGAGCGAGACGTCGTCGACGATGGTGATCCGCTTGGGCGGCTCGCCGGGAGGATAACTCGTTGCCTCGATCTTGAGATTGCGGATCGACAGAAGCTCAGGCATCGCCGCGCCCTCCCTTGAGGCTTGACGTCCGCCTCAGCAGCCAGTCGACCACCAGGTTGACACAGATGGCGAGCCCCGCGATGGCGCTTCCCGGCACCAGAGCGGCGGCAATGCCGAAGATGATGCCGTCCTTGTTGTCCTTCACCATGCCGCCCCAGTCCGCGGTCGGCGGCTGGATGCCGAGGCCGAGGAAGGAGAGGGTGGATAGGAAGAGGATGGCGAAGGCGAAGCGCAGGCCGAACTCGGCGAGCAGCGGTGACAGCGTGTTGGGCAGGATTTCGCGAAAGATGATCCAGCCGGTGCCTTCGCCGCGTAATCGGGCCGCTTCAACGAATTCCATCACAGCCACATCCAGCGCCACGGCCCGGCCAAGTCGGTAGACGCGGGTCGAATCGAGGATCGCCATGACGAGGATCAGTACGATCAGGTGCTGCGGCAGGACGGCCAGCACGACGAGCGCGAAAATCAGCGTCGGGATCGACATCATCAGGTCGTTGAAGCGGGAAAAGACCGTGTCGATCATGCCGCCTGAAACCGCGGCGATGAAGCTCAGGATGATCCCCAGCGAAAAAGAGATGACGGTAGCAGCCAGGGCCACGAGCAGGGTCGTGCGGGCTCCGTAGATCAGTCGCGACAGGATATCGCGGCCGAGATTATCGAGGCCGAAGAAGAACTGGGCATCGGCCTCCTGCCAAACGCCGCCCACAACTTCCGTTTCTCCATAAGGTGCGATGAAGGGGGCAAACAGGGCACAGAAAACGGCAAGCAGAATGCCGAACATGCCGATCCAGGCAGTGATGGGGATGTCGCGTGCTCTCATCGCGGATGCCTCAGGCGTGGATTGGCGACAATTGCTAAGATATCCGCCAGCATGTTCAAGAGAATGTAGACCGCTGCAAAGATCAGGCCGCAGGCCTGCACGACGGGCATGTCGCGAACGGTAACCGCATCGACCATGTACTGGCCCATGCCCGGATACACAAACACGACCTCGACCACCACAACGCCGACCACGAGATAGGCGAGGTTGAGCGCCACGACGTTGATGATGGGAGCAAGCGCGTTGGGCGCCGCATGCTTGATGATGGCTCGGCCGGCTGACAAGCCCTTCAACTCGGCTGTCTCCATATACGCCGACGACATGACCGACAGAATGGCCGCTCTGGTCATCCGCATCATATGGGCGAGCACCACAAGCACGAGGGTCGCCGTCGGCAGGGCAATGGCCTTCAGCCGCTCCAGGAGGCCCATGCTCTCGTAGACGGTGGCGGGGAAGGTCGCGATGCCGAAATTGACCGCGAAGTAGAGGATCAGCAGATAGCCGATAAAGAATTCCGGCAGCGAGATCGCCGCAAGAGAGATGACGTTGATGATCTTGTCCGGCATTCGGTTTCGGAAGTGAACGGAAAGCATGCCCAGTCCGATCGCAAGGGGTACGGCGATGACCGCGGCAAAGCCTGCCAGGAAAAGTGAATTGCCCAGGCGCCGCCCCACCTGTTCGGAAACAGAATTGCGGCTGGCCCAGGAGGTGCCGAAATCTCCCTGCAAGGCGCCGCCCAGCCACGAGAAATAGCGGCTGACGACAGGCTTATCGAGCCCGAGTTCGGCGCTGATGTTGGCGATGGCCTGAGGGGTGGCCGATTGGCCGAGATAGGTGCTGGCGAAGTCCCCAGGCAGAGCTTCGACGCCGCCGAAGATCAGCACCGAAACCGCCAAAAGCAGCATGAGAGACAGCAGCAGACGCTCGACGATCAGCGTCAACAAGGGGAACCGGGCCCTGAATTTCAGGTCGGGCATGCTTGCAGCCTCTGCGGGTTTGGGCTCAGCAGTAAGGGACATGAGCGTGTTCCGGTTCTGAAATGGCAAGTGGGACCGCGAAACGGGTTCGCGGTCCAGGCACATCAGGGGCGATCAAGCCCTTCAGACGTCAGGCGTCGAGCCAGACCCGGCTTGCTAAATATCCATTCGACATGTCGTTGCCGATGTCGTTCACATATCCCTTCACCTGCTTGGTGGCCCCGTTCACGAAGTCGTTGAACATGGGCAGGATGGTGCCGCCCTCGTCACGCACCATGACCGCCATTTCGCGATACATGTCCTTGCGCTTCCTTTCGTCCAATTCGCCGCGTGCAGAGATGAGCAGCTTGTCGAACTTCTCGTTCTTGAAGCGTGTATCGTTCCAGTCGGCGGTGGAGAGATAGGCGCCGGAATAGAATTGGTCCTGGGTGGCGCGGCTGCCCCAATAGGAGGCGGAGAAGGGCTGCACGTTCCAGACGTTCGACCAATAGCCATCGCCGGGTTCGCGCTTGATTTCGATATCGATGCCGGCCTTCTTGGCACTCTGCTGGAAGAGAACGGAAGCGTCGACGGCGCCTGGGAAGGCGACTTCGGATGTGCGCAGCAGCACCGATCCGCTATGGCCGGACTTCTTGAAGTGGAACTTCGCCTTTTCCGGATCGTAGGTGCGCTGCTCGATCCCTTCCGGGAAGAGCGCATAGGTATCGTTGATCGGAAAGTCGTTGCCTACCTTGCCGTAGCCGCCAAGGATACGCTTGACCATTTCCTCGCGATCGATGGCATATTTCAGCGCCATGCGCAGGTCGTTGTTGTCGAATGGCGCCTTGTCACAGTGCATGATGAAGACATAGTGGCCACCGCCCGCCGTCGTCAGCAGCTCGACATTGGGGGAGCGCTTGAGAAGCGACACCGTCTTCGGATCGACGCGGTTGATGAAGTTGACCTGGCCGGAAGACAGGGCCGCAATCCGGGCGGTTGCGTCATTCATGGTGATCATTTCGACGGTCTGCACGAAGCCACGGTCTGAACGCCAGTCATTGGCGTTCTTCTCGAATGTCATGCGAACGCCGGGCTCGAAGCTGGTGACCTTGTAGGGGCCTGTGCCGATACCCGCCGTCGGCTTGTCGACACCGCCATCAGGCTGGATCACCAGGTGGTAGTCCGTGAAGATCTGCGGCAAGTCGGCATTGCCGGAAACCAGCGTCACGACCAAGTCGCCGCCCTTGTTCTCGATGCTCTTGATCGACTTGAGGACGCCGGCTGCACCGGATTCCGTCTTGCTGTCGCTATGACGCTTCAAGGTGGCGACAACATCGTCGGTCGTCATATCCTTGCCGTCGTGGAACTTGACGCCCTTGCGGATCTTGAAGGTCCAGACGGTGGCATCCGGCGAAGGCGCCCAGGATTCGGCCAGCGAAGGAAGCGGCGCGCGCGTCTGCGGATGGGTTTCGACCAGGGTATCACCCCAGGTGCGGACAGCCGTAAACATGACCTGCGAGGTCGCCTTGGCGGGGTCGATGGAGTCGGTCGCGGCACCGCCCTCCAGTCCGAGCTTTAAGTGACCGCCCTTTTTGGGCTGCTGTGCATTGGCGCTGGTGTCGAAGAGCTGGCTTGCAGCGGCCAGCGTCAAACCAGCGGCCATGCTGCGGCCCATGAACTCGCGGCGGTTCATGCCGCCGGCGGTCACACGACCGGCCAGGTATTTTGTGAAATCGCTCATTCCCCTGTTCCTTTTTCGTTTTTGCGTTGGAATACGTTGGCGCAGTTGCCGGCAGTTTCCTCTTCCGCTTGGTCGGCTTCGCTCATTTCATGGTGGGAATGCGTCCGGTTGCTGCCGGATGTACCGTCCTTTCGTGGCATGGCGCTGGCCAGATCGTGTCTTCGCATCTTATCCGGCGGCCAGCCCGATATCTTTCAAGGATTAAGAGGTGGATCGTCAACCGGCGCTGCATCCTGTGCGACATAAAGTGATGCTGATGCGACGGTTTCCAGCTCTCGACTGTCTCGGCTGTGCACGCCGGCCCGGCCTCGTTGTAACGCCGCGATTAATCGCGCGCAATTGCGTGGAAGAAGCTGCCGCTCACGTGTCCGCGTCTTCCCCCGGACGGCCCGATTTCACGGCCCGCGCCATCTTCGATGGTGGCGACAGGCTCGTCATGGCCAGCCGAGACGACGCTGGCATAGTGGAATTCATGACCGCGAACAGTGTCACCTGGTTGCCCGAGGCCGCAAGCCGCCTGCAGCGTCGCCCGGCGATAGCCGAGATTCATCTTGCGCTTGGCAAAGCTCGTTGCATGGGAAAGGAGGCCGGTCATAGCATGCGTGACGCCTTCGGCATCCTCCAGTGTTTCACCCAGCACCATGTAGCCGCCGCATTCGCCATGCACGGGTTTGGTTTCGGAAAAAGTCTTGAGGCCCGCCTTGAAACTCTCCGAGGCGGCTAGTTTTCCGGCATGAAGCTCCGGATAGCCCCCCGGTAGCCAGCAGATGTCGCATTCTGCAGGCGGTGCTTCGCCGGCAAGCGGAGAGAAGGGAACAAGCTCGGCTCCCATTGCCTGCCATTGCCGTTTGAGATGCGGATAAAGAAAGGTGAAGGCCGCATCTTCGGCAAGAGCAATTCGCTGACCCGGCGGCGGCAGAGCCTTTTCAAGCGAGCCGCCGGGCATGGCGAAAGGCATGGCTGCAGCGTAGATCGCATCGAGATCCAGCGACTGCTCCATGACATCGGCCAGCCGGTCGATATGAGCGTGCATCTGCGGATGCTCGCTGGCCTGCACCAGGCCGAGATGGCGTTCCGGCAGGCTGAGCAGCGGATCGCGTAGCACGGTTCCCACCACAGGCAGGCCGATTGCCTCGATTGCATCGCCGGACAGCTTCCGATGCCGTTCGCTGCCTGCGCGGTTGAGGATACAGGCGGCAATCTTGACTGCCGGATCATAATGCATGAAGCCGCAGGCAACGGCCGCAGCCGTCTGGCTTTGCCCGGATACATCCAGCACAAGCAGAACCGGCAGTTCGAAAAGGCGGGCGAGGTCGGAGGCGGCACCCGAACGGTTCGGCTCGCTCGGGATCCCGTCGAACAGGCCCATGGCACTTTCGATCAGGACCAGGTCCGCATCCACCGCATGCTCCAGCGCCAGATGCCGCAAAAGGTCGGGTGCCATGGCCCAGCTGTCGAGGTTCAGGCCGGGAAGCTGCGTGGCCGCCTCATGGAAGCCGGGATCGATATAATCGGGTCCGGTCTTGATGCCGCGGACCTTGATGCCGCGCCGCTGGAAGGCGCGAAGCAGGCCGATCGTTACGCTCGTCTTGCCGGAGCCCGAGCGCGACGCGCCGATAATAAGAGCGCGGGCGCTCATGCCTCGGCACCGGATAAAACGGCTTGCATGGAAACGATCCTGCCGATCACGATCAGCGCCGGGGCCGCGAAATTCTGGCGTGCCACTTCCGCTTCGACGGTCTCGAGCGTCGCAACAAGCGACCGTTCATGCGGCGTGCTCGCGGCCATCAGAACAGCCACGGGCGTATCGGGCTGCCGCCCGCCTTCGATGAGCAGCCGGGCAATCGTGCCGATGGTGCTCACCCCCATATAAACAACGATCGGCTCACCGGTCCTTGCCAAGGCCTTCCAGTCGAAATCGCCGGGCATTCCGGCGGCATGGCCGGTTGCAAAGGTGATGGAGCGGCTCAAGCCGCGCATGGTGGCGGGAATATTGGCGGAAGCCAGGGCGGCCAGCGCCGAGGTCATGCCGGGCAGGGCTCGAAAGGGCACGCCGGCCTTCACCAGCGCCTCGGCCTCCTCGCCGCCTCGGCCGAAAATGTAGGGGTCGCCGCCTTTGAGGCGCAGGACTCGCTTGCCCGCCCGCGCAAGCTCGATCAGCTTCACCGTGATATTCTCCTGCGCGACCGAAGGCCGGCCGCCACGCTTGCCGACGAAAACGAGGTCTTCCGTGGCCGCCAGCGACAGAACGGCATCCGACACGAGTGCGTCATGGACAATGACGTCGGCCTTGAACAGCGCGTCCACCACTTCGAGCGTCAGGTAGCGCGGATGGCCTGGTCCGGCGCCAGCCAGCCAGACATGTCCCGGGTCGAAAAGGGGTGCCCCGACAAGTTCCTGGAGGCGATCACTCAAATGCATATGCAAACCTTTTGCCGCCCGCAGCCAGCCGGGCTATAGAAACGGCCATGGAAGCCGCCATTGAACCAGAAAGCAAGAACCTGCGCCGTGGCTGGACCACGGGAACCTGCGCGGCGGCGGCGAGCAAAGCTGCTTGTCTTGCGCTCCTTTCCGGCAGGTTTCCAGCTGCAGTCGAGGTGACGCTGCCGGGTGGGCAGCGTCCCGGCTTTGCGCTTGCCATGGAAGACAAGGGCGAAGGCTTCGCCACGGCCGGTATTGTCAAGGATGCCGGAGACGATCCCGATGTCACCCACGGCGCCTTGATCATGAGTACCGTGAGACGCGCCGCGCCCGGAAGCGGCATTGTCTTCAAGGCAGGCCGCGGAGTCGGTACGGTCACCCGTCCCGGCCTGCCGCTGCCGCCGGGCGAACCCTCGATCAACCCGGTTCCGCGCAAGATGATCGGTCAAGCCGTTGTCGAGGCCGTTGCCGAGTGTGACGGTTACGAAAGCGATTTCGAGGTGGAGATCTCGGTGGCCGATGGTGAGAGGATCGCCGAAAAGACGCTGAATGGACGGTTGGGAATCGTCGGCGGTATCTCGATCCTCGGCACGACCGGCATCGTCATTCCGTTTTCCTGCTCGGCCTGGATCCATTCGATCTGGCGGGGAATCGACGTGGCGCGGGCTGCGGGTCTTACCCATATCGCCGGCTCCACCGGAAACACCTCGGAGAAGGCTGTCGAGGCTCATCACGGCCTTCCGGAGGTGGCGCTGATCGAGATGGGCGACTTTGTCGGCGGAATGCTGAAATATGTGCGCGATCATCCAGTGCCGAAGGTTACGATCGCCGGCGGCGTGGCCAAGATGACCAAGCTCGCACAAGGCATGCTCGACGTGCATTCGAAGCGCGGGCTTGCCGATCTGGAGGCTCTGGCCAAGCTCGCCGCCGAGGCCGGCGCCGATGGTGAACTGGTTGCAAAGATTGCCGGTGCCAACATAGTCTCTCACGCCTTTCAGCTGGCGGGCGAAGCCAATCTTCTGCTTGGCGACCGTATCGCCGCACTTGCCTGGCAGACGGCCGCCAAGGTGCTGTCGCATCCACAGATCGCTTTGGAAATTTTGGTCTTCGACCGCGAGGGCCGGCTTATTGGCCGAACCGGATTTACGCCGTCCAATCATTTCGAGCCTTCGCCTGCTTCGGCCACCAGCTGATCCCAGCCCGGCCGGAAGCGGCGCACATAGTCGGCATTGTATAGCTGGCTCTCCACGAAATCGGAGGCGTTCAAGCTCTTGCCGACGAAGATCAACGCCGTTCGTTCGGCCGGCTCTTCGGCGAGCTTCTTCTCGATCGTCTGAAGCGTGCCGCGGATGATACGCTCTTCGGGCCAGGAGGCGCGAACGACGATCGCCACCGGGCATTCCGTACCATAGAGCGGCGTCAATTCCTCAACGATCCGGCCGAGGGCGTGAACGGCGAGGTGAATTGCAAGCGTCGCGCCGGTTCGGCCGAAGGCGGCGAGCGTTTCTCCTTCCGGCATTTTTGAAGCGCGGCCGGAAACCCGGGTCAGAACCAGGCTCTGGGCCACTTCAGGAATGGTGAGCTCGCGCTTTAGCGCAGCGGCGGCGGCGGCAAAGGACGGCACGCCTGGGGTCAACGTATAGTCGATGCCGTGCTTTTCCAGCCGGCGGATCTGCTCGGCCACCGCGCTCCAGACGGACAGATCGCCGGAATGCAGCCGGGCCACGTCATGGCCGGCCTTGTGAGCGGCGAGATATTCGGCCTCGATCTCATCCAGAGACAGCGAACCCGTATCGACGATGCGTGCATCGGTTCGGCAATAATCGAGGACTTCCTTCGGCATGATCGATCCGGCGTAGAGGCAGACCGGAGAACGTCCGAGGATGTCGCGGCCGCGCACGGTGATCAGATCTGCCGCGCCCGGTCCGGCGCCTATGAAGTGGACGGTCATGCTGCGTTTCTGGATCTGGCAATGGCGCAAGTGGCACCATAGGCGATGATGCGCGGCAGGATCAGCTCCGACGTCTCGCCTGCCACGGAAAGCGCGGCCGCCTCGGATAAGCTTGAGGAGCCCGTCTGGTTGACGCTGTGCCTGGAAACCGTTTTGGTCCGCGGTTCCGCCGCAGCAAGGGCACCGTCATCGACAATATGCAGCGGTAGGCCCAGCTTTTCAGCAAGCTGGACGATGCCAGGCTCCTGCCGGCGGATTTCTCCGGTTGCCAAGGCCGTGATGGCCTTCGGCTCGATGCCGATTTCCTCACATGCCGTTTCGAGCGCAAAGAACATCTGCTCTGCGGACGTCCCGCTACGGCATCCCAATCCTGCTACAATCATATTCACAACCCTTGTTTAACCCATGTCCATTGCGTCACCGGCATCGACGGTTTCCACCCCTGCATCGAGCCGACCGGTGCTGCACGCGCTATGTCGAAACGAACGAGGCTGCCGCCCAGCTTCGCTTGTGCCGTCAGCAGAACCGCTTCCATTTCCAATGTGACGGCATTGGCAACCAGCCGTCCACCCGTCTTCAAGGCTTCAACCGCGGCGTCCAGCACGCGGGACTCGCTGCCGCCGCCGCCGATAAAGATGGCGTCCGGCTGCGGCAGGCCCGCCAGTGCCGCCGGCGCCTGGCCTTCCACGATATGAAGACCAGGCACACCGAAGGCTGCAGCATTGCGCCGGATGCGGGCCGCACGCTCCGGATGGGCCTCGATGGCGAGTGCCCTCATCGAAGGGTCCGACAGCATCCACTCGATGCCGATGGAGCCGGCACCCGCGCCGATATCCCACAGCAGCTCGCCGCGACGCGGGCTCAGCGCCGACAGCGTCAACGCCCGGATTTCGCGCTTGGTGATCTGCCCGTCATGCTCGAACAGTGCGTCATGGAGGCCAAACCCAAGCGCCAATATGCGCGCTCCGGAACCCGCGGAGACTTCCACCGCAACCAGGTTCAGGACATGGACGTCGGCTAGTGCGAACTCGTCCGCCTGCACGGAGCGGATGCGTTCGGCCCCGCCGCCTAAGGCTTCCAGCACCGTCACGCGCGATTTACCGAAGCCGGTTTGCGTGAGAAGCGCTGCGAGCTCTGCCGGGCCTTTCTCGTCGGAAGTCAGCGCCAGGATCCTTCGGCCTGGATGCAGGAGCGACCGAATAAGGTCGAGTGGCCGTCCATGCAGCGAAACCGTCTCGATCTCCTGCAGCGGCCAGCCCATTCGCGAGGCCGCCAGTGAAAAAGCCGAGGGTGCGGGATAGGCCAGAAATTCCTCTGGCGGCACCTGATGCGACAGCGTCGCGCCGACGCCGAAGAAAAAAGGATCGCCCGAGGCAAGCACGCAGACCGTCTCGCCGCGCATTGCCACCACATCGCGCATGGCGGCGTCGAAGGGCGTTGCCCAGGCTCTCGGTTCACCGCGGATTAGCGGCGCCGCGAGCTCCAGATGTCGCCTGCCGCCAAAGACGACCGACGCTGCAGAAATGGCGGCGCGAGCGTTTTCCCCGAGCCCTATTACACCGTCTTCGCCTATGCCGACGATGGACAGCCAGCGGCTTTGCTTTAAAGCTTTCCGCTCTGATTCAGGAGGCATTTTGATACGCTCCATTCTCATTCTGGGCGGCACGGCAGAAGCCAAGGTGCTGGCGGCACGACTCGCCGTAGATCAGCGCTTCACAACCGAGCTGTCGCTTGCCGGTCGCACCAAAGTGCCGGCCGTGCAGCCCGTTCCCGTTCGAATTGGCGGTTTCGGTGGCGCGCAAGGTTTGGCGCAATATCTGAGGGAGAAGGCTGTCTCGATCCTGATCGACGCGACCCATCCCTATGCGGCGCAGATCTCCAGCAATGCGGCGGCGGCCGCGGAACTGGCTTCCATTCCACTTCTGGCGCTGCGTCGGCATCCTTGGGTGAGGGAGCCCGATGACCGTTGGACGGAGGTGGAGAACGTTGCCGAAGCCGTCAGTGCAGTCGGGCAGGACAGACGGTCCATCTTCCTGACGCTCGGGCGACAGGAATTGCTGCCCTTCGAGGCGGCGCCGCAGCATGAATACCTGATCCGCAGCGTCGACCCGGTCGATCCTCCGCTTGCCGTGCCGAACGCGCAGTACCTGACCTCGCGCGGACCCTTTGCGGAAGTCGACGAGGTTCGACTGCTCCAGGAGCACCGTATCGACGCCATCGTCGCCAAGAACAGCGGCGGGCCGGCCAGCTACGGCAAGATTGCAGCAGCGCGGGCTCTTGGTATCGAAGTCGTCCTGATCCGCCGACCAACCCTGCCAAATGTTCGCGCCGCCGAAACGGTTGATGATCTCCTTGCGATGCTGGACGCGTTGGTTGCTCATGCGCCGCCTGCCTCTACGCCTTTGAAGGAGCGCGGCGAATAAACGATGGGGCGCCGCCCCTCCCGCTCCACAAGCCTTGTCTCGCCCGTTCCGACGATCACGCAAGTTGCCATGTCGGCCATGTCCCCCCGTGCCTCGGAAAGGGGGACGATCCGGATCGCCTCGTCGGGCCGTCCGGCGGCGCGGCCGTAGATCACCGGCACTGTGCCCGGCAGGTGGCGGCGAAGCAGGTCGAAGGCTTTGTCCAGCTGGTGCGGCCGTGCCTTGCTGATCGGATTGTAAAAGGCCATCACGAAGCCCGCCTCGGCTGCCGCCGCCAGTCGCTTTTCGATGACGGCCCAGGGTTTCAGGTTGTTGGAAAGCGAGATGGCGCAGAAGTCATGCCCGAGAGGCGCTCCTGCCTTCGCCGCGACGGCCAGCATGGCGGTGACACCGGGAACCACGGACAGCTCGATTGCGCGCCATTCGGCGGGGCCCTCGTCGATCGCTTCGCAAACAGCCGCCGCCATGGCAAACACGCCGGGATCGCCGCCGGATACGACGCAGACCTTGCCGCCCCTGGCTGCCATGTCGAGTGCCGCCTTTGCACGCGCCAGTTCCTCCCGGTTGTCGGACGCGTGGCGCCGCTGGTCAGGCCGCAGGTTCAAACGGTCGATATACGGGAAATAGCCGAAGAAATCCTCTGCAGCCGTAACTGCAGCAAGTGCTTCGGGCGTTATCTGGTCCGGATTTCCCGGGCCGAGGCCGATGACCGTCAGCGACCCCGTCATTTCCCAACCTCGAGCACCGCCACCGTCTCTTCCCGCGGGGCCACAGCTTGCACAGGACGCGCCTTCCATCCGGGCACCAGAACCAGAGAAAAATAGGGTGCCGGACTTTCGTCGCGCTCTTCCAGCCGGACGGCTGCACCGTTCGCCATAGTGCCACGCTCCACATAGAGCGAACCAGACAATTTGCCGACGGCGGCAAGCGCCCGGCGGATCTTCGGAAGGTTGCGGCCGACCTTCATGATGACGGCACCATCCGTATCGGACAGGCGTTCCACCAGCTTTTCCTCAGACAGCGTGCCCGGCAATACGCTCAGGATGTCGTCGCCCTGCACCAGGGGCAGGCCGGTCATCGACCAGCAGCCGGACATGGCCGTCACCCCGGCGACCACCTCGGCCTGGTAGCGATCAGCAAGACGCACATGCAGATGCATATAGGATCCGTAGAAGAGCGGATCGCCTTCGCTCAGAACGGTCACGTTCTTGCCGGCATCGAGCTGCGCTGCGATCTCTTCGGCGGAACGATCGAAGAAGTCCGCGATCGGACCCCTGTAATCCGCCTCGTCCTTCTGCGTCTCCACCGTAACCGGATAAACCAGCGGCAGTTCCGCAGTGCCAGGCCTGACATGCGCCTCGACGATGGCGCGACCGTTGCCGCCCGAGCCCTTCTTGCAGAAGAAGGCGATGACATCCGCTTCCCGAATGGCACGCACCGCCTTCAGCGTCAGCAGTTCCGGATCGCCCGGGCCGGTGCCGACACCGGTCAGCTTGCCCTTCACCACCGCCGCGTTCAAAGTCCCGCCCTCGCCAATGCGTTGACACAGGCCGCAGTCATGGCCGATCCGCCCATGCGGCCCCGCACCACGGCATAAGGAATGGCATGCCGTGATACCATCAGCGCTTCCTTGGATTCGGCCGCGCCGACGAAGCCGACCGGCATGCCGATGATCGCGGCCGGCCGCGGCGCGCCGGCGTCCAGCATTTCGAGAAGCCGGAACAGTGCCGTCGGCGCATTGCCGATCGCCACTACGGAGCCCTCCATTTCGTCCCACAGATCAAGCGCCGCGGCCGAGCGGGTATTACCGATCGTTTTGGCGAGTCCCATCGTGCGGCCGTCGCGCAGCGTGCAGATCACCTTGTTGTCGGCCGGCAGGCGGGCGCGGGTAATCCCGTGAGACACCATTTCGGCATCGCAAAAGATCGGCTTGCCCACATGCAGAGCGCCTCGGGCTTGCGACACGAAATCGCTGGAAAAGCGGAAATGTTCTGTTGCTTCCACAAGGCCGCAGGCGTGGATCATGCGCACGGCAATCTCCGCCTGCTCGCTGGAGAAGGCCGTCAGATCGGCCTCCTCCCGGATGATCGCGAAGGATTTCTCGTAGATGGCGTCGCCTTCGCGAATATAGTCGTAGCTGTTCATGATTGTCCTGTGGCAGCCGCCAGCCGCAGCGGTCCAAGCCGGGAAAGGCAGGCAGCAGAGGTTTCTCCCTCGCGCCTTTCCGAGCCCACCAGGTCGGAAAGGCAGCGAAGCGTGGCGTTGGTATCGGCAAAAGCAATGGATGCAAAGGGCGCATCAGCCGCTTTTCCTCCAGCAATGAGGGAAACCCCATTGCTGGTGCCGCAGATCGAAAGGCTCGAAACCTTCGGATGGGCACAGCCTTTGGCGCATCCTGTCACATGCAGCGTGAACGATCCGTCGAGAAGCTCGCCACATTGGCTTGCTGCCGTTGCGGCGATATCATGCGTGGCAATGGTCGCGGAAGCGCATGCCGGGCTGCCCGGGCAGGCGGCGATCTGGCACCGCGGATCAGCCGCCGATCTAATAAACCCAGCGCCAGAAGCGAAGTCGGCAAGCGTCTCGCAAGCCTGCTTTGCCCCGAAAAAGAGCAGCGAATGATTGAAAGCCGGCTTTAGCGCTTCTATTCCTAGAGCTTCCGCAGCCTTGCAAAGGGCGATGAGTCTCTCTGCACTCGCCTGGCCGAGAGCAGGACCTATGCCAACGGTGTGCAGATCCTCCGATAGCCGGATGAGGCCGAAGGGTCCGGCCTCTTGCCTTCTAGGGGAGGCCGGCATACCCGATCTTCCCTGATCAAGCATCGCCGCGTCCAAGGTGTTGTCGGCCAGATCGCGGCCCCGAGCCTTGCTGCCGAGGGTTGATAGCTCGCGCAACAGGTCAAGCGTCGCTTCGACAGCCTGTGTTTCACGTAAAACATTGAAAACGCGCCCAGACTCTTCTGTCCCCCCGAGCAGGATCTTCCAGCAGATGTCATCTGCAGCGGAAACGGCAATCAGACGGATATCGGCGAGCAGGTCCGATAGCCGCAATTGCCCATGCCCATCAACAATGACCGACATCTTCGGAGCAAGTCCGGCGATCGCCTTGGCGCCGTCGGCAATTGCCTGGGCAAGCGGACGCGGATCGGCGATCTCCGTCTCATCGATGCCAGCCAAGGGCGGGACCTCGACTGCGAGGCCGTCACGCAAAGGCAGGTCGAGCGCGATCATATCGGCCAGCAAGGGAGCCGAGGCTTCCGTCAAACCGCGGATCTGGAGATTGCCGCGGGCGGAAATTTCCAAAATGCCATTGCCGTGCCTCAGCGCCAGCCTGCAGATCTCCGCAAGCTGCTGCGGCGTGATCATATCGGTCAACGGCACGCGTGCCAGAAAACCGTCGCCGGTCATCATCGGGGCGGACAAGGCGGGGCAGGCGCCTCTGCGCATGTCCAGGGCCGGCCGGCTGATCACGGATGCGATCATGCGGCCTCCTTTCCCAGCATTTCCAGCTCCGCATGGACGGCGTTGCGG
This sequence comes from Rhizobium deserti, assembly GCF_004358025.1. Taxonomy (GTDB): domain Bacteria; phylum Pseudomonadota; class Alphaproteobacteria; order Rhizobiales; family Rhizobiaceae; genus Neorhizobium; species Neorhizobium deserti. Next base: position 37,650 of record NZ_SMTL01000008.1, on the reverse strand, counting down.
CGCGGATGCCAAAGCCCGCGGGCAAGTGCTGAGCTGAACCGCTGGCTCATGTAGCGCGCGCCTTCCGGGTTTTGCGACAGCAGGAAGTCGCGCACCCCAACGTCACCCAGATAGGCGTCGTAGGTGGCCTCGATCAGTGATTGAGGAATGGCATGCGTGGTCTCCGCAAAGCCGATCAGCCGGTCGACCGCTTCTACCAGTTCTGCCGCGCCGCGGGGCCCGTGTCGCATCTGCCCTGCAATAAAGCGTGGATTGACGGCGCGGGCACGCACCACCCGGGTGACGGCTTCCGAAATCGAACGGGCCTTGGGATTATGGGGATCGGTCGTGTCGAGGGCAATCACGTCGGCCTTGCCGCCCAGCGCCGCGATCGCTGCAGAAAATCCGCCGATGAAGGCGACATCTGCCGAACCGTCGAGAAGATCGCGGCCGGGGTCGTCGCCGGTATGGACCAGAAGATCCGCTTCTCCGACGCGGTCGGCAAAGGCGCCGGGTTGCGCAGTTGCTTCACCCTCGGCACCGCCGAAGCTATGGCTGGTTGTATCGAGATAGATGCGGCCCAGTTCCTCGCGCTCGCTCCAGCTGCCGTCGGCTAGCCTCTCCTCCACACCGGATCCATAGGTGCCGGGGGCAGAGCCGAAAATGCGCGGCGGCAGCTGACCGAGCTTCTGCATGTCTTCCGCCAGCGGATTGTCGCCCGGCGCTTCCTCGCGCGACGCTATGGCCCGCATGGCGGCGTCGAGCAGGGCGATCAGGGGCGGGAACATGTCCCGGAAAAGGCCGGAAATCCTCAGCGTTACATCAATGCGCGGCCGACCTAGCTGGGCCGGCGTCAGAACTTCGACGCCGGTCATACGGCCCGTGGCCGGATCCTGAAGCGGTCGTGCCCCCATCAGCGCCAGCACCTGCGCCACTTCTTCGCCGCCGCTGCGCAGGGACGCGCTGCCCCAAAGATCGAAGACCAGGCTTTTCGGCCAGTCACCATGGTCCTGCAGGTAACGGCGCAGGATCTCGTCGGCCGCCTTCCTGCCCAGCTCATAGGCGGTCGGCGTCGGCAGGCTTCTCGGGTCGCTGGCAAAGAGATTGCGCCCCGTCGGCATCACGTCGCGTCGTCCGCGGGCAGGCGCCCCCGAAGGGCCCGGGCGGATATGGCGACCATCGAGTGCGTCGAGCAGCGCCTGCCGTTCCGCCTGCGCACTTGCGACCCGCAGCGGATCGTTGTCGCCTTCCGCTACCTCCCCAAAGACATGCTGTCCGTCCTTGATGGCGAAATCCTTGAGGTCGCAAAGAAACGCATCGATACGGGCGAGCGCAGTGTCCGGATCATCGCCCGTCGAAACGCCCGCTTCGGAGGCAAGGCCAGTGTCCCGTGCGGCTTCCACGATCAGGCCGGCCAGCCGATCGCGGCGGCGGCGGTCGAGACCGTCTGCCTGAGCATATTCGTCGACCAAAAGCTCCAGCTTCTTCTGTTCGTCGGACAGCCCGGCGCCAGTCAACAGCGGCGGCAGGTGGCCAATCGTCACGGCCGAAATGCGCCGCTTGGCGACGGCCGCCTCACCGGGATTGGAAACGATGAATGGATAGATCACCGGCAGCCCGCCAGTGACGATTTCCGGAAAGCACGCTTGCGACAGTGCGACCGTCTTGCCAGGCAGCCATTCCAGCGTTCCGTGCGCCCCTACATGTACGAGCGCATGCACGCCAAGCCCTTTGCGCATCCACTGGCCAAACGCCGCCAGTGCATGACGCGGCGGCAGGTCCGGACTATGATAATCGGCGCGTCGGTCGGCATTACGGCCGCGATCGGGCGCAAGCGCCACCGTCACATGGCCAAACTGCGCAGCCCGGAAGCGGAAGGCACCGTCACGCACATCATTATCGCTCTCGGGAGGTCCCCAGGCGGCCTCTATGCCGGCAGGCACGGCGTATTCAGATAGGATGAAGCCAGCTCCTTCCGCGTCCAGCCGGTCCAGAAGTTTGCGTGCCGTCGCAGGAATTTTCTCAACCCGGTAGCCGGCTAGTAAAAGCTGGTGCAGCATGCTCAAGACGCTCTGCGGCACATCTAGGCCGACCGCATAACCGGTGCGGCCCGGAGCGCTCGGATAATCCGGCATGAGGATGACGACCCGGCGCTCCCTAGTCGGCGTGGTCTTCAGCCGCAGGAAGGCACCGATCCGCTCCGCCACCTGTTCCACGCGGTCCGGCTCGGGCTGGTTGACGAGGGCCGAGGAATGATCGCCTCCCTTGAAGGAGATGGCGCCGGCCAGGATGCGTCCGTCGAGTTCAGGCAGAACCACATGCATGGCGAGGTCGGAAGGGTTGAGCCCCCGCCGGCCTTCCGTCCAGCCGTCGCGCCGGGTGGTGGCGACCACGACTTGGAAGACCGGAACGACGGTGCGGTCGAAAAGGCTCTGTCCCGCCTCGTCAGTTCCGCTGGCAAAGGCTGTCGTGGCAAGCACGGCTGCGGCATGGAGCTCGGTGATTGCCCCTTCTACAAAGGAAATGGCAGGCGCATCCTTCAGGCTGCTGACGAAGACCGGAACGGGGGCGAAGCCTCGCGCAGCCAACGCCTCGAACAAGGCGTCGATGGGTGCAGCATCATTGGCAAGCAACATAGAGCGGTAAAACAGGATGGGAAGGCGAGGGGCTGCGGCATCGACCTCGTGCAGCACATCGGCGACAGGCACAATTCCCTGGCCCGGCCGGTAGAACCCAGCCTTCGGCATGGGTGCGGCTTGCGGCAGAGGTGTCCTATCGTCCTCGACGATTGCCGCAAGCTGCCGCGCCAGAAGCTGCATGTTGTCGGGGCCACCTTCACGAAAGCAGCCGAGCAGGCTCGAAAGCGTTTCAGCGGGCAGTGTCGAGGCGGCGGCCAGCCGCTCGTCGCTGATGCTGCATTCGCCCGGCAGCATGGCGAGGTGGATGTTCCGGCGCCGCGCCATCCGGGACAATTGCTCGACACCATAGGTCCAGCGATCATAACCGCCGAGAATGCGCACGAGAACGAGTTTTGCCTTCGCCGCCGTCTTGTCGATCCACAAATCGACGGACATGGGGTGGCGGAGCTCGGACAGGTTGGCGAGCGAGAGCGTTGCGCCGGCATCCTTCCAGGCTGCGGCGATGCCGTTCAGGTCGCTGCCGGAAAAGGACAAGACCACCACATCAGCCGGCAACTGGTTAAGGTCGACCGGCTCGATCAGGTCGTCCAGAGACGACGATGTGGTGGCGAGTATGTGCATCCTTTTCCCGGCTTCGTTCCTTGCAGCCTTAGGCGGCGAGCATCTTTTCGATTGCGGCCCGGTCCAGACCCTTTTCGCCAATCACCACTAGGCGGCTCTGGCGGGCTTCATCCGCACCCCAGGCGCGGTCGAAATAATGGTTCACGCGTGATCCTACCGCCTGCACTTGAAGGCGCATCGGCTTGTTAGCGACTTCCACGAAGCCTTTTATGCGCAGCACGTTTTCCGCTTCGGCCGTGGCGGAAATGCGGGCGGCCAGTTCCTCGGCATCGGCAACCATTGGAAGATCAACGACGAAGCTGTCGAAATCGTCGTGATCATGGTCGAGTTCGTCATCGTGATGGGTCTTGCGGTTTTCGATATCGTCTTCCACGGCAAGGCCAAGGCCAATCAATATAGCCGGGTCCACTGCCCCATTGGCGGCGGTCACGATCTTCACCGCCCTCGGCAAATGTGCCTGCAGGCGACCCTTGGCAGCGGCGAGGCCTGCTTGGTCCAGGAGGTCGGTCTTGGTGAGCACGATCATGTCGGCGCAGGCAACCTGGTCGTCGAACACTTCCTCCACCGGATCGTCGTGATCGATGGAGCTGTCCGCCTGGCGTTGGGCCTCCAGCGCGTCATGATCGTCGGCCACGCGGCCTTCCGCCAGCGCAACACCGTCCACGACGGCGATCACGCCATCCACCGTCACCCGGGCCTTGACGTCCGGCCACTGAAACGCCTGAACCAGCGGCTTTGGCAGGGCCAGGCCGGAGGTCTCGATCAGGATGTGATCGACGCGGGGCTGCATGGCCAGGATCCGGTCGATGGCCGGCACGAAATCGTCAGCCACCGTGCAGCAGATGCATCCATTGGCCAGCTCGATGATATTGTCTTCCGGGCAGGTCTCGATGCCGCAGCCTTTCAGAACCTCGCCGTCTATGCCGACGTCACCGAATTCATTGACGATGATCGCCAGGCGCTTGCCTTCGAGGGTCTCGATCAGGTTGCGGATCAACGTTGTCTTGCCGGCCCCAAGGAAGCCGGTGACGACGGTGCAGGGAACGCGCCCGAAATTGTAAGCAGGGGCGGAAGAAGCGCTCATTGGGGCATGTCCTCGTAATGATGGAAAGGCGGAACGCGTGCCGTCATGCCCTTGCCGCGCAGGCAGGCGGGGCGGCCGCGAAGGGGAAGGAAGCCACGGTCGTCGCTGACCAGCATCATGGCGCCGGCGATGATGTCGTCGACATTGTCCAGCGACAGGTGGCCGAACACGTAAGACCAGCCGGAACGGTGGTTGAAGGCGGCGCTCGGGCTCTTCTCGCAATTGGCCAGGCAGGTTACCGGCTTGACGGTGAGCCGCTTGTCCAGGGCCGCCTGGCGCAGGGCTTCGATCAGGGCGATACCTGGGCGGGCTTCGCTATCGGCGGCCTCGCGGCAATTGGTGCAGACGAAGATCGTCACATCTGCGCCATCGGCTGCTGCCGGATCGTCTTGCTGCTTGTCAGTCATCGCTCGGTGCGCATCCCGCATGGGTTCAATCGGGGCGCTGCACAGGGGACAAGTCACCTGCGCTGATTAATGATCTTCTCCGGAGCACCCCGCCCGTTGAAGCCGGCATATGGAACGGCAGGTCTCCTGGCTCGCGGGTCGTCGCCGTTTGCCTGCCTTCCCGGTTGTCCCAGTGGCTTTTCGGCAAATGGCTCACCGCCTACAGTTGCGGGGGCAGCCGCGGCATTGACCCTTGTGACAGGGTCGCACCGCATTCTCTCTTAGCCCTTCCCGTTGCCGGAAAAGGACCGTTGGGTCTCACCTAAGCCCCGTTGCCCGTGCCTGTCAATGCGTCGCAAAGGCGATTGCCGTCGTGCCGAATTCGTCTATAGTGCCCAAGCCTATGGTGCCCGAAAGGGTTTCGAGGGAATGCGGTGCGACGAGCTTCTTCGTCAATGCCGCGGCTGCCCCCGCAACTGTAAGCGGAAAGTCTTTGCCCACGCGGCCTTCCAGCCGCGACGCCACTGGAGAAATCCGGGAAGGCGGGAAAAGGCGTCCGATCCGCGAGCCAGGAGACCTGCCAGAGGCTTGAGTAACGTAAACGGCCCTCGGGTGGAGGGCGAAAGGACGAGACCATGGTTACGAATTCTGCTGCAAGCGCAGTCAGCATTTCCGCTTCGAAGATCATTCCCCTCAGCATGACGGCCCTGCTCGGCCTGTTCATCGTTGGCTTTGTCGGCTTCTCGCATCTGGAAGTCGTCCACAATGCCGCCCATGATACGCGCCACTCGCTCGCCTTCCCCTGCCACTGAGGAAATCCAATAATGTCGCTGTTTCGTAACATCGTCCTGACGGCGGTGGTCGCCGGACTATTGTCCGGATTGCTGCTTACCGTGATGCAGAGCCTGTCGACCGTGCCGCTTATTCTGCAGGCGGAAGTCTTCGAAAATGCCGCTCCCGGAGCGGGCCACAGCCATAGCCATGAAGCCGTCCCAAGCGCAGGCGCTGCTGCGCCTTCACACGAGCACCATCATGAGGGCGCGTGGACGCCCGCGGATGGGCTCGAGCGCTTTCTTTACACGGCTGCTGCAAACATGCTTTCCGGCATCGGCTTTGCCCTGGTGTTCGTCGCCGTCTGCGAGGCTATGGGCGGACTGAACAATTGGCGCAGCGGGCTCCTGTTCGGCATTGCCGGATTTGTAGCAGTCGTTCTGGCGCCCGGCCTTGGATTGCCGCCTGAATTGCCAGGCATGCCGGCTGCGGAACTTGGCCCGCGTCAGGTCTGGTGGATCGCCACGGCAGCCTGCACCGCCGTCAGCCTTGGCCTCCTTGCCTATTCCCACTCCGCCGTGCTTGCCGTCCTCGCAATCCTCCTGCTCATTGCGCCCCATCTGGTCGGCGCGCCCCTGCCACCGAGCCATGAGACCGCCGTTCCGATGGATCTGGAGGCGCGCTTCGTCAATGCAGTCTTCGCGACTAACCTCGTCTTCTGGGCGGTGCTTGGGACGCTGGCGGCACTGGTTCGCGCGAAGTTTCGGTCAGGCGAAGAGGCTGCCGCGAACGCGGCGCCTGGGCTTGTATCCCGGTGAAGCAGATCGATCCGGCGGCTGAAGAGCGTCATCGCGCCAAGATGGCCAACCGCAAGACGGTGCAGGATGCGGAAGTGGCCGAGAAGACCTTGGAAAAAGGTCTTCTCATGGTCCATACGGGTTCCGGCAAGGGCAAGTCCACGGCTGCTTTCGGGCTTGCGCTGCGCATGCTGGGACGTAACCGCCGCGTCGGCGTGGTGCAATTCATCAAGGGCGCCTGGTCCACAGGCGAGCAGCCGGCATTCGCCGTGTTCGGCGACAGGGTCGTCTGGCACACGATGGGCGAAGGCTTTACCTGGGAAACCCAGAATTTGCAGCGGGACATCGTCGCTGCCGAAAGGGCCTGGGCAAAGGCGCTCGACCTGATGGCGGACGAGACGATCGGTCTGGTCATCCTGGACGAGCTCAACATCGCCTTGCGCTACGACTATCTCGAGCTGGACGAGGTGATTGCCGCCCTCGAAGCCCGTCGGGTGGACCTGCACGTCGTTGTGACCGGCCGCAATGCCAAGCTCGCGCTGATCGAGGCGGCCGATCTGGTCACCGAAATGACGCTCGTGAAACACCACTTCAAGGCCGGCGTGAAGGCTCAGGCCGGCATAGAGTTCTAGGCCATGGGTGGGAGCGGCCCGGCGCGCGCCTTGATGTTCCAGGGGACCGGCTCGGATGTGGGCAAGTCGCTGGTCGTGGCGGGGCTCGCCCGCGCCTTCACCTTGCGCGGCCTCAGGATCATGCCGTTCAAGCCGCAGAACATGTCGAACAATGCAGCTGTCACCGCCGATGGCGGGGAGATCGGCCGAGCTCAGGCGCTTCAGGCAAGGGCGGCGAAAGTGCCCCTCAGCGTCCATATGAACCCCGTCCTTCTGAAGCCGCAAAGCGATGTCGGCGCGCAGGTGGTCGTCCAGGGCAGGGTCGAAGGCAACGCCAAGGCCGCCGACTATCAGAAACTTAAGCCCGAATTGCTGCCGCGGGTGCTGCAGAGTTTTGAACATCTCAAGGCGCAGGCCGATCTGGTGCTGGTCGAGGGCGCCGGCAGCGCCTCGGAAATCAACCTTCGTCGCAACGACATTGCCAATATGGGCTTTGCCCGCGCCGCGGATGTGCCCGTCGTTCTGATCGGCGATATCGACCGCGGCGGCGTCATTGCGAGCCTAGCCGGCACAAAGTTGGTAATCGAACCGCAAGACGCCGAAATGATCGGCGGCTTCATCGTCAATCGCTTCCGCGGCGATCCCGCCTTGTTTGCCGATGGCATGCGCTTGATCGCCGAGCATACGGGTTGGCGCTCCATGGGCCTCCTGCCGCATTTTGCCGATGCGGCACGGCTGCCGGCGGAGGATGCCCTGGGTCTCCAAGGTGCCGGCGTGCGCCGGTGCAGCGCCAAGATCAGGATCGCCGTGCCGATCCTGCCGCATATCTCGAATTTCGACGATCTCGATCCGCTGGAAGCGGAGCCGCAGCTGGAACTCATGCGCATCCGCAGCGGTCAGGTTATTCCCGCTGACTGCGATCTCGTGCTGCTGGTCGGTTCCAAGGCGACCATTGCAGATCTGGCGGCGCTTCGGGAGGCCGGGTTCGACGTGGACATTGCCGCCCACCACCGTCGTGGTGCCCGCGTGCTCGGGCTATGCGGCGGCTATCAGATGCTGGGAAGAATGATTTCCGATCCTGACGGCATCGAGGGGCCGCCGGGCACGGTCAAGGGCCTCGGCTTGCTCGATGTCGAAACGGTGTTGACAGGCGAAAAGCGGCTAGAGGCCGCGCAAGGCACCAGTTTCGACACGATCTCGTTATCCGGCTATGAAATGCATGTCGGCCGAACCTTCGGGCCTGATTGCGCGCGGCCGTTCTCGACGCTCGCAAGTGGAGCGGATGGCGCAAGGTCTGCCGATGGGCGCGTCTGGGGTACTTACCTGCATGGTCTGTTTGCGGACGACCGCCAACGCACGAGCTGGCTGATGCGGCTCGGCGGCTCGGCATCGGAGCTGGATTACGAGGCGGGGATCGAGGAGGTTCTGGATCGCCTGGCTGCGCACATGGAACAGCATCTCGAGCTTGACGCACTGCTCAGATTAGCCAGATGACCAAAGCCAGCAGCCCGAACAGGCCGATCAGCATGGCGTCGGCAATGCGGGCCAGTTTCAAGGCGATGTGAATATGCCAGACGGTCAGCTGCGGATTGCCGCCTTCGCCCATGAAACGAGCTTCGATTATCCGGCCGCCGTAGCTGCGGGGTCCGGCAAGAGCAATTCCCAAAGCTCCCGCCATGGCCGCTTCCGGCCAGCCGGCATTCGGGGACCGGTGATGTTTTGCGTCACGCAGGACCGCCCGCATCGCCTCGCGGGGCGAAGCGCCTTCAATGAAGAAGGCGGCTGCCGCAAACAGCAAGGCCGTCAGCCGCGAAGCCGGCAGGTTGATCAGGTCGTCGAAGCGAGCCGCGGCCCAGCCGAAAGCTTCATGGCGTGGCGAGCGATGGCCGATCATGCTGTCCGCCGTATTGGCCGCCTTGTAGACGGCGCCTCCCATCAGGCCGCCAACCCCCATCCACAAGGCCGGCGCTACGATACCGTCCGAGAAATTCTCCGCCAGGCTCTCGATCGCCGCCCGGCAGACTGCGGCCTCGTCAAGGTGTTCCGGGTCCCGACCGACAATCATCGCGACGGCCTTTCGGCCTGCCTCGATGCCACCGGTTTCCAGGGCGGTAGCCACGGCATCGACATGACTGTCGAGGCTTTTCTGGGCCGGCAGGGTCGCGGCCACGAGGACCAGCAGGACCGGCCCGATGACGACGGAAAGCAGTGCCGTCTCCACCAACAGCGAAATCGCGATCATGGCACCGATCAGCACAAGAAGCGCCAGCACCCCCATGCGCCTTCGCTCCTGGAACTCCGCCGTCTCGCGATTCCACCGATCGTCCAGTTGGGTTATCAGCCAGCCGATCCAGGTGACCGGATGGCCGATGCGGCGAAACAGCCAATCCGGGTAGCCGATGATCCGCTCCACGACGAGAGCAGCGAAAGCAAGAAGGAACATAAGCAGTGACGGGCCCAGCAGGTGGAGAGGACGATGATCTGTTTGAAGCCAGCAGCCCGATCGCCCATGGCGGCAATCTCAACCATGCCCGCGCCCTGTTTCCCCAGGCACCCGAACCCTGGATCGATCTTTCCACCGGCATCAGCCCCTATTCCTATCCACACCCTGCCATCCCCGGCAACGTTTTTGCGCGGCTTCCAGAGCCGAATTCGGCATGCCGGCTGAAGGAGGTCGCGGCACGCGCTTATGAGGCGCCGTCTGCGGAGCACGTGGTTGCCGCGCCGGGTACGCAGATCCTGTTGCCGATCATCGCCGGGCTTGTTGGCGGCCCACGATCCGATCCGGCCTTCGGCCCGGCGAAAGGCAGGGCCGCTGTTCTGTCTCCCACCTATGCGGAACATGCGCGCGCTGCCCGTCTCGCCGGTCTCGCTATGGTCGAAACGGAAGATTTCGATGAGCTGGCATCCGCGGATCTGGCCGTCGTCGTCAACCCCAACAATCCCACCGGCCGCATCGTGACCCGAAAAGATCTTCTTGCCCTCACGTCCGTGATGCAAGCCAGACGCGGCCTTCTGGTGGTCGACGAAGCCTTCATGGATGTTTCCGATGCAGAAAGTGCTGCAGGCTTGGTGGATCACGGCGGCCTAGTGGTGCTGCGTTCCTTCGGCAAGTTCTACGGGATGGCGGGCCTGAGGCTCGGATTTGCGCTGGCCCATCCGGATATCGTTGCCAGAATAGAAGCACAGTTGGGTCCGTGGGCGGTTTCTGGTCCTGCCCTGCATGTGGGTTTGGAAGCTTTGGCTGATACGGCTTGGAAAGCCGAGATGCAGGTAAAACTGCATGATGAGGCGGCGCGGCTGGATGGCTTGCTGAACAAGGCGGGCCTGACGGTCTTCGGCGGTACATCGCTCTTCCGTCTTATCCGCGATCGGCGCGCACAGTCGCTGTTTCAGCACCTTGGAAAGCGCGGGATCATCACACGCCGCTTTGAGGAGCGTCCGGAGGATCTGAGGATCGGCCTTCCCGATCCGTACGGCTGGCCGCGCGTGGAAGAGGCGCTCAGCGCCTTTGATCCTACGCGAGGCTAAGGCTCAGTGCGGTCATGGCCACCGCTGCCGCTGGAGGTTGAACGCTCGACGGACAAAACTTGCCGGCTCCATCCACGTGCCCTTGGGATCGGGAAAGGCAACACCCGGCACTGGCGGCGGCAGATATTCTCCATGATCATAATCAAGGTCCGGACTGATCTGCCAGGGGCGCACCATATTGCCTATCGCTCGTGGAGGCCCGCAATAGCCAAGCGCTTTCGATAAGGGATTGCCGGTAGGGTCTAAGAGGTGGCCAAAGAAGTTCCCAAGCGGAAAGGCTAGACGCAAAACGTCATCCTTCATCGAGGCAAGAATATAGACATGGCCTGTCTTGGCAAAGGCGTCGGCATATTCCTTCTCCAGGCAGTTGCGCTCGATAGCCGCAGCCATGAGGCAAGCCGAGCGGGCGCCGGCATCTAGGCCACGAATAGTTTCAAGAGCGACGCGCGCCCCCAGGCTGTGACTGACAAACGAAAAGCTGGCTGCCTGCTTCATTTCCCTATTGCAGAACTGAGCGAAGAGACGGCCTGCGCGTGAAGCTGTCGGCTTTTCGACCGGGTAGCTGACAAACCCGGCATGCGAGTCCCCTGGCCACAGAATCCCGATAAGGACGGCCGTCTCCGGGAGCTTGAGCAAGCCGTCTAAGCGGGCAAGCTTGCACACGGCGTCTCGCTGACTGTTGTTGTAGCCATGGATGGCGAAGAGCACGTCTTTGTCTGCTGTCGCTCGCTTGAACCCTTCCGGGTTGAGCGGCGCTAGCGGTGATGTGTCGCTGCCTGTTTGAAGTGCCGGGTGAGTGGCGATGGCTCCGCCGACCGGGCTGGTCCGGAAATTCAGGAAAAGGGTCATAGCCCTCACCGCTTGATGGTCTTAAAGGCTGCCACGGAAGTCGAGATGGCTGACGCGAGATCTTTTGCAACGGGCGCAACAGGGACGGCAATGACCCCGACAATAAGTCCAAGAAGAAGGACGTCTGCACCCGCGGAGCCATAAACCGACATGGCGCCTGCTTCCGCAAGTACGACCGAAATGCCGGCTGCCGCCACGCGAGACGTATTCCGATATTTCTGGTCGGCGCGCTCGAAGGCAGAGTCGAGCCGGGCATCAATGATAGCGTCAAACCTTGCCAGTACCGCTAGTTCGACCTCTGTCGGGACTTCGCCTGTCTCGATCTTCACTGCTATGGCCTTCAGCAAGACGGCATTGTCCGGAAGGACATTGGCGGCCATTCTTTCGGCGGTATGGGAATTGAACCCCAGCCTGATGAGATTTCTGGCCGCTGCTTTTTGATCTGAAGTCGGTAGACCGTTAAGCCAATTTGCCCGCGGTAGGGCAAAAGGGTCGGCCCGATCGATTGTTGCGAGTGCCGCCTCGAAAGGCGTCAGGGCCGATTTGATGAAGCCGTACCCGACATTGGAAATGCCCCCTTTAAAGGCTTTGGACGCATCCACAAGGCCGAATGAAGCCGTTCCAAGCGCGGCAATGGCTGAGATGATTGCACCGAACTGCCCAAATGCGATTCCTGCTATGAGAGAATTGACCGGTTCCAAGTAACTGCCCCCTTGCTTCGGAAAGCCAGTGGATGATCCCCCCGATCCTCGCTACACAGGCTCGTGCTCAGCATAGCAATTTTATCTAGGGTTGCAATTTATTTATTAAGCAACCTTAGAGTTCGGAACTCGTCTCGCCAGGCCGGCTGTGCATTTGCCACCGGCAGTGCAGTCGCCTCATAAACGCCACGTGCCACGGCGCGGGCCGTTACTAATGTAGCCAGGTGACAAAGCTCCGCAAAAGCGGCCATATCGCCAAGCGGCTTCAGCCCGGTGGCGGCCGCAAAGATCGTATCGCCATCACCGGGCAGATGCGTCGGGAGCACGGCACGAGCCAGACCGTCATGGGCCATGATCGACAGGCGGTGGGCCTGCGCCTTGGTCAGAACAGCATCGGTCACGACAACGCCGATGGTCGTCGCCTGGAGGGTGACGCCCTTCATCCGCAGCGCCGTGTGGTCTTCGGTGAACCTTTGCGGCAGGCCGAGGCCGCCGAATTCGTCATTCCGTTCGAAGGGGGCGGCCCAGAAATGCGGCCCTCCACCGACGGTCGCCGAGCCCATGGCATTGACCGCGACGAGCGCCGCGATCTTGTGACCGGCCGATGTGGTGGCGCTGGCCGAGCCGAGGCCGCCCTTGATCGTCGCGGTCGAGGCTCCGGTTCCGGCGCCGACGGTCCCTAAAGGAAAGCTTCCCTTCGTGGCGGCGCCGAATGCCGCATAGCCCATGTCGCGATAGGGCGAATGCAGGCCCCAGTCCTTGTTGCCGCCGTTGAGCAGGTCCATCAGGATCGCCTGCGGCACGATCGGCACTTTCGCAGCACCGACGGGAAAGCCGCGGCCGATCTGCCTGAGACCGGCTTGAACGCCGCCCGCCGCATCGAGGCCGAAGGCGGAGCCGCCGGACAGCACGAAGGCATCCACGACCTCGACCGTCATCGCCGGATCGAGCAGGGCGGTGTCGCGACCGCCCGGCGCGCCTCCGAGAACCGAGCAGGAGGCGATGACCGGTTCGTCGAAGATGATGGCGGTGACGCCGGAACCGAGCATGAGATCTGTGGCATGGCCGACGGCCACGCCTTCGATATCGGTCAGGAGGTTCAGCGGCGCCATCGGGCCGCGCCTAGATCACGTCGAACTTGACGCCCTGCGCCAGGGGCAGGGTGCGGCCGTAGTTCAGCGTGTTGGTGGCGCGGCGCATATAGGCTTTCCAGGCATCCGAGCCGGATTCGCGTCCGCCACCGGTTTCCTTTTCGCCGCCGAAGGCGCCACCGATTTCGGCGCCCGATGGACCGAGATTGACGTTCGCAATGCCGCAGTCGGAGCCGCAGTCGGAAACGAAAGCTTCCGCTTCCCGCATGTCATTGGTGAAAATGGAGGAAGAAAGACCCTGCGGCACGTCATTGTGCAGATGCAGCGCCTCGTCGAGATCGGAATAGCGCATCACGTAGAGGATGGGCGCAAATGTTTCTTCCTTCACCGGTCCCGCCTGTGTAGGCATTTCGACGATCGCCGGACGGACGTAATAGGCATCAGCCGATTCGCCATCAAGGACACGCGCGCCGCCGGTCACCTTGCCGCCCTCGGCCTTTGCCGCTTCCAGCGCTTGCTGCATCTTTTCAAACGAACCTTTGTCGATCAGCGGGCCGACCAGATTGCCGTCCTGCAGAGGCGAGCCGATGGTCACCGACTGATAGGCCTTGATCAGCCGCGGCACGAGGGCATCGTAGATGCTGTCATGCACGAAGAGCCGGCGCAGTGTGGTGCAACGCTGGCCTGCCGTTCCCATGGCGGAAAAGGCGACACCGCGCAGCGTCAGATCGAGGTCGGCCGTCGGCGTGACGATGGCGGCATTATTGCCGCCGAGCTCGAGGATGGATCGGGCAAAACGCTGCGCCAGCCGCGGTCCGACGGCGCGACCCATGGCCGTGGAGCCGGTGGCTGAAACGAGCGGCACCTTTTCGTGGTCGACCAGCGCTTCGCCAACCTCGCGGCCGCCGATCAGCAGCGTCGACAGGTTCTTCGGCGCCTTGCTGCCTTCGGCGATATAGCGATCGAGCGCCTTTTCGAAGATGGCCTGCGTGGCAAGCGCCGTCAGCGGCGTCTTTTCCGAAGGCTTCCAAATGGTTGAATTGCCGCAGACGATGGCAAGCGCGGCATTCCAGGACCAGACGGCGACGGGGAAATTGAAAGCGGAGATGATGCCGATCGGACCCAGCGGATGCCAGGTTTCCATCATCCGGTGCTCCGAGCGTTCCGTGGCGATGGTCAGGCCATAGAGTTGGCGGGACAGACCGACCGCGAAATCGCAGATGTCGATCATTTCCTGCACTTCGCCGAGACCTTCGGAGGTGATCTTGCCGACTTCGATGGAGACGAGGCGACCGAGCGACGCCTTGGCGGCGCGCAGTTCCTCCCCAAGCAGGCGAATGAGTTCGCCACGCTTGGGCGCCGGCACCAGGCGCCATTCCAGGAAGGCTTGGTGGGCGGCATCGATCGCCTGACCTGCATCGGTGGCGCTCGCCTCGGACAGCCGGCCGATCTCCTTGCCGGTGATCGGCGAACGCACGGCCAGCGTGCCGCCGGTATAGCGGTCTGCGGCGACGCCGAGTTTGCCGAGGATGGTTTGCACTTCGGCGGCGAGATCCAGTTGGGCAAGCGTCATATACAGTCTCCGGTCACGATGGGCGTCAATCTACAAGTCGGCTGCTTTTACACAATCCGTCGAATGGTGTCAGAAGCGCTCCCCGGCAAGATGCGCAAGCTGCGCGCCGGCTTCATAATAGGCTTCCTTGATCGGCCGGAAGCCCGGCTCCTCGATCGGGGTCACCGGCAGCGGCAGGTCAGCCTCGGCGATCTCACCAAGGATATGGCGGGCCAGCACCCTGCCGAAGCTGGTGCCAGGCGCAATGCCGCGGCCGTTATAGCCGGAAAAGCCGATGACGTTGCGGCCGAATTTGTGCAGCCGCGGCAGGGCATTGTCGGTCATGCCGATCTTGCCAAACCACTCGGCTTCAAACACGACATCCGCCAGCTGCGGAAAAATCCGTTTTAGCGAACGGCGTGCCCAGTTCTTGTGGACGGCAATGCCGGTGCCGCGAAGCGCTCCGACCGAGCCGAACACGAGGCGTCCCGCCTGGTCCATGCGGAAGGAGGAAAGGATGTCCTTGGTGTCCCAGCAGCCTTCGCCGTTCGGCAGGATGGAGCGGCGCAGGTTGTCGCTCAGCGGCGCAGTGGCCAGATTGAAATAGGGCAGGTGTACCTGTTCGCGCCGCACCTGTTCCCAGGGGCCGGTACTGTAGGCATCGGTTGCAACGACAATCCAGTCGGCCGTCACCTGGCCATGAGCCGTCACGACGACCTTTCTGTTTCCCGCCTCGCTCGTACCGGTTACGGCGCTGCCCGTAAATAACCGGGCGCCTGCGCCGATAGCGGCCTGCGCCAGCCCCCTTGCATAGGCGAGCGGCTGCAGCGTCCCGGCACGCATGTCGAGAAGCGCGCCGCCATAGGCGCTCGAGCCGACGCGGCGTTCGGTTTCCGCCGCATCCAGCACCGTCACCGGCGCGCCGCGCTTCTGCCATTGGCGAGCCCGCTCCTCCAGCTCCCTCAGGCCCTCGGGCCCGACCGCCAGATGCAGCGTCCCGTTCTTTTCGAGCTCGCAGGAAATGGCATGTGTCTCGATGAGTTCGCGGACGAGGGAGGGGCCGTGGCCGAGCAGATCCAGGGCGCGCTCGCCATAGACCGGACCCAGTTGCTTGGGAAAATCGTCCGGCATGACCCACATGCCGGCATTGATGAGGCCAACATTGCGCCCGGCTCCGCCAAAGCCGATTTCCGCCGCTTCCAGCAGCACGACATCCGTGCCCGCATTCGCCAGATGAAGGGCGGCTGACAGGCCCGTATAACCGCCACCGACAATAACCACATCAGCCGATAAGGACGCTTGAAGAGAGCCGGTCGCCGGCGCCGGTGGCGCCGTCTTTTCCCAAAGGCCATGAGAGCGTGGATTGCCGAGCATGATGATTATCCGGAAGGGACGCGTCTTCAGTCTTTACAAGCCTCATCTATCCATGAATATCGACTTGTTCTCAACAGGTCATGCGGTGGAGGAATGACATGCTGCCGCCCCGGCGCTTCCTTCCCTCGTTCTCCCTTCTGGCGGCTTTCGAAGCGGCGGCGCGCACCGGCAGCGTCACGGCAGCGGCGAATGAACTGGGCCTGACGCAAAGCGCCGTCAGCCGCCAGATTTCCGCGCTCGAAAAGCAGCTCGGCGTGGCGCTGTTCCTGCGCGAGCGCCAGACGATCCGCTTGACGATCGCCGGCGATGGATACGCCCGGGAAGTTCGAGAAGCACTTCGGCGCATTTCAAACGCGTCCCTCAATCTCAGGGCCAATCCCTCGGGCGGTACGCTCAATCTCGCCGTCCTGCCATTCTTCGGGACGCGGTGGCTGACGCCGCGCATCGGCCGGTTTCTCGATGCCCATCCAGGCGTTGTCGTCAACCTCATTACCCGGCTGGAGCCCTTCGATTTCCGGTTCGACACTCTCGATGCGGCCATCCACTTCGGAAGCTCGCGCTGGCCAGGTGCCGCACTGACCTTTCTGGCCGACGAGGAGGTTCTGCCTGCCTGCAGCCCAAGCTTCAGAACCTCCCGCAATCTGGCAAAAGCTGCAGATCTGCTGCAGGCGCCGCTCTTGCATCTCAACACCCGGCCGGATGCCTGGGAAGCATGGTTTTCCCAGCAGAACGTCGTCTTCGATGGGCTGCATGGCATGCTGTTCGACCAGTTCCTCACCATGGTCGAGGCGGCAAGCGCGGGGCTCGGCATTGCCTTATTGCCTCGTTTCCTGATCGACCGGGAGATCGAGCAGGGTCTGCTGGTGCCGGCGGTTGAAGGCGGCTTGATGCAAACCGGACACTATTATCTGGCCTATCCTGCGGATCGCGCCAGTTATGCTCCGCTTGCCGCTTTCAGGGACTGGATCACCCAGGCGTTCGAAACCGAGCGGCTTGCGCAAGATCAAGGCTTCGGCCAATAGTCGAGCCATCACCATCATTGCCGCTCTGGCGGTCCATCAGCGGAAAGAAATCCATGAAGCCTATTTTTGTTCAGCTGCGCTGCAAACCAGGCCAAACCTATGAGGTCGCCGACGCGATCTACAAGACGGAACTCGTCTCGGAGCTTTATTCCACAAGCGGCGAATGGGACCTGCTCCTCAAGGTCTATATCAAGGAAAGCGAGGAGATCGGCAGGTTCGTCAACGAGAAGATCGCCTGCATTCCCGGCATAGAACGTTCGCTGACGACAATCACCTTCACAGCTTTCTGAGCCCATGAAAAAGCCGCCCTGAGGCGGCTTTTTCATGGTGTCTGTTGGTCGCTAGACCATGATGCTCGGCGCCTGATTACGAGCGCGCACGAGATCCCGGATCGCCAGGCGCACCTCGTCGGGCGAGTTGAAGCGCTGCTCATCCAGGTCGATCACGTGAAATTTCACAGCGATGAACTTCAGCCGATCCTGGTCCGGGATGACGATACCGACAGGCTCGCCGCCGAATTCTATAACTTGTTTCTGCATGGCAGACTCCCGCAATGGCTGCTGAGCAGCTTTGGCGAATGAATTTCAGAATTGTTTGGAACTGAAACCGTTACATTCGACAGCACGGAAGGGAGCAGCGATCCGTGCCAATCATGTTGAGCACTTTGCCACCGAAGGCGGCGACGTGAAGGACTGTAGACATGTCACTCTCCCTTACTGGTGTTGGTGCCGGAGGCGGATGGAATCATCTCTGATCACACCGCCAACCATAAGCAATTCCGAACTCTGGATCAACTAAAATCCAATTAGCTAGAATTATTTTCTGGCTGATGACAGAAGCAAGGCGGAATTGTGAAATTTCATTCGCGTCTGCGCCGTCTCGTCAGCCGCAGCCGAGATAGGGATTGATGCTGGTAGCAGCAAGGCAAGGTCAGTGAAATTTTCGTGACAGCGGCAGCGAGGTCTGAATTTGCGCCTCAGGCCGAGCAAGCGGGCTTGCCGACAGTAACAAGCCGCACGGACATTTATTTTCGGGCAGCGAGACAAAAATGCCGGAGCTGACCTCCGGCATTCCTTTCCGGGCTCAGCCCATCCGCTCGGAAGCGTAGCTACCAGGGCTCGGCGGAAAGACGACGGTACGGTTGCCGTTGATGAAAGTGCGGTGGTGGATATGGGCATGGATGGCACGTGCCAGCACTTGGCTTTCCACGTCGCGACCCAGCGATACGTAATCGTCGGGCGACTGGGCGTGGGTAATGCGCACCGTGTCCTGCTCAATGATCGGGCCTTCGTCGAGATCGGCCGTGACGTAATGCGCGGTCGCACCGATTAGTTTCACCCCGCGCGTATAGGCTTGCTTGTAGGGATTGGCACCCTTGAAGCTCGGCAGGAAAGAGTGGTGGATATTGATGATCTTGCCGGACATCTTTTGGCAAAGCTGGTCGGACAGGACCTGCATGTAACGGGCAAGGACAATGAGTTCTGTGCCACTCGTTTCAACCACTTCCATCAGCTGCGCCTCGGCCTGTGGCTTGTTGTCCTTGGTCACCTTGATGTGGTGGAAGGGAATATCATTGTTGACCACCAGTTTCTGGTAATCGAAATGGTTGGAGACGACGCCGACAATGTCGATCGACAGGGCACCGATTCGCCAACGGTAGAGCAGGTCGTTGAGGCAGTGGCCGAAGCGTGAAACCATGAGGAGAACCTTCATGCGGTCCTTCGCATCGAATATGTCCCAGTCCATAGCGAAGCGTTCGGCAATGGGCTGGAATGCCGGTATGAGGGCGGTGCGTTCAGCCCCCTCTTCGGAGATGAAGCTCACGCGCATGAAGAACTTGCCGGTGTCGAGATCGTCAAACTGCGACGAGTCGATGATATTGCAGCCCCTCTCGGCAAGGAAACCCGAAATGGCAGCGACGATACCGCGCGTGGATTTGCAGGTGACGGTCAGCACATAAGTGTTCATCGCTCTCTTTTCCTCCGGCATAACCGCCATATCTCCGTCTCCATAAACCGAAGCCTCGGACGAGATCCAGTTGCCGCCATGGCCCGCAATGATGCTATTCGATACTGTCGCGAATTCATCTTGCCTGCTTGCGGCGGATCTGCGTCAAATTCAATGTCTGCCTTTTTGTACACAAGCTTAGGGAAGGCAATCGGAAACACCGGTCCCTTTGCGCCTTTCATAGGCGTAACATCGCCGCAAACAGCTGCGTTCGGGATCGGGTCTCTCCTTAAGCCTTTGCTAAAGGTTGCGGTGTCAGTTTGGCCGGAAAAATCTGGAGGAAGAGGTGAAAAGCCGTTTTTCGCAGTTTCGGACGACCGGATGGCGGCTGCTTGCCTTTCTCGGTTGCGTCTCCCTGACTGCCCAGCCCGCCATGGCTGAAGTGACCTGCCTGCGCGGCATAAACCTCGCCGGAGCCGAATTCGGCGAGGTCGGCGAAGCCCATGGCAAGGGCTATATCTATCCTTCATCCGGAACGGTCGCCTATTTCGCCAACAAAGGTTTCAATGCCGTGCGCCTGCCTTTTCTTTGGGAAAGGCTGCAGCCGAAACTCTACGAGGAATTCGACCAGGCGGAGGCAAAGCGGCTTGCCGCCACCGTCGAGCTTATGCGTGCCAAGGGCATGACGCCAATCCTCGATCCGCATAACTACGCTCGCTATAACGGCAAGATCATCGGTTCGGAGGAAACTCCGCAAAGTGCGTTCGCTGATTTCTGGCGGCGGCTTGCCACGCTTTTCGCAGACAAGAATGACGTGCTTTTCGGTTTGATGAACGAGCCATACGAGATCTCTGCGGAGAATTGGCTGTCGGCTGCAAATGGCGCCATCGCGGCCATACGGCAGACAGGCACCCAGAATCTCGTTCTCGTTCCAGGCACGTCATGGAGCGGAGCCCATAGCTGGTTTGGCGGCGATTACGGCACCCCAAATGCCGCTGTCATGCTCGGTATCGTCGATTCAGCCAACAATTATGCCATTGAAGTCCATCAGTATCTCGATGCCGATTTTTCCGGCAAGAACGAGGAGTGTTCACGGGCGCCGGATGCCGTCAAGGCCTTGAACACCTTTTCCACCTGGTTGCGAGACAATGGCCGACGCGGCTTTTTGGGAGAATTTGCCGTCCCGAGAGCAGAGACCTGCCAGGCCGCACTCGCGGAGATGGTGGCCAGTATCGAGACCAATCGGGATGTCTGGCTCGGCTGGTCCTATTGGGCTGCCGGAGATTGGTGGCCGGCGAACGAGCCGTTGAGCATTCAGCCCTTGAAGGGGCGCGACCGTCCGCAAATGCAGACGCTCGCCACAATCTTTGCCGACCGCGGGAGATGCGGCCGCTGACCTAAGGAAATTCCTTGCGGTGCGGGGACAGACCATAACGTTGCCGAAGTCGCTGCAGTTATTTTCAAAAATGCACGACTGGCCCACTGCCGAGTGATCGGACCGTGCCTTTGGGCTGCAGGCTCGCATTGCTGCAAGATACAAGGTGGATGACTTTCGGTCTATCCGGCGACAGATGGAACCAGTTGTCCGAAGCCCGGAAGCCAGGCGCATCGATACTGACGGATTGGGCGAAGACGTCGCTGGAAATCTCCAGTCGCAATTCTTCGCCGTCCTGGGTCAAGATGGTGGCTAATGTCGCCTCATGGATCGCCTTTGCCCGTCCCAGCGGAAAATGGAAAGCTTCCGCGACGATACGTCCCGTTTCCGCGTCGCTTAGCCGTGCCACGGTGACGTCATGCGATGGCGGGCCGAAACGGTAAGCGTAACTGGTGTCGAAGAAGGCGCCAAACAGATCGGTACAGGCCAGGCTCTCGCTGCCGCGGGCCGTGAGGGTCAATGCGCGGCGACCCGATACGACGGGAACCCGGCCATCCCGCAGGCAGGTCACCTCGATTACCGCGTCAAGCGGCTTGGCCGTCTCGTTCAGGATATGGATGTCGAGGCCGTTATTGCCTTCGTCGGAAAACACAAGATGAACCGGCCGAAAGGCGCGCCTCAGCGCATGCCAGGCGGGTTTCGGCTCCCCGTCGGTGCCAACGACGCCCCAACCGGGACCATCCATGACATCCTGATAGGTGAAGACAAGAGCCCCGTTGCAGGAGGAGCGCGGCATCCGCCACTCGGCGAAGGTCGCTTCCATCACCTCGCCGGTGACGGCGCGGGAGAGTTTGAGATAGCGGTCGAAATCCTCCTGGCGAAGCCGACCTGGGTCCACGTTGTAGAGTACCTGCAGGTAATGATCCCGCACATCTTCGAAATCCCAGTCGGCTCCCGCGTCTCGCGGGATCCCGGCCTTTCCACCCGCCAGCCTTCCCCTGGCCGATAGATTGGAAAAGGCAAGGCATTCGGCGGCAAAGCGAATATTGGCGCGTCGCGCATCGTCGAGCGGTCGCTTGTAGGCGCCAACGCCGTAATAATGGGCAATGCCGGCGTTGGAGAAGAAGGGCAAGGTGCCGCCGGACGGCGAGTTCGGCACATAGGGCAAGTCTAGGCAATGCTCAGCCGCCAGCCCGGCAAGAAATTCTTCCCAGAACGCGCCTTTCCAGATTCGCTCCGGCAATCCCAGCATGGCGCCCTGCTGGTAGATTTCGCTGCCGCCGCAGAGGATGGCCAGCGACGGCGAGGCTTGCACTGCCTGCAACAATTGCCGGACTTCGGATTTCACGTGAATCATGAAATCCGGATCGGCGGCCGGATAGTCGAAATTGGCAAACATCAGATCCTGCCAGACCATTATTCCCAGCTCGTCGCAGAGCCGGAAGAAGTCTGAACTTTCATAAGCCGCGATGCCGGGTATGCGGATCATGTTCATGCCCGCATCCGCAGCAGCCCTCAGCCATGGCTGGTAGGAGGCGCGGTCGCCGGGCAGGCTCACGATATCGGCTGTTGTCCAGACGGCGCCGCGGCAGAAAATCTTCTCGCCGTTGACCAGGAGGGCGAAATCCTTGCCGTCGGCGCCGCGATCCGTCAGGACACTGCGGAAGCCGGTGCGGGCGACAAGGAATTCCTGGCGCGCAATGCGCAGCGTCACCTCGTAGAGGCTCGGCTTCCCATGCGTGTGAGGCCACCAGGCTTCGATGTCCGGCAAGCAAAGCTCGGCCGAGTATCGCCCCTCGCTCGCCCTGCAGATTGTTTCACGGCCGTTGCACGCCAGGCGCAGATCCGCAGCCGGTCCGTCATATTCGAAGCCGACCCTCAGGACGCCGGCTTTCTCCTCCAGGCCGGCGGAAACCGAAAGCTGGGAGATCTGGTGCATTCCCGGACGGATCAGCGAAACCGGGCGCCAGGGGCCGACCGCATGAACCTGCGGCGCCCAGCCCGGCATGAAGCCGAGTGCCGTGGTGCGAATGAGGCGCAGGCCCTGGTTGTTCATCAGGCTCGGCCGCCAGCGGGCCCGGGGGCCGGGCTTGTCCAGATGCGGCTTCAAGGCGCGAAAGCAGATGGACAGAATATCGTTTCCCGTCAGTTCCACGGCGACATCATGACTTTCGAACATGCTGTCCGAAGACAGGATGACTTCCTCGCCCAAAAAAACCTCGGCGACCGTAGCAAGACCTTCGAAACGCAGCACAGCCGGCCCGGGCGTCTCGCCCGCAAGCGGCCGCCGGTACCAGGCATCCTTGTCGATCAGCGGCGGGGGCTCATTACGTTTAAAACGGCCGGCAGATTCGAGCGCCGACGCGACTGTGCCGGGTACGGCTGCGGGTATGGCTTCGGTCGCGGCGGGAATATCCAGCGGTCTGGCATAAGCGCCGGACGCCGACAGGGTCAGCGACCAGCCCGTGTCAAGCAGGCTGATCTCTCCGTCGAGGAACCGCACAGCCGTCACGCAGCCTCGCGGGAGCGGTGGAGCGTGCGCGCCAGGTCAGTCATCAGCAGGTCCCAGGCTTCCGCAGCGGGTTCAAGCACGGCCGGAAGCGGCTCGAACCTCTTGCGCGCCACCGCACGGGCCAGCTGGAACTGCGTCGATTTGGCGATTTCGGCAATCCGGATCGCCTGGCGTTCCGGCTCCGCAAAGGCTGCGTGATTGAGCCAGGCAAGATGGCTTGCCAGCAGTTCGAAATTGGCGCCGAACTGGCGCAGCGTGTTGAAGGCATATTTGTGGAAGACGCTGAAATCCCGCTCCGCCAGCTGCGTCACCTGCGCCGGAAAGACGGTCGCAAATGCCCGGATCGGATTGCTTGCCGGCCGACGGGCGAAATGATGCCGCAACAGTCTCCAAGCCGTTTCCCGGGTCGTCCTTGCATCCGGATAAGCGGCCGGAAACTTGGCAAACTCCGTATAAGGCAGGAAAGGCAGTGCTTCCGGCGCCGCTTTAAGCTGAAACAGACCGTCGAAGTCATCGCCCGACAGGGTGAAGAAGCCACCATTGTGGAAGTAATCCAGCTCGCGTGCCTGCAGGTCGAGACGGTTGATGGCAACCGTGGTCTTGCCGTGCTCCTGGCGGTAGGTGAGGCCGCGCGTATCGGGAAGATGGAAGCTGTCGAGCTCGAGCAGCGCCAGCCGGCCGCGCACGATCTGCTCGGTCACATGCCGTTCCGGCCGGTCGAAGATCGCCAGCTCGGTCACCCGAATGCCGTACAGCGCCTCGAGATCTTCCAGCGGCACCTTGAAGAAGGTGAACTGGTCGCCTTCGAAATCCTGCGTCAACGTAAAGCCGAGCATGGCCTCGGGCGGCAGGCCCTGCGCCGCCAGAACTTCGATCCACAGATCGACATAGCAATTGGTTTCCGGCCAGATCCGCTCCGCCGAATGCAGGGCGTGCGGGATATGGCCGGCCGGATCGAGCGCAGGGAAGACAGCGGTATCGGCCATGGCTTTCAGCCCCAGAGTGTCGACCGGACATGTTCCGGCCATTGCTTCACGTCGAGCCCATGGGTGTGGAAGAGCGCCAGCGCGATGCGCTCCAGGCCGAAGCCGACGCAGGCCGTATGGGCGACACTGCCGTCGACGAGGTTCAGGCCCCATTTCTGACCGAACGAGTCCTGATGATAGTTGAAGCTCATGCAGGCGGTCGGCTTGGCTGCGGAGGTGATCGGGATCAGCAGCTCGAATTTGAGGTTCTGGTCGCGCTGGTTGTTGACCAGCATCTTGCCGGCCCGGCCGAAGAACGGGTCGTTGGCGATGTCGATCTCGACCTCGAGGCCGACCGACTTCATCATCTCGACGCCGCGATCCATCCACAGCTGGCGGAAGTCGGTGACATGGCTTTCGGTGCCCATGCAGACATATTCGCGCATGCGAAACAGCTGCTGGCGCGCCGGGTCCTTGGATGGCTCATGCCGGAAGCAATAGCTTTGCAGGTCGAAAAGAGCGCCGCCGGCCGGAAGGTTACCGCGGCGGGCAATCGTCGGATAGAGCGGATAGCAGGCCGCCGGCGTCAGCACGATATCGGTTGCCTGCTGGCCCGCCGTCCAGTCCTCCTCGCCGACCTCCATGCATTTCAGCAGGCTCATATGGTCGAGCTCGTTGCCGCAGAAGGAGTGGACCGTGCCGGCCAATTGCGGAAAGCTTTTCATGTAGCCGCTTTTTTCGAAGAATTCGCGGTTCATGCCCGGCGGGAAGCGCATGGCTTCGGCGCCGTCGCCGCCACCGACTTTGTCGATCAGCCGTTCGAAGGCGGCGATGACGTCTTCGAAATGGCCGCTGCGGCCATAAAGTCCATCGACACCCGTATCGATCAGCAGGCCGGCATCGAACAGGCGGTCGAGAAAGGAGATTTGCATGTCCATGGCTTCACCTCATTCGTTTCAAGATGTGCGTTGACGTGACGAGTGGGCGTCAGCCGAAGAGGCTGGTGTCCGGTTTCTGCACGAGAAGCATGGTCGACGTATTGCCGAGGATGCGGTCGTTGGAGATCATCAGCTGCGCCGAATGGGCGTCGCGCAGGTGCCGGCCGAGGCTGTAAGGCGTGCCGTTCTTGTAGCCCATGATGCCGCAGACGATCATCGCCTGGTTGATGATGGTGAGGATCGTTTCCGAGGAGGCCAGCTTGACGTTGTTCATGGCGACCGAAAAAGCCATGGAAGACAGCTGGTCGGGATCGGCCTTCGCATCCGCATAGACTTTCAGGCCGGAGAGGATGTTGGCTTTCAAGAGCTGCAGAAGGCTTGCAGCTTCGGCAAGCCGCAGCGCGCCGGGCGGCTGGCTGCCGGGAGCCTTACGGGCGGCGGCGCGGACGAAGGCCTGGGCACGCAGAACCGCGTCGGCGGCAATGCCGTACCAGACCGCGCTCCAGAGCAGATGAGAATTGGCCAGCATGGATTGCGCCGCAATTTCCGCAAACGGCTTCGGGAAGATCTGCACGGCCGGCGCTTCGCCCTTGAACAGGAAACCGTCGGAGCAGGTGCCGCGCATGCCGAGCGTGTCCCAGCTGACGGTTTTTTCCAGGCTGTACTGGCCGCGCCTGAACACGGTCATCACCTGGTCGGTGGAGGCAGCGTTTTCGTGAGCGCGCGAGGTCACCATGATAACGTCTGCATGGGCGCCATAGGAAATCACGGTCGCATCTTTGATAAGTCGGCAGGTATTGCCGTCCACATCGATGGCGCAGATCGAGTTTCGCATATTGCCGCCGATGCCACCCTCCGTCGTTGCCGAGGCGACCAGCAACTGACGTGCAGCAAGCTCGCGCATGAAGTCCATATGCCATGGGCTCTCGCAGCCATGTTCCACAAGGCTGGAAACCTTGATCTGGTGCATGGCAAAGACCATGGCGGACGCGGCGCAGGCCTGGCCGAGAACGACGCAGATTTCAGCAAGCTCTTCGATGGAAGCGCTCTCTCCGCCAAAGCGGAGAGGGATCTGGACGCCGAGCAGGCGCTCGACCTTCATGGCGTTAACGGCCTCTTCCGGGAACCGTGCGTCCCGGTCCACCTGGTTGGCAAATTCGGCCGCCACCGCAGCGACGCGGCGAGCGCGCAGGCTCATGCTCATGTCGGTTGCGAGCGCGGCAAGGCTCATCAGGCAGCCTCTTTGCTGTTGAGGATTTGTGTCAGCGTCTGCTCGATGGCGGCAATGCTGGCAAAAGATTTGCGGTTCAGCAGGCTGTCGGGGAATTCCAGGTCGAAGGCTTCCTCAATGCCGAGCATGAGCTGCACCGACGCAAAGGAGGAAAGGCCCACGGCATAAAGGTCGGCGTCATCCGCCAAGTCTGTCACGGGGACTGGCAAGCCACCCAGTTTGGCAAGAAGTTCGCGAATGGTCTCGTTCATCTCGACATCTCCCGATCGTTCGTTTCGCTATCATCGCTGGCTGCATCCTTAGGCGGGAAAGCATAAAAATCCGGAAAAAAACCTGGTGAAAATCGGGCTGCGGGATTCGCTAGGATTTGAGGAAACTCCTGCCGATGTTCCAGCTCGACAAGAGCGGAGCCGAGAACTCTATGAGGTTCCGCATTCGTGTGGGCTCTTCGATCTTTGACACCACGGCAGGACACTGCGGGGCGGCGGAGTGTTGGCAGAAGGCAGAAATCGATGAAGTCGGTTCCAAGAGCCGTAGGATGAATGCAAAGCCGAGCCGGAGACGTCACCGCGGCGGGTATGCATGTGCCTCGCCGCGAAAATCGCTGACGGAATAGCAGCCGCCTTCGCGGCGAACGGCGCTTTCGCCGATCACTGTCTTGCCGTGGCCGCCGGGAATGTCCAGCACATAGGTCGGTTGGCAGAGGCCGGAGATATGGCCGCGAAGGGCGGAAACGATTTTCTGACCTTCGGCGATATCGAGTCGGAAATGGCTGGTGCCCGGTGCGAGGTCGGGATGGTGCAGGTAATAGGGCTTGACCCGGGTCTCGACGAAAGCCTTCATCAGGTCGCCGAGTACGGCCGGATCGTCATTGACGCCGCGCAGCAGCACGGTCTGGCTCACCATCGGAAACCCTGCATCGATCAGTCGGGCGCAAGCGTCACGGGCCTTGCCGGTCAGTTCGCTCGGATGATTGGCATGCAGCGCGACATAGACGACCTTGCCGCTTTCCTTGAGCGCCGCGATCAGCGCCTGGTCGACATGATCCGGGTCGACCACCGGCACGCGGGTGTGGAAGCGGACGATCCGGACGTGGTTGATGGCCGCCAACCTTCGCATGATGGCTGCCAGCCGCCGGGGCGACAAAACCAGAGGATCGCCGCCGGTGAGGATGACCTCCCAGATTTCCTTGTGCTCGCGGATATAGGAGAAGGCGGCATCCAGGTCTTCCGATGAAAGCGTACCGTCGCCCTTGGGCCCCACCATTTCGCGCCGGAAGCAGAAGCGGCAGTAAACGGGGCAGATGTGCACCGCCTTCAGGAGCACCCGGTCCGGATAGCGGTGGACAATGCCTTTGACCGGGCTGTGGGCCTCATCTCCGATCGGATCGGCGCGTTCCTCCGGCGTTGTCACCAGTTCCGCCGCATCGGGAACGAATTGCCGCCCAATTGGATCACTCGCTTCGGCGCGGTCGATCAGCGAGACGACCGTCGGCGTGAGGGCGATCGCATATCGTTCCGCCACTGCCTTGATAGCATCCACTTGCTCCGCATGAACCAAGCCGGCCGATGCCAGTTCCTCCGCAGTCTTCAACGAACGGGCGGGAATCATGGAAAAACCTCCGCGACGGGCGCCCACATGACCTGTTCGATCCGTGTCGCGCCGGTTGCCAGCATGGCGAGACGGTCGAAGCCGAGGGCTGCGCCGCTCGCCTCAGGCATGATGCTCAGTGCGGCGAGGAAATCCTCGTCGATCGGATAGGTCTCGCCGTAGATGCGGGCCTTTTCCGCCATCTCGTGCTCGAACCGGCGGCGCTGCTCGCCCGCATCGGTCAGTTCGCCAAAGGCATTGGCAAGCTCCACCCCGCAGGCGTAAAGCTCGAAACGGTCAGCCACGCGCGGATCACGGGACGAAGGGCGGGCAAGAGCCGCTTCCGAGATCGGATATTCGCAAAGGATCGTGGCGCGGCCCTGGCCGAGATTGGGTTCGACCCTTTCGACCAGCACCTTGCTGAACAGGTCCGCCCAACTGTCGTCTGTGGCATAGCGGATTCCCGCTTCGGCGAGTCCGGCGGCCAATTCGTCACGGTCAGTCTCGCCGCTTGCCGCGACCGAGGCGAGCAGGTCAATGCCGGCACAGCGTTCAAAGGCTTCCGCCAGCGTCAACCGCTCCGGCTCGGCGAACGGATCGACCTTGAAGCCGTTGAAAGTGAAACTCTTCGTCCCGACCGTCTCCGCGGCAAGGGCCAGCATTTCGGCGCAATCGGACATTAGCTGCGTGTAGTCAGCGCCCACCCGGTACCATTCCAGCATCGTGAATTCCGGATGATGCAGCCGCCCGCGCTCCCGGTTGCGGTAAACATGCGCAAAGGTGAAAATGCGCTCTTCGCCCGCCGCCAGCAGCTTCTTGGCTGCAAATTCAGGTGACGTATGAAGATAGAACGGTGCGGCCCGCCCGTCGATGGTGAGGGCCTCGGTCGAGAAGGCGTGCAGATGCGTCTCATTGCCGGGGGAGACCTGAAGGGTGGCGGTGTCCACCTCCAGGAAGTCGCGCGTTCTGAAAAAGTCGCGCAGACAGGTCTGGATCGCGTTGCGTCCCAGGAGGAAGGGCCGGCGATCGGCATGACGATCGGGCCTCCACCACTGCGGACGGGATATGGCAGGTACGGACGAGTTCATTTGCGGCTTTCTTTGCCGGTTCTCCCCCGCAAGGCTTCCACTTTGCGCGGTTTTGGAGTAGTTCCGCCCGGAAAGCAGACGATCCGTCCTTCGGGCCGGTTATCGCCCGGTCCTCTACGACGCATTTTCGGCAGTTACAAGCCGGTTCGCTACATAAGGAATCCTATGGTCAAGGTCATCGCCTCTTCCGTCCGCAAGGGCAACGTCATCGACGTCGACGGCAAGCTCTATGTCGTTCTCACCGCGGAAAACTTCCATCCCGGCAAAGGTACGCCCGTCACGCAGGTCAACATGCGCCGCATCGTCGACGGCGTGAAGGTGGCGGAACGCTGGCGTACCACCGAGCAGGTCGAGCGCGCCTTCGTTGAGGACGTCAACCACCAGTTCCTTTATGAAGACGGCGAAGGCTTCCACTTCATGAACCCGGAGACCTATGATCAGGTCGTCGTGGATGTGGATACGATGGGCGACCAGAAGGCTTATCTGCAGGAAGGCATGACCTGTATCCTGTCGATGCATGAAGGCATTGCGCTGGCCCTCCAGCTGCCGCGCCACGTGACACTCGAAATCGTCGAGACGGAACCGGTGACCAAGGGCCAGACGGCATCGTCGTCCTACAAGCCCGCCATGCTGTCGAACGGCATCCGCACCAACGTTCCGCCGCACATCGATGCCGGAACCCGCGTCGTCATTGCCACGGAAGACAATTCCTACGTGGAACGTGCCAAGAACTAAGCTGCACTTGCTGCTTCGGCGGCTACCGCCCGACAAAAAACCTCCGAAGTCAGACTTCGGAGGTTTTTGTATCCGGGATAAAAGGCCGGCATCAGCCGGCCGTATCCAACCGATCAGTTCTTGACAACGAGAGCCACCTTGGTCGGCGCTACGGTCTTGCCAACCGCATAACCGCCACCCACTGCGACGTTAAGCGAGATGTAATCCTGCGCCATCTGCTGCACGGCCTGGGCGAGGTTCGCCTGAGCAGTGGAGACCTGGCGCTGCGCGTCGAGGACGTCGAGCAGCGAGGATGCACCATCGCGATAGCTCGCCGTCGCGAGTTGCAGCGCTTCCTGGTAAGACTTGACGGTGGCCCGCAGCGCCGAAACAGTGCGGCCGTCGCGAGCCACTGCGGCAAGCGCGTTCTCGACTTCTTCCACGCCGTTGAGGACGGTTTCCTTCCAGGCCAGATAGGCTTCACGAGCTGCCGATTCCGACGAAGACAGGTTCGCCCGCAGTGCTCCGCCGTCGAAGATCGGCAGGCTGAGGGACGGACCAAAGGACCAAGACAGCAGGCCTGCCTCGGCAGCGCCGGACTTCGTGTAGGACGGGGTAATCGAGCCGCCCAGTGTGATGGCCGGATAAAGCTGAGCTTCGGCAACGCCAACCTGAGCTACTGCGGCTGCCAATGCGCGTTCGGCGGCACGGATGTCCGGACGGTTACGGATCAGGTCAGCCGGAATGCCAGATTTCGGGTTGAAGCGGGCAACCGGCTGGCCGCCGCTCCTTTTCTGTAGTTCCGAGACGAGCGACGACGCCGGCAGCCCGAGCAAGGTCGCGATCCGGTGCGCCGCTTGGCGGAACTGGGTTTCCAGAGCAGGAATATCTGCCAGCGTGGAATTAACCAGACCTTCTGATTGCACGACGTCCAGACGGGAGGCGGCACCCGCTTCGAGCTGCAGCTTGGTCAGGTTCAGCGTTTCGCGGCGAGAACCCAGGTTCTGCTGGGCGATAGCGATGCGCTCCTGATAATACCGCACGTCGATATAGGCGGATGCTACCTGCGACAACAGGGTCAGGCGCGCGATATCGACGTTGGCATAAGCCGCGTCGAGATTGGCAAGCGCCGCTTCCTTGGACCGGCGATAAAGGCCGAACAGGTCGAGGAACCAGGAAGCGCTCAGACCGCCGCTCACACTCGTCTGCGGGGTGCTGGCCGCAAGTGCTCCGGCATTGCCGCCGATGTCCTTGCTGCCGCTGCGCTCTGCCTGAGAACCGAGGTCGAGCGAGGGCAGGCTTCCTGCGCCGGCGCTGACGACAGAGGCCTGCGCTTGGTTAATACGTTCCAGCGCCTGGAGAACATCGAGATTCTGCGACAGACCTTGCTCCAGATAGCCGTTCAGACGACGGTCGCCGAATGCCGTCCACCAGGCATTCATGGCAACGTCGCCATTGCTGGCCTTAGAGCCCTCTGCGAACTTGGTCGGCAATGATATACGAGGTGCTGTGTGGTCCGGGCCGACGACGCAGCCGGACAAAAGTAGCAGGACGAGAGGAGCGGCTACGCGGATGGATGTCATGTCTTTGTCCCAAAGCCTTACTGATAGCTCCGCATCCTGCAGAGCAAACCTAACTTGGCGTCGCCGACTCAAAATACTGGTTCGGCGACTTAGTCGCTAGCAATCCGTTAACAGATTCACACTCTCTTCTCTCGTTTTTCACGGTTTGATAACCGGCGAACGACAACAAAGAAGGACGGAACAAAGAAAATTCCGAGGAGTGTTGCAGAAAGCATACCACCAAGCACCCCGACGCCGATAGCGTTCTGCGCCGCCGAGCCCGCTCCGGTTGCAACTGCAAGCGGAACAACCCCTAGAATGAAGGCCAGCGAGGTCATGATGATCGGGCGAAGCCGAAGCCGCGCAGCCTGCAGGGTCGCCTCGATAATGCCAAGACCAGTTTCTTGTCGGTCCTTAGCAAACTCCACGATAAGGATCGCATTCTTTGCCGCCAGACCGATTGTCGTCAGCAGACCGACCTTGAAGTAAACGTCGTTCGACTGGCCGAGGAGGTGGGCAGCGAGAAGCGCGCCAAGGACGCCGATCGGCACGGCAAGGATGACCGAGAAGGGGATCGACCAGCTTTCGTAAAGAGCTGCGAGGCAGAGAAAGACGATCAGGACCGACAAGGCATAAAGAACCGGCGCCTGAGAGCCGGATAACTTTTCCTGGTACGAAATGCCCTGCCAGGCCACCGTATAGCCGCCGGGCAGCGCCGTCACCAGCCGCTCCATTTCATCCATGGCCTGACCGGTGCTGACGCCGGGCTTCGAAGAGCCGTCCAGCGATATGGCGCTGGTGCCGTTATAGCGTGCCAGCTGCGGCGTCCCGTTAACCCATTCCAATTTGCTGAACGAGGAAAACGGCACCATTTCCCCTGCCGTATTGCGCGCATACCAGTATTTGATGTCGTCCGGCTGCATGCGGTAAGGAGCATCACCCTGCACATAAACCGGCTTCAGCTCGTTGTTGAGCGTGAAGTCATTGACATCCCGACCGGCAAAAATGGTTGCCAGCATCGAGTTGACCGAAGCGAGATCCACGCCCATGGCGCCGAGCTTCTCCTGGTCGAGAAGGATCTTCATCTGGGTTTCATTGCGCTGGCTGTTGGAGCGCAGGGTGCTGATATAGGGATTGGTTGCGCTTTCGCTAATCAGTTGCTGGCTCACCCGGGTCAACGCGTCATTGCCGTTGTTGCCGCTGTCGACGACATAGAGCGAAAAGCCGCTCGAATTGCCCAAGCCCTGGATCGCAGGTGGCAGCAGCGCAAACACCTGGGCGTCACGCAAGCTGAAGAAATAGCCTTGGGCGCGCTGCAGGATTTCGGCCGCCGATTGGCCGGTGCCCGTCCGCTGATCGAAATCCTTGAGTTTGGTGAAGACGATGGCGTTGTTCTGGCCGGTTCCGTTGAAGCTGAAGCCGAGGGCCCCGAAGACCGCGTCGACATTGTCTTTTTCCTTTTCCATGAAGAAGGTTTCGATCTTCTTCACCACTTCTTCCGTGCGGGCCGTCGTCGATCCAACCGGTGTCTGGATGATCGTCATCAGCACGCCCTGGTCTTCCTGGGGAAGGAAGGAGCTCGGCAGCCGCGTGAAGAACCAAGCACAGCCGCCGACGATCAAAGCGAACAGGATCATTACCCGCAGCGGGCGCTTCAACAGGTAGCCGATCGTGCCGACATAGCCATTGGTTGTGCGGTCGAAGCCGCGGTTGAACCAGGCGCCGATTCCGCGGCCCTTCTTATCGTGGTTGATCGGCTTCAGCATGGTTGCGCAAAGCGCAGGCGTCAGCACGATCGCGATGAGGGCCGAGAGCAGCATGGCTGAGACAATGGTGATCGAGAACTGGCGATAGATGATGCCGGTCGAGCCGCCGAAGAAGGCCATTGGAATGAAGACGGCCGTCAGGACCAGCGCAATACCGACAATGGCGCCAGTGATTTCATGCATGGACTTTTCAGTGGCTTCCAAAGGCGACAAGCCTTCTTCATCCATGATGCGCTCAACGTTTTCGACCACCACGATGGCATCGTCGACAAGCAGGCCGATGGCCAGGACCATGGCGAACATGGTCAGCGTATTGATGGAGTAACCGGTGATGGCCAGGATGCCGAAAGTGCCAAGAAGCACGACCGGCACGGCGATCATTGGTATGAATGTCGCCCGTAGGTTCTGAAGGAAGACCAAAAGGACCACGAAGACGAGAACGATCGCCTCGATCAGCGTGTGCACGACCTTTTCGATCGACAGCTCGACGAATGGCGTCGTGTCATAGGGATAGGTGATTTCCACGCCCTGAGGCAGGCCTGGGGCAACACGCGTAAGTTCTGCCCGCACGCGGGAAGCCGTATCGAGCGCATTGGCGCCGGTTGCCAGGTTGACCGCAAAACCTGCTGCCGGCCGAGCATTCTGGCGCGAGCTGCCGCCATAGGTTTCCTGGCCAATTTCCACCCGTGCCACGTCGCTAAGCCGCACGGTTGCGCCGTCCTGCTCGACCTTGAGGATCACCCGCTCGAAATCATCGACAGTGGTCAGCTGGCTTTGCGCCGTCATGGTGACCGTCAGCTGCTGGCCTTCGAGAACGGGCTGCGCGCCCAGAGAGCCCACCGAAACCTGGGTGTTCTGGGCTTCGATCGCAGAAGTGACATCGGAGGTCGTCAGCTGGTATTTCTGCAGCTTGAACGGGTCGAGCCAGACTCGCATAGCGTAGCCGGAACCGAAGACATTGATGCTTCCGACGCCTTCGAGACGCTGGATCTGATCCTCGATCGAGGTAGCGAAGAGGTCACCGAGGTCGACGGAACTGCGCGTTCCGTCTGTCGACACCAAAGCGCCGACCAACAAAATGCTGGATGTAGAGCGCGCGACTTCGATTCCCTGCTGCTGCACCACGTCGGGAAGCTGGGACTGGACGAGTTGCAGCTTGTTCTGCACCTGCACCTGGGCAATGTCCGGCATAATGCTGTTGCCGAAGGTCAAGGTTACGGTGGAGCGGCCAGTGGAGGAAGCCGACGTCATATAAGTCAAATCATCGAGGCCGGTCATGCCGTCTTCGATGATACTGGTCACCGATTTCTCTACGGTCTCGGCACTGGCGCCGCTGTAGGAGGAGGTAATTCGCACCGTCGTCGGGGCAATGTCAGGATATTGCGAGATCGACAAGGTCGAGATGGCAAGAGCACCGCCGAGCATGATCACGATTGCGATGACCCAGGCGAAGACCGGTCGCCGGATGAAGAAATGCGCCATTCAGATATTCCTTGCCAAATCTCTAGCTGCGGTTCCGGCGTCGATCATGGCTTGGCTTCGTCCACCTTCGGCTTTTCAACCGCAAAGCCCTGCTCGTTGACCGTCGCCTCCACCGGCTGAACCGGAGCGCCGTCGCTGATCCACTGGAACCCGTCGACGATCAGGCGATCGCCGTCTGTGATGCCGTCGGTGACCAGCCAGTTATTCCCGGAGGACTTGCTCACCGTGAAGGTGCGGGTTTCCACCTTGTTGTCCGCGCCTACGAACTTGGCAGACAGTTCACCCCGGGCATTGCGGGTCGCTGCCCGCTGCGGAATGAGGTAGCCGTTCTCGTTGCCGACGGTGATGCTGGCGCGCACATACATGCCCGGCAGGATGATGTCGTCCGGGTTGTCGAAGAGAGCCCGGATTTGGTAGGTTCCGGTGGTTTCACTGACGGCCATTTCGGACATGTCCAGCTTGCCGGTCAGCGGGTAGTTAGTGCCGTCCTCGAGCTTCAGCCGGATGTCGGCCTTGCGCGGGTCACCGCTCAGGCGGCCGGATGCCATGGCAGCGCGAAGATCAAGAAGGTTGGTGCTGGAATCGATGAGGTCTATGTAGATCGGGTCAAGCCGGCGCAATGTGGTCAGCGCCGTTGTCTGATTGGCGGTGACGATATTGCCAATGCTGACGGCGGAAATGGTGGTAACGCCATCGAAAGGTGCCCGGATCTTCGTCAGGTCTAGATCGATTTCTGCCGACTGAAGGGCCGCCTTTGCTTGTTCGACGTCGGCCTGCGCTTGCAGCAAAGTCACCTTGGCATTTTCGTATTCGATCTGTGTGGCACCGCTGTTGACCAGGCGCTCGTAGCGATTGAGGTTGGCCTGCGCCGAAGGAATGCTGACCTGGGCTTTTGACAATGTTGCCTGAGCTTGCGCGAAGGCCGCGGCATAGGTGTTGTCCTCGATCTGGTAGAGGATGTCGCCGGCCTTCACTTCGCTGCCTTCCTTGAAGGCGATTTCCTTGATCGCGCCCGTGACCCGCGGACGAATTTCCGCGGTCTGGAATGCAACCGCGCGTCCCGGAAGAATGGCGGTGATCGGCCGCTCGGCTTTTTTCATAACGACCACACTGACCGCCTGCGGCGGCTTTTGCGGCGCGCCTCCATTGGCGGCGCCGCCTGCCGACTTCTGGTCACCGGAATCGCTGCAGGCGGCAAGCAAAACGGGAAGAAGGAGGAAAAGTGCAAGTTTGCGTCCGGTCATGGCGTCGTCCAAGGCAGGTGTTGCGCATCACCGCCCGACCATTGGTCCGACGGCAGGAAGAAGGTTAACTCGTATGCAGCTTACGGAACAGTGGCCGGGACCAAGAGTTTCCACCGCGGGTCGATTGAAGTGACGTAAGTAACCTATCGTCACTTTGCAAGCGGCTTTTGCAGCGCAGCATTCACAAGTTCGGCAAGTGCAGTGCAACGCTCGCGCAGTTCCTCCTCGTCGCCTCCGATCAAGAAGACGGGATGCAGGACGCTGGCAAAGGCGGATGCGACCGTCCGATTGATCGGTGTATCGGCCGAACAGGTATACACGCCGCTGGAAATGCCGTGACGGATAAGGTCGGAGAAGAGATTCTCGATCAACTCCTTATAGTGCCGGCCACTGGGGAGGTTGGCTTCAGACATGACGACCAGCATCTCAAAGAGAAATGGGTTTTCGCGGATATCGGCCAGATGCGCTTCCATCAGCTTGCGCACCACGATGGCCAATCGTTCGGGCGCCGGGGCCGGTTCGTCGAACGCCTGGAAACGCCCGATCATATGACTGATATGGCGATCACAGATGGCGTCGGCAAGAACCGCTTTCGACTGAAAATGCTTGAAGACATTGGCTGGGGACATTTGCAGCTCGCCGGCCAGGTCGGCGATGGAGAAGCCGGATATGCCTTTCTTGCGCAAAAGGGCTTCCGCTGTGACGAGGATATCGTCTCTCGTTTCCTCGGCTTTGCGTCTCGGTCTTCTCAACCGACCCTCCCATCATCCGCTTGCGCCAGATGCCCGCATCAGCCGGCGACGAAAAACGACTCGAGATTGCGGCGGATCCGGGCAAGCACAGTTTCGCCGATTGTGTCGGGCGAAAACGGTCGGCCGGTGATGGTTTCATAGGCACTCCGGTAGACTTGTGCGGTTTCGGCGACCAGGTCCTGCGGGATCTCGGGGATGGCATCCTTATAGGGATCGCAGCGTTCCACCACCCAGGACCGGATGAAATCCTTGTCGAAGCTCTTCGGGCGGCCGCCATTGCGGAAGGCCGCCTCATAGCTGTCGGCGATCCAGTAGCGGCTGCTGTCGGGCGTGTGGATTTCGTCGGCAAGCATGATATTGCCGTCGAGATCCGTGCCGAATTCATATTTCGTGTCGACGAGGATCAGTCCCTGTTTTGCCGCCAGCTGCTGTCCGCGGGCAAAAAGCGCCAGCGCATAGTGTGACAGGGTTTGCCACTGCTCGCGCGTCAACAGGCCATGCTCGAGGATCTCGCCGGGCGTCAGCGGCTCGTCATGGCCGCCATCAAAGGCCTTACTGGTCGGCGTGATCACCGGCTGCGGCAGGACTTGGTTGTCGCGCAACCCGTCTGGAAGCGCCAGACCATACATATTGCGTTCGCCATTCTTATAGAGGGTCAGCAGCGACGTGCCGGTGGTGCCGGCCAGATACCCCCGTACCACAACTTCGACTGGCAGGATGTCGAGACGCTTGCCGATGACGACATTGGGATCCGGATAGGCGAGCACGTGATTGGGGCAGATGTCGCCGGTCGCCTCGAACCAGTAGCGCGCCGTCTGGGTCAGCACATGCCCCTTGTCGGGGATGGAGGTGAGGATGCGGTCGAAAGCGCTCAGCCTGTCGGTGGCAATGATGATGCGCCGGCCGTCGGGCAGATCGTAATTTTCGCGCACCTTGCCGCGATAGTAATTGGGGAGCTCGGGGATGAAGGCGTCTGAGAGGATGCGCAAGGAATGCTCTTTCCGGATAGGAGCCCAAAATGGCATGTTGATGTGCTGGCTATCGCATATTTTGCTGCACCTGCACAAGAATATGACCATTGCTGGGGGTCAGCGTATGGCCGCCCTTGGCCTGCTTTTGCCCATCATCCCTTATAAATCATCCTTTTGCGCCCCATCTTTTGGTCATCAGCGAGACATTGAGCATGATGCCGTGGCGGTTTTGATCGCGACAGATTTCGAGGTGTGTCTTCGGGTCTTGATCCGAGAGCGGTATTGGTCGGCGATTTTGCCGGTATCGGCTGCCGGTTTAGATTGAGTTCCGGATTATGGTTTCAAATCATCGCCTTACATCTTTTTCTTGTTTTTCGAAAAACCTGTGTTGACTTGTTTGGTTGGTTAGATTTATAAACCGCTCACTGACGAGGGCGGCGGCGCTGCTGGCGACGAAGTCCTTTGTTCTTGAGAAATCCTTATTAAGTTGGCGCATGCTGATTGG
>NZ_SMTL01000007.1 GCF_004358025.1 Rhizobium deserti | reverse complement strand
ACCCGCCCCGATCTGATCTTGCAACCGGGATCAGCCGCTCAGATCGGGGCTGATCCTCGAGCCGTAGAGCGCTGAAAGTGACATTTCTACTTTGCACCACGGCGGACAATTCAACCTTGCAGCCACACTGGTTGGCTTCGGGCAGTCGCAAGGATGAGATGCGCTTGTCGAGCCTGCTGCATAATGGAACTTCTCGGGCAACTAGGGATTTCTCGTAGGAACCGGAGAACAAGCCATGCCTGATAATCCTTCCATCTCACCCGCAGTTGAATCTATGAAACTCGAGCAGGCCCGCCAACGAAAAAAGGCGGACAAAGGTGATCTCGATAAGGGTTTGAAAGATACTTTCCCCGCATCCGATCCGGTCTCCATGACCATCACCAGCATTCCATCGGGCCACGCCGGTCCCAACCAGGGTGGGCAGGATCCAAGCAGAGCCGAATTTGGCGACGATACTCGATCCACGATGGACCAGATCAAAAGCGCCATTAAGGAAAGGCCGCTTGCCGCTGTGGGTCTCGCAGCGGGTCTTGGCTATCTATGGGGCCTAACGAGGTCATAAAGAAAGCACCGGAGGTCATTGCTTCATTCTGACATCCGCCTCTGACACCAACGAAGCTGGCATCCGAGGCGGAACCAATTCTAGGGCTGGCCGTTTGGTCAGCGTCGCGAGGGCCGTCCCCGTCCCCGATCAGAGTTTGTCCCCCCTGAACTCTTGCCCTCGCGACCGTCCCTTCTTGAGATATTTACGCCAGCTACGCCATGAGCTGCCTGG
This sequence comes from Rhizobium deserti, assembly GCF_004358025.1. GTDB lineage: Bacteria > Pseudomonadota > Alphaproteobacteria > Rhizobiales > Rhizobiaceae > Neorhizobium > Neorhizobium deserti. Next base: position 219,331 of record NZ_SMTL01000007.1, on the reverse strand, counting down.
CGCTGGGTGTAAGGTGTCGGTGTCGACACATGGTACCCCAGCCTGCACATGAACGCCAATCAAGCAAGCACCACCTCTCCCACGATCTGATGCTGAAGCGTGGGGTAAACGCTTTCCTTGATCAACCGCATTCGGGGAACCGGCATATCGAAAGGCAAGCTGCCGGAGCTTCTGATCGCCGGAATAGGACCTTCCGCGGCATATCGAAAAAGCGTGATATGGGCGATATCCGGTGGATTTGGATGCCACCCTTTGTAGTCCACCGCGTTTGCTAACTTTTCCCTCAACATCTGCAGAACTGGTAGCTCGGGCGCAGTAACGATAATGGCCATTTCAGAGCAGATGATCCTGTCGAACGTGAGTTCGAAACTGAATGTGTCGGCGACCACGTCCAAGAAAGCCGCCGTCCATCTTTCCGCGTATTCGTTCCAGATATCGAATTTTCCCCGGTCAAACTGAGCAGTCGGATGCAGCAGTGTCAGGATGGTGCAATGAAGCGCTTCAGCCGGTATGCGGCGCAGTTCCAATTGCGCCGTCGCCTCGATCTCATCCTGGATTGCAACGAGACTGGCAAGATTGTCGGAACTCGGAAGCGCTTGAAGTTGAACAGCTTCGCAGTCCTGTCCCCATAGCGGATCGATCTTCGTGAGCACTCCTGATTTACCTGCTGTCACAGCGAGCTGAGGGATCAGCATGCCCCTCACTCTGATGCGTGGAACTAGCGCGCAGAATGCGAAAATCGAACGTACCTTTTCCTGCCAAAGCCGCGTCTTAGGCAGATTTAAGTATTGTAAAACCAAAGTTGGGAAAGTAATAGTATGGTACAAATAAAACTATCGTGGCCTAGGGTGTAAATTCTTCGGTGTCGAGAAAAAATGATGCATAAGAAGGAATTCGCCGAAAAACTTGTGCATGTGCGTCTTTCTCGGCTTTCCCAAGAACCGGATCTCGGCATCTTGATCTTGACAACAGATACTGGGGTCAGAAAATTCTCCGTTGACGCCATGCGGGCAGAACTCCTGCTGGACGAACTGCTTGCGTATTTTGATGCCCCCTGCCCTCGGTAGGTTGGTTCGGGTTGTGACGGAAAAGCCGCGCGAAGACTGTATCGCAGCAGTTAACTGTTAGGGGCAGCTTGAAAATCCATCCCCGCAGCTTACGGTGAACCCGATACAATTAACAGGGCAGATCCGTGACGCACTCACTTCCACGACTGACGACCGGGATTCCGGGACTTGATCCAATTCTCGGCGGTGGCCTTGTAGAGGGTGCGTCTTACATTGTTCAGGGCCAGCCAGGTGCTGGCAAGACGATCTTGTCCAATCAGGTTGCGTTTGCCAATGTGAGTACAGGCCGCAAGGTGCTTTACGTGACGCTGCTGGCGGAAACCCATGAACGGCTGTTCCAGGCGCTTGGGACGCTTTCCTTCTTCGACCGCACCAAGCTCGGATCCGGCATCACCTATGTCAGCGTCTTTCAGATCCTGCGAGACCAAGGACTTTCCGCGGTGGTGTCGTTGATCCGAAAGGAAATATCGAGACAGGGTGCGAGCCTGCTCGTGTTCGATGGACTCCTCAATGCGCGGGACCGGGCAGACACGGATCTCGATGCCAAAACCTTTGTTGCCGAAATACAGAGCCAGGCCGCATTCGTCGGCTGCACCGTCCTGTTCCTGGCCAGTACCCGCGCAGCCGACGATAGTCCCGAACATACCATGGTCGATGGTGTCATCGAGCTTCACGACGAGCTTTCAGGTGTACGCTCGGTTCGGCGCCTCCAGGTCAAGAAGTCGAGAGGAGCGCCGGCCTTAGGCGGGTTCCATCAGTTTGAAATCGGGTCCGACGGTGTTAGCGTGTTTCCACGGCTTGAAGCTGCCCTTGGTCGGCCTTCTACGGAAAACAAACCGTCTTCGTCACCCGTCCCGTCCGGCGTCCAAGGTTTGGATGCGGTGATCGGAGGCGGGCTCACGACAAGCTCGGTCACGCTTGTCTTCGGTCCCTCAGGCTGTGGAAAGACCTCACTTGGCTTGAGCTTCCTCAATTGCTCCACCGCCCAAGAGCCGGGATTGCATTTCGGCTTCTACGAGACGCCGGCGCGGCTTCTGCTAAAAGCACGGGATATAGGTCTAGAGCTTGATCCGCTTCTTGCATCTGGCGCGCTGGAGATGATCTGGACTCCGATGACGGAGAACCTTCTGGACAAGCTCGGTCACAACCTAATTGACGCCGTGAAGGCGCGAGGCGTCAAGCGGCTTGTCATTGATGGGTTGGGTGGTTTCGAGCGCGCTGCCGTTCATCCGCCGCGGCTGGTGGAGTTCTTTGCCAGCCTCAGCAACGAGCTGCGGGCTCTTGATGTGACGACGATCGCTACTTGGGAATTGCGCGATCTCTTCGGCCCGACGGTTTCGGCGCCGGGATCGGAAGTCTCGAGTCTCCTCGATAATCTGGTGATGCTGCGCCAGGTAGAGGTCAATTCGCGATACAAAAAGACCCTGTCTGTGCTGAAGATGAGGGATAGTGCGTTTGAACCTGTCATTCATGAAGTCAGCATCGGGAACAACGGCCTCAGGGTAGAGGTTCCGTTGCAGCCGGTAACGGGCGCAGCGACTGGAGTCGCGAAGCCTTTGGAGAGCACAGCAAGTGACAGCGTTAAAGCATGAGCCTGCGACATGGCGCTGATCGTCATAGCCGAAGATGAATTTCTGATCGCGGACGTGCTGGCCATGATGCTGGAGGATGCCGGCTATGAAGTGGCTTCGGCGCCGCATGGCCTGGGAGCACTTCAACTCGCCAAGGAAAAGCGCCCTTCGCTGGTGATCACCGATTTCATGATGCCGTTGATGACGGGGCTGGAACTGGCACAGGCCATGCGGGCCGATATGTCTCTCAAGGACATTCCCATTATCCTGATGAGCGGCGCGCAGGGGGATATCGGCCGGGCCAATCCAGGCATGTTCGATGCTGTTCTGGACAAGCCTTATCAGGAGGAGCGTCTCATCAAGGCGATCGCCGCGCTGCTTCCACAGTAGTTCCAGCACGTCTAGCTGGGTGATCTGTCGAAGAATCACGAACCGTGTGGGAACTTCATGAGGCTGCCAGGATTTGTCAGGTCGAGCATCAGCGAAGTATCCCGATGAACAGCGTGCCCTCCCCGCAATCCAGCATCGTCTCCGGTCATCGTCGCTGGAAGCCGTTGCGATCCATCAGTCTGAGCTGGATGATGGCATTTGGCTTGATCGTTCTGGTGGCGGCGGCCCTGGTCGCTTTGCGTCTGACAAATCCCGTGCCTCGTTTCGACAAGCCGGACCGGGTCTTGGAAGCAGGCGATCCGGTGAAGGGTGAACTCATCTTTACGGCAGCAGATTGTTCCTCGTGCCATACCACGCCGGGTCAGACCGACCGATTGAAGCTGGGCGGAGGGCTTGCCCTCGCATCGCCATTTGGAACATTCAGGGTTCCGAACATCTCGCCCGATCCGGTTGACGGGATCGGCTCATGGTCGGCGTTCGACCTAGGAAACGCCTTGATCAGCGGCGTATCTCCGAAAGGCCAGCACTATTATCCGGCTTTCCCGTATCCAAGCTACACGGGCATGAAGCTGGATGACGTCCGGGATCTCTACGCCTATCTGCGCACACTCCCGCCGGTGGCGGGCCGACCGCCTTCGCACGATCTGCCACTGCTGTTCCGCATCCGCCGCGGGATAGGGTTCTGGAAGCTGCTTTTCTTCGAGCAAGGTGGGTCGGAGGCGGTCATGAACGGTGAAGCGGTTCACGACCGTGGTGGTTATCTTGTGGAAACGCTGGGCCACTGCGCCGAGTGCCATTCCACCCGCAACATGCTCGGAGCGATAAAGCCGGAAAGCCGCTTTGCAGGCGGTCCTGATCCCGAAGGGACTGGCTTCGTGCCGAATATCACACCCGATCGCATCGGCCATTGGTCGGAGCAGGATATCGCCGAGATGCTGAAGACCGGCGTGACTCCCGAACATGGACGCGTCGGCTCATCCATGGCGGATGTCGTCTCCAATGCGGCGCTCCTGCCGCAGAGCGATCGCGATGCCATTGCGCGCTATATCAAATCACTCCCGGCGCGGCTGACGCCGGCACCTTGACTGCGGCTATTTAGCGTAAAGATAGGCGGCCAGATGCTTTGCTTCGGATTCCGATATGCCGGTGGCCGGCATGGCCGAATTAGCTGAGAAGCTTTGCGGTTCGACAATCCAGCGGACGAGGTTTTCCGGTGTATTGGTAGCGACCCCGCCGACATAGACGCGCTGGCGCAGATCCGTGAGCGGACCTGCTACCTTGCCGTCTGCCCCAGCGATGCCGGGGATGACATGACAGCCGCCGCATCCGTAGCGCCGAAACAAAGCGGGAGCCTGTGCGGGGTCGCCGCCGGTCATGGCAATGGCAACTGATTGCCGTTGCGCTCGATCCTTTGCCAGGTTCACGCCTATCGCAACAAGCGGAATAGCCAGCGCTGCGGCAGACCAGCCGAGATAGGTGCTAAAGTGGGTGGTAGCGGTGTTCATGCACCCCTCCCCTGCTGGCGCCATGGATCCACACGGCAAGCATCCACAGCGCCGCCGCCGCATAGATAATCCCGCCCGGAACCCACATGATGATGCCAGCCAATTGCTGGTCCTCCAGCGGTGTCAAACCCCATTCCGGTGCCATCCTCGTTTGCGCCCGATAAACAGGGTTTGGCGCAAGGGCGATCAATGCGCCGAGCACGCTTGTATGCAGCATGGTCACGAACAGGTGCCATGCCCCAAGTCCCCGGCTACAGCGCCAGATCACGGACCACCAGAAGACGATTGCCGTCAGAAAGAAGCTCAGATGTTGCAGTCGGTGAACGGCAATATTGGTCACCGTCGCGTCGAACAGGACGGGAGCATGCCATGCCCAGATCGCCAGGCCGTGCAGCCCCGTGGCGCTTGATCCGCGGCTGGCCATGTCCCAAGTGTTCCGTACTAGCCTACTTTTCAAGGCCTGCGCAAAAAGACGGCGTATTCGTCTCGGAAGCCCCCAAAGCAGCACGCCGATCGGTCGCGCGAGCACAAGAAGAGGGGCGGCCACCGCCATGACGATCTCGTGCTCGATCATATGGAAGGTGAACAGGTGCTCTCCCATGAAATGCAGGGGCGAAGCCAGGGCTAGAAAGAGGGTCAGCAAACCGATCCAAAAAAACAGGGACGAGCGAAGCATAATCTTTGCCGGTTTCTGCGATCGCTGCCAGAGCCGTAAGGAACCCATGGCATAAAGAGCTCCGGTTACGACAATGGGAAGCACGATCCAGGCGTCGAAGGTCCAGGGCAGACGGGAACCGTGCGGTTCATTGCCATGTGCGCTTGCTGCATGGACCTGTAAGAAAAGCAGTATGAAAGCGGTCAGCGTTCGCATTCGTTCAGCAGCAGGCTTGCCGCTCCCTGCAAGAGCAAAGCAAAACCGATCGCACAGCCGAAGAAAATGCCGAAGCCGCTGACGAAACGAGCGGTCCGAGACGCTGCCGCGCTATAACTCTTCCATCCCAGCAAACCGCCAGCCGCTGCCAGGAAAACAGCCGCGAAGGCGGTGAAGGCGGTCCAGTGGGTTTTTTCCAGACAATCGACATAGGGAAGCATCTGCCCCAACTGCGTCGTCATCAACCAGGCGCCGGGCGGCAGGATCAGACTGGTATATCTTGCTGTTTCGGAACTCATAGGCGCGGCACCCAATAAAGACAGCCATAGAGTGGAAGCCAGGCAATGACGACAAAGTTCCAATACAGGCAGTTGTCTTCGACGTCGCCATAGCGTCGGGTATTGTCGCCGTGTCGGGAAAACATCAGGGCCGTCAGCACGAGCGTGTCGACAAGATCGGTGAGGATATGCGTCGTGTGCAGTCCGAGGATGGTCCAGACGATCGAGCCGTAGGCATTGTCATCCCAACTCACGTTCAAAGCCGGAAACTCAAAAATGCGGAAGACCAGTGGCACGATCCCGAAGAAGGACATGATCAACAGCCCGATCTTCACCTTCTTGAGTTCCCGCCGGCGGGCCCAGCGCGACACGAGGATGTTCGGGATGATGCTGGCGACGAGAAGGACCGTGAGGCAGGCGCCGGCGAAAAGATCGGGCGGCGGTGCACCGATCGGCCATTGGGGCGCCAGGCTCATGAGGTAGAAGTAAACAGCGATCGCCAATCCGAAGCCCATGCCCTCGATCAGCATAAAAGTGCAGGTGGCCCACCAGGTCGGGCTGGCCATGCCCGTGCCATGCAAGGGCAGTTTCGAGACGTCGAGGACGACGAGATCCTTCACGATTCATCCTCCGCTTCGCCTTTGGGCCAGAACCACCCGATGAGAGCCACGGCAATTGGGATGGAACCCCACACGACCGCCCAAGGAGAGAAGATCGACCAGATCAGCATGATCGACGTGGCAATTGCCGCCCAGAAAGGCCAGACAGAATCCGTTGCAGATGACTCGCGTGCCTCCGGGAGGGCTTCGACAATGGTGGTCACCAGCACCTCGCGCCGATCAGTCCTCAATCCCGTCGCCACGGTTAGCTCATCATTGCCGGGTGAGAAGGGATCGCGGGCGGAAACCACGGGTATCCGCCGGAAATTGTAGGGCGGCGGCGGCGAGGACGTGGCCCATTCCAGCGTCGATGCATTCCAGGGATTGGCACCGGCCGGCGGGCCGCTCCGCCAGCTTTTGATCGCATCAATGAAAAAGATCAGGAAGCCCGATGCCAAGATGAGCGAGCTGAGGCTGACGAACAGGTTCAAGGACGCCCAGGGCAGTTCCGGCTGATAGGTGTAGACACGGCGCGGCATGCCCCAAAGACCAAGGATGTGCATGGGGAAGAATGTCAGGTGGAAGCCGATGAAGATCAGCCAGAATGACCATCGCCCCAGCCGCTCGCTCATCATCCGTCCGGTCATCTTCGGAAACCAATAGTAGATGGCGGCAATCAGCGGGAAGACAGCGCCGCCGATCAAGACGTAGTGGAAATGCGCGACCACGAAATAAGTGTCATGCACCTGCGTGTCGAAAGGCACCGAGGCCACCATGACGCCGGTCATTCCACCCATGACGAAGGTAAAGATGAAGCCGAGGATGAACAGCAGCGGCGTCTTGTAGACCGGCTTACCGGCCCAAAGCGTCGCCAGCCAACAGAAGATCTGGATGCCGGCCGGTACGGCGATTGCCATGCTGGAGGCGGTAAAGAAGCTTTCGCCTAAACGCGGCAGTCCAACGGTGAACATGTGATGCACCCAGAGCCCGAATGACAGGATACCCGTTGTGATCAGAGCCATAACCAGCAGCATGTAGCCGTAAAGGGGCCGACCGACGAAGGCCGGCAATATAGTGGAAACCATGCCGACCGCCGGCAGAAAGACGATGTACACTTCCGGGTGCCCGAAGAACCAGAAAAGGTGCTGCCACAGCAGCGCATCGCCGCCTTCCGCCGGATTGTAGAACTGCGTTCCCACAAGCCGATCGAGAATAAGCGTCGAGCTTCCAAACATGATCGCCGGCATGGCCAGGATCACCAGAAAGGACATGACGAGCATGGCCCAGACTAGAACAGGGATTCGATCGAGCGACATGCCCGGTGCGCGCTGCTTGAAGACGGTGACCACCACTTCCACGGCGACGGCAAGCGCCGACAGCTCGGTGAAGGTGATCATCTGCGCCCAAAGATCCGTCCGCTTGCCTGGGCTGTATTGCGGTCCGGACAAGGGAACATAGGCAAACCAGCCGACATCGGGAGCAGCGTCGAGCGCAAATGCAAGCCAGAGCAGCAGGCCGCCGATCAGGAATATCCAGTAGGAAAAGGCGTTGAGCCGCGGGAAGGCGATATTGCGGGTGCCAACCATCAGGGGAACGAGATAGGCAGCCATCGCCTCCATCACTGGCACGGCGAACAGGAACATCATGTTCGTGCCGTGCATGGTGAAGATCTGGTTATATCGATCGGGACTGATGAAACGCGCTTCGGGCTGAGACAATTGCAGGCGCATCGCCAGCGACAGCAGGCCGCCGAGCATCAGGAAGACGAAGGCGGTAAAGATATAGCGCCGCGCCACGACCTTGTGGTCGACGCAGGCGATCTTCCCCCAGAAGCCCGGACGCGTGCTCCAGGTCTTGGCCAACCGGCTTTCGAGCTCGCGGTCGTCAAGATCCGTGTCCATGGGCGGGCCGGACTGCTCCTCCTGCATCACTTCAGGCCCTCCATATAGGCGGAGATCTGCCGCAACTCGTCGCTGGTCAGCGGCACGATCGGCATGTTGTTTCCAGGTTTCAGCGTCTGCGGGTCGGCGATCCACGCTGCAAGCGAGCCGCGCGTGGTCTCGAGCAATCCGGCGGCAATCGTGCTGCGGCTTCCCACATGCGTTAAATCGGGGCCACTGGTGCCGGATGCTTGGGTGCCGCGGACCGTGTGGCAGGCGGCGCAGGGTTTGGACATGAACACGTCCCTGCCCGCGGCAGCCTCGGCGCTCACCGGCTGGACAGCGGCCTGCCGCTGTTGCGCCGCCCAGCGCTGATAATCGGCCTCTTCCTCGGCCACCACCAGGAAGGCCATATGGCTATGCTGCAGGCCGCAGAACTCCGCGCACTGGCCGCGATAGACCCCCGGTTTGTCCGCCCGCAGAGTCAGGACATTCTCGCGGCCGGGAATATTATCCTGCTTGCCGGCTAGGCTCGGGACCCAGAAGGAGTGGATGACGTCCACCGCTTCGAGCTGCAGGCGGACGTCCTTGCCGACTGGAATGTGAAACTCATTGGCCGTCTGGAAGGCGATCGACGGGTCGGCATTGTCGTAGATGAACTGCCACCACCACTGCTGCGCCCGCACCCGGATCGTCACGGTCGCGTCCGTCCCGCTGTAAAGGCTTCGGGTGGTCAGGAAACTCGCGAAGGTCAGCACGCCGACGATCAGGACGGTCATAACGATTGCGACTGAGACGGCGATCGTCATCTTTCGCTCGGCCGCCTCCCCTTCCTGCCGCTTATGGCGGCGCATCAGCGCCCAGGCCATGACGAGGACGACAGCCAGCCAGACGGCGGTACAGACCAGCACGATGAAGATGATTAGATCCTTCAGCGCAACGGCCGAATGCCCTTGAGCATTGAGCGCCGACTGAACGCCGCCGCTGCATCCCGAAAGCAATACCAGGAGCGGGAACAGGAAGCGGCTTGTCTTCAAGGTGAGGGTCCTTGGTCAGGATGAACGGGATTGGGACCTTCTTCGAACAGTGTCGCAGCCGGCGCCCGATTTTCGGCGGGACGTGTATTTCGGTCGTCGTTGCGGCTAGGGGCCGAGACGCTGGCTTTGTAGGCGCCGATCGACTTGATGTATCCGGATAGCTGCCAGATTTCGTCGATCGTCATCTTGTTCTTGAAGGCGGGCATGCCATGCGGCCGGCCGTCGCGAATGGACGAAACAATCGATACCATGGAGGGGCCGTAAAGCCACCATCCGTCCATAAAGGAAGGCCCGGATCCACCCCTGCCGTCGCCGTGACAGGAGGCGCAGCCGAACCACGTATAAAAACGCTTACCCTGGCTGAGGTCGAAGCCGCCCGTCTCGTAGGTTTGGTTGAGCGCAAAATAGACTTCCGGCGGCGCGCCACTGATCGTATTAGGCATCAGGCGGATTTGTTCCAGCGCAGCGGATATGGGCGGATCGACGCGGTATTCTCTTGGCTGCCTGACCCAGCCGATGGCTGCGGCCATACCCAGGGCTGCAAAAAGCGCCCCGATCTTGAAGAGCCACGCAGGGCCATGTCGGAAGCTCAGCGCGGCCATTTTATCTCCTCAGTTCCTCCATCCGGCAGGTCTTGCTTCAACACTGACAAGCACATCCAAGGACAATTTCCATAGGGTCATCATTGGCTCGCAGCGGGATATCTGCAAGGCTTCTGTTGCAGGTTCGGAGGCGTCTAACCGATTTTCGTCTCCGCAGTTCCACAGGTGGAGAAAACGATTTGAGGATGGAACGAGTGCGTTCAATAGCCAGTCATTTCCAGGTAGCCTCGTCCCGAAGCAGTGCCCTGAAAGCTGATCGGGCCTTCCCAATAAGGCGTCCTTGTCGGCATCCACGCCTGCTCGTTGAGCGCCGTCGTAGTAACATCGAAGCTGCGCTGCGGGATCCTCACACGCCAAGCGACGGGCACATCCCGTCCACCAACCGAAACACTACTGAGCGGCGTTAGCTCCAGGGATCCGGGAGGCAAGGCGCTGGGTTGGCCATCCGCGGAAATCCAGTTCCCGGACGTATAGCCGCCCTTCTCGTCGCGCAGCCGGAATGCCATGATTTTTTCCCCCGTATCGAGATGCAGCGAAAACCAGTCCCATCCTGTCTGATTTGCCGCCAGCGGCTGTGAGGACCATTCCCGATCAAGCCAGGCCTTTCCCTTGACGGGAACTGCCCTGCCCGCGACGTCGACAATACCGGAGACATCGTAGAAAGGCTGGGAATAATAAAAGCTCGCCTGCCCACCTGCAGACTTGACCGAAAAACCCTGATCTCCCTGCCGCACCAGCGGCCCCTTCGCCGAAAGAGAGAGTTGGTAGCCAAAGTCTTTTCCGCTGGCAGTCAAGTCAAGGTTGTTGAGAGGACCGCTGCTGCCTTGCACGCCCTTCATCTGCCAACTGTCGATCCAGGCGGAAAAGGGTTCGGGAACCACGCCTGCCTGGCCGACGCCGCCACGCGCCAGCCTTTCGGAAGAATAATGGCGGTCCTTGGTGGTCAGGGCGGCATGCCCCATCCAGATCTGCGGGTCGGCCCAGCCCGCCTCGGTCTTGGGCGCGAGCGCCGAACGGAACAGCGTCCACTGGACGCCGAACTGCGCCCCGTCAGCGGATTGGAGATTGGCCGTCACATACCACCACTCGATGCGGAAGTCCGGGTGCGGCCCATGATCGGCGGGAAAGCGAAAGGCCTGGCCCGGCCTCGGAACGGAAAAACCTTCCGCATTGGTGCCGAGCCCGGCAAAGCCCTGAGAGCGACTGCCGCCCGTCAGGGCCAGCAGAAACATGAGGGCGACCAGCCAGACAGACGAACCCGATCTAGCGTTCATTGGCGAATGTCCTCAGGAGCTCGGATGGACCGACCGCCATCAGGCGCCGGAGCGGGATCAGGATCGATAAGCCTGCTGCCGCCAAGGCCACCAGCCCGAGCTGAAGCCAGTCGGCGGGAAAGACATGCATGGGCAGGCGCCAGCCGAAGGCTTCCACATTGACGATCGACAGCAGCACCCAAGCGAGCGCTAGGCCGACCGGCAGTGCGGCAATGAATGTCGCCAGCCACAGAGCGAGCGTCCGGGCGATTTCGAAGGCAACCAGGTCGCGGCGGGTGACGCCCATCGACCATACCGGCGCAAGCTGGGGCAAACGGATGCCCGACAGGGTCAACAGGCTGGCAAACATAGCAAAGCCGGCAACCGCCAGCGTGAAAATGTTCAATGCGCCCGTTACGGCAAAGGTCTGCTCGAAGACTCCGCGCGATTGCTGTTTCAGGGAAGCTTGATCCACGACATTTTCGGAAGGCAGCCTGAACTCACCCGTCAGCTGCTCCTTAAGGGCTGGAACCGCCTTAGGCGAAGCGCGGATGCCATATCGCAGCCGTGACACGTCGGGATAATGCTCGGCCAGCTTGTCGATGCCGATGATGACCTGGCCCTTGGGATTGCCGTAATCGGAATAAATGCCGACGATCGAAACGCTCCACCCGCCGGGCAAAGGCAGCTGATCACCGATCTCTACGCCCTTCTTACGCCAGAGCTGTTCGTTCACCAGAGCGCCCCGCCCCGTTGCGATCTGATCCCAGACATCCTTTTCTCCCCGCAGGAGCGGCCAGTGATCGCGGTAGGTGGGATCGTTGGCAACGCCATAAATCTGCAGGGTTTCGCCGAGAACCTCTCCCTCCACATTCCAGATCGGCAGCACGGTCGTGGCGCGGTCCATAAGCCAAATTCGCAGCCTCGACGCTTCGTCCTCATCCCGTGCCGTCACGTAAAGCTCGGCCGCCAGCCGCTGATCAAGCCAGCCGACAAAGGTCAGCCGGAAACTCGATACCATGGTACCGACGCCGACATTGGCTGCCAACGCCAGAAGAAGCGCCATCAAGGCGAGCGACAATCCCGGAAGCTGCTGCCGAGTGTCGGCCCAAAACCAGGCTGCAAGTGGATGAGAGGATCTGCCCTGCATGATCGACAGAAACCCGGAGAGTATGGCGGGAAGCAGGAGCGCTGCTCCTAGCAGAAGGCAGGCAAGTACGCCAAAGCCTGCGGCCAGGCCCTTGCCGGTGAAGCTGAGGGTGAGAGCCACGGCAATGAGCAGCAGTCCGGCCACGAGCTGAAATCGGGCGCTTCGTGCCGATGCGCGTGCCCAGGCGCGTGGTTGTGCCGTGGCCAGCAGCGGCATATTGCGCACTCGCCACAGGCTCTGCGCGGAAGAGATCATCGTCCCGGCAATCGCCATGCCCAAGCCCGTAGCCCACCATTCGGGGCGCAGCGACAGTGTGCCGGGTACGTCTGCTCCATAAAGACCTCGAAGGGTTGCCGCGACGCCCGGCAGGAGCAGCGAGGCCATGCCATAGCCGATCACGACGCCCGTCAGCCCAGCGACAAGAGCGAGAACAAGGATCTCCACCATCAGCGTGACGGTTACGGCACTCAGCGACAGCCCGAGCGCGCGCAAGGTCCGCAGCGTGCTTCGTCTTTGCTCAAAGGCAAGGCCAATCGCGGCATAAACGATGAACAAGCCAACGGCGAAGGCGAGGAAGCCGAAGGCCGTCAGGTTGAGGTGAAAGCTGTCAGTCAATTGCGCCACATCCGGACGGTCGCCCGCCTGGCGAACCGTGAGGCCTGGTGCCAGTTGATCGAGACGGCCAAGATCCAGCGCCTGTTCCGGCGCGACCACCAGCCGGCTCAGCCCGCCGTTGCGGGCAAGCAGACGGTCGGCAATGCTGATATCGGCAAACGCCGCGCCATCCGGCATCTGCCCGGAAATCTTGAGCTTCATTGCCGTTTGGCCCTCCAGCCTTTCCGCTGTGGCAGGCGAAACGATCAGAAGGCCCGACGGCGACAGGAAGTCGAACAGATCCTGCGCCTCCGCTGTTTCGACCGATTGGCCTTCGGGCGGCATTGTCAGAGGGTCGATGCCGATCAGCCGGATCCTCTCTCGTCCAAACCGCACATCGCCCTCGATGACCGGCGAAACATTCCAGCCGTCTCTTCTCAACAGGGCGTAACGATCAGCCGAGATGAGATCACCATCCCGCTCTACCAGTTGTGCCAGCCTATTCTGGTCGAGGACTGACGCCGCGCGCCCATAGCTGGCCCTCGCCTCGGCGTTGATGGCCTGGACGCCTGACCAGAGTGCCGTGGCAAGCGCCAGGCCCAGCAGGAGCGTCGCAAGCTGAACGGGGTGGCGCCGCCAGTGAGACAGCAAAGCCGTCGCTGCGGCCCAGTACATCAGGCGATCCTTCCGCTGCGCAGCAGGACACTGCCGTCAAGCATAAGGGCAAGCCTCGGTGAATGGGTGACCATCAGCAGCGCCGCGCCGCTGCTCTTTGTCAGCGACAGCATCAGGCCGAGCACCGTGTCGCCCGTCGTCTCGTCGAGATTGCCGGTCGGTTCGTCGGCCAGGACCAGAGCCGGGCGCGCGGCCAACGTTCTGGCGATTGCGACCCTCTGCTGCTGGCCACCGGAAAGCTGCTCCGGATAGCGCCTCATGAGCGACGTGAGCCCCAGCGTTTCGATGAGTTGCGTTTCCCAGGTCGTGTCTTGCCGTCCGGCCAGCCGTGCGTGGAACGAAATATTGGCTGCGACATCCAGCGACGGGATGAGATTGAACTGCTGGAAGATCAAACCCACGTCCGATCGGCGATAAGCGGCCCGGCCACGGTCGCCAAGGCCGGCGATATCACGGCCCGCAACCAGAATCTGACCACTGTCCGGCTGATCGAGACCCGCAACAAGGTGAAGAAGCGTGCTCTTGCCGCTCCCCGATTCCCCGGTCAAAGCGACGCTTTGCGCAGCTGGCAGGTCGAAATCGATGCCTTTCAGGACCTCGATCTTTCCCTCGGGCGTGGCATAGGTCTTGCTGACGTTGCGCAGGGAAAGAAGCATTGGTGCCTGATCTGTTGTGACAACAGCCTATGTAGGCGCCGGCTGCCACTTGGTAAGGGCAGCCGTGCTTCATCACCTGTATACGACAATCAGTTCAAGCTCTTGCCGTAGCGCTCGAAGCTTTCGGCGAGGATGGTGGTGCTGGCGCCGGGCTGTTCGGGGCGCCGGAATATCCCGTCACGGACATTAGCCGGCTCGGCGAAATGATCCTTGATCCACGGAATGTATTCGAGAACGGTTGAGGCCGGATGCCAATAGCTTAGATGCACATGCACCTGGCTCATCTCACCGGCATGGGGAACGACCGGCAGCCGATGCGCCAAGGCCAGATCCGCCACCTGAATATACTCAGTCACTCCACCGAGCCGTGTAACATCCGGCTGCACATAGGCAACCGCGCCAGCGGCAATGAAGGACCGGAAGGCGTCGACGCTGTAAAGCTGTTCGCCAAGCGCGATCGGGATTGGTGTGTTGCGAGCAAGGGCCGCATGGCTGGCAATATCGTCATACCAGAGGGGCTCCTCGAACCAGTAGATGTCGAGATCACGGGCACGGGCGCAGAACCGCTGGCATGTCGGCAAGTCCCATTTGCCATTGCCGTCGATGGCGACCCGAATCGTTTCCCCCAGTCGCTTTCGAACAGCCTCGAGCCGCTTGATATCGAAGTTTGGGTCGTCATGGCCGACCTTGACCTTGATGCGTGTGAAACCGTCTTCTTCCACGGCCCGCGCTGCGCCGGCCAGCAGTTCGTCCAGCGAGAAGGAAAGCCAGCCGATATCGGTGTTATAGGCTTCCAGTCTTTCAGTACGGGCGCCGCCAAGATAGCTCCAAAGCGGCACTTGCGCTTTTTTCGCCTTGAGATCCCAGAGCGCGACATCGACGGCGGCCAGAGCCAGATGGGTGATACCGGCGCGTCCCACCCATTGCAGTGCCGGATGACGGGCAAGCCTCGTCCAGAGGCGCGTGGTGTCTGATGCGTCCTCGCCGATCAGCAAAGGAGCATAGCAATCGCGGATACAGGCGGTGATCAGCCGATCCGATGCCAGATGCGCATGCGTGCCGGTAAAGCCATAGCCCTTCAGCCCGTCCGTCGTGGTGACGACGGCGCCGACGACGCCCCAATGGGTAATGCTGTGGGTGGAATCGGATATGGAGTCGGAGGTCAGTGGAAGATGCAGGATGAATGGTTCGACGGATTGGATTTTCATGGATGGTCTCCTCCCTATCCTATGTTTGATCTGGCTTCGATGGGCTGGCTGGTTCGAGATAGGGCAGGTCGCGCGGCGACAGGGTGCTGGCCACGGAGTGGATCCGCATCATCGCTCGTTCGCGAGAAATCTTCAGGTGACGGATGAGCGCCGCCTTGGCAGCCCGGATGTTGCCTGCCGCCAGATGGTCGAGAACGTCCAAGTGCTCGGGAAGGAATGGTTCGGTTTCAAACAAGGCTGACGTTGCCTGGTAAAGAAAATGATGCGCGACAAGCAGGCCCTGCGGCAGGCTGAGTGCCTGCATAAGCGCTTCATTACCGCAATAACTGAGCAGCTCGACATGCAATTCCTGCTCTAGCGCGTCGAGCTTTTCCCCCGCTACGGTTCCGAATGCCGAATGAGCCGCCTGGACATTGGCGCTAAGCCGCGAGGCAAGTCCAGGTGGCAGCTGGGGGAATGCCTTTTCGAGAGCCAGGGGCTCCAAGACCCAGCGCAGTTCGTAAAGGTCGTCTATTCGCTTCGTCGTCAGAGCCGGAGCCTGCCAGCGGCCCTTCTCATCCTTTTGTACGATGCCGCGCTGCTGCAGCCTTGCCATCACTTCGCGCGCCACCGTGCGGCTGACATCATAAGCCTTGGCAAGCGCGACTTCGTTGATACGCCAACTGGTCAAGGACGTCCGTGACACAACCTCCAGTTCGATCTCGGGATAGATCAGCTCCCAGCTTGGAAGAAATTGAAGCCTTGCCGTGAACTGCTGATCCGCGCCGATCCGGTCAGACGTCGTGGCTTCGAAAGCGGGTCCACCAGAAAGCGCTAGGACTTCGTAGCCGCGCACCGCGGATTTGCGAACGAGGCCGCGACTTTCGAGCTCTGACAAGGCCAGGCGCGCGGGCGCACGGCTGATGCCGAAGCGGTTTGCAAGGCCGGATTCAGTTAGCCGGCTTCCAGATGTCAGATTTCCTGCGCTGATTTCCCCCGCCAAGACGTCAAAAGCTCGCCGATACAGTTTCGGAGAAATGTTCTGCACCTGTCTCTTCCTCGACTGTTTTCCGGCAGAAGTATCGGCCAAGGCATGGATTGCACCTCACGCAAATAATGTCTAGTGTGTGCATAAGACATTATTCACCTGAGGACATCGGCATAGTGCAGAACGAAACAAAATCGATTGTGCCGCTTGCCGAACTCGACCGCTTTTGCCGCGAGGTTTTCCTCGCCTGTGGAGCCGACCAGGCCACGGCCGATGCGGCGACGCGTGCGATGATGCACGGCACCCGCCACGGCGTCGACAGTCACGGCGTACGTCTGCTGGCGCATTATGTGACGGCCTTGTCGGGAGGGCGGATCAACAAAAAACCGAAGCTGACCAAAGCAGGCGGCTTTGGCGCGGTGGAAACACTGGACGCCGATAATGCGCACGGCGCTCTCGCGACCTATCACGCTATGGATCGGGCAATGGCGCTCGCACGGCAGTTCGGCATCGGCGCCGTTGCCATTCGCAACAGCTCGCATTTTGGACCGGCCGGCGCCTATGCGATGGAAGCCGCAAGGCAGGGCTTGATTGGCCTCGCCTTCTGTAATTCCGACAGCTTTGTGCGCTTGCACGGCGGTGCGTCACGGTTCCATGGCACCAATCCGATCTCCATGGCAGTTCCAGCCGCGGGACAAAACCCCTGGCTTCTTGACATGGCAACCAGTGCCGTTCCCTTCAACCGGGTCCTGCTTTACCGCAGCACCGGAACGCCGCTTCCCGAAGGAGTTGCCTCAGATGGAGTCGGTCGCGACACGCGCGATCCCGAAGCAGTCGAAATGCTGGCGCCTCTCGGCGGCGAGTTCGGGTTCAAGGGAGCGGGCTTGGCCGGTCTGGCGGAAATCTTCAGCGCCGTGCTGACAGGCATGCGGTTGAGCTTCGATATTGCTCCGATGATGGGGCCGGATTTTGCGTCCCCGCGCGGACTCGGTGCCTTTGTTTTGGCTATTTTGCCCGAAGCCTTCGGCGAGCGCCAGACATTCGAGGCGGGCATGACCCGGTATCTCGAAATTCTCAGGACTTCGCCGGCTCGAGAAGACTGCACGCTCATGGCGCCCGGTGACCGCGAATGGCAGGTGGCAGCAGAGCGAGAGGCTCATGGCGTTCACATCGATCCGGCGACCAGACAAGCCTTTGAGGTGCTTGCAGCGCAGTTCCATGTCGAATGGCCGCGGGACTAAGAAGGGTGTCTGACGTCCCTACTTTGAGTTCGGACAGAAAAATTGGGTGCGACTATTGACGAAAGGGAATTGGTAAGACAACCTGACAAGAGGCGCCTGGGAGGAACTGGCGCCGGGAGGATTTCATGTTTGTGGCTATGGAGCCGCGCCGCCTTTACAGGCAGGTCGCGGAACAGATCCGCATGCTCATCGATAGCGGCGAGCTTCCGGCAGGGGAGCGTCTGCCGGCCGAGCGTGAGTTGGCGGAACGTTTCGGGGTCTCGCGGCCGACCGTGCGCGAGGCGCTGATCGTCCTTGAGGTCGAGGGTCGTGTCCAGATACGCATGGGGTCGGGCGTCTATATCTCCGGCAAGTCCCGGCTGCCCACGGCCATTTTGCCGGACGAGGATAGCGACGGACCTTTTGAAATCCTGCAGGCGCGTTGCATTGTTGAAAGTGCCATTGCCGAAGAGGCCGCCCGCTGCGCGACGCCGGCGGGTGTGGCTCGGCTTGATGTCATTCTTGCTCAGATGGAAGCAGCCCTTACCATTCCGGCCCGGGCGCTTGCCTGCGACAGGGCCTTCCATACCGCAATCACAGACATTATCGGCAATAGCGCGCTGAACCGTTTCACCGGCCTGATCTATGACAGCCGCATCTCGCCTTATTTCGAGAAGTTGGCGAGCTATTTTGAAGGTCCGCATACATGGCGGCTGGCGCTGCAGGAGCACGAGGCAATCCGCGATGCCATCCGGGCCAAAGACCCCGCCGGCGCGCGCGAAGCCATGCGGCTGCACCTGACGCAGTCGCAAAGACGATTCTCTGAAAGCTTCGGGGAGGAGCCGGCGAGAGAAGACTGACCGCGTGTCGAGGGCTCGCGGACCTGAACACTCAATCTGACGTTATTCGGGAGGAATCAATGACATTCAGATGGAAACTACTTATCGGCGCAGCCGCCATAACAATGGCATCGGCATTGAGCGCGCAGGCACAGACCGTGCTCAAATGGGCGCATGTCTACGAGACATCGGAACCGTTCCACACGGAATCTGTGTGGGCGGCTGGCGAAATCGCCAAGCGCACCAACAACCGCTACAAGATCGACGTTTACCCGGCATCCCAGCTCGGCAAGGAAGCCGATATCAACCAGGGCCTCAAGCTCGGAACGGTTGATATGATCATCTCCGGCTCGAGTTTTGCGGCGCGCGACTACAAGCCGATCGGGGTGACCTATTTCCCGTACATCTTCCGCGACCCTGCCCATCTGCTTGCCTATACCAAGAGCGATGTCTTCAAGCGCCTGACCAAGGGCTATGAAGACAAGACAGGCAACATCATTACGGCGGTCAGCTATTACGGAACACGCCACACGACCTCCAACAAGCCGATCACCAAATGCGCCGATATGGCAGGCTTGAAGATGCGCGTGCCGGACGTGCCGGCTTATCTCGCCATGCCGCGTGCCTGTGGCGCCAATACAACGCCAATTGCCTTCGCTGAAGTCTATCTCGCGCTTCAGAACGGCACCGTCGATGCCCAGGAAAATCCTTTGACGACGATTGAGGCCAAGAAGTTCTATGAAGTTCAGAAGAACATCGTGCTGAGCGGCCATATCGTCGACCATCTCAACACTGTCGTCTCCAAGACCCGCTGGGCGAGCCTGTCGGAAGAAGATCGCAAGATCTTCAGGGAGGTCATGCTCGAAGCCGCCGCCCGCACGACGAAGATCATCGCGGATCGGGAAACCGCACTGGTCGAGGACTTCAAGAAGCGCGGCTTGAACGTGGTTGAAGTTGACAAGGCTGATTTTGAAAAGACGGTTCTGGAAAAGGTCGCCTTTGAGGATTTCGGTTATGAGAAGGCTGATTGGGAAGCCATTCGCGCCATCAAGTAAACTCGTCTCGGCGCGGTCATCCTGGCCGCGCCGCCCCAAACTTCAGATGGAATGCCAAGGCCGATGTCACAGGAAATCCATACCCCGGTCACGCCCGAAGAGCTGGCCCATACATTCGAAGAGGCCCCTGCAAAGGTGGATCTGAAGGTCTATGCGATTGAAGACTGGGTCACACTTGCGATCTTCTGGTTGATGACGGGCTGTGTCTTCCTGCAGTTCTTTACCCGCTACGTGCTCAACAATAGCTATGCCTGGACCGAAGAAATTGCCGTCAACTGCTTGATCGCCGTCGTGTTTCTGGGCGCTGCCATGTGCGTCCGCCAGTCGCGTCATATCCAGGTGGACGTACTTTATCATTATCTGCCGGCACGCGTGACGCGCATCATGGCGACTCTGGTCGATGTTATCCGCATCGCCTTCTTCGCCTACGGCTCCTGGCTGATGTGGCGCTACATGGAGATCGTCGAGGGCGAGGAGATGGTGACCGTGGCCCTGCCACGCAACATTGTCTTTTATTCGGTGCTTCTGGCCTTCGTGCTGATGTTGCTGCGCTCCATTCAAGTTTTCATCGCCAATATGCAGCGGGGGTATTCGGTGCTTGAGCGGCCCGAAGAATTCCAGAACGCCGAGGATTGATCTCATGCTGCTTCTGATCGGCTCCTTTCTGCTTTTGATGATCCTCGGCCTGCCGGTGGCAATTTCCATGGCCGTCTCTTCTGTCCTTTACATCGTCTTTTATGACGTCGCCCCTGACATCATCGCCGCGCAACGGCTGATTGCTGGCGTTGAGAGCTTTCCGCTTCTGGCGGTTCCGTTTTTCATCCTGGCTGGCAACCTGATGAACATCGCCGGTGTTACCGGTCGCATCTACTCTTTCGCCGTTGCTCTGGTCGGCTGGATGAAGGGCGGCCTGGCGCAGGTGAACATCATCGGTTCCGTCGTGTTTTCCGGCATGTCCGGTACGGCGCTTGCCGATGCGGCCGGCATAGGCACAATCGAGATCAAGGCGATGAAGGATCACGGCTATCCGGTCGAGGCGGCCGTCGGCGTCACAGCCGCTTCCGCAACGCTCGGCCCGATCTTTCCCCCTTCCCTCCCCTTTGTGATCTACGGGATGATGGCCAATGTCTCGATCGGCGCCCTGTTCATGGCAGGCGTGGTTCCCGGCGTGGTCATGACCTTGCTGATGATGGTGACGGTGACCGTATTCGCCTGGATCAAGGGCTGGGGCTCTGACACCCCCTTCAGCCTGCGCATGATTTTCGGCGCCTCGCTGGAAGTCCTGATCGTGATGATGGTGCCGCTCGGCATCTACCTCCTGACGCTTCTGGGACTGTCGCTCAACCTCGCCATCGGCATCGCCCTTGTCGTCCTCATCGCCTGCGACTGGTATTTCGACTTTTCGGCCGTCATGGCGCTGATGACGCCGGTCATCCTGATCGGCGGCATGACCATGGGCTGGTTCACGCCGACCGAAGCCGCCGTTGCCGCAGTGCTATGGTCCCTCTTTCTCGGGCTGGTACGCTATCGCACTATGACGCTTAAGGCCTTGGCAAAAGCCACGATGGACACGATCGAGACAACCGCGTCTGTCCTATTCATTGTCGCTGCCGCCTCCGTCTTCGCCTGGCTTTTGACCGTCAGTCAGACGGCGCAGCTGCTTTCGACAGCCATCCTGTCGATCACCGACAGCAAATGGGCCTTCCTTATTCTGGTCAACCTGCTGATGCTGTTCGTCGGCTGCTTCCTCGATACGATTGCCGCCATCACCATCCTCGTGCCGATCCTTTTGCCCCTGGTTCTGCAGTTCGACATCGATCCGGTGCATTTCGGTCTGATCATGACGCTGAACCTGATGATCGGGCTTCTGCATCCACCGCTTGGAATGGTGCTGTTCGTGCTTTCAAGAGTGGCAAAGCTCTCAGTCGAGCGAACGACCATGGCTATCCTGCCTTGGTTGGTGCCGCTGTTCATTGCGCTGATCCTGATCACCTTCATCCCGGCCATTACGCTTTGGCTGCCGACTGAAATGGGGCTGATCCGCCAGTAATACGGTAAGTACGTTGCGCGCGGGTCATTCCGCGCGTGCCTGAAACCAGTCTGGAACAACCTTATGCCAAACCACATCGTCCGCCTGCACGGCAAGCGCGATATCAGGATTGAAACCGAGGAGACTCCCGTGCCGGGTCCGGGCGAGGTCGTCCTGCAGATGGCGGTGGGCGGGATTTGCGGCTCCGACCTGCATTATTACCAGGATGGCGGCTTTGGCCCTGTTCGGGTTCGCGAGCCGATCGTGTCGGGCCATGAAGCCTCCGGCTTCGTTGCCGCGTGTGGCCAGGATGTAACCTTTCCACCGGTTGGCGCCCTGGTTGCAGTCAATCCATCGCAGCCTTGCGGAAAGTGCCGTTATTGCGAGATCGGTCAGCCGATTCACTGCCTGGACATGCGCTTCATGGGGAGCGCCATGCGGATGCCGCATGAGCAGGGCATGTTCCGCAACCTGCTGCTTGTTCCGGCACAGCAGTGCTTTCCTTTGGCCGAAGGAATATCCGCTGCCGAGGCGGCCTGTGCCGAGCCGCTCGCCGTCTGCCTGCATGCCGTGGCCCAGGCAGGTGAGCTCTCCGGGACCAGAGTTCTCGTCACCGGTGCGGGCCCGATCGGTCTTTTGACCATGGCAGCCGCTCGTCACGCCGGCGCCGCTGAGATTGTAGCTACCGACCTTGCCGATGCGGCGCTGAGCCGAGCGCCCGACATGGGTGCTACATCCACCGTCAACGTGGCGCGTGATGCGCAGCAGCTTGCGCGATATGAGGAAGGCAAGGGATATTTCGACGTGGTCTTCGATTGCTCGGCGGCAGCACCTGCGCTGCGTTCCGCTTTCGCGACAGTCAGGCCGCGCGGCACGATCGTGCAGGTGGGCGTGACAGGTGACGTCGCCTTCCCGCTGAACCTACTGGTTGGGAAGGAGGTCGTCTGGCGCGGATCGCAGCGCTTTGATCAGGAATTTGCTCAAGCAGTAGATCTGATTTCGAGCCGCACGATCGGCGTGCGGCCGATCATTTCCCATTCATTCCCGCTCGAAAAGGCGCTCGAAGCCTTCGAACAGGCAGGCGACCGATCATCAGCCTGCAAGGTGCAGATCGAGCTCGGCGCGCAAGCAGAATTTCTGGAGTAGTAGCATGAGACATACATGGCGATGGTTCGGACCGGTCGACAAGGTGACGGTACGCGATGCGGCCCAGGCCGGTGCCGAGGGCATCGTCAGCGCTCTGCATCATATTGCCACCGGCTCGGTCTGGCCCGTCGACGAAATCCGAAAGCGTCAGGACGAAATCAAGGCCGGCGGCCTTTTCTGGGACGTGGTGGAAAGCGTGCCGGTCTCTGAAGAGATCAAGACCAAGACAGGCGACTGGCGCCAACATATCGCCGCCTGGCAGGAGACGCTGCGCCGTCTAGCCGCTACTGGCATCCGCACCGTGTGCTATAACTTCATGCCCGTGCTCGACTGGACCCGTACTGATCTGCGTTGGGAAACACGCCACGGCGCCAGGGCCATGCGGTTCGATCTGGCTGAATTCATCGCTTTCGATATCCATATCCTGAGGCGCCCTGGCGCCGAGGCAGACTATCCCGAGAGCCTGCGGGACGACGCGGCCAGGCGTTTCGCCGAAATGTCGGACGAGAAGATTTCAAGCCTTGGACGCAATATCGGTGCGGGCCTGCCGGGATCTGCAGACGGCTATACGCTCGACCAGCTTCTGGAAAAACTGCGCTCCTACCAAGGCATCGACCGGCAAAGGCTGCAGTCCAACCTGATCGATTTCCTGTCGCAGGTCGTGCCGGTCGCGGAAGAAGTCGGCATCAATATCTGCGCCCATGGCGACGACCCGCCCTGGCCGTTGCTCGGCCTGCCGCGGATATTGTCGACGGAGGCGGACTACGTCCATATGCTGAGCCAGGTTGACGCCAAGGCCAACGGCGTGACGCTCTGCACTGGCTCGCTTGGCGCTCGAGCAGATAACGACCTGCCTAAGATCGCCGAACGTTTCGCCGATCGCATCCACTTCGTCCACCTGCGCAACGTTACCCGTGACGCCGATACGCTTCCCTGCTCCTTCGTCGAGGATGAACATCTCGAGGGCGGCACGGACATGATCGCGGTGCTTGCAACTCTTTTGCGCGAGGAAAAACGACGCCGCGACGAGGGCCGCGAGGATCACCGTATTCCGATGCGTCCAGACCATGGCCAGGAAATCCTCGACGACCTGACGCGCGGTGCTCAGCCGGGCTATCCGGCAATCGGTCGCCTGAAGGGACTTGCCGAACTGCGTGGCATAGAACGCGCCCTGCTACACCCACAATACGGGTTGAACTCATGAACAATGCCACTCTTTCATCCCGAACAACGCTGCCGGCCGCGGTGGCCGGGCCGCAATATGATCGCAGCGCGTTGACCCCGGGCATTGTCCATTTCGGGCTGGGCGCTTTCCACCGCGCTCATCAGGCCGTTTACACCCAGCGTGCATTGCAAGCGGAATTCGGTCCATGGGGTATAGTCGCCGTCAACCTGCGCTCGCCCGAGCCGGTCGAGGCTCTGGCGGCGCAGGACGGCCTTTATTCGGTCATTGTGGGGGAACCGGAGCGGGAAACCGCAGAGGTCATCGGCGCCACCATAGACCAGATTTGTGCCGCCCAGCAGCGCGACCGGGTGCTCGCCTATCTGGCAAGCGATCAAATTCAGATCGTGACACTGACTGTTTCTGAAAAGGCCTATGGTCTTGATCCCGTCACCGGCGGTCTTGACATGGCCCATCCGGCGGTCGCCGCCGATTTGCAGAACCCGCAATCCCCTGTAGGCGTGCTCGGCTTCCTCGTTGAAGGCCTCGCGTTGCGCCAGGCCCTGGGCGTGCCCCCTTTTACCGTGCTCTGCTGTGACAATCTTCCCGCCAATGGCCGGATTGTTCGCCGGCTGGTGCTGGCAATGGCTGAAAGGCGGGATCCGGAACTTGCCCGCTGGATTGCCGATAAGGGCGCCTTCCCCTGCAGCATGGTGGACCGCATCGTGCCGGCCGCGACCGAAAGGACACGGGCGCGCGCGGCAGCCCTCCTTGGGGTCGAGGATAGGCTGGCCATCGAAACCGAACCCTTCCTGCAATGGGTGATTGAGGACGACTTCGTTTCCGGTCGTCCGGCCTGGGAAGCTGTCGGCGCGATTTTCGCGCGGGAAGTCGAACCCTATGAGAAGATGAAGCTTCGGCTGCTCAACGGTTCCCACACGCTGATCGCACATCTGGGCATTCTGCACGATCTGGAATATGTCCGCGACGTCATGGCAGTGGCAGAACTTGCAGCGGCGGCCGAAAATCACATGCAGACGGCTGTCCAAACGCTCGACCCGGTGCCCGGCCTCGATTTGGCAGATTACATGCCGCAGTTGATGCTGCGGTTTGCCAATCCGCGGATTGCCCATAGAAATGTCCAGATTGCAATGGATAGCACCCAGAAGCTGCCGCAACGGATTCTGGCGCCGGCTGTGGAAACGCTTGCAGCCGGTGGTGACGCCGCCGCCTTCGCAAAGGTCGTGGCAGTGTGGTTGGCGGCACTTCATAAGCGCAGGGACTGCGACGATCCGCGGCGTGACGAGCTGCTGCATGCGGTCACGGACATCGACGGATCAGATCCGTCAGCTGCCTTTTTCCGCTTGCCCGGCCTGTTTCCGCCCGAACTGGTGGCGGCGCGGGATTGGCGTTATCTCGTCAACGCTGAACTGAGGCATTGGCTATCCAGAAGTGGCGCTTCGCCCAGCCACAGGAGACTTTCATGAAGGCGCTTGTTTGCAACGAGCCAGGCCGGCTTACTATGGTCTCGCAACCTGATCCCGTCCGTGGCGAAGGCGAGGTTCTGGTGCGGATCCGCCATGTCGGGATCTGTGGTACCGATTTTCATATCTTTGCCGGCAAACATCCCTTCCTTGAATACCCCCGCGTCATGGGCCATGAACTGTCCGGGACAGTCGACGAGGCGCCGGACGACAGCCGTCTGAAGAAGGGCGAGCCCGTCTATATAGTGCCCTATCTCTCCTGCGGAACCTGCCAAGCCTGCCGCAAGGGGCTGACCAATGCCTGTCGCAACATCCGCGTTCTTGGCGTCCATTGCGACGGTGGCATGGCCGAGTGCGTCTCGGTGCCGGAGAGCAACGTCGTGCCGACGGGCAACATTCCGCTTGAAGACGCGTCGATGATCGAGTTTCTGGCGATCGGCGCCCATGGCGTCAAGCGCGGTAACATCGCCGCTGAGGATCGCGTATTGATCACCGGCTCCGGGCCGATCGGCATGTCGGCGATCATCTTCGCCAAAGCACGCGGCGCTCATGTGACGGTGATGGACACGCGCGAGGACCGTCTGGCCTTCGCAGTCGACCGGCTCGGCGCCGACGCGACCATCTTCGCTGATGGCTCGGCCGAGACGGAAGCATCCCGGCAAACGGGAGACGAATGGTATGACGTTGTGGTGGATGCGACCGGCAATGCCGCACCTATGCAGCGCGGTTTCAACTTCCTGGCCCATGGCGCTCGCTACGTGCTCTTGTCGGTCGTGCGTCAGGATATCACCTTCTCCGACCCTGAATTCCATAAGCGCGAAGCGACGCTGATCGCCAGCCGCAACGCGCAAGCCGATGATTTCGCCGAAGTGGTGCGCCAGATCGAAGCGGGCCGCGTGCCAACCCGCGCGCTGAACACCCATCGCGGTCGCCTGGAAGATGGTGTCGAACTGTTTTCGCAATGGTCCAGACCGGATGCCGGTGTGATCAAGGCGATCCTGGAGATATGAGATGACGCCCCTCAAGAAGACGCTTCGCCTGAACGTGCAGGACAATGTCGTGGTGGCGATTGCCGATCTGCCCACCGGAACCCCTGTCGAAGGAGATATCGTCACCGTTGCCCGCGTGCCGCGCAGCCACAAGGTCGCCAGCCGGGTGATCGCCAAGGGCGAGCCGATCCGCAAGTTCGGCCAAGTGATCGGCTTTGCCTCGACCGACATCCTACCGGGCGAGTGGGTGCACGAAAAGAATGTCACCATGGGTGAGGATTTCGAGCGCGACTATGCCTTTGCTGCCGAAGCGACGCCCTTCGAAGGCCTGCGGCAAGGCGAGGTGCCGGCCTTTTTTGACGGCTTCCGCCGCGCCGACGGCCGCGCCGGCACCCGCAACTATATCGGCATCCTGTCTTCGGTGAACTGTTCCGCCACCGTCGTCGACTATGTCGCCGACGAGATCAACCGCTCCGGCATTCTCGACGACTATCCGGGCATTGATGGCGTCGTGCCGCTGCCGCATGGCCAAGGCTGCGGCATGGCCGGCAGGGGCGAGGCCTTCGACGTGCTGTCGCGCACCCAATGGGGCTATGCCAGCCATCCGAACTTTGCCGCGACTCTGTTGGTCGGCCTCGGCTGCGAAGTCTTCCAGATTCCGCGCATGAAGGACACCTACAGAATAGCCGAGGGCGACCATTTCCAGTCGCTGACGATCCAGGAGATTGGCGGCACCCGCAAGGCGGTCGAGGCCGGCGTCGCCCGCATCAAGGAAATGCTGCCTTTCGTCGCCCGCTCCATCCGCGAACCCATTCCAGCGTCCGAACTGACGCTTGCGCTGCAATGTGGCGGCTCGGACGGGTATTCGGGGCTGACGGCCAACCCGGCGCTCGGCGTCGCATCCGACATGCTGGTGCGCCATGGCGGCACTGCCATCCTCTCTGAGACGCCGGAAATCTACGGCGCCGAACACCTGCTGACCCGCCGGGCCGAAAGCGTCGAGATCGGCCAGAAGATCGTCGATCTCATTCATTGGTGGGAGGAATACACGATCCGCAACGGCGGCGAGATGAACAACAATCCCTCGCCCGGCAACAAGGCCGGTGGGCTGACGACGATCCTCGAAAAGTCGCTCGGCGCCGTCGCCAAGGGTGGCAATTCTACGCTCCGCGGCGTCTACAAGTATGCCGAGCGCATCGACCGCAAGGGCTTCGTTTATATGGATACGCCCGGTTACGACCCGGTGGCCGCCACCGGCCAGGTCGCCGGCGGAGCCAACGTGCTCTGCTTCACGACCGGCCGTGGTTCGGCCTATGGCTGCAAGCCGGTGCCGTCGATCAAGCTCGCTACCAATAGCGAACTTTATGCCCGGATGACCGACGACATGGACATCAACTGCGGCGACATCATCGATGGCGTGACGCTGGAGGAAAAGGGCCGCGAGATCTTCGAGACAGTCCTCGCCGTCGCCTCCGGCCAGCCATCGAAGTCCGAAGCACTCGGCTATGGCCGCAACGAATTCGTGCCCTGGCAGATCGGCGCGGTGATGTAGAACCAAGAGAAAGGGCGCGGATATCACGCCCATTGTTGAAGGCTTCAAGCGGCCTGCTTCTGTCCATGCGTATAGGCGGCAATGGACTCCGGCTTCATCTCGATCGAGAAGCCCGGGAGGGACGGCGGCATATACGCCGCATCTATGATCACGCAGGGTTCGATGAAGTGCTCGTGCAGATGGTCGACATATTCGATCACGCGGCCCTCCTTGGTGCCGGACACCGCAATGTAGTCGATCATCGACAGGTGCTGCACATATTCGCAGAGGCCGACGCCGCCCGCATGCGGCCAGACGGGTTTGCCGTATTTCGCGGCGATCAGCAGCACCGCCAGAACCTCGTTCAGCCCGCCCATGCGGCAGGAGTCGATCTGCACGATGTCGATCGCACCTTCGGCGATGAACTGCTTGAACATGATGCGGTTCTGGCACATCTCCCCGGTCGCGACCTTCACGGGTGCAATGGCCTCGCGGATTTTACGATGGCCGGCGACGTCGTCCGGGCTCGTCGGCTCCTCAATGAAGAACGGCTTGGCAAAGGACAGCTGCTTGACCCAGTTGATGGCCTGCCCGACTTCCCAGACCTGATTGGCATCGATCATCAGGTAACGGTCGGGGCCGATCACCTCACGGGCGATGGTCAGCCGGCGGATATCGTCCTCGAGATCGCGGCCGACCTTCATCTTGATATGGTTGAAGCCGGCATCGACCGCCTCCTGGGCCAACCGCCGCAGCTTGTCGTCGGCATAGCCGAGCCAGCCGGCCGACGTCGTATAGCATGCATATCCCTCTTTTTCGAGGATCTCGATACGCCTTGCCTTGCCGGGTTCCGCCTTTTTCAGGATTTCGACCGCTTCGTCCCGCGTCAAGGCGTCAGTGAGATAACGGTAATCGACGATATCGGCGATCTCCTCCGGCGACATAGTGGAGACCAGCTTCCAGACGGGCATGCCCGCCTCCTTGCCCATCGCGTCCCAGACTGCATTGACGACGGCGCCGGTGGCTAGATGCATGGCGCCCTTGTCTGGCCCGATCCAGCGCAGCTGGCTGTCGCCAGTCAGGTGCCGCCAGAAGCGGCCTGGTGCAGCACGGACCTCGGAAAGATCCGCGCCGACCACGAGATGCCGCATGGCTTCGATCGCTATGCAGCAGATGTCGTTTCCCCGGCCGATCGTGAAGGTCAAACCGTGGCCGGCAATCCCTTCCCGATCAGTTTCCAGGATCACATAGGCCGCCGAATAATCCGGATCGGGATTCATGGCATCCGAACCGTCAAGGCTTGCCGAAGTCGGGAAGCGCAGGTCGAAAACACGAAGATTGGTGATGCGGGTCATGGGCGGCCTTTCGGGGCAATGTGATCGATGGATCAGACGTCGGCGACGAAGGTCTGCTTTTGCGTACCGAGTCCTTCGATGCCGAGCTCGACGACATCGCCAGTCTTGAGGTAGCGTGGCGGCTTCATGCCCATGCCGACGCCGGGAGGCGTGCCGGTGGAAATCACGTCGCCCGGATGCAGGGACATGAACTGCGACAGATAGGAGACGAGGAAGGCGACGCCGTAGACCATGGTTTTCGACGAGCCGTTCTGTACCGTCTCGCCGTTGACCTTCAGCCACATGGAAAGGTTTTGCGGATCGGCGACTTCGTCCTTGGTGACCAGCCAGGGGCCGATCGGGCCGAACGTGTCGCAGGACTTGCCCTTGGTCCACTGACCCGAACGCTCCGTCTGGAAGGCGCGCTCCGAAACGTCGTGGGAGACGCAATACCCGGCTACATAATCCAAAGCATCCGCCTCGGACACGTATTTGGCCGTCTTGCCGATGACGAAGCCGAGCTCAACTTCCCAATCGGTCTTTTCCGAGCCGCGCGGAATGACGACATCGTCGTCCGGGCCGACGATGGCAGACGTCGCCTTCATGAAGATCACCGGTTCAGGCGGAACGGTGGCGCCGGTTTCGGCGGCATGGTCGGAATAGTTGAGGCCGATGCAGATGAACTTGCCGGTGCCGGCGACGCAGGCGCCAAGGCGCGGCGAGCCTTCGACAACAGGCAGCGTCGAGACATCGATGGCGGCAAGCTTCGCTAAGGCATCCGGGGCGAGTGCCGCGCCGGAAAGATCCGGGATGTGTCCGGACAGATCGCGGATCTTGCCATCCGAATCGAGAAGACCGGGCTTTTCAGCGCCGACGGCACCGTAACGGAGGAATTTCATGTCTTTGTCCTTTCAAGAGTAATGAAATGGCTCAGATCGACCAGCCGCCGTCGATACCATAGGCCTGGCCCGTGGTATAAGTCGCGCCTGCGAGGTAGACGGCAAGGTCGGCAATTTCTTGCGGCGCACCGAGCCGGCCCATGGGCTGCCGGGCGATGAAAGCGGCGCGTGCCTCGTCGTAATTGCCCTGCGCGCGCATGCGGCTCTCCAGGGACGGACTTTCGACCGTGCCGGGGCAGATGGCATTGCAGCGGATCCCCTGAGCGACATAGTCGGCGGCGACCGATTTGGTCAGTCCGATGACCGCCGCCTTGGTGACGCCGTAGGCGCAGCGGTTCGGAACGCCCTTGGCGCTGGAAGCGATCGAAGCCATATTGATGATCGCCCCATCTCCGCGCTCCAGCATGCCCGGCAGCACCGCCCGGATGGTACGCACCATGGCACGCACATTGAGATCGAAGGCGAAGTCGAGATCTGCATCGGGCATTTCGAGCACCGTGCCTCCATGCACCATGCCGGCGCAGTTGAACAAGACGTCGACGCGGCCGACCTTCTCGAAGAAGGCTGAAACGGCGGCATTGTCGAGCACGTCGAGCCGCGACGTGTCGATGCTCGCTTCGCCCGACAGCGCCTGTAGCCCCGCCTCGTTGACATCGGTCGCCCAAACCCTGGCGCCCGCCGCGGCAAAGGCGAGCGCGCTCGCCCTGCCGATCCCTTGAGCGGCTGCGGTCACTACGACCACCTTGCCCTGCAATTGTCCTGTCATGTCCCTTGATCCTTTCAATCCAGGTGGAAGACCTCTTCCATCATCGCCCACCATTCACCGTCCTTGCGTGTCTCGAAAGGCTTCTGGCAGGGAATGCAGAAGGACCACCATTCCTGATTACGTTCGTCTGCGGCCATCTTTGCCATGTCGGCGGAAAAGTCTGTGCCGTGATATTCCCAGTAGCCAAAGAGAAGGTTCTCCGGCTCCTTGAGGAAGATCGAATAATTTTGGATGTTGCAACGGGAGATCAGGTCGAGGATCTCCGGCCAGACGGCCCGGTGCAGCTCCTTGTAGGTGTCCAGCTTGTCCGGCTGCACGCCGATCACCATGCCCATTCTCTGCATGCCTTCTCCTCAAAGACGATAGAAGCGGCGGGCATTGCCGCCAAAAACGTTGGCGTGGTCGGCCTCGGGCACAATCGCTCGGCACTGGGCGATCCATCCGGCATAGTCGCCGGCGAGATCGAGGACCGGCCAATCGCTGCCCCAGACGGTTCGCTCAGGCCCGAACAGTTCGAGGATCGTCTCCGCATAGGGCCGGACAGCCTGCGGCTTCTGGTCGCCCTTTTCGGTCAGCAGGCCGGACAGCTTGCACCAGACGTTGTCGAGTGCCGCAAGGCGCTGCATGGGCGCCCGCCATTCCGAATATAGGCCTTCCGCAATCACCGGCTTGGCGCCGTGGTCGACGACGATGGACAGATCAGGATAAC
Source organism: Rhizobium deserti (assembly GCF_004358025.1). Taxonomy (GTDB): domain Bacteria; phylum Pseudomonadota; class Alphaproteobacteria; order Rhizobiales; family Rhizobiaceae; genus Neorhizobium; species Neorhizobium deserti. The sequence continues at coordinate 187,865 of NZ_SMTL01000007.1, read as the reverse complement.
GGCGTGCAAAGATTTCCAACGATCCTAAATGTCGAGGAAGGACGAGTGCATCGAAGACGAGGCTGTTTGCCTGCATCGCTTCGATAGCCGGATCCAGGGCTGGATCGGTGATCCAGTCGTCATCCGAGATATCCTGAAGCATCGGCCTCAGCCCTTTGAGCTTCGGTGCGCGCGCCAGTCGGGCAATCACAGAAGGCGCATCGGCCGCTTTCAGATCGACCCAGCCGACGACGCCGAGGATGAAATCTGTGTGCTCCGCCAGATCCAGCATGAAGCGGGTATCCTCGACGCTCGGCAGCGACTGAACCAGCACCGTCCCCTCGACGCCCGCATCCTTGAACTGCGGCGCAAGATCCGGCGGCAGGAAATCGCGGTGGATAGCGGCAAGCTCCGGTGGCGGCCAGCCGCCCTGCCGGTCCTTCAGCAGCCAGAAATGCTGGTGGGCGTCGATCATCATGACCTCAAACGCTCCCGACCGGCGCATCGGCCGAGATCACGCCTTTTTCCTTCAGCCGGGTCCAGAACGAAGCGGCGATTTCCTGCTCGAACCAGGCGATATTGGCGGCCAATTGCTCACCGTTGCGTGCGCCCGAGACGACCGTTACCACGGCCGGATGCAGGAGCGGGAAGACCAGGGCTGCCGCCTGCATAGTGACACCCTCCGTCTCGCACGCCGTTTCAACCACCTCAACGCCGGCGAGTATATCGGCGGGCGCATCGGCATAGTTGAATTTGCGATTGCCGGCGAGAATACCGGAATTGAACGCCCCCGCGACGACGATGCCGACACCTTCGCGTTGGCAGCGATCGAGCAGCGCGAGGCTTTCCTGTTCCAGCAGCGTATAGCGACCGGCGAGCATGGCCACGTCGATGTCGAATACATCCATCGCATCCGACACCGCCTGCCATTCATTGACGCCGAGACCGACAGCCTTGACGAGCCCGGCATCGCGCAGCTCACCGAGGGCACGGAAACCACCGCCCGTCGTCAACTGGCTCCAATAGTGGTCGTGACGATCGCCATGCGTCATCCTGCCGATATCGTGGACATAGAGAATGTCGGGCGAGAACACGCCGATCCGCTGGCGGCTTGCGTCGAAGGAGCGCATCACCCCATCATAGCTGTAATCGTAGGCCGGGCGGAACGGCAGGGGCGCCACATAGGCGTCCTCTTCAGGGCCGACGGTATTGTCGGGGACCATGATCCGACCGACCTTGGTGCTGACGACATAGTCCTCGCGCAGCTTGTCGGTCAGCATGGTTCCAAGACGGCGCTCGGCTCTGGTATAGCCATAGAGAGGCGCGGTATCGAAATAGCGGATGCCTGCCTCCCAGGCGGTATCGAAGGCGTTGAGCGACTCCGCATAGCTGGTCAGCCGGTAAAGATTGCCCATCTGGGCGCAGCCGAGCCCCATCACCGTGAACGACACGTCGCGATTGCGAAGCCTGCGCCTGTCCGTAACTTTCATGAAACCTGCAATCCTATTTCGCGGGGGGACTGCGCGCGGAGATTTCCGCGCGCAGAGACACGATCAGTAGAGAACGTTCTTTGCTTCCGGCTTGTCGATATTGTCCTTGCTGACCACGACGACGCCGGTGTCGATGACCTTGTCGACCTTTTCCTTGTTGAGGATTTTCAGGAGCGTATCGATTCCCTTCTCGCCCATCTGGTAGGAGCCCTGGACGACGGTTGCATTGAGCGTGCCGTCTTTCACGAATTCCTGCAGGTCCTGATTGCCGTCGAAGCCAATGGCTGCGACCTTGCCCGCCTTGCCGGCCTGCTTGATGGCACGGCCCATGCCGATTGCTGTCGGCTCGTTGGCGCCAAAAATGCCGACTAGGTCGCTGTTGGCGGCCAGCACGTCGGTGGTCTGGTTCAAGGCCGTCGCCATCTGCGACTGCGAATAGAAGGGGCCGACGATCTGCAGCTTGGAATTTGCCTTGATATAGTCGTTGAAGCCGCCGACACGACCAATTTCCGAGCCAGCACCCGCAACATAGGACATGACCGCGATCTTGCCTGTCGTGCCGACCTTGTCGATCAGCGCCTTGGCGGCGAGTTCGCCGGCCTTCTTGTTGTCGGTGGCAAGGAAGGCCTGGTAATATTTCTCGGCGCTCGGTGCGAGCTGCGAGTCGATGATGACCACGGGAATGCGAGCTTCCCAAGCCTTTTTGACAGCAGGAACCAGAGCGTCCGGATCGGAGGGTGCAAGCAGGATGCCGGCGACCTTCCGGTTCACCGCGTTCTCCACCATGTTGACCTCGTCGGCGATGGCGGATTCGGCGGCCGGACCCTGGAAGGTCATGGTGTGTCCGGCTTTCGAGGTGCCGATCGCAGCCTCGGCACCCTTCTGGACATTCTGCCAAAATGTCGAGTTGACGGTCTTGACGATCACGGCAATCTCCGCCGCCGAGACACCTGTTGCTCCGGCGAGAGCAATGGCCGAAGCCATCAAGGCCAATGTTAGTTTGCGCATATCTTTCCTCCTCGATACATGCGGCCCTGCCGGGGCCGATACGGGGGAAGGCTCCTCCCCTTCCCGTGTCTTCTTGCCGATGCCGTAGTGCCGGCTCCTCTCACCGGCGGTTGCGCAGTTGATCGATCCAGACGGTGACCAGAATGACGAGCCCGATGATGATCTGCTGGGTGAAGGCCGAGACGCCGTTCATGTTCAGCCCATTGCGCAGGATGCCGATGACGAAGGCGCCGATCGCCGTTCCCGAAATCGTGCCGACGCCGCCGATCAGCGAGGTGCCGCCGATGACGGCGCTGGCGATCGCATCGAGTTCGTAGGCGACGCCTTCATTCGGCTGCGCCGTTACCAGTCGTGACATCAACACGCAGCCGGTCAGCCCGGCGAGGGTTCCGGAAACAACGTAGGTGAATATCGTGACCCGAGCGACGTTGACCCCGGAAAGCCTTGCCGCGTCCACGTTCGAGCCGATGGCATAAATATAGCGGCCGAGCACCGTGCGGTTGAGCACGAAGGCGGCAACGAGCGCGATGGCGATCATCAGCACCACAGGATAAGGAATGCCGGGGAAAGCAACCACGGGAAAGCCCTGCTCATCCAGCGATTCAAACCGAAACAAGGAGCCGTTGCCAAGCTCGCCAAAGGCTTCCCCAAGTCCTGAAACGGCGCGGGCACCAGTAATCTGCAGAGCGACACCGCGGGCAATCAGCATCATGCCCAAAGTAGCAATGAAAGGCGGAAGCCGCAGTTGCGTGACCACGAAGCCGTTGATCAGGCCACAGATCGAGCCGGTCAGAATGCCGAGCAGCATGGCGATCCAGATCGGCATGGAAAGCTCCTTGACGGCCAGAGCCGCCACCACACCCGCCAGCGCTAGGACTGAGCCGACGGAAAGGTCGATCCCGCCGGTAATAATCACATAAGTGGCACCTATGCCCAGAAGCGCGATCGAGGTCACCTGCAAGGCGATCGTCATTCCGTTATTAACCGTCAGGAAGGCGCTGCTGGTGGTGGAAAACACCGCTGCAAGTACGATCAGGCTGCCGAGCGCTGCAAATTTCTGGATGATATCCTTCTGGCGGTCACTGAGCCGGCGCCCCTGGACCGGCTGCTGAGCAGGCTGCGACGGTTTTCCGCTGGTGATCTCGGCCATATGCTTATTCCTGTTCGCCGCGTCGGCCGCTGCCAGATGCGTAATGCATGATCTCTTCCTGTGAGGTTTCGCGGGTCACCAAAGTGGCAGTGATGCGGCCGTTGTGAAACACTGCGACCCTGTCCGAAAGTCCCAGAACCTCAGGCAGTTCTGAGCTGATGAGCACGATGCCAATGCCTTGGGCGGCGAGCTCGTCCATGACCTGGTAGATCGCAAATTTGGCGCCGACATCAATGCCGCGGGTCGGCTCGTCGAAGAACATGATACGCGGCTGGCGAAACAGCCATTTGCCGATGATGATCTTCTGCTGGTTGCCGCCCGACAAGAGCCTTACCGGCTGGTTCAGGCTCGGGGTTCTGATGTTCAGAAGATCCACATAGCGCTGGCTTGCAGACCGCTGACGCTGGCGATCGATGATCCCAAGCGAACTGCTGACCGCGCCCATATTGGCCATGACCATATTGACGTCGACCGGCATTTTGACAGCCAGACCCTGCGACTTACGGTCCTCGGACAGATAAGCAATCCCCGCATCGATCGCGGCCCGGGGATTGGCGATCGAGATCGTTTCTCCGGCCAGCGTGATCGTGCCGGCGTCATAGGGATCGGCTCCAAATATCGCGCGTGCCACCTCGGTCCGCCCAGCTCCCATCAAGCCAGCGAAGCCCAAGATTTCACCACGCCGGATTTCAAAGGAAATGTCGGAAAACACGCCGCTCTTGGTGAGGCCGGAAACAGCGAAGATCACCTCACTGCCGGGTTGGCGGGTCGGCTCCGGAAACTTGTCCTCCAGCGAGCGGCCGACCATTCGGGAGACTATGTCGTCGACCGTCACATCGGCGAAATCGTTGGTGGAAATGTAGCGCCCGTCACGCAGCACAGTCACACGATCCACGATCTCTGCCAGCTCGTCCAGCCGGTGGGAAATGTAGATGATGCCGGTGCCGGCTGCCTTGAGGTCTCGAATGACCCGAAACAGTAACTGGGCTTCCTGCTCCGTCAGCGACGAGGTCGGCTCGTCCATAATGAGCACAGAGGCATCAAGCGACAAGGCCTTGGCAATCTCAACCATCTGGCACTGAGCGACGGAAAGAGTACGGACCTGGCGTGATGGATCAATAGAGACGCCCAACCTGTCCAAGCAGCGTCCGGCATCCTCCAGGAGCCTGCGGCGATCGACGAGAAAGCCCCAGCGCGGTTCGCGTGCCAGATAAATGTTTTCGGCCACCGACAGATGCGGAACGAGGTTCAGCTCCTGGTGAATGATGGCAATGCCGGCTGCTTCCGATTGCAAGGTCGAAGCAAAGCGGGCAGGCTGACCATTATGGAAGATGGTGCCGCCATCTGGCTGGTAGACGCCGCTGATAATCTTCATCAGCGTCGATTTGCCCGCGCCGTTTTCGCCGCAGACGGCATGAACCTCGCCAGCGCGCAGGTCGAAATTCACATTGGACAGCGCTTTGACCCCGGGAAACTCTTTCGAGACATCCTCAAGCTTCAGCAGTGTCCGCCCAAGATCGGCCTTGGGGACAGTCAGCGGCGTTCCTCCCATCGCGATCTCCTCCTCGCGTGAAGACCTTCCGGTCCTCATGCGCCTAACTATGACCGCTCTCGGATATTGGTCAAGCCAATTCTGAGCAAAATAACTGGAGGAGCTCTTCCTTGGCACGTTACCATGCCATAAAGATCATTTGTGCTGCAACTGGCCTGACCAACGCAATGTCCGAACCGAGACGCCTCTATCAACAGATTGCCGACCAGGTTCGATCACTGGTCTTAAGAGGCCAGTATCCGCCAGGGGCGCGATTACCGGCGGAACGTGAGCTTGCCCAGCAGCTCGGCGTTTCCAGACCCTCCTTGCGTGAGGCTCTGATTGCGCTTGAAATCGAGGGTGCGATCGAGATCCGCATGGGTTCCGGGATTTACGTGCTCTCCTCGAGCAAGCCTATTTCTTCAGGTCGGTCTCTGGGCGAAAGCCCGACCGAATTGATGCAGGCACGCGCGCTCATCGAAAGTGCGCTGATCGTCCAGGCGACAGCGGCGATGAAGGAGGATACGATAGAGCTTCTTCAGCAGATCCTTTCCACCATGCGGGCGGAAATAGCCGCTGGCCGAAAGCCGATGGAGCAGGACCGGCAATTCCATCTTGCGATTGCGCAACAGGCCGGCAATGCGGTTCTGGCAGAAATCGTTGCCAACCTTTTTGATGAAAGGCACAGCCCGATGTCGGAGCGCATTCGCGGTCGTTTCGAGACGCCGGAAAGCTGGGTCATTGCACTTCACGAACACGAAGCTGTCGTACTCGCACTCGAAGCGCGCGACCCCTTGGCTGCTCAGGCCGCGATGCATTCCCACCTGACGGCCTCGGGTCGGCGCTGGCTGGAAGGCTAACAGGCCAACTTCGCGCGTCAATTCTCTGGCTTTTCGTCCTTGCTACGGTCGGCCAAGAGTTTCTCGGCCATCGCCTTGAAAGTCTTTTCATCCACCTCAACGGGCGGTCCGCTATCGTCGGGAATACCGGCTGCGGTCTGGCCAATCGCGGCATCTTTGGCGCGATCGTTAAGACCATCTGTAAGCTTTTCACGTGACATGATTCATCTCCTGAAATAGCCAGACGCCTCGTTTCTCATAGGGCGCCGATCGATTTGGCGATGCAGCGCCTTCAGTTAGGTCCCGTTACGCCTCGGCCTGCTTTTTCAACCGAGCCTAAGCTGTCGGCACCGGCAGCCGGTTCGCCGCCTGGCGACATGCCGCCGGGCTGCAAGCTGCTGGCGATCCCGGATGCACCGCCCGGCTGGCCGCCGCCGTCGGCAAAGGTCTCTGCATCAATTTCGTTGCTGGCCTGCTGCCAATGGCGCTCGTCGTTGCCCTCTGCTCTTCCCTCATCCTCCCAGATCTGGTGAGCACGCGCACGTATGCGCTCTTCCCGGCTTCCCTGAACCATTACCCTTCCTCCAAGTCATGTGGGCTTCATCGCAAACCGCACAGGCGATGTTTCGCTAACTGGCAAGCTGGGACAGGGTTCCGCGCCCTTGCTTCAGATTTAAGGCAGCGTGTGCACTGAGGCGAGCTGTCTTAGACCAGCTTCAGACCGTCGTTCAGCTGTCCCGGGACATCCATCTCCGTCGTGAATATCTGCCCCGAAAAGGGAAACTCGTTGCGCTGTTGAGGATCAAGCCCATCATAGGCGGTGGTAATGAAGAGGGTCCGGTGGTCGTCTCCACCGAAGGTGCAACTGGTCACGTTAGGAACCGGTAGCTCGATCCTGTCGATCATCTCGCCCCGAGGGGAGAAAACCGCAACTGCCGATCCGCCGTAGAGGGCCGCGAAGACCCGACCTTGCGAATCCACGCACAGACCATCGGGACTGGCGTTATCCAGGCTGACGAAAACTCGTTTTCCGGACAGGCCGCCTGTGGGAAGGTCGTAGTCATATTGCCAGATCGTGCTGCGGCTCGTGTCGGCGTGATACATGATCTTCCCATCCGGGCTCCATCCTTTGCCGTTCGCATTCACATAGCCGCCCTCCACTTCCTGCAGGCGCCCGTTCTCCAGACGATAAAGGGCTGCGGTCGCAGAGGGATCGTCGGCCGTGCAGATCGTTCCCACCCATAGGCGTCCCCGTGGATCACACTGACCATCGTTGAGGCGATGTTCGTGCGGCAGGTCCAGCAAGGCAACCGGTTCCGCCCTGCTCTCGCCGCTTCGCTCCATCTGGTACAAGCCATCTTGCAGCCCGGCTATTACACGGTTTTCTCCGTAGGGAAATGCGAAGCTGACGCTGCTGGGGGTCGCTAGCGAGACATGTTGCCTCTGGCCAAGGTCATAGGTGTGGATGCGTTGGCCGAGGATATCGACCCAGAGAAGCGTGCCGCTGGCGCGGTCCCAGAATGCGCCTTCGCTAAGTTGCGATAACGGCAGGGTGTCATCCAGAAGATCTACTGCGCGCATGGGGGGAGGCTCCGATCAAGACGTGGGAAGGATGCAGGCGTCAGTTCGGCCGCTTGTCCAGTCCAGCTAACATTGGGATCGAGGGGGCGTTCCCGGTGTAAACAAACTACTGGTTTTCCTGGATCGAAAAGATTGCATGTAACAGCGCCAGATGGCTCAGCCCTTGAGGCAGATTGCCGAGGCCCGCGCCAGTTGCCGGATCGATCAGCTCGTTCAAGATGCCGAAATTGTTGCCGAGCTTTTCGAGAAGCGCCTCCAGCATCCTCGCTGCCCGGTCCGGCTCACCAAGAAAAGCATAGGCTTCCACTAGCCAGCATGAGCAGGCGACGAAAGCCCCTTCTTCCTTCTCAACGCCACTATAGCGATAAACAAGCGGACCTACCGCTAGCTCCTGCTCGATCGCCTTACGGGTCTTCGCCAAGCGACCTTCATGTTCGAAACCGAAGCGGGTCGTCAGCAAGAGAGCCGCATCCAGCCGATCGGTACCCGGATAGAAGGTATAGGATTGTCTGGTCTCCGACCAACAATGGGTGTCCACCCAATCCTTTACCTGCTCCGCCTCGGCGGCCCAGCGATCACGGTTCTGGCTGTCGATATGTCCGCCGTCAGCGAGCTCCACCGCCCGCGATAGCGCCACCCAACAGCCGATCTTGGAAAATGTGTAATGCTGGAGGTCTTCAAGCTCCCATATGCCGGAGTCCTTCTGGCGCCATCTGTCTGAAATTTGATCCGCCAACACCTTCAAGAAACGGGCAGTTATGGGATCGAGCACATGCCCTTTTTTGACGAACAGAACAGCCGTCTCCAATATGTCGCCATAACAGCTGAGCTGAACCTGATGTTTAGCTCGGTTTCCGATCCGGACGGGCCTCGAATTTCGGTACCCGGGAACGTCGAGATCCTTTTCGGACGGGACTTCTCTGCCATCCAGCGTGTAAACGACCCTCGGCTGCGAATCTTCGGCAGAAAGCGTTCGTATCAGCCAGCCGAACGCGGCGATTGGCTCCGGCAGCGCTCCAGCGCGTAGCAAAGCCTTGATCGTGTAGGCTGCATCCCTGATCCAGGCATAGCGGTAGTCGTAATTCTTGTCGCCGCCAAAGCGCTCAGGGAGCCCGAATGTTGCGGCAGCGGCGATAGCTCCTGTCGCGGAATACAAAAGGAATTTCAACGATAGAGCGCAGCGTATCAGGTCCTCGGCAAACGGGCCGTCATAGGTGAGTTCGCCCGACCAGCGCCGCCATTCCTGATCGCTGAGGTCAATTCGTTCATCGATCGCCTGGTTTGCCGGTATGGCCAGCGGACCTTCGCCTGCGACCAGAAGCGCAATGCAAGTGCGGCTGCCGGGACTGGTCGTATGGTGAGCGATAGTCTGGTTATCGTCGTCTTCGCTCAGCGTGACCTTGTTGTCGTGACAGAAGGTGGTGGTCATGTCCCCGACATAGCGGACAGTGGCGTTCTCATGCTCCTGTCGCCTCAAAGGACGCCCTGAGGCGGTCGGCCGCTGCACGATCTCAAATTCGACACTGCCCGAAATTCCTTCGATGCGGCGGGCGAGTTCGCACCAGGGGAGCCGACCCGAAACACCGCTGTTCAAGGATTCTGTCACACGAGCAACGCCATCCTTCGTGATGAAGGTGGTTTCGAGCACATTGCTGTTTTGCCGGTATCGGCGTTCGATCTTGAACGGGGCGAGCGGAGTTGCTGAAAATCGCCCGCCGTTGTGGGCATCATGGAGACGGTTGAACAGCGGCTGGGAATCCATGTTCGGCGCGCACCACCAGTCGATGGAGCCATCGGCTCCGACAAGCGCCACCGAGCGGCCGTCTCCCAAAGCCGCATAATGCTCCAAGGGAAGGTGGCCGTCGGTCCGTTCCGGTACGAGAGAATGAAGCACGTCAGCCGAGGATGTTGTTGTTTATGGAGGTGGCGCGGTAGCGGGCTGGAGCGCGGTCGGCTTCTTGGCTGGCTGATGTCATCTCACGGCTTTCAAAGGCTGAAGACAAGCAAAAGCGGAAGGGGGGCAATAAGTTCCCCACTCCAGTCCTCACCCTAGCCCGTTGTGCTTCTCGTTTAGACCTGAAGGTGGCGGCCCGCCAGATCTGCCCGCATCAACACTTCTACTGCGAGCGAGCGTTTAGCTTCTCGAGATGAAGCAGGAGCGCGCTATGGTCCTTATCCCCGCCGCCCTCGACCACGAAGGTGTTGAACGCTTCGCGCACACTCTCGGTCAGCGGAAGGTTAAGCGAAAGGGCTTCGGCAAGCGCTGCCACTGCATCGAGATCCTTAAGTTGGTTGCGTGACGAGCCCCCGGGTTCAAAATCGCGCCGAATCATTCGGCTGCCATGCAGGTCGAGGATGCGGCTTTCGGCAAAGCCGCCTCGGATAGCGGTCCGGAATGCTTCGCGCGATGCGCCACCGGCTTCCACCAGCACCATGGCTTCCGCGATCGCGCCAATGGTGATTGCGACGATCTGCTGATTGGCCAGCTTGCAGACCTGACCGGCACCGCTCGGGCCGACATGGGTCACGCGCCCAAGTGCGGCAAAGACATCGGCAAGGCGTTCAACCACGTCCGGTTCGCCGCCGGCCATAATCGCCAATGTTCCTGATTCGGCGCCGACTACGCCGCCAGACACTGGCGCATCCAGATGCGTGATCCCTTTCTGCCGCAAACGTGCCGCATGCTGGCGCGCCAGGTTTGGCGCTATCGAACTGGTATCGACGACTACAGTGCCTTGCTTAAGTGCTTCTGCACAACCGCTGTCGAACAAGACCTCCCCCACCGCCTCGCCATTGGTGAGCATCGTGAAGACGATCTCCGCATCAGCGATGACCTCCCTGGGGGACGCAGCAATTGCAGCCCCATCCCCCTGCAAGGGCAGTGCTTTGTTCGGATCCCGGTTCCACACGGACACGGCATAACCTGCACCGAGCAGGCGGCGCGCCATCGGCGCCCCCATCAGGCCGGTGCCCAGGAAGGCAATCTTTGTCCGTCCGGGTGCCTGCAAAGGATCGCTCATATCTGTCCTCCCAGCTCGTCTTCGATATGCACGCGGATGATCTCGTCGAAATTTTTCTCAGCCTTGAAACCAAGCTCAGTCGCGCGTTTTGCCTCAAAGCCGGGTGCCCAGCCGGCCACCATTTTCATGATCATGTCGTCGGGCTGTCGGCGGATCAACCGCACGGCCTTTTCGCCCGCCACGCGACGCAGTGCTTCAATCTGTTCGCCGACCGTGGCACTGACGCCCGGCATGGAAAGGCTGCGTCTTGATCCGACCGCGTCGAGATCCATGCTGGCCGCATGAATGAGATATCCAACGGCGGAGCGGGGTGAAGTATGCCAGTGGCGCACATCGTCGGAAACCGGGAGAATGGCCTCCTGACCGATCAATGGCTCGCGCAGGATGTTGGAAAAGAAGCCGGATGCCGCCTTGTTCGGCTTGCCCGGGCGGATGCAGACGGTGGGGAGGCGGATGCCGATGCCATCAAAAAAGCCGCGCCGGCTGTAGTCAGCGAGCAGCAGTTCCGAAATCGCCTTCTGGGTCCCGTAGCTGGTGAGCGGCGTCAGATGGAAATCGTCGGGGATCGGGAAGGGAAGCGGGGCCCCGACCACTGCGATCGAAGAGGTAAACACCACACGCGGCTTATAGCCGTCCTCCTCGTGAGCATGCCTTATCGCGTCGAACAAATATCGGGTGCCGTCGAGATTGATGCGGTAACCCTTGTCGAAATCCAATTCGGCTTCACCTGACACAATGGCCGCCAGGTGAAAGATCACATCGGGCCGCGAAGCGATGAGTTTCTCCGCTTGGCCGACTTGGGAAATATCCACGTCAAGAGCATCTACACGACCGGAAAAATCTGCCGGATGATCCGGCTTGACCACGTCCACCAGAGTCAGGCGTTCGACCGGCCGCTCCCCAAGTCCACCATCAGTGATCAAGCGTTCCGTCAGCTTGCGCCCAACCATGCCGGCGGCGCCAATTATGAGTAAATGCATGTCTTTCTCCCCTCTTGTCTTGCCTGAAGTTCAAAGACTGATCCTTCAAAAACATCTTGTAGGGTTGTCTGATAACCTTATATGCTTGGCTTGAAAACCAGGAATATGCCGAGAGACCAAGTCTTTCGAGACAACGAGGCTGCGGCAGTGATTGAGTAGAGGAGGTCGCCAATGGCTGATCAGCACAACGTCGTCGCAGAACACCGCTTGTCCTTGCAGGAGCGTCTTGGCAGCGACATGGTTCTCACGGAAGCCAGTGAGATGCTCCGCTATTGTCGCGACTGGCATGGTGATGTCACCAGCGCTGCCGTTGCAGTGCTCAGGCCCCGTTCGACCGCCGAGGTTGCGGCTGCAGTCACGGCCTGCCGCGTATTAGGCCTGTCAATTGTCCCGCAAGGCGGCAATACTGGACTGGTGCTTGGCGGCATTCCCGACGCTCCGGAGCGTCAGGTCATCCTCAGCCTTGAACGCTTGAATCGGATCCGGACGATCGACGCCGACGATTTTTCCGCGGTCGTCGAAGCGGGCTGCATTCTGTCCGAATTGAAGGATGCGATCGCCGACAAAGGCATGTTCTTTCCGCTAGCGCTTGGTGCGCAGGGAAGCTGCCGGATTGGCGGAAATGTGTCTACCAATGCCGGCGGCATCAATGTGCTGCGTTACGGGATGACCCGTGAACTGGTGCTCGGGCTCGAAGTGGTGCTGGCGGACGGAACGATCTTCGAAGGCTTGTCTACACTGCGCAAGGACAATCGCGGCATCGACCTGAAACAGCTCTTCATCGGCGCCGAGGGCACGCTTGGCATCATCACCGCCGTATCCATCAAGCTGACGCCCTATCCCGATCATGTGGCGACGGCACTGCTGGCTCTCGCTTCGCTGGATGATGCCATTACGCTTTACCGCAGGGCACGTCGCGACTGCTGCGATCTGATGTCGGCTTTCGAATTCATGCCGCCTCTCGCTTTTGATCTTGCCCGCGAGGCCATGCCGGACCTGCCGATCCCGATTGCCGGTGACTACCCCGCTTACGTCTTGATGGAGATATCCGGCAGCGGCCTGATTGATGTCAACGATCTGATGGAACGTTTCCTCGAAGGCGTGATGACCGATGGCCTTGTGGTGGACGGCACGATCGCTTCTTCCCAGGCGCAGGCGCGCAGTCTTTGGCTCATCCGCGAAGGAATGAATGAAGGGCAGGCCAAACGCGGCTCGCATATGCGCAGCGACGTATCCGTGCCGCTGTCGAAGCTCGCGTCCTTTGTCAGCGATGCGGAGGCTGCTATCTCCCAGGCCCTTCCCGATTGCATCAGCGTCTCCTATGGTCATGTCGGCGACGGCAATGTGCATCTCAATGTCCTGCCGCCGACGGATCTTCTAGGCGAGGCGCGCGACCAGGTCATCTATAAAGCCAAGACGGTGCTGAACGAGGTGGTCGACCTTTATCAGGGCAGCATCAGCGCCGAACACGGCATTGGCCGCCTGAAGCGGGCTGACTTTGAGAGCCGATTGCCGGATACCCGCCGGAAGCTGCTTGCAGCCGTGAAGCATGCGGTCGATCCCCATCTTCTGTTCAATCCGGGCTGCCAGTTGAATCTCAACGGAATCTCGTAGAAGAAGCTTTCGCAGGGGGAAGCGAACGTGGCCGTAGCGGATTTCAACCAGATCAGAAGAAGCGAGCACCTCCCGGCGCGCATTGCCGCACAGATCGCCCGCGAAATCACCGAAGGACGCATCTCGGCCGGCGAAAAGCTGCCGACGGAACATCTCCTCTCCAAGACGTTCGGCGTTAGCCGCTCCGTTGTTCGCGAGGCAATCGCCCATTTGCGCAATGAAGGTTTGGTGGAAACCAGGCAGGGCGTCGGGGCATTTGCGACCGACATTGAAAGGCGCCAGTCGATCCGCATCGAGCAGGAGAACCTGTCGGATAAGGCGAGCTTCCGCAGCCTGTTTCAACTGCGGCTGCCGCTCGAGATCGAAGCGGCGGGTCTTGCGGCAATCCACCACACGAGCGACGACCTGCTGAAGCTCGACGAGGCGCTGTCCCAGATGACGGGGGCGGCCAAGTGGACGGATGAGGGCATTCTTGCCGACTTGGCGTTCCATCGCCAGATCGCCGCTGCCACGCAGAACGAATATTTCTTGCTTTTCTTAGGCTTCGTTGCCGAGCGCATTCACCTTGCCATCAACGCAGCGCGGGCCAGCGCGGTTCTGGAGGAGATTGTCGAGGTAACGATTGCCGAGCATCTTGCGATTCGCGACGCTATCGCCAGCCGCCAGCCCAACCAGGCACGTCAGGCCATGCATGAGCATCTGGTCGGGGCGGCAAGCCGCATTGAACTGCAGCTAGAAATTTTCTAACGGTTGTGCAAGTTAAATTGGATCGATCTAGTCCTATCAAGTGAAGCTCTTACAACCATGCTGGACAGGGGAGATTTCTCTCTTTAAAAGAAATCCCGGGAGCAGTTGTCAGACATCCTGACAATAGAATGAGCGGAGGATGCGTCCTCTGTGGTGAAGAGGAGGATCGCGCGGTGAATACCGAGCATGTAGTGAACCTAGAAACAATTTTGCCGCAGGCTGCGCAAGATGCACTGTTGATCGGGCGTGTCTGGTCCAAGGCTGCAGGCGGCCCCTGCCCCGTTCTTCTTTCCTCATCGTTCCGTGTTCTCGACCTGTCGCTGCTCGCGCCCACAGTGTCGCAACTGCTGGAGAAAGAAGACCTAGTCGCTAGCCTGAAGGATCGGCCGGACTTTGCCGACCTCGGCTCGCTTGGCGAATTTCTGGATGGCTCTGCCGGTGAATTGCTGGCGCCAGCCGATCTTCAGGCGATCAAGGCGGCAGGTGTCACCTTCGCTGATAGCATGCTGGAGCGCGTCATCGAGGAGCAGGCCAAAGGTGATCCCTTACGCGCTCAGGAAATCCGCAAACAGCTCGCCCCGGTGCTCGGTGACAATCTAAAAGGCGTCGTCGCTGGCTCCGAAAAGGCCGCTCAGGTCAAGGCCCTGCTGCAGGGCATGGGGCTCTGGTCGCAATACCTGGAAGTCGGGATTGGCCCCGATGCAGAGATCTTTACCAAGGCGCAACCGATGTCGGCTGTTGGCTGTGGCGCGGTGATTGGTATACATCCTAAATCCGAATGGAATAATCCCGAACCGGAAATCGTGCTGGCGGTCAATTCCGCGGGTCGTATCGTCGGCGCGACGCTTGGAAACGACGTTAACCTGCGCGACTTCGAGGGCCGCTCCGCCCTGCTTCTCAGCAAGGCCAAGGATAACAATGCTTCCTGCGCCATTGGGCCGTTTATCCGCCTTTTCGACGGAAAATTCACAATCGACGACGTCAAGTCAGCCGAGATTTCTTTGTCCGTCAAAGGCGAGGAGGGCTTCGAAATGACCGGTGTGAGTGCCATGCAGGCGATCAGCCGTTCGCCGGAAGAGCTTGTCGCTCAGTTGGTCAATTCGAACCATCAATATCCCGATGGCGTCGTGTTTTTCCTCGGCACAATGTTTGCACCGGTGAAAGACAGGCGCGGCGCGGGCCTCGGCTTTACCCACGAGATCGGCGACGTCGTTGAGATTTCTACTGCAAAGCTTGGCCGGTTGATCAATCGGGTCGAGCACAGCGACAAATGCCCTCCCTGGAGTTTCGGGCTGTCCGCTTTGATGAGGAATCTTGCCCAACGCGGGCTTTTGTAAACGGCGGGAGGGTGAACATGCAAAGAACTACCGATCTTTTCTTCAAGTTTCTCGAGATCCTGCTGATCGTCCTGCTGTCAGGCATGGCAATCATGGTCTTCGCGAACGTCGTCCTGCGATACGCCTTCAATTCCGGCATGTCTGTTTCAGAAGAGCTATCCCGCTACTTCTTCGTCTGGCTGACTTTTATCGGCGCCGTCGTCGCGTTTCGCGAGCATGGCCATCTCGGGGTGGAAAGCGTGGTGGCCTTGTTCGGCCGCACCGGTCGCCTGATCTGCATGATCTTGTCGAACATTATTATTCTGGTCTGCTCTATGATCTTCTTCTGGGGCACATGGCAGCAGTTCGAAATCAATGCCAGCATGACGGCTCCGGTGACTGGCCTATCGATGATCTGGGTATACGGCATTGGCCTGTTCACGGGCGCCGGCATGTCGCTCATCGCACTCGAGCGCCTGTTCCGTTATGTCACTGGTCGCGCCACCGCGGAGGAGATCAGCATGTTCGCCGGAGAAAACCTCACCATCGAGCAGATGGCGGAGCGCACCTGATGACACTCATCGTTTTCATCGTATCGCTTCTCGGTGCCATGGCGATCGGTGTGCCCGTGGCCTTCTCGCTGATGTTCTGCGGCGTCGTGCTCATGTGGTACATGGACATGTTCAACACGCAGATCATTGCCCAGAACATGATCGCCGGTGTCGACACCTTTACACTGCTCGCAATCCCCTTCTTCATCCTCGCCGGTGAGCTGATGAATTCCGGCGGCCTGTCTCGCCGCATCATTGACTTCGCCATCGCCTGCGTCGGCCATATCCGCGGCGGCCTCGGCATCGTCGCCATCATGGCGGCGATCATCATGGCGAGCATCTCGGGCTCTGCCGCCGCCGATACCGCGGCACTGGCTTCAATCCTCATCCCGATGATGGCCAAGGCCGGTTATAATGTGCCCCGTTCTGGTGGCCTGATCGCCGCAGGCGGCATCATCGCACCGGTTATTCCGCCGTCGATGGCCTTCATCGTATTCGGCGTCGCCGGCAATGTCTCAATCACCCAGCTTTTCCTGGCCGGCATTTTTCCCGGCATCCTGATGGGCATCTCGCTGATCATCGCCTGGCTCATCGTTGTGCGAAAAGACAATGTCCAGGCCTTGCCGAAGGCATCGATGAGCGAGCGCTTGCGCGTCACGGGCCGCGCTGCCTGGGCGCTTGGCATGCCCGTCATCATCCTTGGCGGCATCAAGGCCGGCATCATGACGCCAACGGAAGCGGCCGTCGTCGCGGCGGCTTATGCCTTGTTCGTCGGCATGGTTATCTATCGTGAACTGACGCCAAGCCAGCTACCCCATGTCATCCTGCAGGCTGCCAAGACCACCTCGGTAATCATGTTTCTTGTAGCCGCCGCGCTTGTCTCTTCTTGGCTGATTACTGCCGCCAATATTCCGGCTGAAATCGTCGGTTATATCGAGCCGCTCATCGATCGCCCGATGCTGCTGATGTTTGCGATCATGATCCTCGTCCTGGTCGTCGGCACGGCGCTTGACCTGACGCCGACCATCCTGATCCTGACGCCGGTTCTGATGCCGATCGTCAAGCAGGCAGGCATCGATCCGGTCTATTTCGGCGTGCTGTTCATCATGAACAACTCGATCGGCCTCATCACCCCGCCAGTCGGCGTGGTGCTCAATGTGGTCAGCGGCGTTGCACGCATTCCGCTCGGGAAGGTGACGGCCGGAGTTTGGCCGTTCCTGATCGCCGAAACGATCGTGCTCTTTCTGCTGGTCCTGTTTCCAGACCTCGTCATGGTACCGTTACGCTGGCTCCAATAACCGTCTCACACACATCCTGGGAGGATAACTATGAGAAAGCTTCTACTGACAACCGCCGCCCTTGCCCTTGCTTGCTCGTCAGCGGCACCGGCATTTGCTGAATTCAAGTCGCGCAATATCCGCGTTTCCAACGGCATCAATGCCGACCATCCGGTCGGCAATGGTATCAAAGCCATGCAGACATGCCTCGACGAGAAGTCCGGCGGCAAGATGAAGCTGACGGCATTCTGGGGCGGCGCGCTTGGCGGCGACCTGCAGGCGACGCAGGCGCTTCGCTCGGGCGTTCAGGAAGCCGTGGTCACCTCGTCTTCGCCGCTCGTCGGCATCGTTCCTGCCCTCGGCGTCTTCGACCTGCCCTTCCTGTTCGGCAATGCTCAGGAAGCCTACAAGGTTCTCGACGGCAAGTTCGGCGACATGATCAACCAGAAGCTCGATGCTGCCGGCGTCATAAACCTCGCATACTGGGAAAACGGCTTCCGCAACCTGTCGAACTCCGTTCGCCCGGTTACCAAGTGGGAAGACTTCTCGGGGATGAAGGTTCGCGTTATGCAGAACAACATCTTCCTCGATACCTTCCAGAACCTCGGCGCCAACGCCACGCCGATGGCTTTCGGCGAAGTCTTCTCGGCTCTCGAAACCAAGGCGATCGACGCACAGGAAAATCCCTATGTAACGATCGACACGTCGAAGTTCTTTGAAGTGCAGAAATACGTTACTGAGACCAACCACGCCTACACACCGTTCCTCTTCCTGTTCTCCAAGGCCATCTTCAACACCTATGCGCCAGACGAGCAGGCCGCCCTTCGCGCCTGCGCGGTCGTTGGTCGTGACGTGGAGCGTCAGGTGATCGGCGATCTGAACAAGAAGTCGCTCGAGAAGATCAAAGCGGCCGGTCTCCAAGTCAATACGCTGTCTGAGGACGAGCAGAAGCGCATCCGCGAAAAGTCGGCGGTCGTCTATGAAAAGCACAAAGCCACGATTGGCGCTGACGTGGTCGACGCCATCGTTGCCGAGCTCAAGGAAGTCCGCAAATAAGGATGGGAGGCCGCTTCGTCCGAGCGGCAGCCTTCGACAACACGAAGCCCGCGACGCCTGAGGCGCCGCGGGCTTTTCTCATTCAGGAACCGCCGGCAGCACCGCCTGGCGCTTCTTCAGCGTCTGCTCGCGGATGAAGATGAACAGGCCGGAGGCGACGATCAGGGTGGCCCCGATCATCATCGTCAGCCGAGGCCCGTCGCCGAAGAAGATCCAGCCGAAGATCACCGCCCAAAGAAGCAACGTATACTGCAGCGGTGCAACTGTTGCCGCGTCGGATATCTTCAGCGCCCTGTTGACCAGCATGTGAGCCGCCATGGCAACAACGCCCAGCAGCCCAAGCAATGCGACATCCAGGCCGGACGCGATGGGCGACCAGTCCGTCGGCGCAAAAACGAGCCCGGCAAGCCCTGCCCCCGCCACCTGGAAGAAGACGAGCGTGCTATCTGGGGTTTCGCGCAGGAAGCGGCCGGAGATCAGCATGAAGGCGAAGGCCGCGCTGCCGACGATCGAAATCAGAGCCGGGGCCGTAAACATGGCGCTAGATGGTTCCAACGTGATGATAACGCCAACGAAGCCAACCGCGATCGCCGTCCAGCGCCGCCAGCCGACCTTCTCGCCCAGCAGGAAGGGCGATGCCGCAGCGACATAGATCGGCGCTGCCAGCCAGTAAGTCATCACATCGGCAAGCGGCAGGTAAACGACAGCATAATAAAAGAAGAAGACTTCTGCTGTCGAAAAGGCGACGCGGGCCAGCTGCATGCCCGGTCGTTGCACCCTGAGGAGCTTGCCGAACCCGGCCCGCCAGACCATCGGCACAAGGATCAGAAGGGCCGCGAGGCTGCGCAGCAGGATAACTTGCCCCAAGCCGTAGCTGGAAACCAGCCATTTACCCATGGCATCGTTGAGCGCGAACATCAGCATGCCGATCAGCATGAGGATGGGGCCAGTCATGGTGGTGCTCCGGCTCATGGTTGCTGCCGTCTGGGTCATTACTCCCTTCCTCACGATCCGGATGCGTCCGACACGCGCCGGCTGACGGTGAAGGCTCGGTCAAGGTCCGGGTTGAGTTCCATGCCAAGGCCCGGGCCGGGCGGCACGGTGATCATGCCGTTCTTGACCTCCGGCAATGCCGTCACCAGGTCGCGGTACCAGGTGTTGTAGAAGGCGCGCACGCTTTCCTGCACCAGCGCGTTCGGCGCATTGAGCGACAGATGGGTCGAGGCGCAGAGCACGACCGGGCCGGTGCAGTCGTGCGGAGCAACCGGCAAATGCCAGGCTTCCGCCATCGAGGCGATCTTGCGAGCCTCGGACAAGCCGCCGCACCAGGAGATGTCAAGCATGACGATGCCGGCGACGCCGGTCTCGAGATAGTCCCGGAAGCCCCAGCGCGTCGCCAGCGTTTCAGACGCTGAGATCGGCGCCGGCGAGACCTCGGCGTAGCGCTTGAGGCTCGACAGGCTGTCCATCTTGATCGGATCTTCATGCCAGAACGTTTGATACGGCGTCAGTGCCTTGGCGATCTGCATGGCCGGCAGCAGCTGCCACATCGAGTGGAACTCCACCATGATGTCCATCTTGTCGCCAACTGCCTTGCGGATCTTGTCGAACGGTTCGAGCGCCACCTTGAGGGCCGGCATGGAGATATACTGGCCGCGGGTCTTTTCGGCCGCCGCATCGAAGGGCCAGATCTTCATGGCCGTGATGCCCTCCTCCAGCAGAGACTCGGCCAGCTCGTCGGCGCGGTGCAGGAAGCCGTTGAGATCGTCATAGGCGGTGCCGCCGGTCAGGCCGTAATTGACGGTCGACTGGCCTGTCGCCTTCTTGATGTATTCGGTGCCGGCGCAGGTGTTGTAGGTGCGGATTTCTTTACGGCTGAAACCGCCGAGCAACTGAGCGATCGGCTGCCCGGTCGCCTTGCCGAAAATGTCCCAGAGGGCGATGTCGAATGCGGAATTGCCGCGCACTTCGGCGCCGGACGAGCGGAAGCCCACATAACCGACGAGATCCTGGGCAAGCAGGTCGATCGCCAACGGATCGCGGCCGATGACACGTGGCGCCACGTATTCATGGATATAGCTCTCGACCGTCTCGGCGCCGAAAAAAGTTTCGCCAAGGCCTATGAGACCCTGGTCCGTATGGACGAGGACCCATAACAGGTTTGCGCGCTCCGCCACGCGCACAGTTTCTACCCTCGTGATCTTCATCTGCTGTCATCCTCCTCCGATTCACCTGCAGCTTATCAGGTGGTAGGCGGAGACGATGCAGATCGGAAGACTTTTATCAGCTCGATCAGAAAATCACGAACGCGCGAGGTTGCCGAGGCACAGTGAGAGCGGCGTGCGGAAATTTTTCGCGCGCCGCTCTTTATGTCTTAGCTGCGCTTCTTGATGAAACCGTAGACGATATTGCGGTTCTTGCCGAAGAAGACGCCGGTTTCGTATTCATCCTTATCGACGCAGGCGTGGATGATCTTCCAC
This sequence comes from Rhizobium deserti, assembly GCF_004358025.1. Taxonomy (GTDB): domain Bacteria; phylum Pseudomonadota; class Alphaproteobacteria; order Rhizobiales; family Rhizobiaceae; genus Neorhizobium; species Neorhizobium deserti. The sequence goes on along the minus strand of NZ_SMTL01000007.1, from coordinate 167,246 downwards.
ATATCGGCCTCGGAACGGAGCAGGAGCTGCCAGTTCATGAAGGTCTCGATATAGCCGTCCACCAGGATCGGATAGGAATAATTGGCGAAAAGGAAGGTGCCGTTGGGCTTCAGCATATCCAGGCAACGTTGGGTCAGCTTGATAGCAACCTTGTCAACTAGATAGTCATAAAGCCCGGAGGCATAAACGAGGTCGAATGTGCCTGGGTGCTGGCGTCCCGTCAGGATGGCCCGAACGGAGCCATCGATGGCTTCAACCGAGGTGCCTTGGTAATCCCGAGCGATCGTGCCGACGCTGATGGGATCCTGGTCAAGTGCGACCCAGCGCTTTAACTGCTTTTCGCGGAAAGCCTTGGAATATTCTGCTTCGCGCAGATGTCCGGCCGCGACGCTCAGCACCTCAGTGCCAGCCCCGGTCCGGGCTGCGACTTCGTCCACATAGCCTGCAAGAATGTCGCGGCGGTCCCAGTTGGCCAGCGAAGATGGGGCGGTGCTTGTATACTCGAACAGGGCCTTGCCAAGATCGGAAGCGCCTGCCACGTCCTCCGTTACGCTGTCATGCCGATAAATGAAGTCCAGCAGCCTGGCATCGCCAGAGTAGCCGCGCGGCTTGTCCCAGGACCAGCGGGTCAACGGATCCTGCAGAAAATATTCCGAAACGGCATGTTCTTGCACGAAAGGCACCAGCTCCTGCCAGACGCGCGGCTGCAGCCGGTGGCGGATTTCATGAAGCGACATCGTCACCCGGTCGATGACCTTCGTGGGGTTTTCGCCCTTGGCGAACTGCTGGCGAGCGAGTTCCAGCAAGAGAGCCAATTCTCCCTTTCCGATGGCAAGATGCTCGTCGAAACGTTCTTCCTTCGCCGCCACCAGCTCATCGGCAATCGCGCTGGGTGTAATGAGGCTGTGGCCGTCAAATTCCATTTTCATTTGGGTCATATGAACATCCCCGTCATACAATGATACATTTTGAGGGGATGCGGCGTCTGCAAGCCCTGCTCATCCCGTGAAATTGATCATAGACAGAAACTTCTGATTAACCATTAGATTTCTTAGCCAGCGCCGGAAATGCATTTTCTTGGTAAATTTAACCAGATTTAACGGCACCCCTGTAAATGGGGAGGTGAATGCCCGGCACGTTGTCACCTTGATCGAGCCTTGATCAGCAGCCGCCAGAGCTTAATTTCGTCCGTGGGCAGTAGGCTGAGAGGCCCGAGCCGCGGGGCAGGAGCCGATGGAAGAGTGCATGAGGCACACATTTGCGGACACCGTGGAGATAGATCTGCAGCGGAAATTGCAGAGACCATCTCCGCACGAGCTGCGTTGCCTTTACGACCAGGACGACGAGCCAGCAAGAAGGACCGCGACGCGCCAAGGTCTCTGGATCGCGGTCATTGTTTATCTTCTATTTTCGGCAACCGATCTGTTGATGATCCCCGATGTGGCTCCCTACACAATTGTGGCGCGGCTGATGGTCGGAGTTGTTGCGCTGGCGATCCTGGAGGCCCAATACCATCTGGGGGCAGGCATCAAATGGCTTGATCGCACTAGCGCCTCGGCGCTTGTCCTGGGTTATGCAGTCTGGGTATTCCCTGCAGCCCAGACCATACATTCACACAGCCTCTCTTATTATATGGTTTTCGGCGCCATTTTCATGATGGGCGCCAACCTGTTCTTCAGCTTCCGCTTTGGTCTTTCCGTTGCCTCGTCGAGCGCCGTTCTCTTCACCTTCCTGTTTTCCTTGTCGATCTTTTGGCCGGGCAAGATGTATGTGTTCGCATTCGGCACTTTTTACGTCTCCTGCTTCGTCTTCACATCCTACGTCAACTGGAAGCTCAACCGCGAGCGCTACCATGTTTTTCTGAATGCGCTCGAAGCAAAGATGCAGCAGAAGGAGGCGAGCGAACGAGGCGAAGCGCTGCTGCGCATGTCGAACACCGATTATCTGACGGGTCTCGCAAACCGCCGTGCAGTCGATCAAAAGCTCAGGCAATATTGGGATGACTGGCAGGAGACCGGTCGTGGCTTTGCCACTCTTCTCGTCGATGTCGATTTCTTCAAGAAGTACAACGACGCCTACGGTCACCAAGGCGGGGATCGCTGCCTGATCCGGGTTGCGACCGCTATAAAGGCGGCAGTTGAGCCTTATGAGGGCTTCATTGGCCGCTACGGCGGGGAGGAATTCATTGTTGTCGCGCCCATAGACAACCGTCAGGCAGCGGCAGGGTTGGCCGAAACGATCCGTCTGACGGTCGAGAAGCTGGGCATCCGGCATGAGGAACGGCGCGACGGAACATCCATTGTCTCTGTTAGCGTCGGCGCAGCCTTCACACGAGAACAAAACGGCGAAAAGCTTGAGAAGTTGATCCATGAAGCCGACCGGGTGCTCTACGGCGCCAAGGCAAGCGGGCGCAACTGTGCTCGGGTTTTCGATCCCAGCGATCCCGAGAGCAGCGACGAGAGCGAAAACATCGCTGCCCTGCTCAAGATCGCCATCCATCATGATCTCGTATCGCTTGTGTATCAGCCGATCGAAGATCTTGCTTCGGGCCGGCACGATTCTGTCGAAGCTCTGATGCGCCTCAAGACGCTCGACGGCAACATAATCCCTCCCAGCCTGTTCATACCGATCGCTGAGCGTACCGGGTCGATCCTTGAACTGGGCCGATGGGCAATCCGGACGGTCTGCCGGGATCTGCTGGCCGACAATCATGTTCAGACCGCCAGCGTCAACGTCTCCCCAATCCAGCTGAAGACGCCCGGGTTTGCGGCCAGTGTCGCGGCTATTCTTTATGAAACCGGCGTCGCCGGCAGCAGGCTCGCTTTTGAGATCACCGAAGGTCTTGAAATGGAAAAGCATTCTGAGGTCTTACGATGCATCAGTGATCTAAAGACCCTTGGCATCAAGATCTGGCTGGACGATTTCGGCACCGGATTTGCCGGCCTGTCCTGGCTGCGGCTCATTGACTTCGATACGGTCAAGATAGACCGCTCCTTCCTCCACGATAGCGTTAGTGTGCGTGGCGAGGCCATGCTTCAAGACATAATCGGGCTTATTCGCAATCGCGGTCCGCGGATCCTGGTGGAAGGTGTCGAGACATCGGTGCAACTGGCGCTGCTGCGGACCATGCACATCGACGCGGTCCAGGGCTATCATGTCGGTCGTCCTGCACCGGCAGAACTCTACCACCGTCGTCCGACATCAGGTGCAAAAAGCCTGCCTGTCTGACCTCCCTTCAGCGCGTTGATTTCTGCGACCATGCAGCGTCTCCAGCCGGGTCGCAGCTTGACTAAGCAGAAGAAAAGATTTTAGATCGATCTAATTGGTAAACGGCGGAGGAGAAGCTCGCTTGCCAGGGTGAGGAGGTCACGGTTGTATATCTTCAATTTCGAGCCCGTATTCGCGGGCTTCGACCAGCTTCTGCTCGGCGCGTGGCTGACCATCCAGCTGTCTTGCGCGGCAATGGTCGTCGGCCTGATCGTTTCTGTGCTCTGTGCCGCGGGCAAGACATCTGGCATCGCCCCGCTGCGCTTCGTGATCGACGTCTATATCGAGGTCATCCGCAACACGCCATTTCTGGTGCAGATTTTCTTCATCTTCTTCGGCCTTCCCTCTCTCGGTCTTCGCCTGACGCCGAACAGTGCCGCTCTCTTGGCTCTTGTCGTAAATTTTGGCGCCTATGGAACGGAAATCATCCGCGCCGGCATCGAGTCGATACAGAAGGGGCAGATCGAGGCCGGCACTGCGCTTGGCCTGTCGAAGCTGCAGATCTTTCGCTATGTCGTCATGAAGCCGGCGTTGCGGACTGTCTACCCGGCACTCACCAGCCAGTTCATCTATCTAATGCTGACCTCGAGTGTCGTCTCGGCGATATCGGCGGACGACCTGGCGGCCGCCGGCAACAATCTGCAATCGCAGACCTTTGCCAGCTTCGAAGTATATATCGTCGTGACGTTCATGTACCTGGTGATGTCGATAGGCTTTTCGGCAGTATTCTCGGTGATCGAGAAGGCCGCCTTCAAATATCCCTTGAGCCGATAGGAGCCGATCATGCCTCTGATTAGACCTTTCGGCCTGCCTGAATTCTGGATCATCGTGATGGCGGCGCAGTGGACGATCGCGCTGTCGGCGATCGCCTTTGCCGGCGGCGGTATAGGCGGTCTTTTGATCGCCTTGCTGCGCGTGTCGGATGCGAAATGGCCGCGGCTGATCGCCACCGCCTTCATCCGCGTATTCCAAGGCACCCCGCTGCTGATGCAGCTTTTCCTGGTGTTCTTCGGGATGAACATTATCGGCCTTGCCATCAATCCCTGGCTTGCGGCGGCGGTCGCTTTGACGCTGCATGCGAGCGCCTTTCTCGGCGAGATCTGGCGCGGCTGCATCGAGGCCGTACCGCCAGGGCAGCGCGAAGCGGCAACGGCGCTCGGGATCCGCTACTATAACCGGATGCGCTATGTGGTCCTGCCGCAGGCTTCGCGTATTGCCGTGGCGCCGACCGTCGGCTTCCTGGTGCAGCTCATCAAGGGCACGTCGCTTGCGGCCATCATCGGCTTCACCGAACTCACCCGCCAGGGGCAGATCATCAACAATGCGACATTCAGCCCGTTCATGGTGTTCGGAACGGTGGCGGCGATCTATTTCGTCCTCTGCTGGCCGCTATCGGTCCTGGCACGACGCATGGAACTGAAATTCTCCCGCGCAACGGCACGTTGACGGGGTTCTGAAGCCGGAGGGAGGAACCCCGGCACAACGTAAAGGGTAGGAACATGAAAATTTCCAGACGCATGGTCATGGCGGCAATCGGCGCCGGACTGATGGTGGGTGCAACTGCCTCGACGGCTTCGGCGCAGACCGTCGAGAGCATCAAGTCGGCGGGCACGCTGAAAGTCGGCATGCTGGTCGATTTCCCGCCATTCGGCATCATGAACACCTCCAACCAGCCGGACGGCTATGACGCCGACGTCGCCAAACTGCTGGCCAAGGAATGGGGCGTCAAGGTGCAGATCGTGCCGGTGACCGGCCCGAACCGCATCCCCTACCTGCAGAGCAACCAGGTCGACCTGCTGGTCGCCTCGCTCGGCATTACCGAGGAGCGCGCCAAGACGGTTGATTTCTCGCAAGCTTATGCCGGCATCTCGATCGGCGTGTTCGGCGCCACTGGCACTAAAGTGTCCAAGCCTGAAGACCTCTCGGGCAAGACGGTGGGCGTCGCGCGCGCCTCGACGCAGGATACCGCCGTCACCAAGATCGCTCCGAAAGATGCCAAAATCCAGCGCTTCGATGACGATGCCAGCGCCGTACAGGCTTTACTGTCTGGCCAGGTCGAACTGATCGGCGTGTCGAATGTCGTTGCCGTACAGATCGACAAGGCGGCGCCCGGTCGCTTCGACCAGAAGCTTCAGCTTACCCAGCAGGTGCAGGGAATCGCCGTGCGCAAGGACTCTGCCGAATTGTTGACGGCTGTCAACAGCTTCATCGACAAGGCCAAGACGAGCGGCGAGCTGAACACGATCCACGAAAAGTGGCTCGGCGCCAAGCTGCCGGACTTCGTCGTTGCCACCAAGAAGTAAGACATACAGGTATTAAAAGGGAGGCCCCCGCATGACTGAGATAACCAACGCATCGGCGGATATGCGGGGAGGCCCCGATCTCGTGGTCCGGATGGAAGGCGTCAACAAGTGGTACGCCGCCTTCCATGCCCTGAAAGATATCGACCTGTCTGTCACCAGGGGCGAGCGGATCGTCATCTGCGGCCCTTCGGGGTCCGGAAAGTCAACGCTGATCCGCTGCATCAATCAGCTGGAGACGATCCAGAAGGGCAAGATTGTGGTTGACGGCCATGATCTGACCGCCGGCGGAAAGAATGTCGACATCGTCCGCCAGGAGACCGGCATGGTCTTCCAGCAGTTCAACCTTTTCCCGCACATGACTGTGCTGGAGAACTGCACGCTGGCGCCGATGAAGGTGCGCGGCATCTCCAAGGCCGAAGCCGAGAAGACCGCCCGCACATATCTGGAGCGGGTCCGCATTCCGGAACAGGCCGAGAAATATCCTGCCCAGCTTTCCGGCGGCCAGCAGCAGCGCGTGGCGATCGCCCGGGCGCTCTGCATGAACCCCAAGATCATGCTGTTCGACGAGCCGACCTCGGCGCTCGACCCGGAAATGGTCAAGGAAGTGCTCGACACGATGATCGATTTGGCCCGGGAAGGCATGACCATGCTCTGCGTCACGCACGAGATGGGCTTCGCCCGCCAGGTGGCCGACCGGGTGATCTTCATGGATCGCGGCGAGATCCTCGAAACGGGCACGCCGAGCGAGTTCTTCGGCAATCCGCAGAACGAACGGCTGAAGACCTTCCTCGGCCAGATTTCCTGATCCCCTGCCATTTTCGACAAACGGAATTCAGACATGAAACCAGAGATCCTTCTCGTTGAACCGATGATGAAGCGCTTCGAGGAAGAGCTCGATGCCGCCTATACGGTGCACCGGCTGCACGACCCGGCGCAGAAGCAATCGATCGAAGCCGCATTGCCGAATATCCGCGGCGTCGTGACCGGCGGCGGCACCGGGCTGGCCAACGAATGGATCGAGAAGCTTCCAGGCCTCGGCGTGATTTCCGTCAATGGCGTCGGCACCGACAAGATCGACCTGAAATTCGCCCGCAGCCGCAATATCGACGTGGCGATCACTGCCGGCGTGCTGACCGATGACGTTGCCGATATCGGCATCGCCCTTATGCTCGCGCTTTACCGGAATATTGCCAAGGGCGATGCCTATGTGCGCGACGGGCTCTGGGGCAAGGAACCCTTCCCGCTCGGCACCAGTCCGAAGGGCAAGCGCGTCGGCATTCTCGGTCTCGGTCAGATCGGCCGGGCTTTCGGGCGACGCGCTGCAGCCTTCGGCATGTCGGTCCGCTACTGGAACCGCTCGCCCGTCACCGATACCGACTGGAAATCCTGCGCCTCGCCGGTGGAGCTGGCAGAAGACAGCGACGTGTTGTGCGTCATCGTCGCGGCAAACGCCCAGACCCAGAACATCGTCAATGCCGAGATCCTCAGGGCTCTCGGGCCGAAGGGCGTGCTCATCAACATCGCACGTGGCACGGTGGTGGACGAAGACGCTCTGCTTGCTGCCCTGAAGGACGGCACGATCGGCGGCGCCGGCCTCGACGTGTTCGTTGGCGAACCAAATATCCGCGAAGACTTTTTCACCGCACCCAACACCGTTCTCGTGCCGCATCAGGGCAGCGCCACGATCGAGACCCGGGTCGCCATGGGCGAACTGGTTCTGTCCAACCTTGCCGCCCATTTCGCCGGCGAAAAGCCGCCGACCACCGTAAACTGAGCAGGAAAATCGCCATGATCATACGCCAGGCCTTCTTCGAAGGCACGATCCATGCCGGCAAGGAAGATGCGTTCAGGGCCTATGTTGCCGAGACGCTGATGCCCATGTGGCTCGCCTTTCCCGGCATCAAGGAAGTCCGGGTTCTCTATAATTTCGAGCGGGACGAAGGCGCCCCCTCTTATCCGATGGTGCTGTCCACCATGTATGAGAGCCGCGAAACGCTGGCTGCGGCGCTCGCCTCACCGGTGCGCTCCGAAAGCCGCGAGGCGACCAAGGGCCTGCTCGCCCTGTTCGACGGCCATATCCACCACCACGTCTTCGATCTCGCCCACGGCTAGTCGCGCGCTATTGATCATGGGCGCGTATGACCTGCAGAAATGCCTCGCCATAGCGTTCGAGCTTTGACTGTCCAACGCCGGAAATGCCGAGCAGCGCTTCACGGCTCGCGGGGCGGTCGGTTGCGAAGGCAACCAGGGTCGTGTCCGGAAAGACCACATAGGGCGGTACCGAGAGTTCTTTAGCGATGGCAAGACGCGCCACCCGAAGCGCTTCGAACAGCACCGCATCGGAACCTTCCAGTGACGATCTCGGGCCGCTCCCGTTCGATATTCCCGATCTCGACGCCTTGCCCGTCGTCGGCCGGTCCTTGCGGAAGCGGACTTCACGCTCATGCTTGAACACGGCGCGGGCTCCCGGCTCCAATTTCAGCGCACCGAAAGCGTCGTGATCGACGCTGACGAGACCGCCGGCGAGAAGCTGTCGGTAGACAGATTGCCAGGTCTTGGACGGTATGTCCTTGCCGGCGCCGAAGACCGGCATATCGACATGGCCGAAGCGGGTCGTCTTGTCGTTCTCGGTCCCGAGCAGAACGTCGATCAGATGGCCGGTGCCGAACCGCTCGCCGGTCCGGTAGATCGCCGCCAGGGCCTTGATGGCGGCGTCGGTGCCATCCCAGGTCTCGACCGGCTTCAGGCAGGTGTCGCAATTGCCGCACTGGCCCGAATGCGCCTCGCCGAAATGCGCAAGGATCGCCTGCCTGCGGCATCCGGGCGTTTCGCAGATGCCGAGTAGCGCGTTGAGCTTGGCACGTTCGACCCGCTTGACGTCCTCGCCCGACGCCCCCTGGTCGATCATCCGGCCGCGTTGGATGACGTCCGCCATCCCATAGGCCATCCAGGCATCGGATGGCAGGCCGTCGCGCCCGGCGCGGCCGGTCTCCTGGTAATAGGCTTCGACTGACCCCGGCAAATCGAGATGCGCTATATAACGCACGTTGGGCTTGTCGATTCCCATGCCGAAAGCGACAGTCGCGACAAGGCAAAGATCCTCTTCCTTGAGGAAGGCATCCTGATTGGCGTCGCGGACGCTGCGATCCATGCCGGCATGATAGGCAAGCGCACGAATGCCCTGCCCGTTCAGCCATTTGGCGGTATCTTCCACCTTTGCCCGCGACAGGCAGTAGACGATGCCGCTCGACCCCTTGTGGCGCGACAGGAAGCGCAGGAGTTGCTGGCGCGGCTGGTCGCGCTCGACAATTTCATAGGCGATGTTCGGCCGATCGAACGACGTCGTGAAAACCTCGGCCGAGCGCAATCCGAGCCTGTCGATAATATCTTCGCGGGTATGCGGATCTGCCGTTGCCGTCAGCGCAATACGGGGCACGCCGGGATAATTCTCCGCGAGATGGCCGAGTTCGCGATATTCAGGCCGGAAGTCGTGACCCCATTGGGAAACGCAATGTGCCTCGTCGATGGCAAACAGGGCAATCTTGGCATTGCCGATGACATCCTTGAACGCCGGCGTGACGATCCGTTCCGGCGTGACATAGAGAAGATCGAGCTCGCCGCCGGCAATGGCCCGGCGGACATCGAGAAACTCTTCGCGCGTCAGCGACGAATTCAGCGCCGCAGCCCGCACGCCCAGCTGCTTCAGCGCTTCGACCTGGTCGCGCATCAGCGCGATCAGCGGCGAAACCACGATGCCAACGCCCTCCCTGCAGAGGGCAGGGATCTGGAAGCAGAGCGATTTGCCGGCCCCTGTCGGCAACAGCACGACGGCATCGCCGCCGGACACGATCCGATCGACGACGGCAGCCTGCTTGCCCCGAAAGGCGGGATAACCATAGACCCGCTTGAGCACGGCAAGCGGATTTTTACCGCCGTCGGTATCAAAAAGGGCGTCAGTGCGGTTCTGTGTCTGCGGCATGGAATCGCTTTCGTGAGTACAGCCGTGTTATTGCACAGGCGCGGCGGCAACCACGAGATTTACAGGAACGCTCGCAAAATCGAGCATGCAGTTGGTTGCGGCTCTCCAAGCACCCGAGTTCAAGCATTGCTGCGCCTCAGCCGATCGCCATCAAGCTGGCATTGCCGCCGGCAGCGGCGGTGTTGATCGAGGTCGAGACCTCCTCCAGCAGCCAGTTGAGGCAATAGGCTTCGGGATTGTCCCTGAGTTCGGCCGATGAGGCTGCCTGCGTCAGGACGAGAGGTCCGGGAAGACTGGCGATCCGCTGGCCGATCGCCAGCACCCGATCGCCCTCGCCTTCGATCAGGGCGCCGGCATAAGGGCCGTTCGCCGCCCAGTCGTCCGCCCAGGTAATCTGCGCCGCGACGCTCGCCGGCAGGTCGGCCAGACGGTCCTTCAGGCCGGATGTGACATCGATGACCGCGCTGTTGCCGGTCGAGAGCACGGCGCCGAGCTGCGCGAACAGCCCCTCCTCCGTCTGCAGCGCGAGCAGGATGCGGCCGCGGGGATGCAGCGCGTAGAGGTTCTTTTCGCCGACCGGCCCGGTCAGTTCGAGGCTGAGGCCGAGCGCCGAGCTGCTGCCGAGATTGCGCACTAGATCGGCAGGACCATCATTGCCCTGTTTCGCAAGCCAGGTGGCGAGATCGAGCGCGGCCGGATGCAGAAAGACCGAGCTGTGCTGCGGCGGCACCGGCGGGGTCTGGACGAGCCTGCCGATATAAAGCGGCCCGCCGGCCTTTGGCCCGGTTCCCGACAATCCCCGGCCGCCGAACGGCTGCACGCCGACGACGGCGCCGATGACGTTGCGGTTGACATAGACATTGCCGACCCGGATGCGGCTGGTGACATGCGCGACCGTCTCGTCGAGGCGGGTATGCAGGCCGAAGGTCAGCCCGTAGCCGGTGGCGTTGATGTCGTCGATCAGGCGATCCAGCTCCTGGCGCTTGTAGCGCACCACGTGCAGGACCGGACCGAACACCTCCCGGTCGAGATCCGCGAGCGACTTCAGTTCGATGATCGTCGGCGAGACGAAGGTACCCGCTGCAGTTCCCTCAGGAAGGGCAACCTGCTCGACGCGCCGTCCGAGCGCCCGCATCTTCTCGATATGCGCAGAGATATTGCCCTGCGCCTCGGCGGTGATCACCGGGCCGATATCGACCGAAAGCTGGTCGGTGCGGCCGATCCGCAATTCCGCCAGGGCGCCCTTCAGCATGGAAAGGGTTCGCTCGGCGACGTCTTCCTGCAGGCAGAGCACGCGCAGCGCCGAGCAGCGCTGTCCGGCGCTGTCGAAGGCGGACGCGATAACATCCGCCACCACCTGTTCGGCAAGCGCCGAGGAATCGACGATCATCGCGTTCTGGCCGCCGGTCTCGGCAATCAGCGGGATCGGCTTGCCCGCGGCGGAGAGGCGACCGGCCAGTTCCTTCTGGATCAGCCGTGCCACTTCCGTCGAGCCGGTGAACATAACGCCTGCCGTCTGCGGTGCTGCCACCAGGGCCGCACCGACCCGGCCGTCGCCGGGGAGGAATTGCAGGGCACCGCCTGGCACGCCGGCCTCATGCAGGATGCGGACCGCTTCGGCGGCGATCAGCGGCGTCTCTTCCGCCGGCTTGGCCAGCACGGGATTGCCGGCGACCAGGGCTGCGGCGATCTGGCCGGTGAAGATGGCAAGCGGGAAATTCCACGGACTGATGCAGACGACCGGGCCGACCGGCTTGTGACCGACGCCCAGCGTGCGACGGGCTTGTTCCGCGTAATAGCGCAGGAAATCGATCGCCTCACGCACTTCGGCAATCGCGTTGGGCAGGGATTTTCCGGCTTCGCGCATGGCCAGGCCCAGCAGCATCGGCATGCGGGCCTGCATCAGGTCTGCCGCCCGGTCGAGGCATGCAGCTCTTTCGATGGTTGGCAGGGATGCCCATCCGTCCATCGCCTCGACTGCAAGCCGTGCCGCCTTCGCCAAGTCCTCGGCCGAGGTTTCCGTGACATGGCCGACGACGTCTGAATGATCTGCCGGGTTGAGCACCGTGCGCGCTTCGCCGGAACCGAAACCAAAGGCCAGCAGCGGCTTTGCTTCCCGGACGATGGCGGCGTCGCGATGCAGATCGGCGGACAGCGCCGACAGGGTCGCTTCGTTCGACAGGTCGAGGCCTGCCGAGTTCTGCCGGCCCTTGCCGTAGAGATCCGCCGGCAGGGCGATCTGGTCGTGCTTGGCGCCGGGCACGGCCATGGCGCGCACCACCGCGACCGGGTCGGCGATCAGGTCGTCGACGGAAACCTCGGGATCCGCGATGCGGTTGACGAAGGAGGAATTCGCACCATTTTCCAGCAGGCGCCGCACCAGATAGGCGAGCAGCGTTTCATGGGTGCCGACCGGCGCATAGATGCGGCAGGGCCGGTCGAGCTTGCCGCTTCCGACGACCTCGTCATAGAGCGGTTCGCCCATGCCGTGCAGGCATTGGAACTCATATTTGCCGACACGGAAATCGGGGCCGGCGAGCTGATAGATCGTCGCCAGCGTCTGCGCATTGTGGGTGGCGAATTGCGGGAAGACCACGTCGATTGCCGCCAGCAGCTTGGCTGCGCAGGCGATATAGGAGACGTCCGTGTGGATCTTGCGGGTGAAGACCGGGAAATCCTCGAGCCCGTCGATCTGGGCGCGCTTGATCTCCGCATCCCAATAGGCGCCCTTGACCAGCCGCACCATGATCCTTCGGTCAGCGCGGCGCGCCAAGTCGATGATGAAATCCAGCACGGCCGGGCAGCGCTTGCCATAGGCCTGCACCACGAAGCCGATGCCGTCCCAGCCGGCCAGCGCGGGATCGAAGCAGAGCTCTTCGAGAAGATCGAGCGAAAGCTCCAGCCGGTCGGCCTCTTCGGCATCGATGTTGAGGCCGATATTGTAGGATTTGGCGATCGCCGCCAGGCTTTTCACGCGCGGCAGCAGCTCTTCCATCACGCGGGCCGCCTGCGAGCGCGAATAACGCGGATGCAGCGCCGAGAGCTTGATCGAAATGCCAGGACCCTCGTAGACACCGCGCCCGGCCGAAGCCTTGCCGATCGCATGGATGGCGTTTTCATAGTCGCGGTAGTAGCGCGCCGCGTCGGCGGCCGTGGTCGCCGCTTCGCCTAGCATATCGTAAGAATAGCGGAAACCCTTTGCCTCCATCTCGCGCGAGCGGCGCAGCGCCTCGTCGATCGTTTCGCCCGTGACGAACTGCTCGCCCATCATCCGCATCGCCATGTCGACGCCGCGGCGGATCACCGGCTCGCCGCAGCGGGCGATGAGGCGCGTCAGCGCCGCCGTCAGGCTGCGGTCGTTAACGGTGGAGGTCAGCTTGCCGGTGACGACGAGGCCCCAGGTCGCGGCATTGACGAACAGCGAGCGGCCTTCGCCAATATGCGATTTCCAGTTGCCGTCGGCGATCTTGTCGCGGATCAGTGCATCACGGGTGGCAGTATCGGGAATACGCAGCAGCGCTTCGGCCAGGCACATCAGCGCGACGCCTTCCTGGCTCGACAGCGAATATTCCTGGACCAGCCCCTCGACGCCCGAACCCTTGTGCTTGGCGCGCAGCGCCAGGATCAGCTTGCGCGCCGTTTCCCTGGCATTGGCGGCGAGTTCGGAAGGAAGCGTTGCAGCCTCCAGAAGCGGAACTAGGCATTCCGGTTCCGGACGCCGATAGCCAGCGGTAATCGCTTGGCGCAGCAGCGACTGCGGCCGGATAGGTGGCGCAAAGGCAGAAAAGATGGAAGAGGAGCTTAGCTGTGAAAGATTGTCCATGAGATCCACCGGAAGCGTCATATGTCGCCATAATACTCTTGCGCCGCTGGTGCTTCTCGCTAAAAATAAGATGGATGTAAAGAATTTCCCTATTGTCTCTGGTCGCGGTAAGAAAAATGACGCACAGCAGCGTGGTGATTGGAGGAATCGACCAGATCGACAGGAAGATCCTCGACCTGCTTGTCGACAATGCTCGTATATCGGTGACGGAAATATCCGCCAAAGTCGGTCTTTCCAAGACACCCTGCGCGCTGCGCCTTCAACGCTTGATCAACGATGGCTATATCGAAGGCTTCACGGCCATTCTCAGCACCAAGAAGCTCGGCCTCGACCATGTTGCCTTCGCCGAGGTCAAACTGTCGGACACCAAGGAAAAGGCGCTGACGGCGTTCAACGTTGCGGTTCGGAAGATCAAGGAGGTTGAGGAATGCCACATGATCGCCGGGCGGTTCGATTATCTCCTGAAGATCCGCACCTCGGACATCCGCAAATATCGCGAAGTGCTCGGCGAAAAGATTTCCTCGCTGCCGAACGTCGCCAGCACCTCGACGTCGGTGGCGATGGACGCGATCAAAGAGAGCGGTCGCTGACCAGTTGGCTAAACAGCATCCAGCTTGATATGCGGCACGCCATGTTCAGCCGCAGCCTCCAGAGCTTCTTCATATCCGGCATCGGCATAGCGGATAATGCCAAGCGAGGTGTCGTTGGTGATCGCCTGCGACAGGCGTTCAGCGCCGGCCGGCGTTCCATCGGCGACGATCGTCACGCCGGCGCTGGTCATGTAGCCGGCATAACCTCCGCCGCCCGAATGGATGACGACGAGGTCGGCCATCGAGGCGCACATCGTCATCGCGTTGATCAGCGGCCAGTCGGCGATCGCGTCGGACCCGTCCTTCATGTTCTCCGTCATGATGTTGGGATGCGCCATGGCGCCGGCATCGAGATGATCGCGAGAGAAGGCGATGGGGCCTGCAAGCTCGCCGCTGGCGACAAGTTCGTTGACCGCCAGCGCCAGTTCGGTGCGCTCGCCATGCCCGAGCCAGGCGATGCGTGCCGGCAGGCCTTCGAAGGGCACGTTGTCGCGCGCCAGCTTGATCCAGTTGGTAACGATGAAATTGTCCGGAAAAAGCTCCAGCACCAGATCGTCGATGCGGGCGATATCGCTTTCCTCGCCCGACAGCGCCATCCAGCGGAAGGGGCCGATCGCCCGTGCAAACAGCGGCCTCAGATAGGCTTCGGTGAAGATCGGGATGTCGAAGGCGTTCGCAACGCCGCCCTCGCGTGCCTGGGTGCGGATCAGGTTGCCGTTGTCGAACACTTCCGAACCTTTGCTCTGGAAGGTGAGCATGGCCCGCACGTGATCGGCGATTGAGGCGCGGCTTGCGGCCATCAGCTGGCCCTGGCCTTCCTTGCGCAGCCGCCGAACCTCTTCGAGGCTCATGCCCTTCGGGACATAGCCATAGACGAGGTCATGCGCCGAGGTCTGGTCGGAGACGACGTCGGGCACGATGCCGAGCTTGACGATCTGCGGGTAGATATCGGCGGCATTGCCGACGAGACCGATGGAGATGGCGCGTTTTTCCTTCACGGCCGCGTCGATCATCTGCAGTGCCGCGTCCAGATCTGGTGCCACTTCATCGAGGAAGCCGATCGCCTTGCGCTTGGCGACCCGTTCGGGGTCGATATCAACCACCAGGATCGCGGCACCGGCCATGCGACCGGCCAGCGGTTGTGCGCCGCCCATACCGCCCATGCCCGCCGTCAGCACGAACCGGCCGGCAAGCGACCCGCCGAAGCGCTTCTCGGCGATCCGCATGAAGATTTCGTAGGTGCCCTGGATGACGCCCTGGCTGCCGATATACTGCCAGGCACCGGCCGTCAGCCCGCCCCAGCAGATCAGCCCCTTTTCCTGCAGCTCGTAGAAATATTCGGCCTTCGCCCACTGCCCGACGATATTGCAGTTGGCCATGATGACGAGCGGCGCCCTGTCATGCGTCTTCAGCAGGCCAACCGGCTTGCCGGATTGGATGATCAGCGTCTGATCCTGGTCCATCTCCTTCAGCGTCCGGACGATCGCATCATGGGCTGCCCAGTTGCGCGCCGCCTTGCCGAGTGCGGCGTAGACGATGAGGTTGTCCGGATCCTCTCCGACGGACAGCACGTTTTCCAGAAGCCGCAACAAAGCTTCCTGCCGCCAGCCTTTGGCGCGCAGCTCGGGCCCGCCCGGGATCGGGAATTTCGGATGGCGCGGATTAAGCTTCGGCATGAGGTCCCTCAATGACTAGCGAGCGCGTAAGCTGCGATATTGATACCCAGCGCCTGTTCGACGATCGGGTAGACTGACGGATCCTTGACGCTGGAGGACAGGGGGATGATCGTCTTCGGGACGTGCAGCAGGAACACCCGCATGCCGACCTGCAGCTGACCGACGCTCATCGGCTCGCCCTCCGGAGACAGGGTCGAGATGATATCGGGGAAGGTGGCGAGGCGCGTTCCGCCGGCGTCGTCCACCGCCATGTATTCGTTCATGACATGCAGGGCGATCGCCTTGTCGCCGCGTCCAAGCGTGATCGTGCCAACGTCGAATGCCTGGTTGGTGTAGACGACCGTCTTGTCGGTCACCTCGGCTTCGGTGATAACCGCGCCGCCCGTCGTCTTGACGATGGCGTCAATGACCGCATGACCGCCCTTGGCGTCGGCCGCAATGATCGCCTCGCCGAGCTTCAGGGCCAAGCTGATGCCGCCGAGAGCGGCATTATCGCGGACATACGAGGCGCGCAAAGGATTGCGGCAGGAAGCGATAAAGCCGCCGGACATATCGGATGCGGTGCGCAGGATCGGCGACACCTTTGCGGTCGCGCCGCGTACAACGAGTTCGATATAGCGGTTCTCGGCACGGTTGCCGCCAACCGCCGTCTGGATCATCTGCTCGGGCGAATTCGCCATACCGATCGAGCCCATGTCGCCGGTCGGATGGGCGCGCACGTCGCCGACCGCATCCAGCACCTTGGTACCGAGGATGGCCGAGGGCAGCCAGCCGTTCAGCGTCGATGATTTGCCATTCTGGCCAATCATCAGCGCCGAAAGCTGCTCACCCAGTGCATCCTCGAGAAGTTGAACCGCTTTGACATAATCGATGCCCTGCATTTCCCAAGCTGTCGTGGAGGCCGGTGCGCCGATGGCTGCCGCAGTTGCTACCCAGTCATCGTCGTCCAGTTCGTCGATGGTGATTAGCTCTGGCCTTCCGATGCTGACCGCGGCATAGCCAAGCATGCGGCCGTGATCCGTCCACCCTCCGCCGCCTGCGGCGTAAACAGAGCCGCCGCGCACCGCCGCCTCGACATCCTTTGCTGTCAGTATCCGTCCCATGTGCCGCTCCCTATTGCTTGTCCAGCTCCAGCACCGCCTCGTAAAGGACGGCGGCGCCAAGCGCGATATCGTCACTCTCCGACCATTCCTCAGCCGCATGGCTGCGGCCATCCTTGCTGGCGATGAAGATCATCGCCGCCGGCGCGAGCTTAGCAAGGAAGGCAGCGTCATGGCCTGCACCCGATACCATCGGCCGGCTTGACGCGCCGATCCTTGCCGCGCCGGCGGCCAGAACATCGGTCACCCTATCCGACATCGGCGTGGGCGCCGCTTCGGATACCTTGCGCGGCTCGGCAATTGTCACCTCCCGCTCGGCCGCCGTCTCGACACAGAGCGCCGCAACGGATGCGATGAAGCCATCCATGACGGTGGACTCGACGGCACGCGCATCGATCAGCATGCGCACATGCGAGGGGATGACATTGGCGGCGTTCGGCTCCATCGAAAACTCGCCGACAGTGCCGGCGAAATAGCTCGGCCCGGCTGCCAGCTCCCGCGCGATCTGTTCAATGCCCAACACGACGCTGGATGCGGCAGACAGCGCGTCGTAGCGAGCATTCATTGGGGTCGTGCCGGCATGGTCGGCGCGGCCTTCGATGAGGATCTCGATGCGCGTGATGCCGGTGATGGCACCGACGATACCAATATCGATGCCTTCCCGCTCCAGCACCGTACCCTGCTCGATATGCAGTTCAAGGAAGGCCTTGATGTCCGTACGTTTGAAGACCTTGTCTGGATTACCACCCACTTGGCGAATGCCGTCGGCGAGCGTCATGTCGTCGGCCGTGCGTTCCAGCCATTCCACTGGCCGAACGCCGGTCATGCCGCGGCTGCCGATGCAAGAAACGCCGAAGATCGATACTTCCTCGGCCAGAAAGTCAACGATCTCCAAGTCGTGATCGAGCTCGATCCCCGCATCTTTCAGGGCCCGCGCCACTTCTAGAGCGGCGATGACGCCGGCAATCCCATCGAACCGCCCGCCATTCGGGACAGTATCCGTATGCGAGCCGAGCATGATCGTGCCCTTGGCCGCCCCCGTGCTCTTGCGGCGACCGATCAGATTTCCTGCCGCGTCGATCTGCGTATCCAGGCCCGCCTCGCGGAAGATCTTCTCCACATAGGCCCGGCCTTTCAGAAACATGGGCGTGAAGGCACGCCGCGTCCAAGGCCGGCCAGGTTCGGTGATGGCCGCAAGCGCGTCGATATCGGCGGCAATGCGATCCGCCGTGACTGCAAGGTTGCGGCTCATGCGAAAACTCCATGCAGCGGCGGCACCGGAAGCGCAAGACTGTTCGGCGGGCGCACGAAACGGCCATTGCCCGGTTCCGCCAGAACCTTTGTGCCGTCATAGACCAGTTGGCCGCGCAGATAGGTGGCGGCCACCTTGTAGGGCAGCGTCATGCCGTCATAGGGCGACCAGCCGACGACAGTATTGCCCGTTTTGGAAGCGTCGAAGACATACTCTTCAGGCGTCAGTACGGCGATGTCCGCATGCTTGCCGATCTCCAGCGCCCCTTTCAGATGGTCGATGCGGAAATGCCGGGCGGGATTGAGCGCCATCAGTCTTGCGGCCCAGGTCAGCGGCACGCCGCGCTCCAAAGCACCTTTGACGAAAAGGGGAAGGATGGCTTCAAGCCCCGGCAGGCCGGACGCATTGGCAAGCATGTTAGGATCGGTCTTGCGGTCCAGCGACCAACTGACATGGTCGGTGGACAGCAGAGTCACACTGCCGGCGGCCAGATGGCGCCAGAGCGTCTCCACCTCTGCTCGTGGTCGGATCGGCGGATTACATTTGGAGCGGCCGCCGAGCCGCTTGGCATCGGTTTCGCTGTCGAGCGTCAGGTAGTGGATCAGGCATTCCACCGTCGCCCTGTGCCCTTGCGCCCGGTAGCCGGCGGCGATCTCGTAGCCGCGGCCGAGCGAGCAGTGAACCACATGCGCCGGGCAGCCGGTCGCTGCGCCGATCTCGTAGATCTCCGTCATCGCCAGCAGCTCGGTGAGCGGAGGGCGCGACATTTCGTGGGCGCGGTAATCGGTGATGCCGGACGCCTTCACCCGATCCATCGCCCAGCGGACATATTCGTCGTTTTCGTTGTGCACGCCTGCCGCAAGGCCAGTCGGGGCAATCGCTGCGAAGCATTCCGCCATCAAAGGTGCAAAGATGCGCGGAAAACGTTTCGGGTCGGTTCCGAAAGTGGAGAATTTGAAGGCGGCGACGCCGGCCTCGACCTGCTCGAGGATCCGCTTCGATCCCTCTTGCGGATCGACCGTCCCGTAAAGCGCGAAGTCGACACGTGCCTGGCTCTCGCCGTGCACCACCTTGCTGCGAACGGCATCGGCAGAGCAGATCAGATTGCCTTCGTCATAGGGCATGTCGACGATCGTGGTTACGCCACCTGCTGCCGCAGAGCGTGTCGACCAGATGAAGTCTTCCTGGTTTTTCTGCGACAACGAGTGGACCTGCGCATCGATCACGCCCGGGAAGATCAGCGCATTGCCGAGATCATGCCGTTCGCGTGCATGCGGCGCGGTTCCCTCGCCCAGAGCCGCCACGAGCCCATCTCGAACTGCGACAAAGCCCTGCGGTACAAGTCGGTCCGCCAGCACCAGGGTCCCTTTTAGCACAAGATCGAAATCCGACATCTGCGCTGTCTCCTTGATCGACTCGTTGATGCCTGCTGGTCATGCTGACGATAAGAGAATTTACAGGAGGTCGGGATATCTCATATCCTGAACGAACTATGCCGGCTCCGACGCCTTCCGGCCCTTGGCAGAAAGTGACAGCCATGAACCTCTCCTCGCTGCTGATTGCGCAGCATGTGCTTCAAAACGGCAGCGTTCGCGACACGGCCCGCTGCCTGGACAGGCCTGTCGCCAGCGTGTCCGCAGCTATGTCGCGCCTGCAGTCCTGGCTTGCGACGCCGCTGACGAGTTCCGCCGGCAATCGGATCCTGCCAACGCTGGAGGGACGGCGCCTCGCGCGCGACCTTTCAGGCGCCGCGGATTTGATCATCCGGCTTGCTAGGCTTTCACCGAAAGTCGAGGTCATGGGCGCCGAGCGCCATGCAGCCCGTATGTCGGTCTCGCTGCTAACCTTGTCCCGCTTCATCATCGTCGCCAGGACAGGCAGCATCCGGAGCGCAGCCGTACAAATCGGCATGGGACAGCCGCAATTGACCCGGCAGCTGAAGAACCTTGAAACCTGTCTCGGCCTGACGCTCTTGCAGAGAACTGCCACCGGTGCCGTGCCGACCCTTGCAGGACAGGCTGTTCTGGCGCTGGTCGAGGATCTTGAAAAGATCTGGTTGCGCATTTCTGAGCGGGCTGACGACCATTTCCGGCGATCCGCCTCGACCAGCAATCTCGGCTCGGTGGCACCACTCGGTCGCGAGAGCCTGATTGCCAGGATCCTGGCAAGGCTCGCTGCCGAATGGCCGCGGCGACAGGCCCGCAACCCCCTCTACATTTCGAGCGGCAGCGCAGAAGAGCTGCTATCCGGATTGAGCAACCGTATCTACGACATGGTGATCGTCGATACGGCCGATCTCCCCTACGGGCTCGATCATCGGGTCATCTCGCGCGCTAGCCTGGCCCTGGTGGGACCCCGACATGTCATTGACGCATCGGGCACGGACTTCGGCCGTTTTCTGATGGCTGCGCCGATCGCCTTGCCAAGCCTGAAGAGCGGGCTGAGGCAGAAGTTCTCAGCTTTCAGCGAGGACGTGCTGGGGGCCGACGAGCGAGTTCGTCTGTCTTACGTAGAGACCGATTCTATTCCGGTGATCGCCAATCTTGTGCTCGACCATGGCTATATCGCCCTGCTGCCTCAATGGGCCATCTCCGGCCTCGACAACAACATGGCCGCAACAATTCTTCCAGCCGCCTATGACATGCAGCTTTCGCTCGCCTGGAGGAAAGGCGACAACAGCGCCCAGCTCGCCGAACTGGTTCAGACAATCCTGGCGGAGGCGGGTCTCTTGCACCCGGCCGAAATAGCCCCTCAGGTGCCCGCTCCTGCCCTGTTCAGAACCGGTGCGCAGGATTGACGCACATGCAGGCGGGTTTCCGTTACCACACGCCTTGCCGGCCGCAGGGGCTCCGAAAGGCGATCGAGCAGCAGCCGAGCAACATTTTCGCCGATCGTCACTGGTTCTGTTGAGACCGAACTGAGGCGAGGCCGCATCATCTCCGCATCGGCGACATCGTCGAAGCCGACCAGCGAAAAGTTTTCACCGATCCTCAGCCCCCGATCGTAAAGACCGGCAGAAAGGCCAAGTGCCACCACGTCGTTGAAGCAGAGAACCGCGGTCGGGTTCTGCTTCTGCTGGAACAGGAGATGTGCAGCGCCTGGAATTTGGGCTGTCTGGTCGGGCACACGGATGATCAGGTCGGCGTTCAAGCCGTGTGCCTTCATCGCCGCCTGAAAGCCTTCAACCCGCTCGATGTAAGCCGAATGAACCGCGCCGTGGACCGCAAAGGCAATGGCCCGGTGGCCGAGAGAGGCAAGATAGTCGACGGCCTGGCGCGTGCCGGCCGCATAGTCGGCGCCAGCGTAATCTACTTCTTCCGAGATCGACCGCAGCGCCTGCACCAGCGGGAGTTCCCATTCCGCAACTTTGACAAGGGCGTTCGCCTGCGTACCGGCCGCTGGACACAGAATAATACCATCAACCCCATGTTCGCGCATGCGGCGCATCAGCGTGTCCTGGCGGTCGACCTGGTCGCCGCTATTGGCGAGGATCACGACCATATCGGCGGCATCGATCACGGCCTCTATGCCGGAAAGAAGTTCTGCAAAGAAGGGATTGGTCAGGTTGGGAACGACCACGCCGACCGTGTTGCTGCGCTCTGCCCTCAGACGAGCGGCACCCATATTGTAGACATAACCAAGTTGCCGCATCGCCGCCTCGACCCGGGCCCGCGTTTCAACGCCCACCAGCGGGCTCTTGCGAATGACGAGCGAGGCTGTGGCGCGCGAAACATGCGCCACCTGCGCTACATCGAGGAGCGTCACGCGGCTCTTTTTTCGATCTTCAGACGGCATCACATATCGCTTGGCAAAGGCGGTGGGACTTCGGTTGATCCAGTCTATACATTCACCTCCCAACCGCCATGGTCAATCCGTCTGCCAATCATTCAGCAGCCGTGGTCATTCCGTCGAACTCCATCAGGAAAGCGAATTCGCCCGCCAATCCAGGGGAACATGCAACTACCGGGCCGCCATCGTGCAAAAGCGCATCAAGCGGCGGAACTGCCACCGTCGCACCGGCTTCGGAGGCGATAAGAATGCCGGCCAGCATGTCCCAGACCGCGAGATGCCGCTCGTAATACAGGTCGGAAATGCCTTCCGCCACGCGCACCAGCCCAATGGCCGCTGCGCCCATGCGTCTGTAATCGATCCCCCGCTCATAGAGCCTGCGCGAGACAGCCAGATATTCTTCGAATTCGGTTCGGCGCGAATGGCCGAGAATGACGATGGCGCGAGCGGGATCGGTGGTCGATGCAACCGAAATCGGCTGGTCATCCTTGAAGGCGCCCTTGCCGCGGACCGCATGGAACACCTTGTTCTGGGTCGCATCGTAGATGACGCCGATCAGGATCTCGCCGCCGGCGATGAAGGCAATCGACACGCCCCAATGACGGAAGCCGCGGATGTAATTGGTTGTTCCGTCGATCGGATCGACGACCCATGTGCCGGCGCTTCCAGACAGGCCGCCACCTTCCTCGCCCATGAAGGAGTCGTTGGGAAAGGCGCCGAGCAAAGCCTGGCGGATGGTTGCCTCGGCCTCTTTGTCAACGACCGTGACGAAGTCTTGCAGACCCTTGCTTTCCACCTCCAGCATCCCCGGTTGCGCCTGAGCGCGAAGGGTAGCAGCTCGCTCGCCCACATGCCGGGCAACGGAGATTGCAGATTCCAGGCGCCTTTGAAGCGCGTTCGCGTCAAGCAAGGATGTCATCAGGCACTTCTTCTCTTGATAAGGGTCACTGGCGTGAATTCGACGCGGGCCACGATGTCGGGTTCCGCCATCCGGCTGGTCAATAGCTCTATCACCTGTTCCGCCTGCAGGTCGGAGGGCTGCAGGAAAGTGGTGAGGTCATAGGCCGCCCACGCAGCTTGAGGAATGTTGTCATGGCCGATGACCTTGATCGACCGGCCCGCCTTGCCTGTCTTGGAAAGTCCGTCGACGACACCGCAGGCCATGTAGTCGTTGACGGAAAACACGCCATCGATGCGCAGGTCGAGCATTTGCTCCGCCACGCCGTGCCCGTGCTGATAGTCATTAATCGCAACGGGGATAAGCGACGCCTCCACTCCCAAGGATGCGCAATGGCTCAAGAAGGCTTCAGCGCGTCGTCGCGCGGAATAGGAAACGGCGGTACCCGCAACCACCGCCAGTCTCGTTGCACCACTCTCCAGCAGGTGATCGGCGGCGCTGTAGCCTGCCGTGCGATCGTCGGATACGACCCGGTCGACGAACGGGAAATCCTCGCCCTTGTTGATCAGCACGATTGGCACTGCCTCGGTCGCACATTCCTCGAAAATATGTGAAGGCGGCGCATCCGAGGTGATCACCACGCCGGACACAGCATAATGAAGGAGCTGGCCGATCACGGTTGCGCTGTCGGCATGCTGAGACGTCGGCAGCAGGATCGGCCGGTAATTGCGCGCAATGAGGGCGCGGGCGAGGTTTTCGAGCTGCTGGGTGCGGAAAGGATTGTCCAGGCCTGCCGCGACCAACCCGACAAGATCGGAGCGCTTGTTGGTCAGGCTGCGGGCAAGGTAATTCACTCGGTAGCCAAGATCTTTAGCCGCCTGGTAGACTTTCTCGCGCGTCTTTTGCGACACGCTGGCATCGGGCGTGAAAGCGCGTGACACGGCGGCGCGTGACACACCGGCCGCTCGAGCCACATCGAAGGAGGTAACGCGGCGCATCTCGCGCGGGCTGGCGGTGATGTCCTGTGCGCGCATCAGGTCGGGAAGATCGGTGCAGATGCCGAGAACTGGCAGCAGCATCAGATCCTTGAGTATGTCGGGCCGCTCCTCGTGCCAGAGCACCAATTCCTTGCCATCGGCAAAAGCCCGGCCGATCAGCGCTTCGGTGACGAGTTCCTGCGGCGTGTCGCTCGCTCTTTCCCAGCAGAGATGCAGGATATCGGCGCCTGCCGCCTCGCCCGCCGGGTGCGGATCCTGGCCGACACGGACCAGCACCGCCAGCGGATAGTCGCATCCCAATTCGCGCAACTCCCGCACTTGGGCGATATCGAAGGAGCCGAGACAGGCGAAAGACTGCTCCATGTCCTTCAGATGTTGCCAGCAGAGCGGCCCTGTGCCAGGCGATTTCAGCTCCACATAAAGGCCGCATCCGGTTTCCCGAGCAAGTGTCGCGACCTCCGCGAAGCTCGGCACGTCGGGAACGGCGGCGCGCAGTTCGGCAAAGCTGATCCGCGAAATATGCAGGTCGCTCTGGAAAACCCGCTCCAGATGGTCGTCATGCGAGACGACGACAACCCCGTCCGCCGTCATCTGGGTGTCGAGCTCCCACATCTCGGCGCCGAGATGTGCGGCCCGGCGAAAGGCTGCAAGCGTGTTTTCGCGTTCATGGCCGCTCGCCCCGCGGTGGCCGATGCAGAACGGCAGCCGGCCCTTGTCCTGTGGCCAGCCGAACCTGTCGAAAAAGACGGAAAAGTCTCGCATCAGAGCCTCCGCCCGTCTTCGGCGAAAACGAAGGTTGAGCTGCTATCCAGCATCCAACGCACCTGGGCGCCCGGCTTCACGTCGTCGCGCACCGGCTGGATGGAGCGCAGCACCGAGCCGTCCGGCAGGACCACGTCATAGAGGTTCTCCCGCCCTTGTGTCTCGGCGAACGTCACCCTCCCCTCAACCGGAATGCCGCCCGCGACACCGAAATGCTCCGGCCGAACACCAAGGGTCAGCTCTGTTCCATCGGCGATGCCGGACAGTGCCGGCAATGGCAATTTCAGGCCGCCGTCGCGGAGCACGAAAGCCCCCTGTTCCGCCCTGCCCTTCAGGAAGGAAATCGGTGGATTGCCGAGGAAGCCGGCCACAAACGCAGTGCGTGGGTCGTTGTACATGTCCGACGGTGAGGCGATCTGGACGATTTCCCCCTTGTTCATGATGGCGATCCGGTCGCACATGGACATGGCCTCCACCTGATCGTGGGTAACGAGTATGGCGGTAATGCCCGTCTCCCTCTGCAGCCGACGGATTTCCGAGCGCATCTCTAGCCGCAGCTTGGCGTCCAGATTGGCGAGCGGCTCATCGAGTAACAGCACGTCCGGGCGGCGAATCAGCGCGCGGGCCAACGCCACACGCTGCTGCTGGCCTCCGGAAAGCTGACCCGGGCGGCGGCCAAGCAGGTTGTCGATCTGGACCAGCTTGGCGATCTCGGCCACCTGCTGTTTGATATTCGCCGTCGCCAGCCGCTTCACCTTCAGCGGAAAGCCGATATTTTCTTCGACCGTCATATGCGGATAGAGCGCGTAGGACTGGAAGACCACGCCGACATTGCGCGCCTGGCTCGGCAGGTTCGTTACATCCCTATCACCGAACAGGATGCGCCCCGAAGTCGGCCGGTGGATGCCGCAGATGGCAAACAGCGTCGTCGATTTGCCGCAGCCCGACGGCCCGAGCAGCGCCAGCATCTCGCCGGAACCGACTTCGAGCTGCATGTCCTCGATGACCGAGGTGGTGCCGAAGCTTTTGCAAAATTTGTCGAGCAAGATACGCATCAGCCCTTGGTGCCTCCGCCGTAGATGTTCATGAGATGCTTCTGAAAGAAAGCATAGAGGATCAGCACCGGCACGACGTAGAAGACGCCGACCGCTTTGAATGTGCCGAAATCGAAATTATTGTCGTCGGCAATTAGGCCGGCGAGATAGACTGAGAGGACCTGCACCCTGGCGCCCGGCGCCAGCACCTGCGGCAGGATGAATTCGCTCCAGCCGGATAGGAAGGAAAACAGCCCGAGTGCCATGACGGCCGGCTTGATCTGCGGCAATACGAGGCGCCGCCAGACCGTGAAGCGCGAGGCGCCATCGACCACGCCCGCCATCTCGATTTCCCAGGGCACGGTGTCGTAAAAGCCCTTCATCAGCCAGATGCCGAGCGGCAAGTCGATGGCCGCCTTTACCAGGATCACGCCGATCAGCGAATTGTAGAGGCCGAGATACTGGAGCACGATGAAGATCGCGATGATCAGCGTTACTGACGGGAATGCGTGCAGAACCATGACGCCGGCCAGGAAAAAGCCGCGCGCCGGCACGTTGAGCCGCGACAGGACGTAACCGGCCATGGAGGAAACCGTCAGCGTCACCGCAGTGATGCAGCAGGTGAAGATGACGGTATTGAGCGTCACCAGCCAGATGTTCGGCTTGCCGGGCCGGGTCTCCCAGAGAAATCGCCAGTGTTCGAGCGTGAATTCGCTCGGCACGAGAGAGCCCCCCTGGGAATTGCTGATCGTGTCGATGAACAGGTAAGCGTACATCACCGCCAGCGGCAGGCTCAGAAGCGTCAGCAGACCGATGACAGGCAGGCCGGAAAAGTTTGCCGAAGCCGGATTAGTGGGGACTGCGGTTTTCTCGGCCATCCTCAGTCCTCGATCAGCGGCTTGGTAACAAGCGTGTCGTAGCGAAAGACGCGCAGGTAGATGAGCGACAGGATGACGCCCACTACCACCAGCACGAGGGCCATGGCGGCGCCAAGCCCGTATTCCAGGTTGCCGGTATAGTTCTGCAAAGCCGTGTGATAGGCGGCGAGCGACCAAACTTCGGTTGATCGACCGGGACCGCCGCGGGTCGAAAGCAGGATTTCGTTGAAGGATGCCAGCAGCGACAGCGTCTGGTAGCAGGTGACGAAGAGGATCGGCCAACGGAGTTGCGGCAGGATAATATAGCGGATCTGCTGCCAGCGATTGGCGCCGTCCACTTCGCTGGCATAGAAATGCGTCTGCGGGATTGCCTTGATGGCCGAGGAGAAAACCAGCATGCCCATAGATGCGCCGATAAAGCCGTTGATCAGAATGACGAAGAACCAAGCACTACCGGCGCTGTCGAGAAGGTAGTTCTTCGGCGGATGACCGAAGAGGCCCATGAACAGCGAGATGAAGCCGTTGTCCCAAGTCAGCCATTTCCACATCAGCACATAGATGACCACCGGCGTGATGCGCGGCAGCAGCCAGATCGCTCGAAAGACGGATGCGGTAGACGCGGGCATGTAATGTGTCGTCACCGCGAGAAGCAGCGCGTAGCCCACATTGAAGAGCAGCAGCGTAACGGCGACATAGAAGCCGGTGTTGAGCAGGATCTGTCCCATGTCCTGCGAATTGGCAATGGTGCGAAAGTTGTCGGCGGTCCAGATCCAGCCGGTATATGTCGCCCGGCTTACCTTTTCCTCGTCCTGAGGAGAAAGTTTGAATCCTAATTTGGCCAGGCTTTCCATGAGGGCCGCCCGGTCTTCGAAGCGCGTGTTCATCACCGATCGGTTGAAAACATCCGAGATCTGCTTGACCTCTCGGGTCGATGGCCGCTCTTTCAGCGACTTGATCATCCGTTCCGCCTCGCGCCGCGAGAGAAACACCTCGCCGAGATGGCTGGCGCGAAGCTCGGCCGTGAAGCCGGGCTTCAGCTTCAGGGCGTCCAGCTGTGTCAGACCGTCCTCGTCAATGACGAAGCGCGGTTCGGAAATACCTGCCGCAAGTTCCGGCATGTCCGTCTTCAGGCGGTTCACCGCGGCCTGCGTGACCTGGTAGGCTCCGGCGGAAATGCCTGTTGCCGTGCTCATATTGGTCATGGCGAAGACAGCGGTAAGAATCACCGGCATCAGGAAGAACAGCAGGATAATGATGGCCGCAGGGGCGATCATCACCAGACCGAGCATTCGCGATGTTTTCATAAAGGGCAGCCTTGAAGGATGGGGTGCGGGCGGCGGAGCGAAACGCCGCCCGCGGTCAGGCAGGAGCGTGCCCGATCAGCGGATGATAATTGCCGCGCCGAGTGTCGCCTTCAGTTCAGCCTCGGCATCGCTGGCCGCTGCATCCGCAGTCTTGGCCCCGGTCCAGGAAGCTTCGAGATTCTTCCACATGATGGTCCAGTATTTGCCGAAATCCGCATTGTTAGGCATGGCGTTGGCATGCGGCAGAAGGCGCGCCGTCGCTTCCGAGGCCCAGCGGTCGCCAGCATAGAGATCCACCTTGGTTTCGGCTTCGGAAATGCCGAGATGGGCCGACTTGATGGCATGCAGCGCGTTGATGCGCGGCTCGGACGCGATCTTTACCAGGTCGGCGGCGATCTGCGTTTCCTCAGGCGTATGGCCCGCGGTCAGAAGATAAACCACCGGATGGGTCAGGGTGTTCGCCTTGCCGCCCTCGCCCGCTGGAATCAGCGTGAACTGGACGTTGTCGAAGAAGTCCTTGAGGCCTTCCTGGTTGACGAGGCGGGCGTAATGCCAAGTGCCGCCGTGCCAGATGCCGGCCTTGCCGGTGGCAACTTCCTTCCACCACTGGTCGCCCGGCATGCCGATATGGTTCTTCTTGATAACGCCGTTTTTCACGGCATCTGCAAAGAACTGGTAGGTGCGCTTCATGGCCGCCTTGTCGAAGACGAGCTTTCCTTCTTCTTCCATGACGCCGCCGAACGATGTGTAGAACTGCCAGTAGTCCGGGCCGTTCGAGTTGCGCGGATAGAAGCCGTAACCCGCCTGGACGAGGCCCTTGTCCTGCATCTTCCTGGCATCTTCGAGGACGTTCTTCAGCGTGTACTCGCCCTTCTCGACCTTTGCCGGCAAAGCCTCCAAATCGGCGTCGGTATAGCCGATCTGCTTCATATAAGGCTTCCAGAAGAAGAAAGGACGCGATTCCGCATCCTGCGGGATGCCGTAAACGACGCCGTTGAAGGAGGAGATTTCCATAAGATTAGGATAGATGTCGCTGACCGGCCAGCTGTCGAGATCGACATAATCCTCGATCGGCACGATGAGCCCAGACTGGGCCCAGGGGCCGATATCTTCATGACCGGTGGCAACGATGTTGGGCGCCTTTTTGGCTTCGGCGGCAAGCGTGATGGCTTGCTTGAATTCCTCCCAGCCGGAATAGGGCGTCTTCTGGACGGTGATATTGAGCTGCTCGCCGCGGATGGCCGCTTCACGCTCCAGGATGTCGGCTGCGACCTCGATCGCATCGACCCGGTAGTTGTCGTTGGGCCCGGAACCGCCCGCCCAAACGGAGATAGTGACATCTTTGGCAGAAGCGAAGACCGCGGTCGAAGCCAGCAGAACGGCTGCGATCGCGGCGGATTTCAGGAGCGGAA
Organism: Rhizobium deserti; assembly: GCF_004358025.1. Lineage (GTDB taxonomy): Bacteria > Pseudomonadota > Alphaproteobacteria > Rhizobiales > Rhizobiaceae > Neorhizobium > Neorhizobium deserti. The sequence goes on along the minus strand of NZ_SMTL01000007.1, from coordinate 138,181 downwards.
ACACGGTCATTGGTAACTCCCCGAAGAGCGAGAGCCTTGCTTCCGGCTTCAGCAGCATTGCGCTTCCAGCGGAACAAGGGTTCGAAAGATCATCAACAGGAAGCGATTTAAGCTGGGTGCATAACACCGGCATGACAGATGCACGCGTGTGCAAGAAAATAATCACGGACTGAGCGGGCAGATCTGATGAGCCGTCTTGAATGCCCAAATCAGCCGTCAGGCATAGGCGACCTTCTTCATCCACTCACAGGCATAGGCCAGAGTTTTATCTGCCAGCCTTGTCGGCAGGCGCTCAAAACCGTGCGGCGCTTCGGGCACGATCAGGATTGTGGCATTGCCGTTGCAGCCGGCCCAGCGGTCATAGATTTTCTGGCTGTCGTCCCTGATGGGATCAAGCGCTCCGCCAATGAAGAGAGCGGGTGGCATGCCACTCAAATCGGCAAGATAAGGGGAGACCTCCGGAGAATGCACGGCACCGGCAGGCAGTGTGGCGGTGAGACGTTCAAGGTTGCGAAGAGCGGATGGCGCGTCGAGGATGAGGCTCCGGCCGTCGGCCTGCTTCAGGCTGTCCGAACCCGCCATGTCGAAGGCGCCGCAAAAGGACAAGAAGCCGCAAAGGCCATTCAATGGGCGGCGGGCTGCCAGCCGCACAAGGCTGCAAGCGGCTAGATGTGCGCCTGACGATTCGCCGCCGATGAAAAGTGTCTTGGCACCGAGCTGGTCAAGATGGTCGAGGATCCATTCCGTCACGGCGACGGCATCGTCGATGGTCCGATCTAGGTGATCGTCGGTCGCCAGATGGAAGTCGGGGGCCGCCACGGTCACATCGGCTTTGCTGGCAATCGATGCATTCCATCGATCGTCCAAACGAGCATTGCCAAGCACCCAGGCGCCACCGTGGAAGTGCAGGAAAATCGCAGAACCCGGAGCAGGCGGCCGGAGCAGCCGGACTTCCCGCTTGCCACTTGGAACGGTAATCTGAAAAGCGGAAAGTGAAACATCTTTAGACTGCACGCTCGGTGCAAATTTCTGACCGATTCCGATGAGAGCGTTCAGCAGTCTCGCATTGGGGCGACGGCCGGTATGGTAACGCGGCAGATACGCCAATATCCGGTTGAGGCGGTGGGCGCTGGCTATCTCACTCCGCTCAAAGATCGTCATGGGATCGATATTCATTGCGCTCACATGATCGTTACGCGGCACGGAAAAGGCGTCCGGTTACGCGGCCTAACTGAAGTTACAAGCGGATGTTCCTTTTCTGGGACAGATGACTGTCCAGCACATGGTGATAGTGTGTGGTAAGAGAGTGACTGCGCCTGCGAAATGTAGGGGCGGCTTTAGAGCGTTCCTCCGAGATCCGAAGCAGGGGTTGTATCCGCTCTCACCGCAACGCCACGGCGGGCAGTTCAGTCGCGCCTGTGGGCCGCAACAGATAGCAGCCATGTCTCGAAGACCTGCATGGCGTCGCTGACGACCGCCGTGTCAGGTCGGGCGAACCAGTATCCATAGTCGCTTCGGTAGCCCAAACTATTCGGATTGACCAAACGCCCCTCAGTCAGATCCTCCGTCATCAGCCCCCGTGGCACCAGTGCCATGCCCTGCCCCGCCAAGGCGGCACGGATGACCATCGTGTAATAGCCGAAGCGAGTAATATGCCGAACTGCAAGATCTGGCCGACCTAGGCTTTCCGCAAAATGCCGCCAATGCAGCTCCGTTTGCGGATGTTCTAGCATGACGCCTTCGGCGGCCTCATCGATCGTCTGGGGCATGCCGTTCTTCTGCCAATAGGACGGTGCGCTCACCAGCAGCACATCTCGTCCGAAAAGATATTGCGTCTTCTCGTCCGGCAATGGTTCCCTCAAGAACCGGAACATGCCATCCGGCGCTTCCGTCTGGGTCGGCGAGACGAATGTGGTGAACTGCACCTCAATCTCGGGATGGGCTTCACTGAATTCGGCAAATCGCGGCAGCAGCCAGCGGTCTCCGAAGATTGGTGGCACCTGCAGGCGAAGCACCCGCGGCCCCGGCTTCAAGCGGGCTACCCGCAGAGCGGCATCTTCCATGGCCTTCAACGCGGTGCGGGCATGCTCGATATAGATCCTGCCCGCTTCCGTGGGAGCCATTCCGCGTGGGGTCCGGATAAAGGCGGGACTGCCAATCAACTGCTCAAGAGCAAGCAGCTGCTTGCTGACAGCGCTCTGTGACAGGTTCGTGCTGTCAGCTGCAGCGCTGGTCGAGCCCCGTTCGGCTATGGCCAAGAGCACACGCAGCGCGGTTGTCGAAGGCAATGCCTGTCCTTTTGCCATTCATACTATCCCCGTTGTTTCAGCCTTTGCCGCTGAAGCTACCCTGTTCACGATCAGCATCGCTAGTCGTTTTCCTCATACCGTCAGCGAAATAAAATCATTTGGTCAATAAAGCAGCACATGCAAACCTTGCTTAAAGTCCAAGCAAGCAGAGCATTTTGATGTCCGAATCTACACAACTCTGGGGCGGCCGCTTTAAGTCAGGCCCTTCTGAAGCCCTCGCCAATCTGTCGCGAGCGCCCGCCTCCTACTTCCGCCTGTACCGGGAGGACATCACCGGTTCACGGGCGCACGCGTCCGAACTGAAGCGCGCCGGCGTGCTGGATGAAGCAGAATTCACAAAGATCCGCGCCACGCTGGATGCGATCGAGACCGATATCGATGCCGGCACCGAAAAGCCGATCGCCGGCGACGAGGACGTCCACACCTTTCTGGAACGCCTGCTGATGGCCCGTCTTGGCCCACTTGGCGGCAAGCTGCGGGCCGGTCGTTCGCGCAATGACCAGACCGCCAACAATACCCGCCTCTACCTGCGCCGCATGGCGCGCGAACTGAGCGCTGGCGTGATCGCCGTCGAGGACGCCATTCGCGAGCAGGCAGCCAAACACACCGAGACGGTAATGCCGGGCTTCACCCACCTGCAGCCGGCCCAGCCGGTGGTACTCGGCCATCACATGATGGCGCATGCCCAGTCGCTGTTGCGCGACCTGCAACGGTTCGGCGATTTCGACCGTCGTTTCGACCGCTCGCCGCTCGGTGCAGCAGCCTTGGCCGGCTCTGGTATTGTCAACCGCCCCGACCTGTCCGCTGTCGAACTCGGCTATTCGGCAGCCTGCGAAAACTCTATCGACGCCGTGGCATCGCGAGATCTCGTTGCCGAATTCCTGTTCATCTGCTCGCTGGTCGCCGTCGATCTGTCGCGGCTGGCGGAAGAAATCTGCATCTGGAGCTCGAAACAGTTCAGCTGGGTGCGCCTGCATGACAGCTATTCGACCGGCTCTTCAATCATGCCGCAGAAGAAGAACCCGGACATCGCCGAACTGACGCGCGGCATGTCCGGCACGTTGATCGGCAATGTCGCCGGCTTCCTCGCCACGATGAAGGCTATGCCGCTTGCCTACAACCGGGATCTGGCCGAGGACAAGAAGGTCCTGTTCGAGACGATCGACACGCTGGAACTGATCTTGCCGGCTTTCGCGGGCATGGTGGCAACGATGGAATTCAACACCGAAAAGCTCCGCGAAGAAGCCCCTCGCGGCTTCACCCTGGCAACCGAGGTGGCCGATTGGTTGGTCGCCCAGGACATTCCTTTTGCCGATGCCCACGAAATCACCGGCGCAGTCGTGCGTTATTGCGAAGAACGCGGCCACGATCTCGCCGGCCTGACCGAAGCGGACCTGCCCGCCATAGACAGCCGCCTCAACGCGGGCATGCTGGAGGCTATCACGCTGGAACACGCCTTGGCCAGCCGCACCGGCTACGGCTCGACGGCGCCGGACCGGGTGCGCGAGCAGATCGCCCGGTTCGAGGCGGCCATCGACGACTTTCGGATTTTTGCCACCTCACGCCTGTCGGGTTCGGCCTTCTCCAAAGCCGGCGCCAGCGGAAAGAAGACGGCCCTTCGATGACCCTTTCCTCCACCGCGCCTATCGACGCCAACAAATACGAAATCGCTCATCTCGAGCTTGTGCCGAAGCGGCATATCGGCCGCATGGTCGCCGCGGCGGTGGTTCTTCTGCTGCTGGCGGCCCTGGTGCGCGCCTTCAGCGTCGGCCAGATCGAATGGAGCTATGTGCGCGATTTCATGTTTGCGCCGACGATTATTGCCGGCCTCGGCAACACGCTGCTGATGACCGTTGCAGCCATGGCGCTCGGCATTGTCCTTGGGGTCGTCATCGCCATCATGCGCATCTCGGGCAATCCGGTTCTGTCGTCGATCGCCGTCGCTTATGTCTGGATCTTCCGAGGCGCGCCGGCGCTGCTGCAGCTGATGATCTGGTTCAACCTTGCGCTTATCTTTCCGACCATGGGCATTCCCGGCCTCTTCGAATTCCGCACCGTCGATCTGATGACGCCCTTCGTCGCCGCCATGCTTGGCCTCGGCATTTCGCAGGGTGCTTATACGTCCGAAGTCGTCCGCAGCGGCCTCTTGTCGGTCGATACCGGCCAATACGAGGCGGCCCGCTCGATCGGCATGACGCATATGCGCATGCTGCGCCGTATCGTTCTGCCCCAGGCCATGCGCGTCATGGTCCCTCCGATCGGCAATGAGGTGATCGGCATGGTCAAGCTGACCTCGCTTGCCAGCGTCATCCAATACTCTGAGATTCTGCACAATGCGCAGATCATCTACTTCGCCAACACTCGCGTTCTCGAACTGCTGCTGGTGGCGAGCTTCTGGTATCTGATCGTCGTCTCCGTGCTCTCGGTCGGCCAGTTCTATATCGAGCGCTATTTCGGTCGTGGTGTGAAATCGATCCGGTCGTCGGTGTAAGGAGATCGAGATGACAAGCGAAATCATCGTCAAGGCCGTCGACGTCAGCAAGCGGTTCGGGAATTTTCTGGCGCTGGACAAAGTCAATGTGGAGGTCAAGCGCGGCGAGGTGAGCTGCATTATCGGCCCCTCCGGCTCGGGAAAAAGTACCTTCCTGCGCTGCATCAACCTGCTCGAGCGCATGGATGGCGGCGCTATCTGGGTCAGTGACGAGCTGGTCGGCTATCGCCGCGATGGCAACAAGCTGCACGAGATCAGCGATAGCGAAATCGCCCGTCAGCGCCGGCGTATCGGCATGGTATTCCAGCGCTTCAACCTATTCCCGCACATGACCGCCCTGCAGAACATCATGGAAGGCCCTGTGCAGGTGATGGGCGAGACTACCAAGGCGGCGCGCGAACATGCCGAAATGCTGCTCGATCGCGTTGGCCTCGGCGACAAGAAGAACCATTATCCTTCCGAACTTTCAGGCGGCCAGCAGCAGCGTGTGGCAATCGCCCGCGCCATGGGGATGCGGCCGGAACTGATCCTGTTCGACGAACCGACATCGGCGCTCGACCCGGAGTTGGTGTCTGAAGTGCTCGATGTGATGCACGATCTCGCCTCCTCCGGCATGACGATGATCGTCGTCACCCACGAAATGGGTTTCGCCCGCAACGTCGCCAATACCGTCACGTTTATGGAGGCTGGCAAAGTGGTCGAGACAGGCTTGGCGTCGAAGGTCCTCAGCACGCCGAAAAATGCCAGGACGGCAGCCTTCATCCAGGCCGTCCAGAGCTAAACAAGACATCCATGTGGCGACCGCCATCACCTATCCGCATCAAAGGCAAAAGGGGAATTCGCATGAACAAGTATTTCGCTACGCTGGCGCTGGCCTGCATTACTGCAACTTCCGTATCCGCCGCGGAACTGCCGGAGCGCATCAAGTCGGCCGGCAAGGTGGCCGTTGCCAACCAGCCGAACTATCCGCCAATGGAATACAAGGATCCTGCGACCAATGAGTTGAAGGGCCTCGACATCGATCTCGGCCTGGCGCTGGCGAAACAGCTCGGCGTCAAGGTCGAATGGGCCGATATCGGTTTCGAGCAGATGATCCCGTCGCTGACCACCGGCCGCGTCGACCTCATCCATTCCGGCATGAGCGACCTGCCAAAGCGCCGCGACACGCTTGATTTCGTCGACTACATGAAGTCCGGCGCGCAGTTCTACGTTTCCTTTGCGCGCAGGGACGAGTTCAAGGCGCAGACCGACCTCTGCGGCAAGACTATCGGCATGAGCCGTCGCACCTCTTTCCCGGATGAAACCGCGAAGTGGAGCGCTGCCAATTGCGAAGCCGCCGGCAAGCCCGCCATCAAGGTGGTCGGCACCGAAGGTTCGGCCGACGCCCGCGCCCAGTTGAAGCAGGGCCGCGTCGATGCCGCCGTTCAGGGGTCGGAAACGATCCCCTACCTGATGAACCTCGAGAAAGACACCTATGCGGTCATCGGCGAACCTTTCACCGCCGTCTACCAGGGTATCGGCTTCGCCAAGAAGGATACCGAACTGCGCGACGCCTATGCAGGCGCGCTCAAGGCGCTGATTGAGAGCGGTGAATACAAGAAGATCTTCGCCAGCTTCGGCCTCGAAGCTGCGATGCTCGACGGCATCTACATCAACGGCGAAGCCGCCAAGTAACCCAAGAGCCCGGACCGGCAGCGGTTCGGGCTCCACCTCCCCTCCTCGCATTCTCCGAGAGATCGGCATATGTCCCGCAGCCTCGGCACCAAGCCGATCGACCTCCTGGCGCAGTTCACAGCGACGCTGCAGTTTGAAGACCTGCCGGAAGATGTCGTCGCGAAGGCCAAGATCCATATAGCCGACACGCTGGGCGCGGCCCTTGCCGGAACGCGATCGGCAGAGTTCCGCATCGCCGGCGCCGTGGCAACGGCAGCCGGAGAAACCCCCGTATGGGGCACCAAGAGATACACATCCGCCCACGACGCGGCCTTGCTGAACGGGGTTGCCGCGCATGCGCTCGAACTCGATGACTCCGGTGGCTGCGACCATTCCGGTGCCGTCGTTTTGCCGGCCGTGATGGCCGCCATCGGCAAGGTGGCAAGACCTGTGAGCGGGAAGCAGCTCATTACTGCCGTCGTCGCCGGTTATGACGCCGGCCGCCGCCTGCTTGAAGCTGCCGGTGGCTACGATGCCCATAACAGTCTGGGCTGGCATTCGACCGCCACCTGCGGCACGTTTGCCGCCGCTGCGGGGGCTTCACGTCTGCTCGGGCTCGATCCACTGGCCTCACGCGATGCAATGACCTTGTCCACAAGCTTCTCCTCCGGTCTCTGGGCCTTCATCCACGATGGCTCGCAGGCCAAGAAGATCCATGCCGGTCGCGCCTCGGAAGGCGGTTTGCTGGCGACGGAATTGGCCGCCGGCGGCATGACTGGTCCGTCACGGGTGTTCGATGATGTCTGGGGCGGCTTCTTCCGCACCTTCAACAAGGACACATGCCAACCCGAAAAACTGTCCGAGGATCTGGGCGTCGATTTCAAGCTCCGCCGCGCGGTCCTCAAACCCTATGCGTCCTGCCGTGGTGCCCATTCGGCCATCGATGCGCTCGAGGACATGCTGGTAGAGACCGGACGTACGCCGGCTCAGATCAGGTCGATCGGGCTTGCAATGAGCCCCATGCTGATGGGCATGTGCGGTGCCCGCGAAAATGGTGCACTGGCGCCAACGCAGATGAGCCTGCCTTATGCGCTAGCCGCCCGCTGCGTCCATGGCAGCGCCGGCCTGGAATCCTATACCCAGGAGCGTCGCGAGGATCCCCGCATCGTCGAGCTAATGGCGCGCATGACGCTGTCGGTCGACGAGGGCATGCTGCCGCTCGACGAGCCGATCGTGTCGGTGGAGTTCGACGATGGTTTCCGCATCCAGCGCATGGTGCCCCGCGCCACCGGCTCGGCAGAGCGGCCGATGCCGCTTGCCTCTGTTGCCGCGAAGTTCCGCGCGCTTGCCGCAATGGCGACCGATGATACACGCGCTGACGCGCTTTGGTCCATGCTGACCGATCTGGACCAGTTCGACGATGTAGCAGAGCTGATCTCGCGGCTGTCCGGCGATGCCGATAACCGTGCGACTTTTCGCTGAGGAGACAACATGACGTACGACCTCTCCCCTCGCCCGCTCAATCCTGCTCCCGCCGCACCGGCCATGACCTGGCCGAATGGTGCCAGGAGTGCCGTTTTCGTCGGTTTCGATGTCGATGCCGAAACGGCCTGGATCGGCAATAATCCGTCTAATGTCGATCGCATGGTGACGACATCACACGGCGGCTACGACGCCCGCGTCGGCATACGTAAGATTCTTGAGCTGATGGACGAGCTTGCCATTAAGGCAACCTTCTTCACGCCTGGCTGGACGGCACTGGCGCATCGGGCGATCTGCGAGACTATGCTGGCTGCCGGCCATGAGATCGGTCACCATGGCTATCTCCACAAGCTGCCGGAGCGCGACAAGCTCGATGAGGCATTCGAGGAGATTGATCGCGGCTTTGAGGCGCTGCAGTCGGCGCTTGGCGTGCGGCCGGTGGGTTACCGGGCGCCGTCGGGAGAGAATTTTCCGGAGCTGCTGGCTTATCTCGCAAGGTCCGGCATCCGTTATTCCAGCTCGTTCAGGGATGACATCCTCCCCTATCGTCATGCGCCCCATGGGGCTGATCGCGGCCTTGTCGAAATACCGGTGAATTTCGCCTTCGACGACTGGAACTTCGGCATGTCGAGTCGTAGCAGTTCTCGGCCGCTGTTCGGCCGGGACGCAGTGCTGCGATTGTGGATCGATGAGTTCGAGGCGACCCACGCCTGGGGCGGCGTTACTACGCTGGTCCTGCACCCGCAGGTCTCTGGCCGCCCAATGCGCTGGCATTTGCTGCGGGACTTTCTGCGCTATGTGCAGACGAAGCCGGATGTATGGGTTGCGACAGGCCAGCAGATTGCCGAGCACTTCGAACGCCAAGACAGAGACGAAAACTGACGTCTCTAGGTTGAATTGCTCCGATTTTATTGGCGTGATATCGATAGTGACAGCTGTGAGTCGTGCCGACGCGTTCAGGCTACATCAGTCGCACTTTCAGCGACCAGCTTTCTGCCGGAATTCCTCGCTTATTGGTCTCGGCTGATCCTTGAAGGATCTACGATCGGCGGCGGTAAGTTTCGTGAAGCAGGCGGCCGTGGTGACGCTGGCTCGGAGCATAGGTGCTGCGTCTCTTAGACCCGGAGTGAATGCCGAGATGTGCCTCCGAAGACTTCAGCGGCAGGAGTGACAGGATGTCAGAAGGTTCGCGGATACTGGCAGACGCCTTGTCTCCTGAGGCCTTGAAGCGGGCCGAGCGTCTCGACGAACTTGAGGGGATCTTTTCGTTCAACCGCCGCAACTTCCTGGCGACCGTTTTGGCGGATGATGATGTCGAGACGCTATGTCGCTTGAGCCGGCAAGGCTTGAGTAACAATACGGTTCGCGCTCTCGCCTCGGATCTTGTTTATCTGGAGACATGGTGCCTTATGTCCACTGGAGACGCCCTGTCCTGGCCCGCGCCGGAAGCTTTGCTTCTGCAATTCGTGGCGCATCACCGAAGACGTGATGGCGGTAAAGCCAAAGCGAGTGAGCTAAGCATGCCGGCGCAAGTCCAGCAGGGCATGCAGTCGAGGGGCTTGCTGCGGGGCGCGACTGGCCACTCGTCTGCCACGGTGCGGCGTAGGCTGACCAGTTGGAGGAGTTTGGCCAAGGCGCGGGGACTTGCATTGGGTTCATGGAGTTCTGTCATAAAGGACGTCCTCCAGAGCACCCGCCAAGCTTCGGCGGTAAGCGAGGGGACGCGGGCTGTGACCAGCGACGTTCTTCAAAAGTTGCTGGCGACCTGCAACACTAACCTCCTTCACGACATCCGCGACAGGGCACTCCTTCTCACAGCGTTTGCGTCGGGCGGACGGCGGCGCGCGGAGCTGGTCAACCTGCAGGTCGAGGATCTCTTGGATGGCGAGCCACTCGATGACGCGGGCGACGCGTCATCTCCCCAACCTTGCATGATCATCCGCCTCAAACCTTCAGGGGCGAATTCATCAAAGCAGGGAGAGGTGCGGATGGTCGGTTATCCCGTGGTTGCGTTGAAGCAGTGGCTGGCAGATTCAGGCATCCACAGCGGTTCTGTTTTCCGCCGGATCGACCAGTGGGGTAATGTCGATTGGCGGGCCCTCACCCCGCAATCCGTCGGCCTCATCCTCAAGACACGCTGCCGGAAAGCCGGCGTGGACCCCGCGAAGATCTCTTCCCAAAGCCTAAGGCTGGGCTATGTCCTGGAGGCTTCCCAGCTTGGCATTCCCCTGTCCGAAATCATGCACCAGGCGCAGCTGAGGTCGCGGCCGCGCCTCCCATAAACGACCCGAGTAAAATATGGTGAGGCCCCAAATTTGAAGCATAGTCTTCCATCTTCAGGTAGGCGCCGCTGCGTGGTTCGGCTCTTTTTTCCCTCGATCACACTTCAACGTGCGAGTGAGTCGTTGGCATGTTGACAGCTGTCAACTGGTCGGCCCGACTTGTTGACAGCTGTCAACAGAGGCCCAGCCAAGACCAAAGTGCCAAAGGTGGAGCACGAACAGACACCGCCAAAAACGTCTTGAATTTTCTGTCGAGACTTGCCAACTCATCGGCATCTTTTTCCGCTCAGGGAGATCCGCAATCAATGACCACCGACACTGTCGAAAAGCCCGCCGAAACGCACGCCTTCGAAGCCGATGTTGCCCGCCTCCTGCATATGATGGTCCATTCCGTTTATTCGGATAAGGACATCTTTCTTCGCGAACTCATCTCCAACGCTGCCGACGCCTGCGAAAAGCTTCGTTATGAAGCGATCGAAAACCCTGCTCTGCTTGCCCAGGATGCCGACAGCCGGATCACGCTTTCACTCGATGAAGCCGGACAGAAGATCGTTATCGAAGACAACGGCATCGGCATGAGCCGCGAAGAGATGATCGAGGCGCTGGGGACGATCGCACGCTCCGGCACCCGCGCATTCTTGGAGCGCATCCAGGCCAACAAGGCGGGCGAGGGTGCCCAGCTCATCGGCCAGTTCGGCGTCGGCTTCTATTCCTGCTTCATGGTGGCCGATCGGGTTGATGTGGTTTCACGCAGGGCCGGATCATCGGAGGCATGGCAGTGGTCTTCGGACGGAAAGGGAAGCTACAGCATTGCCGCAGCAGATCCCGCAAGCGCGCCGAGCCGGGGAACGCGCATCACCCTTCATCTGATGGAGGATGCCAAATCCTACGCCTCCCGCTGGACGATCGAGCGTCTGGTCAAGGAGCAGTCCGGGCACGTACCCGTGCCGATCCGTGTGCGGGAAAAGCCAGAAGCAGAGCCTGCGCAGATCACCGACGGCAGCGCGCTGTGGACCAAATCCAAAGCAGAGGTCACGAACGAAGAATACCAGGGCTTCTACCAGAGCCTATCGGGCGAGTATGACGAGCCAGCGCTAACCGTGCACTTCCGGGCCGAAGGGCGCCATGAATATACGGCGCTCGCCTTCATTCCGGGATCGCAGCCTTTCGACATGTTCGATCCGGACAGAAAAGGACGGATGAAGCTTTATGTGAAGCGGGTCTTCATTACTGACGATGCAGAACTTCTGCCCCGCTACCTTCGTTTCGTGCGGGGACTGATTGACACGGCCGATCTGCCTCTGAATGTCTCGCGTGAGATGATCCAGGAGAGCCCCATCCTGTCTGCCATCCGCAAGGGTGTCACAAGCCGCATCCTGACCGCGATCGAGAAGCTCGCCGAAACCGATACCGAGGCTTTCCTCAAGCTGTGGAGCAATTTCGGCTCCGTCCTGAAGGAAGGTATCTACGAAGACTTCGAGAAGCGGGATCAGTTGCTGGCTCTTTCTCGTTTCCGCACCACCACCTCTGGCGAGGCCTACCGTTCGCTCGCCGACTATGTGAAGGATGCCAAGGAAGGGCAGGAAGCTATCTACTATCTCGCCGGGGGAAGCCTGGAGCAACTTGCAGCGTCGCCTCAACTCGAAGGCTTCCGCGCACGCGGGATAGAAGTTCTGCTGCTTGCGGACCAGATCGACAGCTTCTGGGTGATGAATGCGCCGCAATTTGAAGGCAAGTCATTCAAGTCGGTCAGCCAGGGTGCTGCCGATCTTGCCCAATTCGCCAAGGTGGGGGCGGAGGTTGCAGCCAGCGGAACCAGTTCACCGGCTCTTCAGGATTTGTTAACCTTTGCCAAGGAGAGACTGGCGGACCAGGTTTCCGACGTGCGCAGTTCCGAACGCCTGACGGAGAGCGCGGTCTGCCTGATCGCGGCCGAAGGGAGCTATGACCGGCAGCTGGAAAAGATACTGCAGGGTGCCGGCCGGATAGATGGCGGCACCAAGCCGGTGCTCGAAGTCAATCCTGAACATGCCATGATCCAGTCCATTGCCGCGACGCAAGATCCAGCTTTCCGAGAGGATGCGGTGCTGCTGCTCCTGGACCAAGCGCGGGTGCTTGACGGTGAGAAGCCGGCAGACCCTCGTGCCTTCGCGGAACGTCTTCAACGTGTCTTCGCACGGGCGGCGCAGGTCTGATTAAGTATTGAGCTGACATCCGCGGCGTTCACCCCGTTGCGGATGTAGTGGCCGGCCAAGGCCAGCGCCGCATCCGAGGAAGCGGCGTTGTGCAAAAGCAATGGCCTTAACCGCCTTGCTTGAGGGCAGGGCTGTAGACCATCAGGCTGAGGATCTCGAACAGCATCTGGGCGCCGACATGCGCCGTATTGGTGGTGGCGTCGTATTGCGGCGCGACCTCGACGACATCGCCACCGACGATATTGATCCCCTTGAGGCCGCGGATCAGCTCCAGAACCTCGCGTGTCGTCAAGCCGCCGATCTCGGGTGTGCCGGTTCCGGGTGCGAAGCTCGGATCGAGACTGTCGACGTCGAATGAGAGATAGGTCGGGCCGTCGCCGACGATCTGTCTCGCCTTTTCGATGATGGCGGGAATGCCGAGCCCGGTGACTTCCTCCGCATGGACGACCGTCATGCCGGACTCGTAAGAGAACTCCCAGAGATATTCGGCAGCGCCTCTGATGCCGATCTGGATGGTACGGGTCGGATCCAGCACGCCATCCAGCACCGCATTGCGGAAGGGCCCTCCGTGATGAAACTTCGTTTCATCGAAGAAGCCGCTGGTGTCACAATGGGCGTCGATATGGATAAGGCCGACCGGCGCTTGTCTGCCGACAGCCCTCAGGATCGGGTGCGTGATCGAATGATCACCGCCAACCGACAGGGGGAGGACGCCCGCGTCGACAATCTGCCTGACGCGCTTCTCGATATCCTCGTGGCTCATCTCGAGCCTGTAGCGGCTGCGGAAGGGCACGTCGCCGATATCGGCCACCTTGAGTTCGTAAGTAGGCGCGCATTCCAGTACGTGATTGTAAGGCCCAACCCGCTCGATAGTACGCAGCGCGCGCGGCCCAAATCGGGAGCCGGGCCGGTTGGTCACGCCGAGATCCATCGGCATGCCGATCATTGCCACCTGCAGATCGCCAAAATCCGGAGTTTCAGCGTCCAGCGGCTGGTAGGGGGCGTCCAACAGAGTCGGAATACCGGCATAGGGCGCCACGCGAGTGCCGGCCTTGTTGAAGATCTTCTCGCCCACCTTCTTGAACTTTGGATCGAAGATCTCTCCGCCGGAATTGTTCAGGTATTTTGCGCGCAACCGTTCCAGCATATTCGCATCGAATGCCATCATGTCTACCTTCAACCGGTGACGTACCCCGCCACGGACGATCGTCTTCGGCACCCGATAGGATCCCAAGGCGACATTAGCGGATGATTCGCCATCATGTGCAACGCATTTGAAAGCGCCTGAAGCCAAGCCTGTCGGTTATGCCTTGCGGAGCGCCTCGATGAACTGGCGGGCGTTTTCAGCAACTGCCGCCACATCCATACCTGGCTTAAACAGCGAACCCCCAATCCCGAAACCAGCCGTGCCGGCGTCGAGATAAGGGCGCATGTTCTCTGGTGTGATGCCGCCGACGGCCAGCACAGGCACGTCCTTGGGAAGCACAGCCTTCCAGGCTTTAATGGTTTGTGGCGGAATGCCTTCGGCCGGAAAAACCTTGATGCCGCTTGCGCCAGCCTGAATGGCTGCAAAGGCTTCTGTCGGTGTCGCGACACCCGGCAGGCTGACCATGCCCTTGTCGCGGGACGCCTTGATAACGTCGACATTCGCATTGGGTGAAACGATCAGTTTTGCGCCCGTCGCAGCCACGTCCGCGACCTGGGCTGGCGTCAGCACAGTACCGGCGCCGATCAAGGCGCGATCGCCGAACCGCTTCACCAGCGCCTCAATGCTTTTCAATGGCTCCGGAGAGTTGAGTGGCACTTCAATGATCCGCCAGCCCGCTTCGATCAAGGCTTCGCAGACCGGTTCCGCCTCCTGCGGGGTTATGCCCCGCAAGATAGCGACGAGATTGCATTCATTCAGCGCTTGTTGGAAATCCATTGGTGAAACTCCTTATATTTCAGTAGCTTGACTAGCGATCATCAGGACGCCCCGCTTGGCGGCGTCGGCTGGACTGACTTCGATCTCAAGCCCGAATAATGGCGCGATGCGGCCATAACGGCTGTTGAGGACATTGTTCCCGACGATACCAACCGTATCGCCTGACTTCAGCCAGCCGGCTGCACGTGCCTGACGGAATTCAGAACCGATTACGAGACCCGAGACATAATCCATGATGTCTTCCGGCCTCAGTTCTCCGGCCAGGATCCCGGTGCGGGCGCTGAAGATGGCCGAGAAGAAGGCATCCGCAGCGGCATTATCGCTGGCGGCAAATTGCGCGCCGCGATCGAAGGCTTCCCAAAGAGGCCCGTTTCCCGGCTCCGGGTCTTGGGCCTTGGCGATAAAGGAATGCTTGGTGAGGAGCGAGAAGATCTCTCCCGTGGCATAGGTCTGGAAGCCGGAGATGCGCCCCTTCTCGACCCGCGCCCATTTGCTATGGGTTCCCGGCAGTACCAACGTCCGGTCCGTGTCGACGCCGCAGCCGATAATCTGCGCCTCTTCGCCGCGCATGACATCCGGAAAGGGTTTGGCTGCAGGATCCCGCATGCCGGGAAGGAAGGTAATGGGAGCGCCATTGGCTAGCGTCATACGCCGGGTGCCGGCCGCAAGTTCGGCCACGCCGGCGGGAGCATCCACATAGGCCACCTCGACCCAACCATTGCGGCTGGTGATCATGCCGCTCGCAAAGACGGAGAGGGGGCCGTGGCTGGAAAACCAATCTCCGACGGCTGCCATTAAAGCCGCCTCGAAGGCGCCATCCTTGACGAACTGGATGCCGCCGCTCTGGGTCTCGCGGCTGTCAAGTGTGTCACCGCTGCGGGAGACGAGGGCGGCACGGAGGGAACTCGTTCCCCAATCAAGGATGATGGAGACGGGAGTTTGCATGGGAATTTCTCCGGAAGATCTGTGCGACCTTCGATAGCCTGCGCACGGGCTTCCTGTCGAGAGGCGTCGGCAAGACCAGCCCCGAATATCGGAGCGTTCGAGACGTCCAGCGAGATTGGCTTGTATCACCAGAACTGGTGAAAATGATGCACAGGACCGTGGCCTAAGCCGACTGATAAACTGTCTGCGGCCGCGATTGCGCCCCCGAGATAAGTCTTCGCGGCCTCGACTGCCTCCGCGGCGGAAGCGCCTCGAGCAAGGCTGGCGGCGATCGCGCTTGATAGAGTGCAGCCGGTTCCATGGGTGTTCCTGGTGGGTCGGCGCTCGCCTTCGAACCAGCGCAGGCCGTCCGCCGCCGCCAGAAGGTCGGGACTGTCATTCGCTTCCAGATGGCCTCCCTTGACCAGAACCGCCCTCGGACCCAGTTGGCGCAATCGCTCTCCCTGTGCCTCCATCTCTTCGCGGGTGGTGGCGACCGCTTCGCCGAGGAGCACCGCGGCTTCCGGCAGATTGGGCGTGACGATCGTCGCCAAGGGCACTAGCCGATCGCGCACCACTGCAACGGCCTCGTCGGAAAGAAGCGGCGATCCGCCCTTGGCGACCATTACTGGATCCAGCAAGATGGGGAGGCTTTTCTTCTTTTCTTCCAGCATGTCGGCAATGACTTCGGCAATCTCCGCTGTTGCGACCATACCGATCTTGACTGCGTCTACCCGAATGTCATCAAAAATGGCTTGGATCTGCGCTGCGACAAATGCCGGCGGAACTGCGTGAATACCAGTCACGCCCCTTGTGTTTTGAGCCGTCAGTGCAGTCACCACCGCCATTCCATAGGTGCCGCAGGCAGCGAAAGTCTTCAGGTCGGCTTGGATGCCGGCACCACCGGAAGGATCGGAGCCGGCGATCGACAGGACATTCCTGATAATGTGTTCGTTCATTGACGCACCCTCCGGATTTCCTCCATCAGCTTTGCGGCAGCCCGTTTTGGATCGTCTTGGCCGCAGATGGCGGACACGACCGCCACGCCTTGGACGCCTGCAGAAAACGACGAAGCGATATGCTCTGCCTTGATGCCGCCGATCGCGACTGACGGCACCGGCGAAGCGGCAGCAAGCTTGGCAAGTCCGTCAAAGCCGATGGCCGGTGCATGTTCAGGCTTGGTAGATGTGGGAAAGACCGGGCCGATCCCGGCATAATCAACCAGGCGCGCATCGGCAGGCCGGGCATTCGGGCCCGTTTCCACGGAAAGCCCAAGGATCATACCGGCGCCGATTCGGGCACGGGCCTGAACAATATCCGTATCATCCTGGCCGAGATGCAGACCTTCCGCGCCAACGGCAATGGCCGCATCGACATCATCGTTGACGATCAGCGGCACGCCTGTACCGGCTAGCACGGCTTTCAATGCAAGGCCGGTCTGGATCATCTTGGCGGTACCGCCTTGCTTGTCGCGCAGCTGTACCATGGTGGCGCCGCCAGCCACGGCCAGACGTGCCGTTTCCACCATGCCGATGGCGCGGCACAAATCCGGATCGAGCACAAGGTAGAGGGATAGGTCGAAAGTCTTCATGCGGTGGTGATCCTTGCTTTGGCATCGATAACTGCGCCGCGCAGGTCGGCAAGCTTATCGAGAAATGGAGCGGAAAAAGATCCGGGTCCGCTGGCAACGGCGGCGGCCTCTTCGCCAGCAACGGCAAAAAGTGCCAGTGCGGCGATTGTCGCCTCGAATGGCTCGGCCGGCCTGATGGCGGCGAAAGCACCAACAAGGCATGTGAGAGAGCAACCAAGTGCGGTGACCTTCGGCATGATGGACGAGCCGCCTTGGATGCGCGCGGAACGACGGCCATCGGTCACGAAATCCTCTTCACCGGTGACCGCGACCACGCAGCCTTGCTGCTGCGCCAAGGCCAATGCAGAGTTTTCCGCAGCAGAGGTCGGATCACCGCTGTCGACGCCATGGCCGCGCGACTGGCCGCCTCCAAGCGCCATGATTTCCGAGGCATTGCCGCGAATAATGGTGGGCTTCAAGGCCATGAGCTCGCTGGTGACCTGCCGGCGGAAAGCCGTTGCGTAATGCGCAACCGGATCGAGCACCCAAGGCTTTCCCCCTGCATTGGCGGCATTGGCCGCCTTTTTCATGCCGGCGATCCAGTGGGTGGATAAAGTGCCTATATTAATCGTCACTGCACCGGCATAACCGGCAAATTCACCCGCTTCTTCCTCGGCCCTTACCATGGCCGGCGAAGCGCCGGCAGCCAGCAAGACATTTGCGGCAATGTTCATTGCCACATAATTGGTGATGCACTGAACCAGCGGATTAGTCGTCCGCATCATGTCCAGCAATTGACCGGGTGTTGGAGTGATTGTGTTCATCATTGCCCCTTGTCGACGGGGCAGGCGAGAAGGCATTTGTTCTTCGAGAGGACATGCCCAAACGACTCCCTCCGCCAGCATGATCTGGTTCAGGTTCAAAGGGTGCTTCTCAGCCCGGCTTCCGCCGGACGCCCCTGTCTCACACAAGGCTTACAGCAAAGCCGGCTTCCACCTGATAATGCCTCTGAGCTCTGTCTCTAAGGCAATTTCCAGACATTGGAAAGCTTGAGTTTTTTGAACAGCGCTCACTATGCTCCGGTCAAAATGTGCCAATAGGTTTGCTAGCCTGGTTTATGGGCCGTCTTTGAAGTCGGCTCGCGGGGTCGTTCCTCGACCGCAGAGGCGGACCAACTTCGGTCTTAACAGGCTTAGGTCGGGACATGGGTCGCCAGTTGCCGCGAGTTTGTTGCCACTTGTCTCGGAGATCGGAGCTGTGTCACACCTTCTCGGACGCTTGCTCCCGACAGCTAAGAACCGGTTGGGATCTCGCAGAAAGGCACGCCACGTGGACGGAATATATCGTCTTGATCCAGCCGTTATCCAACGCTTGATAGCTCAGACGAGTGCGGTCGAGTCCGCGACCCACGCCTTCACCGATGGCTCTTACGATGCGCGGGCGTCCGTGGGCGGGTGGGCTTACGTCGTTCTCCGAGATGGCCAAGACGTGCGCGTAGACGGCGGTGCCTCGCCCGGCCGCTCCAACAATTTTTTCGAACTTCTAGGGGTATTGAACGCTGCCAGCTGGCTTGCCGCGAACGGGGCTAAGACCAGCTCGGTCATCTTCACCGACTCGCGGTACGTGGTCCAAGGGTGTGGGAAGTGGCGGCATATCTGGCGCAACAATGGTTGGAGACGGATAGTCGCCAACTCGAAAGCGCGGAAACGGAGCATACCCGACAACGCCACATGGCAGGCGCTGGACGCTCTTCTCGTCGCCAATCCGAACATCAGTGTCGAGTGGTGCAAGGGCCACTCTGGCATCCCACATAACGAGCACGCGGACCTCATGGCACTTGCTGCTAGCCGCAGGTTCGCCGAAGCATCTAGATCTTGACAGCCCTCGGACGCAGTCCAAGCCACGGAAGCTCTCGGCTAGAACGCTTGGGTCTGGTTTGACGTATCAGCACAGTCAGCACGGCTGTAAAAAGGTTCGCTGAAGACCGACACCTCGTTGACGGGCAGAATACCCCGCTTTGCCATCAAAGCTTCGACGTTCGGTGGATGACTTCCTAGTAGCGTGGCAAGCGCATCAAGCGAAATGAAGTCGCGATCGAACTCCGCCAGCGACGTCTTGTCCACGAACAGCGGTTTCGTCTTAGCCACTACGTCGTTCAACTCCACACCCGAGAGCATTCCGCATTTGAACAGCGCCCGAACCGTGAGCGGCGTCGTCTTCAACTCGTCTGCCGCCTGCTCCAGGCCAACGGCACGCTCCATGATTTCGAGAGGATTCTCGCGCCCGGGGACAGCATACAGGATCTGCAAGGCTTCCCGCCAGTCGATCAACAAATCTGTCAACTGGCGGCCGTCGCCTTGTCTGCGTAGGCTGCTCAGTTCCCTCTGGAAAACCAGGCACACCATCTCGTCGAAGCCGCAAAAGCAATTCGACGTGGCTTCGACGATGTTCGAAAGTCCATGATCGCGATCAGCCTCGATGATCCCCCTGAAGATCGTCTCGACGAATTCAGCGAGTGCGGCCGGATTTACCCTGGATCGGCCTCGGGTAGCATAAGTCGCGACCGTTTCGGCGATAACGCCCGAAGTCCTGAGCGCCTTGGCGAGATGTGACGGAACCCCGAGAACGCGGCCGACGTCCATATCCCTTAGTGACGGCTTTGTCGCTTCCAGGAAGGGGCGCGCAGCGTCGGCCGAGAACCATGTCCTTGAACTCTTGGCGTTCAGGCCGTCGATCAGTCCGGCGCCTGTCACGATCTTACGGACGACCGACTCTCCGAGCCCGTACTCCTTACTCGCCGAGGAAATCGAATGCAGATGTCTTTTCGTGACCGGGGTGATGAAAATCTCGCTCTCCGACAGCGGAAGATTCCTCGCCGCGATATCCTGGAACATCTCGATGACCGCGGCCATCTCCCGGTTATTCCTCTGGGATCTTAGCCACACCATGATCCGCCCGAAAAACTTCTGTACCGTGTGGTTGTTGGGTTTGGCTGTCTTGATCGCCTGAAGGATGACCTCCTCGATGGCTGCAGGCCCTCTGCAGGCAACCGCGTATCCACCTTCGAACGCGGTGTGGTCGCCAGTAAATCCATGCCTTTCCATGAAAGCACCAAGGTGCTCGCAGATTTCCACGACCACATAGACCTCAAGCCTGTCGAGAAACGTGTTTGCCTGAACCCCCATCAGACGGCCAGCGACATACCGCTCCGCCGGAGGCGGCGCCTGAGGTCGCAGGTCTGCCGTCATCGCCAGGATTTCGGACGCGTGGGCTTCCGCGAAGCGCGCCAGGTCATGTTCATGATGGCCTGCGGACGAGAATGGTTTCAGAGGGACTTCGTGAATTTCGCATACGGTGATCTCCAGTGTCTGCCATTGATACCTCGCGTACGCACGGGCGGCCGGGATGCCGCTCTCGTTGGAAAGATCCGCGCTGACGCACAAGGGGCAGAAACGGTGGATAGGCGCGACCCGATCGGAGGTCCGCAGTACCTTGCAGCCACCCATGACTGCCTTGCGATATCCGTCGGGTCGCATGGCGTAACGCCCCACGTCGGCGACGTCGAAACCCGAAAGATCGGCGAGCCTGTCCATCGCTTCGCGCTCTCCCTGAGCGATCGCGCTCGCCCTGACACCGAGAAGCTCGAGGAACATGGAAAGCGACGCGAAGCCGTTGGTGGCTGCCAGCCTCGAGGCGAGGCTCAGCGGAGTTTCATCCCGGTGGAACGCGACACTGTTGGGGAGGCGCATGCCTAGTTCCTTTTTTTCTTGAAGGCCAAGGCGATATCGGCGCGCGCTTTCTTCGGGTCGATATCGAGCCAGGTTTTGGCGAGGAACATGTTATCGACGGGAAGGCAGCCGTAGTGGCGCTCGTAATACCTGGCGAAATGCGCGCTCCCGAGGACGGGATGACCGTTTTTGACAGCCAGAAACGACGCTCCCTGGACAGTCTCGATCGAGGTGCCGAACTCCTTCAGGCTGGCTTTCCAGATGCGCCCGTGTACCTCGTCTTCCAGCATCTTCTTGTCCAGGGCGAGCCCGCATTGATCGCATGCGACTTCGGTGAGAATCCTTTCGACGATCTTGCGATCGCCAGGCCAGGTCAGTTCGCCGAAACGCCGGACGTCCGATCTGTTGCCCAGCTGGAAATCGTCCGTCTGCAGCAGGCGGTCCAGGTCAAGCACTCCGCTGAAAATGACATGCAGCGGCCATTCCTGGGTTTGCACCAGCACTTTCAGCTGGTCCTGCATCACCCGAACCGCGTGTTCTGTCGGATGGCGCAGCATATGCTGCGCCTCGTCGACGTGAAGGTAGATCACCCCGTGTTCGCGCAGGATCGTCCTGAGGGTCTCCCTGGCGAACGCGGGCTTCATGGAATGGTTCTGCGGAAGTCCGAGTTTCTTCAGGACCTCGTTGCAGAGATCGACGATGCCGCAGGGCCTGGGGGCTTCCACGCTGATAAGCGGGCGCATCGTGCGGCCGTGTTCATCCGGGTAGGCCTGGAACTCCGGCGTGGTCGCGAAAATGTTCCGGAGCGAAAAGGACTTCCCGCTCCCGGATTCACCGATGACGAAGAGGGATCGCCTACGCGACCCCCCTCCGTTGCGGATATCGTTCACGTTGTCGATGAGATCCCGCACCTGGGATTTCAGAGGCGCGTCTCGGTCGTTCGGGATCACGTGGGACCGCACGCGTGCCCGGAACTGGCTAAGCTCGTCGTCGTTCATGGTCATCTCCCTCACTTCCACTGGTCTTCGTCGTTGACGAAGCTCGAGACGGGCTCGGGAGCCGGGGCGGGCGTCTTCACGCCGTAGGCCTCGAACAGCTTGGAGACCACCGCCGAGTCCGCGCCCACCGCCTGGCCGACGGCCACGTCGCCACCACGCAGCGGGTCGGAGCGCAGGACGAGCGCGTTCTCGAGCTGCGGCACGACCCGCACCGGGGCCTCGACCCAGGCGCCGTCCAGCTGACCGTGCAGCTTCTCGAAATCAGCGTCGCTGGGAACGACGTGGCTGAGGTTGGCGCGCAGGGTAGCGGCTTCGCCGATGCGGCGGATCCGGTCGATGGCCTCGTACATGACGGCGAGCCCTTCCACGGCGTTTTCCGCGTTGCGCTGCTTCTCGCTCTTGAGCGCGGCCGCCCACTCGTGCAGGGTGACCGTGCCATCGAGGCCGATGGTGTTCCTGACCGGGTACCACTCGGTTTCGCCCTTGGCCAGGATGAACTCCGCGCACTCGGGATCGTACATGATCTCGACGTCCTGACCGTGCGTGCGGCGCTGCGCCTGCAGGGTGTCGTTCGAATACGGGATCCCCATGTTCGAAACTCCGTAGACCTGGATCTTGCGGTTCGCGGCGACGCCGAAGATGCGGGCGAGACCCGCCGAGCTCGGCGGGAACTTGATTCGGTGTTCCTGGGTACCCTGGACCCAAGCGTTGTGCGGCGTGTTGCCTCCAAGGCCCGCGTGAGGACGGTTATGGTAGACGTCCAGGATGGCGAACAGGAACACCTTGATCAGCTCGTCCACGTCGATGCTGACGTGAGCCGCGGCGTCGTAGTCGCCTTTTTCCGCGATGGAGTTGAAGGTCTTGCCGTCGAAATAGCTCGTCAGCAGCGGTCCCACGGTGTGGAACAGGCTCTCGACGAACGGACGACGCTGGGGATCGCCCGCCGCGGGACGAGTGTAGGCGATCTGCGCGGTGCGGAACACGGTCTCGGTGCGGTCCGCGGTGAACTCGGTGCCGTTGTCCATGTACGTTTCCTCGGGCCAGATCCGCCCGATCCACGGCGTCCGGGCACCCACGTACTCCGACAGCCAGCGTTTGTCGGACATGATCATGCGCAGGGCGGCCACGGCGGATGCCGCCTTGGGATTCGTGGATGCCTTGAACGCCAGGATGTAGCGCGTCGCGACGTCGATCGCGGCCACGACGTGGATGCGCTGGTGAAGCATGTCCGCTTCCTTCAGCTTTTCGACCACCCAGTCGGGCAAGGTGGTGAGCGCGCCGATCTCCGAGAGCAGCGTGATCAGATCGACCTTCATGTGGTCGATTTCGATGCGCTGACCGGGGCGGAGGATGTCGAACTGGCGACGGATCTTCATGAACTTGCGCACGGCGGCCTGGTAGCCGTGACGCGCGGCGACCGTGTCGAACTCGTCGAACTTCTTGATGAGGGCCACGAACTTCTTGCGCGAGACCGGGGCGAGCTTCCGGGTGCGGTTCCGGTTCTCAACATGCAGCGCCGCCAGGTAGTCGCGGAAGACCGCCGAATACTTTGGACGCAGGCGCGAGAGGAAACCGCGGGCCTTGTCCACGGCGAACGCGATGGAATCGGCATCAGCGCGGAAAAAGCGCTGACCGGGACCGTGGTGGCGGTGGATGAGCGCCAGCCTGTTGCAGTCGGCGGCGTGGTACTTCTTGTAGTCGCGCTGGAAGGTCTTGACGCTGGGTACGTCGAACCAGGACAGCTTGATCTGCTTGTTGGCGCGGGATTTCCCGTCCGTCGCCCCTTTAGCCGTCCTCATGGCCTCCTTGAAGAGCTCTCCGTCCTGTTCGTTGAGCCACTGCTGCATCTCGGCGGTCGAAAGGCGCGGGTTTTTCCCGAGGTCGGCGAGATGGTCGTCCCAGCGATCGATCAGCTTCTCGCGGTAGGAGGCGAGGTTCTGGCGCTCGATCGGGAATTTCTCGAAAGGCATGTCTCCGAAGAGAATGCGCAGTCGCGACATTTCAGGGCAGTTCCAGCCGTAGACGACTTCGGAAACCCCGCCGTCCAGCTCGTCGTAGATCTCCTGGTGAGACATGAAGATCTCGTGCTTGCCGTCGTCTTCGTTGCGAAGGCGGTAGCCGTTCGCGTCGCACGAGATCGGGATGAAGTTGGTGCTGATGGCCTTGCGGGCGAAACGGTCATGGTGTCCCATCTGGACGATGGCGTTGTGGAAGATGCGGGCAGGGATGGTGTTGATGGTCATCGGTCGTTCCTTTTTGCTTGATCCGGGCGGATTCGGTCGGTGCGTTCGAAGGCAGGCGGGGAGGGGTAGCCTCCCGTATCTCCTTTCGGCTTGCACGCCGGGGATCTTGCGGGGCGAACGAGAAATGACGTCCGAGTAGTCGGAAGAACTCGTGGAGGTTCGGATCGGCGGTCATGGACAGCTCCTGTTTTCGGTTCGGGACGAGGGATTCAGCCGCGGAAACGCAGCCAGGCAAGTTCGTCGATCCGCCCGGTCGAGGCGGTGACGAGGTGGCCGACATCGATCAGGCGCCAGATGGCGGTGCGACGGTTGGCGCGGTTCGTGCAGTTGCGCAGCAGCTCTCCGAAACGGAAGCGGCCCGGCAGCCTGCGGACGATTTCGAGCAACGCCGAGAATTCGGCAGGATCGTTATGGTGGCGGGAAGCGACGATGCACTGCGCGTTTTCGAAGTCGTCGATGGTGGCTTCGGCTTCGCTCAGGTGCACCATGTCGTCGACGGCTCCCACGGTCAGGTGGCCCTTCTTGTCGTGCCGGGTGAAACCCGCAAGGCGGATCTGTTTGATGAGCTCTTCCAACTGCTCCTTATTTTTCTGGTATTTCACCGCGACGGCGAGCCGGAGGCCGTCGTCGAACACGACGAAATAGTCACAGGTGTGCTTGCGGATTTCGCCGTCGGCGTCGATCCACAGAAGGATCGGATACTGGGAATGCAGTTCGCGCACGTCGCTTCGTCCTTGAATCTTGACCGACACCCGATGCTCCAGTTCGCTCTCGTGATAGACTTCAGTGCCGCGGAAGAAGGTGGCACCGCGCGCGGTCGCCTCCTGCTTCGAGGCAGGCTTGCGCGTCGCGTGTCCCGCGGTGGGATCCAGCTTCAGCAGATCGTTGTCGGGACCTTCGCTTTCGCAAAAGCCCCTACGATATCCCCAAGCCTCCTGACGGGATGGGGATGCGGATATCCGCGGCGGTAGGTGCGGGGAGATAGGCGGGCATGGAAACGCCCTGCGGCTCGGCGAGGAATCCGAGTCCTGCGCGTTTGAGATAGATAGAGCGGGCGGTCTGACGATTGAAGTTCATCTGGCTCTCCATTTCGATCTTGCTTCGACGAAGGAGATGCTGTGGATGGATAGGCGCGCCTATACCGATACTACTGCAGCTCCTATGGCTATATGTATCGGGCGCATTGGCCTACTCCGTTTCAATCTAATTATCCTTGTAACGATCTGGTGCACAGGTGTCTAGTCGAGAGACATTTCTACTTGATGACTTGGCAGGTATATTAAGATGCATGGTTAATCTAAGGTTAAGCTCCTATTTTACTTTTTTCGGGCATGTAGGCTCGAGATTTCACTTCACCTCATCTCGAGATTAGGTGCTCTACCTCGACCGGTGAGCCTGGGACAACTAACGTTCAAGGTCCCGCCGGCCCCGGGTAGGTCTTTGAGGATTGGACGGCGCCCTTACGATGGCTTCCCGAAGGTTCGATCGTACAAGGCGGCAACGAACTGTTCGACCTGTTCGACGGTAAGCTCGACGCGCTCCCGCGAGTCGCCGAGTTCAAGGCGAACCCCTAGTGTGATGCCGATAAACATGAGCATGGTGTAGGTGTCGGAGACGTTACCGAGGATCAACTCCGCGATCTGTGCCTCCGACATGCCGTTCCACGGCTCAAGCTCGGCGAGTTCGTACGCCGCCGAGGGGGCAACGCGTCGAAGCTCATCATGCTCGCCGAGGATGTGTACGCTCGAAGTGAAGAGGATGCTCGGGTGGCTTAACACGCGGGGCTTGGCGAGCTTCGCGCGAAGTTCGGCGATCAAGGCCATGGCAGCCTTATCTGCGCGAGCCATGATACCGCTGTTCACCAGTACGTCCGCAGCCTTGGCGGCAGGGGTAGTGGAAGTTGGCATTCGTGGTCCTTTCGTTTCGGAGCGATCCGGGGTACGCGACGGCTTTTGTCGACGGTATCAACGGTTCTGGTGAAGGGCTTCACAACGCTATGCTCCGCCTCATGGTTCGTGGTTTGACTGACCATGCGTCCGTTGGGGTTGCGGTCGAGGTGGCGACCACGGATGCGCAGTCGGCTATTTCATACCGGCGATAGCGGTGTCGAACTCAGCCTTCTCCCTGACCGTGTAGCCGTACGAGGCGAAGTCGCGGTACGACCAGCCTTTGGTATGACGCGTCACGACGCGGGCGATGTCGGCCGCCTCGAGAGCGCCGTAGACCCACGGTCCGCGCTCTTCGATATCCCAGTAGCCGAGGTTGTTATCGGGGCCGGACACGTCGTCATCGCATTGGGAAAGCCAGTGCGCGACTTCTTCCACGAGGCCGCCGGGGCCCCGGACACCGCATTTGAGGACGGAGCGGAGATGGTCGGCCGAGTGCGTGACGAAGTCCGCGAGGAAGTGTGCCGCACACTGGCTGATCAGGTCGTTCACGAAAAGCGGCGGAACGCAGTAGTCGTTGGGACGGCGCCCTTGGCAGACCGTATGGACCGCATCCGTCGAGCGGCCCTTGGTGGTGGTCGGATTTGTACGCATCGTAGTTCCTTTCCGCACATGGAGATGTGCTTGCGAGCGTTTGATCGGCGAACGTCGAGTGACCGGGGCCGGGATTGGCCAGCGGTCGAGAAAAGGCGGCTAGATGGGAATCTTGGACATGGGTCATCTCCGTGAGCGTTCGGATTGAAAAACACTCTTCGGCCTGACCAAACCGGGAGTATGCCGCCGGGTTTAATCCCCAGCACTGCGGAGGGCGGTGTGTCACCCCTGGCCGCGTTCGCTCAATGGCGCTCGTGTTAATCCGCTAGTCCTACACCCAGGACGCGGCACAATCTGGCGCAGCTCTAAAAGAGCACGCCCAGTCCGAGTTTGCAATCCTTCTGGGGTGAGAATCTGCCCGTCGGGGAGAATTTAAGTCCCTGATTTGAAACGCGAATTTTTAGTAAAAATGTCTTCATCGGTCAAATCTGAAACGACATCCGGGCGTTGCGCCATGTTGTTGCAGAAGTGCACGAAGTAAGGGTCGTGGTAAATCTGCAACATGAATGGCGAATTAGTTCCGCACGTGAGTTGCCGATCGTCCTTGGTGTCAGCGCCACATGAACTGGCTCGTTGGTCGTCGCCAGGAACCACACCGACATCGGTCGGGTTACGGACCTGCCTCACCCTCTCCTTGAAAAAGCGATGGCCATCCGGTATTCGTTTGTCATGAAAAAACGAAGCGGATCGCCATGGACAAGAGGCGTGAGGCAAGATCTCTAGGGGCCCTGCTGGACGAGGTCGGCTTCAAACCGATCGGTCGTCGCATAAGGATCAAGGTTGGGCTTTCGGGGCTGTGTCTGCGAATCAAGTAAGCCATACGTCTTCGGAAGGTGTCTCGTCAGGGCTGTGGAACTGGTCCTGGATCGAGACCTGACAACCGCGACGCATGTGCTGGGCCTGGTGTATCAGCCGGTCACGGCAAGACGACCGATGGTCCTGACATCGATAGTACACAGGCGTCGACCCTGTTGCATGAACCTAAAGCCAATGAAGAAGCTACGATGGCCCGTTCGTCGGGATCGCGGATCGCCGTCCGTCATGATGCCGCCAGCGCAGCGGTGTAATCGTGCTTCGTGGCCTGAAGAGGTATGGCATGCCCAAGCCGTCACATACCTGATTGAGCAACGGGACCCTAGCCTTCGACTGGCCGCTCAGCGCGACTTGCCCGACGGTCGCTCTAGCGTCTCCATTAGATATGTAACGGGAATTGCCTCGGGTGAAATCCGATGAGAGTTCTGCCCTGAAATTCCATTGGCGGGATCAGGTAGCTGCTCTTTGGCGTGCACGAAGTACGAGGGTCGATAATGACCGGATTTGAGCTTTTTTTCGGCGGCGCGGTAGCTCCGTCTGTTGACGTTGGCCGTCTCCATCAGGAACGAACGTGCGCTGAAATCAGCCGGCGCAACTGAATATGGCAAGGGGTATCCACACTGCTGGCTCTTGCCCACACTGCATTCTATCTGGCCGCCTTATCTGAGTACGAGCTCGAGCGGAACAATGATTGGCAGGATACGGCAGGATCATCAACATCAGTTCTGTCGCGGGCGTGATCGGTCTCAAGCACTGCGCCGCCTACAGCGCGGCAAAGTTCGCCCTCGAAGGGCTTTCACTAGCGGTCGCGCACGAGGTGGGGCAGTTCGGTATCAGGATCGCAGTCGTCTCGCCGGGCTTCTTCCGTACCGACCTGCTCGCTTCGACGAACGTGAAGTATGCGGAAAGCTCG
This sequence comes from Rhizobium deserti, assembly GCF_004358025.1. Lineage (GTDB taxonomy): Bacteria > Pseudomonadota > Alphaproteobacteria > Rhizobiales > Rhizobiaceae > Neorhizobium > Neorhizobium deserti. Next base: position 110,116 of record NZ_SMTL01000007.1, on the reverse strand, counting down.
ATCGAGGATTACGCGGCCGAGGGCACCGCCGCGGCAATGTGGTCCCGATACGACGGGCAGCAGACAGGTGATCCTGCCAAACTTGGAGAGGTGCTGGTCAAGTTGGGAACCATGGAAAATCCTCCGAAGCAGTTCATGGCGGGAGGCGATGCAGTAGACACGGTCACTCCCGTCCTTGAGGCGGGACTGGAGGAAATACGCGCGTTCGACGCGTTGTCCAGGACGACAGACGGGTCTTTCTAAAGCTTCGCCCGCCATCTGCCGGGGCGGCCAGTACAGGTCGCTCAGGCAAAGTCTCCGACCCTGCCGACGCTGAACACGACCTCGGGCTCACCTTCCTCGCCGACGACAGGATCGCCCTCGCGCCTCCAGACGACGACACCAGCATGGCGGCCCTCAAGGTGACGGGCTTCCTCAATGGCCGCCGCCTTGCTGGCGGCCACCCGGGGCGCGAACGCCTGTACCGCTTGGTCACGGTCATCGAGATCAAACGCGAAGATGTAGAGGGTCGCGAACGTGCCGGGCATCTGAGGTCTCCTGATGGTTTCGGCGAACGCTCCCGCGATCCCCGTTGTTCCACCCGGTTTCCGAGCAAAGCCATATCATCCGATATTGAAGTCTGACCGCGGATCGTCATGTAGGTTGGGGCACACGGCGGATTAGCCAAATCGAGTCAGGGGGTTCTATGGCCTGGGAAATCCAACCCTTCGAAGGCGTGGGTCCAATCCGTTTCGGGATGACACCATCGGAAGTCGAGGCAGTCATCGGTCCGCCCGACCGCCGGAGGAAGGGAGACGACGGGACGGAATATCGCGGGGATCACGCGCCTGTCGTCAACTACGTCGACGGCAAGGTCACCGAAATCGAGTGCTACTACGATCTCGAAGGCGGTGTCTCGCTCGACGGCATCGACCTCTTTGAACGGGATGGCATCGAGGTGATGCGAGAACTCGAGAAGCGCAGTGGCGGCGCTCTGGAGTCTGTCGGATCCTTCTATTCGAGAACCTCGGGATTTCGACCGGCCGGCTCGACCGACCCGGCCGCGAAGACAATTCCGTCACGGCTTTTGCGAAGGGGCTTTGGGCGGACCGCCTGGACAGGATGAAGCCCCTGTCATTCCTCTAGGGCCTCTTCGCCTGCAGGTCACGGGCCTCCTCGCGCACGAGTTTCCACCGATCAAGTTCAAGAAGGGCGTCAGGCAGCGCACGGTGTGGCGGGCTGCTCGGCTCGGTGCGCTCTATGATGTCACTCACAAAGTCCTCGATGTCCTTGTCCGAAACCGAAGACCCTGCCACTTCCTTCGCGAGGTCCAAGAACGCCTCGTCGGATTTCCGAAGACGCAGTTCGTGACTGGGATTTCCCGCCGCGCGTAACAGGGCGCTCAACCATTTACCGTCCCAAGACGGCGCGCTGGCAGACAGGTCATGGTCCGCGAGGGTTTCAACCATTTCGCTTACGATGGTAGAAACGTCCACGCCGTCCCTGGCGAGTTGCTCCCGGGATATCCCGTGCAGGGCCTCGGCTTCGGACGACCAGTCGGTCCAACCTGGTATCCGCTTGATGAGGAACGAGCGCGCTCGGCCGTCTTCGAAAACCCAGGCGACTTCGATGGGATAGCTGTGCTTGCTAAGGGACGAGGCTTCGAAATCGAGGAAGACAGACATGCGCGGTCGATCATTCCGGCCGTTCGGCGGCGGCACTGGCCTTTGAAGGTGTCCAGAGCGGGTATCGGTTTACGCCGACTTTGACTTTCACCCGACGGCCGAGAGGCTTGAACCCGCACTCGTCGAGGGCGGAGCCGAAGGATGCGGGCTGTCCAGTGCTCACCGAAGCTTCGCTCTTAGACTTCTTTACCATCTGGAATCCTTTCATCGGGGTGCAATCTGAACCGGGGGACTTAATCCGGCAAGTCCTCGTGAACGTACAAGAACGATTTTGTTCGAAACGGGAGGTGGCCCGCCGGAAGGCGCCGCCTAGTGAGCCTGAACCGTCCTTTGCGCCGTCGCCTTCGTCTTCGGCATCATCAACGCCACCAACAGACCCAGGACAACCATTCCAAAGGCGACAAGGTGAGACTGCTGTGCACCCTGCGCCATGGCGGGCTGAATTGCTTCCCCGCTAGAGACGAGAGCTGCAGAGCTTGCGGTCATAATCGAGAATGCGATGGCGATACCCGCCGCACCGGAGAGCTGCTGGATCGTGTTCATGATGGCGCTGCCATGGGGCAGGAGGTGTTTGTCGAGGGCGCCGAGCGAGGCCGCATATGTCGGGGTCCACAGGAAGGCCTGCCCTACGATGATGAACATGTAGGTGGCAAGCAGAAGCCAGATGGGCGTTCCTGGCGCAAGCGTCGACAGGAACCACAGACCCGCACCATCGAAGATCGCGCCCGCCACCATGAGCGGTCGTGCACCGATACGATCATAGACGCGGCCGACCACCACGGAGATGACGGTGATGGTCAGTCCGCCCGGCAACATGAACAGACCGGTCTGCAATGGGGTCAACCCGTATGAAGCCTGCAGTATGACCGGCATCAGCGTCATCATCCCCGTGGCAGCGGTCATGAAGAATACAGCGAGCAGAGCCGGCACGGCAAAGCTGCGGACGGTGAACGGACGCATGTCGAGCAAAGCGAGGTCGGACTTCTGGAGGAACAGTTGCCGGGCGACAAACAGAGCAACGACAATCATGCCAGCGCCAAGGGCCGTCCAAGGCGAAACGATCGTGTGGCCTCCGGAGGCCTCGCCGAAGGAAGCCAGCCCGTAGACGAGGCTAGCGAACCCGATGGCCGAAAGCAGCACGGACAGGCCGTCCACCTTGGTCTTGCGCGGGGTGCCCGGCACGCGGATCATCATGTTGCCGACGGTAAGCGAGATCACGGCGATCGGCAGGATGAACACGAACAGCCAACGCCAGCCGGCGACGGACAGAATGGCACCCGCCATTGCCGGACCGAATGCGGGTGCAGTCGACACGCAAACCGTCAGCAGTGCCATCATGCGGCCGGCTCTTGACGGAGGTACCAGTGCGGTCACCGCGGTGAACGCCAGCGGGGTTGCGATAGCCGTGCCGACGGCCTGGATAATACGGCCGACCAGCAAGACCTCGAAGCCAGGTGCGGAAATCGCTACCATTGTTCCAAATGCAAACATGGACATGGCGAGCGTATAGACCGTCCGCATGCTGAACCGTTCGGTGAGGAAGCCCGTCGCAGGGATGACCACAGCCATCGTCAGCATGTAGGCGGTCGTAAGCCACTGCACGGTGGATGCCGTGATACCCAGATCGGCCATCACCGTCGGCAAGGCTACACCCATCAGCATCTCGTTGAGGATTACGGTGAAGGTCGAGGCAAACAGTACGCTGATCGCGATCTTGGATTCAGAGGTCAGCTTGTCGCTGGCCGCTGCGTTTTGACTGTTGACCTCGAGAGGTATGGCGATAGCCGACATGAAACCTAGCTTTCTATATTCTAGTGAACGAGATATTGGTCGTAGATGCTGACAGGCGGTACTGACTCATGAGCTTAGTTGGACATGACCCGGTTGTTCGCGGCCATAGCTGCGCGCGTCATCGGCACCCTCCCGTCGGATATCGCCTTCATGATGGCGTCGCGATTGGCAGGGGAGCGTTCCATGCTGGCATTTGAGAGGGCGACTTTGAGTTCCTCGATCGTTAGTTCTGTGCAGTACGCCGGAGAGCCGGGCTGGAACCTCCAGGAATCCGCCAGCTCGCCCGCGTCTACGGTATCGAACCCTGTCGCGCTCACCAGCTCAGCCACCACGCGCTTGGCAGCGAGGTCATCGCCCGCGATCGGGATGGCAATCCGGTCTGGCGTTCCAGGAGCGGTCCCCGCCTCGACGAGGGTCTGCGAAAGGATGGCGTTCCACGCCTTCACCAAAGGTCGACCGATCTGTTCGCTGGCCCAAACCGTTTCCGGCTTGCCGCCTTCGACCTCGGCGATCCGCCCGTCGCGCTGGGGGTAATAGTTCGAGGTATCCACGAAAATCGTACCGGTCGGAGCCTGGGCCACCAAGGCGGCGGCTTCGGCGTTGCGTGCGAACGGTATCGACAGGATGACGACGTCCGCGTCTGTGGCCACGTCTTCCTTGGCGACGGGGAAAATCGCTGTGCTGTGAACAATGTTCTTGAGGCTTTCGGGCCCCCTGGAGTTGGCGATTTTCACCGTATGCCCGGCCGCTGACAGCTTCCTGGCAAGCTCCGCGCCGATATTACCGGAGCCGATGATCCCAACGTTCATGTGCGTTGTCCTTTCCTATTCCACTGCTGGTCTTGCAAAGTCATTGAGGGTATCTCGCAGCGCGATCATGCCGGCCTCGTCGATCTTGCAGGCGCTCTTGATCCTGCCGGCAATGCTCCAGACTTCATCCTTGATGGCTTCCGCGGCTGGCGTGAGGTTGATCAGCACGCACCGTTCGTCCTTGGGATCACGCATCCGCGTGATCATCCCCGAAACTTCGAGGCGCTTGAGCAGAGGCGTGATCGTTCCAGTATCCATGCCGAGACTCGTGCCGAGGTCGCCGACGTAGCGAGGCGTTCCGGCGTAGAGCTCGAGCATCACCAGATACTGTGGGAACGTTAGTCCCAGCGGATCCAGAAAGGGCTTGTGCATACGCGCCACGCGGCCCGCGACCCCGTAGATGGCGAATGAAAGCTGAGTTCCTAGTCGGTGGGACATGACACCTTCTTGATTGCGCGCTACTTATAATTAGATGTCTAGCGCAGCATTGTCTAGTACACTAGCCAATTCTCGCGCAGGCTGTTTGGCGGCGCTCTTCGCAACGCCGCAGCGGGCGATGTACGGCGTCTGTCTTGGCGACCTCGGCGACCGCCCTACGTCCCGTCTAGAAAAGGGAGCAATCGAATGAAAGTTCAGAAATTCAGCCTGTCCGACGCCAAACTGGAACGGTCACCAGGGCAGGATGCCGATATCTTCGTCGGAAACCTCGTCGACGAGAGACACGGCGGACCGGTCACCATCGGCTACGGCCGCTATGCCCCCAACCAGTCGCTGACTGAGACAATGGCCGTACACGACACCATGATTATTCTGCAAGGCAGGCTTTCGGTGTCCACGGCGGACGGCACGGTGACGGCAGGACCGGGCGACATCGTCTACATGCCAAAGGGGGAATCCGTGACGATCGCCACGGAAGGCGAGGGCGCTTTGACGGCGTACGTCACCTATCCGCACTGGGCGGAGGCGCACGAGGGATGATGGGAATGGCCGCATCGCCGAAAGGCTGGACGACGATGGCCTGGCAGTCCGACTACGGCCAGTTCTATCTCATGGACAGGAACGACAAGGCTTTCGAGGCTCCCGTGGAGATCACGCCGGAGATGGAGGCGAGGTGCCTGTTCGTCATGCCATCGGGTATCACCATATACACGCAGTCGTGCCTGCAACAGCACATCCGGATCGCGATCTACGACCAGGAGCCAAGTCACCCTTTAGTGGAACCGATGAGCGACAAGCCCTGGACGCACGAGGAGACGGTTGAAGTCCGTTTCCCGTCGAAGACCTTCGCGATCTCCAGCCCCTCGATGCCGGACCCTCTGCCGAATGGTCCGGTCTTCTTCGTGGATACCGTCGAGTGCGCCATGCGGATCAGCTGGATGGAATTCCAGGGCAGCAGGGACGACAGCGTGCCGATCGAGCCGGATGTCATAGACATCGCGATCTGGCCTCGCCCATGAACGAAAGGCCTACGCCATCCGCCCAATGCGGGATGCGGCAACCGCCATGTAGTTCGGCATGAAACGTGGAGGCAACCAAATGAATTCGATGGAAAGAATTTCCTCCCAACACGGCTGGAGATGGTGAGCTATTGGTTAAAAAGCTTCTGATATCTGTGGTTCTACTAATTTGCCTCTTTTACGTGGTTAATCCTACAGTCCAACGCAATAATCCCGCTGCTGGCGAACCTCGGATGATCGAGGTCAGGATGGGGATGACGGTCAGAGAGTTCATTGAACGTAATCATCTGCAAGTAGGTCCGTGGAAGGCACAAGAATACGTGGTTGATGCGAATGATATCGGTGATTGGATGCCTATCCAATTCACCGATCACTGGATTGCTCTTCACGTCCTTGATGCAGAGCAGAGCTTTGAGCTACCGCCGGGGCGAACATTGCATGTTTCTCAGGAAGCAGGGCGCATCAGTGGCGTTGCGTTGCGGCCCTTTGCGCAGCCTCGTCTATTGGACGAGATGCGCGAATATATCGTCGGTTTGCTTACACAACTGGAAGCAAAAGGTTGGCAGCCCACCTTGGCTATCAAAGTTCCATCCCAGGTCGAGGATTTCGACGCCGGCGGGAAAAGTTCTTTCGCGGACATGAAATCTCCGAGCGGCAACATACTACAGATGAATCTGCGAGATTACGGTCTGGCTCCCAAACAGGAAAGCTTCATATTCAAGTTTGATCCTAATCCCAAACCTGCGGAACAAAGTCGGACCTATCTGCTGCAGGTGACAGTCGATAGTACCCAGGAGATGCGCGGGTATGGTGATCTCATCTACCCACGTCGCATATTCGAGTCCGGTGATGTAACGAAGCCTTTGCCACTCCGCTATTGGCTCGAAGACCCCGACTGGACACCCGAGAAGGCAGGGATGATACCGACAAAACCAGAGGAACGCTCCAATGCCGAGTCCTCGAAGTGGAAGATGCCGCCACGATAGTTCGCCGGGAGGTCTGTAATGAGCAGTCCCGTCACTTTCGAAGCTCCATTAATGTCTCCTATTAGCGCGAAGCGGAGGACACCTCTCGGCCCGAGGCAGCCATTTGAGCGCCGACTCAGTATTTGTGAGATGGGCTGGCTGACGATTGGTCCGCTTCCTCAAGTCTGTACGATGAAGCCCGCCTCTAGCCGCGCACGGCGCCGCCTATGGCACCGGGGTGAGGGAGCGCACTGAACATTCAATCAACGTACCAAGCAGCCTAGAGGCCGAATACCTGGATGCCCCTGACGTGCTCAATGTTTAGACCGCCGCCGTAGCCATCAAGCGCCTCCAAAAGGTCTGGCATCAGAAGTAGTACCATGCCTGCCCCACGACCGTTTCACGGGGATCGTCTGCTTTCGCTTCCTCCATGAAAGTATCCCATGTGTGTCGCTCACACCTTGTCAGCCATCTTTAGTGTCTGAGAAATCCGTTCGAACACACGCCATAGCTCTGTGGGATGCTATTCGGGCATCGGTTGGAGCTCAAACTCCAGCTCCTTCGTGTATATCTCGCCATAGAGCCCCATGGACGTATCAAATGTTAGCTCAATATCGCCTTTGACGGGCGCCGCACACGTCTCCCAATTTGACGCTGCTTCGTCGGCGGGAAGCCGACGGATTTTAAGATCAAAAATGATCGAAACGGCACTACCGTGGAGCCTAATACCGGACACTCCGATCATCTTGAGCGTTACAATGGCATGGCGGTCGCAAATGAAGCGGCGATGCTGATCGAGTTCGTCGGTCATCCGGAATGCGTGGATCGCCAAGAGGACATTGCCATTTACGACTTCCAGTCGCTCCAGAGATGCATCATGGAATCTTGGACAGAAGCCGAACCAGTCTATGACTGCTTGCCCGCCAGTGAGAGAGGCGAATAGAGTTTGATCGTTGGCCCATTCAGAGGATGACATGTTGCGATACTCCCAATGTAGTTGGCTGCTGTGGGTGACCAGGCTCGAGCCTCCGAGAAAGCGCAACGTGCGGCCAGAATCATGGTTCTACTGGTGCTTCAAAAAAAGATAATCGAGCCGGTCACTTAGCGCGATGCGTTAGAGTCCTGATTCGGTTCGGTTTTCCAGATATCGATCATAAGCGGCGACTAAAAAGCCGATCTTGGGCGCCTTGACTCTTCCTGTTCCGCGGAACAGAAGAAGAACGTCAACTGTTTTGAGGGATATGAAACCCCGTCCACCGCGAGCCGAGGAGGTCCGTGAATGAGAACGCATGCCCGGCCTTCAGGCATCATAGACGAGCTGCGGGAGCAGATCGCGAAACTCGAAGGCGGTTCGGCCAGGAAGGCGGAGTGTCTTCCTTTCGGCGTTGCCGAGATCGACGCGAAGCTGCCGGGCGGCGGTCTGGCTTTCGGCGCGCTCCACGAGTTCGCAGGCGGCGGCGCGGGAACGGTGGACGGCTCGGCCGCTGCACTGATGGTCGCAGGGATCGCGGCGCGGACGAAGGGGAAAATCCTCTGGTGTCTGAGCAGGCCCGACCTCTTCGCCCCCGCGATCTCACAGGCGGGCCTTCATCCCGACCGCGTCATCTACGTCGAGGCGGACAAGGAAGAGGATGTCCTTGCCTCCTTCGAGGAGGGTCTGGCCTTCGGTGGCCTCGGTGCTGTCGTCGGTGAGATCGTCAGGCTGCCGATGGTGACGTCGCGGCGACTCCAGCTGGCCGCCGAGAAGTCGGGAACGATGGGTCTCGCGCTCAGGCGCTGGCGACGGCAGACGGAAGCGAACGACTACGGCCAGCCAACCGCGTCGGTGACCAGATGGCGAATAAGCCAGCTGCCTTCGGAAGACCTTCCGGTCGGGGGCGTGGGGAGGCCGAGATGGCTGGCGGAGTTGATGAGATCGCGTGCGGGCGAGTGTGCAGAGTTTTGCGTTGGAGCATGTGATGGCAAGGGTCATCTCTCTTTATTTCCCCCGATGGCCTACGGACAGGATCAGGAAAGCAGGGGCCGATGGCACACCGCCTCCTGAGAAGCCGATGGTCGTGATTTCGAGGTCAGGCTCCAAGCGGACCGTCTGCGCCGCAGACGACGCCGCGCGCAAGCTGGGCCTCCGCGTCGGGATGCCCGCGAGCAAGGCCCAGGCGCTGGTCGCCGATCTCGCCATGTACGACGCTGACCCGGTCGGCGATCTGGCCGCCCTCGACAAGATGGCGCTGTGGATGCTCAGGCAGTACAGCCCCGTCGTCGCGATGGACGGTGCGGACGGCCTCGTGCTGGACACCGAAGGCGCGGATCACCTGCAAGGCGGCGAAGAACTTATGCTGTCGGGAATGGTCAATCGCCTCCGTGGGGTCGGAGTGACGGCGCGGGCCGCCGTGGCGGACACCTGGGGCGCGGCGCACGCGATCGCCAGGCTCACTTCCGCCGAGTGGACGGTCGTTCCCGTGGCCGGGACGGCGAAGGCCGTTCTAGGACTTCCTATCGTCTGTCTGCGGCTTGCGCCCGAAACGATCAACGGCCTACGGGTCCTCGGCATCGACACCGTGGGGCAGCTGTCAGCAATGCCCAGAGCGCCGTTGACCCTGCGGTTCGGCCCGGAGGTCGGCAGGCGGCTGGACCAGCTGTTCGGCCGTGTCGCCGAACCCATCGATCCCATCCGCTCGCTCGAGATCGTCGGGGTGAGCCGACCCTTCTCGGAGCCGATCGGAGCCGCCGAGACCATCGCGAAATACGTGGGCCGTCTTGTCGTCCAGCTTTGCGCCGAACTCGAGACCCGCGGCCTCGGGGTTCGCCGCGCCGACCTGATCGTCCACCGCGTCGACAACACGATTCAAGCGGTCCGCGCAGGTCTCGCCAAGCCTGTCCGTGACGACAAGCGCCTGACACGATTGCTGACCGACAGGATCGAGAAGATCGACCCCGGCTTCGGCATCGAAAAGCTTTCGCTGGTGGCGGTCTGGGCCGAGCCGTTGGAAGAGAAGCAGCAGTCGTCGTCCCTGATCGAGGAAACGGTCGTGGACGTGACGCCGCTTGTCGATGTCCTCGGTAACCGCGGGCAGCGCATCTACCGGATCGCCCCGGTTTCCAGCGACGTTCCCGAGCGGAGCTTCAGGCGTGTCGGGCCGATGTCGAAGGAGACGGGCATCGACTGGCCCACGAACTGGCCGCGCCCGAGCAGGCTGTTCGCGAAGCCCGAAGAGATCGAGGTTATGAACGTGCTTCCCGATAGCCCGCCCCGGACGATGACCTGGCGCGGCAAGCGGAGGCGCATCGTCCGCGGCGACGGCCCCGAGCGCGTGTTCGGGGAATGGTGGTTACGCGATGCCGAACTTCATGCCGTCCGCGACTACTACGTCGTCGAAGACGAGGGCGGCGAGCGCTTCTGGGTCTACCGGGCAGGCGACGGCGTGGACACGACGACCGGTTCGCACCGCTGGTTCATTCACGGAATCTTCGGATGAGATACGTCGAACTCCAGACAACCACCCACTTTTCTTTCCTCAGAGGAGCGTCCAGCGCCGACGAGCTGTTCGTCACGGCGGCCGAACTCGGGATCGAGGCACTCGGCATCGTTGACAGGAATTCGCTTTCCGGGATCGTCCGTGCATGGGAAGCCTCGAAGGCGACGGGGGTGCGCCTGATCGTCGGATGCCGTCTCGATCTGACCGACGGCATGCCGATCCTGGTCTATCCGACCGACAGGCCAGCCTACGCCCGGCTGTGCCGTCTCCTGTCGCTCGGGAAAAGCCGTGGCGGCAAAGCCAAGTGCATCCTCGACTTCAGCGATGTCGCCCTCTACGCCGAGGGCCTGATCGGCATCCTGATCCCGGACGAGGCTGACGAGGCCTGTGCGATCCAGCTCCGCAAGATGTCCGAGGTCTTCGGTGACCGGGCTTACCTCAGTCTTTGCCTACGCCGGCGGCCGAACGACAAGCTCCGTATCCACAATCTTTCGAACATGGCCGTCAGGCACCGCGTCCGAACTGTCGTCACGAACGACGCCCTTTTCCACGAGCCTGGCCGTCGGCAGCTTCAGGACATCGTCACCTGCATCCGCCACAACAAGACGATCGACGACATCGGGTTCAACCGCGAGCGCCATGCCGATCGGTATCTCAAGCACGCTCGTGAAATGCACCGCCTGTTCGAAGCCTACCCAGAGGCTTTGAACAGGACACTCGAGATCGCGAAGCGCTGCACGTTCTCGCTGATCGAGCTCGAGTACCAGTATCCCGAGGAAGCGATCATCCCCGGCCTGAGTGTACAGGCGACGCTCGAGAAGCTGACATGGGAAGGCGCGGCGGAACGTTATCCAGAAGGTCTGCCGGAGACGGTTGCGAAGACTATCCGGCACGAGCTCCAGCTCATCGAGACGATGAAGTATGCGCCGTATTTCTTGACGGTGTTCAACATCGTCCGTTTCGCGAGGTCGAAGGGCATCCTGTGCCAGGGCCGCGGGTCGGCGGCTAACTCCGCCGTCTGCTACGTCTTGGGTGTCACCAGCATCGATCCAGAGACCAACGACCTCCTGTTCGAACGGTTCGTCAGCCAGGAGCGGGCGGAGCCGCCGGACATCGACGTGGATTTCGAGCACGAGCGCCGGGAAGAGGTGATCCAGTGGATTTACGACACCTACGGGAGGACGAAAGCCGCCCTGTGTTCGGCCGTCACCCGCTACCGCGCCAAGGGTGCACTGCGTGACGTCGGCAAGGCGCTGGGACTGCCAGAGGACATGATCCGACAGCTGTCTTCCGGAGTCTGGGGCTGGAGCAAGGAGGGCGTGTCCGAAAAGGAGGTCAAGGACAACAACCTGAACCTCGGTGACCGAAGACTCCGACTGGCGCTGGAGCTGGCACAGCAGCTCATGGGCGCGCCACGGCATCTGTCTCAGCATCCGGGTGGGTTCGTCCTCACGAATGACCGCCTTGACGAGCTGGTGCCAATCGAACCGGCCGCCATGGACAATCGCCAGATTATCGAGTGGGACAAAGACGACGTCGAGGCGCTGAAGATGATGAAGGTCGACATCCTCGCTCTCGGCATGCTGACGTGCATGTCGAAGGCCTTCGCGCTGATCAAGGAACACAAGAACGACCCGCTGGACCTCGCGAGCGTTAAGCAGGAGGACGGTCCGACCTACGCGATGATCAGGAAGGCCGACACGCTCGGGACGTTCCAGGTCGAGAGCAGGGCACAGATGGCGATGCTGCCACGCCTGAAGCCGCGGACCTTTTATGACCTCGTCATCCAGGTGGCCATCGTCAGGCCGGGACCCATCCAGGGCGACATGGTTCACCCGTATCTACGCAGACGGGAGGGCAAGGAGAAGGTCGAGTACCCGACGCCCGAACTCGAGGCCGTCCTCGGCAAAACTCTCGGGGTCCCGCTCTTCCAGGAATCCGCGATGAAGGTCGCCATGGTCTGCGCGGGGTTTACCGCTGGCGAGGCGGACCAGCTACGGAAGTCCATGGCGACCTTCAAGTTCACGGGCGGGGTCTCTCGCTTCAAGACGAAGCTCGTCGACGGCATGGTCCGCAACGGGTACACCGAAGAATTCGCGGAGAAGACGTTCTCGCAGCTGGAAGGCTTCGGGAGCTATGGCTTCCCCGAGAGCCATGCAGCCTCGTTCGCCCTCATCGCCTATGCGTCCTGCTACGTGAAGTGTCATTTCCCCGATGCATTCTGCACCGCCTTGCTGAACTCGCAGCCAATGGGTTTCTACGCGCCCGCGCAGATCGTGGCGGATGCACGCGCGCATGGTGTCGAAGTTCGCCCCGTCTGCATCAACGCCAGCCGCTGGGACTGCACGATGGAGCCCATCCCTGGTACAGGGCGACACGCGGTCCGTCTTGGAATGCGGATGGTGAAAGGACTGGCCCTGCGCGATGCCGCCCGGATCGTCGTCGCCCGTGCCGATCAGCCGTTCGTTTCCGCCGACGACGTTTGGCGCAGATCGGGAGTGTCGACGGAGGGCCTAGTCCAGTTGGCCGAGGCGGATGCCTTCAGGCCGTATCTGAAGCTCGAGCGCCGTGACGCTCTTTGGGCACTCAAGGCCCTGCGGGACGACCCGCTACCACTGTTCGCGGCGGCCGCCGAGCGCGAAGCCGAGGTAATCCCGGAAATGGTCGAACCCGAGGTGTCTTTGGTTCCTATGGTCGAAGGCAGGCAAGTCGTCGAGGACTACGGGCACATGGGGCTAACCCTACGCGATCACCCGATGAGCTTCCTGCGGGAGGACCTGAGGAGGAAGAACATCGTCACCTGCGCGGAGGCCGCGAGCCAGCATGACGGCAAGTGGCTTTGGACGGCGGGCATCGTTCTGGTGCGCCAGAAGCCGGGCAGCGCCAAGGGGGTCATGTTCGCGACGATCGAGGACGAGACGGGTGTCGTCAACGTCGTAATCTGGCCGTCGCTCTTCGAACGCCAGAGACGCGTGGTCCTGTCGGCTTCCATGCTCGGGGTTAACGGTAAAATCCAGAAGGAAGGCGATGTCGTTCACCTCGTCGCCCAACGCCTGTTCGACTTCTCGGGCGACCTCGGCAGCCTCGGCGAACGAGGCGGGGCGTTCCCGCTGCAAAAGGGACGTGGCGACGAGTTCGCGACAGGGTCCGCGGGATCGCCGGATTCCAGGGATCGGCCGAAGCCGGCGGTGCAGGCGAGGGACATCTATATCCCTGACCTCCATATCGACACTCTGAAGGTGAAGTCTCGTAATTTCCAATAGGCACTATGTCGGCTGTCGGCCCAAAGCGGACGAGCAGCTACCGTTCATAGGAGAGCGGGCCGATGCTTAAAGCACGGAGACTATCACTTGCCCTACCTTTGCCCAAGCATCGCATATCGCTTCATTGCTATGAACATTCGGAAGGAAAGTTGATAGTTGTGTCGCAACACCAGATAAAAATTAACTGCCCATCGTCCCGATCAAAGATCGGTGTACCGATATCACAAATCTTCAAACTTTCAGCAGGTAGGTTAAAGTTTATGAGCCCAGATTTGCGAAGTATGCCTTAAGCCACTGGATTTTGTCCCCAGTCTCATCATCGATGGGAGTTTCTGAAAAGGCGTTTTCGATGCCTTCGAATGCGATCAACCATTCGCCCACATCAAAAAATTGGCCGATCGCAGAAATATCTTTTCCGTCATCGCGGAGACGGCGGATCAACTCGTCAAGCTTTATAATCACAACGGTTTCGCTCGTGTCGCTGCTGAAGGACCTCATGAAGCTCCTTAGATTTCGGGTCTTGCCGACCGCGCATTCACCTCTTGAGTCAACAGGGTGATCGGCAGACATCCACATCCTTAACTTCTCAGCTGTGGGCGCAGTTCTTTGGTCATTTCACCGAGATTAGAAGGCGTCACGCTCCAGCGCGCGGGATTTTCATACTCGAGATCGACGTTGAACCCGTTATTCGAACGATTGAACTGGAGGAGCATCTTGATGAACGCCTTATCATTTTCCTGCTTCAGCCAATCCCGGTAAGCGCCGGCTTCCTGGCGAACGAGACGGGGACGAACGGCGATGGCCTCCCATTCCCCGTTGGTATCGTAGGAATAGCCGTAGGTCTCGCTTACACCGTCGTCGTCGTAGGCAATCACCAGGGAGAATTCTTCCCAATTCTGCTGCTCGATTTCGCTGGAATTCATGATCACGGCCACTAAGTCTCCAACTAGGCCGGAATTATCCGACATATATACCTCCATGACATAACGGTTGCAGGTCGATTTCAGAATAAGCCGCGAACCCGGGCCTGATTTAACGACGCAAAAATTACCACTGAAACGACACTATTCCGCACCCTGCAGCACATCAGAATAGGGAGTTTCGCGACCGCTTCAATGTCTCCCATTGGCGCAAAGCGGAAGACGCCTATTGGCCCGAAGCCGCCATGAGGTGATTAAAACAGGTCGTAGGTGCTATAACTCGAATATGGACCAGATCGCCACCCGACCCTTTCGCAATGACGACTACAATGCATGCTTGTCGATCTTCGACGGTAATGTTCCAAAGTTCTTCTCACCGGATGAGCGTGTCGAGTTTGCGCAATTCCTTGATAGCATCGGCTCCTCCACGAACCTTTATCTCGTTCTTACGCTCAGTGATTGCATCGTCGCGTGTGGTGGCCTGAGCATCGGTCCAGACCCGAGAACAGCATCTCTTTGTTGGGGTATGGTGGACCCGGTTTGGCACCGACAGGGTCTCGGCACTCGCCTGACAATTGAGAGATTGAAGCTGGCTCGGTCCTCAGCAGAGGTCGCGGAGGTGGTGCTCGCGACAAGTCAACATACCAGTCCCTTCTATGAGCGACATGGCTTCAGGGTGGTCAACATCACGCCGAACGGCTTCACTGCCGGGCTCGACCGTTACGACATGATGCTCCGCCTCGTGTAGCAGAAGCCCATGTCTCCTCTTGGCGCATCAGCGTCATATTGATCGCTGGACCTTACAGACTGAAGCCTCCCTACAACCAGCCGACGCTGACGGGTAAAGCAATGAAGGCAGCCAAATGAAGTACCTAAAAGTTATCTGGGTACATTCGTTTCCAAATGACCCTATCGAGCTGTTTATGGAGCTTGACGAGCAGGAAATGGAGATGCGGAAGGTTCATGTCTATCGGGACGGCCGTCGCCAGCGTGCAGACCGTGAACTTGAAGATGAGCACACATGGCTTGCATACTGCCCGACACCGCCAATCGAGGAAATAAATTCTGACCCGCAGTTCCTAGCTAGCTGGATCACCGACAAAGAGTTCGAATTGGAATGGGACCGTACGCCTCGATAACACAGGAAGAAACTGTTCCATGAACTGTTCTGGCGCGGAGCCGTACCCCGCGCCCGACAAATCCATCGCGTCTACAAATGCCTCGATCACCCGAGCAAGGTGATCTTCGTCGATCCAATCCCCAAGGCAGTCTGGAAACAGCGTAACCTGATCACGACTGATGCCTTCGATATAGCCTGACATTGCCACCTCCGGTCGACGAAGATGATTCTATATCAGGGTTGCGTTTTTACACAGCCTCGGCCCATTGCGGACATTGCGCCTTGGCCTTACGAGCGGCGAAACGATGCTCTCACAGTTCCAAGAAGATCAGGATGACGATTCAATAGCTCCTGCTGAAACCACATGCCTCGTCCGGGCGACAATTCCAGTCGTCTAGTTCCTCTCTTCGCGGTGGCGACCGACGACGTATAAAATTTTCTGAGTTCGGTCGAGGGAGAAATGTGCGCTTCCCGGAGGACAAAAAAGCTTTGATAAGAAACCGCGACACGAAACATTTGGCTCGTTAAGCCAGGCAGAGGGAGCGTTAGCATCTTAAGATGACCAGCACCAGTAAACTGATCCACTCGGAAAACCTGTTCGTTCTCGGCGTATTTGTGCGGTTTGAAAATGAAATCATCCGCCGCGAAGACTGGATGCTTGATGAAAAGTTGCTGGGATTGCAGGCTTAACTCGCTGAGCAACTCGTTGTCAGGCGCTCGTGAGACAGGCTGAGGCCCATCTTTGGCAATAAGACACCCCAATAAATGTTCTTTAATGAAGTCGAGCAATCGGTCCAGAGAAAGAATGAACTCGGTTTCAGCCACGAACATTCTCCCGGTACAACGAGCATTGTGAATTAGTGCAGGTTTGAGACATCCAAGCCTGGCGCGAAGGGGAAGACGCCTTTCGGGCCCAAACCGGCCATTAGCCGTTGCAACCTAAATGCACCGTGTTTAATACAAAAAACGACTGAGCTGCTTGAATCAAATCATTGCTTGGAATTTCAGGACGCCCGCCACCCTTGGCCCAGCAGCGGTGTCTGACGGATGCGCAACCCCATCCATAACAGTCACCTCGGGGAAATCGAAGGGGCTAATTCCCTCAATACAAGCGACGTTGATTCCAAATTGGCTCGGGTTCGAGCGGCGTTGATGATGAGTGTAGATGCCGCAAGTTTTACAGAAATAGTGCTTCGCTGTCCCCGTGTTGAACTGGTAGAGCGTGAGATTAACTACACCCTCTATAAACTCAATGCCTTCGAGTTGCGCGGAGGCAGCAACTGCACCACGCATTCGGCAATACGAGCAGGAACACCGACGGATAGTGCTAAATTCATCTGTTAGCTGAACTCGAAACCTCACCGTCCCACAGTGACATGCTGCGTTGTGCTGCTTTCTCTCGGGATTCATCGAATTCTTTCCTGCAATGCTTGAGAAGCGGTACCAGTCCGCAAGGGTCGGTGCAACGTCCGTTCGGCGTTTTTGTGCCATGACGGCAGTCGGCCTGAAGCCTTCATCGGAATGTTGTCGAGTGATGGGATAGAGGGCAGCTACCTATCGGAAACAAAAACATGCTGACACTTCTGGCACTTCATGGGGCAGGCCGAGACGAAGCCGACTTGGTAAAATTTTGCCACGAGGTTGCACCTCAGGCCCGTTTGAACGCTCCTCGTGGTCAGTTTGCACAGGCAGATGGGTTCACCTTCTTCAGACGCCGCTCTGATCGCAGTATTGCTGCTGCCGAAGTCGTGGACCTAGCGACGAAATGGGTTTCGCTGCGCATCTACCTGCATCTGGTGAGGTCATGGTAGTGGGATATTCCAGCGGTGCAATATTTGCTGAAGCACTACTCTCAATCGTTCCCGAGAGGTTCGCAGGTGCGGTTCTTCTGCGCCCTGAACCGCTCTCGTCAAATTTCAGGTTTCCAGGGATGCCAGCGAAACCCATTCTGATCGTTGCTGGAAAGCACGACGAGCGCCGCCGCCACGACGATGCAGCCGTTCTTACTCAACAACTAAAGAAGGCTGGTGCTGTTGTTTCGCTGCATGTTGTAGATGCCGGGCATGGGTGGGCAGGTCGCAATACAGACGTTACGCTGGCACGTTCATGCTTAGCGACCGTCGCTACGGACCAACGTGCGCTGTTAGCGTAGACTCGCCAACGTCGCCTTTCGGCCTCTAGCGGACCAAAATATAACATGGCCGGAGATCAGCTTTGAAATTTGTAAAGACCGACGTTCTTGAGATTGGATATCTTGAAGTAGGGCCTCCTAACGGCGAACCTGTCATTCTGCTTCATGGGTTTCCATACGACGCCCACGCGTACGACCAGGTGATGTCTTCACTTTCAGCGCGAGGTTTTCGTTGCCTGGCCCCATTTTTGCGGGGGTATGGGCCAACGCGCTTTCTGAGCGATCAAACTTTTCGCTCCGGGCAGCAAGGAGCACTCGCAGCCGATCTGCTTGCGTTTATGGACGCCATGGCCATCCCCACCTCTTTGCTGGGAGGCTACGATTGGGGAGGCAGGGCTGCATCGATCGTTGCTGCACTCTGGCCAGAAAGAGTGAAGGGCCTCGTTAGTTGCGGCCGGCTCTACAATATTCAGAGCATTAGCAACGCGTTGCGATCAGCGCCGCCCGAGGAGGAACAGAAGCTCTGGTACGTCTATTATCTGAACACCGAACGTGGGCGTGTCGGCTTGCTCGAAAACAGACGCGCCTTTTGCCGCCACATCTGGTCGACCTGGTCTCCGACCTGGAGGTTCGACACTGCCACCTACGAGAGGACGTTGGCATCTTTCGACAATCCGGATTTTGTTGCCGTCGTATGTCACTCATACCGTCACCGCCTTGGCGGTGTTCCTGGTGATCCTCTATACGAGCGGATAGAAGCTCTAGCCGCCGATCGGCCAAAGATAGCCGTGCCAACTATCGTCCTGCAGGGTAACGATGATACGTTGAACCCTCCATTGCTCAGTGATACCGACCGCGGACAGTATACCGCAGCCTTTGAGCGGCGGATCGTCTGCGGGGTGGGCCACAATGTTCCCCAAGAGGACCCGGAAGCGTTCACAGCTGCGCTTCTCGCACTTTAAGGACCTCACAACGCGTGGAGCACGTCTCCTATTGGCGCAAAGCGGTAGACGCCTCTCTGCCCTGGCCGTCATCCCAATCCAGGGTGAACGCGGCTATTTTTCTCGGCCAAGCGTCCACGCTCGTACAGTCATAACAGCGTCGGCGAATTCCTCTGGAGCCTCCCAAGGAAAACTGTGCCCGCATTCGACGACACGATGCTCATGCCGGGCCTTGAACATCTTCGCATGGTCTGCCGTGCCGCCCGGCTTCAGCGGGTCTTGGGTTCCGTCGAGCGTGATAGCAGGAACGGTGATAGGTGGCTTTTCCGCCAACCTTGCCTCTAGCTCCGCCAGAGCAGGATCGCCCGCTGCAAGGCCGAAGTCAAAGCGATAGGAATGGACCACCACATCCACGAAATCCGGGTTGTCGAAGGAGGCCGCTGTCCGCTCGAAAGTCTCGTCGTCGAATGCCCATGTCGGCGACCACTGCTGCCAGAGTATACGGCACAGATCACGTCTATGAAGGGTTAGGCACTCACGGCCGCGCTCGTGCTGAAACAGATGTTGGTACCAGGCAGCGTGTTCCAGACTTGGAGGGAAGCTGTGACCAAGTCGCTTCACATCGATGATGTCGTAACCTGCGTAGGAAACGAGACCAGCCACACGTTCGGGCCATAGCGCCGTGGCTACGCATGAAGCGAGACCGCCCCAGTCATATCCTGCGAGGATTGCGCGTTGAATGCCCAGTGCGTCCAGGAGGTCGATGACGTCCTTGCCCAGAGCAGCCTGCTGGCCGCTGCGCATGGATGTGGCCGACCGAAAACGTGTCGGGCCGAAGCCGCGCAGGTAGGGGACGATGACCCTCGCTCCCGCTTCCGCCAAGTGAGGGGCAACCTCATCGTAAGCGTGAGGATCGTAAGGGAAGCCGTGCGAAAGCACCACCGGCCATCCATCTGCTGCGCCGGATTCGAGGTAAGCAATTTCAAGAGTGCCGGTGGTAACTGTTCGCATCATGTCGTCTCGACTTCCTCAAGATGAAAACGCAAGGATTCCTGACGCGTGGGATCAGAGCTTCTCGGCTATCAAGCGAAGGCCGAACCCCGCCAAAAGCGTACCGACTGCGCGTTCAATCCACCTCCCAAATCGTTTGAAGGCTGAGCGGGCTGGAGCGGTGGAAAGCAAAGTAATGACCAGGCCGTACCAGATGATCTCCAACAGGAAGCCACCTGCCAGAATGGCAAGCTTGGTAGAAAGTGTGGCACTGGCTGGAATAGCAACCGCATAGAGGCTGACGAAAAAGGCGATGCACTTGGGATTTGCGAGATTGACAATAGTGCCGCTCTGAAGACCTGACCAAAAGCTTCCGACGCCGCGAGAGGTATCACCATAAGTGCCGGAATCTCCATTCACCCATGCCTTCAGCCCCAGATAGATAAGATAGCAGCCCCCGGCTATCTGGAGGGCCGCAGAGAGCCAGCCGATTTGCGTCAGGAGCAAAGCAAGCCCCGTCATCGTCAGGACGGCGTAAAGGGTGGAAGCTGAAGCCAAACCTAACGTAGCTCCGATTGCGCTTTGCTTCGCGCCGGACACAGCCATCCTTGAAACCAGAGCGAAGTTGGGGCCAGGACTCACCACCCCCGCCAGGTAAAGGCCAAGTGCTGTCGCTATAATCGGCAGGTCAAAATCCATGCACTGCTCCCTTGCGCTGGTGGACACGGTGGCGAGACTTAAGACCTGCAGCCTTCCACAACCACGGTACGACAATGATAATCTGTATCGGCGGCTGCAGTTTTCAACGATTGCTTCTATCGCTTCAAAGCCATGACAGCATCCGGTCCAAACCAGTTATGCATGTGGTCTGTCATAGTGGCGTAGGTAGCGCGTGGTAACAGCTCGATCATTCTAATGTCCAAGGAAGCGCCGTGTCATTGGAAATCAGACTCGCCCGACAGGATGATGTTTCAGCCATGTTCTATGTTCGGACGTCGGTGCGGGAGAACCACGTTTCCGAGAGCGGCTTGCCGAATTGGGCGTCACCCACGCCTCGATATCTGAAATGATCTCCGGTTCGCCTTGTGCCTGGGTTGCTATCCTCGACCATGAGATCGTCGGGTTTTCAATGATCGACGTTGCGCAAGCTTCTCTTTTCGCCGCATTCGTTCTTCCCCTACATGAGGGAAAGGGACTTGGAAGCCAACTTGTGCTTTTAGCAGAGGACGAGCTATTTCAGCACCATTCCGAGATTTGGCTTGAAACGGAGAAGAACAGCCGTGCCGCAGGCTTCTACAGGCATCTCGGCTGGAGCAAGGAGCGCGAAGCAAAGGGTAACCAAATCCGGCTTACGAAGACACGGCCTTGTGTCCACCAAGCCATAACACCTTAAACCCGTCCCAGGCAGTCTCAGCCAATAGCTTTTACCATTGGGTAGCCGGGGAGCTGTCCCCAGAAGGCTGGGGCACCAGCATCCTCATAACCCATGGAATGGTAGAACGGCTTCGCCGTTCGGGTGCTCGTGAGACGTACGCGGGTGTGGTCCCAGCTTAGCAGTGCTTGCTCCAAGGCTAACACCATGGCTTTGCTAAATCCTCTGAAGCGGACCTTTGGCAGGATGTAGTTCAAGGTGATTTCACCGCTTCGCGTCGCTCCGCCGACTGAGCAAATAGCTCCACTATCCTCAGGCACAGAAGAATTTGGTTTGGCGACTCCAACCAGAGACGAAGGTTCTCCGGTGTTTTGTTCGA
This sequence comes from Rhizobium deserti, assembly GCF_004358025.1. Taxonomy (GTDB): domain Bacteria; phylum Pseudomonadota; class Alphaproteobacteria; order Rhizobiales; family Rhizobiaceae; genus Neorhizobium; species Neorhizobium deserti. The sequence continues at coordinate 88,838 of NZ_SMTL01000007.1, read as the reverse complement.
AAGCCAAAGATTCACGACAGTTTCGTCCCGCTGGTGATCGGAAACGCAGAGTTCCTCTATGGACCGCCGTATGACGCGGACGGCTTGTTCGGTGTCTTCGGGAGTGGCAGCACGTATCATAGTCGCACCTCTTGAAGACCTTCACCAAGTGTAGCCGAGCGATTATATGATGCCGGAACTGCTGTCGCCCTGACGATGCATGAGGGCGCATCTATCACACGTGGGGAGGAAAAATGGCCGTTCTGACAGATATTCTCGTTGCCCCGGCAGCCGATGCACCTGCTATCATCTCCGAATGGCCAAACTCAAAAAAGTGGCCTGCGCTTCAAACTACGGGGCTGGATTGGCTTGTTCTGGCAGACTTGGCAGAGGCGTTGGGTCAATCAGCGCTCGCGCAATCCATTGAGAACCTTGATCCATCCTCATCTGCCGACGAAACGCAAGGCCCTTGGGTGTATGTCCTCCCAACCGAGCTTCGCGATCACATCGCCAGCATCGCATCTAGTGATCTCAGCACTGTGGCCGAAGCCTGGTCTGACAAGGGAGAGGCAAACGCAAGGGGACTTACGGCCAAAGACGCTGAACGCCTCTTGCTGGAAATTCAGCCGCTCGCGGTAGCGGCACGTGATAGTGGAAAGCCGATGCTCCTTTGGGTATCCTTGTAAAAGCTTTCAACTCGATATGGAGCTGCGATGCGGCTCCGGACAAATGCAGACTTCCGCCTGCGGCCGTGACGCCTATCCAGTCAGTCAGGCGCGACGACGGGGAACATTTAGAACGCTCGATGCTACCAAATTCTTCCATCCACGTCTTCACAGCGCTTTTCGAGAGCAGCGAGGAAGCTTTCGCTTTCGCGCATCCTCACTGGGAACCTGAACCGGGCGATGATGCTTCAGACGAAGAATATGCTGCTTGGGAAGACCGTAATCCGGTATGGCCGATGAAGGTCGAGCTTGGCTACCGTATCGAAAGCGATTTTGTGGGGGTGGTCTGGAGCAGAGGAGATCAGCCGGATTGGCAATATTTGGCTTCGCGGCTGAATGCCGCGCAGGTTGCTGCGATTATGGGTCAGACGACGTCTGCCAATTGTCTTGTTCTAATCGATCAGGCAGCTATCAAAGATGAGCGGGTTGAGTTCAAACCAACCGGCAGCCTGACGTACCACGGAAGTTTCATTTCCTCGTGATCCGTACGGTGTCTTGCCAGCCTTTCGATGCCCCTGGGGCAGGTTCTCGGGCGTCTTCGACATGACGCCTCTCGGCGCTTTTGAGCCATGACGGGAGTCGGTCCAGTAAGCGTATGGTTGTGGAGTCAGAGAGCATCATGAAAATTGCACGCAAAATCCGCTTCCTGACAATGGGGCTGCTGATTTCGATACTGGCCATCGGCGGAGGCGTAGCCGTTGTAGCGTCGGAAGAAGAGGCAAAGGGCGCAAATTCAGACGTGATGATATATCTGGATCACCCGATCCTGACGAGCGGAGGGACAGTGATGGTGCTGCCCACCGAGGTCGAGAAGGAAGTCTGGGTGCAGCAGCAGGGGCTGGAAAACCCGGCTGAGGGGGATCGCCTTCTCGACAACATCAGGCCGATCCAGAGCGCGGATCGCCGACTGGGCGTAATCGTCTCCGCGACGGTGAGCGTTGTGCGTTTCCATTTTCCGCGCGGCGGCAACTACAAGTTTGCCTTCGCGCCGCTGGATCGGAGCAAGGCGTCGGACCTGGAAGGCCGCACCAAGCTCTTACGACACGGTGAAGGCACGGATGTCGATCCGACGACCGGCAAGGACGTGCACCAGCCGCGCATTATCACCGTCCACGTCATGGGGTCGGACGCAAATGAAGATAAAAGCCTCGACGCCGATACACGGACGAAGTTCGTGGCGCTGGAGCACTACTACACGTGCCGAAAATTCGAACAGGCGGTTGCGTGTGATGTGGCTTCGGAACGAGCGCCATGAGCAAACCGTCGTCTTACGCGCTCCTTCCATCCAGGCGAAACATTCGGTCTTAGTGGCGTTGGCTACAAGGGCGACAAACGCGGCTTAAGCCGATCCCACCGCAATGTTGCGCATCGCGGCCGGGTCGAATTCTCGGTCCTTAGAAGACCATTTGGCGGCCCGTGACGTAAGCTCTCGGCCCGAAGGAGCTACGACCTCGCGATTGCTCTGAGGTATTCACCCCCTTGCTCGTATGCGCTTCAACAGCGACCGTATCTCCCGGTATGAACTCCCAGACTTCATAATCGGGTAGTTGCTGAGGCATGATGAAGAAGCGTCCGCTCTCTACCCTTCTGGCTTGAACAGGCCGCCAGACAGGCACTGCCTCATCGAGAACGCGAACATGAACAGTGGTGACGTTAGTCCCGATAGGCGACCCCACCTTAAGCTCCAATTCCAAACCAGGATCGAAGTTAGACTGTGGTTTGGCTGACTGCAATTGGCGCGAAGCGGAAGACCACCTACGGCCCGAAGCGGTCTCTGGGGTTGCTCAAAGGTGCGCATCCCTTATTTCTCCATCGAGTATGGAGAAGACTGACATGACATGGCTCATCGACTCTTTCTCAGGAATCGGACCTATAAAGTTCGGCATGACTCCAGAGGATGTCGCCACACATATCGGAGCACCAGATCGGTCGAGACAAGGCCTTCGGCTTGATACGCTCAGCGAACATCGGGGCACCAAAGCGCCAATCGTACGCTATCGAGAAAATCGCGTGAGCGAGATCGAAGCCTTCTACGATATTGGGGTAGTTGCGTTTCGAGGGATATCTGTTTTCGGAACGAACGGATCAAAGGTCCTCCGCGCATTGGAAGAGCTAAACGGGGGAGCTGCGATTTCTGTTGGGATCATACTGTTTGACAGGCTCGGGTTAACGGTGGGCCGCCTAGATGAAGGTCCGCCCACAGGGCATTCGATAACTGCCTTTGCATCCGCCACCTGGAACGGTAAAACCGACGACTTCACGAGCATCAGTTTCAATGACCGCTGATAGCGCACAGCCGAAGAGGGCGAATCGGCCTGAGCGGCCAGCCCATGCGCAGGATGCATCCACTTGATTATCTGTCTGGCATCGAGAATCTCTCCGCGTCTGTTGTGCGAATATAGACGGTGTCACCTGCCGCAGCCAGGAGCGCGGCGTCCACCACCCCCAGAACACGGTAGCGAATAACGAGTGGCGTCGGCCCCATCGGAGAGCTTGGCCAGTCGGATGTACAAGCGTAATGAAGTCACCCGGGCTGATCGATAGCTGTTTTGACAGTTTTGCACTAATGAACCCGCCTTCACCAAGGCTGAACTTATCCAGCGCGCCATCGATGGTAGAACTCGAAAGCGCCTTGAGCACAGTGAGGTTGTCGGCCTCGATACCCAAGATCAAAACCGCGCGACTTCCCCCTGCTGCTGCTGCTAAGGCCAGTCCCTCGACGATAGAACCTGCGGACTGTCTGCTGTGTCTCGATTCCGCACCAACCGCAGGATTGGCAAAGCAAAGCGCGAGAAAAAATGCTCCTGAACAATAGGGGCGTTTAGAGGGTTTCACGGCGTCTTCCGATTAGCTTTACCCGGCAGTATCTATGCGACAACCCCATCCTCATCCAGATGAGCAATCGGCGCAATGGACGTTTGTACTGCGAAGCGGATGACGCCTATCGGCCCGAAGCGGTCACAGTAACCCTCGAAAATCGCCAAGCTCGATGTAACTCAACTGCAAGCTTCCGTGACGACCGAAGCGCAGGAAGTAGAAGCGTACTGCATCATTGAACTGCATCAGCGGGTGCATACCTTCCTCTCTGTCCTGGAGAGAGTTTGTTTCGAAGCTGATCCCAGCTTCAACCACTGCATCTCGCACTCGATCATACGACAACTCGAAGCGCCTTGGCCGTAGGATCGAAATCCCATTGCTTATCTGCAGGTGACGCCGCGTCGAACCCCTGAACAGGTGGAGTTGGATGAGGTACGAGGAGACGTTGTTGTCGATGATCCGGACGAAGACCTCTGCAGGGCCATAGATTAGCGTACCATCGAACATATCATCATACGCAAATCTTAGGTGTTCAGGGCTCCCGAGGATGCGCAAGGTCTCACTGAAGGTTTGACCGACCCGCAGAGGCCCAACTGCCGCTTGAGCAGCGATGGCGAGAAGATCGTCCAACGTCGTCCTCTATCTTATGTTCAACATTAATCTGCTATCGACGCGCAGCGGCTAATGCAATGTCTCCTGTTGGCGCGAAGCCGAAGAGTGTCCCCTCGGCCCTGCGGACGCAGGCTTATTCTTCTCCACGATCAACAATCATCACCGTCCGGTCATCTTTAGAGCCGTAGATGAAACACTCGGGGCACGGCCAGATTGGGATGCGGCTAATGCGTATTGTACCCGCGTCAAGAAGAATTTCATACCACTCGTCAGACGTAACGAGTTCTTTAACTCGAACAGGATCATCGCCGAAAACGATGTTGATCCTTACCTCGGTCCAAACCGTTATCGCGCCATCTTCAAAGGCGATGATCGTTTCATGTCCTGCGTTGTGCTGGATTTCCCTCAGCTCTTTCCCCACAAGTCTTTCGTCTAGCACATCCATCTGGCGGTCCCCGTTTAGGGTCGACCATAGCGAAAGCGGGGATGTATTACCAATGACCGCTGTTGGCGCTTCACGGCCATGACGGCTGTCGGCCAAAGCCGCCATGTGGAGCCTCAGACCGATACCGCAATCATGGTGAGACCGATAGGAGGAGCTGCAACGGTCAGTAGATACGCCGCTATGCTCGGGTACCCGAACTGCCTCCAACCCTGCACCAGCACAATCGCTCTCGATAATATTCCCGCCATCGTCCCAACGAAGATGAAGAGCAGGAGGACGTCGCCGAGAGAATTAGCGAATTGCTGATCCTCGATGGGTACTGTGACGTGTTTGTAAAGCAGACATGCGAGCAAGGCAGCGATGGCTCCAGAAATCATGAAAAAGGAGCGAACGCTCCAGCTCAGGATGATCAGGAGGAAGGGCAAGAAATAGGAAGCCAGCCAAATGAAGGTGAAGATCATCACGAACTCGCTCCACTTAGCAGCCTCACGCTAAGCACTAATGGCAGATGATCCCGCATTGGGGAATCTGTCAAACGAGTGCAACACTAAACTTTTCGATGCTCCTTGAACGCCCGGTACTGCGGCTTTTCTGACCAGGCAGCTTTCGGCCCTTTGCGGACTTCAGGCTGTATGCTCAGCCTTCCGCGCCTAAGACGCGGAAGGGGTTCATTGAACTACGCCGTGATTCAAGTCATGCCAATTGTGTTGATGCATGTCGGCGAGCGACGCTCGAAACTCGCGCCCCGTAAAGGCGAGCGGTTTCGAGGTCGCCGACAGACATCTCGTCCGGTGCCGCGTCGGCATCTGACTGCGCCATGGGAGCGATATACGACCCCATGCGGTTTGCGTCGTCGCGCTTTGATGCCTTGACGTTCGCTGGCTTTATACCGAGGCTGACCCAAAGGCCGCCATGCTGTCCCGCCAGGAGAACAAAATACTGCAGGGTGTTGAGCTTGTCGCCGTTGAGGCTGGCGCTGTTCGTGAAACCACCGAAAACCTTGTCCTGCCACTTTGCGGAAAACCATGGCTTCGAGGATGCGTCTGCGAACTTCTTAAACTGCCAGCTCGGGCCGCCCATGTAAGTCGGTGATCCGAAGATAATTGCGTCGGCGGCATCCAGCGCCGCCCATCCGTCGTCGGAAAGATTGCCCTCAGCGTCGATAGCGTGGAGCGTCGCTCCGGCACCTTCCGCAACTGCTTCCGCCATGCGTTGCGTGTGGCCGTAGCCGGAATGATAAACAACGACTGTGGTTGGGGTCGAATTCGATGCGGTCATGATTGGCTCCTTGTGTCGTGTTTTTCGCCTCACCGATGGGGTTCGGCGCGGTTCGGATGCGTCGGGTGAAGATGTTGGAGGCTGACGGTTGCCCGTCGAAGCTATGATGAGAACTGGACAAAGGCTGCGGTTGAAAGCAACAGCAGGAAAACCGCCGGTGGCGGGATGTGGCGGAAATCGCGCGCTCGGAGGATGGCGACAATCGCCGCGAGCATGATGCAAGCCCCGAGGGCTAAGCCGATCGTAAATGTCGGACGCATGACAAGCAGAAGTGCGGTGATGATTTCGAGTGCAGCGGTGACCCAGCACCACCACCATGGAAATCCGTAACGGACGAATTCTTGCCTGATAGGCCTGGCGGCAGACGCGTTGACGATACCGCCAACGAGGTACGCTGCGGCTGCCAAAAGCGTCGCTAGGTTACTCATTGAGAGCGATATGAGATTGGACATTGTAGGACCCTCGCGGCGGCGCCGCTGATGTTGCAGTAGCGACATAAATAAATCTACCAGCGCTAGATTGTCAACTATTGCTCTGATTTCTTTATTTAGCTATGGCCTGCGTCAACACGTGGAAGGCGGACACATGGGTATCAGCGAGCGTCGGGAACGAGAGAAAGCGGAGCGGGAGCAAAGAATCGTCGGTGCGGCGAGAATGCTCGCCGAACAGGATGGCTGGGCCTCGGTGACCATTCGGAGACTTGCGCAGGAGATCGAGTACAGCCAGCCTGTGCTCTACGCTCATTTCGAAAACCGCGACGCGATTGTAGGGGCCGTCGCCCTTGAGGGATTCGGGGAGCTGGCGCCGACGCTGCGGAAATCGGCTCTCAAAGGCGCGACGTCTCGACAAGCGCTGGAGGATGTCGCCACCGCCTATCTGGAGTTCGCGTTCGAACGGCCGGCTGTGTATGAAGCCATGTTCATCCTGCCAAGCGGTTTGCGGTTTGCGAAATCTGACACGCCTCACGTTTTGCGCGAAACGTTTGGGGCAATGATGGCGGTCGTGGAGCCTTTATGCACCGACGTTGAGATCGCAACAGAGGCTTTCTGGGCAACCTTGCACGGCCTGGCGGAGCTTGAGCGCCACGGGCGGATCAGGTCCAGCCATCGCAAAGAGCGGATGAGACATATCGTTGATATGTTTGCGGGCCGACACCTGAGATAGCATCCAAATCCGAGATGATGGCCGCTGTCGGCCCCAAGCATGCGTAATCGGGCGGTCCCACAAGAGGCAAGCTCCTAGTACAATCCCGGTGCAACCGAGATGAAGGGAGATGACGATGTTCTATGCTGCTTTGGACGTGTCACTGCGCTCAGTGGCAATCTGCATTATCGACGAGGCTGGGAAAGTCAGGCTCGAGCGCTCAGTCCCATCGGACGTGCCTGATATTGTGCGCTGCTTCAATGAGTTCGGCCAACCTATCCATCAAGTGGGGCTCGAAGCTGGTACGCTCACACAACACCTGACCTACGGTCTGGCGGAGGCAGGCTTCGATGTCGTGTGCATGGAAGCGCGGCAGGTCAATGCTGCTCTTTCGGCCATGCGGAATAAGACGGACAAGAACGATGCGCGTGGCATCGCCCAACTGCTTCGATCGGGGTGGTACAGCCGGGTGCATGTGAAGAGCGTCGAAAGCCACTACACCAGAGCACTTCTCACAAGCCGGAAGGTGATGCAGCGAAAGTGCCTCGACCTCGAAAATGAAATTCGTGGACTGCTCAAGGTCTTCGGGGTCAAGCTGCCCATACGCCTCAGGGGCGGTGCGTTCGAAGAGGCGGTTCGCGGCACGATCGAAAACGACCCAGCGCTGAGCCATGCGCTTTTGCCGATGCTAGAGGCCAGGCAGATGCTCCTGGAGACGTTCCTCGAGCTTGATCGACGGGTGCGAAGGGCCGCCAACCAAGACGCCATAACCACCCGCTTCATGAGTGTTCCAGGCGTCGGATATGTTACGGCCCTGAGCTTCAAGGCAGCAGTCGACGACCCTACCCGTTTCAAAAGCTCGCGAACTGTTGGAGCCCACTTCGGATTGACGCCACGACGCTTCCAATCCGGCGAGAAGGACAATCCAGGCCGCATCTCACACGCTGGTGACGCCGATGTCCGGGCAACGCTCGACGCGGCCGCCAATGCGATGCTCATGCGCTCGATCGCCTGGAGCAGCCTAAAGGCATGGGGTGTGCGACTGATGAAGACCAAGGGACGGCGACGAGCCATCGTCGCTGTTGCACGCAAGATTGCTGTCTTGCTCCATCGCATGTGGATCGATGGCACAGAGTTCCGGTTCGGATCGGAGGCTGCAGCATGAACTAAGTCAGCCAAAGATACCGATCCTAGCCGGATCGTCCCATGCGGACGACGGGATGGATGAAGCCGATTATGTCCGCTGCGCTTCGAGCGCGTCCCAAAGCAAGGCTTCCAGACCCTGATCCCATGCACGCGTGCAGCGGCTCTAAACGAAACGGAGCCAATAGACTGCGAAGAGAAGCGTGACCCGCGTGAACGATCAGGCCAAAGACGATCAGAAAGAGCTTGACCCAAATGCCCGATTAGAGAAGCGGTCATTGTCGCTTAGAAAAAGGCTGAAGTATTGCATCCATCTCCCTGTGAGAGCGGAGCACGGCCACTGGAACAGTAGGCCCGTGTTGGTCAATCTGTTTGATGATCAGAGGCGCGTACCTCTCTTCAAAATTCCAAATGTAAGAAAGAAAATCCCGATCCGGCAAAGGCTCCGGACCACCCTCAGCCATTGCCGGGCGAACTGAACCGTAATATCGGAAAACACGCTTGAATAGGCCGAGGAGAGCAATGTGTCTGGGAACTCGAACCCATAAGACCAGGTCGGTTCGGGGAAGTCTGAGATCGAACGAAGACGCTCCACTGCCGTCCATGACCCATCGTTCGCGTTGCGCCAACTGAGCGATTATTTCTCGTTGTCCAGCTCGATCACGCTCTACCCACCCCGGAAGCCACCGCACGTCTCGGTCCAGGGATTGAAATTCGAGGTTTCTGCACGCCGCGATCTTTGCAGAAAACGTAGTTTTGCCGCCGCCGGAACATCCGATTACCAACACCCGCGCGGCCTTCGCAAGCAGGTGTGCTGCCTCCTCGGATGAAACATACCGTGGCATCTAAGCGATCTCCTGACAGGCGTGCCACCTGGCTGATAATTCAAATTGCGGGACGGGAGCAATGTCTCCTATTGGTGTGACAAAGGGAGAATTTGATTTGGTCTACGGATTACTGGAGGACCCTAGTGCATGGGTTCCCGTCAGAAGCGGTGAATCTGGCGATCTCGTCTATCGCCATCACGATGGTCGTCGCTACGCGAAGATTGCCTCGCGCCCACGGCTTGATGGCCTTGTCGGCGAGCGCGACCGTCTAGCTTGGCTGTACGGCCGAGGCATAGCCTGCCCTGAGATGATCGATTGGCGGGAGACGGAAGAAGGGGCTTGCTTGACAATGACAGCAATCCCCGGAGTGCCGGCGGCCGATCTATCGGGGGCGGACCTGCTCAAAGCGTGGCCGTCTACGGCGCAGCAGCTTGGTATTATGCACAGCCTTCCCGTTGCCAAATGCCCTTTCGAGCGCCGTTTGTCACATATGTTCGGATGTGCTGTGGATGTCGTGTCCCGCAATGCCGTCAACCCAGACTTTCTGCCCGATGAAGACAAGGACAAACCGCAGCAGGAACTCTTGGCGCGTGTAGAACAGGAGCTACCGCTTCGGCTCGACCAGGAGCAAGCCGATATGGTCGTCTGTCATGGCGATCCTTGTATGCCTAACTTCATGGTGGACCCTCAAAGCCTGCGATGCACCGGGGTGATCGACTTGGGGCGGCTTGGAAACGCGGACCGCTACGCCGATTTGGCGCTCATGGTCGCCAACGCTGGGGAGAGCTGGACAACGCCGAATGAAGCGGAGCGCGCCTTCGCCATCCTGTTCAATGTACTGGAGATCAGCGCGCCAGACCGCGAACGCCTTGCCTTCTATTTGCGCCTTGATCCCCTGACCTGGGGCTAGTGACATTGTCTTCGGAGAACGAATGCCTTTGATCTTAAGGCCGAGAGGTTGGCGCAGAGCTGCCCGCGTGACCGGATTGAGCTGGGTTCAAACCCGTGCCTTCCTTGGCTATAGTTGAGAAAGGCGTGGCGGAGTGGTTTATCGCGGGCGGCCGTCCTCAGGGACCCGCTCCGGGCTTTACAGGCTCGCGCAGGTTCGAATCCTGTCGCCTCATTAGTTCACCTTCTATCGTTGTGATGTTTGGGTTGCCATGACTGCTAATGGCGCGAAGCGGACATGAAAGACTCCACCAAAGCCCCATCTGGAACACGACTCGCTTCAACGATATTAAGGGGCGGAGCTATTCGTGATCGTTTTGGATCAGCCGTATAAGTGTGCCATCAGGATCGATCAACGCGCCCATGCGCAGCCCGTTACTATCGATTACGGGTTTATGGGTTCGGGGTACTCCTTGGGTGGCTTCAGGGATGTTTTCAGCCAGGCACGTTGCGTAGAAAGCATCAAGGTCTTCAAGCCGGAGGCAGCAACTAAACCAGCTTGTTGCAGGATCTAAATGGGGGTGGAGGAAGAACTCTAGGTCGATACTACCTCGGGTGAGGATCATCCAACCTTCATCGCGCCAGCGCGCTTGGAACCCCAGGCTGGCATAGAATTGGAACGTCGCTTCAAAGTCGCGCGACGGCAGGTTGGGTGTGGCATGATCCATTAGCACCACCATACATCAAGCCGCAACGTCTGCAATTGGCGCTTCTGAGCCATGGCGGCTGTCGGCCCAAACCGTTCATCATAGCCGGATTGAAGGACATTGTTGATCATGCCTGGCAACAACCAGTATTATGCCGTTCACGTTCCCTACGGGACGCTGATGCGAAAAAACGGTGAAACCACATGAGTGCTTGGCGGCGCAAAGCCATCGAAGCTGCACCCGAACTCAGCCAAACTATTGAACGGTCTTGGTCGCCAATGGCTGCATGGATTGAGCTCCGGTTGTCATTCGAGCAAGCGGTGAAGCGTGGCGATATGCAACAACCTCGTCGTATCTTGGACTACGCCCGCTACTGCCTCGCAGCGCCAAGCGCAGAGATAAATACAGCCGTAGCCTTAGGCTTCATCGAGCATCTTGCCGAAGACGAGGTCGTACGTTCCCAGTTACCGAAACTGATTAGCGCAGCCGAGGTGAAGGATTGGCGGACACTTATGCTTAATCATGCTGGGGAAGAAGAGATCAAGAGGCTCGAAGCTGCATTTCGGCTAAAATGACGCCACCAATTACCTTGAGGGCAATGCCATCCAGAGAGTGGAAAGCGGGGTATGGTCTCTGAGTTTCGGGCGCAGTTCTTTCAGGCCGCGCCCGATGACCGCTTCTGGCGCGGAGCTACCAGCGTGACAACAGGGAGCCGGTTCAAAAGTGTACCTCCTTCGGCTATTGTTGGGGAAGGCGTGGCGGAGTGGTTTATCGCGGGCGGCCGTCCTCCGGGACCCGCTCCGGGCCTACGGGCTCGCGCAGGTTCGAATCATGTCGCCTTTTCAGTTCACCTTCTATCGTTGTCACTGTTTGGAGGGCCATGACCGCCAATGGCGCAAAGCGGAAGACGCCTTTCGCCTAAAGCGGTCAGCCGCTCAATTTTAAGTTTCACCAAACCATCGCGACGCTGTTTCGGTAAATCCCTGATAATCAGTGAAAGCTTTGCTGACCCATGCGACGAAGCCGTCGGGACGTAACAGCACTGCATCCAAGCCAAGCGGTTCCTTTGCCTTGCCTCCGATGTACGTGATGCGTGGAGCGAATGGCCGCACAAGCTCCTGCAGTGGTGACCTCTGGACAAAATCCAACAGCAATCCTTTTCCATCCCTGAGATGGTCACCAACCCTCGATCCGTCTGCAAGTTCGAAGTCAGGCGCACTCCGCCCAACCAACGGATGGTTGCCACCAAGATCGTAGCAAAGAGCGACGCCCCATACGCGTTCGGCAAAATAGGTTGCGCCGTCTTTCGTTTCGATCAGGTCACGGAAGATGGCTTCGAGCGCGCGAGAACTCGGGCTGGGCCGCATAGTCGCTACCTGGGCGCGGGACCAATCAAGGACTTGCGCTCCGACCGGATGTCTTTCGGTCATGTAGCTGTCCAGCAGGCCAACCGGCGCATCGCCGCGTATGGTTGCGGCAAGTTTCCAGCCAAGGTTCATTGCGTCGCCAAGCCCAAGATTAAGGCCTTGGCCGCCCAAAGGTGAATGGATGTGGGCTGCATCGCCAGCGAGCAGCACCCTCCCATTACGGTAGGTCGTCGCCTGGAAAGCACGGTCCGTCCATGTTGTCGCAAGATGAAGCGCCGTCACTGTGACATCAGTCCCCGATACATGACGTAACACCTTTTGCACATGATCGAGGGTGATCGGCTTTGTGCGATGGAAAGCGCCGCCATCGAAATCGACCATCGCGACGTTGCCAGGCTTTTGATAGGTAAACATACCCGTGTTGGTGTAGTGGCGGCCCGGCGGAAGTTGATCGCGATCAGTCATCTCGACCTGAACGGAATAGCCCGTGAACTCGGGATCGGTTCCGACAAATTCGAAGCCGCCAATCTTCCGCACCGTACTCCGGCCGCCATCGCATCCGACAAGCCAGAGCCCTTTGAATATCTGGCCACCGGCGTGAACAGTGACTCCAGCGTCCGACTGTTCGAAATCTTGGATACTCATACCGCGCTTTACCTCGACGCCCATCGCGGTTGCGCGGGCGGACATGACGGTTTCAACATGTTCCATGGTGGTTGCCATGCTGGTCGAGGCTGGACTGGGTAACCGATACTCCCAGCTCCCGGTATTAATCTTATCGTGGAAAAACTGGATGCCAGCAAAATGCCCGCCTGGGCGGCGTGCCTGATGCATCCAGTGTTCAGCAGTTGACGCGCCGCGATTGCGGGATTGCATTTCAGGACCTTGCGCCGCGCTGATGTGATCCAGCATCCCGCGTCGATAAAAGGCTTCGATGGTCGGGGCGGAGAGGCCACGCAGGCCGAACGGAAGTTGCTTCAGGGGCGAACGAGGGTCTTCTGTCTGTTCCAGAACTCCTACCGACACGCCTGCCAGGCGAAGCTCGCACGCTAGAAAAAGGCCGACAGGTCCGGCACCGGCAATCACCACGTCATAGGTTGAGTGAAGATCATTCATAAACTGCTCCCAATGGTCGTTCGACCGGAGCGGTTCATCGTTTTGAGAACCACACGGACGAACATGGGACGCCTTACAGCGTCCGTTGCTCGTCGTGGGACTCATGCTTTACGCAAGGACAGAGCTTTCGTTTCCGAAAGGATTTGGGCTAAACCACACCAAATCTGCCTTTTTCGACATAAGGTTTGTATCGCAGACAGGGGCGATCTGCAACGGCAGACCTCTCTCTTATGTCCGCTGTAGATCGCCCGGCTGAATTGTGATTGCAGTTGGCATCCCTCAGGTCGATGAGGGCGAACTGGTGACGTTCAACTTCATGACGCAGAGTGAGGCAGATGCATTCAACGCATCGGTTTGAGAGGTCGCTTGAGGGTTTTCCTGAGAGCGACGTGCGTAAGCGGATGTGGATGCCTGTATCGGAAGCCGCACGGGTGGTTCGTCAGCGAGAAATAAGCGACATTCTCAAGCGCTTCAGGTGAGGCATGTTTAGGCAACCGCGTCTGACGGTGGTGACCCACCGCAAGCGCAGTGGGTCACGGATCAGAGTTTCTGCAGACCTAAGCCTCGACAATGCTCTCGACAGCATGAACAAGCAAGCTTCTACGACGATGACGGCCCCCACTGTTGAGGGTCAGGCTCTCATTGGCACCACGTCTACTTCGGGTTTGTCTCCAGGCGCTGTCTTAAAAGCCAGTTCCAAAGGTCAGCGTCTTCCAAAGCTGCTCTTTCGACTTCAGAATGGTCTATACCCTCCAGAACACTGAGACGTACAGTGCGCTTCAGGGCTTTCAAGCGTTCGAACATGATGATGGAGTCCGAAAGGAGGATCACATCGTCATCGGTCCCGTGGAAAACCCAAAAAGCTGCTTTCGCGTTTGTCCTGCTCAGGTAGTGGCGGTTGCCGCCACCGGCGATTGGGACAACAGCGGCAAATCTGTCAGGAAACTGTTCCGCCATCGCCCAGGCTCCGAACCCGCCACGGCTGTAGCCCACGACATAGACACGAGTGCGATCAACGCGGTGTTTGGAGATGACGTCCTCAAGTGCTGCTTCCACCTTTTCGATGGGATAAAGAAGCTCATCGCTCGGATTCTGGGGTGAAAAGACGAGAAACGGGAATTGCTTTCCCTCTTCGATCATCTTCGGAAGCCCACTTGACTTCAGCTTGTTAACGTCACTTCCTCCCTGATCACCTCCATGCAGCCACACAACGAGAGGATATGTGTCGTTTGATGTCTCATAACCCTCAGGCGTGTACATCAGGTAGTTGAGGTCGTTCTTTATTGTAGTCGTTGACGTCGCAGCTGCTTGAGCAGCATGCGCCCCACTGAAAACGCATAGGCTCAAGGCAGCGCCCAAAGCTGCAAAAACAATCCTTCCAGTCATTCTTTCCTCCTCTACGCCCACACACCATTCATCTGGCTGTCATTTTCCGCCGATGCGTTGCGTGGGAGAGCAGAAGATGTGTCTGTGGCAGGCCTCCGTCCAGTTTGAAAATGGGAAGTAATCTCAAATTCCTGCTTTTGCCGAAGAAGCCTGGACTGGGAGTCCACCTTGCGACCGAGTCTGCTCTCGGCCCGAAGCGGACGGTACTGGGCCATGAACCCAAAAGGTCATTGGCACGGAGAACGAGTTTTGGGGCGAAAGGCATGGATCGAAGGTAGACGTTCGAAATGAGGACCGTCTTGTTTCCATAGGGCAAACAAGAGGAAATGCAGGTTGGCATCAGATGCCGGTTCGACGCCTATTATTAATGCGTGCAGCGCCGACATTCTGGCTGCCTCGACTGAAGGGATGATCCACACCTTCTGGCGGACTGTTCCTTCTACCCTCAAAAGCCATGACCTTGTCAGGGTCGTGATTTCGGGGAGCGGTCGAGATTGAGGAATACGCCCCAGCAGCTATTATGCCGAGACCATGAGGATTTGAACACCGTCGCCCGATCGAAGGGCGCCGACAGGAGTGTATCAGAGCGTGAGCGGACCGTCTCGTCACAACCGCCGACCGCCCGATCACATGGGGATCAACGGCTACACCGAGCGTCTCGCTCGTCGTGTGCCAGCGACCTATGATCTGAGCCGCGACCCCAGCGTACCGCTGTTGTCGCGAGGGATCGCAGGGCTTGTGTCCGCGTACGAGCGAGCCCCTCTCCTTTGGTGGCTGCACGAGCTTCTTGTCATCCCGATGTTCATCGACAGCCTTCCTCTGTGGCTTGCTCGACGCTTGGCTTTCGCGTTGGCGGGCCGTGAGCGTGGAGATGACGATCGTGATCTGGACGTGCGGGAGCTACCGTCATCGGGATGGGCGGGTAGCCTCCTCGTGGCTCTCGTTTGGCTGATCAACGTTCTCGTTGCGTCCGCCGTTCTGGCCTGGCTGCTGCTGGCACCCAGTGCAAGCTGAGCCGAGTAAAGGGCTTGCATGGTCGAAGCTAATCAGCTGGAGCGACCGTGAGAACGGACCGCCCACTTGCCAACCGGGCAGACAGAGCGTCGGCGGCTTTTGCACTCGCCAGTCCACTAATGGGGAAAGACCCGCTGACCACGGGGTCCCGGATCACGCGCGTAGCGCTCACCTCACCATCGATCAAAATGTTGATCGGCTTCTGCAGGTGGTCGCGCGTGAACTTAGCGAACGCCTGCGCCCTTTCGCGATCCAAGCGGACGAGGACGCTGCCTTGCTGGCTGGTCTCGCCAAACATGGGTCGAGCATCCGCCACTCCGAGTTCAATGACTTGTGCGGCAACCGGGGACGCAACAAGGCTGTTCGCCGTCACGAAAAGCCTTCAGGAGATCGTGGACCACTTCGGTGTCGACGTGCCGTCCTCAGCTGAGGTGCCGAGCGAAACGATCGAGGGGACACCGGGCTCTGTCGTTTTCGAAAAGGACGGTCTGCGTGTTCTCAAGTCCATACCATGGGGCTTCCCGCGGAAAGTCCGTGGCGAGCCACCGACCAGTATCGGCCTCGTCGCCGATCTCACAAATCCTATGTGGGAACAGACGGTCGTTGACCATCGCTATCGGTGCCTCATCACGCTGACCCACTTCGCCAACCCGGACGGCCCGAAGGGCGAGAAGACCCGCACCTGGTTTTCGAAAACCGTCAGCCGTTGACGGCTTGGGCGGGCTTTTGCAGGAAGAACACGCCTGAGTTCGGACCGGTCTTCGCTGGAATGACGGGAGAGGCGACCGAAAAGATCAGGCCGTACAGCGACCGCATGCCCATCCTCTTGAAGCCGGAAGACTACGAGACCTGGCTCCACGGGGACGTACAGGATGTTATCCGGTTCCAGTTTCGGCGGCCGCCGCCCTCCGACGATTTCGAAATCCTCGAGACGATGGACCGGTGGCAGAGCGGCGTGCCGCCGACAAAGGCTTTCCCGCGCAAGGGCGACATGCTTATGTAACGCCCTGTCCACGGAGGCGAGCGTATGTGTAATCTGTATACGGTTCGGAAGTCAGCTGCCGAAGTCGCCGCGCACTTCGGTGTGGCCAACCCGTTACAGACCAATGCACCCGAAGAAGTCTACCCGGGGACCCCGGGCATGGTCGTCATCGAGGCTGACGGCGCGCGTGAGCTGAGGTCGATGACGTGGGGCTTCCCGATGCGGTTCGCGACCATGAAACCAGACGCGAAACCAAAGCCCGTAAACAACATCACCGACTTGACGAAGGGGACGTGGATTGGGCTGGCGCGAAAGCCGCAGTGGCGTTGCCTGATACCCGTGTCGCACTTCGCAGAAGCCGAAGGTGAAAAAGGCAGGATGACGCGAACATGGTTCTCGCATAGGGACGACCCGATCTTCGCGTGGGCGGGCCTGTGGCGGGTCAGTGACGAATGGGGACCCGTGTACAGCGGCGTGATGACCGATGCGAACGCAGCGATCCAGCCTGTTCACAACCGGATGCCCGTCCTTCTCCAACGGGACGAGTATGAGCGGTGGCTCCACGGAAGTTTCGACGAGGCACTCGCGTTTCAAAAGCGGACGTTCCCACCCGAGCTTATTGTCACTGACCGCACCGACGAGCTTTGGGCCAAGAAGAAGGCGAGCGGAGATATGCCGACCCTTCTGTAACGCCGTTGCCGTCACGCCTGCTATCAGCGTCGTCCCGACACAACCGTCACCGCAGCAGGCCGTCGCGGTCGAACTCTTCCCAGTCCGAAAGGTTCGTAGCCGCGGTCTCTGATTTCGCGGTGGCCTCTTCATCGGACTTCTTTTTCAACGACCGCGTCAGCTTTGCCTTGTAGGCGGCTCGCCTGCGGTTCTCGGCCGCGGCCGCGATATCGTCCTCCCGCCATTCGTCGACCGCGCCGCTGTCCAGGAGTTCTTCCACGACCTTCGGATCGAAGACATGGAAGGTGATCTGCCTGGCGCGGCCCGCCAGCCGTACCGTCCTTGTCCCAGCGCTGGGAAG
This sequence comes from Rhizobium deserti, assembly GCF_004358025.1. GTDB lineage: Bacteria > Pseudomonadota > Alphaproteobacteria > Rhizobiales > Rhizobiaceae > Neorhizobium > Neorhizobium deserti. The sequence goes on along the minus strand of NZ_SMTL01000007.1, from coordinate 71,379 downwards.
GCGACCGTCGGCAAGCCAGCGGTGTCTCTCGACCGGCTTGATCGTCAGGATGTCCTGAATCTCTCGTGGGATCACGGGCAGGGTTTCGATGTCCTTCATTGCCGCGGAAACCACCCCAGCTGCCGCATTGAATTCCGACCTCGCATCGGCCGTCATCCCGAGAACGAGCTCCCCGGATTCGAGAACCAGGGACTTCTTCGAGGATACCGGAAGCCTTGCACGCATCTCGAGGAGTATTCCGTGCGCGCGCACCGATGAGCCGAGCGTGGCCTTTGAGGGCAGCGTCCAGGTCCTGAGGAGTTCGATGTCGTTTTTCTCGTGCTTCGGCATGCTTTCCAAATAGGTTTGGCGACCCGTCAATTCAACGCAAGGCGGCGGCCTGCTAGCGACGAGCTGGCCTATGTCACGGCTCTCAGGCATGTTCAGTGACGAGAACCAGTCGGCGTATGGCGTGTTCTTTGCCATATGCCTGTTGTAGTCAGGAATTCCGTCAATCCACCAGACCGGTCCGCGTTCGCCGAGTGCGACCTTGGCCGCGTCCACCCGCTTGCGAGCCTCCGATGTCGCAACGCTTTGGCCCCTGGCATCCCGCACCGCCCGACGAGCGGACATCAGTTCTTTGACGAGGCTTTCCCGCTCGTCGTCGCCGAGACCCGGATTGCTCTTGCGCCAAAGTCGGCCGCGCACCACGAAATATCTTCCGTCGGGAGTGTCCGGGTGCTGGACCGGGCCATCGGTTTTTCGCTTCATGCCAAAGGAACCAACACGGGCCGAATTGGTTTCGGACGAGAGGTCGCGGCGTGTCAAGCGGACACGACGGAGATGGTGGACGCAGCGGTTTTTCCGATTCTCGCTGCGGGCAACGAAACGCCAGGCGAGCACCCGACCCGTCCGCCGCGTCCTCGTCCAGCCGACAGGGAAAGCGATGATCGACCCACCGACAGGAAAACCCGACAGTCCGGAGCGCAAGGTCGAACTGGAGCAGACCGTCGACTACGCCGTCCAGCTTTTGCTTGAGGAAGCCCATACGCTCGGATGGCAGCGGGTCGAATTCCTGACAGCCGTCATGGACGCTGCGAACAACCAGTTGTCGGCGATCGAGGAAGAGCGCGAGCTCGAGGAAGCGTCTCCGCTTACGTCTTCCTGATCGTCGACCTCGACGCCGCATCGCGGATCATCTTCTCGGTTTCCAGGTTCGTGTTCAGAGACAGCATGTGACAGTCCGCGACATCCACCAGGGCCGCCGCCACTTCGGCTTCGCCCCAGCCTGCGGCCACCGCCTGATCTGCAAGGGACGCGAACGCCGCTTCGACCGCTTCCTGACAGCTAAGAAAACGGTCGGGGTAATCGGTCTGCGTTTTCGGACCCGAGATATCTGTCATTCCCTAATGTAATCGAGTCGACGGGACGGGCTTCAAGGCCGGCCGTCGCGGATATGTAACTTTTCAGCTTTCGGAGCGTTCAGGCGATGAGGCCGAGACCGACAGCAAGGCTGTCAAAAGGAGGAAACGGAATGGGGGATAACTAGAAAGCCGAGGTAAGGCTGGGCCTAGAGAACCTTGTGGACAGAGCCGTGGTGACGGGAGCCAGCCAAGCTGATGTCTTTGCAGTCGTCGACGAGGAGCTGGCCGGCTACGTGTCGCTTTGGATAAAGACCCCGACCCGGCGGAAGACGGTACGCAAGAAATGATCGAGGAGCCTGCGAACGACTGGCCCGCCGCATCGGGGGATCAAACCTCTACCTGATGGCTAGAAGCGGAGGTTGCGGGGCTCCGCTCAACGAAGTCCCCGCTGATGCTTACTCGGCTTTCTGGTTCACGACGGAGGTCGCGATCGACGTCAGCGCGATATCGGTTGCCTGTTCCTCGTCCAGCGTGGTCTGCAGAAGCTTGGCGGCGTCTTTCATCCCAAGCTCGAGCGCCCACGTCCGCAGCGTACCGTAGCGTCCCATTTCTCGTAGTGCTCGACGGCCTGTGCCGCCGCAAGAAGGCCCGCGTCGAGAGCGGGCGAGCCTTCGTATTCCTTCATGATCTCGTCGCCTTCGTCGGTGATCCCGAGTATCGCTGCACAGGTCTTCTTCTGCGGCTTTTCGCCGATGATCTTGAAGACTTCCTCGAGGCGCTCGACATGGACCTTGGTTTCCGCCAGATGCTTGACGAAGGCTGTCTTGAGCTCCTTGCTCTTGGCCGCTTTCTCCATCTTGGGCAGCGTGTCCACGATCTTGTTTTCCGCGAAATAGACGTCTTTGAGAGTGTCGTTGAACAGCTCGTCGAGCTTCTTGATTTCCTTGGCCATGATGATTTTCTTTACAATGCGGGATGACCATCGGATAATTCCGATGGTCTTAGATTCAGATGATTAGACAGCGCGGCGCGCCGAAGCGGCTGTGACCAGAAGGCCGTTCTTCTTGGTGCCTGATACACCTCCGAACCACGCGGCGGCGGCGCCGAGGGCGAGAGCGATGAAGCCGAGGATCGCACCTGCCGATACCGCGGCGGTCGCGGTCTGTGCCGCTTCGATCGCCTGCTGCTTGGCGGCCTCCATGTTCTCGCGATAGGTCTTCTCGTACTGCTCGACCTGGGTTCGGGCCTGATCGACCGGGATACCCTGAGCCTTGGCAACCGAATCGGCGGCACGGGCGCGGGCCTCGTCGGCCTTGGCCTGGTCTCCCGTTACCAGAGCCTGCACGGAAGACACGGCAGCGCTCTGGAGGGCCTGCGGATCGTTACCCGTCGAAGACCGGATTTGCTGTTCGATCCCCGCCAGCGGATTGGCGGAATTGGCAAGGGCCGGCGCGGCGGTCGTTGCCGCGGTGGCGGCGGTCTGACCGACACCGCTGACGATGCTGGTGAGGCCGTTGAACGCGCCGCCGATCAGCATGCCGACCGAGGTGGTCAGCAGATAGAGGACGACCAGCGTCGTGACGGCCCAGCTTGTCAGCCCATGATATCCACCTGTCGAATTGCTGGGACGGCCCGACAGGCGACTTGCAACATAGCCGCCGAGAAACGATGCAATGATTCCCGCGACTACGAACCAGATGCCGCCGCCGATGGAAAACGAGCTTGCGTCCGGATTGTCGGATGTCGCGGGGTCAAGAACGGCTGCGCCGATCCCGACACCGAGCAGATTGAGAAGGAACTGGGCGGCAAGCGCTATCGCTACGCCAGCGAAAATCGCGCCTCAGCTGACCTTGTTGTAAGCCGCGGTCGCCGACGCGCTGCCATGGGTTTCGTGAGATAGGTGGGTTGATACGGGGATGGTCATTGGTTTCCTCCAGCCATTATTCACGAACTCGTGAGTGCGCCGGTAACGCCTTGGTCCATCACAAGTTCCGAATATGCCTGGAGCCGCCGGCCATCCGTAAGCGCCATGACGACAGGAAGGCTTCGGAACACAAGTCAAGCTTCGGAGTTCGTAGGCGCACGGCCCGCCGGGATGGGTCACAACTGCAGAGCGCATTAGTCGTATCGGCGACATGAACTGCCGGGGATTTGGGATAAGGGGAAGAATGAACGAGACTGCTACAGGTAAAACGATGGTCCTCATTGTCGAGGACGAGCCCCTTATACGCATGGGCGTTGCGGACTACGTCGGCGACACCGGGTTCGCGACGCTCGAGGCGGGGAGCGGAGACGAGGCGTTGGCCGTACTTTCGGGGAGGAGCGACATCGACGTCGTGTTCACGGATGTCAACATGCCCGGCAAGGTCGACGGCATGGCCCTGTCGCGCCTCATCTCGGAACGGTGGCCGCGGATCGGAGTGATCATCACTTCGGGAATGGTGAGGCCGAGAGCTACCGATCTCTCCCCAGGCGCGGTGTTTTTTACCAAGCCCTACGACTTCAAGAACCTCGTGGACTCGATAAGATCATTCGCCGCCTGATCTACAGACGCTCCGCCGACAGTGAGCGGACGACGATCTCGTCCTGCTGGAAGCGACGCTCTAGTTCGACCCTGTAGCTAGCCCACCAGTCGCGGTCCAGTTCGTCCGCCATGACTTCCGCGACCACGATCGCGTCCTCCTCCAATTCGCCTCCGTCCTTCCAAAGTCCCTCCGCGGGCGCGTTGCGGTAGAAAGTCAGGCCGCCGAAGCGCGTCGCTAGCTCCTCGCGGACCTCGAGAAACAGCTTGCTGGAACTTTCTCCGTCGCCCGGTAACGGAAGCAGAATCTGGATCAAGTGCATCGGAATCTCCTGCGGTGTGTCCGAGAGCTACCACAACCGCGATACCCCGCTTCCGGGACAAGCGGTTCACAGCAAGAAGGTTCAATTACCTCAACGTTTGAAGGTGATGACACGATAAAGGTATGCGATGATCAGCAGGCACAGCACGGTCGTGGCTATCGGATCGACGTAGTTCTTCACCGTCTCGTAGGCTTGTCCCAAGCCGTACCCGGCCAGAGCTAAGGTAGCTGTCCAGATCACGCTTCCCACCGCCGAGAACACGCAGAACTGCCAGAACGGCATCCTCGCGATGCCAGCAGGGACGGAAATCAGCGTCCGCACGGTGGGGATCAGGCGTCCGACGAGCACCGATATGTTTCCGTGTTCCCGAAATCTATCGCTCGCAGTGTCGATATCGGTCGGCGACATGGTCAGCCATCGGCCGTGCTTGGCCGCAAACGCCTTGAGTTTTTCCGCACCCACCTTTCGGGCCAGGAAATACCACGGCATGATGCCCAACAGCGACCCGGTCGATCCGGCCGCAATCACGGTGACAATGCCCATGTCCCCTTGCGTCGAAAGATAGCCTGCCAAAGGCATGATCAGTTCCGACGGGATAGGCGGAAAGATGTTTTCGAGAAACATCAGAAGTCCGATTCCGAGCGCGCCGAAACGCTCCATTGTCGCTTGAACGAATGCCTCCACAGATCAGCGCTCCCTCACGCACCGAGTTCTTCGTTCGTCCCAAACCCCATCGGTCGCCCTGCTGCTAGATATCATTTTTGGTCCCGACAATTGGAGATGGTGACTCTGACGTTTGAGAGCTTGAGGGACTTTTGTGCGGAGCTATCGACGGGCGTAGCGCCGCCCCTATATCGGTAGGCGACATAGGGGAACCGTGAATGACATCAATACTTGTCGAAGGCGAAACGTGCTGGCGAATCCGCAAAGCCGAACGTGCGACAGTTATCGTCGATGCCGCCGGATTCTTCGAACATGCGCGCAGTGCGATGCTGAAAGCGGAGCGGTCGATCATGATGGTTGGCTGGGATTTCGACACGAGGATCGATCTGGTTACAGAGCAACCCAAGGACGACGCCCCTCAGAAACTGGGGAGCTTCCTCAATTGGCTGGCGAAGCGGCGGGATGGGCTGAACATCCGAATCCTGAAATGGGATATCGGCATGATCAATTCGATCACCCGAGGCGAAACCCCGTTCTACGTGTTGAGCTGGATGTTCTCGAAGCGGGTCCAGCTCAAGCTCGACGGCGCGCATCCATCGCTGTCCGCCCACCACATGAAGCTCCTCATCATCGACGATAAAGTGGCTTTCTGCGGCGGGATCGACATGACCGTCGGCCGCTGGGACACGCGCGACCACGTCGAGAACGACAAGCGCAGGCGCTCACCTATGGGGTTCGCGCAGGGTCCGTGGCACGATGCGACGACGTGCTTCTCGGGCCCGGCTGCGGCAACTCTCGGGGAACTGGCTCGTGTCAGATGGGAGCATGCGACTAAGGAGAAGCTCGATCCTGTCGAAACGGCCTCCGATCCGTGGCCCGACGATCTACATGTCGATCTCCGCGATGTCGGTATCGCGATCGCACGGACCCTGCCCGAATACGAGGGGCAGCAGCAGGTCAGCGAGATCGAGGCGGCCAAGCTCGCTATGATAAGGGCCGCTAGAAAGACGCTCTACATCGAGAGCCAGTATTTCGCCTCGCGGGTCGTCGCCGAGGCGATTGCCAAGCGGCTAGGCGAGGAAGAAGGTCCCGAAATCGTCGTGATCAACCCCGAGGGCGCGGAGGGCTGGCTTGAGGCCCAGTTCATGGACACGGCTCGCATCAAGCTCATGCATCTGGTCAAACAAGCAGACAGCTATGGCCGATTCAGAATTCTATATCCGGTGAACGATGCGCGGACATCGATTTACGTCCACGCCAAGATCATGATCGCGGACGACCTCGTTTTGAAGCTGGGATCGGCCAACCTAAACAACCGGTCCATGGGGTACGATACGGAGAGCGACGTCATTGTCGAGGCGTCAGTGAGCGGCGACGAAGTATCCGAGAAAATTTCCGCGTACCGCAACGAGCTCGTCGCCGAACATATTGGGTGCGACCCTTCTGCCGTAAAGATGGAACTCGAGAAACACGGGTCTCTGATCCACGCGATCGAATCGCTCAACCGTTCCGACAGCCGCGGTCTCGTGGAGGTCCAGATGAGGGAACTGACCGCTGCCGAGGAAGCACTCGCGGATTCCGATGTCGCCGATCCGGAGAGACCGATGGGAGTTGCGAAAAGGATGTCGGGATACCTGCGCCGTCGACGCTACACCCACGCCTGATCTTTTCAGGTCGTGAGGGTTTCCGGTATCGGTGATCGATTCGCCCTCCTTCAGCGCCTTCTGGCAGCTGGCTCCACTCGCCTCTTCCCGTCGCCGTGATGCCCGGCCTGCACGGCTGGCCATATAGACAGACGTAGCAGCTCATCCAGCGACTTCAGTGCTGCGACGACATCCGAGTACCTGACGGCATCCGGAAGTTCTGGCGGATGCCGGAGGAGCGGAGCGGATTCGACGGCGAACAAGTCCGAAGCCCACGATGCCAGCACGGCTCGTTGCTCCGCCGTCGGCAGGGACGAGTTAACGACATCGGCGGGCGTTCGGAAGTGGCGATAGGGCTGGAGGAAATGCGAAACCGAGAGCGCGTCCGCATTGCCGTCGGAGGTATTCGCAAGCGAGTTTTCAATCATCATCGCTGTCTCCAAAACTTCCACTGGAACAGAAATCCGTGAGGACAAAACAGGATTTAGTTAAGCGATAACAAGCCGCAAGAGCCCGGGCGTGCCTGTGTAGCACCCGATGGATGCCCCCGTCACAGGTTGACGCGCGCTCGGCTGAATTCATCCTGGAAGGCGCGTCGCATCGTCAGAAAGAGGGCCTCGTCGATCGGCAGTCTCTGCCGATTGAATGGATCGTCGGCCACGATTGCGATGGTGCATTCGACAAGGGCGCGCATTGTCGTCTTGTCGGGTGAAAAATGCCATGCCATCTGCTCAAGCGTGCGTCGAAGGTCGCGTTGAGAGGGAAGGTAAGGAGAGGTGGAGTTGGGCATCTGAAACTCCATGGAAGTGATTGAAGGATTTGCGGGACAATAGGCCAATTGATCTTGCTGTCACGCAATTTCAGCGGCGTACGGAACAGCGAGGCGCCGCTTGTCTGCAAGAGGGCCTAATCGGAAGATGGAGAGGCTACCCCGACCTCAGTCAGGGTGCGCTGGAGCAATGGCTCGGAAAGCGGCTTGGCGAGAAATCTCGCCCCTGGCGGAAGTACTCCCGCGGCCGGGTTGTAGCGACCCGAGATCACGACGATCTTCATTGAGGGCCAGCGTTCGAAGGCCAGGTTGGCGAGGCCCAGACCGCTCATCGTCCCCGGCATGTCGATGTCCGTTAGCACGGCCTCGAAACCGCCCGTCTCTCCTAGCACCAGGAGAGCTTCGTCCGCCGTCGACGCCTCGTCGACAACGTAGCCCTGGTCGGAGAGCATATCGACGAGGTCCAGACGGATCAGACCATCATCTTCGACAACGAGCAGCCTCGGTTTGAATGAACCCATTTCAGTGCTCTTGCTGGAAACTTGAGAGATCGGCTGACACGACGCAACGCAGGCCGGCAGGTTCATAGTAGATTTCCACGCGGTTGTCAGCCGCACCCGCCAATCCCGCCTTAATCAGGCGCGAGCCCGATCCTTCGATACTGGGGACCTCGACCGGTGGGCCACCGCTCTCGATCCAGGTCAACTCGAAACGGTCTTTGTGTAGCCCAACGACATCCCACTTGAGCTCAACCCGACCGTCCGGCACCGAAAGCGCCCCGTATTTGAACGCGTTCGTGGCAAGCTCGTGCAGGATCAGAGACATGGACAACGATGGCCGCGAGCCGATCCGAACGTTAGTCCCCGACACCTCGAACCTCGGTCGCGCAGCATCGTCGTGAACGGCGAGCATCTGATTGACCAGTCTGCGGACTCTGGAGCTCCCAGGACCGCCCTGGACCACGGTGTCGTGGGCGGCACTGAGCACGCCTATCCGTTCGGACAGAACCCGTCTGGCCGTCCGAAGGTCTTTCGCGTTGCGCAGTGTCTGCGAGGCGATCGCCTGAACCATTGCCAGCTGGTTCTTGAGGCGATGTCCAAGTTCATTCGCGACCAGCTCCACTCGTTTAGCCTCGTCCATTCGTTCGGTGACGTCGAGCGCCTGCACCAGGATGCCGGATACTTGTCCCGATCTGTCGCTCATCGGCTGGTAGGTGAAGTCGATGATTCGCTCCTGCGGCTCTCCGAGGGGTCCACGATTGAGTTCTATCGGTACTCCTCTGGCTACGAACGGTTCGCCCGAACTATACACGCCGTCAAGTATCTCGATGAAGCCCTGGCGCACCACTTCGGACAGGCTTTCGGCAACCGTCTTGCCCACGATCTCACGGCCCATCCCAATCAGGGCGTAATATTCCTCGTTGGCGAACTCGAACACGTGGTCGGGACCCCGAAGGGTCGCAATGCCGCCCGGAGATACTTCCAGTATGCGCAGTAGCCTGTCATGCTGCTCCTCCCGATCGCGTCGCGCGATAACCTCGGCGGTCGTTTCGTTGCAGGCGCAGAACATACCCAGCACGGTTCCCCAGGGATCACGCACGGGTGTGTAGGAAAACGAGAAGTGGGTTTCCTCGGGGTATCCCTTTCGATGCATCGTGAAAGCGATGTCGTCCATCGAGGTGCCTTCACCCGCATAGGCAGCCGAGATTATCGGTTCTACCTGATCCCAGATGTCGTGCCACAATTGACCGAACGGGCGCCCGAACGCCTGCGGATGGCGGTTGCCGCACATCGCGGCGTATCCGTCGTTGTATAGCGTGATCTGTTTGGGACCCCAGACGATGAGCATTGGCTGGAGCGAGCCGAGCATCACCGCGACGAGTGTCTGCAACTCCACCGGCCAGTCGTTGGGATATCCAAGCGGACTTTCTCCCCAGTCGAAGCTTCGAACCAGCTCCGCACATTTCCCGCCGCCTATCAGTCTCAATTCCAACCTCGATCGCGCTATGCTCAAAGGCGGAATGCCCACCTCAGAAAGATGTTCCCGCACAGGTCGTGTGGATATTGCGTACGTTTGCCTCTCTTGGAGCAGCTTCGCCTAAGCTACGACTAAGACAATAACCAAACGATGCAGTGTAACCAACCGGAAGAATACATGTCTCAGCGCCACATACGCCCATGCCTACAGATGGGAAGCTGGCCTGATATGCTCCATTTCCAGTATCACGCGAACCTGGCTCTCGTCTTTATCGGCGTAGTACATGGAAGGTGGAGGTGAACGTGATCGCTTTGATCAACCGGATTTTAGAGCCGGATGTCCAGCGACTGATTAAAACAGTTGTTCCAAATTCAATTTGGCGTATACTTCTAGTTGCGACATAATTTTACTAAAAAGTAAAGGTTCGGATCAAATCGAAGTCGGAGGCCGTCAGTAACCTGTCTGCAGCGGACCTGAGTTAGATTTGTATCAAGTCCGCGTAGCGGAGACTATAGCGGGCAGGGTGCGATTTGGATTGCGCAGGAGGCGGGATCCTGGGGGGGGCGGCATGGAATGGCTTTGGAAACAAGCATCCGGTGAATTTTACTTACGCGGCTCTCCCGTGGTCGCGCCATATGCGCGGGGGTACGCTGGTCTAGGTGCCGGAAAAACAACCCTGATCTGCAATGCGTCCAGGATATCGGGCCGATCCCGGCAGGCTGGTACACGATAGGGCAGGCAACCGCCGATCCCGCTCCGCTTACGCTTCCGCTGCAACCCGACCCGGGCAACGAGATGTGCGGTAGATCAGGGTTTTTAATCCACGCCGACAACATCGCGAAGCCTGGCTGGACTTCCAACGGATGTATCGTGATCGGCGACCGAACAATCAGGGAAAAGATCCGTGACAGCGGGGTAAATCGGTTGCTGGTAGTCCGCTAAGGTCGCAGTGTAGCCTCCGTTTCGAGGCGCGCTTCGCTCCCCAACCCGGAGCGCCAGTTTCCACCAAGAGGGCTTCCATTTCGATTTCAGTTTCGACCAACTGCATCACGGGCTTTTAGCATTGGCGATCAAGTAGAAATCGGTTGCGGGAGCAAAGGTCGGTTTCTGCTTCGGTTGCAGAAATTATGGCGTTTCCAACGGGAGGGGACAATGCGCAATTCAGTCTATGGGCGGATATGCAAATTTATCGCGGCGCGGTGCGCAGCCGGAAGTCGCGTTCTGTGTACGGCGCTGATCCTAACAGGGCTGGTCATTCAAGCCGGATCGGCGTCAGCGGATTCGCTGTGGTCGCACAACGGCTCGGTGGTCAAGCTACAGGAAACAGGCGGGGGCGTTGCCATTTATTACGAAGACCCTTCCCCGCTCATGCGCGAGCAGGGGGTGACAAAGGGAACAGCGCTCTTCGACGGAACGAGAACGGGTGATTTCGTCTACGGTACGGCGCGGCGGTTCAAGAAGGGATGTGATCAACCTTACGAGTACGCGGTCGCCGGACGTCTTTATCGCGATGGCCGGTCTCTCACTCTCTGGGGTAAATCCTCCCGTCGAGACAGCAGATGCGAAGTCGGAACCGCGGAGGTTTCGGACGAACTCGTCTTCGATGCCAAGCAGATGGAGTTGGGTCGGGACGATCTCGACAGCACGCTGCTAACGCCTGCAAACAGCGAGCTGTATGGACGGGTGATGGCTTGCTTCCGCGACGGCGTGTCCGGTGGCAGCACAGTCACAGTCAGGGAAATGCGTCTTTGCTCCGGATTCTGGATAACCCCTCGGGTGTTGTTACATTGCGCGCTCGATGGTTACTGTCCAGCTATCGAGGACACCCTCGTCGCGCGTCAGGCCGTTCGGCAGATGCTGGATCAAGCGGGTATAACTTTCGATAGTCCACTTGTTCTCCAGATCGAGCCGGCGCTCTTGCCCGCGCTGCCGGACAAAAACCAGGTATTGGCCTGCCGGACAGGAGCGGCCTCTCCGGACACCTTCGAACGATGCGTTTCACTACTGTCCCGAAATGGACGCTACGATGGTCTTGTCAAGTGTTCGGCTTTGACGTCTGAGCGCGAGCGGCTGGCGTGTCTTGCAGAACAGGTCAACAACGCCAATCTGACAGGGCTGCTCGGGTGCGTGTCCAACGGCAACCTTCGTGCGGAAGCTATTTTGTCGTGTACCCCGAACCAGGCAATCAAGGCGGACTCCGAACGTCTGCGGAACTGCGTGAGCAAGGCGCCGTCACTGGATCTTGCCGTTTCATGCGTCACCGGGGCCTTGCCACCCGCTGATCGGCAGCTAGCTACATGCCTAACCGGGGCGCAGACCGTAACGGCTGTCACAGGCTGCCTCACCGAGCGCTCTCCCGAGGCGTCCAAAGCCGCCAGCGTTCTCCAGTGCGTAGGCGAGAAGGACGCCTTCTCCTGTACGCAGGATTTGCTACCACCGGAGATCAGGTCGCTTAAAGACTGCTTCGACATCGTAACAGGCGAAGACGGGTGGATTAATTGCGCCACCAACAACGTTCCGGGGTTTCCTGGTTCCGACATCGCCAGCGCGCGCGAATGTCTCCGGAACGCCGGAGACGGTACGATGCGCGGACTCGATTGCATCGGCAGCGCTGTCGGCGGAGACATTGGCCGAGCGACTGGATGCCTAGCCAAAAGCGACGCTCTCGCGAGCGGAGTGTGTCTTGTGGGAGGTAAAGAGGCACAGGCACTCGGAACCTATTACGCATGCGTCCGGAGCGGCGAGGACCCAGCCACACTTATCGAAAATTGCACTGACGGAATAATGGACGCGAAGACCAGCCAGGCTTTGGCCTGCGCTTACCGGTCTTCGGGAGAGATCGCCTCACTTGCAAGTTGCGCGGCAGGTGCGGCTCTGCCGCCCGAAGCGGCTCGTCTTGCTGGCTGCGCTGCATCAAGCACCGGGGCGACAAGCTTTGCGCTCTGTGCCGCCGGACCTGCCATGAACGAGGAGTGGCGCATAGCTGCGGAATGCGCGATGCAGTCCGGCGGGAATCCGGTGGGGTTCGCAGGGTGTACTGCCGGACGTCTGACGATCCGCGAGCTAACCAAGTGCCTGACAGGCACGATCGGGAAGGACTGCTTCGGAGAAAACAATACCCTTGTCAAAGGGGTCAGCAACGCATTCAAAGATCTAACTCAAGGCCCGGGAAAGAACAACGAAGTGGTGAAGGCGCTTGACGAATTAGCAAAGCTCGCGGGAGGGGAAAACTCGGTGATAAACGACCCTGATCAGTTGCTCGGCGGGCCGAACTCGTTTGTCAGAAACCCAAGCCAGATCTGGGGCGGCGATTCGTCCATCTTCAATCAGTTGGCGGGTGGGCCGAACTCGGACTTCCGCAAGGTGGTGAGGGCGTTGGACCCTTCTACCTGGAAATTCTAAGCCAGCCCAGCCCGCAGCCCCGACCTGATACCCAGGCGAGCTTGATCCGAGTATCATAACGATTTACCCGGTCAACTCTAAGAGCCCCGACACCGCGGCCATCAGCCGACAGCAGATCCTTTCCAGCGTGCCGTCACGAACTTCTCACTGAGCGCTTGCGCTACAACCGCGACCGGATAACATCTCTGCGGGGTGGGTGAGGCCACACTTCCCGGCGACGCAGGATTGAGATCACCACGAGGGGAGGGTTTTAGACCCTCGATCACCATCTCCCCCATCTCCGGGCGACAAGCGAATACGAAGTGATCGGATCAGTGGATCCGCAGACATCCGTTCATGCGCCGACCTCAGTCTTCCGGTTGAACGGCGCCTGGCGCGATCTGAGGACGGCGGAGTGGCGACCGGTCAGTGCCTGCCTTCACTTTTATCCGAAGACCAAGCGATGTTGTCTCGACCTCGTCGAGAGCAGAGCCAAACGACTCAACTTCTTGAGCCTTCCCTGTGACCGTGCGCTCGGACGACTTCATCACCGCGATCTCCTCTCCCAACGTGATCCGCAGTCTGGACCGGGTAGACCGAGAGGGCAAGTGCTTTGGCGATGCCGAGCAGTCCAGGAAGCCCAATCCTTCGCGGAGAAGCTGTCGGGCTGGGTGGACGCCGGAGCCGAAAATCAGGTAAGCAGAGCCGGAAGCTGAAGCAGTTTCATTCCGGTCATGTAGCTTCGGCTCACCTGTTCCTGACGGCATTGCCGACCTCGATCGTGAGGGGCGGGCTGATCGGAAACCACGGGTCGTAGTGGCATATCGTTCCGCTGTCTTCGCCTAGTTGTCAGCCGTTTCCGCGGATCGGAGAAAATATCTTCTCCGGCGCTTCGCCCACCGTAGAAACCAGTCTGTCGGGGCTAGGTTGAGGCGGGCCGGACGGGCTTCGGAGCGGGCCTTGGTTTTTTCGCGGCCACAATTCCCAGTTCCCGGTTAAGCTTCTTCTGCGCGACTTTACGGGTCCGACGGATTCCTTCAGCCTTCTCGCGGGCTCGCTTGACTGACGGCTTCTCATAGTGCTCGCGCAGTCGCATCTCCCTGAAAATGCCCTCCTGCTGAAGCCGTTTCTTCAGGACGCGCAGCGCCTGATCAACATTGTTATCACGGACTAGGACTTGCACGTTGCGCTCCTGGGTTCAGTTTGCCGCCGGACCGCGATCCATACCCTCTGCTCGCAGATGTTGGCAAGCCTACGTTCGGCGTAGCGAGCGCTCCCGGCACGACCTTGACGGAATTCGGATTTGGCAGGTTCGAGCTGATGCTGACTGACGCGGACGGCCTTCCCGAATTATAGCCGGGTCTATGTCCCCGGCAACAGCGCTGTCGGCTGTCTTTCCAAAGTAACGAGGTCCATCGCGTTCCGGCGCGCCTGCCTGCGTTCCCGCAGAATTTCGGAATAACGGCTTCGACACTCCGCCATCTCGACAAGTCCAAGCGTCCAGTCGTCGATCAGGTTCATGAACGCGTCGTCGTGGTCGGCTGCAAACCCCCGCTCGTGCATCCGCGCCAACACCCTGTCAGCGATCTCGCGCCGTACATTTCCTGACATCAGCATTCTCCGAATCTACAGCCGCGATGTAGCACGTAGGTGCTGCTTTCGATATATCAGACGAGATCTTCAGTTCCCATAAAAGCTCCTACCGCCGACGTTAGAGTAAATGCCCTCGAGGAGGCATTCTTAGATCTGAAAGCCGCTGTCAACATCCGCTAACTCGCAGGTTCACCTCAAGTTAAGGGCCGAGATCGTATCTCTGTCGCTCGAGACAGGAGCGCGCAGTGTTCGACATCCAAGCGGAACGGGATCAACTTATCGGGACATGGAGATCTGCGTTTCAGACAAGGTGGGCGGTGAGGCCTCGTGCTTGTGTCAGGGCTCTAGCGGTTCCGGAAGTAGAAAAATTTGGAGACCACTTCCGACAGATCCATAATATCTTTGGTTGGATGGCTGGAAGCACCGCTGCAAAAAGAGGTCTTTGCTCGGGCGCTATCTACCGTTCGGAAGACTTCATGAAGGTCGCACAAGGTGCCCGTAACGGCTCTTGTGGTCGTGGAAAAGCATTCATCCATCTCCAGAACGTGCACATCGAACATACCATACCTATTGCAGAACTAAGCAGGCGGTGGACCGAGTACCGGCGCCTGAACACGGTTGATGTCAACGACGTTTACGCCTGGACCCTAGTCCACTCAGTTGCCACCGCGGTGCACCACAAAACCGAGAAAGGCGGTCTCAGACATTACGAGAGCCGGACCGATGCGTTCAATAGCCAATCTCGGCATTTCGGTCTGCCCTTCATGCGATATGAGCATATGGACAAGCCTCCAATCATCTGGAACGTGTTGAACGGAGAAAGGCTTGATCCTCATTCGTGGACCTTCGCCGACCACTTCTCGATGATCGACAGGCTGATGCTGGAAGCAGGAGGGGACGCGGTCTTGTGCAGCTCGATACAGGACAAAGCGAGAGAGCTGGTAGCGTCGCTTTCCTTCTCGCCCTTGGGCGATCTTCTTGAACTCCCGCTTAGCTCAGGCGGAAGGACATGCACCTAAAGAGCTAGTCGTAGGTTCCTGAAGAGCCAAAGACCTGCGGCTTATCCAGCTCGCGCAGGACGTCCAGTTATGCGGATATGTCACAGCACCTTAATTGACTTGTGTTAAGTTCAATTTCACTCCGGCCTGCGATCTTCCCTCAGCCATTCGTCATGCTGCAGAGGCCAGACCCAGATGTTTTCGTTGAAGAGACTGTTTTCAGACCGGTCGGGCAACTTCGGCATGATGACGGGATTGCTACTCGTACCACTCGTGGGCGCGACTGGCCTGGTCATGGACTTTAGTCAGGCACTGACTGTACGCACCGAGTTGCTAGGGGTCGCAGACGCCGCCGCTCTTGGGGCCATCTCGGAAGGGTCGCCCAGTTACAAGGTGATCGAAGCGATGACATCCGACGGTGAGATCACGGTGGCCGAAAGAGATGGCAAGAAGATCTTTCTGTCGCAGCGCGCCGGGGCCGGTGCATCCAATCTGGCGGAGATGAACCTCGATGTCACTATGAAGGTGACGCGGAAGAACGGAGCGGTGACATCAGTCGCCGCGTTCTCAGCAGAAGTACCAACGACCTTCATGCGTGTCCTGGGTTGGGAGTTCGTGCCGATCTCAGGCACCGCGACAGCGACGGCCGGCGGTGAAGCGAAAAGCTATACGGACTTCTACATGCTGCTGGACAACACGCCGTCCATGGGAATCGCGGCAACTCGGAAAGACATCGCGAAGCTCAAGAGCTTGACCAGCAATAAGTGTGCGTTTGCCTGCCACACCGGCTACTACGACCCCGGTGGAAAATTCCACGAAGACGCTAATAGCACCTACATAGTCGCCCGCGCCAATGGCATCACCTTACGGACCGATGTCGTTGCCAAAGCGGCTGAAGCTCTAATTGAAAAAATCCGCACGGAAATGTCGGTCTCAGCCAATCAGTACCGCATCGCCGCTTACTCCTTCGGAAAATATGCGCTGGAGCCAGGCTATCGTATCGATAAGATCTCCGGTCTGACACTTGACATGACCAGCGCTTCCAAAGCCACAGGCGATATTGGACTGATGACGACCGACCATGACTGGTTCAACGACAACGCCTTGACCAGCTTCGATACCTCACTAACGGAAATCGGCAAAGAGATCAGCGGCAATGGCGGCACGGGGAGCAGCGCTGCAGATCCAGCAAAGATCGTCTATTTCGTCACCGATGGTGTGGCCGATAGCCTCAAGCTCGGAGGAAGCTGCGGCGGCAGCTGGGAGGGCAACAAGGGCCGTTGTCTGGAGCCGATCGACGCGAGGTCGTGCAAGGCTTTGAAGGACAGGAATATCAAGCTTGCCATCCTCTATACGACCTATATTCCGCTTGACGGTGACGGAACCTGGGACGGCCTAATTAAGAAAGTATTCGCCAACCGCATCGCCTCCAGCTTGAAGGAATGCGCCTCTGCGGATCTGTTTTTCGAAGTGGGTCCCGATGACGACATGCAGGCGGCGATGGTGAAGCTGTTCGTACGTTCGACCTCTGGAACATCGGGGCTGAGGTTGACGCAGTAACGTCAACCGCTTCTCGACTGGATACAGCAGCCGTCCTACGCACAGACACTGAGATGTCCCCGTTGCCGCTGCTTGGTTCCTGGAGCGTCTGCTACGACCACTTCGCGCCGCCGATCGCTCCAGGGAACGTCGTCGGTCAACCCGCGGCGTCGAAGCCGGGGGGAAGCGCACCGGGTTGCGAGATCGCGACCAGTTTCCAGTTCACGAATTCGCCGAAGCCAAGCTGGCTGAGCTCTCGACCGTACCCGGAGTTCTTTATTCCGCCGAACGGCATCTGCGGCGTGGACCATGTCGGGTTGTTGACGAAGGACATCCCGCTTTCAATCTGCAGGGCTACACGTTCGCCGCGGGCAAGATCTGCCGTGAAGACCGAACCTCCCAGTCCGAACGGAACGTCGTTCGCCAGCTTTATCGCGCTCTCTTCATCGGGGACGACGTAAAACGACAGGACCGGGCCGAAGATCTCCTGGCGGTATACCGGATTGTCGATGCCAATGTTCGTGATGATGGTCGGTTCGAGATAGCTTCCGGGGCGATCGATACGATTGCCGCCGAGCACAATCTCCGCACCTGCATTCCTGGCTTGCTCGATCTGTGCCAGTAGACCCTCGAGCGCGCCTTCCGACGAGACCGGGGCGAGGGTCGTCCCCGGATCGAGCGGATCACCCGGCTTCAAAGAGCCCATGGCGTTTGTCATTGCCTCGAGGAACTGTCTTTCACGTTCCTCTCCGACGACTATCATGCGTTTGGTCGCCACGCAGCTCTGCCCCGCGTTGTTCATCTTGCCGACCATGGCATTGAACACCGTGGGCTCAAACGGCGCGTCCTCAAGCACGATAAGGGGATCGGAGCCGCCGAGCTCGAGAACGGACTTCTTCAGGTTGCGCGCCGCGCGTTCGGCGACGACTGCGCCGGCTTTCTCGCTTCCGGTGAGCGTGACGCCGCGGACCCGCGGATCGTCGATGATCGTGCCGACCTGATCGGTCGATGCGAAAACGTTCACGTAGGCTCCCGCCGGCACGCCTGCCCGGCGCAGGACATCCTCGAATGCCAGGGCGCATTGCGGAACGTTGCTGGCGTGTTTCGCCACGATCACGTTACCGACCATCAGCTGCGGGCCAGCGACCCGGGCCAGCTGGAAGAACGGGAAGTTCCAGGGTTCGACGGCGAGGATGATCCCGAGCGGCTGCGCGTGCAGCTTTGCGCCAGGCGCCCCTGGAAGCGCTTTGGGTTCCAGGAATTCACTGGCGGTCTGGGCGTAATAATCGAGGATGGCCGCCGATAGCGCCAGTTCACCGACTGCATGGGAGACCAGCTTTCCCATGTCACGAGATATGATTTCGGCGAGCGTCTGGATTTCGTCCCGGATGATCTTAGCTGCACTCGCGACGATCCTGGATCGGTCTGCAACCGGCCTGAGGCGCCAGTCGGTACGGAAGCACAGATCGAGTTCATCAATTCGGCACGCGAGCGCCGCGTCGGTAATGTTCTCGAATGTTTCCCCTACGATACCCGTCGCGGGATTGATGGTCGTATATGCCATTTAATGTCTCCTGGTCGAGCCGTTGAAGGCGGCAGTCGACCGAGACATAGTCCCTCGGCTACCGTCCCCATTGTACCTTCCGGCACAAATGCGGGAGGTGGGATCGAAAAGAACACCACGAAGCGGCGACCATACAAAACAGTGGTTTCCGCCGCGTTCTGCTGTGTTCCCGAGCTAAAGGGAATCTGGTGAAAGAGGCGAAGCAGAGCGAATTGTAATCGGGATGCGGTGGTGGCGGGGGTGAGCAGCCGAGAAATTACTACCAAGACCCAGACTTCCGGGAACCAGCACAATGTATATTGAACTGACTGGTTCACTACTCTATATTGCGCGCATGGCTAGACCAAAAAAATTTACCCGAGAAGCTATCCTTGACAAGGCTATTCCTATTTTCTGGCGATTTGGCCTTGCGGGGACCAATGTCCAACAGTTGGAAGCTGCCACGGGCGTTAACAAGTCCGGATTGTATTCGGAGTTCGAGAGCAAGGACGATATCTTTGTCGCCGCGCTAAGGCGGTATCTCGAGACAGGTCCCGCGCTGCGCATTCTCGGTGGCTTGCCGCAGGGATTCGGCAATATCGAGCAGTTCCTGCTATTGGCGCCCAGTTTCTCCGATGATTATGCTGGCTGCCTGTTGATCAACGCCAGCCGCGACGTAGCTTTGCTGCCGGACCCGGCGATCAGTCTTATTTCCGAATTCAACGAAAAGCGTATGGCCGCGATACGCAGCAACGTAGAGGCCGCACTCCCGCCTGAACAGGTAGATGCCGTGTGCGACCTCGTTTGGACGTTCTTCGCAGGCATCTGCATAGACGCGAACCTGCACCCTGATGTGGCCGCGCACCGGATTCGAGTCAGCGCTTTCATGCGCCTTCTTGTGAATGGACTAGCTACCACTCCCGCGGCGGCCTGAAAGTCGGCGTGTTCATCGTCGTGTTTGATCCATCTCTCCGCCGCTGACTGATTTCCGCTCGAAGAGCGAGCGGGTTCTGCTTGGCCTCAACGCGCGGGCAGTTCCTGTTCGTCTAAGGCTCCTTCTGGCCTCCCTCGTGAGCTAGCCGTCAATGTACGGGTCGCCCTCTCGGTCTTGCACGCGCTATTGGGTGCGGTTCCGCCCAAGGCGGCCTACGACCATGCTACGATTTTACAATCGCTGCCTGTTCTTGCCTGCGAAGCTGGAATCACAGTCAGTCGCCCGCATTTCCAAGCCTCCGAAAGAAAAAGAACCAAACGGTTCAAAAACGTCTTGACGGGCGAAGGGCGCGGGCATAGTTACGAACTGTTCAGTTCAAAACGCCGGACGGAACGTCTCAGACAGGAGTTGGCAATGCCAGGAAGTCTATCGAAACCGCTGAGCTTCTGGGTCTCCGCCGGCGTGGTAGCCCATACACTGTGGACGAGCGCCGCCCCCGCGATGGTCTATCCTCTATACGCTCAAGAGTGGAGCCTTACCCCAACCGTGACCACCGCGATATTCGCGATATATCCGATCGTAGTCGTCGCCGTGCTGGTGCTGTTTGGCGACGTGTCGGATTTCATCGGTCGTCGCACCACTATGCTGCTCGGTCTAGGCTCGTCGATAATCGGCGTCTTCCTCTTCGTGATCGCGCCAAACGTAGCGACGCTCTTCGTTGGCCGCGTTTTCATGGGCATCGGGGTAGGCCTTTCGGCGGGACCATCGACCGCTGCTCTGCAGGAGTTCGCCGGTGCCGGTGGCGTGACAAGGGCAAGCTCCACGACGATCATAGCGCAGGCCGTCGGGTTTTCCTGTGCGCTACTGGTCGGCGGTTTTCTTGTGGAATACGCGCCGCTCCCCAGCCGGCTGACCTTCGTACTTCTTCTCGTCCTGCTGGTAGCGCTGTTTGCGGTGAGCTGGTTCCTGCCGGAGAACAAGAGGGACCCCGACCGACACTGGCGCCCCAGGGTTCCTGGCGTCCAACGTGAAATCCGGATCTTCTTCATCGCATCGTCTATCGCCGTCATGACCGCCTACGCGCATGGCGTGATCATCACCTCGCTAGGCGCGCAGATCGCCAAAGAGCTGGTGCGCTCGTCGAATGTGTTCGTCAACGGATCTGTGCTGGCCCTGTTTGCGATCTCGCTAGGCATTGCCGGAATGTTCGCGAACCGCCTGGAGGGTTCTAAGGCAGTCATGTGGGGTTCGGTGGCCTCCATTGTCGGGATGTTTTTTCTGGCCGCCGCTGTCGCACAGCACAGCCTTCTGTTCTTTGTCCCTGCGACGGCCATCTCAGGTATCGGATACGCGCTGATGGTCTATGGCGGGCTTGCGATCATCAATCCTGTTACTCCGGAAAATGTCCGCGGCGGGGTCATGTCCGCTCTCTACCTCCTCGCCTACCTCTTTACCGGGCTGCTGGCCATCGCATTGGGTAAAATGGCGACCGTCATCGACATCGCTACCGCAACCCTTCTGGGGGCCGGGATAATGGTCGCTTTGTGCGTAATGGTCATCCTTCTCGTCGTCCGGATGAACCGCGTCCAGTCGACGCATACCGAGGCTTTCACGTCTCAAGGAGCCTGAACGTGACGGCCTAGCGCCGTGTCCCCTCGGAAAATCTTACCGGCTTTCCGTCAAACGCAATTTGAAAATGAACCAAACGGTTCAATATCCCACCAGGACCAACGGAGAACTGCTATGACCCTCAAGATCCACCCGATCAACTACGGCAATATTACCATGGATTCGAGCGGACTTGTGCTGTTCCGCAACCCCGGCATACTCACTCGGATTCCTACACTTGGTTTTCTCATTACGGGTGGTGAAGAGCCGCTCCTGATCGACACGGGCTCAAGAGATTCGGACCAGTATGCTGCGTTCGGCATGCTTCACGAGCGAACCCGCGAAATGTCGATCGAGTACCATCTGGCCCAGCACGGACTAAAGATGAAGGACATCCGTCACATTATCCATACGCACGTGCATATCGACCACTCCGGCCAGGATTACCTGTTCCCGATGTCGACGACGGTCATGATGTCGCGGCGCGAGCTCGAGTTCGCGGCATCCGGCTTGATGGGGCCGGGCATGTATACCGCCACCGAGACCAAGCATCTTATCGACCGCCTCCATACCCGCGGGGCGCTCCGTCTTTTCGACGTCGACGGAACCTTCGAAGAAGAAATCATCCCCGGCGTAGCCGTTCGTCTATCCGGCGGGCACACCCCCGGTTCCATCTCAATTCTCGTAGAGACCGACGAAGGCCTTGCTAACATCGCCGGCGACATCGCCTATCACCTCGGCGACCAGCTTATCAATCCGATCCTGGACCAGGCGGCGCACGAGCCGACGATCACGGGCAACCACGCGATGTCGACCCTTCAAGAAAAAAAGGCGATCAAGCGGGCCCTCTCTGGCACCCGTTTCCTTCTTATCAGTCACGACGCGCCTGCGCTTATCAGCGGGGGAAAGGTCGTCGGGCGCTTCGACGGCGCGATCGACGATCCCAAGGCGGACGTGACAACCGCGGCCAGCTACGATCTTCTCGCTCACCCGCAGCTTCCCGAGGAGATCAAGGCAGCTTGATGGCCTGGCTCTGACAGGTGCGCGCGCCAGCTGGGCCCGCGCACTCTGCTGCCGCAGGGCGCGTCGAATGACTTGGAAATTCGAGTTTTCTAAGCGCGGAGCCATCCGACGCGCCCCAAATTTACAATCTGGCTCGAAGCTTCACTCCTAGTGTTGTCGAACATCCGCAGCGGCAAGAGCGTGCGGAAACGACATCAAGGAGACTACCATGAAAGCTGCCGTGCTAAACGCCTTTAGCGGCAAATTCGATATCGAGGAGATCGAGATCGGTTCGCCTGTCGGACGCGAGGTCCTTGTAGAGGTAAAAGCCTGCGGGCTCTGCCACTCTGATCTCCATCTGGCGGAGGCGAATTTCGGAACGCCTCTACCTGCGGTGCTTGGCCACGAGGTCGCCGGGATCGTTAAGGCTGTCGGTCCGAACGTTCTCGACATGGCAGTTGGTGACCACGTAGTGGGCTCCCTCGTCCAGAGCTGCGGTCATTGCGGTCATTGCGTTGCCGGCTCCAGCTACCAGTGCGATAGTCCTGAAGAGACCCTCCGTCCACCGGAAGACGGATCGAGGCTTACTCGGGAGGGAGCCGCGGTCACCACGGGTTGGGGTACGGCCGGGTTCGCGGAATTCGCGCTGATTCACGAGAACCAGCTTGTCAAAGTGTCGAAAGAAGTGCCTTTCGCTCAGGCATCCCTCCTTGGCTGCAGCGTAATTACTGGCGCGGGTGCCGCGATAAACACGGCTAAGATCCGGCCTGGCCAGTCCGTCGTCGTCATCGGCGTCGGCGGGGTCGGTCTGAACGTCATTTCCGGAGCCCGCCTCGCGGGTGCTTCGCGGATTATCGCGGTTGACCTGCAGGCGGAGAAAGAGACCCTGGCCATCAAGTTCGGGGCGACGCATTTCGTGAACTCGAAAGCGACCGATGCTATCGAGGCGGTTAGGGAAATAACCGGCGGCGGCGTTGATCACGGATTCGAGGTAATTGGCCTTGTCCCTACGACATAGCAGGCAATCCAGATGGCAAAGAAGGGCGGGTCGGTGTATCTGATCGGACTTCACCGGCCAGGCGTAGAGACTCCTATCCAAGGGCTGGACCTTGTGGTCCGGCAGGTTGACGTGCGGGGCGTTTACATGGGCTCCAGCAACATCAAAAATGACGTCCCGATGTTCGCCGACCTTTATCTGCAGGGGCGTTTCAATCTCGACGATCTGATCTCGCGAACGATCAACATTAGCCAGATCAACGAAGCGTATGAAGACTTAAAGCGCGGAGCAGTGGCTCGCAGCGTCATCACTTCGTTCTGACGCTCCCTAACACGTTAGGCCGATGCGATTAGGCGGAGAGCCAACAGAAATGAATGACGTCGCAGCCCCGTATTATCTCAACTCGCGGGGCTGCGGCGTCTGATGGATCGCTTGTGTTCAGAAAGTTCAGAGAGTGGAAGGATCGGCGCATCAACATCCTTGATCGTTCAAGCTCGTACCAGGCCAGTTCGCATTTTCTCAACGACTTGGTTGGTAGGAAAGATGCGATATACAGCGGGAGGCTACTGCATGGGGTTCTTCAAGGAAGGCGCAGCCATCGTTGAGATCGACGGCAAGGAATGTTTTAGTGCCGAAGACGCGGACGGTGCGTCGCTGGGTTTGTTCAGCACCGTCGAAGCTGCGCTAGGAGCACAGCGTATCATCAATATAAAAAAGCTTACCCTACGCAAGCTCGAATCTGAGAGAGCATATCATGAGGGAATCATTGAATTGTGGGATGGCCGCACGCGCAATTTCGTCGCGACGTTCGATGACGTCTGGGTCCTTGCTAGGGACTCCTTTGAAGAGCAGCTCAATCAAAAAGCAGCTCTGAAGCCGTATTAACAAAAGCTCCTTCAATGGCTGCGCGAAATCGTGGGTGCTCAAGATTAAGAAGAGAACCTTTCCCATGCTCGGTTTCATATTCCTTCGCTTTCGGCAACCATTCCACAGCCTTCTCAAAAAAAGCCGCGCAGCTCCTCAAAATGCGAGAGGTCGTATCGCGTGACGAAATCCAAGACCCAGCCTGCCCGACTGACAAGCCCTACTTCGACACAGAAGTCCAGGTGCCGAATATAGCTCTCAGCCAGCAAGTCGACCGTACCTATCGCATGCTCCTGAAGCGTGCAGCCATCGCTTTCAGTCAGGTTTTTGACGACGTCGTCTTCAATTCTGGCACTATTCACGGCGGCTCCTCAAATGCCCGATGGTTAATCAAACCGGGGAATCGCCTTCCGAACAATAGCCGACGGCTGTAAGCGTTCGGATCACGCTCTCGAAGGAAATATTTCGATCTGCCGCGATCAAACGGAGGCTACATGTTGCCGGAAACTGACAAGGACGCTTCAAAGACCAAGTTCATGAACGCCGTGAAGCTCGTGGAATGTGCGCCGTACGCGGCCGCGCTCAGGGAAATCGTTAAACCCGTGAAGTCAGGTATGAGTTGGCCGGAAGCTTTAGAGACAATATTGTCTGGTTTGGCTGTCTACGATTTGACCTACGAGAAGGTCCGCGATGTGAAACTAGGTGCCAGAGAGTGCCCGGACGACGACGTTCGTGCGGAGTTCATAGATAGATTGGAAGCATGGCAGTTCCAGCATTTGCAGAAGTTTAAAGGCCAGGCTCGCGAAGACGCAATCGCCAATATCGGCCGCCGAGGGTATGGCCACGATGATTTCGATCGATTGGTATTCGTCTGGCCGCACCTAAAGGACGACGGTGAGTTCCTCGATAGGGCCCTACAGCACACATTGATGTCGTCCGGTTCAGACTTCCACGAGTGCTTAAGAGACCTCGCGCTCCTGAACGGGTCGCTAGCCTCGTTGCGTGTGGTGATGGAGTCCGCCTCAATCAAAGGCTTGTTGTTCAGTCCGTGGATGGTGGAGCTCATCAATGCATGGCAAGGCAATATACTCTGGGCGCAATTGATGCTTGCTTTGTTGTCTGAAGACCACCGCGCCCGTGGCACGGAAGCCATCAGGGCGCTAGCTGACGTGGTCCTGCAGCTTCCGATGGCTGGCTTTAAATCGAGCGGTCTGAGCCTGGAAAGGCTGTCGGGAGCTTCAAGGAAGGCTTGGCGTGGACATTTTGCCGAGTTAGCCGCTAAGGATCGAGAATTGGGAGAGGCCGCCACCGAAGCGTTGCTATGGTTCGCGGCCGATTCCGAGGACAGGTTCGTACAGCTTGCAGTCATACAGGCAGACCCGGCGATTGGCGACAAATCGCTGGAAAGATCCCGACATCCGTCGCCTCGCGTCAGGTTGCGGGCCCGCTCCGCCGTTGAGATGATTGAAGGTCGCCCCGATCCTGTCTACGAGATGCTTGCAGCATTCGGACCCTCACGACCGCGGATTACCTCCCGCCGCGAGTCTCGGACATGGCTCGGAAATGCAGGCGTTGAGCAGATATTGGTGGGGGCATTTTCCCAAGCAGCGGAGACACTAGCTGACGAGGTTCGCTCGACGGCCTCCGCTGGTGAGGAAACCCTGGTAGCGAAACTGTTTGAACGCCTGAAAAACTATAGCGAGCAAGCCACGCGCTACGGGCGGGACTTCGCGCGAGAACTGGACCTTCCGGAATTTGCAGACGTCGCGCTTGATCATCGCTTTGTGGGCAAAAAGGAGGAAGGGGCAGAAGGGCTGGTTGAAGGTGCCAGCTTCTCAACCGATGTCACCCTGATCTTGAAGGCCAGTAAAAACGGAAAAACGTTCGCAGAGCGGGCCGTGTTCATTCAGGCGAAGCGCATGTTTAGAGGCGCTAACGCGGCAGGAGAATATTATGAGGTCGATATGAAGCAGCTCCGCGACCTCGTGAAACAACCCTCGAGTTTCCTGCTATTCGTAGGCCCGCGAACCGGTGGCGTGACTATGCCGGTGATACCAGCGCGCCTGTTTGAAGAGAGGTTTGACAACGGGAGCAACACGAAGCGCCCGCCAATAGGAACGGTTGCCGCAAACGGCCGAAACCTGGCGGAATGGCTCGTAGACGATGTCATAGGCCTGTGGACCGGAGAGTCGGATTCGGCGGCTGTGGAAAAAGCACGCCGTGGCGGGGGAGACACCGCAACGCTGCTGGTAGAGTTGAGCGTCACTCTAAAACGAGTGGAAACGGAGGACTGAACTGGACGGCTCCATATGCTCTTTCCCCATTGCTAGCCCCATTGCCTTTCGGTATCGCGGACTCGGCCCATAAACCAACTTCTTCGTAAAGGGCACTTGTCGTAAGGTCTTCTACAAGTTCCGTTGCATTCACTCACAAGCAAGACTCGATCATTGACTCGTTGATGATCTCGATGAAAAAACGGAACAGTGACGGTGCCCGGTAGATCCACTAGCTCTGAAACCTTTCTCCGAACCGGGCGACGGGCTGAAGATCTTGCGATTACACCCTTGTGAAGGGTGATCGAAATACCGCTGCGAGAGGGGCCTGCGTTTCATGAACAGGCGACTGAAGCGACCCTTACTGCTGATCGCCTCCGCGGTTCTTGCGGGACTGGTTTTCACATTCGACTGCTTTGCGAACTACGACTACTCGGTGGCCGTTCTGTATCTAGCCGTTCTGGTACTTGTCTCCGCGGCAGGTAGCGGAAAGGAAGTCACGCGCGCTGCACAGGCGTGTGTCTGCCTTACATTGCTTTCTTGGACGATTGTACATCTCGAAAGCCCGACACCGGCTAGTGCTCTGCGCTGCCTTTTCGCCTGTATTGCCATTACCGTTACGGGTGCATTGCTAGTCAGCCGCAAGAGGCTGGAGGCCACTAAACTTGACCTCGAGCGTAGTCGCTCCGAGGTTGAACTCTTTGCCAATTCCGTGCCGTTCGTTCTATGGCGATCCAATCCCGGCGGAGAAATCGAGTACCTCAACGAAAGCTGGACGACGGTGACAGGGCTAGATCGCTGGGCGGTACTTGAAGGTCAGCGCTACAATGACGTGGTGCACCCGGAGGACATGAAAGCCCTTTCCGAGAGTGTTTCAAAAGCCATTGCGACCCGCACAACCACCAACATCAAGGTGCGGGTTCGTCAGGCAGACGGATCTTATCGCTGGATGCAGGTGTACGATAATCCAGCATACTCGCCTTTGACTGGCCTGGTGGAGCGGTTCGGTGGACTTTCGGACGTTCACGACGAGGTCGTTGCAAAACAGGAGCTTGAACATCTCCGGAACGAACTGGAGATCAGCAGGGCTGAGCTCATCAACTTCACGGATTCAGTTCCGCAGATCCTGTGGCGGGCCGACGCGCTGGGGAAGATCGATTTTTTTAATCGTCGGTACACGGAGATCACCGGCCGAGACGTCCAGCAGGCATTGGACCGTCAGGATTTTATAGAGGACTGCCACCCGGATGATCGGGAAGTATACCGGCGTCTGGTAATCGAGGCGGTCTCTTCGAAGATGGAGTTTCGTGCCAGTTTCCGGCTGCGTCATGCGAATGGAAGCTACCGCTGGATGTCGCTGGTAGGGCGCCCTGTCCACTCTGCTGATGGATCAAACGAGATCCGCTACTATGGAGGCATTTCCGATATCCACGACGAAGTAACTTCGCATCAGAAGGTGCGCGAGTTGAACGAAACCTTGGAACAGCGTGTCGAACAGCGAACAACGGAGCTCACTCGCACGGAGCGCCGTTATGCGGGGCTGTTCGATGTCAGCAACATGACATTCGCCGAGATGGACTTCAGCGCGGCGGAACTGATCCTGGACGAGATCAAGGCGAATGACGTTACCGATCTTCGAAGTTACATGATGGCGCACCCGGAGGAACTGTCGCGCGTGCTAGGCGTGGTCAAAACTGTCCGGGTCAATCAAGCTCTGGCTCGGATGATGGGATACGATAGCGTCGCTGACCTCGTCGCCAATCCTCCTGCCCAGAACGCGGAAGACGGCCCTGACGTGCTCCTGCGCCAACTCGAAATGTATTATTACGGTGTCGACGACATTGATGGTCGGACCGTGCTCGTCGGAAAGGGAGGGCGGCGAATTCCGGTTTACTTCACCGTGACGCGGCTTTCTGGAGGATTGCACCTGTCCAGCCATGTCGATCTTTCTGAACAGGAGCGCGTCGAGCAAATACGCCAGGCTGCGCAGGCGGAACTTGCTCGCGCTAATCGCATAGCGACGGTTGGAGCTTTCTCGGCATCGATCGCACATGAATTGAACCAGCCCATAGCCGCCATGGTCATAGATGCGAGGACGGGCTTACGCCTTATTTCTCGCGAAAACTCCCGATTAGAAGCCTTGGAACGCATCTTGCAGCGTGTCGAGAAAAACGCGCAACGCGTGGCCGGCATCGTCCAACGGACCAAGGAGAACCTCGTGGCGCGGCGGCATGCCGGAAAGGCTATCGATCTCTATCTACTGGCTTTCGAAACACGTAGTCTAATCGACCATGATCTCAAAAGAGCTGATGTCGAGCTGGAAATTGTCAGCCCGGACACCCTGCCGCCGGTCAAGGCCGACCCTGTCGGGTTACAGCAGGTCTTCGTGAACTTGATAAACAATGCGGTCGATGCAATGCGCGGCCAAGCTGGGGTACGCCGGATCACGCTTGAGTTCCTCGAAAAAGAAAACACCGTGCGGGTTAGGGTGGCAGATACAGGACCCGGAATAGCCGAAGAGCACATAGAGAAGCTTTTCGAGCCATTCTTCACGACGAAGTCCTCGGGGATTGGTGTTGGGCTGCAAATCTGCCGGTCTGCGGTGGAGACCATGGGCGGCGAACTAACGGTGAGTAATCAGGCGGGAGGAGGGGCCAGCTTCGAGTTCGACCTCCCGCTCGTGCTGGAGGAACTGGAGGGGGAGCTTCGGGGGTGACCCCACCCTGACCTCTGCCGACCTAGCTGGAGGGCGAGCGAATGCAGAAGGCTGGGAACGACCGCCGCAATTAGCAAGCCGACGGACCGCCCTTCTTTAGGAGTACTTCATCCCCGGCCGAGAGCGAGGACAAGCGCAAGGAAGCCGATTCCCAAAAAGTAAAGCCCAACCGCCATTTGAAGGCTTGGGACTACTCTTATCGCGCGGGCGACTGCCCCACGACGTCCGGGGGTACGACGGAGGCATTGTCATCGTTGAGACTCCTTCTCATTGAAACCGCGCTGCCTTTCCCTTGGTACTGCCTGCGCCGCGGGAGTTCGCTCGCCCTTACGCGCCTCATTTGACTTTTTGAGCCGCGGAATCGAACCCGCGACCATATGATCCGGTTTCGTTATTGGCACTGGCACCGTTTCGGGGAAGACTAGATCCGGGATCGACATTGCGGAGGCGCTGGCCACTAGCGCCGTCACCGCAATCAATACCGCGATGGCGGAGACGGCAAGGTAGCTTCTGATCTGCTTGCTTATCACGGACATTCGCATTCCTCTCTGTTGTGACGAAATGGCTTCGAACTCGTCATCAGGAAGGGTAAGTATCAAAGCAGATCTGCGGAATTGTATACTGGTTTCGGTCGGGTAACCTCTTGGTATTAGCCACCTCAACGATAATCGCCGCTTCGGCGCCGGGGCGGGCATCTTTCCAGCCAACTTTACGCGCTCTTTGTCCCGAGGCCCATCGCCAGCAGGGGCTGGTTGAGCTGATGTGACAGGTTGCTCGCATGGCTCCGGCCATCAGCGCACAGCTGGTTCGGCTAGGTCCTTGCGGGCGTACGGCTGCTCCGGAGCCCAGGCGCCGAGGATGAAGGCACCTCGATCACGAGGTCGGTTCATGGTCCTTCGATACGCGGATGCGGAATATTACAATAGAAAAGGCTTCCAAACCTATTGGCTCACCCAAACATTAGGAGAGCCCCATGACTGAAACCGCATCGACGACCCCGACCAAATTCGCCGAATTCGGAGACCGGAAAATCGCTTACCGGAAGTTCGGTAGCGGGACGCCGCTTGTTCTCAACATCAGGTTCCGCGGCACCATGGACTCCTGGGACCCGCTGTTCCTCGACGAATTAGCAAAGAACTTCACGGTCGTCATCTTCGACTACACGGGCCTCGGTGCATCCACCGGAACTCCGACCTATGACCGTGCCTCCCTCGTGAAGGACGCCAAGGAACTGATCGACTTTCTTGGCTTAGAGAAGGTCGTCATCGGCGGCTGGTCGCTCGGCGGCGTTGTCGCGCAGAAGTTCACCGTCACCCATCCGGAGAAGGTCTCTCACACGATCCTCATCGGCACGGCACCTCCGGGCAAACCCGAGGTCAGCGGCGAGCCGCTTTTCATCAAGACAGCCATGCATCCATTCAACGGCCTCGAGGACCAGACCATCCTGTTCTTCGAACCCGCTTCGGAACGGAGCCGCGAAGCGGCACGGAAGTCTTACGACCGAATCGAGAGCCGCAAACTCGATCGTTCCCCGGTCATTCCGGAAGCCATTTTCATGAAGTTGCTCAGCGAGGCCAAGGACAAGACGACGATCTATCCCGATCCCGAAGGAGCGGATATGGAGGTCCTTGCTTCCGGCGTGCATCCGCTTCTCGTCATCAGTGGCGACCATGACATCGCCTGCCCGATCGGAAACTGGTTGCCGCTGACGACCAAATGGAAGACCCTGCACCTCGTCACCGTTCCGCAGTCTGGACATGGTCCCCATCATCAGGAGCCCGCATTCTGCGCGGACACGGTCGCGTCATTCGTGAAAACCGTCCTCTGACCTGCCAATCGACAAGGCCTCGGCGTCAACCGAGGCCAGGAACCGTGCCCGTCCCAGCTGGCGGTTAGGCGAGGCGGCTTAGTAGCTGTAGAGACAGCGGTTCGGCGAGCAGCTCGTCGAAATGGGACTGCAGGGAGCGGAACGGAGCCGCGGAGCCGTGAGCGTCGAGCGCAGCGGCATTTTCCCAGGCTTCAATCATGACAAATACAGAGGCGTCACTCTGGTCCACGTGCAGATTGTAGGCCAGGCATCCCGGCTCTTTCCTGACATCCGGAATGATCTCCTCGAGCCGACGGCGAAGTTCTCCCGCCTTGCCGGATTTAGCCTTGAGTATTGCGACAAGGTGTACGGTCTGGTTAGCGTCCATTGTTCTGCGCTTTCTTGCTTTGGTCTTCCGCCGCTACAGGCTGACGGATGGGCCACGTCACGGAAAAAAGGAGAGGCGGCCACCGAGGTGGCCGCCCGGTGTTCTCAGAAGCCTTCGAGAACGATCTTGCCCCTGGCCTTGCCGCTTTCGAGCGTGGCATGGGCCTTCCTCAGGTTTTGCGCGTTGATCGGCCGGATGACTTCGGTAACTGTCGTCTTGATCTTGCCGCTGTCGATGAGAGCGGCCACTTCATTCAGCAGCTTGCCCTGTTCTTCGATGTCGGCGGTTCCGTAGATGGAACGGGTAAACATCAACTCCCAATGGATGGAGACGGACTTGCGTTTGAAGCCGACGACGTCAAGCGCCGCCGGGTCGTCGATAAGGCCGAACCTGCCCTGGGGTGCGATGAGTTCGACGATTTCAGGGATCTGCGTGTGGGTCTCGTTCGTCGAAAATACGAACGCCGGAGCGCCGATGCCCAGTGCCTCGATCTGCTTTGCCAACGGCTTTGTGTGATCGACGACATGGTGAGCGCCCAGCTCCTTTACCCACGACTGGGTTTCCGGCCGCGACGCGGTGGCGATGACCGTGAGGTCGGTAAGCGCCCGCGCAAGCTGAATCGCGATCGAACCGACGCCGCCGGCACCACCGATGATGAGGATCGCATTCGCCGCACCGGGAACAGGCTTGCGAATATCCAGGCGGTCGAACATCATTTCCCAAGCGGTGATCGCTGTGAGCGGCAACGCAGCGGCCTCGGTGTCGGAAATCGACTTGGGCTTTGCGCCGACTATCCGCTCGTCAACGAGGTGGTATTCGCTGTTCGCGCCCTGCCGAATAAGTGATCCGGCGTAAAATACCTCCTCCCCGACCTTGAAAGCGCTTGCCTGGTCGCCCACGGCCTCAACCGTGCCGACCGCGTCCCAGCCGAGAACCTTCCAGGCTCCGTCCGCGGCGGAAACGTTCTTTCGGATCTTGTAGTCGACTGGGTTCACGGAGATAGCCCGGACCTTGACCAGGATGTCGTGGCCCGTCGGCGTCGGCTTGTCTAGCTCGATATCCACCAGGGAGTCGGACCGCTCCAAGGCACCTGCTTGCTTGTAACCAATAGCTTTCATTTTCGCTGTCTCCTGTTGCGATAAACCTGATCTAGTCCTACATTCAGCGACGGCCAATACGCACAACGAACGCACATAGTGTCAAAAAGGATACCGTGATGGGGAAGGTCCGACATTCTCGTTTTGACTGCACGCCGGGATGTTCCGTGGAGGCGGCGATCGCCCTGATTGACGGCAAATGGAAGTCTGTCGTCATGTTCCACCTGATGGACGGGACACACCGTTTCAACGAAATCCGTCGAAAGATACCCGGAGTCACGCAGCGCATGCTCACCAACCAGTTGCGTGAACTGGAAGAGGACGGTCTCGTGGATCGGAAGGTATATGCTCAGGTTCCGCCTAAGGTGGAATACACGCTGTCGCCATTGGGGCAGAGCATGGGTCCAGTCTTGCTGGCTCTCAAGGATTGGGGCGACGCGAACATCGATCGCTTCGGCAAGCCGGTGCATGCTGGGTCGCCTACGGAGCTTGAGGCCGCGTGAAGTCTCGGTTGCTGAAATGCCGCCGTTCGCGGGACAGGTAACGACCGCAAGCGAGCGCTGAACGGAGCCGCCGCGAGGAAAACGAAGGTATTGCCGCAGCTACCTCGGGCACTTCTTGTCCGATAGCTATTTGCCAAACCCATAGTTTCACTCCGTATATGAGAGAAGGCTACGGTTGTTGATTGCGGAATTATTGTAGAATACGGCGTCGATCGGGACTGGTCTGCAGTACGCATCGGGAGTTTGGAGCGGCCAAACCAGCCGCCCCATTTCTGCGTCTCTCTTCTGCGATTCCCCGTAGTGACCCGGACAACTTGCCTCTATTAGGCCGCCAAGTGGCCCCGAGTTTTCTCAATCCATTCTTTCAGACCGCGCAAAGCAGCTGAGGCATCGGGATCGCCGAGCTTTACGATGTGTTTAGCTGCCTTTAACTTCCCGGCGTCGCTGAATCGTCGTCGTACGCGAAGACGTTCCGCGCCCGTCAGCTGGTCAAAAGGGTTATCAGCGCCATCGTTCAGAACTGACTGTAGAACCTCGGGCTTGATTCTGCTGCCTAGATTGTCGCAGTCCTCAAGCCAGCCTTGTTTCTCCGCCAACAACCATACTTCGTCGCTATAGCTGCTTTCCAAGTCGGCGTGGAGCAAGAATCCTCGCGCAACTAGAGCCCTGATTGGCTGGATCTGCGGATAAGCCAAAGACATGAAACTCAAGTTATTCTTTATCCCCAGAGCCCCGATGTTGTCGTTCAATTCTCTCTTTGCCGTTTTCCCAGCCTCGTCTGCGTCGAAGATAGATACCGCCGGCACGATATCTGCTTTTGCACGATGGCGCATTTCCAGAAGCCATCCCAACGATCTGCTTGCCAGTGCGTTTGCGCTCCCATAGCCAACATTTCCGCCGTCGTTAACATGGAGTTTGAGGTCGGCGTCGCCAAAGAGCGTCCAGGCCTTTTTGAAGACCTGAACGTCAGTAGGTCCTTCCACAAAAACGGTCGGAACTTTTTGCGCCGCTAGCTCGTGTGCGGCCTTGAGCTGGGACTGGAGCTCGTCGTATCGGCCCTTTGCCTCCTCGAGATAGGGAGCAAGCAGGGGCATAAGCCCCATTGTGACATCTACCTCGTCGGCGCTTCTGTTCGCGATCAGAGTGTCATTGTCGACGCGCTCCACGAAATTCGTAGATATGCCAGCGCTGCCGTTATCTTCCGGAGAACGCATCTTGTAGAAGATCGGAGAATGGGTGGTCATGAACAGCTGCAGGTTTTCACGGCCTGCAATCGTGTCGTACATATCCTGTGCCATGGCGAAGGCCGCGGACATCTCGACATTGTTCTCGGGCTCCTCGAAGCCCCAGATATGGGTGTATCTTACGCCCCCACGATTGAGAATTTGGTCCTGCTTTTCAGAGATGAAGCGTAAGATCATAGGAATGTTTCTGATCTTGATACCATCGCCTCTGCGAGACAAAGGAATGTCCCCGGAACTGATCTCCAGGTTCTCGAAAATCTCTCGCAGGTTCTCGGGGAGCTTCATCAGCGCCCGCCCTTTAAAGATCGTTTCCAAAGAACGGAGGAGTTCGCCGAGCTGGATTTGCAGCTGGCTCTCGAAGTCTGATGCCGAGTTCTTCAACGGCTCTGCGGCGACATCCGACAACACGTCATACAGTTTGCCTTGCAGATCTGCGAAAAACCCCTGATCCTTGATCGCGGGGATATATGTATAGACAACCCTTTCGATAAGGGCGGGGACCTTGCTTCTCGGAGGTATCTCGACGCCCCCAACGTAGCTGAAGGAGCTCAGGCGATCGACTTCGCCCTCCTCGCGCCACACCTTTTTCCATTCGACCTGAGCAGGAAGATCGTCCCTTCGATAAGACCTTGGAAGTGTAAAGGTCAGCTTGATTTCGATTTCGCCTGCTTTCTTCGCACGCTTCTTTGCGTAGAGGTTATAATCTTTCGCAAAATCAAAGAGTTCGTCGTGACCCGTCGTACCGTTGAAAAATAGATTCAGCGCGCGGAGTACATTTGATTTTCCTGCGTCATTTGAGCCGACGAAGGTCGTTATCCTTCCGCCCTTAATGCTCGCCGATGAGATTGAACGGAAGTTCTTTATGCTTATTTCGCTAATCACGATAATGCTCGCCCCGATTGAGTAAGGCGAGGATAAATTGCAATTGTTTCTCTTCCGTTTCCAAGCCGTTGCCGAAGCTCTTTCTCAGCAACACGATTGTCACATCTGGATTGGCCCGGGTCTTAGGGCTTCTTGTCAGTCAGACGCGTCATCGTGATCTTTAGCGTTTCGTTGAAGACCTTACTGCTTCCGCCGCCGATAGATGCAGTTCGTGTCGGCTCGGTAAAGGTGAACGTTCCCCCAGCTCCTACCGTGACGGAGAAGTCGAAATACATTTCTTCCTCATCGAACGTGCCAGGACTGGTAACAGCTTCGTCAAGGATCGCGATCAAGCGCTTTGTGATCCCGAGTTCCTGGCCGATCGGGAGGGTTGTGTTGATTTTCTTGTCGTCCGCGCAGTCCTTCAGAAAACCCAGGTCGCGACCGGGTGTAGGCACGCTGTACTTATCTTTCAGGATATCCGAAAATAGTATCTGGCGCTTGCTGCTGTCAGATTGCAAATTCGTACTCGACGCCCCGAACCCAGGAAAGGGTGCGGACCCGAGGGCCAAGGAACGACGTTCGTCGACGCTATTGAAGCCACCGCCAATCGTGAGACCCGATGTCTGAGACGCTTTCTCCACCAGAGTCAAGGTAGCACCATACTTCCGCAAATCGACCTTGGTGAGTGACTTGGGATATGCGAGCTTCTGAATGTTCTCGACGTTTGAAACGGCCTGATACAGTTCGCATTTAATGCGTTTGTAGACTGCCGCCTTGGGGAAGCTATCAGCTCCCCTTAACGGGGGTGTCGCACAGCTGCTCAGTAGCAGTGAAAACAGCATCACTGATCTTATCCAGCGCATGAACAGCCCCCTGTTGCCCCGCCTTATGGTTGTGGTAACGTACTATTACCCGAATAGGAGTCAACGGTTGCTATGAGAGCGGTTATTTCATTTGCGATGGCATTTACAGTAATCGTATCGGCTTCCACAGTTTTCGCTCAGTCGGATAGGGCTTCCGCTGCACTGGAATGTAGTCGGAAGGCTGATGCGGCGGGGAAATCCGGCGATGAAACATTTATGAAAGCGTGTCTGGCAACTTTTGTCGGCGGGAAGCCTGGAGACGCCAACTACAATACGACAATACCCGATGCAAATGTCACCAAGCAGCTTCGCGATTCAAGCGACAATAGTAACGATAGATGAAATGAAGGTTCGCGTACGGCGGGGAACTTGTGGAAATCATCAACCGATGTGCCGGGCTGTTGAGTTTTGCAAAACTGAGGCCTCGCGGCTTGACGGGGCTCGCGTACTTTTGTGGATTGACTGGCAAGCTTTGTCCAGCTCCTACTTTGCCGTCGCGGTGTCTTCGATAACCTTGGCCACGCGATCGGGATGCGAGACCATGACGACGTGGGACGCGCCCTTGACGACCACCGTCTCCTTGGCCTTGGCGCGGTCTGCCATCCACTTCATGGCCTCCGGCGGAATGTTCTTGTCAGCCGAACCGTAGATCGACCAGGACGGAATATCCTTCCAACCCGCGTTCGTGGCGGCTTCGCCGAGAGCGACATCGGTGACAGGACGCTGCGACGCTGCCATAGCAAGGGCTACCTTCTCGGGAACGTCGGCTGCGAACTGGTTGTGGAACTTGGCCTGCTGGAGGCAGAGGTCTTTGACACCGTTCTCCAGTTCGACGGGCTTGTCGAGCCTCGGCGGAAGTGTGGTGCCCGGGAACTTGCCCGTCAGTGCCAGCGAGGATTCGCCGATGTCCGGCGAGAAAGCGGAAACGTATACCAGAGCCTTGATGTTGCTGTCCTTGTTCGCCGCTTCGGAAATGACGGCTCCGCCGTAAGAGTGGCCGACGAGGACGACGGGCGTGTCCAGTCCCGAAACAATCCGTCTCACGTAGGCGCTGTCGCCTTTCACGCTGCGAAGGGGATTGGCGGCGGCGATGACCTTGTAGCCGTCTTTTTCGAGTTCGCGATCACCCCGCTCCAGCTTGAGCCGTCGGCAAACGCTCCGTGAACCAGGACGACGGTGGGTTTCCTATCAGCGGAATGGGCGGGCACGGCGCTCATAGCCGTTGCGAGCAGGGCTGACCCTAAGATCGTTTTCGACATAGGATTTCCTCATCCGTTGATTGTTACAGATGCAAGAAGCCCGAACGAAGCTCGGTTTATGGTATGTTTGAGGACTAACTCGCCGATGGATGCCGAGAAGGGCGGGGTGCAATCAAGTCACTCGAAGAAACTGCTGTTATCGACCGCGGCCCGACCGACGATCCCCGGTTTGAGGTCGGTCATAGCGGCGGCCATTGCAACCGAGAACGGGTACTTGTCCCGCATCGACGCACCGTCGCCTCGGCGAAAGTCTGAGCCGGAGCCATAGTTCAGCTCGACATAGACAGTGCGCCTGACGTCTAGCTTGATCTGCTTCGGGCCAATTTCCACGACACGGATATCATCGGCGACGACCTCGTCCACAATAGTATGTGTCGAAAGCTCGTCCAGTTCCTGAACGACGCTATCGGTGAGAGCGTCGATCGTCAGATCGTTGGCGTGTTATGAAACGGCGGTCGAGATCGCCGAACGGACGTCGGCGACGGCACTAAGGAACCGCATCATAGCCTCGAGCTCCTGATCCATAAACATTACCGGGCCGCACATGGTTGTATTTCGACAGCCCGTCTACGACTGAGCGCAGTCGCTTGTGAGCATCGCCGATGTCTACGCCCAGTTCCTGGAGTGCCTTGTCCGATATTCCGCCCTGCGTGGCGTAGACCATCCGATGGACACGCGCCGGCTGATCCTTGAACTCGATCTTCTTTTTCTCGCAGTCCTTCTTCTGCTTTTCGCGATACGCGTCGTACCAATCACAGGCCTTGACGGCCTCCTCTAGTGCGAGGAGGTGGAGGACATACGTCACCGCTTCCCGTATTCCGGCCGCGAACAGGTTGGCCCTTATCGGGTTCGCGCTGTCCCAGGCCACACCGAGGGAACCGGCGAGGACGGTTCTGGCGAATTCGTCGGGGAGCATGGAGGAAAGTTCTTCGGCAAGGGCGAGGGTAGACGATCGCAACACGACAGGGTTCCTATTTTCCGGCGGGCGGCGGCTGGCGGCCATTATTGTTCAGCGTCGCACACCAAGGGCGCCCCTTCGAGGATCCGCTCAGAGATCACGAGATCAATCGGCGGCGCTTCCGCGAATTGCCTGAGCAATCGTTCGACGAGCCGACGGTCCTCGTCGAAGGTAGCGGCCGTTGCAAAGCTCGCAAGGCTGTTCGCGCATCTCAGCTTCCATGCAAGGGCGGACTGGCGGGACGCCAACTCGAAGCCCTGTGACAGCCATTGACGGCCCTCGCCGTTGCGGCGCTGCAAAAGTTTGATGCCCTTGAGGCGCAGCAGTTCCGGCTCGCACCAGCCTGCTTCTCCCGACAATGCCATCTCCAGGAGATCGAGACCGATACGTTCGCCGCCGATCGTGATCGTGTTCTCGAGCCTTGGCCCATTGCCCCCGAGCTTCAGGTTGTCCAGGGCCGCAGAGGGCGCAACGACGTCCGTGCCGAGAGCGTAATCGAACCCGTCCGCCCATTCCTGCCATCGCACGAGCGAGTTCCTAGTCGAGATACCGCGAAGGATCTCGAGATAGTATCGGCCTTTCTCGTTCATGCCGAGGCCGAAATACACTGGGCACACACCAACCGACAGCGCGAGGCAAGTCGATATCGGGTGATCGACCTGCATGACATCGGCAATCAGCTCGTCCAACAGCTCGAGTGAATTCGTGATTTCGCCGCGAAGGTAAGCGGTCTTTGCCATGATCATCAGGCACAAGGTCTTTTGGCCGAAATTCGCACCGCTCGTCAGCGTGCCCCTGACATTCACTCCGTTCGAATGAAGGGCCTTTTCCGCCATCGCGAACGCCTCCTCGTGATTGCCGAGGTAATGGCTGTTGTGCGCCAGGATGCGGTTGACGGCCGACTCTGCCGCGATGCCCAGCTCGTCACGTAACGTCACCGCCAGCTCGCAAGCCGCGCGATATCTCCCCTGCGTGGTCAGGACGGCGCACACGCCGCTTCTGGCCCGCAATATCTTTGTCGCGTCACCGACCATCCTGGCTGATGAAGCAGCGAGATCGAATTGTCGTATCGCTTCCCCGTCGCCCGCGACGCTGTGGACGTTATAGGCGATTGCGCCGTATGCCGACCGGAGCTGCGTGTCGATCGCGGGGTCGCGAATATCCGCCAGATCGAGGACCTCTATAGCCCTCTCGATATAGAGGAACTGCTCGTTCATCAGGCCGAGCTGTGTCCAAAGCATACCCGAGCCCGCCACGAGCTCCAGGAACAGCCGCGAATTTCGTGTTTTCTCGCAGAACGCCAGCGCCAAGCGCAAGTCGTTGATTAGGCCACCGTAGCTGGACAGCCACTGGTATGTCGCCAGCTTGTCCCATTCGAGTTCTGCATCCCGCAAGCGCGAGAGGACGAAGCGCGCGTGCGCGTCCCGCACCGGGGCTTCCCTCATGGACGACAGAAGCTTTATCGAGGCGTATTCCCTCGTAGTCTCGAGCAGTCGAAGGGCCGATCCGGCCTCTGACCTGCTAAGGAGGGATTTCGAGTGCAGACCCCAGATCGCGTCCTCGATGTCGTCGTTGCCGAGGAGCGGATCGCAAATCGCGGCAGCGCCGTCTCTGGAGAATGTCTGCGCGAAAACGGATAGGGCCTGCAGGACGGTCTTCTCGTTTTCCGTCAGGAAGCCATAACTCCAGTCGAGCGTCGCCTGGAGTGTCTGCTGGCGATGAGGTGCGGTACGGCGTCCACGCCGGAGCACTGTCAGGGGTTGGTTCAGGGAGTTCAGAAGTTGGTCGAGTCCAAGGTCGATTACCCGGGCGGCGGCGAACTCTATAGCCAGTGGAATGCCGTCCAGCTTCCGGACGATCGCCGCGACGCGCACGAGATCGTCGATCTGGTTTAGAGACCCGATATCTAAGGAGTGCTCCACGCGGTCCATGAACATCGCCATGGCCGAGTAGCTGGACGGACTGACCGGACACTCTCCTTCCGCTGGGGTGTCGAGCGGGCCAAGGCGTCGGACCATCTCCGATGGAATTCCGAGCGGTTCCCTGCTGGTCGCGAGGATGAATACGTTAGGGCAGGCCAGGCTCAACTTTCCGATCACCTCGGCGGCCTGCTCGATGATGTGTTCGCAATTGTCGAAGACAAAGATCATCTTGCGCTGACCGACAGCGGTGATGATCCCCGGCATGGGATCGGCCCCGTAGACCGACAATCCCATCAACGAAGCTAGTGTCGGCCCTATGCTCGCTCCGGCGTTCAGCGCCGCGAGGTCCAGGAAGAAGGCGGATTCGTAGTCCTCGCGGATTGTGTTGGCGAATTCGATCGCAACGGTCGTCTTCCCGATGCCGCCGGGACCGACGACACTCATGACGCGCGTCCTTCGCGCTTCGATGCACCTCTGGATAAAGTCTTCCCGACCTATGACGGCTGTATGGATACCGGGCAGATTTCCCTTTGATTCAAGGGGGCGCGGTGCGGGCATCTCGACTGGTATGGGACTCTGAACGGAAGCGGACAGCAAGTAGCCGCGACCCGCGACGCTCTGCACGAGTCCATCTGTATCTCCTGTTCCAAGAGCCTTCCTGAGGGCCATTATTTGAACGCGTAGAGAATTCTCCGCGGAGGCGCTTCCGGACCAGACGGCATCGAAAAGTTCTTCGCGAGTGACGACTTCTCCCGCTTTTGAGGCGAGTACGACAAGGATATCCAGTGCCTTCGAGCCCAGCTTCACATGCTGTCCCGCGCGCGTGAGCTGCCGTCGAGATCCATCGAGTTCGAAATCGAGAAATCTCAATACCGCCATTCAGTACCCCGCAACCTCGCTGGCCATCGGACAAGACAAAGCGATCCATACAGACGCCGATATCGTCATAACCCGTCGGAAGCTACCGCCATACCTAGCCATAGGGTTAGCTTGATCGGCTTCCTTTGCCCGCATAACTGGACGGGGCATCGAAAGGGACGGAACAGGATGAAGATCGGTAACGCGGAGGTCACGCGCATCGAGGAATATCACGGGCTGGGGTTCCCGCCGCAGGTGTTCCTTCCCGACTGGAGCGACGCGGCGGTCGAAAAACACCTCCACTGGATGGTTCCCGGCCACTACTCCCCGGACGACGGGCGGCTGATGGGATCGATACACAGCTGGCTGATAAGGCTGCCGAACCTTACCGTGCTGGTCGACACATGCAGCGGCAACCACAAGAACCGTCCAGATAGCCCGTTCTTCTCTATGATGAACTCGCGGTACATCGAAAACCTAGCCGCAGCGGGGATTGACCCTGACGATGTCGATATCGTCTTCTGCACTCATCTTCACATCGATCACGTCGGCTGGAATACCCGCCTCGTCGATGGTCGATGGGTCCCCACTTTCAAGAACGCGAAATACATCGCCTCCCGCTCGGAGTTCGAGCGTCTGGTTGCCGAAGAGGCGGGCCTAGCCGACAACCAGCACATGATCGCCGATACCATCCAGCCGATCATCGGCAGCGACCAGTGGCTTCTCGTCGATACGCCACACCACATCTGCGACGAACTCTACATTGAGGAGAGCCCCGGCCACACCCTTAGGCATTGCCATCTGACGTTGATGTCAGGCGGCGGCAAGGCCGTCTTCACCGGGGACATCGTACATCATCCAATCCAGATCCACTTTCCGTCGTGGAATTCTGGGGCATGTGCCGCGCCCGACTTGGCCGCTCCCACCCGCCTCAAGGTCCTTGAAAGCCTTAGCGAGACCGGGACTTGGCTTATGCCCGTCCATTTCGCGAAGCCGTTTTGCTGCCGCGTCGGCAAGCCGGAAGACGGCGGGTTCGTCTGCGTCATGGAGTGACGCGAATTAGGACCTAAGTGCAGGCGGCGCGGCGAGCGGTGTCGGCGGATGCGCGATGTCTTCGTCGCGTTCTCGTGACGTTGGAGTTCCACACGATTAGGATCGCCAAACCGGAAAGACCACAACCGGAAAGCCTACAGAGCGCTGGCCTTTACAGCTGGGACATACCCACTTCTTCATGCAGAATGAACACGACGTTCAGTCGTCCGGTCGGTATCGATGCCGTGGCCGGTGCTAGAGGGATGCCCTTCCTCGCGTTCGTAAATCTGCTCCATCCGTATGACCGCGCGACCGTGTCAAGGAGCATCAGGGAAGCAATCCGCCTTGGCGCAGGGGCAGACATAACTTCGACCTCGCGGGCGGAGCGGCCTTTGGCGCATGGTCGCACTCTAGCGGGCATTTTTTACGCCGGGCAAGGCTCATCCCGATGTACGGGTTGATCTTCCAAGTCGATAGCGCGGGCGAGGAACAGCGAACTGGACTGGTGGATCATTTTATCGCCGCCTTCAGGTTCGCGAGGGAACTCACACCGATCTCCCGATATAGTCCATATCGATGACGCCCATTGAAGCGGGTCTCGAGGAGGCGCGCTTGGATGGCGGCGGGTTCCGGGAGGCCCGCGGCCCAAAAAGAGCGGGAGCCGCGTCGGCAGGTCCGACACGGCCGCTTTCGGTGACTTCAGATGCGGGCCTCAGCCCTTCACGAACGCCAGGAGGTCCGGGTTGATGACGTCGGCGTGGGTCGTGAGCATGCCGTGCGGATAGCCGGGATAGACCTTGAGGGTGCCGTTCTTGAGCAGCTTCACGGACAGGCGGGCCGCGTCGTCGATCGGGACGATCTGGTCGTCATCGCCATGCATTACCAGCGTCGGCACCGTGATCTTCTTGAGGTCGTCGGTCTGGTCGGTTTCGGAGAAGGCCTTGATGCCGTCATAATGTGCCTTGGCACCACCGATCATGCCCTGCCGCCACCAGTTTTGGATGACGCCCGGATAGACCTTAGCGCCCTCGCGGTTGAAACCGTAGAACGGTCCGGAAGCGACGTCGAGGTAGAACTGCGCCCGGTTGGCAGCAAGGCCGTTGCGCAGGCCGTCAAAGACCTCCATCGGAAGGCCGCCGGGGTTGGATTCCGTCTTGAGCATGAGCGGCGGAACGGCGCTTACCAGCACGGCCTTGGCGACGCGCTTCTGGGGCTCGCCATACTTCGCGACGTAGCGTGCGACTTCTCCGCCGCCCGTCGAGTGGCCGATATGGACTGCGTTCTTGAGGTTCAGGTGTTCGTAGACGGCGGAAGCGTCGGCGGCGTACTGGTCCATGTTGTGGCCGTCCGCGACCTGCGACGAGCGGCCATGGCCGCGACGGTCATGGGCGACGACGCGGTAGCCGTGCTGGACGAAAAACAGCATCTGGGCGTCCCAGTCGTCGGACGACAGCGGCCAGCCATGATGGAATACGATCGGCTGGGCGTCCTTGGGGCCCCAGTCCTTGAAGTACAGATCGACGCCATCCTTGGTCTTGACGAATGCTTCGGTCATTTCAAATTCTCCTTTGATGTCCGCGGTTTTCTTTTTGTCGGCTGCGTCTGCGACCGGCACAAACATAGAGAAAGAGACGGCTGCCCCTGCAATGAGTGTTTGTCGGCGGGAAAGGTCGTAGGTCACAGGTCGCTCCATTGTTCGGTGCCGAGTGTCGGCATGCAGCGGAAACTAGGGAAGGCAAGTGCGGGATTATTGTAGGATCGGGCACACTTGTTCGGGGGCGAAAGCCGCGAGGGTTCGGCGCTCAGTCTATGCGCGCGACGGGAGAGGCCTCCGCGTCCACGGCGACGTTCCGGCCTGTCCTTCCGGGCTGAGCGTGCTGCGTCGCCCAAGCTATCGATGCGTTACGATATTGCGGGGCATCAGACTCCAGGACGCTGTACGCGGCGACGCCGAGGACGACGATCCCGTAGGCGGCGATCACGGGCCAGACCTGCGGATGCACCGACGAATAACGATCATCTCTATCCATGTTCGGATCTCCTTTGACGGGAAGTCTTTAGACCCGGATAGACGACGGATATTGTACCAAGCGGTGACCGCGTCGCCTTTGTCTATGCTCGTTCGCCTACTCGCCGAGTTTACCCGCGACCTGTCG
This sequence comes from Rhizobium deserti, assembly GCF_004358025.1. Taxonomy (GTDB): domain Bacteria; phylum Pseudomonadota; class Alphaproteobacteria; order Rhizobiales; family Rhizobiaceae; genus Neorhizobium; species Neorhizobium deserti. The sequence continues at coordinate 27,741 of NZ_SMTL01000007.1, read as the reverse complement.
CTTCGCCGCTCGACCCAGATCCGAAGCCTTGAGGACATCGATGAACGCCCTCAGACCTGCCGGGAGCAATCGCCTGCCGGGATAGTAGAGGTATATGCCGGGGTAGGGCGGACACCATTCCTCCAGAAGTGAGCGAAGTAGCCCGGAGTCCAGGTATGGGGCTGCCATGGTCTCCGGGACGAAAGCAATGCCCATTCCGGACAGCGCTGCCCCGAGCATATGCTCCGTCCGGTTGAGTGTAAGCGGCCCCTTGACCTCAACGGATTGGGAGTGACCGTCGCGTTCGAACTCCCACCGATAGTTCCGGCCAGCAGGAGTTCGGGAACGGATGCAGTTGTACCGCGCGAGATCGTCGGGGGTTTCTGGGATTTTCCTGTCATGCAGATATGCTGGAGAGGCGACCGCCAGCATGCGCGATGGCCCTCCGACATGGATGGCTATCATGTCCAGCGGGACCGCTTCGCCAAGTCGGAACCCGGCATCGAATCCCTCGGCGACGATATCGACAAAGGCGGCTTCAGCCACCAAATCCACGGACATCTCCGGGTACTTATCGAGAAAGACGGGAATGACGGTCTCAACGAGCATCATCGCGACCGTGTCGGAAGCCGTCAGCCTCAACAACCCCCGGGGCTGGTCTTTCGCTTCGTTTACCTCCCTCAGAGCGGTATCGAGTTCAAGAAGCAGGGGACTTACGCGAGCCACCAGCCGCTCGCCCGCTTCTGTCGGCGAGACGCTACGGGTCGTCCGATTGAAAAGCCTAGCTCCAAGACGGGTCTCGAGATCCCGGATGATATGGCTGAGGGTGGAGGGCGAAATCTCCAGCTCGTCAGCCCCCTTCCGAAAGCTCCGTAGCCGATAGACCGTCGCCAGCGCCGTCAGTTCGGAGAGCGTCGGCCGCTCATTCATGGCCATTTCCCCATCGGTTCATGCCGGATTGCACAATTCTAATACGCGATGCAAATGCATATTGTCTCTACAGAAATTCCAACAAGGAGACTTACAATGCCGAAGACATGGTTCATCACGGGTATCAACAGCGGCCTCGGCCGCGAAATGGCGACACAAGCCCTGGAGAGGGGTGACCGGGTCGCCGGCACGGTCCGGAAACGGGGTTCGGTCGACGACCTCAAGGCACGCTATCCCGACAAGCTCTGGGTCGCGGAGCTTGATCTCACTCACGTCGAGGCGATCGAGGGCTGCGTGAAAGCGGCCTTCGCAGAATTCGGCAGCATCGACGTCATTGTCAACAACGCCGGATACGGGCTCTTCGGCGCTGCCGAAGGGCTTTCCACCGAACAGATACGGCACCAGATAGACACCAACCTCGTCGGCCCGATCGAGGTGACGCGGGTCGCCATTCCTTATCTGCGGCAGCAGTGCAGCGGCCGCATCATCGCGATCTCCACGTATGGCGGCCAAGCGACCCATCCGGGCGCTTCGCTCTACCACGCCAGCAAGTGGGGTTTGGAGGGCTTCTTCGAATCCCTCTCCCAGGAACTCGCACCGCTCGGTATCGGCGTCACCATTGTGGAGCCGGGTGCCGCGCGGACTACGTTCCGCGAAGCGGCTGCCGCCAATGCGGGCTCCGCTCCCGATGCCTACAACGGGACGCCTGTTGGCATGGTGAAAGCGTTCCTTTCCGACTCTTCGAGAATGCCTGTCGGCGATCCGGTAAGAATGGCCGCCGCAATTCTGGAAAGCGCTAGCCAGGCGGTCGCACCACGCCGCCTCGTCCTCGGCAGCGACGCGCTTGCCGCTATCGAGAAGGCGCTACAGGCGCGCACGCAGGAGCTGGAAAGCAGCAGGGCAATCGCTCCGACCACTGACTTCCGCTGAGGTCTTCGAGGAGGCCACGGGGGCTACCAGGTATAGGAAGCGCGCGACGTCTCCGAGAGAGGATCGTTCAATATGCGCATCGGGCCCGCCGCTAGAGTTTCGGCGGGCCTCACGACTGAACGTCAGGGCCGAATACTTTCTCGGTCATGGCGGAATTCCCCGCAAGGCCCGATGTAACGGAAGGCGGGTGCCGTGGGAATTGCCCCGTGGAGGCTGACGGAACAAAAGCCGCGCGCGCCTGCGGCGGTTCCGAGGCAGCACTTTTACCAGGACGACCAACCCTTCGAATATCCGGAGGGTCAGCGCCCGGCTATCCCGGGCGCTCCCGGATTCCCGCCACACCCGACCCGCCGACGCATTGTCTTTGCACTCACCTCTGTCCTAGTGGGGATCACCGGAGCGCTCGGAAACGCCATCGTCGCGGCCAATCTCCCGTATCTCCAGGGCGCGCTTGGCCTAGACCTCAGCGAGGCGGCTTACCTTTCCGTCGCCTATCTGGTGACGAACGCCATCGCGGGGTGCGTGCTCGTGAAATACCGCCAGGAGTTCGGGATCAGGTCGTTCTGCATGATCTTTCTGACGCTGCAGGCGCTTCTGATCACCTCGCACCTGTTCGTCCACGGGCTCGCGGGTGCCATCCTTGTGCGGGCCATGAGCGGGATATCGGCTTCGGCTTTGGCGACTCTCGGCGTATTCTACATGATCCAGGCGTTCCCGGCCGCACACAGGCTCAGGGCCGTTTGCCTCGGTATTGGGACGCCGCAGCTTGCCCTGCCTCTCGCCTGGCTCATACCAAAGGACTTTCTGGCCTTCGGAAACTGGAACGGGCTCTACCTTTTCGAACTGGGCCTGTCCCTCACTGTTCTCGGCATCGTATCCATCGTGCGCCTCCCGCCGAGCGTGAGATCCAAGACGTTCGAGCCCCTCGACACCGTGAGCTTCTCTCTATATGCGGTCGGCTTTATCCTGTTCGGGTCAGCCATGGGGCTCGGGAGCTATCTCTGGTGGACCAACGTCGCCTGGATCGGCTGGTTCTTCACGGCCTGCATTCCCTGTTTCGCGCTTTTCGTCTCGATCGAGGCGCGTCGCAAGCAGCCGCTGGTCGACGTGAAGTGGCTTTCGGCAGGGACCTTCGTCAGATGGGCGCTGATCGCCGTGCTCTGCAGGTTCGTCCAATCGGAGCAGACGATCGGCATCCTGACGATGCTGCGTGATTTCGGACTTACGAACGATGACATCAGACCGCTGACGGGCACTATCTTTGTCGGGGCGATGCTGGGAGTGACCGCCGCGGCGCTGACCGTTTCTCCCGCGCGGCTTCCCTACATGGTTCTCGCTTCCCTCCTCGTTGTCGCTATGGCGACTTATCTCGACTCCGGATCGAGCGCGTCGACACGCGTGCCGCAGTTGCTGATCACGCAGGGGATGATGGGGTTCGCGGGGACGCTGTTCATCGGTCCTCTCTTTATCTTCGGCCTGGGCCGGGTACTCGCCGACGGCGGGGTGCGGATGACGAGTTTCATCGCGCTCTTCAACGTGACGCAATCCGTCGGAACGCTGACGGGGAACGCGTTCACCCAGACCTACCTTTTCGAAGCTCAGCAATACCACCTTGCGGCCTACGCCGCGCAGGCGGCGAAATCCGAACCCGATGTGACGTCGCTCCTGTCCTCGCTTACCGCCCGATACTCCCCGGTGATAGCAGACCCGGTGCTGCGATCAGCCGAAGGCTTCGCGGCACTCTCTCAGCAGGTCTCCCTCTATGCCCGTGTCGCCGGATACGTGGACGTCTTCACTGCCATTTCGCTCGCGGCGTCGGCCGGGTCCATAGCGCTTCTTGTCGTCATCGCGCTCAACCTGATCAAGCAATATCGGAGTAGACCTTCATGAACGCGGCATCCCCGATCCCCTCCGTCCTGACTGCGCGGCCAGCGGACGAAACGCCGCCGCCCCAGCAGCTGCAATGGCAACCGAAGATCAGCAGCCTGTTGACGCGGGTCTTTGCCGTAGCCCTCGTGGGAGCAGGCATGGCTGCCATCCTGGCCGCATGGCAGCTGCCGCCGTTCTCCACGAGCGTGGTGAAGACCGACAACGCCTATGTCCGTGGACGGACGACGGTGATCAGTCCGCAGGTCACTGGCTATATCAAGGAAATCCCGGTGAAGGACTACGCGGGTATCAGACAGGGCGACGTCCTCATGCGAATCGACGACCGGGTCTACCGGGCGCAGGTTGCAGCCGCCCGGGCCGACCTGGAGATCGCCACCTCAAATCTGGCGAACAACGATCAGGCGATAGCCCAGCGACAACTCGATATCACGACGGCCGAAGCAAAGATTTCAAGCGCGAACGCCCAGCTCGTCAAAGCGGAGGCGGACTTCAAGCGGGCGTCGCAGCTCGCGGGGCAGGGGTCGGGCTCTGTCAGCGCCGAAGACGCTACCCGCGCCGCGCGGGGTGTGGCCGTTGCGGTCGTCCAGGAGGCAGCCGCGGGCCGGGGCAGCGCGGAGCAGGCGCTAAAGGCCGCTAGCGTGAACGAGAAGGCTCTCGAAGCCGACGTCGAGAGCGCTCGGGCCAAACTGCAACTCGCGGAGATCAACCTCGGCTACACTGTCGTGAGCGCTCCCGAAGACGGAAAGCTGAGCGACGTGAGCGCCAAACAGGGCCAGTACGTGACGAATGGCAGCCAGCTGATGTTCCTGGTGCCCAAGCCACGTTGGGTCATCGCCAATTTCAAAGAGGCCCAGTCGGCGGCAATACGCCCCGGACAGCGGGCTTGGTTCTTTGTGGACGCCTTGGCGGGGGCCCGCTTCGACGGGACGGTCGAGGACATTTCGCCAGCCGCCGGATCCGAATTTTCTGTTTTGCGCACCGACAACGCGATAGGCAACTTCACTAAGATACCGCAACGCATCGCCGTCCGCATTCAGATCGACGACAACCAGCGCGGCCTCGAAAGGCTCGGCCCGGGAATGTCCGTGGAAGCCAATGTCGATACCGACTCTCACAGCACCCCGTAATCAGCCGTTCAGGAGGCAAGCATGGCCGTAATGCTCAACGATCCGACGGACCCGTGGCTGCGAGAAGCGCAGACCTACCCGGTCCTGCCTGAGGAAATGATCGACCGCGTCCGCGCCTACGGCGAGATGCAGGTCAGTCGCCAAGACAGCGTCGCCTTTACGCGCGGAGACCGCGCACTTGACCTTTTCCTGATACTGGACGGCGAAATGGAAGTACATGCCGACCATCCGATCAATGGAAGGCAGTACCTCTACAGCTATCGTGGTGGCCAGTTCAGCGGTGAGCACAACATGTTCAACGACCGCAACACGCTCCTGTCCGGCAGGCTGATGGCCGGAACGAAATACGTCCGGGTCCCCCACGACAGGTTTCGAGCGCTGATAACGGGCGAGCCGGATATCGGCGAAATGATCATGCGAGCGTACATCCTGCGTCGGGCCGGGCTCGTCCGCCACCTCAAGGGTGGCGGCGTGCTCGTCGGGCACCGGGACCACACCGAATTGCTGCGGATACAGCGCTTCCTCACACGCAATCTCTGTCCGGTGGAAGTGCTGGACGTCGTTGCAGATGCGGGGGCGGCGCAAGCGATGCAGGAGTTTTCAATCCCCCCTTCTGCGTTGCCTGCCTTGATCAAGCCGGACCGGACTGTGCTGTCAAAGCCGTCCGACGAGACGCTTGCAGAAGAACTGGGGCTTTTCGAACCCCCGGAACCGGGTGCTGTCTATGACGTCGCGGTCCTCGGGGCCGGACCTTCGGGGCTGGCCTCGGCGGTCTATGCGGCTTCCGAAGGCCTTAGGACGATCGTCGTGGAGACGCTCGCGCCGGGCGGACAGGCAGGGACATCGTCGAAAATCGAAAACTATCTGGGCTTCCCGACCGGGATTTCGGGCGAAGCTCTCGCGGGCCGCGCCCATATCCAGGCGCAGAAGTTCGGCGCGCGTATCTGCGTCTCTCGAAGCACCGTGTCACTCGACTGCTCCAAGAAGCCGTTCGAGATAGGTCTGTCCGACGGCGACACCGTGCGGGCAAAGGCGGTGGTCGTCGCGACAGGCGCACGATACAGGAAACTGGACATTCCGAACTACGGCCGTTTCGAGGGGCAGGGCATCCACTATGCCGCGACGGCGATGGAAGGAAACCTGTGTGCAGCCCAAGAAGTCGTAATCGTCGGCGGGGGCAACTCGGCGGGGCAGGCTGCCGTATACCTGTCGCGCACGGCACGGCACGTCAACATGGTCATGCGTAGCGGCATATCGTCGACCATGTCGGACTACCTCGTCCAGAGGATCAAGAACTCGCGACACATCACCCTGCACGAATCTTCCGATATAACTGCGCTGCGTGGCGAAAACGTTCTTGAGGGCGTGAGCTGGACCAACAGAAAAACCGGACAGACTCACGAGCGTCCGGCGACGAATCTCTTCGTCATGATCGGCGCGTCACCCAACACGGACTGGCTAGAAGGCTGCGTCGATCTCGACCGCAGCGGTTTTGTGGAGACCGGGTTTTCAGACGAGGGAGAACTGTCCGCGCCTTCCACGCCCTACCGCACAAGCAAACCAGGCGTTTTCGCGGTCGGAGACGTCCGTTCCGGTTCGATCAAACGGGTTGCGTCCGCTGTAGGGGAAGGGTCCGTGGTCGTCGCGGCGATACACCACTACCTGGCCACCGCCTGGTAGCGTCTGTCAGGTCTACCCCGCGGCGAGAGCCGTCGGGTGGGCTCCATAGGGGCGGGGGACGATCTCGCAGCTCGACCAACTCCTTGTCGATATTGCACTACCGAATCCCTCCGGCGGGTCGTAACCCTCGATCACCGGGTGGCCGGTCTGGTGGAATTGCGCTGTCGCGCGTCTGTGCTGAGATTGGTCGCAGCAGCCGACAGGTCCGCATTCGCGGCAGACGCGAGTTGGACCCACACCATACCTTCAGCAATGCACTCTTCCCATCCGAGTGTCCTCGGGCTTACGCGTTGACGAATTGGCGGTCCGTACACATCGCGTGTCCTTTCCCGTCGGCACCCGACGATCTGGATGTCCCGCCCTTATTACGGATAAAGCATCGGAAATGATTTCAGGTAAGCGGAAAGCGCGGTGGAGATCATATAGAAGGTCACGCCGAAAATCGCCATGAGAGCCAGGATTGGCCCGACATCCGCAAGCGACGGCTTATCGTTGCCCGAAGGGGCTTCGTCTGTTTGGACGCGGATAACATTGTCGTTCACAGCAAGCATAGCCCTTGCGACCCCTCGGGGCTTCATTCTCCTCAGCGGAACCTGTCTAAAGATGCACGAAGTTTCTGAAAGCTTGAGAGCCATGGCGTTACCTGTCGGTTCGAGTTGATCGTCCCTCTCCGCTACAGGTAACTCCAGGCCTTTGGGATCTATAGTACGATCGGCCCCTTGGGCTTTGAACGGCGTAGACAACTTCGCAGGCGAAGGAATGCTACAACTGTCGGCGAACCGTAGGCGGGCCATCGCTTGTCGAACTATGAAAGCGAAAATTCGAGGGGGATAGGATTTCGCATCGAGTTGGCGACCGGGGAGAAGTAGTTCGCCTGCCTGACGATTTCTTCCAACTCGCCGCGAGTGGCGTCACCTTCGACATCCACCTTCACCCGGATCGCCTGGAAACCCATCTGCGATGGCTCACGAGGCGCGCCGCCTGCGCCCCATGCGGCGGTGTTGCCGACGTCGCCCTCGATATGGAGCTCGAGACGAGACAACCGAACATTCTTGAATGTGGCAACCGCGGTAATCCCGACTGCGATACATCCGCCCAGGCCCGAAAGCACTATTTCGCCGGGTGCCGGCGCGGTGTCCTGGCCGAACAAGTGCAATGGCTCGTCGACAACTACCGGATCATGATCGCCGACGTAGCTCAGCGTGCGATACTGGCCCTCGCAGAGCGTGTGAACCACGTTCGTACCTCGACGTTCGGGGTTCTCGCGGCCGCGCTGGGCAAAGGCGATCAGTCCGTCACGATCAATCGGACGGAGATATGCCTTGATGGTAGTCTGCTCTTCATTCTGCGACATGATCGTCTCCTTGCTTCCGTTGATAATGGCGTCGCTCGGGCGGCGCGATCTATTGCGGCCATCGACCAAGTGAACCCTCTTCCTGGGCAAAACGTGAACGGTCACGCCGACTGCCATTGGAGTGGCGTGACCGATATCCGGCGCAGGGACCTCCGCGCCTATCGGTCGCTGCTGATCCGAATGCGGCTTGTGATGACCAACGACCTGTCGGGCTGGATCATGTAGGTCTCGGTGTAGCGCTGTCCGCCGGAGTAGAAGGTCTCGTCGAAACTGCTCCCGACCGGAGCCTTCTGCAGGCGATGGGTGGCCCGGCCACCATAGGTGACGCTACCGGGGATCGGTTCCAGCGCGAATGCGGACGAGACGAAGAGGGCCGATACGCCAAAGGCGGCAAGTACGAGTTTCATTGTTTTATCCTCAAGCTGACCAGGGATCATTCCCTGCATGAGGCGAATATGAGCGGGAGCTTGTCCCACTTATTGTAGTATAGCGCCCTCGGTACCTCGGAGCGGATCGCACGATCGGACAATCTCCAAAAGGCCTTTTCACCGATCCTATCGGCACAGCTTCGACGATGGCCGCATCCGCGTCACATCCGAGCCTGTGGAGGTAGTGGAGATGGCAAGTGTGCTTCCGAATATTGGCGACGTTTCATATCTCGAGATCGACGGCGTAAACGTTCGCTTGGCCACCGGCGGGCGGGCGGGCGGTATTCCGGCGGTGCTTTCTAGCCCGTGGCCGCAAAGCATCTACGCGTTCAGGGGTATCTTGTCGGAGATCAGCAGTTCGGCGCCTTACGTAGCCATCGACCTGCCGGGTTTTGGGATGTCGCAGGGCCGCCCGGATCTGATGTCGCCTACCGGAATGGCGCGCTTCATTGTTCGAGCCGCGTGGAAGCTGGGAATCAAACGGATGCACGGCATCGGTCCCGACGTCGGCGCGCTCGCGATGCTTTCAGCAGCCGCGGACTGCCCCGATCTATTCGAGAGTCTTGTCGTGGGCAGCGGGGCTACGAGCGTCGAGTTAGCCGCAGGCGGACTTACCGATCTGATCTCGTCGCAGCCAGGGGCCTTCGCCGAGGCGGAGGGTGGTGATCTCGCCGTCGGTTTCGTCACTCAGTCCGCCGCCAATCCCACTCCTCCGGCCGTCATGGAGGACTATTGGCTATCGTCGTCTGCCTCGCGCTTCGATCAGGCCGCAAATTACGTCCGGTCATATCCCGAAGAGCTGCCGATCCTCAAGGAGCAGCTGCACAGGATCGAGACGCCGGTACTGGTTCTAGCCGGCAGTAACGATCCCCTGGTCCCGCCCGCCAACGGGCAGTTCCTTGTCGACCGTATCAAGCGGAGCCGCCAGGTCCTTCTCGATGGAGGGCACTTGATATGGGAGGACGCCGCCGCGCAGTACGGAGAGACCGTCAAGGATTGGATAGACGGCGCCTACATGCAGTTCGATCAGAGGGCACGCGACTCCAAATAGAATTGATCTGTAGACCCTCAGCTAGGCTCGGGAGCATGATCCTGCAATAAACCGCTTCTGGCCTGGATATAAAGTCGGCATCATGAGTGACGAGTAACGACTTCGAGCCGCCCAGCTCTATGTGACGGGGAAAAGACCGCAATGCGAATTCTAGTTCTGTTCGCGCATCCGGCGCAGCGGAAGTCCAGCGTAAATACGGCGATGGCGGCGAGAGCGAGAGCGGTGGAAGGCGTAACTTTCGTCGATCTCTACGCGGAATATCCCCGTTTCTCCATCGACGTGGACCGAGAACAACGCCGGCTTATCGAACACGACGTGATTGTCTTCCAATTCCCCGTTTTCTGGTACTCGACTCCGGCCCTTCTCAAACAGTGGCAGGATCTGGTTCTCGAATACGGCTTTGCATACGGCCCTCAGGGAAAAAAACTGGCGGGAAAACACATGCTGGCATGCATCACGACTGGTGGAAGCAGGGCGGACTACGCGGCAGACGGTGGCAACCGCCGCGTTGTCGAGCATTTCCTCTACCCGCTCGAACAAACGGCCATTCTTTGCGGGATGGAGTACCTTCCGCCTTTTGTCCTCTACTCCGCCAATCATCTCGATGACGATAGCGCGCAGCATCATGTCCAATCGTACCCTCGTCTTCTAACCGCCCTCCGCGAGGAAAGGCTCGACCTGGCGAGTGTCCGTCTCATGCCGACTTTCGGCAGCTTCGATCTAACTCACCTAGTGAGGGACTGACCATTGGAAGGCTTGGCATTCTACGCATTGTGCTATCTCGCGGCGGCGGTTCTCGCCGTTATCGTATCACAGCGGATCGGGCTTGGTTCGGTCGTCGGCTATATCGCCGCAGGTGTCCTGATCGGCCCTGTATTCCAGATTTCCGTGGCCGGATCTGGATACCTCGAACAGTTCTCGGAATTCGGCATCATCATGATGCTGTTCCTGATCGGACTGGAAATCGACCCCCAGATGGTCTGGCGGCTGAGGGACAAACTACTCGGCCTTGGGGGGCTTCAGGTGGCGGTGACGATCGCCGTCGTGACCGCAGCCGGAGTAGGCTTAGGCTTTAGCTGGCAGCAGGGCATCCTTTTTGGATTCATCGCAGCATTGTCCTCGACGGCAATCGTCCTCCAGACCCTCGAAGAGAAGGGTCTTCTGAGATCCGATGGAGGACAGGCGAGCTTCGCCGTGCTTCTTTTCCAGGACTTGGCGGTCATCCCTATGCTAGCGTGCATTCCGCTGATTGCCGGGAGTGGACACGGAACTTCATCGGGGCACGGCGGAGCCACGTTGCTGGCAGACCTCCCCGGATGGGCATCTGCGATCCTGACTCTAGCGGCCGTGGGTGTGGTCGTGGCTGCGGCACACTTCCTATCGCGACCGGTCTTCAGGACCATCGCGCTCCTCGGCCTTCGCGAAGTGTTTACCGCAGCGGCGCTTCTGGTCGTGGTCGGGATCACCGTACTGATGTCCGCAGTGGGTCTGTCACCCGCGCTCGGTGCATTCTTGGGGGGAGTCGTCCTTGCGAACAGCGAGTTCAAACACGAGCTCCAGAACGATATCGAGCCCTTCAAGGGCCTCCTGCTCGGGCTGTTTTTCATGACGATAGGCGCGAAGATCGATCCCGAGATCCTGCTGGCCAACTGGTTGACGGTAGCAGCTGCCACGTTTGGCCTCATAGCGATCAAGGCGATCGTCCTTCTGCCGCTGGCCTGGTTTTTCCGCGTCCGCGGTCCTGCCGGGTGGCTCTTCACCCTCGGACTCGCGCAGGCAGGGGAATTCGGTTTCGTCCTTCTTTCAATCAGCGGCGATCGGGGACTGCTCTCGCCACAGATGGTGTCGATATCGGTCCTCGTGATCACCTTCAGCATGGTCCTCACCCCTCTTCTTTTCGCGTCTTCTGAAAAGATCGTGGTCGTACTAGGAAGGCGCGAACGGCATCATGAAAATAGCGATCAACCTGATCAGGGCACTATTATCCTCGCTGGGGTAGGGCGGTTTGGACAGATCGTAAACCGGATGCTTCTCGCGAACGGGTACAAGCCGGTGGTCCTAGACTACAGGGCGGACGTGGTGGAGAACGTCCGAAAGTTCGGCGTGAAGTCGTTCTTTGGCGATGCCGGGCGTCCGGACCTGCTGGAATCAGCTGGGCTCGCCCATGCTGCCTTGCTCATCGTCGCCATTGACGACCCCGATAGGGCGACGGAAATTGTGGCGCATGCCCGCCGGAGCAATCCCGGCATCCAGATCATTGTCCGTGCATACGATCGGTTGCATCACTACAAGCTGGTGGATGCGGGAGCGGATCATGTCGTCCGCGAGTTGTTTGATGGCTCGGTGCAAGTGGGGGGTATGGCCCTGCAGTCCCTGGGAATGCATCCGTACGAGGTCGAGAAGCGGAAGGCTGTATTCGTCGAGCAGGACACAGCGGGCTTGGCGCGGATGGCCACCTTAGTGAATGCCGACATGCCAGCGGCGAGCAATCCGGATTTCATCGCGGGCTTCAGCGACATCGGGAAAGTAATCGAGAACGCGATGATGGGGTACCGTTCCGGATATGATGAGATGGTGGCGCGAGGATGGAACGCGCCCGACGCCGGGTCCATTCACGTCCAGGGTAGTGTCGGGCCCAATCGATTCTCGTGAATATCCCATGCCGCCAATTCAGAAATCCTGACGCGTGAATGGGGCACGCGCTGCGGCGCTTGCTCCCGACGCCAGACACTAGCAGGGGTCGATCTTAAACCTCCACTGTCTCCCCGCCCGCGGATTCTGAGAGTGCGAGAACTGGCACTCTCCAGATTTCAGGAGAATCTTGCCAATCGACGAATGATGCATCATTGAAGGCCGAGGTCTAAACCCAGCATCGTGCTAAGGCCGAACGCGATAAGCCCTACGCCTAATACTGCTAACACGAAAGCCGCGGCCATCTTGCCGCCCGTGCGCAGTAATGCTCGCCTGTCCGCCTTTTTGCCCTGATCGTAATGCCACTTGATGGCGAGAAACATGGCCGCGCCTAGAGCTGCGACCTTAAACGTTACAAAAAGGATAAGGACCCAATCCATGGCAAAACTCTCATGTCTATCTGCTACGGGCTTTGTGACCTCATCTAAGGCAAACGCATAATTTTTATTGTGCAATCCCGTTATGTGGCAGCGTGCCGATCTCCTCGGCCGCATTGCCTGATCCTGGGATGACCGCAACGGGCCGATATGGGTGATGTCCGAGCTGAGCCAACACCGGATATTGTACAGGTCTAAATCGACCACGGCGGAAATCATCTAGGCAACAAGAGCCGCTTTGGTCAGAAGCTTTGCAAGCGATCGATCATTAAGGCAAGCCTGACGGTAAGAGCGGACCAGGACCTCATTGGAGATGAAACATGTTCACCCACGGAGCGATCGGGAGCCACGGTTGGAGCGGGTGCGCGGATTCTGTGATGCTATTTCCTCGCATTGAACAGCGCGCGTGGAGAGATGGATGCTAGAGGCAGGCGGATCAATACCCACGTGCGCGGCCGGTTATTGATTGCGAACCGACCGACGGCAGTCTGCTAAGTTAGCGAACGGCGCTACAATCGGTATCGTCGCGGCAAACCAGGATCATCTTCTCGTTTGGCATAGGACGGGTGTCGCGGTTGTCTGCTCCTAGAACCGACGATTCTTTTGCACATCCTGGCGATGGGTTCAGGGGCCGTGTTGTCGCCCTGCCTTACTGTTTGAGGCCTATCATAGAGAGCTGCCGACCTACCCGGAGCCAGACTATCAACGGATGTTAGATCCAGATCACGCTTTGGCCTACCACCTATAACCAGAAGGTATGATCTCAACACACCGTGGTCCGAACAGATTTCGGGCCGCCGTGAAGGCAACATCTGCTCATCGAAATTCAAATCACGGAGAGCACCGATGAACGCCTACGCCCCCACCAAGGACCACAAGATCATCGCAGCGGCACCGCTTGCAATCATCTCGGATATCGATTTGTCTGCTGCCGTTCCCGCGGCCACCCGTGCTCCGGTCGTGCTTCCGGACCTGTCGTCGGAGGTCGTACAGCGTGACCTTCTGCTGCCGTGGCAGCGCCGCAAGATCATGCAATTCATCGAAGAGCACCTGACGGAGACGATCAAGGTCGAGGAGCTTGCCACCTTGACCAAGCTCAGCAAGACCTACTTCTCGAGGGTCTTCAAGTCGGCGTACAAGGAGAGCCCGTACAACTACGTCCTTCGCCGCCGCATGGAGCTGGCAAAGGAGCTTATCGTCGAAACCGACGCAGCGCTCAGCGAGATCGCTCTAGATTGCGGGATGGCCGACCAGGCCCACCTTTGCAAGACCTTCCGCAAGGTGTTCGGAACCACGCCGAACTACTGGCGCCGTTCTTCGCAAGCAGTCAATCGCGCGTCGGAAGCGCGTCACTCCCCTCCCTCTCGCCAGGAAACCAACTCCGCGCGGTACAATTGACCGAGCTCGCCGGGTTGGAATCTAACAAGCTGATCTGGCCCTGAACGGGCATCATCGATCATCCGCGGACGGTTTCGCTTGATCCGGAGGCCACCCTTCGAGGCCGGAGTTTCCGCGGAACAGGCCGCAGATCACAATATCTAAGAAATTCCGCCGAACAAAAAGGAAACCTAAATGCACTTCCCGTTTCTCGTCGCTTCGCTTACTGCCTTATCGCTTCAAACCGCCTTTGCGGCCTCCGAACATTTCGTTGCCGGTAGGTTGGAATGCGATCTCTCACGTTCGGAGGGAGCGCTTCTCGGTTCGAAACAGGACGTCGATTGCGTTTTCCTTCCTTCCGAGCAGGGCGATCCGGTGCGCTACACAGTGCTTATCGACAATTTCGGGCTCGACATCGGCGAATTAAAAAGGGCAAGAATGGTCTGGGCCGTCACCGCAGTCAGCAACCAGCAAAGCTTCGACCTGGAAGGCACCTATCGCGGTGTGGAAGCAGCAGCAGCAGTCGGGGTCGGCGGCGGGGCTGCGATTCTTACTGGCGGAACCCACGCGACGTTTTCCCTGCAGCCGCTCGCCGTCAACGGACGGGAAGGGCTCGACGTTTCCTTCGGGATCACGCAGTTGCACCTGAAGCCCGCCATCTAAAAGGCGTGATCTTCCTCGGTCACGATTATGCGCAAGGCCGATGCGAGAGTTCCGTCGGCCTTATTCCTATTCGCGAACGTCACCGGAACTGCTTTTTACAAGAAACGAAGAACGCGAAAGCCCATTGAGTCGAGCATAGTTCGGTAACCAGACTGGTCAGGATATCCTCGCATGCGCAACGCCCTTCTTTCCGTCAGCCTTTTCCTCATGAGCGTCCCGTCTGCCGGTGCGGCCCAAGTGGATGACAACACCGCGATTCAGATCGCGCAGCCGCGCGAGACTATCTTTGAAAGGGGTGCCGACCGGAAGCTTTTTGCGGAAAGCGCGACGGCCGCCGACAACTTCTACGGCTTCTGGAACAACGGGAGCCAGTCGCTCCTCGACGCGGCGATATCAAAAGAGTTTGTCGATCATACTCTTCCGGCGGGACGGCCTCAGGGACCGACTGGCCCAGCGATCGCTTCGAGGGCCTTTCTCGCCGCCGTGCCCGACCTCCGTGCGGAAGTCGTACAGCGTCTTTTCGTCGGGGATCGCGTGGTTTCGCACCTACGGTTCACAGGCCATTTCACGGGCGAATTCATGAGCAGGAAAGGAAACGGCGAACCCATCGACTTCATCGCGACGGACATCCTCAGGGTCCGTGACGCGCGTATCACCGACAACTGGCATCTGGAGGACAATCTGACCTTCCTTCAGCAGATCGGCGTCATTCTCAAGCAGTGAGCGCGGGATCTCGACGCCGCGTTACTCGCGAGCTCAGACTTTTTCGATACACCTGATCAGGTCGTCGGCCAGAATCGGCTTCTGGAGAAGCTCCTTCGCCCCGCCCGCGATCGCACGTCTCCTGATGACCTCGTCCTTCAGGGCCGTCATCATTATGATCGGCATTTCCGGCCAACGCTGCCTCACGATATCAAGCAGTTCAAGCCCGGTCATCTCGGGCATGTTGATGTCGGTCAACAGCAGAGCGACCAGGTCGATATGATCGTAGGCGAGAAACGAGTGGCCAGAGCTAAAAGGTAGAGCGTCATAGCCCATCGACTCGAGAAACCCTGTAGTGGCTTCGAGAAGCGCTTCGTCGTCATCGACGATCGCTACGGATTTTTTGTCGCCAGACACCAGATGTTTCCTTTTGCCCGACCTACGGGCTTTGACATCTAGTTAGACGGACCGGCGGCAATTTGTAATAATACGATTGTATGGGTAGGCACGTATTCGCGCCCGACTTCTTCCCCCAGGTCAATCTTGCGACTTTCTCAGGCCAACGCCTTGAGGATTTCGGCCTTGCGAACAAGGTCGGCAAGCGACGTGACGTTCATCTTCCGCATGACGTTGCCGCGATGGATTTTCACCGTCACCTCAGAAATCTCAAGTAGATGGGCGACCTGCTTGTTGAGGAGGCCTTTGACCACGGCTTGCATCACTTCATGTTCGCGCGGGGTGAGGGAAGAAGCTGCCTTGACCGCTTCATTCGCGGCAGTGAGCTCGAGACGCCGTGACCGGTCGCGCTCGATGGCCACCGAGACAGCGTCCAGCATTTCCTGGTCCCTGAAAGGCTTCGTCAAGAAGTCCGTCGCTCCGGCCTTCATCGCGCGCACGCTCATCGGGACGTCGGCATATCCGGTCATAAACACGATCGGGAGCTTGTTGCCCATCCCGTTCAGTTTTGTCTGCAGGTCGAGACCGCTCAGGCCGGGCAATCGAACGTCGAGGATCAGGCAACCAGGGCGGTCGGGCAGAGGCTCCGCAAGCAGTTCCGTCGTGGAGGAGAACCCGAGCGAATCGATGCCGACCGAGCTCAAGACGTCTATCAAGCCGTCGCGCATTCCGTCGTCGTCGTCCACGACAACGACTAGAGGCGTATCAGCTTTGGCAGCAGAGGCGTCATGCGCCCGATTACCTAATGCAGCCGACATCGGCAGGGACCTCACAATAGTCAATTGGAAACGCCGCACGTCATCGACGTTACGATGGAGTCTGCGCACCTCTATCAGGGAACAGTTACTACGCGCGGGCGCAAAGCTCGACCTAGCCATAAGGATAGGTTCTGGCCAACCTCCATTATTGTAAAGTTCGGCAGGTTTGGGAGGGCCGAAATAGAGAACTCCCGGGATCCAAATCAATGAACGTCAGAGCCCAGTCCGATACTCCCCTCGTCGGCGACGAACCGATGCCGAGCGGAATGACGTTCCGGATCCTCATGTCGAGTCTGGTCGGCACCTCTGTCGAATTCTACGATTTCTATATCTACGCGACCGCGGCCAGCCTGGTGTTCGGTCCGCTTTTCTTTCCCGCGTCCGTGTCCTCGATGGAGTTGATAGGAGCCTACGCCAGCTTCGGTATCGCCTTCATAGCCCGGCCACTTGGCGGCGCGGTTTTCGGCCACTTCGGCGACCGGGTCGGGCGCAAGGCAACCCTTGTGGCCTCGTTGCTTCTCATGGGAGCCTCGACGGCGGCTATCGGACTGTTGCCCACCTACGCCGTCGCCGGCTGGCTCGCTCCGGCCCTTCTCTGCCTTCTGAGGTTTGGCCAGGGACTGGCGCTTGGCGGCGAATGGACGGGGGCGGCGCTCCTCGCGCTCGAAAACGCACCCAAGGGATGGCGAGCGCGATACGCGATGTTCGCTCCGCTTGGCGCGCCGATCGGCTTTGCTTTGGCCAACAGCCTCTTCCTCGTTCTGACACTGACCCAGTCGGCGGAGCAGTTCGCCGACTGGGGATGGCGGGTGCCGTTCCTCCTAAGCGCACCTTTGGTTTGGATGGGCATCTGGATCCGCTTCAACCTCGTCGAAACGAGAGACTTCCACGCAGCCATAAGCAAGTCGAAGCCTCCCCGCGTACCGCTACTTGACATCTTCCGCCTGCACATGGACCAGGTGATTTCCGGCGCGTTCGGCGTCGTCGCCTGCTTCTCGCTGTACTACGTCGTCACGGCGTTCGCGCTTGGATACGGCACCTCGGAGCTAGGCTATACCCGATCATCGTTCCTGATGGTGGAGCTGGGCGCGATCCTCTTTATGGCTGCTGGCATCGTGGTGGCGAGTTGGCTATCCGATCGGATCGATCCCGAGCGCATCCTGATTTTCGGATGCGTCGGCACCATTATATCCGGCGTCGTGCTCGCTCCGATGCTGGGAAGCGGATCGCTGGTGGTCATCTTCCTCTATCTCGCTTTCTCGCTCTGGGTGATGGGCTTCGTGAACGGACCGCTCGGCGCGTGGCTGCCCGGCCTGTTCCCGACCCGGGTCCGTTATTCCGGGACGTCGGTCGCGTTCAATATCGGCGGCATAATCGGCGGGGCGCTGACCCCGGTGGTATCCCAGGCTCTTTCCCAATACAGCGGACTTGTCGCGGTCGGCTTCTATCTGGCGCTCACAGGCGGGTTGAGCCTTATCGCCTTCGACGCGAGCGCCAGACGAAAAGCGCTCGGAGCGCTGGCCCAGAGCGAGATACGATACCGTTCGATCTTCGAGCAGAACCACGTTTCGCTTTGCGAGGTCGATCTTTCCCTGCTGTGGAAGCGGCTGGAGGCGGTACGAGCCTATCCTCCGGCAAAGTTGCGCGCGCATCTCAATGCCACGCCGGAATTCGTGGACCAGTGTTCGAAATTCGTGAGGTTCGTGGACGTCAACGACGCGACCGTTCTGCTACTCGGTCGAGAGAGCGAGCGGGATGTACTTGGTTCGATAGACCGCTTCCTTCCACCGCAAAGCGAGCTGGTCCAGGCGATCATACTCGGCATGTGCTCGGGGGACGATCGCGTGGAGATGGAGGCGCGCCTTCTCCGCAGTCCAGGCAACGAGGTCACCGTCATCTTTGTCATCGCCTTCCCGGAGGACAAGGACGCCTTCGATCGTGTCGCGTGCGCGATGATCGACGTGACGCAGCGCGAGCAGGCCCAGGAAGCGCTTATGGCGGCTCAGAGCGAGCTTGCAAGGGTGGGAAGGGTCGCGACGGTTGGTGCGATCTCCGCCTCGATCGCCCATGAGGTGAACCAGCCGATCGGCGCCGTCGTCATGAGCGCCCAGGCCTGTATGCGTTGGCTTCAGGCTAACCCGCCGGATATTAAGGCAGCCTCGACGGCGGCAGAGCGCGCGATCAAGCACAGCATGCGGGCGAGCGAGATCATCCAGCGCACCCGGGAGCAGGTCCGGGGTACAAGGAGAAGGCTCGAAAGCGTCGACCTCGGGAATATTGTGACCGACGTAATCGGTCTGTTGGACCGGGAACTGATGTCCGCATCCGTCAGGGTGACGACCGAGTTCGCTTTGGATGCCCCTAAGGTGCTGGCCGACAGGGTCGAGATGCAGCAGGTGATTGCAAATCTCGTCACCAACGGCTTGCAGGCCATGGGAGGAACTCCTGTGGACCAACGCGACTTAACCATATCGATCTCCGCCGGGGATCGCGATATGGTCAGGCTGCAAGTCCGTGACCGTGGCACAGGGATCTCGCCGGAAAGTCTGGCGAAACTCTTCAGCCCATTCTTCACGACCAAAAACGACGGGATGGGCATGGGGCTCGCGATCTGTAAAACGATTGTCGAAGCCCACGGCGGTTCGCTGACCGCGCGAAACCACGAAGACGGCGGCGCTAGCTTCGAGATCGTCATGCCGCTGTCGGTTGAAGAACCAGAGGAGCTGCCTGAGGCGACGGCTCAAGGCGCATAGTCGCCAGTTCAAAAGCCGTTTGACGAGCACGGCGGTTTTCCTGGCAAGGCTCGTGAGTTGGTGACTCGAAATTACAAGAACGCGTCGGTTGGAAGAACTACGTTGGCGCGCCTTCGAGGCGTTCCGCACCTCGCAATGAAAATGAAGTTTCCGATGAAAACATACGCGGGCAACCTTTCTTCAACCGCGCAGGTCAAGCCGCAGCGCAGTCGTGCCGTTCTCCTCGGTGCGCTCGGTCTGATCGTCGTCTGGGCGGCGCAGGCCCAAGCCCAATCGGCTGTCGATCTCGATGCCGCCACCGCGCGCAAGGTAATCTCCGCAGCGGAGGTGGAAGCGCAGAAGGGGCCGCCTTCTAGTATCTTCGTGGTGGATAATTCGGGTGCGGTCGTCGCCGCCGAACGCATGGACGGAGCATTTCCCGCGAGTGCTAGGATCGCCCAGGGCAAGGCCGAGACGGCTGCTGCCTTCTGGCAGAGTACGGGAAGCCTGGAAAACATGGCGAACGGTGGCCGGGTGGCGCTCTTGTCGTCGGGCTATGTTGTCATGCAGGGTGGAGTTCCGCTCAAGATGGATGGCAGGGTCGTTGGCGCGATCGGCGTAAGCGGTGGCAACAAGGACCAGGACGAAGCGGTCGCCAAGGCCGGAGCGGCAGCATTCGCGAAGTGAATGCGCGAGACCTGACGCGTACCTGGCGACATCTAAGGTGGATTGAATACGGAAATGCCCGCTGAATTGAACGCAACGGACATTTCCCTTAGGCGCGGGGCTCAGCCGTCGTCCACCACCGCCGTCTCCGGCCTGTCTCCGCCCCGCGCGTGTTCGCTTCGCCAGGTGCCGTCCGCGGCTTGGTAGGTGATCTCGGCGTCGCGACCCTCGAGATGCTGGCGCTCCGCCGCGGCCTTGGCCGCCTTGAGTGCCTGTTGGTGTGTCGCGAACGGCTCGGACCAGACGTTGTCGAGGCGGTAGGCGTAACCGCCGTCATGTTGGCCGACGTGATAGGTGATCTTCATGGAGGGTTTCCTCGGAAAGCGCCCTGCGAGAGCGCTACTATGGATTAGAATGTGAGCGCCGCAGATCTGCGTTGCCTCTCGGAGCCCAAAATAACGACGGCCGTGCCGCCGGATTGTCCAATACACTCGCGTCGACCGGAGCAGGGACTTGGGCTCGGCAAGAGTCGACTGCGATGGCTGCCGTATGCCGTTTGCCCACCAATTCGACGATTTAGCCTCCCCGGGCAAGCCCGTATCCGACGTCTTGCGGCTGCGCATTTGCGACCTTCAGCTGAGTGTCTTGTTATCGGCGTCCGCCAACAGACTTCTCCTCATGCGGTCAATCGAGCCGAGCCACATCAACGCTTGGCGACGGGCTTCTCGTAGAGTTCGGGCATGTCGGCGATGTAGACGCGAGGTGTGGGGCTCGCCCTGAACGTCTCGCCGAAAGCGACGAGATATCCGAGCATGCCGACCATCAGGCAAAGGATAAAAAGGATCATGGGCCCGGTGCCATAGTTGACCGGGGCGGGATGATAGCTGTCTCTCATCGATTTTAGCCTTTCTGAACGTTGATGAGCGGAGGCTATGAGGCTCGGTCGGGCCGTTATTGTATGAATTGGCGATGTGGATGCGGGGGTGGTTCAATAGGGTAGGATCGTCCAAAAGCGCGGAACCCCGGTCTTTGCGAAGCCCGTAAGTTACAATCGCCGCACCGGGTCCGCGGGCAGGATGTCTCCCTGGAAATACCTCGAGAGACAAGGCTCCGACCATGAAACCCAACCTACCCGCTAGCTCGCGGAAGCATGTGCAGTCAGCCATCTTCGCGACGTTGGCCACATTCTATTCCGCGACGGCGACCCTGGGTCAGGACATGTCAGCTCCACCGCCAGTCACCGTCGCCAAGCCACTCGTCCGCGACGTCAAGGAGCAAGACGACTTCATCGGCAGGTTCCAGGCCGTGGAGGAGGTCCTCGTCCGCGCGAGGGTCGGAGGATATCTCGATAAGGTTCAGTTCACGGACGGTTCGCTCGTCAAGAGCGGAGACCCCTTGTTCGTGATCGACCAGAGGCCGTTCAAGACCGCACTCGAAGAGGCGACTTCGGCGCTCGAGGTCGCGAAATCGACACTGACCTATGCCGAGGCCCAGTTCCACCGCGCGGAAGCGCTGTCCACAAACGGCAGCCAGTCGATTTCGGTGCTGGACGACCGCCGGCGCGAGTGGATATCGGCGCAGGCCAGTGTCCGCGGCGCTAAGGCGAACGCGGACCGAGCCCAACTGGACCTGGACTACACTCAGATCACCGCTCCGTTGAGCGGGCGGATCGACAGGCACATGATTTCCCCGGGTAACCTTGTCCAGGCCGACCAGACGGAGCTGACTACGATCGTATCGCTGGATCCGATCGATTTCTATTTCGACGTCGACGAGCGCAGGTTGCTATCTTATGCGGCGCTCGCACGGGAGAACGGGCAGTCCCTGCAGGAAGGGGGTGGCGGTCTCGACGTCACCGCAACCATCGCGGACGGCTCTTCGAAGGCCTTCCACGGCAAGCTGAATTTCTCGGAGAACAAGGTGGACAGCCAGTCCGGCACCATGCGCGTCCGCGCCCGGTTCCCGAACCCCGATCTCGTGCTCCAGCCCGGCCTGTTCGGCAGGATCGAGGTCGGCGCGTCAAAATCCTACACCGCGATTTTGGTGCCGGATGAAGCGCTTTCCGCCGACCAGAACCAAAGGGTCGTCTACGTCGTCGGTCCCGATGGAACCGTCACCACGAAGGCCGTCCGCACGGGGCCGAAGCTCTACGGTTACCGGGTAATACGCGAAGGCCTCAAAGGCGACGAGACTATCGTCGTCAACGGCCTGATGCGGGCCCGCCCCGGCCAGAAGGTGACGCCCAAGATGACACAGCTCGCTCCGGAAGCGATTGTTATGGGAGAGGTCCAATGAGATTTTCGCACTTTTTCATTAGGCGACCCATTTTCGCCTCCGTGCTTTCAATCGTCCTGCTGATCGTTGGGGGGATCGCGTACTTCAACCTTCCGGTCGCCCAGTATCCGGACATCGCGCCGCCCACCATCGTAGTGCGGACCTCCTATCCGGGCGCGGATTCGCAGACAATCGCGGATACCGTCGCGACCCCGATCGAGCAGGAGATCAACGGCGTCGAGGACATGCTCTACATGTCGTCCTACTCGAGTGCTGACGGCGTGATGTCGATCACCGTGACCTTCAAGCTCGGAACGGACCTCGACAAGGCGCAGGTCCTCGTCCAGAACCGCGTCGCGATCGCCGAGCCGCGCCTTCCCGAGGACGTCCGTCGCCTCGGCGTGACGACCGTGAAGAGTTCGCCGGATATCATGATGGTCGTCCACCTGCTTTCGCCCGACAGCCGCTATGACCAGCTCTACATCTCGAACTACGGCCACAACCGCATCCGCGACCAGCTCGTCAGGCTCGACGGAGTAGGAGACGTCACCCTGTTTGGCGAACGCGAATACTCCCTTCGTATCTGGCTCGACCCCGAAAAGCTTTCCGCTTACGGGATGACCTCCGGTGACGTGGTGCAGGCATTGCGCGACCAGAACGTCCAGGTCTCCGGCGGCTCGATCGGCAGCCCGCCGGCGGCAGGCACGAACGCGTTCGAATACACGGTGAGGACCGAAGGCCGCTTCAGCGATGCCCGCCAGTTCCGCTATGTCATCGTCAAGTCGACGGACAGCGGCCGCCTCGTTCAGCTCCAGGATGTCGCCCGCATCGAACTCGGCGCGAAGAACTACTCCACGAACAGCTACCTCGACGGCATCCCGGCCGTCGGCGTCGGCATCTTCGCCCGTCCGGGCACGAACGCCCTCGAAGCGGCGGCGGCGGTCAGGAAGATCATGGATACCGAAGCCAGGAATTTCCCGCCGGGCCTCGAGTACAAGATCGTCTACGACCCGACCAAGTTCATCTCGGAATCGATCAACGAGGTCTACAAGACGATCTTCGAAGCCGGGGTGCTCGTTGCCATCGTGGTTCTGGTGTTC
The DNA here is from genome assembly GCF_004358025.1 of Rhizobium deserti. GTDB lineage: Bacteria > Pseudomonadota > Alphaproteobacteria > Rhizobiales > Rhizobiaceae > Neorhizobium > Neorhizobium deserti. Next base: position 4,576 of record NZ_SMTL01000007.1, on the reverse strand, counting down.
CTGCAATCATGGCGCACGGCGCTCATCCCGATCGTGGCGATCCCGGTATCGCTCATCGGCACGCTTGCGTTTCTTCTGGCATTCGGCATCTCGCTCAACATGCTCTCGCTCTTCGGGCTGGTTCTCGCGATCGGCATCGTGGTGGACGACGCCATTGTCGTGGTCGAAAACGTCGAACGAAACCTCAGGAATGGCCTGACGCGACGCGAGGCGGCGCACGTGACGATGGACGAAGTCGGAACCGCGGTCGTGGCTATCTCCCTGGTGCTTATCGCCGTCTTTGTCCCGACGGCATTCATCCCAGGGATTACCGGGCAGTTTTACAGGCAGTTCGCGGTCACGATCTCCGTCGCGACGGCGATCTCCGCCCTGAACTCGCTCACGCTTTCGCCCGCCCTGGCCGCCATCGTGCTGCGCCCCCACGATCATGGCAGACCCACGGGCATCCTCGCCCGGTCCGGTCAGTGGGCAGCCGAGAAGTTCAACGGCGGCTTTGATCGCCTTAGCGGGGGATATTCCTGGATCGTCCGCAGGATGGTTCAGACCAGACTCGCTCTGGCAATTTCCGTCGTGGCTTTTCTCGCGCTGCTTGGCGGCACCTTCTACATGACGCAGATCGTGCCGCGGGGGTTCATCCCCACAATGGACCAGGAATACGCCCTCGTGGTGGTCCAACTCCCGGACGGCGCTTCCTTGAGCCGCACCGACGATGTCGTTAAGCGCGCATCGGCCATCATCAACAAGATGCCAGGCATCGCGCATACAGCCTCGTTCGCAGGCTTCAGCGGGGCGACGTTCACCAACGCGTCGAACCAGGGACTAATCTTCGCCACCTTCGACGCGTTTGACGAGCGCCTCAAGAAGGGACAGTCGTCCGAAAAGCTGATCGGCCAGCTCTACGCCAAGCTCCAGTCGATCGAAGAAGCGTTTATCATCGCCATTCCTCCGGCTCCTGTGCGTGGAGTGGGAAACTCGGGCGGCTTCAAGATGCAGATCAAGGACCTCGACAATTCCGACATGAAACGCATCCTGCCGCTCGCCTACGAAATCATGGGAGCGGCCAACAAGACAACCGGGCTGACTGGCGTGTTCACGACCTTCAGCGCCTCGAGCCCGCAATACTTCCTGGATATCGACCGGGACAAGGCACGGTCGCTAAACGTACCCATCCCGAATGTTTTCGAGGCCCTGTCGATCAATCTCGGAACCGCTTATGTAAACGATTTCAACGCCTACGGCCGCGTATACCAGGTACGGGCGCAGGCGGAGCAGAGCCATCGCATGGACAAAGACGACATCCTTGCCCTCAAGGTGCGATCGGCAACCGGGGCGCTCGTTCCCATGGGCACTCTCGTGGACATCAAGGACACGACCGGTCCGTCGCTCGTGCAACGGTACAACATGTACGTATCGGTCCCGATCCAGGGAAGCGCGGCACCCGGAGTCTCCACGGGGAGCGCCCTGGACGCGATGGAGCAGGTAGCCGCAAAGGTGCTGCCGCCGGGGACGAGCTTCGACTGGACCGAACTGTCCTATCAGGAACGGAATACCGGAAATACGGCCACCTACATCTTCATCCTGTCGGTCGTCTTTGTCTTCCTGGCCTTGTCCGCGCAGTACGAAAGCTGGACCTTGCCGTTGGCGATCATTCTGATCGTGCCCTTGGCGATCCTCGCCGCTCTCATCGGCGTACATTTGCGCGGAATGGACAACAATATCCTCGTCCAGATCGGGCTGATCGTCCTGATCGGTCTTGCCGCTAAGAACGCAATCCTGATCGTGGAGTTTGCGAGGCAGGCTCAGGACGAGGGGGCGTCGGCGGTGGAGGCGGCAATCACCGCGAGCAAGCTTCGGCTGCGCCCGATCCTGATGACCGCGTTCGCATTCATCTTCGGCGTGGTCCCGCTGATGATCGCAGAGGGCCCGGGTGCGGAACTGCGCCAATCGCTGGGCACCGCCGTTTTTTCGGGAATGCTGGGCGTGACGTTCGTCGGCCTGTTCCTCACGCCCGTGTTCTTTGTCCTGCTTCGATCACGTTACAGGCCGCGTCCGGCGGACGAACCCGGAATGAAGATCGCTGCCTGAGCCCTCCCCAAACTCACGCGGAAAAGGAACGCCGATCCTCAAGGTCGGCGTTTCTTTTCCCGGTACTAATACAGCGATGAACCATGCAAAATCATCTTGCGAAAAAGTCGAATCTTGCAAGAAAATGGCGGTGATTAGAGGCGTTATACATACAGGCGAGGCAACACGGTCGACCTCCTCCTCCCACCGACCGCCTCTCCGTGAAGGTGTCCCGTCGCCTTCCGGTCGTAGTCCATCCGCCATGGCTGCGACTTTGCGATCCCTGCTCTTGGCCGCCCCTCCCAGACAGAGCAGGGATCGCCCCCTTTGCGGCACCAGGGCGACGCCACCCGTGCATAGCAAGACTCCAGTGACTTCCGCACATGGGTGCAGGATTGTGCAATCCAGCCGCCGGGAAATCCCATCCTCTTGATAGTCACGCGTGGCGCATACCGGAGTTCGAAGGAACGAGGGGTTCGCTCGGCATGGCAGAATGGAGCGGCGGGCGCACCCAGAGTGCGAGCGGAACGCCGGGTTCGAAAGGAAAAGGCACGACTATGGTACGCTGGCGGAATTACATCATCGGAATCTGCACCATTGCAGTCGTCGGCCTTCTGGGCGCGGTCTGTTTCTTCTTCTGGCCTCATGGACTTCCGGATGTCCAAGCCAGCAAGGCCCAGCCGACAGGAGCCGAACTCGTCGCCCGCGGCGAGTATCTGACGGTCGCGGCGGACTGTGCCGCCTGTCACACCACCAAGGGCGGCAAGCCCTTCGCTGGCGGGCTGGCATTCAAGCTACCGTTCGGAACGATCTACTCTCCCAACATCACGCCCGATAAGACGGTCGGGATCGGAGACTGGAGCGATGCCGAATTCGTCAGGGCCATGCGTTCCGGCGTCGGCAAACATGGCGAGGATCTCTATCCCGCGTTTCCGTATACCTCCTACGCGCTCCTCTCGACCGACGACATCCTCGCCATCAGGGCTTACCTGACCACGCTCGCCCAGGTGTCCGAGCCCGCGCCGGAGAACGCTCTGGCGTTCCCGTTCGACCAGAGGCCGTTGATGCGTGGATGGAAACTTCTCTTTATGCCTTGGGGGCCCTTCGAGCCCGATCCCGGCAAAGACAAGAAGTGGAACGATGGTGCCTACCTCGTAGAGGCCTTGGCCCATTGCGGTGAATGTCACACACCGCGCGGCCTTATGTTCCAGAGGAAGCAGAGCGTCGCACTCTCTGGCGGTAACGTTGACGGCTGGAAGGCCTGGAATATCACTTCCGACAAGGATTACGGACTTGGGAACTGGAGCGACAACCAGATCGCGGAAATGCTTTCTGCTGGGCACGCCAAAGACCACGGCGTAGCCTCGGGTCCCATGCGCGAGGCCATCGATCTCAGCCTCAGCAAGCTGCCCAGATCTGATATCGAAGCCATCGTTGCATATCTCCGAACGGTTCCGGCGGTAGCGGGAGATCCCGATCTCAAGGCGATGTCGCGTCAGAACGAGGAACTGACAGCCGGATCGACACAGGTTTCCGCCGACACTCAACCGGGTAAGCAAATCTACGCCGGAGCCTGCGCGAGCTGTCACGGATGGAACGGCGAAGGACAATTCAATTCAAGAGCCGCGATCCTCGGCGGTCACGCCCTTAGCGATCCGACGGCGAGCAACGTGGTGAGGGTCGTCCTTCAGGGTTCCTCCGACCATGATGCGGCACCGGGAAGGACCATGCCTTCCTTTGCCAAAATATACTCGGACGAGGATGTGGCCGCGCTGGCAAACTACGTCGTCGAACACTTCAGCGGGCGGAAGGGTACGGTCACCGCCGATCAGGTGTCGGAGGCGCGCTGACCGGAGCCAGAGCGGATTACGGGCGCGAACCACATAGCCGGGCACTTCCAAGTTGAAGATCGGCGGCTCGATGAACCTCACAGTAGGGGGCGGTGCTGCAGGCGTACCTTTGCTCGGTATGTTGAGCGGTATCGCTGCTGCGGGTGGCCTCGACAGCAGGAACGGAGCGGCGGCGATCGACCACCCGCTGCTTCAGGAATTCGCTGGTGCAATAGCCTCTGCCGGCGTCGCCACCGAAGCTGCCTCCCTTCTTGCAAACGGAGAGGTTAACAGTGCAGGAAATTTCTCCACCGCTGCTGGAGGAGAACAGGTCGCCGCCGGTTCTGGTCTAGGTGCACTATTGAGCAGGCTCCTTCCGATCAGTGGCATTGTCAGCACCGTCATTGAGAAGTTCCGCACCGATACGATCGGCATCGCCAGGACGGAGCAAATTGGGCTCTACAAGAACACTACCGTCGGACACACTATGACGATCAACGCCGGCGAGGAGTTCATCATCAAGTGTGGGCAATCAAAACTCATGATGGACAAGGACGGCAACGTCACAATCACCGGCACGAAATTCAACTTCGCGGCCTCCGGCCATGTTCAGATCAACGGCGAAGTCATTGACTTGAACTGAGGCTAGATATGCTCGGACGCAACTCGACGCAATTTGCAGC
>NZ_SMTL01000006.1 GCF_004358025.1 Rhizobium deserti | reverse complement strand
TGTAATGGCCATCAAGCGCCACGGTCGTCCTGAGGACGTCGCGGGAATGGTTTCCTGGCTGGCTGGACCCGAGGCCAGCTTCGTCACCGGCGCGATGCACACAATCGACGGCGGCTTCGGAGCCTGATCATCCACCGGAAACAGAGGTTAGGCTCTAACGAACCTGACCTCTCTCCGGGAGCGATGGCATGAGTCCAGTGAGCAACCTGGCTGGTTAGGCAAACTGTTGCCTTGGCAGGAATGGGCCGACAGCAGCCATCGTTCCGAAGCCTTAAAGGGTAAAGCGGGTGGCCAGCTCCGCAATGGCAGGGTCGGTAAACTCAGCGACAGGATCATCACTCTTGTCAGGTTTGCGATAATATTCGCCCGCATCAAAAGCCTCATACACTTCGAAGAATGGCTCCGGCATCTCGTTCTTGTCAGGTCCAAAACCTTTCTGCACTCCAGACCATAGATCATTTATCACGCCGTCACAGAAGGTGTAGCTTAGCTCTCCTCGGTGGTACCCCTTGGCAATTTCCAGGGCCGCGCTGTTGTAGAAGTCCCAGTGGCTGAACTCTCCTGCCCATCGAGCGATGTCATCGAGCGTCAGCCGGATCGGGCTCTTGTTGATCGCAAACTCTAGGAAGTCGGACACGGTTCTCATCCTTCTGACAAGTTACAAGAGCTTATGAATGAACGCCCAATGCAGCGTCAATGACCGCAAAGGGCCGACAGGCGTCATCACGGCGACGCAGCCGTTGCGATACCTTAGATGACTACGTAACTTGCGTCATTAGAAGAAGGAGTGGCTGTCATGGGATCATCTAACCAAGTCGAAGTAGTCACTATCCACGTTCGCCTTCTTGATGAGCCAATTCCTGTATGGCGGCCGGTCAAGGCCGAAGCACTGGGCAATGGGTGCTTCGTCATCCTGGCCCAGGAGGTTCCGGAATATGAAGAGTGGGAGTTCACCCCAGGAGAAACAGTCACTGTTGAAGCGCATGTGAACAGGTCAGGTGACTACCTCAAAGCCATAGCTCGCTCTTAGTGGCTGGAAGTTAGCTTTGGGCCGAAGGCGGAAGTCGCGTCGCCTTTGCGCCTCCATTTCGCTCGTTCGGCGCCCGCTTATCCGATCACAAAAGCGGCCATTCAGGGTGCGCCTCCCGAAGGCAGCGGCTTAGGCTTCTCCGAACGGGTAACTCTCAGGGACAACGCTGGTGAACTTCAGCTCGCCTCAAGGCTTGCGTATGGGGGCACCGCCGGGGAAGGCCGAACGGCAGCCGCTGGGGCTGGTGCCGGTTTGCGCGCGCCTATCAGCTCAAGCGCGTCAGCCGCGATCACGCGGAGTTCATCGGGATCTACACCCCGCTTCAACACCACAATGGCATCATCGCCGTGATGCTTGTCGCACGTCGCGTCGTTGCAATTGTCGAGTCGACCCAGATCGCGGTGGCATGGGTGCGATGCGCCCTCATCAGAGATATCGCGAACGATCTGACCCAGGTTCCTGTCGTGGGCAAAGTAGGCCGCGAACGACCGGCGGTAGTGGGTCTCCAGCGCCTGACGAACCTTCAGCACGACCTCGTCGGCGTCGCCCTGCCGGTGATCGACATAGGCCACGAGCTCCTCGACCATCTTCGCGTGTCCCGCGCGGCACAGCTTGTCTAAGTCGACAGCCGTGGCGGAGGACCACTCGTCGCCGCCGTCGAAGTCGATCTGGAACGCGGCACAAGGGACGCCCACGCAGCGCCGCTCGACCTCACGCAGCAGGAACTCGTCGTGGGACAGCACGATCACCTGAAGACACCGGCTGCACAGATCTTTGATCGCGTTCACCGTCTCCCGGCGTCTGTGGCTGTCGTGACTGCTCAGGGGGTCGTCGACGACCAGCGTTTTGCAGTTGAGCGTCGTGTCGCTGTCGAGCTTGGCGAGGAAGAAGGCAAGCGCGAGCGTCGTCTTGTCGCCCGCCGAGAGCGTGTTCCTGAATGTCGGGATCGCGTCGGCTTGTCGGCCACGGCCGCGCGGGACGGTCTCGCCCTTGATGAGCAGTCCGTAGTCGGCTTGACCGGCGTTACCCTGCATGCTGTTCGTGATCTTGGAGATGGTGAAGCTGGCGCCGAACCGCCCAAGATAGTGGTTCACGCGCTGATGGTAGTGCGCAGCGGCATCCTCGTTGGCCTTCTTGAGGCGATTCTGGACCTGTGTCCGCATGTTGCGAGCACGCTGATCGCGGCGCTTGGCGGCGAGGTAGGCGTCGACGCGCTTCTGTACGCCGGGAGCGTGTCGGGCCATTCGCTTCTTCACGTTCTCGCGAGCGAGTATTGCGGCGGCCTCAGTGGTCGGCGCGGCGGCCACCGCTTTATTCGTGGCCTCATTGATCGCCTCGACGACAGCATTGTACTTTTCGACGAGCTTTCGGGCGGAGTCTAGCGACTCGCCCGCGGCGGCGATTTCGTCGACTGCCTGAAGCACGTCGAGCGGCGACGAGCGCTTGCGGTCTAGCAGCGCCTTGGCCTCCCGGTGGGCGTCGGCAATGTGGGCTCCGAGCGCCGACGCGTCCGGCAGCTCCTCGCCCAGCGCGACGTACTCGGCCCACTTCCCCGCCACCTCGGCGTTGGCCGCCATCTTGTTCGCTAGCGCCGTCCGGGCGTCCTCGCCCAAGCTGTCCTCCAACTCGGTCGAAGCGGTCGTGATTGTACCAAGGTGGACCTTGTAGGTCTCGCCGAAGATCTGCCCGTAGAGCGTGACCATGCCCTCCGCGTCGACATCGTCCCTTCCGCAAAGGGGACAGGCATCATCGTGGATGTGTTCGACACCGTAGCTGATCCATGCTTCGCCCTTCTTGTCGAAGCCGAAGCGCTTGAAATGTTCGAGGAGGCGCCCCCGAGCGGAGGCCTCTATGTCCGCGACGGTGCCGATAAGGACTGCGGGAAGACCTGCGGGCAACTCCGGCATCGTCAGAGCTTCGAGCGGCTTGAGCAACGCGATCTTGCCCGCCTGCTGCACCGCCTTGAGCGCGCGCTCGGTTGCGTCCAGCCGCTTCGCGTAATCCGGGTTGGGGCCGAGTGCGAAGAACTCCTCCTTGCTCATATCTGAGGGGACGTCGTCGACAAGGGCGGCTTCTGCGTCCTTCAGGGCCGTGGCGCACGTCTTCGCGATGACATTGAAGCGCTCAAGGTGCTTCGCCAGCCGGACGCCGTCGGCGCCGACGATGACCGAGAACAGGCCGCGATCGTGAGCGAGCTCGATCAACTCTCCGGCGTAGACGTTGTCGGTGATGAAGGCTGTGTCGAACACCTCGACCGGGGCGCCCTTCGTATTCCAGCCGCCGTTGTCGAAGGTGATGGTGCCCGCCGCCGAGACGAGCACGACCTTCGGGGCCACACCGCCGTTGCCGAGCGACTGGCGGCCCAAGACGGACGACGCCTCGCCGTCCCGAGCCGCGCGCAATACGGACGTCAATGTCGACTTGCCGCGGCCGTTGCGTCCGTAGAACAGCGTGAGCTTGTCGAGCTTCGGCGCGTTGGGCGTATCAAACGCGCGAAGCACCCCGACATTCCTAATGACAATCTTGCTCAGCATTAGCCGAGGCTGACTCCAAAAGGAAATGGAGTCAAATGGTCATGTGTTTGCTACACTACAAAAATAGGCCAGATTCGAGGTAGTTCTCCGCTTTTATCAGCAGCCGGGCGCAGATACCTGAATGTAGACCCTCGCAGTGTAAGCGAGGCCCACCGCTTCTGCTTCGGCATCTTCTTATCCAAGATCCGTTAATCTGAAATCAGCGCCGGAGCGGTCATCCTTTACCTGAACAGGTAGGGACCGATTGGGGTCGGGGCTCCGAAAGGCAGCTTACCGCCGAGCGATCCCCACCACCGGACAGTCCGGTGTCGGCCCCTTTCTAGTCATCAACACTTTTGCAGCAATGACCGCAATTAGCGATACGGTCGAAGAACTCCGCCGGCTTTCTTGTCAGCACCAACCAAGCGCTTATTCCGCGAACGGAATCTCCAGCAATTCGTATCGTCGAAAATCACTGTCGACCTAAAGCGGCAGAGGCGCGGTGTTCGCGAAAGTGATCTCTGCGGAAGCTCCCCGAAGCGCTCTTCAGTAGTATTAACCTTCCGGCTGCCAAACAGCTTGTCGCGCTTGGTCAACGTGCAGAGAAAACCGCGCTTACGGCCGCCGATCACGCCGCCATGAGTGGCCCGCTGCCTTTTGTAAGGTGCTCGGTCAGGAAAGAGACAATCGCCTTCACGAGATGACCGCTCTCGCCGTCCTCGCCGAGCACCGCGATCTCTGTCATGGGCAAAGCTGGCCAATGGTCCGGCGCGCTTAAAATCTGCATGCCTTCCCGGACGAGTGAGCCAGCCAGGACAGTTACTCCCAATCCGCCCGCCACTGCGGCCTGGATGCCCATGAGGCTGCTGGCCGTGCAGACGGCGACCCACTCCCGACGTACGTTGTCCAAAGTGGAGACCATGATGTCGCGATAGGAGCAAGGAGCCCTAAGCATCACCAAACGGGCTGGCCTCGAGAAATCCAGCTTGAAATCGGCAGACGCCATCCAGACGAGGGGTTCGCGCCAGATAACTCGCCCCCTGTTGCCGTGACCGTCCTTCTTGCAGATCACGGCATCGAGCTGGCCGTCATCGTATGCCGCGAGAAGATCTCCGCTCAGCCCTGTCATCAAGTCCAGATAAACGCCAGGATAGAGACGTCCAAACCGAGCCAGGAGACGCGGTAGCTGATCGGGAACAAAGTCCTCGGAAACACCCAGCCTCAAAGATCCGCTCGCCGGAGGCTCCGTCAGTTCGCGCACGAGCGTGTCGTTGAATTCGAGCATCCGTCTCGCGGCGACCAGAAGGCGCTCTCCCTCGCGGGTCAGCGTCAGCGATCTGCTCGTACGCTCGAAAACCTTCTTCTGCAGAAGCTCCTCAAGCCGCAGGACCTTCTGGGACACCGCCGACTGGGAGCGGCCGACGATATCAGCCGCCAGCGTGAAACTTCCCGTCTCCGCGACTGCGACGAATGCTCGGAGTAGGTCTATTTCAAGGTCCGGATACTTCATGCGGGGCCTCAGCTCGATCACGTTGATCATAACATAACTACCAACGCGGCGTCTTGAAAATAGGCGTAACCACGCCCCGCCGAAGCCCGGAAAGGCTCCGACGGGGCGTGGTCCGATTACCGAGACCGCGTGAGAACGCTGGCCCTACTTGAGAAGGACAGGCCCGCCGTCGATCTTGATGCGGAACAGCTTGTAGGGCTTCACGCGGAGGTCTTTTCCATTATGAAACCCGGCCTGCCGGTTGAGCTGGTTGGCAGTGAAGTAGAGATACCCATCGGTGGCGACCGAAAGGGTATCGGGCCATTGAATTTCCTTGGATTGTGCGATCGTCGACCACTTGCCGTTTTCGAGCATCCTGATGCTGTGATGCTCGTAGTCGCCGCCATAGACGCGCCCCTTGTCGTCGGACTCAAGGCCGTCCGACGCTCCTTTGAGGCCGAGGTCGACCACCTGGGCGGCGAGTTTGTCTTCCGGAAGTGCGGCGTCACGCAGCGAAGCCGTCGGAACAGAGTAAAGACGACGGCTGGACAGCGGCGAGAAATAGAGCGTCGCGCCGTCAGCCGAAATTGCGATTCCGTCGCTTGCTATCTTCACTGGGGAAGTCTGGCCGCCCTTAGGGCGGTTTAGAAGCTTCTGGTCGTCGATCTCGGCGGTGAATTTCGGGTCGGGCGCTGTGGTCTTGTCGCCGGAGAGCCGCCGCGTCGCCCCGCCAGAAGCCAGATCGACGACGATGATGCCTCCCGGACCTGTGAGCGAGGAGTCGGTGATGTAGGCGATACCCTCGCTTCCCTGAGTGAGGTCGAAGCGAACATCGTTGACATAGGTCGACGGCAGGATCACGTCCTGCGGAAACACGATCGTCTTGACGATCTTGTTGGTCTCGAGATCGACCGCGATCATTTTCGGGCCGCCGGCCAGTGGCGGTTTGAAGCCGGGAGCGGCGGTATCCAGGATCCAGAGCCTGTTCTTCGCGTCTACCACGACGCTTTGAACGCTGATCAGCGATTTGCCGGGGTTCGAGGGATCGGCCTTATTCATTGCGGCGTCCGGATAGGCGACCGCCTTCCCATTGACGACTTCTGCGACCGTGAAGGGCACGTCGTCACCCCAGCGCGGATAGTTGACAAAGATACGGCCACTTGCGGAGACCGTTACCCCCGTTAACATGGCGTCCGGGAAGGAGGCCACGGTTTCGATCTTGCGGTGCTCGTCCGCTGCGAAGGCGACGCCGGTGCCGAGCGCGATGCCGAGTGCTGTTCCGATTCCGAGTAGTTTGTTTGTCATGTCCATTCTCCAAATGTTGGTTAGAACCCGCTGAGTACGCTTTTGCCGATGCCCCGTCCGCTTTCGAGCAGGGCGTGAACTGTCTTGAGATTTGCTGCGGTGATTTTTCCTGCGTTTTCACGCATCGTCGACCTGATCACGCCGCTGTCTACCAGGGCCGAGATTCCGGTGAGGATGCGATGCTGCTCGTCCATTTCCGGCGTCTGGAAGAGCGTCGGGGTGAACATGAGCTCCCAGTGAACCGAGAGGCTCTTTCTCTTGAATTTCACCACGTCGAAGATTTCTGGGTCGTCGATCATGGCCAGCGCGCCGCGCGGCTTGAGGATCTCCAAGATCGCGTCTTGATGGCGGTCCGTGGCAGTCAGTCCGGCGACGTACTTCACGTGGGGAATGCCGATCCGCCGCAGTTCCTCGTCGAGCGGCTTGCGGTGATCCACGACATGGTGGGCGCCCATCTGCTTGACCCAGTCGATCGTCTCGGGCCGCGAGGCGGTCGCGATGACGGTCAGACCCGTCAGCCGGCGCGCGATCTGGGTGAGGACAGAACCCACGCCACCCGCGCCGTTGATGATCAGGATCGCCTCCCGGCTCGACTTCGTGCCGTATGGCACGCCGAGCTTCTCGAAAAGGAGTTCCCAGGCCGTCAAGGACGTAAGGGGCAGGGCTGCCGCCTCCGCGCTCGACAGGGTCTTTGGCTTCAGGCCGACCACCCGCTCATCCACCGCGTGGTATTCGGCATAGGCTCCCTGGCGATTGATCGCGCCCGCATAGAAAACTTCGTCCCCCGGTTTGAAGAGCCGAACATTGGACCCGACCTTCTCGACCGTTCCGACGGCGTCATATCCGAGTATCCTGGCCTGTCCGTCGGCGGGTGCGGAGTTCGCACGTTGCTTGACGTCTGCGGGGTTGACCGAGATCGCCTCGACCTTGACCAGCAGATCATGGGGTCCCGGTTCCGGCTTGGGTATTTCGATATCGACAAGCGCATCCGGCTCGGTCACCGGCTTGTTCTTGTAGTATCCGATCGCTCTCATTTTCGTCTCCTAAAGGTCTGCCTGTTCGGTTTCCTGCGGGGGATAGCGTTCAACATTATGCCGATCACGATCGCCGACGTTCCTGCGGCAAGAGGGGCGGTAAGCGGCTCGCCGAGCAGCAGGAGCGACAGCAGAACGCCCGTGACCGGGACGCCCAGCATGGCAGTCGACATCGTCGTCGCCGGCAGCCATGAACTGGCCGCGTTGACTGCGACAAAGCAGAATGCAGTCGCTACGGGACCGACGAATACCGTTGAGGCGTAGAACGTTATTGTATCATCGGCCGAGAAACCGCCTTCGATGATCCAAGCGAGCGGGACCAGAACGATCGTAGCCAGCAGCATCTGCCAGGGAGCGAGATCGAAAGCCGATGAGACCGCTTTGAAGTAACGCAGGTGGATGATGCACAGCGCCCAGCAGATCGACGCGATCAGCAGGGCTCCGTTGGAAGCGACTACGACTGGATTACCCCAGTCGATCGCCGACGGATTGACAAGTGTCGCCACGCCGAAGGCGGCCAGCATTATGCCACCGATACGCAACCTTCCGACATTCTCTCTGAATACGATGATCGAAATGGGCGTCACCCACAGCGGGGTCGTATAGCTTAGAATGGCCGACCTTCCGGCCCCAAGGTGGGTCATGGCCAGAGCGCCCAGCATCGTGAATGCCGCCATCTGCAACAGGCCTATCGAGGCAACGAACGGCAGATCGCCGCGTTTGGGCAGGCGTATTCCTCCACGAAATATCTGAGCCACGAAAAGCACAGCTCCGCCCGTGCCGAATCGCAGCGCGGAAAACCAGACAGGCGTGACGTGGGCCAGGCCCACCTTCATCACAGGCCAGTTGGCACCCCAGAGTACGATCGCCACCACGAGACACAAAAGAGGCACCAAGGCCTGCTTTCGGTGATCGGCCAAACGACGCGTAGTACTTGGAAAATCGCATCGAGGTGCGTTACGCAGGCCCTCGCGAGATGCGTTCGTGGACATTTGTCGTCTCCGGAGATGTCGCTAAGCGACGTCGATAACTATCTTGCCTCTGGCTGAGCCCGATTGAAGCAGGTTATAGGCCGCTGGCGCTTCCGAGAGGCGAAATCGGCGCTCATCTATCAGTGGCTTGGCAAGTCCACTGTCGGCCAGGCACCTGTCCCTGCCTCAAGACAGGGTTTGGGATGTTGTATACGGCGAAGTTGTCGGTGCTGCCAAGATCGCTGAGGACGAGGCTTTCATCGTTGGCTCCATGATTTATGCCCATGATAGTGGGAGCCACCTGCCCATAAGGCAAACGCATAATTCTTTTTGCAACAATTCGATTTTCAGCTAGATCGTTTTGACCGGTCATCCACGATAATGGTCTGTGACCGAAACGCAGCTCGGCGAACCTGGCGCTACTACTCATCCGCGGCATGCCCCGGATGTGTTGGAACATCCGGGAGGATGCGACGTGCTACCGAGAGCCAAACCGAACAGCCTGGCACAAGGGGTCAGGCTTGCTTGCTATCAAGTAGCCCCATGCCGATCGACATGAAGTCGTCCAGCGGCCGCCGATCGTTTGTGATTTTCATTCGGAGAACGGCGCCTTCCCAGCTGTTGATAAGGAACCTTGCCATCGCCCCCGGTTCGAGACCGAGCTTGATTTCGCCGACAGCCTGACCCTCGACTATGACGCTCGACAGCAGATCCGCCCACGTCGAGAGTGAATCCTTGAGCGCTTCCCGCAGGAGCGGAACGTCATCCGAGCTCTCCGCCGACAGATTGCCTATCAGGCATCCTTTGCCGAAGCCGTCCATCTCGTATCTAGAAATGAAGAACCCGAAATGCTCCCTGATCCGGGCGAGGGGAGACAGGGCAGCATTAGACAATATTTCCCGCTTCGAGGATGCGACATACATCTCCAATACTTCAAGAGCGAGACCCTCCTTGGTCTTGAAGTAATTATAGAAGCTGCCCTTGGGGACGCCCGCGGCATCCACGATCTGCTGAACGCCACATGCGGTATATCCAACTGCATGGAAACGATCTTGGGCGGCGGCGAAAATCTTGTCTCTGGTCGGTGAGGCCATGAGGTTCTCCTTCGGTCCCGGGATATGAATGAGGCCATCTGAATTCAAGTGCCAGCGGTCATCGAGCGGCAGAAATAAATCCGATTGACAGAATAATACGACCGGTCATATTTAAACGCAAGACGAAACGGAGACGCGTTGCCATGGCGACTGACATCCAAAACCAGAAACTCGCGCCGGCCTGGGTAATGGCGCTGGGGACGTTCGCGATCGGAACCGAAGGCTTCATGATCGTGCCGCTTTTGCCTAACATGGCCGACGACCTGCAGTTGTCCATCGCCACCCTCGGGACACTGGTGACCGTCTTCACGCTGACTCTCGCGTTCAGCTCGCCGATACTGACGACGGTGTTCGGCAGCGTGGACAGGCGACGCCTCTTGATCGCGACGATGGCGTTCTTCGCGTTGGCCAACCTCGTCGCCTGGCAGTCGGGCGGCTACTGGGGCATCTTCGCAGCCCGCGTGCTCCTTGCCCTCGCAGCAGGACTTTACACCCCTAACGCCAACGCGCTGATCGGCGCTCTAATCGCACCGGAAAAGCGCGGCAGGGCACTTGCCATCGTCAATGGCGGGATGACGATCGCGATCGCGCTCGGACTGCCCATCGGATCGCTCGTAGGGAATGCGCTCGGGTGGCGGGTGACGTTTCTCGGCGTCGGCATCCTCGCCGCGATCGCTGTCGTCGGCCTGATCGTGGGCCTCGATCGATCGGCCGGAGCCGGACTCCCGGTGCCGAGCCTTTCAGCCAGGATCGCGGTCGCGAAACGGCCACCTGTCCTGATCGGTCTGGCTGTCACGCTGTTCTGGGCCGTCGGTGCCTACACGGTCTGGACCTACATCGCCCCTTACCTGACCTCTGTCGCGAACTTCGGCCCGAACGGTATCAGCTTCATCGTGTGCCTCTGGGGTGTCGGCTCAGCCGTCGGAGTGTTTAGCGGCGGCGCCCTCAGCGATAAATTCGGCGCTAAGACCGTCAGGGGTACCAGCCTGGTGATCCTCGCCGTGGCATTCCTGGTTCTGTCGTTCACCGCGTTCTTCCTCACGCCTTCGCAGGCCGTAGTACCGATCGTGATATCGGTCACGGTGTGGGGCGTCGCTGTGTGGGGTTTCTTCCCGGCACAGATTTCGCACCTGATGCAGACAGGCGGGCAAGCACACGCCCCGATCGTCCTCTCGCTCAACGCCAGCTTCATGTACGGCGGCTTCGCAATCGGAAGCGCCATCGGATCTTTTGTCGTCGCGCATGGGCAGGTCGCCGATCTCGGCCTCGCCGCGGCGCTCGCGGAAGTGATCGGCGTAGCATTGCTGCTCGGTTTCGCCGCAAGGCGGCATCCCCCAACACGTCGCCCGCCCACTGAACATCGGCGGTGTCGACGCGGACCACAAACCTCAAACCAAAATCGAACCCAAGGAGAATAGTCATGAAAATGTCCGGCAACACGATCTTCATCACAGGCGGCGGTTCCGGTATCGGCCGCGGTCTGGCCGAGGCCTTCCACAAGCTCGGCAACCAGGTGATCATCTCGGGACGGCGCAAGGCCAACCTCGATGAAACCATCAACGCCAACCCCGGTATGGCCGCCTACGAGATGGATATCACCGACCCGGCGAGCATCGAGCAGGTCGCCGCCAGGATCATCGCGGACTACCCGGCGCTCAACGTGCTGTTCAACAACGCGGGCATCATGCCGTTCGACGACGCGGCCAAGGCGATCGACGAAAAGACGATGCAGAACATCGTCACGACAAACTTCCTGGGCCCGATCCGGATGACGTCCGCCCTGATCGAGCATCTCAAGAAGCAGCCTTCGGCGGTCATCGTCAACAACACTTCGGTGCTCGCTTACGTGCCGCTCGCGTACAATGCCGTCTATTCGGCGACAAAGGCCGCTCTTCACTCCTTCACCATGTCGCAGCGATTCGCTCTCCGCGACACTTCGGTGAAGGTTCATGAAATCGCTCCGCCGTGGGTCGATACGGACCTCGTAAAGAAGAGCGGCGATCCTCGCGCCATGCCGCTCGACGCGTTCGTGAAGGAGACGATGGAGAAGCTCGCGAGCGACCGCGAGGACATCTACGTCGACGCAATCCAGATGCTCCGCGACAACCCGGGCTCAAAGGAGCACGAGTTCTTCTTCCAGTTCAACGAGGCAATGGTGAAAGAGCCAATCCCGGTCTGAGGTCTGCTGGTCGAATCCGGAACGGTCGATAATCGGCGGTTCCGGATTGCCGCCCGCAAGGGCATCATAGAACGAAGCTCGGAACGCGGTGCTATCAAGAGGACATACCAATGAGCTACAGACTTCTCGTGGACGGTGAACTGATTGACGGAGCAAGGAGCGTCGGTGTCATCAACCCGGCGACCGCCCAGGAATTCGAAACCGCTCCGCGGGCCGACGCGGCGATCGCGTCGAGAGCCATAGCCGCTGCGAAAAAGGCGTTCCCCTCGTGGGTGGCGCTCACCTACGAGCAGCGTTCCGGCCACGTCGACGCGCTCGCGGCCGCCCTTGAAGCCCGCGCATCCGACTTCTCCCGTCTTCTCACCCTCGAACAGGGGAAGCCCCTTGCACAGGCGGAAGCCGAAATCCGAGGTTCCGTCGCGGCCCTCCGTTTCTTTGCCTCCCAGGAGATCAAGCCGAGGGTGATCCGGGACAACGAACACGAATACATCGTCGAGCAGCGTTATCCGCAGGGCGTCGTCGCCGCGATCACCCCGTGGAACTTCCCGATTTCCCTCCTGGTCTACAAGGTGGGTGCCGCGCTGATGACCGGAAACCCGGTTATCGCGAAACCAGCGCCGACTACCCCCCTGACGACATTGCTTCTCGGTGAACTGGCTGCCGTGATCTTCCCGCGCGGCGTGTTCCAGACATTGGCGGACACCAATGATCTCGGACCGCTACTGACAAGCCACGAAGACATTGCGCATGTCAGCTTCACGGGATCCACGCCGACAGGCAAGAAGGTCCTGGAGAGCACGGTAAGCACGCTCAAGCGCTTTACGCTTGAACTAGGCGGCAACGATGCCGCGATCGTGCTCGACGACGTAGATATTGACAGGGTCGCTCCAGCGATCTTCCGCGCGGCAACTCTGAACGCCGGACAGATCTGCTTTGCCACCAAGCGCGTCTATGCGCCGAAGAACCTCGTCGAACCGCTTACCGACGCTCTGGTCGCCCTCGCCAAGGAAGCCAAGGTCGGTGACGGCCTGGAGCAGGGCACAACAATCGGTCCGATCCAGAACAAGATGCAGTACGAGAAGCTGCAGGGCTTAATCGAAGACTCCCGCCGCAACGGCAGAATCGTCGCAGGCGGCGAACGCATGGAGGGCGACGGCTACTTCATCAAGCCGACGATCGTGCGTGACCTGCCGAACGACGCCCGTCTCGTCAAGGAGGAACAGTTCGGCCCAGTACTGCCGATCCAGGTCTACGACAGCGTGGATAGCGCGATCGCAGCAGCCAACAACGTCGAGTTCGGCCTTGGCGGAATTATCTGGACGGGTGACTTCGAAAGAGGCGTATCTGTCGCTTCCAAAATCGAAACGGGAACCATCTGGGTGAACCAGCACATGTCCCTTCCATATGACGTGGCGTTCGGCGGGGCAAAGCAGTCCGGCCACGGCGTGCAGAACGGCCTCGAAGGAATGGAAGACTTCACCCAGCGGCGCATCGTCAACGCCCGTAAGG
This sequence comes from Rhizobium deserti, assembly GCF_004358025.1. Taxonomy (GTDB): domain Bacteria; phylum Pseudomonadota; class Alphaproteobacteria; order Rhizobiales; family Rhizobiaceae; genus Neorhizobium; species Neorhizobium deserti. The sequence continues at coordinate 219,170 of NZ_SMTL01000006.1, read as the reverse complement.
CGGCGTGATTGTATCTGTGCCAGCCACGCCGGCGGCGAGGCCGCCGTCGTGTTCCACATTCACATAAGGTCGATCGCCTTGAAACTCTTCGCTCACCCCGGTGCCAGTTCCCTTTCCGTACATATTCTGCTGAGGGAAACCGAGCTGCCGTTCGAACTTGAAGTCGTCAACGTCACGGAGAAGGTGCGCGCCTTTGGAGGAGACTACCGTCAGATGAATCCAAGGGGCATGGTCCCGGCACTTGAACTTGAAGACGGAACGATCCTTACCGAGAACCTCGTCATCGCACAGTATGTCTGCGATACCGCTGGACGTGTCGACCTTATGCCCGCCGCCGGAAGCAGGCAGCGCTACGAGGTCATGGAATGGCAGAGCTTTATCGCAACCGAGCTTCACAAGGCGACGTCACCGCTTTTCTGGCCACTCGGCGAAGAAGCGAAGTCCTTCGTGCGAAAACGTCTATCCGGCAAATACCGAGTGGTCGAGGACGCGCTGCAGGGCAAGCCATTCTTGACGGGCAATCATCTCACCGCGGCTGACGCATACCTTTTCCCGATCTTGAGTTGGGCGCTGCTCTTCAACATAGACCTATCTGGATTCCCGAACATTCGGGGCTTCCTCCGTCGGATGGGTAAGCGGCCGAGCGTGTCGAACGCGCTGAAAGCGGAGGGCAGGGGCCTGGTGACGATCCTCGCTGACGAGATTGAAACAAAGCCGTTCGAAGCCTACGCGCCGACGAGCCGCACCCGCAGCGGGACCGGACTGGAGACGAGTCCCTGGTGATGGGCCAAGGCCGCAGCTCACGATGCGAGAAGCCCGCGCGCAATTGCGATATCGGCGATCGGATTCGTGCATTCGAACTTGGCCAGTGACGAAACGAGGTCGTCCCTGGCTGCGGCGGCTTGCGAAGGTGGCGCGAGGCGAACAAGACATACGGCGCATCTAAGTTCCCAGAACGCAGCCCCCATCGAGCGCGACAAGTCCAAAGCCTCTCGGAGAAGTGCGATGGCCTTCTCGCGGTCTCCTTTGATCAAAGTCACCGCCTTGAGCCTCAGAAGTTCCGGTCGGCACCATCCGGCATCGCCGGATAGAGCCCGTTCGAGAGCCGCGGCGGAAGCCCTGCATCCCGCCAGAACGGTCATGTATTCCAGGCGCATGCCCACGCCTTGGAGCAGGACATCATGCAACGCCGTCTGGGCTTCGTCGGTCTGGGTGTTGTCCGGCACGATCATGTCGTAGCCGTCAACCCATTCCTGCCAGCGAACAAGCATGTCCCTTGCCGTGAGTTGTCGGACCGAGTCCAGCCTGCTCCGCGCCTCGGCGGTATTTCCAGATAGGTATGCGATAGGAACTGCGGTGAGGCAAAGCATCAGGCAGCTCGATATGGAGTGCCCGAGCTGCTCGGAATCCGCCAGCAATTCGCGGACAGCCGCAGCGCTCTGGTCGATCCTCCCCTCGAGAAAGTCGATCATGGCGATCACAGCCTTCGCGATCGTCCCCTGATCGTACCCGGTGCCGTTGTTGAGGGTCGTTCTGACTGCGCGGCTCGCTTCCAGAAGAGATATCTCTGCTTGCTTCCGGGACGCGGAGAATTCTCCGTGGAATAGATAGTTGTGCTCGAGAAACCGACTGAAGCTCGCGGCGCCCGGAAAGCGCTTCTGCAGATCTCGCGCGATGGCGATCGTTTCGGTGTAGCGGCCGTTCGAACTGGCCACCGACGCCTTGCCGCCGTACGCCCTCATGATGCGGCCGGGGTTTCCCAGTTGCTCGGCTATGACGGCGGCGCGCTCGAATTCGGCTATCGCCTCGTCATCGCTCTTGAAACCTCGGACATGATAAAGGCCGCTACCCCGAGATACCCTGAGCTGAAGCTCTACGTCGGTACCGAGATGGTTTGTGGAAGGCAAAAGGTCCAGAGCCCTCTCGACGGCGACCAGTTGCTCGTGCATCGCGCCGAGCTGAGTCCACAGCACGTTGGATATGGCGATTAGTTCTACGGCCAGGTCCAAATCTCCTTGCCGCGAAAACGCCCAGCTGGCGGCAGCGCGCAAATCGTTGATGAGCGCGCCGTACCGCCGCATCCAATCGTGCGTCGGGAGGACGCGCCAGTCGTATTCGGCCCGCAGCAGTTCCTCGCGACAATACAGCGCGTGAGCCATCCGGTACTGAGGTTGCAGCCCGCTCGCGGCAAGCTTCTCCGCTGCATAGCCTTTCGTCGTGTCCAGAAGCCGATACCTGCCGTCGTGGTTGGACACGGCGATCAAAGATTTGAGCACCAGGCCGTCGAAGGCGTTGTCGAAGCCTTCGCCCGTTAGCCAGTCGCTGGCGATCGCCTCAGCGCCATGATCGGAAAACGTGCCGGGAAACACAGCCATCTGGGCAAATAGCTTCCTCTCGTCCTCTGTGAGACTGTCATAGCTCCAATCCAGTGTGGCTCTCAGGGTCTGTTGACGAGGCGGGGCCGTTCGCCGCCCCCTCCGCAGGATAGACAGGGGATCATCGAGCGAGTCGAGTACGCTTGCCAGTCCGAGATCGCCAACGCGCGAGGCCGCCAGCTCGATTGCCAGCGGGATGCCGTCCAGCCTGCGCACGATGTCCGCGGCCGCCATAACGCTTTCGTCGTCTTCGAAGGTTAGGGTTTCGGAGGCAAGCCTGACTGACTCGACCAATAGCTCCACCGACGGAAAGGTAAGGATTTTCGAGCGCGACGTCTCGGTTTCCGGTACGGGCAACGAAGGCAGTTGCTTCACCCGCTCGCCAGCGATGCGTAGCGGCTCGCGGCTGGTCGCGATCACCGCGATTTCCTTTGTGGCCATGAGTATCTGGTATACCGTGGCCGCGACGGTTTCGATGAGATGTTCGCAGTTGTCGAACAGAAGGAGAGTGTCACTTTCCTGAAGCGCGTTCAAGACCGCCTGACGATAGTTCTCCGTGAAGACGATCAGGCCGAGCGCTGATGCCAGAGTCGGCATGATCAGGCTCTGGTCTGTCAGCGAGGCGAGGTCGATGAAGATGACCTGACGTGTAACGTTTATCCTCCCGGCGATCTCAAGGGCCACTGCGGTCTTTCCCATGCCCCCAGCGCCGGAAATGGTCAGAATCCGGGTTGAGCCTAAGGCTGAAAGGCACGATTCCACGAAACTCTCGCGGCCGATCAGTCGGCCGGGAAGCCTTGGGAGATTGGATTCTGGAGCGCCCGATGGAATGCTGCGAGGACTAGCGCTCGCGTCCGAGACCTCGACTGGTGCAACGAAGATGTAGCCTCGCCCCGGGATGGTTTCGATGTAACGGTGCTCGCTGCTCTCACCGAGGGCCTTTCGGAGGGTGACTATGTGGACCCTAAGCGAGCCCTCCTCGACGGTGGTCGTAGGCCAGGCGGCCTGCAGCAGATCTTCTTTCGAAACGATTTCGCCTGCCCTGGTAGCTAGAACGGCAAGTATTTCGAGTGCTTTCCTGCCTAACTGGTATGATTTCCCGGACTCTAAAAGCCTTTTGTTGGTCAGATCCAGCTCGAAGCTTCCGAATTTCAGAAAAGACATCGTATTCGCCGCAGAACCCGCTGGATTGGAGGAACACTGCTGGTATCACATCTGAAAGGCCGTCCTGCAACGGTTATCGGTCTACCGGACTTCAGCTCGTGAAGTCGTGATCAGATTCGATGGACCTTGAGAGCCAACGGTAGAGACTGGCCGATGTCCGGCGGGCACGCCAACCGATCACGAGACCGCAGAAGTTCAACAGATGAAGCGCGCTACCAGGTCTCGCTCCGGTCGGGACGGGGTTTCCGGATACCTCGCGATCACGCTCTTCAACGCGTCGACTCCGCGCGGGTTCAGGCGTGCGAGGGAAGCCGCGCATCGGAGCTCCCAAACCAGGTGGCCGCGCTGGCGGGCGAACTCGATGCCGCTGTCGAGAAGGTCCATCGCACGCGACGGTTCCTCGGCTGCGATACGCTCGGCTTTTAGACGAAGGACGTTGGCGCGGCACCAACCCGCTTCACCCTCGAGGACCCAGTCCAGGAGCCCTTCCTCCAGGTACTGACCGCCTACGACGACCATGTGCTCCAGCATATAGCGTTCCGAGTGCAGCCACGGTTCAATGGACAGGACGGTGCGCCCGGCGGCTCCGCTTCTCGTCCGCGCGAGACTCGCGAACTGGTCGGCCCAGATCTTCAGCCTGCCGAACGAGCTCTTTTCCGAAATTTCCTGGAGCCACTGAAGATGCCTCTTTGCTTCATCTACGAAGCCGAGAGACGAATAGATCGGATAGGCTCCAGCGGCGAGTAAGAGGGCAAGAGAAGATGGCTGATCGATCTCGACAGCTTCGCGGATTGCGTCCTCGATCGTGGCTCTGGCGACCGCGGCGTGTCCCCTCAGCCAAGCCGACTTCGCCATCAACGTGAAATAGAGGACGCGGTGGTCTTGGCCGATCGCGCTTGTTGTCGTCCTCGTGGACCTCTTGGGGTTCGCAAGAGTGTACGCGCTGGATATCGTCCATGTTTTGTCAATATCGCCAGCATACAGGGACGCGTAAGCCGTTAGGCATTCAGTGGCCGCGGCGGCCGCCTGGTCGTCTCCGGGTATCCGTTTTTGTGCTGTCGAACCCGCCTCGGTATATCGCCCCCGAACCATCAGCATCGAAAACAGTCCGCTCCGTGCAAGGACGGCCGTCCGACCGTCATGCACCGTATTGGCCAGCTCGGAAGCGGTGTTGAATTCTCGGATGATGTCCTCGCCCGTCTCGAGAGTTCTCACATGGAATAGTAGGCCGCCGCGGAGGACACGTAGACGCGCTTCAAGCGCGGAGTCGACGATCGCGCTTGTTTCGACGTGGAGAAGGGCGGCTTCCACCGCCTCGAGACCTTCTCTATAGAGGCCGAACTGTAGCCACACAGCGTGAGCTTGGATCATCAGTGTCGCGCCGAGCAACATGTGCTGGGAACGCATACACCATTTAAGAGCTCCCCGAAGATCTCCGATGAGATCTCCATGCACTTCGTACCAGTGCAGAACGGAGAGCGCTTTCCAGTCGATTTCCGATGCCACGAGCCGCTGGAGGACGTTATGGGCGTGGTTCTTGCTGAAATTGCTTTCTTCGGCCGGCGATTTCTGTAGCTGCACCCTCACGTAAGCCCTGGTGGTTTCGAGAAGTCTGAAACGTCCGGCCTTGAGGGAGATCAGCGATTTCGCGACAAGCCCGTTGAACGCGTCTTCAAAGTCTTCGGAGGCAAGAGCGTCGCCAGCGATCAGGCGGGCTGACTGGATCTGGAAGCTACCCGAGAATAGCGAGACGGCCGCCAGGACGGTCTGTTCATACGAGTTCAGCAAACGGTAGCTCCAGTCGAGCATCGCTTCTAGCGTCTGATGCCTTGCGGGCGCGGTTCGCCTGCCTTTCCTTAGCGTGGCGATGGGGTGGTCGAGAGAGGCGAGGAGATCCGAAACGCCCAGATGTACGGCGCGGGATGCGGCCAATTCGATCGCCAGGGGTATTCCGTCCAACGCGCGTACCACATCGGCCGCGGCGCTCATCGTGTCCGGCTTCGTGAAATCGAGGTACCCGGAGGCTAGCTCAACTCTGTCAGCGAATAGCCTAAGCGCCGAATACTCCGATACATCGTCCGGAACCACGCCTTTGTCGGGGAATGTGAGCGAGGGAAGGCGGCTGACGTATTCGTCCATAACACCCAGGGGCTCCCGGCTGGTCGTGAGCACCGTGGTAGAGCCAGTGCGACATAATATCGTCTCCACCACTTCCGCGCAGCTGTCGATCACGTGCTCGCAATTGTCGAACACGAGCAGGTATGGCTGCTCAGCAAGAGCGGCCAACACCATCGGCATCGGATCGTCGGCGAAGCCTATCAAATCCACCCGCATGGCCAGATAGGACACGAGCTGGCTATCTGCCGTAAGGGTGGACAGGTCGAGGAAAACGACCGGACGACCGGTCGCCCGAAGATGATTTCCGATTTCGACCGCCACCGAGGTCTTGCCGATCCCTCCAGTCCCGATGATGCTCAACAACCTGTGGGTATCCAGAACTTCGATCGACGATTCGATGAAAGCGCTCCTGCCGAATAGTTCCGATGCAACGTGCGGAAGGCCGGGGTCGACATGACTGGGAGAGAGCAGTCTCCCCAGTTCCACTGATTTGAGAAACAGGTACCCGCGACCGGGAATCGCCCTGATCCATGGGTCACCGGGTCTCGTGCGAAGAACCTTGCGAAGTTCGACGAGATGCACGCGGATGGCTACCTCGTCGACGGTGGCTTTCGGCCAGACCGCCTCCAGCAGCTCGGCTTTCGACAGGATGCGTCCGGCATTCAGCGCGAAATAGCGCAGCAGGTCGAATGCCCTCGCGCCGACGCGGACCGGCTGGCCACCGTCAAGCAGTCGCCTGGAGTGGATATCCATTTCGTACGTTTCGAAGCGAAGAACGGTCAATAGATCACCAGGCGAGAAGGCAGCCGAAGAGCCGTAGGTTCTGAATGGAAACGAGCTCTACCGGGATCGGGCCCACAGTTGCGCCGGGATCTGCCGCGGTAGCTCTCCCTTACCCGGCAGGCACCCGCTTCTGATCCGGGCACAACGGTCAGGCGTTGTATCCGCCGTCGACGTTCAGGACACTGCCCGTGATGAACATGGCTCCGGGACCTGCCAGAAACATGATCGCATGAGCAACCTCCGAGGGCTGTCCCAGTCTCTTGAGCACGTTCGCCTCCCGCTCTGCCGCGAGCGTTTCCTGGGAATGCCCCCCATCGACATCGCTCGCCAACGCTCCGACCTGAACGACATTGACCGTTATGCCGCGAGGACCAAGATCGTGCGCGGCTCCCTTGCAAAAGGCGGCTATAGCCGCTCTCGTCGCGGCGAATTCGGCCAAGCCCGGAGTGCCGACGCGGTCGGCTATGCTTGAGCCCAATGCTATCACGCGTCCGCCTTCGTTCATGACTTTAGACGCCGCCTTTATTAGAGCGAAAGCGCCTTTGATATTCATGGACAACTGCTCTTCGAGAGCGTCCTCGTCGACGTCGTCGTCATCTATCTGGCCTTCGACCCGGCGGACATTGTTCGCGACCAGCACATCCAGACGCCCAAAAGCAGCGATCACCGCTCGTACGAGTTGGGTCGCCTCAACAGTGTTCGGTCGGCTGCTCGTCGGGAAACAGACAACACGCCCTCCATATGACCGCAGTGACTCGAGGATGTGAGCTTCCGGTTCGACCTCGAGCGCAAGAGCGAGATCCGAGCCGCCTTCGGCGAGCGCCTGAACGGTGGCCATGCCTATACCGCTATCGGCTTGAGTAATAAGAGCCACGCGGCATATCGAGGTCCGATCCGAATTCTGTCCCACCAAGTTCACGAGCGCCTCATCAAGCTTGCATTCTCGAACGGAACCCCACCATCTATCTGAATCTGAGGGTACCTCCTCCCGCAATTACGCGGCCACACGACCTCGACATTGTAAAATTCGGTTGCGGCGACTGTTAAGGCGGGCATTAATCGGCATAACTTCTTTTTACATCTCATAACTCGATTTTATGTCCCTCAACACGGCAACCTCACTGCATCGAAACAGCGAGGACATCGTGATGAACAAGACGCTCTCTTTCATCCCGCTCCAGGACGAGGCAAACGGCCCCAAGACCTGGGGCCTGGAGGCAGACTATCGCGCCATTGACGGTCTGGTCGAAAGACAGGGGCTTGCCGACAAGCGTATCGCCGCATCCGTCGAAGCCAGAGAAAAGTTGACCGCTGGCCTTAGCGAATGGCAGCGCAAGAAGATCATCCGCTATGTTGACGCGAACGTGGACTCCAAGCTGCGGGTATGCGACCTCAGCGAACAGGTCCGCCTGAGCGTCAGCAGGTTCTCGAAGGGCTTCAACGTGACTTTCGGGCGGCCGCCCTATGACTACGTTCTGTCGAGGCGCATCGAAGCCGCGAAATACCTGATCGCTTCCACCGACGAGCCGTTGAGCCAGATCGCGCACGCCTGCGGACTGAGTGACCAGGCTCATCTCTCTAAGGTATTCAAACGCCTCGTCGGCACGACTCCGCTTACATGGCGCAAGAGCACTTCGGTAGCGCGATCGACACAGTGGGATTACCTGACTGCCGGCATACGCCGGGAAACGACCCGATTCGACCAGACGTCCGTCATAGGCCTCTGAACGGGCGGCGGCCGGAGAGCAAGATGCCGGATAGGCGGTCTGGTTGCCACTGTGTGCAGAGGCTTCTGTCACGCCCGCGCCGATAGGCAAGCTTCAGTGCAGGATCGTCCAATTTTCCAGCGCCCGCCACCAGTAAGATACCCAATGACGCTTCGAGTGTCCGGCGTACGTTGCGCGGCGGATTTTCTGGTTCGCCCGCCGGATCGCGTTTGCGGCGATAGCGGAGCAGCTCAGAGGCTGCGGGCGACTGGTTCCGCGTTCGATATCAGGTGACGGAGAAGGGCGAGGTATGAAACAGGTAACGATCAACGGAATTGTCCACGACGTAGAGGTATCGGACGACATGCCCCTCCTATGGGTGCTACGGGACGTGCTCGGGATGACGGGAACCAAATATGGATGTGGCATCGCCCAGTGCGGCGCGTGTACCGTCCATCTGGACGGCGTGCCGGTCAGGGCCTGTCAGACGACCATGGATTCCGTTTACGGCCAGCCCGTCACAACGATCGAAGGGATCGGGGACACTCTGGTCGGTGCCAAGGTGCAGGCGGCCTGGCTCGAGAAGGAAGTCGTGCAATGCGGATACTGTCAGTCGGGACAAATCATGTCCGCGGCCGCGCTGCTAAGCGAGAACCCAAGGCCGACGGACACAGACATCGACGACGCGATGGCGGGCAACATCTGCCGCTGCGGCACGTATGTGAGAATCCGCGAAGCTATCCATTCGATTGCAGTGTGAGGATACCACAGTGATCGAGAACCTCGTCTCCCGTAGAAACTTCCTCAAGGGTACCGCTCTTGCGACCGCCGGCCTCGTCCTGGCGGTACAGCTACCCGACACCGTCCGCCGTGCCGTTGCCGCCGCAGGGGATCAGCAAAGCTTCGTTCCCAACGCCTTTGTCAAGATCGACGGCGACGGGATAACCCTTATCATGCCGCACACGGAGATAGGACAGGGCATCTACACCTCCAGCGCGATGCTCATGGCGGAAGAGCTTGAACTGGACCTCGACCAAGTAAAGGTCGAAGCCGCGCCGCCGGACATCTCCAAGTACATGGATCCGATCCTCTACGACCAGGCGACAGGCGGATCGACTTCCACGCGGTCCGACTGGATGCGGCTACGCGAGGCCGGAGCCGCGGCGAGGATCATGCTCGTCGAAGCGGCAGCCGAAGGGTGGAGCGTGCCACCCGGCGAGTGTCGCGTGGCACAAGGGGTTATCTATCATGACGCCTCGGGAAAATCGGCCGCGTACATCGACATCGCCCCCCACGCCGCCTCACGGCAGGTGCCCAAGGAGATCAGGCTCAAGGAGCCGTCGCAATTTCGACTTATCGGGACAAAGGCCAAACGGATAGACACGCCCGCGAAGGTCAACGGCTCGCTGGTCTATGGGATCGATACCCGGCTGCCGGGAATGGGATACGCCACCTTGGTGATGGCACCCGTGAAGGGCGGCAGGATCGCAAGGATGGACGAAGCCGCGGCCAAGGCCGTCCGCGGCGTCCGCGATATCGTCCGGATGGACGACGCGGTCGCGGTGATCGGCGACCATATGTGGGCCGCGAAGCAGGGTGTTGACGCTCTCGGGGTCGAGTGGGATCACGGTCCGAACTCCTCGGTAACGAACGCCTCCATCGTCATGGACATGCACGAAGTGTCGATGAAGCAGGGTGTTGTCATTCGAGACCAGAACGACGCCCGATCTGCCATCGATAAGGCAAAGACCAAGCTCGATGCCATCTACCATTCGCCGTTTCTCTCCCATTCGCCGCTCGAGCCACTGAACTGCACGCTGCATATCGGGGATGACAACGCGGTACTCTGGGTCGGTACACAGGTTCCGGTACGTGCGCAAAAGGCGGTAGCGGACGCTATCGGAGTGCCTCCCGAAAAGGTCACGGTCAACAACCAGCTGATGGGCGGAGCTTTTGGACGCCGCCTCGACGTTGACTCGATCGAGATCGCCGCCCGGCTGCTCAAGGACATCCGCTACCCGGTCAAGGTTGTCTGGACACGCGAGCAGGACATGACCCACGACTTCTACCGTCCCTATTACTATGACCGCGTCGCCGCAGGTCTGGACGATAGCGGTCGCCTTGTTGGGCGCACTCACCGCGTGACCGGGTCTTCGGTCTTCGCGCGCTGGGCTCCGGCGGCCTTCATCAACGGCGTAGATCCGGACGCCGTCGACTGCGCCGCGGAAACTCCCTACGACGAGGCGGCAGTTCTCGCCGACTACGTGCGCCACGAGCCCGCCGGGGTGACGACAAGCTGGTGGCGCGGGGTCGGAGCTACCCATAATGTATTTGTGGTCGAGAGCTTCGTCGATGAGATGGCGCACGCCACCGGCCAGGATCCGCTCGAGTTTCGCCGCCGCATGCTGACCAAGAACCCACGCGGCCTTGGGGTCCTCAATGTCGCCGCCGAAAAGGCGGGCTGGGGCGAGATGCTGCCGCCAGGAAGAGGGCGAGGAATAAGTTTGCAGTTCGCGTTTGGCAGCTATCTGGCGCACATCCTCGACATCGAGATTACATCGAAAAGGCAGATCAAACTCGTCCGATCCGTTATCGCGGTCGATTGCGGCATAGTGATCAACCCGGACACAGTGCGGGCGCAGATGGAAGGCGGAGTGCTTTTCGGTCTGGGGACGGCGATGTTCAACGAGGTGACCTTTACCAACGGCGCGGTGGACCAGAGCAATTTCGACACCTACCGCATCCTCCGCATAAACGAGTCACCTAAGGTCGACGTGTACCAGGTGGAAAGCGGCGAGAAGCCGGGCGGTGTGGGCGAAGCCGGAACGGCCGCCGCTGCGGGAGCGCTTGCCAATGCCATATTCTCCGCGACCGGCAAACGCATAAGATCGCTCCCGCTTTCGCAGGCCGCTGTATGACGTGCCGAATTTTCGGCTGTGCGGGTATGCGGGAGACTTGAGGGAGCCGCGGGTCGACGGGTTCTCCATTTTCTGAGAGGGAACTCAGCTACGGGCGGCTGCTGCCGCCCGTTTTGTAGAGGCGGTTTACCTCACAAATCGTTGAGAATCTCGACCATTCTGTCCAAAAGACCTTCCGTACCGCCGACGCTCGTTTGAACAAGGCTGAGAACGCCCCCGAAGGTCGCTGCCGCGATGACATCCTCTCCCGGAACTGATCGGAGAACCGGAGCCCACACGCGCTCCACCGCAAGGTCACCGTAGCGGGCTGGAAGACGAACAAGGCCGAGATTCGTCATCACGGTATCATACGGGATTTGCCGGACTATTCGTTCACGGCTCGCGTCATAGCTGACATCGTCCGCAAACCGTTTCGCGAGATCGCCCACGATCCGGCTCGCCATCTCCGTGCTCCGAAACTTATCGATCTGCTGTCCGACGCGATTCGCTTCAGCCCAGAACTCGCGCTCGCCCTGTTCGAAGGGCGTAATGGCGATCGACAGGAACACGCCGACCTGATCGGGGATCGACAAGACGGGTTTGAAGTCTATCGGAGACATCACCCGCAACGTCTCCCTCTTCCAGCGGCTGTCTAGCGACATCTGAGCCCGTCCCAGTGCCGCCGTCAGCATCGAATTGACCGTTGCGCCGTGGGACTTGGCCGCATGGACGAGCTTCTCGGTGAAAGCCTCTTGAAGATCGATGACTTTGACTGCCGCTTTCGGCCTCGCGTCCTGCGACAGATCGGACGATGCAGCTAAAGGGTCGGCATCGTCGCGGCGCGCGTTTCGCGGAAACCGGGGAAGTTGCATTCCCAGCCGTTCATCCAGGACGTCCGCGGACGGCGTGTCGACGAACCTGCCGCCGCTCAAGGCTACCAGCATCTCGTGCATCACGAATAAAGCCGCCTGACCGTCGGCCACGCTATGATGGAAAGTAAGGACGACGGTGGTCTCCGCGGCACCAGATAATGCCACCAAGCGAATCAGGGGACCGTCCGCGGCCCTAAAGGGTCGGTTCACTTCGTCCTGAGCCACATGGTGCCACTGGATTTCCTGACCGGACATCACAGTCAGCGGAATTGGGTTTTCTGACCCCGCGAACGCGTGAACGCCGTCTTCGTCCCAGCCGATCGATGCTCGGAGGAGCGGATGCCTCGCCTGTACGGTCGATAGCGCCTTTACGAATTCCGCTTTCGGCACCACGCTTCCTATGCGCGCCGCGACGGAAAAGACCATCGCTCCGGTCTCGCCGTAAGCGGCGAAAAGGTGCTCGAACGTGGCGAGGTTCCTGATTTTCTGTGGCGTCCGTTTCGTCATGTCTTGTCTCTCCGCGGGATCCTTAGGAAGGCGAAGCGGTAGCCACCGTAGACGCATCCATATTGGATAATCAGGTTCCTCCGCTTCGCAGCTTAGTAGAGTCATCTCGAACCCGAGCCCCGCGGAAACCACCCCGCTCGTGTAGGAGGGCTGAATCGTCCTATTCCCGCCACGGGTCAGCAACTAGCCCTTGAGATATTCAGAACCCAAGCGGGCAAGCCCGAAGATTTTGGTGTACAAGATGCCTCAGCCCTATGCCATCCTTGTCGAAGCACTCGCTCAGATCGCTGCTTCCAACGACAGTGACCAGATCAACGAGATCGCGAGGAACGCGGCTCGGCGCATCCTCTCTGCCAGGAGCATCTCGATGATACAGGCTGGAGGCGAGGCACACATGCCTGTCTGGTCACAGTCTTCGGATTTGCTTGCCTCGAACTGGCTGGCCTCACCAATCAAAGTCGCGGTAGATTATCTCTCTGTAGACACTGGAGACCAGGCAGTCGATGCCACAGTTCCAGAGAGCACAGTCGAACGTTGCCCTAAATCGGTAGATCAATTGCTAGCGCGAATCGGCGGCTTCTCAACCGACCTCGGGGGCTATTACGAGGGGCGCGACACGATCGTCGAGACAATCGCCGCACAGACGCTCGCGAGCGCGACGACCGCAGCGATATCACGGTGCGTGAGGCTGGCCGCGCTGGAGAGCGCGAGAGCCCGCCTTGAGTTGGAGCGCGACGACGTGCGCCATCGTCTCAAGAACGTATACGCATCCGCGATCGGCCTTGCCAGGCTCTCGCTTCCGGAAGAGCAATCTAAGGAGTTTGCTGACCGATTGCGCACGCTCGCGGAAGTGCATCGTCTTCTCGACGGCGAAATGGACAGAGAATTCGGCGTCCCTCTCGGCGAGGTTCTGACGGCAGTCCTGTCTCCCTATCAGGACGCGACACTACCCAGAGTGATGGTCGAGGGCCCTGATCTCGAGGTCAGCTCCAACATGGCCGCGGCACTGGGGCTTCTAGCGAACGAACTTGCGACGAACGCCCTCAAGTACGGGTCCCTGTCGGTTAGCTCGGGTCAGATACTGGTGCAGTGGACATTCGGCGATGGTGAACTCGGATTTTCCTGGAGGGAAATCGGCGGCCCGCCGGTCGATTGTGGAGCCACGCCGAACCAGGGCTCCAAGCTGATGCGCATGATCATCGAGGGCCAGCTCCACGGAAAAATGGCACAGCATCTCACGCCCGCAGGACTTTTGTTCTCTGCGCTGATGCCGATCGCATAGCGCTGCCTGGCCGCCTCTTTCCCAATCGGGAAAATGACTTCCGGCGCTGACCGCCTGGCGACACAGCCACAAAACTCGGCGTGCGTCTCTGGCGCGCCCGGATTTTCCGAGAACCGCGGCATCGGGACGAGCACATTCGACACCGACTGAGCGACAACGCGCCGATCTCCAACCTAAGATTGGAACACTAATGCTGAGGATGATCCTAGCCTTCGCCCTGATGGGCACGTCTTCTTACGCCAACGCGCAGGATATGCCTGCCCCGACAGTTACCTCGGACGGTGCTATCTCGGAAACGCCCGGACAGGGCATAGTCCCGTCCGTCAGCATGCATACGGCGGCTCTGCCGCAGCTCTATGATCTGGAAGCCCAGCCTAAAGAGCAGATCTCTCCGCTGGTCCAGCGGCAGTACCTGAGCGGCGTGCAATCCACCATCGTCAAGTGGACGGTTAAAAAGGGCGGCGTTTTTCCGCTACACCATCATGCAAACGAACAGATCACATGGATCACCGAGGGCCGTTGCGAGGTATCCTCGCAGGGTAAGAGGTTCATTTTGACGGCGGGCACCGTGCTGGTCATCCCGCCGAACGTCCCACATGAATTCCACTGCACCGAAGACACGATCGACATCGATTTCTTTGCGCCCGCCCGTCAGGATTGGGCCGACGGTGCTCCTTCGGTGGCCGCCGGTTCGAAATAAATCCTTCGGGAGAATGCGCGGCCTGCCACCCAGGCCGGCGGTCGACCCCTCGCAGGTGGCGCGCCGCTCTAGACGCCTTTCCGCCAACTTGTCTCGCCCAACATCACGCCGGATCCGGAAACGGGTATCGGCTCCTGGCCTGCGTTGACTTTAAGACGGTGTTGAGGACAGGCATCGATCGTGGAGGGAAGACTCTGTACCCGGCGATGCCATATCCTCCTACACGGAAAATATCCGATCGTGACGTTCCGACATGTGGCAGTAGCCGAGCGTCGTGCATCGGTCAGTAACGAGGTAGAGGCGGACCGGCTTCCGTTCCCGTTCAATATCCGCCTCTCGCTATTTGTGACACGGAGGTCGTAGACGTCCCGACTACGTCCGCAACAGCTGGAGCAACGCTGCGAGCCGTGAAGGAAAGCGATGTTAAGGACTCCAGAGCACCGCGATAAGCTCGATTCTACAATCAGATAGTGTCTTCGAGTGGTTTCATCGGAAAGAAGTGAAACCTCAAGGAGAAACTGAAAATGGCACAAGTAGAATCCTTCGACATCCTCGTCTTCGGAGGCGGCAAAGCAGGCAAGACGCTGGCGATGGACCAGGCAAAGGCTGGGAAACGCGTAGCCGTCGTCGAGGCGGGACTTATCGGTGGCTCCTGTATCAACATCGCATGCATCCCGAGCAAGACCCTTATCCGTAGCGCGGAATTCGCCCACGCGACCCGCCGCGCGGCCGAGTTCGGTACGCAAGCGGACAACGTTCGAACCAGTCTAGACCTCGTCCGCAACCGCACGGCCGGGGTCGTCGCCGAGATGGTCGCGTTCAATCAGTCAGGGTTCGACGCGAGCGGCCTCGAGCTCGTGATCGGGTGGGGCCGCTTCGTCTCGCCAAAGACGATAGCCGTGGAAACGGGGAACGGCGTCAGAACGTTGACGGCCGACAAAGTCTACATCAATCTCGGTACAACGGCCACCGTACCGGATGTTCCGGGTCTGGCGAAAGCCAACCCGATCACCCACGTCGAGGCGCTCCAGCTCGGTGACATGCCGACACATCTCCTCGTCCTTGGCGGCGGTTACATCGGAATGGAACTCGGGCAGGCCTTCAGGCGGCTTGGTGCCGAGGTTACGATCATCGAAAGCGGCGAGCGTCTCGCGCCGCGGGAAGACGAGGACGTGAGTTCCGCCTTGCTGGACGTACTGCAGGGCGAAGACGTCAAAATCGCCCTCGGCTGCAAGGGAACGACCGTGACAGGGAGGTCAGGCCAGTCAGTCAGCGTCGAGACAGCGGACGGACGTCATTTCGAAGGATCGCACCTCTTGGTCGCGGCAGGCCGACGGCCGCGCACGGAAGGAATCGGTCTTGAGCTCGCGGGAGTCGAGCTGGATGCCAGGGGCTTTATCAAGGTCGATAAACATCTCAGGACGACCGCCCAAGACGTATGGGCCATGGGCGAGGTCGCGGGAACGCCCATGTTCACCCACGCCTCGCTCGACGACTACCGGATTGTCGCGAGCCAGCTCAAGGGCGGCGACCGAACGACTCAAGGGCGCATCATCCCGTACTGCGTTTTCATCGATCCCGAGTTCGCCCGTGTGGGCCTCAATGAAAGCGAAGCACTTTCTCAAGGGATCCAGTACCGGACAGCACGGCTGCCCATGGACGTCGTGCCCCGCGCCCGAACCCTTTCACAAAGAAAAGGCTTCATGAAAGCACTCGTCGCGAAGGATACCGATCAGATCCTCGGTTTCAGCATGCTGGGGGTCAACGCCGGGGAGGTCATGAGCGTCGTACAGATGACGATGCTCGGCCAACTCCCGTTCACGGCCCTCCGGGATGGCATTTTTGCCCATCCGACGATCACCGAAGGCCTGAACATGCTCTTCGGGAACGTCAAGTAAAATGACGACGTAGCGGCCGTCGCAGAGGCGGCGGCCGCTACGTCAATTCGGTTTCCCGCGGGATTTCGAAAAGCCTCCGTATACGGGAAGCCAGCGTATCCGGATGCGGCACGTGCATGAGGGAATTCGCGCTCGTCAGGTGTTCCTCGTCTTCCATTCTCCGCGCAAGCAGCACTCCGAGTTCTTCCGCCAGGGCAGGGCGGTCACGCATGACTGCGGCGAGGTCTTCCTTGGAAATCTCGTAGATCACCACAAAGGTCAGCGCCCTCGTGTCTCCGGCTTCGACGGCATCGACGAGCACGCCGCGCTCACCGAAAAGGTCGCCCGGCGCTAGGCGCGCCAGTTCAGCCCGTACATCGTTCTCGGTGTGCTCGACCGAGGCGACGCCGGTCCTCATGATCATAAGCGAGGACAGTTTGCTGCCTTGTGAGGCGATTATTGCGTTTTTCCGATATGTCCGCCTGGTCATGGAAGAGGCGAGGGCATCCTTCTCGTCGTCGGTCAGCGTGGCGAACAGGGAAATAGACTCCAGCAGCCGCCACGGCGTGCCGGGATGCTTTGCGGACTGGCTCTCCGATGCCGCCTCCGGATAGGGTACGGCAACGTCACGTGGCCCCGCCATCTTGAGCCCGGTCGCCTTGGCATGGCGGTAGACAAGATCGAAGATCTCGCTCTTGGCCACGCCCGCCAAGGCAAAGCCCAACACCTTGAACGACAACTCGATCTCGATCGCCTGGCTGTCGATGCCGACGACGAGCGCGGAAGGCGGCGGCGTCTTGACGATCGAAACGCTGCTCAGCAGGACGGTTCGCATCGTCTCCTCCATGGCGGCAGGCGTGCGGGTCGGCAGGAAACGCACCATTATCGATGCGCCATGCGTTTCATCCGGTCGCGTCAGGTTCACGAGCCGCGACTTGGCCAGCGTGCTGTTAGGCAATACGACGAGATCCCCAGTGCCGTTGACGAGATGGGTCGACCTCCAGTTCGTCTCGACGACACGCCCCTGAAACCCGCCCTCGAGGATAATCCAATCACCGACGGCATAGGGGCGTCCGAGGTTGAGGGCGACGCCGGAGAAGACGTCGTTGAGGGTGCTCTGCAGCGCGAGACCGAGCACGATCGCGAAAGCGCCCGACGTCGCAATCAGCGTACCGATCGGGAGGCTGAAGACATTCGCTATCAACGCCAATCCCGCTCCAAGGTATATGACGCCAACGACCAGGTCCTGGGCAAGGCGTCCCTCGCGCGGCTTGTTCTCGAAGATGAGGAAAAGCCGGACGGAGCTGACAAGGACCACAGCTCCACCGATCCACCACACGGCCTTGAGGAATCCGGCCGTGATCCGCCGGGACAGCACGTCGCCGCCGCTGTCGGGAGAATAGGGCGTTATACCGTTGGAAAGCACCGTGACGGTCAGAAGAGCAAAGAAGCAGACGCTGACGATGAACCTGATCGTGGGATTCCGCCCGAGAACGACGCGAACAGTGACCGTCGCCAGAACAAGGACCGCGAATTGGAATAGGGGGTTCCATAAGAGCTGCTGGATCATGCTTTTCTTCATCGGATGAGTAAGTCGCCGAGAAGGAATGCATCGGAGTAGACAATGCAGATTGCATTATTTCGCCCCGACGGAGCCAGGAACATCGCGGTCGCGTCATTTCCGGCTCCGAAACCCGCTCTACAAATCTCTACTGATGCGCGATCCACTGCGCCGGCACGAGTCTGAACCCGCTTCCGTCCCTGATGACGTTCGCAACGCCCGGATATTCGATGTGCATCCCCGCGACGGTCAGGCCCTCGTCGGCCGCCATTCCAAGAACTATCCTTCTCGTTTCGACGGCCATCGCGCCGTCGTAGTCGGTGAGGAACCCCGCTTCCGGACATTGGCTCTGGACATGCGGAAGCCCGACGATATCACCCCACACCAGTATCGATTGGGAGCCGTTGCCAACCCGGTAGCCGGCATGGCCGGGCGTGTGTCCCGGCAGAGGTACCATCTCGATGCCCGGCGCGACCTCACCGCTTTCCCGGAACACGATTCTATCGGCGTAGGGCAGCAGCGCGCGCCTTGCACCTTCCGCTCCCTGCCGATCCGCCAAGAGATCAAGGTCCTGCTCAAGCCAGTAATTGGCTTCGGCGCGATGTAACACGACCGTTGCATTCTCGAACACTGCTTTGCCGTCGACGTCTACGAGTCCAAAGACGTGATCGCCGTGGAGATGGGTAAGCAGGACGGTTTCGATGTCCTTGGGCTCCAGGCCGACAAACGACAGCGCTTGAGCCACCCGTCCTGCAGTCGGGGTCACACCGGAGCCCAGGCCGCAGTCTATGAGGATCGGCCCGTGTCTGTCGCTGCGCACGAGATAAGTATTGATCTCGAGCAGGAAGTCGGCGCCGCGCAGCGCCCTCCGCTGGATAGCGACGCCGTCCTCAAGAGGGAGATTCTTCAAAAAGGTGCCGAGCTCGAGCTGGACATATCCGTCAGACAGCGATGTCATCACCGCTTCCCCAACCTGCCAGTGGACGGCGCTTGCCGTGTCTATCTTGCTGTTTCCGTGCATTCGAAATCTCCTACGATCAATATCTGGAGAACTGGTATCAGATCGATATCTAGTGTAAATAACGCACTATCAGGTGACTAGATTTCGCCGAGGGAACCTATGCCAAGCGAGAAACCGTTCTATCCCAACAGGATCCTGCTCGATCAGGTCGCCGACAAATGGACCATCCTGGTCCTGGGCGCGCTCTGTTCGGGAGGCGGCAAAGCCCGGTTCAACGCCATCCTCCGTGAGGTGGATGGAATGACCCAAAAGACGCTCACTGTCTGTCTGAGGAAGCTCGAGCGGAATGGTCTGGTCGCGCGAACTATCCTGGATACCGCACCCATCGGGGTAGAGTACTCGACAACCCCTCTCGGCTATACGCTCAGCGAACCGTTCAAGGCCCTTCACGACTGGGCCGAGGAGCACCTTGATGAGGTGGAGGCGTCCCAGCGGAAGTTCGACGCCAGGGACCCGGCTCTCAAGGGGGGCGCTGTCGGCTAGGTTATGGCTACCCTTGAGGGAGACATACCCGGTGTCGGCACAGAGGCCGGAACCGGGCCGACTTCAGTGGGTGACATGGCCGGGGGAGATTGGATCACTTGCCGGAAACGTCTCCATAAGGGACTCAACCAGATAGTCGTCCTGTTCATCGTGGTCGAAGTCCGTCGCATCGGCACCTTCGTCCGTTTGGGCCGCGGTGAGAAACAGGATTGTCTCCGGGAGTGCCTGAAGAAGGTACTCGGAGCCGTGCGATGTGAACGGCCAGATCGAGCTTGCGCATCGCCGCGAAGGTCGCGTCCGGATCGGCCATGGCGACAGCGAGATTTCCGCCGAGGCAGACGAGCGCTTTGGAGCGACCGTCGGCGATCGCTTCGATCGTTTCGATGGCGTTGTGCCCCTTATCGCCTGACGGCCGAAAGCCGAATGCTTTCTCCATTCCGTCCAAGAGGGCAACGTTTGGAATTTCCGTGATGCCGACGGTACGGTCGCCCTGGACGTTCGAGTGCCCGCGAACCGGACAGATACCGGCCCCCTTCCGACCCAGGTTGCCGCGTAGCATCATGAAATTCGCGAGCTGCTGGACGTTCGCCGTGCCGTTTTCGTGTTGGGTCAGCCCCATTCCGTAGCAGACGATGACGCTGTTGGCACGGATGTAGACGTCAGCCGCACTCTCGAACGCCTCCAGCGAAAGTCCGGAGACATCCAGGATGCTATCCCACGAGGTGACCTCGACCTCTTTTCTGAGGTCTTCGAACCCGACCGTATGTTCGGCGATGAACGCGCGGTCCAGCACGCCCGGACCGCCACCGTGAATGCTCGCATCGTCGCGCTCGAACACCATTTTCATCAAGCCCTTGAGGGTCGCGATGTCCCCGCCGACGCGTAGCTGGTTGTAGGAGGACGCTATCGGCGTCGACGACAGGGTCAGCATCTCGACTGGGTTCTGTGGCGCAGCGAACCGCTCGAGCGCGCGCTCCTTGAGAGGGTTGAAAGCGACGATCGGCACGCCTCTGCGCGATGCTTCGTGCAGTGTCGTCATCATTCGCGGATGGTTGGTGCCCGGATTGTGGCCAAAAGAGAAGATCGCGTCGCAATGATCGAAGTCCTCGAGCGTCACCGTTCCCTTGCCGACTCCAATTGACTTTGGCAACCCGACGCTAGTGGCCTCGTGGCACATGTTCGAGCAGTCCGGGAAGTTGTTGGTCCCGAAGGCGCGAACGAAGAGCTGATACATGAAGGCCGCTTCGTTCGAGGCCCGGCCGGAAGTATAGAACTCGGCCATGTTCGGATCGGGCAGCTTGTTGAGTTCGGACGCGATTAGATCGAGCGCGTCTTCCCACGCGATGGCCTCGTAGCGGCCGCGGCTCCGGTTGTATAAAAGTGGCGTCGTCATCCTTCCCGCGTCTTCGAGCTTGTGATCGGTCCAGGTCCAGAGCTGTGCCACGGTGTTGTCTTCGAAAAAGTCCGGGCCGACGCGGCGAGCGGTGGATTCCCAGGTAATGGCCTTTGCGCCGTTCTCGCAGAACTCGAATGACGATGTATGCTTGGGGTCGGGCCAGGCGCAACCCGGGCAATCGAAACCGTCCGGCTGGTTCGCCTTGAGCAGCGTCGCGGCCCCCTGAGCGACCACCTGCTGATGGGCCAGGGTCTTGGCAACCGCCTTTAGCGCACCCCAACCGCCTGCCGGGTCGTCGTAGCGCTTAATTCCTTCCGGACGCTTATCCTGCATATTCGATCTCCGCTATCCAATACATCAAATCTGTTCCCGCTCGCTCCAGGCGGCTGCCTCTGCGATCGCGGGGTCCCTCAGCGGCCGCAGGAGCGTCGTGATCGAAGGGCCTCGCCGTAAATTGCCCGCGTATCGCGCGGGGGTCTCTGTTTGATGAAAACAGCGTCGATCTCTGGATACGTCTTGTACAATCCTCTCCAATGCCTTCGATCTCGGCCTCGACACCCTTTTTCGACAGGCCGTCGTAGAACCAGATACTAGGGGCGACCGGAAGTCGGCCAGGTGCTGGGTGAACGCTGGCCATGCCATTGATCGTCATGACGGCCTGGGCGTGCACATCGGAAAAGTTGGCTGTGACCAGGCCTTCATCTGCCGGGAGCCCGATCAACAGCGGCCTGCTTCCAGACGTCAGCTTGAACGACGTCAATGCGAGGATCAGGACAATCGCGACGTACATCGTACCGTCTCGCGGGGTCCTCTGTGCTGGCGTCGATCAGCGAATGGACGGCCTCGCTGGGCATAGACGCAGGACTCCACAGCACGATGATTGAAGGCGGCCATGAAAAGATCGGCGGCGAAGGCGCCGTAGACGATCAGCTGCGCGGATCGGAGTTTGCCTGGAAGGCTAAAGCGAAGTGTTTGTTGACCGTCGCAGCTCCGGAAAGATCTGCTTCCGATAAATTGCAAAAGACCGCCCCGGATGTCGCGGGGCGGTCTATGGCGGCCCACACAGGGGCTCGCGGCTTCGGAAGAGAGTCCGAAGGCTACCGTTGAACAGGGGGGCCGTCCGCTCGATCGTTGAACCCTGCTATTGAGCTAAGTCGGGCCGCAGAGGTTTGCGAGTCATACAAAGGTGTGGGTAGCTAAGGCTCGATTGTCCAAGAATCCGCGTCGGGTCGGGGGCAATCTCGCCAAAGCACGGGGCGAAATCTTCACCGGCCTTCCGTTGGCCACTATCCGATGGAGCATATCATGGACCACGTCCCCGCCACGACATTCGCATGGCGCCGCTTACTACCCCCACCGATCTAGGAAGCGACGCCCGCACCGGCATCGCCGCAGCGCTCACCGCCATGCTTGCCGATGTCTTTGCCTTGTATCTCAAGACAAAGAACTTCCATTGGCACCTCTAAGGGCCGCACTTTCGCGACTTCCATCTCATGCTCGATGATCAAGGGGACGAACTGATCGCGATGACCGACGCCATCGCCGAGCGAGCGCGCAAGGTCGGCGGCACGACCCTGCGCTCTGTCGGCCATATTGCCCGTCTGCAGCGCCTTCCGGACAACGACGCCGATTTTGTCACTCCCGAGGACATGCTTGCCGAACTCAAGAGCGACAACGAGCAGCTGATCCAGGTCATGCGCGAGGTCCACGAGCTGACCGCCGAACACCGGGATTTTGCAACTACAAGCCTTGTCGAAGGATGGATCAACGAAGCCGAGGGCCGTGTCTGGTTCCTCTTCGAGTCAGGTCGACGAACCTGACCGCCGGCAGGTGCGCGCCTCAGAGCAAGGCTTTGGCTGCGGCGACGTCTTCGACGCTCTCATCGTATTCCACGGTATCGAGCACTTTATAGAGCCTGCTTCTGGCACTCTCCCGCCGATCGGAGGGAGAGTGCCATAGAATGCTGGTCGCGCATCGGAGCTCGAAGGTCGTTCCCGCCTGGCTGACCGCGAGGTCGTAGCCGGCCATGAGCAAATCGCGCCCCTGCTCGGGCGAGCGCGGCATCGCCAATTCGCCCCTCAGACGCAACGTTTCCGAGCCGCACCAGCTTCTCAAAGGATCAATCCGTTGCAGAGTCGCATCGTCGGCAAGCCGCCCGGCCATCACGATGGAATTTTCGAAGGGCGCTCCCTTCACCCTGCTCATGGCGCGCTCGAATAACGACCGGTCTTGGGTGCGTAAAGCCGCCAGGACGCTTTCATAACCGCTCCCCCACTCGCGCCATCTGAGTAGCGAGTTCTTTGTCGAAACCTCTCGGAGGATATCGAGCAGCCGCGCGCCGAGGTCGGCGTCGCTGAGGCCAAGTGCCGTCGGGCAGGCGGAAGCCGCGAGAAAAAGGCAGGTCGATATAGCGTGGTCGCGGGCTATCGTTTCTTCCAAGGTCTCGTTAAGCGCGGTCCTTGCCGCGGAGTAGCGCCCCTGGATCCAATGCGTCTTGACCACCGTGCACAGAGTGGTGATTCGTGGATCGAAGCTGCTGCCGCTATTCGGCTGGGAGCCAATGCTATTGCACTGCGTACCCAGAGCAACCCGTGCATGTTTCATGGCTCTGTTGAAATCGCCTACATAATGGTAGTTGTGATTTAGTAGGCGGCTCCGAGCCTGTGGCGCGATGGTGTCGAACTCACCATCGAAGCTGTTTACGAGGTCGATCGCCCCCTGATAGTCGCCGTTTGACGTCTGGATTGCCGTGATTCCAACAATCGCCCTTATGAGCTTGGTGCTGCTTTTTTCGGCTACGGCTATGCCGAGAACTTTGTAATACTCCGCGATGACGTCCGCGTTTCTCTCTATGGACTTGGTGTGGTACAGCGCGCTTCCGTAGGACATCCGGAGCTTCATCTCGAGGGCGGTATCAGCTACTCCCCGCCTTTCGAATAACCTCAAAGCTCGCTCAGCAATGTCCAGTTGTTCGGCGATCAGACCGAACTGCACCCAGATCGTATCCGAGGCCGCCGTCAGCTGTATTCCCAATTCTTCGTTGCCGCCGTCGCGAAACGCCCAAAGCAATGCCGCGCGTAGATCGTGAACCAGGTCGCTGTTCAGTAAACGCCATTTCGCCGGATCGGTCGTCGGCCACTCAAGTTCAGCAATGCGGGTCCGATCAAGGCAGTATACCGCGTGGGAATAGTGGCACGAGGTTGCGAATTCGGCTTGAGCCAGCTTCTCGCGGGCATAGTCCCTCGTCGCTCCAAGCAGTCTGAACGTCCCGCCCTGTTGGGTCACCACCAGCAGAGACTTGAGAAACAGCCCATCGAAGGCTTCGTGGAAATCCTCCGCGTGTTCGTCGCTTCCCGCGACGGCCATGGCCGCCTCCGGCGAAAATGTCCCTGCAAACACCGAAAGACGCTGAAGAAGTTCCCGCTCGTTGTCGGAGAGCGTAGAATAGCTCCACTCTATGGTTGCGCGAAGTGTATGCTGTCGCGGTGGCGCGGTCCTGCGGCCCCGCCTTAGCACCGAGATTGGATCGGCCACCGAGCGGTGAAGTGTGGCTAGATCCATGTCGAACGAGCGCGCCGCGGCAAGCTCGATCGCAAGCGGTATTCCGTCGAGTCTGCGGACGATATCTGCGGCGAGTTCGAGGTTGTAGCGCTCCGTTAGGTCGATGCTGTCGCCGGCAAGAGCGGCGAGAGAGAGGAACAGTTCGACGCCTGGATATTCCCGCGGGTTCGGCGACGCCCGTCCGTCTATCGGATACCCCAGCGGTGAAAGTTGCCGCACCCTTTCCATCGATGCCCTCAAGGCCTCCCGGCTGGTCGCGAGGACTTGCGTAGTGGGAGACGCGCGCAACAGCGCCTCCGCGGTATTCGCGGCGGCGTCCACTATGCGTTCGCAGCTGTCGAAGAGCAGCAGCGTCTGTGTCTTCGACAGCTCCGCCAGAATGCCGGGTAAGATATCTTCGCCGAACGTATCTAGTCCGAGCTGGCTTGCAAGTCTCGGAAGAAGCTTCTCTCCTTCTGACACCGCGGCGAGGTCGACGAAGACGATTCGCCTGCTTGCGGAGAGGGCGTGCGCGCAAACAACCGCTACGGATGTCTTTCCGATACCTCCCGGTCCTGCGATGGTCAGAAGGCGGGCCGTCTTGAGTAGCTCCAGGGTTGAAGCGATAAATTCGTCTCTTCCGACTAGCTTTCTCGGAATGCGGGGGAGGGCGCTCATCAAGTCGATCGCGACGGCGGTGTCCGGTTCCCGAACTTCCTCGCTGCGCGCCAGTGGGCGCACGCGCCCGGCGAACACGTATCCACGGCCGGGTATGGTCTCGATGTAATGCTTTGCCCGGTCGCCCAACGTCTTCCGGAGAGACACCAGGTGAACCCTAAGCGACCCCTCCTCGACCGTCGTCGTCGGCCAGACAAGACTAATCAGTTCTTCCTTGGAGATCACCTCCCCGGCGCGGGACACAAGTGTGGAGAGAATATCGAACGCCCTTCCGCCGAGCCTTAGCGGCTGTCCGCGTTCGGTCAGCCGCCTCTGTTCTATATCGATCTCATAATCGTCGAATTGCAGCAGGGACATATGCTAACCCTCCCGGTCAATCGATTGGGCCGACCGGGAGCGGTCGTAGGAGGTGCGCCCTGACAGCAAGGAGAATTTCGCGGCCGTTCGTCCAGCGATCTCCGTTGTCACCGCATATCCACCGGATAACGCCGCGGGCGTCAATCAGGAAGGTGGCAGTGATTTCAGGGGCGGCCTTCTGGCGATTAAACCCATACAGCCTGGATACCACCGCCAGTGGCTCCCAGTCGCAAAGCAATGGAAACGCTGTAGAGGCGGCCTTGCAATCGGCCGAAATGGCCGAGGGTTCCGCGGCGATTATACCGACCGAAGCCACACCGAGGCAGGCGAGCCCGAGGGAGAGATCAGCCAGCATAGCACTCTGCTGCGGCCAGTCGCCGCCCGGCCCGGAATAGAAGTGCAGGACAGATGGCGTGCCCAGAAGCTCTGCGAAACCAAAGAAGCCGACATCCCAGCGCGGCAGCACAAAGGCAGGAGCGTACTCACCCACTGGTATCGTGCTTTCGGGAAGGGCGGCCGATTTGAAAGAGAGACTGTCATCGACAGTCGGTATCGCCTCGCTGCGACGCGGATCGAAGGCGGGCGTGATGGGCATGCTATTCATTTGAAGTCACCTCGTCGCGCGGCGAGCCGTTCGGAGGCGCAAGCCGTTTGCTACGGAGCCCGTCTAGTGCCGGGACGAACTTTTGAGCAGTGCGTTTCATCTGACTTCGCGATCTTCCGAACGGCCGATCCAGTGAGATTTTGGTCTATAAGTCTGCTGGCAGTTTCACCGAAAACATGAGTCAGCGCTTGTGAAATGTTGTTAAATCTAAGTTTCCTCACAGGGCGGAAAGGGCCGAAGGAGCCGCAAAAACGAGCGCACGCTCCCTGTCCCGTCGGAACCAGTCCACGTGCCTCACGTTCTGACCAGATCGCCTGCGCAGATAGACTCACAGTCCTGCAAGGGGCTGTGAGTCCAGGGTATGGTTCGTGACAGATATTTCCACTATCGCAATTATTGACGACGATGCCGGCGTCAGGTCCGCTATCGAGGACCTCCTCAGAAGCAGCGGGTATCAGACCGAGGCTTTCAGCGAGGCCGCCGAGTTCCTCCGCTCTCCGGATATCACCCACTGCGATTGCATTGTCAGCGATTTCCAGATGCCCGAGACGAACGGGCTCGATCTTCTCTGGACGCTCCGCTTCCGCAGGATAGGCATCCCGGTCATCATAGTTTCCGCACTGATGTCAACCACCGTTCAAGTCGAGGTCGCAAAAGCCGGCGCTTTCTACTTTGTGGAGAAACCCTTTGCGCCGGAAATCTTTCTCGAAGCCGTGCGTTCGGCGGTCGCGAATTCCCCAGAATGGCGCCGCGCCGCCTCGAGCAGGTAGCAACTCGAGTACGCTATGTCTGGAAGCACTGAATCCCCGCCCGAATGACCTGCACAATTGCCATGCGAAAGTTCCCGGTCTAAATCTGCCGCACCAGAGGCGATGGTTTCCTTCCGATGACGGGGACGAAAAGCTATCGGCTTTGCGTTTGCAAGGGACGGACCGTGGAAGAGCAGCCTTTATCATTGCCGTTGATACGAGTCGTAGATGACGACAAATCGGTGCGTGTCGCGTTGGTCGACCTCTTCAAATCGATCGACCTCGATGCGATCGCGTATGATTCGCCCCGAGCCCTGCTTGATGCGGACGATCTGAATACACCCGGGTGCATCGTCCTCGACGTACGCTTTTCGGGGGCTAGCGGTCTCGACTTCCAATCGGACCTGCAGCAGGCGGGAAACCGCATGCCTATCATCGTGGTCACGGGCCACGGGGATATTCCGATGAGCGTCAGGGCAATGAAGGCCGGAGCAGTCGATTTCCTTACGAAGCCCTTCCGCGAACAGGACCTCATCGACGCGGTCACCGGCGCGATCAAGCGTGACGAGGTCATTCGGGCAGAATCCCGAGGGCGTTCGGATATCGAAAAGCTTTGGGAGAGCCTCACTCCACGAGAGGTGGAGGTCATGCGTGCCGTCGTGAACGGCCTCATGAACAAGCAGATCGCAGGGCAGCTTGGAATCAGCATGGTCACCGTAAAGCTTCATCGTTCGAACGTGATGAAGAAAATGCGCGTCAGGTCTGTGGCCGACCTCGTTAAGAAAGCAGAACTACTGACACAGAAATGATGAGACCCTGGCTTTCAGGCGGCTCTAACGACTGGGGTGAAGACCGCTTGCGACGTCCGCGACGGGACAATCGCCGCATTGATTGGGTGCTGATACCCTTTGTCGCGACGAACAGAGGCGGCAGACGCGACCTCGAAGCCGGCTCCAGAAATCGCTGACGACCCGAGTTTTTCCTTTGCGTATTCACGAACGAGCCTCGGAAGCGCATACGTCCCGGAGTTCAGCTGTCCGAAAAGGAGCGACTTCACGACCAGACCATCAATAGCCTCTCCGAATTGATCGGGTGCGATTTCGCAGCCTGTCAGCTCCAAGGCCATGTCGCGCGTGAATTCACCTTCGAAGACCGAAAGCCTTGCGAAAACGGTCTGCATGGTCCCGTCTAGGAGGTCGAAACTCCAGTCGAGGTTTGCTCTTAGCGTCTGCTGCCGCGGATGGGAAGTGCGATTGCCCCGTCGGAGTGCCCGCAGCGGACTGTCGAGGGACGACACGAGATTTTCCAGCCCGAGGTCCGCGACACGGGAAGCGGCCAGTTCGATGGCAAGCGGGTTGCCGCCTGTCTTGCGCACGATTTCGGCGGCGAGTTCCAGGCCGCGTGTGCTCTCTATGGCAAACTCCTCGGCGACCAATGAAACCCGGTCTGCGAAAAGCTCGATCCCGGAAAACGAGGTTATATCGGGAACGTGCTGATTATCGCTGGGGATTGTCAGACCTGAAAGGTGGAGTAAATTTTCCCCCATAATTCCGAGCGGTTCACGGCTCGTGGCGAGGATTGCGACATTAGGATTGCGATAAGCGATGGCTTCGGCCACCACGGCTGCCCGGTCGATCGAGCTCTCGCATCCGTCGAGCACGATCAAAACGGTCTTTCCGATAAGACAATCGACAGCTTTCTGGATGATATCGGGCGTTAACTCTCCCGCTTTCAGTGCGGTCGACAATGGCGAAAGAGGGCCATGTGTGCTGTCCGAAATATCTACGTAGTAAACCGCTTCGTAGGCGTCTTGGATCTGTCGGGCGATCTGTATGGCGACGCAGGTTTTACCGATGCCGCCTTGCCCCACGATAGTCGAGATTCCAAAGTCGGTTTCGGACGCCCATCTGTCGACGAGCTGGTTGCGGCCTATAAGCCGGCTATAGGCACCGGGAAGGGGGTCTGTCTTCATCACCGTGGGCTGGTAACGCTGACCGCCGAGTTTCTGTACGGGCGCAGTGAAGGTATACCCCCGACCGGCGACGTTTTCGATCATCTTCGAGGGCGTTCCGTCGTCGAGTGCCTTGCGCAGTGCGACGATGTTAACCCGAAGCGAACTTTCCTCGACGTGCGTTTCCGGCCAGGCTGCCTCCATCAGTTCTGTCTTAGACAGCACCTCGCCGGAGCGCGAAGCCATCGCCGCGAGAAGGTCGAAAGCGCGCGATCCCAATCGGACTTCGCGGCCGCACCTCTTGAGGCTCCGGCTCTGGATATCCATTTCGAAATCGCCAAATTGCAGCATCGTCATCGTCCACCTGCAACCTTCTTTCGGACCCAGCGTTCATAGTCGCGGGTGATCCCGTGACAGAACCTCGGGCAGCGGCTCATGCTCTGCCCTATGCAATGGATAAACGACTAGCGGTTGGGAACAATTGTACTGTGGTTTGGCCCTACCTATCCCAAAAGACAGGTCAACAGACTTGGCTGGACTGCTTCTGGGGAACCACGCAGAGGCAAGGAGCAGGGGCGCGAACGCCCGGCTCTGTGATTGGTATGTCTGCTGCTTGCAGGCTTGTCCATTACCTCAACACGGGCCTTAGGTGCTCACGCCGTCGAAATTTATAGAGCGTCCGCGCCCGCAGGGTTGAAAACTGGATGCCTGAGCGGGGCAAGGCAAACTGCAGTTGGGCATCGCTGTCCTTCAACGATACACCTGTTTGCGGAACACCCCGGGTCGCACTGATTGACAGCGGGCTTCCGCTTTTAGTAACGCCGCGAAGGAGCGCTGGTCTATTCCGTCAGCCGCGTTTACGAGGGCGATCAGGCTGTCGGCAATGGCTTCGTCGACGGTCAGGCTGTTAGTCATGGCGAACTCCGGTTTCTCCGCTTGCTTGCTTCGAGCCGACCCGGTGATCGCCGAACCAGACTATCCGCCGGACTCTGGGTGGCCCCGGCAGCATCTGTTTGCCGCCGGGGAGTACGGTCCGACTAGGAAAGCTCGATGTCGTACAGATCGATCGAGACGACCAGAGGCTCGGCCATCGACTGACCATCGGGCTGTCTCGGGAAAATTCGACGGCTGGTCGGGATCTTGATACCCTGAACCTGAATGTATCCATCGATATAGTGAGCGCCCGGAGTGTTGCCCGCGATCTCGACGTCGTAGTCATGGCGCTTTAGGAGGCCGTCGTCACCGAAATAGATCGTCTGAACGGTGCTGTGGGTCGCGATGTCGGTAGGGAACGTGATCCTGAGCCTGTGCCAGGTTTCACCTTTCTCGGACCAGTCCGGAAGCTCGTCGATTACCACCCCCTCATGAGCGAGCAAAAACGGCATGTTGAGGTACGTCCACATGGCGATACCCGCGAAATAGGCCAGCTGGAGCTCGTTCCACGGCGTTTCCAGCGTGTGGCCCGCGAAGGAGGAACGCGGACTACGGAGTTCCTCGAGAGCGTTGCCCTGGGCATCGCGCAGAGCGACCCTGCCGGGCTCGAAACTTGATATCTTTGCTTCGGGCCCGAAGGGTGAATGGGACGCCCATTCCCTTACGAGATCCACAGTGACGCTGGTCTCGGACAGCGTCGTCGGCTGCCCCTTGAGCGTCCACAACGCTCCGCCCTGGACAAGGCGAGCCTTGAGAAGGGAGAACTCTTTCCATCTTGCGAGGCCACCGTGGGCTTCGGTTATCTTGCTGACGAGCGGATTCATTGCATCACCCTTTTGATTGCTGTTTCAGAGTTCGAGGAAGGTCTTGACGTGAGCCACGAACGTCTCTGGCTGCTGGAAAAGCGCGCCGTGGCCGGAATCCGGATAGAGAATAAGCGTCGCGTCCGGCATGTTCTTGAACATCAAGTAGGCGTTGTCGGACGGGAACATCGTGTCATCGCTTCCATGAACGATCAGCGTGGCCGTCTTGATGGTTTTCAGGGACTGGTGGTCAGGATCCGGTCGGGCACACCATTCGATGATGGCCTTTGCCTGCGGGGCGCTGACGGAATCTCCATTGTCGGGATCGCGTCCATTGGTGCGGGCAAGCGCCCTTTCGACAAAGGCCTTGCCCGCCGCCTGGCTCCTGTCCGACGGCGTGAAAAACAGCGGTAGGCGGACGTCCGGGGCATTCTTCGCAAAAGCCGCGCCCACGACCTCGAGGAGGTGTTCCTCGCCGCCCATCGGGGCGGCGCCCGCGATCACCATCCGGCCGATTGCGACGCGGCGCCGCGCGGCCATTACCTGCGCGAGAAAGCCACCGAGAGAAAAGCCGAGGAGATCGACCTCCCCGAGGCCGAGCCCGGAGATAAAGGCCTCCGCGTAGTCCGCCATGTCCTCGACATTGTCAGGCGTGGTGCCGCTTGAAGCGCCGACGCCCGCGTTGTCCAGCACGAAGACTTCGCTGACCTCAGCGAGAGCGTTCACCACGGCCGGATCCCATGCATCCATGGTCCCGGTGAAATGCTGCAGGAGGACGATTTTCCTTGCGAACCGATGCCCGATCCGGCGGTAGGCCAGCCTGGCTCCCGGTACGTCGATAAATTCGGTTGTTGCTGTTTCGAGGTTGACGTTCATTTTCGGTTTCCTGTTGATTTGAAGGTCGCTGACCGGGCAGGTGTTTCATTCGGACGCAAGACAGCGAGACAGGCGGATGCATTCCGGCGCGGTCGTTCAGGTGAAAGGAAATGAGAGATCGTGAGCCGTCACAAAGGCGTGACGCAGGCCCTATTTCTCGAGGGCCAGCTGGCCGTACATCCTGCCGGAGAAAAGAAGCCATACTGTCATCAGCGCCAGCCCGATCACGAAGACGTTTGCAAGCGCAAAGGTTATCGGGGCGATCACGGAGATGGCAGAGGTGTCACCATGGCCAAGCAGCCTGATGGGGGCCGTCGCGAGAGAAGTCGCTCCGAAGCTGAAAGCCCAGAAGCCCGTCACAGCTCCGGCTTCGCGCAGCCAAGGCGAAAGACGTAAGAGCACGACAAGCTGGAGGATCCCATATCCGATCATCGCGTGGACAAAGATGTCGGGCGCGCCTCCGCTGACGGAAATGTAGGCTACAGCGCCCACGGGGGCAGGTGCGAGCTGGACGCCAAGCGTCGGCCTTAACGCCGGAGGCGTCATTGGTTCGGTTAGCAGGCGGTGAAGCAGAACGGATTCAATCGCGAGCCAAGAGAAAATCCCAGCGCCGAAAGCGAGCTGACCCCAGTCCTGAAAACCGAGGGAGGAGGCGACCGTGGCTGTGACGAAACTTCCAGCGACCGTCGGAAGGTAAAGGACGGCCGTGGAAGTCGCCGGATCACGTTCACCGTACCAGAGGCCCCCGGTCCGCCAAACCGCGAAGATCGCCGTAAAAGCAAAGCCGAGTACGAAAAGCCCTGCGCCGGCCGCACCGGAATAGGGTTCAGCTGCTCCGGCGATCAGCATGGTCGCCACGCCGATCAACCCGATGAAACAACACTGGACCGGATGGTTGATCTCGGCCGTGAGCTTGTCCGCGGCCAGCGTCGCCTTTGCTGCGAACAGCAAAACCAGAATCGCCCAGACCGCTGCGGCAATCGCGAGAATATATTCCGACACCCCAGTATCGATGTGCCATGTCTGCTCGGCCGCGCGCCATGCATTGCCAAGCCCGGCCAGGCCAAGAACCATTCCGAAATAGGCGGCCGGAGTTCTGGCGGCGATACCCGCGATCGAGCTTGCGTGAAGCCCCTGCAGCTTGGGTTGATACCTGGGCAAGTAGAATGTCATGGTACACCTGGTTCGAGGAGTTGAGTAAGATGCCCGTCGCCTCGTTCGAGCGGCGGTTTCGACGGCAGCCGTCAGCGGACGTTTCGGTCCAGCTCCTGGAATTCGTCGTCGGACAGGCGAATACGGGCCGCGGCTACATTCTGCTCGAGGTGATTGACTTTGGACGTACCGGGGATGGGCAGCATGACCGGGCTGCGCTTGAGCATCCACGCCAAGGCGATCTGGCCGGGTGTAGCGCCATGACGCTTGGCGAGCGAGTCGAGAACGCCGCCAGGGCGAGCGAGGTCGCCTGCAGCAAGCGGGAACCACGGAATGAAGCCGATACCGTTCCGTTCGCAATAGTCGAGAACGTCCTCGCTTCCGCGATCGACGAGATTGTAGCGGTTTTGGACCGTTGCGACCTTGAAGTACCGGGAGGCGACTTCGATCTCGGAAATGGAGACTTCGCTCAAGCCAGCGTTGGCGATCACGCCTTCGTCGAGAAGCTGGCGGATGGCGGCAAACTGGTCCTGCATGGGCACACGCGGATCGATGCGATGCAGCTGCCAGAGTCCGATCCGTTCGACGCCGAGCTTCTTGAGGCTGCCTCTGGCGCGTTCGATCAGGTATTCCGGCCGACCGTCGGGCATCCACTGGTCCGGACCCGGACGCCGAAGTCCGGCCTTTGTGGCGACAAGGACGTCTTGACGGCCAGCCAGCGCCTCACCGATCAGTTCTTCCGCCACATCCGGGCCGTACGAATCCGCGGTGTCGATAAAATTTACGCCCAGTTCGGGCGCACGACGCAGCGTGGCCAGCGCCTGATCGCGGTCTACCGGGGGCCCCCAGATGCCGCGTCCGGTCAACCGCATCGAGCCGAAGCCGAGCCGATTGACGACGAAATCGCCGATTTGCATTGTGCCTGATGCCGATGCGATGGGTTTGACGGCGTCTGTCATGTCTGGCTCCCTTTCGGCGGCACCGTCTGCGGCGCCGCTGTTTCCAAAGGCACTTGGCCTGGTGAGTTGTCGTTATGGGCAAGTTATGACAACGGGGATTGACGTTATTGTATCATCGCGCCCGGCAACCGTGTCCGCGGCTCTATACCTAGAGGTAGGTGGACGGGAGATTGCCGTCTGATAAAGGTTCTTGAGTTCGGTTCTCGCGGCAGGACGCGCGCTCAGAGCCAGGGTTACCAGATTCCGGCTTGAACGGGCTGAGTTTGCAGCGGAAACCGCGCTGGGATGGGAGGCCCTTTTTGCTTGAATGACATTGTGCGCAAGCCTGTTCATACACAAAAATCCGAGATGGATTGTGTGACAACCATACCGGAGAGCCCACGCGGCTCTCCCAAGATAGGCCATCGGAGCCATGTGATTTGCTGACGATCGCCATAGTGGAGGATGACGACGGAGTACGGGTCGCTTATGCGGACCTGATGTCGTCCTATGGGTACGAGGTGCGGGCTTTTGGTTCTGCGGAGGAGTTCATTGCCTCGAATTGCCAGAACGAAGTCAATTGCTTGATCTTGGACCAGCGATTGCCGGGCCTCAGTGGTCTGGAGCTTCAGTCACAGTTGAAGCGCCAGCATTGCGCTCTTCCGATCGTTTTCGTGACTTCCCAGGACGACGAAGTCACGAGAGCTAAAGCGCTTGAAAATGGAGCGGTCCATTTCCTCAATAAGCCGATTGACGCCGACGAACTCGTCCGGTGCGTTATCGGTGCTCAAGCTCGCTAAGGGCCTCCAAACTCTCGATGCGTCGCGTACTGTCCGAGGAAACCGGGCTACCCGAACATGTCATCGAGAGCCGTTTCAAGGGAAACAAGCCGTTGCCCTCCAGGGCTCGCAAGCACAGCAAGCATGCAGATGTGGGGGCTGGACTACGACCGCTTCAAAGCTGACGTGATCGGCAATCGCGGACAGGGGCGCCTCACGAGAATCAACTAGCAGCGGCCATGGGGACCGACGAACTGGACGTGGATGAATCAGAAGGCGATTATTGAACGGGCACAAGGTAAGCCCGTCGCAGCCTTTGGAAGAACCTGGCCTTCTGTTGAACAGGCGTTGAAAGAATACTGCATCGGCAGCGGCACCTACCAATTCCGTCTAAAGCGGGGATGTCTGTAGAAGAGGCCCTCACCACTCCGATCGGACCCACATCAAAAAAGAATTCACGTTCGAAAGGGAAACCTGGCCGAGCAGGAACAGGGCGTGGATAGAGTTGGCGGCCAGGTACGGCATAACTCCGGACAAGGTGAAAGACCGCCTCGTACGGGGAATTCCGCTGTCGCGTTGGAAGGAGATGCACAGCAGAGGATGACGACAGCTTCGTGCCGCCTCCTTGCTGACCCCGGCCTTTGTTCCGTTCAGTCCTTTACGTTGCGCGCCAGGAAAGTCGCCGGCGTGCCGTCTTCCGGGTTGACGAAGACAATGTCGGTCGGTTCGCGTCTCGGAGTGTCCACGGAGAGGAAGACCACGGGTTCTTCACGGATCTCGGGAAGGGCGTGGACCGTCCCCTTCTTGAAATACAGAAGCTGGCCCGGACCGAATTCCGCCTCGGTCGAGGCGTCTTCCATCCAGAACGTGCCCCGGCCCGACAGCACGAACAGATACTCGTCGCAGCCAACGTGGTAGTGCGGTGGCGTGCCCTTGTAGACACGGAAGACCCGCGCGCTCGCGGCCTCAGTGCTCGTGAGGTACTGGTCGACAAGCAGTGTTTCTGCCGTTTCTGGAAAATGTTTGATGATCTCGAGCACGTTGAACCGTGCGGAGCGCTGTTCGCTTTCAGTAGTCATTGCGGATCTCCATTGCATACCCGGTAGATGTAGGCAGATGGAGAGCGGCGTTCTTGTACATCTCGTCTCAAACCGTCCTTGAGGGGAGGTAAGCCGATGTCCGAGGAAAGCGCGTGACAGCGAGGGCGGTAAACGTGCCGGACAACGCCGCAGCCGCGATTTCGATCAGCTGTGGGCTGCCGCCCTAGCCCCCGGGGGCTTGACGTGATGCACGTTGTTCATAGTTTGCCTATCCTGGCCTACACGACGGATGGCCGATGGTCTGACACCGCGGCAAGGCCATGCAGGCCCTTGGCCGGCATGGCTGGCCGCAATCCGGATACTCGGCGCTCCGCTCTCGGCATAGCCGCACTGGTGTCTTAGGAATTTACGAGCCTGGCGGCGATGACGTCTTGCCGGGAACCGCCTGCGCGGAAGCCTCCCGGGTTTTTTACTCGCGACAACGACTGAGCGGTTTTCAAGTGTCGGCAGAGGTGCCACAAGAAAAAGCTAGAACGCAGCGTCTAGAGCAAGAGTCATAGAGCGAACGGATGTCGTCCAAGCAGGAAACAACAGGACACGCCGAAGTTTCCGCGACGTCCGGTGCTGACGCCACGGATCCAGTGGGATTCGCCGAAGCACTTGGCATAGCGAAGTCAAGCATGTCTTCCGAGAACCTGTCCCTGACAGAGGGGCGCATCAACCTTCTCTGGGACTTGGCCGCGAACAAGATCGACAGAGCAGCGGCCTGCTGCCTGCAGATCGAACTACACCTTCGTCGATCGGAGGTGCCTGAAAGCATCACCGTAGCGCTTGCCTGCCTTCAGGAATTCGGAATCGTCATACCGGAGCGCCCGGATCAGCTCGAACTCGAGACCCAGGCGATTGGCGTTTGGGCAAGACTGGATGGACGTCCAGTTGAGGATCTAGTCGATCTTCACATGATGGAAGACAACGAAATGAAAGCGGTGATGAGCGTGCTCGCCGCGATGAGCAACTCGGCGTATCTCACCGACGAGAGGCTGCTGGGCGTCACGCTCTGCCACATGGTGACTATCACGCTGCAGTACGGGCTAACAGAACAGGCCGTCCTGACTTTCGTCCTTTTCGGGTTTTTCATAGGCCACCATTTTGGCCGTTACAAGGACGGTATGATTTTTTGCGAACTCGCTCTCACGGTCGTGCAGCGATACGGCTTCTGGGAATATGAGCCCAAGGCGATCACCTTTCTGGAACTTGTCGCAATCTGGACCCGTCCGCTCGGCGACGTGATCGAGTTGACCAGATCCTGCATTGCAGCACGCAGCCGAAGCAACGACATTCCTTTCCTTTGCTACGCGTACGTCAGGATAGTGACCCATAGGATCGCCCGAGGAGACGATCTCGAACAGATCTCCGCCGAAATAGACACATCGACCGACCTTGTCGTAAAGGCGGATTTCGTCGCGAACCTGTTGCCCCTGACCGCGCAACGCAGGTTTGTCGAGGCGATGCGGCAAGGTCGCGGCAGTGACGACGTTTTCGACGACAAGCTTTTTTCTGCCCGCGATTTCGAGTCCAGTTTTGTGCCGGCGCAGACGCCAACTTATATCTGCTACTACTGGATATTAAAAGCTCAGGCGTTTTTCATGTATGGCGAGTTCGAAAAGGCCAGACATGCGATGGAGCAAGCTGCAGGCCTAACCTGGGCCTCGACGGGCCATATCCAACTCGTGGACTTTCATTTCATTTCGGCGCTGGCATCGGCCGCCATGTGCGAAGATGGCCCTGACGAAAGCTACGCGACGATCGTCGGTAACGTGGACTGGCTCGCCCGGTGGGCGGCAACGTGCCCCGAGACATTCCTCGGGAAACAGTTGCTCGGGCTTGCCGAGGTCGCGCGCATCGACGGTCAGTTCAAGAAGGCTGAGCGCCTGTACGAACAGTCGATCGAGCTCGCTTCCAGATATGGTCTCCTGGCCGACGAGGCGCTGGCCTACGAGACGGCGGGCCGCTTCTATCGCAGATACGGCGCCGTCCGTTCCGCGAATGACCATTTCGTAAAGGCGCGAGACTGCTACATGCGCTGGGGCGCGCGCGGAAAAGTCGCTCAACTCGGAGAGGCCTACCCGGAATATTTTGCCGATGCGACCGCTGTTAAGCTGAGAGTGGGCGCACCCGACGCTTCAGGAAGCCTCGTAGCTGCCGTTCTCGAAATGTCGCAGACCTTTTCCGCCACCATCGAAAAGGGCCATCTCTCCGAAACCATCATCAAAAGTTTCTTGCACATGTCGGGTGCTGAAGAAGCTATTCTTCTCGAGTTGCGGGATGGTGAGATCTGGGTCGACGCGAAGGGGAAAGCAAGCACCTATGGCGCGGCGATCGACCTTGACCCTACACTTGCCCAAGAAAGTGACGTATCAAGTCCGCATGTAATGGAAGCGGCTCGAACGCTGGAGGTCGTGTGGGCCTGCGACGCGGGCGACGCTCAGCCGGGGCCGGAGTCCGGCAAGCCACCCGCGGCCACTGCGCTCTATATACCTCTGGTCAAGAAATCTCGGCTGGCTGGCGTGCTCTTCCTCCGCCTCGCCGTAGGAAGCAGTGGATTTGATCCGGAGGCTGTCGCGGTTCTACAAGCCGTCGCACCCCAGGTTGCGATCGCTCTCGAAAATAGTAGGTCTTTTGCAGAGCTAAGGCACGAGAAGGCGCTTCTAGCCGAGAGCGAGCAAGAGTTCCGGATGTCTAACGACACGATGCCGTCCATGATCTGGAGCGCGGACGCAAACGGGGGAGACGAATGGTTCAACAAGGAGTGGTACGAATATACGGGGCTGACGCCTAACGAGGCACGTAACGGTGGCTGGAAGTATGTTTTCCATCCCGACGACCGGGCCGAGTCGGCTGCGACGTGGTACCGGATCGTCACCACAAGGGAAATGAGCGGTCTGGAGGCGCGCCTCCGTCGGCATGACGGCGAGTACCGCTGGTTCATCGTAAGAGCCAAGCCGCTATGCGACTCCACTGGAAGAATCGTCAGATGCTACGGGTCAGAGAGCGACATCGACGATCTGAAGAGAGCGGAAATCCTTCTCGCAGGGGAGAAGCGCTCCTTCGAGATGATCGCCTCCGGAGAGCCGCTCGGAACAATCTTGGACTCGCTTTGCCAGACGCTCACCGTCCTGAGTGACGGCGCCTTCGTTTCGATCATGCTCCTGGACGAGCACGGCAAGACGCTGCGGCCGGCGGGAGGATACAGACTGCCAGAAGGCTTCAACGAGGAGGTCGGCGGGATACCAGTCGGGCCGCAAGCGGGTTCCTGCGGAACTGCGGCGTTTCGCGGCGAGCCGGTCCTGGTGGAAGACGTGGAAACCGACCCGCTTTGGGTAGAAGTCCGCCAGATAGCTCAAAGGTTCAACATCAGAACATGCTGGTCCACACCCATTATGTCAGCGCGCGGCGCAGTTTTCGGCACGATCGCCGTTTACTCCGACAGACGCAGGACCATGGGTGACCGAGAGCGTCAGGCTATCGATCGGTTCACGCAGCTGGCGAGCTTTGTCATAGAGCGAAAGAACTCCGAAGAGGCGCTGATGAAGAGCGAGGCTCTGCTAGCCGAAGGGCAGCGCATCAGCCATACGGGAAGCTGGGCCTGGAATATCCAGAGCGACAAGCTTCAGTGGTCCGAGGAGCACGGCAACATCTTCGGCTACCGGATCGCCGACGTCGGGGGCACCATGCGCGACATGCTGGAGAGAATGCTTCCTGAAGAACGCGCGTTTCTGGAAAGCTCGATGAGGGCGGCAGCGGCACTCAAGCAGGACCTGCAGTTCGAATTCCAAGCTACGCTACCCAATGGAGCAGTTAAACAGTTGCTTTACACGGGACGAATAGTTCTAGGCGAAGCAGGCGAGGTCATAGAGTATGTCGGCACGACCATGGACATTACCGAACGCAAGCGGGTTGAGTTCGAACTCCAGAAAAGCGCCGTCCATCTGAGAGAGGTGCAGGCTGAGCTCGAGCACGTCGCGCGCGCGACGAGCATGGGCGAACTCGCCGCTTCCATCGCGCATGAAGTCAATCAGCCACTCACCGGGATCGTCGCAAGCGGCGGAGCGGCGTTACGATGGCTCTCGAGACCTGTACCGGACGTCGGTCGGGCAGTAGCAAGCCTGAAAAACGTCGTCGACGACGGGCGTCGGGCCAGCGATATCGTCACCCGAATTCGGAAGATGTTCCGGAAGGAAACGATGGCCGTCGAGCCGACCGACTTGAAAGAACTCATCGCCGACGTCACGATCTTGACGCGTGGCGAACTTCAGAAAACCAAGGTCTCGCTGAAGCTGGACATTCCCGAAGGGCTGCCGCCGGTTCCGGTTGACCGTGTTCAACTGCAGCAAGTCTTCGTAAACCTTATTCTGAACGCCATAGAGGCGATGCGGGAGGCAAGCGACAATGACCGGAGGCTTACTATAGATGTCAAGCAGGACGACGAGCTCATTGTCGTCGGAGTCAGCGACAACGGACCGGGGATTCCTGACGACCGCGTTGAAAACATCTTCCGTCCGTTCGAAAGTTCCAAGGCAAACGGCATGGGAATGGGACTTTCGATCTGTCGCACGATCGTGGAGCATCACGGGGGGCAGATGCGACTGGCACAGACCCGGGCAACAGGTTGCCGGTTCGAATTTACGCTACCGGTGGAGGCTCCCCGCGCGTGAGGCAAAAGGCAGCCTTTCCGAGCCTGCGACGCAGAAACGAACGGCTGTGTTACGAATGAATAAAGCGCCTGGAGCGAGTTTAACTAACGCCTCAATGCTTGCAGAAAGCCATTTATCATCTTAGGTTCCCATCGAACTGCCGAGCCCATGGCGTAGAAGGCGACGCAAGGCACGGTTGAGGCCAGACTATCAGCGACTGCGTCTGGGTCCCTGACCGAGGGCATTCTTCAGTCTTGCCCGTCATGCCTCGCGAGACGCGCGCTTGAGCCTAGTAGCAAGAAATTCCACGCAGAGGCGAACCTTCGCAGCGGCCAGCCGGGTGTGAGGAAACACCGCATGTATAGGGGCCGAAGGCAGTTTTTCCCCGGGCAGGACGATCTCCAGCTTTCCCGACGCAATATCGTCCTCAACGTCCCATATGGATTTCATGATCAGACCTCGTCCCTGCAACGCCCACCGATGGGCGAGTTCACCGTTGTTCGTGCCAAGGCGGCTCCGAACATTGACCGAGCGCCCGTCCTCGAAATTCCAGTGCGTGTTCGGAGTGTCGCCGAAAGACACGATGTCATGATCAACGAGGTCTTCGACCGACGATGGGCGCCCGTACCGCTCAAGATACTCGGGCGCAGCGCATATAACCCGCCTGTTCGGCGCGAGCTGTCGTGCGATTAGGCTGGAATCGGCGAGAGACCCGAATCTGACCGCCAGATCGTAGCCCTCTTCGACGATGTTGACGAGCCCGTCCGCCGTGTCCAGGCGGACGTTCAGGGATGGGTGGGACTGCTGAAACTCGGCCAGGAGCGGCGCTAGCCATCTTATCCCAAAGGCGAAAGTCGCGGTTACCCTCAAAGTTCCGATAGCCGAGTCCCTTCCGCTCGCGGCTTCCGTTTCCGCGTCCTCTATTTCAGCGAGGATGCGTACGCTTCTGTCATAGAATCGGGAGCCCTCTTCGGTCAGGGTGAGGGACCGGGTCGTTCTGTTGACAAGGCGGACACCCAGCCGTTCCTCGAGGCGGGACAGCTTGCGGCTGACGACCGTAAGCGAAAAACCGAGTTCGCGCGCGGCGCGGGAAAGGCTCCCGGCTTCTGTGACACGGACGAAAACAAGCATGTCGAGGAAACCGTCACTCATATTCTTGCTGATATCACATGAGACAGTTGACGACAATGATCATTCTTGCGGCTGCCGCAAACGACTATCTTTCCTCCGTGCGCATATCGCGGCACACGGTCAACCAAGGAGAACGCAAATGCCATCCCTCACCAACCAACGTGTCCTCGTCGTCGGCGGCAGCTCCGGTATCGGATTCGCCGTCGCACAGTCCGCCGTACTGGCGGGTGCCGAGGTGACGATCGCCTCGCGTTCGCCCGACAAACTCGCCGCCGCGCGCCAGTCCCTTGGCAACGTTTCGTCGGCAATAATAGATACCGCCGACGAGATCGCCATCGAGGCGTTCTTCCGTGAAAGCGACCCTTGGGACCATATCGTCATCTCTGCCGCGCAGACACCGAGCGGGCCTGTCCGCAAGCTACCGCTCGATGACGCGAAAACGGCCATGGAGAGCAAGTTCTGGGGAGCGTACCGGATCGCACGGGCCGCTCGGATAAGCGAACGCGGATC
This sequence comes from Rhizobium deserti, assembly GCF_004358025.1. GTDB lineage: Bacteria > Pseudomonadota > Alphaproteobacteria > Rhizobiales > Rhizobiaceae > Neorhizobium > Neorhizobium deserti. The sequence continues at coordinate 177,693 of NZ_SMTL01000006.1, read as the reverse complement.
GCTCACTTTAATTTCCGGCTTTCTCAGTGAGCGTCCGTCGGCGTCGTCAGTGCTTCAAGGCGCGATCAACGCGGCCCTCGAGTCCCTTGGTCGTGGCCTGGCGCTCGAATTGTCGCCGATACGGGTCAACTCGGTTTCGCCAGGCCTGATAGACACGCCGCTGTGGTCGAAGATGGAGGATGACAGTCGAAAGTCCATGTTCGAGCGTGTCGCAGCGAGCCTTCCGGCCAAAACCATCGGGCAACCAGGCGATGTCGCCAATGCGGTGCTCTTCCTCATGACCACGCCTTTCGCTACCGGGTCGAATGTCCGGGTCGATGGCGGTGGTGTGATCGGGTGATCAGATGCGGCTGGATCACGTCACTCTACGGACTGCCGACCTTGAGGGAACGAGGAAATTTCTCGAAGGCCTTTTGGGCCTCGTGGTCGGATATCGCCCGTCATTCGGATTTCCGGGATATTGGCTTTACGATGGTGCCCAGCCGGTCGTGCATCTCATCCCGGGTGACGGCACTCCTGCCGCCCGGAACGCAGAGGGCATTGACCACGTCGCGTTTCGCCTCGATGGCTACGATGACTTCAGGCGAACACTCGACGTCGAGGGCATGCCCTATTCGACTATGGACCTGCCCGAGCTTGGCGAGCGGCGTCTGTTTGTCAGGACGCCGGGTGGGATTCTGATCGAGCTCGTGTTCCGCGAGGTCCCTAAGCGACCACCATCCTAACGGCGGTAACCGTTGTCCGGGGCGAACGGACGCCGTGGCCAGCGCGGTCAGGGCGTTCACCGTACCTGATTTAGGACCCGTGTCCGGGCGAAGCGGGCGGCCGACAACACCGAGCTTGGCGAAGCGGCCATTCGAGGGGCGCCGCTCCAAGATCGCCGACGGCGAACAGGGCGTCTCGTTAAATGGAGACTTGGCCTCCCGACAGTCGGGCCTGAGAAAGCGTCGCTCGGGTGTGAACAACACCGGATCCACACGTTGCCAGCTGTCCTGAAACCACGGGCCACTGGTCCTGCCCGGAACTAGAGCGGCGCGTTTATGTGGCAAAGTACTTGTCGAGGTAGGACACGAAGCCGTTCCGCCCCCAAAGGCGGGTTTAACCACACGAGCCCGCTCGAGGTTTCAACAGCACGCCGGCGGTCAGGTAGCGACGTACCGGAAGGAAAATGCCGCCTCTACGGCGAAGCGACATCGAAATCGCATCGGAGGATGTCAAACATATGTTTGCACGATTGTCCTCGTCGAAGTGAGATGGGCCGCGATCAAACGGATGAGGTTCCTACCGGAGTCATGCGCGACGGCAGCGGTAAGCACATAAACGGGACTTGCTTCGAGGCACGCCGAAATTGCGGCAGCGAGCGTAGAGCATCTGACCACCTCGTAGCCGAGCCTGAACAGCCTAGAGGCGAGCGATGCCGCGCGCTCGACAACTGAATCAGCGATATACGCCGTCGTTCGCCGGGCGAGCTAAGAATTTTTAGGCAGAGCGGCTCCTGTATCGCCGGATCGCGCTCACTTCGCCTCTAGCCCGAGGTCGACCGGGTCGGAACTTGAGGGGCAGGCGATTTTCCGGATCATGGGATCGAAATCGCAATCTTTAATTGGTCGCCCAGGTCTCAGCACAGTTGAGACTCCTGGGAGCCGTGGCTGGAACAGCAATGATCAGCGTCTCTTTTTTGTCAGCTCGAAGAACGCTCGATCATCATCGCCCTGGATGTCATGCCGGGCAGCGCCCGGAACAGTAAGCTTCATAAGACCGCCAGCCAGGATGAGTTCCAACGCAAGGTTGGCCTCGTCGCCTTCGCTCTTGGCGATTATCTCCGCGATCCGCTCAGAGCGTTTCCCCTCCGTCTCTCTGTCGGTATACACAAGTTCTTCCCAAGTTGCAGCTCTGAGGAAGGACGCACGAATAACGGTATCCGTGAACATGGTCCGCAGATATTTGTTGAAGTCGAGAACGGTCGCAACAGGATGTCTGCGGGGGCCAAGTCGCGGTTTGCCAGCGGGCGGCGCGATGCGAAGGACCTGAATGGCGGCTGCAACGGCCGAGAAAACCTCGGCCTGAGAGCTGTCCGGCGGAGCAAAAATCGAGGCGGGGTAGAGTTTGATCTCGCTGATTTCGGGGTCCAGAAAAAGATCGTCCCTAAGGCCGAGGTCCCGCTGCGCCAGGAGTACGCGCCGCGCGCCGTACCGGCCAGGCAGCTTGTCTCCTTCGGATTCAAGGCGCTCGTAAAGAAGTCGCTCCTGGCACCAGGGGCATTTCTCTTGCTGCCAGTTCGGCAGGACGATTTCGAGCACAGCGGTGACTGTGTTGTCGTGATGATACTGCTTATACTCCTTCGTCCGGAAACTGAGTTTCCTCTTGAAGTCCTCCCAGGTCGCCAGATCGTCCGGACGGGCCACAGCTACTAGATAATGCAGCTTCGCGGTTATGTTTCTTTGGCGCAGACGCGTCTGGTATCCCGAAAGACGCGCTCCCGTTATGAAGCAGTCGTCGAGTACCAGTATCGACGAATCCGGCTCCGTTTGAGCCAAGCGGTCGGCGATTGCGAGATCCTCTTTCGCGCCCAGGCCTGCTGTTTTGAGATCCAAATTCGAGTGGAAAATTGCCTCGGAAGGCAAGCCAGAGTGCTCTTCGAGAAATCGACAGGCTAGATCGGACAGCGCTCTCGCAGCCGAGTGGTCTGGCGACAAAACGAGCGACGGCAGGGGATCGAGCCCGAGAATGGCTTCCCGAAAGCGCGCGCGGAAGGCCGACAGTCCAGCCAGAACCTCCGTGTCCAGATGTACGGCGTGATGTCTTGGCTTTCCATCATCTACCTGGTCCCTGTGAACGGATATAAGGCCGCTACCTTGCACCAGGTCGACGAAAGGCTTGAAGATCTTGGCCTGTGGCTGCACGACTTCGAAAGGGATATCGGTGTAGGTGACGGGGAAATAGACCCTGTCGTCGATCTGAACGGCCGACCGATCTGACATTTCTTCAGCGGTAAGTGGCTCGAATTCGGGGTCTTCCGATAGATCGCAAAGCGTCTCGAACCGGTCGCCCGGTCCCAACCTGAACACAGCCACGAAGCTCAACTCGATCGGCAGTCCCGAAAGCCTGACTTGTTCCATCAGAACGTTGACCAGCGAACCCGTGTGAGTGACACTTACGAGGCAGGTCACCTTCAGGGTATTGCCTTGCTTTCCGCCCCCGGCATCGGCGAGAAGGCGCTGTAGAATCTCAATTAGAGCGGAGCGCCTCTCGGCACTGTTGTCCTGGTATTGGCTCAGCATTTCTACCGGGATTGGTTTGCCTTGTTTGGTGGAGGCCAGAACCCTGCTGGTATTAAATGCTATGGACGACAGCGACCAGGTGTCGACAAGCAGCGCTTCGCACTCGAACACGTAAGGTAGCAACCAGAACGTCACGCTATCGATTGCCAAACGCGAGTACTGGATGTTGCCGACCCTGAGAAACGCCCGGGCCCGACGTCCGGAGGGATTTTCGTAGAAGGTGTTTTCCAAAGGTGGAAGCAGCGCACCGGACACGCTCATTACGTGCCGCATCTCCCCCGTCCTGATATCTCCGACGACGTCATAATTCTCAAGATGCAGTTCCACGTCCGGTGGGACGTCCACGAGCGGATTAATGTTGGATGACAAGACGGCCTTACCGTCGTGGAAATGGAGGATGAAGATCGGGAGCAACTGGAAGCGGGCAAACGACCGTTCGCCGTCCTGGCAGGCAGCCGCTAGCCGCTCAAGGAATGGGCTGTCACCCGACACCGCGCCTTCGAGCGCGACCTCAAGCTCTGCAGGTGAGAAGGTGTCCCTGACATCTGGACGCATCACAAGCGCGCTAGCCGCGGATCTGTGTCCGGGGTAGGCGTCGTAGATGAGCTCCAGAATGCTTTCTACGGAATGCTCGCTCGAAAACTGCGCCACGAGCAACGTGATCGCAGGGTCTATGCGATCGAGCCTGACGTTAAATACGTGCATTTCGATGCCGTTGTTAGGATTGCGTCCAGAGGATTTGCCAGTGAGTGCCTGCGACACGGCTGTGGGTCGCCGAGCTTACATCATTTAGTTTGGGTTCGCCGTTGTCGCTGGCAAAAGACACGACAAGCCAGAACTCCCCGGTTCGGAGGGATACGAAGGCTCCCATCTGCCGCGCCGCGATTAAAGCGTTCTGCAGCCCCAGACCGGCGGACGTGTCGCTGCTTTTCGAGCTGAGCCTCTCGTAGATAAGCGCTTGGAGCAGGTCTCTTCGCCCGTAGCGAGCGTACCGTCTGCCCGCGTCACTTAATAGGAAGCCGTCCACGATACCTAGACCGAAATCGGAAATAGAAGCCTCTACCAGCGCCGGGGCGCCTCCGCCTTCTGCGAAGCTCTCGTACACGTGCCGGGCAAGTGGTTCGAAGTCACCGCAACGCTCCACGAGTAGTGCTTTGGTGTTCGCCACATGCTTACGCAGGCGCATGATACGAGTAGCGCTCAGGGTACGGCCGTTACGGTCTCGCGATCCATGCTCGACGGCGTTGTCGTGTAGTTCTCGTAGGAACCTGGCAACCGAACGCGCCGGTCCCGCATTTGAAGGAGAAACGCCGTTTCGTATCGCAGCGACTTCCAGTCGCTGCCGGAACTTCATGATAAGGTTCTCGAATATGCGGTTTCGATCAAGCGGAGATACCGCATCGAAGCCGCTTCCACCGCGTAGAACCGGGGCGACGCTGAATTCGGGATCGAACTCCACAAGCGTTTGCGCGACACCGCTCTCAGGTTCGACCAGACCTAGTTGCGTAAGCGAGAGCCTTTTCTGGAAAGCGTCCCGATCCACTTCGGTGCCGAATTCGGCGGCAATGGCGTCCGCCATAGTAAGCGCAGCGAGGAAAGCTGGCGTTGTCGTAAATCGAGAGGCGGCCTCAATCTCCTTGAGACCCCACGCGATCAAACGCAGGTCATTGCCTGCCGCCAGCGTACCAAGGACAATGCTCGTCCACATATCCGCAAGTACGACGCTTTGCCCATCTTTAGGCAGCTTGAAGTCTATCTTCCTGCCTTGCCCGGTGACTTCGGCAGCCAGGATCCTTTCCAGTTCCAGTACCGAAATGCCCTTCTTGATGGGGACCATATGAGCCGGAGTGGTTGCCGCCGGGCGCGCTTCTAGCGAAATCATGGGAACCTCCTCCTGCGGGCTGTTTACGCGATGCCGAGCTTGGCCCGAAACTCTTCCCATTCTCTCTTCGGCATACGGGTATCCGACTGTTCGAGTTTCTCACCGGCCAGCAGCCGGCGCAATGCCTTCAACGCTTCCCCTGAGAAGGTGGCCGCTTCCAGTCTATGCTCCACGAACGCTTCGTGAGTAATGGGTACCCAGCGCTTCATGACGTCGAGGATGGTTTCGGCGTAAACACGGATCTCGTACTGTGCGTGTAAGTCGGCGCGCAGACGCAAGAAGTTCATGAGATTGTGTAGGTCCGTCTTCCAGTACCACTGGGTATAGTAGTTCAGGGAGAGGTTCATACGGGCAAGTTCTCGCGCGAGGCCAGTTCTTGCGTCGTCAACCCGCGTTCCGTCTTCTTTAGAATTGAGCATCTCGAGGTAATGGTCGTAGTTGCGTTCGGCGTCCTCGACGAGCAGTCGCAGCACCCGGTCAGCCTCTTGGGGCCCGACGACCTCTCCGCGGCCCTGCTTGTTGCTAGTTGATTGGGCGGCAAGATGTTCCGGTCGCGGAATGTAGAACTCCCGGTCCAGCACGGAGTAGCGCGCCGAGTACTCGTTCACGCTAGCCATCCGGTGGCGTATCCACTGCCGCGCGACGAAGATTGGCATTTTAACATGGAGCTTAATCTCCGCCATCTCGAACGGCGTCGTATGCCAGTGGCGGAGAAGGTAGTGGATCAAAGCACGATCCTCGGAAACCTGCCGTGTTCCCTGGCCATAGGAAACCCTGGCCGCCTGTACCACTGCACCGTCGTTGCCCATGTAGTCGACAACGCGCACGAAGCCGTGGTCTAGAACCGGCATGCTCCGGTAGAGGATCTCCTCCATCCCCGGCGATACCGCGCGCAGCGTAGAAGATACGTTGCTGCGAGCCTCTTCAATCTCGTTGCTCTGATCTTCTGACAGCTTGCTCATCGAGGTTCTTCCCTGCGCTTATGGTGATGTCTTGTAGTCCAACCCGCAACCGATTTGAAGCTGGATGTAGCCCTCATAGGAAATCGCTCTTTCGCAAGGGACAATGTCCTTCTGTTCCCAAAGCCGACGCTTCCTAGTGGCCTTCGGATTCGTGGCAATGGCGGGTGAGGCGGCGACGCGTCGATTTCGACTTTGGGTCTATCCGAGACGATATGGGCATCCCTGAAGACACTGCGCCAACTGACCTCTCGAGCGGCTAGGATATAGGTAGTAAAAGTCGGCGGCGATGGAAGCCGGCAATGACCGTTCTCAAAGAAAGCAGTGGTGCTTGGCTCCGAAGGACTCAGTCGTTCGACTAGAACGAGGGCAGACATTTGGTCTCAGCGATACACTGTCCAGATTAGGGACCTGCGGCTGGTCAGTGCAAGGTGACGGGTTATGCTCGATGTGCGGAATTAGTCGAGTCGCTTCGAAAGGACGTTGTGCTGTTGCGTGATATGGAGAAAGAGTGCGATCTCGCCTTCCGTGAGGAACCCGTAGCACGGATCTTCCGCGCGGGAACTCTCAGCCCAGCCAACAAGGTTTAGGAGTTCCTGAGTCACGTCCCGCGGACTGGCCGCGACGATGGCGACGATCTGGGAAATTGGAAAGCCACCGCGGTGTTGGATCGTCCATGAGACGGATACGCCGCGGTCGAAAAGCGCCCGCCAGCCGTTACTGATCCTGGCACACCACTTTGCATAATTACTGAATTCACGTCGAGCATGGGCGAGCCGCTGGAAGAATGTATTATAGAGGATAGCCTGGGCCATGCTGGGCCGACGGGTCAGGAAGAGCGCGTAAATGGGCCTGTAGACATCGATCAGGCGGTGTAGGTCACGTACGGCCCTTGCCTTGCGATTTTCGGTCCACACCCGCCACAGAGAGTCCAGCAGCTTCGCACTTGCCATGATGGCGCAGAGGGTGGCGGCCATTTGCACATAGATCACGTGTTCTTCGAGCACAGCCCGGAAGGGCTGGTAGGCGAGAGATAAACCGAAAAAGCAGGTGAAGCCGAGAAAGAGCCAGACGGGCAGGGACTTGAGCGTTTCGACGGCTTGTCGCGCGGAATTGATCCTTGTCTCCATGGCCCTCGATGTCTCCTTTGATCCGGGTAGTCTCTATATAGCGTCGGACCGGTAATCCTCCCGCCAATTAAAGGACTTCAATAGTAGCATTTCTCGGGCTTTATGACTGAGAGGTTTTGATGAGGACGAGCAGAATCAGCGTGCCACGAATCCAGGCAATCCTCCTTCGCCAGGCAGAAGGTGGATTACCTATGCCCGAGCTATGACGGGAACATGGGATGAGCACAACGTCCTTTTACTGATGGTGTTTCAAATACGCGGCATGGATGCGTCCATGATCCGCTTATCCAGAAGATAATATAGTCGCTGGAAATTGGCGGCCCCTGCTTAAAACTGCTATGAAGAGCTTCTAGGCCTTCCACAAGAAAAGAGCTGGAGCAGCTAAGCCACTCCAGCTTCGATAAACCCGGCGCAACCAATGCATATAGCACCACAGCCCTGAGAAGCGCTTGGTCATTAGACCAAGCGTCTCGTTGCCATTTCTGAGTAAAATTCAGCGAGGCCGATCTTTAACGACAAGCCGGACACCGGCATGGCTATATCGTATGTCAACGCCTTGCCGCCACTTATGGGTTAAGTGGCGACAAAACTTTGTGTCCCTGGCTCCATAATGCTGCAAAATGCAGAGCAACAGTCGCAAATCTGGTGCATAGATTGGTGATGATGATCACGCTTGGCCGAGCAGTCGCGGATCAAAGATCGAGCTACGTGCGATAGTCGCATTCGACTTTGCTATGGCAAGGACAACGATGTCCGCCAACGGTTCGATTACGATCACCAGCATGTACGACAGACCGAAGGTTCCGATCGACGCGAGGTTATCGATGCCGATGCCGTGGCCATATAGCGCCCAGAACGCGACCCATGTGACGATGCCCGCCTGATAGGTTACGGAGAGAGCCAGCGCCTGCCGATACTTGAGGTCGACGTACCGCATGCCCGGCGCGATCGTCTGCGACGCGACCATCCGGAGCGCAAAGAGAGGAACAAGAAGCGTCGTCACATTCATCCCGTACTGAGGGAGGTCGTATTGCGTGAAAAATAGTCCCTGAGCCAGCAGACCCAACGCAAGCCCGATGGCCGCCGGAGCCATCCCGAACAAGAGGAAAAGGCTCGAGCCAAGAATCAGGTGTACCTCCGAGACGCCGACAGGATAGTGCGGCAAGACCTCGAAGAAACAGAAGACCAGGGCAGTCGTGATGGCGCTTCTCGCCATGAATGACAGAGCGCCGCGTCTGTTGATGTCGCCTGATGCCGATTTGAGAGCGAGAAGGCCCGAGAAACCTGCTGTCGCATAGCTGAGTACGATTTTGGAACCGTCTACTATTCCGGGTTCGATATGCATTGTCTGTTCTCCGATAGGGTGGGGATTGCTAGGGATGTTATCGCATCGCGTTCGTCTGCCTACGGAAGCGACCTGCGCATGCGAGCCTTAAATGCCGACAGTCTCGCGCTCTTTGCGGAAGGCGGTTAACCAGGACGTAATCACCTAATCAGTGACTATGTCCTCGCTGGCAAAAGCTAACTTATTGATACCCATGGCGACAAACATCCCGGCCATCTGTGCCAGAACGAACGCGGCCGTGGTAAGCGGCGAAAGGCCGACGAGGCCAGGTGCGAAAATCGCGGCCAGGGTGACCGCTGGGTTTGCATAGGAAGTGGAAGGGGTGGCGATGATGGCAGCCACCAACCAAGCTCCGACGGCAAACGGTCCGGTCTCCCATTTGGTACTGCGCGCGCAGCCCAGCACGACCGTCATCAATCCCGCGGCCGCTACGAGTTCACTCAGGAAGCCCCCAAAAGAGGGGAGAGCATCTACAGCAGTGCGAATAGGTGAGCCGAACATCGCAGCTGCGAGGATTGAGCCCACTGCGCCGCCGATCACCTGTCCGACGATATATGCCACCGTACAGACAGTACCCCGTTCCCGGTTCAGCCATTGGGTAAATGTGATCAGCGGGTTGAAATGCCCCCCGGACACCTTCCCCAATGCAACTATCAGTCCGACAAGCGAACCTGCTATCGAGACCGCAACCAGCAAAGATGCCACTAACGGCTCGGCCGGAGCGTGCCTTGATGCAGCGATACCTGATCCGACTACTGCAACAACCAGGAACGCCGTTCCAACGGCTTCTACAAAGGCCCGCCGGAGAACCGGAAGCTTGGGATTTTGCTCGAAGAAGCTCGGAACTGTGCCCTTGCTACCCGGTCTAGCTATGGTGCGTGCTTGAAACATCGGAGAACCTTCCTTCAACCTCCGACATCTTCACCGCCAGCTCCCCCGGCGTCAGAATGCCTTTCTGAAAAAGAATGTTGGCAAATGCGACGATCCAACGTTCGTAGTACGAAAGCTTTCCGATCATCTCGGCTCCCAGAGATTCGACTCCGCGCCGTTTCTCTTCGGTGTTGATGATCTTATGGAAGTCGAGGACATCGGCCAACGCATGGCATCGCTTCTCCCATGGGAGCAACACGTGTTCCACGCGTTCGATTTTTCCAGCTTCGTCCCCACCGATATCGTTGGGCAGTTTTCTCACAAGATTTTCGGTCCCCATCACGCTGCCTCTCTTTTATATGCGACCTGGATAACTCCGATCATGGCATCACGAGTGACCAGATCGGCGAGTTGCGTTTCATTGAGATGCTCAGTTCCTTCCGGCCGCATCGGCAGCACGAGATAACGGATGATTGCTGTCGAGTCGCTCACCCGTATCTCGACGTCGCCAGGAATGAAGGTCCCGAACTCCTCCAGGACAGCTCGCGGCTCGTGGACAGCGCGGGCACGATAGGGCTTCAGCTTGTACCAGTCGGGAGGAAGGCCGAGTACCGGGCGCGGGTAGCAGGAGCATAACGTGCAGACGATGAGATTGTGAACAGCACCCGTATTCTCCAAGACGATCAACTGGGTGTCGTCGTAGAAGGTGATCCCCAGCTCCTCGCACCCGGAGCGCCCGTTTTCGAGAAGACGTGACTTGAACGCAGGGTCCGTCCAAGCCCTCGCGACGACTTTCGCCCCGAGAGCCGGCGTGCGCGAGTCGAGTACTTCGATTTGGCGGCGAATTTCCTCGGCTTTGAAAAGCTTTCGCTCGACTAGAAGCTCGCGAACCGCCGTCTCCATGAGATCAAAATAACCTGGCAGTTCGTCGACGGTAATAGGTGCATGGTCGTGGTCGTGGTCGTGGTCGTGATGATCAGACATCGGACGGTTTCTCCAGCCAGTTTTCGAAGATTTCAATCCGGAGGCCGTCATTCGCCGAACCGATGTAGTCCGGCCAAATCTCGGTCATCGGAATTGCCACTCTATAGTAGTGACCCTTGGACCCCGCGTTGCGGCCATATCCCTCTTCTTCGTTGTCCACGGCCATTTGGCGCATTATGGCTTCGATTTTCCCGATTTTGCCGCGGAGATACGTAGGCATCCGGTAATGCCCAATGGGCGAACGGGTTGCGATGACTACGGTGTCTCCCTCGTTGAAGACCGGGACTTCACCCTCAGCCGGAACGACGCCGCTTATTTTTTCGATTTTTGCTAACAACGAGCCCTCCATCAATTCTCCTGGGAGGGTAGAACCGCGGTCGATGCGATTATTGTAGAATCCAGTGCCCGAGGCGTGGGCTGCTTTTTTCCGTCGCTGATGTCAGTCGCGCCGCGCCGTGCTCACGAGCCACCGCCATACAGCCAACGGAGGGCCGGATCGTCCAATACTGGAGACTAGCCCCGTCGGCATATCTGCCTGGATAGGAGAATAGCGATGACCAAACGAACAGATAATGCCCGCGAAGTGCTGCGTGACGGGGCGGAAACGCTACCGGAATTCGAAGATGTGCGCCTCGAGAAGCAGTCTTTCCGTCGATCGACTTCCGACGAACTGCTCGATGAGGCACTTATGGAGTCGTTTCCTGCGAGCGACCCGCCCGCGTCTGGGCGTATGAACTAGGTCGAATGCCTAGTGCGGCTTGAGGGGGCCGCGGCTTATGAAAAGCGCTAGAACGCCAAGCGAAAATGCCAAGCGACGCATGGTCAGCCTGTTTCAAAAATTCGGCCACCCTTGCAACCGACGACCCGAGAAGACTTTCCAGGAATTCGTCACAGCACCAGAAGTAACGCGACGCGGTCGAAGGCGTAGCCAGAACAGTTTCGATTTAGGTAGCGGCTCGGCAGTCAAGCGTACGAGCTCGTATGATTTACCCAGACCGTCTGAACTTTCCGTACTCAGCGACGGCATTTACGGTCGCCCCAGATCATCAAAAAGGTATATTATGTCCAACGCACTCTCTCATGGCGCCCTGCGCATCTCGGTTGCGGGCGCGACAGGGCGGATTGGTTCCGCACTACTCTCGAGACTCGTATCCGACGACGTCGAAATCGTAGCGCTTTCGCGCGATCCGTCCACTGACCGGTTGCCTCGCGGGATCGCGCCGACGGTGATCGACTTCGAAAAACCATCGACCCTGTCAAAGGCTGTCGAAGGAGCAGACAAGCTTTTCGTCGTGCACGGCACGTACGGACGGCAGGTAGAGAACGAAATCGCTCTGATTGATGCGGCGGTCGATGCCGGGGTCGCGCACATCGTCAAGGTCTCGGTAATGGGACCGCCTGTAAGGCTTCACCCGTTCGACTGGCATGCCGAGATCGAGGCGCATCTAGCTACACGCGATGTTGGGTACACGCTACTTCGTCCATCTACCTTCGTCGATATATTGAAGAGCAGGGCTGCGTTTGTCGTCCAAGGCGTATGGGGCGGGGCTGCAGGCGAAGGTCGCGTCAACCTCATCGATACCCGCGACGTCGCCGACGTGGCGCGCGTAGTACTTCTCGATAGGGAGAACCCTCAAGCGCAGCGCGCCTATCATCTTACAGGGCCAGCAGCAGTTAGCATGCCCGATGTCGCTGCCGAGCTGTCGCGTCTGCTCGGCGAGCAGATCTCATATGACCACCGCACCCCCGGAGAACACCGAGAGGTGCTTTTGAATTCGGGGCTGAGCGAGATGATAGCTGACCTTCAACTCGGTCTCGACCGCCTGTTCGAACTGTCGGTACAGTCCGAAACGACATCCACGGTCTTCGAACTCACCGGACAACAACCTCGGTCGGCATATGCCTGGCTGGAAGAAAATCTTTCTGCGTTCAAGAGCAAGCGTGTCAAATAACGGTCGTCACTACATATCTGAGGCGCTGGCAGCGGATCCCGCGGACTTAGCATCTAGTGAGAGAGGATATTCGCCGGGAAGGATCGCGAGATCGTCTGAGCAATACATCGTCGCGGTCACAGCGAGAGCAGCTTCTCCACCGCTACGTTTTGGCAATCGCTACATGACTGCCCAACCTCGTCGGAAGGCCTAAAAGCAACGGCATAAGGACCGGGTCGGCCACGGCGCACTGTCTTTGTCTGATCGAATGTCCCCAATGACAGGGCAGACCATTACGCGCATGGCGGTTTTGCTATCAGCTAGGCGACAGGGCGACCGATCTTTGTTACCTTGGAGGACCCCGCCCGGGTAGCAGCACCGTTTCGCGCCTACCTTCCAGGGCAACGCTGCAAAGATCATCTCGCAACTGATGGAGCGGATTCTACAAGCAATCACCCGCCTGAGCGTTCATCACTTGGGGTATGTCCAATTCCCAGGTGAGGAACCTCAAATGTCGACGCTTCAAGTTCCCAAGCTTACACGCCGCGGCTTCTGCATGTGCTGCGTGGGTATAGCCTCGGCGGGAGTCGCCGGGGGATGGCTTTCGCCCAGGGAGGCGTACGCGGAAGCCCACCAACTCGTAGGCATGATACGAGGGGCCGCCGCCAAGGCCGACATCACCACATATAAACTACGCGGAAACGTCGCCGTGCTGGAGGGCTCCGGTGGCAACATTGCCGTATTCGCGGGCAAGCACGGCAAGGTTATGATCGACGCCGGGATTACGGCGACGCAGCCGAAGATTGAGCAGGCGTTGGCGGATCTCGGCCGCCAGCCCGTGACCCACCTGGTGAATACCCACTGGCATTTCGACCATGCTGACGGCAACGAATGGATCCACGCAGCGGGCGCAAAAATCATCGCACATGAAAACACGAAAAAACGCCTCATGCAGACCCAGCGCGTCGAGGACTGGGACTACTCGTTTCCGCCGTCTCCGGCAGGGGCGATTCCAAGTGAGACCTTCGCCACGGATCAGCACGTAGACTTCGAAGGCTGCAAGCTTCATCTGATTTGCTACGAACCCGCGCATACCGACAGCGACATCGGCGTGCACTTCGTCGAGCAGAACATCCTTCATACCGGGGACACCTATTGGAACGGGATCTATCCGTTCATCGACTATTCAACGGGGGGCAGCATCGATGGGAAGATCGCGGCCTGCGCCAAAAGCCTTTCTATGGTGGACGACAAGACGATCGTGATCCCGGGGCACGGCGCTCCCGTTAGCAACAAGGCCGAGCTCAAGGCTTTCCACGACATGATGGTCTCGGTAAGGGACAACGTTGCCGCGCTAAAAGCAAAGGGCATGTCGGTCGGCGAAGTCGTCGCGGCAGGGCCCACTGCGGCATTCGACAAGTTCTGGGGCAAGTTCGTCATTACGCCGGGTCTGTTTACCGAGCTGGTCTATGAAGGGGTCTAGCAATCTGGGCGGCGCTTGCTCTCCTCTCTGAGGGCGTGCTGACATCTGGAACCTCGGAGGATGAAAATGAGCTCAGGGACAAGCCGGACAGTACGCCTTTTCTTCTTGCTGGCTGTTACGCTGCCTGCTTTCGGGGTCCAAGCGGCGAATTATCCCTGCAGCGGGAGCAACTGCGGCGTGGCGGGATGCAGAGGGGCGACCTTTCTGTGCAACGACGGTTCGGTCAGCGCGAGCAAGAAATCACGTTCCATGGACACGGGCGGCGCTGTCGGTCTTCTCGAAGGGACTGCGACGCCGATGACCCCCGCCGTCGGTGTCGGTGCTTGTTCGTGCCGATCCGGCCACTACTGCACCGGACCCCATGGCGGCCGATTCTGTATGACGGACCAGGGCAGTGAAAGCTATTTTCGAGAATGACTTGCAGGGGCCGGGCGGCTTGTATGGAGCTAGACAACCCGTTTGGGGGAGTGGCGCTACTTCAACCAAAGATTGCGTAGGCTTTATTTGCGAGAGCCCGCCTCAATGCGGTAGGAATGTGAATGCCTTATTATCTCGTCACACATACCTCCCTTATCGAAGCTCTCGACGAAGCGACCGCGGCAAGCGCGGCCATGGAAAATCTACGCGTCGCCGAAAAGATACCCCTCACCGTTAAGCTTGATGATGAGCACATCACGCACATAGTTGTATCTCAGCGACCGGATGATCGTCCCGGGCTCGAAGGGGACGGAGCCGTAGAAGGAACCGGTTTGAGCGATCTGGGCGCGGTCGCCCAAAAGACTGCCCCGCCCGCGGGTTATCACCGTCTCCCGATAAACGCCAAGATTACCGTGCTTCTGGTCGCCTGCTTGTCGCTGGGACTCGTGTCGGGTCTTATCCTGTCACAACTGTCGTTTGAATCGGGCCATGATGCCTGTGCGGCCTGCAAAGATTCAAGCGGAGTTTAAAGTCCGGAAACGCTTAGGATCGGGCCACGGAGATACCAAACGGCTGGGTCTTTATGAAGAGCTGAGCTTACTTCCCGCGCCCACCGACACTATCGAGCAGAGTCGAGAGCCACGACGTGCTTGCAGCCCTTGGTGGCCGCCTAGACTTGAGACGAAGAGAGCCCTAGTCAAAACATGATCGCAGCTCTGAATTAGGCGTCGGTCACAAGCTCCACCGCCTCTCGAGCTTTTTCCGCCAGCATTTCCTTGAATTTCTCATCCTGCTTATAGGTAAGGCACCACGGACGCTTTTCCTCGGGAATCGAGCGTCCTTCCGGAAGCTTGTAGTCTTGGAAGGGGACGCCGTTTTCTTCCAGATGGTTTCTGAGCGCCAGCCCGAGATGCATGGCCAGCAGCGGCGGCACAGCGTTCCCGATCTGCAGGCGAATTGACCCGTCACCACCATGAAACTGGTAATCGTCGGGAAAGCTCTGGAGCCGGGCTGCTTCCCGAACGGTCAGCGCGCGGTTCTCGGTGGGGTGAATGCATCGCGCGGAGGACGGTTTGGCAAAGCTGCTAGTGATTGTCTGCGAGGGACGATCCCAGCGCAGCCTCGCATAGGAGCCTGCGAATGCCCTCGGCGCGTCCGGCAAGTCCAAATCAACCAGACGTCCGCCCTCAGGAATCCTCGCGATCAGGTTGACGAGATTCTCGGAATGACTAGGCGCCTTGTGCCCCGTAACGATTCTGCCGTCGACCTCGATCTCTCCGGTTTCTGTCGTTGGGGGCAGGTCCCCGATCGCGTCGCGAAGGGTTCGTCGTTCGTTAGCCGCGACGGGTTCGGGAAACCGAAAGCCCGGATACTTCGAGCCGACGATAATCAGCCTGCGGCGGCGCTGCGGAACTCCGTAATCATGGGCGTTCAGTACCTGCGTCGACAGGTGGTAACCGCAGTCTGCCAAGGCCCTATGGATCGTCCTGAGGTCTTCGCCACCACGAACCCGGGTCAGGCCCTCGACGTTCTCGAAAATGAAAGCCGACGGCGGATTGAAGTGCGGCCTTTCGACGCCGTTCAGGAGCTTGATATATTCCTTGAACATGTGCGCTCGCTCGTCGAGCGGGTTCTGTAGTCCCGCATCGGAAAACGGCTGGCACGGGGGTCCTCCCACAACGACGTCGATCCCCTTTGTAAAGCTCAACATAATCATCGGAAAGCTTTCGATTTTCCACCGAAAGGCCATCAAATCCACAGGCGGGTGGTTTGCCTTGAAGGTGGCCATAGCGTTCTCGTCGGACTCCACCGACGCGCGCACGTGAAAACCCGCCATAGCCATGCCTGTCGAGAACCCGCCAGCGCCGCTGAAAAGATCAATAACTCGATACATCTAAAATACTCGTGTTCGCTGGGAAACCCGGCTCGGACGATATTTTGGAGCGGTTAACGAAGACGGACGTGCCACTGGTTAATGTAAATATCGTCTAAGTGCTGGTGAATGTTGAATTAATTGGTCTCCTAAATCTGCTGCATTGGTCAGAGCAAGGCAGTCTGCATCAAGGTCGAATGCCCGCTGTCGGCTGTCTGTTCGAAAGCGCCGGAAAAGAAGGATGGCTGACTGAATAGACCGGCCCGGTTGACATGTCGAAATATGTTCACTATACGTTCTGTCATGGCAAAGATCGATGCGCACATAATACGAATAGGCTGATTGGGTCCGCGGATGCCGCGGAAGTCATCATCTTCGTTTGTATTAGTGAGTTCGAGTATGAAGACGCATCAGACGTCAGCGCAGCGCGACGCCGCTGCTTTGCAAGCCGCCCCACCGAAAGTCATCGCCGGCCCGACAGTCAAAGGACGAGGGATTATTTCCTATCGTTCCGGCGCGGCGAAGGACTTGGCTGCCATTCTCGACCTGAACGCCGCAGTTCAAAGCTGGTCTTGCTGTCAGGAGTTTCTAGGTGCGGCCGACAGAGGGCATGTCCCTGATTTCCGCATGATCGACAGCGATGGAACCGTCTGGTTTCTTGACGCGCCCGACAGAAAACATTTCCTGGAGATCGATTTCGAAGATGCCGCCCGCGAGGCAGGGGCTTCTTACCGGGTCGTCCCCCGCGACGAGATCTACAGCGGCTTCAGGCTTCGCAATGCGCGCGACCTGCTGCGATACGCGAACTACACCGTATCGCTTGCGGACCGCATCCGGCTACTGGCGACCCTCGACGATCAGGGATCGCTCCCGATGGCAGACTGCCTGTCCGTAATCAGGGGAGGCGAGCCCGTAGCCGCCATAGCTTCGCTTATGCTCTACGGCTTCCTGGAAGCGGACCTCGACGACGCCCTGCTTGGACCCGAGACGATGGTGAGACGAATACGGAGCTGATGTTAGCCCGCCGTTTTCGTTTCTCCAGATGTCATAGGACTACCATGACTAAACTCCGCCCGAAATTTTTGCAGGAAACCCCACATCTCGCTTCGCTGGTCGCCCAGTACGGCATTCGGAGCGCGATCAGGACGTTGATCGACCGACCGCTGGTGTCGTTCATCGCCTTGTTGCGAATCGAGCATCCGGCCGATGCGTTCCTCTACCAGGAGGCTGCCCGTGTGCTTCTCGAGGTCGGAGAAACTTACGACGGAGAGGGGCAGGATATCGCGGCCGTGTGGCTCGCCGACGATCTCGACAGGGGATCGTGGAGCCTTGTTCCCAAGGTAAAACATGTGAAACGCGCCATCATCCTGGCGGGAAGGGACGCGATACCTACCGAAGACGTCCGGCTTCTCGTCGACCTCGAAGCCGCGGTCGCGGCTCCGCGCGCGGTTCATTTCAGGATGGCGGCGCGGCAGTTGCGCCTAGCGCCGATCTCCGAAGAAGAAGCGTCTCAGCTCGCGGCCTGGCCGTTACGGAGCGTGAGACTTGCAATGGGGCGGGGCCGTCCAATTGCCCGCGTTATCGGCAGCCTGGCAAAGCCGGCGGTAAAGCCAGCGAGCGAGCGCGTAGCCGACACGAAACGCGGTCCATCGCTGGAAACGCTCTCGGGTTACGGGGCTGCCAAGGAGTGGGGGCTCATGCTGGCGCGCGATCTCGCCGACTGGAAAGCGGGGCGCATCGGATGGGACGACGTGGACCGGGGCGTCCTTCTGAGCGGGCCGCCGGGTAGCGGCAAGACGACCTATGCCGCCGCTCTCGCCGTCACATGCGGCGTGCCGCTAATCTCCGCGTCCGCCGCCCAATGGCAGGCAAGCGGGCATCTTGGCGATCTTCTGAAAGCAATGAGGAAATTTTTCACCGAGGCCCGGAGCAGAGCCCCGTGTATCGCTTTCCTCGATGAGTTCGACAGTTTCGGCGACCGCGCCGCGCAGACCGATGGCGACCATTACGACTACAAGCGACAGGTCATCAACGGTCTCCTGGAATGCCTTGATCCGTCCGGTGGTCGAGAAGGGGTCGTGGTAGTCGGCGCGACCAACAACGCGCTTGCGGTCGACGCGGCTCTTCTAAGGCCCGGTCGCCTCGAGAAGGTGATCGAAATCACTCTTCCGGACATGGAGGCCCGGAGCGATATTCTCCGGCATCATCTCGGCGCCTTCGCCGGAAAGCTTGAGCTCGAACCTCTGATGGCCGGAACGGAAGGATGGTCCGGCGCGGAACTTGCGAAGCTCGCGCGAGACGCCCGACGGATCTGCCGCCATCGGGAAGGGAAGACGGTTTCAGCCGCAGACATCCAAGCAGCGATGCCGAAGCAAATCGGACTCACCGAGGAGCAGTGGTTCAGGGTCGCCGTCCACGAAGCCGGGCACGTCCTAACAGGCATCTTGTTGGACCCCGATAACTTCGTTCGCGTCCGGCTGAACGCGAATACGCACGAAAACCGAGACGGCTCCCAACTTGGAGTGACCGAGTTCAAGAGGGCATTCCCCCTATTGGCCGTCGAGCGTGACTATCTGAACCGGATTGCCGTCCTGCTCGGCGGGATGGTGGCGGAGCGTCTGGTGTTTGGCGATCACACGTCAGGCGCAGGAGGGCACGAGTCGTCCGATCTCGCCGCGGCGACAGGGCTTGCTACGATGATGGAGAGGAATTTCGCCTTCGGGTCCAGCCTCCTTACCGAAGGTAGTATCGATCCCGGCGCCATCCAGCGGTTCCGAATGTATGATCATGAGTTGAGCGGAGCGGTACAAAGACGGCTCGAGGAGGGCTTGCTAGAAGCGAAACGACTCCTGTCGGATAAGCAGGATGCGCTTGAGGCGGTTGCAAGAGCTTTGGCAAGCGAGCGAGACCTGGACGCCGCACGGGTGAAAAGGCTTCTGCCCGAGACGTGGGCGGCTGGATCTGATCGTCTGTCGTTCGCGAGGGCGGCGAATGAAACGCCGCCGATCTAGTGCTTCAGGGCATTTGTCCGCCAAGCATTGAGGTCTTCAAAGCACATTCCACTCGCTGTGAAAATCGTATATGGAGTCTTCCGAAGAAAAGAGGCGCAGAGTGCTCAACAAGGTCCAGGATTGGCAGAGAACTGAAGCGGAAGAGCATTTTTCCGACCTGCTAGAAGGCGCGAAGAGCGGACGCGTGCAGCGGATCGCCGATGTCGACGGCGTATTCGAGCTGAAGTTCAAGGCCTCGAAACGCGAGCGGGCAGGGGACGTACTGGCCCGGGGCGGTCCCGGCGGAGACTAGGCGAACGCCAAGCGCATGTGCGCGAATTCGAACGGCAACGGTAACATACGTCCCTTCTGCTGAGCGGATTCTAAAATCGTCTCTAGTGCTACCAGTTCCGCTTCGACTGCGTCGATGTCGGCGAGGTGATCCGGCCGGACCGCCCAGCATCCCGTGTTCGGGTTATATACTCCCGGCAGCGGGAAGTACCGGTCGATAAAGACGAAGTCTTTTTCATTCATCGTTGCCAAGGGCAAGTCATGGACGATCGAAATGGCGGCGATGAAAAGGTCTTGGCTAGGCCGCTTTTCCTTTTTGCCGTGCGGGTTCACGTACCAGAAGTTTTTCAAAGGTCCGCAGCAGTTCATATCCGCCAGGGTTCTCGCCACTTCCGGGGTGATTTCCGGGTACTCGAATTCCGACACCAGCACTTCCCTAAGCCAGGTTCCGAGCTCGTCAGCCTTGTGCGGCTTGGTTCTGCGGACGTCTAGAATACCCTGCTCGATCTCCAGTATCACGGGGAACGGAATCGCTATGCGCGCCTGCCTGCGCAGCCACCGCTGGACCCGAACAAGGGGCTGCGGGTTCTGCGCGTCACTGAGAATACTCGTGTCCAGTAGAAACATGGTGTCTACCCGCCGACGGTTGATGGCTTCATCGGTTATCTATGGTCGCCGGCTATGGTTAAGATGGTGTTAATGGGCCTTCTAACGCTTGTTCGAAGTCAATCTGTCGCGTTGCCCGTGTTGAGGGCGAGCGCTGCGTTGGAGGATGAACTCCCCAGGTCTCTGGACCAATGAGATATGCTGCGGCGTATTTCCCGCACACCGCAGGAATTCATAGATGCCGGTGCCGGATTTCACCTGCAGGCAACGATCCTCGATCCCAATGGCTGCACGGTATCTTGAATACTGTAAATTCCACCAACACCCGTCGAGAGGATGAAGGCTGGGGACGCTTCTGGCGAAAGAAACGCGGCGCAAA
This sequence comes from Rhizobium deserti, assembly GCF_004358025.1. Lineage (GTDB taxonomy): Bacteria > Pseudomonadota > Alphaproteobacteria > Rhizobiales > Rhizobiaceae > Neorhizobium > Neorhizobium deserti. The sequence continues at coordinate 157,272 of NZ_SMTL01000006.1, read as the reverse complement.
GAACTCCGCTCTGGTAGGCCCCGCAATCTATGTTGATGCGATTGGCGTGGATTTCCGGGAGCAGGTCCGCGGTGACCGTGTGCCCATGCACGATTTTCTTAGGCAGCGAACCATGATGGGCGATCAGCGATTTGCTGTCCCATCTTAGCCGGTAAGGGTCCTGTTGTTCCATCGGAACGCCGGGGACGATCCCGGCGTGTACTAGGATATGATCGGGAAGCTCGATGAACGTCGCCGCTCTTCTGATCATGTCAACGTGCGACTGATGACTGGTCGCCAAGATCTCCGCGAGTTCTCCGCGGAGATACATGTAGCCGTCCTCGCCGAGGAACTCGTAGCCCTCGTACCCGTACGAAGCGACGGAGGTCAGGCCATGGTTCCAGCACCAGCTTTTCGACCATGCGGTTCCGCCGTCGATAAACCTCAGCATCAAGTCCTCGTGGTTGCCCATGATAAGCGATGACGCGGAATTCCGCTCGAGTTCGCTTTCGACCATGTCGAGGCAGTCCTTCGAATCCGGGCCGCGGTCGATGACGTCACCGAGGAAGACGACCCTGGTGTCTGAGTAGTTCAGGTGGATATGTTTCAGCAGCGGCTCGAGAAGGTCAGCTCGTCCGTGTATGTCTCCGATAGCAATGGCGTTGTCCATGCGCGTCCCCCTGGCAGGACATCTCCTAGCGCACCACAGATGACGGCCGGGTTGAAGCGATGGCTCGCCTTTTACGGAAAGCAGCGGAGGGCGGCGCAGGTATGTCTTGCCGCATGCTTTCACGCGACGAACGCTTCAGCCATGGTTGCGAGTCGCCTTAAGACAGAAGCCGAAGCCGCTGACTGTGCTCAAGGACTAGCCTGGATGTGTTTACGATTGTGGCAACGTGGTCTCCTCGGCGGGTGTAGTATCGCCATCGTTCAATCGCGGCTTTGCCGCAGCAACGATCCCGGCAAACCCGATGGTCGTTACTCCTGTGTCTAGCCGCAGGCGTTGCCATCCTGGTTTTAGCGTGCCGTCCTCACTATATTTCTTCCGCTTACACCAAGAGGAGAAAAACATGACAACGGAACGCGCAGTTTTGGCAGGCGGCTGCTTTTGGGGCATGCAGGATCTCATACGGAGACTCCCGGGCGTCTTGTCCACCAGGGTCGGCTACACCGGTGGCGACGTGCGCGACGCGACCTATCGGAACCACGAGGGCCACGCGGAGGCGATAGAGATCAATTTCGATCCCGCGAAAACAAGCTTCCGCGATCTGCTCGAGTTTTTCTTCCAGATCCATGATCCGAGCACTCTGAACCGCCAAGGCAACGATGTCGGCACGAGTTATCGGTCTGCGATCTTCTTCACGAACGACGAGCAGAAGGCGGTCGCCAAGGACACTATAGCCGACGTCGACGCTTCAGGAATCTGGCCGGGTAAAGTGGTAACGGAAATCGTGCCCATAGCCGATTTCTGGGAAGCCGAGCCAGAACACCAGGACTACCTGGAAAGGATACCGAACGGATACACGTGCCATTTCCCGCGACCGGGTTGGAAGCTCCCCAAGCGCGCCGCGGCATAGCCGCTGGTACTCAGCGACACGGGACTTGGACGTCATTCGGTGCATGGCATCAAGCGACCTGACCAGTGCGCAGCCGAACGGCCGCGCACTGGTCGTAAGCGATTGCGATGGATGGCACCTCATGGAGACTGCTTTTAAGATGCTCTGATTCGTGACGGTTCAGATGTCGGGCCGAATGCCCCAGATCAGCGCGACTCTGCGCAATCGCTCATGCGCTTACGGCGGGCGCAGCTATCGACGCGGCAAATCCATAATCACCGTGAGCCTGGCCGGTCGTTATTGCGATCTCGGCAGTCCGCGCCTCCAACATTTTAGGGGGCGTCTTTGCCAGCTTCTCGATGTCCTTTTGCGGGGCCGTCGGTGAAGCAACATTTTAGTGCGTCCAGAAGGGCGCCTCATCGTCGATCTGATAGTCCAAGAGTGCGGTCCGGATCTGCCGCGAAATACGGTCTTGCCGCCGATGAAATTCAGCCTCACTCTTGTATGAAGAGACCTTTGCGATGGGGCGGACAGTGGATTTAGACGACGCGCGCGAAGAGCGCTTGCTGGTATATTATCGAAGGCAATGCGAATCGCTCGTGAGGGAAGAAGACTCGGCAGGTCAGCTCGGCGAGGCTCTCGGCTTAGTACAGGATTCAAGGCTCCTTAAATTATCGGTTGAATTCCGGCTCGACGATGAGGGGTGTTACGTCCCTGGCCGATGGGTTCTTGCGTCCGGACTTGGTGTCGCATTCGAGAACTACGTGTTTCGACTGAGTGTGATGGAGAAAGTCCGGTTCGGACGCAGCTCGATCGACGGATTTACGGCTGAGCACCATGAGGCCTTCAAAGGCGTTGTTGATGCTGCGGAGGCACTTGCGAGGCTTGGCTGGCCTGTGAACTGGCAGCAGAACGTACAAAAAATTCTCGAGATCACAGAATACGGCCTCCGCGACGGCAAGCTGGTTCATCGCTTCTCGACGCTCCCCGAGTTCGTGACGCTCGGCGAAGAAATGCTTCTTCTAGGAACCGTCACGTTTTATCGCCAAGGCCGCTCTGCCGATGGCGCAGTTACCTCCTTCAAGTCCCAGGTGTTGTCTGCGACGAACAGGGAGCTCTACGAGAGTACGCCGCTTCACCTCCGCTGTAACGGCGATGATGTGCCAAAGCGATTTAGATATACCAGCGACTGGAAACCGGGCAGATCCGGGAAAAGTTATAGGGTCGCCATTTAGGTCCCGTACTGAACAGGCTACACTGGGGAAGTCGACCGAAAGCTTCCCGCCTGATCGGGCAGGACATGGCCGACGACCACGGAATTAACCTGTTCTCACGCGGCACCACGCGACGGAACTTCGCACGTGCCGCCTGAGCATCCGCCGTCGTCGCCAGATGTGTTTGTGGCATCGTCGGGAATATGGGCGGAGAGCGCCATGGCGATCCGCGCTCCCACGGCGAGGTCTTCCTCGACCCCGAACACCCGATGCACGATGGAACCGTCGCGTCCGATCAGGACCGACGACGGTGTGCCTCGCAACGCGAAACGCTGCATGGTGATCGGCGTATCGGAATGCTCTTCAGCCAGATCGACACCGACAGGGTGCTTGATACGATATTCGTGCAGAAAAGCCCTCAGAGTTACCGGGGACATCGCCGCATGGTGTTCGAAGGCCGTGTGGATGCCGATGACCTGGAGATCGGTGTGGCCGAAGATGCGTTCGATGCGCTGGACCTGCGGAATGGATTGCGCAACGCATCCCGGGCAGAGAAGCTGGAAGCTGTGAATGAACACCGGGCGACCGCGTAGGGCGGCCAGCGTCAGAGGTGCAGGCGTGTTAAACCAATCGCCCACCGCCAGTTCGGGCGCGAGCGTCGTCGATATCGTAGGCATGATTTCGATCCTTGTGTTGCGGGGCGGACCGAGGGGAGGTCGGTCTGCCCCCTTGGGCTCAAGCGGCGGCGCGCGTAAGTTTCACACCTGGAAAGTCGACCGGCACGTCGAGGGCGACGTTCAGGTAGTTGGTGAACAGGTTCAGCGCGATGTGGGCGACGATCTCGACGATCTCCTCGTCGTCGAAGCCTGCCGAGCGGAGTGCATCGACATCGGCAGTTTCGATCCCTGCGCGCTTATCCACGACGCCGACCGCGAAAGCGAGGGCTGCGGCGGTCCGAGGATCGGTCGAGCGACCCGCCTGGGCCTCCGCCATTTCCTGCGCCGTCGCACCCGCCTTGCGACCAAGGCCCGTGTGAGCGGCGAGGCAGTAGTTGCAGTCGTTGCGGTCGGCGATAGCAACGGCGATCTGTTCGCCGAGCTTCGCCCCGAGACGACCGCCGCCAAGCGCGCCGAACGCACCCCACAGGCTGGCCAGGGCGGCCGGCGAGTTCGCCGCAGCCTTGAACATGTTCGGCACCATGCCGAAGGCACCATTGATCTGGGCGAGCTGTTCCGATGTCTGGCCTGTTGCGCTGGCCGGGTCGATAAGTGTAATTCTGGACATGTTCTTTCTCTCTATTAGCCTGGAGGGGGGAATATGCGGGTCCGTCGATGGCTGTCGGCGGACCCGTGCTGTTCAAGTCACTTCGAAGGCATGACCTTGCCGGGAAGGCTGAGATTGCCGGAAGCGACCTTGAAGACATTGCTGACGCACAGAAGCGGTGCGTGCAGGTTGGCGTTGACCTTGAGACCCGCGGTCACGCCGTCGTAGGACGCACCCATGATGCCGCCGATTAGAGACAAGGGGATCGTTACGTCGACAGAGTCACCCTTGAGGGTGGTCGGGTAGGCCGGGCTGTCAATCAGAAGCGGAACGCCAGGCCAGGTCTCGGGGACCTTCGGTTTCTTGCCTTCCGGGATGTCTATGATCTTGAGACCGCCGCCGCAGGCTTTGTCCTCGGCCAGCACGACCCAATGCGGATGCCAGACGTCGCGGTTCTTGCCGCCCTTGGCAGCGTCGTCGAAGTCGGGATGGAAGGTCACGGCCAGCGCTACGATCCCCTGGTCCTTGTCGAAACCGATTTCACTGCTGTTCAGCGAGGTCGGCCAGACGTAGGCGTAGACACCCGATCCCTCGAACTTGCCCGTGGTTGCTGGTTTCTCCGAGCCAGCCTTGCCGCGGACGCGGGTCGAAAAGACGGCGGAGCTTCCTTTCGTCACGATCGTCGTCTCGACGATGTCGAACGAAGCCTGCACGGCCTCAGCCGGGTCTGTCTTGATCGAGTGGGCGCTGGCGGCTGTCAGCCATAGCGAGGCCGTTCCGGCGAGAAACGCGCCGGCTGCAAAGTTCCTGATCATTTCCGTATTCTCCTTTGTCTCCATAGCCTGGAGGGGTTTCGATACTATCCCTGTTGAAACACGTCCCAGGTGGCTGCCCGGGACGCGGGATCGGCGGTCTCGTGTTCGCGGCAGTCGATGCGGATATCCCGCTGTCCGAATGCCGCGTCGACGAAATTACAGTGATGCGGTTGTGCCGCATCGGAATGGGCGAACGGCGCGAAGTACCGACAGCTCGCGCACATGCGCTGGATCGGGATCGCGTCAGTCTCCTGCAGATGTCTGATCATCTTGACCAGCGTGATCAGCAGGTCTTCTTGTTCATGCTCGGCCAGGGCATCGACCGTTCGCTCGGCGAGGCTTTGGGACGATCTGCCAGCTTCGAGCATCGATAAACCTTCGGACGTGATGCCGACATTGACGCCTCGTTTATCGGTTCCGGCACTTCGCTTGGCGACCAGCCCCTTGCGTTCGAGCGCCGCGATGGAGTCCGTCGCCGTCGGCTGCGAAACGCCAAGGTTTGTGGCGACTTCCTTGACTGCCAGTCCGTCCTTTCTGCCTTCCAGCAACTCCAGAATCGCCAGTTGTGCCGGATTGAGGCCGCTGGTCTTGGCGCGGTTCCAGTCGTCGGCCCGCATGACCATGGCCACCCGAGAAAGACCTTCCCGAATGCGGTGGTTGACGGACGTGGGGTTCTTCGGCGTTTCCATGAGGTAAATATATATATAGGAGTCCTATGTTACGCAAGATGGCTTATCAAATTTCATTCGGTCGGCTGAGGCCGACGCCTGTAACCGATATCGGTCCGTGCGTTTGCTCGGCATTACGCGCATGGGTCACCTTTCCGCGGTGGCCGATCCAGTAAACCGTCAGTCCTACGGCGGGAAGGTAACTGCGAGATCGCCCGTGCCCGATCAGATCGACCCGCCCGACAAACGCACCGCCGCCGTGAAAATAAGGATGAGCGCGATCGCCGACAGTGGACGGATCACTGGTGCCAACAGAAGCCCGAACCCATGATGAACTCAACGGCACCCGGCAGCGGGCACGTCCGTCGGCATGCGAAGGTCATGAACGGCGTTCGAGGACGAGCGTGTCGAACCAGTCCGGGTGGGTGAAACTCTCGAGGCTCGATTCCCGATCGGCGGCGGGCCGAGATGTAGGGGCGAACTATCTGGTGGGCGCCTTGGCGGGGAAAGTCGCTCTACGGTGCCCCGGAGGCGTGGGCTCGTCAGGCCCGATAATCCGGATGATCATCTTGCAACACAAAGGGACGGCCACTGGCACAGCCCAGCGAACCAACAAAAGGACCATAGTAGTGAGTTTTGCGTCGGGTAGCCTAAGGGTTGCAAGCAGAGCTGAAACATCGCATCCTCAGAAAGAGGCTCTGCGGGCTTCACGAGAAGGAGCCTTGGATCTTCTGCTCACCGGCACAATCGAAGCGCTCGGGCATCCCTATCGCCCCTCGCGAGAAATTCGAATCGAGCCGATCGGGTCATCTCGGAAGAAATCGTGGAGCGATAGCGCTGCGCTCGCCGATGCCCAGCTCTCTTACATCAAAGCCCTGAATGACTTCGAACTTGCCGCGCGCGCTTACGAGGCCCCCGATGTCCGTACTACAAATCGGGCGCTGACTGGACTTATCCAAGCGGCGAACAAGTTCCTCGTTCTCCGCCGACGAAACGGAGTGGTCTGACTCCCCCGTCTAGGCCGTTATCGAAATATTCCCGCGGCGAGTGCGCGTTGTATGCCGCGGACGTCGGATCCCTTCTTCAAGGTTTTCGCGATCGGGCCGTCCGATCCGGAGACCCAGATTTTCAGTTCGGAATCCAGGTCGAACGTCCCTGCCGTTTCGACAGAAAACCGGGTGATTGTCCGGTAAGGTATCGACATGTAGTCAACCTTGCTTCCGGTGATGCCCTGGATGTCAACGAGAATGATCCGGTGCTGGGTGAAGACAAAGAAATCTCGGATCACCTTGAAAGCTAGATGGGGCTCCTCGCCGTCGATGAGGACGCCGTCGAGGCGCTTACGGAGATCCGCGGGGTCAACCGTTGATCCGTGGCCGAGGATACCGTCAAACAAGCCCATTTCAGTCTCCGGCTGATAAGCGGCCGCGTCATTTACGTCGCCATCAAACGCACAGGTTCGAACAGATCCGTCAACCGCGTCACGAGGTCGTTACGTGGCAGACTACACCTTCGGACGCTACGTCGCTACTCCGCGAAATGGATCCGTGGAAAAAGGCGTCTACCGTTCTTCATCTTTACACTCCGGTTTGCCGTGGTTCGGGCGCTGTCGTAAGCTATAAGCCGTAAGGGGGGCGTGTCTTGATTCCAAAATTCTAGCGGCCGTAATCTCACTGCTGGTAGCAGCTGAGGGGGTCTACGCGACATAGAATGCTCGAGTTATCGATGGCGACACGATCGATCTGGAAGGCGTTCGGTACCGCCTTCACGGGATCGACGCGCCCGAGGTAGGTCAGGTCTGCGATACAGTGAATGGCGGACACTGGCCGTGTGGTCAGGAGGCGCTCCGTAAGATGGGGAGCTTAGTTGTCGGCCACGGTGTAACCTGCACGCCGCACGAGAAGGACATGTACGGCCGATGGGTCGCATCCTGCGTCGCCGACGGCGTAGATTTAAGCGGCGAGATGATTGCCACTGGTCTGGCTTGGGCGTTTCGAAAGTATTCCATGGACTACGTCAAAGCCGAAGAGGCTGCCCGAGCTCGCCAGCTTGGTGTCTGGCAGGCCGATACTGAAGCGCCCTGGGACTTCAGGTCTCACAAGTGGGACAGCGCCGCCGCAAGCGCGCCGTCGGCGGCATGTCCCATCAAGGGGAACATCAGCAGCAAGAATCAGAAAATCTACCACGCACCATGGTCCAAAGACTACGCGAAGACCAAGGTCGATATCCGAAAAGGCGAGCGCTGGTTTTGCTCCGAAGGTGAAGCCATCGCGGCCGGATGGCGTCCGCCGCAATGGGGAAAATGATCAAGCCCTTGCCGAGGGACACCCGACGGTCGGACCGCTGGCGACTTGAAAAGCCGAAGGCGGATCGAAACCAGGGCCTGGCGGAGGGACGCTGCGGTTCGGCAGTGGCCGAGCACGGATCGTATTACAAAGGCTTCAAATCGAGGCAAATCTGACGGGCTGAAACGGCGTGGGAAATGCACACCAACCGTTTTGTGAGCCGGCAGGCTATCTATGATCACCCCGCCACGCCGCGATATCAGCCTCGAGCTGCGCTAGAAACTCTTCCGCGCTTGTTGTCTCCATGATTTTCGCGGACCTGATTTCGGCAAGCAACTTTTCGGACGGAACCAGATGTACCTCGTTCTCGAAGAGAGCGTCTATCCTGCGGTTTTGCTCGTGCGCACGCTCCAGGAACAATTCCTGGGCGTCCCGTAAATGCTTTGGCAGTTTCGACATCGCGTCCCTCCAGCTCATGGAGCCAAACCAGTATCAGCTAGCTCTGAACATTTCCGTTTCCAGATCGGTAAAGTTGGACGGACCCGGGATGTGTGGACTTCACTCTCGTATCTCAATCAAACCATGACGATCAGTAGCGGCTCGGGTCGCCGGTCGTACGTGCTGCGTATGTCGCTCGCTCTGGCCAACCAAGATGCTTGCACACGTCGGAAATCCGGGGAACACTTTCGATAGTGATAACCGAAAGACATTACCGATGACCACGCAGACTATGCCGCCGACAGACCCGACACCAAGCTTTCGCCCGGTAGCTCGCACCACCGCGAGAGCCTGCGAATTTGAACTCCGCGTGTTCTCGAAATACGATGACGCAACGGTCGATGCCACGGGTCCGACGCTTGGCATCGCGATCTCCCATTCTCTCCCGGAGCTAAGACATCTCGGACATCCCCGAACGGTATTCGGCGCTCGACCCTTCAAATCGGGTAGGAGCAGTTACGGTGCCTGGGAGATCGTCTTCCCCGTCGATGAAGCCCGGCCGGGAGAAGGTTACGATCAGTTCGGGATTAGACACGCGGTCAGCTTCGAGGACAGTATCGAAGTGTTCGACGTCTACCGGGAGCTCAAGGAATATGAGGGCGTGCTGCGATATCGCGCGCAGGACCTTGGCGATGACGAGAAAGCACGCCAGATCATCGCAGAGGGCGTCGCGCGATACGTGAGTGCTGCTCGCCATGCGATGCTCTGGGATCCAAAATGCAAGCTGAACATCCCAAAGGAACTCGACAAGCTCTTCCTCGATCGCGATTGGTCCCCGTACATCAGCCGTGAGGAGTTGATCGCTCCCGCATGTATCATCGAAGACGTCCGGATTATCGGACGGAGGGGTGAAACGGAATGCGTCGTGCGGTTCATGTATCGGAACGGCGACAAACACGGCTTCGACTTGGAGTTCGTCGATATGAAGAGAGGGAAACCGAAAATCCGGCGGGACGCGTTCAGTGCTCTCCGCTCGCCTGTCCCGATTTTCCGGGGAGACCAGCTGCCCGCAGTCTACGAGAAACTACAGGCCGCCGTTGACGCTCTTGACTTCGCACGCCCGCAAAAAAAAGCCGAGTAAAGCATAGCCTTATCGCATGGGATCGAACTGACTAGATATGCCGACCCTCTTTTGATATCAGGCCTGGCGCTGTCGATGCAACGTAGTCCAGAGCAAAGCGCCACCGGAGAAAACATTGCGTAGCGGAGCGAGCGCCACGCGGCATGATCTATTCGACGGCTATTCTTCCGGGCTTCGCGACGAACCTCACCAGCAAAACGCAGAAGATTATCGCTAGTCCACAGCCGACGTAGAGGTCGGCCTCCCTGGCCTCGGGAAAGGTGATAGGGACCAGATAGATCATCCCGCCGAAAACGCTGCTAAGCAGGGTACTGAAGCCTTGAGACCTCCCAGTCATCTGGTTGTCGATGACGATCAGGAAGTTTGCGCCCGCCATCGACCTGCTAACGCTCCAAAGCATCCCGGATGCACAATATGTGATCAAGGCGACCGTCGGTGTCTGCGAGACGGAGAATGCTATCAGCGAAACGGCTGATATCACCAGGATCGGGGATACTCTTTGCCGCAGACGCTCAGCTACACGCCTGCCTGAGAGGAGCAGCGCGGAGGCGGCGCCTGCAATTGCCGCGACCATTTCCAGTGTTCCAAAGAGCGAGCTGTCGCCGTGGAGGTTATTGATAACAAACCCCGGCAGGAGAAGGTTGGTGACCTGGATTATCGAATAGGAAAGGCCCGTGAAGAGGACCGCGGCGAAGCATTCAGGATTTCTGAGGAAATAACGTAGGGCTTCAAGGTTCGACTGCAGAAAGCCACCCGAGGCTGTTCCACGCGACTGAGGTTGAGAAGCGGGAAGCGCGCGCAAGAGACTGATGCAGACTAAGCTGATCGCACTGAACATATAAGCGGCGGGGCTGCTTCCAAGATAAAAGAGCGCCAGCCCGGCCGCCCCCGTTCCACATCCAATTCCTATCTGCTTGGCTACCGACATTCTCAGCGAGAAGCTCGCCCGCTCCTCCGCTGGCACCAAGCGCTGGAGAAGACCGCCAAGAGAGCCGGATAGGATTGAAAAGCCGAAAGCCCCTCCAATGCCTGAGAGTATCAGCAGTATCTCGCCAACGAGAGCAGGTGAGCTGTCGGCAAATCCCACTAGAAGCATCGCAGCAGCTCGCGTCGCCTGGCCTACGGCTGACATCGTACGGCGGTCATGCTTATCGACGAGATGACCTGCTAGTGGTGCGAGAAGAACTCCGGCAAGACTGGAGGTGAGCAGAACCAGGCCGACCAGCTTCGAGCCGCCTACCTGAAAAGCGATCCAAGCCGGCAGAACTATCCCGACACCCACCAGTCCAAAGGAGAGGATGGTGAAAATGGCATAGGCAATCTTCTGTTCGTTGGTGCGCATTGAATCCATCGTCTGTCACATCCAATGATGAACGGCTCCCATGGATAAAGTAAACCCGACGCAGACAAGTTAGCTCGTGCGCGTAGATACGGCATATGTGCCTGAGCTCCCAGCCCGCGCTTGATTGCCTCTCCGTCGCTTCCGCCGTAGAGCCCGTGTTAAGCAGACCCGCAAGATCAGGTTGAAATCTCGTGCGTGGGCGCATTAAGTACCAGACCGAATTGGGGTTTCAGATGCGCTGTGCATACCGCTTGATCGTCGCAGTTGGACTGGCCAGCGCCGGGGCCGTTGACTGCCGTGCTGAGGAACCTGTCTCGTCCGGGACGGGGTTTGCGGCAACAGCCGACGGATGGATACTCACCAACGCGCACGTGGTCGAGGATTGCGGACGCATCGAGGTGAAGGGGAAGGGTGACGCAACGGACACCAGAACCGACGCGATCAACGACCTGGCGGCATTGAAGATATCAGCGGCCCCGTTGCTGCAGCCACTCGCTTTCCGGAACTCGCCGACGAGGCTGGGAGAAGACATCGTCGCGGTAGGATATCCGCTCGCCACGCTTCTCGCCGACTCAGTCAAGATCACCACGGGCAACGTCAACGCCCTTGCAGGTATCCGGAACGACACGAGATACATCCAGATCTCCACGCCGATCCAGCCCGGCAACTCCGGAGGCCCGGTCGTGGACCGCGCCGGAAACCTTATCGGAATCACCAGCGCGACCCTGTCGAAGAAGACGGCCGACGAGATCGGCATCACCGCCCAGAACGTGAACTTCGCCATTCGGGCCTCCGTCGCGGAGCTCTTCATGCAGTCCCAGAGCCTGACGGCACGGGACGCCGATCCCGCTGCTAATCCGGGGACGCTCTCCACGGCGGATCTCGCCGATCGCGTTACTCCGTCGGTCTTCCAGATCCTATGCTATCCCAAGGCCGCGTCAAGAATCGCTGCCGCTCCGGAGACTCCGCCCGCCATCGACAGCCCGCGCTCGCCCAGATCGGTCAACCTGGCGATAGACGGAGGATCCGGAGCATCGCTTGAAGTTCCGAGAGCCCTTAGCGGGTACGTCCGTCACCCCAAAGGAGCCTCTCCGGTAAAGCAGGCGGCGAACGCCGACGCCAAAACCCTCCGCTACGCGCCCAATGGCAGCGCCGTCGAGATAACGGAAACGTTGGGCGACTGGTACCGGGTCAACGTCGGCGGGGCCAGGGGCTACATGCATTACTCGTGGGTGCGAGTGAGCCAGTTCGACGAGCCAGATGGCGAGGGGCGGTTCGTCCAGGTCAAGAGCTTCAGGACGCTGGCGGACGCCCATTCATTCATCAGGGGATCAGCTGTTCCGCTCGCGGCCCACCTGGCGGCAAGCGGCTGGATCGCGGTGACGCTGCCGGACGTGTACGAGGAGCGGCAGGCGAAGGACCTTTCGGACGCGTTAAAGGCGAGGGGACTTATCGCGGCGGACGCGATGGTCACGTTCGGCAATACCTATGTCCGCAAAGTATGCTGCGACTGAAAACAGGGAGGGCAGAGACGTGTTCAGGAAACCCGTGATCGGAATAGGCGCGCTATTCGCCGCAGCTCTCGCGCACCAAGCCAGTGCTGCCGAAGACCATTCGATCTATTACGGTTCCCGCGCCGGAATGCATCTGACGACGGTCTCGAAATCGGGGATCGGGACGGCAAGCGCGGTCATAGTGGTCAAGCACACACCAAAGGACGCCAAGGCGTACTGCGTGGGGTACGAGCAGGACAACTCGATGGCATGCGTCAAACGCGCGATGGCGGAGGTGAAGGTCGGCGACCGCGTTACCGGGAACTGCAGGAAGGCGACCTGGACAGACATATACGGCCAGTCATTCGCGTTCGAAGGCGCGATGAAGTCCGCCGAAACCTTCGTCGATTATGCCGTCCGGGACCTGAAGTCGGGCGAGATCCTCGACGGTTCGTCCGCATCCGGCTACCCGGTGCAGCTCACGATCTTTCAGCAGCTCTGCCCCGGCGTCGCCACGTGACAAGGGGAGGGTGTTGTTGGGCCCCACGGCTGCTGGCTTTGGTCGCTCTCCTCGCCCTACCGGCGCGCGCTGCGGACATTTCGTTCGAGGGTATCCGGAACGACAGTCCGAAAGAGGCCCGGTTCCGGCTGCGTGGCGAGATCGCGCAAGGGGACGTGCAGCGTCTGGACGCGGCGCTCGTGTCGTCCGGCGTCAGCTATTCACAGGACCCGTGGCGCAAGATCGTCGTCTCTCTCGACAGCCCCGGAGGCTCCTACCATGAGGGACTGGATCTGGCTCTTGCCTTCCGGAGGCGCGGCCTCGCGACCGTCGTGCGCTCGGGCGATCAATGCATGTCAGCGTGCGCCATCGCGTTCCTCGGCGGGACCGCGCTGCCTAAGGATCCTGAACCAGCCCGCGACCAGGATCCTCTGCCTGATCAGCTTCCAGACAGATCTGTGGAACCGCGAGCCGTCCTCGGGTACCACGCGCCGTATCTCGCGCTCGCCGGCGAGCGCTATGATGCCTCCGTCGTCGCGGATGCTTATCGGTCGGCCGTGCTGGCGATAGCAAGGCTGATAGCTGTCGCCGACAAGCTCTACGTCGTCCCGGCTGAGCTCCCGAGACTTCTGTCGCCGACGAAGGACGAAATCTTCGTCGCCGATGACGCGGACAGCATCCGGGTTCTCGGAATTAAGTACGCCGAGCACTCCTATCAGATGCGCGAAAAGCCCGGCATAACGACGTCGATGATCGTAAACGGGTGCGTCAACCGCTACTACCACCTTGCGAGGCGGAGCAGCATGCAAGGGTTCGCGACCGCCAAGGCCACGATGGAGGAGTTTGTCGAAGGCTCAGAACTTCTGGAGAACGGAGAAGACAAGATCGCTTTCAGGAAGCGGCCGTTCAGGCAGGGAAAGATCCAGACCTGGGTGGCTTACCTGCCGATCGCCATGACCGCGGACGGCAAGAATTTCGTGTGGTGTCTGTTCGGGCCTGAGCCGTCCGACCTAAAGACGTTCTACAAGCCTGCTGGATCGATCGAGGAACTGTTTGCCAGTTTCGGCGGGAAGGGCGACCTCATGACGCTATCGTCACAAGACGACATCATTCAGCTCTCCACGGGGGACTGGATCCAGGATTCAGTCCGTGACATCGACCTGGTGCCACCGGACACCAAACTTCGTGATGTGCCGAAGGTCCTCGACGGATACCTGGCAACCGAGCAGGTGCTGAATTGGAGAGCGCGTTAAGGAGTCTTAGGGGAATGCGGCAGGCATTATTGTCGGCGGTGCTGGTTCTGTGCTGCGCTCTTGCCGCGAAGGCGGAGAACACGCCCTGCAGCGGTAGGAAGGGTGGCATAGCGGCGTGTCAGGGAGAGACCTTTATCTGCAATGACGGGTCCGTGTCGGGGAGCAAACGGTCGTGTTCGGCCTATATGGGTGCGGCTTCGGGCCTCCTCGGAAGCCCCGGAACTCAAATGACACCTGCCTTGAGCTCGGAATGTTCCTGCCGATCAGGCGCTTACTGCACCGGCCCGCGTGGCGGGCGCTACTGCATGACGGACGCAGGAAAGAAGAGCTATCTGAGCAATTGAGAGTCAGCCTATGTCGCGGAGATCATACCTGTCCTCAGCATCGGCACTTCATCTATCGGCACCGTTTAATCAGGCCTCGGCCCACTCCGACGAGACAGGCAATTATCTGGCAAGGTTTCCAAGACGCAGCCGGGGGTTCCGCTCAGCACGTCGATGTCGATCATCGCGCGTTGGATCGCCGTGCTGCTGCGACCGCTAGAGGTTCTGGTGGCGCATCGACGGCGTCGATTAGATCTTCCAGCAGCCCCTCCACACTGAGTTGTCCCAGCAGTCCCGGGTCGCCATCGATGAGTTCAAGCTCGTCGCTGGGTCCAAGAGACTTCACCGATGCAAACACGACGCGACTTTGCTCCGCGAGCATCTGGCCAAGAGTTTTGGGAACAGAGGTGCCGGGGCTGCCGATAACGAAGCCGAGCAAACATGTCTCGTCACTGCCTTCACCTACACGAGTAACGTACACCCCCTCAGCTGCATCGCTATCCCAGTCGTTGCCGGGTGTACGTAGATGAACATAAAGAGACTGCCCCTCTTGGACCCGCAGACTTGGGTGTTTGACGCGGGAGGGGGTTTCCAAGGGGAAGTCAATGCCGAGGTCGAGGATCTGTCGGCCTCCCGCGTCCCAGCGATCCGTTGTCACTGCGACGGCTTGCGCCAGCCTCGCGCGTTTTGCGAAGTCGGAGTTGCTGAGGGAGCCGTACTCGTCTCGCTGTAATGCACGCAATCTGTCGTCTACGTCAGTGCCTGTCCAACGATCTCGTATCACCGTCATCGCTTTGGCAAGGTCAGCAGCGCGTGCGTTGTAAGAGGCCCGGATCGTGTCAATGCGGTATGGGTAATATCTTGTAAGGCTGATGGTCATCACTCTCTCCTTCAAGAGAGCGTCGCCTCCGTTGTTGCATAAGACAACACGGCTTTGTCCGGCCCGAAATAGCGGACTTACTCAGGATAGTGCATTGGCCCTATTGGTGCGGTGGTCCCGCGGGCGGACGAAGCATCAAATTCAGTTAGGTAACCGCCGCTTCTTCTCATCCGCACGCATGGGAACCGCCGTTTCAGAAAGTCGAACGTTATCAGTTGCTTGCTAATCTCTCGTTTCGAGGGGACAAATCTATTTGGCGTATCTCGCCCAAATGAAGGGTTACAGGGACAAAGATCCCAACCAATTTCACCACCGCCAGCAGAAATTTTCAAAATTTACCTCTTGAACCTCTAGTGGCTAGAGGTCGTAAACAGAGCCATCAAAAGGATGTGGTAATGGCTCTGGATCATCAGGCAAGGTACAAATTGGGCGGCATGGATTGCGCGAGCTGCGCCGCCAAGATCGATACGGCTGTGCGTAGGATGCCCGGCGTGGAGGAGGTTTCAGTTTCTGTCACCGCCGGCACCATGACAGTTCGGCACGATGGGACGAGCGATCTCGGTGCGATCGAGAAGAAGGTTTCAGGCCTCGGCTATTCCGTTCGTCCCCTAGGGCTGAGGCTTCCGGCCCTGGCTAAAGAGCGCGATCATGCCGCCCAGGGCGCTCATCATCATGATCACCACGACGAAGACGAGCACCACGATCATCCAGCTGCAGGTAAGCATGCTATTTCCGAACTGCACTCGCATGACCACGAGCCGCTCGATGGACAGTGGTGGAAGTCGCCTAAAGGCAAGCTGACGGTCCTCAGCGGATGCGCCTTCGTGGCCGCTTACGCCTTGGGCGCGCTCATTCCAGTCTATTCCACCCTGATCTTCACCGCTGCGCTGCTGATTGGTTTGGTTCCCATAGCGCGGCGGGCGGTTATGGCGGCGCTTTCGGGCATGCCGTTCTCGATCGAGATGCTGATGACCATCGCGGCCGTGGGTGCGGTGATCATCCAAGCCTCTGAAGAAGCGGCGGCAGTTGTTTTTCTCTTTCTTGTCGGCGAGCTGCTTGAAGGTGTGGCAGCCGGGCGCGCGCGCCGGAGCATCCAGAGCCTGACTGGGTTGATGCCCAGCACCGCTCTTATGGAAAGCAATGGCAAGACGCGGGAAGTCCCGGCTGCCGATCTCGACATCGGCTCCATTGTCCTGGTGCGCCCGGGTGACCGGATTGCCGCCGACGGCTTGGTTATTTCGGGCCAAAGCGCTGTGGATCAGTCGCCGGTCACCGGGGAAAGCGTTCCGGTTGTCAAGGACGTCGGCGACAACGTGTTTGCGGGCACGATCAACGGCACGACGGTGCTTCGCATCCGCGTCACCGCCGCTGCCGCCGACAATACCATTGCCCGGGTTGTGCGGATGGTTGAAGAAGCGCAGGAGATGAAGGCACCCACCGAGCGGTTCATCGACCGTTTCTCGCGATTTTATACGCCAGGCGTCGTCGCGGTTGCCGCGCTCGTCGCCATCCTGCCGCCTCTGCTTGCCGGTGCGAACTGGGATGAATGGATCTATAAAGGCCTGGCGATCCTGTTGATCGGCTGCCCTTGTGCATTGGTGATCTCGACACCCGCAGCGATCGCTGCATCGCTGTCGTCGGGCGCGCGGCGTGGGCTGCTGATCAAGGGGGGAGGGGTGCTGGAGAGCCTCGGGAAGTTGACGGCGGTCGCCTTCGACAAGACGGGAACTTTGACATCGGGCAAGCCGCAGGTCACGGATGTCATTGCCTTCGGTCGCAATGCCGAAGAGGTGCTGCGGCTTTCCGCAGCGCTCGAGGCCGGCTCCAGCCACCCTTTGGCAACGGCTATTCTGGCTAGAGCCGCCGAGGAGGAGATCCTTGTTCCCTCGGCGGCCGGCGCCGAGGCCCTCGGTGGCAAGGGCGTCAGAGCTTCGGTGGAAGGGCAGGAGGTTTTCCTCGGCTCGGTGAAGGCGGTAGCCGAGCTGGTTGCCATTCCGATGGCGCATGGTCGGCGTATGAGTGCTCTGAAAGATGAGGGCAAGACAGTGTCCGTACTGGTGATCGGCGGCCAACTGGCTGGTGCAATTGCCATGCGGGACGAGCCGCGTGCCGATGCCAAATCCGGTATCGAAGCCTTGGCAGCTATGGGCGTGAAGACGGTGATGCTGACCGGCGACGACGCGCGCACGGCGCAATCGATCGGCACGCATGTCGGCATCGAGGTTCATGCAGGCTTGATGCCACGCGACAAGCAGCAGATCGTCCTTGAATTGCAGCGCCAAGGGCTGGTGGTTGGAAAGGTCGGGGACGGCATCAACGATGCGCCGGCGCTGGCCGCTGCCGATGTGGGCATCGCCATGGGCGGCGGCACGGATGTAGCGCTGGAAACCGCCGATGCTGCCATCCTGCACGGGCGTGTTGCCGATGTGGCCGCGATGATCCGCCTGTCCCGGCGAACCATGGGCAATATCCGTCAGAATATTGCCATCGCGCTCGGCTTGAAGCTTGCTTTCCTAGCCACGACGATCATTGGCGTCACCGGCCTCTGGCCGGCGATTTTGGCCGATACAGGCGCAACCGTTCTGGTCACCCTCAACGCGCTGCGATTGCTTCGTGTTGAAAAGGTTCAACCTGACGCCTTTGCCAGGATCGCAAATGCCTCGTAAGGTTCGAGGCCGATCGTCCCGTTCAAGCTTTCTACTGGCTTGTAATTGCTGATCAGGCATTCGCCGGTGATGTTCAGTTCGTCGGGAATCGTCAGCGTGACCTGGTGCTGGCTGAAATTGGCAACGACCACCATACGATCCGGGCCGAGCGTGCGGGTATAAACCATCACGTCCGGATGTTGGTCGAGCCATGACTGGTAGAGCCCGTAAATCACGATGGGGTGGGCTTTACGAAGTGCGATAAGCTTGCGGTAGTGGTTCCAGATCGAGCCCTCATCGGTCATCGCAGCTTGGGCGTTGACCCGGGAATAGTTCGGATTAACCTCGATCCACGGTGTACCGGTTGAAAAGCCGCCATAGGGCGCCGCACTCCACTGCATCGGCGTGCGGGCATTGTCGCGGCCATTCTCATTGGCGCCCTTGATGAAATCCTCCGGCGACAGACCGGCATCCAGATGCAGTTGATGCATGTTCAACGTCTCGATGTCACGGTATTGCTCGATCTTGGTGAACGGCACATTGGTCATGCCGATCTCCTCGCCCTGATAAACGAAAGGCGTTCCTTTCATCAGGTGCAGGGCGGTGGCCAGCATCTTTCCCGATACGACCGGATAGCCAGTCGCATCTCCGTATTTTGAAAGCGCCCGCGGCAGATCGTGATTACCCCAGAACAAGGCGTTCCAGCCGTCCTCCGCTAAGGCGTATTGCCATTTGCTCAGAACCGATTTCAGCTTCACCAGATCAAACGGCTTGGAACGCCACTTGCCATAGGTCTCGTCCCATTGCTGGGTCACATGTTCGAACTGAAAGACCATGGAGAGCTCTTGCCGATCTCGGCCTGAATAAAGAAGCGCCGAGCCGGGGGTGGCACTCCAGCACTCCCCGACAGTGAGAATATCGCGGCTGCCAAAGGTCTGACGGTTCATCTCCTGAAGATAATCGTGCAGGTGCGGACCGTCATGAATGATCTCCCGGTCAACCTGCTTGCCGATATAGTCGATGACATCCATGCGGAAGCCGGCAATGCCGCGCTCCAGCCACCAGTTCATCATCTTGTAGATTTCCTTGCGGACGCTTGGATTTTCCCAGTTGAGATCTGGCTGGCGGCGCGAGAAGAGATGCAGGTAATATTCGCCGGTTTCCGGATCCAGCGTCCATGCGGGGCCGCCGAAGGACGACATCAGGCCATTGGGCGGACCGCCATCCTCTGCCGGCTTGCGCCAGACATAGAAGTCGCGAAACGGATTTCCTGGGCCTTTGCGGGACTGGATGAACCAAGGATGCTCATCCGACGTGTGATTGACGACGAGATCGAGCACGATGCCCATGCCACGATTACGTGCTTCTGCAACCAGTTGCTCGAAATCGGCAATCGTTCCGAATTCCGGTGCGATATCCTGATAATCGGAAATATCATAACCGTTGTCGTCCATCGGCGACTTGTAGATCGGCGAAAGCCAGATCACGTCAATGCCGAGAGACTTCAGGTAATCCAGCTTGCCGGTAATGCCTGGTATGTCGCCAATGCCATCGCCGTTCGAATCGCAAAAGCTGCGGGGATAGATCTGGTAAACGGTCGCGCTATGCCACCATTTGCGCTCCGTCCCGCGGGCCGTGTCCGACCGGACCTCCTTGCTCAGCTGATCCATAGGTTCTCCTGGGGCATTTTGATTGGGGAACGTCAGAGCCTTTCTACGGTTCCTGAAATCGAGGGAACCGGCGCCCATCTCGGCGGTTAGCAAAGGGGAAACACATGAAGAGGAGCATATCATGAACAGCAGACTTCCTCCCGTTCCGGACGAGAACCGTAGCCCCAAGGGACCTGGCGAACCTGCAAAGGCGGACGCCGGCAACGAGCGGGGCAGTGATCCCGCGACCGTGAACTTCGACAAGCAGGGCCAACAGGGCAACAGCAAAGTCAACACGACTAACCAGGGTTATCAGCAAGACAGATAGGAGCTTTCCATGTCTACTTCACAGAAAACGCCTGCTAGCATCCGTCAGGGTGGACCGGGCTCGAGCAAGCAGAATGCAAAAGCGCCGCTCGACCTCAGGAAGCCAGGTTCGGATGACTCGGATTCGCGCGCTAGGAGCAGCGTATCAGGTGGCGGCGGCGAAAAGGACAGCCACCATACCCATGAAAGCAAAAGCAAGGGCGGCGGATCGCGTCCCGCTCATTGATACTGCTGTTGCGTCACAGATTTCGCCACACACGAGGCCCTTCCTGCGACCTGCCGGGAGGGCTTCATTCGTCTGTGCTTTCCTCGGCGACCCGGCACGACGATGGGTTTGTAAAGATTGCATTCAGCTTTTGGCGGTAAGATCCCGTTAGCAATTCTGCCTGCCGATCAGCAGAGTTGCCCCTTTTTTGTGTTTGCGTACGGGGTCTCATGCGTATCTTGGCTATTCCGCTGGTCGTGCTTGGCTGCCTTTCCCTGGCCGGCTGCACGTCAAATGCAAGCACCGAAACAGCGGCGGCGGCCGCACCAGCAACGTCTAAGACAACGCGTCTCGCGACTTCGTCGATAGCGCCCGTGCCGGCAGCGGATGTCGGCGCGCCTTCAGCTAATCCCCAGCAAGAAGCTCTTGCGTGGAATGGGGCCATGCCTCAACCGCACGCCTTTGATGGAATGGCCACGACGGTCGGGATGCCGCTTCCCACCGAACGCCCGATTGCGGCGCTGCGACCGGCGATGCCCGATCGGATCGAGCCGGTGCCTCGAAATACCGGGCGCGCGCAGATCTACGGACATCGATTCCGGGATGCAAAGCCAATCAATTTCGGACGGGTCTCACCGCGAAAGCTCGCCGTCCACGGCGTCGACGTATCCCGCTGGCAAGGCGATATCGACTGGGCGCGGCTGAGGACGCAGGGCGCCAACTTTGCTTACATCAAGGCCACGGACGGCGGTGACCACCTCGATCCAATGTTCAGGACCAATTGGCGTAAGGCCAAGGAAGCCGGCGTCAAGCGGGGCGCCTACCACTTCTTCTACTGGTGCCGGACAGCCGGTGAACAAGCTGACTGGTTCATTCGCAATGTCCCACGCGATCCGGACGCTCTGCCACCGGTTATCGACGTGGAATACAATGGCGAATCCAGTTGCAAGGTCCGGCTGTCGCGGGCACGCATCCTGGAAAAGATGCAGGTCTTCATGGACAAGCTGGAGAAGCATTACGGCAAGCGGCCAATCATCTATACAGCCCCCGACTTCTACAGCGATAATTTGGATGGCGAATTCCTCCGCTATCCCTTCTGGCTGCGAGCAGTTGCGCAGCACCCGGCCAATGTCTATCCTGGGCGCAAATGGGTCTTCTGGCAGTATTCCGGTTCTGGCCTGACGCAAGGAGTTGAAGGCAAGATCGACCTCAACGTTTTCCACGGCAGCGAGGGCGACTGGCACAATTGGCTGGCACAGGCAGGCTGAGCAGGGAAGTCTCACCGGATGCTCGGTGAGGCTCGTGCCTACTTCGCTTCCGCACCGGCCAGCGCCGTGCCCTTCTGGGCAAGATCGACGCTTGCAACAACCGACATGCCGGGCACGAGGCTGTCCATCAGTTGCTGTTGCGGATCGATGGCGATCCGGACAGGAATGCGTTGCGCAACCTTGGTGAAGTTGCCGGTCGCGTTGTCCGATCGGATAACGGAGAATTCCGAGCCTGTCGCGGGCGCAAATCGTTCAATAAAGCCGGTGAACTGGCGGTGTCCCAGCGCATCGACCGTGAAGGTCACTCTTTGGCCCGGCAGCATCCCGTCCACCTGGCCTTCCTTGAAATTGGCGACGACCCAGACGTGATCCGGGACTATCGAGGCGATCTGGCTTCCGATCGAGACATATTGCCCAATCCGGCCAGTGACCTCACCAAGCGTACCATCCTGCGGCGCGGTGACATTGGTATTCTGGAGGTCGATGTCAGCCAGTTCGACCGCTGCCTTGGCGCTCTCGACAGTGGCTTCTAGCGACCTGCGGCTGACAATGATCGTGTTTAGGTCCTGTTCGGACACGAGCTCGGCTGCTTCTGCCTGATGCACCGCAGCCTGGGCCTGATCCAGTGCAGCCTTGTTCTTCTCAGCCTCGCTTTGCGTCGAGATATTACTTCTTAAGAGAGCTTCGGTCCGCTCATAAGCCGTTCTTGAAGCGTTGAAAGCCGCATTCGCGCTCTCAACGGCTGCCTTGGCTGACACGATCTTAGCTTCGGCCGATTTGCGGCTTTGCTCCGAGTTCGCAAGGGAGGCTTCGGCTGTCGCAAGGGTCGCCTTGGCCTGTTCCAGCTTCTGGCGGTAGATGCGGTCGTCGATCCGGACGATCAGGTCTCCCTTCTTGACCTTCTGGTAATCCTGGACCGGAACCTCGACCAGATAACCGGCCAGTTGCGGGCTGAGCAAGGTCACCTGACCCCGCACATAGGCGTCATTGGTCATCTGCACCGAGCCGCGAAAGGGCGGAAGGTTCCACGCGTAAAGGACCACGAGAATGCCGGCGAGGCCGACGACAAGGGCGATATAGGTGGCAGCGGAGCGAAACAGCGAGTTCATGGGCTTCAAATCAGTGTTGGGTTGATAGTTGTTCGGATTGAGCGGCCTTTGACCCGAAGGCTAAGCGCTCGATGAAACGGTGGCGATTGCTCCAGGAAACGTTGATCAGCAGGATTGCAATGGCTCCGACAGCAACCAGAAAGGTCGCGTAGAAAGCATCGTTATAGGCAAGCACATAGGCTTGCTGCTGCACCTGCTTGGCAAAGAGCGTCGTCCCTTGAAGAGCTCTCTGAGCCGTGTCGTTCGTCGCCTTGCTGTAGCTGGCAATATATTGCTGCATCCGGACCGCGACCAGCGGATCGGTTGGCAGGAGGCGGGACGTCAGGATGGCGGAATGATATTGCTCCCGCCATGTCACGAAGGTCCCAAACAACGCACTGCCGATGAATGCCCCGACTTTCTGGGTGAACATGAAGATGGCGAGGAAGCTCATGATATATGGCAGGCCTTTCTTGAGCGCCGCCGCAAAGCCTACCGCCATCGCCGGCGGCAGAAACAGCCCGCTGCCGAAGGCAATCATCGCCTGGCTGATATACATCTGCTCCGGCCGGGTGAGGACAGTGGCATGGCTGTCCATGAAACAGCCGGCGCCGATCAGGACCAGCGCGACCAGATGGATTGCCCATTCGCGGCCCGGCTTCATGACCATTGCGCAGAACAAACCAGACGCGACGCTAGCGACCAGGAGGATCCAGTAGAAGCCGGTCAATTGTTCGTTGAACAGGCCCAGCTGCCGGAAGAAGTTGATGGCACCCGTCGACTGCTCTGTCAGAAGCATCCGAAAAACCAGAAGAACGCCGGCGAAATGCACGATTTCCCTGGATGTGATCCAGCGAATGTCGATCAAATTGCTTTTGCGGTTAAGCTCGATAACCGTCATCAGGCAGCCGGACATGATTGCTATCACTAGCAGCCAACCCAACCAATCGGCTTCCAGCCACCAATAAAGCCGTCCCATGGTAAAGACGATCGCCATGCAACCCATGCTGATCGCCAGCAGGCCGTAACTGACGAAATCCAGAGGGACGATCACCTTGGCGCGCGGCGGCGAGGTCAGTGGCAGTGCATAAATGAAGCCGAAAATGACCAGCGCCAAGCCCAGTTCCAGGAGATAGAGCGACCGAAGATCATTGATGTCGAGCAGGGAAGGGGAGACGAGCCCGGCAATGGGCGTCGATAGCGCCAGTCCGATCAGCGCCATGCAGAGGCCGATGTTCAACTTCTTTTCCGGCGGAAAGATTTCCAGCATATAAAGGAAAGCGACCGAGGAGATCGGTGCAGCCGCGGCACCGGCAAAGAACCGAAGGGCAAGACCAGTACCGAGATCGCTCACCCACAGATGCGCTAAGCTGATCAGCACATAGGGAATGATGGCGATTTCGCAGAAATTACGGATCCCGTACTGGGTGCGCACCTTGAACAGAAATATGCCGAGGCTGACATTTGGGAAAAGATAAGCCGCCATCAGCCACGAAGCCTCGGTCTGCGTCGCTTCGAGCGGTCCCGCAATCTGTGTCAGATTAACGGAAATCAGGCTGGTGCCGAGCCCTTGCATGACGGCTGCTGTGATCGACGCAATAGCGTAGAGCAGTCTGATCAGCGGCGGCTTGGGGACAAAGGCAGGCGGCGCGGCGGGTGCTGGCGCAACAGGGGCCAGTTCTGCCCGGGCTTGTGCATTCTGATCCCGCTGTTCTTCGGCGTCGGCCGCATCCGCGCGTGCTGCAGGTTCATCCGGTGACATTGACGTCCTCCAGATCTGCGATGTTGGCAGCGATCTTTTCCAGTAGGCCGACAGCCCCATGGAGCTCGACAAGATCAATCCCTTCGAAGATCTGCTCCCTGATTTTGTCGGCCAGAGACCGTACAAAGGCCGCCTGTTCTTCTCCATGCTCGGTGAGGCCGATCAGTTTTGCCCTCCGGTCGCTGGGATCCGATCGACGCTCGATGAGCCCGTTCTCTTCCATCCTATCGAGCAGCCGAACCAGCGTGGCCTGTTCCAGTTCCAATTCGAGAGCCAGTTCGGTCTGGGTCATGTTCTGTTTCTTGGCCAGCCGGAAAAGCGCACGGGCCCGCGGATAAGTCAGGCCATGCGCGGTCACCTGCTGGTTGAAGGCAGTGCGAACCCGGCGGCTGACCTTGGTCAGCGATTCAAGAAAATCGGAAGCGACCGGTTCAAGTTCCATCGGAAGCTAAATATTAGTGTGCTAAGTTTCGACCCGTTAGTTAAACCGCCCTCGACGTCTTTTCAAGCCCAAGGCGGTAGGCAAGGAGCATATTCCGTATGTGGCAAGGCCGAGGAGGCCAGCAGATCGCTTAAGGTCGTACTCACGATCCTGCCAGAAGTTGCGCAGTAGTCACAAGCCTGGCGCCCGCTTCCGCAAACTGAGCATTATAGCGCAGAATGATCTGCTCGGCACTTTTATCCGGAAGATCCACCGTGCTGTGGCCATCCGACACGATTGTTACCTTCAGCCCCGCCGCGAGAGCGCCACTGAGTGTTGCAGCAATACAGAAGTTGGTTTGAGCGCCGACCAGCACAATCTCGCCCGCGTCCAGGCGCCTAAGCCAATCTGCGAGGTCCGGATTACTGAACGCATCACCGATCGTTTTGCCGAAGGTCGGCTCTTCCTCCCTTTGGCCCAGTGCCGGCGAGACTGGCCAGCCCGGCTGTCCAGGCGCCAAAGGATCGCCTGCTGGCCCATCATGGCGGATGAAGGCGATAGGCCGGCCCTGTTCGCGGGCCCAGGAAAGGATGTCACATACCCGTGCCACCAAAGCCTCCGCGTCGCGGAGAGCTGGCTCGGCAATGCCATCAAGCATGCCTGTCTGCAGATCGACGACCAATATCGGCGCAGTACTTGAAACAGTGTTCATCGACGGGATCCGGGCTGATGTTCTATTGCCACTATACCCCGTGATCCATGCGCTTCAAACCGAACGCAGAACAAGCGCGGCGACCTTCCGGCCGCCGCGCAGCTGATCAACGGCAGACGCGAGTTTCTTTAATGACTACGTGACCGTTACGTAGGTCTTGACCTTCTTCACCATGCAATCGTGATGACGCGGGCGATGACGATTATTGTCTGCATAATGACGCGGCGTAGGCCGTTCGCTGGTCACTACAGTGACGCTGGCTGCCTGAGACTGCGATGCAAAGGAGAGGATGGAGGTAACAGCCATGGCTGATGCGATAAGCAGGTTTTTCATATACATACCCTTTTGTTTGGCGAGCCAAGAACGCAGTCGTTCGAGTAGGGTTCCATCGCTTATAACAGTCGATGAACATGTCCTAGGCAGCGTCAGCTGCGATCTTCCTCGAACTGCGAAACCTCGAGTGGCTGCAGCCAATTCTCCCGACGCTTCACCCAAATCTCATAGGTCGGCTCGAGATCGGAGGGCGCCATGTCGAGGCTGCCTACCCGGATCTCGACGCCGTCCTCTTCAACCGCGTTGAACAAGCGCGAACCGCATTCGGGGCAAAAGCCTCGCCCTTTATAGAATATGACCTCGCCGGTGCTTTCGAACGCATGTGACGGCCAGATGCCGAAGGTCACGAAGCTTGATCCGCTTTCCTTGCGGCAATCGCTGCAATGGCAGAGGCCAATCCGCATCGGTGCGTCCTTGACGCTGTAGGTGACCGCGCCGCAAAGGCAGCTTCCGGAACGAATGATCATTCTATTTCCCCCCTTGTACGACCAGGAGCTTTGAAACAGGCCGCCGCGTGGGCGCCTGCCGTTCTTCGTGCGTCGGTGCAGACATGAGGATCAGCTGAGCGTGATTTCGCCGTCCTCTTCGCCGTCCCAGTAATGGATCCGTTCGGCATGGACCTTGATCATGGCAATCCCCTTGGTCTCGATGCCGTCATCGAACCAATGGTCGAGATCGGGTGTCCAATGCTCTTGGAATTCGGATTTGTCTCGAACCACCTCCGCATTGCCTTCGACGGCCACCGAGAATGTCTTGGAGCCTTGAAATGTTAGTGAAACTTTCGGCTGCCGCTCGATGTCTTCCACCATGCGCGACTGTTCCCAAGTGAAGTAATAGGAGTCGCCGTCGTAATCGACATCGCGATTGTTGCTCATCGGCCGCGCGGCAATGGCGCCGCCCTCCGTATGGGTAGACAGCATGGCGATGTCGATATCGCGCATCTTTTCGGCGATTTCGGAAAGGTTCATTCCGCTCATGGATTTACTCCCTTGGTTTTCATTTAAACCGCAGGAGCAAACAAACGTTCCGTCAGCGGGTGATGAGATGGGAGCGGATGGCCTCGTCGCTTTCCGTCTGCTGGACAACGACGCCGGCCCAGCCGAGACCGTTGTAATCCTCATAGCCGAGAGTCTTCGCGAAGGCGACGATGCAACCTTTATTGTCGTAGTAACTGCCGGAATGTTGTCCGGCATGCGCTGCCAGCATGAAATGCGTGAACATCAGGGCCGGGTTGGTTGCGGCGATGACACGGCTGTTGCCGTCCAGCAGCATGACGGTCGTCTTTGCAGCGACCTGCGGCGGCAGGTTGGCCTCCTTCTCGACGATCGACTGACCCTGGTTTTGCCAGTCGAAATAAACGCCCAGCGTACCAACCAGTTTGCCATCCATTTTCCCGCCTGCGCGCACGCCGGTGGCGTAGACCAAGGCGTTCTGGTTATCGTGAAGGGGGCTCGGCTTCACCTCGTCAACGATATAGTCGTCTCCGGACTTGCAGCGGCCGGCAGCGAGGAACCAGGGGTCCATCGCTAGCGACATGCTGGAGGCTTTCCGCTGGAAACGGGGATTGGCCGAGGCGATGACCTTGCCGGAAAGGTCCGTCAACACCAGGTCCAGGTAAACGGTGTAGAATCGGTTGATGACGCCCAACCGTTCGGAGGCAAAAGCTGCAGCTTCCGGGTTGGGTTCGCTCAGCGCTTGCCAGAGGGCCGCATCAGTCGCCCACCAGCGTACGTCCGCCGTGCGTTCGAAAAGATTGCGGACGATCAGCTGAACCAGCGTTTGGGCGAGATCGGTCAACCTCACTCCCTCCATTTCAGACATCAGTGCATCCGCCATCCTGCGGCTGAGACCAATCCGCCCAAGCACGTTACTTTCGAACTGTGCAGCAATATCACCGGCAATCTGAGCAAGTCGCTGAACCTCGTTGGCAACCACAGCAAAGCCCTTGCCCATATCGCCAGCGCGTGCTGCTTCAATCAAGGCGTTGATCGCCAGCAACCTGATCTGTTTGACGATGGAGGTGTTGTCGGCGCTGAAATGTTCGAGATCCTGACCGATCGCTTCGGTCAAGACGCGCATGGAGCGCGGCGTGGCGCCAAGTTCTGCTTTGTCTGCCTGAGCGGGGATCATAATATTATTCCTGACGAAAAGAATTGGAGAGCAACTAAATGTCCAAATGATGCGGCGCTATGGTTGTTACTTGGTTAAGATAAAGACTAATGATCTTGCCTGTTGGTGTTCGCTGAACCGACAAGTGCAATTTGAGTTCATTTCCCACGACAGGAACCTGAGCGGGCCGACAACGTTCGGGATCATTCGATCACCTGCGGGAGCCGCCATGTTAAATCACCGTTTTGTTTCTTTGATCGCTGCACTACTCGTTTTTCCGACGACCACCCAGGCCGCGGACGATTTCCTTGCCCCGTTGGCTGGCTCTTGGCAGGGCAAGGGCACGGCGCTGACGCGCATCGGCGCAAAGCCGATCAATGTGACCTGCAGCTTCACCATGCAGGGTGATGGCTCGAACCTGAACATGGATGGAACCTGCCGTGGCATGCTGGTTGTGAAACGAAACATCTCTGCGCGATTGCGGGCAAATGGTCAGAACTATACCGGCACCTACACAGGGCCATCGGGCCAGCCGTCGTCGCTTTCCGGCAGCCGGCAAGGCAGTGCCATCAATCTCACTGTTCGCTGGGCGCGCGTCGTCAACGGCGATCGTGTCGCTAATATGAGCTTCGAGAAGATCGGCGACAACCGGTTGCGGCTGCAGACCGTGGACAAGGATCTGGCAACGGGCAAGCAGGTGGTCACCAGCAGGATCGACCTCAGCCGCTAAGTCTATCGGTGATGCAGCAGGCAGGAAACAATCAACAGGTTGTTGCGTTGTCTGCCTAACCGCGAACCATTGGAGATGCCCGTGGATATCATCCGCATCCTGCTTGCTTTCATTCTTCCCCCGCTCGGCGTATTTCTGCAGGTCGGTCTCGGCCTGCATTTCTGGCTGAACATCCTTTTGACCCTGTGCGGCTGGCTACCCGGCATCGTCCACGCGCTGTGGGTCATCCTCAAGAAGTAAAGCCTCACGGCCGCATCTTGAGGCGACTGCGGGTGCCACTCGGACTTTCTCCGTAGTGCGCTCGATAGCTGCGGGAGAAGGACGAAGCGGAGTCGAACCCGCTGCCTGCGGCGATATCGGCAAACGAAGCGCGGCTTTCGATCACCCGGCGCCGCGCTGCATTGAGCCGCAAAGCCAGATAATGTTCTTTCGGCGCAACTCCCATCGCCGCGTGGAACAGGTCCTGCAGGTGACGGGCACTGACGCCGACCCGCTTTCCCAATCTCGACATCGGCAGCGGCGCTTCGACCGTCTGCTCCATCAGCTTCACGGCCGCCTGAACCCGGTCGTCAAGAATAGGCATCTTGCCGGTTGACGGTACTTGCACCACGTCGCCCAGGACGCGCTCCTGTTCGTAGATGAAAAGCCGCGAGACCTCGAGCGCCAGCGAATAGCCATGGGCGCGACGTATCAATTCCAGCATTAGGTCGAGCGTCGGAAGAGATCCACCGGTGGTAATCCGCTTGCCATCTATGACGAACCGGTCGCGGATCAAATTGACCTGCGGATAGGCGGTCGCAAATTCCTCAAAGTCTTCCCAATGGGTGGTCGCGGAAAACCCGTCGAGAAGGCTCGTTTCCGCCAGAACAAAGGAGCCAGTTTCGATGCCTGCAATCAGGGACCGGTGGCGCGCAGTCTGTGAAAGCTGGAATTTGAGTTCACGAGTGGCGTTCTTCTTCCAGTTGTAGCTGGACAAAACAAAAAGCGGCTCGCTCTCGCGTGCTGGCCGAAAACTGCTCGAAACTGGGATAGGGATTCCAGCCCTAGTATCGACTGGCTGCCCATCCGGCGAATGAAGTGTCCAGCGGTACAGTTCACGGCCGGCAATACGGTTGGCAGCGCGCAGCGGCTCAATCACCGACGCAACCAGTATGAGGTTCGTTTCCGGCAAGATCAGAAGATCGAAATGCTGTTCCACCTGCAATGCCTCCACCTTTGGCCGAAGGGTCTTCCGATTTTGTAGAGGATGGTGCTGAAAACGCAAAGCATTCGCCGGCTGGCTGACCCGTAATGGACAAAAACCAAATGGAGCGGGAAAGATGCCACTCAGCATGAATCGCGAGGTCTTCATCACGTGTGCCGTGACCGGCGCGGGCGACACGGTCAGCAAGTCCCGTCACGTCCCGATCACTCCGCAACAGATAGCCTCTTCTGCCATCGATGCCGCCAAGGCAGGGGCCGCAGTCGTTCATTGCCATGTTCGCGACCCCGAAACCGGCGCGGCCGCGCGTCGTGTTGATCTTTACAAGGACGTAACCGACCGCATCCGCGCCGCCGATGTAGACGTCGTTCTGAACCTGACCGCCGGCATGGGGGGCGACCTTGTATTTGGACATGTCGAGGCACCGTTCCCTTTGAACGAGAAAGCCACAGACATGGCCGGAGCGACCGAACGCGTCGCGCATGTGGCGGCATGCCTGCCGGAAATCTGCACGCTCGATTGCGGCACGATGAACTTCTCGCTCGGTGACTATGTGATGACCAACACGCCCTCCATGCTGCGCGAAATGGCGGGGCAGATGACGGCCCTCGGCGTTCGTCCTGAAATCGAAGCCTTCGACACAGGTCACCTGTGGTTCGCCAAACAGCTTGTCGAAGAGGGGCTGATCGAGGACCCGGTGCTCATCCAGCTTTGCATGGGCATTCCATGGGGCGCGCCCGATGACCTCAACACGTTCATGGCCATGGTCAACAACGTGCCCAAGCACTGGACCTTCTCGGCCTTTTCGATCGGCCGCAATGCGCTAGCCTATCCGGCAGCTGCAGTGCTGGCTGGAGGTAATGTCCGCGTCGGGCTGGAAGACAATCTTTATGCCGGCAAGGGTCAACTCGCGACCAATGCGCAGCTCGTCGACAAGGCGGTCGGTGTGATCGAGGGCATGGGCGCGAAAATCATCGGGCCAGCCGAGGTCCGCGAAAAATTGAAACTGAAGAAACGGTGAGTGCCATGGCAAAGATAGAAAAAGCAGCCTGCATCGGCGGGGGTGTCATCGGCGGAGCCTGGGCGGCGCGCTTCCTGCTCGCCGGCATCGATGTGGCTATGTATGACCCGCATCCGGAGGCGGAACGCATTGTCGGCGAAGTGCTGGCCAATGCCGAGCGTGCCTATGGCATGCTGACCATGGCGCCGCTGCCGCCGAAGGGCAGGCTCACCTTCTGCAAAACGGTGGAAGAAGCGGTTGCCGGTGCGGACTGGATCCAGGAAAGCGTGCCGGAGCGCCTCGATCTCAAGCGCAGTGTCATCACCCAGATAGACGCGGCGGCACGGCCCGAAGCCCTGATCGGCTCGTCGACGTCCGGGATCATGCCGAGCGAACTGCAGCGCGACATGAAGCACCCGGAGCGCATGTTCGTGGCGCATCCCTACAACCCGGTCTATCTGCTGCCCCTCGCGGAACTGGTGGGCGGGCAAAAGACCAGCCCGGAGACCCTGGAACTTGCCAGAGCCAAGCTTGCGCCGATCGGCATGAAGGGGGTCATCCTCAAGAAGGAGATCGAGGCCTTTGTTGGCGATCGCCTGCTGGAAGCCATTTGGCGCGAAGGCCTCTGGCTGATCCACGACGATATCTGCGACACCGAGACGCTGGACGACGTCATCCGCTATTCCTTCGGCATGCGCTGGGCGCAGATGGGCATGTTCGAGACCTATCGGATCGCGGGCGGCGAAGCGGGCATGCGCCATTTCCTGGCGCAGTTTGGCCCCTGCCTTTCGTGGCCCTGGACAAAGCTGACCGACGTTGTCGATCTGGACGACGCACTAGTCGACAAGATTGCCGAACAATCGGATGCTCAGTCCGGCGAACGTTCAATCCGCGAGCTCGAGCGTATCCGCGACGAGAACCTGGTCGGCATCATGCATGCGCTGAAGGGCGCCGATGGCGGCAAGGGCTGGGGGTCGGGCAAGATATTGGCGGACTTCGAACAGAATCTTTGGGCTCACGCGCCCAGGCGGGATTACAGGCCCACGAGAGAGCCGCTCGACCTGATGGAGATCAAGGTCCTGCCGTCGTGGATCGATTACAACGGCCACATGACCGAATTCCGCTATGCACAATGTTTTGCCGATGCGAGCGATGCTCTCCTGCGCCTCATCGGCGTTGACAGGGGTTACGTAACCGCCGGCAACAGCTATTACACAGTGGAAACGCATACACGGCTGCTCGATGAGGCGAAGCTGGGCGAGGCACTCAAGGTTAGCGCACAAATACTGCCGTCTTCCGACGGCAAGAAGCTGCATAGCTTCATGTCGCTGACGCGCGCCTCGGACAATGTCCTGATCGCCACCTGTGAGCACCTGATGCTGCACGTGTCGTCTGCCGAGGGCAAGGCCGTGCCACCCGCGCCCGCGGTCATGGCGAGACTGGAGCCCTTGATCGACGCCCATAGGGATCTTGGTGTGCCGGAGGGAGCGGGGCGTTCTGTGGGGCAGAAGCGTTGATATGAAAAGGGCGGCGGGAGGATGTAAACGGACGAATTGGAGCGGACCGGCAGAGTGCCGCTGAAGCGTCAAGCAGCGATATCGGCAATTTCGCCCGACTGCCAGATGACCTTCGGATCTGACATGTCACCGCTTTCCATGTCCACCTGAACCGAATAGGCGGCAACGCCGACAAAACGATCGGCCATGGCGCGGGCGATCTTTTCCGCGGAAGCCGCGTTGGATGCCGCCCGCATTTCGCCCGGTACGATATTGCCCCTGACCTTCTTGAACGGCAGGACGATGAACTTTTCGGCGCGGGACATGGGACTTCCTTGTTTGCAGCCACTGTCTGGATATCAAGGGGGAAGTCAACAAGCCGAATATGAAATAGCCGCGGGTTTCAGGCTCCAGTTGGTCGCTGCAATGCGTCTGCGACAAGCAGACTACAGCCAAAGTCGTGCGGTTGACAGTGCTTTGCAGCATTGAAAGACTGCCTTGACCACAGGAGAAGCGGTCTTGGAATTGCGTCTTTTCGAACAGGCTGACGTCGACAGCCTGGCTTGCCTTCTTGAAGAAATGCAAACCTATTACGGCGTGTTTTGCCCGCCGCGCGAGGCAGTGGCTTCCGGCATCTTAAACCGGCCGGCGGGCAGCGAGATTCTGGTCGCTGTTTCCGATCGCGTCGTCGGTTTTGCGGCCTTTGCCGCCATTTATCCCGGCCCGGGGCTGCAGCCAGGCTTCTTTTTGAAGGAATTCTATGTGTCCGAAACGGAACGCGGAAAGAATGTTGGGACGTCCTTGATGAAGAGGCTTGCCGAATTGGCGGTGGAGCGTGGGCTTGGCCGTATCGACTGGACGGCGGCGCTTAGCAACGCCAAGCTTCTCAAGCTCTATGACCGGCTTGGCGGGGACCGCAAGGAGGACCGCATCTTCTATCGACTGGACGGCGATAAATTGAAGGCGCTGGCAGGATCGTGATCCGGTAATCTCCTCACGGTGACCTTACCTCTTGGTTTCGGCCATTTCGGCCAACCAGGTCTTGATCAGCGACTGGTAGGGAACGTCGCGCTTGTTTGCGGCGATCTTAATGCGCTCCAGAAGGCTGCTGGGCAAGCGCAGCGAGATCGACGTCGTCGATGGCTTGAGGTTTGGCAGCCTGACCTTTGCCGCATTGCTCCAGTCGATATGATCTGCGGAATCGGTTTCTTCCCAGAACCTGCGCTCTTCGGCCTCGTTTAAGAATTCCGGTACAGTCTTATCCTGTTTGCTCATAATATCCGATCCCGGCGGCTCATGCTGCGGGCGGAAATTACTCTAATCAGTGTTTTCTCCCGACGAAGCGTGAATGTTACATGCAACAACCTGCCGCCCTACATTCAAGTCAATAAACCCGATGAGGCGCAAGCGGCTCGCCATTAACTCTCGGAGCTCTGGAAAGAGAACTACAACGCTCGTTCAGTAGCCGACAATTTTGAACCAGCGACAACACCTGTGCATCGTGCAAGGCGATCATGGATTGTCTTCTGGAGGCGCTTCGCGAAGGCCCGCGGACGGGCGCCATGACGACCAAATGACTTTATCACCGAAAGTTGAAGTCTGGCTCCTCAACAAGGGTCGTGCTCTCACCAAGCTGTGTTACAGTTTTGCGACTGGAAGCGCAGTGATTGGATCGCCGATGCTTGCAACGCTTGCCATGCTGATGACCCTTTCCGGCGACGCAACGACGCTGATCGTGCAGGCCGGAGGAGGCGATGTCGATGTTGAACTGGTTCTTGCTGTCGATACGTCGCGCTCCATGGACTATGAAGAAGTTCGCATCCAGCGCGAAGGCTATGTCGAAGCCCTCAAGCATAAGGAATTCATCGACGCGGTGAAGTCGGGCCTGATCGGCAAGATCGCCATTAGCTATTTCGAATGGGCCGGCGACGTGGTTCCAGGATCCGTGATGGACTGGACGGTGATCGATAGCGAGCAGGACGCGATCCACTTTGCCGAGCGCCTCGAGGCTAGGCCGATAGAAACCCAGCGCCGTACATCAATCTCTGCAGCGATCGCCCAGGGCGCGGTGATGATCGTGTCGAACCCTTACCGCGGCATGCGCCAAGTGATCGACGTTTCGGGTGATGGACCCAATAATTCCGGAAATCCGGTCGAGCCTGCCCGCGACAAGGCGATTGAAGCCGGCATCGTCATAAACGGACTGGCGATGATGCTGAGGCCTTCCGGTGCGCCGGGCGGCCTCGATCAATATTACGGCGACTGCGTTATCGGCGGCCCCGGTTCCTTTGTCCTGCCTGTCCACAAGATCGAGGATTTCGCCACGGCTGTGAGGCGCAAGCTGGTCATGGAGATCAGCGGTCTGCCGCCGCAAGCGACGATAAGACGGATCGCAAGTCAGCCGGCAAAGACCGATTGCCTTGTCGGCGAAAAACAATGGCAAGACATGTTCGATCGCTGAGTCTACCCACATAAGCCCCTCATGGCTCCTTCATCCTCCGGTAGGCCGAAGACCGTCACGCAAGGCTGATCTTCACGATCTGGCCTGCTCAGCCTGCTTATGTTTTGCTACCTACGGTCAGTGTTTCCCAGTTGCCCCGGGCCAGGGCCTGTGGCACCTATCGCAAGGGCACGACCTCTATGTGGTCTTGGTGAATTTGGAGGGATGATGACAGGAGCCTACTGGGGCGCCGACAGCAGGCAACGTGATAACGACGAAGCCCGACACTTCCTGCTCGGCTTGAGTCGCGGCGCAGCCGGAGCCATGCTGTTCGGCATTCCCATGTTGATGACGATGGAGCTGTGGGATCTCGGCTTCTATATCGAACGCGGACGGCTTCTTCTCCTGATGATCGTCAACATACCGCTGCTCGTCGTACTCGCCCATCTCATCGGTTTCGAAAGAACGACGACATGGCGCCAAGCCGTCCGCGACGCGATCATTGCGTATGGGCTTGGCATTCTGATCTCGGCGGCTGTCCTCATCATGCTTGGAACCATCGAAGCTCATATGCCGGCATCGGCCATCCTCGGCAAAGTCGCAATACAGGCCGTGCCGGCCAGCATAGGGGCGATGCTCGGGCGGTCGCAATTGGGTGGACAGGCCGCCGGCGGAGGCAACGAGGATGGCAAGCAGGACGAGGAAAGCGTAGAAGACGCAGTACCGGATGCGATTTCCACGCATTACAGCCAGGAACTATTTCTGATGGCGGTGGGCGCTCTGTTCCTCAATCTCAATGTCGCACCGACCGAAGAAGTCATCCTCATTTCCTACAAAATGACACAGTGGCACGCGCTGGCGGCGATGCTTGTGTCGATCGCCATCATGCATGCCTTCGTTTATGCCGTTGCCTTCAAGGGAACCCATGAAATTCCAGGTGAAACGCCGCGCTGGCATGTCTTCGTGCGGTTCACACTGCCCGGCTACATGATCGCGATGCTGATCAGCCTGTATGTGCTTTGGACCTTTGGGCGGCTGGATGACGTCGCGCCAAACCAGATTCTTATGTCCGCCATAGTCCTGAGTTTTCCAGGGGCCATTGGCGCGGCGTCTGCGCGCCTTGTCCTTTAACGAGAAAATAATGACGACGACGACAAAGCAAACCACCAGCGAAACTGACGACCCGACCTGGATCGAATGGGCGACCGGCATGATCTCGGCCCTCCTGGTGATCGTGATGATCGGCTGGGTCGCCTGGCAGTCCCTTACGGAGGAGGAGCAGCAACCGAACTTCACCGTTGCCGTCACGGAAAAGGGAGCCGTGGACGGCGGTTATCGCGTCACTTTCGAGGTCAACAATACGGCCACCAAGACAGCCTCCGCCGTTGTTGTGCGGGGCGAGATCCTCGACGGCAGCAATCCGATTGAGTCCGCGGACGTGACATTCGATTATGTCGCCGTCCGATCCAAATCCTCGGGCGCCATAATCTTTTCGCAGGATCCCGGCGACCGAGCCCTTAGGATCCGAGCGATCGGCTATACCGATCCGTAAGAATGCTGCTTCACTGCCTGCGGTTCAATAAGGCAGGCCGACATAGTTTTCCGCCAGAGCGGAAGAGGCGGCGACCGAGCCGACCAGATAATCCAGCTCCGCCTCCTGGATCTTCTGGTCGAACTCGCCGCTATCGGGAAAGCGGTGCATCATCGTCGTCATCGACCAGGAAAATCTCACAGCGCTCCATACGCGCTTCAGCGCACGAGATGAATAGGCATCCAGGCCTGCGGACGAGTGCTCGGTATAATGTTCCGCAAGCCCGGAAAACAAATAATGCACGTCGCTTGCTGCGAGGTTCAAACCTTTGGCACCGGTCGGCGGTACGATATGGGCCGCGTCTCCGACCAGGAACAGTGCTCCGAACCGCATCGGCTCGGCCACGAACGACCGCAACGGCGCGATTGATTTCTCGAAAGATGGCCCGACGACTAGCACCTCCGCATGATTTCTAGGCAACCGTCGGCGCAATTCGTCATAGAAGCGCTCATCCGACCAATCATTGATCTTCTCAGCCAGATCGCACTGGATATAATAGCGACTGCGCGTTTCCGAACGCATTGAACAGAGCGCGAAACCGCGCGGATGGTTGGCGTAAATCAGCTCGTGGCTGACGGGTGGCACATCGACGAGAATGCCGAGCCAGCCGAAGGGATAGACGCGCTCGAAGGTCTTCAAGGCCTGTTGCGGCACCGAGCGGCGGCTGATGCCGTGATAGCCGTCACAGCCGGCAATGAAGTCGCAGTCTAGGCGGTGGGTGAGCCCGTCTTTCTCATAGGTCAGGTAAGGACTGTCGCCGGAGAAATCATACGGCGTGATATTGAGCGCATCGAAAATGGTTTTGCCGCCGGTCGCCTCGCGCTTGTCCATCAGGTCGTAAGTAAGCTCAGTCTGGCCGTAAACCATAACGCGCTTTCCGGTCAGGCCAAAGAGATCGATCCTGTGGTCGCGCCCCTTGAAAGCCAAAGAAAAGCCGTCATGCGGAAGGCCTTCGGCATGCATGCGTGCGCCTGCTCCGGCGAAATCCAGCATTCCTGCCGTGCCCTCTTCCAGGACACCGGCGCGGACACGGCTGAGGATATAGTCCTTCCCCGCCCGATCCAGAATGATGTTGTCGATGCCCGCATTGGTCAGCAACTGCCCAAGCAGCAGGCCGGACGGGCCTGAGCCTATGATGGCGACTTTGGTGCGCATGATATCCTCCCGAACTAGGACCAAAGCTAAGACCGGATGATGCGCATGAACAATGGACATTTGAGCCGTCCGATAGCACAAATGGAACATAGTCGACCGGAGCGCCATATGTCCTCAACGATCCCAACCTATGACCTTTATGGAGAAAACCAGGCAGACAGGCCGGATTTTTGGATACATTGTGAGACAATCGAGGCGCGCAGCAGGACGCATCGCTGGGAAATTGGTCTTCATCGCCACGAGAGCTTCCAGCAATTCCTGTACATTCGCCAAGGGGCTGGAGATGCCGTTTTCGCGACCGGGAACATTCCGCTTTCGCCACCTTGCATCGTTTCGATACCGCCCGGCTTCAGTCACGGTTTCCGCTTTTCCCGGGACATAGACGGGCTGGTAGTGACCCTGCTTGCGAAGCGCCTGAGCCTGAGCGCAAGAAACGCTCCCAGAGGTCGCGAGAGCTGGCTCTCGAGCCTCTACGTGACGGCTCTTTCTCCTGGGCCCGATGCGCAATATCTGGAAGAGACCCTGTTACGCCTTTATCAGGAGTTTTGCTTGCGGCGCAGCGATAGCAACGAACTCATGGAAGCGCATTTGAGGTCGGTCATTCTCATGCTGGGCCGCCAGATCGGCGCGGACAGCGACCCTATTCTTGGTGACACCAAACGTGCCCGTCTTGAAGTTCTGATCGATCTGATCGGCCAGCACTTTCGGCAACAGTTGAGCGCCAAGGCCTATGCCGCCATCCTCGGCCTTTCGCCCACACATCTGAACCGCATCGTGCGCGAAACTGCAGGCGTTACGGTCCACGAGCTGATCATGAACCGGGTTCTGGAAGAAGCGCGTCGGGCGCTGGTGTTTTCGTCGGCAAGCATTCAGTCGATCGCTGAGCAGATCGGCTTCTCGGACGCCAACTATTTCGCCCGCTGTTTTCGAAAAAGAACCGGCCGGACGCCGAAACGATATCGACAAGAAGAAAGGCAGAGACTGCGGGACGTTTGAGCCGATGACCATACCGTTCACGTCTTAATCGGCTTAGTGACAATTCGTGTGGGCGCTCGGGGATCAATCTCGGCTCCGATGCGTTGATGAGCGCTGTCGCCTTGCCGAACCGCAATGAAGCAGGCTGCTAATGATTATAAGGAGTACAGGGATGAAGAAGTTTGTTGTTGCGGCCGTTGCCGCTTTGCCGGTCCTCGCGGCCGCTGGTACGGCGCTTTCAGCTGACGTTATCAGCCGGCGTGACCGGGTTTACGAGGAGCCGGATCAGCGCAACGGTGTTCGCATCGGCTATTTGGATTGCTCGATCGGCGGCGGCGTGGGCTATGTTCTGGGCTCTGCCAAGGAAGCAGACTGCGTATTTACCTCGACCATGGGCGGCGAGCCCCGTGATCACTACACCGGCGTCGTGCGCAAAATGGGCGTGGATCTCGGTTTCACCACCCGCTCGCGTCTGATCTGGGCCGTTTTCGCGCCGACGGCAGGCTATCACCACGGCTCGCTCTCCGGATTGTACCAGGGTGCAACGGCTGAGGCGACGGTCGGTGCCGGCATTGGCGCCAATGTGCTCGTCGGTGGTACGTCCGGCTCCATCCATCTGCAGACCGTCAGCCTGACGGGCCAGCTGGGCCTGAACGTGGCAGCGACCGGCACGTCGGTTACCCTAACGCCAGTCAACTGAGTTCCAATCGGCGCCCTTTCGAGGAGCAAGGGGCGCCGCTCATTGATGATTTACACTTGCTCGTGACCACTGCCTCTGATCCGGCTGGGTATCCCAGTAAGAGTGCAGCATAATACGCCGACAGGTACCGCATCCATAAGTGATATTCGATGTTCATGGTTGTCGTATAGGAACCGCTACAAGCTGGCAGGTATGCGAACGGTGACAGGGAGCCTCGCCGCTCCCCTTGAAGCGTTCAGTCTCCGCCCATACTTTATATGCAGGTGACAGTTTCGGCTGCTGCAGCGCCTATAGGCACCGCCAGCCGGCCAGCCAGTGAGACAACCAATGGATATCGAGAAAATTATGCGATCGGTCGTGACCGTTCGCGCTTCCATTCCCGACGACGCTTTTACCGCCGGATCGCTCGGCACGAGAAGAGAGGGCAGCGGCGTTGTTATCCGTGAAAATGGGCTAGTATTGACGATCGGCTATCTGATCACAGAAGCAGAAGACGTCTGGCTGACACGGTATGACGGTCGGATCGTGCCGGGTCACGCCCTTGCCTATGATCAGCAAAGCGGCTTTGGCTTGGTTCAGGCTCTCGCACCTCTGGATCTGCAGCCTTTGCCGATCGGCGATTCAGATGGGGCGACGGTCGGGGATCATGTGATTTTCGCGGACGGCGAGGGGCAATATGTCCGCACGGATATTGTCGCCAAGCAGGAATTTGCCGGTTATTGGGAATATCTATTGGACGAAGCCATTTTCATCAGCCCCGCCCACCCCTCTTGGGGCGGTGCAGCGCTGGTCGACAGTGAAGGCAAGCTACTGGGTGTCGGTTCTTTGCGGCTGCAGATGAGCAAGGGGGGTGAGATTGCCGACATCAACATGGTCGTGCCGATCAATCTTCTGCGCCCGTTGCTCGATGATCTCTTGAACCGCGGCGAGTTCAGCCAGCCGCCGCGGCCATGGCTCGGCGCTCTATCCGCTGAAAACAATGGCGACGTGGTCGTCATGAGCGTCACCGAGAACGGCCCGGCAGCCAAGGCAGGCCTGAAGCGCGGTGACGTTATCTCCGAGATCCGCGATGGCGAAGTGGAAGGTTTGGCCGATTTCTACCGCA
Organism: Rhizobium deserti; assembly: GCF_004358025.1. Taxonomy (GTDB): domain Bacteria; phylum Pseudomonadota; class Alphaproteobacteria; order Rhizobiales; family Rhizobiaceae; genus Neorhizobium; species Neorhizobium deserti. The sequence continues at coordinate 117,211 of NZ_SMTL01000006.1, read as the reverse complement.
AGGTCTGGGACAGCGGCCCGCCTGGGGCGGAGATTCCCATGAGGGTCCTACGCGACGGACGCGAGGCATGGCTGAGGATCAAGTCGGCCGACCGCAATGACTTCCTGCGCAAGCCGCAATTACAGTAGGCGGCGGGCATCAGCGCATCAGGATTGCCCGGAAGTCGTTGACATTGGTTCCCGTGGGGCCGGTTTGGAAAAGGTCGCCGATAGCCGAAAAGCCGGTAAAGCTGTCATGACCAGCAAGCAGCTGACGCGCATCAAGTCCGGCAGCACGCAGCCGCCTTACCGTCGCGCCGTCAACGAAGGCCCCGGCATTCGTTTCTGAGCCATCTATGCCGTCCGTATCGGCGGCCAGTGCTTCGATCGGCAGCCCGTCACCTGCCAGGGCAAGAGCCAAAGCAAATTCTCCGTTGCGGCCGCCCTTGCCCCCCTTGTTGCGCAATGTCACTGTGGTTTCTCCGCCGGATAAAAGCACGCAAGGTTTGGAGAACGGCCGGTTTCGCAGATGGATCTCCCGGGCAAGCGCCGCATGCATCAGCGCCACGTCTCGCGCCTCCCCCTCAATGGAATCGGACAGGATGTAAGGCGTTACGCCCTGCGCCCGAGCAACGTCTGCAGCGGCCTCCAGCGATACGCCTGCCGAAGCAATGACGCGATATTCGTGGCCGACAAAGACCGCATCTTCGGGCTTGGGTGCGTCAGCGGCCGACGAATTGAGATGGGCGATCATCGCTGGCGACAGTTCCAACTTGTATTGCTGAACAATGGCGAGCGCATCCTGTCGAGTAGTGTTGTCCGGGATGGTCGGGCCTGAAGCAACAAAGGCGGGATTGTCACCGGGAATATCCGAAATGATAAGGCTGACGACGCGAGCTTTGGTAGAAGCGGCCAGTCGTCCTCCTTTTATGGCCGACAGGTGCTTTCGCACCATGTTCATGGCCGAAATCGGTGCGCCCGAAGCAAGCAACATCTCATTCAGTGCAATCTCGTCGTCGAGCGTAAATCCCTCTGGTGGAGCCGGCAGTAGCGCCGAGCCACCGCCAGAAATCAGCGCGATCACCAGATCGTTCGGTGACAGCCCTGTTACTGCATCAAGCAGCTGCCTTGCCGCCGCAAGCCCCGCCGCATCCGGTACCGGGTGTGAAGCTTCTAGAACCGTGATGGACTTGGTGGGGCAACCGTAGCCATATCGGGTTACCACCACGCCATCCAAGCGACTGGCCGGGTAATGTTCGCTCCAGAGAGCTTCGAGCGCAGCCGCCATTTGCGCGGCACCCTTGCCGGCCCCGATCACAACGGTGCGGCCATTCTCGGGCGGCGAAGGAAGATGGGCTCGCATGCCGGTCATGGGATCGGCAGCCTTGACGGCCGCGGCGAACATAGCCTGCAGCAATTCGCGATCGCTCATCCCAATACCTCCACGACCCAAGCTGGATACCCTCTGAGCTTTTCGAACATGCTCGACCTTGAGCGTCAACCTTTTGCTCCCGCACCGTATCTAGGGTAGAAGCCCGCAAAAAGGTCGAGAATTTCAATCATGAGGCTGGCAAGCAAGGTGCAGGCAGGCGATCCCTATCGAGAACGGGCCTGCGGCACCTGTACGCTCTGTTGCCGGCTTCCGGAAATCGAGATGTTTTCGAAACCGGCCGACAGCTGGTGCGAACATTGCAATCAGACGGGCTGCCGCATCTACGAGACCCGCCCTGATCTTTGCCGAGATTTCCTCTGCCTTTGGATGACGCGTCAAGTCGCCGAGCACTGGCAACCGCAGCGCTCCCATATGTTGGTCTATGCACAAGGGCCGCAGCTGACGGTGCTTGTCGATCCGGATCATCCGTCCGCCTGGCAAGCGCAGCCTTACTTCTCCGACCTTCAGGACTGGGCGGAAACGGCGCAGCATGCGGGAGGATATGTCATCCTGTTTTGCGGCGACGAGGTCGTCAAGATCGAGTCGTCCGGCCATGGCGGTTAGCGGCTAGTCTCTTCTGCGGCTTGGCGGATGGTTTGCATCAGGATCGAAAGCGGCGTCGACGGCGTGCTGTCGGCGCGCATGGTCAGACCAACCGGCCCACGCGTCTCATGCGTATCGATCGGCAAAGTAGCAAGCAGGCCATCCTGCACATCGGCGGCCACCACGCCTGCGGAAATGATCCAGATCGCGTCGCTGGCGCGAACGAAAGCACGACCGAACGCATCGGATACGGTCTCGATCTGGGTCGGCAGGTTGGCGATGCCATTGGCAATAAGGAACTGTTCCACAGCGGGCCGGATGATCGAGCCCCTTGACGGCATCAGGACAGGGTAGTTGGCCAGACCCTCGAAGATGAACGACTTTGCCTGAAGCAGAGGATGGCCGCTCCGCACTGCAAACACGATCTGCTCGGAATAAAGATGCTCGAAGGACAGGCCCGTCATCTTTTCCGGTGCAGCCAGGCGCCCGACAACCAGATCGAGGTCGCCGACCCGCAATTGTTCCATCAGCACAGCGTTTTCGCCGGTGACGATCTTCACCCGGCCCCGCGTTCCTTCTGCCAGGAAAGCCGTCATGGCGCGCGGCATGATGCGGCTCGAGACAGTTGGTAACGCGCCGACCCGGATGGGTGGACCGGAATCGGCAAGTTCCTGTGAAACGGAATCCACCCCTTGGCGCAGCGCCGTCAGCGCGGTGCTGGCATAGCGCAGGAAAACCTCGCCATGGCGGGTGATGCGGATACCCCGGCCTTCGCGCTCCAGAACGGCAACGCCGAGAGCTTCCTCAAGCTCGCGGATCGTTTTCGTCACCGCCGGCTGACTTATGCTGAGTGCTTCGGCCGCCTTGCCGATACTTTTCTGACGCGCAACCTCTACCAGTGTATGCAGATGGCGGAATTTGACGCGAGAGTCGATCAAGACTTATAACCTGTAGGTTAGGAGACGTGGGCAAAATATCAATTTACCAGTACTGAAACTAGTGTCATTTAACATTTAGGAGGAGGGAAGGATGCAGTTTGTACACATCAATGATGTCGTCATCCATTATGACATCCAGTGTGCCGATGATGACAAGCCGGTTCTGGTTTTCATCAATTCGCTGGGAACCGACAGCCGCATCTGGCATCATGTCCTGCCCAAGCTGGCGCACGATTTCACCATCCTGACCTATGACAAGCGTGGCCACGGGCTGTCTGACCTCGGTAACCCGCCCTATTCGATCGCCGACCATGTGGCGGATCTCGTCGGTCTTCTGGATCATCTGGAGCTTTCCAGCGTCATCCTTTGCGGCCTTTCCGTCGGTGGCCTGATCGCCCACGGCCTGTATCAAGACAGGCCCGACCTCGTCTCCGCCATAATATTTTCCAATACAGCCCACAAGATCGGCACTGCTGAAATGTGGGGCGGGCGGATTGCTGCCGTCGAGCAGAACGGCATAGACAGTATCCTTGACGCGGTCATGGAACGATGGTTCACCAGGCCTTTCCGGGCGCCGGAGAATGCAGCCTACAAGGCCTATTGCAACATGCTCGTGCGGCAGCCGGATCGCGGCTACAGCGGTACCTGTGCCGCGATCCGGGATGCCGATTTCACCGAGGCTGCCGCAAAGATCGCGGTGCCGGTCTTATGCGTTGCTGGAAGTGAAGACGGATCGACGCCGCCGGAGGTCGTAAGGTCGCTGGCCGATCTGGTGCCGAATGCGCGCTACGAGATCATCGAGGGCGTGGCACATATTCCCTGTGTCGAGGCTCCTGCGGCTTATGCAGCGGTGATCCGCGGCTTCATCGAAGGTTTGAACGAGGAATAGCCATGGCAGAGACATCACCGTCCTCAGCGCGTTTCGAGACAGGGATGAAAACCCGCCGATCGGTGCTGGGAAATGCTCATGTGGATCGCGCCGAAGCCGGCCAGACGCCGTTCGACCAGCCTTTTCAGGAGCTGATCACCGAAGGCGCGTGGGGCACCGTCTGGTCGGGCCAGAAATGGACGAAGCGCGAAAGGTCCATGGTGACGATCGCTCTTTTGGCGGCGCTGGGCCATGACGACGAGGTGGCCATGCATGTCCGCGCCACAGCCAATACCGGCGCGAGTCCGGAAGACATCCGCGAGGCGCTGATGCATGTGGCCATTTATGCCGGTGTTCCGGCCGCCAATCACGCCTTCAAGATCGCCAAGGCAACCTATGCGGAAATGGACGCGGCCCATGCCGCGGGAGACAAAGATGAAAAATCTACCGCCTGAAACCACTCCCTTTTTTGCCCGCGATCGTGGGTGGCATCCGCCTGCCTTTACGCCTGGCTACAAGACCAGCGTGCTGCGATCGCCGCAGCGAGCCCTGATTTCGCTCGAAGGCACCAAAAGCGAAGTCACTGGACCGGTCTTTGGTCACAATATACTCGGCCAGTTCGATAATGACCTGATCATCAATTACGCCCAACCGGGTGAATCGGCGATCGGCCAGCGGATCATGGTCTATGGTCGAGTTCTTGACGAGCGGGGCCGGGGGGTGCCGGGCGCCCTGGTGGAATTCTGGCAGGCCAATGCCGGCGGACGCTATCGCCACAAAAAGGAAACCTACCTCGCGCCGCTCGATCCGAATTTCGGCGGCTTCGGACGCACGATCACAGATGATGAGGGCAGCTATTTCTTCCGCACGGTCAAGCCTGGTCCTTATCCCTGGCCCAACGGTGTCAACGACTGGCGGCCGGCGCATATCCATTTCTCGGTTTTTGGCCATGGCTTTGCCCAGCGCCTAATTACCCAGATGTATTTCGAGGGGGATCCGCTGATCTGGCTGTGTCCGATCGTCAAGACCATTCCTGATGAAGAGGCAATCAAGCAGTTGATCGCTCCGCTCGACATGAATGCCACCATTCCGCACGACCTGCGCGCCTACAAATTCGACATCATCCTGCGCGGCCGTCGCTCGACCCTGTTTGAAAACAGGTTGGAAGGAAACTGATCATGGTTCAGCCGCTGAGCTACCTCAAGGAATCTCCCTCGCAAACGGCGGGCCCTTACGTCCATATCGGCTGTACGCCGAACTTCGTCGGCATCGGCGGGGTCTATGACACAGACCTCGGTGCCGGTCCCATGGTCAACGACAAGACCCGCGGAGAGCGTATCACCATCCGCGGTTTTGTGTACGATGGTGCAGGCACGGCATTGAAAGATGCTTTGATCGAAGTGTGGCAAGCGGATGCCCAGGGCTTTTATAACAGCCCGTCTGAAACCCGCGGAGCAGCAGATCCCAATTTCTTCGGCTGGGCGCGCTGCCCGGGCGACATGGCAACAGGCGAATTCGTCTTCGAAACCATCAAGCCGGGCCGCGTGCCTTTTCGCGATGGCCGGCTGATGGCGCCGCATGTGACCTTCTGGATCGTCGCGCGGGGCATCAATCTCGGGCTCCATACCCGGATGTACTTCTCCGATGAGGAGCAAGCCAATGCGGAAGATCCGATCCTGTCGCGTATCGAGCATCGCATGCGTGTTCCAACGCTGATCGGTCAGCGTGAAGGTGATACGATCACTTTCGACATCCATCTTCAGGGTGAGAAAGAAACCATTTTCTTCGACATCTAACGCCGAAGAGGCAAGTGCATGAGCGTAACCGCCTTCGAGCATCCCTTCCTTTGCGGCCTTGTCGGTGACGAGGAGACGGCCAATCTGCTTTCGGCGAAAGCAGAGATCAATGCCATGATTGCCTTCGAAGCCGCTCTGGCCAAGGCGGAGGCCGGCGCCGGCCTTATGTCCGAGGCCATCGCCGAGCAAATTTCTTCGACCTGCGTCGGCTTCCAGCCAGTCATGGCGGATCTGCAGAAGGCGACGGGACGGGACGGGGTCGTGGTTGCCGACCTAGTGCGGCAGTTGCGCGAGGCTGTCAGCACCACCGGTAGCGAGGAGGCTGCCCGTCATGTTCATTTCGGCGCGACGAGCCAGGATGTCATCGATACGGCGCTGATGATGAGGTTGAAAGAGGTCTGGAGCCTGTTCAGGACGCGTATCGACGAGATCGAATCCGGCATGTCTCGGCTCGAGGCACAATTCGGTACTCGCCGGCTGATGGGCCATACGCGAATGCAGGCGGCCATTCCGATCGCCGTTTCCGATCGGGTTCGTACATGGCGCGAGCCCCTGGCCCGGCACCGAGCGAAGATGGAAAGCTTCTCGGAATCCGGTTTCGTTGTTCAATTCGGCGGCGCAGCCGGCACGCTCGACAAGCTTGGCGACAAAGCAGCAGAGATCCGCCGTGCCCTGGCTCTGGAGCTTTTTCTATCCGAAGCACCCCAATGGCAGAACCAAAGGGACCGCCTGAACGAGGTCGCCTCCATCCTGGCTCTCATAACCGGCACGCTCGGAAAACTTGGGCAGGATGTGGCGCTTCTGGCTGAGATGGGTAGCGAGATTCAGCTGGCGGGCGGGGGTGGCTCGTCGGCCATGGCCCATAAGCAGAACCCGGTCGCCGCAGAAGTGCTGGTTTCGCTTGCCCGCTTCAATGCGGTTCAACTGTCGGGAATGCAGCATGCCATGATCCATGAGCAGGAACGCTCCGGTGCCGCCTGGACGCTGGAATGGCTGATCCTGCCGCCGATGGTGCTCGCAACCGGCGCCGCATTGCGACTTGGCTTAGAGCTCGTCGGGAACATCAAATCTCTGGGCAAGGACTAAGTGGTCGAGCTGTCGATCGGCGATCTATAACCACTTGGAAATGCTAAAGGCCGTTAAATTTCATTTTACATTACCTTACCGCATGTAGAAACATGTTTTATGGAGCGCCTTCGGGCGAGAGGGTTGGGAGAAAAATCATGAAGAAGCTATTCACCATTGCGCTTGCCTTCGCTGCGATGTCGAGTGCGGCCTGGGCTGAAACCATCAAGGTTGGCGTGGTTGGTCCATTTTCCGGGCCGTTTGCTCTGCAGGGCAAGAATTTCAAGGCGGGTATCGACGCCTGGTTCGCCTTGAACGGCAACAAGGTCGGCGGCAATGATATCCAAATCGTGTATCGGGATGTACCGCAGGCGGATCCTGCCCGCTCCAAGGCACTGGCGCAGGAACTGGTTGTGCGCGAGGGTGTGCAATATCTTGCAGGCTTCTATTTCACCCCCGACGCAATGGCCGCAACAGCCCTGCTGCAGCAGGCCAATGTGCCGATGGTGGTGATGAATGCCGCGACTTCCGCAATCGTGGCCGCCAGCCCGCAGGTCCTGCGGACGTCTTTCACGACCTGGCAGACGACCACGCCGATCGCCAAGGTGGCTAAGGACCAGGGCGTAACCAAGGTCATCACGCTGGTCAGCGATTACGGTCCGGGTATCGATGCGGAAACCGCGTTCAAGACCGCCTTCGCAAAAGAAGGCGGGCAGGTTGTGGAATCGGTGCGAATGCCGCTCTCAACGAACGATTTTGCGCCGCTCATGCAGCGCATCAAGGATTCCGGTGCGCAGGGCCTGTTCACCTTCCTGCCGTCCGGGCCTCCCACGCTCGCCTTTGTCAAAGCCTTCAACGACAACGGTTTGAAGGCGGCAGGTGTCAAGTTTTATGCGACGGGCGACCTTACCCAGGAATCGGACCTTCCGGCGCTAGGTGAGGCGGGTCTCGGCCTGCAAACGACCTTCCATTACGCCGTTTCGCATGACTCGCCTGAGAACAAGGCTTTTGTTGCTGCAGCCGAAAAGGCGATCGGCAATCCGGCGGAACTGTCTTTCCCCGCTGTTGGCGCCTTCGACGGCATGTATGTGATTTCCAAGATGATTGAAGCGACCGGCGGCAAGCAGGACGCCAAGAAGGCGGTCGAGGCCGTCAAGGGTTTGTCCTGGATTAGTCCGCGTGGGCCGGTCACGATTGATGCTGAAAGCCGGCATATCACCGAGAACATCTATCTGCGTGAAGTCGCCAAGGATGCCAACGGCAAATATTACAACAAGGAAATCCAGACATTCGAGAAGCAGGGCGATCCTGGCTTGGCTTTCGTAAAGAAATAAGCGCCAGGCACGGAGGAAGCTCCGCGTCTGGAATAGCGCAGGACCGGGCGGTCGGTCGAACACGACCTCCGCTCCGGCCTGCTGTACCAAATCAGACCTACGCCGCAAATCGCACACAACCCCTGAACCAGCAAGAAAGGCGCCGATCCCGCCACATGCAGACTGTCATGAGTATAGCCATCGACGCCTTGGCCTATGGCATGGTTCTGTTCGTGATCTCGATCGGCCTTTCTGTGACGATGGGCCTGATGCGGGTCGTGAACCTGGCGCACGGGGCCTTTGCCATGATCGGAGGCTATCTCGCTTCCTATGCGGCGCGCGATCTTGGTTTGGGTTATGCAGCAGGCGTGCTGGTTGCGATCATCGGGACCGTTATCATCGCCGTGCCGATCGAGCGTTTCCTTTATCGGCGAATCTATGGTGCACCTGAACTCACTCAGGTGCTGATGACGATCGGCATCACCTTCTGCGTCATCGGCATCACCAATTTCGCCTTCGGCCCGACGCTAAAAACCATTCCGCTTCCCCCTTCACTGCAAGGTTCGCTGGATCTCGGATTCCGATCGATAGCCACACATCGAATCTTTGCCATCGCTTCTGGCCTCGTTGTTGCTGCCCTCCTGTGGTTTCTGATCGAGAAGACAGCCTTCGGCATCAAGATCAGGGCTGCGGTGGATAATGCAGCCATGACCGCGGCACTCGGCGTGCGGACCGAAATCGTCTACGCCGTCAGCTTTGCCGTCGCCATCGGACTTGCCGCATTGGGCGGCGTGCTCGGTGCCGAGCTCTTGCCTGTCGAGCCTTACTATGCCCTGCGGTATATGGTCACTTTCTTGGTCGTCGTGTCTGTCGGCGGCGCCGGCTCGATCCCGGGCGCGCTGATCGCCTCCTTGCTGCTTGGCGCCATCGACACGACCGGGCGTTATCTCGCGCCAGAATACGGCGAATTCTTCTTCTATCTAGCCGTGATCCTGATCGTGACCCTGTTCCCGCGCGGTCTGGCGGGGCGGCTGAAATAATGGCGGTTCCCATGGCGCATCAGCCCAAGCCGACGCTTTCGATTGGTAAGCGGTTTACCGACAATGGCCTTCTCGGCGTGCTGGCGATCCTTATTATCGGGCTGCTCGGCTATTTCCTGGTTCCCAACAATCTGGCGCTGCTGACGCAGATTGTCGCTATCGCTCTCCTGGTCTTGTCGATCGACTTGGTAACAGGCTATTGCGGCGTCGCCACGCTCGGACATGCTGCGCTTTTTGGTGCAGGCGCATATGCGGCGGGCATAGCCGCGGCGCATTTTGGGGTCACCGAGCCTTTGACGATGACGCTCATTGGCCTTGTCGGCGGTGCCCTTGCCGGATTGGTGTCGGGCCTCGTCATCCTGAGAGCCCACGGGCTTGCTCAGCTTGTTCTCTCAATCGCCGTCATCCACCTCTTCCACGAGGCAGCCAACAAGGCTTCCGGCTGGACCGGCGGCAGTGACGGACTTTCCGCCATCATGCCCGATCCGATTTTCGGCATGTTCGAGTTCGATCTCTGGGGCCGCACCGCCTATGTCTATGCCCTGCTGCTTCTGGCCGTCGTGTTTGTGGCGCTGCGGCTTCTGGTGCGCTCGCCCTTCGGCATGCTTGCGCGGGGCGTCCGGGAAGACCCTATTCGCATCGCTGCGATGGGAGCCTCCGCCCATTCTGTGGTGTTGAGGATGTATGTCATCTCCGGCGCAGTGGCAGGCATAGGCGGAGCGCTTTCGGCCATTTCCACCCAAGTTGTCGGGCTGGACAGCCTTTCCTTCACGCTTTCGGCCGAGGCTCTGGTCATGCTGGTGCTGGGCGGCGTCGGATCACTTTACGGCGCCTTGATCGGCACAGTGGTTTTCATGCTGTTTGAAGACACATTGTCGGCCGCCAATCCCTTTCACTGGCTGACAATCGTCGGCGCGCTGTTGATCGCCGTCGTGCTCTTTGCCCCCAAGGGTCTTTACGGAACAGGGCTCGCCGTTGCCGGCCGGCTGAAGCGGAGGCCGTCATGACCAACCTCCTGGACGTCCAGAGCCTGCGCAAGAATTTCGGCGGCCTGGCGGTAACCAATAATGTGTCCATGGCCATGGCACCTGGCGATCGCGTGGCCTTGATCGGCCCGAACGGCGCCGGCAAGACCACTTTCATCAACCTTGTCACCGGCAATCTGCAGCCGGACGAAGGTCGGGTTCTGCTGGTCGGTGAGGATGTGACCGAGCGGAAGTCTGCCGAGCGCGTGCGGCGAGGGCTGGTTCGCTCTTTCCAGGTCACCCGGCTCTTTTACGACATGACGCCCGAAGAGCATGTCGCGCTTGCCGTGCTTCAGCGGGAAGGTACGGCCGGCCAGATGTTCGGCCATTATGCGCGGCGCATGGCCGTGATGGAAGAGGTTGGCGAGATCCTTGACCAACTTGGCCTCACGGAGCTTCGCACCCTCAAGGTCCGGGAAATTGCCTATGGGCAGCAACGGCTGCTGGAAATCGCCATGGCCATGGCGCTCAAGCCAAAGGTCCTGCTGTTGGACGAACCGGCCGCCGGCGTGCCTCAATCGGAAACCAACCGTATCGAGCGGGCTTTGGACAGCCTATCGCCGGAACTCGCCGTGCTGATGATCGATCACGATATGGACCTCGTGTTCCGGTTCGCGACGCGGGTCATCGTGCTTGCCGCAGGGACGATCATTTTCGACGGATTGCCGAAGGATGTGACACAGGACCAGCGGGTGCGCGAAGCTTATCTTGGGAGTTATGCGAATGCCGGCACAGCCGCTTGAGGTGACGGAACTGTCGTCGGGTTATGGACCAACCCGCGTCATCGAGGATATGTCATTTTCGGTGCCGGCCGGGTCGCGGCTGGCCGTGCTCGGCCGCAATGGCATGGGCAAGACCAGCTTGCTGGCGACGCTGGCGGGACAGACGCGGCGTTTCGGCGGCGCAATCCGTCTTGGAGGTCGCGATATCGCCAAGGAGCCGAGCGCGGCGAGAGCGCTTGCTGGTCTGGGTTACGTGCCGCAGACCCGCGACGTCTTTCCGACACTGACCGTCGAGGAAAATCTGTTGGTCGGTCTGAAGAGAAGACCGAAGACCGCCGTCGAAGAGGCCTATGCCATGTTCCCTCGCTTGAAGGAGCGGCGGCGCAATCTTGGCAGCCAGCTTTCGGGCGGCGAGCAGCAAATGCTGTCGACGGCGCGCAGCATTCTTGGGCAGCCATCGGTGCTTCTTCTGGACGAGCCGCTGGAAGGACTTGCCCCGGTTATCTGCGAAGAACTGATGGAGGCTTTCTCCAAGCTCGCCCAGTCCGGCGACATGACGATCATGCTTGTCGAACAGCGCATCCAGAGCGCGCTGGATTTTGCAGATCATGTCATCGTGCTGGAGCGCGGCCGCATCGCGTGGCAGGGCAAGCCCCAGGCGCTTGCGGCTGATCATGCTGCCGTCGAACGGCTGTTGGGCGTCGGCGGGTTACATTGACCGCGTGACAGGTTTTCCGGTCGCGACTTCGTTTTAGCCGTCGCGGTCGTTGCCTGGGGAGAACCAAGCAATTTGGGCCGCAGTTGCAATTTCCTATCGAACTCGTCGGTAAAGCAGGGTAATCCGCAGGCACAGATGAGCCATCAAGGTCACTGAGTTTGGCGGACGATGAAGCACAATCCGATATACCATCGGCGAGGATGATGTCCTGGGCGCGCAACTCGGCTGCTTATCGGCTTGGCAAGCGGATGCATACGGAGAAGCAGCTGTTCGACGCCATATCGCGCAAGGCGCGGGAGAAGTTCGGTGAAGTCACCGACGCGCAGGTCAGGGCCTTGGCAGAGTCTGCAGTGAAATTCGGTTACGAGATCAGGGCGCTCGACGATACGGCCTTTGCGGGAATCGCCAGCCGATCCGGGATGAGGAGCGGCAAATCCAAACGCGCGATTGCTCAAAAACTATCACTAAAGGGCGTTGCCAGGGATACGATCGAGGAGGCGGTTGTGGACGCCGACGATTTCTTTGCAGCCGTGGTCCTGGCGAGAAAGCGCGGCTTTGGCCCTTTTCGCAAAGCCATGTCGGATGACGACCGTCGAGCCAAGGAACTATTTACCTTTGCCCGGGCTGGCTTCGCCTTCGATATCGGCAAACGCGTTGTCGCCATGTCGCTTGATGAGGCCGAAGAGGTCTTGGCCAAAGGCCGCCATTTGTAGCACATCCGCGTCGTCGCTCGGTTGAAAAGCAAGGTTTCGCGTAATTTTTCCGGACCATCGGAGCCGTGATAGCTTTTCCATCATACGCCGCTGGCCAAAAATGCATGAAGCGATATATTTGGCGGGATATTTCGATCCTTTTTGGAGTAGATTATGCAGAGCCGCCGCCGTTCCTGGATCCATCTATGTCCCGTGCCAGTCGCAGCTCTGGTTGTCGCCATGGTCAGCCTGGCATTTCCGGCAGGCGCGCAGGAAAAGGTCACGGTGTTTGCGGCAGCCAGCATGAAAAATGCGCTCGACAACGCCAACAAGGCCTATGGTCAGGATGTTTCCGTTTCCTATGCGGCAAGCTCGGCCTTGGCTAAGCAGATCGAAAACGGCGCACCGGCGGACATCTTCGTCTCGGCCGATCTGGACTGGATGAAATATCTCTCCGACAGAAAGCTGGTAAAGGAAGACACCAAGTCGAACTTCCTCGGCAACCGCATCGTGCTGGTGGCTGCCAAGAACGCCGCCAAGCCGGTCGAAATCAAGCAGGGCTTTGACCTTGCGAGCCTATTGAAGGGTGGCAAGCTGGCCATGGGTGAACCGAGCTCGGTTCCTGCCGGCAAGTATGGCAAAGCCGCGCTCGAAAGGCTTGGCGTCTGGACATTTGTGGAAAAAAGCGTTGCGGGAGCCGAGAGCGTCCGCGCCGCGCTGGCACTCGTGTCACGGGGGGAGGCACCTTACGGCATTGTCTATCAAACGGATGCCGCCGCTGATTCGGGTGTCGCGATCGTCGGCACCTTTCCCGAAGACGCCCATCCGCCAATTATTTATCCGCTTGCCATCGTTTCAGGGTCAAAATCGCCGGACGCGGCCGCCTACCTTGACTATCTGAAATCGGCAAAGGCTGCACCCTTCTTCGAGAGGGAAGGCTTTACGCTTCTGCAGTAAGGCATTCTGACTAACCGCGCCCGAACGGGGTGGTAGCACGGGAGATTTACGTCTGGACTGGCTGGTATTGAGCGATAACGAGTGGACGGCCGTGCGGCTCAGCCTCTGGGTCTCGAGCATAGCCACGCTCGTCAGCCTGCCTTTTGGGATATTGATCGCCCATCTTCTGGCGCGGGGCCGCTTCTGGGGCAGGTCGGTGCTCAATGGCCTCGTCCATCTGCCGCTTATTCTGCCGCCGGTCGTGACCGGCTTCCTGCTACTCATCGTTTTCGGGCGGCGCGGCGTACTCGGCGAATTCCTCGACGAGTATCTTGGCCTGGTTTTGTCGTTCCGCTGGACGGGCGCAGCGCTTGCCTGCGGCATTATGGGGTTTCCATTGATGGTGCGCTCCATGCGGCTGTCGATCGAGGCGATCGATATCAAGCTGGAGGAGGCAGCCGGCACGCTTGGCGCCAACCCCTTCTGGGTTTTCGTCACGGTGACGCTGCCGCTCATGCTTCCCGGTATCATCGCCGGCATGATCCTGTCGTTCGCCAAGGCAATGGGCGAGTTCGGTGCGACGATCACCTTCGTTTCGAATATTCCGGGTGAAACGCAGACGCTGTCGGCGGCAATCTACACGTTTACTCAGGTGCCGGGCGGCGACGCCGGGGCCATGCGGCTGACCCTGGTGGCTATTGGTATTTCATTTGCGGCCCTTATGGCATCCGAGTTCCTGGCGCATCTGCTCGGCAGGAAAGCTCATCCGCAATGACGCTGGTTTTCGAAACCCGCCAGGTTCTGGGGAGATTCACGCTTAATGCGGGCTTTGCTTCCGACAATGGCGTCACTGCGCTCTTCGGCCGCTCGGGCTCGGGCAAGACCTCGCTCCTTCGCGTGATTGCTGGCCTGTCTCGGCCGGACGAGGGCCGCTTGGTGGTGGATGGCGAGGTGCTGCTGGACACGCGTGAACGCATTTTCGTGCCAAAGAACAGGCGCCGTTTCGGCTATGTCTTCCAGGACGGACGCCTGTTCCCGCATTTATCCGTGCGCCGCAACCTTAACTACGGCAGCTGGTTTGCCCAGAAAGCAACGCCACGAAGCAATTTCGATCGCGTCGTCGATCTTCTTGGCATCGAAGCTCTCCTAGACTGCCGCCCGGAAACATTGTCCGGCGGTGAAAAACAACGTGTGGCGATCGGCCGGGCATTGCTGTCTTCACCACGAATGCTTCTGATGGACGAGCCGCTTGCGGCTCTGGATGACGAGCGAAAGGCGGAGATCCTGCCTTATCTGGAACGGCTGCGGGACGAGGTGGCAATGCCGATCGTTTATGTCAGCCATTCCGTGGCGGAAGTGGTCCGGCTCGCGGACAGGGTCGTGATGCTCAAGGATGGCCAGGTGCATGCTGCCGGCACGCCGGACGATGTATTCGGCGGGTCGTCGAGCTTTTCATCCGGTGAGCGGCGCGATGCGGGCGCGGTTCTGACCGGGATTGCAGAAACCATCGACTTTCGCCACCGCATGGCAACAATCAGGCTGTCAAAGGCGTCAATTGTTGTACCGATGGCGGCTGCCATCACTGAAGGCCACACCGTCCGCGTCCACATTCCCGAGCGCGACGTGATGGTCGCGACGCAGCGGCCGGAGGGGCTCAGCGCCCAAAACATCCTTGAAGGCGTGATCGCGGCGATCGAACCGGATGGCGAAAGCATGGTGCGCATCCGCATTCGCATCGGCGGAGATGTGGTGCTGGCTCGTATCACCGCAGTTTCTGCCGAAAGGCTGGCACTGGCGCTCGAAAAGCCGGTCTTTGCGGTCATCAAGACGGCGGCTCTGGAAGGCTGAACTTATGCACATCTGTTCGGCCGGCACTTGATCAGCGCGCAAGGCAGCATCCGCTTCCGGCAGGATAGGTGGACACTGGCGCGGATTCTTTTTCAGGCCTACGTCGTTGGGCCTCGGAGGCTGGACTGCTCGATAACCAACTTCAGCCGGTCCAACTCAAGCCGGGCGTCAGGCAGCGCCCGGTGAGCGGGTGAAGCGGGTTCGCTGCCGGTGATCACGGAACTGACGAGTTCGTTAGCATCTTTCTTGGAAGAGTTTCGGCCCGTTCGAGACAACGCTGCCTCCAGGAAGATTTCGTCCGACTTCCTGAGGCGCAGCGCGTGGCGTGGGTGGCCCGTCGCTCGAAGAAGCACGCTCAGCCACTTTCCGTCCCATGAAGGGGCGCTGGCATAGAGATCGTGGCCCGCGAGCTCCTTCATCATTTCTGCGGCGACCGCCTCGACTGGCGTTCCTTCCGCATCAAGCATCCCTCTTGATATGCCATGCACGTGTTCGGCCTCGGGTGACCAATCGAGCCAATCCGCGGCGGGCTTTATAAGGTGGGACCGAAAGCGACCGTCTTCGAAGACCCAGGCCACTTCGATCGGAAAGCTTTTTTTGCTTAAGGACGAGGCCTCGAAGTCGAGAAATACGATCATGTCTCACCACATCTTCATGTTCCGCAGAGGATGTAGGGCGGCCGGCGCCGCAAACATCATCAAGTGCAAGCTAAAAGCTGTTGAAGATCTTCCTCGTGCTTAAACAGGTCTTGTATCGGCGGGTGATCATCCATATCTAGCGACTACCACCCGTTTTCGATGACTGCCTGCAGCGACAATAGCCTGTCGCGCGTTCGCAGTTGTCCGGGTCGAAGAGGGCGCTCCCTGAAAAGGTCGAGCGCCCTTTTCATTGCAAGCCCTCTAATTCCCTTTCTTTGCGCTGGTTGCGGCGACCCCTATCCGTGTCTGAAGACCCTGCTCCGTGTCTGATGGAGGGCCACGGACGTCCAGTCATGGCGGCAGCTCCAATACAACCGGGATCAGAGCCGGAGGGGGCTAAGGATCAGTCTAATTTCTATAGCTTTTTCCTTGCTAGCCACTAGATTAGGCCGCGATTCATTGGAGGGGCTGTCGTGGGAACTCAAGGTACCAATACTCAACGCGAAGATGCGGTTGCGGACGATCTCTCGATGCTCGATGCCTCGGCCGTCAAAAGCGATGATGCGCGTGCTCTGCTCGAAGCGCTATCCGCCATGAAGCGAGGCGACTTTTCGGCTCGAATGCGATCCGATCTCACCGGTGTGACGGGGAAGATTGCCGATACCTTGAATGAGATCATTGCCGCCAATGAGAAGATGGCGGCGCAGCTTGAACATGTCGGGCAGGTTGTCGGCCGCGATGGCCGCACTAGCACGCGTGTCCGCTTTGGTCTGTCGGACGGTGCCTGGGCCGATATGGAGGGTTCGATCAATACCCTGATCGACGACCTGCTTTGGCCAACCACCGCCGTGACCCGAACGATTACCGCTGTCGCCAAGGGCGATCTCCTGCAGACGGTTCCGCTCGACGTCGACGGACGACCGCTGAAAGGCGAGTTCCTGCGTTCCGCCGATATCGTCAACACGATGATCAAGCAGCTCAGCGTCTTCACCTCCGAAGTGACCCGCGTGGCGCGCGAAGTTGGTACAGACGGCAAGTTGGGTGGCCAGGCACAGGTTCCAGAAGTGACGGGCGTCTGGAAGGACCTTACCGAAAGCGTCAACTCCATGGCCTCCAACCTGACGGCGCAGGTCAGAAATATCGCCGACGTGACGATCGCGGTGGCCAACGGCGACTTGTCGAAGAAGATCACCGTCGATGTGCGCGGCGAAATCCTGCAGCTGAAGGAAGCCATCAACACCATGGTGGACCAGCTGCGGTCCTTCGCATCGGAAGTGACGCGCGTGGCCCGGGAGGTCGGAACGGAAGGCAAACTCGGCGGGCAGGCGCTGGTGCCAGGCGTAGCCGGGACCTGGAAGGATTTGACCGACTCGGTCAACGCCATGTGCGGCAACCTGACCGCACAGGTTCGTAACATTGCACAGGTGACCACCGCGGTCGCCCGCGGCGACCTTTCCCGCAAGATTACTGTCGACGTGTCCGGGGAGATCCTGGAGCTGAAGGAAACCATCAATACGATGGTGGATCAGCTGAACGGCTTTGCAGGGGAAGTGACGCGCGTGGCGCGCGAGGTTGGCACAGAAGGTCGGCTTGGCGGTCAGGCTCAGGTGCCCGGCGTCGCCGGCACCTGGAAGGACCTGACCGACAACGTCAATTCCATGGCCTCCAACCTCACCGCGCAGGTACGCAACATTGCCGAAGTGTCGACTGCGATCGCCAATGGCGACTTGTCGAAGAAGATTACCGTGACGGTGTCGGGTGAAATCCTGGAACTGAAGGAAACCATCAACACGATGGTCGACCAGCTGAACGCCTTTGCCTCGGAAGTGACGCGCGTTGCCCGCGAGGTGGGCACGGAAGGGCGGCTTGGCGGACAGGCCAATGTTCGAGGCGTCGCCGGCACTTGGAAGGATTTGACCGAAAACGTCAACTCCATGGCGGGTAACTTGACAGCCCAGGTCAGAAACATTGCCGAAGTCTCGACCGCGATTGCCACAGGTGACCTTTCGAAAAAGATCACCGTCGACGTGAAGGGCGAGATCCTCGAGCTGAAAGAAACCATCAATACGATGGTGGATCAGCTCAACGCTTTTGCTTCGGAAGTGACACGTGTGGCCCGTGAAGTGGGCACCGAAGGACGACTCGGTGGCCAGGCGAATGTCCGAGGTGTCGCCGGCACATGGAAGGATCTGACGGATTCCGTTAACTCCATGGCGTCCAACCTGACGGGCCAAGTGCGAAACATCGCCGAAGTGGCGACGGCCGTGGCGCAGGGCGACCTGTCGAAGAAGATTACGGTGACGGTATCGGGTGAAATTCTTGAGCTGAAGGAAACCATCAACACAATGGTGGATCAGCTCAATGGCTTTGCGGGAGAAGTGACGCGCGTCGCGCGCGAAGTGGGTACGGAAGGACGGCTTGGCGGCCAGGCGAACGTGCTTGGCGTCGCCGGCACCTGGAAGGACCTGACAGATTCAGTCAATTCCATGGCCGGTAACCTGACTGCGCAGGTGCGAAACATTGCCGAAGTCTCGACCGCGATCGCCAATGGCGACCTGTCGCGCAAGATCACCGTCGACGTGAAGGGCGAAATCCTGCAGCTGAAGGAAACTCTCAACACGATGGTGGACCAGCTGAACCGGTTTGCCTCGGAAGTGACGCGCGTGGCTCGCGAAGTGGGTACCGAAGGCAAGCTCGGTGGCCAGGCGCAGGTTCCGGGTGTGGCCGGTACCTGGAAGGATCTGACCGAAAACGTCAACTCCATGGCGTCGAACCTGACGGGACAGGTGCGAAACATCGCCGAAGTCACCACGGCCGTGGCGCGAGGCGACCTATCGCGCAAGATTACCGTCGATGTGAAGGGCGAAATTCTTGAGCTGAAGAACACCATCAATACGATGGTGGATCAGCTGAACGCCTTTGCTGGCGAGGTGACGCGCGTGGCGCGTGAAGTGGGTACTGAAGGCAAGCTGGGGGGGCAAGCTCAGGTTCCCGGCGTCGCAGGCACTTGGAAGGATCTAACCGACAGCGTCAACTCTATGGCCGGCAACCTGACCGCGCAGGTCCGTAACATCGCCGAAGTGGCGACCGCGATTGCCAACGGCGACCTTTCGCGCAAGATCACCGTGGACGTCCGTGGCGAGATCCTGTTGCTTAAGGACACCCTTAATACGATGGTGGACCAGCTGCGTTCCTTTGCCGGCGAAGTGACCCGCGTGGCACGCGAAGTGGGTACCGATGGCCGTCTTGGCGGCCAGGCGGTGGTGCCCGGCGTGGCCGGCACCTGGAAGGATCTGACAGACAACGTCAACCTGCTCGCCGCAAACCTGACGACCCAGGTGCGAAACATCGCCGAAGTCACAACCGCCGTGGCGCGAGGCGACCTGTCGCGCAAGATCACCGTCGACGTGAAGGGCGAAATCCTCGAGCTGAAGAACACCATCAACACCATGGTGGACCAGCTCAACGCCTTTGCCGGCGAAGTGACGCGCGTGGCCCGCGAAGTCGGCACGGAAGGCAAGCTAGGCGGCCAGGCGCAGGTTCCGGGCGTCGCCGGTACCTGGAAGGACCTGACCGATACCGTCAACGTCATGGCGGCCAACCTGACCGAACAGGTACGCGGTATCGTCAAGGTCGTGACGGCCGTGGCCAATGGCGATTTGAAGCAGAACCTCACCGTCGCCTCCAAGGGCGAGGTGGCGGCGCTTGCCGAGACCATCAACAACATGACCAATACGCTGGCTACCTTTGCCGATCAGGTGACCACCGTTGCCCGCGAAGTGGGGGTTGAAGGCAGGCTCGGCGGCCAGGCAAACGTGCCGGGCACTGCCGGCACGTGGAAGGACCTGACCGGCAACGTCAACCTTCTGGCTGCAAACCTGACGACCCAGGTTCGCGCCATCGCCGAAGTGGCGACGGCCGTTACCAAGGGCGACCTAACCCGATCGATCCAGGTCGAGGCGCGCGGCGAAGTGGCCGAGCTCAAAGACAACATCAATACGATGATCGACAACCTGCGCCTGACGACCGATCAGAATACCGAGCAGGATTGGCTGAAGACCAATCTGGCACGGTTCACCAACATGCTGCAGGGGCAGCGGGATCTGACCGTCGTCGGCCGGATGCTGCTGTCGGAACTGGCGCCGCTCGTCGGTGCGCATCAGGGCGTGATCTATCAGGTGGATGGTGACGAGCGTCAGCCGACGCTGTCGCTGCTGTCGACCTATGCCCACGGCATCGAAGCAAGTCATCCCGCGCGTCTGGAATTCGGCCAGGGACTGGTCGGTCAATGTGCCATCGACGCGCGCCGGATCTTGATCACGGAGCTTCCCGACAACGTCGTACCGATTAACTCCGCGGTTTTCTCCGCTGTTCCCAAGAGCGCCATCGTTCTGCCGGTTCACTTCGAAGGGCAAGTGAAGGCGGTCATCGAACTTGCCTCGGCTGGCCAGTTCACCGAATTGCAGCTTTCCTTCCTCGACCAGCTGACCACCTCGATCGGCATCGTCCTGAACTCGATCGAAGCAACCATGCAGACCGAGGGCCTTCTGAAGCAATCGCAGCAGCTGGCGACCGAGCTTCAGACCCAGCAGCGGGAGTTGCAGCAGACCAACGAACAGCTCGAACAGAAGGCGCAGCAGCTCGAAGAGCGAAACGTCGAAGTCGAGGCGAAGAACCAGGAAATCGAGCAGGCGCGTCGCGCACTCGAAGAGAAGGCAACCGAACTTGCACTGACATCTAAGTACAAGTCGGAGTTCCTGGCCAACATGTCGCACGAGCTGCGCACGCCGCTGAACTCGATCCTCATTCTCGGCCAGCAACTAGGGGAAAACCCTGACGGCAACCTGTCAAACAAGCAGGTCGAGTTTGCAAAGACAATCCATGGCGCGGGAACCGATCTTCTCAACCTGATCAGCGATATCCTTGACCTTTCCAAGATCGAGTCAGGCACGGTCTCGGTCGATGCCGAGGAGATCTTCATCAACAACCTTCTCGAGGTCATGTCCCGGCCGTTCCGGCACGAGGCCGAAAACCGCAGCCTGGCGTTCTCGCTGGATATTGGCCCGGATGTGGCGCGCAGCATCATCACGGACTCCAAGCGCCTCCAGCAAATCCTCAAGAACCTTTTGTCCAATGCCTTCAAATTTACGGCCGAGGGTGGCGTGACCCTTAGAGTGGCGTCGGCCACATCAGGATGGTCTGTCGATCATCCTTCCCTCAAGCATGCGCCCTCCGTCATCGCCTTCGAGGTTACCGATACCGGTATCGGCATCCCGCCGGAAAAGCAGAGGATCATCTTCGAAGCTTTCCAGCAGGCCGACGCTTCCACAAGCCGTAAATATGGCGGTACGGGCCTTGGCCTTGCCATCAGTCGCGAACTTGCAAATCTTCTGGGCGGCGAAATCCAGCTTCGCAGTACGCCGGGCATGGGAAGCACCTTTGTGCTCTACCTGCCGCTGACCTATATCGGTGCCGGTTCGGGCACTGCCAAGCTTCCTCCGGCGCACAACAATGTCGTGCAGTTGGCCGAGGTGGTGGCGACCCGGCTGGCGGACAAACCGACAGAACAGGTCGAGGACGATCGCGCTGATATCCGTCAGGGCGATGCGGTGCTTCTGATCGTCGAAGATGATGCCCATTATGCCCGGGTGCTCGTTGACCTGGCGCATGACAATGGCTTCAAGGCTCTTGTTGCGATGCGCGGCAGCGACGCCCTCAACTTTGCACAGGAATACAAGCCGGCCGCGATTTCCCTCGATATCTTCTTGCCGGACATGCTTGGCTGGACTGTACTTAGCCAGCTGAAGCAGAACGCAGGGACCCGGCATATCCCGGTCCAGATCATCAGCCTTGATGAGGACCGCCAGCACGGCCTGACCCGCGGTGCCTTTGCCTTTATGAGCAAGCCAACAACGGCGGACGGGCTGGGACGAGCTTTCGCAAAGCTTAAGAATTTCGCCGAGCCGCGCAGAAAGCGTCTACTTCTGGTCGAGGACAATGAGGCCGAGAGGCTGAGTGTGACCGCGCTCCTGGGGCATGACGACATTGATATCACGAGCGTCGGATCCGGAACTGAGGCCTTGGCGATGCTTAAGCAGGATCCGGCCGATTGCGTGGTTCTCGATCTTTCCTTGCCCGACATGAGCGGTTTCGAAGTTCTTGAAAAGATCCGCGACGATGCGGATATTGCAGAAGTGCCGGTCGTCGTGTTCACCGGTCGGGAACTCTCTCCTGAGGAGGATGCAAAGCTGCATACTATGGCGCGCAGCGTCGTGGTGAAAGGCGTGGAATCACCGGAGCGGCTGCTGGATGAGACGGCCCTATTCCTGCACCGAGTCGTCGCCGACATGCCGGCGACCAAACAGGCTATGCTGGAAGAACTGCACAGTTCAGACGAAGACCTGGTCGGCGAAACCGTCCTGCTTGTCGACGACGATGCCCGCAACATCTTTGCTTTGAGCAGCGTTCTGGAGCGCCGCGGCATGCGGGTTCTAACAGCGACAACCGGAAGCGAAGCCATCGATGTGATCAAAAGCGAGCCGGCCGTTGCGATTGTGTTGATGGATATCATGATGCCCGGCATGGACGGATATGAAACCATGCAGGTCATTCGATCCGAGCCGAAATTTCGCCGTCTTCCGATCCTTGCCTTGACAGCCAAGGCGATGAAAGGCGACCGGGAGAAGTGCCTCGAGGCAGGCGCTTCGGATTATCTTGCAAAGCCCGTCAATACCGAGCAACTGCTGTCTGCGCTACGAATGTGGCTGCACCGTTGAGGACATGGCTGTGACCCCCGTCAATATCCTTCTCGTCGACGATCAGCCGGCTAAACTACTGAGCTATGAGGTAGTGCTCCAGGAGCTCGGCGAAAACCTGATCAAGGCGCAATCGGGCAGGGAGGCGCTCGAGCACCTGTTGCGCAATGAGATCGCCGTCATATTGGTAGACGTGTGCATGCCGGAGCAGGACGGCTTCGAGCTGGTCAGCATGATCCGGGAGCATCCTCGATACCAGCATACTGCGATCATCTTCGTGTCCGCCGTCATGATGGCAGAACCGGATCGCCTGCGCGGATACGCGGCCGGTGCCGTTGATTACGTCTCGGTGCCGATCGTACCCGACGTGCTGCGCGCCAAGGTTAGGGTATTCGCCGATCTTTATCGCAAGACCCGCGAACTCGAAAGACTGAACGCGCAACTGGAGGATCGGGTTCGGGAAAGAACCGCTGAACTTGAGGCTTCCTCCACGCAGTTGCGCCAACTGAATGAAGAGCTCGAACAGCGGATCGAGCAAAGAACCCGCGAGCGCGAGGATGCGCTGGCACAGCTGTTTGAGGCACAGAAGCTCGATACGATCGGGCAGCTGACCGGTGGCGTGGCACATGACTTCAACAACCTGCTGATGGCGGTGCTCGGAAGTTTGAACCTTCTGAAGAAGCGCCTGCCGGCGGATGAAAAAAGTGAGCGGCTGGTGGCGAACGCCATCCAGGCAGCCGAGCGCGGCGCGGCGCTTACCCAGCGTTTGCTGGCCTTTGCACGCCGCCAGGAGCTGAAGCCGCAGGCGGTCGATTTCCTGCAATTGTTTGATAATATTCAGGATCTTCTCGGCAAGGCACTTGGTCCAGGCGTCGAGATCAGCAAGCAGATTCCTCCCACAATTCCGCCCCTGATGGTGGATAGCAACCAGCTGGAACTGGCCCTGCTTAATCTGTTCGTCAACGCACGCGACGCCATGGCCGGCGGCGGCACGATCACAATTTCAGCCTCCGAGGACGGAGCCTTACGGCCTAGCCAGCTTGCTTCTGGTCGCTATGTCAGGATTGGGGTGTCCGATACCGGCGAGGGGATGGATGCAGCCACGGCTGCCCGCGCCGCCGAGCCATTCTTCACGACGAAAGGCCTTGGAAAGGGTACGGGCCTCGGCCTGTCCATGGTGCACGGCTTGGCGGCACAATCGGGTGGCATACTCGAACTCAGCAGCGTGAAGGGGAAGGGGACGACGGTATTCCTGTGGCTGCCGGTTGCCGAAACACCTGTCGCGCTCGAACCGACGGTCCAGATAGCGCCTCAGGAAGTATCTTCGCCGGCTTCCAATGCGCTGAGTGTCCTTGTAGTGGACGACGACGCTCTGGTGAGCATGGGGACCGCGGCCATGCTGGAGGATCTAGGTCATGTGGCAACGGAAGTATCCTCTGCGGCCCAGGCTCTGCAGATATTGGGCTCCGGCGGCCATGTTGATCTGGTTATTACCGATCACGCCATGCCGGGCATGACCGGTGCGGAACTGGCGCGCTCGATCTTCTCGTCCTTCCCGGGACTGCCGGTTATCCTAGCCTCCGGCTACGCCGAGCTTCCGGAAGATCATGGGCTTGCTGACATGCTGCGAATGACGAAGCCATTCACGCAGGAACAGCTTCATGCAGCGCTGCAGCGAGCCACTGGCGATCGGGCCAGTGCGGCATGATATGACACGTCGGCCCTCCTGCTGCCGCGCTTTAGATGGCGCGGCAGACAGACGGTCCGCGTAAGTCTCTCGTTAAATCATGATCTCGCCGCCGGTTACAGGTATGACAGCGCCTGTCATGTAGCTGCCCAGCGACGATGCCAGCAGTACGTAGGCCCCCGCCAATTCTGCTGGCTGACCAGCACGCCCAATCAAAGTCTGCTCACCGAATTTTGCTGCTTTTTCGGCCGGCATCGTCGAGGGGATGAGCGGCGTCCAGATGGGACCAGGTGCCACAGCATTCACGCGAATGCCTTTCTCAGCGACCATCTCAGCCAAGCCGGCCGTAAAATTCAAGATCGCTCCCTTGGTCGAGGCATAAGCCAATAATTGTGGGGAGGGCTGCCGGGATTGGATCGAGGTCGTGTTGATGATCGCGCTGCCCGGCTTCATGTGCGGGATGGCAGCCTTGGCGAGAAGGAAAGGCGCATAGATGTTGGTGCGAAAGGTCTCATCCCATTCTTCAAGAGAGATGTCGGCAATATCGGCATAGGTGCGCTGAAAGGCGGCATTGTTCACCAAAATATCGATTCCGCCCAGTTCATCGACGGCGCGTTTTACCAAGTTGTTGCAATGATCTTCCGACTTGATGTCACCAGGTACAACGATTGCTTTTCGGCCAGCTTCCTCAATCCACTTGGCAGTATCGGCCGCGTCTTCATCCTCGTTAAGATAGGAGACCAGCACGTCCGCCCCTTCGCGAGCAAAGGCAATTGCGACTGCTTTACCGATACCGGAATCTCCGCCGGTGATGAGAGCAACCTTGCCGCTCAGCTTGCCGTCGCCTTTGTAGGAATGCTCTCCATGGTCGGGCAATGGCTGCATATCACTCGTCTTACCCGGTGGCTGCTGTTGCTGTTCTGGGTAAGGAGGCTGAGGGTAGTTGGTCTGTTCTGACATCTAGGCTGTCTCCACATGGTTGAGGAAGACCTAACCCGTGTGAGAGCCTACAGTTCCGCAACCTCTCAGAAGAGGTGGCAAGGCCTCGATAACTGCTACCCCAGCCTTTGGGTAGACGCTTCATTGTCAGCAGAAGCCGTTCAGCTTGCATTCGGTGTGCCCCGATCGACGCCTAAAGCTAATCTTCAGCAGACCACGGTCCTTAATCGTACAGGCTGAGGGTCGTTTGCTATCTTGTCGCCATGGTCTGACCTGGACAATGATCCAACCAAGTGGAGGCGCCGCCGCAAGGTTGTTTCCATCCTCGTGCGATATGCTGATGAATTGTCGCAGAACGCGGCTTGCCTGATGCTTGATTTCGTTTTGATGTTAGCAGTCAATCGATTGCCAAAAAAAGAGACCTGAAAGTTACGAACCTTTGGCCCTTGATCGAATGGAGTTGATCACCGTCCACAACCGCGTTCGAGACCGTAGGCGGCTAGCGACCTTGTTCTTTAGTCTCTGCAGTTGCAGGATGAACGTTCCTTTGCCTGTCAGCGGCACAGACAAAGCGTACAATGGTTGCGGCTTACCTCCAAACTGCTCTTTGTATGCAAGGTCTCCGATCGAAAAGTCCATCGTCGTTAGTCCCTGCTGCCTAGCCCACTTTATCACATGCGCGAGAACGGCCGTGCCCGGCGAGCAGGAAAGCCATTTTCCGTCTGCCATACTCACAATGACCAGATGGAAAGTGTCTGCAGTCACCAAGCCGTATGCGGTAGCAACAATCTCCCCGCCAACTGAAAGCCCAAAGACACGTGCCGGACTTTCTCCCGCAAGTCCCGCCGACGCCGCGGCCTTATAGAACTCCCGAACGTCTGAGCGAGACAGCGGGTCGAACCGACCGAGTTGGCGAAATCTTTCCAGCCGTTGAGCGACCATCACCGCCAGCAGCCTGTCAAGTTCTGCTTTTGTCGCGCCGATGATGAACTTGACCTCTCCGTGTTCCTCAAGACGCCTTCTTGAGGTCTTCAAGATACGACGCATTTGCCCATTTGCGATACGCTCAACAACCGAGGCGGGTGCTCCTTCGATCGCCACTGCAAAGCTCCTCATCTCGATCTGGCGAACACCGGGAGCGCAGGCAAGGGGATTGGTTGTCCCCCTCATTAATCTTGGTATCTGGTCGATATAAACAAGATCGGCTTTGGGAAGAACCCGCATGATCGCCTCCCACAACACGCCGCCAGCGTGTTCAGGAAAATCGTAACCTGGGATGAGGATTGGCATGCTGACGTCGCAAACGCCCAAACTAAGATATTCGACGGCGGAGTAGCCCGGCTTTTTGATAATAGCAAAAGGGATGAACATCAGCGTCCTGCCCGCTGCGATCTCGGTGATCTCCACGACAAAACCGCGAGCATTGGCAGGCGGGCAGAGATAGGCCTCGATCGCCTTCATCCAGCCGAAGTGCTGAAATGCCGTCGCCGGTCCCTGTGTTTGAAGCTGCTGCCACTTTTCTTCGACCGTCGTAATGTGATCGTGGCGGATCGCCGTAAATTCCACTTTGCGTTCTCGGTCTGAAATGGCTTCTGCTTGGCGCGTCATAGACAACCTCTACCCGTATTCTCTGAATACAGCATTACCTCCCACGATAAGCGAGCTGCATTCAACGAGCGAGCGCTTTCAGAGCCCGGTCTGAAGTTACGACTCTCTAATCATTTTGCAGGACGATGTGCTGGGTTCCGTCGGAATCATAGCAGCAGAGCATGGCCATGCTTTCGCAAGGAATAATGACAATGTTTCAGCTTGACGCGAATGAGGTGCCTGGACCGGGCCCGTCTAAATTTGCTCAACGTGTCACAGCAGCGGAGCTTGCACAGCGGCTTTGGGCCGCCAAACTTTGGGCATTGGCTGGTGCTATTTTGTTTGGCGCGGCTTGCATCCTGATAATGCCGCTCATCAAGCCCGTTTACGAGGCAAGTACGCAAATCTATGTTGATCCTCAAAATCTGCAGCTGCTTCGTAATGATTTGACCCCAGCTTTATCAGCGGGGGACTCAGGCGTCGTGATCGTGGAAAGCCAAGTCCGGATCATGCAATCTGCATCCGTCCTGAAGATTGTCGTCGAGAACCTGGGTCTGACAAATGATGAAGAGTTCGGCGGGAAAGGCGGAAAGGCATCCTGGTTTTCTTTTGGAGCGTCAAATTCCGCCCGCAACGATCCTGTTCAGGAAGCAGTTGAACGACTTTCCAAGAACATAAACGTGGTGCGTGAAGACCGCACCTACATGATCACAGTCTATGGCCGCAGCCGGTCGCCACAAAGGGCGGCAGAGATTAGCAATGCGATTATCCAAGCTTATCTACAACTGCGTGATAATCAGCGAACCGATCAGGCTAACAGCGCGTCAACCAGCCTAGAGGGTCGACTGGCGTCCCTTCAGACATCTTTGAAAGCGCGTGAGGACGCTGTCGCGCAGTTCAAGGTGGACAACCGTATCGTCGACACGAACGGGACCGTCCTAGCCGAAGGGCGCCTGGGCCAGAACAATGTTGCTGTTTCCGCCGCAGAAGATGCCATGAACAAGCGGAAGGTCGATAGAGACCAGCTTCAGGAGCTACTGGCGCATCCCGACCGATTATTGTCTTCGCCGATTGCAACGGCTTCTCCTGACCTTCTGCGGTTGAGAGGAGAGCTCCAGCAGTCGCAGGCAGATCTGTCGACGCTTGCCGCAACTTTGGGAGAACGCCATCCGAGGGTGATAAGCGCCAAGAGCAGAGTAGCCGCAATCAGCAAGTCGGTTAGCGGGGAAATGAGCCGGCTGGCGCAATATGCGGGCATTGAGTATGATCGTGCAAAGGCAGAGTACCAGTCGGCGCTCAAGTCGCTCGACCCGCTTATTTCACAAGTTCAGAATATAGATTCAGCTCGTATCCAGTTGCGACAGCTTCAAAGAGAAGCGGACAGCGCCCGTGCGGTTTATGAGGAGGCGCTGACGCGCTCTCGTGAAACACGGGAGCAGGGCCTTCTCAATACGTTGAACGCTCAGATAATCTCGCCTGCTTCCGCACCCATCCGCCGAAAGTCGCCACCTTCCTTCTCGGTGATGTTCGTGCTGTCCGTTGGGTTGGGCCTTTGCCTCGGCTGGTCGCTCGGGGTCGGTTACGGATACCTGCGCGATCACACTCCCCACTCGCACAGAAACGGCAATGATGATCACGCAGTCCATCATTCGACACCACTTCTGAACCTGGTCGATCGGTATGGTGGCGATGCACGACGAGCTTCTTTCCTGCATCGGGCGGACACATGAGCATGGAGAAAAAGAACCCACTTCGCAGAGAGGTATTGGGTGGTTTGGGTGCCGTGTCGCTGTTGAGTGCGGTTTCGTCTCATGCCGCAGACAAATCACTGCCACGGATCGAAATCGACGGTAACCGTTTTACCCATGCCGGTCGCGAGCTTCGTTTGACCGGAATTGCCGTTGGCGACCCGCTGTATATCCGAGCCAATCGCTCCGTCGAGGATTATAAAATCATAGCGGAAGAGTGGCGCGCGAACTGTGTGCGCATCAGCGTCTTGCCAGGGCATTGGCGATCAGACCCGACTGGCACCACGCGTGCATTGGAGCGGGATGTTGCGGCGGCACGCGCCGAACATCTGGTTGTTATCATCGACTGGCATGCAATCGGCTTTCCAGGCTATTACGAGCCTTTGGTTCCAGCTGAATGGGGCCTGCCGGTCGACATATCATTATCAAGCCTAAAAGACGCAGCAGGTTTCTGGCAGCAGATGGCTCGCCGCTATTCTGCTGATCCACATGTCATGTTTGAATTGTGGAACGAGCCTGTCGCGGAGGAGCGTCTTTGGCGTGCGACTGGGCAGCATTGGCCGATTTTCCACCGTGCATGGACAGACCTGATCAAGATTATTAGGAATGATGCGGACAATATCGTGCTATGTGCCGGTGGTTATTGGTCTCACGATCTCGTGGGTGTGCGCGATCTATTGATCGATGATGCTCGGACCGCTTACGTATGGCATTCGTACCCGAACGCAGAACGTGGCGACTTTGCCGCGCGGGTAGCCACCTTGGGTGAACTCCAGCACGTGAAACCGATTGTCGTGACCGAGTGGGGATTTTGTCCAGACTGCGAAGATGATCTGCAAGGAACAGTGGACGATTTCGGTCGTCCTTTCGTTGAAAATTTCCTCGAGAAATACGGGCTGAACCACACCGCCTGGTGTTTCAGCCAGGGCGCCATGCCCAATCTTTTGAACAAGGACGACCGACCGTCGGAATTCGGACTGTTTGTCCAGAAGACCTTGAGAAACGCCTATCGGTTCGATGCATGGAAGATCAGAACCTAGCCCTTCGAAAAGAGCGCGCCGTGCCTGAAAGAGTTTTTCGTCCATACAGGCCTGTTCTAGAAAGCATGGCCAGAGTTGATGCCATGTCCCTCCTGGGCTGGCTCCTCTTTATCGTGGCCACTCTCGCTTTCTGGACGCAGTTGCAACCCTTTCGCAGTCTTCAGGACTTCAGCGCGGTCCAGGATGCAATTCAATCCAACGATCTGCGCAAATACACGACGTTGATGATATCCGCCCTTGTTGTTGCGTTTCTTTGCGCCGATGGAAAGAAGGGTCACGTTATCGATCTGGCGAAGGTGCCGGTCATATTAGCGGTGTTGGGTTGGTCTGCTCTCACAAGTCTCGTTTCTGCCAATCCATCGCTGGCGTTGAACAGGCTGGTCCTGGCAGCCATCACAGTCCAGGTTGGCTATGCAGTGCCTCTGCTTTTTAGAGACATCACCAGCTTCACACAGGCGCTTGGCCTATGTGCGACGGTTGTCATTACTGCTTCCTATCTTGGAGTTTTGTTCGTCCCGGATCTATCGATGCACACGATTCGCGACGTAACCGAGCAGACACTTGCGGGGAACTGGCGCGGGATTTTTGGTCACAAGAATGACCTGTCCGCGATGGCGGCCCTGTTCATTTTTCTGGGTGTCCTCCTATCACGTACCACTAGCCCCCTCTGGGGCATAGCGATGGTCGCTTCTTCGGTGGGCCTGCTGATCATGTCCGAAGGCAAGACTTCAATTCTTATCACGGTGCCCTCGCTATTCGGTGGTATGCTGCTTGTTTGGCTGAGGTCACGCGCACTAAGCGCTATATTAGCCTACGGCCTCATTATCTTGATGGTCTTCTTCACGCTTGGAGGTGTGTTAGCTCCGTCGCTGGCAGGCTTCTTCAAATCGGTGCTTCCCGATCCGACATTCACGGGGCGAACGGATGCGTGGGAGATCGCTATAGAGGCAATCTCACGAGCCCCCATTTTCGGTTATGGTTACATGATCTTCTGGGATCTCGGGATGGCTTATGGAGTTACATCAGCTTCATCTTTGCCGACGACCTTTTCACATGCGCATAATGGCTTCCTCGACGTGTTCCTCTCCGGGGGGCTTCTGGGATTGGTGCTTGTTATCATTTGGACGGTGGTTCTGCCGTTCCGCCAAATGCGGAAGATCAAGGCGCAAATGAACAGTAGAGCCGAACGCGCTTTCTTGGTTTTTCTCACCAATATTTGGCTCTTTGGACTGATGAATGCCTCGCTAGAAGCGATCTTGTTCAACCGAAGCAATCCGATCTGGTACACTTTTCTAGTTGCCATCGGCTGCTTGCATGCCTGGTCGAAAGCAATCGGTGAGCGGCATGAGTAGCGGGATGCCGCGACGCGTTCTGCAGCTTGTTTCGCGTGACGAGCCGGGCGGGGTACAGGTCCTCACCCAAACCGTAGAAGCCGGTTTCAAGCCGTACGGAATCGAGGCCGAGACCATGGCCCTGATAGGAACCGGATCCCCCATCCAGCGCGTATCGCACCTAGTTTACGTCATCGGTCGGGTTTTCTCTGGAAATTATGACGCGATTTTTTCCTACCATGCAGCCGCCGGCCTGATCATGGCACTGGTTGGTCCCATTGCTGGAGTGCGAAACCGCCTGTCCCACCTGACTGCTATGCCAAGCGCGATCAGACGCCGGTGGCGCGTTATGGATAAGGTGGCCGGCGCATCGGGAGGATATACGCAGATCATCGCCAATTCGGCCGCGACTGCGGCAGCGTATTCCGACTTTCCGCCGGGTTTTCAAAAGCGTATCCGCACCATTCCGCATGGTGTCGTGCCGGTACCGGATGCAACCAAGAAAAAACGATGGAAAGATTTGTTGGCAATGCCTCCGACGGCTAGGGTTCTGGTGGCGGCAGGACGTCTTGCGCCACAGAAGGGCTATGAGACGGTATTGCAAGCGCTTCCTTACCTATCTGATGTCCATTTCGTTGTTGCCGGGGAAGGGCCTTTGCGAGGGGATCTCGAGCGGCTTGCACTCGAGCTGAAAGTTCGTGAGCGGTTTCACCTTTTAGGCTCCGTCCGGCGTGACGAGTTAGGTGACATCTTTTCTATAGCGGATGTTTACGTGTCTCCTTCCACTTGGGAGACTTTTGGTCTGGCAGCCGTCGAAGCGCAAATGGCTCAGCTCCCCGTCGTATCTAGCGACCTCCCCGTGCTCAGAGAGGTACTTGGCGCCGCGGGCGGAAAACGCACGCTAATGTTTCATCCTGTGGGGGACGCAGGGGCATTCGGCGAGTTGATCGAAAGAATGCTGGTAGAGCCGCCTGATGCTCAAGAGCTTGAGAATGTGGCCAAAGCAGCGCGTGCCCACTACGGAACAGACAAAATGGTCCAACGATATCTAGAGGCACTTCAATCGTGATCATCCGGACTTGCAGTGACGATCTATAGATCCGCCTGTTCATTGGCTCATGAGAAGAGTGCGCGGTTCAATCTTCGCCAGATTATCCCAGCGTCGAACAGGTCCCACCGTACAAGCAATATGCTCGCGACGGCTGCCATGAGTGCTAAGTTAATCGCTGCAGCAATGCCTTCCGGTAGTGCAGAGCGGACGAGCAGACCGGCAGCCAAGGTGCCAGCAGCCACGATAATAATGATGGACAGCCGGTTAAAATCGACTGGCATTGTTTGGCGAGTGCTCGGCGCGAGCAGCATGCTCAGCAAAGCTCCGATCTGAGCTAGCGTGAACGCGACAGCCGCTCCAGTTACAGCGAACAATGGGATCAGCCACCAGCTAAGGCCAATGCTGATAACGAGCGCTACGAGAGTCGAGACCAACTCTAGTCGAGCTGTCTTGGTAAAGTAAATTACCTGAGCGAAATAATAGGCTCGTAATATCAGGCAAGCATTGGCCACGGCCAGCCACGGAATGATCGACATGGCGCCGAGATAGGCTTTTCCCAGCAGAAGCGGAAACAACGATCCACCGAGAAGAAGGAAAAACGTGATCCCGAATGCTGCAAGAAATGAAATCGTTACAAAGGCTTTCGCCAGCATTTCCTTTGTCTTCTCTTCATCGCTATCCCCGTGACTAGCTTTGGCCACAGAAACATAGGAAATTGCTACACTCTCGCCGACTATAATGAAACTCTGTTTGATGAAGTCGAGGATGACGCCATAGGACGCTATTTCCGCAGGCCCGAAGAACCGCTCAAGTACAATGCGATCCACACTGGCGGCAACCGAAGCGGCGCCGCCTGCCAGGATCAACGGCCAACTATACAACCAGATTTGTCGGTAAGTTGCCCATGAGGGCCACTCAAAGCCTGCTGTCCAGATGGATCGGCGGAGCGCCATCAGAATCGGCACTGACGCCAATATATGTGCGACCGAAACGGCGAGCAGCAGCGAAGAAGCGGAGTGGAATATCCATAATGCGCAAGAGCCGAACACAAGCGTGAGCCCACTACGCAAGAATGCAGCCGTCGTTACTGGAATGACAAGAAGTTGGGAGCGACCGATTTCGCTTGTGACAAAGTAAACGGCCAGCCCAAGCAAAACTACGGCGCAACCGAAGCCGGTCGTTCCGGATATAAGGTTTATGGCTACCGCCAAACCGATCAGGCTCGCCCCCAGAATTACCGAGAGCACAGCCAGCACCACCACCGTCGTCGCAATCTTCCCGGGATCCTGCCGGGATTGTTGACCAAAGTGAGCACTTATCAGCCACTGGATTGCCAGACTGTAAACTATAAAGCCGTAAGCGAAGCTGATGAGGTACTGGCCATATACTTCTTGGCTCGAGAGACGGGTAAAGATGGCAATCGCCACGAGGTTCAGAACTGCAGATGCTATCCTCGAAACCAGATAGATTGACGAAAATAGATCCTTCACCCGGGTATCCCCAATTCAACATGGTTCCGTATAACAGGCAGGGCGGGGTTGCCAGTCACAAAGCCGACGTCTGCCAACTGACTAAGTTTAGGCTTAATGTGAGCGATAGACCTGAATGACAAATGACGTTTGTTTCCTGATACGCGCGTTTTCTGGCGGAGGAGCACAACGCGATGCAGTCCTTCTGGCAAACGGTTTGGCTGGCCTAGGCAGGTCAGTCAGCATTCTGGTTCTCGACGCGAATGGACCTCTTCGCTCGCTCGTTGATCCCCGCGTTGACATCCGGGATCTAGGCCGAGGCCAAAAGCTGAAAATGGCCTTCGCTTTACCAGCGGTTCGCTCGGCAATAGCGGATGCAAGACCTGCCGTTTTGGTCGCCTCTGAAGCGAGTGGGAATGTGCTTGCCGTCGCTGCAACACGGTTTCTTTCCAGCGAAAGGCGCCCCCGTCTTGTTCTGCGGGAAGTAGCGAGTCCTATGCAGGCAAAGACGACGGATCCATATATTCAAAACCGTTTGGCGTATCGCCTGGCACCTTGGCTTTATCCTAAAGCGGATCTCGTTCTCGCACTGACTGAGCCGGTGCGCCGTGACCTGGTGCAGCATTTCAGGGTACTGCAAGAGCGGGCAGTGGTACTTGGATCCAATGCCGTTCTAACCCAGTCCAAGGATGTTATACTGAATGCGTTGAACCGCGACGTCGAACCGGACCTTCTGGTTGCAGTGGGTAGATTGTCGAAAGAAAAAGGGTTCGATGTCCTTCTCAGCGCAGTTGCTCTCGTTAAACAAAATGCTCCGGTAAAACTGGTTATCGTTGGTGAGGGCCCCGCTCGACCGGATCTCGAAGCCCAGATCAAGACATTGGGTCTGAGAGATACCGTGCAACTGGTCGGGTTTCAAAACGACCCTGGCGTGTTTCTGCGGCGAGCAGCCATCTTCGTATCCGCATCGCGACATGAGGGCTTGGGCAATGCGATAATCGAAGCGCTTGCCTGGGGGCTGCCGGTTGTCTCGACCGATGCGCCTTATGGGCCGCGGGAAATCCTGCAGAATGGCCGGTGCGGTGAACTTGTTCCGGTTGATGATCCGGAAGCGCTCGCAAGGGCAATCACAGCCAATTTAGGGCGGCCTCATGATGAAAGGGTTTGTAAAGAGCGTGCCGCCGATTTCACAGTAGAGAATGCCGCTAAGGCATTCCTCAACGCTTTAAATCTTCAGGGAATAAGCTTTCATTAGTTGCAACAATGTACCTTAGGTTGCCGCCGTTATGGGCGGGGCATAGAGGGACGCGTTTGTTCAATGACTTCCGCTACAACTATAGAAAGCTTGAAAGACAAGTTTCTTCGCGGTCCTTCGCGCCGGATGTCACGCATCCTGCCATTTCGTCCATATAGGCTGGAATTGGATCGGCCGGTAGTTTCCTTCACATTCGACGATTTTCCGTGCTCAGCAGCCGAGGCTGCCGGACCGATTCTCGAAGATGCTGGCATGCGCGGTACCTATTATTATGCGGGTTGGCTTGCCGGCCGTTTTGAGAACGGGCAGAAGATCGCCGGCCCTGATCTTGTGTCCAATCTGTTTCTCAACGGTCATGAAATTGGCGCCCATACCCATAAGCATATCGACGTACACAAAACGCCGGGGCAGGCGCTGCTTGCGGACCTTGCGCAAAACAAAGCCGAGATCGCGCAGTTGACCGACGGCCGAGATCCTACCTCGTTCGCTTATCCATTCGGCAAGCTAGATCTGCGCTCGAAGTTTATCATCAGAAATCAGTTTGCTGGATTGCGCGGGATCCAAACCGGACTGAACACTGGCATTGTGGATCTAGCGCACCTCAAGGCCCAAGAGCTTTACGATTGCAGCAGCACGCTTGCGAGCATGGGCCGCGTTCTGGATCAGGCCGAGATAAAAAAGGCATGGGTCATCTTCTATACCCATGACGTCAAACCCGATCCGTCAAATATTGGGTGTTCGCCTGGTTATTTTAAGCAAATCGTCGAACTGGTACGCCGGCGGGGGCTGGAAGTTGCGACCGTTTCGGAGGTATTGGCGCGCATCAATCGGTAGCATCTCTCATGATGCTCGACGTCGGACAATGTCTAAGAAGAATGGCCGACCTTGAACTTCGAGGCCATTTCTATGACGTGGTGTTGGAACATCTGCCGTGCATGAGCCGGCGTGAGATTATGATCAGCGCCGTCGATCACAGTGACTGTGATGTTGTTGAATCGCTTCAAACCTCTACCGTCCACCCGAAAGTGGCGTGTCAGATTTTCAAGTCCAACATCTCCTGCGCTATAAAGGAGATCAACAGCAATGGCATTGTCGGACATACACTGGAAGTAATCGCCTATTAGCCTTTTCTCGCGCGGCTGAAGCAGTTGGGCAGGCAGCCGAGCCTGCAGACCGGCGGCGACCTTGCGGCCAATGGCAGTAGCAAAATTTTGTGCAGCTTTTTGGAGGTCTATGTCGCCCTTGATTAGGCGCTTGAAAGTCTGAAGTTGAAAGATTTTGCGGCCGTAGTTTTCGAGAGATTGTGGCGTCGAGACCAGATCATGCGGATTTTCCGGATCCCAATATAACGTGAAGGGATTTGCAGCGACGACACCCCCTAGTTCGTTTTCGCGCTGCAAGGCACTTTGAAAAGCCAAATAGGCGCCGCTGCAGCGGCCCACGACGATAGCAGGCGACAAGCCGTTCTCTCGGAGATAATCCAGCGCCGCTGAAACATCTTGGTTCTGGGTTTTATCGTAAAGAACTTGCGAAGGAGCGCCGGCTAAAGGTGGGCTGTCTGCGACATTGGCACAATCAAACCGCAAGGAAGCAATCCCAACCTGAGCAAGGTTTCTGGCAGTCTCCGTCGTGAGGCGTCCCCAGCCTGAGTGGCGATCATAAGCTGACCCTAAGAAAACCACGGTCGCGCTGGTACGCGCGCCGGTCGGGCGGCAGAGAACTCCATAGAGGCGATTATAGTCGCCAAAGCGGATAGGAGTTTCCGCAAAGCCGTTACCGGCCAGCGGGGAGGCCATGATCGCAGGTGAAGTCCATAGATCATGACAAGGGGTCGGCTCATTTTTCAGTCGATCGGCCCACTCACACAGAACCGGAATGACGTCGCTCGGAACCTGTGAGGTCAAAGGATTGGCGATCAACTCTTGATAACCGGAGAACAAGTGCTCTTCGACCTTATCCCCCCGAGAGCGAAGCTGAGAAGCAAGCTTCGCTGAATCAGGATCGATGCGGTTGAATAAAAGCCAGTTTGCTTTTGGTAAATCCTGCTCTTCAAGAAGGTTGATCTTGCGAATATCCGCAGCGATTTCGGCCGGCATGACGAGCCCGGCAATGGTGTATTGCCCCTCAAGGCGGTCATCATCTCTAAGGTTCGTATAGCTGTTGACGACTTTGGCCCAGATGCTGAGTTCGCGAAGGTGTTTGCGGCCATTTAGAACAGGTGCCAGCAAAGCGATGCCGTCAACGTTGCGCAGGCGCTTTGCAGCACCCAATGCCAAAGCTGTTCCTAGCCCTTGACCAATAATGACCAGGCGGCTGTGTCCGAGGCTTTCCAGATATTCACCAGCGGCAACAACGCCTCTCTCCCAGATGTCGAGGCCATCTTCGAAGTCTGGCGGATCCAGGGCATCCCCCGTGCCAGGATAGTCAAACCGTAAACTGGGGATGCCTTTATCCGCTAGATCCTCAGCGATCAGCCGGCGGAACTTGCGGGTGCTAAGCTCTTCAAGACCCCATGGGCTGAGGAGAAGCGCTGCAGTACCGGCATGTGCGGCGCTTCCAACTGGATGATATAGACCAATGATGTTGTCAAAGACAACTGGCGTGGATGCGGATCGCTGGTAAGACCGTATATCGGCAGCATCTTTCTTGTTCAGCAGCGCCGTTTTTTTCATCTAGGATCTTCTTGAAGCGGAACTATCGGCATCCAACGGATCGCGGCAGCATTAGCCATCAGTCCTTCACATTGTCCTACTATGCAGAGTTATCTTCACCGATGGTGAATGAGTTGGCGCATTCTCAGCTTCAGAATAGCAATGAGCCTACTGCTCGGCGTCTTGTCGTGCGCGAGCAGGCGGAATTGATTGCGATATACACACAGGGATCTTGGATAGGCTGATCAGCAGAAGCCGTTCAGCTTGAGGATTCGGTGTGCCTCGATCGACGCCTGGAGCTGGTCTTCAGCCGAGCGCTGTCCCTGATTGGCATCTGGATGATACATTTTCAGGCGCTCTTTGTAGCGACGATTTATTTCTTCAGGCGTCGCGTCTGCAGAAAGACCAAGCGTTTCGAACGCCTTAGCTTCCAGTACCTTCAGCTTTCGTGTTTGCGCCTCGACCCTTGCTGCCTGACGCTCGGCCGCATTCTTGCGGGCATTGATCGCCTTGGCAGAGCCAGACCGCTCATTGGATGGAAGCGGCGGTTCGGTAGCCTGGCGAACTTGGCTTCCCCAACTGGGCCTAGCGCCCGCCGCAGCTTCCCTCTGATAGCGCGCGACGTCAGGATCCGACAGATCCGGATTGAAATTATAGCCGCGATTGTATGCCTTGACGTGCTCCGTACAAAAGAAAAGATACAATCCTTCAGCATCTCGCCCAACAGGGGCACGGTGCGCGCCGCTCTTTTCGCAATCCTTCCACTGGCATTTCGGGCCCGAAAGCGGGGCGGCGGCAGCAGGTTTTTTACGACCGGAGCTGAGCGGTACGAATATTTTCGAATCTTGAGACATGGCGGCTATATGGACTCAGCGGCTCGCTTCGGCAAGAACTAACGATTGCCATCGGAAGCTGACGCTCTCATCAACCATTGCCCTTGGTGCTGAGGACACTCTTCGCAACCATCATGCTTGCGTAACATGATGGCGCCCGAGCGGCAGCATGATGGGCCGTCCGGATGTCGGATCGGCGATAACCCTGCTTTCGAGGCCGAAGACCTGCCGCACATTATCCTCGGTCAGAACGGTTTCCGGCGATCCCGAAACATGGACGCGCCCGGCTGTCATCGCAATGAGATAGTCGGCATAGCGTGCAGCCAAGTTGAGGTCGTGAAGAACCATGGCGATCGTGGTGCCGCGGGTCTGGTTGAGGTCTGTCATCAGATCCAGCACCTCGATCTGATGGTTGATGTCCAGAAAGGTTGTCGGCTCGTCAAGCAGCAGGACCTCCGTTTCCTGTGCAAGCGCCATGGCAATCCAGACACGCTGCCGCTGGCCGCCGGAAAGCTCATCGACGTTTCGCTCGGCAATGTCCCCAGTCTTGGTCACATCAAGGGCCGCCCTGACAGCCTCGTCGTCCTCCCGCGTCCAGCGCCCAAACAAGCCCTGATGGGGATGCCGCCCGCGGCTGACGAGATCGGCGACGGTAATGCCTTCCGGGGCAATCGGCGATTGCGGCAGAAGTCCAAGGGTACGCGCGAGTTCCTTTGGGGACGTCTTGTGCACCGATTTGCCATCGAGCAGTACCTGACCGGCCCGCGGCTTGAGAAGGCGGGACATTGCGCGCAGAAGCGTGGACTTTCCGCAGGCATTGGCGCCGACAATGGCTGTTATCTTGCCGGCAGGAACGGTCAGGTCGAGATCGTGCAGGATGTCGCTGTCACCATACCCGGCGGCAAGGCCGGTAACGATCAAGGAATGGGTGGTCATAAGGAGCCTCCGGCCCGGCTGACGCGTATAATGAGATAAATCAGATAGGGTGCTCCGAGTGCCCCCGTTATCACGCCGACCGGATAGCGGCTGGCAAGAAGGAACTGACCGGCATAGTCGCCTCCCAGAACCAGAACTGCTCCAATAAGAGCTGCGGGAAGAAGGACGGGCCCGCTGTCGCCGACGATGCGGCCGGCGATCGGACCCGACAGGAATGCCACGAATGCGATCGGGCCGGTTACAGCTGTTGCGCAAGCGATCAAGCCCACTGCCGTAACGATGATGATCATCCGGGTCTCGGATACTCGAACGCCCAGGGCCGCCGCCATATCGTCCCCCAGTCGCAACGCTTCTATGTCGCGTGCCCGGCTGAGCAACAGTCCGCCGCAGACAGCAAGTGCGATCGCCAACGTAGCGGACTGGTCAAGCTGCGCGCCGTTGACACTGCCTGTCAGCCAGCGCATCGCCTCCTGCAGGCTCCAAGCCGGCGCCTGCGATAGGATATAGGCGACAACGCTCTCCAGCATGGCTGAGACGCCGATCCCGACAAGGATGAGCCTCGTTCCCGCCACGCCGTTTCGGAAGGATAGTCCGTAGACTGCAAGCGCTACGCCGAGACCGGCACTGACGGCCAACACAGAGACGATCGGCCCCTTCAGCGACAGGACGACAATGGCAAAGACTGCCGCAGCGCTGGCCCCGGAGCTGATGCCGATGATATCGGGGCTAGCAAGCGGATTGCGCAGCATGATCTGGAAAGCGACGCCGCCCAATCCGAAACTCAGTCCGGCAAGCAGACCGAGCAGTGCCCGTGGCAGCCGGAGCTGCCCAACCGTAAAGCTTGCGCCGGGTACCGCCTCCCCCATCAGCACACGCAACACGTCGCCAGGCGGGGTGAAGGAATGGCCCACTGACAAGGTGATCGCGAAGATCAAGACGAGCAGCACGGCAAGCGCGCCCACCACCAGAACGTATTTTTTCTGGCGCCGGCGCCTGCTCGCTACGATGATCTCAAGGGTAGAGGATGTCACCATCAAAGTTCTCGGACCTTTTGGCGGCGGACGACCCAGATGAAGAAGGGTGCCCCGATGAGCGCGGTGATGATGCCCACATCGAGCTCCGCGGGCCTGGCAACGATGCGGCCGACGACGTCGGCTGCAATCAGCAAGCAGGCGCCACCCAAAGCAGAAAACGGCAAAAGCCAGCGGTAGTCGATCCCAACAAGAAGCCGGCATACATGCGGGACGACCAGTCCAAGGAAGCCGATGGGCCCGCAAACGGCAGTGGTGGCAGCGCAGAGGAGAATAGCGCCAAATGCCGCCGTGGCGCGTGCGACAGCGACGCGCTCACCAAGGCCACTGGCGAGTTCATCACCGAGAGCAAGCGAATTCAGCTTGCGAGCCGACAGCAGGCTGACGGCAAAGCCGACAAGGAGAAACGGCAGCATGGGTGAGATGCGCTCGAAGGTGGCTCCGCCCACGCCGCCGATCTGCCACGAGCGGATTCCCCCAGCGATGTCGCTGCGAGGTAGTACAATGGCGATGACCAGCGAGGAAAAGGCCACTGAAGTGGCTGCCCCGGCCAGCGCCAGTTTCAGTGGCGTTGCCCCACCACGCCCCAGAGAACCGATCGTATAAACGAAGACGGCCGCGGCTGCCGAGCCTGCGATGGCTGTCCAGATAAACGCATAAGCGGATGTGATATCGAACCAAACAACGCCGATCACCACGGCGAGCGAAGCCCCCATATTGACGCCCAGAATGCCAGGGTCGGCCAAAGGGTTACGAGTCACGCCCTGCATGACAGCACCAGCAAGACTGAGCGCGGCACCGGCCAATAAGGCAAGCAGCGTACGTGGAATCCGCAGGGCCACCGCCGCCTGACCGATCGTCTCGACATGACCCTGAAGCGCTGCGATGATATCGGCGAAAGCGACATCGCGCGTGCCGATCGTCACCGACAAGGCACATAGCACAGCCAGCAGCGCGAGCGTGACAAGAAGCCAGACGCTGCGGGTACGCTTGGCGATGCCCGGCATGGTGGGCCGGGCGAGAGTCTTCATCCGCGCAGGCATCATTCCGCTTTTTTGACGGCGTCGGCGAGCAGGGCGACGTAGTCCTTCAGGACCCAGGGGATGGAAAGTGGTGTCGGGTTCGCGGCCGTGCCAATTGGATTGCGGCCGAGCGTGATCAAGGATTTTCTCTGCACGGCCGGCATTTTTTCCATCAGGGGATTGGCTTCCAGCGCGTCGAGCAGCCTCTTGTCGCCATAGGTGACGAGAATGTCGACATCATCGAAATCGTCGATCCGCTCCGCGCTGACCGAACCGGCATATTTGCCGGGCGAGGACGCATTCACCACGCTCTTCGGCGACTTCAAGCCCAGGTCAGCGAAGAATTTTACCCGCGTGTCGTCCGTCGTGTAGAAATTGATGGTGCTGAGATCGGCGGCATTGAGATGGGTGATGAACATTGCCGTCTTGTCGCGCAGTTCCGGATGGCCTGCGACGGCTGCTGCGATCTCCGCTTCGATCTTAGTAATCAGCGCTTCGCCCTCGGCAGCCAAGCCAAGGCCTAGGGCGTTGAAGCGGATCATCGTGCGCCAATCGGTCGACCAGGGAGCGTCCGGATAGGCAACGACCGGAGCAATCTGGCTCAATGTGTCATAGTCTTGCTGGCTGAGGCCGGAATAGGCAGCCAGGATGATGTCCGGTTGCGTCGCAGCCACTGCCTCGAAATCGATCCCGTCGCCCTCGTCGAAAAGGATGGGCTTTTCGGCGCCGAGCTGCACAAGCCTTTCCGATACCCAGGGGAGGATCCTGTCGCCATCGTCGTCGCCGAAGTTGGCGGCCGCCATGCCGACCGGCACGATGCCCAGCGCAAGCGGAACCTCCTGGTTCGCCCAGGCGACCGTCGCAACCCTTTCCGGCTTCTTGGTGATGATCGTCGTGCCGAGCGCGTGCTTGATATTAATCGGATAGCTCGAGGATCCATCTGCCGCCTGAACTCCGGCGGCGGCGAAGAGGATCAGCATGCACGAGGCAGCAAATCGCATAGCATGATCAAAGACTGGCAGCATGGTGCAACCTCCGCCTGGACTATTGGTGACTTCCAGTCTCAGGTTCAGCCGCTATCGTCAACGCTTGCGCAGATACAGAGTGGAAGGAAGGCGAGATTTCCGTGGAAACCTACAAAACTGGGAAAACATACAATACTAGATAAGTTTACTCAAGTTAGGAGCGGTATGGGGTATGATGGGGCTTGATGGTGGGACTGTTCGAAGGGGATCTGGTTCCAGCAGCAATTCTGTCCAGCCACATCTTTCTTCAGTCTCGATCGCAGCCTCTGCCTGTCGGAGGTTGCTGCTGCCACATCAACTTGATCAGAAGAGCATGGACATGGAACGCACAAGAGGTAACCCGAGACGAGCCCTTAAGCGTTACAGGAGGGCAGTTCTCCTGGGTTGTACCGCGCTCGTCGCCTTGACCCCGGCTGTTGTCCTGGGTCAGGACACTCAACCGGCGGGTTCGGATACGACGCTCGCGCCAATCGTTCTCCAAGGGAATGGCTCAAGCACGGCGCTGGACACCAGCAACGACGCCAATTCCGTCGTCGCGACGCAGACGACCGGCGCTGGCAAATTGCCGACTGACATCCTTGTTGCACCCGCATCCGTGTCCGTCATCACCTCCAAGGAAGTCGAGGAACGCGGCGCCGATAGCGTTGAACAGGTCGTGCAATATACTGCTGGCGTCGTGACAGATTTCTACGGCTCGGACGATCGCTATGATTTCTTCGATATCCGCGGATTTACGCCCTACACATATCGCGACGGGCTTGCGATCGGCAGGACCTTCGCCGGTACGCGGGAAGAGCCTTACGCCTATGAGCGCATCGAAGTTCTGAAGGGAACAAGTTCTGCGGGCTTTGGCGCCGCCGAGCCGGGCGGCTCGGTCAACTATGTCACCAAGCTGCCCAAGACCGAGCGTTTCGGCGAGGTCTATGGGACAGGCGGCTCGTTTGCCCACAAAGAGGCTGGCTTCGATTTGGGTGACAATATCACCGAGGACGATACGCTGTCATACCGGCTGACCGGCAAGTTCCAGCGGGCGGACGCGGAATACGACTATTCCCAGAACGATGAAAACTTCATCATGGGTGGCCTGACCTGGCGCCCAACGGATGTCACCAGCCTTTCATTCGTCTTCGACCACCTGGACAGAGACGGCGTACCGGGGAGCGGCGGCCAGCCCCTCGGCACGGATTTTGATCGGGACGAGTTCTTCGGCGAGCCGGATTACTATTTCAGGACGACCAACCGGAACACCTACAGCGTCATGTTCGACCATGATTTCGGTGACGGGCTGAGTTTTGCGTCCAATGCCCGTTACAGCAAATCGGATGACGCATTCGGCAGCGCCTATCTGTCCAACACGAGGACTGATGGCTCAAACATCGCCGACCGCTATTTCTTCGGCAGCGACAAGTCGACGGAACAGTTCATTATCGATGCGAACCTGGTCTATGAGACAAGCTTTGAGGCAGTTGAAAGTCGCACGCTGCTTGGCACCGAATACAATAGTTTCGAGGCCGACACCGACACGTTCTACACGTCTGCGCCGCCCATCAACTGGGAGAACCCCATTTATTCTGGCGGGCCAGGTCCTTTGGCGCCTTACGACAGCATGGCCATCGATCAGAAGACCAAGGCAATCTATCTGCAGCAGGATCTGACCTTTTCGGACAAGCTGATGGTAAGTCTTGGCTTGCGCAACGACTGGTTTGACCTGAGCGAAACTAACCAGCTCACGGGTGCCTCCGACTCAGACAGCCATAGCGAGTTCACCAAGCGTATTGGCGTCAGCTACAAGATCACCGAAGAACTGGCCACCTTTGCAAGCTATGGCGAATCCGCCGCACCGCCCGGCCTCGGTACCGATCCCACGACCGGCAAGCAGTATGAAGTGGGCATCAAATATCGGCCAGACGCTTTTCCTGCCTTGT
The DNA here is from genome assembly GCF_004358025.1 of Rhizobium deserti. GTDB lineage: Bacteria > Pseudomonadota > Alphaproteobacteria > Rhizobiales > Rhizobiaceae > Neorhizobium > Neorhizobium deserti. The sequence continues at coordinate 73,374 of NZ_SMTL01000006.1, read as the reverse complement.
TCACGGCCTCTGTCTACGACCTGACCAAGGGCAACATTACCGTCTATGACAGCGTCACCTATCTGCCGACATCGGTTGAAAAGGTCCGGCATCGCGGCGTCGAACTTGAAGCCAAGGCCGAGGTGACCAACAATATCGATCTGATCGCCGCCTATAGCTACATCGATTCTGAAATCGACGAGCCCGGCGGTGCCAACGACGGCAACCGTTTGATGCGGGTTCCCAAGCACACAGTTTCTGTCTGGGGCACCTATACGCTGGAAGGCGAGGGTGCGCGAGGCGACATGAGCTTTGGCCTCGGTGCGCGCTATCTGGACTCCTATTATCTGGATCTGACCAATACCGGCAAATCGGAAAGCGCAGTGGTCTTCGATGCTGCCTTCACCTACAAGATCCAGAAGAACACGACATTCCAGCTGAACGCCAACAATTTGTTCGATGAGAAACACATTGCTAGCCAAGATGATGGCGGCGTTTATTACAATCCCGGCCGGGTCATCATGGCGACCTTGCGCCAGACCTGGTAAATCCTCAGCCCCATCTGCTGCTGCAGGGGGCTTAGCCTGTCAGAGCAGTTGCTGTACTCGCCGCCATGCGACCGGTGTATTGCCGGTCGCCTGTCGAAATGCCTTCGTTAGGTGAGCCTGATCCGAAAAACCCAGCTGCACCGCGATATCGGCGACCGGCAGGTTGCCCTGCATCAGAAGCGTCTTAGCAAGCTCGATACGCTTGGCAAGCTGCCACTGCAGCGGGCTCTTGCCGGTCGTTTGCTTGAAAACGCTGGCAAACCAGCTTTCGGAAAGGCCGACGGTTTCTGCCATTTCCTGGATCGTCAGCCGGCAATCGCTTCGGGCGTCGATGCGGGCGGTGAGTTTGTTCATCTGCGCCTGCGTCAGGCGGCCGCTTGTCGTCTTTCCTTCGCCACTCGGTATGTCCAGCATGCCGGTGACGATGCTGCCAACAAGGCTTTCCGCAAAGGCTGAGTGCCGCGAAGGAGCGGAGATCTCATCGACCACCAGTCCCGCCAGCGTTTCGATCGGACCAATGTCCTGAATTTCTACGGGACGCTTGAGCGCAGTCAGCGCTGCAGAACTTCCGATCGAGGGGGAGAGAAACCGCATCACGCGGTCCCGATGCATGTGAAGGTTGAGGTGGGAGAAGCGATGCCGTGACCTGCTCGTCGTCCACATGGGCACGCCAGCCGGAATGTAGATGGCGCGCGTCATCGGCCTGTGGTTGCGTACGAAATCACCGCTATCATTCGAAATCCTCACGCGGGACGAGACGTCTTCCGAGAAGATCATGATGCGCGGATCCTCGGCGAGATAATAGCCTTGTGCGCCAGGTTGGCTTTCCGCTTCCCAGAAAACGCCGACGAGGCCATCGAGGCACCGCCATTTGACCGGAGCAACAACCTGTATCCCGTCGGTCTTCCAGACCATAGAATGCCAAAAGTCCAAACTGCAAGCTCCAGGGCAGCGACAACGGATGCAAAATTGCAAACCGGATGGCTGTTCGTTTTCCTAAAACGATGATGCGGTCAATAAAGCTTCTGCCAGTTATCAACTTTATGTTCTATCCGCAAGTTTGCCGTGTTTACCAGGAGTTTGCCCTTGCCGCTGCCGATGAATTGGCGCCACGGGCTGCCATAGAAACGTTTCTTAACGTGATGACATACCGGCAGGCAGGGTGATCACTATGGTCCCATCCGGATCATCCCAAGATGCAAAGGCATCTCGGATCAAACGGAAGGTTGTTTCATGGCTGGTATTTCGCGATCACTCTTGTCGCAGGCGCGTCCGGTCTTAGGGGCTCTGTTCCTGTGGCTCGCTTTTCTGTCTGCCTCCGGAGCGCAGGAGCAGATGCCGGTGACGGTGGTCGTTGCAAGGCAGGCCATGGTGACGGAGAAAATTCCGGTCGTGGGCTCGCTCGCCGCCAAAGAAACGATACAGGTTCATCCCTTCATCCAGGGACAGGTCATCGAACATATCCTCGTCGAGGCGGGGCAATATGTCGAAAAGGGCCAGCCGCTGGCCCTGCTGGATACCACCGACGCCCATATGTTGCTCGACAAGAATGCGGTCAGCATCCTACGCGCTCAGGCTGCCGTTGCGGTAGAGGCGAGCAGGCTCGACGTCGCAATGGTGACGGAGGCGGAAACCCGAAAGGTGCTGGAGCGCAGTCGTGCGCTGCAGCCGAGGGGGGCGGTTTCGCAGCAGCTGCTCGACGAGCATCAAAATGCCCATGCCCGTGCGCTTGCTGAGCTGGGGCTAGCGCGCCAGTCGCTGGCGCTTGCTCAGGCAGATGCGCAGATCATCGCCCGAGAACGGAAAGAGATCGAGTTGACGATCGAGCGCAGCACGGTAAGAGCCCCGGAAAAAGGGCTGGTACTTACGCGGGCAGCGCGTATCGGCGCGATGACATCGGCATCATCGGGGCCGCTTTTTGTTATTGCCAAAGACGCAATCGTGGAATTCGTTGCCCATGTGACAGAAACCAGCTTCGTGCGGCTTCGCGAAGGCATGTATGCCGACATTACACTGCCCGGTTATTCCGGTCCGCTTGGCGGAATATTGAGGCTGAGTGCTGCGGAGCTCGATCCCGCGACGCGCAGCGGTGAAGTCCGGATCGAGCTTGACGAGAGCAACGGGCTGAAGCCTGGCATCTTCGCGCGTGGCCATATCATCGCATCCGCACGGCGGAATATCCTCCTGCCTGGCAGCGCCGTGAAGACCGTGAGCGGCGAGAATAGCGTCTTCGTGGTCAAGGACGGGGTGACCGACCTTCGCACGGTCACCATCGGCGCCCGTCAGGACGGTTCCGTGGAAATCATGGAGGGACTGAGCGACGGAGAGATGGTGGTTCTCAAATCTGGCGGCTTCCTGAAGGCCGAGGAGAAGGTCCGGCCGGTGATCGCCACTTCCGGCCGGCCATCTGCAGGCAATCTCGCCGCCGCTTTTCCCGCAGCTGAGGAAAAGGAAGCCGTACGATGAAGAATGGCAATATCTCCGCATGGGCCATCCGCAACCCTCTTCCATCCATTCTGCTGTTCGTGGTGCTGACCGTCACCGGGCTCTACAGCTTCAGCCGACTGCCCGTCACTTATTTCCCCACAATCGTCACCCCGGCCGTTCAAGTGACCGTGGAACAGTCTGGTGCGACGCCTGTCGAGCTGGAAACAGAGGTCACCCGGCTGATCGAAAACGCGATTGCATCACTTCCGGGCATAGACGAACTGGCATCGACGATTGGCGAGGGCCGGTCGGTAACGACTGTGGAATTCAAGCTCGGTCTCGTGTCGCCGGATCGGGCGATGGACGACGTGCGCGATGCGGTTGCCAGGATCCGCGGCGATCTGCCGGGCACGATCGACGAGCCGGTGGTCGAACGAATAGAGGAGGATTCCCAGTCGGTTGTCACCTACGCCGTGTCCAGCCGCGACATGACAGTCGCGGAACTGTCCTGGTTCGTTGACGACGTTGTGTCTCGCGACCTGCAGGGACTTGCCGGTGTTGGTCGCATTGAGCGCGTCGGCGGCGCGGATCGGGAAGTCCATGTCGAACTTGATCCGGACCGGTTGCAGGCGCTTTCGCTTTCGGCAAGCGCAGTCAACGAAACGATCATGCAGACCCAGATCGATCGGTCCGGTGGGCGCAGCGACATGGAAGGCCGCGAACAGGTCTTGACCACCGCGGCTGCGGCTCGGACTGTCGCGGAACTCGGCGAACAGCGGGTCTCTCTTTCAGGCGAAAACTCGGTGCGGCTGAATGACGTGGCAAGCGTCCGGGATACCATCGCCGAACCTCGAAATTTTGCGACCTTGGACGGAACGGACATCGTCGGATTTGCCGTCTACCGCTCCCAGGGCGCGAGTGATGTGGCCGTTGCAAAAGTGGTTGCAGCGGCTGTGGCCAAGCTATCCGGGAGCCGTCCCGACCTTCGCCTCGCTCTCGTCGATGACAATGTCTCCTATACGGCCGGAAACTATCAATCGGCGATGCATACTCTGCTGGAAGGCGCAGCGCTGTCGATCGTCGTCGTCTTTCTTTTCCTGCGCGACTGGCGCGCTACGCTTGTCGCAGCCGTCGCGCTGCCATTGTCGATCATACCGACCTTCTTCGCCATCGACCTTCTCGGCTTCTCGCTGAACATCCTCAGCCTTCTTGCGATCACGCTGGTGACAGGAATTCTCGTGGACGACGCGATCGTCGAGATCGAGAACGTCGTGCGCCATCGCAATATGGGGAAGTCTGCCTACCGCGCAGCCCTGGATGCCTCCGACGAGATCGGCCTGGCGGTGATTGCGATTTCCGCAACGATCATTGCAGTGTTCGCCCCGGTCGGCCTGATGAGTGGCGTCGTCGGCCTTTATTTCCGGGAATTCGGCCTGACCGTCGCCATTGCCGTTTTCTTCTCTCTCCTCGTCGCCCGCTTGATCACGCCGATCATGGCCGCCTATGTGATGACCGGCAGCCACGCGACGCCTGAGCGGAAGGGTAGGCTGGCGTCGGCCTATGAAAGCATGCTGCGGCTGAGCTTGCGTTGGAAGTGGGTGACGGCGGGAGCAGCTCTCGTCCTGTTTGCGGCTGCCATGATCTCGCTGATTTCGGTGCCGACGACCTTCCTGCCGGAAGAGGATACGGGAAGGCTGATGCTCACCGTGGAGCTGCCGCCTGGCACAACGCTCGGTGAGACCCGCAAGGTGACGGATAACATCGCAGTCGAGATCCAAAAACTCACTGAAGTCGAAGGTGTTCTTGTGCGTGCCGGTGCGAGCATGGGTGGCCAGCAGGACGTACGCCACGCCGTCGTCTCGATCGATCTGGTGCACAAATCGATGCGGGGCCGCTCGTCCTTCGCTATCGAAACAGAGATCGAAGGCATACTGGATCCCATCCCCGATGTGCGACTTCGTTTCCTCAACAATCGCGGCGGCCGCGATGTCTCCTTTGCGGTGCTCGGCAGCGATGGTGAGGCCGTCCAGAAAGCGGCAGACGCGATCATCAGCGACATGGGCAAGGATGCCAGCTTCGTTGGCCCTGCCAGCGACAATGTTGCTCTGCGTCCGGAATTGAGAATGACCGTGCTTGCAGACAAAGCGGCAACGCTCGGAATATCGGCTGCAGCGATTGCCAGCACGATGCGCATATCCACGATCGGCGACGTCGACAGCAGGCTGGCGAACTTCATCGAGGGGTCGCGACAGATCCCGATCAGGGTGGTGCTTGATCGTGCTGCGCGGGCCCGCTTTTCCGTTTTCGAAACTTTGAGCGTGCCCGCAGCCGATGGAACAAAAGTGCCCTTGTCCGCCGTTGCTGAGATAGGGTTCAATGAAACCGTCGCCGCGATTGATCGCTTCGATCGGCAGCGCCGCATCGAGATCACCGCCGACATGGCAACCGGGCTGACGTCGGGGCAGGGGCTCGAACGGTTGCTGCAATTGAACAGCGTCAAGAACCTCACCAATGGCGTGCGGGTTCAGGCCACTGGCGATTCCGACACGGAAGGCGATGTGTTCGAAAGCTTTGCAGTTGCCATGGGGGGCGGGATCATGCTCGTCCTCATCGTGCTGATCCTTCTGTTCAAGAGCGTGTTGTCGCCTTTAACCATCCTGGCCTCCTTACCGCTTTCCATCGGCGGCGTTGCCGCGGCACTTCTGCTCAGCGGTAACTCCATATCGCTGCCAGTGGTGATCGGCATTCTCATGCTGATGGGCATCGTGACCAAGAATGCCATCATGCTGGTGGATTTCGCGGTCGAAAGGGAGGCCCATGGTCTCTCCCGCACGGAGGCTGTCGTCGAAGCTTGTTCGGAACGCATCCGGCCGATCATCATGACGACGCTTGCCATGGCCGGCGGCATGTTGCCATCGGCCTTCGGTGTCGGCGACGGAGGAGAGTTCCGTGCTCCCATGGCGATTGCTGTGATCGGTGGGCTGCTTGTCTCCACGGTGTTGTCGCTGATCGTCATCCCCTCGCTGCACCTTATCATGTCCAGTTTCAGCGATCGTTTGAGCGGTACTCTCGGGCCTTTCCTCCAGTCGGCCGAAGCAGCTCAGAGCGATGCTGAAGATGGCGCGCCAAAGCCGCATGGCGCGTAACGGCGGAGCCGGTCACCCGCAGGGCCGGCTCCGTTATATCCGTTCGCAGTTCTTAACATACTGAAACAAAACCAAAATTCAAAGCAGCCGACCTCATGGGAAAACCATCAGAGTTTTCCCATGAGGCTTGAAATAATCATGAATAACGTTCGTGTTCCCTTTCTGCAGCATTACCGCATCAACGCGCTCCGGGCATTGGGCGGTCTCGCCTTCTGCCTGCTTTCAGTCACCTCTGCGCCGCCAATGCTTCCGTTGGTCAATGCCATCTTGGAGATCATCGGCGCCCTTGCGATCTTCCTGGCCATTGCCGGGCGAGCCTGGTCTCTTTTCTATATCGGTGGCCGGAAGAATGCTGAGCTCGTCACATTCGGACCCTATTCCATCACTCGCAACCCGCTTTACTTCTTCAGCCTGGTCGGCATAGCCGGCATCGGCGCGCAAACCGGCAGCCTCTTGTCGATGGCCGTCTTCGTGTTGGCGGGTTATCTGGCCTTCGACATGGCCATGCGCGGCGAGGAGGCCTATCTCAGCAGTCGATATGGGCAGGGCTTTGACGACTACAGGATGGTTGTCCCGAGGCTCTGGCCTGATCTGTCGCTTTGGCGGGAATGCGAGGACGTGCCCCTGCGTTCTGCACGGGCCGTAGGAAGCCTGCGGGATGGAGTTGTGTTTGTCGGGGCGTGGCTTGCCATAGATCTCGTCAGGCTTGCACAGGCCGGCGGCCTGTTGCCGGTCGTCTGGTCCCTGCCGATCTAGCTGTGGCCAAGCCTTTCCAGCCGGCGTAACAAAACTTAATGAAGCGAAACATTTGCAACCTGCGCCCGGCGTAGTGTGCGCGCTTTCAAAAAGGAAACGGCTGTGCAAACAAGTCCTGCCAATGCAAAAATTCTGATTGTCGAAGATGATCCGGAAATCGGCAAGCTTCTTGCCCTTGCCGTGCAGGAAAACGGGATGATTGCCACGGTCGCAGAAGACGGGCATGTGATGAATTCCCTGATGCGCAACAACGAGTTCGACCTCATCATTCTCGACGTCATGTTGCCCGGCGAGGATGGCTTGAGCATCTGCCGGCGCGTTCGCGCGGAACGGACGACGCCGATCATCCTGCTGACGGCGCTTGGAGAAGAGATCGATCGCATTGTCGGGCTGGAAGTCGGAGCCGACGATTATGTCACCAAGCCGTTCAGCCCACGCGAAGTGGTAGCGCGTATCCGGAGCCTTCTCAGAAGGGCGTCCTATGGACTTGCGAATACGACCGTCCAGCGGAAGCTGCGCTTCGAGGGCTGGCAGATCGATCCGCTGCGCCGGCAGCTGCATGATCCGAGCAATGCCCGCGTTGCAGTGACAACCACCGAGTTCGACCTTCTCCTGGCTTTTTGCCGCAATCCCGGCCGTGTCATCACGCGCGAGGAACTCCTTTCACTCACCCATACGGGACTTGCCGGCCCGATTGAACGCAGTGTCGATGTCCATATCAGCCGCCTGCGCCAGAAGATCGAGGCGGATCCGAAGAACCCGGTGCTTCTCCAGACAGTAAGGCTCGGCGGCTACATGTTCACCGCCAGTGTCGATCAGGCGTCGTAACCTGGTCATGGAAAAAGCCGGGCGATGGCCCGGCTCCTTTTGTCATCTCATTTCAAGTGCGATCTAGAACTTGTAGCCGACAAACACGGACGTGGAAGGCTGCAGCTTTTCTTCCACGATCGGGCTGTCGGCTGCGTCGCCCGTCAGGATGCCAAGGCCTGCCTCACCGCGAACAAGCCAGTTTTCGCTCAGCATATAGGTCGCTGAAGCGGAAATGTTGACGCGCTTCAATCCGGCTTCGGCTTTGTACTGCGGAAGGCCCGATCTTGCGGATTGGGCAGCGTTAACGCCGAAATAGGCCTCCATATGATTGTCGTCGGCGATGACGGCTTCTACACCGGCGCCCAGGATCAGCCGCTCGGTGACGGGCGCTTGGAATTCGGCACCCACAGTACCGATGAGACTTTCGCTGCCGTCGATCGTCTGATCGAGCGTCGCGTAGAGCTCTAGTGCCTGCCACTGATATGATGCCTTCGCGCCAACGGTCGCAGCGAAGTCTATGTCGCCAAGCCCTCTCAGACGATCGCCATCGTCCTCGTCTCGGCCGCTTTCGTATCCGACCCTGGCGGCAAGCGCGAAACCCTCGTGGCGGAGGGCGGTGACGGTGACGCCTGTCGGGTCAATTTCCAGCCAATCCCCATAGGTAAATACGACCACGGGAATGGGACTGATTTCAAACTTATCGCTGCCTTCATATTCCGGCTCGTAGGTTCCGCCGGCGCCGACGATCAAGCTCCAATTGCGCTCAGGCTTTTTGTTGTCAAACCGCTCCTGGTCGAATGGCGGCTCAGGGGTCTGCTCTGCTAGGCTGGCATCGGCGGCAAATGTATTCGATGCTGTGCCGGCGAGCATGACAGTGATGCATAGGGCGCTTGCGAGAAGTCGCCGGTCAATGCTTCGGGTAAAGGACATGGGTGCTCCAGTGATTTGACACGGTCCTCGGCAATCGCTGCGGCCCGTGTATGCAACGCCTCTGTCCTGTCATGGACGCAGCTTGTGCGGCGTGTCTTTGTGTTACGCTTTGTTGCAGAGCCGATAGGCGCGATTGGGGAAAGCGAACCACAAGCCTGATATTGAATAGGCTTTCACAACGACACAAAACTTAACTATGGATTTCGACGGTAATCATTATCCTGCCAAAATCGGAAGCTTCGCCATCGCCGGATGCACCAGCGGCAAGTTCCGAAGTGTCGTTTGGGAGGTCGCTTGGGATATCGCATGGTTTGGCCGCGTTCGACAATTCAAGGGCAAATCACTGCCATCATTCTTGTTTGTCTTCTGATCGTCATCGTCGCCGGCTCGACGCTCGAGCGCTGGGTGAATTCCGATTACAATGGCCCGGATTTGGAAGGCATTTCGGATAGGCTGTCTGCCGTCACTTCGGTCTTGAGCGCTGCAAGTCCTTCCGAAAGAGACGCCATTGTAGCCGTCGCCAATCGCGGCAGCTGGCGTCTCTCACTGCAGCCGATCTCTTACGCCGAGCAGTTCAAAGCATCTTCGCCGGACGAAGCTTTCCTAACTCTGGCGGTCGACTGGCTCTTTCCACCAGACAATGGAACGGTGCCATTTGGTGGCTGGCGTACCTTTGTCGGAACGGAGCGGGTCATGGCGGCCAAGGTCGACGCGCAAACGCTTCTCGTCCTGACGCGGATGCCGCCGAGTTTCTTGCGCGGCGACGCACTGAGCTTCGGCTCGAACTACCTGGTTGCCCTGGTCACGCTGATCATCCTCTTTTCGGTGTTTGCCGTCTGGGCCATCACCCGTCCATTGCGGCGGATTGCGTCCGCGGCAATGAAAGCCGACATTTCGCTCGGGCCGGCGCCTTTCGAGGAGCGGGGCAGTGTCGAGATTGTCGCCTTGGCCAGGGCGCTCAATGGCATGCAAAGGCGCATATCGACCATGGTCGAAGCGCGTACCCGAATGCTGCGCGGGATCAGTCATGACCTGCGCACGCCGTTGACGCGGCTGCGGCTGCGGGCCGAACGTGTGAAGGAAGACGAGGTCCGCGAGGGGTTGCTTGCAGATGTCGAGCGGATCGACCATCTCCTCAAGGAAAGCCTCGACTATCTTCGCGACAATCATCAGCGCGAGGAAGCTCAACGCGCCGATCTTGCCTCCCTCCTGCAGACGGTCTGCGATGAATTTGCTGATATGGGGCACGACGTGACCTATCAGGGTCCGTCACGGCTGGTTGCAGAGTTCAGGCCTCTGGCCTTGACCCGCGCCGTTACCAATCTGTGTGAGAACGCAGTCAAATTTGGAACCAAGGTTGAGGTTACCCTCAGCGAAGGTATGGGACAGGCTGTCGTCGAGGTCGCGGATGATGGTCCGGGCATTCCGGACCAGTACCGTAACCGGGTTCTCGAGCCGTTTTTCAAGCTGGATGCAGCACGGCGGGATGCCGATGCCGGTTTCGGCCTTGGGCTCTCGATCGTGTCGGAAATTGTCGAAGCACATCACGGCGCGCTCGAACTGCTGGACAGACAACCGAAGGGCTTGATCGCCCGCCTCACCATCCCGCTCGGCGGGAGCGAAAGCACCCGCAATCCGAGACCTTAAAGTCCATTGGATACCAGGCAATTCGCTATCTTCTAAGTATAGACAGCATATCTCTTTCGGTAGGGAAGTCGGAATGGGCCTATGCATGCAATCGATAAAGGTCAGCTTGTCCCACGCAAGTTGGGAGCCAATTTGCTTAAATGGCTTAACGCCCGGCGACCGGCTTCTTATCAGCCAGTAGAATGGAGGCGCTGAACTCCACCGAGGGCACGGGCCGGGAAAGCAGGAAGCCTTGCAGGTCGTGACAACCCGCAGCTATCAGGAAATCGCGCTGCCCTTCCGTCTCGACACCTTCTGCCGTGGTCGCCTTTCCAAGCGTGCGGCTCAAGCCCAATATGGCTGAAACAATCGCCGCGCCCTCGGCCTTTGTGCCCAGCAGGCTCACAAAGGATCTATCGATCTTGATGCGGTCTATGTTGAGGTGAATAAGGTGGCTGAGCGATGAGAAGCCGGTACCGAAATCGTCCAGAACGATTTGGACCCCATGATCCCGAAGGCGTCCAAGCGTCGCTTGGGCTTGTTCATCAATATCAAAGAACGCTGCTTCTGTTAGTTCGAGTTCAAGTCGTGACGGCGTCAGTCCTGCCTCAGACAGGACTGAGAGCACACGGTTATCAAAACCTCGATGGCGGAGCTGCGACGGGGATACATTGACGGCGAGCAACATCTCAGGGGGCCAACTCGCAGCGGCCAGCGCTGCATTTCGCAGCACCCATTCGCCAAGCTGATCCATCATGTCGGCTTCTTCTGCAATTGGGATGAACCTGTCCGGAGACAGCAGACCGTGAACTGGGTGTCGCCAGCGAACAAGAGCCTCGGCACCCGTAAGCCGGTCCCAGTCCGAAGCTGGATGAACGCCCTGAAAGAACACCTCTAGATGACCCGCATCATGGAAATGAAATGCCTCTGTCTCGTCCAAACCGAATTCACGATCCTGAAGCACAAGCCGAAGATCTTTTTTCAGGCTTTCGCGAGCCTCCACCCTGTGGTCAAGGGAGGCTTGGTACTCTTTCAAGCATCCCCGCCCGCTGCTCTTGGCTTCATAAAGCGCGACATCCGCACGTCTGAATATCTCGCTCTCTCCGTCGCTGGTCTTGTTGAAGGAGACAATGCCGATGGAACATCCTATCCGAACCGTCGTGTCTCCTCCGCGCAATTCGAAAGGCTTGCTCAGGGCTTCGATGATCTTGTTGCAAAGGACGATATGCCCACCGTCCGCTTCATTGGCGCCTGCAAGTATCAGGGCGAATTCATCTCCACCAAGTCGTGCAAGGGTATCGCTGGCGCCGATCAGCGCATTCATCCTTGCAACAACGCCCCGAAGCAACTCATCGCCGGCAGGGTGACCGTAGGAATCGTTCACGTCCTTGAATTTGTCGAGGTCGATGAGCGCAAGCACCGCCGATCCGCCGGATAGCTTCAAGTCGCCCAGGCACTGTTGAAAACGCGTTGCAAACATAGCCCGGTTCGGGAGGCCGGTCAGCACGTCATGCAGAGACAAATGACGGGCATTGTATTCGCTGGCACTCAGCCTGCTAAGGCTCAGCCTCAGACGGGCCATCAAGGCGAAGAAAAGCACCGCAATGACCAGCCCGGCAACGGAAAGCACGGGAACAAGCCGGCCGATCACCCGTGAGCCCGGAAGATCCGGTGTCCAGATGATGAAGCCGATCGGCTCTCCCGTTGCCGTTGCTTCGATCTGAAAGGCAACTTCGTTGTGCTCCTGATCGGCGGTGCGAGCATAACGGGCTCGCGCCAGGCCCTGTTCACGGCTCAGCATATCGAGCGTGGCGCCGTCGAGAAACCGGAATGCCACCAGATATAACCTTTTAGCATCGGAAATTTTGGCGCCATCGACGGGTGCTGAACCTGCCACGGCTATCACGCCGGCGATGGAAGGACGCCCTTCCAGACGCATCAGTTCCACGCGACTTGGCTTCTCATCGTCGTTGGATAGGTGAGAGCCGCTGCTTTGTGTTGCTTCCAGATCGCTGATCATCGGCTGCAGTAGCGGTCGCACCCATCTAAAACGCCTGGCCGTTTCAGCGTCCGATTGAAGAGCAAGCTCCCCGTGCGCGGTTACGAGGAATGCTGCGTTGTAGCCAAATACCGTCGTGGCGATTTTACCGAATGCTTCGGTCGAGCTCACACCGGCCCGACCGGCTGCTGCAGACGCGGAATCTGCAACCTGGAGGGATGTGAAACCCGCCCCCATCAGTTGAATGTCCTGCGACACGCGCCGGACCTGATCCTGGAGGCGGCTGTTGACGAGCGAACGCTGACGGTCGAGAGCCGCAGCATCGCTCTCCTTTCCTGCCCAAACGGTTGCCAGGAAAACGAGTGCGAGAATGGCGAGACCGCTGATTGCCAGCAACAATAGGAGAGAGCTGGATGATGTCCAACTCACCCGGATCGCAAGTCGCCGTAACGGTCGATGAGCAAACAAGAGCCTTCTCCAAGAGGGCTCTACAATATCCCTTATTAATTACTAAAGGCTTTTCAAGTGATATCAAAAATACGCTGTTAAATTGAGGGTGCTTTTAGGGTTTTGTGTTTGACTGCTGAACACCGTCATTCCGGATCAAGCGACCACAACCTTAAGAGTGTTCACGATGAGAAAATTCACAACGGGGAACAGGGCCAAGATTTTAGCCTTGAGTTGCGTAGCGTTGGCACTGATGGCGATGTCAGGCCGGGCAGCCAGCGTCGCTGCCGAAGAAAAACCTGTTCGGATCGCGGTCGAAGGCGCATTCCCTCCCTTCAACTATCTCGATTCTAAGAACAACCTTCAAGGTTTCGATGTGGATGTCGCTAGAGCTTTGTGTGACGCTGCTGAGCTAACGTGCGAGATCGTCATCCAGGAATGGCCAACCATGATTCCAAACCTTCTCGCCAATCGCTATGATGCGATCATCTCGTCCATGTCCATGAGTGCGGAACGGCGAGAGAAGGTTGCGTTTTCCAACAAATACTATGACAGCCCCTCGGTCTTCATCGTGCGGAAGGGATCGGACATTGCGGGAACGTCTGCTGATGATTTGAAAACGGTGCGGCTTGGCGTGACAGCGGAGACCTCGCAGGAGAATTACGTCAAGAAGTTCTACGGCGATGTTTCCACTACGGTGTTTCGGGCCTCTCCCGATCTTTACAAGGGTCTGGCCGACGGAAGCGTCGACATCATTCTGGAAGACAAGCTGGCCGTCTATGACTGGTTGGCAAACACCAAAGCCGGCAGCTGCTGTGAGTTCAAAGGCGCTGATATCAAGAATACCGAATATTTCGGCGACGGTGCCGGGATCGCCTTGCGCCCTTCAGACCAGGAATTGCTGGCGAAGTTCAACGCTGCTTTGGAAAAGATCCAGGCGAGCGAGACCTACGACACGATCAACGCAAAATACTTTCCCTTCAGCATTCGATAAGCGGGCCAACAACGCCGATCAGGACGCTGTTGGCTTCGTCGCGAACTCAGTGGTCGTGGTGCAGGTAGCGCGCCTGACGCGGCAGTCGCAGCGCCACGAGGAACGCGATGACCATCATCACCGTCACATACCAGTAGAACATCTGCTCATTCCCAGCGGTCTTCATCGACAGCGCCACGAATTCAGCCGAACCGCCAAAGATTGCATTGCCCACCGCATAAGCGAGGCCAACGCCGAGCGCCCGCACTTCCGGCGGAAACATTTCGGCTTTCACAATGCCGCTGATCGATGTGTAGAAACTGACGATGGCCAGCGCGAGCACGATCAACACGCCTGCTACGACAGGGCTTGTAACGTGCTGAAGCGTGCTGAGGATCGGCACGGTGGTAAGCGCTCCCAGTGCCCCGAACAGCAGCATGTTGTTGCGGCGGCCGATGCGATCGGAGAGGGCACCGAAGACGGGCTGCATGCACATGTACAGGAACAGGGCGACGGTCATCACATAGCTCGCCGTCTTCACCGGCATGTGGACAGTGTTGACGAGGTATTTCTGCATATAGGTCGTGAAGGTGTAAAAGATAAGCGAACCGCCGGCGGTATAACCGAGCACCGTCAGAAAGGCCGGCGTATGGTGTCGGAACAGCCCCCCGAGCGATCCCGCCTCGCTGTTGTTGCGGGCTTCGGCCTTCTGGGTCTCCGTCAGGGCGCGACGCAGGAAGATCGAGACGATGGCCGCGACCGCACCGATCACGAATGGTATGCGCCAGCCCCAGGCGGTGATCTGTTCCTTCGACAACAGAGCCTCGATGATGACGATCACCAGCACTGCGAGGAGCTGCCCGCCGATCAATGTCACATATTGGAAGGACGAAAAGAAGCCGCGACGGCCGCGCAAGGCGACCTCGGACATATAGGTTGCGGTGGTGCCATATTCGCCTCCCACCGACAGACCCTGGATCAGTCTTGCCACCAAGAGCAAGACAGGGGCCATTGCCCCAATCTGCGCATAGGTGGGCAAAACCGCGATCATCAGCGACCCGGCACACATCATCGACACCGAGATCAGCATCGATTTCTTGCGCCCCAGCCGGTCCGCGACGCGCCCGAAGATCCAGCCGCCGACCGGGCGCATCAGGAACCCCGCAGCAAAGACCCCCGCCGTCTGCAGCAGCTGAACGGTCGGATCGTCGTTCGGGAAAAACGCGCTACTGAAGTAAAGCGCTGTAAAGGCGTAGACGTAGAAATCGAACCATTCGACAAGGTTGCCTGAGGATGCAGCCATGATTGCGAAGATGCGGTGGCGTGTTTCCTCGGCCGTATAATGAGGCACGGTTTCGGTGCCGGATAAGTCTGACAAGATTTTGCCTCCAAGACTGTGGAACAATGATCGTAGAGTTGCTCGGGTGTAGATCTAGAACCGCAGACACAAGAGGCAATCCGTAATGGAAGTGCGCACGTGGATCTCATGGGGACCGCGCCACCGTGGCAGCCGCGTACAAGGGCAGAGAGGAAGGATCATTGTCTATCGATTGTCCAGCACGCTCCCGTTCGACGAGAATAACGACGTCGTGCATGTCAGCGATACCTCTGCCCAGGCCCGGGATATGCTGGGAACTATTAAATGAACCATTAAATCGGTAATTGAAACCGTCCGCGCTTCAACGGAAGACGCCACTATAACCACACCTTCATCACCGCCTGGCCAATGATCAGGCGGTGAACAAGTTCATGGGGAATATTTTCTAGACGACAATTGGCACGTTTCTGCACCCCGTGCCGCATAGTGAGGCCGGGAGCCAGTCTTGATCGCCCCGATCGCCCAGTTGGGCAAGTGATGCTGCAAGGCCAAGTCCTTGCTCCTTCACCCTTCAAAGGCGCGGAACGTACTTTTAAATCCCTCGTGCTCCGCACCGCAGATGCGCCCACCCTGGTCCGGTCCTCTGGCCCCAGAGGATCAGGCGCCTACTGGGCACCGCAGCTCGAAGTGCTGGCGATCTACCAAAGGTCCGGGTGGCGGTTGACGTCTTTGTAGAGCAGGTAACGGAAGCGGCCTGGGCCGCCAGCATAGCAGGCTTGCGGGCAGAAGGCGCGCAGCCACATGAAGTCACCCGCCTCCACCTCGACCCAATCCTGGTTCAACCGATAGACGGCCTTTCCTTCCAACACATAGAGGCCGTGCTCCATGACATGGGTTTCCATGAAGGGAATAGTCGCACCCGGCTCGAAGGTGACGATATTGAGATGCATGTCGTATCGCACATCGACCGGATCGATAAAGCGCGTCGTACCCCAGCGCCCTTGCGTATCGGGCATGGGCGAGATCGAATGGTCATCTTCATGCGAAACGATCGCAGGCGGGTGCTCCAGTCCGGCGACCTCCTGAAACTTCTTGCGCACCCAGTGGAAGCGGGCAGGCAGGTTGCCGGTATTCTTGATAGTCCAAGGGGTGCCGGCTGGGACGAAGACGAAGGATCCCGACCGCAGGTCATGGCTCGTTCCGTCCAGCACGATTGTCGGCGCACCTTCCATGACGAAGAGGGCTGCTTCAGCACGAGCGTCCGGTTCCGGCCTGTCGCTGCCGCCGCCTGCTTCGATTTCTACCACATACTGTGAAAAGGTTTCCGAAAAGCCGGTGAGCGGCCGCGACAGGATCCATGTCCGTGTCTGCGTCCAGTGCGGCAGCAGGCTGGTGACGATATCGGTCATCACGCTTCTGGGGATTACTGCATAGGCCGTGGTGAAAACCGCCTTGCTGGACAGCAGCTCGGTTTGACCAGGCAGGCCGCCGAGTTGCGGGTAAATTTGTCTGCTTTCCATCCTGGTCTCCACGAGCATGCTTACGGCATATTCTTTATGGTTGGCATTGCTTTGAAGCAATGCAACGCTTCATGAACGTTGTCCATAAGTTGCCAGCCGCCGCCGCGGCGGTAGATCCTAACGGCTCGTTTTGGTCAGTGAGAAAATGAGCCAAAGCGGAAATCAGTGGCTGGTCTCGTGCACCTCTGGGAAACGGCCAGGCTAGGGGCCAATTCGACGCGCGACCGGCAGGCCAGCAACTTCCCCACGGCTCTAGCAAGCATGATCTTCTTACGAGGATCGAGCGGATCCTATGACCGCTACCACAGAGCGTATAAATGTTCACGAGCAGCCGGGGCGACGCCGAGGAGGTTAAGGCTCAAGTTCCGCTAATGGCTTCTGGCTCCGCTCCTATCTCAGCGCAGCCCGAAAAAGCTCAAGATAGCAAGCACGATAACAATGGCGCCAACCAGCCAGATAATATTGTTCATGAGATAATCCTTCAAACAGAGCCTAAGACATGAGTTCCTGTCGGAACATCGCTCGAATGCTTGAGGGTGGCTTTCGGTTCCGCCGAAACCGGTCCGCCGGTCACCATTGGTGCCCGGCGACTTCGAATCATGCCGCGATGCGACGAGCGGCTTTATCGGCTGCTTTGCGGTCCGAACCGTATTGAGCAATAATGTTTTGAGCGTCCTCAAGCGAAATGCGATATTTCTTTGCGAGAACCTTCGGTTCATAAGCGGACGAAGACGCGCCAGCGTCGTTCAAATTGGTCATTTTGTTCTCCTGAAAATGAACATTCAGCGCTGATAAACCGCTTCATGTTTCCTTCCCCTATATGGGGATGCGCCGCTTTAAGAGCAATGCTTGAGGTGCATATTACTGCGGCACGCCAAGGAGGCGCGGGTATCTAGCCGGTCAATCAGTCGACCCGAGACAAGCTTCGTAGGGTGGATCAGCAGAATCTATAGCGGAGTTCATGTCCGCATATCGGCTCGTAGCCGGCTGCATTCAACTTAGCGCTGCGGCCGAATGGTTCGGCTACAAAAGCACTGTGCATAGCCTGCAGGCCGCCATGCATCGGCCGTCGTGACGGCCGATGCGGCGGGTACATCCATTAAAGAGGGCGTACGTTTTCTGCCTTGGATTTACCGGTCTTCCGGTCCTGGCCAACTTCGTAGCTCACCTTCTGACCCTCGGAGAGGGAGCTGCCGTTCTGAACGGCGGAGATATGCACAAATACGTCGGCACCTCCATTTTCAGGAGTGATGAAGCCGAAACCTTTGTCGTCGTTGAAGAACTTAACAGTGCCCGTAGTCATGATCGATCCTTGTTATCAGCAGCTGGATGCCGCCATCACCCTTTATAGGGCAGAGCGTTTCCGCGTCCACCATGCTTTTCCGTAGTTTGTACTAACACGCTATCCGTTGCATATTTTATACGCGTTGACCATCTCCCCCGAAGACATGGATATTGGCGAGGTTGAAGGAGAGGGGGATTGTTTCCCCAATACGGAATGGCCGCTGTCCCTCCAGAAGAACCGTCGTCGGCTGACCATCCTGCGTGGCAGCGTAAATCACGGTCGACCCGCCCAAATGTTCGACCAACTGCACCGATGCGGTGCCTAGGGTGTTTGCTTCCTGTTGCGCGATAATATGCTCGGGTCGCAGACCAAGCGTCAGAGGCTCTCCCTCTCTTGCGGCGATCGGCCTTTCCAGTTCAACCCGCCTACCGCCGAGCTCGATCGTCCGGCGCGACGCATCGTTCGTGTCGAGCTTGGCGGAAAGAAAATTCATCTTTGGGGAGCCTATAAAGCCTGCGACGAACCGGTTTGCTGGATTGTTGTAGAGATCGAGCGGCCGGCCGGCCTGCATCACGCGCCCTTCGCGCAGCACGACGATCTTGTCGGCCATGGTCATGGCCTCCACCTGATCGTGCGTGACATAGATCATCGTGCTGCCGAGCCTTTGGTGCAGTTTCGACAGTTCGACCCGCATTTGCACCCGAAGCTCTGCGTCCAGATTGGACAAGGGCTCGTCGAAAAGAAAGATCTTTGGTTCCCGCACGATGGCGCGCCCGATCGCCACCCTCTGCCTTTGGCCGCCCGAAAGCGCCTTTGGCTTGCGCTGTAGAAGCGGCTCGATCTGAAGTATGTCAGCAGCCTTTTTGACCCGCTCCTCGATCTGTAGCTTCTTGAAGCCAGCGGTTTCCAGTCCGAATGCGAGGTTTTTGTAAACACTCATATGAGGATAAAGCGCGTAGGATTGGAAAACCATGGCGATGCCTCGCTTAGAGGCCGCTGTCTCGTTGACGCGCGCTGCATCAATGCGCATTTCTCCCGCCGAGATTTCCTCCAGCCCGGCAATCATCCTGAGCAGGGTGGACTTGCCGCACCCGGACGGGCCGACAAACACCGTGAATTCCCCTGGCTGGATCTGCAGATCAATGCCGTGGATGACGGGAAGGGCGCCGTAGCGCTTCTCGATCCTATCGAGTGTAATGCTGCTAGCCATTGTGACTTTCTCCCATCGGCATCCGCATCAAGGCCGCCAGCTATTATATTTCGGGTGGGTTTCGCTCAGCGGCAGGATCACATCTGAATGGGTCTCACTCGAATGGTAGATGGCTGTCACCAATTCCAGTGCCCGCCTTGCATCCTCGCTGGTAACGGGCGGCTGCGAGCCTTCCACGAGGGCTGCGTAGAAGGCTTCCATCTGCCCGTTGAAACGCCGCCCGATAGGCGGATTGTCGGCAATCAGGGCCCGGATCTTCTCGCCCGCCTCATCGCTTGCCGGGGTGATTCGCCAAGGACCGTCGCCCGGGGAATAGGCCGCATGATTGCTTTCGAAGGTGACATGCTCGAACGCCAGGTGCAGCCGGCTGATTTCTTCCGCTGCTCCAAGCGTCGCCGTCAACGAGGCAAGCGCGCCATTTTTCATGAGCAGGCTTGCCGACACGCAATCCTCCACCTCGATCGCGTTGACGCGGGTATCGGTACGGGCAAACACCCGCTCGATTGGTCCTAGAAGATAGGTCAGCATGTCGTGCAGGTGGATGGCATGCGTCATCAGCACGCCGCCGAGCTCCGTCGACCAACGCCCGCGCCATGGATTGTCATAATAATCCGCCGTGCGCCGCCAGAAGGTTTCTGCCGTCGCCGCATAAGGCTTGCCGGCAAGGCCACTGTCGATGATGCGTTTCGCCTGCGCCACCCCCTCGCCATAGCGGTACTGGAATATCGGCATCAACAGGCCTTTCGAGCCGCTTTCCGCACGGCGCACTTCGTCTACCTCCGAAAGCGAGCCGGTCAGCGGCTTTTCGCAAACCACATGCTTGCCTGCTTGAAGCGCCTGCAGGACCAATTTGGTATGCAGTGCGGGTGGCGTGCAGATGTCGATAATGTCGATCTCCGGATCTGCCATTAGTTCGTCGGAAAAGCGTGTCCGCCGCACCACGCCGAACTCGTCGGCAACCGTGTTCAGCCGGGTTTCGTCGAGATCGCAAAGCGCCGTCACCTCATATTTGTCCGCATGCGGCACATAGCCCTCGACAATGTGGGAGCGGCCTATGCCGCAACCGATGACGCCGACCTTGAAACGCCTAGACATGTGCGGCTCCCTCGGCCTTGGCCTGCGCCCTCAGCGCCAGTTCCATTGCGGCAAAGCAGCGGCTTTGCGGCATGGCGGTTTGCGTGCGGTTACGAATGTCGGCAACCAGTTGCGACCCATAGGGAAGCGGGACATCCGAACAATCCATATGGGTGACGCCTTTGGCGTCGGTCAAGAAAAGGTGGTCGCCGCCCGACCGGCCGGCGATATCCACATATTTGCGCAGCTCGATCATGCCTTCCGTGCCCGTGATGAACAGGCGCCCGTCGCCCCAAGTCGACAGCCCCTCCGGCGTGAACCAGTCGACGCGAATGAAACCGGTCGCTTCTGGCGTGGCAAGGTGGATATCGCCCGTATCCTGCACGCCCGGCCATCGACCATGGGCGCGGTTGGCTACGCTGGCGGAAAGAATTTCTGCGCTTTCCACGCCAGTGAAGAACAGGAACTGCTCGCATTGATGCGAGGCTATGTCCGTCAGGATGCCACCATAGCGCTTGCGCTCGAAGAACCAATCGGGCCGCCCGTCGGGCCGCATCCGGTGCGGACCAAAGCCGGCGGTCGAAACGACCTTGCCGATCGCACCCGCGGCCACGAGTTCCCCGGCCCGGACCGTTGCCCGATTCTCGAAATGTTCAGAATAAAGCACGGAGAATATCCGTCCCGTCTCCGCCTGGACGCGACGCAATTGCGCCAGGTCTTCCAGCGTCGTCATGCCAGGCTTATCCGTCATCACGTCCTTGCCCGCCAGCATCGCCTGGATTGCAATCGAGGCGCGCTGATCCGGTATGGCGGCCGTGACAATGAGATCGATTGCGGGATCCTCCAGCCCCCGGCGTGGGTCGTCAAACCGCTGGGCCTGCGCAAACTTGTTCGAGAATTCGGCAACCAGATGATCGTCTTGCTCGGCATGGAAGCCGGCAAATTCCGCACCCGCTTCGACAAGGCAGTTGACCTGCCCGAAGATATGGTTGTGGTCGATGCCGATGACGGCAAAACGAACAGGCTTCATGGGAACACTCCTGGCAAGGGTTCAGCGCTTCATGCCGGTGGTGGCAATGCCTTCAATGAGCAGGCGCTGAAAAAACAGAAAGAACAGGAAGACGGGGATGAGCGAAAGGTTGGACATGGCAAACAGGGCCGTCCAGTCGGAGCTACCGGTGGAGTCCACGAAGGATCTGAGGCCCAGCTGGACGGTGTAGGTATCGATGTCGCTCAGATAGATGAGCGGCCCGAAGAAATCGTCCCAAGTCCAGATAAAGGAGAAGATCGCCGCCGTTGCCAGAACCGGCAGCGACAGTGGCAGCATGATCTTCCAGTATATGCGGAAGGGGCTGCATCCGTCCATCACGGCAGCCTCGTCCAGCTCTTTGGGAATGCCGCGAAAGAATTGCACCATGAGGAAGATGAAGAAGGCGTCGGTCGCCAAATATTTCGGTACGATGAGCGGTAGCGGCGTGTTCACCCAGCCGAGATGCAGAAACAGGATGTACTGGGGAATGAGCACGACGTGATAGGGCAGCATCAACGTGCCGAGCATCAGGGCGAACCAGAATTTCCGACCGCCGAACCGCAAGCGTGAGAAGGCGAAGGCGGCAAGAGAGCAGCCAACGACGTTGCCGATGGTCGCCAGCACCGAGATAACAAGCGAGTTCCAGAAGAAGCGTCCGAACGTTACCTGAAGCCCAGTCCAGCCGCGGAAATAGCCGCCAAGGTCAAGAGCTGAGGGAATAAGTGAGGACGTGCCGAAAAGCTCTTCCTGCGGCCGAAAGGAGCCCGAGATCATCCACAGGATCGGATAAAGCATGCCGAAGGAACAGATAATCAGCGCCGTATGCAGCAAGACGGACACGAGCGGCGAACGCTGGACCTTCGGGGGAGTCAGGATGTCACGCGTTGCGTCACTCATCGTAATGCACCCAATAGCGCGCCCCTAGGAAGGAGAAGGCCGTAAACAGCGAGATGATGATCACGAGGATCCAGGCGAGCGCAGAAGCATAGCCCATCCGGAAGAAGCCGAAGGCCTCCTGGTACAGGTAGAGCGTATAGAACAGCGTGGAGTTGATGGGCCCGCCCGTTCCTTCCGAGATGATGAAGGCCGGCGTGAAGGCTTTGAAGGCCTCGATGGTCTGGATCACGGCATTGAAGAAGATGACCGGTGTCAAGAGTGGCAGGGTGATCTTGAAGAATTGCCGAGCCTTGCCGGCGCCATCCATTTCCGCCGCCTCGTACATATCGGTCGGAATCTGCCGCAGGCCGGCCAGGAAGATGATCATCGGCGAGCCGAACTGCCACACCGAAAGCAGGACCAGCGTGTAAAGTGCGTAGTCCGGGTTAGAGATCCAGCTCGGGCCTTCAAAGCCGAAGATCTGCCACAGAGCCATGTTGACGAGCCCGTCGGAAGCAAACAACTGCCGCCATAGAACGGCAATGGCGACGCTGGAGCCGAGCAGCGAAGGAAGATAGAAGATCGCCCGATAAAGCGTTAGCCCCTTGATGCCGCGGTTGAAGGCCATGGCGACGGCGAGCGCAAAGGCCAGTTTCAACGGAACCGACAGCACGACATAGGTGAAGGTCACGCGCATGGCGGCGCCGAACTTCGGATCATCGCTCAGGATCCGAACATAGTTGGCCGCTCCTACCCAATCCGGCGACTGGAGCAGGTCGTAATTGGTGAAGGACAGGTAGAGCGAGGCCAGTGCCGGCCCGAGCGTCAGGCCGAAAAAGCCCAGCAACCATGGCAGAAGGAAGATGTAGCCCGCAGCATTGCGCTCCAGGATCCGCCGGAACGTCCCTCGGCTGCGGAGAGCCGATGCTCGGCCCTCCTTCGACAGGATCTCGGAATGAAGCGCCATCGGCTCACTTCCGCGCCAGGGTGCGCTTGGCTTCGGTCACCATGCGTTCACCACCCTCTTCTGGCGTGATCCGCCCGAACGCAACCTCCTGGCTGACGCGCGTCAACACGAAGGCGAGCTCGCCGGCGCCCTGCGGCGGGTTGATCGGCAAGGGGCCGACCTCTGGCGTGATGGCGGCAATATATTCCACCATGGCCTTGCTCACATCGTCCAGCTTGGTCGTCAGCTGGTCGCGCATAGCCGTCGAGGCGGGAACGCCGCGCTCGACCCCAAGAAGATCGACGCCTTCCGGCTTGGCCACCAGGAAATTGATGAAATCCACTGCACCCTTGGGGTTCGTGCTGGTGGCAGAGACGCTCATCAGCATGGACGGCTTCAGGTAATGACCGGACGGCGAGGATTTGCCCACTCTTGGATAGGCCGTCAAAGACAGCTTCGACTTGTTGAGCGCCTGGTAACCGACGAACTGGTTCGAATGGGCGAAGGCGGTGGCCGCCTTGCCGGTCGTCAGCGCGTTGCTTTCGATATTCTGCTGATCTAGGGCCTGCACGTCGGCCGGCACACAACCGCCGGATTTGCGTATGTCCTGCCACATCTTGAACCAGGCAGCCACATCGGCCGGCTCATAACCAAGCTGTCCGTCGGCGCTGAACAGAGCCTTGTTGTTTTGGCGCAGATAATTCTCGAAGCTTGGCTCGAGGCCACTGGCATCGGCCGTCGCGAAATAACCGGGCTTCGGCTTTTTCTTCCCGAAAGCAATGGTGTTTTCAGCAAACTCTTCCCAGGTCTGCCCCATGCTGGGGGGCGTGACGCCGGTTTTTTCCCAGGCGGCCTTGTCGTAGAGCACGACGCTGGAATTGACGCCGAGATTGATCCCGAAGAGCTTGCCGTCGATACGGCCAGATTCAATGTTCGGCTTGCCGAAATCATCAATCGTCAGACCCTTGCCGAGATAATCGTCGAGCGGCGCCAGGGCACCTCGGCGCGCGTATTCGAAGATATATCGATAATCCATCTGGATGATGTCGGGCGCATTGCGCCCCGCCACTTGGGTCGCCAGCCTCGGCCAGTAATCGCTCCAACCGGCAAATTCACCGGCAATGGTAATATCGGGCTTGGCTGTCTTGAAAGCCGCGATCGCCTTATTGGTGCGGTCGGCTCTTTCCTGAGAACCCCACCAGATCATCCGCAGGCGAGTGGCCTGAGCGAGTGCCGGGGCATTAAGTGCAGCCAGTGACAGGGCAGAAAGCCCTCCACAAAGCACACTTCTCCTGTCAAGCATCATAGGCATTGGCAACTCCTCCCTAATGACTGCCAATTTACGATGACTGCAAACGACATATTGCCGTTTTATAACTATGTGGTTACATGGGAACACTGAAAATAACCCATGTCAAGTGAGATTATGCCGTGGCCGATGCGGTCGATAAAGCCAGTGCAGAAACTTCGGCGCCGGACAAGCCGGAACGACGGCGTGGCTCTTCGCAGTCGCGAAATCCGGAGCGCACTCGATCAGCAATTCTGGAAGCAGCTCGCCGCGAGGTTGCCGCTAAGGGACTGGCTGGCGCCAGGGTGGACGTCGTCGCACGTCGGGCCGGTACCAATAAGCGTATGATTTATCACTACTTCGGCGACAAGGATGCGCTCTACCTAGCTGTCCTCGAAGATGCTTACCGCAATATTCGCCATGCCGAACGGCGGCTTGATCTGGCCCACAAGCCGCCGGTCGAGGGTCTGCGGGAACTTTCTCTTTTTACGTGGCACTATTTCCTGGATCACCCTGAATTTCTTAGTATTTTGGCAACTGAGAATCTCAATCAAGCACGCTATCTGCGGCAATCGAAGGTGGTGGCGGAACTGCATTCGAATTTCATCTCCGAGCTCAAGGATGTGCTGCAGCGCGGTAGCCAGGAGGGGGTTTTCAAGTGTGGGCTTGATCCGGTGGACGTTTATCTGACGATTGCTTCGCTCGGATATTTTTACCTGTCGAACCGCTTCACCCTATCCACCATCTTCCAGCGCGACCTTGTCGCTCCCGGCGAACTCGATCGGTGGGGCCAGCATATCGTCGCCACAGTACTGTCCATGGCGCAAGTCTGAGCTCCGCCGATCGGCGGCGTTGAGGCTTCATGAAAAACCCTCTTGACAGCTACGCATCTTCGTAGTCTCAAATAACCAGACAGTTACAAAGTGACCAGGATGCAGGCGGGGGAGGCCGCTGGCATCTACGGTAGCGGTGTGAGCTTACGGCATATCCGCACCGTTATCCGTTGCACGTCAGCGCCGGCACGATTGCCACCGAGGCAAGCAGGCGATCGGGAGGAGGAAGTCATGAAGCGTCTCGGCATCATCATGCACGGCGTCACCGGCCGCATGGGTTATAACCAGCACTTGGTGCGGTCCATTCTCGCCATCCGCGGCCAAGGTGGCGTCACGCTCAAGAACGGTGAGAAACTGTTGGTTGATCCCATCCTGGTCGGGCGCAATGCTGCCAAGATCGAGGAAATTGCCAAGCGTCACGATGTGGAGCGCTGGACGACGGATCTTGATGCCGCGCTTGCCAACCCGGATGACACGCTGTTCTTCGATGCCGGAACAACGCAGATGCGCGCCCAACTGCTGACCAAGGCGATCCATGCCGGCAAGCATGTTTACTGCGAAAAACCCATTGCCGACAAGTTGGAGGACGCGCTTGCGGTTGCGCGTCTGGCCGAAAGTGCCGGCATCAATCATGGTGTGGTGCAGGACAAACTCTTTCTTCCCGGCCTTCGCAAGCTGGCCATGCTGAGGGATTCCGGCTTCTTCGGAAAGATCCTCTCTGTGCGCGGCGAGTTCGGCTATTGGGTGTTCGAGGGCGATTGGCAGCCTGCCCAGCGGCCTTCCTGGAATTATCGGCTGAAGGACGGCGGCGGTATCATCCTCGATATGCTCTGCCACTGGCGCTATGTCCTCGACAACCTGTTCGGTCCGGTTAAAGCTGTCAGCTGCCTCGGCACGACGCATGTTCCCAAGCGCGTTGACGAACAGGGCAATGCCTATGTCGCGGATGCCGACGATGCGGCCTATGCCACGTTCGAGCTGGAAGGTGGCATCATCGCCCAGATAAATTCCTCTTGGGCGGTGCGGGTGCGGCGCGACGATCTCGTCACCTTCCAGGTGGACGGCACGCATGGATCAGCGGTGGCGGGCCTCAGCAAATGCTTCATCCAGCCGCGGGCCGCGACCCCAAAGCCGGTGTGGAACCCCGATCAGCCGCAGACGATTGACTTTTACAAGACCTGGCAGGAAGTGCCGGACAACATCGCCTATGACAACGGCTTCAAGGCGCAGTGGGAGATGTTTCTGCGCCATCTGGCCGAGGATGGACCTTGGCCTTACGGCTTGATGGAGGGCGTCAAGGGCGTGCAACTGGCGGAGCTCGGGCTTCGGTCCTGGAAGGAACGCCGCTGGCTTGACGTTCCCGCTGTCGCCTGAAGGAGGGGGAAATGACGTCGCTTTTCCTGCCTAATCCAGACCGCAGCATCGCCTCCTATCGGATGAGCGGCACGCCAATCCGGCTCGAAAAACGTCGGGCGAAAGACTTCAACCGCGTCGCCTTTGCTGCCGCGCATGTGGTCGCCGATCCCTTTGCCGACAATGATCCCTGGCTGGCGCCGGCGATTGATTGGGATTCTACCTTGCGGTTCCGGCATAGGCTCTGGGATCTCGGTCTTGGCGTTGCCGAAGCCATGGATACTGCCCAACGCGGCATGGGCCTGACCTGGCGAGATGCGCAGGAACTCGTTTCCCGCTCGCTGAAGGAGGCTGCCGGCCGCGACGATGCGATCATCGCCTGCGGCGTCGGCACCGACCACCTGGAAGACAAGCTCTATTCTATAGACGAGATCGTTGATGCCTACCAGGAACAGCTGGATTTCGTGCAAGGGGAGGGCGGTCAGGTCATCCTGATGGCGAGCCGGGCGCTCGCCCGTAGCGCTGCCTCGATCGATGACTACCTTTTCGTCTATTCTCGCGTCCTTTCCGGAGCCCGCGACAAGGTCATCATCCATTGGCTGGGCGAGATGTTCGATCCGGCGCTTGTCGGATATTGGGGTTCCCCGGATCACCTGGAGGCGATGAATACATGTCTCCAGATGATGTCCGACAACCGTGAGAAGATCGACGGCATCAAGGTTTCGCTTCTGTCGAAGGAGAAGGAGATCGCCATGCGCCGCCGCCTGCCGCCGGGGGTGCGCATGTATACCGGCGACGACTTCAACTATGCCGAACTGATCGCTGGTGACGAACAAGGCTATTCGGAGGCGCTGCTCGGTATCTTCGACGCCATCGCCCCGGCTGCGTCGCAGGCTCTTGCAAGTCTGAAGCGTGGCGCGGACAACGAATTTTTCCATGTGCTTGAGCCGACCGTGGCCCTGTCCCGCCACATCTTCAGAGCTCCGACCCGCTTCTACAAGACCGGGATTGTCTTCCTCGCTTATTTGAACGGGCTTCAGGATCACTTCACCATGGTTGGTGGCCAGGAAAGCGCCCGCTCCACCCTGCATTTTGCGGACCTGTTTCGGCTGGCGGACAGGGCTCATGTTCTCTCCGATCCGGACCTCGCCGCGGCGCGCATGAAGACCTTCCTCGCCACGCGGGGCATACACTGAAATGGCAACCGTGTGCGGATGGCTCTCGAACGGCCTTTGCAAGTTATAACCAGACCATCCGGAGGAGCTCGGCATGTCACTGGATAATCTATCGATCAATTTCGCAACGGTGAGGCAGGCAGGTTCGTTCGGCGCAATCGTTGATGCTTGTCTGAGGCACGGCATCACAGCGATTTCGCCTTGGCGGGAGCATGTCGCAGAGGCGGGCCTTGTCGAGGCGGCGCGGATCGTGGCGTCGAATGGGCTGCGGGTGACCGGCCACTGCCGGGGCGGCTTCTTTTCGGCGGCCGATGCTGCTGGGCGCAGGGCTGCCATCGAAGACAATCGCCGCGCCATTGACGAAGCGGCAGCGCTCAGTGCCAGTTGCCTCGTCATGGTTGTGGGGGGATTGCCCAAGGGATCGCGCGACCTTTCGGGAGCGCGGCAGATGGTCGAGGATGGGTTCGCCGAAATCCTCCCGTATGCACGCCAGCAAGGCGTCAAGCTGGCCCTCGAACCTCTGCATCCATTCTATGCAGCTGAACGCGCCTGTCTAAACACGTTGAAGCAGGCCCTCGACCTCTGCGACAAATTGGGGG
This sequence comes from Rhizobium deserti, assembly GCF_004358025.1. GTDB lineage: Bacteria > Pseudomonadota > Alphaproteobacteria > Rhizobiales > Rhizobiaceae > Neorhizobium > Neorhizobium deserti. Next base: position 45,226 of record NZ_SMTL01000006.1, on the reverse strand, counting down.
AGGGAACAGGCGTTGCAATCGACGTTTATCACCTCTGGTGGGACCCGGAGCTCGAAGAGCAGGTGGCGCGGGCCGGCCGCAACGGTCAGATTGTTGCGCATCACATCTGCGACTGGCTGGTGCCGACGGTCGATCCGCTCAACGACCGCGGCATGATGGGCGACGGAGTCATCGATCTTGGTCGCTTCCGCGCCATGATCGAGAATGCCGGATATCGAGGACCGCAGGAGGTCGAAATCTTCTCCCACCGCTGGCAGGCCCGCCCGGTAGACGAGGTACTCGCGACCATCGTTGATCGCTACCAGACCGTATGCCAGACGATAACGGGTGCCGCAGCGGCGACCTGAGAGAAGAGTGGAGGATAAAGCCATGCTGCAAGCGACCCAAAGGCGGCGTTATGCCCTTGTTGGCACCGGCAATCGCGGCATCACGATGTGGGGCCGCGATCTACTGACCGGCTGGAGCGAGTTCGTAGAACTCGTCGGCATTTGCGACATCAATCTGATGCGGGCGGAACGGGCTCGTGCGATGATTGGCTCTGATGCGCCGCTTTACGACGACTTCAACCGGATGATGGCGGATCTATCACCGGACCTGGTGATCGTTTGTACCCCTGACGACACCCATGACGACATCATCGTGCGCGCGCTTGAAGCCGGCGCCGACGTGATCAGCGAGAAGCCGCTTGCCACGACACGCGAAAAGATCGCCCGCATCCGGGACGCGGAAGCCCGCACGGGCCGCCGTGTCGATGTCTCCTTCAACTATCGGTTTGCGCCAACCGCCTCGCGGATCAAAGAACTCATTGAAGATGGGGCGATCGGCGATATCACCTCCGTCGACTTCCACTGGTATCTCGACAACCAACATGGCGCAGATTATTTTCGGCGCTGGCATGCCTTCACGGCGCGATCCGGCAGCCTTTTCGTGCATAAGGCGACACACCACTTCGACCTTCTGAACTGGTATCTCGATTCAGATCCGGTCGAGGTCAAATCCTTCGCGCAACTGCTGCACTATGGCCACAACGGCCCCTTCCGTGGTCCGCGCTGCAAGATCTGTCCGTACAAGGCGGAATGCCCCTATTACCTCGATCTGAAGAGCGACCCTTTCCTGGATGCACTTTATGAGGATCCATCCAAGTTGGACGGTTACGTGCGGGATGCCTGCGTCTTCCGCGAAGAAATTGACATTCCGGATACGATGACGGCGACGATCCGCTACCGCAACAATGTGCAGGTTTCCTATTCTCTTAACACTTACATGCCGATCGAAGGGCATCATATTGCCTTCAACGGGCACAAGGGCCGCATCGAGCTGCGTCAGTTCGAAAAGCAGCCCTGGACTGAACCGCCGGCCGACAAGATCCTGCTCATCAAGAGTTTCGGCGGTGGCGTGGAGCATATCTGGATCCCGCATGAGCCGGGCGGCCATTATGGTGGCGACAACCGGATGCGCGACATGATCTTCAAGCCAGGCTCCAACGATCGCCTACGCCAGCGCGCAGGATCACGTGCCGGCGCCATGTCCGTCCTGTGCGGTATCGCGGCACTTGAAAGTTCGCGCGACGGCGGTGCGGTAGAGATCGAGCCGGTACTGTGACTAGCGAAAAAGCCGGGCGGCAAGACTGACTTGCCGCTCTCGTTTCGCAAAGGCAATTAAGCCTTGTATGTTTGGACGGCGCCCGGAAGCTTGCTCCAGTCGGCATACCATGTGGTGAACAGCTTGAACTGGGTCTCGACATAGCCCCGCTGGCTTTCGCTCAGCGCATCGGTATCGATGAAGTTCAGCGCGTATTCCTCCTCGCCCTTCAGCACCAGCATGTGCTTGAAATAAAGAACGAGGTCGGGACCCTCATCGAAGGAGGACAGGACTGCCAGTGCCTCTTCAAGCTCCTTGGCGCGAAGCCTGGCGTCCGCGTCGCCCCTTGCCGCCGCCTGAGCCAGGTTGCACAGATGCAGCACTTCCTGGGGAAGCACATTGCCGATGCCGGTAATGGCGCCGGTCGCGCCGCAATTGACATAGCCGTGGAAAACGGCCGTATCGACGCCGATCATCAGCGATACGCTGTCATCGCGGCTGGTGATGTTTTCTGCCGCATAGCGCATATCCGCCGGCCCGCCGAACTCCTTGAAGCCGACGAGGTTCGCATGCTCGGCCCGCAGAGCGAAGAACAGATCAGCACGAGTGGCGAAGCCGTAATAGGGGCTGTTGTAGATGACCGCCGGCAGATCCGGTGCCGCCGACAAGATGGCCTTGAAATGGGCCTTCTGGGCAGCGATAACGGAGCCACGTGACAGGACGCGAGGGATGACCATGAGCCCCTGCGCGCCGACTTTCTGCGCATGCGCCGCATGCGCGGCGGCTGACGCAGAGTTGACGGCACCGGTTCCGACAATGACCGGAATCCCGGCTTTGACCAGCGCTTCTACGCCTTGCATCCGTTGTTCGTCCGTCAGCAGCGGCCAGTCACCCATTGAGCCACAGTAAACCACGGCGGACATGCCTGTCTGAATGAGCGCGGTAGCCTTGGTAACCAGAGCGTCAAAATCCGGCGTGCGGTCTGCCTTGCAGGGCGTCATCAGTGCCGGAACCACGCCCGAGAATATCTGTGCCTTCATCTCTCTTCACCTTCAATACTGTGGATTGGCCCGCATCGTGCCTTGTTTGCCACCAAACACCATCGTGAGAGCCTTGTCGACAAGAAAAATACACAGTCAAAGCTGAATGTCTGAGCTTTGGTAGCGTGTCAGCAAACGGTTGATCTGCTCCACAATCTGCTCGGCATGGATCTTTCCGAGGCGATCGGCAGCAGCGACGTCGCGCGCTTCGACTGCGGCAATGATTTCCGCATGCTCTTCCACAAAGCGGGACGGAAGCTGGTCTTCATAGGATTGGTAGTAAAGGCGCAGGATGCGTCGGCCATCGACGAGCAGCCGCTCGAAGAAGCTTGCATAATAGTGGTTGCGGCCAGCGGCGGCGATTGCCGAATGAAAGCCTGCATTGGTGGCGATCATCCCCAGAGCATCCTGGGCCTGCACGGCAGCGGCAAACTCATCCTGAAGACCGCGGATCAGATGCAGGTCGTCCGTAGTATGATGTAAAGCCGCCAAACGTGTGGTGACTCGGTACATCAGGACGAGCGCGTCGAAATAGGCATGCATGTTGAGAAAGTCGATGTTCGACACCAGGGTCGAGCGGTTCGGCAATGTCTCGATGAGGCCGTCCCCGGCCAGCCGCACCAGCGCTTCACGGATCGGCGTGCGCGACATGCCGAAGCGGGCTGCCAATTGCACTTCGTCGATAGGGCTTCCAGGCACCAACTTCAGGTCGAGGATCTCGTCGCGCAGGAGGTCATAGACCATCTTGACCCCCGAGCCGCGCTTGCGCTCCGTGATCTGGCCACCATCGTTCGTCGTCATCAAGCCCCCGCTTCTCGCTGTAAATTCCGGCTTAGCCTATCTGTCAGAAAAGGTCAGCTGCACCAGTTCTTTTGTAATAGTAACCGAGGAGGACGCCTTGTTTATCGGTACGGCAGCATGGTCCATCCCGAAAGCCGTCGCTGATCGCTTCCCTGAACAAGGCAGCGGCTTGTCGCGCTATTCTGCCGTCTTCAAGGGCGTCGAGATCAATTCTACCTTCTATCGGCGACACCGCACGACAACCTTTCAGCGTTGGGCGGATTCTGTGCCGGATGACTTTCGCTTCGCCGTGAAGATGCCGAAGGAGATCACCCATGATCGTCGGCTGAAGAGCATCGAAGAACCCTTCGAAGCTTTTCTCAGCGATATTACGCCTCTCGAGAACAAGCTTGGCCCACTGCTTTGCCAGTTGCCGCCGACCCTTGCCTTCCAGGGAGATGACGCCGCAGGTGCCTTAGCGGCCATGCGTGCCTGCCATGCCGGACCGATTGTGATGGAAGCCCGCCATGAAAGCTGGTCTTCTGATGACGCGCTGGCGCTTCTGGAAGAATTTCTCATCGACCGGGTTCTGGCCGATCCCAGCCGTGTCTGGAATGCTCAGGATTTCCGGCAGCCGCCCCGATACATCCGCCTGCATGGTAGCCCGAAAGTCTACTACTCCAGCTATAACGCCGCCGATATAGCCAGCTATCTGCAGCTTCTAGCGCCAGATGGCTGGTGCATATTCGATAACACGGCGTCTGGAGCGGCTGCAGAAAATGCCCTGACCATGCTGGAGCAAACCCAACGTCAGCCTCAGAACTTCATGGAATAGAGAATTCGCTGTCCCCGTTCGCATGAACCGGCCCAGCTTGCGCGTCATCGAGCTGCAGGATGGTTTCGCCAACAAGCGGATGGAGTCGTGCGCGCCGCATCTGTTCTCTTTGACGGACGATCGTTAGATAGCGCTCGCGGCATTCGGGCATTTCGATCAAGCCGGCTGCCCAATCGGCGATCAAGGCTACGACTTCAGGAGCCCCATCCATTACCAAGCCGCGTTCACGCATTCCGGCCATCACTTTGGCCGCAATTTCCTGCCGCGTCCTCATAAGCGTTCATGCCCCCGACTCATCGGGCGGGTATAGCATGGCGACTTTGGGCTTCGACCCCTCGACAAGCTTTTGTACGATGGAAGACGAACATGATCATGCGCTTGACAGCGTCCGTTTTAACACGCCGGCTTTTTGCAGTCCAAGTCGAAGACCCAGTGCTGACGTCCTCCGCTGCAAGACGGTGAGAGCAGGCGTTGCCGGGAACTATCGAGCCGCTTTCTCCTTTCATAGATGTCGCAGAGGAGAGTTTAGAAATGTCAGACGAGAGCGTTAAAACCATCAAGGGCACTTTTGCCACGCGTGCCGCTGCCGACCAGGCAATCGAACACCTCACCCAGGAATATGGTTTGAACCGAGCAGATATTTTCGTGCAGGCGGTTGGGTCTGCCAATACATCAGGCACACAGCCGAATGGAAGCGATGCACCGTCCGTGCGCGATGACGCGCCGCGCACGGACGGTGCTCTGCAGGGAGAGATAGAAGTATCTGCTGATCTTAGTTCGGAGAAATTCTCGGCCGCCATGCAGGCCTTCAAGGAAGCCGGCGCACGCCATCTAGATGCTGGCTGAACTCGATTGAGAAGTCGAGTCAATCTTCAAAGGCGGCAGTCTTGCCGCCTTTTGGGCCAGCCCGCTCCAGGCTTTCAAAATGATTGGTGCTGGGCTAAGTTAGCTCATCATAGCCGTAGCATGATAAGCCTCTTGATCTGCGACTATCGGCGTGAGCTGCTAGAGCTCGAAAAAAGAATCCCGATTACCGTTCCCAGCGCTAGGGCGCCGACCAGCGCTCCGGTTGCTGCGGTGGGATTGCGCCTGACGGCGTCGGTAAGATCGTAGCCTTCATGACGAAAATCGCTGACCAGCCTGCGGGCAATCGGCGCCAGGTAGGATGATGCATTGTCCGAAGACGCACTTGCATGCTTCATCAAGCTTCCTCGGATTTCGCCCAGCTGTTCGCTAATCGCATCTATTTGGGCAGTCAGGTTTCGTGCCATGGCTTTGTCCTTCGCTGAATTGAAGCCGTGCCTGGATCCGGCACGGGCCCGCGTCAACGCCGGGTCAGAGCCATGGTTCCTTGAGGGGCTGCCAGGAGAAGATGAGCCGCACATGAATGGCGCAGTCAGCCGGAATTCAGCGAGCAGTTGTCATGGTCATGTAAAGCTCAGGAGGAAACCATGCTGGCTCGTCTTTTCGTTACCGTCGCGTTGCTTTCAGGCGTCATCACCCTCATCGGGCAGCTTGTTTTATAGCGCTCTTTTTCCGGCAGGATGGCGAGCGGCAGCAAGGGCGACACCTAGGCTCTCGGGTCAGATCAGGCTTGGCATGCCTGCTGATCACTGACAGCCGCTTCGTGATTTGCCAGGATTGAGAGCTCCCGGATCATACGTGCTGCTTCCAGAAGAGCCGTCTGGACCTGTCCATCAGATGCACTGCCGAAACTGATGGCGATATACGTGGTCTGCAGGCCGATGATAGCCTCCTCCAAGCTCAGCGAGCGGGAAAGGCCGAGCCGAAGCCGCATGTCAACACAAGCGGCCGCTGACCGGCTGATCAACCGTTTCCTTTCGGAAGCGCAAAGCATTTCCACACCGTTTGCAGCCCGCAGCAGCTCCCGGACAAAGTTGTGAACCATAGTCACAAAATCGATCCTTTCAAACTGGCCCTATTTTGCGTCCGGCGGCGCGAGCAGATACGCGCATGGTAAATGCTGCCGCATCCTCAGCTGTGCCGTCCACTGTCCAAGGGCCCATGCGAGGAGGCTAGATATCGAAACTTGCCTGCAGCTTGCTACTGGGACCGGAAGCGGATCGCCGGAGGGATTAGGAGGATGCTGAAACAGCGAGCGATCATCGTCCAGACCGGCGACTAACCTGCGCTATTAGGCGAACGAAGCCTCCTCATGAGACTTAGTTACAGAAGCCATGCATCGTATTTTGTAGGAACAGAGAACCCTACGCCGTTGGTCTACCGCTTGCCGCTCAGTTTGGCGACATCTGCTTCATTAACGCAGCTCAGAGTCGCTCATGTTCAACGGCCCGGCCATCACCCTGTTCAAGCGGCATGGCCGCGCCGAGTTTCCGTTTGCTTCGTCAAGAAGATGTTGTTCTACCCCAGATGATCAAGCAGCATTTCGGCCATGTCTTTAACATGTCTTCGATTGCCGGGCGCCAAGTGTTCAAGGGCTTATCCGTGTACTGTGCCACGAAACACGCGGTGACCGCTTTCTCTGATGGCCTGCGTATGGAAGTAGGTCAGAAGCACGGCGTCCGTGTGACCTGCATCCAGGCCGGCGCAGTTGCCACCGAGCTCTACGATCACATCACAGATCCGGGCTACCGCAAGCAGATGGATGAGCTGGCCGGCCAGATGACCTTCCTCCACGGCGAGGATGTCGGCGACACCATTGTCTTCGCAGCCCAAGCCCCGGCTCATGTGGATGTTGCCGAATTGTTCGTTCTGCCAGTGGAACAGGGTTGGTAAGAGGCCTGGCCTGAAGATTGCCCGCGTCGCTGCGGGGACCCTTTTGCGAGAGATCGTCGTAGGAATTACCCGCATCTCAGGCCTATCGCCTCCTCGAACCTAACCCGATTGTCGTGGTCTCAACCAGCGATCACGGCAAGCCCGCGCGATGACGAAGGGCTTCTCCAGCACGACCCGCAGCTGATCGATTGTCATCGGGCCTTCGGATCACAACTATTATGCTCCTCGGAGAATCGGAGGATGCGTCATCGCTGTACCCGTCTCTCGATCTTGCCTAGATAAATCTACAAGATGCATCGTAGCGGGCGCTTATAAGCGCCTTCTCACCCCCTGCCGAATTCGTCGACGATGCGGATGATATCGTCTTCACCGAGGTAGGAGCCAGTCTGAACCTCGATCATTTCGAGCGTGATCTTGCCGGGATTGGCGAGCCGATGGACTTCCCCTTGCGGGATATAAACGCTCTCATTCTCGCGCAGTGTCTTGACCTGATCGCCAACCGTTACCTCCGCCGTTCCCTTTACGCATATCCAGTGCTCGGAGCGGTGATGGTGCTTTTGTAGCGACAGCTTCTTGCCGGCCGTCACGAACAGCCGCTTTACCTGGAACCGGTCGCCGTTGAGGATGCAAGTATAGCCACCCCAGGGGCGGTAGGAGGTTGGATGGGTTTCGGTAAGGGCTGCAGTCGCCTTTGCGGCGGCAAGCTGCTTGACCAGCGTGCCGACATTCTGGCTTTCGTTGAGGCGGCCGACATAAATGGCGTCCTCGCTGGCAATGACGGCAACACCGTCCAGCCCCTGGACCGCCAGATGACCGTGGCGTGACATGACGAGCGAGTTTTTCGTGTTGACCAGGGTTGCATTGCCGGAGGTGACGTTGCCGGCTTCGTCTCTGATGCCCAGTTTCCACACGGCATCCCAGCTGCCTATGTCCGACCAGGTGAAAGAGGCGGGCACCACGGCGGCATTGGTCGTCTTTTCCATCAACGCATAGTCAATCGAGATGTCCGGGCTGGCGGCAAAGGCCTGCGGGTCGAGCCGCACGAAGTCGAGATCGTTAAGAGCCTTGGCAACGGCCTGGCTGGCCGCACGCTCAACGTCCGGCGCATGCAGGCCGAGCTCCTGCAGCACCTGAGATGTATTGAACATAAACATCCCCGAGTTCCAGGCGAATCCGCCTGCGGCCAGCATCTTCTCGGCCTCCGCCAAAACCGGCTTCTCAACAAAACGCTTAACCTCGGCAGCACCGGTGGCTAGCTTGTCGCCTACCTCAATATAGCCATAGCCGGTGGCGGGCTCGATCGGGGTAATGCCGAAGGTAACGAGCTTGCCGGAAGCTGCGGTCTTGGCTGCAATGTGGATTGCATCGGCATATTCTGGACCAGATACGACCTCGTGATCGGAAGCGAGTACTAGGATAAGAGCATTTTCACCGAACTGTTTTGCAACAAAGGCAGCCGAGGCGGCAACGGCTGCGGCTGTATTACGCGCCGAGGGCTCTAGAAGAATACCGGAAAGTGAAAGACCAATTGCTCGAGCCTGTTCAGCCGCCAAGAAGCGGAAATCCTCGTTGGTGATAACAAGCGGCGCCTCGTACACCATCGGATCGGAAACCCGGGCAAGCGTCGCCTGAAACAGGGTGCGGTCGCCGACGAACTGGATGAACTGCTTGGGCGCGGTGGCGCGCGACAGCGGCCAAAGCCTGGTGCCCTTGCCGCCCGCGATGATCACGGGGATAATTTTGCTCTTCATGAAAGAAGCCTCCGGTGAAGCGGTCGATGGTGAAGGTGTTCTAAAGCCTGTTGTTTGCCGCCCAGGTGCTGATCAGGTCAAGCGCTTCAGTGAGAAGACGCTTCGCCTGCACCTCACTGCCAGCCTCGACATAGCAGCGCATTTCTGGCGCATTGCCGGAAGGGCGAAGATGAACGATCCGTCCATCTGTGAGTGTGACGCGCAGCCCGTCAATGTCGCTCGTTGTGGCGAGCGTGCCGAGCGGCGCCAAGAAGCCAGCGAGATTGTCGCCGGAGGCGCGCAGATGCGTAATCAGAGCCGCACTTGTCTGAACGGAGAAGTTCTCCAGCCGGTCGGCGGTAGCTGAGGCAAGGCGAAAGCTGGCAGCGACAGAAGACAACGGCTCAAGGCGTTCGGCGCGCAGATGCAGCGTTGCTAGCGCCGGCAGGAAGCTATCACGGGTGGGCAGCGGCGCAAAAGGGCCGCCGACAACGGAGAAAGTGGATCCGGTCAACGTACCGCCATTGGCCTCGAAGCCAACAACCTTCTGGTATCCTGCAGCAAGCGCCTCCTGCATGCCGGCGATCACGTAGGGCGAGCCCACCTTAGTGCGGATGACGGAATATTCCCCCGCAGACTCAATGCCGGAGTTGGATGTTACAGGCGTCACGAGTGCATCCGCGCCGAGGAATTTGGCGGCGATCAGGCCAAGCAGATCGCCCCGTAGAGGCTCACCCGTCTCATCGGCAACAAGTGGACGATCGCCATCGCCGTCGGCCGACACGATAGCGTCGAGCTTATGCTCCGTAGCCCATCCCTTCAGAAGCTCAACAGTTGCGGCCGAAACCGCTTCCGTATCGACTGGGATGAAGTGTTCTGAACGGCCAAGGGCGACGACTTCTGCACTGAAATGCTCCAGCACCGAAACCAACATGTCGCGTGCTACCGAAGAGTGCTGATAAACGCCGATCTTCAAGCCGGCCAATGATTCTGGCGGCAGGAGGCTGCCGTTGCGGGCAAAAAACAGCGCCCGCGCTTGTGTCGAGCGATCCTCTGCCGTTCCGGGCGCAAACTCGACCGAGCCCGCGCCGAACTCGGCTGCTATGGCGGCGATTCCGGTCTCATCCTGCTTGTCGATCTCGCCATCGGGACGGTAGAATTTGATACCGTTGCGGTCATCGGGAATATGGGATCCAGTAACCATGAGAGAGGCGGCGCCGAGTGATCGGCCGTAGAGTGCCAGGGCTGGAATTGGGATAGCACCGCAATCCATGGGCTTGAACCCGGCCCGCTCAAGCACTCCGATGCACGTTGCGGCAATGCGGGGACTGGATGATCGGAAGTCTCGACCGACCAGCACCGTATCCCCTGGCCTGGCTGCCCCAGTATCAATCAAGTGCTGCGCAAACGCCTGCGCGTAAATTGCTGACGTCGGGCCCTCAAGATCAACCACAAGGCCGCGAAGACCGCTCGTCCCGAACTGCACCAAATGTCACCCCTGCAAAATTACGAGCCTTGAGAAGCATGGGCTCACGCCAAGTGAAGTCCCGTGAAGACGCTGCTGTTAGGGTCTAAGGTCTGTTCTTCAAAGACAATACCGAACGCCTCATTGATGATAGCGAGCTTGTGGGCTTGCATATCAAGGAAGGCCTTGACGAATTGGCTGGAGACCCAAATGGACGACCGGCCCCTTGTTCCGCTCCAGCCGATAATCCCCATTTCGTCTGCTTCCTTCATCTTTCGAGCAGAATGAGTGCGGGAAAGGTTGAAGCCGGCTGTTAGCTTCGACGTTGAAGCGAGAGATGTAGGAAGACGCCCATCTGTGAGTGTTTCCGAGGTGACGGAAAGGACAAGCCGCTCGGTGATCAAAAAGCCGCTGTTCATCCACATGAAATGGGCGAAGAACGGGTCCGGATTTCGTATGCCCGCATGAAGTAGAAGGCGACGGGCGATCAAGGGCTGGAGCTTTGCAACGCATTCGGGCGAAGTAATGTATCGCGCTTGTCGGTCTCCTTCATCAAGCGCATCGAGCGTTGCAAGGTGAATGAGTATCCATCCGCTCAACGCACCGATCGTCATCTCGGAGGGAGCCATGACCCGTTTTCGCTTGTCCGTCGGGTGCAGCTTGCGGGTTATGATGCCGTATTTCAGCATCTCTCCCAAGAACGATGTAGCAGTGTTACGGCTGGTTATATCGTGCTGGAGGGCCAGTCTAACAAAATTGGAGGCGCTTAGTTCATCTTTGTCAGGATCGCGAAGGTTCTCGAAATAAAGGGCGAGTCCTGCATGCGCCATCAGCCACCGATGTTGGCAGGCAAATATGGAGGCCAGGCGGGATCTCTCGCTGTTGACGTGAAGAAAAGCTTCCGACTGCCTTTTGATAATGCGGTAAAGCTGGGGGTGGCTTCGAATTTGTTTCGGGTTCAGTGACATGTCAATGCAGAGTCGCCCCGACGACGTGAATGTTTTTCAATATATCAGCGGTAAAATAACAAACGTATAATCGCAGCGCACGCAAATCGCGAGTCTCATGGCGATGAGCTTCTTGATATTCTTAAGCACAGTCAGCGTGAAGCATGGTGCGGCTCGACCAGGTTGACATCAATGGCTGAGGAGGATGTCGAAGCGCCTGGCAGGACATCTTACCAATGCCATCTTACTCCGGACGCCTTGTTCGACCCACCAATGGAGGCTCCGGTTACGCCGGCATTGGCGCCCAACCAGGGTGGTCAGCGGTGGAGTTGCAAAGACAACGATTGGGTGCTGGTGTTGGCTGTGTGTCCTATGCCCTTGGCGCAATAATGCAGGTCAACCCCGCCGCCCCTTGCTGCTGCCGGGGCCGCTCCTGAGCAGGTATGTCGAGCGCTGGTAAGCCCTAAGCGCGGCTCCTTTCTAAGCGGAGCTGTCGCGTTGGGCCCTATCCGGAGCCAATGTGTTCAATTTAGAACTAGGTTGAGTGTCATGCCGATCGACTGAGGCTCAGCACGTCGTTGTGCTATTGAACGCGACGAGGCGGCTGTAAAACCTTTGAATGTTTCGGACCTTCATCGACTGGAACGATGTCTACGACATCAGCTAGAACAAACTGCTTCTGCTTGCCGCAGATCGTTGCATAGACGATGCGGTCCAGAATCTTGAGTTCTTCCGACAGGAATGTCCTTTGCTCGCCATTATCGAGCACCGCTACAACGTACATGTTGATCCACATAGGGTTTATCGCGCGGTTCATTCGCGCCATGCGATCCTACGAGGTTATGTTGAACAGCTGGTTAATACGGAACCTGAGGCGCCTGATCTTGCTGCTTAGTTTCGTAAGCGGCAGCAATGCCTTTCCCCCCAGTGGCGACGGGCAAGGAAAAAGTGGAAGTGGTAGCCTTGGAGTTTGGGTTTTTTCTTCATGAAGTCTGTCTCAGATGGCATCAGGTAACAGTGCTGTGGATAACTTGATCTTGAATGCCCGCTTCAAGGCAGCAGAACTGCCTTGTTTAACGGTCTATTAGTAAGTCTCACGCGAGGCGACGCCCTTCACTGAACCAGGAACCACTGATCGGCTTAAGTTACGACCGAATCAGAACAATGGTGCTCCGACATGAAGTCGCTGAAGGTCATCGTCGGGCTGGCATTGGTTGCCGTAGCCCTTTTTGTTATCGTCGAAGAGCAACTGGCTGGCGCCAGTGCCGATGCTTTTATCAATGCCCAGGTGACAACCCTGAAAGCGCCGATTGCCGGACGGCTCGATCTCGAACAGCGGCCGCTTGGGGCACAGGTCAAGAAGGGAGATCCGATCGGCTCCATCGATGACCCGCTGGCTGACGACCTTCGTCTTCTCGACCTTCTGCGCGAGCAAGATGAAACTCAGGCGGAGGTGATAAGATTGGAGCAGGCCCTGGCCGGCTTGGTCCGCTCCATCGGGCAATGGCAAACAAGAGCGGCGATCTACAAGCAAGAACGGCGCAATCAGTTGCAGGCTGAGGCGCGTTCGGCCGGGTCTCTCACCGACGCCGCAGCTGCAAGATCGAAATATGCCGACTTTGGGCTGCGTCGTTCCACCCGCCTCAGCGAGCGGGGCGTGACAACCGGCGAGGCACTCGAGCAGGCGCAATCACTCGCAGAACTTTCCAGGCTAGAATTGCGAAATGCTACCGAAGAAGCCGCCGAAACATTGATTGCTTTAAGTGCCGCCGACAAGGGAGTCTTCCTCGGGGACGGGTATAATGACTCGCCCTATTCCGAGCAGAGGATTTCAGAACTCGACGTTCAGCGGATCGAACTGGATGCGCAACTCCAGGCGCGAAAGGCCATGCTCATGGCCGTGGGACGACGCATCGCCGCGGAGCGACTTCGCGTCAACGAACTGTCGGCGTCCTCGCTCGAGTCTCACGTCAACGGTCTGCTCTGGACGTATTTAAGTGCTTCCGGTGAAACGGTGCAGCGCGGCCAGAACGTGCTGACCTTGATCGATTGTGACTCTGCCATCGTTACTCTGTCCGTATCCGAAAGCGTTTATAACCGTATCGGTGTAGGTTCATCCGCAACCTTCCGGCTCACCGGTGACGGTAGCACCATGGCAGGCACAGTTATTCGTTTGGCAGGAGCCGGCGCCGCGAGCATTTACCAGAATCTCGCTATTTCTCCCAGCGAGCAGCACCTGCAGCGGTTCGACGTGGCACTGGATGTGCCGGCGCTTCGCGAAGATCCTCAACTGCGTTGCCTCGTCGGGCGAACCGGCCGGGCTTTTTTCGAAAGCCGCTCTATGGATTGGCTGAGACGGCTTTGGGGTTGAGATGTTCTATCTCAGCGAGATCCAATCCAGCTTTGCTCATCTGGCCTTTGCCTTCGGTGCGTCGCTCGTCTTATCATCCCTGCTTGACCCCAAGAAAGTAGCGCATCGAACCGTCTTGTTCGGGATCGGCATGGCGCTTTCAGTGCGTTACATATGGTGGAGGGGGAGCGAAACTTTGGCGCCTCCCGGCCTGACCTTTGACTGCTTGTTCAGCTGGAGTTTCTTCGCCATCGAGGCGGCCTCGGTGCTGTCGTCTCTCAGTGCCTTCACCATCCTCACCCGAACGAGATCCCGCAGCGCGGAGGTGGAGCGCTTCATGGAATGGTGGAAGCCGGCAGAGGAGCCGAAGGTTGCAATTATGATCGCAACCTACAATGAGGATCGCTCCGTTCTAGAGCGCAGCATTGTCGGGGCAAAAGCAAGTGACCACCATAACTGCGAGGTGATTGTGCTCGATGATGGGCGTCGGGACTGGCTGCAGCGCTTCTGCGATGACCAAGGTGTGCGTTATCTGCGCCGACCCGACAACAAGGGATCCAAGGCGGGTAATATCAACCACGCACTGGACGTGCTGGTGGCGGATGCCGAACGCCCCGACTTCATTGCGGTCCTAGATGCGGACTTCGTTCCCCATGCGGACTTCATCTCGCGAGGGCTGGCCCTCTTCCACGATGCCAAGGTTGGACTGGTTCAGACGCCGCAGCATTTCTTCAATCCGGACCCGATCCAGCACAATCTAGGACTCAGTCGATCCTATCCTGACGAACAACGTTTTTTCTTCGATCATCTCCAACCCAGCCGGGATGCCTGGGGCATTGCCTTCTGCTGCGGCACCTCCTCGGTGATCCGCTGGGAGGCGGTGAGAGCAGTCGGCGGCTTCCCGACCGACAGCATAACGGAAGATTTTATGCTGACCCTGGCACTCCAGGAGGAAGGCTACAAAACCGTCTACCTGAACGAGGCTTTGACGGAAGGCCTGGCTCCAGAGGGCTTGAAGGAATATGTTACGCAGCGCGCTCGTTGGTGTCTGGGGCTGATGCAGATCGCCCGCGGAAGACTTGGGCCCTTCGCCTCGAACAGGCTCAGGCTACGCGATCGCTGGAGCGTCATCGACTCTGTTTTCTTTTGGCTGACGACCTTTCCGTTCAAGATCGCAGCAATGACCTTTCCGCTGCTCTACTGGTTTTTCAACGTCACCGTCGTCAATGCCAGTGTCGCCGACGTGGTCAGTTACTTCGGCGTCTACATGATCTGGGTCCTTTTCGTCCTGAACTTCATTTCGGCCGGGTTGATCATTCCCATCGTCAATGATGTGAGCCAACTTCTGGGCGCAATCCCGATTTCTCGAGCCGCCGTCCTTGGCCTCATCAAGCCTAAGGGGCACGCCTTCAGCGTCACGGCCAAAGGTGGAGACCGCACCAAAGTGGTGGTGCAATGGCGTTTGATGCGGCCATTTCTCATCCTCGGGGGGTTGACGATCCTTGGGTTGTTTATCGGGCTTTTCACTGACCAGTTTGCTTTCAACGATGCCGGGGACGGTAAGATCGTCATCTTGTTCTGGACTGTTTACAATCTGATCATCTTGGCCGTGACCCTTGCCGTATGTGTTGAACTGCCCAGGGCCGAGAGGCATTTTGCCGATCGCCCGGAGCGAGCGCTAATTTCCGTTGACGGGGCGCTCAAGCGTGTATGGCTCACTGATCTGACACAGGAAACGGTCAGGATCAGAGGAGCGGGATTGCTGCCTGGCACGCGGATTGCCATCAAAATCCGTAACGTCGGTCGTATGGATGCGATCGTGCTTCAAGCCACCTCCGACGGCGGAGTGCTCTCGCTCGACATCGACCCGAAGCAATACGAAGCTTTGCTTCGCCGTCTTTATGCGGAAGGAAATGTGCCGAGCGTCACAAGGACACGGCTATCGGCGATCATGACGGATGCCGTCGCCCGTCTTGGACGGCGATAGCCGTATGGCTTCATCGTTTTCATCCTCGACGCCAGGCACTAGATTTGCCGCTGCCCGTGATTGCAGGCGAGCCAAGGAGGCGCCTATCATTGCAAGTTCGGAGGTCCGCCCGCTTTCATATGGATAGACGTCATCTCCTTCCGCAATAGCTTCGGCATTCTTGGCGAGGCGGCGGAAGGGCTGGATAAAGGCCACGATGAACAGCATGGCGAGAAGCAGAAGAAGAAGGCCAAAAACGGCTAGGTCGAACATCAAACCAGCCGATAAGCTACGCGCCGGCATGATTGCGGCGTCTGCTCCTATACGTGCAACAATGCTCCACCCGAATTTCGGCAAATCTCGATAGGAGGCCTCCGGCAGCGTCGCGGTATAATAGAGCTGGCCGTCCGGCCAGGTCTCGATGTCCACCCCCGCCACTCCGGCACGAGCTTTGCGGAAACTCGCCAGTTGAAGCCCGGAATAACTGCCCTGCGCCGAAGAAATCACCACCTCGCCTGCCGGATTGACGATAAAGACGTCGACAGCCAGCGAGTTTGCCAACTGCTTGATGAGCAAGGCAGCCCATTCGAGATTGATGTGAATGCCCAGAACGCCTGCGACATTGCCCATATCGTCTTTGATCGGGGTTGCCAGATCCAAAAATCGAACAGGCTCTCCGTTTGGCGAGGGCGGCAGCTTGGAGGCCAGCAGCACAGCCTCATGTGCATCACCGGCAAAGCTTCCCCGCAAGCCTCTCTGGAACCAAGGCCTGGCCGATACGCTCGCGCCGACCAGTAGCCCGTTTGAGGCGCTTCTGACAATCCCGTCGCTGCTGGCATAGCCAGCCCAGGAAATGATGTCACCACGTCCCGCCAGCACTGTCAGTTCATCCTGCAAATCGCTCGGCGCAGTGGATGAAAGTGGAGGCACCAAAGCGCTCAGGCCCGTCCATTCGCGGTAGAGAGCTTGACCCAAAGCCGTCTGGACGCCACTCAAGCGGGTCTCCACCGCACGCCGCAGATCTGCCTCCTGCAAGGACTGGATCCGGTCATTGATGACCTTGTAGGCGAGGGCGATCCCCACCGACATGCTTAGCAGCACGAATGCAAGGGTAATGATCGAGAGCGGGGGCGCGGTGCTGGAGATCTTGGACCGGGTCATGTTCATCCTCCAGGAAGTCAGTGATGGAACGATATGGCGTAGGCGAGGGCGTTTTCCACCCATGCATGTTCCCGCAGCCCTTGCTCCGGTATCCGAGGGGGCGCCGACTTTGATAAGGTGCCATCAGCTTGATGGACAGCAACGTTGGATCAAGCCGCAGATAACGAGCCGTGCTATCAGCGTCGTCGATTCGATCAATAGGTAATTATGGAAACCGCGCTCTACATTCCGGTCAAAAACTTCCTGGAACGTGCCGGCTATCGTGTGAAGGGTGAGATCACCGGCTGCGATGTCGTTGGCCTTAGCGAGGGCGAGCCACGTGTCGTGGTGATCTGCGAGCTTAAGCTCACCTTCAATCTGGAACTGATCCTTCAGGCAGTCGATCGCGCGTCGATAGCCGATGAAGTTTGGATTGCCGCCCGCATTTCCGCAAAAGGAAAAGGACGCGAGGCCGACAAGCGGTACCGCGACCTTTGCCGTCGGCTCGGGATCGGCATGCTCGGTATATCGAGCGCGGGTGAGGTGAGTATCATTGTGAGTTCGGCGTCGCTTATGCCGCGTAGCAACCCGAAGCGCCGGACGCGGTTGATCAAGGAGCATGTGAAGCGGGAAGGGGATCCCGCGCTCGGGGGATCGAGCAAAGTGCCGATCATGACGGCTTATCGCCAGCAGGCCCTTGCCTGCGCAGCAGCCCTTTCAGCCGGTCCCCTGCGGCCTCGCGACCTCAAGCCCAGCGCGCCCATGGCCGGGAAAATCTTGCTGAGCAATCACTATGGTTGGTTCGAACGAATCGAAAAAGGCGTCTACGGGCTGAACGACGCGGGTCGACAAGCTCTGGAGCAGTGGCCAGGGCGGCCGTCCGTGGATTAGCACGCGAAGTTTTGGTGAAAGGAGCCACTGTCAGTAGCCGGCTTTTGTCGGCTGTTGCGGAACAATGGACACCGGCTTGTCATTCACCCGGCATGAGACATCGAATTTCCCGGCTCGGCTTCCCCGTCAAAGTGATGGCCCGCGACGATCTGAAAAGCAATGACAGCCGTCGCGCGGCAAGCAATCCTCATCTCAAGGTCTCGCTCGAATATGTGGATGCCATCCTCGATCACCTGGTGAAGTATGGGATCAACATGTACCGCATGTCGTCCGATCTGGCTCCCTACGCTACGCATCCCGACATGCCACAGTTCCACGATATGGTGAAGGAAAGCGCACCTGAGCTTAGGGCTCTGGGACGGAAGGCAAAATCGCTGGATATCAGATTGTCGTTCCATCCTTCGCAATTCGTGGTTCTCAACAGCCCTGACAGCGAGCTCGTCCGAAAGAGCATCTGGGACTTGGCGAGCCAGGCCGAGATGCTGGATCTGATGGAATTGGGGCCCGAGGCCGTCATGGTGATCCATGTTGGCGGTACCTATGGCGATGTCTCGAGCAGCAGGGCAAGATGGGTTGAGACGTGGAACATCCTTCCAGAACCTGTGCGCCGGCGGCTGGTTCTGGAGCATGACGATCTGCGTTTCTCTGCCGCGGATGCCCTGTGGATTCATGAGCAGACGGGGGGCCGCCTGATCTTCGACTACCAGCACTTCTGGTGCCTTAATCCTGAGAGAGCCGACCTGAAGGATACTTTCAGGAAGTTCATGACCACTTGGCCGGATGATCAGCAGCCGAAGATCCATTTCTCCTCTCCACGCACAGAGCTTCGCGAGAAGGTCGTCGTCGACAGGGTGACGAAAAAGAAAAGCCTGCGTCCCGTACCGCCCGTTTTCACCGGCCATGCAGACTTCTGCAATCCCTTTGAGTTCGCCACTTTCATGAGGGTGGTCGAAGAGGAAGATTTCGACGTCATGCTAGAAGTCAAGGCAAAGGACCTCGCCCTGTTGCGTCTGCGGACTGATTTGCTGCGATATGCGCCGGACGTCGCGCCGAGATTCGGACTTGATCCCAAAGACGTTGCCGCATTGGAGCAGCAGGACGAGGCTGATTTCGCAGAGGAGGCTTAAGGATGGCTCCGCTGGGGTCCTGCAGTCGAATGTGGGCGGCAGCCTGGCCTTAGAAGTCCTTACACTAACTTCGGTGTGTTGAAGGCGTAGGTGCCATCTGTCTGCAAGGAGAACGCGGCTGAAAGTCGCCTATGGAGGAATAGCCGATTGGTGCGAAGCTTAGCCACCAGCGCATCCTCGCCGAGGAATACAGGTGGAGCAGGAGCGACGGGGCAGGCCACAAGATCTGCCGCCAGCTCAGCTAGCTCGGCCTCCAGCCCCTGAAGAAAATTTATTTCCTCGAACGAAGACAAGTTCACGTCTCTTTGAATGCGCGACGCCTTCGTCCTGTAATTGGCGGCAAAGGACATCAAGTCGTCGTCCGAAAGGGCCAAGTCCGGAGCGGCCGGATCATGTTGGATGCCGAGAGCCGAGAGGTCTCTCAAGATCTTGTCGCGATAGGGCTCCGAAGGGAAGTCCAGGAGCTTTCGGCGCAGGCCGTCGAGGCCCAGGAAGGGTATGTGGAAAAGACCGAGCCCGCTGTCTTTCCGCTTCGGCCGGAACTGCAGGACCCGGCTGTCGAGGATCGGGTACCTGGCATTGTGATTGCCCATCATCGGCATGACAGTCCCAAGCCGCTTGAGATTGTAGATCAGCTTGGGCGTGCCGTTTCGCCATCTGGTGAAATAAAGCCTTTCCTTGCCGCTCAGTTGTTCGCCGGCAGAGGCAAAACCATTTCGCCATTCCATCCTGACGGTTGAAGCATGCTTGTTTTCATCCAAGAAAGCCGAAACTTCAGATCGCGACGTGAAAGGCAGAAATTCATCGATGTCGAGCAGGAACAGGAAGTCGAAGTCTTTCTGAAGCTGCAGCTTCTTGAGGAAATAGGCGGCAAAAAGATCCTGAGCAAAAAAGCCTGCCGATATCCTCAGTGTTTGGATGCCATCCCGCTCGAGCCCACGCAGATAGATGTCGCTGTTGTGGTCGATAAGGATGATCTTATCGACGAGCCTGCGGTGATGGGCAATAAAAGCTGGCACATATGCCAGCGAATTCTTGACGAGAACAACGATAACGGACTTCATGGATTTCGCACCTACAGCAGAACTCCCGGAAGTTCAGGAGGCTATGTTCAACAAATGCATTTGGCCGATACCGCTGCTTCTGCTGAGATCGCACCGTCCTCCAAGAGCTTTCTTAATCAAGGAAAAGAAAGTGCGCTGACTGGGCGGAGCTTCATCACAGCAAGATAAGTCGAACATCCGCGCCATTGGCGAATTTAAGCCCGTGGCCGATCCGGATGCTTTTCCCAATACCAGGCCACATACATGGATTTTCGGTCATGGCCGCGCTGTTTCAGAAATTTTCGGACGTCACGCACCTCGTCTTTTTCACAGGCAACCCAGACGAATGAACCCTCGTCCAAGCAAGCGATCGCTTCCTTGGTTGCCTTGGCAAGCATGCCTCCGGCTTCGGTCGGATAGCTGCTGCGGTGCAGCCAGCGTATGTCGAGAGAGCCGGCTGAAGGCAAAGCCTGTTCTTCCGTTTCGTCCCGCACTTCAATGATGGCTTGCAGCCGCGTTCCTGCCGGCACTTCAGCGGCTATGCGCGCGATGGCTGGAATTGCCGTTTCATCGCCTGCAAGCAAAATGCTGCTGGCAACAGGCAAGCCGCCTCCGCCTGGTCCAAGCAGTGCTACCCGGTCGCCCGACTTTGCATCCCGCGCAAAATCGGCGCCTGGCGTTTCCACGCCGTCACCGGCATGCTGCAGGAAGTCGATCCATAGCTCGCGTCGTTCGATATCCACGGCTCGGATGGTGTAGACCCGCACCAGAATTTCATCCTCTCCCTTGGGCCAGTCGATGCGGCCGTCTGCAGCAAGGGTGGGCCAGGCAAGTGGTTTGCTCTTCGGCGGCACGAGCAGGCGGACATGCATCTCGCCATTGATGAAAGAGGAAATGTCGTCGCAGGCAAATTTCACCCGCCGCATGCTCGGGGTGATATTTTCGGCCGAAACGACGGTCACCTCGTGAAGGTCGGGCAGGCGGGCCGGCGGCGCAGGATTGGACCATGTGAGATCGAAAGCGTCATCTCCGGCAAAATAGAAGAGATGCTCGGCAATAATGTTGCGGCTGTGTTGCAGCGCCTGCTCGGTCGGCGAAGAAATCTCGATCTTGAGCTTGCCGCTTTCGGCGCGGATGCGGGCGAGGCCCGTATCGCTTTTGAGGAGGGCTACATCGCCGTCGCGCTCGACTTCGGAATGCTCCAGGAAATGTTCGCAGATCTCATCCAGCATGGCGGTCGGGTTGATTGGCAATGCTGTGCCTGAGAGGTTGAATGTCTGCGTTATCGTCATGACAGATCCTCGATCCTCGTCTGCAAGTCCGCGCTCCAGTTCAAATGTCTCTCGCTCCGCAATAAAATATAGTCGCAAGAAGTCAAGTTTTGTCTGGCAATGCCGACACGCTTTTGAAGACTTGGAACGGCACCGGCGTTTTTCCGTTCTCCCGGTGCAACAAGGAGTTTTTCATGAGCGATGATACGGACAATCTGGAAAAGGTTTGGGAGCTGGTCGATAGGATCGGTTTCTGTATGCTGACCACGCAGACGGGGAGCGATATCCGGGCAAGGCCAATGTCCGCCTATGCTGAAAAGATCGAGAATTCCGTTTATTTCCTGACGGACGTAGCAAGCCACAAGGATGAGGACATTGCCCGTCATCCCAATGTCTGCCTCGCTTTTGCCGATACCAAGGGGCAGAAATACGTGTCCCTGTCAGGAACCGCGGAAATACTCAACGACCGCGAAAAAATCCGCGACCTTTGGGCAACGCCAGCAAAAGCCTGGTGGGATAGCCCGGATGATCCTTCCATCCGGGTGTTGAAGATCAACCCGTCATTTGCGGAATTCTGGGACAGCCCCGGGACGGTGATCAGCTATATCAAGATGGCTGCGGCCGCCATGACAAGCGCCAAGCCCGATATGGGCGACAATGCGAAGGTCGAAATGTAATCCTCTGTAAGGTGCAAACAAGCCGGTGGCGGGCCGGCCTGCGTCCAAGATCAGCTTGGGCGGGTCACGGCTCAGAAGGGCCGATGACCGTCCCCGGCGTCGGCAATCATTGCTGGTTCGGGGGAATTGGAAGGAAGAAGCGCACCCTGTGCCCAAACCTTCTTCAGTTCCTCCAAGCCGACACCGGCGACATTGACATCGATGTCGGTTGATGTTCCAGGAACCCGGTAGGGACACCGGCGTTTGGAGCAGTTTGTGGCGGAGGAGAACTGCCACAGGAAATAGTTTGACCAGCTGCCGATCGGGAAGACGTCTTTGACCTCCGGGCGATACCGCGCATACCAAATAGGCAGCCTGGACAACAGAGCATAATCCTTGCTGCGTGCCGCAATATGGCGCGCCACATTATGGTTGGTGTAAAGGATCGGATAGCGGCCCGTCCGCATCTTGATGTGCCGCACGAAAATCTCGGCGTCCTCCAGCGACATGAATTTGTCGCCCAGATCCTCGATATCGATCACCATAAGATCGGCAGTATCCGGCTGCGCATACTCGACAAAATGATTGGCCTGATCGATCGGATTACCGGGTCGCGCCAGATGATAAGCGCCCCAAAGGAGCCCGGCGCCTCGGGCTACCAGACGCCTCGTTTGGTACAGTTCCTTGCTGACGGCATATTTGCGCCACATGGTCTTGCAGTGGGCGAAACTATCGCCGGCATGTTTATCCTTGCAGGTAAAGCTTTCCGGCAGTCCATCCGAGGCTTTGTGAATAAACCCTGCAATGCGCTTATCGGTCAACAGCGCCTGCCACTCAATCTTGTTAAGCTCATAGGCGTCTATGACGAGGGGCGTGGATGGATTGTTCCAGGGTTTTGCTTCGGAAGCCGCAACGGACGTCGCTGCGCAAGCGATCATGACCGCTTGCAGAAGGACCCGGAAATGGTGCATCAGCTTGCCCATCTCGCGATGGTAAACAAACAAGCTTAAGCGGAACTTAACAGTGTCTTTCGGCAAGGGGGCCGAAACATTGGTTCCGCAGCGAGGTCCGGCGTCAGGAGCTAGCGACCCAGTTCCTTGATGGCATCCGCGATCTGCGCGATCGTCAGCGGGCCTGGCGACCGAAGGATGACGCGCCCGTCAAAATCAACCAGGATGACTTCGAAGCTCCCGTCCCGATCACCCTTGAGCTGGCTTCGCAGTTGCGCGACAGGCAGATCAGCCGGCCGTCCGTTGAGCAGCGCTTGCTGGGAGTCGGACGGGATGCACGCGACACAGATGTCGAGGCTGCGCAGGGTGTCACCATCGATCTTCAGGAGATCGTTCTGCCAGGAACGAAGCGCGCCGAGTGTGTCTTCGAAGAGCACAAGGGTGCGTTTGCCAGGCACGAGATCAACCGCTGCCTCGCCATCTGCCTTCGGCGTTGCGCCGGTCAGTTCCGCCATCAGTGACTGCAGCATGATGTTTGTCCTCCAGTATCTCCTAGCTATTAACTACTGGTGACGACACCGGTTCCGCAGCAACTTTCCATTGTGGTGATCAGACTCCGATCTCAGTTCATGAAGCTTGGGCTATCCGGACGATGTCTAATCGACGAATTCGACCATAACGCCAGGCTTGACCATTCCCGCCAGTTCCTCTGCATCCCAATTGGTCAGACGCACGCAGCCATGCGACCCGGCCTTGTCGATGAGTGACGGTTCGGGCGTGCCGTGAATACCGTAGGTCGGCTCCGACAGGTCGATCCACACGGTTCCGACAGGGTTGTTTGGCCCACTCGGCAGTTCCAGGATCTTCTTATTGTTGCCCTGCTGGAAATTGACCTTTGGATTGTAGGTGTAGGGTGGCATGCGCGCCACGCCTTTGACCTTATGGCTCCCGGACGGCGAGGGCGAATCTTCGCTACCGATCGTCGCCGGGTAAGCTGCCAGTAATGCTCCGTCCTCGGCGTAGGCCAGAACCTGACCGATATCCTTGCGTGCTTCGATCCTCTTCACGGCGCCACTCCTAGGAGGACCTGGTATGGCGACAAAGACTGTATCTCCTGCCTTGAACGCCGACGCCGGATTGAGGGTTTTCAGGAACTCGATATCCATATGAAACCGCTCCGAAAGCCGCTCGGTAACGCTGGTGAAGCCAAGATTCTTCAACTTGGCCTGCTTTGCATAGTCCGCCGGGATATCCTCGACGAGGTCTTTGGTATCTTCGTTGGAGATGACATAGGGCTGGACCACAGGCTCAGTGCCGGGAAGGCGAGCGAGTAGGTCCGGATCGGGCTTTCCGTCGATGGAAAGCCGCTGCATGGCTTCGAAGCCTGCGATCGCCTTGCTGACATTCTCGCCATAATGCCCATCGACAACGCCGGGTGACGATCCCGCTCGATCCAGAAGGATCTGCAGACGGGCAATAGCGAGATCCGCCTCAGGCGGGGCCTTGGGCGGACGCTCCGCCGGGATGGCGGAGAGATCGGCATTGTTGATGGCATCAGCCTGGATGTCTTGGCTGGAGGCCGTGCTGGAGATGGCGAGGAAAATAGGTAAGGCGAGGGAAGCTACTGTTTTCATGGATGCCCAATCGCGCAAAGCCATAACTTGTTCCCTTCGCTTCTTGAGATGAAGAAAACTTCTGTTGGGATGCCAGCCGTTCACTGTTGGAAGATATCGTTACCAGCCTGCATCCGAACAAGTATATTGCCGTAACGCAGGTTCACGTGCGGTTCATCTTGGATGGCGGATAGTAACATCATGACAGTGAGGATGTGCGACTTCAAGTAAGCTTGGAGTTCGCGGAATTGGCAGTCCGAAGCAGGTGGTTGCTGGCGCAGATAGAGACTTCGCTCATCAGCAACCGCCGGGGCGCAAGCCGCTGGTGAAGCACCCGAGCCTTGCATTGGCCGGTCGTGATCGATTGCAGGCAGCACGAAACCCGAACTTGGATTCCGCAGAACATGATGTATCAATATGATGGTCTGGATGCCGACGAACAGGTTGCGGAAACGGCGCAACTGTTGGCATCGCTGCTTGCTGTTCTGGAGCAACTTCGTTTCCAGCCCCTATGGCTGGGAGAGGGACCAGCCAACACTAACAAGCCTGTAACCGACTGACGGCGCAGCGTTCCCGCCGCTAAGCTTCAGTCGATCGGGAAGTCGCTGACCGCGGGCAGGTGGTGCTGATCTGCATCAATGGCCGACCTAGGTTCCAGTGCCCTGAGCCGCCCAAGTTCTTCGATGGCATTGGCGACTTCGTTATCATCCCACCCCGCTTCTACCGCTTCGTCAGCCAGCTTTCGCAACGGGGCGTCAAGCGCTTGGCGGCAGGCGGCGCTGTAGTCAGGATGATCCGCGGGATGTTCGGGCGACGTAAAGCTCATTTGAAACTCCTTATACCTCACAAACCCGGCTGGCGGTCACTAGTTCCGCTGATCAGGTAGAGGGTGCCCACTTCCTCCACCTGCCGGGTTCACCAAGTTCAGTGACGCGTGCCTAGAAGCGGCTTTACGAGATGGATCAAGGCGACCGCGATTGCACCAAGCACTATCCCGACTACTGCTTGCAGAGCAGAGGTCGTAATCCAGCCGGTGACAACTGGGACGACCTGCAGCACAAACATCACCTGATGAGATGCCTGCTCGATCAGATGTTCAGGGAGATGGAAGCCCATTTCCGCCAGTCCGTGAATGATGATGCTTCCACCCACCCAAAGCATGGCGGCTGTACCTATTGTCGCGAGCACTTTGAGGAAGACGGGAACACCTATGACCAGCCCGCGGCCCAACCCTCGCCAAAGCGAAAATTTGCTGCCCGCCATGGCGAGCCCCAGGTCGTCGGCTTTGACAATCATCGCAACAACCCCATAGACCGCAACAGTGATGAGAATGCCAACTGCTGCAAGAACAGCGGCCTGAGCGTAGATGCTGAGGTTCGAAACATTGGCAAGCGTCAAGGCCATGATTTCGGCCGATAGGATGAAGTCGGTCCGGATGGCGCCTGCGACCTTCTCATTCTCTAATGCAACCGGATCGCGGACCGCTTCGGACGCGTCATCCTCTTTATGCGCTGCCTGCGGAAAAAGCGCCTCGTAAAGCTTCTCAGTGCCTTCAAAGCAGAGATAGATGCCGCCAATCATCAGCAAAGGGACAATCGACCACGGCGCGAAGTAATCGAGCAGCAGGCATAGCGGAAGCAGGTAAAGCAGCTTGTTGCGCAGCGAGCCGAGAGCGATCCTGGCGATGATCGGGATCTCCCGTGCGGGAGATAGGCCGACCACATAGCGGGGCGTTACGGCAGCATCGTCGATCACCACGCCTGCCGCTTTGACGCTAGCCTTGCCGGTTTGCGCAACGACGTCATCGAGCGATCCCGCGGCAAGCTTCGCGATCGCTGCGACATCATCCAGTAATGCAAGTAATCCTGTTGCCATGGAACCTCCAGATGAAGCCAATATGGAGGCGGGGCTTTGTTTGTCGAGGCACATCTCGCGCGGCGGTAAGCCCGACGCGGCGGATCAGCTTGCCAAATGCCTATCGATGGCTGATGAGCCAGTGCGCCCAACAGCAGTGCTTAGTATAGCAGGCGCACAACGCTTCCCTGGGGACCTACACCCTCCGGCACGGGAACAAGCGTTCCTTTATAATCGGTGTTCAGCACGAGGTTGGGGCCCTTCGACAGACGCAGTCTTCTGACAACGATCGCGGTATAGGCGGATTCGTCCGCTACTTTGTTGTTCGCGTCGACGATCAGGTTGCCATTGGGCAGGTAGATAGTGCCAAGCAGCTTTCTGGCTTTGTTGCTGGTGACCACGAAATCCGTTTCCGGAGAACCTCGATCCTGGAAGGCGACGAGACCTGCCAGTGCTCCGGTGGTCGGTGCCTCGATGTTGACGATCGAACTGCTGCCAAAAAGGAAGCTGGCATTCCTACCCGTGAAATAAAACCCGACGCCCTTTGCCTGCACCTGCGAACTGGATTCGATGATCAGCGGCCCGTCCTTGATCACGTAGATGCCGGCCTTCAATGTGATATCCGAAGACGCTCGGATCTCAAGGCCGCCGCAGTAGACGCCCGGCTCCAGGCTGCCGATGAAATGCTGGTACACCGCATCTCGTTGGTCGCACGTGCCGACTGGAGGGGCCGGTCGCGATGCGAGCGGATCGGACACAGCAGGGCAGTCGGTCAAGGGCGGGGTGCTGAAGTTCTTGATGGCGCCGGAAAAGCCCCCGGCCGAGCAGGTCAGCTGCGCCGTGAGAAGGGCATTTCCTGTCGACAAGAGCCCGGACGTGCTTTCCGAATTGGAATAGACAGCGCATTTGGGAGCAGAAATGACAGCATTGGTTTCAAGCGAGACGGTGGCACTGTCGGCACCTTCCAGACCAATGACGCAGATGTTGGAGCTGTTGCTGGTTTGAGCTGCCGAAACGACCCTGATCTGGGGGTTGCTTTGGAAATAGCTCATCACGAAATATGGATGCTGGTCTTCATCCAGCGTGACTTCCACCTGCTTCAGGATGGAATCGACCTTGACTGTTGCAGCCAGAGTGCCGGCAGTACCCGATTTCGCATGCGCCTGCAGAAAACCGTTGACGACTGCGACCGCGGATCTTTCCGACCAACCGTTGAGCGAGGCCTCTTTGGCGGCAGCCAGGGCGGCAGCGTCAGCCAAACCTTCAAGATCGCCCTTGCGTGCTACGAATGCGGTAACGTCCATCGCGCTGGCGGCGAGCCCAATCAGCACGGGGGCAAGTATGGCTGTCATCAGGGCCATGTGACCCTTCTGACAGTGCAGAAGCTGCTTGAGCTGCGCCAGCCAGGTGGGGGGCAGCGAATTCATCGTTCCTGCTCCAGGCTGAACTGGCCAGCCAGTGACAGGATGGCGGACCCGGGCAGCGGGCGGGAGAACAGGAAGCCCTGTACCCGATCCATTCCGGCCAGCCGCACTTCTTCCAGTTCCGCCTCGGTTTCTACGCCTTCGGCCACCGAAACAAGTTCGAGGTCGCGGGCAAGCCCCGCAACGGCATGCAGAAACTTGCGGGTGACTTGGTCTGTCGTGCAGGCTTCGATAATGGACCTGTCCACCTTGATCTCGGAGAAAGGACAAAGCCGCAGCAGTTCGAAGCTTGAAGCACCCATGCCGTAGTCGTCGAGAGACAGCTTGAATCCGGTCATCCTCAACCGCGTCAGCGCCTCGACCAGACGCGCGGGCTCCTTAGGCAGCGTCTTTTCCGTAACTTCCAGGCAAAGGCGCTGCGGATCGATGCTAAAGTCCACAACGGCTTTCTGAAGGGCCCGCACCACATCGGGCTGCTCGAGAACAGAGGCATCGAAATTGATCGAGATCGTCGGTAGCGAAGGGCAATGGCCCCAATTGCTGACATCCGACAAAACCTTAAGCGCGATCCGGAGGGAGACGTCCGTCAGTTCCGCAGGCTCGGTGATCGAGCCGAAAAGTTGTGCCGGCCCATGAACCCGGCCGTCTCTTGCCGTCAACCTTATCAGGGATTCGAGACCGTGGATCTTGAGGGAGTTCACATCATACTGAGGCTGATAATAGGGGGTGAGTTCGAACTCGTTGCCATTCAGGCCATTGGCTCCGGCTGGCGTGGACGGCTTGCCGCTTTCCACCGCTCTTTCCAGGAGTGCTGCGACGTCATCGATCTTCAACGGCTTTCGAAGCGCGCCCAGAACCGAGATGCCCAGCATTTTCCCCATGGTTTCGGCAGATCGGAGCACCGCAGGCGTTTCGCCGCTCGATATGACGATATTGCCGTTAAACCCCGCTTCGGAGGCTGCGCGCATAAAAGCCAGACCGTCCAGATCGGGCATGTTGAGATCCAGGAAGACCACATCTATCGCGCTGGGATCCGTGCGCAGCTTTTCGAGCCCGCCATTTCCGCTGCCGGCGCAGATGACCTTTCCGGCTTCGAGCGAGGCCAGAATACTTTCGGCAACAATATTGTACATCGGGTCATCGTCTACAATGAGACAGGTCAAATCGCGGAACATAAAGCCTCCTGACCCCAGAAGACGTTAGAACCCATAAAATATGGTTACATCCTAATGTGCTGTATCAACATGTCCTTCAGACGGTTAACGCGCCCTGAGCTCCTGCATCGTCATTTGTTTAAGATTTTTCGGACATTCTTGATGACGAGAGGTCGATATAATGCATCTGGAAACACCCATAGCCACGCGCATTTCACGCACGGTCGTTGCCGCAGTCGGCATCGGCATCTCGTTGAGCATTGGGATATTCCTGGCTTCTGATTTTCGCCAAGCCATCAAAGCGGAAAAGCAGCGGTATCAGAGCGCTGCTTACGCGTTTGCCGCCGCCGCCAGCGATGCGGTGGCGGCAGGCAATACGCGCGACATGTTCGAAGTCTTACGAGGAGTGAGGGAGCTTACAGATATCGTTTATGTTGCCGCCCGTGATGCGCAAGGCACCGTGCTTGCGGAAATGGGAACAGGTGCCCGTATTGTCTCGGCGCGATCGGGCATGTTCGATTCTATTTTGTCTACTACCGTGGAAGTCGAAGCTGAGGTGAGGAAGGCAGGACAGGTCATCGGGTCGATCAGCATGCAGGCGGAGGTTAAGGGGCTGCAGGAACGCTATCTGACGGCCTTTCTCCAATCTGCAGCCATTGGTGCCGTCTTGGTGGCTCTCACTGCCATGTTTGCGAAGCTGCAGGTGTCGCGCTTGGTCAGGCCACTGCGTTCTCTGGCTGAAGAGTTCCTGGATATTGGTCAGCGATCGGACCTGACGCGTCGGCTGGAAAAGCAACGCGATGACGAAGTCGGCGTGCTGGTCGATGCTTTCAACGACATGTTCGGGCATATCGATGATCGCGACCGGCAATTAAAGAGGCATAGGGAAACTCTTGAGGAAACCGTCGAGCAGCGGACGCTGGAACTGCGGCTTGCCAAGGACGAGGCCGATGCCGCTAACCAGGCCAAGTCGGCGTTTCTTGCGACGATGAGCCATGAGATCAGGACGCCAATGAACGGCATGATGGTGATGGCGGAAATGCTGGCTGCAGCACCGCTTGCTCCAAGACATCAACGCTATGCCCAGATCGTCACCCGTTCGGGCAAAAATCTTCTGCACATCATGAACGACATCCTCGACTTCTCGAAGATCGAGTCAGGCAAGATCGAGCTGGAAAGCATCGAGTTTTCCCTGGATGCGGTAATCGAAGATGTCGCCTGCCTGTTTGCGGAACGGGCGCGGGAAAAGAACCTGTCGCTTGCCGTCTATGTGGGGCCCAGGGTTCCGGTGCGGGTTGTCGGCGATCCCGTCCGCCTCACCCAGATCGTAAGCAATTTGGTCAACAACGGCCTCAAGTTTACGGAAACCGGAGGTGTGACCATTTCCGTGGAGATGGAGCAGATTTCTGGAAACATCGACATCACCGTACAGGACACCGGCATAGGTATAGGCCCGGAGCACGTCGGGCGCATATTTACCCGCTTTTCTCAGGCGGACGCGACGATCACGCGCAAGTTTGGTGGGACCGGACTGGGCCTGTCGATCTCAAAGCAGCTGACGGAGCTGATGGGCGGCAGCATCATGGTGGAGAGCACCATTGGTTCGGGCTCCAAGTTCATCGTCTCGGTTGCTTTAGAGGCTGTCGGTGTTGCAGACGGATTTGCGGTCTCCCGTCCGGTGACGGTATTGTTGCGCGATGGTGATGCGGTCTCGCGCCATGCCTTGACACGAGCTCTCACGGATCGCGGCGTAAGCGTGGCCGACAATGCCCCGACGCCTGATGCGATTATGCTGCGTGCCGGTGAAGACCTGAGCGATATCAGTGGCAGGATCGAGGCGCCCATCATCCTCGTCCGTTCGTTTGCCGCGACCACCTCACCTTTGCCCGATGGGCAGTCGCCTGTGCTCGACCTCTCTCTGCCTTTGTCGAGGAAAATGTTCGATAAGCTTTGTCGGGCTCTGGAGCAGAAGAATCTCAAAGGCTTGCAGGCGGGACCGGAAAACTCGGAGCGGACAGGTGCCCCCGATCTTCAACATCTCAAGGTCCTTGCTGTCGACGATGTGGCGGTCAACCGGGAAGTGCTCAGTGAGGCCTTGCGGACCTTCAATATCGACTGTGACTTGGCGGAAAGCGGCGCCGAGGCTGTCGATGCGGCTACCAAGAAGAACTACGACATCATATTCATGGATTGCTCCATGCCGGACATGGACGGCTTCGAAGCGACCCGGAACATCCGCGTGATCGAAAGCGAGCTCGACAGGCAACCCTGTCCGATTGTTGCCTTGACCGGCCATGTGATGGGCCGTGAAGGGGCGCAATGGAAAGCTGCGGGCATGAGCGGATACCTCGCCAAGCCATTCAACATGGCCCAGTTGATTCAGGTCTTCCAGGAGTGCCGAGTGCTTGTTGAAGACGGCGGATCGACCGAAACCTGCACGACGACAGGTTCTGCCTTAGAGGCCGATCCTCTACTGTCGTCCGATAGCCTGGAGATGTTTGCCAATATCTATGCAGCCACGGGAACCGATGTTCGGGGCAAGGTTTTTGCTCTGTTCCGCTCCAACGCCATTGGCGCTTATGAAACTGCAGCAGCAGAAGTCCGCAGTGATGGGGAGAGCGCGACGCGACTGATCCACGCGCTCAAATCAAATTGTTCGAGTGCGGGTGCAGCAAGAGCGACAGCTCTTTGCCAGGTCATCGAGACCGCACTTTCCGCTGGGGATTCTGTGAAGGAAGATCTCCTCAATGGCCTGGGACAGGTTTTGCGGGAAACGCTCGAGGCCATGGATCAGATGGAAGGCCATGCGGGTGAGGCCCAAAGCGCTTGATCCGATAACAGGAACTAAAAGCACCCACCCTTCTACCAGGCTCTGTTTCGGCGGTTGATGCACAACATCCTGCCGCTGCCGATCTATTTAGTTGGACGTCCTCGAAATAGCAGATTGACAACCTCGCGTTGCCTGTATTTTACTCAAGCCTTCGGATTGGGCAAAAGCCCCCGTAACACATGACTTCGACAGTCGCCGGGCAGTTTCGCCCCATGACGCGCCATCTTGGATGGGTTCTGCGCCATGGGGTTTTTCGTATTGGTATTTCGTATGGTCGAACCGCTGAAAATCGGGATCCTCTACTCTACCACCGGTCCCTATGGATCAATGGGACGAGATGCCCGCGACGGTGCCGAATTCGCCATCTCCGAATTTGCTGCCGAACATGATCTGGCACTGGAACCGGTCTTCTATGATCCGCACGCGGATCTCTCGGCCTATCTCGAAGGTGCTCGCCACCTTTTGCGCGCCGGCTGCCGCCATATCGTCGGAACCATTACATCAGCGGCCCGCAAGGAAGTCATTCCGCTTGTCGAAAAACATGACGGCTTGCTCTGGTATATGTGCCCCTATGAAGGCTTCGAAGCCAACGAGAACGTCATTTATGTCGGCGGCTGCCCTAACCAGCACCTGCTTCCGCTTTTCGAGCATCTGATTCCGCGTTATGGCGCCCGGCCATATCTGGTCGGTGCTAATTATGTCTGGGGCTGGGAAATGAACCGGCTGGCCCGCGAGCTGATCACCCACGCCGGGGGTGAGGTGCTCGGCGAACGCTATCTGCCTCTGGAGGAAACGGCCGTGGAGCGTATCGTTGCCGATATCGGGCAGCGTCAGCCGAGCTTCATCCTCAACAACCTGATTGGCCCCTCCAGCTATGCTTTTCTTGCCGCGATCCGCGAACTCGGCAGTCGCAACGCCGCCTTTTTACCGGAGAACTGCCCGGTGGTGAGCTGCGACCTGATGGAATGCGAACTGGACGATATTCCTGGCGGGGCCGTCGGTCAGCTTTGCGCCGCCTCTTATTTCGACAGTCTGCCGACCGGCGACAACTTTGCCTTCAAGCGCCGCGTTGCCACTCGCTTCGGCTCGCATCGCCGGATTTCCAGCGTCTTCGCCAGCGCCTACACGGCCGTCGACTTGTGCCTGAATGCCATTTCTGCAGCCGGTAGTGATGATCCGCAGGCCGTACGTCGGCAGCTCTACAACGGCGCATGGCCGACGCTATTCGGGTCTCTCGGCATCGACCCCGAAACGAACCATGCAGCACTGCCTTTCCATCTCGGCCGGATCAATGCTGGCAATGGCTTCGACGTCATCGCATCTCGTCCGCCTCTCGCGGCCGATCCCTATTTGACCCGACGCAACCGGCCGGCGCCCAAACTACGGGTGGTCTCATGAGAGAGACACCGAATTTCATTGATGCGACCGTGACCGTGCTTCATCGGGAAGATGGAAATACGGACAGGCTGGTCCGGCAGCTCAAGCTGTTGGGGCTCCGTCCGACACTTCAATGGGCACCGCTTACGGTTCCCGAAACCGCGGACATCGTCATGGTTGACGCGGATCAGGGCTTCGACGATCTGCTGCCCTGGAAGAAGGACCAGGCGCCTTGCCCTGTGATCGCGCTTCTCGCGTCTGAAGCCCCTGGCCGGATCGCCTGGGCGATTGCGCACGGAGCGGCCGCGATTATCGCGAAGCCCGTGTCCGCATCAGCCGTTTACCCTGCTCTTGTGATGGCCATGTCCATTCATCAGGAACGCCGGCAGGCGCAGGACCATATCAATCATCTTGAGGAGCGCGTTCGTTTGAGGCCGCTGGTGCATGGCGCGGTCGAGAAGCTGATGCAAGCCCGCGGTATCGGCGAAGACGAGGCCTATCGTATCCTCCGCCAATGCGCCATGCACCGCCGCCTGCCGATGGAACAGATCGCTGCCTTCATCCTGGCCGGAGCCGAGCCTTTGCCGGAGGCGAGCTGATGCATGTCCTGAAATCGCTCATCCGCCAGCCGTCCGCGCTGTTCGGCCTGCTTGTGGTTCTAACGGTCATCATTCTCGCGCTGGCCGCACCGCTCATCGCTCCCTTCGATCCCGATAATCAGCTGTTCGAGGGACTGTCGCTGGAAGGGGCGCCGCTGCCGCCCGGCGGCCAGTTCCTGCTCGGGACCGATACGCTTGGCCGCGACCTTTTTTCACGGCTTCTCTACGGCGCTCGCACGTCGCTGGTGATCGGCTTGGTCGCTAATGGCATAGCCGTGACGATCGGCCTCTTTATCGGCATCGTCGCGGGCTATCTGCGTGGCTTCTTCGGCAATGTCCTGATGCGGTTCACGGACCTGATGATGGCCTTCCCGGCGCTGCTTCTGGCCATCGTGCTTGCTGCGCTTCTGCGGCCGAGCCTGTGGATCGTTGCCATGGTGATCGCGCTCGTCAACTGGGTGCAGGTAGCCCGCATCGTTTACACCGAAACACGGGGCCTGGTGGAGCGCGACTTCATCATGGCAGAACGCTCGCTCGGCGCTGGCCATGGTCGCATCCTGTTTCTGCATATCCTGCCGCATCTGATGCCGACCGCCATCGTCTGGGGAACGCTCGGCATCGCCACCACCGTTCTCCTTGAAGCGACGCTGTCCTTCCTCGGCATTGGCGTGCAGCCGCCGCAGCCGTCCTGGGGCAATATCATCTTCGAAAGCCAGAGCTATTTCCAGGCAGCGCCATGGCTGGTCTTCTTCCCCGGCGCCATCATTCTCCTGACGGCACTGGCCTTCAATCTGGTCGGAGATGCTTTGCGCGATATTCTTGATCCGACGCAGCGGGGGAGGGGCTGATGGCACTCCTCTTCCTCCGCCGTATCGTCCAGACGGCGCTGATCTTGCTCGGCGTGGCGGCGATCACCTTCCTGCTCCTCTACGCGCTGCCTGCCGACCCCGCCCGGATGATTGCCGGGCGCAGCGCCACCGCCCAGACGGTTGCCAACATCCGCCATGAACTGGGGCTCGACCAGCCGCTGCTTTCCCAGTTCGGCACCTATCTCGGCAATCTGCTGCATGGCAATCTCGGCCGCTCCTATGCGCAGAAGACGGAGGTCTGGACGCTGATCGTCGCGCGCCTGCCGGCAACGCTGACGCTGATGCTGGCGGGTATCGTCGTTGAGGTGGTGCTGGGCCTGACGCTTGGAACGATCGCTGCTCTGCGCCGGGGCGGCCCTGTCGACCGGCTGGTGATGATGGCGTCCTTTGTCGGTGTTTCAGCGCCGCAGTTCGTTGTTGCGCTGCTGCTGCTCTACCTTTTCGCGGTAACGCTCGGCTGGTTCCCGATGAGCGGCTACGGCACGTTCGCCCATGTCGTCCTCCCGGCAACCACGCTCGGCGTTCTCGGCGCCGGCTGGTATGCGCGTATGGTGCGCTCAGCCATGATCGACGTTCTCAACCAAGATTATGTCCGCACCGCTCGTGCCAAGGGCTTGTCCTCCCGCCGCATCATCCTGCGCCATGCGCTGCCGAACGCCATTCTGCCGGTAATCGCTATGATCGGCATCGATATCGGCCAGTTCATGGGCGGCGTCGTGGTTGTCGAGGCAGTCTACGGCTGGCCCGGTATTGGCCAGCTCGCCTGGCAGGCGATCCAGCAGGTGGATATCCCGATCATCATGGGCGTGACACTAACCTCGGCCCTCGCCATCGTGCTTGGCAATCTGATTGCCGACCTAATTGCGCCGGTCATCGACCCGCGCATCCGCACCCGTTGACAGCAACCAACAGAAGGGGAACTCGAAAATGTTCAAAAGCTGGCTTCGAAACACGACGATGGCGACCGTCGTCGCACTCGCACCTTTTTCCGCAATGGCGCAAGCGGCATCCCAGGGTGGCGATATCGTCGTTACCTATAAGGACGACATCACCACGCTTGATCCGGCAATCGGTTATGACTGGGTGAACTGGTCGATGATCAAGAGCCTCTATTCCCGCCTGATGGATTACGAGCCCGGCACGCCGAACCTGGTGCCGTCGCTGGCGGAAAGCTTCACCGTTTCGCCGGACGGAATGACCTACACCTTCAAGCTCCGCAAGGGCGTGAAATTCTCCAACGGCCGCGAAGTGGTCGCCTCGGATGTAAAATATTCGATCGAACGGGCCGTTGATCCAAAAACGCAGGGACCAGGCGCCGGCTTCTTCGGCGCCATCAAGGGCTTTGAAGACGTCACCGGCGGCAAGGCCACCACGCTTTCCGGCATCGAGACCCCGGATGCCGGCACGGTCGTCTTCAACCTGTCTCGACCCGATGCGACCTTCCTGCACGTGCTCGCCATCAACTTCGCTTCCGTCGTGCCAAAGGAAGCTGTCGAGGCTGCCGCAGGCGATTTCGGCAAGAAGCCTGTGGGTTCTGGTACATTCGTCCTCAAGGACTGGACGATCGGCCAGCAGCTCGTGTTCGAGAAGAACCCGAACTACTATGTGAAGGACGTGCCGCATATCGACAAGTTCACCGTCGAGGTTGGCCAGGAGCCGCTGGTGGCTCTGCTTCGCCTGCAGAAGGGCGAAGTCGATATTGCCGGCGACGGTATCCCGCCGGCTAAGTTCCTGGAGATCAAGAACTCCGCCGACGGCGCCAAGATGATCGTCGACGGCGCGCAGCTGCATACCGGCTACGTGACGCTGAACACCAAGATCAAGCCCTTCGACAACGTCAAGGTCCGCCAGGCGCTGAACATGGCGATCAACAAGGATCGGATCACCCGCATCCTAAACGGTCGCGCCACGCCCGCCAACCAGCCGCTTCCGCCCTTGATGCCGGGCTATGACAAGTCGTTCACCGGTTATGCCTATGACGTCGCCAAGGCCAAGGCTCTTCTCGCAGAAGCCGGATACCCGAACGGCTTCGAAACCACGCTCTTCTCGACGAATACCGATCCGCAGCCACGCATCGCCCAGGCAATCCAGCAGGACCTTGCCGCTGTCGGCGTCAAGGCTGAAGTCCGGGCGTTGGCCCAGGCCAACGTCATCTCGGCCGGCGGTACCGAAGGGGAAGCGCCAATGATCTGGTCGGGCGGCATGGCCTGGATCGCCGACTTCCCGGATGCCTCCAACTTCTACGGCCCGATCCTCGGCTGCGCCGGCGCCGTTCCGGGCGGCTGGAACTGGTCCTGGTATTGCAACAAGGACCTCGACGCCCGCGCGGTTGCGGCCGATTCGATGTCCGACCCGGCCAAGTCCGCCGAACGGACGGCCACATGGAGCAAGATCTTTACCGACATCATGGCCGATGCACCCTGGATCCCGGTGATCAACGAGCGCCGTGTCGTGGCCAAGTCGCTGCGCATGGGCGGTGCCGACAACATCTACATCGATCCGACCCGTGTCATCAATTACGACGCGATCTACGTAACCAAGTAAGCCTTAAAAGGGTCGAACGCCTTCCCGGCCAGCCGGGAGGGCGTTTATAGAAACTAGGGAGACACCCATGTGCATCGCCTGCACCCATACCATCCACCGCGCCCAGCATAATTTCGGCTGGAACAAGGATTTCGAGCCGGCCATCGTGGCCAAGCCCGGCGAGACCATTCATTTCGAATGCCTGGACTCGTCCGGCGGCCAGCTCGGCCAAGATGCGACGCTGGAGACCTTGAACAATCTCGACTTCGGCAAGATCAATCCCGTTTCCGGCCCGATTTATGTAGAAGGCGCGATGCCGGATGATGCGCTGAAGGTGACGCTGCGCAAATTCATCCCCTCGGGCGTCGGCTGGACCGCTAATATTCCCGGCTTCGGCCTGCTTGCCGACCAGTTCAAGGATCCTGCCCTGCATGTCTGGTCCTATGATGCCAACAGCATGACGCCAGCGCTCTACGGCCCAGGCGGCCGTGTGCCGCTGAAGCCTTTTGCCGGCACGATCGGTGTTGCACCGGCGGAACCAGGCACCCATTCCGTTGTTCCGCCACGGCGGGTCGGCGGCAATCTTGACATCCGCGATCTGACAGCCGGCGTTACGCTTTATTTGCCCATCGAGGTGGAAGGGGCGCTGTTCTCGATCGGCGATACGCATGCGGCCCAGGGCGATGGGGAGGTCTGCGGCACGGCCATCGAAAGCCAGATGAATGTCGAAGCGACGATCGAACTGGTCAAGGATGCGAAGCTCCAGTCGCCGCGCTTTACCGTGACAGAGCCCGTCACCCGCCATCTCGATGGCATGGGTTACGAAGTCACCACCGGCATCGGCCCGGATCTGATGACCGGCGCCCGCGAAAGCGTCATGCGCATGGTCGATCTGCTGACGGCCGAACACGGCATGAGTGCCGTGGACGCCTACATGCTCTGCTCGGTCTGCGGCGACCTGAGGATTAGCGAGATCGTCGACGCGCCGAACTGGGTCGTTTCCTTCTATTTCC
The DNA here is from genome assembly GCF_004358025.1 of Rhizobium deserti. Taxonomy (GTDB): domain Bacteria; phylum Pseudomonadota; class Alphaproteobacteria; order Rhizobiales; family Rhizobiaceae; genus Neorhizobium; species Neorhizobium deserti. Next base: position 7,441 of record NZ_SMTL01000006.1, on the reverse strand, counting down.
CGCGGATCGTCTTCGCGTGAGCGTGCCGATATCCGCTCCCGTTCTAAGCGTCTGTGGGCTCAATGTAGATGCCCGGACGCCGGAAGGGCGCAAGCCCGTACTCCAGGACGTGACCTTCGACTTGCGAGCCGGAGAAACATTGTGCATTGCCGGCGAGTCCGGCTCGGGCAAGTCGGTGACGTCGCTATCCATCATGGGGCTGCTGCCCAAGGCATCGCTCCAGGTCGCCTCGGGCAATATCCTGCTCGGGGAGCGCGATCTGGCAAAGCTATCGGACCGAGCCATGCGCAGGGTACGCGGCGGCGACGTGGCGATGATCTTCCAGGAGCCGATGACATCGCTCAACCCGGTGATCTCAATCGGCACGCAATTGGTCGAAGCGATCCGCGAGCACCAGGGTCGTGAGAATGCCGAGGCGGTGGCGCTGCAGATGCTGGATGCCGTGCATATCACCGAGCCCGCCAAGCGGATGAAGCAGTATCCGCACGAGCTGTCGGGCGGTATGCGGCAGCGGGTGATGATCGCCATGGCGCTGTCTTGCCGCCCCAAGGTGCTGATTGCCGACGAGCCAACCACGGCGCTCGATGTCACCGTGCAGGCGCAGATCCTCAAGCTGATGCGCGAGCTGAAACAGGAATTCGAGACGTCGATCATCCTCATCACTCATGATATGGGCGTGGTCGCCGAAATGGCCGATCGTGTCGTGATCATGCAGAATGGCAGGATTGTCGAGCAGGGGCCGGCGCTCGACATCTTCAAGCGGCCGAGCCAGCCCTACACCCAGCAACTGCTTGCTGCCGTGCCGCGGCTTGGTGCGCATGCAGGAACCGAGGGCCCGCCGAAAGTCACCCCTCAGGTCAGGCAGGAAGCAAGGCCGGATCGGTCGCCGATCCTCAACGTGCGCAATCTCAATGTCAGCTACGGCAGCAAGGCGGGCCGGCTGTTCAAGGGCAAGACGCCCGTGAATGCCGTCAAGGACGTCTCGTTCGACATCCTGCCCGGCGAGACCCTGGGTTTGGTCGGCGAAAGCGGATCGGGCAAATCGACGACCGGCAAGGCTGCGCTTGGATTGATCCCGTTTACCGGCAGCGTGATGATCGACGGCCGCGACATCGGCGGGCTCAGCCAGCGGGAAATGCAGCCGGTGCGTCGTTCCGCCCAGATGATTTTTCAGGATCCCTATGCCTCGCTCGATCCGCGCATGGATGTCGGCCGAGCCGTGGCCGAGCCACTGGTCATCCACGGAGTCGCCAACAAAAGCGAGCGGCAGGACCGGGTTGCCGAACTGCTGCGCCGCGTCGGCCTCACCCCGGATGCCGCCAGCCGCTACCCCCATGAATTTTCCGGCGGCCAGCGCCAGCGCATCGTCATTGCGCGTGCCTTGGCGCTGGAGCCGAAGTTGATCGTCGCCGACGAAAGCGTCGCGGCGCTCGACGTTTCGGTTCGCGCGCGGGTTCTAGATCTGCTCCTCGAGCTGCAGGAAATGATGGGGCTCGCCTATCTGTTCATTTCCCACGACATGGCCGTGGTGGAAAGAATGTCCCACAAGGTGGCGGTCATGCGTGGCGGTTCGATCGTCGAAACTGGCACGCGCCGGCAGATCTTCGAGAATCCCCAGGATGACTATACCAGGGCGCTGATGGCGGCCGTGCCGATCCCGGATCCCGAAGCGCATCGACGGTAGCGAAAACCGTTTCCCACCGCGTGAAAAAGGGTTGTGCTGGGCGAGGCAGCTGCAAATGAAACAGCTCCGGCATTTACCCTGAAGGGGCCTCCGTTAACTATTTGTTAACCATCTCGCAGCTACATCTACGTCAACGATTTGTTTACGTAGATGACCAAAGTGCTAACAGATTCTCGCTCGATCCGCATCAAAGGCCGTTCTTTTCTGGCGCTCGTGCTTTCCCCGGATCTTCCGCTCGACAACTGGTTGGAACAGCTCGACGACCTCGCGGCGCGATCCGCCGGCTTCTTCCTGGGACGTCCGGTCGTTCTGGACGTCGCGGACCTGGGCATCGACAAGGCGCAGCTCAAGGAGTTGATCGCGCAACTGGCCAATCGCAATGTCCGCATCATGGGCATTGAAGGCGCTCGGCCGTCGATGATCGAGCCCGGAATGCCGCCTGCGATGAAGGGCGGCCGGCCGGCCGCCGATTTCGAGGTGGAGGAAAAGCAGGCGGAGCCTGCTGTCGCCCTGCGGAATTCAGCTCCAGTCAAGCCGCCCGTGCCAGAAGTACGTTCGGTCACTCAGTCGATCGTCATTTCGGAGCCGGTTCGCTCAGGCCAGTCGGTGATGTTTCCCGAGGGTGACGTGACGGTGATCGGATCGGTTGCCTCCGGCTCAGAAGTCATTGCCGGCGGCTCGGTTCATATCTATGGCGCTCTACGGGGGCGCGTCATGGCGGGTTCCGTCGGGAATGCTTCGGCACGGATTTTCTGCCGCAAGCTGGAAGCGGAACTGGTTGCCATCGATGGCATCTACAAGATGGCCGAGGACATGGACCCGCAACTGATCGGCAAGGCTGTCCAGCTTTGGCTGGAAGGCGACGTTATTATGGCAGAAACACTTTTCTGAGCCGGACGGGCTGGAATGAAGGAGACGAGTATGGGGAAGGTCATCGTAGTGACGTCGGGCAAGGGCGGTGTCGGAAAAACGACGTCGACTGCTGCCCTCGGCGCGGCACTGGCGCAGAGAAACGAGAAGGTCGCAGTCGTCGATTTCGACGTCGGCTTGCGCAACCTCGACCTGATCATGGGGGCCGAGCGCCGTGTGGTCTATGATATCGTCAATGTCATCCAGGGCGATGCCAAGCTGCCGCAGGCGCTGATCCGCGACAAGCGTCTCGACAACCTCTTCCTGCTGCCGGCCTCGCAAACCCGCGACAAGGATGCGCTCACTCCGGAAGGCGTCGAGCAGGTCATGAATGATCTCAAACGCTATTTCGACTGGATCATCTGCGACAGCCCGGCCGGCATTGAGCGCGGCGCGACGCTGGCCATGCGGCATGCGGATGTTGCCGTCGTAGTCACCAACCCGGAAGTCTCTTCCGTACGCGATTCCGACCGGATCATCGGCATGCTTGATTCCAAGACGCTGAAGGCCGAACGCGGCGAGCGGATGGAAAAGCACCTTCTGTTGACCCGCTACGACAGCAACCGCGCCGAGCGCGGCGACATGCTGAAGGTCGAGGACGTCCTCGAGATCCTTTCCATACCCCTGCTCGGGATCATCCCGGAAAGCATGGATGTCCTGCGCGCCTCCAATATTGGCGCTCCGGTGACCATAGCCGACGCTCGCAGCGCACCGGCCATGGCCTATTTCGACGCTGCCCGCCGGCTTGCCGGCGAAAACGTGCCGATCAGCATTCCGGGCGAGAAGCGAGGTATCTTCGGCAAGATTTTCGGAAGGAAGGCGGCATGAGCATATTCCGTCTTTTCAACAAGCCACGCTCTGCGCCCCTGGCACGCGAGCGCCTCCAGGTGCTGTTGTCCCATGAGCGGTGCTCCATGGACAAGGATCTTGTTTCGCTGCTGCGCGAAGAGATCCTGGCGGTCATTGCCAAGCATGTTCAGGTGGACGCCGACAAGGTGCAGATCAAGATGGATCGCGGCGAACATGTTTCGATCCTGGAAATCGACATCGAAATCCCGAGGGACGCCGAGGTTCTCGCAGCCTGAACGCTGCCCATGTGAAGCTCCAGTTCTCAACGTAAATCATCCAGAAGACGTCCCGCTCCTGATCGACCGGGGCGTCTTTTTGCTTGAACTCTGGGGAATGGCGCCCGCCCTTTCTTTGGCGGAAGCAAGGGACGGTTAACGTTTATTTTCTATTCCATAGACGTTCGCGTCGATAGCGCCCCCTGTGATCGGTGTAGTGAGTTCATGCGTCTTTCTCGTACAAATTTTCCTGGTTCTGCGACGACAAGCGGGGAGGGCGGCGAACAGCAAGACAATGCTGTGATCCGTAATGATTTGCCTGTCGAGCCGGCCCCTAGGCCGCTTCCGATCGAGCAGTCCTCGACTGCAAAAACTAAGGATCCGCAACCTTCGTTCGTGGGCGCTCAGGGTGACGAACTGCCGATCTGGCAGACCGCCTTTGCGTTGAAGCCGAATGTCCGTTTTACCCGCACGCCGGAGAAAGCAATCTCAAAGCGCCCGCCTGGCGAGACGCTAAGCGTCCAAACGGCTATTGCTCCCGCAAGACCTTCGCGCCCGTCGCCAGAGATGCCGCAGATGCCAAAGACGAGCTTCGAGCAGCGTTCCGTTGAGCGCGGTCTGGTCACCCGGGGCTTGCCGGTAGAAGCTGCGCCGGGCGCCCGGGCTCTGGTCGACGAATTGCACAGGGAATTCGTTGCGCCGGCCCGTACTGAACAGAAGGCTAAGCCTTCGGTCGCAGCCATTCCGCGGCATGCCGCTTTTCGCTCTGCCGTTCATGCACCCGTCAGCTCGCCGATGGCTTCTGCAGCGCCGACGAAAAATCATGCCCAGCTCACTGCGCCGGCGGCTCACCCGCTCGCCCATCTGGCGTCCCATCTGCCGGATCATCTGTTCTGGGAAGCCATGAGCCTCGGCACGGCCAACGAGAGCACCGTTTCCCAAACGGCCTTGACGCCCAAGGTGAATGCACCTAGGCCGCATAGTCCTACGCGTGCAAACATGGCAGCCATTGACCTGCAGCCGATATCGCCGCCCCTGGATGTGGATGGACAGTCGCCGGTTCTTCACTACCGCGCCTTCACCTTGCGCAGCGCATCAACCGCCACCGAACCGCCGGCCTTCAAGGAAGCACCTCAGCCTCAGGAAAGCTTTGTTGGAGCTCCAGTTGTAACAGAACGCGTCACTGCACCTGACAGACCAGCTGCAAACTCGTTCCGGTCGCGCCGGCCATCGGCCCTGCAGACCAATACACATCTGCATGGTGGCGAAGACTACGAGCTTCCTTCCTCCGAACTGCTTCAGGAACCGCAGACCCGGCAGGCAACCACCATGAGTCAGGACGCTCTGGAGCAAAGCGCCGGCCTGCTCGAAAGTGTTCTGGAAGACTTCGGCGTCAAAGGCGAAATCGTCGATGTACGGCCGGGCCCGGTGGTCACACTCTACGAGTTTGAGCCGGCGCCAGGCGTTAAATCTTCGCGCGTCATCGGTCTGTCGGACGATATTGCACGTTCCATGTCGGCGCTTTCGGCTCGCGTCGCCGTCGTGCCCGGCCGCAATGTCATCGGCATCGAGCTACCAAATCCGATCCGCGAGACAGTCTATTTCCGGGAGCTGATTGAAAGCGACAGCTATCAAAGAACGAATTTCAGCCTGCCACTTTGCCTCGGCAAGACCATTGGCGGGGAACCGGTGATTGCCGATCTTGCCAAGATGCCGCATCTGCTGGTTGCCGGAACGACTGGATCGGGCAAATCCGTATCCGTCAACACCATGATCCTCTCGCTGCTCTTCCAGCTTCGGCCGGAGGAATGCCGGCTGATCATGGTCGACCCGAAAATGCTCGAGCTCTCGATTTATGACGGCATCCCCCATCTGCTGACGCCGGTGGTGACGGATCCTAAAAAGGCGGTGCTGGCCCTGAAATGGGCGGTGCGGGAAATGGAAGACCGTTACCGCAAGATGTCGCGCTTGGGCGTTCGCAATATCGACGGCTACAATGCCCGGGTGGCAGGCGCTCGTGAGGCCGGCGAGACCATCATGATCAGCGTTCAGATCGGCTTTGACCGCTCCACCGGAGAGCCGATCCATGAAGATCAGGAGATGGATCTTTCTCCGCTTCCTTACATTGTCGTGATTGTCGACGAAATGGCCGACCTGATGATGGTCGCCGGCAAGGACATTGAGGGCGCCATCCAGCGCCTGGCACAAATGGCACGTGCCGCCGGCATCCACCTGATCATGGCGACCCAGCGACCTTCGGTGGATGTCATCACCGGCACGATCAAGGCCAACTTCCCGACCCGCATCTCTTTCCAGGTCACGTCCAAGATCGACAGCCGCACTATCCTCGGCGAGCAGGGAGCCGAGCATCTGCTGGGGCAGGGCGATATGCTGCATATGGTCGGTGGGGGGCGGATTGCCCGCGTCCACGGCCCCTTTGTGTCCGATCATGAGGTAGAAGCGATTGTTGCGCATCTAAAGAATCAGGGCCGCCCGCAATATCTGGGAACCGTGACGGAAGACGCCGACGAAGGGGAAGCGGAAGAAGAGGATACGGCGGTCTTCGACAAGTCCGCCACGGGCGAGGAAGACGGTAACGACCTCTATGACCGAGCCGTGAAAATCGTCCTGCGCGACAAGAAGTGTTCGACTTCCTACATCCAGCGGCGGCTGTCGATCGGCTATAACCGTGCCGCCTCGCTCGTCGAGCGCATGGAAAAGGAGGGCCTCGTGGGACCTGCCAACCATGTGGGCAAGCGGGCCATCATCGCTGGCGAGGCAGAAGCCGCAACGTCGGACGGTCTGGCCAGCTGAACGCGCTGAACGATATAAAGCAAGGGAACGGCAGCCCTGCGGCTGCCGTTCCCAAGTTCACGCACATGAATTCGCCGCACACATGCGTCGGAAACAGCCCGTTGAGGCGCGAGCTTCTTGAACAAAGCGCCGCCCAGCTCTTAGAGCAAGAGCTTTCGGCGCCGGTTATCCTTGCACGCCGTTCGGACTTCTGGCTGCTCCATCCCTTGTAAATCATCCTTTTGCGCCCCATCTCTTGGTCATCAGCGAGAGTTTGAGCATGATGCCTGGCGGTTTGATCGCCGGGAATTTCAACCTATCTTCGGGTCTTGATCCGAGAGCGGTTTTAATCGGTGATTTTGCCGGTATCGGCTGCTGGTTTAGTTTGAGTTCCGGATTATGGTTTGAAATCAGCGGTTTGCATCTTTTTCTTGTTTTTCTGAAAACCTGTGTTGACTTGTTTGGTTGGTTAGATTTATAAACCGCTCACTGACGAGGGCGGCGGCGCTGCTGGCGACGAAGTCCTTTGTTCTTGAGAAATCCTTATTAAGTTGGCGCATGCTGATTGGGACCGGGTTACGGTTTGGTTCCTTGGGGTGTGGCTGTCTTTGGGGTTTGACGGATGGCTCTGATGGGTTGTTTGTCTGTTTTTTGACAATTGAAGATGAGAAGAAAGAGAAACGTGGTCGGCGGTTTTCGCGGACGGACTTTAGGGTCTGTTCATTGGAAGACAAAGTGACGGTCACGTTTTGACAAGAGAACACTTTGTTTCTTGGTTTCGGCGTCTTTCGTTCATCCTTACGGATGACGGAGCCGAAACTGCGCCTTGAGACTGCTGCGAAGCGTTTTGGGGTTGAGGAACAATCGTGAGTTCTCGTCGATTCAGAACATAGTGATCAGTCACGGATTGGATTCTCAACTTGAGAGTTTGATCCTGGCTCAGAACGAACGCTGGCGGCAGGCTTAACACATGCAAGTCGAGCGCCCCGCA
>NZ_SMTL01000005.1 GCF_004358025.1 Rhizobium deserti | reverse complement strand
CTCGATCCGCTGCAGATCACGCTCGCTCATCGCTATCAATCCCATCTGCTCGTCTCCGCGTTGCCTAACGCGGGGAGTGTGACACTCTAACTTTGCAGAAACAGGACATTTTAACTTTGCGGCTACAAACCAGAGATCACATAAGGTAAATTATGGAACTCGGACGCGATTGTAAGAAACTGGGCGTGTTGACCAACGCGGTTTGCCAGCTCGACCTCGCGCATAAAAGTCGTTTGTTCCAGCATCTCTTCCGCTGGAGGGATTCTGCTCTCATTTCAGCTTGCATAATAGAACATGTCCGTGTTGCTGCATCTGCTTGCGATACTTAGCTTACAGAACCGCACATCCGCGTGAAGCACGGCTCCCGCGAAGTTCATCAACTCGCCTTAGGGGGCATTCATGACGGCATTTCGCCTTTCGACCTTGAGCGTCAGACCCAGCCGCCAAAAAGCATTTGGTGCTACTTTCGGCCTTCTTGCAATGCTGTTGGCGGGACAGGCGGCAGCCGAAGGTAAGATCAGGATAGCCCAGCAATTCGGTATCTCTTACCTGATCCTGGACGTCGTTCGGGATCAGGCGCTGATCGAAAAGCATGGTAAGGCTGCTGGCGTCGATATCCAGGTCGAGTGGGCCAGCATATCTGGTGCAACCGCGATGAACGAAGCGCTTCTTGCTAATAATCTCGATATCGTATCGGCAGGCGTGCCTCCGGCCTTAACGATGTGGGATCGCACCAAGGGCGACGTCAAGCTGGTAGCAGCTCTCGGGTCGCTGCCGAACTACCTGCTGACGACCAACCCCAACGTCCACTCGCTCAAGGATTTCAGCGAGAAGGACCGTATCGCCGTGCCTGCTGCAGGCGTTGGCTTCCAATCGCGCACCCTGCAGATCGAGGCAGCCAAGATTTTCGGTGCGAACGATTTCCAGAAGCTCGACCAGATTTCCATCAGCCTCCCCCACCCCGACGCAACCGCGGCACTCATTTCAGGTGGCACAGAGGTCAATTCGCATTTTTCGTCGGCTCCCTTCTATTATCAGGCGCTGCAGGCAAACAAGGCAGTGCACAAGGTCATCAGCTCCTATGACATTCTTGGCGGCCCCGCGACGTTCAATGTTCTCTACACCAGCACCGCTTTCCACGACAAAAATCCCAAAACCTATGCGGCCTTCTATGCCGCGCTGCGAGAAGCTGCAGACTGGATCAATGCAAATAAGCAGAAAGCTGCGGAGGCCTTTATCCGTCAGCAGGGTTCAAAGCTTTCGCCGCAGCTCGTCCTCGATATCATCAACGACCCCGAGAACGACTTCACGATCAAGCCTCAGAACACCTTCGTTTACGCGGCCGAGCTGAACAAGCTCGGCGTTCTGAAAACCCGAGCGGCTTCGTGGAAGGATTATTTCTTTCCCGAGGCGTACGGCGAAAACGGCAGCTGATACTGCATCGCGACCTTCACGGCCGACAACCGGTTTGCAATCGCAAACCGGTTGTCGGTTTTCAAACCTACGGAATTCAGATGCATGACATGACTGCGCCCGCTCGGGAAAACCGAGTTCCGCCTTCCCAGCCTCTTCTTTCCGTGGAGGGGGTTACGCTCGAATATCATGCACCGGGGCGGATAGTGCGGGCCACGCAGAATGTCAGCTTCGATGTCTGGGAAGCCGACCGCTTCATTCTTCTCGGCGCGTCGGGCTGCGGCAAGTCGACCTTGCTGAAGGCTGTAGGCGGCTTTATCGCGCCGAGACAGGGCCGCATCCTCTTGGACGGACGCCCGGTGAGCGGACCGGGCCCAGACCGCGTCGTGGTTTTCCAGGAATTCGACCAGTTGCCGCCATGGAAGACGGTCCGCGAAAATGTTGCTTTTCCGGTGCGCGCTTCAGGCCGGCTCGAGCGTAGGGAGGCTGCCGAACGGGCCGACCACTATATCGAGAAGGTCGGTCTCAGCCGTTTCGCGGACGCCTATCCGAACACTTTGTCCGGCGGCATGAAGCAGCGTGTGGCGATTGCCCGCGCGCTTGCCATGGAACCGCGAGTGCTGCTGATGGACGAGCCCTTCGCCGCTCTCGATGCCCTTACCCGGCGCAAGATGCAGGAGGAGTTGCTGGCGCTTTGGGAAGAAGTGCGCTTCACCCTCCTCTTCGTGACCCATTCCATCGAGGAAGCGCTGGTAGTGGGCAATCGCATCGCGCTTCTGTCGCCCCATCCCGGCCGCATGCGGGCCGAGATAAACGCCCATGAATGGGACATGCAGAGCGGCGGAAGCCCTCAGTTCCAAGCGGCGGCCAATCGCATTCACCGCCTTCTTTTCGAGGACGCCGAAGCCGTTGATGGAGCCGAGGCATGACGGACGTGGTGCGCATGGATGCAACCATCGGCAGCCGAGTTTCGCCGCCTGTCCGACCTGAATACGAGCTTCCACTCGAGCCGCTTTCGGAGGCGAAATCCGAAGAAACGCTCCCGCTGTACCAGCGCCTCTGGCAGTATACCTGGCTGCGCAAGAGCCTGATCCTGCTCTGCCTTGCGCTGCTCTGGGAGATCGCAGCCCGGCTGCAAGGAAACGAGTTGCTGCTGCCGCCCTTTTCCGCCGCCATCAAGGCCCTTTTCGAGGATATTTCCAGCGGTATTATCCCGGCGCGGGCGCTTAATTCGCTCAATGTGCTGGTCAAGGGTTATGCGGCAGGCGTGGTTCTGGCCTTCGTGTTGACATCGCTGGCCGTATCGACCCAGATTGGCCGCGACCTCCTCTCCACCCTCACCTCCATGCTCAATCCCCTGCCGCCGATCGCGCTGCTGCCGCTGGCGCTCCTGTGGTTTGGGTTGGGGCAAGGAAGCCTTGTCTTCGTGCTGATCCATTCCGTGCTCTGGCCGCTGGCCTTGAACATGTATACCGGCTTCACCGGCGTGCCGGAAACCTTGCGAATGGCGGGCCGAAATTATGGGCTGCGGGGGCTGCGCTATGTGCTTCTGATCTTAGTGCCGGCCGCACTGCCATCCATCATTGCCGGGCTGAAGATCGGCTGGGCATTTGCCTGGCGGACCCTGATTGCGGCTGAGCTTGTGTTCGGCGCCTCGTCCGGCAAGGGCGGGCTCGGTTGGTATATCTTCCAGAACCGCAACGAACTCTACACCGACCGCGTCTTTGCCGGCCTGATCATGGTCATCCTGTTCGGTCTTCTGGTCGAAAACGTGCTGTTCCGTCAGTTGGAGAAGAGAACCGTAGCAAGGTGGGGAATGACGCGCTAGCGCGACCAGGAACATGCAAGAATGACAGCAGAACAGAAATACGTGGTCGGAATTACCGACCATATGATCGGTGCACCCGATCTTGAGGCCGACGTCCTCGGACCCGATGTCGAGATCGACTTCTTCGACAGCAGGGATGAAGCATCCTTTTCCGCCGACCGGCTTTCAAGGCTCGATGCCCTGATGGTCTGGGGTGCACGGCTCGGGGCCCAGAGCATCGCGCATCTGAACCGCTGCAAGGGCGTCGTTCGCTATGGTGTCGGCTATGAGAAGATCGATCTCGCCGCGCTCGCCAGCGCCGGCATCCCGTTCGCCAACAACCCGGATTACGGCACCGAGGAGGTCGCCGATCACGCACTGGCAATGATCCTGTCGCTGCACCGGCGGCTCTTCGAGCATGATGCGCGCGCCCGCAGCTATACGTCCGGGTGGCAGGTCCACAGCCTGAAGCCGCTTGCCCGCTCGACCCGGGCAACTGTCGGCGTCATCGGCGTCGGGCGGATCGGCACGGCGGTCGTCAACCGGCTAAAGCCCTTCGGCTTTCACGTCCTCGGATACGATCCCGGTCAGCCGCCTGGACATGAGAAGGCGATTGGCTACGAGCGGGCCGGACGGCTGGATGAGCTTCTTGGCCGCTCCGACATCGTTACCCTGCACTGCCCGGCCACTGCGGAAACACGCGGCATGTTGAACGGTGATGGCTTTGGCCGCCTTAAGCCGGGAGCGATCGTCGTCAATACGGCGCGGGGTGAACTGATCGACGATCTCGATGCGCTGGAACAGGCGCTGCGGAGCGGCCATCTCGCCGCTGCCGCCATCGATACTCTGGTCGAGGAACCGCCCGGCGATCATGCCTTGCTGAGAGCTTGGCGCGATCGGGAGGAATGGCTGGCAGGGCGTCTGGTGATCACCCCGCATAACGCCTTCTATTCCGATCATGCAGCCATCGAGATGCGCCTGAACGCGGCAAAAACGGTCAGGATATTGCTCGATGAAGGACGACTTCGAAATCAGGTGACAGACAGATCATGAGCAGCCATTCCGAGTTTCTTTGGTATATTCCCAACGACGTGAAGGCCGGTCATCGCGGCGACGCGGCCGATCCGGACCATAACAGCCTGGACACGCTGACCAGCCAGGCGAAGGCTCTTGAGCAGCACGGCTGGAAAGGCGCCCTGATCGGCACCGGCTGGGGCCGGCCGGATACGTTCACCATCGCGACGGCGCTGGTGGCGCGGACCACGAGCTTCGAGCCTCTGATCGCGGTTCGTCCCGGTTATTGGAAACCTGCGAATTTTGCCTCGTCAGCGGCAACGCTTGACCAGCTGAGCGGCGGGCGCGTGCGGGTCAATGTCGTGTCCGGGCCGGACCAGCTTGCTGCTTATGGCGACGAGGAAGGGGACCAGGCGCAGCGTTATGCCCGCACCAAGGAGTTCATGCGGCTCGTCCGCAAACTCTGGACGGAAGAAGATGTCACCTTCACCGGCAGTCATTTCCAAGTTGCTGGCTCCACCGTGGCGCCGCGGCTTGCGCCGATCGGTGATCGGCGCCATCCCAAGCTTTATTTTGGCGGCGCTTCCGAGGCTGCCGAGCGGGTCGCAGCGACTGAGGCCGATGTACAGCTCTTCTGGGGCGAACCGCTTGATGGCGTGCGGCAGCGGATTGACCGGTTGAAAGAACTCGGCAAGACGCTTGATCGCGACCTACCGCCGCTCGAATTCGGGCTTAGGATTACTACTCTGGTGCGTGACACGACAGAGCAGGCCTGGGCGGATGCCGAAGCCAGGGTCGCGAAGATGGCCAAAGGAGCAGCCGGAAGCTGGCAGGATCATCGTCATGGCGTCGCCGTGGGCCAGCAGCGCCTCCTGGACCTCGCCCGCCAAGGCGACGTTCTGGACGACAATCTTTATACCGCGCCTGGCAAGTTTGGCGGGGGTGGAGCGGGAACGACATGGCTTGTCGGATCGGCGGAAGATGTGGCCCGCGCGCTGCGCAAATATGAGCAGCTGGGCATCACCCATTTCATACTCTCCGACACACCCTATCTAGCGGAAATCAAACGCCAGGGCGACCAGTTGCTTCCACTTCTCGTCTAGCCTTCGGAAATATGCAGCTGATCTTCTGCAAAGGCCGCTACTATAACAGCCAGAGCAGTCCCTGGTATTTTGAAATCGTATAATTTTAATCCGATTATAGCCCAGAATTATATTGCAGTGCGGCAGAAGCGGTGGAACTATGACGGGATAACAGGGCCGCAAAGGCTCGAACCGCCAGTAGGAGAACATCGATGAACCGCATGATCAAGGTCGGCCTTGCCGGCCTCGCGACGCTTATTGCCTGCAGTTCCCTTGTGTCCAGCCCCGCCTTCGCGATTGATGACACCATCAAGACCGCAATCGACGGCACTTTTGCCCCGCATGCCATGCCCACGCTCGATGGGAAGCTGGAAGGCTTCAATGTCGACCTGATCAACCTGATTGGAGAGCGGCTCGGCAAGAAGGTCGACCTCACCGGCGCCCAGTTTTCGAGCCTTATCCCGGCGCTGCAGGCAGGCACCTACGACTTCCTCGCCGCTCCCGTAACGGTGAACAAGGAGCGTTCCGCTAGTCTGCTTTTTACCGAAGGCTTCATGGACACCAATTTCAGCTTCGTTGTCCCGGCCAATGCCGGCGACTTCAAGACGCTAGAAGACTTCAAGGGCAAGACCATAGCCGTCAACAAGGGCTCCGCCTATGACAGCTTCCTGCGCGAGAAGGAAAAGGAATACGGGTGGAAGGTTGAAAGCTACGGCACCAACTCGGATGCCGTCGCCGCCGTGATGTCGGGCCGCGCCGATGCCAATCTTGCCGGTAATACGGTCGCCGCCTGGGCGGTCAAGCAGAACCCGCGCCTCAAACTCTCATACGAATACTCCACCGGCTTAGTTTGGGCCTTTCCATTCCGCAAGGGCGACGAGGCCAATCGCGATCTGGTCGAAAAGGCGATGGAATGCCTGAAGCTTGACGGCTCGATGGCGAAGCTGTCGGAAAAGTGGTTCGGCGTCACACCAGTCGCTGGCACCACCATCGTCACCCCGACCAAGGGCTTTGGCACGCCCGGTTTCGACGGCTATGTCGAGAACGATCACAAGGCATCCTGCGACAATCTGAAGTGATCGCGAAGCCTCGGCAGACGGGTGCTTCCGCCGGTCTGCCGAGGCTTTAGAGGGATCCGGCAAGTGCCTGCCTGATCCCCGTTTCGCAATCGTCGGTCTCGACGTGCTTGTCGCCGCCTTTGCCTCGCATTCGTCATTATAACGCCCGCCGGAGTAGCCCTGGATGGCCTATCGTCCCATGCTGGAAATCGTCGCGCTTGAAAAGCGCTTCGGCTCCAACACCGTCCTGAAGAACATCGACCTCAAGGTGGCCGGCGGCGAACTTGTTTTCGTGATCGGACCCTCAGGCTCCGGCAAGAGCACTATGCTGCGCTGCTGCAACCGTCTTGAAGAGCCGACTTCCGGAGATATCATCCTCGATGGCCGCAACATCATGTCCGGCACCAGTCGAGACCTGAACCGCATGCGCCTGCAGGTCGGCATGGTTTTCCAGGGATTTCATCTCTATCCGCATATGAGCGTGCTGAAGAACGTTACGCTGGCGCAGCGCAAGGCATTGAAGCGCAGCAAGCCGGACGCCGATGCGCGCGCCATGGATATGCTAGAGCGGGTCGGCCTTGCTCACAAGGCCAACGCCTATCCCGCCGAACTCTCAGGCGGTCAGCAGCAGCGCGTCGCTATTGCCCGCGCCTTGGCCCTTGATCCCAAGGTCATGCTGTTCGACGAACCCACCTCGGCGCTCGATCCCGAGCTTGTCGGCTCCGTGCTGAAGGTGATGAAGGACCTGAAATCCAAGGGCATGACCATGCTCGTCGTCAGCCACGAAATGGCATTCGCCCGCGAAACTGCCGATCGCGTCGTGTTCATGGATGGTGGCGTTGTCGTCGAAGAGGGTAAACCCGAGGAGATTTTCGGGGCGCCCAAGGCTGAGCGCACCCGCACGTTCTTGTCGCGTGTATCGAGCTGAGGCGGGCATGGATCGCTTTCTCGACACCTTCTTCAACCCCGTCGTCATGGCGAAATATGCGCCGGACGTGATAGGCGGCATGGGTGTGACCCTCACCATCGCCGCAGCTGTCATCTTCGCCGGCATCGGCTTGGGTCTCGCCCTCGCCTGCCTTCGCGCCTATGGCCTGACGATCCTCAACTTCTTCATCATCTGTTATGCCGACATCTTCCGGTCCCTGCCGCCTTTGGTGCTGATCCTGATCCTGTATTTCGGCTTCCCATCGATCGGCATCAGGCTGTCCGGCCCGATGGTTCTCTTCGTTGTGCTGTCGCTGACGCTTGCAGCCTTCGCTGAGGAAATCTTCTGGGCCGGGTTCTCGTCGGTGGAAAAGGGGCAGTGGGAAGCCGGGATAGCCACCGGCCTCGGCTTTACGCGCACGCTCGCCTATGTGGCATTGCCGCAAGCGGTGCGACTCGCCATGCCGCCGCTCGTCAATCGTGTTCTGGCGATCACCAAGATGACAGCGCTCGGCTCGGCGATCGGCGTTGCGGAAATCCTCTCCACCTCGACCACCGCGCAAAGTTTCTCGGGAAGCGCCACACCGCTGACGCTATCGGTCATCGCCTATCTGGTGATCTTCCTGCCCATGGTGGTGTTTGCCCGCTGGCTGGAAAGAAACAGCGCCTGGAAGAGCCGATAGGAGCCGGACATGGACATTTTCCTCGACCAGTTCTTCAACCTCGCGATCATGACAAAGGTCTTTCCGCTGCTCCTGAAGGGTCTGTGGATGACCGTCAAGCTCTGCATTGCCGTCATCCTGCTCGGCCTTGTCGGCGGTTTGTTCGTGGCACTCGGCAACTTAAGCCCCCAGCGCTGGGTGCGATGGCCCACCGTCGTTTATACCGATGTGTTTCGCGCGCTGCCGCCGCTGGTTCTGTTGATCTTCATCTATTCCGGGCTGCCCTTCGCCGGCATCAAGGTCTCGCCGTTCACGGCCGTGGTTATCGCATTCCTGCTCAACAACTCCTCCTACTACGCCGAGGTCTACCGCGCCGGGCTGATTTCCGTCGCCAAGGGGCAGTGGGAGGCGGCGGCCTCGACAGGCCTCAGCCGCAGCCAGGTCCTCACCTATGTCGTGCTGCCGCAGGCGGTGCGCAATGTGCTGCCGGACCTGCTGTCGAACACGGTGGAAGTGGTCAAGCTCACCTCGCTCGCCTCTGTGATCTCGTTGTCGGAACTTCTCTACAGCGCCGACATGGCCCGATCCGTCACCTATAACGCGTCACCGTTGGTTCTGGCGGCGCTGTTCTACCTCGTGCTGTTGTGGCCGCTGGTGCGCCTCGTCAGCCATTTCCAGCGGCGTCTCGCCGCCTGATCGTCTCGAAAGGATTTTTGCCATGACCGTCATGAAGATCGCAGGCGCCCAACTCGGCGCCATCCAGCGCGCCGACAGCCGTGAAAGCGTCGTCAAGCGCATGATCGCCCTGCTCGACGAGGCGGCCTCCAAGGGCGCCGACATGGTCGTCTATCCGGAACTGGCGCTGACCACCTTTTTTCCGCGTTGGTATATGGAAGACCAAGCGGAAATCGATTTCTGGTTCGAGACCGAAATGCCGAACGCAGCCACGCAGCCGCTCTTTGACCGCGCCCGCGCGCTGAATATTGCCATCACCTTCGGTTATGCGGAAAAGACGCCGGACGGCCATTATTACAACACCTCCGTCGTCACCGATCGGCAGGCCAACATCGTCGGCAAATACCGCAAGGTTCACCTGCCGGGCCACTCGGACTACGACACCGAACGCGCCTTCCAGCATCTGGAAAAGCGCTATTTCGAGCCCGGGGATCTTGGCTTCAACGTCTGGCGCAACGAAGGTGTCGTGATGGGCATGGCGATCTGCAACGACCGCCGCTGGCCGGAAACCTTCCGTGTCCTCGGCTTACAAGGCGTCGAGCTGGTAACGATCGGCTATAATACGCCGGCAGTAAACTCGCAGATGAATACCGAGGGCCTGGAGAAGCGGCTGTTCCATTCGGACCTGTCGCTGCAGGCCGGCGCCTACCAGAACGCGACCTATGTGGCCGGCATTGCGAAGGCCGGCATGGAGGACGGCCATCCGCTGATGGGCGGTTCGATCATCGTCGATCCGGACGGCTTTGTGCTGTCCCGCGCGGTGACCGAGGCAGACGAACTGATCATTGCCGAATGCGATTTCGCCAAATGCGCCTTCGGCAAATCCACCATCTTCGATTTCGAGCGGCATCGCCGCATCGAGCATTACGGCCGCATCACGTCGCAGGTCGGCGTGATCCTGGAAGTGTGAGAGCATGGGCATGACCGAGTTCGATACCGTCATCCACGGTGGCCGTGTCGCCACCGCCTCCGACCTCTTCGATGCCGATATCGGCATCATCGACGGCCGTATCGCAGCGATCAACGAGAACATCGCCGGCGGCGGGCGCCGCATCGACGCAACTGGAAAGCTGGTCATGCCGGGCGGCATCGAGGCGCATGCTCATATCGCCCAGGAAAGTTCTGCCGGCCTGATGACCGCCGACGATTATTATTCCGGTTCGGTCTCGGCGGCATTCGGCGGCAATTCCAGCTTCATTCCGTTTGCCGCACAGCATCGGGGCCAATCGATCGCTGACGTCATCGCCACCTATGACGGCCGCGCCGCGCCCAATTCGGTACTAGATTATTCCTACCACCTGATCATCTCGGATCCCTCGGCCTCGGTGCTCGAGGAATTGCCGGGCGTGTTTGCCCGCGGCATCACCTCGTTCAAGGTGTTCATGACCTACGACCTGATGAATATCGGCGATGGCGGCATGCTCGATATCCTGACGGTGGCGAAACAGCATGGCGCGCTGACCATGGTGCATGCCGAAAACAACGACATGCTCAAATGGATGAACAAGCGGTTCGCCGCCGCCGGCCTCACCGCGCCAAAATATCATGCGGTGAGCCGGCCGGAACTGGCCGAGGAGGAGGCGATCAACCGCGCCGTGTCGCTGGCGAAGCTGGTGGACGCGCCGCTGTTCATCGTCCACGTCTCGACATCAGGCGGTGCCGCCATTGTGCAACGGGAAAAGCTGGCCGGCACAAAACTGTTTGCCGAAACCTGCCCGCAATATCTGGCGCTCACTCGCGACGATCTCGACCGCCCCGGCATGGAAGGCGCGAAGTTCATCTGCTCGCCGCCGGTGCGCGACAAGGCGACCCAGGATGCCCTGTGGCGTCACGTGCAGTCGGGCACGTTTGAAAGCGTGTCGTCCGACCACGCGCCCTATCGCTTTGACGCTACCGGAAAATTTGCGAACGGCGCCGACGCACCCTATCCGAAGATCGCCAACGGCATGCCCGGTATCGCCATGCGGCTGCCCTACCTGTTTTCCGAGGGCGTCGTCAAAGGCCGCATCACACTGCAGCAGTTCGTGTCGCTGTCGAGCACCGGCGCCGCAAAAACGTTCGGCATGGCAAAGAAGGGCGCGATCGCCCCAGGCTTCGATGCTGATATCGCCATCTGGGACCCGGAAGCGTGCCGTACCGCGACCCTCGCCGACCAGCATGACAACATGAACTATTCCCCCTTCGAGGGCATGCAGATCGAGGGGTGGCCGGTGCTGACCATGAACCGTGGCGATATCATCGTCGAGAATGGCGAGCTGAAGGCGGACCGCGGTCGCGGCCGCTTTGTCCCCCGCAAGCCGGTCGACCTAACGGGCAAGCCGGGCTACCGCGCCAAGGAACTCGACCCGGCCCAGAATTTCGGCGCGGAGATTGCTCCATGAGTGGCCCGATCCTCGTCATCAACCCGAACAGTTCCGAGGAGGTCACGCAAGGCCTACGGGACGCCTTATCCGGCATGATGTTTCCGGGTGACCCGGAAATCGAATGCGTGACGATCAAGGAAAGTCCGCTCGGCATCATGAGCCAGCGCGACGTCGATGAAGCCGGTTTACGCACCGGCGCATTGATCGAAAGCCGGCCGGATGCCTCGGCCTATGTGCTCGCCTGTTATTCCCAGCCAGGCCTCGACCTCGCCCGCTCTCTAACGGCAGCACCGGTCTACGGCATTCAAGATGCGGGCGTCCTCAGCGCATTGGCCGTCGCCGATCTGTTCGGTGTCATCGCCGTGGCGGAAATCTCCATTCCCCGGCACCTGCGCAATCTGCGCAGGCTTGGCGTCGAGGGCCGTTTGGCGGGCGAAGTGGCGCTTGACGGCACGATCAGCGTTGCCCAAAGCGGCCATGGCGAAGAGAGCTATAGCGCTTTAGTCAAGGCCGGTGCGAAGCTTCGTCAGATGGGCGCCGGCGCAATTGTGCTTGGTTGTGCCGGGATGTCCGGTCACCGGCTGCGGCTGGAAAGACAACTGGGCGTGCGGGTGATCGATCCTACCCAGGCGGCCGTCGCCATGGCACTTGGCGGCCTGTTGTCGCAAAAACCATGACCGAGCCCGAGCAGAAACCCGATATTTCGTTGCGTCTCCTGGAGATTTTCGGGGCGATGATGCGATGCGATACCACGGTCGAGGCGGCGGAACAGCTCGGCATATCGCAGCCAGCCGTCTCGAACGGCATCCGGCAGCTCGAAAGCCAGCTCGGCGTTACACTCTTCGAACGCCTGCATCGGCGCCTCGAGCCGACCGAAGAGGCTATGCTGCTGTTCGAGGATGTACGGCCGGTCTTCAGCATGCTGCGCAATTTTTCAGCTCGCGCCCGCGCCATGCGTCACGGCACATCGGGACGCCTGAGGATCATGTCGACACCGCCGCTCGGCAACACGGTCGCGCCTGTGGCGCTGGCACGCTTTCTCAAGGATCGGCGGGATGTTTCCGTTGCTTATGATGTGCGCCGCCTCGAACACGTTATCGACGCCGTGCAGAACGGAGCGGCAGATATTGGCTTTGGTCTTGCGCTCGAGCGGCACCCTTCCGTCAATATCGAGACCCTTGCCCGCACCCATATGGTTGCCGTGGCCCTGAAGGAGCACGCCCTTGCGGCCAAGAATGAAGTGGCCGTCGGGGATCTTGTCGAACATGGCTTCATAGGCTTGGAAGCCGAATCTCGCATGGGCCAGATGTTGCGAAATGCCTTTGAGCGGGACGGCGCGCCTTATGAGCCGCGCGTCGAGGTACGCTATTGCGCAACCGCAGCCCTGCTGGCCAGTGCCGGCGTGGGCGCGGCCGTGGTCGATCCCTACAGCGCCATGCAGCAGTTTTCGCACGGCCTCGTGCAGCGGCCGTTCCAGCCGCCCTGCGAGGTGGCGGCGGTGATGATCACCCGCAAAGGCGTACCGCGGTCGCGCCTGCTGCACGGCTTCATTGCCGAAATGAAACGAGCGATCAGCGAGGCTGCCATCGTCACTTAAGGCGCTGAACCGACGTAATTCCCAATTGATAGCCGAATTTGAATATAACGAGGAAAATAGCTTGAACCGAATTGTTTATCTTAACGGCGAATGGCTTGCCGAGGCCGGTGCCAAAGTCTCCATCTTCGACCGCGGCTTCCTGTTCGCCGACGCCATCTACGAAGTAACCGGCGTTGTCGATGGCAAATTGGTGGACTACGCCGGCCATGCCGCCAGACTGCAGCGGTCGATTGCGGAACTTGGCATCGCCTGCCCGTTGACTGCCGAGCAACTCCTCGACGTCCACCGGGAAATCGTCAGCCGCAACGCGCTGATGGAGGGTCTGATCTACCTGCAAATTTCCCGCGGCGCCGCAGATCGTGATTTCGCTTTCCCCAAAGACGCGATCCCGACGCTGACCCTGTTCACGCAGGCGAAATCGGTACTCGACAATCCGAAGGTGGCGACGGGCATGGCCGTGGCACTGCTGCCCGATCAACGCTGGAAAAGGCGCGACATCAAGACGGTTCAGCTTCTCTACCCGTCGATGGCAAAGATGCAGGCAATGTCGCAGGGAGCGGACGACGCCTGGCTGGTCGAGGATGGCTTCGTGACGGAAGCGACTTCCGCCACGGCCCATATCATCAACCGTGACGGCAAGCTGGTGACGCGCGGCCTGTCGACGGCCATCCTGCACGGCATTACCCGCGCCAGTATCCTTGAGATCGCCGAGGCGGCCGGTATTCCGTTCGAGGAACGCGCCTTTACACCCGACGAGGCAAAGGATGCCGCCGAGGCCTTCATCACGTCGGCGACGAGCTTCGTTCTGCCGGTAACGGCCATCGACGGACAGCCTGTGGGTGATGGCAGGCCGGGTCCACTCACCTTGCGCCTTCGCGAGCTCTATATTCGCGACAAGATGGCAAGCGCAATCTGAACTTATCTCAGCGCTGCGGCTCAGCTGGGGCTGGACCGATAACGTGGAGACCAACCGAGACCGTCACGTCATATTGACGCTTTCGCGGCAGCGGCCTAGTGCAGACTCAATGACAGGCAGTGAAGGCAGAGCATTGTATGAAGTTGGAAAGAGCTGAAATCAGCAGTCGCGCAGCGGCCGCGTCCAGAAGCGGTATTGGCGAAATTGTCGCTTATGCAAGGGGTCGGGAAAACCTGATGCCGCTTTGGATCGGCGAAGGCGACCTGCCGACGCCCGACTTCATCACCAATGCAGCCAGCGCCGCTCTTGCGGGCGGCGAAACCTTCTATACCTGGACGCAGGGTATTCCCGAACTGCGACAAGCGATCTTACGATATTATCAGAGGCATTATTCGGCCGAACTTTCAGTCGAAAATATCTATGTCACCGGCTCCGGCATGCAGTCGATCGTGCTCGCCATTCAAACGGTTGCCTCGTCCGGGGATGAGATCGTTTATCTTTCCCCGGCATGGCCGAACGTCGTTAGCGCGATCGGTGTGGCGGAAGCCAAGGCCATACCGGTTGTTCTTGATTTCATCGAGGGTCACTGGTCGCTGGACGTCCAAAAGCTGGAAGATGCCATTACGCCGAGAACAACGGCGCTTTTCATCAACTCGCCATCAAACCCGACGGGATGGACGGCCTGTCAGGAGGACCTTCAGGCTGTTCTTGCACTGGCCCGCCGACACAGTCTGTGGATCATCGCCGACGAAATCTACGGACTGTACACTTTTAACGGCAATCGGGCGTCGTCTTTCATGGATATCATGGAACCGGACGACCGCATCATCTTCGCCAATTCGTTCTCCAAGAACTGGTGCATGACCGGCTGGCGGGTCGGCTGGATGGTTGCTCCGGCGGAAATCGGCCAGACCCTCACCAACCTCATCCAATATTCGACCTCTGGCGTGGCGCAGTTCATGCAGCGCGGCGCGATTGCCGCGCTCGATCACGGCGATGACTTTATCCAGACCAATATCGAGCGTGCACGCAAATCGCGGGACATCCTGTGCGACGCCCTGATCGCCACCAATCGCGTGGAAACATTGAAGCCGCCCGGTGCCCTCTATGCCTTTTTGACCATCGACGGCGTCACCGACAGCCGGGCGGAAGCCTTCAGTATCGTCGACAAGACGGGCGTCGGGCTCGCTCCGGGAACCGCATTCGGAGCCGGTGGGCAAGCCTTTATGCGCGCTTGTTTCCTGCGCGATCCTCGGCAGATAGAAGATGCCGCCGAGCGGCTCGCGGACTATATCCGCAAGCGATAGCAGCCCGAGCTCGTCGCGCAACTTCCTGTGAGCTCATCGAACCAAGCTTGTGACGCCCGCTATTCCGCGGCCTGCAGCTGGATCTGGCCATCCTGTTTCACAACCCGCACCGGCACCGATTTTGCCGCCGGCACCTTGCTCTGTTCCGCATGCTGCGCCAGCGGGATCAGAACGTTGCATTCAGGATAATAGGCGCCGCAGCAACCTTCAGGAATGTTGTAAGGAACAACCCTCAGACCGGGCCGTGAACGGGCCACGTTGTCGCTCGACGCCGTTTCCAGCGTCACTATATCGGCGTCGCGAAGCCCGAGCCGCGCCATGTCTGCAGGATTAAGGAAAACGATCATACGGGTGCCTTCCACTCCACGGAAACGGTCGCTATAGCCATAGACCGTCGTGTTGAACTGATCGTTGCTGCGCAGCGTGATAAGGCGGAGCACATCCTTGTCCGCGCCGTTGTCGAAGCTCGCCGACAGTGCTTTCGGAACCCTAAAATTGGCCTTTCCGGTTTCGGTCTTCCACTCTCGCTTGTTCGCCGACAACGGCTTTTCAAAGCCGCCAGGCGTCCACATGCGCTTGTTGAAGTCCTTGAAGATCTCCGGGTAGGTCGCTTCGATTGCATTGCGAACCTCCGAATAATCGGCCACCCAATCGTCCCAAGGCACCTGAGGATTGACAGGCAGACTCGCCTTGGCGATTTCGGCAACGATTTTCGGCTCCGACAGAAGGTGTTCACTGATCGGCCTCGCGCGACCTTTGGAGGCATGGAAGCATGCGGTGGAGTCTTCCATCGTTACCACCTGCAGGCCGGTTTCCTGCCGATCCACCTCGATGCGACCGAGGCAAGGCAGCAGATAGGCAACATCGCCGTTGAAGAGATGGCCTCGGTTGAGTTTGGTCGCCACTTGTACCGTCAAGCGCATGCGCGGCCAAGCTTCCTCCATGGGGCCGGTCTCCGGCACGGCACGCAGGAAATTTCCGCCCAGCCCGACAAAGGCGCGGACGTCGCCGCTGAGGATGCCGTAGCAGGCATCGACGGTGTTTAGCCCCTCTTCACGCGGCGGCTCGAAACCGTAGAGTTCCTTGAGCTTGTCGAGCGGAACGAGCTCCGGCTTTTCCGAAATGCCAACGGTGCGCTGTCCCTGTACATTGGAATGGCCGCGCACCGGACAGATCCCGGCGCCGGGCTTGCCGATATTGCCGCGCAGAAGCAGCAGATTGATCAATGTCTGAACTGAGGTAACGCCGTGCTTGTGTTGAGTGAGACCCATGCCGAAGACGCCCATCACGGCGTTTGCACGTGCGTAGATGGCGGCCGCCTCCTCCATTTCCTCGCGCTTCAAGCCCGATTCCGCTTCCAGCACGCCCCAGGACTGCTCATGACAGTAGGCGCGAAAATCATCAAATCCATGACAGTGCTCGGCAATGAAGGCATGGTCGAGAATGCCGCCTGAGGCCGCTTCCCGCTCGAACAAGGATTTGCAGATGCCGGTAATCGCAGCAATGTCGCCGCCTGCCTTGACCTGATAATAGCGATGGCTGATCCTGGTCTCCGAGCCTGTCAGCATCTCGGTGGGGCTCTGCGGATTGGTAAAGCGTTCCAGCCCCCGTTCCTTCAAGGGGTTGAAGGTGATGATGGTACAGCCGCGCTTCGCAGCCTCTTGCAGCTGGTGCAGCATGCGCGGGCTGTTCGACCCGGTATTCTGGCCAAAGAAGAAAATCGCGTCCGCGTGCTCGAAATCATCGAGCCGCACAGTACCGACCGGTTGTCCGATCACTTCCGGCAGCGCAACGGATGTGGTCTCGTGGCACATGTTGGAACTGTCGGGGAGATTGTTGTTGCCATACAGCCGTGCCAGGAGCTGATACATGTATGATGTTTCGAGGGACGCCCGGCCCGAGGCGTAAAAGACCACCTTCTTCGGATCGTCGGCGCGGATCGCCTTCAGCTCCCGACCGATTTCTTCGAAAGCGAGCTGCCAGGAAACCGGCTCGTAGATGTCGAGCAGATGGTCATAGCGCATCGGATGGGTCAGCCGTCCCACGGCCTCAAGGCTGTAATCATCCCAGCTCCGCAGTTCGGTCACCGTATGCGCGGCAAAGAAATCGGGTGTCGCTTTCTTGCTGGTCAGCTCCCAGATGGTCGCTTTGGCGCCATTCTCGCAAAACTCCGCAGGATGCGGCTTGGCGGGCTTTGCCCAGGCACAGCTGACGCAGGCAAACCCGGACTTTTTGTTCTGGTGCAGCAGGGCGTCGAGGGTAGAAAGCCGCACCTTGTTCTTCAGGGCATTCTTGAACAACGACTGGACCGAGCCCCAGCCGCCGGCAGGACCTTCATAGCGTTTAATACGGACATGAGAGCTCATGGAACGTTTCCATCCTGACGGTTCCGGACGCGCCGGCTTGCAAGACAGATAATCGGCTTCCAAGCCGTTAGTTCCGTTCAGAACGCCGCCTGGTAGATTGCCAGAGCATCTTCCTCTTTAACGATGCGCGGGTTGTTGACCAGCAGCCGCTGCTGCTTCATCGCATCGGCAGCCAGTGTCGGCAGATCGAGGCGCGCGACACCGACTTCTCGAAGGCGCTGCGGCAGGCCGAGGCGCGCCGAAAGGGCGGCAAGCTCCTCCACGAAAGCCGAGCAGCAAGCATGTTTGTCCTGCTCCCTTGCCAGCTGGGGAAAAGCATCCGCGGCGATCTCGGCATAGAGATGAGCGGCCTCGGTCGCATTGAAGCGCAGCACATGTGGCAATACGAGAGCATTGGAGAGCCCGTGTGGTACATGGAAGCGTCCGCCGATCGGGTAAGCCAGGGCGTGGACGGCGGCGACGGGTGAATTTGCAAAAGCCTGCCCTGCCAACATGGATCCCAGCAGCATGGCTCCGCGGCCCTCGATGCACGCGCCATCCCGCACCACGTTTTCAATATGCGCGCCGAGCAGTTGCAGCGCCTGGCGCGCCAGCATCTTGGAGACCGGGTTGTTGTTGATATTTGTGGAAGCATAGGCCTCGATGGCATGCACCATTGCGTCGAGACCCGTGGCAGCCGTGATGGCGGGGGGCAATCCGAGTGTGAGTTCCGGATCGAGCACGGCAAGGTCCGGGAGATTGAGGCTCGACGACACGCCGCGTTTCTCCTCTAGCCCTACAGTGATGATCGAAACCGGCGTCACTTCCGAGCCGGTCCCGGCCGTGGTGGGCACGAGAACGAGCGGCAGGCGCGGGCCCTTGGCATTGCCGACGCCCCAGGCAGCGTCGATATCCTCGCCGGAACCGAGCAGCAAGGCAGCCAGCTTGGCCACGTCCAGCGACGATCCGCCGCCAAAGCCGATCACGCCGGTCACTGCCTTTGCTCGACCAAGGTTCACGGCACGCATCAAGGTTTCCAATGACGGATCCGCCTCGACCTCGGCAAAGGTCTCGACACTGGCGCCGGACGCCAAAAGCGAAGCAAGCGCCGGTTCGCAAAGGCCCAGCTTCTGCAGTCCAGGATCAGTGACGAAAAGCACGGATGGCCCAAGAAGCTTGCCTATATGTGAGGCAAGTTCTCGAGCCGCACCCGCTTTAAACACAAGCGCCGGCGTCGTGTTGAAGATGAAGTCACGCATAATTCGGCCTCCCATCCGAGGCAGATGATCTAGCACCAAACGCAAACGCGGGCCACGGGCATGAACAGTTCCGAACGGCCGTTGACACCTGCGGCAATTTATACAACTGTACAAGACAGCAGAACAACCGAACGTTAAAGACAAGCATGCGCCCCAGCATCAGGGAAAACCTTTTGCAGAATGCCGTGACGCTGTTTTCCCGCAGCGGCTACAATGCCGTTTCCCTGCGCGACATTGCCAAGGCTTCAGGCGCAAATGTTGGGAGCCTCACCTACCATTTCGGCTCCAAAGCCAACCTCCTCAAGGAAATCTACGAGCGCCACACGCAGCCGATGAATGCGCGGCGCCGCGAGCTCCTGCGTGAAGCCTTGCGGATCAGCGATCGCGACGAGCGTCTGATGGCGGTACTAAGAGCCTATGTCATGCCCGCCTTTCTGTCGTCGTCGGCAGGAGACGGCGGCGGCGCCGAATTTACCCGCATGCGGGCGGTTCTGTCGGCTGAGGGCAATCCGGATGCGCAGGCCATCATTGCCGAAGCATTCGACGAAACCAGCCAGGCCTTCATCCGTGCCTTCGCAGACTGTATTCCCGGTGCGCCTTTGGATGGCCTCGTCTGGCGCAGCCAGTTTCTGCTCGGCTCGCTCTACTATGCCCTGATCAATCCCGAACGTGTCACCCGCTTATCGGGAGGAGCCGTCGACGGAAACGACCAGCAGGCTGCTGCGAACGCAATCGTCGAAGCAAGTTATTCCAGCTTCCGCAGCCTCTCGGCTGAGGCGATGCAGCCTGAAAGGGCAGGAAGCTTTGAAGGGGAGAGAGCATGAACGATCATCACGACCAAAGGCTGCAAGGCACTGAAAAGCGCCGGCCTGAATTCATCTTGCCGGCCGGCAGCTGCGATGCGCATTGCCACGTGTTCGGGCCGGGGAACGTCTTCCCCTATTCGGCAAGCCGCAGCTATACCCCCGAAGATGCACCCAAGGAGGCATTGGCCGCGCTCCACGACCGTGTTGGCGTTGAGCGAGCGGTGATCGTCCAGGCAAGCTGCCACGGAACCGACAATCGCGCCATGCTGGACGCCATCGCTTGGCGACCCGATCGCTATCGCGGCGTCGCCATCGTCGACGACAGCCTCGACGACAGGGGTTATCAGGAACTGGACGATGGTGGCGTGCGCGGCGTTCGCTTCAACTTCGTCCGCCACCTGGGCGGCGCGCCAGACATGGCTGTTTTCAACCGGGTGATCGACAGGATTGCCCAACGTGGCTGGCATGTCGTGCTGCATCTGGATGCAGCCGACATCGTGCCGCTCTCCGACATGATGACTCGCCTGCCGGTTCCTTTCGTGATCGATCACATGGGACGTGTCGATACGAGCCTCGGCAGCGAGCAACCGGCCTTCCAGGCACTGCTCGAACTCGTGCGCCGGGAAAACTGCTGGATCAAGGTTTGCGGCTCGGAGCGGATTTCCCGTTTTCCCTTCGATGCGGCCGTACCATTTGCACAGGCGCTGATCAAGGCAAGCCCGGAGCGAACTCTCTGGGGAACCGATTTCCCGCACCCGAACCTCAAGGAGTCGGTCGATGAAGCCGATCTCGTGGATCTGGTGCCGCGGCTGGCTGTCGATGAGGAGGATCGTCGGCGACTGCTCGTGGAAAATCCAGCGCGACTTTACGGTTTTGCCGCGTAATGCGGCTTGGAGGAGGAGGAAACATGCATCATCAAATGTTGGAGCTGCCGGCCCGCTCGCTTGGTCGGAGTCGCCGCTGGGGACCTGGACTCGGCTTAGCCCTGGCACTGGCATCAGTTTCTGTTTGGCCGGCAGGCGCTTTTGCACAAGAAGACTACCCTGCCCGCGACATCACGCTGGTTCTGCCATTCGGTCCTGGAGGCATTGCCGATATCACCGCCCGCGTGGTCGCCGATGCGGCTGGCAACAAGCTCGGCCGACAGATCGTCATCATGAACCAGCCGGGGGCTGGCGGCGCAACCGCGGCCCGGTCGGTCCTCAATGCGCCATCTGATGGCTATACGCTGGCACTGTTTTCCAATGGTACTGCGATCAGCGTGCCGCTTTTCAAGAAACTGGCTTTCGATCCCGTCAAGGATTTCACACCTGTTTCCAGCCTTGCTTATTTCGACTTCGTCTTCGTCACCAAAGCCGGCAGCAAGTTCAAGACGCTCGCTGACGTTTTAAGTGCTGCTCGTGCCGAGCCGGGTGCGCTCAACGTGGGTACGATCAATGTCGGCAGCAGCCAAAACTTGGCCGCCGAGCTTTTCAAGTCCGCGTCAGGCATCGACTTCACCATCGTTCCCTATAAGGCGACGCCCGATCTTCTGGTTGCGCTTCTCGGCGACGAACTCGATATCATCATCGACAGCCACACGGCATTGAAGGCTGCGTTGACTCAAGGCCAAGCCACCGCCGTCGCGTCTTCCGGCCCCAAGCGCTCAATGCTCTTGCCCGACATACCGACCGCCCAGGAACAAGGTGTCGAAGGTTTCGACGTCACCTCCTGGAACGCGATCTTCGCGCCGAGCGGAACGCCCCCGGAAGCGGTCAAGAAACTGAATGCAGCGCTTGTCGAGGTGCTAGCAGACCCGGCCATTCAAAAGCGCTTTGCAGAGCTGGGGGTTGAGGCACGATCCAGCACGCCCGAGGCAATCGGTCAGCGAATGGCGGACGACGTGAAGAAGTGGTCGGCGGTCATCGAGAAGGCCGGAATTGCCAAGCAATGATCCGGCCCGGCTGACTCGCAGTCTGCTACCCGCCTATACACCATCTGGCCCGCCCTCGCCCTTGAAGGGCAGTGGCGGGCTTCCTTCTCCGGCAGGAAGCGGTAAGCTTGCCCCCGTCGCGCAGCGGTCGGGCTCCTTGAGGCAGTGAGGAAGATCATTGGGGATCGAAGGCACCGCAGCTTAGTGTCGAACACCCTTCTCGACACCCAGATGCTGACCGAGAATGGCTTCGTCGGCTAGCAATTGAGCGCTGGTACCTTGAAAAACTACGGCACCACGATCGAGAATAACGGCGTCATCCGTCAACGGCAGCACTTTACGCGCCTTTTGCTCGATGATGATCGCCGACATCCCCTCCCCTTGGGTAATCCGCTGGATCGCCGCAAGCAATTCGTCGACTATGATCGGCGCCAGGCCTTCCGTCGGCTCGTCGAGCAGAAGCAGCTTAGGATTGACCATCAGCGCCCGACCGACCGCCAGCATCTGCTGTTCCCCGCCGGACAACTGGTTGCCGAGGTTCTTGCGCCGCTCCTTCAAGCGCGGGAACATGGAGTAGACCCGCTCCAGCGTCCACACGCCCGGTCTTGCGATGGCGGTCATGTTTTCCTCGACCGTCAGCGACTTGAATATGTTGCGCTCCTGCGGCACCCAACCGATGCCTGCGGCCGCGCGTCGGTCCGGTCGCAGCTTGGTGACGTCCCGGCCCATCAGATGGATGGAGCCGGCATGATGCGTGGTTACACCTGCCAACGTGTTCACGAACGTGGTCTTGCCCGTCCCGTTGCGGCCAAGCAAAGCAAGGGTCCGCCCCTCCTCTATCGTCAGGCTGATGCCGGCCAGCACACTTGCCTCGCCATAGCCTGCCACAAGGTTCTCGGTAGCGAGCACCGGCGTCATGCATTTTCTCCCAAGTACACGGCTTTGACCCGGGCATCCGCAGAGATTTCCGAGACCGAGCCCTCGGCGAAAACGGCTCCGGCGACGAGCACGGAAATTCGGCTGGCAAAGGAAAAGACCAGATCCATATCGTGTTCGATCAGGAGCACGGTAACGTCCTTGGGCAAGTCCGAAACGATCGACAGCACTTCATGCCGTTCGTCTTCCGGCACGCCGGCTGCCGGTTCGTCGAGCAGCAGGACGCGCGGCTTCGACGCAAAGGCGAGCGCGATCTCCAGAAGTCGCTGCTTGCCGTATGGCAGGATCACGGTCCGCTCGCCCATGATCGACGCGAGACCGAAACGGGCCAGCAATTCCGCCGCCTCTTCGACAATCTGGCCGTAACCGGCGATCGAGCTCCACAGATTGTGGCCGATGCCATTGCGCTCGGCGATGGCCAGGGTGACCGTTTCGAGCGGCGTGAAGCCGTTGAACAATTGGTTGATCTGGAAGGTACGCGTCAGGCCGCGCTTGACACGCTTGAAGGAGGCGAGCGATGTAATGTCATCACCTTCCAGAAAGACTTGTCCCTCGGACGGCGGGATCACTCCGGTCAGGAGATTGATCAAGGTCGTCTTGCCCGCCCCATTTGGGCCGATCAGGGCATGCCGGGCGCCGCGCTCGACCTTGAGGCTGACGTCATTGGTCGCGACAAAGGCACCAAAATTCCGCTTCAGCCCCCGGGTCTCAAGAACGAGATCGCTCATCGCCTGTCCTCCTTCTTGGAGAAACGCTCAGGCAGGTAACCGATCCAGCCGGTCAGCCTTTCGCGGCCGATGAGGACGAGGACGACGAGGATCAGGCCTATCCAGAACATCCAGTATTGCGGCGTCACCACGGAAAGCCAATCCTTGACCAGCGTGAACAGGACGGCCCCGAAGACGCCGCCGTAAAGATAGCCCGTGCCACCGATCGTCAGCACCATCAGCACGTCAGCGGAACGATGGAAGGCGAGCACGTCGGGCGAAACAAAGCTGGTCGTTTGTGCAAGAAGCGCGCCCGCAATGCCCGCGAACGCGGCGGCGATCGTGTAGATCGTCACGATGCGCTTGCGAGCGGGCACGGCAATCATGCCGGCACGCATGGGGTTGCTCTTGATGGCCTTCAAAGACAGGCCGAACGGCGAAAATGCGATGCGGCGCATGATCATGGTGCCTATAAAAAGGACCACCAGGCAGTAGACATAGCCGGTCTTTCCAAAAAGATCGAACTCGAACAACCCAAATATTGGATTGAGCGAGAAGCCGCTCAATCCGTCGGCGCCACCGGTCAGCCAGGCCATCTGGTTGGCTAGTTCGGCCATCATGAGGCCGATCCCAAGCGTCGTCATCAGCCGCGTCAGGTCGGAACCGCGCAGGATGAGAAAACTCGTTAGAAAGCCGAAGATGCCGGCAGCCAGCCCGGCAAGCACCAGCCCCGTGACCGGCTCGGCGACGTAATGAAGTGCCACGAGGCCGGCGATATAGGCACCTAGACCGAAGAAGGCTGCATGGCCGAGCGAAACGATACCGGCAAAGCCGAGAACCAGGTCAAGCGACACGGCAAACAGAGCCAGGATGGCGATTTCGGTCAGGATCAACATCTTCGAGGGAAGCAGGAAATAGGCGGCGATTGCCGCAAGCCAGATGACGACCTCGTAGAAGCGGATCCGGCTGCGCCGCTTCATCAGCTTGTCCGCTCGGCTATGCGCCGCCGCAGTGGAATGGGAAGCCATCATGTCGATATCCTGGGGAAGAACGCTCACCGGCCCGCTCCTCTGGAGAAGAGGCCGTTCGGCCGCAGGATCAGCATGATGATCATCAGCGCGTAGATGACGAAGGGGCCAATGGCGGGCACGTAATACTTGCCGGCGACATCGGCGACGCCCAGCAGCATGGCAGCCAGAAACGGACCCGAGACAGTTGATGTGCCCCCTACGGAAACTACGATCAAGAAGTAGATCATGAATTTCAACGGAAAATTTGGTTCAAGACCAAGGATTTCCGCGCCCATGGCTCCTCCGAGACCTGCAAGCCCCGATCCGAAGGCGAATGTCAGTGCGAAAACGACCGGGACATTGATGCCGAGCCCCATCGCCACCCGCCGGTCATCGACGGCAGCCCGAAGCCGGCTTCCGAACCGAGTTTTCGACAAGATCAACTGTAGCGCGAGCGCCAGCACGGCGCAGATGACGATGGTGAACAGCCTGTAGCGGCCGATCCCGACGCCGAACACATCCATGCGGCCGGAAAGCTCCGGCGGAAGATTGATGAGCTGCTGCTGGCCGCCCATGAAATAATCGGCCCCCGCCACAGCCATAAACACAATGCCGATGGAAAACAGCACCTGATCCAGATGATCGGCGCGATAAAGCCACTGATACAGTGTCCGCTCAAGGATCAGGCCGAGGATGGCTGTGATCAGGAAGGCGGCCGGCAGGCACCAGTAAAACGAGATGCCGTAACGGTTCATCATCACCACGGTGACATAGCCGCCGGTCATCGCAAAAGCGCCGTGGGCGAGGTTGATGAAATTCATCAGCCCGAGCGTCACCGTCAGGCCGCAGGCCAGTATGAACAGCAGCATGCCGTATGCCACGCCATCGAACAATATTGTCAGCATATGGGTCTTCTTCAGGAGTAACGGCCCACGCCTTGCGGCATGCGTTACCTAACGCATTTCACTTCACATCTCTTGTCCGCAGGGGCGGACTGCGCGGCGAGGAATGTAGAAGCAGGCTAGACGAAACTTCGCCTGCCTCCCATCATCTGCTCCGCTTCCCCTACTTGGCTTCAGCCTTTTCCGGATCCTTGAGTGCCGAGAAAGTTTGGAACTCCACATTATGGAGTTGGCCATTCACTTCCTTGACCTCGCGGATATAGATGTTCTGAATGATGTCGCGCGTTTCCGGATCGATGGAAACGGGACCGCGAGGACTGGTCCAGGACAGTCCCTTGACCGCCTCCATGAAGGCCGGACCCGACGCATCGCCCTTGGTCTTTTCCAGCGCATTGTAGATCAGCGCCATGCCGTCATAGCCTCCGACCGACATGAAGTTGGGGCGCATCTTGTTGTTGGCCTTTTCGAAGGCCTCGACATAGGCCTTGTTTTCCGGGCTGTCGTGAGATGTGGCATAGAAGTGACCGGTGATCGTGCCGATCGCCGGCTTGCCCATGCTGTTGAGGATGTCGTCATCCGTCACGTCGCCAGTCGCGATCAACTTAATGCCGGCATCGGCAAGACCGCGATCGGCGAACTGCTTCATGAACAGTGAACCGACCCCCGAAGGCAGAAATACGAAGACTGCATCAGGCTTTGCATCGCGGACGCGCTGCAGGAATGGCGCAAAGTCGGGGTTCTGCAGCGGGATACGCACTGCCTCAGCGATCTCGCCGCCCTTCGCCTTGAATTCCTTGGTGAACCATTTTTCCGCATCGACGCCCGGGCCGTAATCCGAGACTAGCGTGACGACCTTTTTGATGCCGTTCTGGCTCGCCCAGGTTCCGACCGGCACGGAATATTGCGGCAGGGTCCCCGAGGTCCGGGTTATAAAAGGGGAAGCCTTGGTAATGGCCGCGGTTCCTGCCGCCATGACCACGGTCGGGATTTTTGCCTGCGTGGCAACTGGCGCGACTGCCATGGCAAGTGGGGTCAATCCAAAGCCTGCCAGCACTTTCGTACCCTCATTGACCACCAGTTCCTGCGCGATGCGTCGCGTCTGGTCTGCAACGCCGCCATCGTCGCGGATGATCAGCTCGATCTTCTTGCCGCCCGCCGTATCACCCTTCGCCGCGATGAAGGCCTTGGCGCCCGCCGAGACCTGACGGCCGGTCGACGCGAACGGCCCGGTCATTGGCAGGATGAGGCCGACCTTGACGACCTCCTGCGCAAACACCGGTACTGCATTCGTCAAGGTCATCGCCAATCCGGCAACGCCTAATAATAGTCCCTTCAGCATAAAAATCCTCCCATCCCAGATATTCACGTTACGATGCTGCTAATGCAGCGACAATTTCACGCGCGTCCTGCCATTTATCCTCTCCAGAGCACGTGCCACATCTCCTATAGCATCCTAGCCGTGCCTTTCGGTCAAGGTTTATCAGATCGCCTGGCCGCCCTATAAGTTTTGATTATAGCGCCTGTTGAAAGCTACGGCTTGCTTGCGTGGGCAAGAGACTGAGAAACGCCCGTTGTGCGGGGGTCGGCATCCAGTCTTTTCTCAACACTACCCCTATTGGTCTTGATGTATGTTCGAGGTCGAACGGCAGGGACCGCATCAAGCCGCGGGCGATCTCTGCCTCCGCCTGGAGGCGGGACGTACAGCCCAAGTGGTCGCTGGTGTCCAGCAGTTCGCGCATCAGGATGAGCGAACCGGTTTCGACAACACTCTTGGGCGGCTCCAAACCCGCATTTTCAAACAAGCTCTCGAAATAGCGGCGGATCGGCGTACCGCGCGGGGAAACGACCCAGGGGAAGCGAGTCAGCTCCTCAATCGTTATCTGCGTCCTCCCGCTCAAG
Source organism: Rhizobium deserti (assembly GCF_004358025.1). Classification (GTDB taxonomy): domain Bacteria; phylum Pseudomonadota; class Alphaproteobacteria; order Rhizobiales; family Rhizobiaceae; genus Neorhizobium; species Neorhizobium deserti. The sequence goes on along the minus strand of NZ_SMTL01000005.1, from coordinate 234,011 downwards.
GGATGACGGGCGCCGAAAACCAGGACCACCGTGTCGGAAAACAGCACCCGCTGCTCGACATCGGCAACTGTTGGCGGATCGCGAAGCGCGCCAATCAGAAAATCGAGCTCGCCTCGCCTCAGGGCTGTCAGCAGATCTCCATAGGGCCCTTCCTTGATCTGGATCGGAAGGTTCGGTCGAAACCGGCGAAAATCGGCTATGGCCCTTGGAAGAACGAAGGATTTGGCAAGCGGCGTTGCACCGATAACGATCTCGCCGACTTCCGCGGAGGTAAGTTCGGCAAGATCGGCATCTGCCTGGGTGAGCTCTACAAAGGCTAGCCGCGCCGCCTGCGAAAGCGCATCTGCCGCACGTGTCGGCACCAGTCCTTGGGACGTCCGCTCGAACAATGTGCGGGCCGCCTCCTGTTCCAACTGGTTTACCGCGCGATAAACAGCAGGCTGGCTGATGCCCAGGCGCAGCGCAGCCAGGGTGAAGCTTTCGGTGTCGCGGACAGCGATCAGAGCGTTCAGCTGAGCGGTGGTCGCCGTTACCCGCAGACGCGGAGAGAGCTCTGACAGAGCGGGATCAAGATAGGCAAAGGCCCGGTTTACGCGCTTTGCCAGAATTTCACCGGCAGCGTTGGCATAGATGCGCTTCGGCGTCCTCGAAAAGAGCGGTAATCCGGTTGTGCCTTCTATCTTGCCAAGCGCCTGGGTCACCGCCGGCTGCGACACAAAACAGAGCTCGGCCGCCTTGGTGACCGAACCTGCTTCGATCACGGCCAGAAATGCTCTGAGATGCCTGAGGCTGTGGCCCATAAGGCCTGCGGCCCGGCCGTTCGGCGAGTGGTTCATGCCGGTAGCCTCTTCGATAGATTTGATGCCGGTCTCGCCTCGGGAAAGAAAACGTGAAGCTGCTCATCATAAGAGCTTACCGAGATTCTCATTTGACTGCATTGATCCCTAAGCGCTCGGCGAGCGCCATTGTTTGGTGAAATGACCACGTCATGACCATCGTCTCCTTCTCCAAGGAGCTGCTCCCCCGGCGGTCTGCACTTTTGTTGAGACTGCCAAATCGGAGCATCACCATACAAGCATCACCATACAGAGGTGCGAGTTCCCGTTACAGGCAACTCGGGGCCTCGACCTAAGTTTTCAGGGCTTTCAGCATGGGATGGATGGAGAACCGGCCCCTTTCGGCCTTGCCGGTCAGGTCTCGCAGGTATCCGCCCGGCGAACGAATGTCCTCGGCCCGCTCCAGGATGGCCGCGACGACGATTGCCGCGGGTACATCTCCCATGGCGTGCCGCGCAGAAGTCCAGGCGCTGGGACTTATCCCGAGCATGGAGCGGACGACCTCGGCCGCGGCCAGAATGTCGGCCCAGTTCTTGGCGCCGTTGCGTGTGTAATCGGCAATCTGTGGGCAGATATCGAGAAAATCCTTCAGACTAATTCCGATCGGCTTTCCGTCTCTAACGTTCCGGTGGGATGAACTTGCCTCTTTTGAGTCTTCTTGGCCGTTTATTTCAAGATATGGGTCTGTTTTTGAATTCTGAATGTGGTGCTCGGAAAAGGACTCATTGCCGCTCATTTCTTGTTCAGAAAGGCTATTTAGATAGGCGGTCTCCAACTCTACGCGCAGTTTGACCAAGGCTTCGCAGCGCTCTTTGAGGTCCGTCAGATCGCCATTTCGCGGTACGCGACCCGAAAGGGCCGTGAGGCGGTCCATGAACCCGAGCCATTCCCCTTGTCGGCCTTCACCCATCGCAGCTTCGATTGTCTTCGCTATATCTCGAAGATGCAGAGTGATTTCTGAGCGGACATGCGCGATCCGTTTCGCCCTTTCCCTTTCGGCTTCTGCCCGCGAAAAGATCTCTTCCGCACGAAGAGCCAAGGGGGCAAGATCGAAGCCGAACGCGTTTTCCACCTGCCCGCGATCGTCTCGCCGGCAGAACCGCTTGCCGTTGGCACTGTCGCGGCGGAATATGAAGCCCGCTTCGACCAAGGCTGCCAGATGGCGTCTCAGTGTCGCGGGAGACATTCCACGTGCACGGATTGAGAGTTCGGCATTGGACGGAAAGACGATAATCGCCTCCTTGCCATTGAGCTCCCTTTCCTGATGGAAGGTCGTCAGCGCCTCCAGAACGCTGATCGATCGGTCAGATAGGCCGTAGCTTTCCCGCGCTTCGATCAAAGCGCGAATCAACTGCCATTTGTCTGCCGTGCCCGTTTGATTACCACCTTCTGCGGTACGCAGCCGTTCCTGGCGGCGCTCCACTTCGGCTCGGAGGGCAAAATTTCTCGCGCTCATAGGCGCGCCGCCAAAAGGCGTCGTTGCCAGTCTTTCCACCATGTCCGTCTCCGTTCGGAGGCAAGCGCCCTTGGAAACGGCATGCGTCAGCCAAAAATCATCACGCTTCGAAGCGGCATTTCTGCCGTCGACTCTTGACTTTGGACATTGGAAGTGATTCTCTTGAACTGCTTAGATTGAAGAGGGCTTCCAGGACGGTGACGTTTTGGGGGCCTTTTTTCTTGCTCTCTTAGCTTCCTTTCTCGTGTCCATTAACCCTTGCGGGCAGTCGCCTATGACGGCCGTCAGTGCTTGTCGCCTGACCGGCTCGCCACAAAGGCCTGATATCGCTCCGCGAGCAGAGCCGCCGTATCTTCGATGAAAGCGGCCTCCACATCCGCTGCAAACTCAATGCGTCTGTTTTTTCCGTCGAGCTTGAGACGCGCAAATACTTTGCCATTGGCATCCTTGATCTCTTCCGGAAGAGAAGCCTCCGGCTTCTGGCGACGCGACAAGCGGTCGAACAGAAGCTGGAATCGACCGTCGCTGTCGGCGGCTTGAAACCGCTGATAATGCACTTCCTCCTTGGCCGCTTGTTGAGCCGGAGCAGTCTGCAGCAGTTCTCCAAGCTTCATCCAGCGATCGCGGCCAACCTTTGGCGCCGGGCCGATCAGCCGGATGAACTCGTCCGGGATGCTTTCCACCACGGCAAAAAGCCGCGACAGCTCGCTCTTTTGCACAGCAAGCGCGTCGCCGATGACTTTTCGATCGAAGCCGTGGCTGGCGAGGTTTTTGGCAAACACACTGCGCTCGATGAAAGACAGGTTGCGGCGCTCGGCATTCTCCTTGCCCTGCGCCAGCACCAGTTCGTCGTCCGACAGCGGCCGGACAATTGCCTTCACCTCGATGCCGAGTCTTGCAGCAGCCCGGACACGTCTATGTCCATAGGCAGTCTGATAACGCCCGGACTGATCCGGATGCGGGCGAAGCAAGACCGGCACCTGTTGCCCACCCTCGCGAATGCTATCCACCAACGCTGCAAAATCTTCGTCGTCGCGACCATCGAGCCTCAGCCTGTCTTCGACAATCGAGGAGTCGATCCGGTCTGGATGAACGGCAACAACACGTTCGCCCTCATTGAGGGCTTGGCGCAGAGCCCTCGCCTCCTCCGCTTCACGAGTCATCGCGCCGAGCGACAGCCCCATTGCCTTGACAGCGCCGGAAGCACTGCGCTGCGGCGGCACAGCCTCGCTCGGGCTGGAAAATTTCACCTCGTTCTGCTGTTCGGGCTTTGCTTCTGGCGCAAGAGGCTGCTCCGTCGGTGCAAGCCCTCCCCCGAATAATGCCCTCAACTCGTTCTTGCGGCTACCCGCCATTTGCCAAACCTTTATTCGCCTTACCTGTTCCAGGCTGCATGAATCAGGGTTTCAACCTCGCTATTGACCGCATTCATGGCTTCTAAAGCCCGGTCATAGGTGGCGCGTGTGAAATTCTCGCGCCCCACTTCGTAAAGCGTCTGCTTCGTCAGCCCTGCATCTGACACTGCCGTCGATTTCAGCATCGGCGCCGTCAGAACCCTGTCCCCGAACAGGGAGCGCATGAAGCCGACAATCTGGGCCTGCGGTCCGTCATTCGGTTCAAACCGGGTAACGAGATAGCGCAGGAAATCAAAATTGAGCGTGCCGCCGGCTTCGCGCACCACGGAGAGAAGATCGGACGTCATGAACAGGAACTGGTTCATGGAGGCGACGTCGAGCATTTGCGGATGTACAGTCACGATGACCGAGGTCGAGGCGCAAAGGGCTGCGAGCGTGAGGTAGCCGAGCTGTGGCGGGCAGTCGATCACCACCACATCGTAATCAGCTTCGACCGTTTGCAGCGCCGCCTGGATGCGGGCAAAAAAGAGCGGCCCGACATCCTTGCCGCTTTGACGGCTTGCAAGCGCCTGTGGCGTCACATGCTCGAATTCCTGCAGCTCGATATTGCCGGGAACCAGATCAAGGCCTGGGAAATAGGTGCCTCTGATCACATCCTTGAGAGGACGTTGCTCGTTATCGTAACGGATGGCACCGAACAGGGTGTCATTACCGGTCAGATCCAGTTCCGGCTGATAGCCGAAAAGCGCCGAAAGCGATGCCTGAGGATCGAGATCGATTGCCAGGACCCTATGGCCCGTCAGCGCCAGATACTGCGCCAGGTGCACGGCCGATGTCGTCTTGCCGGAACCGCCCTTGAAGTTGGTAACCGAAATCACCTGCAGATGTTCGCCATTGGCGGCATCGCGGTGCGGCAGATAAGAGCGGGCTTTGGCAAGATTTCCCTTTGCCGCAGCTTGGTCGGAAAGGTGGACCCGCAAAGCATCAATATCGGCGAGGGAATAGAAGCGCCGGCCACCGGCACCGGTCTCCGGCTGAGGCCCTTCTCCCGCCAAGGAAAGCTGGCGAAGATAGCCATCGGAAACGCCGATCAGCTTTGCGGCTTCGCCCGACGAAAAACTGCGAAGCGTTTTCGTCGAAGTGGGCGGAAACAGCCGCTCGCGCATTGCCTTCAACTGCTCTGACAGGGCGCGGGCATCTTTCGCGATCGCTTCATCGGCAAGAATAGCGGAAGCCTTGGCAGCCTCCATCTTACCCGATCCCGATTTTTTCGCCGATGCGACCATACCACATTCCCCTTCGTGCCAATCAGCTTGTTCTTTCACCGGAGGATAACCTACGGATGAAGCCAACTGGTTCGGCACTGCGATTCTCGCTCATATCTTATACGCCGCTGCACCAGACTAACAGTAAGCTTAGCTGGTTACGCCGGAACAAGAGATAAGCGAACTGCTCCGTTACAAGCTGTGGGCAGCTATGTGAGTCGCGTCAAGAGAAATGTTCCGACATAAGCTAGCAGGTCCCCTTGGCTGGAAGCCGCTCTCGCGATGGCACAGAGCGCTTGCCCACTGCCCGCAGCGGCGCTTACAACGCTCTTGCAATAGGACTGCGCCAAGCAGACTGAACCTATCATCATTTTCAAAGCGGGGACTGATCATGGAGCCAATCTGGGCTGTAGGCCTTATGACCGGGACCGTCTTGGACGGCAATATAGATGTGGCACTGCTGAAAACCGATGGAGAGCATGTCGAGGAATTTGGGATATACCGTCTGGCTCCCTATCCTGCGGACATTCGGGTTCTTCTGGAAGAAGCACTTCAGCAAGCTCGGCGGTGGAATTTCGACGGATTGGAACCGGCAATCTTTGCCAAGGCGGAGGCCGCGCTCACGCGAGCCCAATCACAAGCCGTCAAGGATCTGGTAGAGAGCGCCGGCTTGGCGATGAGCGACATCGGCATTGTCGGCTTCCATGGGCAAACCGTCTTGCATCGGGCGCCGACCAAAGCCAGGCTCGGCGATACGCGGCAACTGGGCGACGGGGAGCTGATGCATGCGATCCTCGGCACCAAGGTCGCTTATGATTTTCGCTCGGCAGACGTCCGGGCCGGCGGTCAGGGCGCGCCGCTTGCTGCCATCTACCATACGGCGTTGCTGCGAGACGTAGCCAAGGGCGGAGACATAGCCATCCTCAACCTGGGAGGCGTCGGCAATATCACCTGGTGGGACGGCAAGGACGAGATTATTGCCTTCGACACCGGCCCCGCCAACGCGCCGCTCAACGACTTCATCAAGATGCATGGGCTTGGCGAGATGGACGTCGATGGAGCGCTTGGAGCATCCGGTACGGTGGATGAGGAACGCCTCGTCAAACTTCTTCAGCATCCCTATTTCACTGCCCCCTTTCCAAAATCATTGGATCGAAACGACTTCACAGCGGCTATGGCCGAAGGCCTGAGCCCCGCCGATGGCGCCGCGACATTATCGGCCTTCACCGCATCGACCGTCGGGCGCGCACTGGAGCTGCTGCCCCACAGGCCAAGCAAGCTGATCGTCAGCGGTGGTGGGCGTCACAATCCGACGATCATGTCGATGATCGCGCAGCGCGCGGGCGTCGAAGCCGTTTCTGCCGACACGCTGGGCTGGCGCGGCGACGCAGTCGAGGCGGAATGTTTTGCTTTTCTCGCTGTGCGGGTTCTGCGCGGCTTGCCCATCAGCTTCCCTGCGACAACCGGCGCACCCAAGCCGATGACTGGCGGGAGAGTGGCAGGCTTGGCACTTTGATCCCTTCGCCAACACCCTACATAAGGGCGGCCGTTCCAGAAGGAAATGCTGTCATGCGCCGCTCTGCCAAGCCCTTTATCACGCTCCTTGCTCTAATCACTCTGGTTGCCGGACCGGCGTGGCCGCAACAGGCAGGCCCCGCAGATAGGCCTGGACAGCGTCAAGATCAAACCGATCGCGCCTCGGCGCGAGGCATATTTACTCTCATCCCGGCCGACACCACGACGCAGCATGTCCTTAAAGCACCGTCCGGGGATCTGCCTTATACGGCTACTGCGGGCACGCTTGATCTCTTCGGTCAGGATGGAGACCGGTCGGCCAAAATTTTCTACACAGCCTATGTGGCCAAGAGCCCGACTTACTCTCCTTCGGAGCGAGCAAGGCCCATCACCTTCGCCTTCAACGGCGGGCCAGGCGCGGCCTCGGCTTACCTGCATTTGGGTTTGGTCGGCCCAAAAATCCTGGAGTTCGGCGAGAACGGCAATGACGGCACCATGCCTGTCCTGAAGGACAATCCGGAAAGCTGGCTCGCATTCACGGATCTGGTGCTGATTGATCCGGTCGGAACGGGCTGGAGCCGGGCTGCCAATGACGATGCCGCCAAAAGCTTTTATGGCGTGCGTCAGGATGCCGATAGCCTGTCAACGGCCATTGCGCTCTATGTGCAGAAAAACAACCGTCTCGACGCACACAAATACCTGCTGGGTGAAAGCTATGGCGGTTTCCGGGCGGCCAAGGTCGCGGCCTCCCTGAAGAACACGCAAGGGATTCTCATCTCCAGCATCATCATGCTGTCGCCGCTGGTCGAAGGAAAGTTCCTCGCCAACTCGGACGACCCGTTGAGCGCAGCACTGCAGCTACCCTCGCTGGCAGCGGCCAAACTGGAGCATGAAAACCAGTTCACGCCCGAAAAGCTGGCCGATGCCGAGAGGTTTGCCATGAGCGACTATCTCGTCGGCTTGTCGGGCGCTGCGCCTTTCGGACAGGCGGCTGAGACCTTCTACGACCGCGTCGCGGGTCTAACCGGCATCCCCAAAAATATTGTGGCACAAACGCGCGGCTTCGTCGGCGACGTCTATGCAAAACAGATGGGCGGCCGCGGAAAGATCGTCAGCCCCTATGACGCCGCCTATGCAGTCCCAGACGCCTATCCGGAAGCCACTTACAACCGCAACGACGACCCGATCCTGGAAGGTTATACCCGCGCCTATGGTGCCGCCTTCGTGGCTTATGCGCGCAACGAACTCGGCTTTGCCAGCGACATGACCTACAATCTGTTGAACGAAGACGTGAACCGCAGGTGGGAATGGAATGGCAGCCGCGGTGGCGACAGCCGGTCGCTTGCCAGCGTCTCCACTGATATCCGCGACCTGTTGTCGGTCATCCCCTCATTCAAACTGCTGATCGCCCACGGCTATAGCGATGCGCTGACACCCTATGGGGCGAGCCGCTATGTTATCGACCATCTGCCGGCGGAGCTCGCAGCGGGGCGGACATGGCTCAAGCTCTACGGCGGCGGCCACATGTTTTATACCAAACCTCAATCGAGGCTCAGCTTTGCGAAAGACATCCGCGGCTTCTACGAAGGAAATCTGCCAAATTAACGCGAAGCTAAGCGCGGTAGATTCCCTCAAGACTTGCGAGGTCGGTCACTTTCAGCTCCGTTGGATCCATCTCGTTATGGCCCGACTTGAACCAAACGGCCGATTCTTTGATCCGGCTGCCATAGGGCTCCGGATAGCCACCAAGACCCAAGATCCATTGGCGGACGATTTCCCGATCCATCCTGCCGGTTGCATAGCGCTCATGAACCGCCTTCGCGGAGCTGATCAAGTCCTCGACCTTCTTCACTAATGCACCGCAGGCTCTGCGTCAGGTTCGCCAAAGAAGGAGCGGATGCCGTCGCGCTCGACCGTCGCCAAGAATTCGTCGAATGCCTCACGATCGGTGGCGAAAGGCTCCTCCCATGAGGTCACATCATCTTCTTCGGTGATGACTTCGAGCGTCCAGTCACCCTGGCTGCCGGCCGCACGGTAAATATCGACAAGCACTGTGATGTCGTCATCCGTGAACTCGCCGGCGAGTTCGGAGTGTTCGGTTTCAGGAAGGTCGTCAGGGCTTGTAGGCATCTTCAATCCGATCATAGACGTGGTCGTGCTTCGCTGATCGGAAACCTAGAAAGAGATTTGCTAAAGGATCAGCCAGATCCAGATATACCGCGTCCTGGCGTGGCTCCAAGCTGATATTAGCTGCCATACTGCTTACGCAATCTGGCCCGGCAAGAAAAGCCCGCCGAAGCGGGCTAGTAGCCAAGGCGTGCGGACTAACCCTGCCTTATTCGCATTCGACAATTTCGCAGGTGCTGTCCGAGGTGGTTCGGTTGGCACACTCGTTCAGAGCCCGTTCAATCGCAGAACCCTTGTCGTCATAATTGTAGCTATAGCCGTAGGAACCTTCCTCGGAGACAGCGATGCAGTCCCAAGCCATTGCAGGCGCAGCGGCTCCGGCAAGTGCCGTAACGGAGATAAGTGCGGCAAAGCCGATACGTGCGAACGTGTTCATGGTCAATGTCCTGTTGTGCTGGTTACTGGCAATCGGAAACGATGATCTGGCAGTTCGGGCAATCCTTGAGAGCCATCCGTTCCGCCGTCTTTGCGCTGGCGCCATAGCCAATGCCATAGTTGACGCGGTCGCCGGCGTAAGCGCCGCACTTCTCGAACCAGACAGCAACTTCGCAGCTGTCGTTGCCGACAGACTTGCATTCGCGCACGGCATTCCGCTCCGCTTCCTTGCGCGTTCCGCCCCAACCGACGCCGTAACCGGCCTCGCTAGCCGCCGTCCCCTGCGAGTCATTGACAGCAATAGCACCAAACGCCATGGCAGTTCCTGCCTGAGCGGAAAGAATAACCGCCAAAATAAGACCATAGAATTTTCTAGACATAAGTTTTCCCCTCATTTGAACCGCCACCCCAAGAGATTCTCGAATGGTTTCGATTCGATATTCTGAAGGATAGGCAATAGCAACTAGGGAAGAAGATGCACCCAAATATGATCGCAAGATTGCCTAATATTCATACTTAAACTGACATAACAACCTGCAGCCGCCATCAGTATTTGGCAATCGTCAAAAAATAAAGAGGCCTGGTGAGCCTCTTTATTAACGGATCAGCAGAAGACCGTATTTGTGGCTACGCGCGCTCCAAAGCAACAGCAATACCCTGCCCCACACCGACACACATGGTTGCCAAAGCTAGCTTGGCATCACGTATAGACAATTCCAGCGCGGCCGTTCCGGCGATACGGGCACCGGACATCCCGAGCGGATGGCCGAGCGCGATGGCGCCGCCGTTCGGATTGACATGTTCGGCATCTTCCGGAATTCCGAGCTGGCGCAAGGTCGCAATGCCTTGGGATGCAAATGCCTCGTTCAGCTCGACGATGTCGAAGTCTTTCGGAGACAGGCCGAGGCGGGCGCAAAGCTTTTCCGTGGCCGGTGCCGGGCCGATACCCATGACGCGTGGTGGAACGCCAGCGGCCGCGCCGCCCAGAATCCGGGCGATCGGCGTGAGGCCAAATTTCTTGACTGCGGCCTCGGAAGCAATGATCAGCGCGGCGGCCCCGTCGTTGACGCCGGAAGCATTGCCGGCGGTCACCGTTCCCCCCTCCATCTTGTTCACCGGCTTCAACTTCGCCAGGGCTTCCATGCTGGTGACGCGAGGATGCTCGTCCTTGGAGACGACCACTGGATCCCCTTTGCGTTGCGGCACGGTGACCGGTGTGATCTCCTTTTCCAGGCGCCCATTTTGCTGGGCAGCAGCTGCCTTGTTCTGCGAACGAACGGCAAAGGCATCCTGGTCCTGGCGCGAGACCTGGTAATCGATTGCGACATTGTCGCCGGTCTCCGGCATAGAATCGACGCCATATAATTGCTTCATCAGCGGATTGACAAAACGCCAGCCTATCGTCGTATCGTAGATTTCGGAATTTCGAGAAAATGCTGTTTCGGCCTTGGGCATGACAAACGGTGCCCGGCTCATGCTCTCGACGCCGCCGGCGATCACCAATTCGGCTTCGCCTGCCTTGATGGCGCGGGCAGCGGTGATGACCGCATCCATGCCCGAGCCGCAAAGACGGTTGATCGTCGTGGCGCTGACCGACTCCGGCAAGCCCGCCAGAAGCAGAGACATGCGGGCAACGTTGCGGTTGTCTTCACCGGCCTGATTAGCACAGCCGTAGATGACATCGCCGAGTGCTTCCCAGTCGACGGAAGGGTTGCGCTCCATCAGCGCCTTCAAGGGGACAGCCCCCAGATCGTCCGCGCGAACGGAGGACAGGGAGCCGGCAAAGCGGCCGATAGGCGTGCGGATATAATCACAGATAAAGGCTTCGGTCATGACTGATCCTTACAATTGTGGAACGACGAGGTCGGCGACGGAGCCATCCAAGTGCAGTCTGGCCCCCGTCATTGCCTGCAGTTCCTCAAGGCTCATGGCGGCAAGCTTCTCCCGAAGCACGAAGCGATCATCTTGAATGTCGATCACCGCATGGCTGGTGTAAACGCGCGTAATGCAGCCAACGCCTGTCAGCGGGAAGGTACATGCCTCGACGAGCTTCGGCTTTCCGTCCTTGGTGACATGCTCGGTAATCACGCAGACCTGCTTGGCACCATGAACAAGATCCATCGCACCACCAACCGCCGGCACGCCCTTGGCGCCCACCCGCCAATTGGCGAGGTCACCATTCTGGGCAACCTGATAGGCGCCAAGGATCGCGACATCCAGATGGCCGCCGCGGACCATGGCGAAGCTGTCGGCATGATGAAAGAATGCAGCACCCGGTTTCAGCGTCACCGCCTTCTTGCCGGCATTGATCAGATCCCAATCCTCTTCGCCTGGCGGAGGCGCCTCGCCGAAGTTCAGGATGCCGTTTTCGGTGTGGAAAATTGCCTGACGGCCAGGCGGCTGATAGCGGGCAACCATTTCTGGAAAGCCAATACCGAGGTTTACATAAGCGCCGTCTGCAATATCCTGCGCGGCCCGCCATGCGATTTGCGCATTGGACAGCTTGATGTCGTCACGGGTGTTGATGGGCTGTGCGTCTACGGTCATGCGTAAGCCACTCCGGCTCGAATGAGCTCTTCTTCCTGTTGCGGATTGGGGATCTCGACGACGCCGTCGACGAAGATGCCGGGGGTGACGACGTGTTCGGGATCGATGCCACCGGCGGAAACGATCTTGGATACCTGCGCGATCGTCCTGGTCGCTGCCATGCACATGAGCGGATTGAAGTTACGGCCTGCCTTGTTGTAGGTCAGGTTGCCGTAGGTGTCTGCCAGATGCGCCTTAACGATGGCCACATCGGCTTTCAGCCACCGCTCCTGAACGTAATGCCTGCCGTCAAATTCCGCGATCGGCTTGCCATTGGCAAGTTCGGTTCCATAGGCTGTCGGCGTGTAAAAGGCAGGGATGCCCGCGCCGCCGGCTCTTATGCGTTCTGCAAGCGTGCCTTGCGGCACAAGCTCGAGTTCGATCTCGCCAGCCAGATATCTGTCGGTAAACGCACGCGGGTCGGAAGACCGCGGAAACGAGCAGATCATCTTCTTGACCATGCCCGCATCGATCATGGCGGCGATACCGATGCGGCCGTTGCCGGCATTGTTGTTGATCACCGTGAGGTTCTTGACCCCCTTGTCGATCAGGGCGTGAATGAGCTCGATTGGCGCGCCGGAACCACCAAAGCCGCCGATCATGATGGTCATGCCATTTTCAATCCCAGAGACTGCTTCCGCCGCACTGCCGATTGTCTTGTCCATAAGGAACCTCGCCTTCGATGCGCCTGCCACTGATCACAGGCCGCGCCTCCTGACGACAGTGATACGAGGGGCAAAGCTAGACAGCAAGATCAATGTACGTTATTTGAGATTTGTTCATATACCGCACAAGGAGCCTCTGATGCCGGACGGCGATTTCCTCGGTGGCTTTGCCAAAGGTTTGAAGGTGATCGAGGCCTTTGGTGAAAACACGCCGAAACTCGCGATCTCTGACGTCGCCAAGGCCGCTGGACTTGACCGGGCCACCGCTCGCCGCTGCCTGCTGACGCTGTCGCAACTTGGTTACGCAGATTATGATGGTAAATTCTTCGCCTTGACGCCGAAGATTCTCAGGCTCGGCCACGCATATCTTTCGGCCACTCCCCTGCCTCAATTGGTTCAACCGTGTCTGGACAAGCTTTCGGCAGAGGTTGGCCAAAGCGCCTCGGTAAGCGTCCTTGATGCGACCGAAATTGTTTACGTTGCTCGCGCATCTCAGAGGCGGGTCATGTCGATCAATCTGATGCCAGGCAGCCGGCTTCCCGCCTATTGCGCATCCATGGGCCGGGTCCTGCTGGCAGCGCTTGGCGAAGAGGATGCGCGCACCATCCTCAATCAGACTATGTTGAAACCATTCACCCCCCACACGAAGACTGAAATCTCGGTTCTGATGAAAGAACTGACGGTCGTCCGTTTACAGGGTTTCGCAATTATTGATCAGGAACTGGAGCTGGGCTTGTGCTCTATCGCCGTGCCGCTGACCAATGGCCGCGGAAAAATCATCGCCGCGCTTAATATCGGTGCACCGGCGGCAAGCGTGCCTGCCGGCGAAATGGCAGGACGCTATCTGAAGCCACTACAGGCCGTCGCTGCCGCATTGCGTCCAATCCTATATTAGGACCCGTTACCGCCCCGCCAAGATCGATATCATTGAAGGGGGCGGGCCCAAGTCTAGCACGGTGGCTTTCTACTCAGGGATCTTGTTCGATAGTCCTCTGACCTGAACCGGCGAACCCGCTTCATTGGTGAAGGACGCCTCGATGCGACAAGGTTGCCCCATGTCTTCCCCTTGATGGATCACGATCTCCCCGTCATGGAGCACGCCCAGATCGCGGAGCATGCCTGCCAAGGCCGCCGCGGCCGCACCGGTGGCCGGATCCTCCAGGACGCCGCCAATTGCGAAGGCATTGCGGGCGTGAAAGACGCGTTCGCTTTCACGGAAGACGAACGCGACCGTTCCTATGGCGTGGTCCCGCATGAAAACCCGGCCGCGGGCAAGATCATAATGCATTCTCGTCAAGGCGGCCCGCGAACGGAGCGCAATGATCAAATGATTGGTACCGCCGTTTGCCTCGCAAGCGGGGATGTCCGGATCGAGATCAGTGTCCGAATAACCGAATATCTCGAACGCCTTGGCAAGTAGCGCCGGATCTGCAGGGGCGCTACGAGTTGGCGGAGACCGCAGGGCGCTCCACCAAACGCCCTCCTGCATGCCAGACTCCACTTCGATATCAGCATTGGCGAGCGAGAGGCGATAACGGCCAGGCCCATGCGTCTCACATAAAACGGCACCGAGAGCGATTGTCGCATGTCCGCAAAACGGAACCTCCGTCTCCGGCGAATAATACCGGAGGGTCCATGAGCCCTGGCCAGTTGGCGCGGCAAAGGCGGTTTCGGAATATCCGACTGTTGCGGCAATGGACTGCATCTCTGCTGGCAAAGGCAGTTTGGCGGCGAGCACCACGCCTGCCGGATTTCCGCCGCGCCCATCCTTGGTGAAGGCGGCGATCTTGTGAATATGCATGACTTTCCCTTCGGCTATTGCCTGACCTCTATCTTAGCCGATCGGGATCGTGTGCGTCCTTCTCCTTTCGAAAGCCGATGTGCTTTCTTGCTTCCAAAATGAAGCTGATAAAGCTATCTGCGCCTCCATGAAGAAAGTGCCGCTCGACGCGCGGGATCGCGCTATCATCGATGAGCTTTTAATGGACAGCCGCACGAGCCAGCAGGCAATGGCTCAACAGGTTGGCTTGTCTGCGCCTGCAGTTCGCGAACGGATTCGGCGCCTGGAGCAGGAGGATGTCATTGAAGCGTTCACCCTCGACATCAATTCACGGGCACTCGGCTACACGCTGGAGGCGCTAGTTCGCATAGAACCCTTGCCCGGCAAACTGCATATCGTCGAGCGTACGCTGCAGGATATGCCGGAGATCATCCACTGCGACGCAGTGACCGGAGATGACTGCTTTGTCGCACGGATGGTCTTGCGCGATATTCAGGATCTGAACAGGCTACTGCACCCCCTTCACGATAAGGCAAGGACCAATACCAGCATCATCAAAGGCACGCCAGTGCGCCGCAGGCGCCCGCCATTTGCCGACGAATAGCCAGACCTGACTTCATGGCTGTAGCCGACTCTTCGTGATCTTTCCAATTCGTGGTCACGGCTTAATGTAAAAAGCAGCCTCGGCACAGGCCGGGCTGCCGATCCTTCAGATTTTGGACCCGCTTACGGACCCTCGGTATGTCTGACGGAGGTGCCGGCAGGCTCTTCGCCAGTGGTGATTTGGGAGGCAGGCTTTGTCCTGGAAGTCTTGCCGGAAGAAACCTGACTGCCGGCCTGCTTGGTTCCGCCAATTGGCCTGCGGGCCTTCCGCGCCGGCACTGATTCACCAGCGTCGCTGGACTGAGACGTCGGTTCGGGTTCGCCCAGAACAGCAGTATTTTCCGTGATGATGTCAGCATCGGGATGATCAGAACCGATCTCTTCCCAGGCCGCTACCCAATGGCGAAAGTCTTCGCCCTCCGGGCGGCCTTCCTGCTCCCAAAGCGCATAAGCGCGCTCCCGAATTTGCTTTTCGCGATCGTCGTTCATCGAGCACTCCTCCTTGACCTATCGGTTCAAGAACAAGTCATCCGAAAATTGGTTCCTCGCCGCAGTCGCATGGGGCGGCGGCGAGGAAGGCGATCTGCCGTTCCCAAAGGCTGGTATCAGTGCTTTTCGCCGGTCTTCTTTTCCGCATGGCCGCCGAAGGCTGCACGGAGGGCCGATAGAACCTGGTTGGAATAGCGCTCATGTCCCTGCGACGAGAACCGCTGGAACAGGGCAGATGACAGGACCGGCAATGGCACGCCGGTGTCGATGCCGGCTTTTAGCATCCATCGCCCTTCGCCAGAATCAGACACGCGGCCACTAAAACCTTCCAGGGACGGGTCCTGCTTCAGCGACTGCGCCAGAAGATCCAGTAGCCAAGAGGACACGACACTACCGTGGCGCCAGACTTCTGCCACTTCACCCACGTCTATGTCGAACTGATAATATTGCGGATGCTGCAGCGGGCTGGTTTCGGCATCGACCGAGCGGGCCTGTTTGCCTGTATTGGCTGCCTTGAGAAGATTGAGGCCTTCTGCATATGCTGCCATCATGCCGTATTCAATGCCGTTGTGGACCATTTTGACAAAGTGACCGGAGCCGCTCGGGCCGCAATGGAGATAGCCGAGCTCGGAAGTCCGCAGGCTTTCAGCCTGTGGCGAACCGTCACCAGGCGCGAGCGACCGGAAGATCGGATCGAGACGTTCGACCGCTTCGTCCGGACCGCCGATCATCAGGCAATAGCCTCTTTCCAGCCCCCAGACGCCGCCGCTCGTGCCAACATCGATATAGTCGAGGCCCTTGTCAGAAAGCCGGGCCGCCCGGTCTATGTCATCCTGGTAGTTAGAATTGCCGCCGTCGATGATCACATCACCGGGTGCCAATAGATCGGACAGCGCAGCGAGCGTCTGATCGGTAATGGCTGCCGGCAGCATCATCCACACGGCTGCAGGCTTGCTAAGTTTGGCAACCAGATCCTGCAAGGAAGCGGCACCTGACGCGCCTTCACCTGCCAACGCATCAACGTTTGCGGAATTGACATCGTAGACGACGCATTCATGCCCGGCCCGCATGAGCCGGCGAACCATGTTCGCCCCCATGCGTCCCAACCCTATCATCCCAACTTGCATTGCTATTCCTTTCAAGGATACGGCTCTGCGATCGCGATAAAGACGCACTTGCGATCATGCAAGACATAACATCTCCCCAGCCGATTTAAAGCTAGCAGGAAGCAACCTCCGTCTCGAATTGCGGATGAATGGGTGTGGGCGGGAATGTCAGCACAAGACAACGTGATGCTTGACAAGGCTTCGAGAATATGAGAACAAAACATGAACACATCGGAGGCCACATGCATAGGACAGACGAAATTGTTGCACGCGCTCTTTCTATCGTGGCAGCATCAAAAGCGTTAAGGGAACGCCAGGAGCAACAGCGCCGGGAGATTTACGGTCGCATTGAATTGGCTAGCTTGAAGAAGCCTTACATCCCGAAGGGCATCCAGCTGCCGTTAAAGCTGCAATAATGTGCAAGACAAGCCGAAGCCTCAACTGGCTGTTGAGAAGACACTGTCACTGTCGTTGCTATCGTCAGCAGCGAATGGGAGGCAAATAGCCTCCCATTCGAGAATATCAGCAGGAAGCGCCGGTATTGCCAGCAGTGCCGGTAGTCGTAGTCGTAGACGACGTGGCGCCAGTTTGAGCGCCGGTGCTGCCGGTGCCTTGTTCTGCACTAGTGGGGCCGCAATTGGTGCGGCTGGAATCATTACCGCTGCTCTGAGACGAACCACCGGAGTTGCTTGAACCAGAATTGCCAGAGCCGGAAGACGATCCAGAACCGGAATTACCAGAACCGGAGGACGAGCCAGAACCGGAGTTACCCGAACCAGAGCTTTGTGCAACTGCGGCCGTTGCAAGGCCGAGCGAGAGTGCCGTTACGGCAAGAATCTTGGTGATCATTGGGTTTCCTCTTGTAGCTTGTTGTTTCCTACGAGGCATTAACCAGTGGATCGCCATAATGTTTCGTCCCTCCGCAATAAAACAGCAATAACGAAGATTAAAAGCAGGCTTGAGGAATCTTTGGCAGTCAAGATCAGCGCGAGCCACTATCAATAAGCTGACGCTAATATTATTATGCGCCAGTCTGGCTGCACTCGTGGGGATCATGCAGCGCGACTGGACAGGCGCTGGTATCCAGCGAACTTGACACCTTAACCTCGCCGCCCTTAGGGCTTTAAAAGCAGTCCGGCCTAAGGGGACGAGCGAGATCTGATGATCCGGATCAACGTGATCCGCGTCTTCATCAAATCTAATTTACACTGTTGCTGAGCCGCACTCGACTCCTACCACTCTCTCTTGCATCTTACACTAAATGTCGGAGAGTTCGAGTAATGTACTGCGAATGGGATGCGCCAACTGCGCGTAAAAATTATGTCCTTAAGATCCTGGCAGCATGGACTGCCGCGATCCTTGTCGCTGCCTTTCCGGTTCTTTTGGCTATCAATGCCGTGACGCTCTAGCGCCCAAAGTCTTATTCCGAGTTCGCGGAATCGTGCATAGATGCCCGTTGGTATCCCGAGTGACGGCATGGAACTCCAGCCGTCAATTTAAGAGCTACATAAGGTTAAACACCTTCCGGAAGCTCCGCTGGAAATCGCTGGGCCTTTTGTTACTGATCAGCTTGCTGACCCAAGCCGCGGGTCCCCCTTTGGGACAACTGAACTTCGGCCACTTTATCAGCCGTTTTCTCAAGAGCTTCTTTCCAATGGCAAATCGGCGGGGATGCCGCCGCCACGCTCTGCTTAGCCTAGCTTTCCTTCACGTCGTGACGACTCCACTGCGTGTCAGCGGCGAAAACAGAGCGAAGCAAGATAGGGCCAATGAGTTATCGCTGTTCCTGATAACCCTTCGAACGCCCGAACTGGCCATCGATGATGGTAAGTTCCGCGATTGCGATTGTTATTTAGCGACTGCTCACTTATTGCTTTTATCATCCAGGTGCTACGCTGAGGTGCAAGAATGCGGATCAATACGGAATAGTTGCCACTTGCGGAGTGGGCGGCCGGAAGACGTGTGGAACTTCCGTCCGCTCTTTTCCGTGTCAACAGTAGCACTTATGAAGTCAATCCGCCCGCTCCGGTTGCCCTGCTGGGGTCGACAGGTAGGTGATTGATCTCGAAACGCAGATCGAAGTGGTTGAGAGTCGCGGGCAATATTTTGGGATTGAGAACCGGTGACACCAGCCGGATGGCGACTCTGGAAATGACGGCGGCGAGGGTCAGGCTCGCCAGAAGCGGCACGAGATTATGGGCCGGACAGATGGCCCGACCGGCGCTGAATGGAACAAGCCCTTTGGCTGGAAGAGCGTTTCCGCTGTTCCAGGTCTCCGGATCCATCCGATGGGCGAGAACCCACCTTTCGTCGTCGCGATGGAAGAAGGGCGTAAAGATCAAGACTCCGGTGCCTTTGTCGATATCTTCCCCATCCACGCACCTTGCGTCGGTTATCTCCCGCAGTATCGCCGGTGTTGTCGGCCATAACCTCAGCGCTTCAAGCAGACATGTGCGAGTGAAGGGAAGATCGGGTGCATGCAACGATGCTTCATTTCTGGCTTGACGCAGGTAATGGGGATGGGTCGCCAAAAGTGCCAGGGTCTTAAAGGTCGCCATGCCTGTAGGGTCAAAAGCGAATAGCCATTGAGCCACTTGGCTTTCCGGATCAACATTTCTCGCCTTAGGGGCGGCTGCGAGCAGGCTGCCCGGCTCCGCCCGATCGACATACACCCGCAGCTTTTGTTGAAACGCCCGAAGCTGCCCTTCGTCCTTGCGCAGCAGGAAGGCCCAGTTGGCGCGCGAGCGCAGGCGGTTGACCTGCTGCGTTAACGCCTCGTCTTGGCGGCCACCGTCGCCAAGCACTACACGGCGAACGATGCGAAACCAGGCCGCAGAAAAGACATTCCAGTCAAGATGGCCAAACAGGCCAGATTTCTGACAGTCGAGGATACCCGCGATCTCTTCGTCGATGACTTCCTTGAACCGTTCAGCAAGTGGATGAATACGCTCCTGCGTCGCCAGCGCCTGCTCATGGTAAGGGCGCCGCATCACCCGCTCCGGCGGATCCGAGATCAGGACGTTGTTTGATTCCAGATGGGAGAGCGCTGCACGTTTCTCGCGTGTCGCAGTTGCGAAGGGATCCGGCGAGGATTGGAGCACATAGTCGACGTCCTCAGGCGCAAGCAAAAGCAGGTCCGGACGATAAGGGATCCTCAAGAGAAGCGGTTGGCTTCCGTATTTCCTACGAAGCCGTTGCAGCAGCTTTACAGCCCGCAAGTCCAGGTTCAGCCGCGCCGCCCATCTCTCGGCCCAGGGGCGTCGGATGATCACCCCTCTGGCAAAAATCGGAAGAACAATGGTCGACAAAACCAGAACCGTGTCCAGCACTGTCGCCCGACTGATAGACTGAAAGCTTAACCGAGATGACAACAAATCGTGCTGCAGCACCCGTGCCGGCGACGCCGAAGATGTCATTGCTGATTTACCCACCACGCCTGCTTTCCCGCAGCAACCGCGGAAAAAGCTGCCAATTACCGAGCTTTAGCTCTTGATCCTCGAACCGGCTCCGGCTGAGAAAGTTCCGGCAAATTAAGTCATTCGAGGCAAGTGGAATGTGGGCACGCAAAAGCCATTTGACACGATACGGATAGCGGCTATTCTATTATAAAAGTTTATATAACATAATTGTGGAACAGTTAACGGGGAACAATCATGAAGCTGAAACTGGCATTCCTTCTCGCAAGCGCCCTTATTGCCGCACCTAACATGGTAGCAGCACAAGAAAAGGGCGGCGTTATCAACGTAGCCACCATCGGCGAGCCGCCGACACTGGATCCCATGGTATCGACAGCTGACCTGGTCGGGATCGTCACCCAGCACATTTTTGAGACTCTCTACACTTTCGACAAGAATTGGAAGGTCACGCCGCTCCTGGCCGAGAGCCTTCCGTCGATCAGCGCCGACGGCAAAACCTACACGATCAAGCTGCGTACGGGCATCAAATTTCACGACAACAGCGACATGACCAGCGAAGACGTCGTTGCTTCGATCAATCGGTGGCTGAAGCTCGCGTCCCGCGGCAAGCAGGTGGCCGGCTTTGTCGATAGTGTCGGCACAACCGATCCCGCGACTGTGACGATCATCCTGAAACAACCCTATGCCCCGCTCACCTCGCTGCTGGCCTTCAACAATTCCGCAGCAATCATCATCCCGTCGGAAAAACAGGCTGACACGATGACTGATTTTGTCGGCTCAGGCCCCTACATGTTGAAGGAGCGCAAGGCGGACCAGTATATCCAGCTCGTGCGCTTCAAAGACTACAGGTCGCGCACCGGTCAAAGTGATGGATACGGCGGCGCCCGCCACCAGTATCTCGATGAAATCCGTTTCGTACCGGTTCCTGATCCGAATACGCGCGTCGAAGCCGCGGTCTCTGGGCAGTATGATTACGTCGATTCTCTTCCGGTCGAGTCCTTCGACAAAATCAAGTCTTCCAAGGCATCGCAGCCTGTTCTCCTGAAGCCCTTTGGCTACCCGATCTTCGTGTTCAACACGGCCGAGGGTGCTACCAAGAACGTTGCTGTGCGCAAGGCCATTCGGCAGGCGCTCAGCATGGAAGACATGATGGCGGCCGCATTTGGCAGCCAGGATTTCTATGCGCTTAACGGCAATATCTACCCAGGCAATTTCGTTTGGAGCTCGGATGCCGGCGTTGCCGGCAACTATAACGTGGCCGATACCGAGGCCGCAGCAAAGGCCGCGAAGGCTGCCGGGTATAACGGCGAACCGATCCGCATTCTCACCAGTCGCCAGTATGAATTTCATTACAAGATGGCGCAGGTCGCCGCAGAGTACTTGAAGCTAGCTGGCTTCACCGTCGACATGCAGGTCGTCGACTGGGCGACACTGACCCAGCGCCGCACCGACAAAGGCCTTTGGGATATTTACATTACCCACAGCCCGTTCCTGCCTGAACCGGCTTTGATCGGCTCCCTCTCGACGAGTTCGCCGGGATGGTGGGACACGCCTGCCCGAAAGGCAGCCGTTGATGCTTTTACCTCCGAGGTGAACCCAGACAAGCGTATCGCTCTTTGGGCGAATGTCCAGAAGACCATGTATGATGAAGTACCCTATATCAAGATCGGCGATTTCAATGCCGTTGCAGCGAAATCGACCAAGCTCGAAGGCGTTGATCCTGCCCCTTGGCCGTATTTCTGGAACGCGTCCGTGAAAAAGTAGGCACGCGCAATGCGGATGCCGGCGGACATGAAGTTGTCGTGCCGGCATCGCTTTTCGTGCCTGTCCGCCCGCGGACATAGGAAATTTGCTCCATGATACGTTACATTCTTCAGCGCCTTGCGGGCATGATCCTGGTCATGTTCCTCGTGGTGACGATCGTGTTCATCATCGTACGGGTCACGCCCGGCGATCCTGCTGCGGTCATGCTCGGGCCGGATGCTACTCCCCAAGATGTGGCCGAACTACGGTCCCGCCTCGGGCTCGATCAGTCGATTGGTCTGCAGTATTTCTTCTACCTCGCGCAATTGCTGAGAGGCGATCTCGGCCAGTCGATTTTCTTGAACATGCCGGTTGCCTCAGCCTTGCTCGATCGCGCCGAACCGACCTTCTTTCTGACGTTGTTCTCGCTTGCGATCGCCAGCGTCATCGCATTGCCGATCGGCATCTATGCAGCATACCGGCGCGGCTCGTTTATCGACCAGGCCGCGACAACTATTGCCATGCTGGCCGCCAGCATTCCCAGCTTCTGGCTCGGATTGATCCTGATGCAGATCTTCGCCGTACGGCTCAATCTGTTCCCGGTGTCCGGCTATGGCGGCCCCGGTTCTTCCTTCTTTGACCGCATGTACCACCTGACCTTGCCAGCCTTCGCGCTCGGCCTTGTGTCTTCGGCACTGATCTTGCGCTTTACGCGCGCCTCGATGCTCGATGTCCTTGGCGATGATTATGTTCGCACGGCCCGCGCAAAAGGATTAGCCGAACGTCACGTCGTGCTAAGGCACGCGCTGAAAAACGCCCTCATCCCGATCCTGACCGTATTGGGCCTGACCGCTGCCGTATTGATATCGGGCGCGGTGGTCACCGAAACGGTGTTCGGTCTTCCCGGCGTCGGCAATCTGGTGGTGTCGGCGGTGCTGAGGCGCGACTATCCGGTCATCCAGGGGGCACTTCTCGTGATCGCCGCGATCTATGTTTTCATCAATTTTGTGATCGACATGCTTTACCTGCTGGTGGATCCGAGGGTGCGCTACTGATGGCAGTGATCAGCGATACCATGCCAGCTGCAAGCGAAACCTGGCGTTTCATCCGTCGACTCCTCAAGCGGCGCACCGTGGCGATTGGCGTCTTGATCCTGGCGCTCTTCATCGGCTTGGCCATACTGGCTCCTTGGGTCAGCCCCTACTCGCCGTCCAAGCTTTCCATCGTCAATCGCCTGAAGGCGCCGAGCGGGACCTTTTGGTTCGGCACGGACGAATTCGGCCGCGATGTCCTATCGCGCACCATTTATTCCGGTCGGCTTTCGCTGCTGGTTGGAGCTTCGGTCGTCACTCTGTCGGCGGTGATAGGCGTAGCGCTGGGCCTGCTCGCCGGCTTCTTCCGCCGCCTTGATGCGCCCATCGCCCGCCTGATCGACGCTATGATGGCTTTCCCCGACATCCTTCTTGCCATAGCCCTGGTGGCGGCGCTCGGACCTTCCCTACTGACGGTAATCATTGCACTCGCCATTGTTTACTCGCCACGCTTGGCGCGAACCGTACGTGCCTCGACCTTGGTTATCCGCGAACTACCCTATGTGGAGGCGGCGCAGGCGCTCGGCATCTCGACCTTCCACATCATGACCCGGCATGTGTTGCGCAATCTCCTGTCTCCCATACTGGTGCAGGGCACCTTCCTGTTTGCCAGCGCCATGCTTGCTGAAGCCGGCCTGTCATTTCTCGGCCTGGGCGTTAGTCCGGAAATCCCCACCTGGGGCACGATGATTGCCGCCGGTCGCCAATATGTCGGGCAAGCCGACTGGATGACCTACTTTCCCGGCTTTGCCATCATCCTCTCGGTGCTCTCGCTGCAAATGGTCGGCGATGGCCTTCGCGATATGCTCGATCCAAGACTTCAAAGGGATTTGTAATCATGACTTCCGGTGAACAAGCGAAGCCGCTTCTCCTCGCCAACGTCCGGCCGATGGCCTTCCGGCAAGACACGGTGCATAAGACGACTGATATTCTGGTCGGCGCCGATGGCAAGATCTCGGCGATCGGTCCGTCGCTGGCCGCTCCCGCCGATACGATCCGCGTCGACGGCAAGGGCGGCTGGATCTCGCCCGGCTGGGTCGATCTGCACGTGCATATCTGGCATGGCGGAACCGATATCTCGATCCGCCCGTCCGAATGCGGCGCCGAGCGCGGCGTCACGACGCTGGTCGATGCAGGCTCCGCTGGCGAGGCCAATTTCCACGGCTTTCGCGAGTACATCATCGAGCCCGCCAAGGAGCGCATCAAGGCATTCCTGAACCTTGGCTCGATCGGCCTCGTCGCCTGCAACCGCGTTGCCGAACTGCGTGATATCCGGGATATCGATCTCGACCGAATCCTCGAATGCTACGCTGAAAACAGCGAGCATATCGTCGGCATCAAGGTACGCGCGAGTCACGTGATCACCGGCTCCTGGGGCGTCACGCCGGTGAAGCTCGGCAAGAAGATCGCCAAGATCCTTAAAATTCCGATGATGGTGCATGTCGGCGAGCCGCCGGCGCTCTATGATGAAGTGCTCGAAATCCTAGGCCCCGGCGACGTCGTCACCCATTGCTTCAACGGCAAGGCCGGTTCGAGCATCATGGAGGACGAGGACCTGTTCAACCTGGCCGAACGCTGCGCCTCCGAAGGTGTCCGTCTCGACATCGGCCATGGCGGCGCCTCCTTCTCATTCAAGGTGGCGGAGGCGGCCATCGCCCGTGGCCTGCTGCCGCATTCCATCTCGACCGACCTGCACGGCCATTCGATGAACTTTCCGGTCTGGGACCTAGCGACGACAATGTCGAAGCTCCTGTCGGTCGGCATGCCGTTCGATAAGGTCGTCGAGGCAGTCACGCACGCACCGGCCGAAGTCATCAAGCTCGATATGCAGGATCGATTGTCGGTCGGTCAGCGGGCCGACTTCACGATCTTCGACCTTGTGGATTCCGACCTTGAAGCAACAGACTCCAACGGCGACGTTTCGCAGCTGACGCAATTGTTCGAGCCACGTTATGCGGTCATAGGTTCGGAAGCGATTACGGCCAGCCGATACATCCCGCGGGCCCGCAGACTTGTCCGTCATAGCCATGGCTATTCCTGGCGGTAAGCTGCCGCCTTCTAAGCCTCTGAAATTGTAATCCAGGAGCCCACGTGAACACGTCTCCCGCAAAAGTCTCCAGCGCCGCTGTATCGCCGTATGACCGGCTCGCTTCCCTCGGAATCGAGCTTCCGCCTTCACCGCCGCCGATCGCCAATTTCGTGACGCATGTGCGCGAAGGCAATCTTCTTTATCTTTCGGGGCAAGGGCCTCGTGAGGCGAATGGCCACCTTCATTCCGGCAAGGTTGGGGGCGGCGTCAGCATCAATGAAGCCTATGGGCACGCGAAGCTTACAGGTATCAACCTGCTCGCTGTCATGCATGAGGCCCTGGGTGATCTCTCGAAGGTCAAGCGGATCGTGAAGCTGCTGGGAATGGTCAATGCAGTCCCGGAGTTTGCGGATCATCCGCAGGTCATCAACGGCTGCTCGGATCTGTTCGTCCAAGTCTTCGGGGAGGCAGGCCAGCATGCTCGCTCGGCGGTCGGCTTCGGCTCTCTTCCCGGAAATATCACGGTGGAAATCGAGGCCATCGTTTCGCTGGTTGATTAGCGGGTAAGGAAGATCTTAATGGCTGCGCCAGCCCATCAGCCTTTCGATTCTTTCGGCGGAAGCACGCACTTGGTCGATGTAAGGATTTTCACCGGAGAAAGCCTTCTGCTCGGGCAGAACGATGGAGATGGTTGCAACGCATTCGCCGTCACGACCGCATATGGGAGAAGCAATGCAGGCAACCGCATAATCCGACTCTCCCGCCTGGATCGACAATCGCTCGTCGAACGCGGCCGCCGCCGCTTGCGCAAGGCTCCGCGGATCCACCTCGGCTCGGCCTGTCGGAGACGTGCGGGCGCAGCGCTTGAAGAGTTCCAATCTTTCCGCCTCCGGCAGATGGCCGACCAGAAGTCGACCCGATGCTGTCCAGTTCAAGGGCACTCGGGTGCCGACCCGCGACGTCACCTGGAAATGGCTCGGTCCATCCGCCATGGCGAGGACGAGCATGTGGTCATTATCGCGGCCACAAAGCTGAACCGTTTCTCCCGCTTGGCGGCAGAGATCGTGCATTTCGTGCGTCGCGACGCTCATGAAGTCGAGAGAACGAGCATAGGCAAGCCCGTAATGATAAAGCCGCGGGCCGAGCCATATGCTGCCGTCGCCGTTGCGAGCCAGCATATTCTTTCCCACCAGATCATCGATGATCACATAGACGGTGGAAAGTGGCGCCTTCACGGCCTTGGCGATCGCATAGGCGCCAGCCGGAGCTCCGGTTTCGTAGAGGTAGTCGATCACCTGCAAGGCACGGTCAATGCCGCTGACGCGGGAGCGCCGGCCTTCAGCTTGGGCCCGGGCTTCATCAACTTCGGGCTGGCTTACGGGTGACGTCATGAGGTTCATCGCTGCGCTCCTGTCGAACTAAGAGGGCTATTACATTATTGTGGCATAGGTGTCGATGTGAATCGCGCCTGACACGCATTGGAGAAGAGAATGTCCGACGATATCCGCACCAAGATCGGCCTTCGGCCGATTATCAACGTGTCGGGAACGATGACCGGCCTTGGCGCCTCCATTGTTGTTCCGGAAGCGATCGCAGCGATGACGAGCATCCTGCCCCAGTTTGTCGAGATCAACGATCTTCAACGCAAGGCGAGCGAGGTGATCACCAGACTGACGGGCGGCGAGGCCGGGTTCGTTACGGCTTCATGCTCGGCCGGCATCAGCCTAGCCGTCGCCGGCGCCATCACTGGTCCCAACCTTTTAGCGATCGAAAAGCTTCCGGACGTAACTCCCGAAAGAAACGAGATCCTGGTCCAGATGGGCCACGTGGTCAGCTATGGTGCGCCGGTTGACCAAGGGATCCGGCTGGGAGGCGGTAAGCCCATCCTGATCGGGCAAGCGACATCCACTCACCG
Organism: Rhizobium deserti; assembly: GCF_004358025.1. Lineage (GTDB taxonomy): Bacteria > Pseudomonadota > Alphaproteobacteria > Rhizobiales > Rhizobiaceae > Neorhizobium > Neorhizobium deserti. The sequence continues at coordinate 207,599 of NZ_SMTL01000005.1, read as the reverse complement.
CTATCATATGGAGCAGGCCATCAACGACAAGACGGCGGCGGCCGTTTACGTGGTCTCGCACCATGTGGTGGATTACGGTCTGCTCAACCTCAAGGAGTTTGTTGAAATCGCCCACGCCAAAGGCGTACCGGTCATCGTTGATGCGGCCTCAGAATACGATCTCCAGATCTTTCTCGCCCAAGGTGCCGATATTGCCCTCTATTCCGGGCACAAGTTCTTGGGCGGCCCGACCTCGGGCATAGTCGCTGGCCGAAAGGATCTGGTGCGCCATGCATATCTCCAGAATATGGGGATTGGCCGCGGCATGAAGGTTGGCAAAGAGAGTATATTCGGCGTCATGGCGACGCTGGAAGCTTGGGAAAAACGGGACCACTCGGGCATCCGCGAACGGGAGACGGGTTACCTCAACCTTTGGAAGCAGACGCTGGATGGGCGTCCGGGCATTACCGCCTTGATCGAACCCGACCCGACGAATAACCCACTCGACCGGATGCGGGTGATCGTTTCGCCTCAGGAAGCCCATATCACCGCTTGGGATCTCGCCGGGGCACTGCGCAAAGGCAGTCCGCCGATCATCGTGCGCGACCACGAGGTCGAGCACCATTATTTCTATCTTGATCCATGCAATCTCCATCCCGGCCAGGAGACGATTGTCGCAAACCGTCTGGCCGAAGAACTGGACAAGGCGCGGGCCTCCAACGAGATCATCGCCAGCCCGATCGAAGACCTCAGCCGCCATCGCTTCGATGGCATGCTCCGCTGGCCCGACTGACGCCTTTGTCCGCTCCACATCATGAATCACCCCCCCGGATACCCGGGGAGGGTGATCAGTCGTCCTCGCTGAGGCCGTTACTTCTTTGCGTCGGCCCAGCTCTTCACCAGCTCGTCATAATTGACGGTGATCGGCTTTTCCTTTTCCTTCTCGACCTTCAGCTGTGGCGCAAGATTGCCTTTCGCAACGGCATCCTTGTTCCAGTACTCAAGATCATGCTCTTCGGCGAGCTTCGGCCCCATATCGCCCTGGACCTTGGCACGCTCCAGGCGCTGCAACACCTTTTCCTGTTCGGAGCAAAGGGAATCCATCGCCTCCTGCGCGGTCTTGGCGCCGGATGCCGCATCGCCGACTGCCTGCCACCAGAGCTGAGCGAGCTTTGGATAGTCGGGCACGTTGGTGCCGGTCGGCGACCACTGGACGCGGGCCGGAGAACGGTAGAACTCGATCAGGCCACCGAGTTCCGGTGCCCGCTTTGTGAAGCTTTCATGCCGGATCGAGCTTTCGCGGATCAGCGTCAAGCCGACATGGCTCTTCTTTACGTCCACAGTCTTCGACGTAACGAACTGCGCATACAGCCAGGCAGCCTTGGCCCGATTTTCCGGTGTAGACTTCATCAGCGTCCAGGAGCCAACGTCCTGATAGCCGAGCTTCATGCCTTCCTTCCAGTAAACACCATGCGGTGAAGGAGCCATGCGCCATTTCGGCGTTCCGTCGGCATTGACGACCGGCAGGCCCTTCTTGACAGCGTCTGCCGTGAAAGCAGTGTACCAGAAGATCTGCTGGGCGACCTCACCTTGCGCCGGCACGGGACCGGATTCGGAGAAGTTCATGCCTTGGGCAGCCGGCGGGGCATAGGCTTTCATCCAGTCGATATATTTCTGGATGGAGTAGACGGCCGCAGGTCCGTTCGTATCGCCGCCGCGTGCAACGCAGGAGCCCACCGGCCGCGACTTGTCGTCAACCTTGATGCCCCATTCATCGACCGGAAGACCGTTCGGAAGGCCCTTGTCGCCATTGCCGGCCATGGAGAGCCAGGCATCCGTGAACCGCCAGCCGAGCGACGGATCCTTTTTGCCGTAGTCCATGTGGCCATAGACCTTCTTGCCGTCGATTTCACGCCCGGTGAAAAATTCGGCAATGTCTTCATAGGCAGACCAGTTGACCGGAACTCCAAGGTCGTAGCCATACTTTTCCTTGAAGTCCGCCTTGTTCTTGGCGTCGTTGAACCAATCGTAGCGGAACCAGTACAGGTTTGCGAACTGCTGATCGGGCAGTTGGTAGAGCTTCTTGTCGGGTGCCGTCGTGAAGGACGTGCCAATGAAGTCGGCAAGGTCGAGCCCTGGATTGGTGACGTCCTTGCCCTCCTTGGCCATCCAGTCGGTCAGGTTGCGGACCTGCTGGTAGCGCCAATGGGTGCCAATGAGATCGCTATCGTTGACATAGGCATCGTAGATATTTTCACCCGACTGCATCTGCGTCTGCAGCTTTTCGACCACGTCGCCTTCGCCGATCAGGTCGTGGCTGATCTTGATGCCGGTGATCGCCGTAAAGGCAGGAGCCAGTACCTTGGACTCATATTCATGAGTCGTGATGGTTTCGGAGACCACCTTGATGTCGAGGCCGGCGAAGGGTTTCGCAGCGTCGATAAACCACTGCATTTCCTTTTCCTGTTCGGCCCGCGACAGGGCCGACATGTCACCGACTTCCTTGTCCAGAAATGTCTTAGCCTCGTTCATGCCGGCATAGGCGGAGCCCGCCAGTACCAGCAGCATGCCTGCCGTCGTTGTCAGTAAATGCCGTCGCATAATGTCCTCCCGGGTTTGCGATTGCAGTTCCAAATTCAGGCACCCATCCTCTTGGCGCCTGGTTTCAAGCTTGCCTAGACGAAGCGGAACACGCCGACGGCGTAGACCACAGCGAGGGCAAGAGCCCACCATAGATTGGGACCAACCAGCCCCAGCCATGCGAGATGAATGAATGCTGCGCCGAGCAGTGAGATAAACAAGCGGTCTCCGCGGGTCGACTCGAACCGCAATATGCCGGTGCGCGGAGCGCCACCCGGCGAGAAATATTCCCAAACGCTCATACCGATCAAAAGCGCCAGGATCGTCAAGAAGAAGATCGCCGTCGGCAGCGTCCAGGCCATCCACGAAAAGCTCATGTTTCCCTCCCTTAGACGCGGCCGAGCGCAAAGCCCTTGGCGATGTAGTTTCGCACGAAATAGATGACCAGGGCACCGGGCACGATGGTCAGCACGCCGGCTGCCGCAAGCACGCCCCAATCCATGCCCGCAGCCGATACCGTCCTCGTCATGATTGCAGAGATCGGCTTTGCCGCCGTGGTCGTCAGAGTACGGGCAAGAAGCAGTTCCACCCACGAGAACATGAAACAGAAGAAGGCTGCGACGCCGACGCCGGACGCAATCAACGGCATGAAGATCTTCACGAAAAACCGCGGAAAGGAATAGCCGTCGATATAAGCCGTTTCGTCGATTTCCTTGGGCACACCCGACATGAAGCCTTCAAGAATCCAGACCGCCAGCGGCACATTGAAAAGGCAATGCGCCAAGGCGACGGCAATATGGGTATCGATCAGCCCGAAGGCAGAATAGAGCTGGAAGAACGGTAGCGCGAAAACTGCCGGCGGCGCCATGCGATTGGTCAGCAGCCAGAAGAACAGGTGTTTGTCGCCAAGGAAGCGGTAGCGGGAAAAAGCGTAAGCCGCCGGAAGCGCCGCAGCCACCGAGATGATCGTGTTCAAGCCGACATAGATGATCGAGTTGATGTAGCCGTTATACCAGGACGGATCATTGAAAATGACCGCATAATTGCGCAGCGTTGGGTTCTGCGGGAAAAGCGAGAAGGTCCCGGTGATCTCGCCGTTTTCCTTGAAGCTCATATTCACCAGCCAATAGATCGGCAGGAGAAGGAAGACGATATAGATCGTCGAGACGAGCCATGAGAAGCGGCCGGCGGGTTTAAACTGATGTTCCTGATCCACGTTCGTTCCTCCTTTCTCAGCTATCGGCGTCGCTGCTGGTCATGACGGTATAGAATATCCACGACATCAACAGGATGATGAGGAAGTAGACGATGGACATGGCTGCCGCAGGGCCCAGGTCGAACTGGCCGATGGCCATCTTGACGAGGTCGATGGACAGGAAAGTGGTCGAATTGCCCGGACCGCCGCCCGTCACCACAAAAGGCTCCGTGTAGATCATGAAGCTGTCCATGAACCGCAGCAGGACAGCGATCAACAGAACCCGGTTCATCTTCGGCAACTGGATGTAGCGGAAGACGGACCAGCGCGACGCGCCATCGATTTTCGCCGCCTGATAATAAGCATCCGGAATTGACACCAGGCCCGCATAGCACAGCAGGACGACGAGGCTCGTCCAATGCCACACGTCCATGACGATCACGGTAATCCAGGCGTCGATCGGATCGCGCACATAATTGTAGTCGAAGCCCAAGCTCGCGAGCACGCGTCCGAGCAGACCAATGTCGACACGGCCAAACACCTGCCAGATCGTGCCAACGACGTTCCAGGGTATGAGAAGCGGCAAGGCCATCAAGACCAGGCAGACCGGCACACCGAGCCCCTTTTTCGGCATGTTGAGCGCGATGAAGATGCCGAGCGGAATTTCCAGAGCTAGGATGATGAAGGAGAAGAGCAGGTTGCGCTGCAGGGCTTCCCAGAACCGCGGCGAGTGAAGGATTTCGTCGAACCAGTCAGTGCCTGCCCAGAAAAACTCATTGTTGCCGAACGTATCCTGTACGGAATAATTGACAACCGTCATCAGCGGGATGGCGGCGGAAAATGCGACGAGCAGCAGGACCGGCAGAACCAGAAACCAGGCCTTGTTATTCCAGGTCTTGTTCATTCAGTTGGCCCTCGAATCGACGCGCCAGGAATCAGCATAGATATTGATAGCTGCCGGATCGAAAGTGATCCGCGCCTCGGCTGGTATCTCGGTATCTTCCGAAGCAACGATGGCGATTGGCTGCCCCTCGAAAGTGGCACGAACAATCTTGCGGCGGCCATTATCCTCAACCCGTGTCACGGTTGCAGGCATGCCCTCGCGACCAATGTGGATGAATTCGGGCCGGATGCCGACCTCGATCCTGTTGCGACCGGCGATGTCAGGAGCATATCCCAGTTGGAGGCTTTCTTGCCCAAGGGTTATTTGCGTTCCCTCGACCTTGGCGGGAAGGACGTTCATTCCTGGTGACCCGATGAAATAGCCAACAAAGGTATGACTTGGCCGCTCAAACAGTTCGGCCGGCGTGCCGATCTGCACGATCTGCCCCTCAAACATGACAACGACCTTGTCCGCAAATGTCAGCGCTTCGGTCTGGTCATGGGTCACATAGACCATGGTGAAGCCGAACTGCTTGTGAAGCCGCTTCAACTGCGACCGCAGGACCCACTTCATATGCGGATCGATAACCGTCAACGGTTCGTCGAACAGGATAGCATTGACGTCGTTGCGCACCAGACCGCGGCCGAGGGAGATCTTCTGCTTCTGATCCGCGGTCAGTCCACGAGCCTTGCGCTTCGCCCAGTCGGAAAGGTCAATAATCTCAAGCATATCACGGACGCGTCGGTCGACATCAGCTTCGCTGACGCCTCGATTGCATAACGGGAAAGCCAGATTATCATAGACGGTCATGGTATCGTAGATGACCGGGAACTGGAACACCTGGGCGATGTTACGCGCCTGGGTCGAAAGCGTGGTCACGTCGCGCCCATCGAACAGGATGCGTCCGTGCGATGGCTGCAGAAGCCCGGAAATGATGTTGAGCAAGGTCGTCTTACCGCAACCGGAGGGGCCAAGCAGGGCATAGGCACCGCCATCATTCCATTCGTGATCGACCTCACGCAGGGCATAATCTTCCTCCGACTGGGGATTAGGACCGTAGGCGTGTCGGATATGGTCAAGTGTGATGCGAGCCATGTCCGTTCCCTCACGCCGCTTGAAGAGTGGTGATTGCTCGGCCATCCTTGCCGAAGGCGAGCAGATGGCGGGTATCCAGGAACACATCGACATCTGCATCCGGTGCAATATCGTGGATGCCGGGCGCCAGCATGACCCAGCGAGTGCTGCCGAATTCCAGATGCACGAAGCTCTCGGACCCGGTGATCTCCGAGATCAACGTCTTGGCGCGAAGTTGCGGAGCATCGGCAGTCTGGGATGCGAACCCGAGATGGTGCGGATGAAAGGCCACCGTCACAGGCCCGTCCGCCACATGGAGAAGATGGCTTGGGACGGCCATCCTGCTCCCCCCTTGATGCTCCAATTCGTGACCGGATTTAATGACTTCCATGAAGTTGAGGGGGGGATCGGCAAAAGTCCTGGCCGTTATGATATCCGACGGCTTGCGGTAGACATGAATGGTGGAGCCGAATTGGGTAATACGCCCTTCCGATAAGGTGGCTGTATTGCCGCCGAGCAGAAGCGCCTCGGACGGCTCCGTCGTCGCATAAACGAAAATTGCGCCTGATTGTGCGAAGATCCTCGGAAGCTCCGCCCGCAGTTCCTCGCGCAACTTGTAGTCGAGATTGGCAAGAGGCTCGTCCATCAGCACCAAGCTGGCATTCTTAACCAGTGCACGCGCCAGTGCTGTCCTCTGCTGCTGACCGCCCGAAAGGTTCAACGGCGTGCGGTCGAGATAAGGCGTCAGCCTCAGCAGTTCGGCTGCCTTGCGAACCTCGCGATCGATGCTAGCCTTATCCTTTCCGGCAAGGCGCATGGGAGAGGCGATGTTGTCATAGACGGTCAGCGCCGGGTAGTTGATGAACTGCTGGTACACCATTGCGATATTGCGCTTTTGCACCGGCATCCCGGTGACATCGACATTATCGAAATGGATGGATCCGCTGGTCGGGCGGTCGAGGCCAGCCATCAGCCGCATCAGCGAAGTCTTGCCGGACAAGGTCGGTCCCAGCAATACGTTCAGCGTCCCCCGCTCGAGAGCGAGATTGGTCGGGTGAATGTGATATTCACCTCCCACTAATTTCGCGGCATTGCGCATTTCAAGCATATCGGTTCCCGTGCCTCCTCGCAGGGTGACCACATGTCGCTCAGCCGGCCATCTTGGCCCGGTGTGCGGTCATGTACTCCTCTAGATTTCCTGCCTGCTCCTCGTTCAGCCGCAAGCCGTCCTTGGTTCTGCGCCAGAGCACGTCCTCTGCACTCATGGCCCATTCGTGCTCGACCAGATAGCGGACCTCAGCCTCGTAAAGATCGCCGCCAAAATGTCGGCCCAAATCCGCCAAAGATTCCGCCTTGCCGATAATCATCGCCGCTCGCGTACCATAGCGCCGAACCAGACGCCGTGCATGCGGCTCCGACAGAAACGGCGCCCGCGCCTTCAGCTTTACAACCTCCGCCTCATAACCTTGTACCGGGAAGTCGCCGCCCGGCAAGCGGCTTTCCGCTGTCCAAGCCCGGCCTTTGGTGCCGATCGCTTCACCGATCTTCTCCAGTGCATGCTCGGAAAGTCGCCGATAGGTCGTCAACTTGCCGCCGAAAACGTTCAGCAACGGCGCCCCCTGCCCCGTTTCAAGCTTCAGCACATAATCACGCGTCGCCTCCTGAGCCTTTGACGCTCCGTCGTCAAAGAGCGGTCGGACGGCCGAATAGGTCCAGACGATATCGCCAGGGGTGACCGGCTCCTTGAAATATTCCGAGGCTGCCTTGCAGAGATAGTCGGTTTCTTCGTCGGAAATGCGCACGTTTTTGGGATCGGCATCATAGTCGCGATCCGTGGTACCGATCAGCGTGAAGTCACTCTCGTAAGGAATGGCAAAGATGATGCGGTTGTCCGGGTTCTGGAAGAAATAGGCCCGCGGACCTTCGAATTTTTTTCGAACGACAATGTGGCTGCCCTGCACAAGCCTCACATGATGCGCATCATTCTGGCCGAAGGCGGCACGAATGACCTGATCGACCCAAGGGCCGGCGGCATTGACTAACATACGGGCATGGTGGGTGTCCCTGCTTCCGGAAACACTAACTGTTTCGATAGTCCACCCAGTCTTATCGAGCCGGGCGGCGACCACCTTGGTCCGCGGCATGATCAAAGCCCCCCGGTCGGCGGCATCCCGCGCATTGAGAACCACCATTCGGGCGTCATCGACCCAGCCGTCAGAATACTCGAAGGCTTTGGTAAAAGACGATTTCAAGGGCCGCCCGGCGGGATCCTTGCGCAGATCGAGCACGTCCGTTGGCGGCAGAAGCTTGCGGCCACCGAGATGATCATAGAGGAACAGGCCGAGCCGGATCAGCCATGACGGCCGGATGCCGCCTTTTTGGTAAGGCAGCACAAAGCGCATCGGCCAGATGATATGTGGCGCCATTGCCCAGAGCACTTCGCGCTCCATAAGCGATTCACGCACGAGCCGGAATTCATGATGTTCAAGATAACGCAGGCCGCCATGGATCAGCTTGGTTGCGCCTGACGAGGTCCCGGAGGCGAAGTCATTCATCTCCGCAAGGGCAACGGAATACCCTCGGCCGGAGGCATCTCGGGCGATCCCGCACCCGTTTATTCCACCGCCAATCACAAAAAGGTCGTGGATGATTTCGCCCATTGCCCCCTCTTGCGCTGAAACTCATCTTCTATGAATCGCAACCTAACTGAAACTGACAGGCAATCAATCGAAATTTTTTCGAATATCAAACGAAACTCACAGGCTGGATTGCGGCTTCGACTCTACCGCCTCGACAAGCAATACGCCCGCATCCGAACAGATTGCACGGATGGAAGCGGACGTACATTCGTCGGTGATAAAGGTATGAACCTGCGATATCTGAGCGATGCGAACCGGTGCAGTCCGCTCGAATTTGGTGGAATCGGCGACAAGAATGACATGCCGAGCGTTGGCGATGATTGCCTGAGCCACTTTGACCTCACGGAAGTCATAGTCCAGCAGGGCGCCATCGGGATCGATGGCAGAAACACCGATGACCGCATAATCAACCTTGAACTGACGAATAAAATCCACCGCCGCTTCCCCGACTATGCCACCGTCGGATTGGCGCACGACACCACCGGCAATCACCACTTGAATATCATCAAGCAGCCGCAGCCTGTTGGCAACGTTGAGATTATTGGTGATGACCATCAGGTCTCGATGACGCACGAGAGCTTCCCCAACGGCTTCTGTCGTCGTTCCGATGTTAATGAAAAGCGATGCGCTGTCTGGGATAAGTGCTGCCGCCGCCGCTCCGATCGCTAGCTTTTCAGTCGAAGCTATCTGCCGACGCGCATCGTAAAGAACATTCTCCGTGCCGCGCGGAAAGGTGGCGCCACCATGAATCCGGGTCAGCAACCGCGCATCGCAAAGGTCGTTCAGGTCCTTGCGGATGGTCTGCGGCGAAACCGCAAACTGACCCGCCAATTCCTCCACCTGCACACGCCCCGCCAGCTTCGCGCGATCAATGATTTTCGCTTGGCGCTCTGTCAGGTGCATTTCTCGCCCTTTCGCTTGGCTTTCATTCTGGGCCAAAAAACGAGCAATCGCAATGCCTGCGAAACAACAGCCGTGGAACCTTGAACGCTGCTAGAGCCGAAGCAGAAATTGGGAGATGGGTTAAGAACAAAAAGCCTGCCGCGGGAGGAGGTGCGGCAGGCTTCTTGAAACAATGAAGCAACAGCTGGGAGGAGGAGCGCTGCTGCTTCGCCAGGAACCCTTGGGAGGAGGATAGGACCCCTGCAACATCGAGCGACATGGGAGGAGGTATGTCAACCCGATAGAAATAAGCATAAACGAAACCCGCTCAAATGATAGGCAGATGTTAGCAGGCCTGCCATGCAAATTAGGAATGCCTCGTGATGTTGAGATCAGGACTGGGAGACCAAAGCGTCGCAAGCAAACTTGCTCGCCAGCAAGCCGGAAAGATCCGGCTCCTGCGGGTCATAGTTGCAGACCGGACATGGAACCCCATGCTTGCCACAGCCGCAACCATAGCTCCCCGTCCAGGGCCGCCTGATATGCGACTGGCAGACTTTCCCGGTATTATGGCAGTTGTCGCAGAATCGTTTCGACGCCATCCTACACCTCCGCGATTTCATCAGAAGTTGCCGCGCGGGCCGAAGCTTGAGAGTGGCGGAGCGATTCAAGCCCTCCCTGCGCAGCCCATAACCGGTCGAACGGAGCTTCGTTCCGAAATTAATTCAGCCCTCTGGGCAAAAAGATGAGGAGCAGCGGAATAAGAGACGAGCGCCATGCGTATATGCATGCATGAACCAAGACAAACGCTCCTTTGATGTCATCGGCCAATTGGCGGCATTGAGACGCTATGCGCTGTCCCTGGTGCGAAATTCTTCCGATGCGGAGGACCTTGTTCACGATGCGCTGGTTAAGGCATATGAGCGTCGATTGACGTTCCGTACGGGCGCCAACTTGCGCAACTGGCTGTTCGCCATTCTCCATAATGCTCATGTGGACCGGAGGCGCTCCCTGCTGGCGCAGCGGAAACGCGACGAGTCGGCGACGAGCCAGGCAGAGACCTCTTATCCCGCAGGACAAGAGCAGACCGTTCGCCTGCGCCAGGTGCAAGATGCCTTCATGGCACTGCCCGACGAACAAAGGGAAGCGCTGTATCTCGTTGCCGTCGAGGACATGTCCTACCACGAGGCAGCCGATGCGCTTGAAATTCCAGTCGGAACGCTGATGTCGCGCGTTTCGCGCGCAAGGGCTCGCCTGCGGTCGCTCGAGGACGAGCCAAAACACCCAAGTCATCTGCGATTGATAGGAGGCGGCAATGATTGAGGCCGACATGCTTCTCGACAGCGACCTCGACGCTTATGTCGATAATCAACTCGATGCAGCAGCTCGTCTGCGTGTGGAAACCTACCTGGCCAAGCACCCGGCTGAAGCTGCCCGGGTCATGACCGACCTGAGCATGCGCACCACGCTCAAGCTTTCGCTGACGATGGAGGAACCGCATGGCCAGCCGCGCACCCGGGAGGCGGCTCGACGCTTGTCCGCAAACCTTTCCGGTCGCCGGATGTGGGGCTCGATGCGACGCGTTGCGGCTGTCGGCATCCTTGTTTCAATCGGATGGCTGGCAAATTCCTCGATCAGTCCATTTGGCGCCCGCGAAGTGAATGCCAGCCCGCATCCACCTGCTTTTGTGGAACAGGCGGTGCGAGCTCACCAGACGGCGCTGGTGCGCGAAAACATGCCTTCGCAGCCGGAGGTAAGGAACTACGACCGAGACGACATTCGGGCAGCGACCGCCATTGTCATGCCGGAACTGCCTAAAGAGTGGCAGGTCTCGGATGTGCAGATTTTTCCATCGGATTTCGGTCCGAGTGTCGAAACCACCATCAAGATGAAGGACGGGACGCAAATCTCGCTTTTTGCCGTGCGTCCTGGCCATTTCGCCGTAGAGCCCGTGAGAGATCTCAATCTTGGCGCTGATGCGGAAGCTGCATGGTGGCAGATCGGAGAGGTCGCCTACGCGGTTGTCTCCAGCAATGTCCAGTCCGGCCTTTCAGACGAGGCCGACCTTCTCAAGAACTCGCTTTACTAACCCAGGGAGATCAATATGTACCCTAATCAGAACCGTTTCGGCAGCACCGCCCAGACAGCTGGCGTTCTCGACGAGAGCCTGCGCCAGCATATGCTGCGCGTTTACAACTATATGGGCCTCGGCCTCGTTATAACTGGCATTGTCGCCTTCATCGTCGGCACGACGCCGGCGCTTTATGTGCCGATCTTCTCGTCGCCGCTTAAATGGGTGGTGATGCTTGCACCACTGGCCTTCGTTTTCTTTTTCTCGTTCCGCATCCAGACCATGTCCGCGTCCACTGCGCAGTTCACCTTCTGGGCTTTCTGCGCCGTTATGGGCTTGTCCCTTGCCTCGGTCTTCCTGGTCTTCACCGGCGCAAGCATCGCCCGCACCTTTTTCATCGCCGCGACCATGTTCGGCGCCACCAGCCTCTACGGCTATGTCACCAAGCGCGATCTCGCCAAATTCGGCTCGTTCATGGTGATGGGCCTGATCGGCGTGATGATCGCGTCGATCGTCAATATTTTCATGGGGTCGAGCGCGCTGCAATTCGCCATCTCGGTGATCGGCATCGTCGTCTTCGTCGGCTTGACTGCGTGGGACACTCAGAACATCAAGGAACAGTTTGCCGAAAACTTTGATCAGGAGTCGCAGCAGAAGCTTGCCGTCTTCGGCGCACTTTCGCTTTACCTGAACTTCGTCAATATCTTCCAATTGCTGCTGAACTTCACCGGCGAGCGGGACGAATAGTCTGCATAAACTTTGCCATCGGCCGCGGAGATCTTGCCGCGGCCGTCAGATATTGAGATAAACAGGCGGCGGTCGACAAGCAGGCGTCCCGTCGCCTTTTTCATTGTCGCCGCTCCTCGTTCCCTTGCAAGGGATCAAAATTGGCCGGTGCGGGTTAACCCGATCGAATAGATTGTTCCGTACAACCGCGCGGCCGACTTGGCGCTACGAGACCGGAGACAGCATGACTTCGTCGATCACCGACGCCTCGGGTGAAACATCTCAAACCCGCAAATTCCTGCTGCTCGTAATTGGCTCTGTCGGCGTCGTCTACGGCGATATTGGCACAAGTCCGCTTTATGCCTTTCGCGAAGCGTTGCGTCCTTTTGCAACCGACGGCATCCAGGAGACCGAGGTGATTGGCCTCATCTCCCTGATGGTCTGGACGCTGACGATCATCGTCACCTTCAAATACGTTCTCTTCCTGCTGCGCGCCGACAATGACGGCGAAGGCGGCACCTTGTCGCTTCTCGCACTGCTGATGAAGAAGACCGGCAACTACATGCCCGTCCTGTTCTTCGCCGGGCTGATCGGCGCAGCGCTCTTCATCGGCGACGCAATGATCACCCCTGCCCTCTCGGTGATGTCGGCACTCGAAGGTCTAAAGCTCGTGACGCCGGCTTTTTCGGATTACGTGCTGCCACTGTCGATCTTGCTGATGATCGCGCTGTTCACGGTGCAATCCAAAGGCACTGCCGCCGTCTCCAAATTCTTTGGCCCGATCACCGTCGTCTGGTTTCTTGTCATGGCCTGGGGCGGCCTGATCCATATCGGCGATGACTGGAAGATCCTTGAGGCGCTCAACCCTCTGAACGCGCTTTGGTTCGTTACCCACGCCGGAGCGATGGGTTTTATCGTCCTCGGTGCCGTCTTCCTGACCGTTACTGGGGCTGAGGCGCTTTACGCAGATCTCGGACACTTTGGCCGCCGGCCGATCCAGCTCGCCTGGTTCATCATCGTCTTCCCGGCGCTGATGCTGAACTATCTTGGGCAAGGCGCTCTCGTGCTGACCCACCCGGAAGCCGCCGAAAATCCCTTCTACCTCATGTATCCGGAATGGGCGCTGCTCCCGATCGTCATCCTGGCGACGATGGCCACCATTATCGCCAGCCAGGCGGTCATAACCGGGGCGTTCTCATTGGCCCGCCAAGCCGTCCATCTCGGCTTCCTTCCCCGTCTGATGATCAAATTTACCTCGGAAACCAACACCGGGCAGATCTATGTGCCTGCCGTCAACATGCTGCTGTTCATCGGCGTGATTATCCTGATCCTGTCGTTCCGCAGTTCTGAATCGCTTGCCACCGCTTACGGAATTTCCGTCACGGGCGCCATGGTGGTGACGACGCTGATGGCATTTCAGTTCCTGCGCTCGGTCTGGCGCTATTCGGTCTGGACTGCCGGGGCGCTCCTGGTTGTGCTGTTCATTGTCGAGGTGACCTTCCTGGCCGCAAACCTTCTGAAGATCCACGACGGCGGATGGGTCCCGGTAGCACTTGCCATTGCCATTATGCTGCTGATGTGGACCTGGACGAAGGGGTCGCGCTACATCAAGGAGAAGACGGCCAAGAACGACATTCCGCTAGAAACATTCATTGCGATGATCGAGCGGGAATCGGCTCACGCTCCGGTCAAGGTGCCAGGCACTGCGGTCTTCCTCACCAGCGTCCCGGACCGCACCCCAGCCGTCCTGCTTCACAACATCAAGCATAATCATGTTCTGCACGAGCAGAACGTGATCCTGACCATCTGGACCAAGGACAAGCCATATATCCCCGATAGCGAGCGCGTGAAGATCACCAAGTTGTCCAAGCGGTTCATGCGGCTGGATATCACATTCGGCTTCATGGATGAGCCGAATGTCACTAAGGCGCTCGGATTGTGCCGCAAGGCCGGGTTCAAGTTCGAGATCATGCAGACCTCGTTCTACCTGGGCCGCCGCAACCTCATCAGCACGCCACATACCGGGCTGCCACGCTGGCAGGAAGCGCTTTACATGGCGCTGGCCGATTTCGGCATCGACCCGTCCGCCTATTTCAAGCTGCCGCCGAATCGTGTGGTCGAAATCGGCGAGCAGGTAGCGATCTAGTGGGAGAAGGCCCGGCGCTTCCCGCCCTCCTGCGTCAGTCGCCCAGCAAGATTTGCAGCTTGACGTCCGACGGACTACCGGCCGCTGCCCGCTCGAATGCAGCTATGCTGTCTTTGAATTCGAATGTTCCCGTAATCAGAGGTTTCAGGTCCACCTTGCCGGAAGCAATCAATTGCAGCGCGCGATCAAAAATGTTCGCATAACGGAAGACGGTTTCCACGCGAACTTCTTTTGATATCGCTCCGGCTACGTCGAAGGTCACGGGCTCAACGGGCAGACCGACCAGCACCAGAGCGCCGCCTGGACGGACCAGATTGAAAATGCCGGCGAAGGCTTTAGGGCTTCCGCTTGCTTCAAACACCACGTCGGCGCCCCAGCCGTCGGTTTCGGCAGCAATTACCTCAGCAAAATTTCGCTCGCCAATGTTGACCGGGATGATGCCAGGATATTGCCCAGCGATAGCGAGCTTCGGCGCGCTGAAATCGGAGATGAAGACGCGGCTGCAGCCGCCGGCTAATGCTGCCAGCGCGACCATGATGCCGATCGGCCCGCAACCGATGACCGCCGCCACATCGCCCGGGGCGATGCGAGCGCGGGCTGCCGCCTGCATGCCGATCGCGAAGGGCTCGACCATCGCACCTTCGGCAAACGACACATTGTTGGGCAGCTTGTAGGTGAAAGCAGCCGGGTGGACGGTGAAGGGCGCCAAAACGCCATGGATCGGCGGCGTTGCCCAGAAGCGCACGCTCGGATCGACATTGTAGAGGCCAAGCTTGGAGGCGCGTGAAGAAAGATCCGGAATTCCAGGTTCCATGCAGACGCGGTCCCCGGGCGCCAGATGGCGGACTTCGGAACCTACTTCCACTACTGTACCAGCCGCTTCGTGCCCAAGCACCATGGGCTCGCGCAGCACGTAAGGGCCGATGGCACCGTGCGTATAGTAATGGACATCGCTGCCGCAGACCCCGACCGTGTGGATCCGGACCTTTACATCCGTCGGTCCGACTTCGAGAGGCAGCTCGATCTCCCTGATGGCGAGAACGCCTTTTTGTTCAAGAACCAGCGCTTCCATCGGCATTCCTTTCAATACAATTCTGGCACATGAAGCGCATCCGATCGATCGACATGGCTACTGCGCAGGGTGAAATGACTGTCCTGCCGGCGCATGCTCTATGGAGCCGGAAAGGGCTAAAGCCAATTGGTCCTTGTCCAGTTCGTTTTCCCAGCGGGCGACAACAATAGTGGCGACCGCATTACCGACGAGGTTGGTCAAAGCACGGCATTCAGACATGAAGCGATCTATCCCGAGGATCAGCGCCATGCCCGCGACCGGCACCGAAGGCACGACCGAGAGGGTCGCGGCAAGCGTGATGAAGCCGGCGCCCGTAATGCCGGCGGCTCCCTTCGAACTCAACATCGCCACCAGCAGCAGGAGGACCTGCTGGCCAAGCGACAGCTGGATGTCCGTGGCTTGGGCGATGAAAAGTGCCGCCAGAGTCATGTAGATATTGGTGCCATCCAGGTTGAAGGAATAGCCCGTTGGGATGACGAGCCCGACAACGGAGCGCTTGCAGCCGGCGTTCTCCATCTTCTGCATCAAACCGGGCAATGCCGCTTCCGAAGATGAGGTGCCGAGCACCAGAAGCAATTCTTCCTTGATGTAGCGAATGAGTGCGAAGATCGAGAAGCCGTTATACCGTGCGACCGCACCGAGGACGACGAACACGAAAATCAGCGAGGTGACGTAGAAAGTGCCGATCAGGAAGGCCAGGTTGGCGATCGAGCCAATCCCGTACTTGCCGATGGTAAAAGCCATTGCCCCGAAGGCACCGATCGGCGCCGCCTTCATGAGAATGCCGACAAGGCGGAAGATCGGCGCGGTTAAAGCGTGCAGGAAGTCCGTAACCGTCTTTCCGCGCTCTCCGACCAGACCGAGCGAGATACCGAAGAGCACCGAAAAGAACAGGACCTGCAGAATATCGCCCTGAGCAAATGCTCCGACGATCGTTTCCGGAATGATGTTCATCAGGAAGCCGGTAATCGTGCTTTCATGTGCCTTGCTGGCATAGGTCGCAACGGCGCCAGAATCCAGCGAAGCCGGGTTGATGTGCATGCCCGCGCCTGGCTGCACCAGATTGGCGATGATCAGGCCGACGGCGAGCGCCAAGGTAGAGAAAGTCAGGAAGTAGAGCATGGCCTTGCCGGCAACGCGGCCAACCTTCTTGAGGTCCGACATGCCGGCAATACCGGTTGCCACGGTCAGGAAAATCACCGGCGCGATGATCATCTTGACGAGCTTGATGAAGGCGTCGCCGAGCGGTTTCAAGGCTTCACCCGTGGTCGGATAGAAATGCCCGATCAGCATGCCGGCAATGATGGCCACGACGACCTGCGCGTAAAGATGTCGGTATAGCGGCACGCGCCTGGGTGCCGCCCCGGTTGCAGATGAACTATCCAAGATGTCCTCCATCAGGCCTCAACCGCGACGCGGTTCTTCCCGAGGCGAGTTGCAGCTGTGTCGGTAAAGCGTAGCCGAACGCATGGGGGCTTCCATAGTTCGAATGATCCCATATTGGAACCCAATTTTTAGCACGCGCAGAAAGACGAGCGTTTGGAAGCTCGGCCTGGACCCCAAACAACTGCTCAGACGCGCACCACCTGTTCTTGACAGCAAAACGCCCTTGGCTGTCTGTTCACGATGTTTTCGCAAGGTTGGCTAGCGTCCAATCCAGCTATTGCGGGAGCGTGAAAATCTCGCCATGCGTTGCCACAAAAAATTGGCCCTCGGGGGTTACCCAGCCGCGAAACATGCCATCGGTATTGTAAGGCGCGGCAATGCTGCCATCTGCCCCCACCGCGACAAGACCCGCACCGATATCGTGCGGCTTCAGATCCTCCATGATCACTTTGGTGGCTGCCTGCTCAACCGTCTCGCCGAGATAGCCGATGCGACTCGCCACTTCGTGCCCGACGGCATATCGGATGAAGAATTCGCCTTTTCCGGTGCCCGACACGGCGCAGAGGCCATCGCGCGCATAGGTGCCGGCACCGGGAATGGGCGTATCGCCGATGCGGCCAACGGGCTTGTTGTTATAGCCGCCGGTGGAGGTGGCAGCAGCCAGATGCCCGGCGCTGTCGAGCGCGACGGCGCCGACCGTGCCGTGTTTTTCGGACTCACTTGCGGCGGCAGTCGTGCCGGCTGCGGCATGGGCCTTCATGGCCGACAGCGCCTTCACGCGTTTTTCGGTGGTAAAATAACCCGGTTCGACGACATCCAGCCCCTCGACCTTCGCAAAATCATCGGCTGCACTGCCGCCCATCAGCACGGCCTCACCTTTTTCCAAAACGCGCCGGGCAGCCTTGATCGGATTGCGGATGCGCCGCACCAGCGTCACGGCACCGGCCTCGAGCGTGGCGCCGTCCATGATCGAAGCGTCAAGTTCGTGCTCGCCGGCCGCATTGAGCGCTGCCCCATATCCGGCATTGAAATGCGGACTGTCTTCCATGACGACGACGGCGGCCTGGACGGCATCCACCGCCGAGCCGCCCGAAGACAGAACCGCCCAGCCGGCCCTCAACGCGCGGCCGAGATCGACCCGCGCCGCCGTCCATTCCGCCTCGCTGAGGCCGAGTTTCGCCATCACGCCGCAACCGCCGTGGATCGCCAGTGCCGTTTTTCCCATCATCCTGCTCCTCTTCTTCAATAAAAAAGGCCGGGCGTAGAAATGCCCGGCCAAGTGACCTCCGGTTGGCGGGGAGGTTATTTCGTCGCGCGTATGTTCATCGCAAGCGTGTCCTCGTCGGACCGCGGCACGATGGTGATGGCCTTCTTCATGCCCCAGGCAGAAACGATCGAGGCGATCGAAAGGTTGGGGCGGTCGCTGGCCACAAGTGCATTGGCATCCTTGAGATATTGCTCGCGTTTCTTGGCATCCATCTCCACGCCGGCATCCTCGATTAGCTTGTCCATTTTCGGATTCGAGTAGTTGCGGATGTTGAAGGCGCCGAGCTTCTTGGCCGGGTCGTTGGTGTGAACCAGGGACGACAGGGTATAGTTAGATTCACCGGTCAGCGTGCCCCAACCGGACATCGTCAACGAATAGTCGCCGCGCGTATTGGCCGGGAAATAAACGGCACCCGGTTGGGCGTTAGCGTCCACCTGGATGCCGATCGCGGTCAGCATCTGGGCAATTGTCGTGCCGGCGTCCTTGTCACCCGGCAGGCGGTCGTTGGTGAAGGAGAAGGTGACCTTGAAGCCGTTGGGATAACCTGCCTCGGCCAGCAGCTTCTTAGCCTTGTCGACGTCGGAAACGGTTGCCTTCACATCCGGATTGTAGCCAAAAATGCCTGGCGTCACCAACTGCGACTGAACCGTGCCCATGCCTTCCATGGCGATTTCGGTGATCGTCTCGCGGTCGATGGCAAGGTCGAAGGCTTCGCGCACGCGCGGGTCGATGAAGGGGTTTTTCGGCAGCGGCGAGCCGTCCTTGGCGCTGACCTGCGGCGACTTTTCGCGAAAGTCGAAAGCCATATTGAACAGGTAGACGCTGTCCTGGCGCACGATGGTGAGCTTGCTGTCCGTTTCCAGCGTCGGCACATCGGAGGCCGGGATACGTGCGATGAGGTCGACCTGACCAGCCTTCAACTGGGCGACGCGGGCGGCATCATTGGGGATTTCCTTGCGGATCACCTTGTCCCAGGGCTCCTTTTCGCCCCAGTAGCCGTCGAAACGTTGCAGCACGAGCTGTTCCTTCGGCGTCCACGACACGAACTTGTAGGGACCGGTGCCGATTGCAGCCTTGCCCGAGTTGAACCCTTCCGACGCTTTTTCGGCGCTCTCGGAATAATCCTTTGCTGCCGTGTGGGAGACGACGAACAGGCGGATGAAATCGTTCGGCAGGTTCGGCGCCGGGCCGTCGGTCTTGATGCGGATGGTCAGAGGGTCGACGATTTCAATGCCCTTGACGCGGCGCACGTAGATGGTGGTCGGATTGGGCCCGGCGACTTTCGGAATGCGCTCGATCGAGAACTTCACGTCCTCGGCGGTGAAGTCGGAGCCGTCATGGAATTTCACGCCTGGGCGGAGCTTGAATTCCCAGGTCGTGTCGTCAATTGCCGTCCAGCTGGTGGCAAGTCCCGGCTCAAGTTCGAGATTGTTGCCGGATTTCACCAGAGAGTCGTAGATATGCTTCATCGCTTCGGCATGGGTGCCGGCGGCGGTGAAATCGGGATCAATCGACAGCGGGCCGGCGCGCACCCCAATGGTGAGATCGGCCGCAAGTGCCGCACTCGAAACCCCGCCGAGCAGCATGGCTGCCAGCACGGCGGTACGAAATGTCCTAGAATTCGTCATTCTTCGTTCTCCTCTGTATTTGTCATTGGGGGCCAATTGGGGGAATCCACGACAACCTTGGCCAGCAGTTCCGACAGCATCAGCTGTTCCGCCGGCGTCAGCGATGAGACCATGGCTTTCTCGCGTTCCACCATCGGCTGCATGGCTTGATCAACGATGCGCCTGCCCTCTTCCGTGATGTAGAGGACAAAACTCCGCAAGTCCGCCTGATCGACCTCACGGCGGATGATGTTCTTGTCGACCAGCTTCTGGATCGCACGGCTGATCGTGTTTTTCGGAAAACCTGAGGAATTGCAGATGGCGCTCGCCGTCAGCCCATCCAACAGGCCGAGCGAATAGAGGACTACAAATTCTGGGCGCGGGATTCCATGTTCCTTCTCGATCAGGCGGTAGATTGGCTCGTTGAACTGCAGCGCCAGAAAGTTGAAGCGGAATGACAGCCAGCACGGGTTTTGCCAGAGCTTGACGGCCACCAGATCCTCAACGCGGTGCTTGCCGGCAACAACTTTGCCGCCATTACGCAACAATGTCTCCAATGCTGGTTCATGTAGCTGTCGCACTCTCTGGTCGCCCTCAACAAGCTCATTTTGGTCCCGTATGGAACTTGACGCGCAGAGAATTGACTGTCAATTTCTTTTTTTAGTCCCGCACGGAACCTTGCTGCATGCTGCGCAAATCGCCTGGAAGCACAAACATTGTGCGCTGCGGCCCAAAATAGAATGTTCTTTGCGCAATTTGGCGAAGACGGAAAACAAGGATAGCGGATTGAAGATCGCCGAGATGAACTGGCTGCAGGTGGAAGAACGCGTGGCAGAAGACGATCGCTGCATCCTGCCAATCGGCAGCGTGGAGCAGCACGCCTACCTCAGCCTCGCGACTGACATGATTCTCGCCGAAAAGGTCTCCGTCGATGCCGCCGAGCCGCTTGGCATTCCGGTCTTCCCGGTGGTGTCCTATGGTCTCGCCTCGTCGTTTTCGAATTTTCCCGGCACGATGACACTGTCGCTGTCGACCTATATCGGCGTCATCCGCGACCTGCTCGACAGCATGTACCGATCCGGCTTCCGCCGTATCCTCGTCGTCAACGGCCATGGCGGCAACATGCCGGCAACCGTGGTAATTTCCGAATGGCTGAACGCGCATCCGAACGCATCGGTGAAATTTCACGACTGGTGGCGGGCGCCAAAGACGCTGGCGAAGGTGCAGGAGACCGATCCGGCCGCCTCGCATGCGTCCTGGATGGAAAATTTTCCTTGGACGCGCACCACGGACCAGCGCCAGCCGACGACGGCCAAGCCGCAGATCGATTATGCAGCACTTGCCCGCGTCGGTGCGGCGCAAAAGCGCCAATTGCTAGGCGACGGCAATTACCATGGCCTCTACCAGCGCCCCGAGGAGGATATGCTAGCGATCTGGGACGTGGCAGTGCGGGAAACCCGCGCGCTTCTGCAAGACGACTGGCACTGAACTATGTCTGCCGCGACCGGCGCGGCAGACACAACCGCATCGCAACAACCTGCGCAAAGTGGGGGTAAGGGGACGCATGCTGGGTTTCATCCTGCAACGATTATGGCAGGCGCTGATCGTCGTCATCGCGATGTCGGCGCTCGTGTTCTGCGGAGTCTACGCCGTCGGCAATCCGATCGACGTCTTGATTTCGCCGGATGCAACACAGGATATCCGCGCCGCGGTGATTGCCCAATACGGCCTCGATCAGCCGCTGTGGCATCAATATCTGTCCTTTGTCGGCCGCATCCTGCAAGGCGATTTT
Source organism: Rhizobium deserti (assembly GCF_004358025.1). Taxonomy (GTDB): domain Bacteria; phylum Pseudomonadota; class Alphaproteobacteria; order Rhizobiales; family Rhizobiaceae; genus Neorhizobium; species Neorhizobium deserti. The sequence goes on along the minus strand of NZ_SMTL01000005.1, from coordinate 186,300 downwards.
GGCCGATCCTTCGTCTACAACATGCCGGTCAGCGAACTGATCCTATCCCGCCTGCCGGCAACGCTGGAACTGACGCTTGCCGCCGTGCTGTTTGCCAGTCTGGTCGGCATTCCGATCGGCATGTATGCCGGCTACAAGCCGCATAGCCCAATTTCGCGCGCCATTATGGCTATTTCGATCCTCGGTTTCTCGGTGCCGACCTTTTGGTTCGGGCTGATGCTGATCATGGTGTTTGCCGTGCAATGCGGCTGCATGCCGGCCGGCGGTCGCGGCGAAACGGTTAGCCTATTCGGCGTCGACTTCAGCTTCCTGACCGGTGACGGGCTGGCTCACTTGGTACTGCCCGCGCTCAATCTTGCGCTGTTCAAGTTCTCGCTGATGATCCGGCTCGCCCGCGCCGGCACGCGTGAACTGATGCTGAGCGACACGGTCAAATTTGCCCGTGCCGCTGGGCTTTCGGAATTCACGGTACTGAGCCGCCACGTGCTACGGCTGATCTCGATCCCGCTGGTCACCGTGTTCGGATTGGAACTCGGATCGACGCTCGCCTTTGCAGTCGTCACGGAGACGATCTTTTCGTGGCCGGGACTCGGCAAGCTGATCATCGACAGCATTACCTCGCTGGATAGGCCGGTCATGGTCGCCTACCTGATGTTCGTCGCGCTTCTGTTTATCGTCATAAATTTGTTGGTTGATCTGGCCTATGCGGCTCTCGACCCGCGCTTGCGAAAGGGGCGCGCCTGATGCGTGACACTCCGCTCTCCCGTTTCCTCGTTGAATTCCGCCGCAACAAGGTGGCCGTCGCCGCAGCTCTGCTTGTATTCGTTATCGTGCTGATCGCCCTGATCGCACCGCTCGTGACACCACAGAACCCCTATGATCTTGCGCATCTGGTGCTGCGCGATGCCCGGCGACCACCGGGTTATATCGGCACCGGCCGTTATACCCATTGGCTGGGAACGGATTCGCAAGGGCGCGACCTCCTGTCCGCCATCATCTACGGCCTGCGCATCTCACTGCAGATGGGGATCATCGCGAGCGGCATCGCCTTGGTCATCGGTGCGATCGTCGGTTGCGCCGCCGCTTATATTGGCGGACGATTTGAAAGCCTCGCTATGCGCATCGTTGACCTGCAGCTGTCGTTTCCCGCCATCCTGCTCGCCTTCGTGATCGCCGCCATTCTCGGCCAGGGTCGCTACCAGCTGATCCTGGCGCTGATCTTCGCGCAATACGCCTATTTTGCCCGCACCGCTCACGGCGCTGCGGCCGCCGAGCGGCAGAAGGATTACGTCGAGGCGGCACTGTCCATTCCACTCTCTTCCTGGCGGGTGGTGCTGGCCCACATCCTGCCCAACGCGCTGCCGCCGCTGATCGTGGTAGCGACCGTGCAGGTGGCGAGCGCGATCTCGCTGGAAGCGACCCTTTCCTTCCTCGGTGTCGGCCTGCCGCCCACCGAACCGTCGCTCGGCATGCTGATTGCCAACGGCTTCCAATACCTGCTGTCGGGCCGTTACTGGATCTCGATCTATCCCGGCCTGGCGCTGATCATCTTCATCGTCTCGCTCAATCTCGTCGGTGATCAAATCCGCGACCAGCTCAACCCGAGGCTCCGCCGATGACCGACATCGTGACAAGATCGGCCGCCCCTCTCCTCGAAGTCACCGATCTCAGGACATGGTTTCCAAGCGGACGCGGCGAGGTGAAGGCCGTCGATGGCGTGTCCTTCTCCATCGCACCGGGCGAAGTATTGGGCCTGGTTGGGGAATCCGGGTCCGGGAAGTCGATCACCGGCTTCTCGATCATCGGTCTCATCGACGATCCCGGCCGCATCGTCGAGGGGTCGATCAAGCTCGAGGGCCGAGAATTGGTCGGCCTTCCCTCGCACGACCTGCGCGCCATCCGTGGAAAGACCATCTCCATGGTCTTCCAGGATCCGATGATGACGCTCAACCCCGTCTTGAGTATCGGCACGCAGATAAAGTTGGCGCTGGAAGCACACGAGACCATTGACGCTGCCGACGCACGCCAACGGGCGATCACGGCGGTGGCTCAGGTCCGCATCGCCGAGCCGGAGCGCAAGGTCGACTTTTTCCCGCATCAGTTCTCCGGCGGCATGCGCCAGCGCGTAGCGATTGCGATTGCGCTGCTGCACCGTCCCAAACTGATCATCTGCGATGAACCGACGACCGCGCTTGATGTTTCGATCCAGGCCGAAATCCTGGCCGAGATGAAGGAACTGGTTTCGGAGCTGGGCACCGCATTGATCTGGATCAGCCATGACCTCGCCATCGTCTCTTCGATCGCAGACCGCGTCGCGGTGATGAAATCGGGCAATATCGTCGAGATCGGCCCGGCGCTCGGCGTTCTGACCCGCCCGCAGCATGAATACACAAGGGCTCTGCTTGACGCCCTGCCGTCGCGGGCCAAGCCGGGCCAGTTGCTTCTGCGTGGGAGCGGCATAGCTGACGCACCGCCGCCGCCCCGTAAATCCGCAACCGCCAACCTGCCAGCGCTCGGCAGTCCCTATCTCGTCATCGACAATGCCGTGAAACGGTTCGAGAAACCGGCCGGACTGTTCCGCAACCTGGCGATCAAATCGGGCCTCTCGCAGCCGCTGACGGTGGTGCAGGCGGTCGCTGGCGTTTCGCTCACCGTCAGGCGCGGCGAGGTGCTGGGTCTCGTCGGCGAATCCGGCTCGGGCAAATCGACCCTCGGCCGGATGGCGGCCGGCATTATCGTGCCGACCTCGGGCACGATCCGCCTCAACGGCCAGCCGGTAATGAGCACCGGCCGCGCGCCGAAAAAGATCACCACCCGCGTCCAGACGATCTTCCAGGATCCGTTCTCCTCGCTCAACGGCCGCATGCGGATCGGCGACATCATTACCGAGGGCCCGCTGGCGCACCGGCTGGTGAACCGCGCCGAGGCGCCGGACTACGTCCGGCAATGGCTGGCGGCGGTGGGCCTCGACCCGACATTCGCCAACCGCTTCCCGCACCAGTTTTCCGGCGGCCAGCGGCAGCGGATCGCCATCGCCCGGGCGCTTGCCATGCAGCCGGATGTGATTGTCTGCGACGAGCCCGTCGCCTCGCTCGATGTCTCCATCCAGGCACAGATCATCAACCTGCTGATCCGCCTGCGCGCCGAACTCGACCTGTCGCTGCTGTTCATCAGCCATGACCTGTCGGTGGTCCGCCACCTCTGCGACCGTGTCGCGATCATGTACCAGGGCCTGATCGTCGAGGAGGGGCTTGCAGCGGCGATCTACGACAACCCGCAACACGACTACACCGCGCGGCTGCTCGCGGCGGTGCCGGTGCTGCCGCAGGGTACCGAGACGACGGCGGCTGAATAACAAAGGACGGAGAGACATGGAACCCTGGGAATGGGATGAAGCCACCTGGCGTGGCAAGGTCGACAAGGTCCGCGCCGGCCGTTCGTTGAAGCCGAAGGCCTGGAAGGATGGCGCGCGTTGCGCCGTGGCATTGTCCTTCGACAGCGACCACGAGACCAACGAGCTGCGCGACGGCGGCTTATCCATCGGCCGCCTGTCATGGGGCCAGTACGGCAACCGCATGGGCGTGCCGCGCATCCTCGAAACGCTCAAGGCAGCGGAGGTGCCTGCCACTTTCTTCGTGCCGGCCGTCGCCGCCTTGCTCCACCCGGACGAGCAGAAACGCGTGATCGCCGAAGGTCATGAGATCGGCCTGCATGGCTGGATCCATGAAGTGAACACGCAGGTGCCGCCGGACAAGGAGCGCGAACTGCATCTTCGCGCCGCCGATACGCTGGAAAAGATCACCGGCGTGCGCGCCGTCGGCATGCGCACGCCGTCCTGGGATTTTTCTCCTGTGACGCTGGAGATCGAGCGCGAACTTGGGCTGCTTTACGACAGTTCGCTGATGGCCGACGATGATCCCTACGAACTCGTCGAAGACGGCGAGCCGACGGGCGTGGTCGAGCTGCCTGTCGAATGGATCCGCGACGATGCGGTCTATTTCAACATGAACCGCTTCACTGCACACCGCCCCTACACGCCGCCGCCGGCCGTGCTCGACATCTTTAAACGTGAGTTCGATCGGGCCTACAAGGAGGGCGGCCTGTTTCTCTTGACCATGCATCCACATGTCACCGGCTATCGGTCACGTATCTTCATCCTTGAAGAGCTGATCCAGCACATCAAGCAGCATGAGGGCGTCTGGTTCGGCACCCATGCCGACATTGCCCGCTTCGCTAAGGAGAACGCCGATGTCTGATGTGGCCCGCAAAGTGGCGGTCGTCACCGGCGGCGGACGGGGCATCGGCCGCGCCTGTGCGCTTGATCTGGCAAGACAGGATTTCGATATCGTGCTCGTCGACCTGATCGAGGACGATCTTGCCCGCACGGCTGGTGAACTCCGCGACTTGGGGCGGGCGACGCTGACCTTTGTCGCCGATGTGCGCGACCATGGAAGGGCAGCAGAGATCGTTGCGGACGTTGATGCGCAGTGGGGCCGGATCGACGTGCTGTTCAACAATGCCGGCAGGCCGATGCCAAAGGGGATCGAGGAGATTTCCGAGGACGAATTCGACGCGACGATCGCCATCAATCTCAAGGGCGCCTTCAACTATATCCAGCCGGTTGTGCCGGTGATGCGCCGCAATGGCGGCGGGCGGATCATCAACATGTCGTCGATGAACGCCCATACCGGCGGCGTTACCAGCGCGGTCAGCAAGTTTCCTACACCGCCGCCAAGGCAGGTATCCTGGGCATGACGCGGGCGCTGGCCAAGGAGCTGGCCCCGGAGATCGTCGTCAATGCGGTCTGCCCGGGGGTCATCAAGACAGAGCTGTCGAACGCCATGATCAATGCCCGCGAGGCGCAGCTGGCCGCCGGCATCTCGATGAAACGGGTGGGCACGCCGCAGGATGTGGCCAGCGTCGTCACTTTTCTCGCAACCTGCGAACCTAACTTCATCACTGGTCAGGATATTCAAATCGACGGCATGCAATGGGTGCGGTGAGCGGTGCCGCGCCGTTGCCTTTTCACCACGGCTTCAAGACCGCGATCTAGCCGCGGTAACGGCCGACGAATACAGTCGCACCCAGTGCCATCGCCGCCAGTGAGAACCAGGTGATGGCGTAGACCAGGTGGCTGTTGTGAAATTTCACCACGGTGAGGCCACCGACCGGCAGCCCGCCCGGATTGGCGGCGGCATCCGCATCGATGAAGAAGGGTGCGTAATCCGACACGCCTTTAGCGGCCGCGATGGCTGCAACGTCGCGCGAATACCACCTGTCGGCGCCGGGATCGTTGGATCGAAGAAAGCCGCCGCCGGGTTCGGAGATGCGTAGCAGGCCGGTGACGTTTACGGTCCCGACGAGCTCGCCGGCTTTGCGGCTTCCTGTATCTTTGTTTCCGGACGGGACAAAGCCGCGGTTGATCAGGATGGACTGACCCTCTTGCAGGCGCAGCGGCGTCATCACCCAAAAGCCTGGCCCTCTCTCCGTCACCGCCTGAACCAGCGCCTCGCGGCTGTGATCGAAAACGCCGGCGACGTGAACATGCTGATACTCGAAGCGCTCAGCATCGACCATGGGCCATTCGCTACGGGGCGGAGGCGGGACCGGTGCAGCCGTAACCCGCGCTTCGACGCGGGCGATCAGGTCGAGTTTCCAGAACAGGCGCTGCACCTGCCATATGCCGAGCAGGGTGAACACGATGACCGAGAACAGGAGAAAGCCGCGAAGCAGTAATGAAGCTCTGCGGCCCCGCCCCGATGGTTGCTGTGCCGCTGCAGCGTCCTCAGAGCTTGGACTTAGATGGAGATCCGGTCGCATGACCGGCTCAGGGCATGTTTTTCATCATCTCCGGCGACATGGGCATCATGTTTGCATTGAGGTGATGCATGACCCAGAGAGAGCCGGCCAAGGCAATGAAGACGATGACGAGGGTGAAGATGAGCGCCATCATCGTCCAGCCGCCTTCGCTGCGCGTGTTCATGTGAAGGAAATAGATCATATGAACAACAATCTGGATGGCGCCAAACACCATGATCAGCGCTGCGGTCAAGATCTTGCTGTCGAACACTTCCCCCATGACCAGCCAGAAGGGAATGGCGGTCAAGATAATCGACAGGATAAAGCCCGTCATATAGCTCTTGAACGTGCCGTGACCGGCCTCATGCCCATTGCTATGGCCATGATGGGTGTTGCGTGCGTCCTCGTGGGCGGGGGCTTCGGCCGTCATCCGACAACTCCAATCAGGTAAACGAAGGAAAATACGCCGATCCAGACGACGTCGAGGAAGTGCCAAAACATAGACAGGCACATCAGACGGCGCCTGTTAGCCTCGATCAGGCCCTTCATGGATACCTGAACCATCAAGGTGATCAGCCAGATAATGCCGAAGGTTACATGCAGCCCGTGAGTTCCGACCAAGGTAAAGAAGGCTGAAAGGAAGGCGCTACGTGAAGGGCCGGCCCCATCGTGGATAAGGTGGATGAACTCGTACAGTTCAAGGCCGATGAAGATCGCACCGAAGATCCCGGTCACCCCCAGCCAGAACAGCGTTTCCGCCTTGGCGTTTCGCTCCATCTGCAGCATTGCAAAGCCGTAGGTGATCGACGACAGCAGCAGCATGGCCGTGTTGATGGCCACTAGCGGCAGGTCGAACAAATCCGCTGGCGATGGACCGGCTGCATAATTGCGGCCGACCACGGCATAGGTGGCGAAGAGGATTGCAAAGATCAGGCAATCGCTCATCAGGTAGAGCCAGAACCCCAGATTTGTGCTGCTCTCGGGGTGATGATCTTCCTCGAGATAGAATCGCGGCTTTTCCAATGGATCGACGTTGGTTTTGCTCATGGTTTTCACACCTGCCTTGCGAGCAGTTCAGTGCGCCTTGTTTCTTCTGCGGAAACGTCTTCCGCAGAGATGTAGAAGTCGCGGTTGTAATTAAAGGTATGAATGATCGCCACCGCCAGGATCGCGACGAAGGAGACGGCCACCAGCCACCAGATATACCAGATGAGACCGAAGGCGAGCGCCACGCTCAAGGTCGACAGAATTGCACCCGCGCCGGTATTCTTCGGCATGTGGATAGGCTTGAAGCCTTGCAGAGGCCGGCCATAGCCGCGGTTCTTCATGTCGTACCAGCTGTCGTGATCATGTACGACCGGGGTAAACGCAAAGTTGTAGTCCGGCGGCGGTGAGGACGTCGACCACTCGAGCGTGCGGCCATTCCATGGATCACCCGTCACATCACGAAGCTCTTCACGCTTCCTGAAGCTGACGACCAGCTGGATGATGAAGCTGGCAATGCCACAAGCGATCAAGGCTACGCCGACAGCTGCCGTTACGAACCAGATCTGCAGCGACGGGTCTTCGATGTGTGAAAGGCGGCGGGTGACGCCCATCAGGCCGAGCACATACAGCGGCATGAAGGCGATGTAAAAGCCGATCAGCCAGAACCAGAAGGACATCTTGCCCCAGAACGGGTCGAGCTTGAAGCCGAAGGCCTTGGGGAACCAGTAGTTGACTCCCGCCAGGAGGCCGAACAGCACGCCGCCAATGATGACATTGTGGAAATGCGCGATGAGGAAGAGCGAGTTGTGGAGCACGAAGTCGGCCGGCGGAACCGCCAGCATGACGCCGGTCATGCCGCCGATCACGAAGGTCACCATGAAGCCTACGGTCCAAAGCATCGGCACTTCGTAACGGATACGGCCACGATACATGGTGAACAGCCAGTTGAATATCTTCGCGCCCGTGGGAATCGAGATGATCATGGTCGTGATACCGAAGAATGCGTTGACCGAAGCACCAGATCCCATGGTGAAGAAGTGATGCAGCCACACCAGATAGGACAGGATCATGATGACGCAGGTCGCGTAAACCATGGATGCATAGCCGAACAGGCGCTTGCCGCAGAAGGTCGCCACGACTTCCGAGAAAATGCCGAAAGCCGGCAGAACCAGAATGTAGACTTCCGGATGGCCCCAGATCCAGATGAGGTTGATATACATCATCGGATTGCCGCCAAGATCGTTGGTGAAGAAGTTCGTCCCCACATAGCGATCGAGCGACAGAAGAGCCAGCGTTGCGGTGAGGATCGGGAAGGTGGCAACGATGAGCACGTTGGTGCAAAGCGATGTCCAGGTGAAGATCGGCATCTTCATGAAAGTCATGCCCGGCGCCCTCATCTTGACGATGGTGGCAATCAGATTGATGCCCGACAAGGTCGTCCCCACACCCGCGACCTGCAGTCCCCATAGATAATAGTCGACCCCGACGCCTGGACTATAGGCAGCGCCCGAGAGCGGCGGATAGGCCAGCCAGCCGGTACGGGCGAATTCTCCGATGAACAGCGACAGCATGATGATGATCGCGCCGGCCGTGGTCATCCAGAAGGAGAAGTTGTTGAGGAAGGGGAAGGAGACGTCGCGTGCACCGATCTGCAACGGCACGACGAAGTTCATGAAGCCGGTGACGAACGGCATGGCCACGAAGAAGATCATGATCACGCCATGCGCTGTGAAGATCTGGTCGTAGTGATGCGGCGGAAGGAATCCTTCATTCTCGCCAAACGCTAATGCCTGCTGGGCGCGCATCAGGACCGCATCGGAAAAGCCGCGCAGCAGCATGATTATGGCAAGTATAATATACATGATGCCGATCTTCTTGTGATCGACACTGGTGATCCAGTCGCGCCAGAGCGGACCCCAGAATTTGAAATAGGTGATAACGCCGAGCAACGCGAGGCCGCCGAGCATGACGCCGATAAAGGTCACGATCAGGATCGGCTCGTGATAGGGAATGGCCTCTAGGGTCAACCGGCCGAAGATGAACTTCAGGAGGTCAGGATTGGAAAACATGGGGTAACCCGTTCATCGATGTCTTGCGACGCAAAGCGCCAGGTTCAGTTGTTGTTGTTCAATTGGGTCGGCGCCGGATTTCCGTCGCCATTGTCGGGAGCCTGATGCCCCTGATGCTGCATGTCCATGCCCGGCATGTTGTGCATGTCGTGCTGCATGGGCTGCTGGCCGTTGTCATTGACGGTGCTGTTCGGCTCCTGCGGGCTGCGCGATGGCTCGCCGGACGCCGGATGGGTAGGCGAATTGGTGTTTTCGCCCCGCTCGACACGACGATTGTCGTATTCGAGCTTTTCGCGGTTTTCCGCACTCTCCTTGCCCGCACCGCCCATCATGTCGATATGCATCATTTCGCTCATGCACATCTTGCCGTTTTCGGCACAAAGATTGAGGATTGACGAATAAAGATCTTTGTCCGCGCTCGCATAGTAGCGGATGGGCTCCTTCTCGCTCGGCTTCTCAAGCCGCAGATAAGCGTCCCGATTCAAAGCAGTACCCTGGGTTTTCACACGCGCAATCCACTCATCAAAACGCTGCTGGTTGAGGCCATGGAACTTGAAGCGCATATGGGAAAAACCCGGGCCGCTGTAGTTGGCTGAAAAGCCGTCGAACTCGCCTTCCTTGTTGATGACCGCGTGTAATTTCGTTTCCATGCCCGGCATCGCATAAACCTGGCCAGCCAAGGCCGGAATATAGAAAGAGTTCATGACAGAAGACGCGGTGATCTTGAAATTGATCGGCACGTCAACCGGGGCGGCGAGTTCGTTTACCGTGGCGATGCCAAGTTCCGGATAGAAAAATAGCCATTTCCAATCCAGCGCTACCACTTCCACCGTCAAAGGCCGCGCGTCGGCCGGAATGGGCCGGGCTGCGTCGATGCGGTCGAGTGGCCTATAGGGGTCGAGCTTGTGGGTGCTGATCCAGGTAACGGCGCCGAGAGCGATGATGATCGCCAGCGGTGCCGCCCAGATGATCACTTCCAGCCGTGTTGAATGGTGCCATTCCGGATCATAGGCCGCATTTACATTGGTGCGCCGATAATGCCAGGCAAAATAAAGCGTGAGGAAAAGGACTGGTACGATGATCAGCAGCATCAGCACGACAGAGATCACGATCAGATCGCGCTGCTGGGCTGCGATATCGCCCGACGGAGACATGACAACCATGTTGCAGCCGGCAAGCAAGGGTAGGAACAAGGCTAGGGAAATTTGGAAAAAACGCTTCAACATGGGTGTCATCTGCTCGAAACCTGCGATTTGTTTAACTCGCCTAAAGGAGCGGCACCCCATTCTCCATGAGGTGTTTCGTCGCACTGCAGCATCCGCTACCGCGTTGCGGCAGGTCCGTCCAGACGGACACGGGTTGAAAGCGCGGCAGGCCGTAATCTAGAGAGGTATTAAGTTATGGACAGAGGCTGCAGCCGCAAAGTGCATTTCCGTACGGTTTCGATATTATTTTAGCCGCAAATCTTGATTGACAGCGGGCCCGGCCAACATTCTGATGGTCAATGCGACACGCAGAAGGAAGCAGAGCATGATCCAGGCGGCAAATCCCTCGCAGGAAGGGAATCTTTCCTCGTCAGCATTGGAACGGGACGCCCGACAGATCCACGACGACAAGCCGGTGTCGGCGGGAAGCATCGCCATCGGCGTGATCATCGGCAGGATGGGTGAGTTCTTCGACTTCTTCGTCTACGGCCTTGCCTCGGTTCTTGTTTTCCCCCGCCTGGTATTCTCCTTTGCGCCTGACCCAGTCACGGCAACCCTCTATTCCTTTGCGGTTTTCTCGCTGGCATTTCTTGCACGTCCGGTCGGATCCCTGATCTTCATGTGGATCGACAGCCAGTACGGGCGCGGCACAAAACTGACAATTGCGCTTTTCCTGCTTGGCGGATCGACGGCTTCCATTGCCTTCCTGCCAGGCTATGAGCAGATCGGCTGGTGGTCCCCGGCCCTGCTCGCACTGTTTCGTTTGGGACAAGGCTGCGCACTTGGCGGTGCCTGGGACGGCCTCGCCTCGCTTCTGGCTCTCAATGCGCCCCCGAATCGCCGTGGCTTCTATGCAATGATCCCGCAGCTCGGCGCGCCATTCGGATTTGCGCTGGCGAGCCTGCTGTTTGGCTATTTCGTCGTCAACCTTTCGGATGCGGATTTCCTTAGCTGGGGATGGCGCTATCCCTTCTTTGTAGCCTTCGCCATCAATGTCGTGGCGCTTTTTGCCCGTCTGAGAATCGTTGCGTCGCGCGAATTCGGTTCGGCGCTGGAAAGAAACGAACTGGCTCCGCGCCCGGTAACGGAAGTCCTGCGGGTTCATGGAACCGACGTCCTGCTGGGCGCTTTCGTGCCGCTTGCAAGCTTTGCCATGTTCCACCTGGTCACGATCTTCCCGTTGAGCTGGGTCACGCTTTTCGGTGGCCAGTCTGCAGGCAGCTTCCTGTTCGTGCAAGTCATCGGCGCCTTAGTCGGGCTGATCACGGTCATTGTTTCCGGCCTGCTGGCCGACCGGATTGGTCGCCGCCGTCAGTTGCTGATCGGCGCCATCATCATCGCGATCTTTAGCTTCTCCGCGCCCTTCCTCCTGGAAGCCGGCGGAAAAGGTCAAGACGCCTTCATCATCATCGGCTTCGGCATTTTGGGGCTCTCCTTTGGCCAGGCTTCGGGCGCCGTTTCCTCGCGCTTTACCCAGACCTACCGCTATACCGGCGCGGCCCTGACTTCCGACCTGTCATGGCTGATCGGCGCCGGTTTCGCACCACTCGTCGCGCTCGGGCTTGCCAGCCAACTCGGGATTATCTTCATCGGCGGCTATCTCATCTCCGGCGCGATCTGCACCATCCTGGCCCTGTTGCTCACACGGGTCATGGATAGCACAACCGAACCGGGGGGCCGCTCATAGCGCTCCTGCTGGAAGTATGCCGTTGGATAGGTACAAAGATCCGACGCTGTTGCTCGTGCAAAGGCGACCTTTCCGTATCCCTATGCTCCGTTGACCGGGCGCGGAGACCAGGAGGCAGGCTTGGATCGTGATGGATGTCAGCGTTAACAGGCCAATATGACTTTACACCAATGCAAAGCCGCGGATGACGGGCCAAACGGCCAAGCATGGTATGATGCCGGTGTGTTTCCACACCGACATCGTGCTTTCGCCTGATCAACCAACCTTGAAGGTGATATCATCGACGCCGTCGAGATGACCGACGATGACATCGCCCGTGACGACCGCACCGACGCCTGCCGGAGTTCCCGCAAAGATCAGATCGCCAGCTTTGAGTTCGAACAGCCGCGACAGGTAGGAAATCATTTCCGGCACCTTCCAGATCATCTGGTTGAGATCGCCTGTCTGCCGCACCTCCCCATTGACCTTGACCCAGATCGCGCCTTCAGTGGGATGCCCGACCTTGGCAACCGGATGTAACGCACTGCATGGGGCGGAAGCCTCAAACGCCTTGGCCGTTTCCCAAGGGCGGCCTGCCTTCTTTGCCTCAGCCTGCAGATCGCGCCTGGTCATGTCGAGGCCGAGGCCGTAACCGAAGACGCAATCAAGGGCCTGTTCGACAGGGATATTCTTGCCGCCCTTCTTCAGTGCGACGACCATTTCAATCTCGTGATGAACGTCCTTGGTTTCGCTTGGATAAGGGAAATTCTCACCCGGCAAGACCAGCGTGTCGGGGTTTTTCTGGAAAAAGAACGGCGGCTCCTTGTTTGGATCATGCCCCATCTCGATCGCGTGATCGGCGAAGTTGCGGCCGACGCAATAAATTCTGTGGACGGGAAACAGCGCATCGCTTCCGGCAACCGGCAAGGTCGGCACTGCATGCGGGTTGAAGACGTAGTTCTTGAGGTTGGGCATATCGTTCATTATCTCGCTCCTGCGTAATACTCGATGCGTTTTTCAAACAATTCCACCGCCGCGGAGAGCAACATCGCCGCCGCGAAGAGAATGAGGGTAAGAGCCCAGAACCGCTCCATATCAAAGCTGCGGGAATAGAGCTCGAAGAGTTCCCCGTAGCCGATGATGGAGACCAGGATCTGGCCGATGACGACGCCCTTTACCCCGCGGATGAGGCCGATGCGGATACCTGCGAGGATTTCGGGAAGGGCGGAGAAGAGAACGATCTTGCTAAAGATCGTCCAGCGCGAGGCGCCGTAGCAGCGCCCCATTTCGATCAACGATGGCGGCACCTGCATGACCCCGGCGCGTGCATCGAGAACGATGATCCATACCGCAAAAAGAAAGACTGTCACGAAGACGGTGGTTTCCCCAAGTCCGAACAGGATCATCAGGATCGGCACCAGCGCCGACAAGGGCGCGCTGACGAACATGTTCACCCAGAGGCCGAAGATATTGTCGATGATCCTCACGCGACCCATGAGCACGCCGAGCGGTACGCCGACAACGATGGCAAGCGCCATGCCGAAGACGAAGGAGCGCAGAGTGATCAGCGTCGCATTCTGCCAGGATCCGGTCTGCACCAGATCCATGCCAGCGGAGATCACCGATGTCATCGGCGGGATGAGAAAGATCAGGTCGAGCCTGCCGACGACTTCCCACAGCACTGCCCACATGACCAGCGACATCATCATCGGGATACGGATACCAAATAGCGTCATCTTGGCCTACTCCGCATACTGGCGCAAACCCTGCCAGATTTCCTCAACGGTATTGAGGTAACCGGCATCGCGACGGATATCATCGGGCGAGGCTGTGCGATCGATCATCGGGTCGATGACCTGCGAAATACGGCCGGGCCGCGGCGACAGAAGTACGATGCGATCCGACACATAGACCGCCTCCTCTATGGAATGGGTGACGAAGATGAAGGTCTTCTTCTCCAGATCGACCAGCCGCAGAAGATCCTCCTGAAATTTTCGGCGGTTCTGTTCGTCTACCGCGGAAAACGGTTCGTCAAGCAGAAGCACGTCGGCATTGACGGCAAATGCCCGGGCAATGCCGACGCGCTGGCGCATGCCGCCGGACAGTTCATGGGGATATTTCTCCTCGAAGCCGGCCAGGCCGACCTGTTCGATATAGCGCCGGGCGACGCGATTGCGCTCGATTGCCGGCACGCCCCTGAGTTCAAGACCGAAGCCGACATTGCGCATCACCGTTGCCCAGGGCATCAGCGCAAAGTCCTGGAAGACGAAGGCACGCTCCGGCCCCGGCCCCGTGACGACCTTGTCATTGACGCAGATTTCGCCGGACGACGCCGGAACGAGACCGGCTATGATCTTGAGCAGGGTCGTCTTGCCGCAACCGGAGGGTCCAAGAAGCGTCGTCAGCTTGCCGCGTTGAAACTCGAGGTTTATGCCCCTCAGCGCTTCGACGTCGCCATAGTTCTTGCCGATGTCGCGCACCTGGACGATGGCGTCTTCGCATGTCACGGCCAGTTGGCCCTGCGTGCGGGAAAGAGCAGCATTGGCCATCTTACTTCCTCCTTTTTTCGGGACGCAGGACATTGGTTTCGAAATATTGCAGGCCCGCCAGCGTCAGTGTCGAAACTGCGATGATCGAGGCGACCGACGCATACATATGCCCATAATTGGCCACTGAGCGATGGTAGGTGATGAGATCGCCGATGCCGGTCGGGGTGATCAGCAGTTCGGCTAGCATGACGCCGATGAAGCCGGCGGCAATGCCGAGCCGCAGGCCGGCAAACAGGACCGGCGAAGCGTCCGGGATGATAATCTTGAAGATCTGCTGCTTGCGCGTTCCTTGGAAGGAGCGGCACATGTCCACCAGCGACGGATTAACGTGACGCACCGCCTTGTAGGAATTGAGCACGATCACCGGTAGTGCCAGCATCACCACAGCGAGGGTCTTGGCTGTCAGTCCTATGCCGTAGATGAAGGTGACGAGCGGCACGAGTGCCGCCATCGGCGCCGCCTGCAGCACGATGAAGACGGGTGCCAGCAGCCACTCGATTTTGTTCGAAAGTCCCATGGCGATACCGAGCCCAATACCTACAACCGCCGAGATCAGGACACCTAGCACCAGCGGCTGCAGCGTCAGAAAATAAGCATAGATCATGGTGCCGTCGGCGACCATCTCGACGAACGCAAGAACCGTCTCGCTGAATTTCGGGAAAGCGAAGCTGATCGGCACCAGACCGGCGATTTCCCAGGCGGCAAACAGAACCGCCAGGGAAAGGATGATCCAGAAGGAGCGCCGGTTCTCGGCAAAGCTTTGGAGCGCTTGACCGGGCGTTGGCGGAGCCTTCAGAGCTCCCGCCGCGTCGTTCAGCTTGGTGTGGGATACGATCGCCTGCATCCTACTTCGTGCCCGCCCTGGCGAGGACGGCATTAAGAGCGTCCAGGCTCCAGAAATCCGCGACCTTCAGATCTTCCGGCTTGCCAGTCAACGCACCGGAAATCGTATAAAAGGCGAAATCGTCACGTGCGGCATTCTCGCCGCCCCCGTTGAGCGGCATGCCCGGGGCAGCCTCCGTGAAATACGGCTCGATTTCGGCGATCATATCCGGCGTCGCGTCCGGCAGCAGCTTGTACTTCTCCCTGAGTGCCGCAACCGATTTGGGATTGGCGGCAACTTCACGCCAGGTCGTCAGGATCGCTTCGACCAGCGTCTCGACATCCTTGGAGTTGCTCTTGAGGTAAGTGGTATTGGCAAACAGCGCTTCGTCCGTAGCCGCGACTTCGCCCAGCGGCAGGAAGGTGAACTTGCCTGGCGCTTTGCTTTCCAGCACGCGCTTGCCGGAAGAATCGACAATTGTCGCCTTGACGTTCCCTTGTAGCAGCGCCCCGGTACGCACTTCTGCTCCGGGAACATAGGCGATGTTGGAATATTTGATGCCGTTCTTGTCGGCCATCAGCTTCATGATCGCTTCTGTGCCCGAGCCTCGTGAATGAACGGCAATCTCTTGGCCATCGAGATCCTTCCACCCCTTGTAGAACTGGGTATTGACCACCGGATAGAACTGCAGCTTCGAGAGCTGCATGAAGATCCGGATCGGCGCCTTGACCTTCTGCAGCAGCGCATAGGGGCCGCCGATACCGATATCGGCTTGTCCGCTGACAACCGCCTGTGCGGCAATATCCTCACTCTTGAGGAAAGTCACCTTGATATCGACACCCTTTTCCTTGGCCCGTTCGAGCGCGATCAGAAGGTGAAGCGATTCCACTGTGGCGATATCGCCAAAGGCGATCCGCATCGGTTCGGCCTGAGCCGCGACCGGCAATGCGACTGCGATGCAAAATGCCGCCGCCGAAACGGACGCACGTATTCTCCCTGCAATGTTCTGCATGTCACTTCCTCCCTTGAGCCCAGGCCCTCCTCAGAACCCAAACTGAAACCAATCATGGATTAAACTTCGAATTGGTCAACAAGATTCTGATCAACGTCATGCCTAATACGCTCCCAGTCACCCGTCTCACTGGTTCCAGATTTTGTAAACAACTGATTCCGCGAGACATTTTATAATTAGAGACCTAGAGAAATGAAGAGATTGACATCAAGGCCTACCCCGGCTAAACCCAACCCAATATGCAATTGGTTTTTACAATGGACGAAAATATTGATCTGCCCGCTTTGGAAAAATTGCGGGGCTTCCTGGCCTCAGCGCAGTTGCCAGACGATGGGCGCCTTCCGCCGGAGCGCGAATTGGCGCAATCGCTAGACATTGGCCGTGCCGTGCTACGTAAGGCGCTCGCCACCCTGCAGGCGGAAGGCGTCGTCTGGCGCCATGTCGGCAAGGGTACGTTCACCGGCGAACGTCCGATCGACACGGTAGCCGACATCAACGCCATGGTGCAGAGGACCAATCCCTTTGAAGTCATGGGTGCACGCATTGCCTTCGAGCCGGAAGTCGCCCGTTGCGCCGCACTCAATGCTACCGGCGCCCAAGTGGCCGAGATCCGCAATTGCATGCTGAAAGCGCAGCAAGCGCCGACTTGGCGCCAGTACGAACAGTGGGACAACAAGCTGCACCGTACCATCGGCGAAGCGTCGCAAAACTCGCTGCTCCTCGGGCTCTTGGATACCCTGAACGCGGTGCGCCGCGCCGTCACCTGGGGACGCCTGCGGGATACGCCGGTTCGGCCACCGGCAGACCATCACAGTTTTGCCGAGCATATCGAGATCGTTCAAGCCATCGGCGACCGTGACGCCGCCGGCGCTTACGAGGCTATGCGAAGACATTTGCGCAGTGTTGAAAGCCATATGCGCAATCGCGGTTGATCATCATGAAGTGGCGGGAGGCTACTTCTACAGGGAGGGAATTGCATGCAAAAGATCAAGGTCGCCAATCCGGTCGTGGAACTCGATGGCGACGAGATGACGCGGATCATCTGGGCTTTCATCAAGGAAAAGCTCATCCATCCCTATCTCGACGTCGATCTCGAATACTATGATTTGGGGGTGGAGCATCGCGATGCCACCGGCGACCAGGTGACAATCGACGCAGCACATGCGATTCGCAAACATGGCGTCGGCGTCAAATGCGCGACGATCACGCCGGATGAGGACCGCGTCCGGGAATTCGGGTTGAAGAGCATGTGGCGCTCTCCCAACGGCACGATCCGCAATATCTCGGCGGCGTCATCTTCCGCGAACCGATCATCTGCCAGAACGTCCCACGCCTCGTACCCGGCTGGACAAAGCCGATCATCGTCGGACGGCACGCCTTTGGCGACCAGTATCGGGCTACAGATTTCACCTTTCCCGGCAAGGGCAAGCTGACGATCAAATTCGTTGGTGAGGATGGCAAGGTGATCGAACGCGACGTCTTTGATGCGCCGGGAGCCGGCGTAGCGCTGGCAATGTACAATCTCGATGACTCGGTACGGGACTTCGCCCGCGCTTCTTTCGCCTATGCGCTTAGCCGCGGCGTGCCCTGCTATCTTTCCACCAAGAACACCATTCTCAAGATCTATGACGGCCGCTTCAAGGACATTTTTCAGGAGATATATGAGGCCGAATTCGAGGCTCGATACAAGGAAAAGAAGATCTGGTACGAGCACCGCCTGATCGACGACATGGTGGCTTCGGCTCTGAAGTGGTCGGGCGGCTATGTCTGGGCCTGCAAGAACTATGACGGCGACGTCCAGTCCCACATCGTCGCCCAAGGCTTCGGCTCGCTTGGCCTGATGACGTCTGTGCTGATGACGCCAGATGGCAGAACGGTGGAATCGGAGGCAGCTCACGGCACGGTCACCCGCCATTTCCGCCAGCACCAGAAGGGCGAGGATACGTCAACCAACTCTATCGCCTCGATCTTCGCCTGGACACGTGGGCTTTCCCATCGCGCCAAGCTGGACGATAATAGTGATTTGGCCCGGTTCGCCTCGACGCTCGAAACCGTCTGCGTCGCGACCGTCGAAGAAGGCTTCATGACCAAGGACCTGGCATTGCTCATCGGCCCCGATCAGCCTTGGCTCTCGACCACCGGCTTCCTCAACAAGATTGACGAAAACCTGCGTAAAGCCATGGCAGGTTAAGCGGGACGAGCCAGCGTGATCGCCAGCGTTCTTGCACTGCGCTGATCCCGGGCTGAGTCGAGCCTATCTTGGTCGGCTCCTAGCAAATGGGCGAATGCATTTGACCCTTCGGATCTTCGGGCTATCTTCGACATCTGCTCGAGCGTCCAGTTCGAGCAAAGTGGAGGAGGTTTCTATGATTTTCAAGAAAATGAACCGGCGCGCTGCGCTTTTGCTGGCAGCATCGACGGCTGCCTTGATGTCGGTTGGCGCTCCAGCTGTGGCACAATCTTTCCCCAATCGCACGCTCACTCTTGTCGTACCATTTGCGGCCGGAGGTTCGACGGATGTCGTCGCGCGAGTCATCGCGCAGAAAATGGGTGAAACACTCAAGCAGCAAGTGGTTGTCGAGAACGTCGCGGGCGCGGGCGGCAATCTTGGCGCTGCCAAGGTGGCACGCGCCGAACCGGACGGCTATACGATACTGATGGGGACAGTCGCCACGCACGCCCTCAACCCTTTGATCCTCAAGACCAAGCCCTACGATCCGGAGAAGGACTTTGCTCCGATCTCGCTCCTGGTCGTCGTGCCGAATGTGCTCGTCGTGAACCCGGAATTGCCGGTCAAGAATGTCGCCGAGCTGGTAGCGCTTCTGAAGAAGGAGCCTGATAAATACTCTTACGCCTCCTCCGGCAACGGCACGCCTCTTCATCTTTCCGGTGAGCTTTTCAACAGTATGGCGGGCGTGAAGATGCAGCACGTGCCTTATAAGGGCGCTGGCCCGGCGCTTAATGACCTGATCGGCAATCAGATCTCGATCATGTTCGACAACCTTCCCTCATCGTCGGGTCACATCAAGGCAGGCACATTACGTGCGCTGGGAGTGACGACTGCAGCACGAGCACAATCTTTCCCCGACGTACCAACAATTGCAGAAGCCATTCCAGGCTATGAAACATACACCTGGAACGCACTTTTTGCTCCGGCCAAGACACCTGCCGATGTGGTCAGCAAGCTGAACGATGCGGCGACCAAGGCTCTTAAGGACCCGGCAGTCATCGCCCGAATGGGTGAGTTCAGTGCCACGATCGTTGGCTCTACGCCTGAAGAACTCGCAAAGCACGTCACTGCAGAGCTTGCCAAATGGGAACCGGTCGTGAAGGACGCGAATGTCCAGATGGATTAAGTCTCGGTTATAGACGCTGCACAGAATGCGCGCAGCAGGTCCCTACGGGTGTTTATCAAGAGCCCCTTCCACGTTCTGAACAACAGCGCCGGTTTGAAAGCCGGCGCCGTTGTTCAGGCGGATCTTGTCGCATAGCCGGTCCAGAATTTATACCATTGCGCCACCGGCTGAGCAAAATGCGCGTCTTCAGGCCTTATTCGCTGCGCGAGTATTCCTTCTCATTGTTAGCGAACGAGCCGCTCTCGAGCAGAACCCCGACAAGTCAAGCACGTCGATCTGTCGAACGAGCTGCGGTTTAGTAAGCCTCCCTTGTATTCGGTGCGCTCCAAAGGGAAGCGGCCAAATGAGAGGCTCCCGTTGGCAAGATGAACAGGAGATGATCGGCCGATTCAATGCTGGTTCAGCGGCATGATCTATCGTCCTTTGATGTTTATGAACCAGCGACAAAGCGCTTTACCAGCCGTAGACTGGGCCATTGCGCCAGCTCACGCGAAATGGTGGGCGATCGAAGAAAGCGGAGAGGCGTTCTGGTATTGCGCCCCTCAGATTGCGAAGCTGACAGGCTTCTGGTTTTGCGACCAGCTTCCGGCCCCAAATTTCGGGTTTGACGGCGATTGGCAAATCAGCCTCGTCGAGCGGCCGACGTCGAATAGGTGCGCAATAACTATCAACGACTGAGAAGTCAGGCCGCTGGTCTTTTCGTCAAAGCGGTTCCTGCAATGTGCGCCTCTCAGGCGCCAAGCGTGGCGCTTGAACTAACCGGCGCAAAAGACGCCGGAGAGGTATCGGCTGCCTTCCCCTAAGGGCAGCGAGCGTCATCAGCGAGGCCACGGAGCCCGACTCGGGTCGCAGACTATTTGTCAACGACCTCCTCACGAAGCGGTGCGTCGTCATGCATTTGGTCGTGAGCGAAGAGATCAAAAACAATCAGAGCCATGTCGACCAAGCGCCTATTTATGAGAAGAAGCGATTGGCCGGTCTTGGGAGGCCGAGGTGTTCACGCAAAGTGCTGCCCTCGTAGTCGCGGCGAAACAATCCACGGCGCTGAAGTTCCGGCACGAGCTGCTGTGTTACGTCGTCCAGGCCCTGCGGCAGATAGGGGAATACCACCGTAAATCCGTCCGCAGCCTCCTCATCCAGCCATGCCTGCATCTCGTCGGCGATCGTCTGTGGCGTTCCGACGAAAGCGAGCCCGGAATAACCGCCGTAACGCTGGGCGAGCTGCCGCACGGTCAGTTTTTCGTCTGCCGCCAGTTTCAGCACCTGGGCGCGGCCGGACTTGCTGGCGTTGGTTTCCGGAATTTCCGGCAGCGGGCCATCCGGATCGAAACCGGAGGCGTCGTGGCCGAGCGAGATCGACAGCGAAGCGATGGCGCTGTCGTAATGCACCAGACTGTCGAGCTTGGAGCGCTTTGCCTTCGCGTCCTCGACGGTCTCGCCGACCACGACAAAGGCCGCGGGCAAGATCTTCAGATGAGCGCGGTCACGCCCGACGGCCGCCATGCGTCCCTTGATGTCGGCATAGAGCGCCTTGCCGCCGGCAAGGTCGCGCGGCGAACAGAAGACCAATTCGGCAGTCTCTGCGGCCAGCTGACGTCCCGGCTCCGACTGGCCGGCCTGCACGATCACCGGCCAGCCCTGTACCGGCCGGGCGATGTTGAGAGGTCCGCGGACGCTCAGTTCATCGCCCTTGTGGGCCAGGACATGCATCTTTGCTGGATCTAGGAAGATGCCGCTCTCCTGGTCGCGGATGAAGGCGTCGTCCGCAAAGCTGTCCCACAGCCCGGTCACCACGTCGTAGAATTCGCGCGCCCGCTTGTATCGCTCGCCATGTTCCGCATGCTCGTCCTGCCCGAAATTGCGGGCTGCATCCGGATTGGACGTGGTGACGATGTTCCAGGCCGCGCGTCCGTTGCTGATATGGTCGAGCGAGGCGAAACGCCGGGCAATATGATAGGGCTCGTCGTAGGTGGTCGAGGCCGTCGCCGCCAGGCCGATGCGCTCGGTTACCGCCGCCAGCGCCGAGAGCAGGGTGAAAGGCTCAAAGGAAGTCACCGTATGGCTGCGCTTCAGGGCCTCGACCGGCATGTTCAGCACCGCCAGATGATCGGCCATGAAGAAGGCATCGAAGTTGGCCGCTTCCAGCTTCTGCGCGAAGGACTTGATATGAGCGAAGTTGAAATTGGCGTCGGCAAAGGCACCGGGGTAACGCCAGGCGCCGGTGTGCAGGCTGACGGGACGCATGAAGGCGGTAAGGTGCAGGAACTTGGCCATGGATCGCTCGATAGGCTAGGAGGGATGTTCCCTTTCACATAGGTGTTCCGCCGCGCCGCACCAGAGAACATTGTTCCAAGCTCAAGCCGCACAGAGAAAATCTCTGCCTCTGACATGCTTTCCTATTCCATGGAAAGATCGCGCAACGTGCGAGGCAGCGTCGTCATGCATTCAGGCCCTGTCCCGGTGATCAGGAACTGGTCCTCGATCATCAGTGCACCGAGCCCTTGGCCATAGAACGGCGCCTCAAGTGCGACGACCATGTCTGCCTGAATGATCTCCGGATTGTCCGTGGAGAAGAACGGCCATTCCTCGATGCCGACACCCCCGCCGACCGAATGGCCGAAATGCCCACGGTAATAATTGGCAAAACCGTCCTTGCGCATCGATCCGAGCATGGCTGCATGGACGGCGCCGAACGTGTTGCCGGGACGAAGCTGTTCCAGCCCAACCGCGAATGCATTCTCCAGCGCCTTGAAAATTTCCGATGCCAGGGCCGACGCGGGGCCGTGGGTAAAAGTCCGGGCACCGTCGGAAGAATAGCCATCTACCAGCGCCCCCACATCCGCCTTGATCAGCGCGCCGTGCGTCACCATCGCCGACATATCCGAGAGATCGGTGCCGACCGAAACGAAATCCCAATGGCCGCTCAAGGCAAACCCGCTCTCTGCCGCAAAGGCTTGCGCGCCATCCTTACAGGCAGCGGAAAGCGCCGCCAGAGGCACACCTGGTTTCACCGTCGTCGCCATGCGCATAAGCCCTGCTTCAGCCGCCCTCGCCGCGCGGCGCAGGAGCTCGATCTCGCGGGGAGACTTGATCATCCGAAGGAGGCGCAGCACCGGCGATCCATCGCTCCAAGTCACACCCGGCAGGGCCTGTTTCAGCGCCTCGAAATCGGCGGCCGGAATGAATTCGAGATCGGCGCCGATGCTTGCCCGGTCGAGCCCGCGCTCCTTCAGGAGATCGCCGAGCAGGCCGAAGCAGACGGCACGGTCGAAGGTTTCTGGCCGCGGGCCGCCGACGCCGGTGACCTGGTAGGCCCCATTAATTTGGTTCAAGGTTTCAACGCCGCTCATGTCGAGCATGTCGATCCAGATGCGATGGGTACGTAGGTCGACTTGCGGCGCTGCCTTTCGGATTATGCCAGCAGCATGATCGCTCACAACCGCCGCCAGGCCTGCGGAAGCATCCGCTGGAACCAAAGCGATGGCGGAACCGGCCCTGCCCCACATGGTGGCCACGCCAGCCGGTGCGCCCATTGCGTAGCGAAAGGCTTCCGGCTGGAAAATAACCAGTGCATCGAGCCCCGCATCCTGCATCAACTTCTCGGCTCGCGGTCGATCAATATCGCTCATAACGTACCTCCAGATCCGTTGCCGCCCAATGTCTTGGTAGGCATTCAACCAATCTCCGCCGGTCAAAATTAGATGCGCGGCTGGGCACCTTACGAGTGACTTGGGATGCGGCTAGGCTGCCGCAACGTTTAAGCAGACAAAACATCATTCACCAAGGCAGGTTCGGTTCCGATAGAGGCCACGGCAGCATCTCACGCATACCAGGTACTTCCGAAACCACAGTCGATAGTGAGCACCACTGGATGCTGGAATAGCGGGTAGTTGACAACAAAAATATTCTCGACTTAATTGGCAAGATGTCAGACCAATTTAATGCCTCAGCCGGGATCCTGTCTCTGCTCCCACCGGCGGATCGAACTGCTCAGGTGAGCGAGGCGCTTGCTGCCTTCATCGAAGCGGCGCGCTTGAAGACGGGTGACCGGCTGCCGCCCGAGCGGCACTTGATGTCGGCGCTCGGCGTCGGACGCTCGACCATTCGCGAAGCAATTCGCCGTTACCAGGCGCTTGGTGTGATCGACAGCCGCAAGGGTAGCGGCAATTACCTGCTGAAACCAATTTCCAAACGCACTGTCCATATGCCGCTGTCGCTCGACACTGAAAATCTGCGCGACGTGCTTCTGCAGACGCTGCAGGTACGACGCGGGCTGGAATGCGAGGCGGGCATGGTCGCCGCCCGCATGCGCAAGGCCGACGATCTTTTGGAGATCGAGGCTAAACTCGAGGTGATGGAAAAGGCGCATCACACCCGCGGGGCCTCCGGGCCGGAAGATCTAGCCTTCCACCTGGCCATCTATGATGCAACTCATAACCCCTTGTTCCGTCAGATCCTCGAACAGATGCGCGAGACCTTTGAGCAGTTCTGGAGCAGTCCGTTCGAGCGCGTCGACTTCGCGCGTCGGTCCTTCCCGTTCCACCGCACACTTTTCGATGCGATCGCCGCTGGCGATCCGGAATCGGCGCGCGTCGAAACACTGAAAATCCTCGAGATCGTCGAGGAAGACATCAAGGAAATGTCCCGATGACCGAAGGTGCCGCACCATTCGAGCTTGCCTCGATGATCGTTGCGCATGACGAGGGCAATGCCTATAGCGCCGTCGTGCCGCCGATCGCGCAGACCTCGCTGTTCACCTTCTCCGACTATGACGACATGGTTTCATCCTATCGCGGCGAAAAGGTGCGGCCGATCTATACGCGCGGCCTCAACCCGACGGTGCGCATGTTCGAGGAAATGCTGGCCAAGCTTGAGGGCGCCGAGGATGCGCTCGGTTTTGCCAGTGGCATGGCCGCCATCTCCGCCGCCGTGCTGAGCTTCGTCGCGCCGGGCGACCGAATCGTCGCGGTGCGTCATGTCTATCCCGATGCCTTCCGGCTGTTCGGCACCATCCTGAAGCGTATGAATATCGAGGTCACTTATGTGGACGGCCGCGACGAGGCGGCGGTCGACAAGGCGCTGCCGGGCGCAAAAATCTTCTACATGGAAAGCCCGACCAGCTGGGTGATGGAAGCTCATGACGTCTGCGCGTTGGCGGCAATTGCGAAGAAGCATGGCGTCGTCTCGATGATCGACAACAGCTGGGCAAGCCCGATTTTCCAGCAGCCGATCACGCTCGGCGTCGATCTCGTCATCCATTCGGCCTCCAAATATCTTGGCGGCCACAGCGACGTCGTGGCCGGAATCGTCGCCGGCTCGAAAGAGATGATCGCCCGCCTCAAGGCGGAGGCCTATCCCTATCTTGGCGCCAAGCTTTCTCCCTTCGACGCCTGGCTGCTGATCCGCGGCCTGCGCACCCTGCCGATCCGCATGAAGGCTCATGAAGCCTCGGCGCTTGCCATCGCTCAGCGCCTGCAGGACCTCGATATCGTCGAGCAGGTCTGCCATCCCGGATTGGCAAACCGTCTGCCGACAGGCCTCAACGGCACATCCGGCCTGTTTTCGCTGGTCTTCCGCGAAGGTGTCGATATCCGCGCCTTTTGCGACAATCTGAAGCTCTTCAGGCTTGGGGTGAGCTGGGGAGGCCATGAAAGCCTGGTCGTACCGGGCGAAGTCGTGCTGCAGCAGAAAGCGCAGCCAAATTCCGCGCAGGAATTCGGAATTCACGCGCGGTCCGTACGCCTCCATGTCGGCCTCGAGGGAACCGAGGCCCTGTGGAGCGATCTCGAGGAGGCGATCGCCGTCGCGTCCTGACACCACAGCCAACAAAACTGGGAGAATGACAATGAGGACACTGATCGCAACCGCGCTTCTTGCGTCGCTGATGGCTTCAAGCGCGATGGCAGATACGACGCTCAAGCTGGTCGAAGTAATTACTAGCCCGGAGCGCACGCAGACGCTGCACGGGCTCGTTTCGAAGTTCGAAACGGAAAACCCCGGCACCAAGGTCGAGATCATCTCGCTGCCGTGGAACGAGGCTTTTCAAAAATTCGCGACCATGGTTTCGGCCGGCGATACGCCCGACGTCATGGAAATGCCGGACACCTGGCTGTCGCTCTATGCCAATAACGGCATGCTCGAAAGCCTTGAGCCCTATCTGGCGAAGTGGGAAAACACCAAGGAACTGACGCCGCGCGCGCTGGAACTCGGTCGCGATGTCAAGAACACTGCCTACATGCTGCCCTACGGCTTCTACCTACGCGCCATGTTCTACAACAAGAAGCTGCTTTCGCAGGCCGGCGTTTCGGCACCGCCGAAGAACATGGAAGAATTCAGCAAGGCATCCGAAGCTGTTTCAAAGCTTCCCGGCAAATACGGATACTGCATGCGCGGCGGGCCAGGCGGCCTCAACGGCTGGATGATCTTTGCCGCCTCCATGGCCGGCGACAACACGTATTTTGCCGAGGATGGCACCTCAACGATGAACAGTCCAGGCTGGTCCAAGGGCATTGAATGGATGGTAGACCTCTACAAGAAGGGTTATGCGCCGAAGGATAGCGTCAACTGGGGCTTCAACGAGGTCGTGGCCGGCTTTTATTCCGGCACCTGCGCATTCCTCGACCAGGATCCGGATGCACTCATCGCGGTTGCCGAACGGATGAAGAAGGAAGATTTCGGCGTCATCCCGCTGCCTAAGGGACCGGACGGCAAATCTTTCCCGACCATTGGTTATGCCGGCTGGTCGATGTTCGCCAAAAGCGACAATAAGGACCTGTCCTGGAAGCTGATCGCCACGCTTCAGGGCCGTGAAGGCAATCTTGAATGGAACAAGAAGATCGGTGCGCTGCCGGCCTATACATCGGCTGAAAAGGATCCGTTCTACGCAGGTGACCAGTTCAAAGGCTGGTTCGAGGAACTGGCGGACCCGAATACAGTGCCGACTGTGATGCCGACCTACCTCCAGGAATTCGCCCTGTTCAAGGATTCGATCGCGATCAAGACATCGCAGCAGGCGCTGCTTGGCGACATATCAGCCGCCGACCTCGCCAACCAGTGGGCAGACTACCTCACCAAGGCACAGCAGAAACATCTGGCCAAAAAATAAGTCGATGACGAGCCGGCAGCACCTGCTGCCGGCTCGTTTGACCGCGACGACGGCCATGATGCCGCCCACGGGGACGATCCTGCCAATGACCACCGCATTCACTTCCAGCCATGGGCGACGGACGCGCAAACCGTTTTTGGCCCAGCTTGCCGATCATGCCGAACCTTACCTCTACAGCGCGCCTGCGCTGATCCTGATCATTACTGTCATGCTGGTGCCGCTGGTGCTCGGCATGTCCTACGCCTTCCGCGACATCCAGCTGCTCAACCCGTTTTCCGGCGGATTTGTCGGCCTTGATCACTTTCGCACCCTTTCCCAGGACAAGGCCTTTTCCGGCGCGCTAAAGAATACGCTGTGGTGGACCGGAGCCTCGGTGGTGCTGCAGTTCACCTTTGGCCTGATCCTGGCCCTGCTTCTCGACAAGCCCTTCCGCGGCCGCGGCATGGTGCAGGCGCTGGTTTTCCTGCCTTGGGCCGTGCCATCCTTCCTGGCTGGCCTCAACTGGGCCTGGCTGTTCAACCCGGTCATCGGGCCGTTGCCGCACTGGCTGTTCGCGCTTGGGCTGATCGACCAACCGGGCAATCTCCTGTCCGATCCGCATCACGCTATGTGGGGGCCGATCATCGCTAATGTCTGGTGGGGCATTCCGTTCTTTGCGATCACCCTTCTGGCCGCACTGCAGTCGATCCCGCGCGATCTTTACGAAGCTGCCTCCATCGACGGTGCGAACTGGATGCAACGTTTCCTGTCTATCACCCTGCCCTTTCTGGCGCCGACCATCGCCATTACCGTGCTGCTGCGCACCGTATGGGTATCCAATTTCGCCGACCTCATCGTGGTGATGACGGGCGGCGGCCCGGCGGATCGCACCCAGATCGTCGCCAGCTATATCTTTACCCAAGCGTTCAAGGCGCTTGATTTTGGCTATGCCTCGGCAATCGCCTTGGTGCTGCTGGTCTTGCTGATCGCCTATTCGATGCTGATCATCCTGCCGCGCCAGACACTGTTGAACAAGGGGTGAGGCCATGAGACGTTCCATTCTTCCCGTCTTCGCGCACCGGCTGGCGATTCTCTGCTACATCGTCTTTGCGCTGTTCCCGCTGTTCTGGCTCCTGAAAGTATCGCTGACACCGAATGACCTGCTTTATTCCGAGGGTGTGCGGATGTGGCCTTCGCGCACGACATTCGAGCATTACGCCTTCGTGCTGCAGCACAGCGCTTTTCCAGTCTTCTTCAAGAACAGCGTGATCGTTTCGGGCTCGACGGCGATCGCCGTCACCATCATTGCCTCCTTGTCCGGCTACGCGCTGTCACGCTTCACCTTCCGGACCAAATACTGGATCGTCGGCTTGATGCTGCTGACACAGATGTTTCCGCTGGTTATGCTGGTGGCGCCGATCTTCAAGATCCTGACACCGCTCGGCCTGACCAACAGCCTGACTGGGCTTGTTGTCGTCTACACCGCCTTCAACGTGCCGTTCGCGACTTTCCTGATGCAGTCCTTCTTTGACGGCATTCCAAAAGACCTGGAGAAGGCCGCGATGATCGACGGGGCGACGAGGTTTATCGCGTTTCGCCAGATCATCCTGCCGCTGACACTTCCCGGCATCGCCGCCACACTTGGTTTCGTTTTCACGGCAGCCTGGAGCGAACTCCTGTTCGCGCTGATGCTGATCAACGGCAACAATGCCGCGACCTTCCCAGTCGGGCTCTTGACCTTCGTCTCGAAGTTCTCGGTCGATTTCGGTCAGATGATGGCTGCTGGCGTCATGGCACTGATCCCAGCCGCGCTCTTCTTCCTGCTTATTCAACGGTATCTCGTGCAGGGCCTGACGGCCGGCGCGGTCAAGGGGTAGTCAGATGGCATCCATTACGATCGACAACCTCGCTAAATCCTATGGCACCTATAGCGTCCTGCAGGGTGTTAATCTCGAGATCAAGGACGGCGAGTTCATCGTCCTGGTCGGCCCGTCCGGCTGCGGGAAATCCACGCTACTTAGGATGATCGCCGGGCTGGAAGAAGTAACGAGCGGGGAAATTCGTATCGACGCCAGCCGCGTCAATGAACGACATCCCAAAGATCGCGACATAGCTATGGTCTTTCAATCCTACGCGCTCTACCCGCATATGAGCGTTGCCCGCAACATGAGCTACAGCATGCGACTGCGCAAAGCCTCCAAGGAAAAGATCGAGGCCGCCATTGCGGGTGCGGCGTCGAAGCTCGGGCTCGAACCCTATCTGGAGCGGCGCCCTAAGGCACTGTCCGGGGGCCAACGCCAGCGCGTCGCCATGGGCCGCGCGATCGTGCGGCAGCCAAAGGCCTTCCTGTTCGACGAACCGCTGTCGAACCTCGATGCCCGCCTGCGCGAACAGATGCGAGCGGAAATCAAGAAAATGCATGGCGACCTCAAGGCGACTTCGATCTACGTCACCCATGACCAGATCGAGGCGATGACCCTGGCGGACCGGATCGTTGCCATGCATGGCGGGTTGGTCCAGCAAGTCGGCAGTCCGCTCGAGCTCTATGACCGCCCTGCCAATCTTTTCGTCGCGGGTTTCATCGGCTCGCCGGGAATGAATTTTTTTGAAGGGACGCGGCATTCGGATGGCGTGCGTCTGGCCGACGGCACGCTCCTGAAGGTACAGCTGCCGCCCGGGGCCGATGACGAGCAAGGCATCACCGTCGGCATTCGTCCGGAACATGTCGAACTGTCGGCAGAGGGCGTTGGAGCGACTGTAGATCTGGTTGAACCGACCGGCTTCGGCATCATCCTGCACCTGTCGCTCAACGGTGTGGACTTGAAGGTGTTCACTTCGGACCGGGCCTTTCTGACGCCGGGGCAACAGGTATCCGTCAGCTTCCCGACGCACCACCTGCATTTCTTCGATGCCGGTGGTAACCGCATCCTCAGATAGCAGACATCTGGTTGGCCGACGCCGGCAAGTGCGATGGCTTCGAGGCGGGTATCGAGCTGCCGACCGATCCCGATCCCCTTCCCCTAACCAGCCAATTACTGCTGCGGCAGGGTCACGCTGCTGTTGGTAGTGCTCTTCACCGGCTTCTGTCCCGGAACATGCGACATCGTGCGCGTTGTGCTGTCGAGGCTGTCGCTTTGGACCGTCGTTTTTGTCCGGGACTTGCTGAACGTGCCCTTATCCACTGCCTGCGCCTTGGACTGCGTCTGCAGCTTGCTTGGATTGTCGACCGTATTCGTCCGGCTTCTCGCTTTCCCGTCAGCTGTCGCCGCGCTGCCGCCCGAGGCAATTGATGATGTCGCGCCGTCGTCTGTGTTGCACGATCCCGCCGTGCCGAGCGTGCTGGCCGAGGTTCCGCCGGCGGCGGCGCTCCCTGCAGAACCGACAGTGCCTGCCGCATTGCAGTCTTGGGCAGACACAGGCTGCCCGGGCAGAACCGCCAAACAAATAGCACCTGCCAATGTGATCCTCTTCAACATCTTCTTGTTCTCCTTATTTGGCAGGCTTTGTGATGTCGCAAGTACCGTCAGACCGACGGGTGATGACGGAACCGTCCGGGCGCGTGGCAGTCGCCATGGAGAACGCCTGGCTGCCTGCATTACCCGAACTGACGGACGATCCAGTGGTCGACGACGCAGAGCCGCCACCGGAATGGGTTGTCGTGGTGCGTCCGTCGAGGGTGGTTGACGACGACACAGTGCCGCCGCCCGCAGTCACCGAGGTGGATGTTCCGCCACCGGTGGAAGACGTACTACCGATTACGGTGCAGACCGTGCCGTCGTCGAGCTTGACCTGCTCATCGGCAAATGCCGCTGCAGCGACCATGATGATCAGAATAACGGGAAGCGCCAGAGCGCTCCTTGTAACGATCGATTGCGATTTCATGATAAGTTCCTTCCATGGTTAGGATGGGAGACGGATGCTCCGCCTCCCATCCTCACGACTGATCAGCAGGAGCCGCCGGCTTTCTTGGCCTGACCCGGAGGACATGCCTTCTTGCCATTGCCGTTCTCGTCGCCGGCCGATCCAGCCGAGCTCCCGGCAGTCCCGACTGAACTGGCGGACCTTCCGTCGCCGGCAGAGGTGCCGCCCGTACCGAGCGTGGAGGCAGACCCAGAACGACTACCGGAGCCGGCGGCCGAGCCGCCCGTTCCAACGGAGCTGCTGGACTGGCCATCGCCCGCGGAGGTTCCGCCTGTGCCGAGCGTCGACGCCGATCCCGAACCGGAGCCGGAGCCTGCTGCCGAACCACCGGTGCCGACCGAACTACTAGACTGGCCGCCCCCTGCCGAGGTGCCCCCGGTTCCAAGCGTCGAGGCCGAGCCGGAGCCGCAATCGCTGCCTGTGGTACAATTGCTGCCGCCGGCAGAGCTTCCGCCCGTGCCAACCGTGCTGCTGGAGGTTCCGCCGCCGGCCGAAGTGCCTCCCGTACCGACCGTGCTGCTGGTCTGGGCATAGGCAGAAAGTGTCGTTCCTGCCAGAAGGGCAGCGGCTACCGCTACGCGTTTAACGATGTTCATAATGTTCTCCTTGTTGTTTCCTCGCCTCGACTATTGCGAAGCTGAAGTGACAACAGGCCTAGAATATGCGCAGTTCCTGGGGAGGGACTTCAGTCGCCGGAAGCTGGACTTCGGACTTGAAGCCATTGAGACCAAAGGCCCGAAGATCAAATGCAAGGCTAGGACCATTGGAGTGTCTGATGCTATTCGGAGGCGGGGACCCTGCTAAGATCCGTCTGTGCTGCGGCGCTCGCCATTCTTATATTCCAAGAAAGCGGTCCTGAATTTCTGCCGTGACCTCGGCAACGGCGCCCTGCCAGACGCTCCGACCATTTTCCAGGATGACGCAGCGATCGACGACAGGCAGAAGCTCCGACAGGGTTTTATCCACCACAAGAATCGAGAGACCTTCGCTCTTCAATTGCCGTATCGCTTTCCAAATGTCTTGTCTGATGACTGGTGCGAGTCCTTCCGTTGCCTCATCCAGGATGAGAAGACGCGGATTGGTCATCAGCGCTCGACCGATCGCCAGCATCTGCTGCTCACCGCCGGACAGCGATGCGGCCATCTGCGCATGCCGCTCCTCAAGCCTGGGAAACAGAGAATTGATCCTTTCCAGCGTCCACGCGCCGCGTCTAGCCGCAGCGACAAGATTCTCGTGGACGGTCAGGTTGGGAAAGCAACGGCGGCCTTCGGGCACCAGCCCGATGCCAAGCCGTGCCACTTGGTAGGAAGGCATGCGCTCGGTCGGCTTGCCGGCAAAGATGATGCGACCGCTGCGTGGCGCCAGCATGTTGAGGATCGACTTGATCGTCGTCGACTTGCCCATGCCGTTGCGACCCATCAGCGCCACGACTTCGCCTTCCTGCATCTGGAATTCGACCCCGAACAGCGCCTGGCTGCTGCCATAGAAGGCCGTGATATCCTGCACGTCGAGCAGCATCAGGCACGGTCTCCGAGATAGGCGGTCCGCACAGCTGGGTCCCGGCGGATCTCTCCCGCCGTGCCCGTCGCGATGATCCTGCCATAGACGAGCACCGAAACCCTGTCGGCAAGGGTGAAGACTGCGTCCATATCGTGCTCGACGAGCAGGATTGGCGCTTCCTGTCGCAACCCGTCCAGGAAGAGTGTCAGCGCCTTCGATCCTTCCAGACCCATGCCGGCCATTGGCTCGTCGAGCAGAAACGCCTTCGGCTGGAGGGCAAGCGTTATGGCGATCTCGAGCTGCCGTCGCTCGCCATGGGAAAGCTCGGCGGCCGGCAGCCGGGCGCGGTGGGCCAGCCCCAGTCGCTCCAGGATGGCCATTGCCGGCTCGATCAACGAAACATCACGCATAACCGGCCTGAAAAAGCCGAAGCTGGTTGCCTGCTTTGCTTGAACGGCCAGCATGACGTTCCGAAGTGCCGAGAACTCCGATACAAGCGACGAAACCTGAAAGGTGCGACCGAGGCCGCGGCGGGCCCGGTCGGCTGTGCTGAGCGCGCCGATATCCACCCCGGCGAGCCGGATCGTGCCGCTATCCTGCCGGAGCGTCCCGCAAATCTGGTGGATTAGCGTCGACTTCCCGGCGCCGTTGGGGCCGATCAGCGCATGGATCTCTCCGGGTCGAAGATCGAGCGTGACGCCGTCAGTCGCTCTTAGCGCCCCAAAATTCTTGACGAGCTCGTTGATTTGCAGAACCGGCTCAGCCATGACCTTATCCATGTCTGGCCTTTCCGGCGAATAACCCGAGCAGGCCGCCGCGCACAAAGAGAACGGTGCCGAGCAGGATGAGGCCGAGGACGAACTGCCAGTATTCCGTCAGGCTACCGAGTGCGAATTCAAACGCTACATAAAGCGCCGCACCGGCGACTGGGCCGAACAGCCGGCCGACACCGCCGAGGATGACCAGCACGATCAGCTCGCCCGACATGTGCCAGGACAGCATGGACGGACTGACGAAGCGGTTAAGATCGGCATAGAGCGCACCAGCGAGCGCCGTAATCGTGGCCGACAGGACAAAGGCCGTCAGGCGGATGCGGAATGGGCCAATGCCGATGGTCGCAACACGGATCTCATTCTGGCGGGCGGCCTGCAAGGCGGCGCCGAAGCGCGAGGCACGGATGAGGGCAAAAAGAGCAATGGCAACCAACAGGATGACGTAGCAGATCAAGAAAAAGTTGAGCGGCACCATAGTGTTGAGGCCTGGGAACTGGTTGCGGACGAGGACCGACAGCCCGTCCTCACCGCCATAGGCGGGCCAGGAAACCGCGAAATAATAGACCATCTGCGCGAAGGCGAGCGTGATCATGATAAAATAAACGCCGGAGGTCCTGAGGCTGATCGCGCCGATCAACAGCGCGACGACCGCCGCGGTAAACACCGCTACCAGCCAGATCACCGGCATCTGCACGGTACCCGGAAGGCCGAACAGAATGGGCTCGCCGGAAAAACCATGCGCCGCAAGGATGCCGGCGGCGTATCCGCCGATGCCGAAGAAGGCGGCGTGCCCGAAGGACACCAATCCGCCGAGCCCGAGCGCCAGGTTCAGCCCAAGTGCCGCAAGTGCCAGGATCGCAATCCGGGTCGCGAGTGTCACGTAGAAAGCCTGGCCAAGCGCATTGGCGGCGAGCGGGGCAGCCAGAAGGGCGACCGCAAGCAGGATGTTGACGAGGTTTTCGCGGGTCATCACAGTCTCACACATGGGCCGGCGGGAAAAGGCCTCGCGGCTTGACCGCCAACACGAGAGCCATGACCACATAGATGAGCATGGAGGACACCGCGCCACCGACCATGCCTGCTTGTGCAGGTGGCAGAAGCAGCGCGATCAGCTGCGGCAGCAGGAACCGGCCCATCGTGTCGCAGATGCCAACAAGAAGCGCGCCGAGAAGCGCTCCCTTGATCGAGCCGATACCGCCGATGACGATCACGACGAAGCAGAGAATGAGGATCGGCTCACCCATACCGACCTGGACGGACTGTGTCGCGCCGACCAATGCACCGGAAAGTCCTGCCAGTGCTGAGCCGAGAGCGAAGACCACGGTGTAGAGCGTGCGGATGTCGACGCCCAGCGCACCGATCATTTCCCGGTCGCTTTCGCCAGCGCGGATGCGCATGCCGAGCCGCGTCCTGCCGATCAGCACATAGAGACCGACGGCCACCAGCGCCCCGATGGCAATGATCGCCAGGCGGTAGATGGGATATTCGCCGCCGCCGGGCAGTTGGACGGCGCCCTGCAACAGGGGCGGGATATCGAGATAAAGGGGGAATGAGCCAAACAGCCAGCGGGTGCCTTCCGAAAAGATCAGGATCAGCGCGAAAGTTGCCAGAACCTGATCTAGGTGATCACGATCGTAAAGCCGGCGGATCACTACAAGCTCGACAACGGCTCCTGCCGCAGCAGCGCAGGCGAGGCTTGCAGCAAGGCCGAGCCAGAATGAGCCCGTCCAGGCGGCCACGGCGGCGCAGGCAAATGCGCCGACCATATAAAGTGAGCCGTGCGCAAGGTTGATGAGGCCCATGACGCCGAAGATCAGCGTCAGCCCCGCCGCCATGAGGAAAAGCATGACGCCGAGCTGCAGGCCGTTCAGCAACTGCTCGAGAGCAAGCGCAAAGGTCACGGGCGAGCCTTAAAGCTTGCAGTCTTTGGCGTAGGCATCGCCGTGATCGGTGAAGATCTTCTCGACCGTTTTGTTGGTCAATACGCCGTCCTTCCTCACCACTTCCGTTAGGTAGATGTCTTGGATCGGATGCTGGTTGGTGTTGAACTTGAAATTGCCGCGCGGCGACGTGATGTCTGCCCTCAGCAGTTCGGCACGGAAGGCGTCGGTGTTTTTCACGCTTGTCTTGGCGGCGGCGGAAACGACCAGTTGTGCCGCATCATAGGCCTGCAGGGCATAGATCGACGGCAGGCGCTTGTACTCAGCCTGAAAATCCGACACGAACTTCTTGCTGGCCGCATTGTCGAAATCGGGAGCCCACTGGCCGGAGGCCTTAGCGCCGAGCGCCGCGTCGCCGATTGCCGGAAGCACGTCCTGGCTAAAAGAGAAGCCCGGCCCCATGACCGGGATCTTGACGCCGGACTGGGCGAACTGCTTCATGAAGGCGATACCCATGCCGCCGGGCAGGAAGACGAAGATGCCGTCGGCGCCGGAAGCGCGCATCTGCGCGATTTCGGCGGCATAATCGGTCTGGCCGACTTTTGTATAGACTTCGGCGGCGACTTCGCCTTTGTAATAGCGCTTGAAGCCGGTCAGCGAGTCCTTGCCGGCAGGATAGTTCGGCGCCAGGATGAACATCTTCTTATAGCCTTTGGTGGCGTATTCGCCCATGGCTTCGTGAAGATTGTCGTTCTGGTAGGCGGCATTGAAGTAGAGCTTGTTGCAGTTGGCGCCGGCAAGGGCGGCCGGCGCCGCGTTGGTCGAGACGTAGAGCTTTCCTTGCGCGACCGCGCCCGGAACGACCGCCATGAGGAGGTTGGACCAAACAATTCCGGTCAGCACGTCAACCTGGTCGCTTTGGATCATCTTATCGGCAATCTGCACGGCGAGCTCAGGCTTTTGCGCGTCATCCTCGGTTACAACCGTGATGTCCTTGTTGCCGGAGTTCTTGATAGCCAGCATGAAGCCGTCGCGAGTGTCGACGCCGAGGCCTGCGCCGCCCCCTGACAGCGTGGTGATCATGCCGATCTTCAGCGGGTCGGCATGCGCCAGACCGGATGTGCCGAGGCTGAGGGCCATCGTGGCGGCGGCGAGCATTTTGTGCATCTGCATATTCCCCTGTCTTCTTTGTTCTGCTGCACCGTTCGGATGCCACGCACCACTGTTACTTCCCATATTTGCATGAAAACATCTAGCAGCGCCTGCAGTAAGGGAACAACTAGGAATTCAGGCTTATGAGACATCGTAACGACTAGCCTTGACGACGCGTAGCTTATCGGCAGAGGATGCTGCATGCGCCACAAGATCATCGACTGGGACGATGCTTATGCCAATGGCATCAATATTCCCCAGGGAGACCGCTGGCCAGTCACGTGGGTGGAGCCGGCACGGATATACCGCGAGCGGATGGGCTTGGCCGGCCAGGCCAAGCTTGGCCTCAGCTATGGCGATAGGCCGCGCAACAGATTCGACCTCTTCATGCCGAAGACCGAGCCGCTTGGCCTCGTCGTCTTCGTCCATGGCGGGTTCTGGATCCGTCTCGACAACAGCTACTGGTCGCATCTTGCACAGGGTGCTGTGGAAGCAGGCTACGCGGTCGCCATACCGAGCTATACGCTGGCGCCAGAAATGAGGATTTCCGGAATTACGCAAGAGGTAGGCCGAGCAATCGAGACCGCTGCCGAAATCGTTGGTGGTCCGATCCGCCTCGCCGGCCATTCGGCAGGCGGCCAACTTGTGACACGCATGGTCAGCACTACGTCACCGCTCAGCCCGGAAATCCGTGACCGGATCGTCAAGGTCGTTTCGATTTCCGGCGTTCACGATCTCCGTCCGCTTCTCAATACCCAGATGAACGAGAAGCAGAGGATCGATGTCGAGGAGGCTTATCGCGAGAGCCCTGCCCTTCTCGAACCGCTTCCCGAATGCCGGCTCACCTGCTGGGTAGGTGCCGCAGAACGGTCGGAATTCATTCGCCAGAATGCGCTTCTCGCCAATATCTGGAAGGGCCTCGGTGCAGAGACCGAGTGCGTAGAAGAGCCGGATCGTCACCACTTCAACGCCCTCGACGGCCTGCTTGATCCGCACCATCCGCTGACAGAAGCGCTTCTTTCCTAATCCCGGATACCACGGGTTCGGACGGTGCAAGCGCGGGCATTTTCTTAGCCAAATGCTGCAACCGGCTTACGCGGCGCTGACCGCGCTCGCCAGTCTTCAACATCCTACGGCTTGCTTGAGCAATTGCTCATCAACGCGGAACCATATCCCGTCTCCAGGATTCACCATCCGACGACACGGTGGAGGTTCTGTATGTCGATTGACGACCACAAGATAGAGATCGTCGAGGAGACTGCCAGTATCGACAAGGAACGAGTCGTCACCGGGCGTATTCGGGTAACCACTTCGAGTACGACAGTCAACGACTTAGCCGAAGCGACGCTGGATGGTATGCGCGTTGAAGTCACGCGTGAACGTCTGGACCGAGAGATTACTTCCATCCCTGAAACAAGGGTTGAGGGTGATCTGACCATCATTCCGGTGGTCGAGGAAATCGTTGTTGTCGAGAAGCGGCTGGTCCTCGTTGAGGAGATCAGAATCCGCAAAATCGCCACTACGGAAGAAGTCGCCGTTCCGGTGAAACTTCGAAAGCAGACTGCGACGATTGAGAGACTAGACGAATAGCAACAGAGAGGAATGTCCAATGTCTTATACTGATCAGAACTACACTGCCTCGGGCTCCAACACCATAACCGCCTTTTTTGACGATCGCCTGGAAGCCGACCGCGCTGTCGCTCGGCTTACCGAAGCGGGCATTTCCCGGGAATCAGTGCGTGTGATCGCAGAAAGCAGCGCCGCGGGAACTGCAGGAACGACTACCTCGGGTGAGGAACATAAAGGGTTCTGGGCATCGCTTGCCGATCTCTTCCTTCCTGACGAAGACCGTAGCGTCTATGCGGAGGGCATTCGCCGTGGCGGCTACCTCGTCACCGTTTCAGGATATCCATTGGATTTGCATGACCGCGCTCTCGACATCCTGGACGACGAGGGCAGCATTGACCTGGATGAGCGCACCAAGGCCTGGGAATCGGAAGGTTGGTCGCGTTCGACGGCAAGCGACTCTTTCGCCGCGTCCGGCTATGACCGCACTCGCGGCACCGCCGGCGTTTCGACCCTGGAAGCCAGCGGCGAAGACGTCATTCCGGTTGTCGAAGAAGAGCTTCGCGTCGGCAAGCGCGACGTGAATAATGGTCGGGTCCGGGTCCGCTCCTACGTGACCGAAACCCCTGTCCGGGAAAACGTCTCGCTTCGCGACGAAAATGTCGAGATTACCCGCCGCAGCGTTGATCGCCCGCTCACGGGCACGGAAAACGCCTTCGTCGATCGTACGATCGAAGCCGAGGAACATCGGGAAGAAGCCGTTGTTTCCAAGGACGCCCGAGTGATCGAGGAAATCTCGCTCCGCAAGACGGCAGAACAGCGTGAGGAAACGATCTCTGATTCCGTACGTAAGACTGAAGTCGAGGTCGAAGACGAACGGACCGGCGGCCTTGGCAATGTCGGGTCGAGCGGCCTGCGTCGTGACTGATAGCCACCTTAGTGGCGTTTAACTGAACAAGAAGGCCGCTGGGACATCCAGCGGCTTTTTTGTTGGATGATTAAATCAGCTTGGCATCCTCATCTCAACCTGCTCGTGAACAGCCATCTCGCGCTGAAGCCTCGTGAATTCCGTCCGTGCCCTGGCAAGCAGCTTGGCGGGAGCAATGGGCTTATCAATGACCGGCGCAAGTAATCTTACCACCTTTCCTGCAATTCCTCTCAGCTCGCGCGGAATAGTCAGTGTCGCCGCGATGTCCGACGCGACCCTGTACATCTGGCGATAGCTGCAGGCGTTGATCCCATCATGGAACCACTTTTCATATGTGTCATGCATGAAAGTGAGAACGCCGGAGTCTGACACTTGTGCCGCCCCAACCTGGATCATAGTCAAGCTCAGATTCATACTTTAGCAACCGCGGTTATATCAGCCATTGCGCCCGATATCGCCTGCGGCAGAACGCCTGCATACTATTCTTGCAGGGGCTAATATAGCAGCCAGAGTTTAACCAGTTGTTCACCATGCGGAGCAATCCTGTTGATTGAAAGGGGATTGAGATGCGCAAGATTGAAATACTGGAAGACGTAAGGCTGCGGTTTCCTGGACGGGATGCCGAATTCGATCTGGGCCTCGAAGTGGGTGCCGTCAGCGTGCTGATGGCTCAGGGCATTCCATTGATCCAGCGCGAGCTCTCCCATGAGGCTGCGGAGCAGCTAAGGCCTATCGCCCAAAGCTTGCGCTATACCTTGGTTTCGACCGACGCACCTTCGGGAATGTTGGCGGTGACGATCACGCACAAGTCTCGCCGGCCTATGCTACGTGTCGTTTAAGAGGGCTGCCTACTGCTGTGCTCCTTCGCCTTTCTGCTTCGGCTCCCGCTTCAATCCGTGGACACAGCTTTTGGGCGGCTGGTTGAATTGAACACCACCACGCCAAAGTTCTTAGCCTCAGATTTAGGCGGCAGCGGCCGCGCCACGCCCTAGATGGCGATCATGGAAGCACTGGAAGCGTGCCCACGATGCGGAGCGACAGGCCTTCGTAGGGATCGAGATTGATGGTCAGCGCCCCGTCTTCCTGAAGATCGCCTTCGATCGTCTCGGCGATCATATCGACTACCGGCCCAGGTTTGACATGCGGCAGAACGACGACTTCTTCCAGGGTGACCCCACTGAAGTTCAATGCCGTCAGCTGCGTCCCACGGCCTTCGGGAAGTTCGTGAACCATGACCAGCAAGCCAGGCGCTGTCGTGTCGGGAATGAGGACCTGTTTGGCGGCAGCGAGACCATAGGCTTCCCGAACCGCCAGGAGGCGTTTTAGCTGGCTTGCGAATGAATCCGGCTGATCGAGCTGATCGCAAATAGATCCGTACAGCGAACGGGCCCGCGGCACGCCTTCGGCCGACTGTTCTTCATTGGACAGTCCTGTCAGATCATAGGCGCCGCGCTCGATCCACCGCGTATCGCCGTCTCCCATCAGGTGCTTCACGTCGTCCGCCTTCACCGGGAGAGCGCCGAGAAGATCCCAGCCAGACAAGGCGAAAATGCCGGGCTGGAATGCGTTGTACATGACAAGAAGCAGATGGATCTTGCGGATGAGCTTGACGGTTTCGTCATTGATGCTGTCGAGGTCGGAGATGCCGATCGCCGCTGCGATGACGCTTGCCGTCGTGCATGCGATGCCATTGGTGACAAAGGGCAGATTGTAAGGGGCGTTGGTGCCTGACAAACGTTCGCGAATGACGTCGCGAAGGTGCATTCGCAGTGTGCGCCCTTGCCAAGTCTGTCCGGCGAAAGTGTAGATGTCGTCCGCATGGAGCGTCCAGAAGTGAACAAGCTCGGTTGTCAGTTCGTCGTGGTTCTGCAGCGCATGAATGAGCGATGCCGGATCGATCCCGAATTCGTGGACGGTGCGCAGCATCATACGCAGGAATTCCGTATCTCCCGTCAGCAGCGCGTGGTGATAGGCCGGCCGTGTGATAAAATCATAAGAGAGATCGGCACCGCCCTTCGACATGGCAGCGATATCATCGACTGTAAGGTTCAGTTCCTGGAAGGAAAAGCCGCCGGCCTTGCGGATCATGCCCGCCAATAAGGCATTGCCTGTCATAGACAGAGGGTGGCTTTCGGACCAAGCTGGCCCCTCTGCCCTCCGTTCGACCCCTAAAAAGCCGTTGGCGTCTAGCCGAAGCCCTCTTGCACCGAGCTGGTCGATGGAGTGGAGAGCGTCGCCGATGATCATCTGCTGAGCCGCGAAACTTGGATCCAGCCAGTTGAGGCTTGGCTGCCCCTCCTTGAAATAGTGGAGATAAACCCAGCGGCGCAGCTTACCGTCCAAGCCCTCGACAGCCGCGGTGGCGCTCCAGTCTGTTTCCTTGACCCCCGGCTCGAAGAAGATGACCCGTTGGAGGTGCCCAACGATGAAGCCTCGCTCCTTAAAATAGTCGACCGCTTCTGCGCTGAGGTTGGCGGCGTCCTTCCCCTCCGGCACGTCTGGTAGATGAGACCAATCCTCCCCGGGGATCTCAACCATGTGATAAAGGCCAGGATAGGAGGAATGGTTCATCTCGGCCAAACGAAAGTCGGCACCCTTGCCTGTATGGGAAGGGATGACGTCGTCGATAACGATGGCATTATGGGCTGCCGCCATTCGGCTGATGGCGACGAACTCTTCGGTGCTGCCGAAGG
This sequence comes from Rhizobium deserti, assembly GCF_004358025.1. Lineage (GTDB taxonomy): Bacteria > Pseudomonadota > Alphaproteobacteria > Rhizobiales > Rhizobiaceae > Neorhizobium > Neorhizobium deserti. The sequence continues at coordinate 145,337 of NZ_SMTL01000005.1, read as the reverse complement.
CAGGGTCGATATCAAACCCAATGCGGTCGAAGTTGCCGTCGATCGTCGGCGTGTAGGTGCCGTCCTTCAGTCCACCCGACCTCTTGGTTGGACCTACATGGATGCCGCGCACGCCGATCGAAGACAATGCTGACCACAGGCGAGCATCGCCAAGGGTCTTGAGCACCGATTCTCCCGGCCTGGTAATAACCGAGGGCGGATACGCGGTGAACCATACCGACGCGACGGCAGAGGCGGAACGCGGCCGTGGTTCTGCATATGGACGCTGCCAAAGCCTCCCCTGCCCGCCATATACCTCTGCGAACTTGCGGGCCTGCTGAAGCATCGAGGATGCAACCAGCTCTTTTATGTATTCGGCACTACGTCCAGCCATTCCAGCATCCTGATCCACTTTGCGGCATTCGAACTGCCGCTCCATCAGCGATGTAGGCAGCCGGTGATGAAAGTGAACCACCAAAGGTGAAAAGGAAGATTCCGGCGCTATACCCACCTTGCAAGAGTTAAGAACGTGGGAAGATTTGGCAGCGGCCAAATTATGCAACGCCCCCGGCGAGGTGCAAGGCATGACAAAACCTGCACCCGCTTCTACGGTCGGCTGTCCATGACCTGCCGCAGCGCCCGTTCAAGTTCGAGACTGCTATATGGCTTGGCCACTGTGATAGCATCGACAGGCGCCCGATCCACCAAGCCATTCCCGCTTGCGAGGATCAGCCGCAGATCCGGATGCCTTGCCGCAAGGCGCGCCGCCAGTTCCGCGCCGCCAGTCTCCATCAGGGGGAGGTCGATGATCAGCAAGTCTAGTTCCTCGGTTTGTGCAAGCTCGATGGCACCACGCTCGAGGCTCGTCGACCTTACTGCATGGCCGAGGCTCCTGAGCATTTCCGACGTATTTTCCCGGATCTGCTCGTCGTCTTCGACAAAGAGTATCCTCAATATGCGCGGCGTCTTAGCAACCGGGCTACCGGACGCATCGCTTCGCGGGCTGCGGCCTGCAAGCACTTGCCGGACCTTCCGCGCAAGCGCCTCTCTCGTATAGGGCTTGGACAGAAGCTCGACGCCAGCGTCGAGGCGTCCACCATGCACGATAGAGTTTTCGGTATAGCCTGAAGTATAAAGCACAGCGATGTCGGGCTGACGCTCCCGCGCCCTGCGCGCAAGTTCGGGGCTTTTCATCAACCCCGGCATGACAACGTCCGTAAATAGAAGGTCGATCGGAATGCCCGCCTCGACGATCACAAGGGCTGCATCGGCATTTGGTGCTTTCAGAACTTTATAGCCCAGGTCCGTCAGGGTCTCGACCACAGTGTCGCGCACCTCGTCGTCGTCCTCGGCAACGAGGATGGTTTCGCTGCCGCCGGGGATCGGGCCGCTCTGCACGACGACCTCGCGATCCTCCGAAGCTATGGCGCGTGGCAGATACATCTTCACCGTCGTGCCGTGCCCGACCTCGCTATAGATCTTGACGTGACCGCCCGACTGCTTGGCAAAGCCGAACACCATAGACAGTCCAAGTCCGGTTCCTTTTCCTTCGGGCTTGGTTGAAAAGAAGGGTTCGATGACCAGGTCAAGCATGTCGGCTGGGATACCCGATCCCGTATCCGTGACCGAGAGTACGACATACTGCCCGGGTTCGACCTCCTCGTGCCGAGAGGCATAATCGTCGTCAAGATAAGCATTACCCAATTCGATGGTAAGCCTGCCATGTCCAGCCATGGCGTCCCGCGCATTGATGGCAAGGTTCAGCACGGCGTTCTCGACTTGCGCTGGGTCCGCTAGGCAGTTCCACAGGCCGCCGGCAACGACGGTTTCAATCTCGATCGCCTCCCCGATGGACCGCCGGAGCATGTCGTCCATATCTCGCACGAAACGACCAATATTGATGACCTTGGGGTCAAGCGGCTGGCGCCGCCCGAATGCGAGAAGCTGGCTTGCAAGCTTTGCCCCTCGACTGACGCCGGCCATGGCATTGGTGACTCGACGCTCGGCCTTGGCATTGCCGATCACGTCCTTTGCCAGAAGCTGAAGATTTCCTGCAACCACCTGGAGCAGGTTGTTGAAATCATGGGCGACGCCGCCGGTAAGCTTGCCGATCGTTTCCAGTTTCTGACTCTGCCGCAGACGTTCCTCCGATTGGCGCAATTGCTCCGTGCGCCGTGTAACCTGCTCCTCAAGACTGACCATTAATTCGAGGAGGTTCTTTTCTGCTCGTTTCCGTTCCACGGCGTTATAGACCCGGACAGCCACGTCGCGAATGAAGGCGAGATCTTCTTCCGGCCACCGCGCGGGCTCGGCATCATGCACGGCGAAGATCGCAGCAAGATCGTTTTGATTGCGCAGCGGAACCGCAACCACGGAGCCAACCGGGTGTACTTGTAGCCTGAACTCCTGATAACGGGTTCGGTGGTCCTCCCGTAGGTCGCGGACCACGACGGTCTCTCCCCGCTCAAGCTGCTCCCGAAATAGCTCGAGGTCCGGAAGTTCACCTTCAAGATCGGCCGTACTCGGCGATATCCATTCTTTTGCAGATGAGAAGCCGCTGCCCTCGTCACTGCGTGCCAACACATAGGCCACCCGGCTGGCCGCCAAATTTACGCCGACCATCTCGCAAGCTGCAAAAGCGATCTGGTCTGGGTTGTCCAAAATCGCAGCCGTCTCATCAAAGGCAAGAAGGGCCGACCGCCGAAGCTCTGCCGTCTTCAGTTCGTGGACGTCCGTACATGTACCATACCATCGCACGATATTGCCTGCCGCATCGCTAACCGGGTTGGCTCTGCCGATTACCCATCGATAAACGCCCGTGTTGTGGCGAAGGCGGTACTCGATGTGGTAGGGCCGTCCGGTCATTAGACATTCCTGCCAGATCGACCAGGCCCGCTCCCGGTCATCGGGGTGGAAGATGCCGTTCCACGCGTCTCCGTCCGTGCTGCCAGCCGGCACGCCCGTAAATTCGTACCAGCGGTCGTTGTAATAGTCGTGGAAGCCGTCCGGCGTCGTCGACCAGATCATCTGGTCGACCGAATTTGTCAGCGCCCGAAGACCGGCCTCGCTTTCCCAAAGCTTGCGCTCCACCTCATGCCTGTCATCGATATCAATGACGCTGCCAATGTAGCCAAGGAAGCTGCCGTCGCCTGCCAGGCGTGGCTCTGCGGCGTCGATGGCCCATCGGTATATTCCGTCGGCACGGCGTAATCGATACTCTAGCCTGAAGGGCTCCTGGCGCGACAGCGCATCGAGAAAGACCTGGCTCGCCATGTCCCTGTCGTCCGGATGCGTCACTTCAAGCCAGCCGAAGCCTTCGGCCTCTTCTGGCGTCTGGCCGGTATATTCGTACCAACGGGTGTTGAGGTAGGTGCAGCGCCCCTCCTTGTCCACGACCCACAACATGACGGGGGCGCTGTCCGCCATATTGCGGAAACGCTCCTCGCTTTCGCGCAAGCGCGTCTCATAGGCGGTGCGTTCGGTTGTTTCATTGACAACGCACAGGACGCCCGCTGTTCTACCTGCTTCATCCGGCACGGGCGAATAGGAGATGTCGAAGGTAACCACTTCAGGCCGGCCATGCCGCTCGATGTAGAACGGCCGATCCCGCATGAAGACCGGATCGCCCTGGTCGCGGACCTGGTCGAGAAGCGGCCTTAGGTCGTCCCAAAGTTCGCTCCAATATTCTGAAGCTGGACGGCCGAAAGCGTGCGGATGTTTCTGGCCAATCGTTGGCGCGTAGGCCTGGTTGTAGAGTGCGACATATTCCGGTCCCCAGAAGAGGACCGTCTGGAGCGGCGAGGCAATCATGATGCCGAAGGTTGTCTTCAGGACCGGCGGCCAGTCGCTAGGAGCGCCCAAAGGGCTGCCGGGATCGAGGTTCCTCAAAAGGTCATCTACCCTAAAGCTCACGGCCTCGACCTGATCCGCCATACCTGCACCGACCTCAACCCTTAAACAAACAAGCTCCTAGCTTCACTGTGGCTTGGAGTAAATGATCAGAACCAAGATCGCTAAGAGATCTTAACATGCCGTGGAACAGGCCGACACCAGCTGTGAGCGAGGCAAGTCTGCTTAACCGTTGGATGACCTCACCTTGAGGCAAAGACATCCTTTAGATGCATCTGGAGACGCAATAGATTTGTCCGATCGAACTTTAGTATGTTGATGATGCTTCTAACTCGGCTCGATCATGAGCTTCGGAACAAGGTCGGGGATTTCGCGAGCTAGGAAACCAAGCGGGCCCACCGTCTTCGCCAACTGCGAACCCGCTTCGCCATGAAGGAAAACGCCCCATATGGCCGCGATCAATGGTTCGGCTCCCCGCGCCGCTAGCCCAGCGATAATGCCGGCGAGGACGTCCCCTGAGCCAGAGGTCGCCAGCCCGACGCCACCGCCTTGGTAACGCCAGATCCCTGTCGGCGCAGTGATGACGGTCTGGCTGCCCTTCATGATGACCACCAGCTCGAATTCCTTCGTCAGGCGCAAAGCTGCTGACGTGGGATCATGTTCCACGACCTCCTTGTCGACGCCCAGCAGGTTTGCCATCTCGCCCGCATGCGGCGTGATGATGACACGCCCGGACCGTCTGCGCAGGCTGTCGCCGAGTTCCATGATCCGCGGCAAAGCACCGGCGTCCACGACGATAGCTGCTTCACAGCTGCTGTCGAGCAGACATCTCAGAACCTCGTGGCCGTCTGCCTCTTCCACCATTCCTGGCCCCACAAGCAGCGCATTGCTGGAAGCCCACCTCGAAGCGGTGGACGCGACGGGGCCGGATTCCAGCCCGCCCACCTTCGTTTCCGGCAGGCTGATCACCAAGGCCTCGGGCATGGCCAATGCCAAAGCTCCGGCGCGGCTTTCGACGGTTGCGATCTGAAGCTTGCCGGCACCGGCACGCATGGCGCCCAAAGCGGCCAGAAGAACGGCTCCAGGCACCTCCCGGCTTCCGCCGATAATGCAGATGCGGCCGCGCTCTTCCTTACTGCCTTCGGCAGGCTGCGGCAGCGGTAAGCCTGCGAGAAGAGCCGCGTCGATGATCTGCGTGTCCATCATCGAGCTGCCACATTTGCATCTGTCTGAGCCGTCACAGGCGCTCCCGCTTCAACAAGCGGCGCCACGAAATTGTAGCGCGTCAGAACCAGGCCACCTCCGACCTCCGTGTCGGTTTGGGCGAGGTATTCGGTGACGCCGCAGTTTGACACGTCGCCTTGCCGATCTATTTCAAGGATCTGCTCTTCGGACAGGTTTTCGATGATATAGCGCATGCACAAGACCACAACCTGATGGGCGACAATCAGGACGCGATGATCCGCATAGTGCAGGCTGATCGTATCCAGCATGCTTCGCAGTCGCAGGATGACGTCGCACCAGCTCTCGCCAGCCGGCGGGCGATGATAGAACTTCCCCAGGATCCGCCGGAACTCGGCCTGATCCGGATGAAGCTCCTCTATTCCCCGCCGCGTCAGCCTGTCGAGAATGCCGAACTCCTTTTCACGCAGCCGCTCGTCTGTAACGACAGCGAGCCCCGCCTGCGCTGGTAGCTGCCGAGAGATGATATCTGCCGTTCGCATAGCGCGTTTATACGGCGAAGCAACGATGACGTCAGGCTGTTCCGAACGGGGAAGTTTGGCGAACCAGGCTCCTAGCGCCTCGGCTTGCTGCTCGCCAAGCCCGCTCAGGGGCACGTCAACATCCCGCTCTGCGATATCGATACGCGCATGTCCTGCAAGATCTGCGGCATCGCGCGCGACATTGCCGGCGCTTTCACCATGCCGGACGATCCAAATCTGCTTCGGCCAGGTCTGCTTCATGTCGCTCTCATTTAACCTTCACTCAAGTACATCTGGCTGCCGTGCCGATCGCATGATCGGACGAGCGCCTTTCATCCAGGTTCGGAAAACCCCACCTCCTTCAATTCGTTCCATTGCCAGCGCTGTGTGGCAGCTGGTGGCTACGGGTCGGCCCGAACCGAGGAACACTTCAAGCCCTGCCGCTGTTAGCTCCCGGAACAGGACGGACCCCGATGGGGCTGACCAACTACATTGAGAAAATATAGCCTCAGAGGAAGAGCGAAGACCATGTTGATCGGCTACCATGCTTCACACGAGCAATTTGCACCCAGCGATCTCCTCGACTTCGTACAGGAGGCTGAGGCCTGCGGCTTCCAGGCAATCATGACCTCCGACCACATCGCACCATGGAGCTTGCGACAGGGGAATTCGGGCAATAACTGGGCATGGCTGGGAGCCGCTATGGCGAAGACATCTTTGCCCATTGGCAGTTTGGCGATCCCTGGAGGCTGGCGCTATCATCCAGTTGTTCTCGCCCACCTGATCGCGACACTGGCACAGATGTTTCCCCAGCGGCTTCGCTGGATCGCCCTTGGAAGCGGTGAGGCACTCAACGAACACGTGGTCGGCGGGGGCTGGCCTGAAAAGGGCGAGCGCAATAAACGCCTGCTGGAGGGCGCCGACATCATCAGGGCGTTGCTGAATGGTGACGAAGTCACGGGAGCAGCGTCACATTTCGACGTTGACCAAGCAAAACTTTGGTCACTGCCGGAAAAGCTTCCATTGCTTTTTGGTGCTGCGCTGACAGGCGAGACGGCGGAATGGACAGGCTCTTGGGCTGACGGGCTAGTCACGGTGCGAAAGCCCGCTCAAGAACTCCGCACCATTGTCGAACGCTTCCGCGCAGGCGGCGGGAATGGGAAGCCTTTGGCTCTGCAGCTACAAGTCTCCTGGGCAGCGACCAAGGAAGATGCGAGGTTGGCCGCTTGGGATCAATGGCGTAACGCGGCTGCGCCCCCCGCCAGCCTCTCCAACCTGCGATTGCCTCAGGACTTCGACGCCGCCACAAGCGATGTCAAACCCGAAGCCATTGACGACGTCATCCCGCTGATCACGGATGGCGAGGAACTTCTTGGGCTCATCAGCGAGGCCGCATCCTGCGGCTTCGAGGAAGTGTTTATCCACAACGTCTCACGTGATCAGTCTGGCTTTCTTCGTTTCATGGGGCGCGCCGTAATCCCATTCTTAGCTTAGCCGACCGCAGATCCCACGCAGCCCGCAGCAAACGCCAACTGCATGCCGCTGGCGGGGAGGCGTAGCTGGTCAGTATCTCCACAGGCCCGCTTGAATAATTAAGCACGGACCTTCTTGGCCTCAGGATTTGCTGGCGCGCTTTGCGATCAGGCCGGCCGAAGCTGTTGCTATATCCTGTGCTTCCTTGGCCAGCCGCGCATGACGCAATCGCAGGGTCTTCTCCTCGCGGGCCTGCGTGATCGAATCCAATTCCTCAACAGCGTGGCCGCGCGCGAAGAAGTCCGATTGAGTGTGGCCGAAGGCGATCTCAGCCTGCTGCCGAGCTTTAGAATGTGTCTGTGTCATAGCTGGTCTCACTTATGGCGCCCGCTCGCGCGAGCAAAAATAGAAAAGGCCAGGCTATTCGCCCGGCCTCGGATAATGTGATCTCGTCAGTGCCAGTACATCCGTGGTCACAGACGAACCAGCTATATTAGGCAGCCTGAAGATTGCAGGCCGACATCTTGCCCGACTTGTTGTCGCGCTCCAATTCGTAGCCGATCTTCTGGCCTTCAACGATTTCACGCATTCCGGCGCGCTCGACGGCTGAAATATGGACAAACGCATCAGCGCCGCCATTGTCAGGCTGAATGAAGCCGAAGCCCTTGGTGGAGTTAAACCATTTTACGGTGCCTGTGGTCATGATGATGAACCCTTTCAAAGCATGATTGATTGACCACGCAGCCTAAGGCAGCGTGGATGGTGATAGCGACGTTTTTGAAAGGAAGGTTCGTTCAAAGCGCGTTGCCAATCGCGCGGTAACCAAAGCTCAGCAAGCAAAATATCGATAAACCAGAAATAGTGACTGCTAGCAGATATGTCAACCTTTAGTTTCGATGCACCATTGACGCTGCGCGGTATACCCTTACATGGGTCCTGAAACAGTCGGATGGCGCCATCAATAGCATGAAGCCTTGGGCTCCGTGACGCACTGCCGGATATGGACAAAAGGCATAATTGTCGGAAAGGCAGGCCAGCGATGAGTAACATCAAAGAATTTTCAATCAGTGCGAATGGCGACCGCTGGTCTTTGGACAGCATCGGCGGGGAAACTGTCGTTCTGCACCAAGCGAACCAACCGTCCGGTGGGCACCAGACACGGATTGCACTTGCAGAATTTCTAGAGGAACGCGTTGGGAAGCCCGAACATGCGGCACTTCTTCAGATCCTCGGCCACTCCAGGCACGAAATCAAGGATGAATTGAACAACGGCGAACCCGGCACGCATTGACACATTCTTCGATGGAGGGTCCACCGTGGAACGCTATGGTGCTCTTCGTCATCCAAGTTAAAGACGCTGCCTTTCAATAGGAGAACGAGCCGTGGGCTGGAAAACGCCAAAGATCGAATATGTAAACGGTTACAAGATCATCGAGGTCGAAGGCCCCTCTTTCAAAGTCTTCGAGGGTGATCGCCAACATGGAGATGACTTTCCTTACTCCGGGGAAGCCATTGCTCACGCCAATTCGCTTCCGACACGGGAAACGTCGCATAGCTTAATCCCGATGCGCTAGAAGCGGTATGGAGCAAGTCCTTCGGCGGTCGGTTACGGTTGCCGAGCTCGCATCGGTCTTAGAGATGCGTTATCTGTCGCGGACGTGAAGCAGACACAATACCGTTCTAGAGGACATGTCAGCGACATCCCTCCTGCCGAGCAAAGCCTCGTCTTCTTCCAGCACGTCCCTGAATTTCACAAGAAAGACACTGATCAAACATGAGCGCGACGACATCGGCTGTCCTTCCTGGCGGCGTGACAGAAAAGGCCTGGCTCAAGATCCTTTCAGGATACCGGAAGCCCACCGTGAGCCGAAGTTTTTACGAGCTGGCCGTGACATTCATACCGTTCGCGCTCCTATGGGCCGCGGCTTGGCTCGCGATCCACTTTGGCTACTGGATCGGCATGGTTCTGGTTATTCCGGCGGCCGGTTTCCTGCTGCGGCTTTTCATGTTGCAGCATGACTGTGGGCACGGATCGCTTTTCGGGAGACGCCGATGGGATGACTGGACCGGACGGGCGATCGGCGTGCTGACGCTTACCCCCTACGACTACTGGCGGCGCGCGCATGCCGAACATCATGCCTCTGCCGGCAATCTTGACGAACGGGGCGTTGGCGACATCACGACGCTGACCGTGGCGGAATATCGGGCCCTGACACGCCGGGGGAAGCTCGGCTACCGTTTATACCGGCATCCATTCGTCATGTTCGGTATTGGCCCTGCCTTTCTGTTTTTGTTCAAGCAACGCCTGCCTTTCGGCATGATGCGGACAGGTGCCCTGCCCTGGCTTTCGACGATGCTTACCAATTTGGCTGTCGCGGTTCTGGCCGCCTTGCTGATATGGGCGATTGGCGTTGTACCCTTTCTTCTGGTCCATCTGCCGATCGTCCTGCTCGCCGGATCGGCCGGCGTCTGGTTGTTCTATGTTCAACACCAGTTTGAAGAGACCCACTGGTCCAAGCCGCCGGAATGGTCCTTTCCGCATGCTGCCATGCATGGCGCATCGCACTATGATCTGCCGCGGCCGCTCAGATGGATTACCGGCAATATCGGGATGCATCACGTCCATCACCTGTCCAGCAAGGTTCCCTTCTATCGGCTGCCGGAAGTATTGCGAGATCATCCTGAGCTGGCGGATCTCGGCCGCATCACCCTGCGCGAGAGTTTTTCTTGCGTGAAGCTCATCCTATGGGACGAGACGTCACAGCGACTCATTTCCCTCAAGGATGCAAAGATGCTTCCTTAAGGGGGCCTAGGGGCCGCAGTACCCAACAATTCCTTGAAAGCGGCGAACTGCCCGTTGAGGCTATGCCGGCGATCATGTGGGCTGGACAAGAAGCCCGCTTGCCATGGCGCGGAATGCCTCTACAGCCCTTGGCAGCACGGCTGCAGCATCATCGGAAGCAGCAACCCAAAGCGCCGCGTTGAGTGCCGCGCCACTGACAAGACGCGCAGCCGCTTCCGCATCAACGGGTTTCATGATCCCGCTTGCTATCAGCCTTTCAACAGCCTGCCTCGTGACCTGCAGACAATTGTCCTGGCTTGGCCATTTGGAAGGATCTCCAAGCACGGCCGGCCCATCCAGCAGAACGATGCGCTGAACCTCTGGATCCAGCGCCATCTGGATATAGGCTTCCGCCTCCGTTAGAAGCCCTGTCCATTCATCCTTTTCGGCCGCACCAGCGTTTTTGGCGCGAGATGCCATTTCGGAATCGATCTGGTTGACTACAGCAGCCAGCAGGCCACGCTTATCCCCGAAATTGTGGTAGAGGGCGCCGCGCGTCAGACCCGCCTCTGCCGTCAATTCGTCCATGGACGCACCGGCAAAACCTTTTTGCGAAAATGCCCTGCGAGCAGCTGTGACAAGCTTGGCTCGGTTCTCTTCCATCTGTTCAACGCGTTTCCTTGCCATGGCCCTTCCAACTTCGCATACGTAGCGTATCTGGGTTGACATACATCTCGTATCTCAGTATGACATACGCATCGTATCTGAATTGGCTGCTGCATGGAAGTCATTGTGGCAGCCGGCGAACCCAGGTGAAAGGAAATATTATGGCTCAGCGCCACGCAATCTTCCCCGCCAGCAGACATGCACTTTACGAGAAACATGGCTATTCCGCCGCGGTTTTGTCCGGTGATCTGCTTTTCGTCTCCGGACAGGTCGGCAGCTTGCCGGACGGGTCGGCTGAGCCTGATTTTGGACAACAGGTGCGGCTCGCGTTCAAGAACCTGGAAGCTATACTCGAGGCTGCCGGCTGCACCTTTGACGACGTCCTGGATGTCACGACATTCCATACCGATCCAGGGAAACAGTTTGAGATCGTAATGCCGGTTAAGGAGCAGTTCTTTAACAAGAAACCCCACCCGACCTGGACAGCCATCGGTGTGAATTGGCTGGCAGGCTTCGACTTCGAGATCAAAGTCATGGCTCGGGTGCCGTCCGGGATCTAGCGGCTGACTGCCATTGCCGATACAGGTCCGGACATATCACCGGCCTGGCAAAGGGGCCGCTTCCAATGCCGACCTCTTTCGATCTGGTGTCGAAACTTTGGCGCTACAGGCCTTCGACGTTCTCCCCGGAGATCGCTCTTCTCGAGACCTGGCGCCGTTCCCTCGCCTTCGCAGCTCTTCTGGCTGCTCTTAACTCCTCGAGTGTTGGCTGCCACCACCCCTGTATGCGTTCCTCTTCGTCAGGCTCATCGCGCGCCGGCCATGTGTGAACCAGCTCCTCCAGAGTGGCGTGCCGCCACCCAGCCCAGACATGCTGATCGTCCACGCCCGGATGATGATCTTCGACCTCTCTCGGGTCGATAAGTTCGCCGGTCACTTCGGTGAAGACCAAGATACCATATGCAGTTGTAGACACTGGCCGCTCCAGCGGCGGAAGTTCATCAACAGGAACCGGCAGCCGCCGCCTCTTCCTTTCCGCCGTCCGCCGCCTTGCCTTCGCCTCCTCCTCGGTCCCCTTTCGCGCTTCGGCCCGCTTCTGACGCTCCTGCGGTTCGTTCCGTTTGGCAGCCTCTTCAATGGCCATCCACCGATGCTGCAGGTCATCATAAGACGCAAACGGAACTTCCCAGGCCTTTTCGTCTCCGTTCCAACGCGCGAAAGGTACCTGCCGCAACTCATCGACGACCGTGCGGGAATAGGGCGTGCGGATACGGAAACCGCGATGAAACACCTCGAGATAAGGACTTAAGATCGGTTCGAAGTGATAGGCATCGCGTCCCTTCTCGTCGTCGAACGGGATCCGCCGGTCAGTCTCCTTGGCGAGCCAGCGGTCGATGCGGCGCTTCGCGGTTGATCCGGGAACGGTCCAAGCTTGAAGATTATCGTCCCAACGTGCGCGCGGAAATGTTTCGCGAAAACGAGCAACTGTCATCCGGTCGAACGGAAAGGATACCGTCTCGAAAGATGGCTTCTGGTCTTCCGTGCGGATGTCGTTGTTCATGTTCTCAGAACTGTCTGCAGCACTGACGGTTTCCATCAGGCGAGGCTCTTCTGCAAGAATTGTAGAGCAAGCTCAGCACCACCCGGTGAAATCGTATGACCAACTCGAGGCAATAATTGCAGCTCGACCTGAAATCCAGCGCCTCGAAGCTGAGTGGCAGCCATGGTGGACGCTATGGAGGGTATCGTCCTATCGTCCTGGCCGTGAACGAGCAGGACGGGTGTATTACGACCGGCGGACGAAATCGGCATGGGTGCAAGAAGTCCGGCGAAGGACACGAGCGCCCCGACCTTCCAGCGGCCGGAAGCAACCGCATCCAGTGCGACAATGGCCCCTTGCGACACGCCGACGAAGGCGATGCGGTCTTGAGAACCTCGAAAACCTTCTTTTTCAACGATGTCGGCGACGGTGCGGTCAAATCCCTCGCGAGCCGCTTGGATGTTATCTGCAGCCAGTGGATTATTGTCCACGCGAAACCACTGATGTCCGTAGCGATGATGAAACGGGGCGTCAGGCGCAGCGAAGCGGGAATGCGTCAGCACCGGACGCCAGCCGCTTGCCAGCGGCATCAACTGTGCGCCAGAGGCGCCTATACCATGGAAGAATATGACGAGACTGCTATTTGATGCCATCGATGAACCAAGCCGCTGATAGAAACCAAGCCAAGGGCGCTCAACCCTTTCAGGGAGCGCCCTTTTGCCCCGCGCGCAACCATCAACGCGCGACGGCAGAAGTCGCTGCGGAAGTCGCGCTGGTGCGGGGTGGCAAGGTTTAGATGGTGCTTGTTGAGAAGCTACACAAGGTCCGAGGCATGTTCTGCGGTGGTGCCTGGTATTTCATTTGAGGACGCTAAAGCATTGTTCTGACCGAACATGAGGCTCTTGAGAACCATCCGCACTTGACGTCGTGGAACAGCCAGACACAACAACGCGGCGGCTCCTAAGCTGAAAAGCTGCCGCTGGCAGCAGGCCGCGGTTGTGTGCAGGCGCCTCAAGCTACGCTTCGCACCGCCTGCTCATCTTCCCTGCACGCCGCCGATTCGCTTCACATCAGCGATGTGCTCTTGTTTTTTGCTCACAAGCCGGCATTTGCGCTCTCCCAAAATAGAGCCCTCTGCTCCTTATCGGTTGTTCGCTTTCCGCCAATCCGCAAAAATCGCGAGGTTGTTCTCGTCGGTGGCCGGATAGAGACCGATGATCGTGTGGCCCTGCTTCACGCGCTCGACGGCGAAGTCCTCGTAAGCGGTCATCTCGACGGCCTCGTCGGCAATCTCGTCGGCGATTTCAGCTGGGATGATGATGACGCTGTCGTCGTCGCCCACCACGATGTCGCCTGGGAAGACCGGTACATCGCCGCAGCCGATCGGGACGTTGATGTCGATCGCCTCATGAAGCGTCAGGTTTGTCGGGCTTGATGGACGATGATGATAGGCCGGAATATCAAGCTCTCCGATCGTCATCGCGTCGCGAAACCCGCCATCGGTGACAACCCCTGCACCACCACGCACCATCAGCCGAGTGATCAGGATATCGCCAGCAGACGCCGCGCGTGCATCCTTGCGGCTGTCCATGACGAGCACATGGCCTTCTGGGCACGTCTCGATCGCGTGCCTCTGCGGATGTTTCGGATCCCGAAACACGGTCATCGGGTTGCGGTCTTCCCGGGCCGGCATATAGCGCAGCGTGAAGGCCGGGCCTACCATGTTGCGGCCCTTGGCCTTTACAGGCCGAACATCCTGGATCGTCTGGTTTCTCAGGCCACGCTTGTAGAGCGCCGAGCAAAGCGTCGCGACGGACACGCCCATCAGCTTTTCGCGGGTTGCAGGGTTCATCTTTCCTCCTCACACATGTCTTATCAGTTGATCGCAGGCTCGGATACTTTCGCGCCGAACTCGGTTTTCAGGAAATCGAAATCGCAGCCCTTGTCGGCCTGCTCGATATGCTTGGTAAACATAAAGCCATAGCCTCGCTCATAACGCGGTTCCGGGGCAACCCAGTTCACCTGCCGCTCCGCGAGTTCGGCTTCGGGAACCAGCATGTTGAGGCTGCGCGCGGGAATATCCAGTTCCACCACGTCCCCGGTTTTGAGGAACGCGAGCGGCCCGCCGATATAGGCTTCCGGCGAGACATGCAGCACGCAGGCGCCGAAACTCGTGCCGGACATTCGTGCATCCGAGATCCGCACCATGTCGCGCAGGCCGAGCTTGAGCAGCGCCTTCGGCATCGGGATCATCCCCCATTCCGGCATGCCCGGCCCGCCTTGCGGCCCCGCATTGCGCAAAAGAAGCACAGTCTCCGGCGTTAACGGATAATCCGGGTCATCGATGATCGTTTTCAGCTCCGCATAGCTGTCCGCCACCAGTGCCGGACCGCGATGACGGTGGAACTTCGGATCGCAAGCGGCCGGTTTGATGACCGCACCATCCGGGCAGAGGTTACCCTTCAAGACCGCCAGCGAGCCCTCATGATAAACGGGGTTGGTGAGCGGCCGGATAACATCCTCGTTCCAGATCTTCACTTGGTCGAGCCCCTCGACCAGAGGCCTGCCGGTGACGGTGACCGCCGCCGGATCAAGCTTGTCGCCAAGCTGCTTCATCAGCGCCCGCAATCCGCCGGCATAGAAGAAGTCCTCCATCAGATAGGTCGTACCAGATGGCCGGATATTGGCGATGACGGGCGTGGTGCGACCAATCCGATCAAGATCATCGAGCTCCAATGGCACGCCGGCGCGCCGCGCCATGGCGATCAGATGGATAATGGCATTGGTCGAACAGCCGGTTGCCATAGCAACGGTCACGGCATTGTCAACGGCGGCCGGCGTGATGATCTTGTCCGGCGTCAGATCCTCCCAGACCATTTCGACAATGCGGCGGCCGCAGGTGGCCGACATGCGCTGATGGTTTGCGTCGGCGGCAGGGATAGACGAGGCATTTGGAAGGGTCAGGCCCATTGCCTCTGCGATAGCGGTCATGGTCGAAGCCGTTCCCATCGTCATGCAATGGCCGTAGCTGCGCGCAATACCGCCCTCGATCCCTTGCCATTCCTCCTTGGAAATGGTGCCCGCCCGGCGTTCATCCCAGTATTTGAACCCGTCCGTACCCGAGCCTAGCGCCTTGCCTGCGTAATTGCCGCGCAGCATGGGCCCGGCCGGAAGGTAGATAAAGGGAATTCCCATGGAGACTGCGCCCATTACTAGGCCCGGCGTGGTCTTGTCGCAGCCGCCCATCAGAACTGCGCCATCCACTGGATGTGAGCGCAGCAGTTCCTCCGTCTCCATCGCCAGCATATTGCGATAAAGCATGGTCGTCGGCTTGACGAAATTTTCCGACAGCGACAGCGCCGGCAGCTCCATCGGAAAGCCACCTGATTGCAGCACGCCGCGCTTCACCCATTCCACCCGTTCGCGGAAATGCATATGGCATGGCTGCGCATCCGACCAAGTATTGAGGATGGCGATGATGGGGCGGCCCTCCCAATCTTCCGGCGCATAGCCCATTTGCATGGTGCGCGAGCGATGGCCGAACGATCGCTGGTCGTCGGGCATCATCCAGCGCGCCGAGCGTAGTTCTTCGTAAGTCTTTCTGCCTGCCATTCCGAAACTCCCGTGCCTTCTGGCACCTGTGCTTAAGGCTCCTAGCCCGCTATTCAGTGAATGCTTCTTCCCGCTTCCGGCTGATGCTTGGCGACAGCACGAGGGCTAGAACGAGGCCGGCGAAGATCAGCAGCGACAGGCTGAGCGGACTGCGCAGGAATGTTGTCGGATCACCCTGGCTGATCAGCATTGCTCGGCGCAGGTTTTCTTCGAGCATCGGCCCCAGAATGAAGCCGAGCAGCAGTGGCGCCGGCTCGAACCGCAATTTGCTGAGTGCAAAGCCGATGACGCTGAACCCGGCCATCACGAAGACATCGAAAACGCTGTTGTTGATGCTGTAGGCACCGATACAGCAAAAGCCGACGATCGCTGGGAACAGAAGATGGTAGGGCACTGTCAGCATCCGCACCCAAAGCCCGATCAGCGGCAGGTTGAGGATGACGAGCATCAGATTGCCAGACCACATGGAAACGATCATCCCCCAGAACAACTTGGGTTCATCGGAGATGACATTCGGCCCTGGCGTGATGCCCTGGAGGATCATCGCGCCCACCATCAACGCCATGACCGGATTACCCGGAATTCCAAGCGTCAGCATCGGGATGAAGGATGTCTGGGCACCTGCATTATTGGCAGATTCCGGCGCCGCGACGCCTTCAATCGCTCCTTTGCCGAATTCCGCTCTATTGGGAGAAACACGCTTTTCCATGGCATAGGCCGCGAAGGAGGCAAGCATGGCACCCCCGCCTGGCAAGATGCCGAGAAAGGAGCCGAGCGCAGTGCCTCGCAGGACCGGACCGCAGACCCTCTTGAAGTCTTCCTTCGTCAGCATCAAGCCCGTGACACGCTTGACGCCAACCGACCGCTCCTGCTCATTTTCAAGATTTCTGAGGATCTCGCAGATCCCGAAAATTCCCATGCTGACGGCAACGAAGTTCAGCCCGTCGTAAAGTTCAGGAATATCGAACACGTAGCGTGGCGTGCCGCTTTCGACATCGGTACCGACCGTTCCGAGAATCAGTCCAAACACGATCATCGCCATGGCCTTTACCAGCGAACCGCTGGCAAGCGCGACGGACGCGACAAGTCCCAGAACCATCAAGGAAAAATATTCGGCCGGACCAAAATTGAGGGCAACGGCTGCCAATGGCGGCGCCGCGACGGCCAGCAGGATGGTTGCAACCGTACCCGCAAAGAAGGAGCCGAGCGCAGCCGTCGCGAGTGCTGGACCGGCCCGCCCGTTGCGCGCCATCTGGTAGCCGTCGATGGCTGTGACAACCGAAGAGCTTTCACCGGGAAGATTGATCAGAATGGCGGTGGTGGACCCACCATACTGGGCGCCGTAGAAAATCCCAGCCAACATGATGAGCGCGGATTCTGGAGGCAGACCGAAGGTAATCGGCAGGAGCATGGCAATGGTGGCCGTGGGCCCAAGACCTGGCAGCACGCCGATGGCTGTTCCGAGAAGACAGCCGACAAAACCGTATAGAAGGTTCATCGGCAGGAAGGCGGTAGATGCACCAAGCCAAAGGTTAGAAAATATATCCATAGTCGGTCCAATCCGCTTCTATCGGTTGGGTAACATCACTCAGACGTTGCCGAGGAAAGGAATCCATGGGCCGAAGGCGCTGACGGGAAGCGACAGCAACCGCGTGAACAAGAGAACGGAACAAACGGACAAAAACAGGCCGAGCAGGATCGAGTGGCGCCAGTTTGCATACCGGCTGGCAGCCGCAACGCCAACGATCAGAACGAACATGGTGGGAGCAAGTCCAAGACGCGCTAGCAGGAGACCAAAGCCGACCGGCGCAAAGATGACCAGAGCATAGGCCATCCAGTTCCAGGTGTCAGGCTCGCTTTCTTCTGCCTGGACGATGATCGACTGCACCATGATCAGCGCGCCGAGAACAATCAGAAGCAGGCTGAGCATTCTTGGGAAATAGCCCGGGCCCATCTGGAAGGAGTTTCCGGCTTCCAATTCTCGGCCGAACCAGATGAACAAGAGGCCGATACAGATCATCGACATACCGCCGACGAAGTCGCGTCCGTTTCTTATCTTCAGCATCGTATTGCACTCGCAGATGAATGTTTTTGCCGGCCGGGTACGATCCGGCCGACAAGACTGGTCATTGCAGCGGAACGTTGGCAGCTTTGATGACTTCGGCCCATTTTACGGTTTCCTTGGCGATGAAGTCCTTGAACTCAACCGAGGTATTGCCGACAGGGGTGACGCCCATGGCTTCCAGCTTGGCCTTCATGGCAGGATCGGCGATAATGGCCTGTACTTCCTTGCTCAGCTTTTCAACGATTTCCGGCGGCGTGCCGGGAGGTGCGAAGAGACCATGCCAGGACGTCGCCTCGAAGCCCGGAATGATGCTCGCCATGGTCGGCACGTCCGGAAGTAGGGCAGCCCTCTCCAGGCTAGTCACCGCAAGAGCCTTGACCTTCCCGCCTTTCACCTGCTGTGCCGCCGTCGGAATATTATCGAACATCATGTCCACATGTCCGGCCACGACATCGAGAATGGCCTGACTGCTTCCCTTGTAAGGAACATGGGTAATCTTGACGCCGGTCTTGGTAGCAAGCAGTTCGCCGGCCAGATGGATGGAAGTGCCAACGCCCGATGACGCATAGGTGTGCTTGCCCGGCTCCTTCTTCAAAAACTCGACGAGTTCCTGCACGGAATTTGCCTTGATCCTGTCCGGGTTGACGACAAGCACGTTCGGCAGGCTCGCGATCAGCGAAATCGGCTCGAAACCCTTATCCTTGTCGTAGGGCAAAGCCTTGTAGAGCGTCTGGTTGATGGCATTCGAGCTCACCGTGCCCATCCCGATCGTGTATCCGTCCGGCTTGGAGCGCGCCAGATCACCAAGACCAATATTGCCACCGGCGCCGGGCTTGTTTTCCACGATGAAGCGTTGGCCCAAACGCTTATCCAGTTCCTCGGCCACCAGACGCCCGAACGTGTCCGTATTTCCGCCTGCGGCAAAGGGAACGACGACGGTCACTGTCTTTGACGGATAATTGTCGGCGGCACGACCAGGTTCGGCGCCTGCCATACAGAAAGCAGTCGCTGCGGCCGCGATCGCCATAAATCGATTAAGGTTCATGATTTCTCCTCCACTTGTCTGGCTATGGCCAGCTTCGAAACACCATCTCTTCCTGACCCTCCTCAAGAAGAATGAAAGCGCTTCCATTGTAGCTCCTTGAGCATCGGCCGCAAGCATTACGACAAAATTCTTATGTCTTTATAATCAATACACTACAGCCCCCGGTCCTCCACGCATCCTTCTTGCACTTGATAAACAGGAAAATGAAAGCGTAAATCATTTGCAGGGGAGCATTTAATGGCTGATCAAAGCAGAAACAAGCAGAATGCGGTATCCGGCCCAGTGACTCTGGCTGATATTGCTCGGCTTGCGGACGTGTCGCCTGTCACGGTTTCGCGCGCCATCAACATGCCGCATCTGGTTAAGCCTCGGACGCTGGAGGCAATCGAGCGGGTTATCGCCAGAACGGGATATGTACCCAATCTTCTGGCTGGCGGGCTCGCCTCACGCAAAACCAAATTGATCGCCGCCATCGTTCCGGCAGTCTCCAGTACAATCTTTGCCGAGACCATTGAGGGCCTGAATGCCGAATTGGTGGCGGCCGGCTATCAATTGCTTCTCGGTCTGAGCGGCTACGATGCGCAAAGGGAGCTTGAACTGACGCGGGCGATCCTGGCCCGCCGTCCCGACGGCATCATTCTCACCGGCATTACCCATTTGAAGGAAACGCGAGCCATGCTGACGGGGGCAGGCTTGCCGATCGTCGAAATCTGGGATTCAACGCCGTCACCGCTCGATACGGCTGTTGGCTTTTCCCACGCAGCCGTGGGTGCGTTGGTCGCGGATCATCTGCTGCGCACGGGATATGACCGCTATGCGCAGATCGGTGCAAACGACCCGCGAGCGGTTCAGCGCCGCGATGGCTTCGTCAATCGTCTTGCCGGGGTTGCACCTGTCGAACTGCCGGACCTCGAGATGAACTCGCCCTCCACTTTTCGGGACGGCCGCCTGGCCATGGCGCAGCTTCTGGACCGCGGTCATGGCACACTCGGCGTGTTCTGCTCATCGGATGTGGTGGCGCACGGCGCATTGGCCGAAGCCTATGCGCGCGGCTGCAAGATGCCGAAACAACTCGCGATCGTCGGCTTTGGCGATTTCGACTTCGCCCCGCACACCCACCCTCCCCTGACAACGGTACGCATTGACCGTCGCGACATCGGCACCAAGGCCGCGCAATCCATCCTCAGGAAGATCGCCGGTGATGAGGATGTGGAAGCAATGATTAATGTCGACTTCCACATCGTCGCGCGCGAAACGGCTTGAGCACTCATATCAAGGCCGCTGACCGAACTCCGATTCAGCTCTTTTCCAGTGCTGCGACTGCTCCGACAGCGTGATTCCCAGCCCCGGACGGGTCGGCACCAGCATGCGCCCGTTCTGGATCTCAAGCCGCTCGTTGAACAGCGGATCGAGCCAGTCGAAATGCTCCACCCAGGGCTCAAGCTCATAGGCTGCGGCGAGATGCAGGTGGATTTCCATGGCAAAATGCGGCGCGAGCTGCAGCTTCTTTGCTTCGGCAAGAGCGCAGATCTTCAGGAACTGGGTAATGCCTCCGACGCGCGGCGCATCCGGCTGAATGAAGTCGACGGAATTGTTTTGGATGAGAGCGATGTGTTCCAGAACGCTTGCCAACATTTCGCCGGTAGCGATCGGCGTGTCGAGCTGTGCAGCAAGTGCCGCATGGCCTTCTACGTCATAGGCATCAAGAGGCTCCTCGATCCATGTCAGATTGTATGGCTCCATCAGTCGACCGAACCGCATGGCACTTGGGCGGTCCCATTGCTGGTTGGCATCCACCATCATCGCTGCCCGGCCGCCGATCCGCTCGTGGACGGCAGCCACGCGTTTCAGGTCGGCATGCATGTCGGGTTGGCCGACCTTGATCTTAATGCCACCTATGCCTGCTGCGATGGACTGCTCGACATTGTCCAGAACCTCTTCGATCGGAGAGGACAGGAAGCCACCTGACGTGTTGTAGCATTGCACGGAATCGCGATGAGCGCCCAGCAGCTTGGCGAGGGGTAGTCCGGCGCGCTTGGCCTTCAAGTCCCAAAGGGCAATGTCGAAGGCGGCAATCGCCTGGACCGCCAAGCCACTCCTGCCAACCGAGGCTCCTGCCCAGCAGAGCTTGTTCCATAACTTGCCAATGTCGTTGGGATCCTCTCCGAGCAGAACATGGGCGATTTCTTTTGCATGCTCGTACTGGCCTGGTCCGCCGGCCCGCTTGGAATAGCTGAAGCCGATACCGCTATGACCGTTCTTGGTTTCGATTTCCGCAAACAGGAAAGCGACCTCGGTCAGCGGCTTTTGCCGCCCGGTCAGAACTTTTGCATCGCTGATCGGCGTTTTTAACGGCAGGAAGATCGACGACAGCTTGATCCAGGCGATGCTGTCTGCGCTGCCGGTCTGCAACCGTGAATCGACTTGTATCTGCGTGTCCATGTCCTAAGCCCTTGATGTTCACTCTTCGCTTGACTGATACCGCCGCCATCCATCTAAGTCCAAATCGATTGCTATTGGAAATCTATTCAGGTTTTGAATTGATGTTGGATATGGTCCAAGTCAGGTCATTTGTCGTTTTGGCATCAGAACTGAACTTCAGCCGGGCCGCGCGCCGCCTAAACATGACACAGCCGCCGCTCAGCCGACAGATCAAGCTGCTGGAGCAAGAACTTGATGTGACCCTCTTCGACAGAAGCAGCCGACGCGTGGCTTTGACGCCAGCGGGTCTTGCCTTTCTTTTCGAGGCACAGAAACTGCTTCAGCAGGCAGACGCAGCGGTGACTGCAACCCGGCATGCCGCGCGTGGTAGTGCGGGATCCATTAGAATCGCGTTTGTTGGCGCTGCCACTTACAGTTTTCTGCCTGCCTTCATCATCAGGGCGCGGGCGGCGGCACCCCAGGTCGAGCTGGAACTGGCTCAGATGGAAACGGCGGAGCAGCTAAAAGCGATCAACGACGGTCAGATCGACCTCGGCTTCTCACGTCCGTTGATCGGACCGCACCATCTCGACAGCCTCTGTGTCGCCCGCGAATCTATGATCCTGGCAATACCAAAAATCCATCCTCTCGCAATAAAGCGGCGTCCTGCACTCGACATGCTGAACAACGAGCCCTTCATCATGTTTTCGCCAAAGGCGCGCTACCTGCACAAGATGCTGACGCAGTTGATGACGGCGCACAAAATCGAACCCCGCATCGTCCAGAGCATGACGCATTCACAGGCAATCCTGTCACTGGTCAGCGCCGGCATTGGTCTTGCCATCGTCCCTGCCGGAACGCAGAACGCCTGCTTCGCCGACATCGTTTTTAGACCGTTGGACATGCGTGACGATTACATAGCCGAACTTCACGCCATCTGGAGCCCGGACAATCGCAGCCCATTGCTGCGTGATATGCGCGATGTAGCAAGAGCCTTTTTGCGCTGACCGGTAGATCAATATTGATTGGCGGGTCGTAAACCTACCCTGCTGTGAACAGCCGCAATTCCTTTACTGCAAAATCTTCAAGTAGCATAGAATCGGCAATGCATCGCGCGGGATCTGAGCTTTGGATGATCCTTCTGCAGTTGGGCGTCTACCTCGGATGGAGTGTTTATGAGCGAACGCTGCCGCCTTTGGATCGCTTCTTCGTGCAAGGCGGAGCGCCCTCTTTCCGGCTAACGCCGTCTGTCTAAAATGGGACAATCAACAAAGGCGGCGGAGGGCAGAAGACGGCTGCTTTAATTTCAGGTTCGCCACTTTGTTTCCCAGTGGGATGGTCGCCGCTTTTGATGTCGTCTTTTCAGCCTTTTTCCGTCAGCCTAGACACGGCCGTCATAGCGTAGAGCATAGCATGAGGCCTAGCCGGCAAAGGATCCGCGTGTGTCTGGAAACAAATCGGCTTTGCATGGAAGTCCCTTCTTCGGGCTTATCTCGACCCTCCACGACGGTGCGGTGGGCCTCGCCGTCAGCAGTTGTCTTGTCAATCTTCTAACCCTGACGGGCTCGTTCTTCATGCTCCAGGTTTATGATCGCGTCATACCCGGCCGCAGCCTGCCGACACTTGCCGGCCTGGCGATTATCGTCGTCACGCTCTATGCCTTCCATGGCGTGCTGGAGATCATCCGGTACCGGCTCCTGGCGCAGATCGGCCGGGCTGTGGATCGGCGCTTTTCAGGCGCTGCCTTTCTATCGGTCGCTCTGTCGGCCTCGCGCCCGCTACGGTCCGGAGATGGGTTGCAGCCGGTTCGCGATATCGACACTGTCCGCAATTTCCTGTCCGGACCCGGTCCAGGCGCCCTCTTTGATTTGCCATGGATGCCGTTCTATCTCCTGCTGTGTTTCATGTTTCACAGCTGGATCGGACTGACGGCTCTCATAGGAGCGTTCATCGTGACCGGCTTGGCCTTGCTGATGGAGGCCAGGTCGCGTGAACCGGAAAGACAGACCGCATCGATCCTTTCGGAACGAATGGCATTTGCGGGAGCCGCCCGCCGCAATTCGGAAGCCGTTTCAGGCATGGGTTTTGCCCATGCACTTTCGGCGCGGTGGAGCGAGATCAGCGATCGCCATCTCAGCAGTCACTTGCACACCGCCGCGCTGGTGAACTCCCTGTCGACACTTTCGCGCTCGACGCGCATGCTCCTGCAGTCCGCCGTACTGGCTGTAGGAGCTGTTCTCGTCATACGACAGGAAGCGTCGGCCGGCATCATGATTGCGAGCTCCATCCTTGTCAGCCGCGCTTTGGCGCCAATGGAACTGGCTATTTCGCAATGGAGAGGCTTTACTGCTGCGCGGCAGGCGTGGGCCCGGCTCGACCACAAAGTCCCGACCGGGCACGGCACGCGGCAGCGCGTGGATTTGCCGGCGCCGCGGCAATCCCTGACCTTGGAAAACCTGCATCTTGCAGCCCCCGGCTCGAGAAACGCCATCATCCGCGCCATTTCGCTCGATGTCTACGCCGGTGAAGCTGTGGGAATCGTGGGACGAAGTGCTTCTGGCAAGTCGTCCTTGGCGCGCGGCATCGTCGGGCTATGGCCTGCTCTTGCCGGCGAGGTGCAGCTTGATGGGGCTTCGCTGTCGCAATGGGCGCCCGAGGCACTTGGGCGGCATATCGGCTACCTGCCGCAGGACGTCTCGCTGTTCGAGGGGACAGTCGCTGAAAACATTGCCCGCTTCGATCCAGACGCGTCTTCGAAGGCGATCATAGCCGCCGCCCGGGCAGCAGGGGTTTACGACATGATCGTCGGCTTGCCGGAAGGGTTCGAGACGCGGATAGGCGAACAGGGCAGCGTCTTGTCGGCCGGCCAGCGCCAGCGCATCGGCTTGGCGCGCGCTCTTTACCGCGATCCTTTCCTGATCGTGCTCGATGAGCCGAATTCCAATCTCGATATCCAGGGTGAGCAGGCGCTGACCCAGGCGATCCAGGGGGTAAGAGCCCGCGGCGGAGTTTTGATTGTCATAGCACATCGGGCAAGTGCGCTTGTTGCCGTCGATAAGGTTCTGATCCTCGAGGACGGCCGCGCCAAGGCATTTGGGCCGAAGGACGAGGTTCTCAAACCCGAGCAGAAGCCGGCGGCCGCGACCGGTTCCTTCGTGCGGCTGCTGCGCGCCGGAAGCGAGGTCAGATCATGAGCAAGACCAGTTTCACACCGGAAGTTCAAGCGATCCGACGCCTCACCTTGGTAGCCGTCGCCACCGGCATCCTGCTTATCGGCGGCATTGGCGGGCTTGCCGCTGCCATCCGCATCAACGGAGCTGTGATCACCCACGGAACATTGGTCATCGACAGCTATGTCAAGCCGGTTCAGCACCAGAAGGGTGGAAGGGTGGACCGGGTGCTAGTGCGAAATGGCGATCGCGTTCGGGCCGGCCAGGTTCTAATCCGCCTCGACGATACGCAGACGAGGGCGAGCCTCGCAATCGTCTCACGGCACCTTGATGAACTCGGCGTGAGAACCGCTAGACTTTTGGCGGAACGTGACGGCAGTGATGCCATCACCTTTCCCATTGTCCCGGACGCCGATACCGCCCTCATCAAGAGCGAGCAACTGCTGTTTACCGGACGCCGGGCCTCGCTGCGCGGCAGGACGGCGCAATTGCGGGAGCGCATTCGTCAGTTGGACCAGCAGGTGGAAGGCCTGATGGCCCAGCAGGACGGCAAGAGCCGCGCTATCGATATTATCGGCAAGGAGCTCGCAAGCCTTGAGCCGCTGCTTCGCCAAGGGGCCACAACGGTAACCCGAGTCTACGCTCTGCAGCGAGAGAACGCCAATCTGAGTGGTGAACGGGGCCGGCTCGTGGCGTCAATCGCTGAGATCAAGGGGAAGATCGCGGAAACCGAGCTGCAGATCATCCAGATCAACGATGACCATCAAATAGAGGTCTCCGAACAGCTGAGGCAGGCGGAAAGCGAAAGCAGCGAGTATTTCGAACGTCGAGTTGCAACCGAAGATGACCTGCGGCATGTGGATATCCGTGCGCCCCAGGACGGCATTGTCCACCAGCTTGCCGTACACGGATCAAGCGCGGTGATTGCGCCTGGCGAGGCGATCATGCAGATCGTACCCGATCAGGATATGCTGACGCCTGAGCTGAAGTTGTCGCCGCAGGATATCGATGAAGTGGTGGTCGGTAAGCCGGTAGGCTTACGGTTCTCCGCCTTCAGCTACAGAACGACGCCGGAGCTTTCGGGACATGTAGCCTCGGTTTCCGCCGATGTAACGACCGATGCCCAATCCGGACAATCCTATTATACCCTGCGCGTTGCAGTCCCTCAGGATGAATGGCGTCGGCTTGGGGGCCTTGCACCGGTTGCCGGAATGCCGGTGGAAGCTTTCATCGAAACCGGCGCGCGAACCGCGCTCAGCTATCTCGCTAAACCCGTGACCGATCAGCTTGCCCGGGCGTTCCGGGAGCAATGACTGCAGCTCGTTCAGCAAGCAGATACTTAAATACCTTGTGACCCAAAGGAGTTGACGATGGCCAAATCAATACAGAATGCCGCCGGCAGGCCGCTCTACTATAGCGGCACCTCGACCGCATGGTTTTCCGCGACCGGCTCTGGCCCGGTGCTCAAGGGCACGGCCGGCAATGACTCCATCTGGGGGGACAGTGCCGTCAAGCTCACCATGCAGGGAGGCACAGGCGACGACATCTATTATCTCTACTCCAGCATCAATCGCGCCGTGGAGGCTTCCGGCGCCGGTGTCGACACGATCAACACCTGGATGAGCTATACACTGCCGGCCAATTTCGAGAACCTGACGGTCACAGGAAGTGGGCGCTATGCCTTCGGCAATGCTCAGGACAATATCATATCCGGAGCTTCCGGCAGCCAGACGATCGACGGCGGCGATGGAGAAGACGTGCTGATCGGCGGAGGCGGAGCCGATATCTTCATTCTCGCTCGCGGCAATGGCAGCGACCTGATCACCGACTTCAGCAGTGACGATACCGTCCGGCTGAACAGCTACGGGCTGTCGTCGTTTGAACAGGTTCTTTCTTATGTGACGCAGGTGGGTGCAGACCTGAGGCTGGATCTCGGTGGCGGGGAAAGCCTGGTTTTCGCCAATATCAAGGCTTCGGATTTACAGGCCAAACAGTTCCAGCTGGTGCTGGACCGCTCGGATCTTGCCCTGTCCTTCAACGACGATTTCAACAGCTTGTCGCTCCGCATCGGCAATCAGGGCACCTGGGACGCGAAGTTCTGGTGGGCGCCGGAGAAGGGCAGCACGCTGACTGAAAACGGCGAGCAGCAATGGTATATCAATCCCTCCTACGCGCCCACGGCTGCCGCAAATCCATTCACCGTGAGCAATGGCATATTGACGATTTCGGCTGAGCCGGCATCGCAGGCGATTCAGACGCAGATCAACGGCTACGATTATACGTCCGGTCTGCTGAATACATATTCATCCTTTGCTCAAACCTATGGCTACTTCGAGATCCGCGCCGACATGCCAACTGAACAGGGCGTGTGGCCAGCTTTCTGGCTGCTGCCGGCCGATGGCTCCTGGCCGCCTGAACTCGATGTCGTGGAAATGCGGGGGCAGGATCCGAATACGGTCAATGCGACCGTGCACAGCAACGCGACCGGCGCCCATACGATGACATCCTTCCCGGTCAAGGTCGCAAGTACCGAAGGCTACCACACCTACGGCGTTCTCTGGGAAGAGGACCATATCACCTGGTATTTCGATGATGTCGCCGTCGCCCAGGCAGATACGCCGGCTGATATGCATGACCCCATGTATATGCTGGTGAACCTCGCCGTCGGTGGCTCGGCCGGAACGCCGACTAACGGCTTGGCAAGCGGATCTGACATGCACATCGACTACATCAGGGCCTATGAACTGCCCGCAACTTCAGTTGCAGAAGCCAGTTCCGTCGCCGACTGGCACATTTGAGCCAGGCGGTCGGTCTGGCGGGAAAGTCTAAGCCATCAACCGGGTAAGGCGTGTAAAATCTTGGGGCTGGGCAAAGAACAACCCTGCATTAGAGCAATTTTGTCTGCCTTCCCAGCCCAGGCCGGCACGGAATTTCTCATCATGACATAGCTGCTGGAAGAAAATTGCTCGTTGGGGGTGAGGGCCTTCAATATGGTGCATCGCACATAAGGAGTCATCTGATGTCTGCCAAGCTTACTGCTAAAATTGTCTTCGGACTTGCCCTCTCGATTACTGCCTTGAGCGGTACGCAGGCTTCAGCCGATTCGACGCTGGAGCGCATCAAAGGTCGAGGCAAGCTGACCGTCGGCCTCATCCTGTCTGGTGCGCCCTTTGGTTTCATCGACCCGAAAACGCAGGAGCAGAAGGGCTATAATGTCGACATCGCCAAGGCGCTGGCCGCCGATCTCGGGGTCGAACTGGAGAGCGTGACAGTCACCCCGCCAAACCGCGTGCAGTTCCTGCAGCAGGGCAAGGTCGATATCCTGATCGCCAACATGCAGTACACGGAAGAACGCGCCAAGGTTCTGGACTACGTTCCAACACCTTACGACCGTGCCGGCGGCGCTGCGGTGGTGCGCAAGGACAGCGGTTTGAAAGACTGGGCCGACCTCAAGGGCAAACCGGTCTGCATCTCGCAGGGCTCCAACTATGCGCAGCCGCTCGCCGAAGAATACGGCGCAATCGTCAAGGGGCTGCCGAGCCAGCCGGAATCCTTGCTGGCGCTTCAGGGCGGCAATTGCGTTGCTGCCGTACATGTCGGCGCAACCGTCGGCCTGCTGCTCCAGGACCGTGCGGACGAATGGAAGGATTTCGCCATCCCCTTCCCCAACGAGCTGATTCCGTCGGACAGCGTCATCTGGCTGCGCAAGGGCGAAGCGGACACTCAAAAGGCACTCGACGAATCCGTGAAGAAGCTGCATGCTTCCGGCAAGCTGCTTGAGTTGGCAAAGGCCAATCGCCTGCTCAATACCAAGTATCTTGAGGAGGAAAACAAGAAGCTTTCTGCCAAGTAAGGAAGGCAGCGTTAAAGCCCTATGCAGGACATGAACCTGACCAGCCTGTTCATCGAACTGATGGCCAGGTTGGGTCTCAATTACGAGTTTCTGGCAACCGGATACGAGGCGCAGATCTGGCGTGATGGTTTTCTCACAACGCTCTATCTGGTCGCCGTCACGATTCCCGTCAGCCTGATTGTCGGCCTGATCTTTGCCGCCTGCCTGACCTCGAACAGGCCTTGGCTTTCCGCACCTGTGCGCGGCTTCGTGGAGCTGACCCGCAATACGCCGACTTTGGTGCAGCTGATGTTCAGCTTTCTGGTGCTGAACACAGTCGTTTCCAATATGGTAGGCGGCGCACAGAACAATCCCCTCTCGCCGTTTTTCTGGGTCGTCGCCGTGGTCGGGCTGCATGTCGCAGCCCTGCATGCGGAAGCAATCCGCGGCGGCATCGAAGCCGTTCCATCCTCAATGATTGAGGCGGCGCGTGGCATGGGTTTCAGCCCGTTCGAGATTATGCGCTACGTGCAGATACCGCTCGCCTTTCGTTCCTCGCTGCCGGCCATCGTGAACGGTCTCATCAGCCTCGTCAAATCCACCACCGTCGGCAATGCGATCGCGGTCAGCGAAATCACTTATGCATCGATCATGGTGTGGACCCAGCGCGACAATGTCGTGGAACTGATGATTGTACTTCTTGCCTTCTTCAGCCTGATCAATTTCGTGGTGGCCCGTGTTGGCTCATGGGTCGAGCGCAGGCTCGCCATCCCGGGTTATGGCCTATGAGCATGACGGCAACTCAAGCATCCAAAACAACAAGCAAGAGCAGCCGCGTGCTGCGTTCGATCGGCTTCGTGGCGATGCCGCTGCTTGTGATCGGCTGGTCGCTGATCGACCTGTCGCTGGGCCGAGAACTGGTGGAGTGGATCCCTTATCTCGCCTCCGGCTTTTCGATGAACATCCTCATCACCATCTGCGCGGTCACGCTCGGCACCACGGCCGGCGTACTTCTGGGCCTGATGCAGCTGGCGCCCTACTGGTTTGTCCGCCTACCCGCGCAGGTCTATGTTCAGATTTTCCGCAATGCCCCGGCTCTGGTGCTGATCTTTGCCACGACGTATATCTTTCCGTTCGAGGTCGTGCTGTTCGGCAATTACCTGCCCTTCCCGGACTGGGTCAAGGCGGTGATCGGCCTTGCCATCCTGTCCAGCGCCTATATTGCCGAAATCACCCGTGGCGCCGTGCTCTCCATCCCGACCACGCAATGGGAAGCCACCAAGGGCCTCGGTTTTTCGCGCCTGCAGGCGTTGCGTTACGTCATCCTGCCGCAATGCGTGCGCCGCTCGCTGCCGCCTTGGATGAACGTTGCCTCGTCAATGGCCATGGGTACCTCGCTCGCCTCGCTGGTCGGCGTGCACGAACTGATGCATGCCGCAACAGACGCCAGCACCGCGGTGCGCCGGCTGGATTTCACCATTATCGCCTATGTCGTGGTCATGGCCGCATTTTTCACGCTTTGTTACCCGATTGCCCGCCTAACCCGTCGCCTGGAACGGCGCTTCAACACGGGCTGAAGGAACTTATAATGACTGCATCCCCCGAGACTGAGACCAACACCGCGATCGTGAAACTGGAGGACGTGCACCTGTCCTTTGGTCAGACGCAGGTGCTGAAAGGTATCGACCTCACTATTTACAAGGGCGATGCCTTCTCGATCATCGGTCCGTCGGGTTCGGGCAAATCCACCATCCTGCGGTGCATCAACGCGCTGGTGACGCCGCAGAGCGGCAAGATCACCGTCGCCGGCACCCGCGTCGATCAGTTGACCAAGGAAAGCGAACGCATCCAGCTGCGCAAACGCGTCGGCATCGTGTTCCAGCAATACAATCTGTTTCCGCACCTGACCGTGCTCGACAATATCGTGCTGGCACCGACCAAAATTCTCGGTGCCGACAAGACCGCGACCGTCAAACTGGCGCGCGAGCTTCTCGAAAAGGTACGCCTCTCGGAAAAGGCGGATGCCTATCCCGGCCAGCTTTCCGGCGGCCAGCAGCAGCGCGTGGCGATTGCCCGCGCGCTTGCAATGAAGCCGGAACTGGTTCTGTTCGACGAAGTGACCTCCGCGCTCGACCCGGAAACCGTCGGCGAGGTTCTATGGGTGATCCGTGATCTCATCCGCGACGGCATGACCAGCATTCTCGTGACCCACGAGATGCGCTTTGCCGAGGAGATCAGCGACACCGTCGTCTTCACCGAAAACGGCCGCATCGTCGATCACGGCTCGCCGCAGCAGATTTTTCACACGGCCGACAATCCTCGCATCCGCCAGTTCGTCGGCGGTCTTTCCGGTGGCGGGCGCGGCGCAGTGCGCGACGGCGAGGGTATCTGACCATGGCCAGTGCACCTTGTACCACCGCTTTTGTCGAGGCGATCATCCATTCCGACCCGACCCGCGATGCTGCGGCCATGGATGCGGCCCGTACGGCAATCATCGATTTTCTCGCCTGCACGATTGCCGGCGCGACAGACCGGACGACCAGTGTGCTCGCAAAGGCAGTGGGCGCCGATCTGCCGGGCAACGCAATCCTCGTCGGCAGCGACAAGAAGACCGACGCGCTGGTGGCAGCAGTAGTCAACGCCTATGCCGGCCATGTGCTGGATTACGACGACGTTCATGCCAGCGTGCGCGGCCATCCGACGACGGTGATCCTTCCGGCGCTGCTAGCTCTCGCGGCAGAACGCGAGTTTTCAGCCGAAGCTTTTGTCGCCTCCTACGTGGTGGGGCTGGAAGCGATGGCGCGGCTTGGTCTTTCGCTCGGCTCGAAACATTACGAGAATGGTTTTCACGCGACAGCAACGCTTGGCCCAATCGGTGTTGCTGCCGCCATCTGCCATTTGACCGGCGCATCCGTGGAAGAAACCGCTATTGCGCTCGGCATCGCTGCTACCCAGGCATCCGGTCTGCGACTTCAATTCGGCTACGACACAAAACCCTATCACGCCGGCATGGCCGCCCGATCCGGCCTGCTGGCTGCACGGCTGGCGGCGGCCGGTTTCGGCGGCGCACCGGATTTCCTTGACAATTCGGTCGGCTTCCATTCGGCCTACGCTTTCGACGCAGGCAAGCCGGAACTGGTCAGTGCAAACTGGGGCGCACTGTGGCAGATCGTATCGCCCGGTCTGACCCTGAAAGCCTATCCCTGCTGCACGGCCAGTCACCCGGTCGCCTCGCTGGGCATCGAGCTTAACGGCGAAGGTCTCAAAGCAGACCAGATCGAAACGATCACCTTCACCTATCCGCCCGGCGCCGATGCTGCTCTGGTCGTGACCAAACCGACCAATGGTATCGAGGCCCGTTTCAGCCCGGAATATGTGTTTTCCGCCGCCCTGATCGACGGCGCGCTGCGGCTCGACCATTTTGACGAACGCCCAGTCGAAGACCGCATCATGACGCTCGCCGCCCGCGCTGGCCGCCGCCATGACGAAAGCGCACCACGCATGTCAAGCGATCCGACCACGCGTTTTGTCGTGCTCGACATCATGCTGAAAGACGGCGGCACCATCAACCGGCGCTTCAACGGCCTGCCAGGCATTACCGATCCGACAGAAAAATTTTCCGACGCCACGGCCGGCAGCTCCGCCTTTGCCGAGATCCCCTCGCTCGTTCGCGGCATGAAGAGCGCCGGCGACCTTGGTCGGCTTCTGGCGCTGCTCAACCAGACCCATAGTTGACCAAAGAAATCCGCGCTAGATCCGACGAAAGACACTGCCATGACCGCCAAGCGACAAATCCATCTCGGCCTGTTCCTGCAGGGCGCCGGCCACCACGTTTCCGGCTGGCGCCATCCGCAGGCGGAGGCCGGCAGCGAAAATTTCGACCTGCTGCGCCGCGTCTCAGTCATCGCCGAAAAAGCGAAATTCGACATGGTGTTCCTGGCCGACGGCCTGACCAGTGGCGTCGACGCGCATCCTTCCACCATTGCCCGCTTCGAGCCGCTGACGCTGCTCGCTGCACTGGCGCTGGTGACGGATAAGATCGGCCTCGCCGCGACATCGTCTACCACCTACGGGGAGCCCTATCACACTGCCCGCGCCTTCTCCTCGATCGACCATCTGAGCCATGGCCGTGCCGCGTGGAACATCGTCACCACGTCCTATGCCCGCACTGCCAATAATTTTTCCAAGCCGCATCCCGAGCATGACGAACGTTATGCCGTTGCCGAAGAATTCGTCGACGTCGTGCGGGGCCTTTGGGACAGCTGGGACGATGACGCCTTCATCAAGAACAAGGAAACGGGCGTTTATGCCGACCCGTCAAAAGTTCGCCTGCTCGATCATAAGGGCAAATATTACTCGGTGAAGGGTCCGCTCAACATTCCGCGTTCGCCGCAGGGCCATCCGATCCTCATCCAGGCCGGTTCTTCCGGTCCCGGTCAGGACCTTGCCGCCCGCACAGCTGATGTGGTGTTCACCGCCCAGCAGAGCCTCGCGGAAGCGCAGGCCTTCTACAAGAGCCTGAAGACCCGCGTCGAAAAGGCCGGCCGCCATGCCGATGACGTCGCCGTCATGCCCGGCTTCCTGCCGGTGATCGGCCGCACGTCGGAGGAAGCCGCCGACAAGCTGGCCGAACTCGATCAGTGGACCGACTTGAAGAGCGCCATGCCGCTTCTGGAAGAACGCATCGGCCACAGCCTTGCCGATTACGATCCGGATGGCCCGCTGCCGGACCTGCCGATCTCCGACCAGCTGCGCAGCCGCGCCGAGCTTTTGACCGCGTTGGCGCGACGGGAAAACTTGACAATCCGCCAGCTGGCGCTGCGCGTCGCCGCCGGGCGCGGCCACCATATCGTACTCGGCACCCCGGTCGAAATCGCCGACCGCATGCAGGAATGGTTCGACGGCCGCGCCGCCGACGGCTTCAACGTGATGCCGCCCTTCTTCCCGGAAGGTTTAGAAGACTTCACTCAGTCAGTGGTGCCTATCCTGCAGGAACGTGGCCTTTTCCGTACCGAATACAATGGCTCAACCTTGCGCGACCATCTAGGTTTGGCTCGACCTCCGTTGTTGAGCCCGTGACACGTCAGATACCGCGCCGAGCCAGTAGCTGCCGACTTTAAGCAAGTCATCTTCTCGATCAACATATTGAAGATTACCGCTTCCTGCTCATCAAGAACATTAAGCAGGGCGCGCCGATAAGCGCCGAGATGAGGCCAGCCGGAATCTGGTAAGGTGCGGCAATGGTTCGACCGGCAAAGTCTGCCGCGACCATCAGCCCGCTGCCGATCAACGCTGCGCCGCTCATCTGCGGCAGAGATCGCGTCAGACCTGCCTCCCGTGCAAGATGCGGCGCCATGAGCCCAACAAACGAAAGAGGTCCAACTGTCAGTGTAGCGGCCGCGGTCATCAGCCCCGACAGCCCGAACAGCGCCAGTCTCGAATGCTTCAGAGGGATGCCGACAGCGGCGGAAGGAGCAGGGCCGAGCGGCAGGATGTCCAGCCAGCGGCGTGCAGCCAGAGAAACCATGATCAGCACTGTCGCGATTATCACCTCGGCCATGGCCGTCGAGCCGCTCACCAGATAGGTCGATCCGCTCATCCAGCGCATCAGCAAAGCCGCCCTCGGATCTCCCGTGGAGTTCAGAATCCCGACGACGGCGTCGACCATGGCACTCAGCGCGATGCCGGCGAGCAAAACCCTTTCCGGAGCAAACCCGGAGCGTCGCGACGTCAGGAGGATAAGGCCAAGAACCGCGACGGCTCCGGCAACGGCAAAGGCGAATTGTCCCAGAAAGACCGGAGCAATTGCGAAAAGCGCAATAGCCACGCCAAAGGTTGCGCCAGCGCTGATCCCGAGAACCTCTGGGCTCGCCATCTCATTGCCGGTCAGCCGCTGGAGGATCGTCCCCGCAACGCCGAGCATCGCACCTGACGCAAGCGCCGCGAACGCCTTCGGTGCACGGATCGCCAGGATCTGACCGAGAAAATCACCGGAAAGAATTGTCCATCCGCCGCCAGGGGTACGGCCGACAAACAGGCTCAAGATGACAAGAACGAGAACGGTTGCGGCTAGGATGATCACCGGCACCTTTGCCCCCCATAGACGCGGCCGCTGCCAGCTCTGCGCCTGCTGAATCCGGTGACGGATCTTCAGCCGCGGTAACAGTGCCAGAAGCAACGGCGAGCCGAAGATTGCAGTGACCGCACCGGTCGGCAGGAAGTCCCGGACGCCGCCTGCAAGCAGCTGCAGCACGGCATCCGCAAGGAAAAGCAGGCCTGCACCGATCAACGGAGACCAGAAGATCAGGTGAACCGGCCGGCGCGCTCCCGCCAATCGCGCAAGCGTCGGAGCAACGAGCCCGATGAAACCAATTACCCCGACCGCGCTGGTGACGAAACCGGAAAGCGCCACTGCGCAGGCGATGACAAGGATACGAAGGCGAGCCAACCTCACCCCAAGTGCTGCCGATCCACTTTCCCCCAGATCGAGCAGCGACAACGGCCTGATCGCCAGCCCGCAGATGGTCGCAAGCAAAACAATCTTCCAGGCGAGAGACAGGGGAATGACCCAACTCTGCTGTGCCAGCGATCCCGCCCCCCATATGAATAGGCTTACGAGATATCGCTGGTTGAGATAGGTGAGGATTGCCGAAAGCCCTCCGCACCAGAGGCTCAGGACCAGACCGCAAAGAACCAGCGAAAACGGCGAAAATCCCCGTCGCGCGCCGAGGCCCACGACGATCGCCGCCGCTGCGGCACTTCCCCCGAGCGCAACGATGTCGCGGCCCGCACCAAGAAGACCGGGCACGAAAAGCGAGACCACGACCAATGCGAGATTGGCTCCAGCCGAAATGCCGAGCGTGCTGGGATCGGCCAACGGGTTTCGCAGAACCTGCTGGAACAGTGCGCCCGACAAGGCCAGTGCAGCGCCGGCAAGCAGTGCCGTGGCAAGCCGCGGCAAGGTCGAATAATAAAGCAGCATGCGCTGGATGTCGTAACCTTGCACTGCCGGAGCCGACAGCGCCGGTTCCACAACCAGCCACGAGGCAACACTCCCACCACACAGCAAAGCCAAGAACACAAGCGCTGGCCCGAGATGGTCACGGCGATAAGCGCTCATACGTCCTGATCCAGAAGGTCGGTCACAAGGCGGGCGAAACGCACGGCCTCGTTGACCATGCCGAACATCAGTGCCGGCGGAAGCACGGAGAGGTGGCCAGGCCGTGGAAAGGGAAGCGACTGCCACAAGGGGCTCTCCGCAAGTTTGGGCAGCACGTCGGCCGGAACCGGATCAAAGGCGATCAGCCGGGCCTCGGGGTCGGCAATACTGGACAGCTCTTCGAGGCCGATCGTTTCGAAGCCCCAGAAGTTGGATTGCCGCGTCCACGCATTGCGCAGGCCGATGCGCTCCAGCGTGTTGTGGAACAGTCCAGGGGCAGAATAGATGCGCGCATGGCGGGCATCCATGAAGCTGACCAGCGCCACCGAAGGACTTGGCCGGTGAGACAGCCGCTCACGGCAGGTCTCGAAGAACGCGTCGGAACGCGCCAGGAAAAGCTCAGCCTGGCTTTCGCGGTTGAGTTCAACCGCCAGCTTGCGTGTGGCCGCGACCGCGGCCGGGAGAACAGCGCCGCTATCGGGCGTGAAGATTTCCAGCCGAAGCACTTTCGCTATGGGCTGAAGCTTCGGCAGAAGCTCGTCGAGATAAGGCGTGGTCAGGATGATGTCCGGCTTCAGTTGAACGAGGACCTCGAAGTCGACCTCGTAGGAGCTACCGATATCGACGACGGATGGCGGCAGGGCTGGCTCGACTATCCATTTGTTCCAGTCCGCCTGTTCGGAAATTCCAACAGGGGTTATCCCAAGCGACAGAAGTGTGGAGGCAAGTCCGTAATCCAGGCTGACAATCCTCTGCCCGGCGACTTCCGCCAAGACCGGCCCCGGAATCTGTAGAACTGCCGCGGCGGTGTATTGGAGAAATGAGCGCCTTGTAATCTCCATCCCCATCGGCCTCAACAGGCATAGGCGAGCGGATGCGGGAGTGCCGGAACAGCAACCACATCCATTTCGACCCCATAGATTGCGCGCAGCGTTTCCGGAACCAGGATCTCGCCCGGCGTCCCGCTCGCCACCACCCGTCCGCCTTTTAAGGCATGGATCCGGTCGCAGAAGCGCGCCGCCATATTGATGTCGTGAAGGACGATGACGACGCTGCGGCCGCCTTCATGGGCCAGCCGCCGTACCAGAGACAGCACTTCGACCTGATGGGCCACGTCGAGCGCCGCGGTCGGTTCGTCGAGCAACAGACACCGAGCGTCCTGCGCGATCAGCATGGCGATCCATGCCCGCTGCCGCTCGCCGCCGGACAGTGTTCCCACCAGACGATCGGCGAAGGGCTCGATATGGGTTGCGGCGAGTGCTGCTTCCACCATCTGCTTGTCGACCGGAGAAAAGTGTCCAAGCGCACCGTGCCACGGATAGCGCCCGCAGGCCACCAATTCGCGGATTGTCATCTCGGAGCCGGTGCCAAGATCCTGCGGCAGATAGGCGACAGACCTTGCGAAGTCCCGTCCGGGGAAATGCTGGAGGGCGCGACCGCCGTAAGCAACCGATCCAGCCGTCGGCGTCAGCTGTCGTGCAAGGATCTTCAGGAGGCTGGATTTGCCCGAACCGTTATGGCCGACCAGCGCCACCACCTCTCCTGCAGGGAAGGAAAGGCTAACCTCCGACAGGATCGCCCGGCCGTCGATCGACAGGTCGATCTTGTCGACAGCGAAAGCATTCGTCGTCTCAAGCGTATCGTGCGCGGATCGGGCAAGGGCCACGGCATTTCCTATTCTTGTTTTCAGGACGCGGACACAAGGCCGCATTCCGTGAAAGGCAGATTATGCTGCGCTGCTTCGAAAGGCGATGCCGACAGCGCGGTTCACGGCTGGCCCGAGCACGGACATGTGGGTCTGGCGGGCAAACAGCTCGAACTCCGTCCGGATCTCAAACCCGTTCAGCCGGTCTGCCATTTCCTGAGCCAAGGCAACCGTTCGCTCGCTTTTCTTGTTTTCCAGGCGCTTCTCCGCATCATTGTTGCGGTACTGGAAAGGCGCAAGCTCGTCTCCCTCGTACTCACCGGCCGACAGATGCAGGAAGGCTGCGTGACCGGAAACCCTTTGGCGCCGGGCCTCGTTGTTCAAGATCTCGCTGCCTTCCCAGTAGATCGTCGGGCTCGCCGAGATCCAGTTAGCGAAGAGGCTCGGGCGCTCGAACAGTGCATAGAGCGTGAAGAGACCGCCAAAGGAGTGCCCGAAGAGCGAACGGCGTGTCGTGTCAAGCCGCACCATCTCCCCCAGCCGCGGGAAGAGCTTCTTCTCGATGAAGTCTAGCAATTCCCTCGTCCCGCCGATGCGAACCGGAGGCCCCCCTTCATGGTAGGGTGGATAAGTCTTGATCGGCGGCGGACCGAGATCCCAAGCGCGTCGCAGCGCATCATAGGGTTCATCGGATGGATAGCCTATTGCCGCGATCGCGCCCCAGGTGACATTGGTGCCGGTTGGATAGGGTGCCTGCGTCACAAGGCTTGCGAATGCAAACGGAAAGGTCGCATTGCCATCGGTTAGCACCAAAAGCGGCCACCCCTCGGCGGGCGGCTCACCCTCCGGGATGAACAGGAGCACGCGATAGGGTTCGCCGCCCGCATCTGATGCAAGGTCGAAATAAGTGGTTCCGGGCAGTGTGTAGGCTTTTTCGGTCATGCTCATCGACTGGGAATGATACCCCTTAACATTGAACTGAACGGCCGTGCGGCCGAAGCAGGACGTTCCCTGGTTTTGCGTTAAGTCCGGCCAGGTTGCGCAAACGTCTGCTTCCGGTGGATGACGGAAGCAGACGCAGAATTAGTCCAGTTCACCACTTATACTTCAGCGAACCCAGCACTGTACGGCCTTGGCTGAAGTAGCAATAGCCGCCATTGCAAACCTGCTCCTCGCGGTTGGCGAGGTTTGTCGCGCTGACGGCGAGCGAAAGTCCCTTCAGGTCCGGCGATTTGGCGCCGAAATCGTAGGAGAGCGATGCGTCGAGATAGGCGACTCCCGTATTCTTTGCGGTGTTGTAGTCGTCGGTAAAGGACTCGCTTGTGGCCCGCACGCCCGCACCGATGCTGAACCCGCCAATGGCGGTCTCTTCCGGTGCTGCATAGTTCACCCAAAGCGACGCCACGTGGCGCGGGGTGGTCGTGGGGGTGTTGCCGATGATGCTGCTGTCGAGGTTCCCGGTCACTTCGCCGTGGGTATAGGTATAGGCGGCAATCAAGCTTATGCCGTTGTCGAAGGTCGTGCGTCCTTCAACCTCAAAACCTGTAAAGGTGTTCTCGCCGGAGTTTTTATAGATAAAGATCGGAGGGGTGTAGCCGGCATATTGTGGCTTATCTGTTTCAACGAGCCGATAAACAGCAGTGGTCAGGGAATAGTTTTCGCCTTCGGGCTGGTACTTGATACCCGCCTCAATCTGGCGGCCTTTCGTCGGATCAAGCACGACGCCTCCGGCCGCACGCTCGGTCGAAGGCACGAAAGATGTTCCGTAGCTGACATAAGGAGCCAAGCCGTTGTCGAAGAGATAAAGGAGCCCGACCTGTCCCGACAAGGCGCCCTCATCCTTTTCCGCGCCCGTGCCTGCGACCTTGTCGCTGGTTTCCTGGTGCAGCCAGTCGTAACGCAGGCCGCCGACGAAGCGCCAGTTGCCGATCTCGGCCTGCTCCTGCGCATATATCCCCGTCTGGCGCAGATCATTACCGGTAAAGCCCGTCAGCGCAGGAGTAGGCGCGCTTCCAATGGCGGAGGGATATGCATAATCATACCCGTCTGCAAAATCCGAGTTTACCCCTGTGTAATCCAGCCCAAACAACACGGTATTGGCTACTGACCCGGTGTCGAACTTCGCTTGGAGCTGGTTGTCGATCTGGTAGGCGCGAACTTCGTCAGTTACTCCTGCGGTTGCCCAGCTGTCAGCGGGTGCGCCTGGTGCGCGAGGCACCAAGGTTCTTGTATCGACATAGCGAGCCTCGAGATCGAGATCGCTGACGCGCGCGTTCTGCCGGAAAGTCAGGCCGTTTTCGAATTCATGTTCAAGCTGGTAGCCCAGCTGGTACTGCCGAACCTTCTGAAAGTCGTAGTCGGCATGACTGACGCGGCGAATGTCTCCGCCATCCTCATATGTCCAGGTGCTCGCTTCGCCTTCGCTCTTCTGCGCCAACCCATAGACCGTGATTTTGGTGCTGTCTGTCGGCTCCCAGGTGAAGGAGGGCTGCAACAGATAACGGTCGTCGGCGATGTCGTTATTGGTTTCCCCCTCACGAACCAGGCCGACAACCCGGTAAAACAATTCGTCGCTTTCTCCGACGGGGCCGCCGAAGTCGAAAGCCGCCTGTTTGCGGCCGATCGTGCCGTATTGGAGCTCGACCTCATGATGGCTTTCTTCCTGGGGCAGCTTGGAGATCTTGTTGACGATGCCGGCGGCGCTCGCTGCGCCATACATGACAGAAGCCGGTCCCTTCAGCACTTCCACACGGTCAAGCGTGTAGATCTCCGTCGGGAAGGTTCCATAGGTCATCACCGGCTGGCGCAGGCCGTCACGAAAATCACCGCTGGTGGTTGTTTCGATCCCGCGGATGTAGACCTGGTCGAAGCGCGGATCGTAGCCGAAGCCACCGGTCGTAACGCCGGACGTGTAGCGGGTGGCCTGGATCAGGTCTGTCACGTGACGCTGCTCCATCTCTTCGCGGGTTAACACCGAAACGGAACGAGGAGTCTCCACAAGAGGTGTATCGGTCTTCAATGCGGAAACGGATTGCCGGGGGACAATCGTGTCGTTGTCCTCATTAATCGTCTCCGCGCCGGAGCTTACGACGATCGTCTCCAACTGCGTTGCCTCACCAGCAGCATTTTGCCCGGAAGCCGTGACCGCTGTCAGCAAAACTGTCATTGCGCTCAGCAGCATTGTAGAACCGAGAACTTGGCCACGGGCAGGAAACTGGTGGAAGGCGACTATCATTGCCCAATCCTTTTCGGCATGCAGCAGATGGTGATGGTGATCGAAGGATCACCGAGGTGAGGAAGCGACTGGAGACGTCCAGCGCACCTATAGAACCCGATTTCTCAGCGATCAATAAATATGACGCTTGCAGTCATCTTTAAATCGAGGTCTGTTAAATTTGCAACGCATCCTGCTGAACAAGAGCCCATTGCAGCCGAGGCATTAGTAAGCAACTCAGCCTATTTGGGCAGTGAGCGTCCTTATCGCGCACCCCGTCTGCGAACAACCAGATCTCTGGCAGGATGGCCACAGCCGCACAGCGACCTGCTCGACGCCCAAGCCATCGCCGGAACGAGACAAAATGATCGCCCATTTAGATTTCTCGCTGTGGCTGTGATCACTTCAGACTGTCGTGCGAGCTCAAGATGATCATCGCGTCGTCCAGCAAGCCGCGCCGCTTGACAGCCTCTATCACCGGTCCACTCCCGAACAACATTCGGCAACCCGCATCTTTTAGGATTAATACAACGGATCGGGAGTTTATCCGCTTTCAGACATCGAACCCGAAAACCTCATCTTGTAACCGATT
The DNA here is from genome assembly GCF_004358025.1 of Rhizobium deserti. Taxonomy (GTDB): domain Bacteria; phylum Pseudomonadota; class Alphaproteobacteria; order Rhizobiales; family Rhizobiaceae; genus Neorhizobium; species Neorhizobium deserti. The sequence goes on along the minus strand of NZ_SMTL01000005.1, from coordinate 104,591 downwards.
GTTGAAAGACAGTACTTGAAAGGACTGGAACGGCAGCCGGGATGAAGAGCAAGCAGGCCATCAACGGTCATTATTCACCGTTCCCTCGCATTATAGTCTCGCCTCTGTGGACCGGAAGAAAAACGCTCATAAAGAACGCGATAAGTTCTTCGTAAGCGTCAAGCTTGAAAATTTGAGACACATATTGATCAGGGCGGACCACGATCATGCACCCCATTTCCCGGCTCACGCTTCGGAGTTCGAAAATGTCTTTGCCAACACTGAGATCAGCACAAAATATCTTTTCATAATCCCGCAGATCAAGACGTCCTTTGGCAGGTACAAGCAAAGTTGGCATTTTCTCGACCTTAAGCTCGCGATGAGGCTGCTGAAAAGTGACGCGCAGGTCAATCACTGAGTCCACGTCCTCGCCTGATGGCGTATAAACTTCTAATGGGGAAGTCGCCGAACCAACCAGAAATTCGCACAGTTCCGCAATTGGGTGACCCGGCTGCCCGTTGTCGCCGACTCCGGCGAATACATAGAAGCGCCAACGGCCATCGGCTCTAGCCACATGGCCGAGTTGCATGGGCTTAGCGTCGGCGAGGCGAATAACAGGTGCCGAATGAAAGCGCATGCCGATGGGGAAACCAGGCGCAAGATTTTGGCATGATGCATTTCCGGTTAAGACCGAAGGCCCATAGAGGGTTGCCGTTCCCGCCGTGTAGCGACCCGACCTGATGAAATATTCCTGCACCTCACGCGGCTCTATCCCATTCGGGTTGGTGGCCGACTTCAGCGGCGCGCTAAGCATCCTGGCCCATCCGCGGTCGAACTCGATAAGTTCGCGGGCAATTGCCTGACGTTCTGCGGAGTAGGTGTGAAGCAAATCCGGTGAAGACCGCCCCTCAAGCACGGCGGCAAGCTTCCAGCCTAAGTTGAAAGCATCCTGCATCGACACGTTCATTCCCTGCCCGGCTTTTGGGCTATGGGTATGGCAGGCATCGCCTGCAATGAACACTCGCGGCAGAAGGGTCGCCATCTCTCCATCCGGAACATCGTCGAACTTGTCGCAAAGGCGCTGGCCGATCTCGTAAACCGACCACCAGGCCACCTCCTTCACCTCGAAAGTATAGGGGCGCAGAACACGCTGTGCAGCCGCGATCAGATGATCCACCGTGATATTCCTGCTTGCAACGCGCTCCTGCTCGGCAAGCTTGTCAAGTTCGACATAGATGCGGACCAGATACCCACCTTCCCGCGGTATGAGCACGATACTGCCCTCCCCCGCGGATTGTATGACGCATTTCAGGCGGATGTCAGGGAAATCGGTCACAGCGAGTACGTCCATGACGCCCCAGGCCTGATTGGCGGAATCGCCCTTGAGTTCGAGCCCAAGTGAGCGGCGTACCGTGCTCCTGGCGCCGTCACAACCAACGGCGTAGCGTGCGCGCACCGTCTCGATTTTATGGTCGTCATCCGCCTCAACCCGGTCAAAGCGAGCGATTACTGGATGGGTGCTGGAGGCCGCAGGCTCGATTGTCAAATCGACAAGTCGCCTCTGATAAAAAGGCTCAAGCCGTGTCGGCGAACGGCGCATGATGTCGAGATAGAAATCGTGAATGCGAGCCTGATTCAGAATGACATGCGGCATCTCCGACAAGCCTTCTTCAACATCCTGAATTCGGCCCTGACGATCAATGTTTTCGCGCATCCGTTCATCTGGTTTCCAGAACGCAGTCTCGTTGACCCAATAGGCTTCCTTGAGGACACGTTCGGCGAAGCCGAAGGCCTCGAACATCTCCATCGTACGGCAGGCGATACCATCTGCCTGCCCAAGCTGAAGAGGACCTGGCTTCTGATCGACGATCAGAGTTTTGATCTTTGGGAAGGCCGCAAGCTGCGATGCAAGCGTGAGGCCTGCGGGTCCGCACCCGACAATCAAGACATCGGCTTCCTCGGGCATCGAAGAAGTATCTGACCCAACATGGTCGTCAGACGCTTCTGCAACGGTCGGATCACCGGGACGAAAGCCATTCATATGAAACTGCATCATACTGCCTATTTCAGGATTAATTGAGCATCTTCACTACCGTGAGCTTTAGTGCCTCCAAACTTCTTCAGTTCCTCAGACCGTCGAGCCACGTCCCACGCAACGGGCCGCGGACCTCCTGTCAGCAGGCTGCCGCCTAAGGCGCAAGCGGGCCCGTGCCGGCGACGACCAGTTTCTTGACCTGATCTGCCTGCAGCGGAGCAGGAAGGTATTTGTAGGTCACCGCATCGACCATCAGCTTGTCGAGGCCGTTCACCGTATCGGGAGCGAGATTCTTCTTCGGGTAGAACTCGTCTCGTACCCGCTTGGCAAGCGCCGCATCGGTGCCGGCCCAGGCGGCATAGGCGTCAAGTGCCGCCGGATCTGAGTAAAGCCAGTCTAAGGCTTCGCGGTAGGCCTTCATGACGCGGCCGTAAGCCTCTGCCCGCTGCTCGAACGCTCCGGCATTGGCAATCATCACCCGCACCGACTGGTTAGCGAATTCCGGCACTTCGCCTCCCCGCGCGACGATCCGGATGCGACCCGCATCAATGTCCTTGACACCGAAAGGCGGCGAGGCCCATCCGACGTCGATCTGGCCGGACATCACCTGCGTCAGGGTGGAAGCAGGGCTGCCGGTCGCCGTCGGGGTGAATTTGACGCCCAAGGTCTTCTGCAGCCCCAGCACGACGAGGTTGGTCGAGGAGCCGTTGGTGGAATAGGCGACGGTCTTGCCGGCAGCGTCCTTGATCGTCTTGATACCGCTCTCGGTCTTCGCGTACCAGTAAAGGTCGTTGGCCCCAGTCATCGACGAGCCGATGATCTTCAGCGGCGCGCCCTTGGCCGAAGCGCCCATGACACCATAGGTACCGACGCCGATGCCGATATCGGCACTGCCGGCGATCACCGCCTGCTGTGTCTGCCCGCCGCCCTCGGTATAGAGCAGCTCGAGCGTGATGCCCTGCTTCTTGAAGAAGCCGGCGTTCTGGCCGAGTTCGCAAACGGAATTCTCCCAGTTACCGCGCTGGCCGATGGCGAGCTTGAACTTGTCCTCGGCGGCCCAGACGCGGCTGGAAGACAGGGCTATGGCGGGTATGGTGGCGCCGATCAGGCGCAGGGCATCACGACGTTTCATTTTGGCTTCCTCCCGGTTTTATGGATCTGCACTGCTCCTGCGCCGGCGACTGACAAGGTCGCGTCGCCGCTTCGATGATTGTCAACCGCGTCGGACGCGGGCCTGCTCGAGCCACATGTCCCAGGGGCGCTGGATCTGCCCTTCAACATTCTGCACGCAGGTCCGGCTTTCTTCCTCGGTCAGGAAGGTCACTTCGCCGAGCTGCATCGCCTGCAGCTGGTAGCGGGCGTTGAGTTCTGCATAAACCGCACGGTAGACAGCCTGCTTGATCGAGCCGCCAACCACAGTCGAGCCATGGCCGCGCATCAGCACGATGTCGTGCCCGTCGAAATGCCTGGCGAGCGCCTCGCCGAGCATGTTGTTGCTGATCAGCAGGTCGGTCGCATCGCCGCCGGCCTCGCGGATTTCGAAGACTGGAGCCCCTTGGCCCACAAAGCCAGCCATGTGGAAGATCGCCTTCAGCCGCATTCCCTTGACCACGCTCAAGGGCACGATCGAATGCGAGTGGCTGTGGACGACCGAAACCACGTCCGGCCGCGCCCGGTAGATCTCGCTGTGGATGAACCGCTCCAGATAAACCTTGCGGCCGTTAGCGTTTACCGCCTCGCCGTCCAGCGTGAATTCGACAATGTCTTGCGCCGTCACCCGGCTTGGCGCCATGTTGCGGGCCAGCAGAAATCGGTCCGGCCGCTTGTCGTGCCGCACACTGATATGCCCGAAGGCATCAACAACGCCTTGATCGAACAGGATCTGGTTGGCGGCGACCAGTTCCTCGATCAGCTCCGTCGATGGCGCGGCGGAAGCCTCGGCCGCATCGTCGATATCGACGGCGACCGGCTCGGAACGATGATGCGTGCTGGAACTGCACATGATGGTGGTCTCCTCCCAGAGAAAATGATCAATCGCCGAACCAGGCGGGAACTGGCGGCGCTATAGGCGATGCGTCTCTTGCGTGCCGGGGTGGAACAGGTCGCCGACGGTCAGCCTGCGCGACGACAACCCTTGCTCATGATGGTGCTTCAGGAATGTCTCGAGGGTCGGGAGGTTGTTCTTGACCCCATAAGTCCAGAAGTCCTCGCCCATCAAGGCCTTCGCCGTCGCCAGCTGCTCCTCGACGAAGGGCATGGTCACCTTTGTTGCCGACGTGTCCGCCAGCTTCCGCTCTGCAACCGCCTTCGAGGCCGAAAACGCTTTGAGCAACGCCGCCGGCAGCCAGGGATGCTGCTCGGCGATGGTGCGACGCAGACCCAGCACATGCATGATCGGGAAGATCGAGGTGCGCCGGTAGTAGTCTTGGGCGGCAGCCACCGGATCGGCAAACAGCCAGCCGACATTGGGCGCCCGGCGTGCGAAGCACGAGGGTGCGCGCGGCGTGATCATCGCGTCGATCTCGCCGTCCTCCAGCATCTGAGACAGCGACCGGTCCGCAGGCGCGGCCTCCAGACGGATTTTTTCCGGCAGCGTCACGGCCAGCTTTTCCACCCGGCCGGGCTGCTCGATGCCACCTCGGACCCAGGTCACGTCGTCGGCATTGACACCGTAGTCGTCGGCGAGGATCGCCCTTGCCCAGACGCAGGCGGTCAGCTGATATTCCGGCAGGCCGATGCGCTTGCCCTTGAGGTCTTCCGGGCGTTTGATCCGGTCGGTGCGGACATAGATCGACGTGTGCCGGAAGGCGCGCGACAGAAACGCTGGGATGCCGACATAGTCGCTCGTCCCCTGCGCCACCTTGAGCGTGAAGCTCGACAGCGACAGCTCGCAGACGTCAAACTCGGCATTCTTGAAGGCCCGGAAGAAGATCTCCTCCGGGTCGAGCGTCATGAATACCGGAGCAACGCCGTCCACCAGAACGCTGCCGTCGAACAGCGCCCGGTTGCGGTCGTAGTCGCCGATCGCAAAGGAAAGGCTGAGCTTGCCGAAAGAGTGCATGTTCATGACTGATGGCGCTCCGGTGTCTTGGCGGTGCTGGCTTGCGGGCGAATGCGGATGTGAATGTTCTTTTCCTGGGTATAGGCCAGCAGTTCGCCTAGGCATTCCTCGCGCCCGAGACCGGATTGCTTGACGCCGCCGAAAGGCGCGCCGAGGAAATGCTTCGATACCTCGTTGACCCAGACATAGCCCGCTTCCACCGCCACCGCCGTGCGGTGGGCGGCATCGAGGTCGTTGGTCCAGATCGAGCAGGTCAGGCCGTAGTCGACGGCGTTGACGGTCTCGATCATCGCCGCCTCCTCCGACCAGGGCATGACAGAGAGTACCGGGCCGAAGATTTCCTCGCGGGCGATGCGCATCTGCGGGTCGACGTCTGCAAACACCGTCGGTGGCACAAAGCAGCCGTCTGCCAGCTGGGCGTCGGCCGGTACTTCGCCGCCGCAGATCAGCCGGGCGCCTTCCGACTTTGCCGAAGCGATGAAATCGAGCACCCGCTCATATTGCTGGCGGCTGGCAAGCGCACCCATTGTGGTCGCCATGTCGAGAGGATTGCCCGGCCGAAAATTGCCGCAGACGTCCGGTATCAGTGCCAGGACCTGCTCGTAGATCGAGCTGTGCACAAAGGCCCGGCTGGTCGACCCGCAGGACTGGCCGCACCAGGTAAAATTCATGCCTGCCGCCATGGCTCTGGCGACCTCCATCGGATCCGCGTCGGCAAAGGCGATTAGTGCATTCTTGCCGCCCAGCTCCAGCAGAAGCGGCTTCACGGTTGCCGATGCCGCCTGCATGACGGCCCGGCCCGTCGGCACGCTGCCGATCAGCGACACCATGGCGATCTGCGGGTGCGAGGCAATAGCCGCACCGGCTTCGCGACCGCCTGGAAGCACGTTGAAGACGCCGGCCGGCAGCAGACCCTCCACGAGTTCCGCCAGCCGCAGCGCCGAAAGCGGCGCCTGTTCCGGCGGCTTGACGATCACGGCATTGCCGGCCGCGAGCGCTGCGGCGGACTTCCCTGCGACGAACATGAACGGGTGATTGAAGGGCAGTATCTTTGCGACGACGCCGATCGGTTCGCGGATCGAGAAGTTGATCGCCCCTCTCCCCATCGGGATCGAGGCGCCCTTCATCTCGGTGACCAGGCCAGCAAAGAAATCGAGCTGCGCTGCGGCTGTGTCGGCATCACCGAGCATAACCTTGACTGGATTACCGCAGTCCACCGCATCTATCGCAGCAAGTTCCAACGCATTGTCACGAACGATCTGGGCAATCTGTCTCAAGATCTTGGCGCGCTCGTTCGGATGTACATCCCTCCAGACCTTGAAACCGGCCCGCGCGGCGGCGACGGCGGCATTCACATCGGCTGCGTCGGCATGGGCGACCTGCCCGAGCGACAGGCCGGTTGATGGGCTCGTCACCTCCGATCGGCGATCGCCGGATGCCGGGTGCCAAGCGCCGCCGTAATAAAGATCGCGATGCTGCGGCAGGTTCGGCTGGATGATCCCGGGCGTCGGTTCGGATTTCGCTATGTCCATTGTCGTCCTCACAGCGTCATTGCAGGCTTGGGGATGATGCCGGCCTGCCTAGGGCCGGCATGCGAAGCGGTTTCGGGTCAGTTGCGCGCAGGAATGCGGATCAGCGTCTTCAGCTGGTCTGCGGTCAGCGGCTGCGACATCGCCTTGAACTGAATGCCGTCGGCTATCAGTGAGTCGAGCCCGGACATCTTGTCGGGGTCGATCAGGCTCTTCGGGAAGAACTCGTCGCGGATCTTGCGGGCCGTTTCTAGATCGGTCTTGGCGAATGCCGCATAGGCCTTCAGTGCGTCGTCGCCCTTGTACATCCACTCGATCGTCTCGCGGTAGGCATCCATGAACCGCTGCAACTGGGAAGCTTTGGCGTCGACGACCGAGGCATGGGCGATCAGGGTGCGGATCGACTGTCCCTTGACCGTTTCGACATCGTTTGCATGAGCCAGGATACGGATCTTGTTGGCAGCAAGCGCATCGAACCCGAACGGCGGCGAGGACCAGCCCACGTCGATCTGGCCGCTCATCACCTGCGTAAACGTGGCGGAGGGATTGCCGGTCGCTACAGCCTTCGCCTTCAGCTTGTAGGCGTTGAGATAACCGAGCACGATACTATGCGTCGATGAACCGTTAGTGGAGTATGCAATGGTTGTGCCGTCGGTGGCATCCTGGATCGTCTTCAGGGGCGAGTCGGCCTTCACGTACCAGAAGTCTGCCGCACCGGTTGCCTGGGCTCCGACGATGCGCACTGGAGCACCCTTTTGAAATGCTCCCAGCACGCCGATCGTGCCGGCGGCCACGCCGATGTCGACGCTATTGGAAATCACTGCCTGCATCGTCTCCCCACCGCCCTGGGTGTAGAGCAGCTCGAGGTCGAGATCGTGCTTCTTGAAGATTCCCGCATCACTGCCAAGCTGGGCGACCACCGTATCCCAATTACCCCGCTGGCCGATCGCCACCTTCAAAAGGTCCGCTGCCTGTGCCGGCATGGCCGCCGCTGCCAGACCTGCCGCCATCAGCACGCTGGCAATCCATGGATTGATCTTTTTCATCTCTTTCCTCCCGTATTGAACTCCGGCGGCTTAATTGTCGCCAGGATGTCGATCCAGACCATCGGGTGTTCCTCCACCCCGAAGGCCTTGAGGCACTGGTCCTCGTATGCCGTTCAACGGCGCCGACCGCCGCGAGACAGGCGGCCGAGCGCCGCATTGACGGCAACCGCAATGACGAAGATCGCGATCAGCAGGGCGTACATTCCCGGCATGTCGAAGCGTTGGTAGTTCTGGATCACCAGAAAGCCGAGGCCCTGGTTCGAAAGTTTGGTTTCGGCCAGCAGGACGCCGATCAGGGCGACGCCGAAGCCGAGCCGGAAGCCGTTGACCACCGGTTCGCGCATCGCGGGGAGGTGAACCTTGGTCAGCATCTGCCAACGGTTCGCCCTGAAGCTTTCACCAACGCGTATCAGGATCGGTGGGATCCGGCGCATGCCGGCTGCAACCGCGAGCGCGACGGGAAAGAAGCAGGACACTGCCCCCATCGCGACCTTCGATCCGGATCCAACGCCGAACCACATGATCATCAGCGGAAAGAAGATGATCTTCGGTGTCGGACCGAGATAGTAGAAGTATCGCTCGAAGGCGCGCTCCATGAAATATGAGCCGCCGAGCGACAATCCGGCGATCATGCCGGTCAATCCCCCGATCAGGCTTGCCGCCAGGATTTCCCCAGCGGTCACCTTCAAATTGACGTAGAATTCGGTTGTGGTCAGCAGACGGTAAAGACCGGCTGTGATTTGCGGCAGGCCCGGCACCACGTCCTCGTAGAGCAGGCCGGACATCGACAGCAGCTGCCAGAAGACGAGCAACGACGCGATGATAGCGATCCGCAGCACCAGCACGGCATCCATCTTCGATTTCTGCGGGATCGTCAGCGTACCGGTCGCAGCCATTTTTCCAGCCTTTCCATGACAACGAAGACGATGATGCTGACGAACACCACGAAGCAGATGGCAGCATAGGTGCCGGGCATGTCGTAGCGTTCTGCAAGCTCGTTGATGAGCGGCCCGAGGCCGCCGAAATTGATAAGGAACTCGACGCCCACCACATTGATCAGCGCAAAGATCAGGCCGATCCTCAGGCCCGAGAAGATGCTTGGCAGCGCCGCCGGAAACATGATCTTCCAGAACATCTGCCAGCGGCTCAGCCGAAAACTGCGCCCGGTATCGACGAGCGCCGGGCGAACGGCGCTCAGGCCCTCCAGCGTCAGCATGGCAACTGGCGGAAGCCCTGCAAGCACGGCAATGGCGATGATCGTCCACGGGCTGCGGCCGAAGATCACCAGGAACAGCGGGTAGATGAGCACGATCGGCGCCGCGGCCATCCCGGCGATCCACGTCTCCGTTGCCTTGCGCAGGAGAGGCACGCCCTGCAGGAGGGTGCCGAGCGGGATGCCTATCAGGGCGACCAGCACCGCCGCCGTTCCGGCCTCCGCGGCCGTGACAAGGAACCGGCTCAGGATTTGCTCCTCGACGACGATGCGCTCGAATGCCAATAACACATCCGACGGCCGCGGAACGACATAAGGATTGAGGATGGCGGTGCGGACGAGAAGCTCGATCAGCAAGAAGCCGCATATGATGACCGCCGCACCCGTCAATTCGGGCGCCCAGCGACGGAGAAAGGGATCGCGCGCCACCGTGCTCACCGCGACCCCCGCTCTGCATCCTGCATGCCGCGGCTCGCCTCTTCGCGCAGATCCGCCCAGACCTCGGCGACGTAGCGGCCGAAGGTATCGCTCGACAGCATTTCCGAAGTGCGCGGACGCGGCAACTCGATCAGCGCGATGCGCTTCGTGCGCCCGGGGCGATAGGTCATGATCAGGACCCGATCCGAAAGTTGGACCGCCTCGGTGATGTTGTGGGTGATCAGGAGTACCGTCTGGTTGAGTTCCTGCTGGATCTGCAGCACCTTGTCGCCCAGCAGAAGGCGGGTCTGTTCGTCGAGCGCTGCAAAGGGTTCGTCCATCAAAAGCAGCTTCGGCTCTGCCGCGAGTGTCCGGGCGATGGACACCCGCTGGCGCATGCCGCCGGAAAGCTCCGCCGGATATCGTTTCTCGAATCCATGGAGGCCGACGAGCGACACGAAATGACGCGCCCTCTCCAGCCGTTCGCCCTTCGCCATGCCCTGCAGCTCCAGCGGGAAGGCCACGTTGTCGATCACCGTCCGCCAAGGGAAGGTCGCATCCTCCTGGAAAACCATGCCGATCGACTTGTGCGGGCCGTTGATGGCTTCGCCGTCGATACGGATAGTGCCGTCGCTGATCGAAAGCAGGCCGCCGACGAGGTTGAAGAGCGTCGACTTCCCGCATCCGGATGGGCCGATGATCGACACGAACTCGCCGCGTCCGACGGTTAGCGATATATTGTCGACCGCGACCACAGGTCCGTCCGGCGTCTCGAAGCGCTTGGTGACATGGTCTATCACCAGCATCGGTTCGGGTGCCGTGACCGGAGGCTGCGCAATCTGTTCTGGTCTGATCATGTCGTTCACGAACGTCCTCCACCGTGGCCAGCATGTTCGCGTGTCAGTCCGCTTGCCATGGCTGGCGTGTAGCCCGGCTCCACATGCACCTCGACCACCGCGACACCTCCCGCGTCGACGATTGCGATAGCCTCCTGATAAGCCTTGGTCAGCGCCTCGCGGTCTTTGACCGGTCCGAAGGCGGTGGCACCCTGGGCGCGGGCGACGGCGGCAATGTCGACTTCCGGATCGTCCATCCGCTGGCCGATCCACTTGTTCTCCACCGGCCGGCCGCGCATGCGCGCCATCCGCTCCTGATGCACTTCGTCGTTGTAGAAGGACCGGTTGTTGGCAATCACCATCAGCATCGGGATGCGATAGTGAACCGCGGTCCACACTGCCGTCGCGCCCATCAGGAAATCACCGTCGCCGCAGATCGCAACCGGCATGCGACCGGTGCCACGCAGGGCAAGAGCCGCGCCGACGGCAATGCCGGGTCCACCGCCGATGCCGCCGCCGCCGTCGGACCCGAGAAAGTCCAACGGATCACGGAATGGCCAGCAGCCGCCATCCCAGGAGAGTGGCAGATGGGTTAGGGAAACGTGCTTGCCGATCAATGCCCGACGTAGTTCATAAGCCAGGTCCGGCACGCTGAGCGGTGCGCCGTCCGAGGCGGCCTGTTCGGCCGGCGCGTCGAGTCCCTGCGACGCCCCAGACTCGACATTCACATCAAGCCTCCGGTTGAGGGCGAACACCATCTGGTCGGGATCGGCCGCAATCAAAAGATCAGCGAGCGGCATGGCCTGGTGGTCCATGCTCCAGCCGTTGTGGATATGGTGGTCCAGCGAAACGCGGATCAGCTTGCCGCTAAAGCCGGCTTCCGGCGGCAGCACACCGGCCGGCGCGACCCAGTCGAGATCGAGCACTACGTCCGCATCACGGATGGCTTCCAGCGCTGACGACGACGGGAAGATTGCCGGCGGCGACAGCATCAGCGGATGGTCGGTCGGGAATGAGGCGCCGATTTTCAGGTCTGTCAGGACACGGGCGCCAAGCTTTTCGGCCAGCGCGACACGCTCATCCCAGGCCTTTCGGTCGCGCGACACCCGGCCCGCTAGAATGATGGGTCGTTTTGCGTCTTTTAAAAGAGCCGCGACCCTTTCGACATCGACTTCGCCGGGTGCGTGACTGATATGCGCCGCCATGCGGGAGATATCGAGCGGAGCCGGCATGGCCTCCAGCCGATCTTCCTGCAGGCCGGCATCGAGATTGACATAGACCGGACCGGCCGGAAGCGTTTCGGAAATCCATTTCGCCCGGACGATGGCCTCGCGGGCGGCAAGCGGCGATGCCGGCTGGTTGTCCCATTTGACATAGGGGCGGACGATCGCCCCCTGATCGGCCGCGGTATGGATCCAGTCGATCCAGGGGCGGCGCTTGGCGGCATCGACGGGACCCGTGGCGCCGATTACCAGAACCGGCATGCGGTCGCACCAGGCGTTGAAGATCGCCATCGTCGCATGCATGAGCCCGACATTGGAATGCACTGCGGCAGCGATCGGCTTGCCGGTGACCTTGGCATAACCATGGGCGATAGCGACGGAATGTTCCTCATGCAGACACACGAGCATCTGCGGCGACGTGTTGCCCAGGTAGTTCACCAGGCTGTCGTGCAGGCCGCGAAAGCTTGCACCAGGCACCAGCGCAATGAACGGGATGTCGAGGCTTCTGAGCGTATGGGCAATGAGGTCGCTGCCGAACAGCGCGGTGCCATTGGATGCGACCGGCAGCTCTTTGTTAGCAAGCGCCGTGCTATCCTGCGCAGTGACGCGAGTGTTCATCGCACCGTCCTCGCCGACCGGGCGCCAAGGAGCGATTTCAAAATCGCGCAATCTTCAGCCGGACGCGCTGCGCATGCCGGCAGATCGAACCTCGTCATGGAATACCTCCCTTGACCGCAGGCTGTCTCCTCATCCCTTGGTCGGCTATCAGCAAACCGAAAAGCGATGCCGTTGTCCAATACCGAAAACTTGCGTAGTCAGATTAAAAATGTTTGACTGCGCCGGCTTGCTACTGGGAGGACAGCGTGCGCATCCGGCAATTGGAATACTTTCTGGAAGTCTGCGCCTGTGGCAGCATCACCCAAGCTTCGGCAAAGTTGAACGTCGCACAGCCGGCTCTAGGCATGCAGCTGCGAAGTCTTGAGCAGGAGCTAGGTACCAAGCTGCTGAAGCGTACGGCACGGGGTACGGTTGCCACTGCGGCGGGCCAGGTCTGCCTTGAAGAGGCAAGGATTATTCTCAATCGCGTCCGGTTGCTCAAGCAGCGGCTGAAGGAGATGGAAGCCGCCGAGACGAGCACGGTGAGGCTCGGCCTGACGCCCAGTATGGCAACGCTGATGACCGGCCGCCTCCTGGAGACGATCGGTGCTGGTGCAGTTCCCATCAACGTCCAGATTTTCGAGGAATTCAGTCATATCCTGATGTCGCGGGTCGAGCGGGGCGAATTAGATATCGCACTTGCTTTCAGCGTCCCCGAAGGCACAAGACTCTCGTGTGAGCCGCTGCTGCAAGAGGAACTAACGCTGATCATGGCGCCCGGCACCGAATTCGACGTCGCCAAACCCATCGCTTTCCGTGATCTCGTCGATATCCCTGTCGTCATGCCGAGCGAAAGGGATTTTTTGAGGCAGCTTATCAACGAAGCGCTACGCCGCGAAGACCTGTCTCTCAACATCCTCTACCAGGTAGAATCCATGCGTGCGATGAAGGACCTGATCCTGCGCGGCAGAGCCTGCGGGATTCTACCTTACGGCAATGTCGTCGGTGAGGTCTCGGCAGATCATTTGCGGACAAGGCGCATCATCGATCCGCCGCTTACGCGGACATTGTACTTCATCTGGCCGGCAGGCATTGATTTTGGAAGAAAAGAAAGGATCGTGGTTTCTGCGCTACGCGAGCTTCTGCCCAATCTGTTCGAGGAGGTCGCGACATTCAGTCCTCTTCCCGCGCTCGATAAGGCCACTGGCCGAGTTCCGTAAAATGTCTGCATCCGGACAACGATCGTACTCAACGCAACGCGGCAGCAAGTGAAGCTCGCCTTAAGAGCCCTAATCCTAAGACCAGTAGTTGCAGGCGTATCCTAGTTCGTCAAGGCGCGATGCGGGAGCTTTCAACAAAGCGGCTCCTCAGCTCTGATTGATTTAGGCTTCCTAGATTGCCTAAAGAAGACGATGTTCGATCACGATCTAAATGACCTTCGTCTCAGGCAGCCAGCGACTTCGGATGCCAATGCAGCACCGATTTCGAGCTCGAAGAAGGGCGCTAAGCCGCTTGTTGATTCCAATAGTACGGGTCAGGGAGGTCGCCGATGTCACTGGCTGTATGCCCAAAAGCCGTCCTTTGACGCATGACTTAGGGACTGCAGCATGGTGGTTTTGTAAAAGTTATTGCAAAGAGAGTAACAGGAAACATTGTAATGAGATTGCCGCTTCTTATTGACAGCGCGGGCGTTTGAAGGCTTAAAAAGCTTACAACAAGATTTGGTAGCCGCTGATGCTGGTCATTCTCGCTGACGATCTTACAGGTGCGCTTGACTCGGCTGCCCCGTTTGCGGGACGCGGCTTTCGCACTGAGATTGCGCTTCACCGTTTTGCCGTCCATGTTATCGCCGAGAAACGTCCCGACGTGCTTTCAATCAATCTCAATACCCGCGAAATTGGAGCAGATGACGCCCGTCAAGCCACAGCGGCAGTGATCGCGATGCTGCCGGCCGGTGTCCGCCTATTCAAGAAGGTCGATTCCCGTCTCAAAGGCAATATTGCGGCCGAACTCGACGCCATTCCTTACGCAAGTGCTCTTGTCGCACCCGCCATTCCGGAATTCGGCCGCATCGTCGACGCGGGTTGCGTGACCGGCTTTGGCATCGACACGCCGATCGTCATAGCCGACAAGCTCGGGCCGCATGCCGGGCGTGCCAAGATGCCCGACACCCGATCGAGCGCCGACATGGATGCCGTGCTCGATACCGCGCAGACCGAGGGCACCGATCTCATGATCGGCGCACGCGGCCTAGCGGAGGCGCTCGCGCGGCGCATGACGGCACGGATAGAGGCACAGCCGGCCGCCGTGCCCGTTGGCCGTATCACCTTCGTCATCGGCTCGCGCGACCCGATCACGCTCGCGCAGATCGATGCGCTGCGCGCCAGCCACGACGTTGCGTATTTCGCCGCCCCCAACGGCCGGCTGGACACCGCGCCCGACGATGGGGAGCGGGCGGCGCTGACGCTGGTTCAGGCAACGCCGGGGACGGAAGCAGTCGATCCACATCAGGTTTCCGAACTGTTGGCCGAGGCCTTGGCCGGCGAATGCGCGGGCGATCGTGTAGACATGCTCGCAGGCCCCGGCACGACGCTTCTCCTGTCCGGCGGAGCGACGGCGGAAGCGGTGCTGCGAAAGCTCGGACTTTCGAGTATGCTGCTGCATGGTGAATGCCTGCCGGGTCTCGGCCTTGCTTCGGCTGGCGGACGTTGCGTCATCGCCAAATCGGGCGGCTTCGGCCCTCCCGACACGTTGACGCGCATTGCCGACATGGTTTTGGGAAGGACGACCTGAAATGGGGCTGGAAACCGGAACCGCCCGCAGGGGTCTCGCCGACATCGTCTTCGAGCGCATGCTGCGCGCCATCAAGTCGGGCGCCTACAAGCCCGACGAACGCTTGCCGACCGAACATGATCTCGCCGCAGAATTTGAGGTATCGCGCCCGGTCATCCGCGAAGCGCTGAAACGCCTGCGCGACCAGAGCTTGATCTATTCGCGCCGCGGCGCGGGCAGTTTCGTGCGCTCGGTCGGCCTGCGCAATCCGCTCGGTTTTGGCCAGCTGGAGAACGTCGCTGACCTGCTCAACTGCTATGAATTCCGCCTGACGCTGGAACCAGCAGCCGCCGCTGCTGCTGCCGCTCGCCACGACGCCGACCGCCTGATGGCGATCCGGCAGGCGCTGGAACTGCTGCGCGACGCCACCAACCGGCAGTCGCACCGCGAAGACGCCGATTTCCAATTTCATCTGGCAATCGCCCGGGCTGCCCAGAACAATTATTTCTCCACCGCCATGGAAGCGCTGAAGGAGCACATCGCCGTCGGCATGAAGTTCCACGGCGCGTCAATCAAGCGGGAAGTCTCCGGCCTTACGCGGGTTTTCGGCGAGCATGAAGCGATTGCCTCAGCCATCGCCAGTCGCAATGAGGACGAGGCACGAAAGCTGATGCTGGAGCATTTGAATGGGTCGCGCGAGCGGCTGTTTCAGTCGTCGCATCAGTAGCCCCCTCCTTCGTCATCCTCGTGCTCGATCCGAGAACCTAAGCACCGCGCAAAGTTCAGCACAGCAGATGCTCGGGACATGCCCGAGCATGACGATTGTAGGAAAAGTGCGCCTCTTTTCTTCTCTTCAAAAACATAAAAAGGCGGCACGATTGCTCGCACCGCCTCCCTCCTCCAAACCAGCTCCTCAAAAAGCGGAGCGGTAAATCCCCAGCACATCATCGACGCTCATGTCGGCCGGATTATTGTCCATCAGCCTGCGGATGGCATGCGCGTCGGCAGCGAACCGCGAAAGATCGGCTTCGGTGGCGCCATGCTTGGCAAGTGACATTTCAATGCCTAGACCGGCGCAGAAACCATGTGCCTCTTCCCGCAGATCTGCTTGTGACAGACCCTTTCCGAGCCCCAGCGCCTGAGCCACTTCCGCCGTCTTGTCGGCGACGAGCGGCTGGTTGAAGGCCAGAACATGCGGAAACACGATGGCATTGGCGAGCCCGTGCGGCAGGTGCAGAAGCGTCCCGAGCGGGTAAGCGATGGCATGGCCCGCCGCCGTGTTGACGGGCCCAAGGCAGATGCCGCCGTAATAGGAAGCGAGCATCATGCCCTCGCGGGCTTCCCGGTCCGATCCGTCCTTGACGGCGCGGGCAAGATACCTGCCAACGAGCGAAAAACCCATGCGGGCAAAACCGTCAATCATCGAATGCGCGCGTTTGCTGGTAAACGCCTCGACGCAATGGGCCATGGCATCGACGCCGGTAGCGGCCGTCACCTCCGGCGGCACTGAATAGGTCAGTTCCGGGTCGAGCACGGCGAGATCGGCGATCAGGTGCGGGCTTTCCACCGCGATCTTGCTACCCTTGACCGGATCGGTGATCAGCGAGCGGATGCCCGCTTCCGAGCCGGTACCGGCTGTGGTGGCCACCTGCACCAGGCGGGTCTTCCGGCCGGCCACCTTGTTCGGTCCGGCAACATCGGCCAACACCTGTTCCCCATCCCAAAGAGCGGCCACCAGTTTTGCGACATCCATGACGGAACCGCCGCCGAGACCGACGACCAGATCCGGCCGAGCGTCGCGCGCCGCCGCCAGCGCCGCATCGAGCGTGGCGATGTCCGGCTCGCCGGGAATAGAGTCGAACAGGGAAACCTTGCCCGGCAGTTGCAGGCGGTCGACGAAACCGCTGGTGATCGGCGTTGCGATCACGAGCGTCGAGGCAATCTCACCGGCCCAAGGGCCGACCTCGCCGATCGTACCGACGCCGACGATCAGCCGCCTCGGCTGGTGCAGGACGATGACGGGAGCGCTGCTCATGCCTGCGCTCCTTGCAACGCTCCGGCTCTGCCACCGCTCACCAGCTTGCGGGCATAGGCGATTGCCTCCAGCATGTTGCCATGGTTGGCAATGCCCTTGCCGGCAATGTCGAAGGCGGTACCGTGGTCGACCGAGGTGCGGTCGATCGGCAGGTCGACGGAAACGTTCACCGCCGTATCGAAGGCGACGAGCTTGATCGGGATATGGCCCTGATCGTGATATTGCGCCACAACGAGATCAAAGGCACCGGAATAGGCGCGGTGGAACACGGTGTCGGCCGAGATCGGACCATAGGCATCGATGCCTTCGGCACGCGCGGCAGCCACTGCCGGGGCGATCTGCTCGTCATCCTCGGTGCCGAAAAGACCATTCTCGCCGCAATGCGGGTTGATGCCGGCCACCGCGATGCGTGGTGCTGCATAACCGGTGCGTTT
This sequence comes from Rhizobium deserti, assembly GCF_004358025.1. Taxonomy (GTDB): domain Bacteria; phylum Pseudomonadota; class Alphaproteobacteria; order Rhizobiales; family Rhizobiaceae; genus Neorhizobium; species Neorhizobium deserti. Next base: position 87,414 of record NZ_SMTL01000005.1, on the reverse strand, counting down.
CAAATGGTCGTTGCCGGCCTTGATTGTTGCAAGCACCCGTTCGGTCGTAGCGCGGCCAATGGCTTCCTGCAGTGAAACGTGAGTGGAGACGTGGATGACCTTCAGCCTTTCAGAGGCCAGCAGCATATAGGCGGCCGCGGATTGCGTCAGGCTGCGCAGCATGCCGGTATGGCCGTCGTAATGATGGCCGGCAAGGTTCAGCGCTTCCTTGTTGATCGGCGCGGTCACCACACAGCCGATCAAGTCGGCCTCGGCGTCGCGTACCGCCTTTTCGATAAAGCGAAAAGCCGCATCGCCGGCAACCGGCGACAGCGTGCCCCAGGGCAGCGGCGCCCCCTCGATCGGCAGATCGACCACGTAAGGCACAAGATCGATATCGACGTTCAATGCCATCCGCGCCGCTTCCAGCGTCGGCAGGTTGCCGTAGATGCGCGTATCGGCACGGTCCGCATCGCCCATTTCGGCCAGCGCCCGGACCGTGATTTCCGGTCCAACGCCGCACGGGTCACCCATGGTGATGCCGATGATATTGCTCATGATTACTCTCCCGCTTCTGCAGCGCCCGAACCCGTATCGGCCCAGCCGGGTGCCAGACGAACATATTTGATGGCGCGCCTGTGATAGGTGTAGGTGATATGAAGACTGCCGTCGGTGCCTTCCAGCAGCCACGGATAGGACATTTCCCGGTTGTGACCGTCGATGGAATTGTTCGACAGGCAGGTGCCTGGACCATCCTCGATGACAATCCGCTGCGAAAAACTCTTTGCTCCGTCATCGGAAATGCAGACGGCAACCGGCGCCCGCGGCACACCCCAGATGGGCACACAGCCGCCATCCGGATCAGCGTCCGGCCGGTCGTCATCCTCGCCCAGTTCGTCGTAAAGCGAGGCGCGGCGATCTGCAGACATTTCGGCATTGGTCGGGTTGCAGATCATCGCGATACGACCGTCTTTCAGGGTGATCGCGGCAATCGATGAATTGTTGTTGGGCACGTCCGTCGCCTGCGGCGCGGACCATGTGCGGCCGCCATCGGCGCTTTCGGTGTGATAGACGAAATCCGCCTGACGACGTCGGAACACCGCCGCCAGCTTGTCATCGCCAATCGAGACGGGGCTCATGTGTACGCAGCCGGTGGACTGGTGGAGATCCTCGAGAACCCAGGTCTTGCAGCCATCCTGCGAAATACCGACCGCGGCGCGGTCATGGCTGCCATTCCATTTCTGGCCCGGACGCTGGATGCAGCGGAAGATCGGCAGAAGCCATGCGCCATCTTCCCGCACGGTCAGCGGCGCACGAACGAAACAGCCGCGCGGCAGATCGAGAAATTGCCCCTCGCCCGCCGTTAGCTTCGTCGGATCGCCCGCATCGCGCGAAATTTCCGCCACACGGATCCGGCATTCGTCCTGATTGCCGGAAGGCTGCGACGTATGAAACAGCCACAACCCGCCGCCGGGCTGCTGAAACAGCACCGGGTTCTGCTCGGAATGGTGCAAATCGAAACTCAGCCGCTGCGGTTCGCCCCACTGGTCGGAGCCATCGGCCAGCACGGACGCGAAGATCGAGATATCCGACTTGCCTTCCAACGTGCCGCCGAACCAGGCGCAGATCAACGCGCCGTCATCGGCCAGATGCAGGAATGATGCATGGTTTTGGATCATCGGCGAGGCGAGCATCGCCTCATGGCGCGCGGGGCCAACGGCTTTCACCGTGCCGTTCATGACGGTTGCAATCTCATCAGGCGTCATCGGGGTCTCCTCCTACCCGATGAAAATCACCCAAATGATAAAGTTGTCAAGTTTGAAAAATCTCCAGATCTACGGTCGATCATCGTTGTTACCGCAATATAACGTTGAAATTAAACACTAATATGAGATGAAAGTTTGTACAAACGGACGCTTCCCAATAATTAATTTGACAAAGTTGCAAAGAAAACAGATGGTCGCAATCAGCCCAGCAGGCACCGGTCAAGGGACGGAGGCATCCCCAATCGTGGTCAAGGGTCAGGAGGAATGCCTTCAGACCGTGCAAGGCCGGAACAGCCCGCGCGTCATGAGCAGCAAGCGGTGTACTAATCCGCATCCACAGGGAGGAATGACATGAAGACTTCGCAATTGCTTGGGGCCCTGCTGGGTTCCGTTCTCGCATTGGGCACCGGCATCGCACCGGTTCAGGCGGCAACGACCGATATCAAGATCGTCCTGCCGGAAGAGGCAGACCTGCTCGAACCCTGCATGGCGACCCGTTCCAATATAGGCCGTGTCATTATGGAAAACGTCAGCGAGACCCTGACCGAGCTCGACGTGCGCGGCAAGGAAGGCGTCATGCCCCGCCTGGCTGAAAAATGGGAACAGACCGGCGATGGTGCCTGGCGTTTCCACCTGCGTCAGGGCGTGAAATTCTCCGACGGCAAGGCGTTCGGCGCCAAGGATGTCAAATACTCGTTCGATCGCATTTTCAGCGACAAAAACATCTGCGAATCCCGCCGTTATTTCGGCGGCATGAAGTTCGACGTGAAGGTCGTTGACGACAACACAATCGATTTCAAGGTCGATCCGGTTCAGCCGATCCTGCCGCTGCTTCTGTCGCTGGTCACGATCGTGCCGGAAGGCACGCCGCTCGAATTCGTCCGCGAGCCGATCGGCACCGGCCCTTACAAGCTCACCAACTGGACGCCGGGCCAGCAGATCGTGCTTAACGCCCGCGACGATTATTGGGGCAAGAAGCCCGCTGTTACCAAGGCAACCTATCTGTTCCGCTCCGACCCGGCCGTTCGCGCCGCCATGGTCCAGGCCGGCGAAGCGGATCTCGCGCCGTCGATCTCGCAGGTCGAAGCCACCAACGAAAAGACCGACTTTTCCTATCTCGACAGCGAGACCGTTTACCTGCGTATCGATGGCAACATCGCGCCGCTCAACGACGTGCGCGTCCGCAAGGCGCTGAACCTCGCGATTGACCGTCAGGCTTTCATCGGCACGCTGGTGCCGCAGGATGCCGTTCTCGCCACCGCTCTGGTGCCGCCGACAACGCTCGGCTGGAACCCGGATGTGAAGGTGTTTCCCTTCGATCCTGAGCAGGCCAAGAAACTGCTTGAGGAAGCAAAGGCCGCAGGCGTTCCAGTCGATACGCCGATCACGGTCGTTGCCCGCACGGCTAACTTCCCGAACGTGACGGAAATCATGGAAGCCGTTCAGGCGCAGTTGCAGGATGTCGGCTTCAAGATCGATTTGAAGTTCGTCGAAGTCGCGGAACACGAGGTTTATTATTCCAAGCCGTTCAAGGATGGCCGCGGTCCGACCATCGTTGCCGCCATGCACGACAATTCCAAGGGCGATCCCTCCTTCACCATGTTCTTCAAGTATGACTCGAAGGGCACCCAGTCCGGTTACGCCGATCCGAAGGTCGACAATCTGATTGCCCGGGCTTCGGCCGCCACCGGTGACGAACGTGCAAAACTGTGGTCGCAGCTCTTCGCCTATGTTCACGACGATCTCGTAGCCGATGCCCTGCTCTTCCACATGGTCGGTTACTCGCGTGTATCGGAGCGGCTGGACTTCAAGCCGAGCATCGCTACCAACGGCATGCTGCAGCTCTCGGAGATCGGTTTCAAGAAGTAGCCGGACCATAATGAGGGGGTAATCACGACCCCAATCGAAGCGAAATGGGCGGCGGCTCTGTCGCCGTCCATTCCAGCAATCGAGGTCACCATGCTCAGTTTCATCCGCAAGCGCGCCTTCGCCAGCCTCATCTCCCTTATCGGGCTGCTGGTCATGGTGTTCTTCCTGTCGCGCTTGACCGGCGATCCGGCATCGCTCTTCCTTCCCGTAGAAGCTTCCGCCGAAATGAAGGCCGAGTTCCGCGCCCTTCACGGTCTCGATCAGCCGCTGCTCGTGCAGTTCGGCCAGTATGTCGGCAACGTTTTGACGGGTGATCTCGGCGAGAGCCTGCGCAAGGCCCGCCCCGCCCTTGACGTCGTGCTCGAAGCCTTCACATGGACACTCTGGCTCGCCGTCATCACCATGACGTTGGTCACCGTCTGCGCCATCGTCGTCGGCTCGCTCGCAGCTTTCCGCACCGGCGGTTTCTTCGACCGCTTTTCCTCCATGGTCTCGCTGATCGGCGCCTCCGTACCGGATTTCTGGCTCGCCATCGTTGCCATCGTGGTGTTTGCCATCCAGCTGTCCTGGCTGCCGACCTCCGGCACCGGCTCGCTGTCGCACTGGATCCTGCCGATCTGCGTATTGTTCGTGCGCCCCTTCGGCATCATCGTCCAGGTCGTGCGCGGCTCGATGATCTCGGCGCTTTCCTCGGCCTATGTCAAAACGGCCCGCGCCAAAGGCGTCAAGGCGGGCCCGATCATCTTCATCCACGCGCTGCGCAACGCCATGTTGCCTGTCATCACCGTGATCGGCGATCAGGCGGCCAGCCTGCTCAACGGCGCCGTTGTCATCGAAACCATTTTTGGTTTCCCCGGCGTTGGCAAGCTGATGATCGACAGCATCTTGCAGCGTGACTTCAACGTCGTCTTGGCGGCAATCCTCGTCACCGCTTTCGCCATCTTCCTCATGAACCTCGTGATCGACCTCGCTTACGCGCTGCTCGATCCACGCATCCGCTACTGAGGATCGAAATGACCATGGCCATTCCATCCACACCCACCAAGGACGCCGTGATCGCCGAGGAACCAAGCGCCCTGTCACGCGTGTGGCGCATGCTGCTTGCCGACAAGTTCGCGCTCTGCGCTGCCGTCTTTCTCATCTTCGTCGTCCTTATGGCGATCATCGGCCCGACCTTGCTCACTGATCTCGCCACCAAGCAGAACCTGCGCGGCCGCAACCTCGCGCCCTTCATGTTCGATCGCGAATGGTTCATGTGGCTCGGCGCCGATGCGCTCGGCCGTCCGCTTCTGCCACGCATCATCGTCGCCACCCAGAACACCATCATGGTCGCCGCCGGCGCCGTCGTTATCTCGGCCGTCATCGGCACGCTGCTGGGCCTCATAGCCGGTTTCGCATCGGAGCGCGTCAGCCAGGTCATCATGCGTCTCGCCGACGTCATCATGTCCTTCCCCTCGCTTTTGGTCGCGGTGATCGTGCTCTACATCCTCGGCTCGTCCATCATGAACCTCATGCTGGTCCTGTCGATCACGCGCATCCCGGTCTATCTGCGCACGACCCGCGCCGAGGTGCTGGAAATCAAGAGTCGCATGTTCGTGCAGGCGGCCCAAGTCATGGGCGCGTCGAGCAAACGCATCCTCTTCCGCCACATCCTGCTCGTGGTCTTCCCGACGCTGACGACGCTTGCAACGCTCGATTTCGCCTATGTCATGCTGGCCGAAAGTGCCTTGTCCTTCCTCGGCATCGGCATCCAGCCGCCGGAAATCACCTGGGGCCTGATGATCAGCCAAGGCCGTCAGTATCTCACCAATGCCTGGTGGCTGTCCTTCTGGCCGGGTCTGGCGATCATCCTCACCACGCTCTCGCTCAACCTTCTGTCCAACTGGCTGCGGATCGCGCTCGACCCTGTCCAGCGCTGGCGCCTGGAAATGAAAGGACCGAAACATGGCTGATCATCTTCTCGAAGTCCGCAATCTTTCGGTCGATTTTTACACCGGCACCGGCACCGTCCATGCCGTGCGTGACATCTCCTACCACCTCGACCGTGGCGAAACGCTCGCCATCCTCGGCGAGAGCGGTTCCGGCAAGTCGGTGTCGTCCTCGGCGATCATGAACCTGATCGACATGCCGCCCGGAAAAATCGCCTCGGGCGAAATTCTGCTCAACGGTAAGGACCTGTTCAAAATGAGCAGCGAGGCCCGCCGCGAGGTGAACGGCCGTCGCATCGCGATGATCTTTCAGGACCCGCTTAGCCACCTGAACCCCGTCTATACCGTCGGCTGGCAGATGCGCGAGGCGCTGAAAACGCACGGTATCAGCAGCGCCCAAGCTCAGTCGGAAGCGTTGCGGCTGTTCAAGCGCGTCGCTCTTCCCGAGCCTGAAAAAGCGCTCGACAAATACCCGCACGAGTTTTCCGGCGGCCAGCGCCAGCGCGTCATGATCGCCATGGCGCTTGCGCTCAAACCGGACCTCCTGATCGCCGACGAACCGACCACCGCACTCGACGTGACGGTGCAGGCGGAAGTGCTGGCGCTGTTGAAGGAATTGCAGCGTGAAACCGGCATGGGCGTGCTGATCATCACCCACGATCTCGGCGTGGTCTCGGAAGTTGCCGACCGCGTCGTCGTCATGGAAAAGGGCCAGCTGGTCGAAAGCGGCACGGTGCGCGAGGTGTATCACAACCCGCAACACGCCTACACGAAAAAGCTGATCGCCGCCGCCCCCGGCAAGGGCGAAATGCACGAACCGCACGCCACGGGCGATGCCATCCTCAGCGTCAAGGATGCGCGAAAATTCTATGGCGGCTTCGAAGCCCTGAAAGGCGTGTCTTTCGACCTCAAGGCAGGTGAAACCGTCGCCGTCGTCGGGGAAAGCGGCTCGGGCAAATCCACCCTCGCCCGCATCCTGCTGCGTCTGGAAGAAGCCGATGGCGGCACCGCCAAGTGGAAGGGAAAAGACCTTTTTACCATGTCGCCAAGCGACCTGTTCAAGCTGCGCCGTGACCTGCAAATGGTGTTTCAGGACCCCACCCAGTCGCTCAACCCGCGCATGACCGTCTACCAGCTGATTTCCGAGGCCTGGGTCATACACCCGGAAATTCTGCCCAAGGCAAAGTGGCGGGAGCGTGCTGCCGAACTGCTCGATCAGGTTGGCCTGTCACCGGAACATATGGGCCGTTATCCGCACCAGTTCTCCGGCGGCCAGCGCCAGCGTATCGCCATTGCCCGCGCACTGGCGCTTGAACCAAAACTGATCGTCTGCGACGAGGCCGTCTCGGCGCTTGACGTTTCGGTTCAGGCGCAGGTGATCAAGCTTCTCGACAAGCTACGCCGCGACATGGGCATCGCCTTCATCTTTATTGCCCACGACCTGCCGCTGGTGCGTGATTTTGCCGATTACGTGATGGTCATGCAGAAGGGCGAAGTCGTCGAATTCGGGACTGTCGCGCAAGTGTTCGACAATCCGCAAAAGCCCTACACGCAGGCGCTTCTCGCAGCCAGCCTCGATCCCGACCCGGACGTGCAGGCCGCCAATCGCAATGCGCGCCTCACGCATCGACCCGAAAACCGGTCCCGGTTTTCGAAAAGTACGATGCGCATCTAAGAGAGACACAGCGCTGTGCGCTGTGTCGTAGCATCCTGACAGGAACACATCCATGACCAAGAAAGCCTTTGTCGCAATCGTCACCTGCTTCAACGACGACGAAACCATCAATTTTCAGGCCACCCGCGCACAGGTGCGCCGTCAGGTAGCAGCCGGCAACAACATCATGTGCGCCGGCACCAATGGCGATTTTTCCGCCCTCACCCACATTGAGAAGATCAGGCTCCTGGAAGAAGTGGTCGATGAGGTCGGGGGCAAGGTCGATGTCATCGTCAATGCCGGCATGCCCGCTACGTTCGAGACGCGACAACTGGCTAACGAGTTCGACCGCATTGGCGTCACCGGCATCGCTGTCATCACGCCCTTCTTTATCGCCTGCACGCAGGACGGCCTGATCCGCCATTTCTCTACCGTCGCCGATGCAGTCAACACACCGCTCTATCTCTACGATATCCCAGCCCGCACCCAGAACCATATCGAGCCTGAAACCGCTCGAAAACTCGCGACCCACGGTAACATCGCCGGCATCAAGGATTCGGGCGGCGCGCAAGAAACCCTTGCGGCCTACCTCCAGGTCTCGAAAGAAGTCGAAGGTTTCGAGGTCTATTCTGGCCCTGACCATCTCGTCCTGTGGTCGTTGCAGAACGGCGCCGCCGGCTGCATTTCCGGCCTCGGAAACGCTATGCCGGACGTTCTCGCTGGCATCGTCGGCGGCTTCAACTCGGGCAATATCGAGGAAGCTCAGCGGCAGCAGGACATCTACACCGCCTTCCGCACCGACCTCTACCAGCACGGTTTCCCGCCGGCCATGGTCAAGCGCGCTCTCTACCTGCAGGATTCGTCCGTCGGCGCCAGCCGCCAGCCGGCGCTTCTGCCGGACGCGGAGCAGGATCGACAGATCGTTGGAATTCTGAGGAAATTTGATCTTCTGCCGGGAGACATCTGTTAAGATATTTGTTCACAGATATTGCAGATGAACATGACCGGGGTGAAACACATACCGAACAAAGACAGCCCCAATTGATCGCAGTCAACCATGTCGGCGTCGCTGTTCGCGGCCGCAGCCAAGCCTGAACTGGTACCAGAATTATTGCCAGTTCGAACGCCTTTATTGTGACTGTGATCTTGCGCGCCGGGAGCCGTTCAGAAGTGCCGATCGCTTTTGTGTTGAGGCAGGCAGAGGATGGGCGCCGATTGTAATCCTGCTCATGCCATAGCCAACAGAGATCCATCGTCAACCTACATCCCGCTGAATTTGCCTCAAGGCGGCGGCGCTGCAGAGCCTGGGCGTGACCATCTCCACTGCGAGCGGCTCAAGCTAAAGGCTGCGAAGATCATACTTGGCGATCAGAGGCACGAGCGCGTCGTGAGCGTGCTGTCGATGAAGCCGGGCAGCGCGACTGGCCGCCGTGGCATCGCCGTTCTCAATTGCCTCGACTATTGCGTGATGCTCTTCGGACGAGGACATAGGCAAGGGACGGAGCCGCAAGGTAAACATACGTGCCCGATGAAGCTGATCCGCCACCGTTCCCGTCATGCGCATTAATCTGCGGTTGCCGCTGCGAGTAACCAAGGACTGATGGAACACCTCGTCGGCCTGCGCCCAAGCCAGCAGATCTTGTATAGGCCCTGAAGTTATCGCAGCTGGTCTGCAGGTTCTCGAAGCTCTCGCCCAGAGGAGCGGCGACTTCCAGATCCATACCGAGAGCTTCGACTGGGGGTCGGAATATTACCGGAAGCACGGCGTGATGATGCCGGTCGACGGTCTGGAGCAATTGAAAAAAATTCGATGCCATCTTTTTCGGCGCGGTCGGGGCTCCAGACGTTCCGGACCATATCAGCTTGTGGGGTCTGCGTTTGCCGATCTGTCAGGGCTTCGACCAGTATGCCAATGTCAGGCCAACGAAGATCCTGCCGGGCATCACCTCTCCGTTACGCAACTGTGGTCCTGGCGACCTCGACTGGGTCATCGTACGAGAAAACTCCGAAGGAGAATATTCCGGACACGGCGGCCGCGCCCACAGGGGGTTACCCGAGGAAGTCGGAACTGAGGTTGCGATCTTCACGCGCGTGGGCGTGACCCGCATTATGCGGTACGCCTTCAAGCTGGCGCAGGCGCGGCCTCGTAAGTTGCTCACCGTCGTGACCAAGTCGAACGCGCAGCGCCACGGCATGGTCATGTGGGACGAGATCGCCGCAGAAGTCGCGAGGGAATTTTCCGACGTTACCTGGGACAAAATGCTGGTAGACGCGATGACCGTGCGGATGACTCTTCACCCCAAGAGCCTGGACACCATTGTTGCCACGAACCTCCATGCCGACATCCTGTCGGATCTTGCGGGTGCGCTTGCCGGAAGTCTCGGCGTGGCGCCAACCGGCAACATCGATCCTGAACGCCGCTTCCCTTCGATGTTTGAGCCGATCCACGGATCGGCCTTCGACATCACGGGCAAGGGCATCGCAAACCCGATCGCGACGTTCTGGACGGCGGCTCAGATGCTCGAACATCTGGGGGAAGCGGACGCGGCGGCTCGTCTGATGCAGGCGGTGGAGCGCGTCACTGAAGAAGGCATCCTGACGCCTGATGTGGGAGGGACGGCTGACACGAGACGAGTAACGGAAGCGGTCTGCGCGACCCTCGCGGGATCCAACATTCTCTAGCTGAACATGCAGGGGAACAGGTCTTCAAGGGAGGAAGACCATGTAAGGATGCGGAAGGCGAAGCCAGGTGATCTCCCGAATTGATCCGCATCTCGTAGCAGCGCCGCACAAGGCTCTTGAAGCGGCGGCGCCAGTCACCCGACGCCACGCCATCCAGCCTTGGACCCTCGTGACTCGCTGGAGGGCGAGGCGAGGGAGATAGGCCGCGTCTTCGGCGGCATTGCCATGTTTATTTGTGGGGAAGGCCTACCGATAACGTGTCCAGCGGCCCTCACGTCCAGAGACGAAGGGATCGTTACGATCCGCAACAGTGAGCGTGGTCGTGGCGGACGCAATACTAAGTTTCTTACGGGACTTGCTCAGGCACTTAAAGGCGCTTCGAAAATCTGGGCGCTTCCTGGGGATACCGACGGCATGAATGGCCATCGAGATTGGTTAGCGCCGAGTGGGAGGAGTATAAGCCGGCGCTAATCTAAGCAGCTAACGAGCGCTTGCATAAAATCCTGGCTGAAAGATCGAGACGTCCTGCCAGAGCTGTCATAGCTCCATCTGGCAGATGTGCCGAGGTTTTCTTTACGCCGCAGGAGGTTAATAAAACAGATAATCGGCGGGCCTAAGCATGCAGCAACCCAATTGGTCACGCGCTGACACAGGTCACCATCTCAAAGCTATTCGGCCAGTGATTGCTCCGATCACCGCGACTATGCCAATCGAAACCAGATACCACAAAGCAACGAAACTGGCTCCATCGTTAAGGCACGCAATGGTGTAGGAAAGCGCTCCTACCGATCCCGCCAGTAATCCTGCGACTGCTCCCGCTTGTGCCAAATGCGTTGGCGTCCCTGCACGCATTGCTGCAAGAATTGCACCCAGTGCCGGAATGGACGACAGGATGATGACACCCGCGCAAGCGGGTACCGAGTACGTGTGGGCGCCAAGCAACGGGAAACCGCTTCGGTCAAACAAAGAGCCAAGCAGCAGAAACGCTACGCCAGGACCCAGGCCGTGTAATAAATGAACCGGCACACCCGGCTGCACAATATGTCGCGCGACCAGAACAGTGCCAACTGCAATAAGGATCATTCCGACAACCTTGAACTGGAATGTCCACGTCGAAATAATAACCATCAGATCAGGGCGGGTGCCGGCCGTCAGAAGCACAATAGCAGTTGCAGCCAGAAAAGAAACTAGCAGCGCTGCCGCGAGAACGGCATCAAAACGCGGTCGGACCGCCCGCCGCTTGCCTGCCTGTGTTGCAAGTCCTTTGATCAACATAATCGTGTTGTGAGGCAGGTTCTCCTCTTCCGTCATGGTCAAAGCCTTCCCTGGGCGGCTAACATCAGCTTCTTTAACGATCGATGGAAGGCAACCCGTACCGCAGCGTCGCTTGTACCGAGCTTTTTGGCTGCCTCGCCAGTGGACGCACCTTCAAGGGCAATAGTGCGAACGGCAGCCTGTTCTTTGCGAGGCAATTCCGATATCAATCTCTCAGCGTCTGCTAAGTTGTGGTCGAAATTTATGCAGTCGGATGTGAACATTCGTGCCCATTCCTCTTCAGACAGATCAATGCGCATTCGGGCATCACGGCCGAGACGCCGGCTGGTGTCGATGATCTTGTAGCGTGTGATTGCGTTCAACCATGGCAGCAGAGGTCTTTGGATGTCCCACTGGTCGCGGCGCGAATGAACTGCAATCAGCACCTCCTGCACGACATCTTCCGTTTCTGCGACACCGAACCTCGTCCTTCGCAGATGCGTCTCTACCAAACGTCGTAAGAATATCGCAAACTCCCGTAGAAAAGCCTCATAAGCCATGCTGTCGCCGACCCTTTCGGCACGCATCGCCTCCGCCCATCTGATTTCCCGTGTGTCCATGTGACTATAATTCGTTTCGGGAGCGCTGTTGTTACGTGGGATGTTAGAAATATTTTACTGCCCGGCGATCATCACATGAACGTGAGCATGTAAGATTCATGGAGCCGGTTCGAAAGACGTCCTGAAGCATGTGCTTTGAGACAGGAGACCCTGAATGAACATCAACCGACGTACATTTTCCGCTACAGTACTTGCAGGCGCTGCGGCCTCGCTTGTCTCGAAGCCAAGCATGGCCGCTCCGGCGGTTGCCAGGCCAATAAAGGCGCGTAACATTGTTTTCGTCCATGGGCTTTTCGCAGATGGCTCATGCTGGAGCGAGGTCATAGCTCAATTGCAGCCCAAAGGGCTGAACATCACTTCCGTTCAGAACCCGCTGACGATCCTTCCCGAGTCGGTGGCGGCTGCAGAACGTGTCCTGGCCCGCCAGGATGGGCCGACCGTTTTGGTCGGTCATTCTTTCGGCGGCATGATCGTCACTCAAGCCGGCATGCACCCCAACGTGTCGGCTGTTGTCTACATCGCGGCTCGCGCGCCTGATGCGAATGAGGATTTTGGGGCTCTTGCAAAGACCTTTGCCACGCCACCGGCGTCGGCAGGCATCGTGTTTGACGGCGACGAGGGTAGACTCACCAAAGAGGCATTTCTTCGAGATTTCGCCGGGGACGTTCCTCAAGACCGGGCCGAGGTTCTCTATGCAACTCAATACCCATTCCAGAAAGCCCTCCTTTCTGGAAAAGTCACTGAGGCGGCTTGGCGGCACAAGCCAAGCTTTTATGCCGTGTCGAGCGAAGACCGCACCATCAACCCAGACCTTGAGCGGTTTCTTGCCAAACGAATGGGAGCAAAAACAATCGAGCTGAAGGCGAGCCATCTCTCTCTGATCTCCCACCCTCGTGAAGTCTCCGAACTTATCTTGGAAGCTGCCGGCCAAAACACTTAGAGCTGTCATCCAGGCATACATGATGATTAATCCCGGAATCCACTGGCTCAACCCCTGAAGTGCTTGGTCTTCCGGGATCAGTCTGCAAAGCTAACAGGGTGGCGTCAGGCATCACGCTGGATTTGGTGTACGGCCGAAAGAGAGGCTGTTAAGACTCCTGACAGTCCCGACATAAAGGAAACGGCCACCGCGGCAGCTCCGCCCGGCAAGGCTATTTGGTCGGCCATCTCACCGGGACCTTCTTCAACAAGCCACTTTTCGCAGAGGCTGTCCCACTGGTCCATTATTGCGACGGGATTAAAAACGCGGCGGCGGAAGCATGGAGCGAGATGCAGGGCAGCTCATCATCAATGTCAATTCGCTCCTGGATCTAGCCATTGACATCATAGTCTCATTGGGCGTCCACCTGATGCAAGAATGGCTTCGTTTGGGAGACACCCAGTTCGATGACCCCCCTATATAGCCAATGCATAACACTCTTCAAAATCGCACCAATCCCACCACTGGGTTTTGGCCGGCACAATAGCCAAACGAACGACGGTGCCGCCATTTCTGACTATGCTTTACCCCCCTTCGAGCGGAATCGCCTACCATCTATTCATCATCGGCTTTACTAAATTTCCAACTGCCACCGGCTTCAAGTGCCTGTTCAAAGGTCTTTCGGCCGGGGCCCTGCAGCCAGGACTTGAAGGACCACAGCTCCGGATTGATCTGGCGCATCTGGTCGAGGTTGGCATGCCCTGCCAGCCTTCCGTCGTCCACTAGTGCCGCCAGCTTTTGCAAGAAGGGGTTGGCTGCTAGAACTTCGTCGGGGAAGCGTGCGTAGGGGATGGGCCGCCCTGCCATCTCAGAGAATAACTCCTGCAACTCAAGGCCTGAAACCGTATCACTGGCGATTTCAAAGGTCTGCCCGCCAAACCGGGCAGGATCAGCGAACACTGCCGCGACGATCTTGCCGATGTCTTCCACCGCCAGCACCTGGATGGCGCGTTCGGGATGCATGAAGAAGGTGTAGTGGCCTTGATCAAGACCGAAGCCCGGCATGAGCAAAAGCTCCATGAAAGTTGAAGGTCGCACGATCGTGGAAGTGATGGGCAACGTGCGAATATGCTTTTCGATCTGCGCCTTGGTGTCGTAGTGGGCGACACCGGTCGGCTGATCGCCTGCGGCACTACCAGACGTGTAAACAAGGTGCTTGACGCCAGTCTCGACAGCCAGGTCAGCAATGGTCGTCCCGTAGCGTACTTCGTCCTCGTCGCTCACGACCCCGCCCGGTGAGCTGGGCTGCACACTGAACACGCCATAGGCGCCGTTCATTGCAGCCCGCATGGCATCTGCATCATCGAACGACCCTTCAACAAGCTCTACCCCGGCATCACGGAGCGCTTCTGACTTCTGTGCTGTCAGCTCCCGAACCATAGCTCGCACCGGCCATCCAGACCGCGACAGTGCGGCAGCGACCGACCCGCCTTGCTGGCCGGTCGCCCCGAAAACTAGAATAGGCTGTTTCTCAGTGGGCATGTCTCATCCTCGTGTTGCACAAGGGTTCCCCATATATACCCTTGAACGACCGGCGGAAGACGGCACATTTTGCAGCCTCAGGCACAGGAGTGATACGATTGGAAAAACAGATTCACGGCCGCCGCTACGAAGAGCGGAATAACAAGCCGCTTTTCAAGCCCTGTGCCCCCAACAGCGTGCTGACCCGGCTCGGCGACAAGTGGACGATTCTCGTCATGTCGCACTTGGCTTTGGCAGATGGCCATCGGTTACGGTTTTCCGAGCTCAAGCAGGGCATTGAGGGTATAACTCAACGCATGCTAACGCTGACGCTTCGCAATCTTGAGCGGGATGGCCTGCTGATCCGCGAGTATTTTCCTGAAGTGCCGCCGCGTGTCGAATATCAATTGACCGACATGGGCGCGAGCATGCTCCCGGCGTTGGAAGGATTCACATCATGGATCAGAAACAACTGGCCTAGTATTGAGGAGTGCAGGAAGACTTACGATCAGCGCTAAAGACCGAGGCGGTCCGCCACACCCTATGAGTTCCCCTGAATGCGGGAACGCACTGGCAAACAGACCGCCGAACATCTCGCTCAATCAAAGGCATTTGGCTTTCTTGTCCCTTCCTGCGGAAGTATGCCTCGAATCTTCGAAGCCGGCCGCCGAAACGCCCGTACCCGCATCTTCAGCGGAACAGCGTATCAACACACGCCTTGCCAAAGCCGACTTTCTCATAGTGGTCGCGACACAGCGCGATGTAATTATGTACGTCGAAGAAGCCATTTGGTTCGCCCTGCTCGTCGAGCCAGATCAACGGCCCCTTCACCTGGAAAAACACCTTCATCGGCTGTTCGTGCTCATATGCGACCAGGGTATGTCCCTCGCCGGGCGTCTCATAAACGAAATCTCCCGCGGTCGCCGTCCAGTCGTGCTCCAGATATCCCCACTTGCCGGATATCGTATAAGCGAAGACCTCGTGCGGATGATAATGGCGATTCACCAGACCGGCCTGCTTGGCCATCAGGATATCGCACCACTTGTTCTGCGTGGGAGAGATCCAGAGGGGACGGGAGAACACTGTTTCCGTGAAGGGGACATAGTATCGCTCGTCCTCGGTCGCAGCGTTGCTGATATAGACCTCCGGCAGCGCGTCCGGCTGAAAAACCTTCGTGACTGGCGCGAGATCCTTCCAGAATTCGGTTGTAGCTAGTTCGGGCATGATTTCCTCCTTGGTATTTGATGTTTCAGACGCTCATACCGCCGTCGACCAGCAGCGTTGTTCCGGTGACGAAGCTGGACTGGTCGGAGGCAAGGTAGAGCACGGAGCGGGCGACTTCCGCGGGGGTGCCATGACGCCCCAGCGGAATCATGGCGTTGAAGAAGGCGTTAGCGTCGCGGCCTATGGCTTGCCCCAACCCTTTCTCAACGGCAAGTTGGAAGCCGTTGTCGATCGGGCCCGGATGGATGGTGTTGACGCGGATGTTGCGTGGTGCAAGCTCCTTGGCAAGGCAGCGCATCAGCCCGACCTGAGCATGTTTGGCAGTGATATAGGCATAGACGCCTGGATCGCCGCGCAGGCCGGCGACAGATGAGGTAATGATAATCGATCCGCCATCGCGCATGTGGGGCACGGCGTGCTTGGCTGCCAGAAAAGCTCCCTTTACGTGCACTTGCTGCACTTGGTCGAAGATGTCATCCGGATAGTCTTCGATCGGAGCGACGGTTCCAAAATTCCCTGCATTGGAAAACAGCACGTCGATTGCTCCGAAGCGCTCCACTGCCCGCGCCACATAGGACTTGGCATCGGCTGCACTGGAAACGTCAGCGGGGATCAGCTCTACCTGGTCTTCGGACAGCCCTTCCGCTGCTTTTTCGAGGCTCGCCTGCGAAAGATCGACCAGCACCACCCTGGCACCCTCTTCGATAAAAAGCTT
The DNA here is from genome assembly GCF_004358025.1 of Rhizobium deserti. Lineage (GTDB taxonomy): Bacteria > Pseudomonadota > Alphaproteobacteria > Rhizobiales > Rhizobiaceae > Neorhizobium > Neorhizobium deserti. Next base: position 71,283 of record NZ_SMTL01000005.1, on the reverse strand, counting down.
TGCGGCGGCAAGTCCAAGGCTCCCCGCTCCTCCCGTGATGATACAGGTCTTGTTCTGGAGAAGCGGCATCTGGGATCCTCTTTCGACGGCTGGTGTTCATCCGGCTCATGCACAGCCGCCGCCTGTCGAAGGCATGGCGGCAGAGCGGTTCAGATTGGGTAGTGAATGGGGCCATCCTGGATGGTGATCCAGCGCAGTTCGGTGAACTCCGCGATGCCAGCTTTGCCGCCGAACCGCCCATAGCCGGACTCCTTGACGCCACCGAAGGGCATCTGCGCCTCGTCATGAACGGTCGGGCCATTGATGTGGCAGATGCCGGATTCGATCCGACGCGCGACACCCATGGCACGATTGATGTCCCGGCCGAAGACGGCGGCAGAGAGCCCGTATTCCGTATCGTTCGCCACGCGCACGGCCTCGTCCACGGAGCCGACGCGGATGATGGATGCAACAGGGCCGAAGCTCTCCTCGCCGTAGATGCGCATTGCCGGCGTCACCTGGTCGAGCAGCGTCGCCTCGACGATCGTCCCTTCGACGCCGCCGCCTGCGACAAGCACGGCGCCCTTCGAAACCGCATCGCGAACAAGCATGTCCAGCCGCTGCGCTGCACGTGCATCGACCACGGAGCCCAGAGGGGTGTTGCCCTTGCGGGGATCACCCGCGTCCAGCGTCTGAACCTTTCCAGCCATCGCCGAAACAAAGTGGTCCGCAATCTTCTCATCGACGATGATCCGTTCCGTCGACATGCAGATCTGACCTTGGTTCATGTAAGCGCCAAAGGCGGCTGCCGCGACGGCTTCCTGGATATCGGCATCGTCGAGCACGATCAGCGGCGCCTTGCCTCCGAGCTCCAGCAGGGCGGGCTTCAGGTGACGACCGGCGCTCTCTGCGATCAGCCGGCCAACCCGGGTCGAACCCGTGAAGTTGATCCGCCGGATGGCGGGATGGGCAATCAGCGTCTCGACGATTTCCCCGGCATCCTCCGGCGCGTTGGAGATCGCATTCAACACACCTTCCGGCAGTCCCGCATCGTGCAGGGCATCGACGATCAGCCGGTGAGTGCGCGGGCAGATTTCGGAGGTTTTCATCACCACGGTATTGCCGCAGGCGAGCGGCATGGCGATGGAACGGACACCCAGAATGACCGGAGCGTTCCATGGCGCCATCGACAGGATGGCCCCAACCGGCTGCCGAACAGCCATGGCAAGGCTTCCGGGGCGGTTTGACGGAATGACTTCGCCGACGATCTGCGTGGTCATGGACGCCGCCTCGCGAAGCATGTCGGAAGCAAGCGTTACGTTGAACATCGCCCAGCCGGCTGTCGCGCCTGTTTCCGCAGCCATGGCCGCGACGAATTCCGGAGCTTTTTCCTGAAGCCGTTCGGCTGCAGCCAGCAGGATCTTGCGCCGCGCTCCGGGGCCGAGGGAGGACCAGCCTGGAAAGGCCTTGGCCGCTGCATTCGCGGCCTGCCGCGCATCCTCCACCGAGGCGGCGGCAACAGTCGATGCAACTTCCCCGGAAATCGGATTGAGGCGCTCGAAGTGCCGGCCATCAGTTGCCTGCACTTCCGCGTTATTGATTTTCAGGCCCAACATGGTCATAGGATCCTCCTCCCTTGCGTTTCCGGTTCAATGCGCCGCGCCAAGAAACGCTCGCTGGACGGCTGGATCACCCAGCAATCCCTCCGCCGTGTTCTCACCGCCGATGCGACCCGCTTCCGCGAGATATCCGCGGTCGGCGATCGACAGGCTCATCTTGACGTTCTGCTCGACGATCAACAGAGCAAGGCCCCGTTCCCGGATCCGGCCAAGGCTCTTGAAAAGTTCGCCCACCACCACTGGCGCCAGGCCGAGGCTCGGTTCGTCGAGCATCAGAAGGTCGGGCTTCGACATGAGCGCACGTCCGATCGCGACCATCTGCTGCTCACCGCCGGACATCGTGTTGACGTATTGCGCCCGCCGCTCCCTTAGCTTCGGAAAAAGTTCGTAGACAAAGGCGCGGCTATCTTCCGCATCGATCCTCGCCCGCTTTGCATAGGCACCCAAGGCAAGGTTTTCCTCTACGGTGAGGTCGCCGAATACGCCGCGGCCTTCGGGAACAAGCGCTATTCCCAGCTCGACCACCCGATGCGCCGGAACTCCGGTGATCGCCTGCTTGCCGAAGCTGATGACGGTGCCCTTGTCCGGCTTTGTCATCCCGGCGATCGATTTCAGGAGCGAAGACTTGCCCGCGCCGTTTGCGCCGAGGATCACCACGGTCTCACCCTTGGCAACCCTGATCGACACTCGGTTCAGCGCCACATGCCGGCCGTAGTGAAGAGAAAGATCCGCGACCTCAAGCATAGGCCTCTCCCAGATAAGCGGTAACAACCTCCCGGTCGGCCAGCGTGGCCGCGGTCGGCCCATCTGCGATCTTGCGGCCGGCATTCATCACGACGCAGCGGCTGCAGAGCGCCCGGATCGCATCCATCATGTGCTCCACCATCAGGATCGTCGCCCCGCGCCGCTGGATGGAACGGATGAGCTCGATCCCTGTCGCCATTTCGGTCGGATTGAGACCCGCCAGCCACTCGTCGAGCAGCAGCAGTTCGGGCTCCAGCGCCAGCGCACGAGCCAGCTCCATGCGCTTCTGGTCGATATAGGTCAGTTCCTGCGCGCTCTGATCCGCCCGATGCGCCAGACCGACTTCGTCGAGCCGCTGCAGCGCCTCCGCCTGAGCCGCCTTTCCCCATAACTTGCGCCGGCCGAAGGCAAGCGCTGCGACAACGTTTTCGCCGACCGTGAGCGAAGGAAGCCCGCGCACCAGCTGAAAGGTCCGGCTGACGCCCTTCAGAACGATCTGGTTCGGCGCGAGGCCGGAGATCGTCTGCCCACCAAGCGCGATCCTCCCGCTGGTGGCCGGCAAGTGGCCGGAGATCATGTTCAGCACCGTGGTCTTGCCGGATCCGTTCGGCCCCAGCAATCCGACAACCTCTCCCGGAGCAACCGAGAAAGAGACACTGTTTACTGCAGTTAGCCCGCCGAACCGCTTAGTCAGTTCTTCTATTTTCAGGAGTTCGCTCATTCTGCTACCGCCGGAAGCTTCTTGATCTCTCTGCGACGCCAGCGCTTCCAGTTTTCCTCCACGAAGGCCAGGACTCCGCGGGGCAGGACGAATACGATAGCGATGAAGACGAGGCCGAGGATGATGGAGTAGTGATTGGGGAAATGTGCCGACAGCCACTCGAACAGCAGAAAAAGGGGAACGGCGCCGAGCAGCGGCCCGGTCAACCGATGCGCCCCTCCCAGCAAGGCCATGATCAAGGTCAGGAACGAGATGGTGGGGTTGAAGGCGATCGTGGGTTCGACATAGGTCCAGCGAGGCGCCTGGATGGCTCCCACCAGGGTGATGATGACGGAGGACACTGCAAATAGTGCCAGCTTCATCCGGGCGATGTTGATGCCGCAGTGGGCCGCCACCACTTCGTCGTCGCCGATCACTTTCAGCGCCATCCCGACGCGGCTACGGCCGACCCACCAGGAGATGATGAAAGTAGCGGTCGCCAGCGCCAGAAGCTGCCAATAGATGCCCTCAGGTGTCACCGGAAGGAAGATGTAGCGGCCGAGAGTTCCGGTCATGTTGACTTCGTACCAGGTAACCAGCTGGCGAATGAGCTCGGCCAGGCCGAACGTGAAGATCACGAAATAGACGCCGGCCAGTCGTAGAGTCGATAGCCCGACCACGATCGCGACACCCAGTCCGACCGCTCCCGCGGTGACGAGCACCAGCGGGTACGGCATGGACTCGCTCAGTACCGCGACGGTGTAGGCACCGATCCCGAAGAAAGCGACTGTCGCGAGCGAAACATAACGAGTGGGGCCCGAAAAGAGGGCCCAGGCGGAGGCAAGCGTCACATAGCCCAGCATGCCTATCCCGAGCGTGACGCCGTAGCTGTCTGCGAACAAGGGGATGCAGGTCAGTCCGATCACCGCGGCCAGGAAGAGAATGGGCGGAAGAAAGCGCGTCATCGTGCAATCCTCCCGAACAGGCCGGCCGGCCGCCAAAGAAGCACGGCGAGAAAGATCATGTAGGTGGCAGCAAGCGTCAGGCCCGGGTCGATGTAGGTCGAAACGAAGGTCTCCACCAGACCGAGCAGGAGGCCGGCGGACAAGGCGCCGAGGATGTTTCCGACACCACCCATGATCACGACGATGAGTGCCTTCATGGTGAACACCACCCCGCTGGTGGCCGTGAATGTCTGATACATCGAGATGACCACGCCGCCTGATGCGGCCAGGGCGCCTCCGAGCGCGAAGGCCAGCCGTGCGGCACGATTGACATCGATACCGACCAGCGGTGCGGCGGCGGGATTTACGGCGACCGCGCGAAGCGCCGTTCCCCACAATGTTCTTGTCAGCACCAGGTAGAGGCCGCCGCCGAGAACCAGGGCCAGCACCAGGGCAAGGACCCGGTTGGTAGCCAGTGTGGCGCCAAAAATCGTCACCGGGTCGTTGAGGTAACTGTAGCTGGTGAAATTCGCCCCGAACAGAACGAGCATTACGCCCTGGATGACGAATAGCAGGCCGAAAGTGGCGAGAATGGAATCGATCTCAAGGCTGGCCTTGTCGCGGGCCCGCGCCACCAGCGGGCTCATCATCACGCCATAGACGAGATACCCCAGGACGAAACCGAAAGGCACTGCGAACACCAAGCCCGCAACGGGATTGATGCCGAGGTTGGAAAACAGCACGTAGGCCAGGAAGGCTGCCGATATGATCATCTCGCCATAGGCAAGATTCATGATGCGGGAAATGCCGTACTGGAGCGTCAACCCCATAGCCACCAGCGCATAGGTTCCGCCGAGAACGAGCCCGGACAACAGGGCCGCGATGAACATCGGGCCATCTCCTTCATATGCTTGAATTGACGGAAGCCGCGGCGACAAGCCGGCCCGCGGCCTCCCGCGCCGGAGTTGTTACTTCTTCTTCCACTCGCCGCGTGGCAGCACAGCCTTGCTGGCGCCCGGACGATCCGAAGGCATGACGCCCACGAACTGGCCGTTCTGCCACTGGCCGGTCCACCAGAGCTGCCGCAACTGGTTGTTCTCGAACTTGGTTTCGCCGAGAACGGTCTGGAAGGTTCCGGAAGCAAGCTCTGCCGAGACCGCTGCCTTGTCGAGGCCCTTGCGCTTGATGGCCTCCTGCAGCATCTGCAGGCTGGCATAGGTGATGACGCTGCCCCAGTAGTCCGGGGCGACGCCCGTCACAGCCTCATGCCTCTTGCGATAATCCGCATTCATCGTGTTGCTGGGATCAATGCCGCCGAGGCTCATGATGCCGGTGGCGTTCTCGCCGTTGTTTTTGCCGTAGATGGGAAACCCGGTGCCGACACCCAGGTAAAGGATCTTGGGGCTGAAGCTGGCGACCTGCGCCTGCTGGGTCAGCGCAAAGGTTTCCGGAGGATAGGAGAAGGCGACGAATGCATCGGCGCCGCTGGACTTGGCTTCGTTGATCATCGGCGAGAAGTCGGACGTGCCGGCGGGATAGGTCTTGTCGTAGACCACCTCGATGCCCTTCTCCTTGAAGGCCGGGCGGGCGGCGGTGACGAGATCAATGCCGAAACCGTCTGCGACCGAGATCATAGCGACCTTACCGTTCACGGTGCCGGCCGCCTTTGCGCCGGAAACAATGGCGGCGAGAGCGCCAGCATAATCGTGGCCGCCGCCGAGCATCCAGAAGCTGTTCTTCCAGCGCTTGACGAAATCCGGGGCCTTGTCGGTCACAGCCGAGACGGCGAGCTGGGGATAGCCGAAGCGGTCGTAAAGCGGTGCGACTGCTAGGTTGAAGCCGGTGCCCCACGGCACAAGCATGAAATCCACCTTGTCCTGGGTCGCGAGGCGCTCGGTAGCACGCACCACCTCCTCCGCAGAGGACCGGTCGTCGTATTCGACGATTTCGAGAGGCAGCTTCTTGCCGTCCGGCATTTCCAGGCCGCCAGCATCGTTTACGTCCTTCACCCACAGCTGATAGTTCGGCAGCGTGGTGATCCCTGCCCCGCCAGCATTGCCGCCGGTCTTGGAGATGGCATATCCGATCTTGACGGATTTACGATTCTGGGCAGCCGCTTCGCTGTGGAAGCCTGCCACGGCACCAACTGTCAGTGCCGTCGTCGCAAGCGCTATCGTTCGCAGGACATGCCTGCGCTGAATGGTCCTCATGATGATCCTCCCGATCTGACCTGCTCCCACAGGTCGTTCCCGCCAACCCGTCACCGCACACCTGTGGCTCCTCCACCGCGAACGACTGTCGACATGGGAACAATAGGCTCTCTGGCGCGGCATGAGAATAGACTTTTACAGGAGATACTTGTACTTCTGAGGGAGAGGAGATTGTCTGAAGATGCCGACACCGCCGGAACGACCAGGCCCAAGTCTGCAACTGGCCGCCCGGCTGTCTCCGCAGATGGAAGCCCGGCTGTTTCGAGGATCTCTGTCAGCGTCGGAATGGACCTTCAGAGGCCACCGCAACCGGATCTTCCTTCTTTCCTCCGGCAGCGGTCACGTGAGGCTGGGCCGGCGCGAAACCGAACTTACTGGTCCGGCAATGATCTGGTCGCCAACCGGAGAAGCCGGGTCCGTGATATTCGATGCAGGATCGGAAGGCGCCGCGCTCGCGGTACCCGATGAAACGCTCGGCTCCGCCATGCCGACGGGGGCAGTTTTCGCTCAGGTCCGGGAAGCGATCGCTCGCCCGATCCTCGGCCGTCGCCTGGCCTCCCCCGATACGCGACGCATGGTGGGGACCGTGGCCACCATCGAACAGGAGCTGAAGGCGGATCAACCGGGGGCGCAGGAAGTGATCCGCCATCACCTTGCGCTCTTGCTGCTGGCCATCTGGCGGCTGGCCGATCCCCTTGCGGATCAGGTTCAGCCTTCCCCTCGCGCCGTCGTCCGAGGCTTCGTACACCTCGTGGAACTGCACGTGCGGGATCATTGGACGATACCGCAATATGCTTCGACCCTCGGCGTCACCGCTGATCGACTGAATACGGCGGTACGGCGCGCGACGGGGCGTACGCCGGTGGAAGTGATTCATTCGCGGCTGATGACCGAGGCAGCCGTTCTCCTCGATCAGTCCGCGCTGCAGATAGCCGAGATCGCGGAGGCTCTGGGATTCAAGGATGCGGCCTATTTCAGCCGGTTCTTCAAGCGGACGGCCGGACAGTCACCGCGCGATTATCGCCAGAATGTTTCTCAGAAACGGATAGTCGGCGACGGAAACTACGCCGCCTGGCCCTGAGCATCGAGCCTCGGAAGGCCCAGGAGAGCCTGTGTCCGGTCGATCTCCGCTTGAAGGAGGCGCACCACATCGACGACGCCCTCTTCGCCTCCGACGGCAAGCCCATAGAGGGCTGCCCTGCCGATCATGACAGCCGTGGCGCCGAGCGAGACGGCTTTGACGACGTCGCTGCCGCGTCTGATGCCGCTATCCAGAACAAGCGGCGCTCCGACCCGGTTGAAATCGGGAAGGATCGAAATGGGTGCAGCTGCTGCATCGAGCTGACGTCCGCCGTGATTAGAAACAACGACCGCATCGACGCCAAGCGAGACGGCACGAGCCGCGTCGTCGGGATGCATGATCCCCTTGATCAGCAGGCGGCGCGTCCAACGGTCCCGGAGGCGCTTCAGGTCATCCCAATTGAAGCTGGCATCCATCTTTCGCGACAGAAGCGCCGCCTGGGTATTCGGATCGGCACCAGCCGTCAGCATATTGCCCATGGCCGGAGCACCGTGACGCCCCACCTGCCAGAGCCAGCGCGGATGGAGCACCATGTCCGCGAGAGTTTTGGGCCTCAACCGGAACGGCATCACGAAGCCGTTTCGCTCATCACGATCGCGCTTTCCGCTCACCGGCACGTCAACCGTCAACACAAGGTGGCCGAAACCGGCGGCAAGGGCGCGATCCACCAGCTGATCGGCAAACCCCCGATGCATGACGTAGAGCTGAAACCAGCGATCTCCATCGGCGGCGGAAGCCACCTCCTCGATGGAATTGTTCGAGGCGGTGGACAAGACGAACGGAATGCGGAGCCTAGCAGCAGCTTTTGCCAGGGCGATATCGCCATTCCGGCAGAAGAGGCCGTTCAGTCCGGTCGGCGCCAAGATCAAGGGAAGGGAAAGCCGCTGGCCAAACCACTCGACGCTCTGGTCGCGGATCGAAACATCGGTCAGCGGCCGCGGCGTCAGTTTCATCCTGTCGAAGGCGGCACGGTTCTCCGTCAGCGCCACCTCGTCCTCGGAGCCTCCGTCGAGGTAGTCGAACACGAAGCGCGGCAAACGTCGCCGCGCCTCCCGCCGATAGTCCTCGACGTTGAGCAGCACCATCAGGGAGCGATCCTGATTTCGACCAGCGCTTGCGTCCTCTGAACCGTCACATGCTCGATGGCAGCCTCGAGAACGGACAGGAGGTCATCCGCCTTCTCGACCTTCGCCGTCCAGGCGCGGCTTGCCGCAGCAACCTTGGTGAAGTCCGGCGATGGCGTAAGCGACACGAGTGGCATCGCGTTGGCTTTGGCCGCGTAGCCGTCCGGATAAACGCCGACAACCGACTGCCGGACGGCCCCCCATTCCAGATTGTTCAAGACCAGAACGAGAAGCGGTATCTCCATGGCTTCAGCGATCTGGTGGCAGGCAACGGGATTGGCGAACATGTAGGACCCGTCGCCCATGGTTGCGATGACCAGCCGGTCTGGATCGGCGAGCTTCATCCCGAGGCCCGTGGGAAAGGACCAGCCGAGGCCGCCGGAATGCGGCTCCTGATACCACGATCCGTGCTCCCCAAGCGTCAGTGGCTCCAGTGGAACACCGAGTTCCGACAGCACCGTGGCCTTCTTTCCCTCGATCGCCTTGGACAGGCAAAGGCTCACGAAGGCCTTTGTCATCAACTCCGCACTACCGGCTTCGGCCTGGCGAAGGACTTCGCTGCGGCGCTTCGTTGCCGCTTGCTGGACCTCAGCCCGCCGCTGTTCGCGTTGGTTGACGGTCGCATCCATGTAACCAGTCGTCGCTTGCGAAAGTGCCAGCACGATCTCCGAGGTATCGCTGACGAGCGCCAGGTCGGAACGGAAATTGCGGACGGGGAAACGGGAATAGAGCGGATCCTGCCCGATATGCACGACCTTGCAGTCATCTCTGAGATCGTGGATGTCCGGCGACCAAGGAGCAAGGCAATCGATCACCAGCACGAGGTCGGCGTCCTGAAGCCAGGGACCGGGGTCCATGCCGACGAACATGGGATGATCGGTGGGAACGCCAAGCTGGATGGCCCAGTATTGGCAGACGGGGATGCCCCACTGCAGGGCAAGCTCCGACAAGGCGTCGAACCCTTCTTTGCTGCCTGCTCCGCGTTGGACGATGATCAGCGGATGCTGGGCTTCGCTCAGAAGCTGTGCCGCCCGATCGATATCGGCAGGACGGGCAGCGGACGTCGCCGACGAGATGCGGCTCGGTCCGTCCAACTCGTCGGCGGGGCAGAGCTCGCAGAGCACCTCGCGCGGCAAGCTCAGATAGACTGGTCCGCGCGGCGTCGAGGTGGCGATCGCATAGGCCCGGTCGACGATTTCGACAGCCTGTTCAGGGAATTTCAGCTCGTAATCCCACTTCACCGTTTCGCGGATCATCGCGGCCTGATCGCGCATCTCCTGCCCCCAGCCGATCGGCACGGTGCGGGCGCCGAGCCGGCCCTTTTCGACGACCGGCGTGCGGCCTGAAAACAGCAGCATCGGAATGTGTTCGGTGGCGGCATTGATGGCGCCGATAGCGCAGTTGGCGAGGCCGACATTGGTATGTGCCATCACCGCCTGCGCCTTGCCGGTCGCCAGGTAGTAACCGTAGGCCATGCCCATGGCGGCGTTTTCGTGCGGGATGACGACGGCCTTCGGAAGCGGGATCTGCTTGGCGGAGGCTTCCGCCAGCCCCTCGATGATCGGCGGGAAGTCGGTTCCGGAATTGGCGAAGATGTAATCGACGCCGACGGCCTTCAGCCGCGCCAAAATAGCGCCGCCGGCAGTGATGTTTTCGCCCATGGGTTTGCTCATGTTCTAGCTCGCTTGCGAAGTTTCAGAGAAGACTCGGCAGCCAGGTGGCCAGGATCGGGAAGGCGATCAGCAGGCCGAGGCGGACGAGGTCGGTGATGATGAAGGGCGCGACGCCCCTGAATATCTTCGAGAAGGTCAGCTCCGGCACGACGCTCTTGATGACGAAGACGTTCATGCCCACCGGCGGATGGATGAGGCCGAGTTCGACCGTCATGACGATGATCACTGCGAACCAGATCGGATCGAAGCCGAGCGAGACGATCACCGGATAGACGATCGGCACGGTGAGGATGATCATCGCCATCGCGTCCATCAGGCAGCCGAGCACCAGATACATCAGGAGTATCAGCATCAGCACGCCGTAGGGGCCGAGGCCGAGTTCGCCGAAGAAGGCCGTCACCTTCTGCGGTGTGCCGGTGATGGTGAGGAAGTAGCCGAAGATCAGCGCGCCGATCAGCACCGTGAACACTGCGGCGGCCGTGCGGGTCGCCTGCAGCAGCGACATCAGGATCTTTTCGCGGTTGAGCTTGCGGCGCAGCAGGCCGATGATGAAGGCGCCGCCCGCGCCGACGCCGCCCGCTTCCGTCGGGGTAAACAGGCCGCCATAAAGGCCGCCGATGACGAAGAAGAAGAGCAGTAGCGGCGCCCAGACGTCCTTCAGCGCGCGGATGCGGTCCGCCCAGCTGCTTTTCGGCGCCGCCTTCAGCATGTCCGGGCGGACCAGCCCGATGATGACGATCGTCATCATGTACATGAGCACGGCCAGGATGCCGGGGATGATGCCGGCCATGAACAGCTTGCTGATGTCCTGCTCGGTCATGATGCCGTAGACGACAAGCACGGTGGAGGGCGGGAACATGGCACCCAGCGTACCGCCGGCGGCGATCGTGCCAGCCGCAAAGGATTGCGGATAGTTGAAGCGCCGCATTTCCGGATAGGCGACCGTTGAGAAGGTCGCTGCGGTGGCGACGGACGAGCCAGAGATCGCAGCAAACCCGGCGCAGGCGACGATGGTGGCGAGGCCGAGACCGCCCTTGAGATGGCCGATGAAGGTGTTGGCGGCGCGGAAGAGCTCGCGGCTCATGCCGGAATTCGACACGAAGGCGCCCATCAACAGGAACATCGGAATGACGCCGAACGTGTAGTCGGTGACGGTTCGCATCGATGTCTGGCCGATCAGCTTCAGCGCCGGGCTGAAGCCTGCCAGCAGGCCGAAGCCGGTGACGCCGACGAGGCCCATGGCCATGCCGACCGGCACGCGCAGCAGCATCAGCGCAAACAGCAGGACGAAGCCCGAAACGGCGACGAAATTCTGGGTCATGGGTTCACTCGACCGGTTCGGTTGGGTGTTCTTGGTTCACCCGCTGCGGATTGAAGACGAGGCGGAAGGTGCGCACGGCGATCAGGATGACCGCGGCGACGTCGCCAAGCCAGGCGATCATGAAGAACGGCCAGGTGGGAAGCTGGAGGTCGTAGGTCAGCACGTTCTGCGCCTTGGTCTGGATGACCTTGTCGAAGAGCATGATGGTCTGCACCGTCACCACCAGGAGGACCACGAGCGTGGCGAAGACGTCGATATAGCGCTTGAGTTTCGGCCCGACGCTTTCCCAGATGAGATCAACGGTGATGTGGGCGCCGCGATAACTGGTGGCGGCAATCCCCCAGAAGATCAGGATGCCGAGAAACAGCCGGCCGAAATCGTAGCCGTCCGGAATGGCGTAAGAGAAGAAGTAGCGCAGCATGACCGAGATGAAGATATCGGCGGCCACCAGGCCGACGAAGCCGGCAGCAATCCACTCGATCCCGTCGATGAAACGGTCCATGGCGTTTTTCGGAGGCTGCGGGGGCATGGCCGCAGGGCTCAATGGTTCGCCCATAATGGCGCTCCTTCAAGGGTTGGCAATTTGGCTCGCAGGGAATGCCGGCCGGCGCGGAGCGCGCCAGCCGGCCGAGAGGGTCTTGTCAGAATGCGGCCTTGTTGTCGGCAAGGCTCTTCTTCAGGTCGCCAAGCACGGTTGCCGGGTCGTAGCCCTTGCCCGTCACTTGCTTTTCCCAGTTGACTTGGAGCGGGGAGACCGCCTTGCGCCATTCGTCGATCTGCGCCGGGGTCAGTTCGACCACTTCATGGCCTGGCGCCGCCTTCATCTTGTCGCGGCCGGCATGCTCGAAATCCGTCCACGGAGCCGATAGCTTGATGGCCCATTCGGTATTGCAGTGGTCGTCGAGCACCTTCTTCTGGGCAGCGGAAGCGCCGTCATAGACGTCCTTGTTCATCGACCAGGTATAGGCGGTCGTGTAGAGCGGCACGTCGAGCGTATATTTCGTCACCTTATCGATGCCGAACAGGAAGATCGAATTCCACGGGAAGGTGATCGCATCGGCAATGCCGCGCTCCAGCGCGTCGCGCGATTCCGGCGCCGACGCCTGGACGTTGGTACCCCCGAGCGTCGTCACCATCTCGCCAATCGTCTGCTGCGCCGGGCGAACCTTGAGGCCCTTCACGTCGCTGGGAAGGGTGATCTTCTTGCGAGAATGAAGCGAGCCGGGATCATGCACGAAGGCGAGGCAGAAATGCGTGTCGGCCATCTCCTTCGGCGCATATTTCCGGTACCAGCCGTCGACTGCGGCAGTGCCACCCTTGGCATCGGCGACCGTGAACGGCAGCTGCGCGGCATTGATCACGGGAAACCGGCCCGGCTGATAGCCCGGGCTGACATAGCCGACATCGGCAATCCCGTCGCGGACCATGTCGTAATGGTCGAAGGCCTTGCCGAGCTGTTCGGACGGAAACACCGTCGCGGTGATTGTGCCGCCGGATTCCTTTGTGATGCTATCGGCCCAGGCCTGCGCCGATTTGACCAGCGGATGGACCGGCGGCACCCAAAGCGAGATCTTCAGGTTGATCGGCTTGTCCTGCGCCTGCGCCTGCGCCGGTAGGCTGCCGAGGCCCAGCAGCGTTGCCGCCGCGATACCGGCTGCAGCTGCGCGTTTCATTCTCTTATGTATTGGCATTGTCTCTCCTCCACCATATGCGGCGATCAGGTCAGCCGCGTGCCTTTCCGGCCTCCCTCCTCGGAAGCCGGATCCTGCGGGGTGCTCCCGCCGATCTCGAATGTCTTCAAGTCTCCTTCGCCGGGACGCCTAAGCCCCCGGCAAGTCGATGTTTTACTCGCCGCCGAGCGCTCCGACGATCCTGCCGAGCACCGCGATCAGCACAGCCTTGTCCTTGCCGACGATCTCGTCCAGGTGCCGGTCGTGCTGGTCGGCGATCTCGTGAAGCCGTTCCTGCATGCGGCGGCCGTCATCGGTCAGGCGGACGCTGTAGCTGCGCTGGTCTTCCGGCTTGCGTTCCCGCTCGATCAGCCCCTGATCCGCCAGCCCTTTCAAGGTCGGCGTCAGCGTCGACCGGTCCCGGCCGCAGACGCGACTGAGTTCTGAGGGCGTCAGTCCGTCGTATTCGGACAGGATGGTCAGGATCGAGTACCAGCCGGGCTTGAGGTCGGCCTTGTCCGCAGCCGCGCTGAAGGCCTGGAAAGACGCCTCCTGGGCGATCCGGAGATGATAGCCCAGGACATCGCGGAAAGCGCTGGGAATCAGCGCCTCGCTATCGTCATTGGCCACGGTTTCCGGTTTCCTTTTGGCGGAAGACTTCACATGCGCTCCTTGGTCATTCGCTTAGAAGGGATAATGCTGGTGCGGATCCTCGATGGTAATCCAACGCAGGTCGGTAAATTCGTCGATCGCCGCGCGGCCGCCGAAACGGCCGTAGCCGGAACCCTTGACGCCGCCGAACGGCATCTGCGCCTCGTCATGCACGGTCGGTCCGTTGATGTGGCAGATGCCGCTTTCGATGCGCTTGGCAACCGCCATCGCCCGCTGGATGTCGCGGCTGAAGACGGCGGCCGACAGGCCGTATTCGGTGTCGTTGGCGACGCGGATCGCCTCCTCGTCGCCCTGCACGCGGATGACGCTCTTGGCCGGGCCGAAAGATTCTTCCGAATAGATGCGCATTTGCGGCGTCACCTTGTCGACGAGGGTTGCTTCCATGATGGTACCTTCGCGCTTGCCGCCGGCCACCAGCGACGCGCCCTTGGCGAGGGCGTCCTCGACCATTTCCGACACGCGTTCGGCAGCATCGAGGCTAACGAGCGAGCCGAGCACGACATGGCCGCGCGGATCGCCGGAAGGGAGGGCGTTGGCCTTGGCCGCCAGCTTCGCCACGAAGGCATCGGCGATCTTCTCGTCGACGATGATCCGCTCCGTCGACATGCAGATCTGGCCCTGGTTCATGTAGGCGCCGAAAGCGGCTGCATTCACTGCCGCATCGATATCAGCATCGTCGAGAATCAAAAGTGGCGCCTTGCCCCCGAGTTCCAGCAGCACCGGCTTCAGCTGTTCGGCCGCAAGCTTTGCGATGATCTTGCCGACCCGTGTCGAGCCGGTGAAGTTGATGCGCTTGACGGCGGGATGCGCAACCAGCGCCTCGACCACCTGGGCAGCGTCGGCCGGGGCATTGGTGACGACGTTGACGACGCCCTTCGGCAGGCCTGCCTCGCGCATCACCTGGCCGATCAGCAGATGGGTGGCCGGGCACATTTCCGAGGCCTTGAGGACCACCGTATTGCCACAGGCAAGCGGCATGGCGATGGCGCGGGTGCCGAGAATGACCGGTGCATTCCACGGCGCAATGCCAACGCAGACGCCGGCCGGCTGGCGGATGCCCATGGCAAGGCTGCCCGGCTTGTCGGAAGGAATGATCTCGCCGGAAATCTGGGTGGTCATCGATGCGGCTTCGCGCAGAATATTGGCCGCCAGCATGGTGTTGAAACCGCCCCAGGGGCCGGTCGAACCGGTCTCGGCTGTCATCAGCCTTGCAAAGTCGCCGGCCTTGCTGTCCATCACGTCGGCGGCCTTCAGCAGCAGCTTGCGGCGGTCGCCGGGACCCATGGCCGACCAGGCCGGGAAGGCGGCAGCCGCAGCGTCGCAGGCGGCGCGGGCATCGTCCGGTCCGCCGGCCGGGGCGCTGGTCGCCACATTGCCGGTCACCGGATCGAACCGCTCGAACAGGTTGCCGGACGCGGCGGCGCGATCATCGTTGTCGATCAACAATTGAATGCTGTCCAAGAAATCCTCCTGAGCGCGACATCTAACCTTCTCGGCCGGGCGCAACCTGGCCGCTGAAAGCGCATCGTGTTCCTCTGACGACAAGCTTCACACTGCTCGCCTTTCCTCTTGGCCACGAAGGCTACGCAAAACCGAAACATTTGGCAATATAATTTGGTAGCAAAACTTTTTTATGTCAAACTATCTTGGCTGGACCCATCACTTGCAGGAGAATCCGAAGTCGTACGGTGGGCACCAATGGTTGGAGAAGCATGAGAATTGCAATTATCGGCGCTGGTGCCATGGGGACCTTATTTGCTGGCAGGCTGGCGGACAGTGGACAGGAGATTTTGCTGGTGGAAGTCTCGCTGGCGCAGATTGATGCGATCGGCAAGCATGGCCTGCGCATCTCTGACGAGGCCGGGGAGACACGACACATCCTGCCTATCGGCACAGCCGATCGATATGTGGGGGTCGTGGATGGGCTTGTGGTGTTCACCAAGGGAATGCATACGCGAGCGGCTGTGGAGGCTTGCCGTCACCTGATTGGTACCGAGACCTGGGCCCTTACTGTCCAGAACGGGCTCGGCAATGTCGAGGCTATCGAAGCGTCTATCGGAAGGGACCGCATCATCATGGGAATGACAAACTGGCCCGCAAGTCTTGTTGAGCCAGGCCATGTCCAGGTGCCGGGAACCGGAGAGATCAGGATCTGGAGCGCCGCCGGCATGCATTCGCAGCGTCTGGATACGATCAGCGAGATGCTGAGCCAAGCGGGCCTTAGATGCGTGCTGGACCCCCGGGTCGAGATTTCGATTTGGGAGAAGCTGGCTTTCAATGCGGCAATGAATTCATTGGCGGCTGTGACGAATTTAACGGTAGGCCAAATGGCCGATCGCCCGGAAGCGCGCGCTTTGGTGTTCGCTATTCTGGAAGAAGCTTTGCTCGTCGCAAAGGCTCGGGGTATCGATGTAGATGCGGAAAGGACGCGGCGCTCGGTGGAGTTTGCATTCACGCATCACAGGCCGCATAAGCCTTCCATGCTACAGGACAGGCTGGCCGGCCGCGCCATGGAAATCGACACAATCACCGGCGCTGTAGCTGCGCAAGCATCATATTGCGGTGTGGCGGCTCCGGTAACAGCAACCTTCGCTAGACTTCTGACATTGCTCGATGGCGACACTCGGCACTCGTCGCCCTGAGCAAGGACCAGCATCGGATCATGCGCGGTTAAATCGCCCAAGCGGTTGAGGCTGCTTAGGCGAGCCCTGAGACCTATATTATCATCGTGCTACGGCACCGGCTGGTTGATTGCACCACGTGATGTGTAAGGCACAACAACGAATGTATCGTCGAGGCCAATCTGGTGCCGAACTCGACGAAGCGTCTCCCCTCCGCGATGCAAGCCGCCGACCTCGTCGCCTGATCCTGCTCATCCTCTCCGGGCGACCATGATCCCGGTAAGCACCACCAGCCCGCCGATCGCCTGCATCGGGCCAATCGGCTCGCTCAAGATTATCCAGGCAAGGATCGCCGCCACGACAGGCTGCAACAGCAGCGTCAGCGACGAAAAGGCGGCAGGCAGATAGGCGAGCGCATAGGTGATCGCCATCTGGCCGCCGGCATGGCTGATGAAGGCGAGGCCGAAAACCATCGCCCAGCCATAGGCTGTCGCCGGTAGCAGGTGATCCTCCAGGAAGTATCCGAACGGGAATAGGCAGACTGCAGCCGATGCAGTGCTCCACAGCATGATGCGAATGGTGTGGAAACGGCTGCGCAGCCTGCCGATCGCAAGGATATAAAGTGCGTAGGAGATAGCTGCGAGCACTGCGCCGCCATCGCCCCGCAAATCGCCATGGGTCAGGGCTCCAGGCCCACCCTTGAGGATGACGACGCCGCCAACTGCAAGCCCGAGACCGATCACGAAGGTCCGATTAACGGAGGCCCCCAGAAAAATGACGCCGATGGCGGTGACGAAGACCGGCGCCAGATTGGCGAGCAGGGTCGCGTTAGCGACGGACGTGATGGTGATCGACAGGTGCCAGGTAATCAGATCCGTGGCAAGGATGACGCCTGGCAAAATCAGTAGACCGTAGTCCGACCAAGTGGCGGGCCTAGGGCCGGCGTCGTTTCGCTTGATAACGGAAAAGATGAAGATCGGGATCAATGCCAGCGCCACGCGCCAGAAGCCGGTTGCCATTGGTCCAACTTCTGACAGGCGGACGAAGATCGGCGACCCGCCGATCGCCGCGCCACCCAGAATAAGAGCCGCAAGCGCCAGCCGGTTGGAGGGCGACGACTGGGCGACGGTGGAGCCGGCTTGCGACATGGTTTCTTCTTCCTATTTTGCTGATCTCAAGCATGGAGCTGAATCCGTGTAGGCCCGACCAATAGATGCGACCACGCGACGGGTCCAGGCTGATCATGCCGCCGTCGAGCAGCGCGTAGAGCAGGCGGTTGACCGTAATCTTTCAACAGATTGAGGGTCACGGTTAAGCGCAAAATGCCGCTATCCCACCTCGTGCATCGGTGGAGCGGCCTCGAGGCTCGATACCCTGACGCTTCCGGAAACCAACGGCCTGAGCGTTTGACGCCATATTGGATCGGAGGCAGCATGTAGATGACCTCCGAAGTACATGTCATTCTAGCTGGCAATGCGCTGCCTGACCGCGACGCAGTGCATGAAATGAATTAGGCAGCAAACGCCTTCGAGGCTCCTGCGGCATTTTTGATGTATACGATCAGGTCAGCAATCGTTACCAGCGGCATCTTGTGTTGGCTCGCAAACTTTGCAAGGTCAGGCAACCTTGCCATGCTGCCATCTTCCTTGGCGACTTCGCAGATGACGCCTGAAGCTGTGAGGCCAGCGAGCCGGCAAAGATCGACCGCAGCTTCCGTATGTCCTGATCGCGAGAGCACGCCGTTGGGATGCGCACGCAGAGGAAAGATGTGTCCCGGTCTGGCAAAGTCATCTGCGTGTGCCGAAGGATCAACGAGTGCCCTTACAGTCGCGGCCCGGTCGCTTGAGGAAATGCCTGTCGTCGTGCCTGGAATGTAATCGACAGAAACGGTGAAAGCGGTCTTGTGGGATTCGGTGTTGCGCGGCACCATCAACGGAATGTCGAGCTGGTCGAGCCGATCGCCCTCCATCGCCACGCAAATCAGACCGCGTGCATGGTTCATCATGAATGCTATGGTTTCGGGTGTCGCGGTTTCGGACGCTGCGATGATATCGCCTTCGTTTTCTCGGTCTTCGTCATCGACTACGACGATCATCTGCCCGCGGGCCAACGCGTCGAGAGCAGCTTCGATTGTTGCAATTGTCATTTCAACGCCTTTCAAGGGTTACCCGCGTTAGCGGCAAACTGCGGCCTTTCGAGCCGCCATTTATCCCTTGGGCGAACAAGCCGGACGCGCCCCCTGGCGGAGACGTTCTGACCTGCCCTCTTCCATCCGGACTGTGACCGTCGGCTCCGGCTTCCCACCGGATCTGCTGACCTTCCGCTTTGACGGAAGCGCTCGCGGGCTCCGGGACAATCCCGATACCGCCGGTGGGGAGTTTCACCCCGCCCTGAGAACAATACGGAGTTAATGAAACTGGCCGTTTAAACGCAAGCGTTTAATTTCAAACAAGCTGTTCACTTCCGACGACTTACAAGGATTTTCCCATTTGGTCAGCGTGATGACGCCGAACGCGCAAGAGCCGCAGCACCTTGTCCCGCCGCCGAATGGCGCCCGGCAGGCGAACTAGCATCCCTGATCGTCAGGACATGATCAGCCCGCCGTCGACATTGATTGTCTGGCCCGTGATATAGGCGGCGTCCTCGCTGGCAAGGAAAGTGACGAGGCCTGCGACGTCCTCGCCCGAGCCGGCCCGTTTCATCGGAATGCCTTCAACCCATTCCTTCATCAGCTCCCCGGGTGCGTAAGTGCCGAGAAGCTTCCCCCAGGCCTGGTCGTTATAGGCCCACATGTCCGTTTCGATGATGCCGGGGCAGAAGGCGTTGACCGTGATGCCATCTGTGGCGACTTCCTTGGCTAGGCTCTGAGTGATGCCGACGACGCCCATCTTGGATGCGGCATAATGAGGCGTGTAGATGAAGCCGTCGCGCGCCTGACCGGAGGCGGTATTGATGATGCGGCCGCCGCGGCCATGCTTGCGGATCCGTGCAATCGCTTCCTGGGCGCAGAGGAACACGCCCTTGGTGTTCACCGCCATGACCTTGTCCCATTCGTCCTCGGTCATGTCCTCGATACGTGAAATGGTAATGACACCGGCATTCTGGATCGATACATCGACCGCCCCGAATGCCTCCTCGGCGGCGTCGTAAAGCGCCTTGACGCTGACCTTGTCGGTGACGTCGCCGACGAAGGAGATTGCTTTGCCTGCGTCCACCTTGATCTGCTCGGCCACCGAATGGACGAGGTCCTCGTTGGCGGAAACGACGAGGTTCGCCCCTTCCCGCGCGAAGCGCTTGGCAATTGCCGCGCCGATGCCGCGACTGGCCCCGGTGATCACGACTGTCTTGTTTTCAAAGCGTCTCATGGGAGAATTTCCTTTCGATTTCGGTGTATGGCAGCGACGGCGCCGCAAGAGCGTCAGGCCGCTGCCGAGATAATTTCGGCGAAATCGGAAGCCTTCAGCGAGGCTCCCCCCACCAGGGCACCATTGACATCGGGTACGTCGAAGATGGACGAGGCGTTAGAAGATTTCACTGATCCACCGTAGAGGATCCTCACCAGCCTCCCCTCCTGGCCAAGCTCCTGTTCAAGGATCTGCCTGAGAGACCGGTGGACTTCGTCGATTTGATCGATGGTGGGCACGAGACCGGTGCCGATTGCCCAGACCGGCTCATAGGCTATGGCGGTATTTGCACTTGCTGCTGCGATCGGAAGAGAGCCGCGGAGCTGCCGGCGGACCACGTCGAGCGCTATCCCCTCGTCGCGTTCGGCGCGGGTCTCGCCGACGCAGATGATGCTCGCCAGCCCGGCCTCCTGAGCAGCGGTCGCCTTGCGTGCGACGATCATGTTGGTTTCGTGGTAGACCGCACGCCGTTCGGAGTGCCCGAGGATCACGAAACGTGCCCCTGCCTCACAAAGCATTGCAGCGGAAATGTCGCTCGTGAAAGCGCCGGAGGTCTTCGTGTGGCAATCCTGGGCGCCGATGGCGATATGCGATCCGCGAGCCTGTTGCGCGGCCTTTTCGATCAGCGTGAAGGGCGGGCAGACGACAATATCGCATGCCGCACCGCCCGTCAGTCCCTTCAGTGTCTCGATCTCTTCCAGGGACGAGGCCAGGCCGTTCATTTTCCAGTTGCCTGCGATCAGCTTGCGCATCGGATCACCAGCAGCAGAAGCCGCCATCGACCAGAAGGTCGACACCGGTCACGAAGCTCGCCGCCCCGGAAAGCAGGAATACTGCTGGTCCCACCATCTCGTCGACGGTCGCCATGCGCTGCATCGGCGTCTGCTCTTCGAAGAGCTTAGTCTGGTGGATCATTTCCGGGCGAGTGTTCATCGGGGTTGCCGTATATCCCGGCGAGATCGTGTTGACGCGGACGCCCCGATCGACCCACTCCATCGCCATCGACTTCGACATGTGGATCACGCCAGCCTTGGACGCATTGTAATGGGCCTGGCTAAGACCGCGATTGACGATCACGCCGGACATCGACGCAATGTTGACGATTGCCCCGCGGCCGTGTTTCAGCATGGCGCGGGCTTCGGCCTGGCAGGAGAGGAAGACGCCTTTCAGGTTGATGTCCATCAGCGTCTGGTACTGGTCCTCCTCCATGTCTTCCGCCGGGCTCGCATTGGCGATGCCGGCGGCATTGACCGCAAGCGAAAGAGCACCCAGTTCGGCTTCGGTCCGCGCAACAGCCTCGGCAAGAGAGCTCTTGCTGGTCACGTCGGCGGCGATTTCGATCGATCGCCGGCCGGCCGATTGCACGCATCTGGCAGTATTTGCAAGGCCATCGTCAGTGCGCCTGTCGAGAAGCGCGACATCGGCGCCGCACTGGGCAAGGCCAATCGCGATGCGCTGGCCGATGCCGCTGCCTGCGCCCGTGACGATGGCAACCTGGCCGCTGAGGTCGAATAGCTTGGGAGCGTTCAAGTCGATATCGGACACCGCTCTTCCTTTCCGAATTTGCCTAGATTGTTGCAAGTTCCATGACGGAGACGTCGTTCGCCTCCTCACGGCTGAGAATTCCTGCCTGCTTGCCCTGGGCAAGCACGAGGATCCGGTTCGAGACCCCAAGCACTTCTTCGAGGTCCGAACTGACGACGATGACAGCAACACCCTGCTTGGCGAGGTTGACGATGATGTCGTAGATGCCGGCACGAGCGCCGACGTCGATGCCGCGGGTCGGTTCGTCGAGCACCACGACCTTCGGATCACGCATCAGCCATTTGGCAATCACGACCTTCTGCTGGTTTCCACCGGAAAGGTCGGAAGCGTGCTGCTCGGCACGGCCCTTGACGCCGAACTTCACGACCGCCTTCTGGGCGAGACGCTGCTTGGCGCGGGCCGTGATCCATTTGCCGGACAGCTTGTCGAGATTGGCGTAGACGATGTTCTCGCCGATCCGGTGGTCAACCACGAGGCCCTGGTCCTTGCGATCCTCCGGGACCATGACGATACCCTTGGCGATCGCATCCTTGGGGCTTCGGAGCCTGATCTCCTCGCCCTCTAGCCTGATCGAGCCGGCACTAATCGGGTCGGCGCCGGAGATCGCCCTGACGAGTTCAGTCCGTCCGGCGCCGATCAGCCCGGCAATGCCGAGGATCTCGCCTGCATGGACCTCGAACGTGATGTCCCGGAATGAGCCCTCAGGCGAGGTTAGTCCAGATACCTGCAGTACTGGACGATCGGTCGGCTGCGGAAGGGCTGGAAACAGGCGGTCGAGCGAGCGCCCGACCATGCTTTCGACGATGGTGCGCACAGGCGTGGCGCTGTCGGCGAATTCCTGCACGCGTTCTCCATCACGAAGAACCACGATACGGTCGGTGATCCGCTTGATCTCGTCCATCCGGTGGGAAATGTAGATAATGCCAACCCCTTCGGAGCGCAGCTTTCTGACCTGCTCGAACAAGGCTTCGGTCTCGGTGCCTCCGAGGGCGGCCGTCGGCTCGTCCAGGATCAGCAGCCTGGCATTGAGCGCCAAGGCCTTGGCAATCTCGATGAGCTGCTGGCTGGCCGTCGAGAGGCCGGCAACTTTGCGGGTGGCGGGAATATGCAGGTTCAGCCGCGAGAGCTGCTCCTGGGCACGGCGAACCATCTGCCCGCGATCGATCACGCCGTTCTTCATCGGCCAGCGGCCGATGAAGACGTTTTCAGCAATCGAGAGCTGCGGCAGGAGTTGCAGTTCCTGGTGAATAAGCACGACGCCCTTGTCGATCGCTTCTCTTGGAGTAGCCGGGGCATAGTTCTGCCCCAGCCATGTCATCGATCCTTCGGAAGGTGTGCGCGATCCGGCGATAATGCCGGAGAGCGTCGATTTGCCGGCGCCGTTCTCGCCAAGAAGAGCGACCACTTCACCCGGATAAACGTCCAGGCTGACGTTCTTGAGAACCTGCAGTGGTCCGTAGCGTTTCGAAATGCCTCTTAGCGACAGAACGGGTTCGGTCACGACACACCTCCCTTGGAATTCAGCAGACGGTTACGGATGGTTAGCGATGAAGCCGGCCACGTTGTCCTTGGTCGTCAGCGTCGCGTCCATCAGCTGCACCGGCGGCACCTTTTCGCCAGCTGCCAGCTTGACGGCATTGGCGACCGCATCGCGGCCCATCTTCTGGGTCTGCTGCGTCGCCGTGACGTCGAAGACGCCCTTGCCGAGGGCTTCAAGCGCTGCGGTGTCACCGTCGAAACCGCCCAGAACGATCTTCTGGGAAGGGTTGCCGACCTTGATTGCCTGCGCGGCGCCGAGCGCCAGAGCGTCAGCCTGAGCAAATACGATGGAGATGTCCGGATTGGCCTGCAGCATGTTCTGCATGATCTGGAAGCCTTCGTCCTGGCCCCAGATATTGGAGTATTGCTCGGCAACCACCTTGACGTCCGGATAGGCCTTGAGGCTTTCGGCGCAGCCCTTCGAACGGTCGACTTCCGGAGTCGTTCCCTTCTGTCCGTGGATGATCACCATCTTGCCCTTGCCGCCGGCCTGCTTGAGAATGTAATCGCAGACGTTCTTGGCGGAGGCGACGGAGTCGGTGGCGAGGAAGGTATCGCCCGGTGCGCCTTCGGCGTTACGGTCGACGTTGACGACCGGCACGCCGGCATTCTTAGCAAGCTTGACCGGCACGGTCGCGGCAGCAGCACCGGCCGGAATATAGATGAGGGCGCCGATGTTCTGCGTCAGAAGATCCTGGATCTGGTTGACCTGTGTCGGGCCATCGCCCTTGGCGTCAACAGTGATCACTTCGATGCCGCGTTTCTTTGCCTCGGCTTCCACCGATTGCTTGATCTGGTTGAAGAAGTTCGCTTGAAGGTTAGCGACCGCGAGGCCGACCTTCTTGAGCTCGGCGGCATGGGCCGAACCGAGAGAAAGGCCGAGCATTGCAGCCGAAGCAAGCATGGTACGCATGATGTTCATTGGATTCTCCTCCTTGTTGTTAGCCAAACCCTCGGGGATATGTCCTCCATCCCTCCGGGAATTGATCCGCTCCGAAGCTCTCGGAAGGGAATTCTTGATGTTCGCCGCAAGCGCGGAACGAAATTTCGTCAGGCTCGGCGGCGGCGAATGGTCTCCGCTCCGACGGCAAGCACGATGACGACGCCGATGATCACCTGCTGAAGAAATGGCGACACGTTGAGCAGGTTCAGGCCGTTGCGAAGCACGCCGATGATCAGCACGCCGATCAGGGTTCCACCTATGCCACCGGCGCCGCCAGACAGGGATGTTCCGCCAATGACGACGGCGGCGATCGTATCCAGTTCGTAGCCGAAGCCGCTCGAAGGCTGGACCGAGTCCAGTCGCGCTGCCAGAACGATGCCGGCCAGTCCTGCAAGAATGGCGCTCACCACATAGACGCCGATCGTCACCACTTGGGTATTGATGCCTGCGAGGCGCGCCACTTCCGGGTTTCCGCCGACGGCATAGAGCATGCGGCCCTCGGCGCGAAAATGAAGGAAGATCCAAGCAGCAAGGACGACGGCCAGCATCAGGAAAACAGTGGCTGTCAGGATGCCGAAGTGGCGGTCGATCGCCAGCATCGTGAACCAGTCCGGGAAACCGACGATCTGCTGTCCATCGGTGATCATGTTCGCCACGCCGCGCGCAGCCGACATCATGGCAAGTGTCGCGATGAAGGCCGGCACACGGAAGACCGTTACAAGAAGTCCAACGACAAGGCCGCTTGCAGCGGAGGCAACGAGCGCAAAGCCGATGGCAACGGGCATCGGCATCCCGGCGATATTCGCGGTCCACCCCATAACCATCATCGACAGGGCCAGCACTGACCCCACCGAAAGATCGATGCCTCCAATCAGGATGACGAAGGTCACTCCCACCGCCATGATACCAAGCACAGTGATCTGATCGAGGATGTTGAGGCCGTTACGCAGCGAAAGAAACGCGTCAGTGCTTATGCTGAGGAAGATGCAAAGGGCCAGCAGACCAATGAGTGGACCGGTTGCTCCGCTGAGCTTCTTGAGCCAGCCCCCGGACGGACCGCTCTGTTCGTTAATGTCGAGCGCCACCATCAACCCTCCCTAAGTCAAGGCGTCATTTCAATCACGGCAATTAGAATAATTATTCACTATTGCTGGAAAATTCATTAGCAAGCTCGCCTGCAGCTGTCAACGATAAATCATCTTCCCCGAGTATGGGTTCAGCAAGTTTCGCTTGACTAATCAGGAACGTCTGCAAAAATATCGTCACATGCATAATTATTCAGGAGAGTGAATATGGAGATCAGCGAACTGGAGCGAATGGCTCGCCAGGTCCGACTGCGCGACCTTCGAGCCGTCTACGAAGCCGGAGCAGGTCACATCGGCGGGGAGATGTCGGTGATCGACGTGCTGACGGCGCTGTACTTCCGCGTGCTGCGCATCTGGCCGGACCAGCCCAAGAACCCGGAGCGCGACCGCTTCGTTCTTTCCAAAGGTCATACCGCCTGTGCGCTCTATGTGACGTTGGCGAAGCGTGGCTTCATTCCCGAAGAAGAGATCTCGACATTCCTGAAGCCGCATTCGCGGCTGAACGGTCATCCGAACTGCAACAAGGTTCCTGGCGTCGAGACCAATACAGGGCCGCTTGGCCACGGATTGCCCGTTGCGGTCGGAATGGCGAAGGCAGCGAAGCTCTCCGGCGCCGGATACCATACCTATGTGGTCACCGGGGATGGCGAGATGCAGGAAGGCTCGAACTGGGAGGCCATCATGGCCGCCGCGCAGTTCGGGCTCGATAACCTGACCCTGATCATCGACCACAACCGCTTCCAACAGGGCGCCGCCCTCGCCGATACCAACGACATTGCGCCGTTGCGGCCAAAACTCGAAGCATTCGCGTGGGAAGTCACGGAAATCGATGGCAACAATATGGGCGAGGTGGTGCCGGCTCTCGAACACCGAGGTGGCCGACCGCATTGCATCGTCGCCCACACGAACAAGGGCCACGGTATCTCCTTCATGCAGGACCGGGTCGACTGGCATCACAAGGTTCCCAACAAGGAACAATACGAAATTGCAGTCAAAGAACTGTCGGAGGCTCTCTAGATGAACGCGCCCGTAAACTCACCCAAGCTCTACGATTGCCGCGACGCTTTTGCCGCGACGCTGGAGCGCTTGGCGGCAGAGGATGAAACCATCGTGGCCGTCTGCAACGACTCGGTCGGGTCCTCGAAGCTCGGCGGCTTCAAGGAGAAGTTTCCGGACCGGTTGATCAACGTCGGCATTGCGGAACAGAACATGGTCGGCGTCGGGGCCGGACTGGCCAATGGCGGGCGGCTCCCATATGTCTGCGGCGCGGCACCCTTCCTGACTGGCCGGTCGCTCGAGCAGATCAAGGCCGACATCGCCTATTCGAACGCCAATGTGAAGCTGGTCGGCATTTCTTCCGGCATGGCCTATGGAGAACTCGGCCCGACCCATCATTCGATCGAGGACTTCGCCTGGATGCGGGTGCTGCCCAACCTGCCGGTGATCGCCCCCTGCGACCGGATTGAAACTGCGGCCGCCGTCGAATGGGCGGCGAGCTACAGCGGTCCTTGCTTCCTGCGCCTTTCGCGCGTCGGCGTGCCGGACCTTCTGCCGGAAGGGCACAAGTTCGAACTCGGCAAAGCCAATCTTCTTCGGCAGGGTTCGGATGTCACGCTGATCGCCAACGGCACGCTGACCCATCGAATGATGAAAGCCGCAGAGATCCTTGCCGAACGCGGTATCAATGCAAGGGTCCTGAACCTCGCAACAGTGAGACCGATCGACGAAGCCGCCATCATTGCTGCGGCGAACGAGACGGGAGCGATTGTCACGGCGGAAGAACACTCGGTTTTCGGCGGCCTTGGCTCCGCGGTGGCCGAGGTAGTGGTCGATCATGCCCCGGTCCCGATGAAGAGGCTGGGCGTGCCTGGAATTTTCGCTCCGACCGGCTCGGCGGAATTCCTTCTCGACGAGTTCGGCATGGCGCCGTCGGCGATCGCCGATGCCGCCGAGGCGCTCATCAAGCGCAAGCAAGCCTGAGCAGGCGTCACAGAACCGGGGCAGCCAATTCCCCGGTCGTCTTGATAAGAGGACCAATATGAAGGCTATTCTGGCGATCGACCAGGGAACCACCAATTCCAAGGCTGTTCTGGTTTCCGAGCACGGGGAGATTTTTGCCAGAGGCTCCGCCGCGGTCGGAATTTCCTATCCGCAGCCGGGCTGGGTCGAGCAGGATCCCCGTCGTCTCTATGCCTCCGTTTGCGAGGCGGTAGAGGCCTGCCTGAAGACGGTTTCGGACGTGGCGATCGAAGCCGTGGCGATTTCCAATCAGCGCGAGTCGGTAACGGCATGGGACGCGCAGACCGGCGAGCCGCTTGGACCCGTGATCAGCTGGCAGTGCCGACGCACGGCAGTCGATTGCGAGCGGCTGATGGCGGACGGACATCTTGATCACGTGCAAGGCCTCACGGGCCTTCCGCTCGATCCCATGTTTCCGGGGTCGAAGTTCCGATGGCTGCTGGACCGCATCCCTGCGGGGAGGCAGATCCGACTCGGCACGATCGACAGCTGGCTTGTCCATTGCCTCACGAGCGGTCGCCAGCATGTGTGCGATGCATCGAACGCGGCAAGAAGCCAGCTGTTCGATCTTCGGGCCCAGGTCTGGAGCGATGAGCTCGGCGAGATCTTCGGCGTCGATACGGCCCTGCTCCCCAAGGTGCTGGACAGCTCGGGCGACTTCGGCACCACCCGCGGCCTGCCGGGCGTACCCGACGGCACGCCGATCCGGGCTGCCATAGGCGACAGCCACGCCGCTCTCTTCGGTCACGGAGCGTTCAAGCCTGGCGATGGCAAGGTGACGTTTGGAACCGGCTCCTCGGTGATGACCACTTTGCCGATCTTCATTGCGCCCCGCAACGGCATAACGACCACCGTCGCCTGGCGGATCGGCGGTACACCCACCTTTGCTTTCGAAGGCAATATTCTTGTCTCCGCAGCCAGCCTGCCGTGGATGGCCGGAATTCTCGGGCTTCCCGACGTCGCTGCGTTGATTGACCTTGCGGCGACGGCGGAGCCGGGCGGCCCAGGTTTCGTGCCGGCCTTCGTCGGACTTGGCGCTCCCTATTGGAATTCCGATGCCCGCGCCCTCTTCTCGCAAATCGGCTTCAGCACGACGCGCGCTCAGATGGCGCGTTCCGTCACCGATTCCATCGCCTTTCAGGTCCACGATGTCATCGCAGCCATGAAGGCGCAAAGCGGTGGCGAACTCGGCGCTCTTTATGTGGACGGCGGCCCGAGCCAGAACCTCTACCTGATGCAGCGCGTCTCCGATCTCGTCGAACATGCAATCATTCAACGGGACGCTCCGGAAGCCTCAGCTCTCGGAGCCGCCTATCTGGCAGGCCTTTCCCTGGGCATGTGGCGGGACCTCGATCATATCGCCGGCCTGCCCCGCAACGCGCAGGTCATCATCCCTCAGCCGGTTGAAAAGGCGGCTCTTCTGGAAACCTGGAACGACGCGCTTGGCCGCTCGACGTGGCGCACGACACCAGCTACACGTCAATAAAATTCATACTCCCCGGACGGATGATGGCCAGACTTAACGAACTTCGCCTGATCTCCAGAGTAGCCCAGATGTATCACATCGAGGGACGGCGGCAGGCTGAGATCGCACAGCATCTCCGACTTTCCCAGGCGACGGTCTCGCGCATGCTGAAGCGGGCCGAAGCCGAGGACATCGTCCGTACGAGCGTTATCCCGCCCGCCGGCACATACGGCGAGCTCGAGGCTCAGCTTCGCGCAAAATACCAGCTGCCTGAAGCGATCGTGGTGGAGTGCACCGAGGATCGCGATGGTGCGATCATGGTCCGCATCGGAGAGGCGGCCGCTCACCTCCTGGAGGTAACCCTCGCACCGGGCGAGATTATCGGCGTGTCAAGCTGGAGCCAGACGATCTTCAAGATGGTCGAGAACATCCACCCGCAAAAGAGTGCCCAGGCGAAATACGTGGTGCAGACCCTGGGCGGAATGGGAGACCCTTCCGTGCAGACGCACGCGACCCAGCTCACGACGAGACTGGCGCGGCTGACGGGCGCCGAGCCGAAGCTTCTGCCCGTGCAAGGCGTGACCACCTCGCGGGAGGCCAAGCTCCTTATGCAGGCCGACCCCTTCGTTCGCGAAACAATGGACCTGTTCGGCAGTATCACGCTCGCCATCGTCGGTATCGGCGCTGTCGAGCCATCCGAACTGCTGGCGCGATCGGGCAATATCTTTTCGTCGCGGGAGCTGGCGGACCTGGCCGAAGCGGGAGCGGTCGGCGACATCTCGCTGCGCTTCTTCGACAAGAACGGGAAAAGCGTGAAGACCCCTCTGGACGAACGAGTTCTCGGCCTTCCGCTGGAGGAGCTTGCACGGGTTGAACGGGTTATCGCTCTGGCCGGCGGCGCCAAGAAGACCGACGCGATCGCCGGCGCCCTACGCGTCGGGGTGATCGACATGTTGGTGACCGACAAGTTCACCGCGCAAAGATTGGTCGATCTGTAGACAGCTGCATGGTCTCTGAGTGCCAGACCTGAAGGTCTTGGGCACGGTGGAGCATTTCCGCTCCATCATGCCCACTTGTAGAGACCGGGTCGATCGATCTGCCGACGGCCAGCGACTACATGGCCCCGAACAACGCCTTCTGGGCGATCTTGAGCGCTCCGATGGCGTCGTGGCGGCTCTGCGCTTCCTTCAAGGCATCGACATCGAGCGCCTCCAGCCCCTTCCCCGCAGCTTTGAGGAAATCGATCGCGTGATTGGCCGTCGCGACGCTATCTTCGCGGAAGGGGAACTGATCGAGCTGCCAGACACCTTCCCAATTGTTCTTCCTGAGGACGTAGAAGAACTCGAAAAGCTCGATCGGGTGCAGGCTGCCAGCCACCAGATCGTCGTCCCATGACCGATAGTTGTCGTTGACGTCCATGCCGAACAGCCGTCCGTAATCGATCGCCAGTTGAGCGCTGTCGGCCGCCGATTCGCCACCCATGATGGCGTGCCCGAAGTCGAGAAGGATGCCGACGTTCGGCAGGCCGATCTTCTCGATCCCGAGAAGTGTGCGTGCCACCGATCCGAAGCTCATGCGCACCCGCGGCTCGCGCGGCTTGTACTCGATGACAAATTTCAGGTCCGGGTTCTCGCTTGCCAACTGCCCGACACCGTCGAGCGAATGCTTCCAGAGCGTGCCGTAGTCGACCTGGAAAGGGTAGTCCCACCCGTCCTGGCCAGGCCAAAGCTTGACATAGTCCGCGCCGAAATAGCGAACCTGATCGCAGGCTTCCGTCACTAGCTCATGCGTCCTCCGACGAATGCCGGCGTCGGGATTGGTGAAAGATCCTTTCATGAACTCCCGCGTATAGATTTCCGGCGTGATGCCGATGACACCGAGCCCGTTGCGCTCCAGAGCCTCCTTCACCTGCACATTGGAAAAGTCGCCGCCGAAGAACGGGTAGTTCATGTCGACGACGGACAGGTCCCGGACCTGCCCCGCCAGATCAATAGCGTCGAGGATGGTGCGCGGAGCGCCATAGCCGTCGGTGGCATAGCGGTCGAGATAGGTGGCAAAATGCCAGATACCGGCGCCAAAACGTTGTTCAGTCATGAAGTTCCTCCATCTGTCTGTTTAGCTTGTGATACGAACGCCCCTGAGCAAGCGACGGTCCAACCGACGAACCCGTTGCTCGCCGGCAATGCCTGTGGCGACGAAAGCAGCGCACACCGGCCCGCAACGGGACGTCAGCCAAAGGACTGAATTGCTCCACCCTCCCCGGTGGCAAGCCCTAAGCAAATCGAATTCTCTTTCGAACGCTTTCGATTGAGGCCGTTTGATGCAAACTCACCATAGTTCATGGCGATGTTCAAGAGCGTTTTTGCTGCCGTTGAGGTGACATACCGCTCCCTGGTGAACCATCATAACGAAACTGGTCCAGAATCGGGCAATATGCGGTCCCAGTCAGAAAGCGATTGACAGAAAACGAAAGCAATCGATAGTCTTAGCGTCAGGCCACGGGAGGGTGGCTGCAATCTCAAGGGAGGAAGCTATGAGATTCACGAAACGCCTGTTCATGTCGGCCGTTGCGATCAGCATCGTCGGCACCATGTCGGGTGCAGCTCTGGCTGCGGACACGATCGCAATCATCACGCCCAGCCATGACAACCCGTTCTTCAAGGCGGAAGCCGACGGCGCAGCCGCGAAGGCAAAGGAACTCGGCTACGAAAGCATGGTGCTCGTGCACAACGACGATGCCAACAAGCAGAATGAGCTGTTTGATTCCGCCATCGCCGCCGGCGTCAAGGCCATCATCCTGGACAATGCCGGCGCCGATGCATCGGTTGCCGCCGTCAAGAAGGCCAAGGATAAGGGCATTCCCTCGTTCCTGATCGACCGCGAAATCACGACCGCAGGCGTTGCCGTTTCGCAGATCGTCTCGAACAACTACCAGGGCGCCCAGCTTGGTGCTGACGAATTCGTTAAGCTGATGGGCGAAAAGGGGAATTTCGCGGAACTCGTCGGCAAGGAATCCGACACGAACGCTGGTATCCGTTCCAAGGGCTATCACGACGTCATCGACCAGTACACGGACATGAAAATGGTCGCCCGTCAGACGGCGAACTGGTCGCAGACGGAAGCCTTCAACGTAATGGAATCGATGCTGCAGGCTCACCCTGACATCAAGGGCGTGATTTCCGGCAACGACACCATGGCTATGGGCGCTTATGCCGCCCTGGAGGCTGCAGGTCGCAAGGACGTCATCGTCGTCGGCTTCGACGGCTCCAATGACGTGCGGGACTCGATCAAGAAGGGTGGCATCAAGGCGACCGTTCTGCAGCCTGCTTACGATCAGGCGCAGCTCGCCGTCACCCAGGCCGACAAGTTCATCAAGAGCGGCAAGACGGGAGTTGACGAAAAGCAGCTGATGGATTGCGTGCTGATTAATGCGGACAATGCCGCAAAGCTTGAGACCTTCGCTCTGAAGTGAGCGAAAGCCAGCTATGGCCTGGGTGCCTTGCGCACTCAGGCCCCTCTTCCTTTCAAGTATCTCGGTGCGCATCATGAGAATGAAGCTGTTGATGGCTGTCGGCATGACGGCGTTTGTAAGCCTGGCGGGCTGCAAGCTGGTGAAGACGGGCAATGCCGAGGGACAGGCGCCGGTAGCAGGCGAAGCAGGCGATGAAGCGCGCATCGCGGCCCTGCTGCAGGAGACCTACGACGCCAAGCTCGTCCCGCTTTTGCGGAGCAAGGCAACCGATCTCGTCACCCTGAGGACGGAACTGGCCAAGAGCCTCGACGAAGCCGGCAAGGCACTTGGAGTAAGGGCGGGCGGCGCCGGCGGTTCCTGGATTTTTCCGGTGAAGGCTAGTGGCAAGATCATCGAGGAAAATCGTCAGTCGAAGGCCGGCACCGCCAGCGTCGATATCGATGGCGACGGGCAGGCCGATGCGACGCTTCAGCTCGGCACGGTCGTGAAGGGCACAGCCCTGCGCGACGTGGCGCCGAGCGTCTACGACTTCTCCAAGTTCCGCGACCAGATCGAGTTCGCAAAGCTTGGCCGCGCGCTGAACGACAAGGCCGTCTCCGCCCTACCGGCCGCCGGCAGCCTCCAGGGCAAGACTGTAACCTTTGTCGGCGCCACTTCTCTCCGATCAGCAACGGAAAAACCGCTGATCGTCCCCGTGGTCGTGGAGATTGCACCATGAGCGGCGACGCAGACAATGACATCCATCCGGTCGGA
Source organism: Rhizobium deserti (assembly GCF_004358025.1). Classification (GTDB taxonomy): domain Bacteria; phylum Pseudomonadota; class Alphaproteobacteria; order Rhizobiales; family Rhizobiaceae; genus Neorhizobium; species Neorhizobium deserti. The sequence continues at coordinate 38,700 of NZ_SMTL01000005.1, read as the reverse complement.
CTCAGCATCCGCAACGGCTCGAAATTCTATCCCGGCACGCAGGCATTGAAGAACGTCGATTTCGATCTGCGCATGGGCGCGGTCAATGTTCTCGTTGGCGAGAACGGCGCTGGGAAATCGACGCTCATGAAAGTCATAGCCGGGGTGGAGAAGCTCAACGGCGGCACTATCGAGATGAACGGCGAGCAGCTGGTGTTCGTCGACAAGGCGGATGCGGTTCAACACGGCATCGGGATCGTGTTCCAGGAGCTCAACCTGTTTCCCAATCTGACTGTTGCGGAGAACATCTTCATCGGTCACGAGAAGACGAAGGCCGGCATCCACATCGACCGGGCCGCGCAAACGGAAGCTGCGCGCATCCTCATGAAGAGGCTGGAGCAGAATATCGATCCCGAAACCCTGCTTGGCAACCTGCGCATCGGGCAGCAGCAGATCATCGAGATTGCCAAGGCTCTGGCCGGAAACGCAAACATCCTGATCCTCGACGAACCGACATCGGCCCTCTCAGCCGCGGAAGTCGACGTGCTATTCCGGGTCATCGCCGACCTCAAGAGACAAGGCGTGGGGATCGTTTATATCTCGCACCGGCTGGAAGAGCTTATCCGGATCGGCGACTACATTACCGTTCTCAGAGATGGCGTGATCACCGGGGCACGATCCATGAAGGGCGTCGATATTCCCTGGATCGTCAGCAACATGATCGGCAGCGCATCGAAGGACTTTCCGCGGGCGGTGGACCATATGCTTGGGGACGAAGTGTTCCGGGTGGAAGATATCTGCCTGCAGGGGCCGGCTGGCATTCTTGCCGTCAATCATGTTTCCCTGTCGGTCCGAGCCGGCGAAATTGTCGGTCTCTATGGCCTGATGGGCGCCGGCCGATCCGAGCTCCTCGAGTGCATCATGGCCCAGCATCCGCAATCGACGGGCGAACTGTTCATCGAGGGGAAGCCGGTCAAAGAACCGAGCGTTTCTGGACGGATCCGCCGCGGCCTGGCGCTCATCCCCGAAGACCGCAAGCGTGATGGACTGGTACAAATCATGGGGATCCGCGAAAATCTCACCTTGTCGTCGCTGCGGGACTTCACCCGCGGCATCTATATGAGCCTGTCTGCCGAGACCGCCAAGGCGGGCGAATTCGTCAGGCGGCTGGCCATCAAGATCTCGGACATGGAGCATCCGGTCTCCAGCCTTTCCGGTGGAAACCAGCAAAAGGTGGTGATCGGCAAGGCGCTGATGACGCGGCCGAAGATCCTGCTGATGGACGAGCCCTCGCGCGGGATCGACATCGGCGCCAAGGCAGAGATATTTCGCACCATGCGCCGCCTGGCTGCCGATGGCCTTGGCATTCTCTTCGTCACCTCCGACCTTGAGGAAGTGCTCGCTCTTTCAGACCGGATTCTGGTCATGGCCAGTGGTCGGTTGACGGGCAGCTTCCCTTCAGGAGCCGACCCGGCAGATGTCATATCCGCCGCCACTCCCAATCAGCGTAAGGTTGCCGTATCATGAGCAGCACCACCACGGACACGAAAGCCACGGCTTCCAGCAGATCGTCCACTCTCCTCCTTCTTTTGAAAATGCGCACGCTGGTGGCGCTTTTCCTGGTGTTTATCTTCTTCGCCGTGATGGCACCGAACTTCCTGTCGGCGGCGAACGTATTGATCATTTCCAAGCATGTCGCACTTAACGCATTTCTCGCCATCGGCATGACTTTCGTGATCGTCGCTGGAGGCATTGACCTCTCCGTTGGCTCGATTGTGGGTCTTTGCGCCATGGTTTCCGGCTACCTCGTTCTTTACGGCATCGATCTCGGCATAGGCTGGAGCATCCAATTCAACACGCTGGAGATCTGCCTGATCGTCCTCCTGGTCGGGGCATTCATCGGCATTTTGAATGGCCTGCTGGTGACCAAGCTCAACGTCGCGCCATTCATTGCCACACTCGGCACGCTCTATGTCGCCCGCGGCGCCGCGCTGCTGTTTTCGGACGGCAGGACATTTCCAAACCTCAACGGCAACCCAGACTACGGTTCGGCGAGCTTCCCATGGATCGGCGTCGGCAGCCTGCTTGGCATTCCAGTGGCAATCTGGATCCTGGCTGTCGTTGCCATCATTGCCGCCTATATCGCAACCCGGACTCCCCTTGGCCGGCATATCTACGCGGTCGGCGGCAATGAGCGCGGTGCAGCCCTTTCCGGCGTCAATGTCGGTCGCGTAAAGATCTTCGTTTACATGTTCTCCGGCCTTTGCGCAGCACTGGTTGGCCTCATCATCGCATCGCAGCTACAGGCAAGCCATCCGGCAACCGGCGAGACATTCGAGCTCAACGCGATTGCCGCTGCGGTACTCGGCGGCACTTCGATGTCGGGCGGGCGCGGCCGCATCGGTGGAACCCTGATTGGTGCTTTTGTGATCGGCATCCTGGCCGATGGCCTGATCATGATGGGCGTTTCGGCCTTTTGGCAGACCGTCATCAAAGGGCTGGTCATCATTGCCGCCGTCGTCATCGACCAGTTTCAGCAAAAGATCCAGGCTCGGGTTATCCTTCATCAGCAGGCTTCCTAACCTGCTCGGCATCGGCTATTGCCGTGGAATCCGGCTCAGGTAGAATTGGGTCATTCGGTTGGTTTCGAATATCTTGGTTGAGGTGGGATTCCTTATGGACGCGAAGTCCGAGACTGCGTCGAGCGATCAGATAGTAGGCCTGCTGTCGGAGCCCCGCCGTCGACGCATCCTTGAGTGGATCCAGGAAGAGGGTTCGGCGCGCGTACGCGAGCTGGCGGAGGCCTTCAAAGTCTCTGACGCGACCATTCGCCAGGATCTGGAAAGGCTCGAAACTGAAGGGTCCATCACGCGTGAGCATGGTGGCGCCTATTTGAACCAATCCACGCCGGCGCAGTCGAGCCCGCTCATGCTGCACCACCAGGAGAACATGGACAAGAAGCGCCGGATCGGAGCCTTGGCCGCAAGCCTGGTCGCCGACGGCGAGACGTTGATCCTCGACGCCGGGACAACGACGACGGAGATCGCCTTGCGGCTGGTCTCGCGCCGTCACCTGACGGTGATAACGAATGCTTTGAACATCGCCATCCATCTGGGATCGGTGCCGAGCTTTGCGGTGCACCTGCCGGGTGGTCAGTTTAAATCACCGACGCTTTCCATTTCCGGCGACAAATCGGTTGAGTATTTCAGCAACATCTTCGCGGCAAAGCTTTTCCTCGCAACCGCGGGCGTCGATCTGGAAGCCGGGCTCACCTATCCAAGCTTTGCGGACCTTCAGCTCAAGGAAGCCATGATCAAAGCAGCGGCGCATGTCTATCTGGTGGCAGACTCGACCAAGATCGGCAAGTCATCCTTCACGCGTCTCGGCTCACTTGACGTCATACACTCGCTGATCACTGACAGCGGCATATCGGATCGTCATGTTCGCGAGTTTGAGAAGCGCGGAATCGTGGTCCTGGTGACGGAATAGGCCGCGCTTGCGCTGATGGGCGGACCAGGCTTATGGTTTGGTACTAGAAACCATCGCTCCAGATTGGTGATTGGCACCCACCTGCACTTTGTCCAAGCGCTGAAGCCTCGTGGCGAGCGAACCTATCCGTGGTCCGCCATTCTCGAGAGGCCCTGACCACGCTTGCAGGGAGGTTTCCGGTGAGGGACGCCCAACATCTTTGTGTATTTAATCAAACGGACATCGACCCGTTCAGGGAGCGTTTCGCTTTTGTTCGGCAGCCGTATCAGGAAAGCCGTGTAACAAGAGGACGAGCGTTCCCATCCCTTCCTTAAGGTATGTCAGTTCAACACCATTTATCTGCGCGCGGCGCACCAGATCCTTCATCACCTATCTCCTGGATGTAGATTTAGATCTGCCTGCTTCCGCGGCACGGGAGTTCGAAATTCAGTTGGGTCGTCCTCATGCTCCAACGACAGCATCCGGTGTCAACTCATTCTCGGATTTGTTGAATTCCCATACCCCACTAGCTTTCATCGTCTGGTCAAAAGTCTTTCGCCAGGGCCCTGCAGCCAGGACTTGAAGGACCACAGCTCAGGATTGATCTGGCGCATCTGGTCGAGGTTAGCATGTCCTGCCAGCCGTGGCCCAGCATCGAGAAAAGCCGCGAAATCTACGATCGGCGTTAAAAGATGCGATTTCTAGCAGGCGCAGCTCGCCTGTCACGTTAGCAAGTCAGCCTGTACCAGTTAAGTGGCGAGAGCTGACAAGACTGCTATCGCCAGAAGACAAAGCAAGATGTACCCGATAAGCTGCTGCGGGTGCAAACCTAATGGGGTAGGCGTGGCCTCAGCAAATTCCGGATCGACCCAGGCGGTGCCCGGAAACATGGGCGCAACCATCAGGGCCGCCCAATAAATCGATGATATGAGCGCGGCAAGGACAATGTTGCCGACGCCGAGCGGGATGAAGACGAGCAATCCGATGGCCAGCACGCCCTGACCAAACCCCATGAGAATGGCCTGGGCGTTGTGAAACTTGGCGTGCGGCATCCATGCCGGGTTCTTGAGATGCTGACGTGCCCCAAATGGAATGAACCAATCAGCGCAAAGGCCGCCGATTGCAGTCACGGCTGCAACAACAAGGATGATCCAGCGGGCGATTTCCATCATTTAAGCACTCCTGTGCGTGACGCCATGGATCAACCCGCGGAAATGGAGGCTTTCAGCGTGTAGAGGACGGGCGAAAAGCTTTTTGCGATCTGCAATTGCTTCTGCATAAGCGCCGCGAGCTTCGGGTTTTCGCGCGCTGCGGCAAGCGCCTCTACGTTCTGCCACTGCGCGTAATTGACGACCTGCGAACGGTCGTGTGCGATGTGGAGGTTGGCTGAGATAAATCCGGGGACGTGGCGGACCGTTGAAAGGGTTGACTCCACCAGGAAGGAAATCAGTTCATCGGCACGCTCGGGCTCAACGACGTATGTGTTGACGATTGTGACTTGCCCCGCTTCAGGATCGAGCACGGTCGAGCCGCCCTGTAAGATGCTATCGCTCATAAGAGATTCTTTCGTTCGGGTTGTTTGAAATAGGCGCAGGATCAGCCTCAGCGAAAGGCTTGCGCGTTCTCCTGCGTCCATTGGGCCAAACTGCGTGGTGCGCGGCCGAGCAGCGTTTCGACATCAGGCGAGATTCGGGAAGCCCTTCCGGTTGCCGTATAGCCCAGAAGCTCTGCTGTGGCGGCGGCTTCGGTTTGTGGCATGCCGAACCCTAGAAATGTCTCGATGAGTTGGCTTCCCCCGACATCGACGCTTTGCACCGATTTGCCGGCCGCTTCGCTGAAAAGGGCCACGACGTCATCGCGGCTCAGACTGTCTGGTCCCGTTAGATTGTAGATCTGACCTACATGATCGCGAGAGAGAAGCGCGGTCGCGGCAACATCGCCAATGTCACGCGCATCTACGAAGCTGACGGGTGCGGTAGCATAGGTGTTGTAATAGACGCCCTGCACCTTGATCGTCGGAAGAGCGCCGTAGAAGTTTTGGATAAATGAATTGGGGTGCAGAAACGTCCAGTCGAGCCCGGAGGCGCGGATCACTTCTTCGGCGGCGAAATGCCATTGCGCGAAAGCGAAGTCACCCTTGTCAACGTCCAGACCCGAGAGTTTAACCACATGGCTGACGCCCGCAACTTTTGCCGCCTGGACCATGTTACTCGTGAGAGTCTCCGTATGCTGGGACACGGGGGTTACCAGATAGAGCCCCTCGGTGCCGCGCATGGCGTCAGTCATCGCCCCGATATCCGAGAGGTCGAACGGCCGAACCTCCGCCCCAAGCGACTTAAGCGCATCTGCCTTTTCTGGCGAATGCACACCTGCCACCACTTTGGCACCTTTCGCGAGCAGTGCTTGAACGGTCAGACGGCCGGTATTGCCTGTGGCACCACTGACGAAAATGGTTTTGGTCATTGCATGTCTCCTTTCACCGATGGTTCGCCGGAACCATGTGTTCAAGGGACGTTAGGCCGGTCCAGATAGGGTCGGTATCGAAAAATAACCATTTTCGACACGGCTTTGCCGACGGCAGAAAAAATCGCTCCAAAGACGCTTGGGGATGATAAATTCGCGACAGAAAGTTTATTGAGTAGTCGGATCAGTATCCTACAGTCGGCAATCCGTGTTGAAGGCAGAGTTTGAGTATGCAGGCGCTGGAAGATACGATTGAGGTGCTCGGACAGCCAGTCTTCGTTCGTCGGCTGGGCGCTGCGGCCGAACCAAGCGCTTACATTGCCCGCTGGCAACATGGAGCGGCTGTCGTCGACGTCGCCCCTTCGAGGACAATCAGGCTGACGATGAGCCTTGTCGACGGCCGGAACGCAGAAGATGACAAGGGTGCCGCACTCGCTGATCGAATACGGGGTGGCAGCGTCTCGATTTTTTCGCCGGCAGAAGGGGCCACCGTGGAGGTGAATGGTGCGGCGGACGTCGTCCAGCTCTTCGTGGATCAGACTTACGCGGAGGCAGCACTTGATGCGCCGTTTACCTCCCCACCCATGTACGGCCTACGCGATGATCCGATACGGGCTGCGATGATGCGCGTTCTGGTGACCAGCATCCGAAACGGTCCCGACGATGCGCTCATGGTTGAAGAAGAGCTCCAGGCGCTTGCGCTGAGCATCGAGAGGCTGGCAAGGAGCGAGCGGGCGGGAACGCTTAGAACGATGTTTCATGGCGGCTTGTCGCCGGCAGCATTTCGGCGTGTGAGAGCGATGATTGAGGCGGCGCTGGACCATGGGAACTCGCCGACGCTGGCTGATATGGCCCGTGCGGTCGACCTCAGCATTACGCACTTTGTGCGTGCGTTCCGACAACAAACCGGCACCACTCCGCATAAATACATCGTTTCCCGGCGTATGGATCGCGCCGTCTCACTCTTGCGTCTCAAGGCAAACTCGGTTGGTGACGTGGCTGACGGGGTGGGCTTTTCAACTCCCGCTCAGTTTGTTGCGGCCTTTCGTGCCGCGATGGGTGTCACGCCCGGTGCCGTACGCGATGCTCTCAGCTGAGGCTACCGCGGAGGATCGACGCACAGGGGGCCACCTATGTCTTCATCAGCCACGACCTTGCCGTCATCCGGCAAATTTGCGAGCGGACAATCGTAATGAAGCGCGGTGAAATGGTCGAGCAGGGCGAGACAGAGCAGATCTTTCTTGCACCGCGACAGGATTATTCGACGGCGCTGATTGGAAGCGGTCGCAAGACGTTGCAGGCGGCCAACGGCGGCAGGGTTGAACTGCAGGGCTGACGTGCCGCCGTGCCGCATTTCCCAGATCAGCGCAAAGCGCATCCGACAGAATCTGGGTGGAAATAAAAATGACCGCCAATAGCGCCCTTTCGTTTTCTTGGATTAGGGCGACGCTTTACAGATCGAGATAACGCTCGGCAAGCCGCGCCCACAGGGCGGCGCCGGTGGTCAGGCTGCCATCGTTGAAATCGTATTTCGACGAATGGAGGATGGCGGAATCTCTCCCATTGCCGAGCCGCAGAAAACTGCCGGGACGGTGCTGGAGGAAATAGGCGAAATCCTCGCTGGCCGGGAGCAACGGGCAGGTCGCCACGTTGTCCGCGCCGATCAGTTCTTCCGCTACTTCACGGGCAAACGCCGTTTCCTTTTCGGAATTCACCACCACCGGATAGCCATGTTCATAATCGATCTCGGCCGTGGCGCCGTGGCCTTCGGCAACACTTACCGTTAGTTTGCGGATGCGCTCCTCAAGGAAGGTGCGGATGGCCGGGTCGAAGGAGCGTACGCTCATCGAGATTTTTGCAGTGTTGGCGATGACGTTGGAGGCTTCGCCGGCATGGATGGTGCTGACGGTGACTACAGCTGTCTGGGTCGGATCGACATTCCGCGACACGATCGACTGCAGCGTCATGACGAGATTGCAGGCCACTAGAACCGGGTCGACGGTCAGGTGCGGCCGCGACGCATGACCGCCCTTGCCGATGATGGTGATCTTGACGGTATCGCCAGCTGCCATGATCGGGCCTTCGCGCGTCAGAAGCGTGCCTACCGGCATGCCGGGATGGTTGTGCAGGCCGAAGATGGCGTCAATCGGAAAACGATCGAACAGGCCGTCGGCGATCATGTGCTGGGCGCCGCTGACCTTGTCCTCGCTCGTAACGAGTGTGACACAGCGACCCTTCGACAAGAAAATGGTCCGCCGTCAGTCGCAATCCCTGTCCCATATAAGGTTGGAAAGCGCCTTCAGAGAACGAAGTCAGGCTATGAGTGAAAATGCCGAACCGACGATTTTGGGTTTTGTTGCAAGCAGACCTGCTGGCACAATATGTCCGAGCGAAGTGGCGCGCAGCCTTGCAAAGGATCACAACGCCCCGCTCGAATGGCGTAAATTCATGCCGGTCGTCCATGAAGCGGTAGATGTCTTGCTGGCGCGAGGCGAGATAACCCTTACATGGAAATCTGCCGTCATGAGCGAGCGAGCAGGTCCCTACCGAATAAGTGCTCGCAAGCAGAAGGGCTGAAACGTGGAGCGATCAAAGCCGATATGTTCTCGCGCATCGGCTTGTCCTTGAGGCTCTTATCTCACAGCAAGGAAGAAGCAGTCGTCACCAATGAGGCGATCGAAATGGGCCTTGCGAAGTGCGGACATCCACGATTCTGGCAATCGTTTCTGGCATAAGAGAGAAACGGATGCGTGTGTGGCCTTGAGGATCGTAATCGAGAAGGTCGCGGTTAACGCGTTTGGTAGCAAACGAGCCGTTAGCGCCGGGATCGAACGGGAAGCTGCGACAAGATCCCGAATATTATTGGATAGAGACGCATCAACTGATAGATCGCCGTTCTCTTTCCGCTGCCCGACATAACAGTATGCACACGCCATCCCGCACCCATTAGATAATGAAGGCGCAATGAAGTCGGCCGAACGTCCATTCGGCCTCATGGCAACACAATTGTTGACGTCTAGTACCAGCGTGTCGCGCTTTACCTTGAGCCAATCTTCGGCGAGCGCTGGATCCGCCAGTTGCGGGATCTTCCAAATGGCTTGCGACCTCCACGAGCTTTGCGTCAGGAAACCGAGCAAGCACCTCGCAACCACGGGGATAGTCGAAGACAGCTGGTTCCACATAGACAAGTTTGGGATCGATGAGCGTGCGTGGAAGAGCCATATCGGTATTAGACTTCAGGAAGCCTTGTCGTTGCGCGATTGATGTAGTCGACTAAGGCACGGGCGGCTGCAAAAGATTTTACGGTTTCCTCTACCAGGCTGGTGGACATCAATTGCTCGTCTGGAACGCCACGACATGCGCCGAAGTTCTTGAGATTGAAAAAATCGAGCGCATCATGGTTTTTGACATACCCTTGGGCAATGGCATCAAGTCCACCGGTCAGACCGTTCGGGAAATATTTCTGAAACAGCGGACTCTCGACGATACCGCGCCATTTCCCCGTGTGGCTCGCGATCGTTTGCCTTAGGATGCGAGCGAGGCGCGGTGGCGGCAACAACGCGCCGCCTCCACTATAAGAATGGCTGGGTGAAATCTGCATGAAGTAGGTTGCGGCAGCGTTCTTCGATAACGAAACTCGCACAGTTATCGACGCTATCCCTTTCGACACCGACGCTCTGGCCAGACATTTTCGCGAGTCAATGTTTGCTGTCGCTATACGAGGGTCTACCAATCCGGCGCGTGTAATCAGCTGCGATGTAAACTCCATGAGGTTGCGCCGCGCGCAAGCTATTTCGGCTTTGTTGTCGGTCAGCCACTCGGCTCCCTGATTACTGGAAGCTTCTGACAGAAATTTCAGGGTAGATTGGTCAATCATTTCCGTTCCCTGCACAACAGGCCTTTGTTTCGCGCGAGAGAAATAGTAGTGGAACATAAACGGAACAGAAATATGTCCGATGTGACTGCTTGGAAGCCCGGCGATGTTCGTGTGCCCACTTAGTCCGCTCTTGATGCGATGTGGACCACGGGCACCCGCCGCGCCCATCCAGCCCACCTTACAGCATCCCTGGCTCCAATCCTTTGACGGGAGTCGAACTGGCAACGCGCTACCCTTTTTCGCTTAGTGGACAAATTGTCTAGCGAGAGCAAGCTGGGACAGGGCCAAAGGATGGAAACCAGCTATCTTCGGACTACTCCTGCTGAAATTCTGATATAGACGCGCAACCCCTGCGACTCTGTCGATCTTGCGGTTCGTAATCTACATTGTGGAGATCGGGTACGTAGGTTCGCAACCGTTGCAGGACTGCGTTGCTATCACCGAAGCTAGAGATCCCGTCGTACCTACATCCGGCGGACGACCAACAGACCAATCGAGTCCCCGGAGGTGATGCCCGCGCCGGGCATCCCGCTGTTCGTAGCTAGGCGTGACAGTAGTCCACCGCCTGATCGAGCTGCTCGGGTACGTCGCTAAAATGAAGTGCTCAGACAATTGTGAATGTGGTACCATTTCCGTCACGTCGTCCCTAGCTCGGGCGCAACTTACAGCGCAAGGGTTGCGATACTCAAATCCGGCCGGCTTTAAAGGGGTGCAATGGCCCCTTCCAGATGGCTGGCCAGTGCCCAGACATCCTCGCCCAGCGAACGGTCTTCACAAAGGACCAACACCTTGGACCGGATCATTTCATAGGTCGTCCGTGTGCCTGCACCGCAGTGGTGCCCTTGCCGCAGATCAACGGCTTGGGCGGCGGCCACCATTTCGCACGCGATCAGCAGCCGCCAGGAGGTCAGCATCTGGCCGAGCTTCCGGATCGTCAGAAGCGATTGCGTTGCATGATCCTCGACGCCTTCGGAAACGGGGAGAAAATCCAGCATGACGGGGTTAGCCTTGTGGCGGATCGAAGCCAGCAGGGCGGCTACGGTCTTCTGCATTGGCACGAAGCCGGCAGACGGACCACCGATCGGCGAAAGATAGCGAGGCAGGCCATTGCGACCCACACCGGTCAACTGGATGAAGCGTGCGGCCGAAGCTGCGGCTGCCTGCGCCAAGGCCAGCCCTAGATTTTCGAACGCTAGCGCAAGCGCCGGTGTATGGAAATTGCCGGTCGAGAGCACCCTTCTCTCCTCGACGATGACCAGAGGATTGTCGGTGGCTGAATTGAGCTCGAGTTCTACCGAACGTTCGGCCCGATCCAGTGCATCAGCAAGCGCACCCTGGATCGCCGCGATGCATCGCAGGCTGAGCGGGTCTTGGATAGCTGCATTTCCTTCGTAGAGGGACGATCCGGTAATCGCATCCTCCAGCACGCGTGCCTCTTCGACCTGTCCTGGCGTCGGCCGTGCCGTCTGGATGGCCGTAGCAAAGATTGCCGGATTGCCGGCCATGCCTTCGAAGCTCAGCGCCGCAGCCTGCCTCTGCCAGCCGAGGAGACGTCCGAGATCGTGCAGGACTAGAGCGCCTTCTCCCGCTGATACCGCGGAGGCATTGAGTAGGGCAATCCCGTCCTTGGGCTGAAGAATCGGGGGCTTGAGGCCGGCCCGGGCGAGCGCCTCCGAGGCAGCAAGCACTTCGCCGCGATATTCTGCCTCTCCCTCGCCGACCAGGACGCGCGCCATGGCCGAGAGAAGGACAAGGTCACCGGCGCCGATCGAGCCGATCGAGCGCATTACAGGATGCACGCCGGCGTTGAGGAGAGCCAGCAAGGCTTCGAAAACACCGGGCGAAATGCCCGATCCGCCAACGGCCAGCATCGCAAGCCGCGCAGCGATGACGGCGTGGGTCACGTCACGCGGAAGCGGCTCGCCGACAGCGGCTCCCCTGCCCTGGATCAATTGCAGCTGGAAGGCTGCGAACTCGTCGGTGACGGCGGTCTTCAGATTGCCGCCGAGGCCGGTATTCATGCCGTAGATCGGCTGGCCGGAGGCAGCCACGCTTTCGAGCACGAGCCGCGCCTGCGCAAGGCGGGCAAGCACGTGCTCGTCAGCCGCAACCTGCACCTGGTTCCGGGCAATCGCCGCAATATCGGCGATCGAGATTCCCGAACCCGCCAGCTGGATCGTCGTCATGCGAAACGCAGCCTCTGTCCGATATTTGCAGCCCTCGCCTTTTCCAGCAGCGCCGAACCGAGGGCGATGTCGCTCAGTGACAGGCCGCGATGCCAGAGGAGAATAGTTTCGTCGTCGCTTTGGCGGCCGGGCTTCACGCCTGCGACGATCTGGCCGAGTTCCGCATGCAGCGTCCGCTCGGAAAGCTTTCCGGCCTCCACATGCGCGCGCAGAGAGCCCAGCTTACCGCCTTTGCACTGGCCCCAGTCGTCTACCACCAGCTTGTCCATGATGTCGGTCAGCGACAGCTCGATCGCGCTCATGGTGCCGTAGGGCACAACGAAGGCACCTTTCTTGATCCATTCCGTCTTCAGCATCGGTTCTGGCGCATTGAGCCGGGATGCCTCCACGACTATGTCGGCACCTTCGACACAATCCTTCCAACTGTCTGTCACCGCGATCTTCTTGCCGAGGTCCTTCTCGAGCTTGGCGCCGAAGGCATTGCGGCTTTCCGGCCGGCGCGAATGGACGCGGATCTCGTCGAAATCGAACAGATGGTCGAGCAAGCGCACGTTCCAATAGGCGGTGCCTCGCGCGCCGATATGGCCGAGGACTTTCGCGTCCTTTCGGGCGAGATGTTTGGCGCCCATCGCGGTGACCGCGCCGGTGCGCATGTCGGTTATGACGGTTGCGTCGAGGATCGCCTTCGGTACGCCGGTTCGCGGATCAAAGAGGTTGAGCACGCCGAATTCTGACGGATAGCCGAGCTTGTAGTTGTCGACATAATCGCCGACGACCTTGATGCCCGCCAGGCCCAGAGGCGCCACGTATCCGCGCAAGACGTTGAAGTGACCGTGGAAGCTCGCATCCGGCTCCAGGTGCACACGCGGTTCAATCACCGTTTCGCCCCTACCCTGCGCGCCTAGCGATGTCTCGATCGCCTTCAGGATCTCGTCATTGCTGAAATCGAGCGCGTCGATGTCGAAGGCGTTGAGATAGTCGATATAGATCGGGTCCATTATGATCTCACTTCATCCTTTGCTGGGCGAGGCAACGCCGAGATTTCTGCGCAACGTCCTACCCTCATATTCTTTGCGGAACACGCCACGGCGTTGCAATTCCGGCACGACCAGTGTCACGAAATCCTCGAGCCCCGAGGGAAACAGCGGCGCCATGACGTTGAACCCGTCGGCAGCGCCATCGAGAAAGCGCTCCTCCATCGCATCAGCCACCTGGCTTGGCGTGCCGACCACCTGCCAGTGGCCGCGGGCACCGGCGAAATGCCGGGCCAACTCACGGATCGACAACCCTTCGCGCTTGCCGAGGTCGACAATCAGCTGTTGCCGGCTCTGGATCAGATTGGTTTGCGGCATTTCCGGCAAGGGACCATCGAGAGGATATGCAGAAAGATCCTGGACGCTGAGATAGCTTGCAAGCAGCGCGACGCCGACCGCATCGGGAATAAACTCCTGCAGCGCGCGATATTTCGCCTTCGCTTCTTCCTCAGTCGCACCGACGATCGGCGAAATGCCGGGCATGACCTTCAGGTCGTCTTGGCCGCGGCCGTATTTGCCGAGCCTCAATTTCACGTCGGCATAATAGGCCTGGGCTTCCGCCTTGGTCTGCGAAGCGGCAAACACAACGTCGGCGGTGCGCGCCGCCAGATCCTTGCCTACATCCGATGCCCCGGCCTGCACCATGATCGGCCGCCCCTGCGGCGAACGCTGGCTTTCGAGAATTCCGTCGACCGCAAAGTGCTTGCCGTGCCAATGAACGGGATGAAGCTTCGAATGATCTGCAAAGGTCTCCCCACCGGCCGGAAAATAGGTCCCATCCTCCACGCCGTCCCAAAGCGCTAGCGCCGCATCGGCGAATTCCTCGGCGCGTTCGTAACGCTGCGAATGCGGGCGCAGACCACTGGACGCAAAGTTTTCGGCCTCGAGTTCGCTGGCGGATGTGACAAGGTTCCAGCCGGCGCGACCACCGCTCAGCTGGTCGAGCGCTGCAAAGCTCCGAGCAAGCCCGTATGGCTCCGTATAGCTGGTCGAGGCGGTCGCCACGAGACCGACATGGGACGTGTTGACGGCGATCGCCGCAAGCAGGCTGAGCGGTTCGAAGGCCGTCGAGCGGGCCGCCTGGCTGGCGAGGTCCGGATTGCGCTCGCGAATGGCGGCCGCATCCTCGATGAAGATCATGTCGAACTTGCCGCGTTCGGCGATCCGCGCCACGGCGATGAAATGGTCGATATCGCTGCCAGCCGGCGCATGTGCGTCCGGGTGCCGCCAGGCAGCAATATGATGGCCGCCCGCCATCAGGAAGGCGCCGAGCTTCATATGCCGCTCGCTCATGCCGACACCTCCTTGCCCGAGGCGGCCGGATGCACCGGTTGTGCAAGGCCGAGCCTGTCGCGCAGCGTTTCCTGCCGCCGGCTGCCGATCAAGCCGCGGCGTCCGAGTTCGGGAACGACGTCGCCAAGAAAACGCTGCCCCATCTCCAGCGAAGGCGGCAGGATCGTGAACCCTTCCAGGTCGGTAGCCGTCGCCAGTTCCTGCAACCGGTCCGCGATCATCTCCGGTGTTCCGTCCATCTGTATCCCTGCGATCGGTAGTATCCTGCCGTCCTCCCCGAGCGCCTGTTCGCTTTCCGCAACGACCGGAACGATATTGGCGACAAGCCGGACATCACTTCTACGGCGACCGGCTGCCTCGACGGACCTGATCATGCGCGCCGCGATCGCGACCAACCCCTCGACGGTGTCCGCCTGCAGCAAAAGCAGTTCCCCTGTTCGCGCAGCGAGAGCATCGTCGCCTTCTTCCAGCAGATGCGCCAGAACCGGCCGGCCCTGCGGCGAGCGGTTGACGTTGAGCGGCCCGCGAACGGCAAGATACGCGCCCTGGTGGTGTGCCACATGCATCTTCGAAGGATCGAAAAAACGGCCGGCGGCTTTGTCGTAAATAAAGGCATCATCCTCGAAACTGTCCCAGAGGGCAGTTACGACATCCACATATTCGTTTCCGCGACCGGCATCGCCGTCATCAGGAACGACCAGCCATCCCGCGCGCCCTTTGCTCACGAGATCCAGCGAGGCGAAACGGCGGGCGAGATTGTAGGGCTCGTGCTGGGCCGTGGATGCGGCCGCGACAATGCCGATCCGATCTGCCCGTGTCGCCAGTGCCGAGGCAAGCAAGGTCGGTTCGAAAGGAACCGCCACCGACGACAGATCATCGACAGGACGGACACCCAGCCGGTCGGCAAGCAGGACGAAATCGAAGCCCGCCGCTTCGGCCGCCGCAACCTGATCCAGCAAGGCATCGAAGCCGAGACGTCGGCGATCGCGCGCTTTTGTCCACGCGTCCGGATCATGGCCGAAGGGCGTCAGCGAATATCCGAGCAGCATCAGGACGAAGCCTCTGCGCTGACGCGGATCTCGTCGACCTTCTCGTTGTAGAAGGAGATCAGCCCCCGGACTTTCAGGCTCTCGTCGAGCGGCTCGGGATAATACCAGACGATATTGTCATGCCGGTGCCCGTCCAGCTCGAAATGGTAATAGGATGCGGTTCCCTTGTAGGGGCAATAGGTCGTGAGGTCGCTCTCCACCAGGCGACCGGCGAGAATGTCCTCGGCCGGAAAATAATAGCGGGGGATGAGCCCGGTCTCGAACAGGAAGACGGCGCGGTTGCTGCGCGCGACAAGCTGGCCGGAGACAAAGACCTCGACCAGCCGCGAGCTCGTGATCGTATCGATCCGTTTGTAGACATTGCGGGCATGCCGGAAGATTTCCTCGTCCTCCTCGAACCAGCGCACGGCCGACCAATCCACCGTGACGAAACCGGCAAGCTCGTCGCGTCCGATGGTCGATCCGTCGAACGACCATGCCCTGGATGCGCCGACCTCGGCTACATCGAAGACATGCCTTTCGCCGAGAAGCGGCGAGGCCTCGCCCTTGGCCGCCGGCGACAGCACGCCGGCAACGAAGTCGCCCTTCGGCAGGTAATAAACCGGGTGTCCGCCATTCTCGTAGATCACGATCGCGCCTGTCGTGTCGGCGATCGTCCTCTCGCCCACCTTCAGGCGGATCCGGCGATGGGTGGGCTCGATCAGCACTGCCGGCACTTCGGATGAACGATAGGAAAGGGACATCGGCTTTCTCCGGTCAGATCGAGAAGATCGCTTCGCGTGTCAGCTGACCGGTCACGCTTCCGTCGTCTCCGGTCACCGCCAGTATATCCGTATTGCCCGCCACCATCAGCGACAACGCATCGCGAAGATTGAGCGACGCGGCGACACTGGCTGCGCCCTCCGGCGGCCGCCCGGCCAGCGCGGCATCCGCCACCGAAAACAGGCTGAGCCGCTTGATCGCCCGGTCGACGCCGACGAAATTGGAAACGAAGTCGTCCGCCGGTCGCGAGAGAATAGCGTCCGGCGTGTCGTATTGCACGATCCGGCCATCCCGCATGATGGCGATGCGATCGCCGAGCCGGATCGCCTCGTCGAGATCATGGGTGACGAGAACCACCGTCTTGCGCACGCGGCTGAGGATCTGCCTGAACTCGTCCTGCAGCCGCGCGCGGGCGATCGGGTCGATCGCGCCAAACGGTTCGTCCATCAGGAGAACGGCGGGATCTGCGGCAAGCGCCCGGGCGACGCCGATGCGCTGGCGCTGGCCGCCCGAAAGCTGGCGTGGATAGCGGTTCAGCATTTCCTTCGGGTCGAGGCCGACGAGATCGAGCAGTTCCGCCGTGCGTGTGCGGATGCGAGCCTGATCCCAGCCGAGCAGGTTCGGCACTGCCGCGATGTTTTCCGCGATCGTCATGTGCGGGAACAGGCCGACATTCTGGATCACATAGCCAATATGGCGGCGCAACTGCACCGGATCGGCGCGGGTCACGTCCTCGCCATTGACGAAGATGCGCCCCTCGGTCGGTTCGATCAGGCGGTTGATCATCCGCATCGTCGTGGTCTTGCCGCAGCCCGACGGGCCGATCAGCGCCACGGTCGATCCTTCCGGAACCTCGAGCGTCAGGTTGTCGACCGAAGGTACTGCCCCTTCTGCATAACGCTTGGTGACGTTCTCCATGCGGATCATGCGGTTGTTCTTTCTGCAAAAAGCTTCTTCTCGGTAAAGCCGAGGATGAATTCCGTGCCAAGCGCGAGAATGGCGATCGGTACGGCGCCGACGAGCAGGCGCGACATGTCCATCATGCTGATCCCGCCGGCGATGAAATCTCCCAGCCCCCCGCCGCCGATGAACGGCGCTAGCGTCGCACCGGCCAGAATCTGCACTGCGGCGGTGCGCGCACCGGCAAACATCGCGGGTGCGGCCAGCGGAATGCGGATCTTCCACAACACTTGGCTACGGCTCATGCCCATGCCGATCGCAGCCTCGACAGCATCGGGATCGACGTCCCTCAGGCCCACATAGGCGTTGAGCAGGATCGGCGGCAGCGCAAGTATCGTCAGCGCCACGATCGACGGCATCAGGCCGATGCCGAGCAACGGCATCATGATGGCGAGGATGGCGAGGCTCGGAATGGTGCGCAGTCCGTTGACCGTATTGATCACCCCGAAGGCAAAGCGCCCGTAATTGACGAGCGCCACCGACAGCGGCAGCGCGATGGCAAGCGCGATCGCCAGCGACACGCCGGACATGACCAGATGCTGGCCGAGCGCGCGCATGAACACGTCGGGATTGTTGGCGATCCAGGAAGCGGCATTGTTCAGCATGACGATCCCCTCACTACCACCGGAGCAGCAACCGTTCGGCGCGGGTCAGGATGAGATCGA
Organism: Rhizobium deserti; assembly: GCF_004358025.1. Taxonomy (GTDB): domain Bacteria; phylum Pseudomonadota; class Alphaproteobacteria; order Rhizobiales; family Rhizobiaceae; genus Neorhizobium; species Neorhizobium deserti. The sequence continues at coordinate 20,964 of NZ_SMTL01000005.1, read as the reverse complement.
AGGAGATCGCTAGCAGCGCCGTCAGAATGCCGCCGACAAGGATTTTTTCCGGATATTCCTGGTCGATGCCGATGAGGATAATCGTGCCGAGCCCGCCGCCGTCGATGAAGGCCGCAACCGTGGCGATCCCGATCGTCGTCACCAGCGCGATGCGCGCGCCGGAAAGGATCAGTGGTGCGGCAAGCGGCAGTTCGATGCGGAACAGTCGCTGCCAGCGTCCGTAACCCATGCCGTCGGCGGCATCGAGCACATCTGCGGGAACGCCCCGGAGACCCGTGACGATATTGCGCAACAGGATCAGCAGACAGTAGGATGACAAGCCGATCAGCGCCGGCTTCATGCCGAGCCCGACAAGCGGGATGAGCAGCGCGAAGAGCGCCAGGCTCGGAATGACGAAAATGACGTTGGCGACAGTGAGCGCCACGGCATAGAGCCTCTGGCGGCGCGCACAGAAAATGCCGATGACGAGTGCGATGACCAGGCCAATCAGAACCGCGGAGATCGACAGGACCAGATGCTGCCAGACGGCGAGCGCGATCTCGGGAATATGTCTGGGAGCCCACTTCAACGCTTGGAAACTTTCTCTGAGGCAATCAAGAAAATATAAGCGGACGATGCGGCAGGGCAAAGGCCCGCCGCATCGTCACGTCAAGTTGCGCGTTGCGCAATTATAACAAGAGCTTTCAGATGCCCTGCGCCTTTAGAAATTCTTCGGCGACGTCAGCCGGTTCTTCCTTGTCGCGATCGACCTTGGCGTTCAGCTCGCGCATGTTCTCGTTGTTGAGAAGCGGGCTGATCTTGTTCAGCACCTCGGCGATCTTCGGGTTCTTGGCGAGTGTGTCCTGGCGGACGACTGGAACCAGATAGTAGGGCGGGAACAGGTTCTTGTCGTCGGCAAGAACGACAAGCTTGTTCTCCGAAATCTGCCAGTCGGTCGCGAACCCATAAGAAACATCGAGATCCTTGGCTGTCAGCGCGCTGTAGCGGATGCCGAGCTTTGCGAAGATCTTGAATTCCTTGAACTCGATGCCGTAGACCTGCTTCAGGCCCGGCAGGCCGTCCTTGCGCTCGCCGAAGCCGGCTTCCGCACCGAAAGTAAGGTCCTTAGAGACCGGGCCGAGATCGGTCAGCGTCTTCAGCTTGTACTTCTCGGCCGTGTCCGGGAGCGTGATGATCGCATAGCCGTTGTTCACCTGGGTCGGTTCAAGGAGCGTGAGCTTAAGGTTCTTCTCGTAATAGTCCTTGACCTCGCCGTAGATCTTCCCGGCGGTGCCTGACAGGTCACCCTTGACAACGGCTGCGAGCGCCGTGCCGGTATATTCCGGATAGAGATCGATCTCGGCATTCGTCAGTGCGGTATGGGCAACCAGTGTGGCACCGAGGTTGAGGCGGCGCTCGACTTCGATGCCTGCCTTCTCGAGCGCCTGGGCATAAATTTCGGCGACAACGAACTGCTCCGTGAAGTTCTTGCTACCGATCTTGACCGCCTGCGCATTGGCCTGTGACGTTAGCCCGACCAACGTTGTCAGAATCAATCCCGCGAATAGTTTTAGCTTCATTGGTTTCCCTTCCGCCATAATTGCACAAGCTTCTTTACTCGCTCGGTGTTCTGACTGCGCAGGACGGTATGCTATTTTAGGACGTTTCTGGGAAACAATTACCTGTGATTTCATGCTTTGCCACATTGGCAAGCCCGCGACATTGGATCAAGCGGCTGCCGCAGATCGACAGCCCGCTCGCCTTGAGCGGATTGCTTGCTGGGAGTGAGACCACTAAAGCCGCTTCCTTCGTCGCCCAGCGAGGCTCTATGCGGCAAGGCATCGTTCTCCGAAAAGACCTAACGGTCAGATAGCCCCTGCGTCCTCAAAAATCTCCATAATTTGGCATCTTGGATGCCGTGCGCCTCTAAGCTTTCCTGAGTGCGTCGAACGTAGTCGAAATTTGATCCCCCAATTCCCGAGGCTGTCGCTAAGCGTCTCGTTACTTCCTTATCGGTTAAACGCCCCGCATGATGGTCGCTTGCTCGGTTCGCTACAAACGTCAGAGCTCTAATGGAGCGGTCGCCTGATTCCGCATCCAGCCATTTCGGATTATATGCCCCAGACATCATTTCTCGCCGCCACAATAGCTTAAGTTCATTCGGTACGTCTCCACCGACTTTCATCACGAGTCCCTTGCAAGATCCGCCGGGATCAAGCCCAAGCATCGCGCCGGGATTAACGATCGAGCCCCGGCCGCGGATCGAGTTCATGCACAGTGATCTGTGATAACCGTGGATCGTAGCTGATAAGGAAAACTCGACCGGAAATATCGGATTCCAGATCAGCTAGCCATAGGCAAAGACCCAGACGTCTTTGTCTTGCGGTGCGTTTTGAAACGTCTGGGCAAGCGATTTGTCCAATTCGTCGTTCGTGAGCAGGAATTCCGTTCATCGGGACCGAGAAGTTGATGGTCCTGCTGCAAGGAAGACAAATGCTCACGTGTGAGAAGCAGCGCCTCACGTCGACCTGATAGACCTTTAGGCATCGCTAGTTCTCATTTGTCGGCTGGAGCAGTGCTGGGAAGGCAGCCAGTGACGGCCCCCTCCTCGGCACAGTGGCGTCCTCCGCGTGGTGAATACGCCATCCTCAACATCCGGACGCATCCCCCCAAGTCCGGAACCTGCTTTAGAACTCGAGCCCAATGCCGTTGAAAAACGTGTCCATGCGTGCATCGAGATCACGCTTCGTTTCTGCCCAGGCCGGCACGGTATCGAGAAGGCGCTGTTGCCAAGCCGCAAGGTTTGGATACTCGTTCAACGGCGGCTTGGACCGATTGATCTGGGAAAATGGGGCCGCGATGTCGATGTCAGCCAACGTGAGCTCGTTGCCGACGATGAACTTCCGGTCCGCGAGATGAGCGTCAAGCACTGACGCGGCGCCACGGATTTTTGTCACGGCAAGCTCGATAACCGCGTCATTTTGTGGCTTGCCCATTGCGCGCGCGCCCACCCGCTCATCAGGGCGTACGTCTGCGCTCGGCAACCGTACAAACGTTGTCGCTCGCGCTGCACGAACTGACGACGAATGCTGTTAAGTATGGGGCTCTCAGTCAGCCGAGTGCGCAATTAGCCGTTACTTGGCGCGTCGAAGGCCTTGGCGAAGCCGGCAAGCCATGGCTGCACATCGATTGGCAGGAGCGAGGCGTCGCCATGCCTCCGGAAGGATCTGGACCGCAGGGTGGGGGGCAAGGCCGGGAACTGATCGAGCGGGCGCTTCCCTACCAGCTCGATGCCAAGACGACCTACCAGCTCGGACACGACGGCGTCCACTTGAGGAAGACCCCGTTGGCGTCGAAGATCACCCCGTCGGAATCGAAGAAAATGACGCCGACAGCGTCTGTTTCCAGAACGAGCTGCAGACGCTCCTCGCTGCGCCGCAGAGCAGTTTCAGCTCGATGCGTAGCGGTGAGATCCGTAAAGGTGACGACCGCACCGCTGATATAGTTGTCGACACTTCGGTACGGCAGGACGCGTGCGGCATAGTGCCGGTCGCCAGCACCGTTGCTGACCTGCCGGTCGACAGGTACCAACGAGCGCAAAACCGTGCGCACATCGTCCTGAAGTTCCGGATAAGCCACCCTTGAAACAACGTGGTCCAACGGGCGCCCCACATCCGTCTCCAGAAGATGGAAGACCTCTGTCGCCGCCGGCGTGAAGCTTCTGACGCGCAGGTCGTTGTCGAGGAAAACTGTAGCGATCTGCGTCGCCTCAAGCAGGTTCTTCAGGTCGGAATTAGTACGGTCAAGCTCCGCCACGCGGTGGGCAAGCTCGCCGTTAACGGTCTGCAATTCCTCATTAACCGACTGAAGCTCCTCCTTTGAGGTTTCCATTTCCTCATTGGCAGATTGCAGTTCCTCGTTGATGGACTGGTATTCCTCGTTGGATGACTTCAACTCTTCGTTGGTCGATTCCAGTTCCTCGATGGTCGCCTGGAGCCGATCGCGCGTGACGCGTAAATCCGTTTCGAGCCGCTGGACATGCTCCTCATTGGTCAGCCGCGCGCCTTCGGATGCAATCCCTTCGGCAACCTGCCCCGCATCCTGAAAAAGAACGACAATCGACGTGATGTCACTCGTTCCAAGAGGCTCGACGACCAGGTTGACCGCATGCGTCCGGTCGTCCTGGCGCAGAAGCACGCGAGGGATCTCTACCCTGACAGCCTCCGTAGAGGCCCGTTGCAGGGCCGAGCGCAGGTCAACCCTGAGGTCGCGATGCGCCAGGCTGAGAAGGTTGAGCGTCGCGGTTCCGCTGGCGGGTTCCAGATAGCGGCCGGTGCGGCCCGAGAAGTGCAGAACATCAAAATGGGAATCGACGACTACATAGGCCGGAGCGTAGCGCTCGGCGACGACCTCTGCCTGCCGGCTTATCGACGCAGACAGACGCCCCGTCTGCAATAAGGGCGTCTGCGAAGGAAGAGAAACATCCAAGCTGCGCGCTCGGGAGCTAAGCGGAAAGTCCGGTATGACGCGGGTTGCGGTCTCCAGGCGGCGAAAAAGCCGGCTCTTGCGATCCACCGGCGCAAAGAGCTTGCTGTGCCGCGTCACGTTCTCGGACGAACCGAGGAACAGGATGCCGCTCGGCCTCAGCGAAAAGTGAAAGATCGGGATCACTCTGTTTTGCAGGTCGCTGTCCAGATAGATCAGCAGGTTGCGGCACGACAGGATGTCAACGCGGGAAAAGGGCGCATCCTTGACGATGTTATGCGGTGAGAAGATGCACATCTCCCGCAAATCCTTTGCAACACAATAGGTATCGCCCTCGCGCACAAACCAGCGCGCCAGGCGGTCGGAGCGAACCTGCGAACTGATCGCCGCCGAATAACGGCCAGCACGCGCGATCGCGAGCGCCCGGGCGTCTAGATCCGTGGCAAAGATCTGAACCTCGGGCGGGTAGTCCAGGCTCGCCATATGCTCGCGAAGCAACATGGCGATGGAATAGGCTTCCTCGCCGGTGGCGCAACCCAGCACCCAGACCCGAAGCTGATCACCGGGTTCCTTATCCTTGAAAAGGCGGGGGATCTCCCGCTCCAAAGCCTCGAATTCTCCCGGATCCCGGAAAAACTGCGTGACGCCAATCAGGAGATCCTGAAAAAGGTTCTGGGCCTCGTCACGATTGGCTCGCAACCGCTCCACGTAATCTTCGATCGTCGCGATCTGCAGGACCTGCATGCGCCTTTGGACGCGGCGAGTGAACGTGCCCCTCTTATAACCGTGGAAGTCATGGCTGGTGACATTGCGAAGAATAGTGACAATCTGGGTGATGTGTGCCTCGATCTCCGCTGGCAGCCGGACCTCTGCCTCGGTGCCTTCCGCTTCATTGAAATTGTCGGCGTAAAGACGGATTTGCTCAGGAATTTCCTGTACCGGCAGATAAAGATCCACGAAGGCGGACGGCCCAGCATTTTCCTGGCTCAAGCCTTCCTTGCCCTCGGCTTTCTCGGCGATGGAGAGCCCACCGAATTTCTTGGTTGCGGCCACGCCCGCCGCACCGTCGCTGCCAAGCCCCATCAGCACCACTGCGACAGCGCGCTCGTGAGCATGTTCGACGAGCGAGATCAGCATCGTGTCCACCGTGCCACGATGGCCGACCGGTTCGGAGGCGGGGCGAACGTGAAGGTGCCCATCCTCGAGGCTCAGCATGTCGTCCGAACCGCCGACATAGATGCAGCCGGGAACGAGCCGCTCTCCATCCTCGGCAATTTTTGACCGCCAGCCTATCCTGGCGGGCCAGGACCTTGACTACGGTGGCGACGTCCAATCCCTCCTGCTGGCGAACTGCTATGAGATAGGACGCCTCGATCGTCGCATTGATGTCTGAAAATAGCCGTTCAAGCGAACCGAGCGACAGCGCGCACACGCCCACACCGATGATGACCGTCGGCTCTTGCTGCACGTCGCTCGCAAGTGGAGTTGCTTGCCCTTCCAACTCTTGCTGTTCTTCGTATTCCATAGGCCTTCCAAGTCTCTCTGCTTCGCTACTTTAGCCCGTTTGCTAGGCAGAGGAATAGGGTCATCACATTTCCTGGCGGCGCGGCGCTCGGCCAAGACGCAAGGAGGTGATGGCGGCTTCCCGAAGAGTCGCAGCATATTGCCGATATTCTATAGCCCGTGCCTCATACAGTTCCGCCACAGCCATGCGGCCGGTTTCGCGCGCATCCCGGGCCATCCGCTCAACCAGCGTCACGCGCTCTTCCATCACTCGCATGGCGATCCGGATCGCCTCGTCGACTTCGTCAATGTGCGAAGCAAGCGCCTCGGCGGTATAGGCGTGACCGATTTGGCACCTGAACCGAAGCGGCTGGGAGCCGCGAACTTCCGACAGAACGCCGTGACAATCGGGGCAGGTAATAGCGCTTGGTGAGGCAATGTTTAGCAGTTCGGCGCTGCCGAGCCGCATGCCGGCTGCGATCTGCACCTCAAGCTGCAGGTCTTCCGGCACGACATGGTAATCTGACGCGACCCCACTGCCGGCAATACTCGTGATCAGCCTGCCCAGATCCGCGGCTGGCGCAACGTGATCGACCTCTGCCGCTTCCAGCGCGGCCAGCGGCATCTGATCGGCCTCGGCATCTAGCGGGTGCTGCACCACGGTTGTCCCGCCGCAGGTCTTGATGGCCCGCAGCCCCGATGCCCCGTCGTTCAGCATGCCCGTCAGCACAACCCCCACCACACGAGGCCCGAAGGACAATGCCGCCGAGCGGAACATCGGATCAATGGAGGGGCGAACCATATTTTCGCGGGGACCAGCGCCCAGCCTGATCGTATCGCCCATCAACAACAAATGCCGATCCGGCGCGGCGACATAGACCCGACCCGGCTGAATGGGCTGCCCGTCCACCACCTGCGTGACGGGAAGCTTCGATCGCGCTGCCAATAGCTCCGACAGAAATCCGGGAGAACTGGCGGGAATATGCGTGCTGACAAATACGCTGGCGGGCAGTTCGGATGGCAAGTCGGCGATAAGCGATTTAAGAACCGCTCCGCTCCCTGCGGAACCACCAATCACAACGATATCCTTGGTCGCATCTAAAGGCATGGTTCCACCTTTCGTTGACAAGAAACGGCAAGATAATGCTTTCGTTCCTTGCCGCCGCTGCGCCACCGAGGTGGCTTAAGCGGCCCACTCGGACTGCACGAAGACCATGATGTCGACGCGTACGCTACCGTACCAATCAGGGGTTTTAGACGCATAGTGAGCTTCTACCGGAACTGAGTGTCGGCGCAATTGGTTCCTGTATCGACAGGAGGGCAAAATGGACGCACATTCACAACAAGGTCAGCTCGAGAAGGAAGTGGTTCAACTTGTTCCGGAGTTGAGACGCTTCGCACGGCGCTTTCATTCCGCATCCTACGATATCGATGATCTGGTGCAGGAAACGGTGCTGAAAGCGCTCGCAAATGCGGAAAAGTTTCAACCTGGGACGCGCCTTAAGTCCTGGATGTTTACGATCATGCGCAATATCTTCTGCACCAAATTCGGCCTGCAGAAGCGGGAGCAGGTCGGCTTTGAGGATGACGTAGCTGGCAGCCGATCCGTCAACGCCGCCCAGGAATGGTCCGTTCGCGGGCACGAGTTAGAGAAAGCTATTGGCCAGCTGCCGGATCCCTATCGCCTGGCGCTCAAGATGGTCTTTATCGACGGCGTCAGCTACGAGGAAGCTGCTAAACGATGCAAATGCCCGGTGGGGACGGTGAAGAGCCGCGTCAACCGCGCCCGTCAGCAGCTCGCTAAGCAGCTTAATGACGAAGACGATTAATTGAGGCTGTCTTTGTCTGTTCCCGGACCGAAGAGAGCCAAGGCAATCCTTTCCAGTTCAGTCGGTTTTTCGCACAGCGCGAAGCCCGTATATTTGATTGGGAAGAACGAGGGGTCATAGCCGGTGGCGAACACGAACGGAATGTGCCGGGCCTCAAGTTCGTCCGCCACCGGAAATACCATTTCGTCGCCCAGGTGCACGTCAAGAACGGCAGCGTCGATAAGCTCGTCCTCAATCAATTGCAGCGCCTGCTGAACTCGACCTGTAGGGCCGACAACCTTGGCACCGAGGTCTTCCAGCTTCCTGCGCGTTTCATCTGCCAAGAAATATTCATCTTCCACAATCAGGATCCGCCTGCCCGAGAAGAACCTGCTATAGGGGCCTTTCACCATTGGACTGCCTTATTTGCCACCAGCATGAATTGCTTCTCCAGCAACGATGTCACCGGTCGACTGTTCTCGTTGAGGTAAGGCTGCGAGGGTTAGTAGTAGCTCCTTCTCGTGGCAAGGCTTGTTGAGGCAGGGAACCTCTTCAAACGGGCGGGGTATTGATCCGCATTCATAGCCAGTCACGAAGACGAAGGGGATGTACGCTTCTGCAAGCTTTGCGGCAACCGGATAAGCAAAGACGCCTCGAAGATTGATATCGAGGATGGCACCGTCCAGCTCACCGGCGCGTTCGCAAACCATCTGAAGGGCGCTAGGGATATTGGAAACTGGGCCCGCCACCTCTGCGCCGGCGTCCTCAAGCGCGGTAACGAGATTAGCTGCCGCCAGATATTCGTCCTCTACCACGAGGTATAACCGTCCTTCAAATTGCGCCTGCTTCTGCATCGCTTGCCTCCACGCCCAGGAGCGAACCTCTGCAAACAGCGAAAGTTGCCTCGTCACGTCAATTTGCCAATCACAGGCTTCGTCCTGAAGATTGTTCCTTCAGCGCCGACCGGGTGCTGATAATCAGGCGCTATTCAAGCGGCAGCTTCATGATCCGAGCATGTTCGCTCTCCGGAACGCCATAGCTGTCGCCGGCGAGCCTAATCAGTTTCGGGCGGTCGAGGATTTCAATACGGCTGCGCGTAGACCTGATCATCTTCTCTCCTTCCAGAAGATGCAGCGCGTCTGTGACGGAGGGCCGCCTGACGCCGAGCATGATGCCGAGATATTCATGCGTTAGCCGAAACTCGTTCATCCGGTCTGCCCTGTCCTGGAGCATCAATAGCCACCGGGCTAGCCGCGCACGGATTTCGAACCTGGCATTCGCCAATGCGGTAAAGCTTGCCTGGATGCTCAAGGACCGGGCGAAGCGTCTGGCAAGCAGGGCAAGGGCCGGAACTAGCCGCATCACCCGCTTCAGGTCATCTGCGGCCATGAAAAGTGCGGGACCGTCAATTTGGCTGATCAATTCGTAGGGTGATCGATCATCTCCATCGGCAAAACCAAACCCGCTCATGCCCTCCCGACCGATGAGACCTGCCTCGGTCCTGCTTCCCTCGCGACTGATTGCCACCGAAGAAAGAATGCAGCCCAGAGGGAAATAGACCCGGCTGATCGGCTGATCCTGCAATTCCACTATAGCGCCACGAGGAAGATGCACCCTGCCTACGAAAGGAACCAGAAGGTCTCGGTCCTGTCGGGTTAGTCTGCCGATGATGCCGTTGCGAGCGGCTTCTTCAGCCGTCACTGTCTCGCTCTTGCTTACGTGGGCGAATGCAGCGGCAACGGCCTCCTCGTCCACCGGCTTTCGGAGCAGGATCTTGTTGGCGTGGCGTGGGGGAACGACATCCTTCTCGTAGCCCGTTGCAAATATAAAGGGGATGGCTCGGCGTTCCAGCTCGTCCGCCAGGGGAAAGACCATCTCGCCGCCAAGGTTGATGTCGAGAATTGCGCCTCGGAGGCCTTGTCCCAGATCCAGCTGTTCCAAAGCGTGCGTAACATTGGGCGACGGGCCTGCAACGTCCACACCCAGTGCCGACAACCGGGCTACAAGTTCGGAAGCCTCATAATAGTCATCCTCCACCAACAGAATGCGCCAGCCCGAAAGGCCTGCTCTCATAGTCACACTCCACCTTACTTGAGAGCTAGATCTGGTGCTGCCGGCGATGAAGACAAGATTGGGTGATGGCTGAACAGCGGCGCGTCTTACGACGGATATAAAGTCGGTGCTAACGCCGAGACTGGCGCGGCGGCCGCCATTGTGCCAAGATGATCCTCGATCAGGATACGGCACAAGCGAAGCTCGATTATGGACCAGCTATGGGTTCGGCAAGCTCGAACCGGTCCGTGAAGCAGGAGCTTTAATGAACGTTGATGACCTTTACCGGGTTCTGCGTGCTGGCCATATTCAGGCACAGGGTATTGTCGACACCATAACCGACCCAATGCTTGTTCTGGACGAAAGCCTGCGGATCCAGAACGCCAGCCGGTCATTCTTTACGACCTTCAAGGTCGACCGCGACGAGGTAATCGGCCGATTGGTTTACGAACTGGGTGATGGCCAGTGGGACATTCCCGACCTGCGGTTACTTCTTCAGCAGGTATTGCCCAGGAGCACGGCCGTCATCGACTTCCAGGTTGAACACGATTTCCCCCGCATCGGCCGCAGGACCATGCTGCTGAGCGCGCGTACCCTGTCCCACCCGGACAACGTCGGTCTTTCCATGCTGCTGACCATGGTGGACGTGACCGAACAGGTGCGCCGCAACGTAGCGAAGGACATTCTGTTTGGAGAACTTCGCCATAGGATCAAGAACCTGCTCGGTGTGGTGCGGTCCATTGCCCGTCAGACCTCCACCAAAGACCGCTCTGCTGAAGAATACCGCCAAGCTTTTCTTGGCCGGTTCGAAGCGCTCGTGGCAGCGCAAGATCTAGCCTTTGGCGAGCAGCATTCAGGAAACCTCCAGGCGTTGATCGAGCGCGTCCTGGAGCCCTATGCCGGTGATCAACATGCCATCGTCGTCGAACCCGGACCGCCTTTGGAGCCGCTCGACCCGAGGAGGATCCAGTTGCTCAGCCTGGTGCTGCACGAACTGGCCACCAACGCCGCCAAATATGGGAGTTTATCGGTTTCGGGCGGCAAGGTGATCGCGGGTTACGCGAAGCACGGAGATGAAGAACTGGGCCTGACATGGCGAGAGATAAATGGCCCAAGGGTAACGCCCCCCGCGGCGACCGGGTATGGTACCCGGCTCATTCAATCGACGGTGACCTACAGCCTGGGCGGCACGGTGGAACTGAACTACGCGGCTACGGGTTTAGAAGCGACCATCTCGATCCCCATCCCAAAGCCAGTCATTCATAGCTGAAAGGCAGCGGCGTGCAGAAAACCGTCTTGATTGTCGAGGACGATTACCTGATCGCCATGGACCTCAAGCTCATGCTGGAGGAGCTTGGCTGGCAGGTCATTGGTCCCGCGGCGACGGTCCATAACGCGCTCGCCCTGCTGGAAAAGGAGCCACCCGCCGTTGCCCTGCTCGACGTCAGCCTTGGCGATGAGCTGGTGACGCCAGTGGCGGAGTTGCTGAAACAACGGGCTATTCCTTTTGCTGTAGCGACTGCCTATGCAAAGCCCGAGCAATATGGTGGCCCCCTTTTAGCTGCGGTGCCAAACGTGGGCAAGCCGGCCGGTCAGCGGCGCCTGCAGGCGGTGTTGGCAGAGCTTACCCAAGAGTGAGTGGCGGACTTGATGGGCTGACAGGGTCATCCTACAAACGGAAGCAAGCTTCGTCTTTCGCATGCGAACAACGAACGGTGTCCGTTCAAGGTGAAGCGGACACCCGCCTGGGCCTGCTTCGTTTCAAAGCATATCTGACTGCTATTCCGAACTCGGCCGTCGACCCTCGTTCAGCTTCTGGAACATACGGGTAACCAAAAGATTCATCCCTTCTAATGATATGAGCACGGGTGCTTTGCAGCTAAGTCAGCCGGTTCATGCGAGCGAGGTAGGGAATATTGGTGATCTATGGCTGGGCGCCGGACCCATACGCGGTGGCATTGACCAGCGCAGGACTTCTCATTGCATTGGTGGCGTGGCTGCCACTGGCACTCCGTCGTCTTCCTCTTTCGCTGCCAATCGTTTGCCTTGCTATCGGTGGCCTCATCTATACCGGCCCTTATGTGGAGCTGGATCCAGCACCGAGCGCACATCCATACGCGACAGAACGCCTGACGGAATTCGTGGTTCTGGTGGCGCTAATGGGGGCAGGCTTGAAAATAGATCGGCGGTTCTCATTCAAAGGATGGGGAGCCAGTTGGCGATTGCTTTTGATCACGATGCCGCTGAGCATTATTGCAATAGCCGTCCTTGGCATGACCGTACTCGGTCTCAGCACTGTTGCGTCACTGCTTCTGGCGGCAAGCCTTGCGCCGACCGATCCCGTTCTTGCAGCCGACATTCAAGTCGCTGGTCCTCTGGAAGGTGGAGAGGACACAGTACGATTTGCACTGACTTCGGAAGCGGGACTGAACGACGGCTTCGCCTTTCCATTCGTGCATCTGGCCATCGCACTTAGCCTTGCCGCCACCACAGGAGAAGCCTGGCTGGGTCGCTGGTTGAGCTTGAACGTCGTGTGGGAGATCGTCGCTGGTATTGGCTGCGGATGGCTCGTGGGCCGCGTGTTTGGCTGGGCAACCTTCAAGATGCCCGGCGACACCTTGGCAAAGACGGGCGACGGATTGGTCGCTATAGCCGCTACCTTCGTGTCCTATGGGTTGTCGGAGATGCTACACTGTTACGGCTTTTTCGCGGTCTTTGTTACGGCACTCACATTGCGCAACTCCCACAGGGACCACGACTTCCAGCGCGACATGCACGACATTACCGAGCAGATCGAACGTATTGCGATGATGCTCCTGCTGCTTGCTTTCGGGGGCGCCATCGTCAATGGCTTGTTGTCCAGCGTCGGCTGGGTGGAAATTGCAGCCGCAGCCTTGATCTTGCTGGTCGTTCGTCCCGTGACAGGCCTGATCGCGCTTATTGGGATGCGGGCCACTCTTTGGGAAAAACTCACGATCGCCTTCTTCGGGATCAGAGGTGTCGGATCATTCTATTACCTCGCCTATGGACTCAACCACGGAAACTTCCAGGATGGGGAGCGGTTGTGGGTCATCCTCTCGCTTGTCGTTTTTGCCTCTATCTTCATGCACGGACTAACCGTCACGCCAGCGATGCGATGGCTGGATCGACGACATGGCCGAGTGGCGGATTAAGTTCTGCCATGCCCAAGATCAGGAGAAACACCAAGCCTTGTAAAGGGCGATGATCACAAGTTGATAGCTCGCACGCGATAGACCGGTAGCGGTGTCTGTGACGCCTAATGGTTACAGGTAACTACCACAGGGTCACCCTTCTTGGCGCGACAATCGCCAAGGTACCGTCACGACGGTGAGCCTCGGTCCGCCGAATTTCAGAAGCTGCTTCCTGAGATTACCTGCGCGGTTCATGTGCAATATTTTTTGCCACCACTTTTCTTTTACTGTCTCCGGAATGAGGACGGCAACCTGGCGTTCAGGTGCATCCGCGTCCAACTTCTCGATCAGGCGCAAAAGCGGCTCGTGCAGTTCTCGATAAGGCGCGGGGATAAGCATCAAGCGGGGCGGTCGCAAGCCTTTGGCAGCAACAGGTTCTTCCACATCGATGTGCCACTTCTCGCGCAGTGCCTTTTCGCCTTCGTCATTCTCGGGGCCGCCAAGCCGGACGAGGTGAACGGCAACAACGTCCGGTGACAACGTCAAGGCAAACTTGATCGCTCGCTCGCTCAAGCGGTTCCAGCTTTCCGTCACCACCAGCACCGTTGGCGGTTCGACCTCTTCAAGCACGATCGGACCGGATTGCCGCAGTTCGCGGTCGAGCCCATCGTAATAGCTTTTGATCGCCCGCAGCAGGAGAATGGTGACAGGGACGGCGACCAATGTGATCCACGCCCCTTCGGTAAACTTTGCCAGCATGATGACGAGCAGGGCCACGCCTGTTGCCACCGCACCCACGGCGTTCATGGCAAGTTTCGCCGGCTGCTTCACTTCCTGACGTCGCCAATGAACAACCATTCCGGCTTGCGAGACGGTGAAAGTCAGGAAGGCGCCAATCGCAAATAATGGGATCAGTTTCTCGGTAATCCCGCCGAAAACCATCAGCAGAAGGGAGGCGAAGCCGGACAGGAAGAGGATGCCCGCTGTGAAGACAAGACGCCGCCCGGGTTGCGCAAACCCCTTCGGCAGATATCCATCGGCAGCCACCATGCGGCAGATACGTGGGAAGCCGACGAAGCTGGTGTTGGCGGAAAGGCACAGGATACACAGCAGGCTGCACATTGCTATGTAGTAGAAGGTGTTGAAGCCCACGACTGCACCGATCAACTGAGACAGGACGCTCTGATAGCCCTCCTCTGTTTGGCTCATTGCGCCGATGTTGAATGAGGTGGCAATCGCCGCAATCCCTCCAAGAAGAAGCGCCAAAACCACCACGATGATGGTGAGGGTGATGTAGGCATTCCGAATCACGGGCTCTCTGAAGGATCCAACCCCATTGGAGACAGCTTCCACTCCAGTCATGGCAGTGCAGCCGCTGGCAAAAGCGTGCATCAGCAGCCACAGCCCCGCCGCTCCCGTTGCTGCGGCCAGCGGAGGTGGCGCAACCACGGGGGTGGGATCACCTTCCGTCACGATCCTGAAGAGGCCATAGGCGATCACCCCCAAGAAGCAGACGATAAACAGATAGGTCGGCAGCGCAAAAAGCCAGCCCGCCTCTCCCGTGCCTCTGAGGTTGGCGAGGGTGACAAAGGCGACGACGATCAGGCAAAGGGGCAGGATGTAAGGGTGAAGGCTCGGGAAGGCAGACACAAGTGCACCTACACCTGCGGAAACGCCGACGGCGACATTCAGCACATAGTCGATCATCAGCGCCGAGGCCGCCAGAAGACTGGGATATTCCCCGAGATTTTCCTTGGCGACTGCATAGGCCCCGCCGCTAGTCGGATAGGCAGCAAGGGTCTGGCGATACGAGAAGTATAGGATCGCCAGGAGAGCGATGATGCAACCCATCACCGGTCCGAGATACACAAGGCCAAGGGCTCCAAGCGGTATTAGAATCGTCAGCGCCGCTTCGGGGCCGTAGGATGATGATCCAAGCCCGTCCAATCCCATGGCAGGGACAGCCTCTATCCAACCGAGCTTCTTGTCATCATGTTCACGGTTAGCGAGCTTGCGGCCGAACAGGAGTGTCGTGAGGTTCAAAGCTATTAATCCCTCGAAGTTGAGTGCGCCGAACCCGCCACTAGCGATGTTGGTTCCGCTCGAGGGTGCGGAACTTGAACGAAGGACGTCACTAGGCGACAACAATCGCACTTTGGGCTAAATGAAGATGCAAGACGAAATACGGACCCTCATTCTAAGCTTCGATCCATCGAAGGAGGAGGAAGCACGAGAATTCTACGTGAAGGCACGCAGTGCGTCGGCCGAACTACGGTGACAGGTGGAGCCGAAGAAAGCGTCCGGGAAGCTGCTGAAATCGACAGATTGGCGGACGCATTGAAGGAAGTCTTTGAGGCGCAAAAGCACGACAAGATCAGTCTCACCAATCAATGATACCGGCGGTCATAAAGGCGGATCAAGCTTGCTGTGGTTCCGATGCGGTTTCTAAATCATTCGCTTCTGGCGCACAGGACAGTCGCCACATGTGATGTCTGCTCAGGAAGATCACGGCAGCGCTGATGATGGACATGGAGGCGTAAAGCTGTCGTTAGCACATGATCAGCTGGTGTACGGCGGATGTGGGAGGTCAGTGTGTTGACGGTCTTGATGGGAACCGAACCGTTGGCCGAATGGCTATCGACAGCCTAATCAGCTGATTGTACGAGGATCCGGACTCTCTGCCATTGATTAAATCCGAAGTCCTCCATTTATCAATGTTCGGATATTTCGGCGACGAGAGCTCGCAGCTGCGCCTCAGACGACAGGTTCTCGGTTGATATCGAAGATGTCGATCTGGTGCTTCTCGAACTGTTCTTCGAGAGCTTCCGGCCCCTGCTTCTGCAGGAAGGTATACTCGCTGTCGGAGATCGGGATCATCTGCAGAAAGGCGACCGTTTTGGATCCCATTTTGCGGGACGAAAGCTCCTCGCCCCACAGAAAGGGATCGACAAGGAAAGCATGCGAGAGCGTCGAGGACAGTCCCTCATAGAGATCCAGCACACGAGGAAAAACGACCCCAGGATAGACCGGCGTCCCGTCCTTGATGATGTTGAAGGCGCAGGTCGAGAGGGCATTGACGAATTGTTCAGCGTCCGTTTCACAGGCAGCAACAATTTCGATGCCGAAATTGTGCCCGTCACCCTCAGCATCGATGACCGCCACATCCGATAGCGCCAGCGTCGAATAGGAATTCACCGCGTCTTGCGGCGCATCGGTACAAGTCATGATGTTGATAGTCGCGACCTTATCGTCATCGAAATATTCACGAACACTCGGCGTGCCCCCCAGTATTTTAGCAATGGAACGGGCGAGTTCGCGATTTTCTTCAGTGGGCTTTGTCAACGCTAGAATCCTAACCAGTCGCCGGTCTTCAATTCCCCGGCATGCCCTCGGTTCGACGAAGGTAGTTCGGGACGATAATGCGACGGATTGTTGTGCTCGTCGAGAAATTCTTTACGGGATATGCCGCGCTGCTGGGCGCTCTGCTGGTGCTTGCGGAACTCATAGCCGGGCTTGTGGCCCATGTCCCATTTGTCGCCAGGCTTGATTTCCTTTTTCGTGACGGGATCGCGGACCTTGCCGTCCTTGCCCTTCGCCTTATGCCAGACCTTGTCGCGAACACCCTTGCGATAGCCCGATGGACGCTCGTAGCGCTTGGCTGCGCAATCTCCAGTGCATTTCTTTTTGGCCTTTTTCGCCTTCTCGGCAGCCTCTTTCGCCTTTTTGGCTTTGTCCGCAAGCGCCTTTGCCTTGCGCGCATTATCGGCCAGGGATTTTAAGCGCTGCGCCGACTTATAGGCCTTGTATGCGCGATAGCCCATAATGGCCAAGCGCCCGGCAGCCGCCGCGCCAACGATCAGGGGAAGGACCATGCCTAAACCTCCTCCTGTTCGTCCTCTTCGGCGGATCTGATCGCTTCGTCGAACATCACTGCCAGCGCGTCATCGGGATGCAAACGGCCGTCCTGTGCAGCCTGCCGGAACTCCTCGCTATCGACAACATCGCCCATGCCCACCGTGCACATGAAAGCAAACATCAGATGCGCCGTCAGGCTCGAAAGACCGAGATCAAAACCCCGTTGCTCAAGCGTATAGACGTGCCGGTGAAGCGCTTCGTCAGACATACCCGCCGTCTCCTCCTGCGCATGCTCCCTCAAATAGAGCATGGTCTCGAAGCGGGACCGCTTCAGCTGCATCTCCTCGATCGCCGTTACCTGTTCGCGTGTGAAACGCAACGGCCCCGGATGTGGCCGCATATCCCTCGGACGCGCGACCTGGCGAGTGCCGCCGCCCCAGTCTGTATCTGGAACGAAATAAAGTTGCTCCGCAGGTCCCATCAGGCGGGCAAGCTGCGCCGGCGTGAGCTTCGGGACAACCTGCAGCATGACATTTGGATCGGCATGGCGCAGGATGAACCTTTGACTATTGTCCTTGCTAAGGAACTCCAAAACCGTCGTCTCGTCATCTCCGCCTGCTGCTGCGAGTTCCAAGCCATCGATACGCTCCAACGGCTTCGTCTCAATAGGGAGGGGAGAGATGACCTGACTTATGCTGCGCAGATGCCGATGGATTAGGTCGAGTGTCAAAGCCGCGTCGCCAATCCAGAACACGGCAGCAGGACTGTCGCCGACCATCTCCAGAAGAGCCTCAAGCCGACCCTCCCGCCCTGCAAGATCGAGCATCGGCTCGCCCGGCAGCATGCCGCCACCAGTCATGTCTCCTTCCTGCAGAGACTTGAGCATGCGAGCAGAAAGTTCTGCCGCATGGGCTTCGAGCGCCGCGTCAGACGGCGCCTCTGTATCTTGATAAGAGAAAGCTATATCGTCTTCGGCAACCGGGCTGCGGATCTCCCTGCAATTAATATCGACAAGCCACGGACCGCCACGAACGATGGCGGGATCGCCACCCGCCTGCCGGTAAAGCGGCCGATGAACGAGCCCGCGGGGTCTAAGTAGCGATGTAACATCCTCAAACCAGGCACCATCCACAACTGCAAAAATGCGCTGCACAGGATCAGACAGAATATCAGCGAGCCGAAAAGGCAAGTCACGCAGGACCGAGGGACCACTTTCCGTCGCGGTCTCGGATGTCTGGGTCATCCGCGCACCAGCGGTATTGACTGATTGGCCATAGATTTCTGGCAGGACGTACCGCCTGCCGCACCACCCCCGGCGCCAGCACCTTTCCCTCCGTCGTCGCCGATGAAAACATTGCCGGAGCCGGTCTGCGCCTGCCCGCCGCAGTCGATCGCATCGCCAATCCGCCCTGCCGGTTTGCCGTTGATGAAGACCGTGGCCGAACCTGCCGCCAGATTACGTCCATGCGCCGGCTGCGGGCATGCGGGGCAGCCATGCGGCACATAGGCGTCGCCGACCCGCATCAGCGGGCGATTATTGACATAGACATCGGGGCTGCCGCCAGTCGCCGGTGTCGGCGGGAAGTGGCAGGAATGGGCGGAACCGATATCTGCTCTGCGATGGGCTTTGGGCATTACATGTTCCGATCTTTGAACCTATGGCATGGAGCTTCCCTGCCTTCCTCTTACCCAGACCACATCGTTGTCAAGCCACCAGCGGCGAACCCTCCCACCCTTGGCGTCGTGCTTGGTATGCATTTGGTTCCAACCGGCGCGGTCCGTCGGCTTCCTCCCACTTTCTGCAAAAAGATCGATCGGCCCACCAACATTGGTCGCGTAGTCCAGTGCGTAGTAAGCCTCCAGCGGAGAACCGAACTTGTCGGACGAGAAATTGACCTTGCCAGACGAAGAGGCCATGGCAATTCTCCGATTTCCGGCAAGTTGTCCGGTCGCCGATCCGATCCGCCTATGGGCAGCAAGGAACAGGGCTTCACTGCTATCATCGAGAAGAAAGCTTTCTGCGTTTGGAAATCCGTCCCCAACCATTCGACAGGTAAACGACATTTTCTTACTGCTGCGATCAATGTGAATATCGAGTGAGTTGGTTACATCCAGGTCTGGAACGACCCCGCTGTAGAATCTCCTACCAATATCGGTGTTCGATCCCGGCATCGCAAAATTCTGCCCCCGATAAGACAGGAGAACCTGGCAGTGCTGGTCACCGTCGATCCGATACGGGTCAATCTGCCCATTTACGATTGCTGTGGGTTGCTTGCGCGGGTCGCGGTAGTCTTCATATGTGCCGATGAGCTTATTGCTGCTCGGGTCGGAAATCGGCCGGCCGGACACGATTTTCGCCTGTGTCAGATAAATTTCGACCATGTGCTTAATGCGGGCTGTTGCGCGGATATCGGAGGAGAAATCGCGATTGTCGCCATGGAAGAACAGGCCACCAGCACCGAAATTCTCCTGTGGGTGGAAGGAGCGAGTCCAAAGGGTGAGTTTGGTCATCGCGCGGCTCCGGATGCGTCGCATGCAATAGCAAGCTCATAATCGCGACAGGGGTAACGGGATCGCAAAGCGCCGATTTTGATCACCGACTCGACGCTGCGGCTGTCGGCTTCCGTCACCTCCGTACCAAAAACGTGAATATGCATGGCGAACCCTACCTTGATAACTTCGCCGGTCTTCTCGTCCATTTCCTCGCCTACGCCTCCGGTGCCTATCTCCTTTGTCTTGAGCATGTCCCAGGGAAAGTCCGAGCCAGGTGCGGGTGCAAATCGAAAATTGAATGTTCCACCCTGCGGATAATCGAACTGAACGATGCTGACCTTGTCGCGCAAAACCACCCCCAACCGCCGCGCACCCGGCGGCAGAGGCTTTTGGGATGCAAGATAAGGGTCGCTGCGAGCAGGATTTTCCTTGCTTTGGGGTTGCCACTGGTCCATCGCAACCTCCCGCGGCACGATGATCACAGTCCCGCCTTGCCCGAGAATCGGCGGCTGAAGATAAACAGTTAGATCAGACAACATGTGCTTATCGTCCTCTGCACTGGAACATGACGACAATGCGACGCCGAGGCACAACAGAATGATTGGATATGCGTTTCGAAACCAAGTAATACACACTTGTCACCTTAGGAGTTGAGATCGATACGGGCAGACTTCATGTCGATATGCTGATCCTGCTCCACCACCAGCTTCACGCCCTTCATGGTGATCGTGCCGTCCGGTTTCATGATGATCTCCGATTTGCCGCAGCGAAGGTAAAGTTCTCCATGCGCATCGATCATTTTTTTGAAAGCGACCACCTCCCGAGAATCCATACCTGACGATTGAAATGTGCTGCCAGCCACGTTGGTCGTGGAATTCAATCCGATCGTCGCGGTGTACACGCCCGCGACGGCCATATTGAAAACAGTTGTCGTGGTGAGATTGATAGAATTAGACGCGTCCAGGCTAAAGTTTCCGCTCCCAAGTCCCTCGTTCAGTGAACTGCTGAGGAAATAACCGGCGGCCGCATTCCGAAAACGTCGAGGCGGGCTTCGCCACTAATGATATTACCAAAGGATCCCGAGCCGACGTTCAGCGACAGGTTCTGGGCGACATTTTGCGTGCTCGACCGCTCGATCTCCACAAGCGACATCCCGCCGACGGACACGATCTTGTTTGCGTCGACACGTTCCGTCGCGTGGTTTTCAACTTTGGTCGTAAAGTCCCGCTGGGCATGCATGTAGATCTCTTCGCGACCGGCTTCATCCTCGAACGTCATTTCGTTGAAACCTACGCCCTTATGGGTCTGGGTTCGAAACACGCTTTTTGTCTTATTCGCCGGCAGATCGTACGGCACGCTATTGGCCGGGTTCGGCACGACGCCTGTCACCAGCGGCCGGTCCGGATCCCCATCGACATAGGCAACCATCACCTCCATGCCAATGCGCGGAATGATCTGGCCGCCCCAGGTCGAGCCAGCCCAGCTTTGCGCCACGCGTACCCAGCAGGTGTCGGTGCCGTCCTTCTTGGCCTTGCGGTCCCAGGGAAACCACAGCTTGATGCGGCCATACTTGTCCGGATGGATTTCCTCGCCGGCGGGACCTGCAACAATCGCCACCTGTGTTCCCTCGATGCGCG
>NZ_SMTL01000004.1 GCF_004358025.1 Rhizobium deserti | reverse complement strand
TGCGGGGCGCTCGACTTGCATGTGTTAAGCCTGCCGCCAGCGTTCGTTCTGAGCCAGGATCAAACTCTCAAGTTGAGAATCCAATCCGTGACTGATCACTATGTTCTGAATCGACGAGAACTCACGAAGTCTCTGCCTCAAACCAAAAAACGCTTCACAGCGCAAAATGGAACGGCTCGGTTCCGTCATTCCAAAGAAATGGCGAAAGATATCCGAGCCCAGCAAAAACTGGTGTTCTCTTGTCAAAACGTGACCGTCACTTTGTCTTCCATGAACAGACCCTAAAGTCCGTCCGCGAAAACCGCCGACCACGTTTCTCTTTCTTCTCATCTTCAATTGTCAAAAAACAGACAAACAACCCATCAGAGCCATCCGTCAAACCCCAAAGACAGTCACACCCCAAGGAACCAAACCGTAACCCGGTCCCAATCAGCATGCGCCAACTTAATAAGGATTTCTCAAGAACAAAGCACTTCGTCGCCAGCAGCGCCGCCGCCCTCGTCAGTGAGCGGTTTATAAATCTAACCAACCAAACAAGTCAACACAGGTTTTTCGATTTTTGGAGAAAAACCGTAAGAGGTTGAAAGTGAACGGCGTTTGGTGAAAAGCGCTTTTCACTCTCCATATCTCGGGCGGTAAAGCCGTATGTAGAGCAGTCAGAAACAGGAGCTCGCCGCTCGTGCCTCAAAACCGCCCGACAATTCGAGATATCTGGGTGAGAGCTCAGAGATGGGGATTACTCACGACCCGTTCAAGGATTTCCAGGCGGAGCGGTGCTGATTTGACTCTCGGGGGGTAAAGGGGCACTTATCTGCTCCAAGGTCCTGCGGGCATTAGCAAAAATGTCCACGGCAATAATGAATATCAGGGGACTGGCTTAGACTGGCATGATGACGTCCCGCAGCATGATCCGCTCGTTTGGCAATGAGCCTCCTATTCTGGCTGATGGCCGTCGTGCGCCTGATCGGCGTGAGATTTCGCTTCGTTGGCTTTCCGGAACCTTTCTGACCGGCATCACCTCTTCCATCCTGATGGGTGTTGCCCTGTTTGCTGCACTTGACGGACGTCAGCAACTGGCGACACCCGCCGAGGCCTCGGCCTCCCTGCCGAACCCCGCCCACGAGGACACAGCCTCCCGCGGCAAGCGGCTGCTGGGCGGCAATATCGTCGCCATGCCGACCGACCGGAAGATCATGGAAGTGTCGACGGTCGTCCATGAGGGCAATAAGGAAGTCGTGCGCCGCAAGCCATTTGCGCATGTGAAGATGAGCCTGGCAGTCAACCATGTTGCGCCGGAAGCCTATCCGGATTTCGATCCTTTGAACATTTTTGCCTCGAGCGAGGCGCCGCCGCCACCACCTTCCAGCCGAACAGGGGTCATCTACGGCTCCAACGTGGAATCCGAAGTCAGCCTGCAGACGGTAGCCTTCCCGACCAAGCCTGCCGGTTTTGCCTATGCAACACCGATGACGCTCGAGGAAGTCGAGGAGAATGTCCGCTCAAATGGTTCAGTGCTGACCGCCGGCAATGCGCAGCTTTCGGCTCTCTATTATGTCGATCCTCAGCGCTTTTCCTCTGCCGATGATGACGTGGACCTGACCTCCGGTCTCGCCGCCCGTGTCGTGGAGGAAAATATGTCGGTTTCGGTTCCCGAACCGATCACGCCCCATACACGTGAATATGCCGACGACATCATCCCCATCCGCCGCGCTATCACCTTGACCGAGGCTATGACCGAGGTCGGTTACCCGGAAAACAAGGCGCGCGAGATCTCCGGATACCTGCAGTCTCGGATGGGAGAAACAAATCTTGCGACGGGCGACGTACTGCGCATTGGCGTCATCCAGGAAGGGCAGATGGTGCTCGTCGTGCGCGCCAGCCTTTACCGGCGCGGCAGTCATCGCGTCACTGTCGCGGTTGACGACCACGGCCACTTCGTTGACGCGCAAGAACCACCCATGCTGGACGCCGTAGCAACAGCTTTTGGTGATCAACCGCCGCAAATCGTAGCGGGGCGGGAACTGCCTGATGTCTATGACGGCATCTATCGCGCCGCGCTCTCCTACGGCATGAGTAAGGAGATGACGTCCCTGATGGTGAAGCTGCTGGCCAGCAGTGTCGACCTTCAGGCCCAGCTGAAACCGACGGACGTCATTGAGGCCTTTTTCTCAGTGGCAGATGAAAAAGGACAGGCGACAAAGGATTCCGAGCTGCTTTACGTCAATGCGCGTTTCGGCGACACGAATACGAGGTTCTACAGGTATCAGGACACGAACGACGGCTCGATCGACTATTTCGACCAGGACGGCCGAAGCATCCGGCAATTCCTGCTGCGCAACCCGCTGCCTAACGGCCGCATGACCTCCGGTTTCGGCATGCGGCGCCATCCCCTGCTGGGTTATTCGCGCATGCATACCGGGACGGATTGGGCCGCACCGCGCGGCACCCCTATTATCGCCGTCGGCAACGGTACCGTCGAAAAGGCTGGCTGGGATTCCGGTGGCTATGGCAACCAGACTCTTGTCCGGCACGCCAATGGTTATGTTTCCTCCTATAACCACCAAAGTGCCATCGCCAAAGGCGTGCGCGAAGGGGCCAAGGTGACCCAGGGACAGGTGATCGGCTATGTCGGCACAACCGGCGAATCCACCGGTGCCCACCTACACTACGAACTGATCGTCAACGGCACCAAGGTCGACCCGATGAAGGTCCGCCTGCCGGGCGGGAAATCGCTTGAAGGCCAAGCGCTTGCCCGGTTCGAAGAGGAACGCAAGCGGATCGATACGCTGCTGACCAGCCAGTCGCCGGACGAAGTGGCCAGCCGCTGAACGGCTTTGAGTTGGCTAGCGCTTCAATGAAAATGGCGGCCGAAGCCGCCATTTCGCATTTGATCACCTGCTAAGGTCAGGCTGCTTCGCTCGTCTCGCGCTTTACGCGAAATAGCAGCCGGTCGGATCCGGAACTGACGGCTACGGTCGAGCCGTCCGGGATCTGGCCGCCGAGGATCTGCTCGGCGAGCGGATCCTGGACGAATTTCTGGATCACCCGCTTCAAAGGACGGGCGCCATAGACCGGATCGTAGCCTTTGTCGGCCAGCCATTCGCGTGCATCTGCGCCAAGATCGAGAGCAACCTTGCGTTCCGACAGCAGGTTCAACAGCCGCTTCATCTGGATGTCGACGATCGCTCCCATCTCGGTACGCTTCAACCTGTGGAACAGGATGATCTCGTCGACCCGGTTCAGGAATTCCGGCCGGAACGACGCCCGGACCACGTTCATCACCTGCTCGCGTACGCTTTCGCTATCCTCGTCCTCGCGAAGCCCAGTCAGATACTCCGCTCCGAGATTGGAGGTCATGATGATCATCGTGTTCTTGAAGTCCACCGTACGGCCCTGCCCATCCGTCAGCCGCCCGTCGTCGAGCACCTGCAGGAGAACGTTGAACACGTCCGGATGCGCCTTCTCGATCTCGTCGAACAGCACGATCTGATAGGGCTTGCGCCGAACCGCTTCGGTCAGCGCGCCGCCTTCCTCATAGCCGACATACCCTGGAGGCGCACCGATCAGCCGAGCCACCGAATGCTTCTCCATATATTCCGACATGTCGAGGCGCACCATGGCGGTCTCGTCGTCGAACAGGAAGCGGGCCAGTGATTTGGTCAACTCCGTCTTGCCGACGCCGGTTGGCCCCAGGAAGATGAAAGAACCGATCGGCCGGTTCGGATCCTGCAGGCCGGCGCGTGAACGGCGAACCGCACGTGAAACCGCCTGGACAGCATCGCCCTGACCGACAACCGACTTCGCCAGTTCGTCTTCCATCCTCAGCAGTTTCTCACGCTGACCTTCCAGCATCTTGTCGACCGGAATGCCGGTCCACCGAGAAACCACATGAGCAATCGCATCCGGATTGACGACTTCCTGCACCATGGCATTGGTGGATCCGTCCTGGGCTTCCGCATCGACGAGTCGCTTTTCCAGATCAGGAATGACGCCATAGGTCAGCTCGCCGGCACGCTGGAATTCGCCTTTCCGCTGGGCTGCGGCAAGTTCATTGCGTGCCTCGTCGAGCTGCCGCTTCAGGTCCGCAGCAAGGCCAAGCTTCTGCTTGTCCGCTTGCCAACGGGCCGTCAGCGCATCCGCCTCTTCTTCCAGCGATGCAACCTCGTTTTCAAGGCGCGACAACCGATCTGCCGAAGCGCTGTCGGTTTCCTTCTTTAGGGCTTCGCGCTCGATCTTCAGCTGCATGATGCGCCGGTCGAGTTCATCCAGTTCCTCGGGCTTGGAATCCACCTGCATGCGCAGACGCGAAGCCGCCTCGTCCATCAGGTCGATCGCCTTGTCAGGCAGAAACCGGTCGGTAATATAGCGGTTCGAAAGGGTCGCGGCAGCAACAAGCGAAGAGTCGGAAATCCGAACCTTGTGATGCTGTTCGTACTTCTCCTTCAAGCCGCGCAGGATCGAGATCGTATCCTCGACTGTCGGCTCATCCACCATGACCGGCTGGAAACGACGGGCAAGGGCCGGGTCCTTTTCCACATGCTTGCGATATTCGTCGAGCGTGGTGGCGCCGACGCAATGCAGCTCGCCGCGTGCCAGCGCCGGCTTCAAAAGGTTGGATGCATCCATCGCCCCATCGGCCTTGCCGGCTCCGACCAGCGTGTGCATCTCGTCGATGAAGAGAACGATCTCACCATTCTCCGACTGCACTTCGTTGAGCACGCTTTTCAGCCGCTCCTCGAATTCGCCGCGATATTTGGCACCGGCGATCAGCGCGCCCATGTCGAGCGCCATCAGCTTCTTGTCCTTAAGGCTTTCGGGCACGTCGCCGTTGATGATGCGCAGCGCCAAGCCCTCGGCGATCGCCGTCTTGCCGACGCCAGGCTCGCCGATCAGCACCGGATTGTTCTTGGTACGGCGTGACAGAACCTGGATGGTGCGGCGAATTTCGTCGTCACGGCCGATCACGGGATCGAGCTTTCCATCGCGCGCTTCCGCCGTCAGATCACGCGCATATTTCTTCAAAGCCTCGAAGCTCTGTTCGGCATTGGCGCTGTCGGCCGTCCGACCTTTGCGGATATCGTTGATCACCTGGTTGAGGCCCTGCGCTGTCACGCCGGCCTTCTTCAAGGTCGCGGATGTCGACGCGGAGGTTTCGATGATTAGAGCCAGCAACAGGCGCTCGACGGTGACGAAGCTGTCGCCCGCCTTTTTGGCGGCGTCCTCGGCCGTTGCAAAAACCTTGGCGAGCGGTTGTGATAGGTAGATCTCGCCATTGCCGCCCGAAACCTTCGGAAGCTTGGCAAGCGCTGCATCATTGGCGATGCGTGCTTCCTTGGCATTGCCGCCGGCGCGCTCGATCAGCGAAGACGCCATGCCCTGATCGTCGTCCAGCAGCACCTTCAGCAAGTGCTCTGGTGTGAACTGCTGATGGCCTGAAGCCAGCGCCTGTGTTTGAGCCGACTGCAAAAACCCGCGGACGCGCTCTGAATATTTTTCAATGTTCATGTCTAAACCTCCTGGATCGCCCTGCCCTAGAAGGCACAGGCCGATGATTGAGATCGAGCTCCCTGGAAAGGCAAGCCCTGCCGAATGCTCAGCACTGATGAAGATATGGTAAGCCCTTTTTGCCGTTTAAAGAGCGTTAAAACGCAAAACTCCGGCCTTTCGGCCGGAGTTTGATCATGCAGTGCTTTCAGAA
The DNA here is from genome assembly GCF_004358025.1 of Rhizobium deserti. Taxonomy (GTDB): domain Bacteria; phylum Pseudomonadota; class Alphaproteobacteria; order Rhizobiales; family Rhizobiaceae; genus Neorhizobium; species Neorhizobium deserti. The sequence goes on along the minus strand of NZ_SMTL01000004.1, from coordinate 360,754 downwards.
GGTCTGGACTATTCCGAAGCCGCTTCAGCCAAAGCCGGCTGCGCCTCTTCACCGGCGGCTTCGCCGCCTTCTTCTGCGCCTTCACCGCGGCGCGGACGACGCGGGCGGCTGCTGGCGTTGCGACGACGACGCGGCGCGGCTTCCACCTGAGCCTCTTCCTCGACAGCAACTTCGGCAGGCGTGCCTTCGATCACCGGCTGCGGGCCGGAGCCATCAACGACAACAGCGGACTGCGCTGCGGCCGGTGCCTGCTCCTGCCGGTGTTCACGACGCGGTCTTTCGCGCTGCTGGTCCCGCGGTTCGCGTGGCTCTCTGGGCTCGCGATTTTCGCGAGGCTCGCGGCGGGGCTGCTGTTGCGGCGGCTGAGGAGCTTCATCAACAGTCGGCTGCTGCGAGAAGCCGTTGTCGTCGCCATCGCCGTTATCCATGTCGTCTTGGTCGAGCTGGTTGCCGTCGCGATCCTGAAAATCGCCGCGCTCCTGCTGCTGGAAGCGATCCTGCATCTGCGCTTGAGCCGCGGCAATAATGCGGTTGTAATGCTCTGCGTGCTGGAGATAGTTCTCAGCCATCACGCGATCGCCTGAACTTTGAGCATCCCGTGCAAGCGTGGAATATTTTTCGGCGATATGCTGGGCAGTACCACGAATTTTTACGTCGGGGCCCGAGCTGTCATACGTCCGGCTGAGGGGATTGCCGCCTTTGCGGTTAAAGCTGTTATTGTTGCTGCCACCGCCACCGCCGCCGCCGTTATTGTTATTGCCGCGCCCTCGACCGCGTTTATTCTGCTGTCCTGGCCTCATCTATCGTTCACCAACTCTCTGTCTTCGCTGATAAGGTCACGCGGCCTGTCGACAATGTCAGATCAGGACTTCGCGTGCTGCGCACAGGACTATTCGATGCGACCTGTCGCTTCTAAAGTTAAATTACCTGATTCACGCATCAAGGATTTGTTCAACCTTCGCAACTCTTCGAAAAGAGCAGGAACAAGGTTGACCTATAACCCGAACGAATCGCTGTTCATTCCCAGCCGCCCCGATACGTGTTTCCAAGCTATCCCGCTTCCTCCCGGAATCCAAGCCTTTTCTTTTGCTGTGCAAAATCAAGGATAGCTCCGGCAAAATACAAGCACCCGATCGTTGCCACCGTAATCACGCTTCGCTTGCGCCAGGATGAAGCCGGCCGCCGCGAAGATATCGACTACAGCATCTTTTTGATCAAAACCGATCTCGACACCGATAAATCCGCCGATGTCAAGAAAGTCTGCCGCGCCTGCGGCAATGCTCCGATAGGCGGAAAGGCCATCAGGCCCACCATCCAGTGCCGCCAAAGGATCGAATTGTCGAACCTCCGGCTCGAGATCTGGGATAACTGCGCTTTGTATATAGGGCGGATTTGACACGATTATGTCGAAGACGCCGCCGATACCGTCAAACCAATGACTTCGAACCGCCTGGAAACGCTGGTCAAGATCAAGCCGAACGGCGTTTCTCTCAGCGGTGGTCAAAGCATCCAAGGAAATGTCGCTACCGACCCCACTGCTAGCCGGGCTCTCTTTCAAAAGCGCAAGGAGAATAGCTCCCGTGCCGGTTCCGAGATCGAGAATACGCGCTTTACCTTGTGAGGCCGTTACTCGCTCGACAAGAGGGGCCATGGTATCCACAAGGATTTCCGTGTCCGGCCGCGGCTCCAAGGTTTCAGCCGAAAGCAGGAGGTCTAGGCCGTGAAATTCCCGTGATCCCAATATGCGGTGGACAGGCTCACGTTTCAAGCGCCGGGCAACCGCTTGCTCGACAAGGGCAGCTTCGTCAGTCGCGAGCGGTCTTTCGCCGTCGGTGAAGACCTCGGTATTGGACAGCTTTAAGATACCTGCCACCAACAGCCTTGCCTCAATGGCCGCATCCTGCAGACCCGCCGCCGAAAGCTGGGCCCTTGCGTCCGCCACAATGGCGCCAAGCGTCGTCATCCCTGGTTTTCGCCGAGCTGCGCCAGTTGCCCTGTCTGATAGTCCGCAATCAGGGCATCTACGACCTCGTCGATTTCGCCTTCGATCATTCGGTCCAGCTTGTAGAGGGTCAAATTAATGCGATGATCGGTGATCCGCCCCTGCGGGAAGTTGTAGGTGCGGATACGCTCCGACCGATCGCCGGACCCGACCTGGCTTCTGCGGTCGGCAGACCTCTCGTTATCCGCCTTCTGACGCTCCATGTCGTAAAGACGCGAACGCAGAACCTGCATCGCCTTCGCGCGGTTCTGATGCTGCGACTTTTCGGAGCTGGTGACGACGACCCCCGTCGGCAGATGGGTGATCCGGACAGCCGAGTCGGTCGTATTGACGTGTTGTCCGCCCGCGCCTGAGGAACGCATGGTATCGATGCGGATATCTTCAGGCCTGATCTCGATATCAATATCCTCCGCTTCCGGCAGCACCGCAACGGTTGCAGCAGAAGTATGGATACGCCCTTGGGTCTCTGTATCGGGGACGCGCTGCACGCGATGGACACCGGATTCGAATTTCAGTTTGGAAAAGACACCCCGCCCCGTCACCGTCGCAATGATTTCCTTGTAACCGCCGGCTTCGCCTTCGCTGGCCGAAAGCACCTCCACCTTCCAGCTTTTGGTGGAGGCATAGCGCTCGTACATGCGAAACAGGTCGCCTGCGAACAAGGCGGCCTCGTTGCCGCCCGTACCGGCGCGGATTTCGAGGATGGCACTCTTTTCGTCCGCTGCATCCTTCGGCAGCAGCAGGATCTGCATATCCTTTTCGAGCGCCTCAACGCGTTCTTCCGCTTCCGGCAGCTCCATTTCGGCGAGCTCGCGCATTTCGCGATCCGTTGCCTTGTCGGAGAGCATAGATCGCAGGTCTGTCACCTCGGCAGTGGTTTTCTCGTATTCGCGGATCTTGCCCACCACCGGCTGCAGTTCCGCATATTCCGATGCCAGCTTCACATAAACCTCGGCAGACGGTCCTTCCGACATGCGGGCTTCGATCTCGCTAAAGCGGCGCTCCAATTCGCGCATCTTTTCAACAGGAAGCTTCGCCACCTTTATTCGCTCCGTATCTTATCCGGCCTGCTAGACGGGAATATTGTTAGCCTCGGCGAACCGTACAAGCAGGTCGCGGATCAGCAGAGACGATTTGGTATCGTCCAAGGCAGCATTGAGTTCGCCTGCCAATTGATCGATATCGAGCCCCAGGAGCATGGCCTTGACCGGGCCGATCGAGGTCGCAGCCATGGAGACCGAGCGAAAGCCGATGCCAAGAAGCGCCATGGCGGACAGCGGCTTGCTTGCCATCTCGCCGCAAAGGGTGACCGAGGTCCGATTGCGCTCACCGGCCCGCGCGATGTCCCGCAGGATACGCAAGAACGGCTTGCCCAGATTGTCGAAACGATCAGCAACCCGCGCGTTTCCGCGATCTACGGCCATGGAAAACTGGAACAGGTCGTTGGACCCGACCGAAACGAAATCCACTTCCGCCATCAGTTCGTCGAGCTGCCAAAGCAGCGCGGGCACTTCCAGCATCGCACCGAACTGCAGCTTGCGCGGCAGGCTGTGGCCGAACTTGGAAAGATGCTGAACTTCCTTCTGCATCAGCTCACGAACCGCCCGGATTTCCGAAACTTCGGTCACCATGGGCAGCATCATCTTCAGCTCGGCTCCCGCCGAAGCGCGCAAGAGAGCCCGCAACTGCGTGCGCAACAATCCGGGCCGATCAAGCGACAGGCGAATGGCGCGCCAACCGAGTGCGGGGTTTTCCTCTTCCTGCGCTCGGAAATAGGAAACGACCTTGTCGCCGCCGATATCCAGCGTGCGGAACGTTACAGGCCGACCGGCTGCTTGCTTCAGGACGTTCCGGTAAAAGGCTTCCTGTTCCTCCAGCTTCGGCATGGTAGAGGCGATCATGAACTGCAGTTCCGTGCGGAAAAGGCCAATGCCCTCGGCACCTGACTCCACCAGCTGCGGCAGGTCGACCAGAAGACCGGCATTCATCTGCAGGCTGATGCGCTTGCCATCCTTGGTCAGCGGCTCGACCGCGCGAAGCGCCTTGAACTGCTCCTGACGCCGCGCCCGCAGGCGCACCTTTTCCTCATAGGCCTTCTGCAGATCCGCCATCGGCCGCAGATGGATCTGCCCATCATCGCCATCCGCTATGATCGGATCGCCGTTTTCGGCAAGCGCCACGACACCCGCCGCCTGCCCGACAACCGGTATTCCCATGGCACGCGCAACAATGACGACATGGCTTGTCACCGCGCCGTCTTCGAGCACGAGGCCGCGGAGGCGGTCCCGCGGATAATCCAGCAGTTCGGCAGCGCCCATGGCACGGGCCAGGATGATGGCGTCGCTGGGGAAGCTTTCATCCGATGCACGCCCGCTAAAGCCGGTCAGCTGGCGCAGCAGCCGGTTGGCGAGATCGTCGAAATCATGCATCCGCTCCCTCAGATAGGGATCGGTCAGGCGCATCATGCGGGCTTTGGTATCGCTCTGCACCTTTTCCACCGCGGCTTCCGCAGTCAGGCCATTATGAATGGCCTCTTCCATGCGGCGCACCCAGCCTTGGTCATGGGCAAACATGCGGTAGGTTTCGAGAACCTCGCGGTGCTCGCCTTCCTGCGCCACCTCACGCCGCGACAGCATGTCGTCGATCGAAATGCGCAAGCCGCCGAGTGATTCCCCGAGCCTCTGGATTTCCTTTTCCGCGTCCTCGTTGAGAAGGTTGGTGACGACGATACGCGGCTCGTGCAGGACAACGTGGCCAAGCCCAATGCCTTCACTGTAACCATCTGCCTCGATCGTCACAGCTCGGGTGAGGTCGAGCTCTAGGCCGGGACGGGTGATCTTCTTGAGTTCACCTGTAGCGATCATCTCCGCGATGACCATGGCCGTGGTTTCGAGTGCCTCGACCTCGTCCTCACGGTAGTTTCGGCTGGCTTTGTTCTGGACCACGAGAACGCCAAGCGTCCGCCCGGCGCGCAGGATCGGCACGCCGAGGAAGGAGTGGTAGATTTCTTCGCCCGTTTCCGGGAGATAGCGGAAGGCCGGATGCGCCTGTGCGTCGGACAGGTTTAGCGGTTGGGCTGATGCCGCGATGGTGCCGACGAGGCCCTGTCCCATCTTAAGCTGCGAAAGGTGGACCGCTTCCTTGTTCAGGCCCTCGGTCGCATAAAGTTCCAGGATGCCATCGGAGCGCAGCACATAGACCGAGCAGACCTCGGCGACCATATTGCTGGCGATTTGCCGGACGATGCGATCAAGGCGCTCCTGTGGTTCAAGCGGCTCCGCCATTAACTCGCGTAGCCGCTTCAACAGAACGCGCGGACCCGCCGACAGGTCTCTCATCGGCATCAGCTCTCCCGAAACGAAACGATCCAATCCGGAAGACGCCGCGCCGAATTGCCGACGCGTCGAACCGGTCTATTATCAACTCTTATCTAGACCGTAAGCGGAATGCAAAGTCCGAACAGCAAGTTCGGAATAGGCACCGTCAATCAGGATGGAAATCTTGATTTCGGACGTGGTGATCGCCTTGATGTTGATCCCTTTTTCGGCAAGTGCCTTGAAAGCCTGCGCGGCAACCCCGGCGTGGCTGCGCATGCCGATGCCGATGACCGAGACCTTGGCGAGGCCTGATTCGCTCTGCACCACGTCGAAGCCGACCGTCGACTTATGGTCTTCGAGCACCTTGATGGCCTTTTCGACATCACCAGAAGGCACTGTAAAGGTCATGTCGGTGCGCGATCCGTCCTCGGAAATGTTCTGGACGATCATGTCAACATTGATATGCGCTTCCGCCAGCGGCCCGAAGATTGCAGCGGAAACCCCTGGTCGATCAGCGAGGCGCCGGAGCGAGATTTGCGCTTCATCCTTGGCATAAGCGATGCCGGTGACGACTTCCTGTTCCACGATTTCTTCCTCGTCGCAAATCAAAGTGCCGGGGGGATTGAGAACATCGCCCATGCCCGGCGCATCGGGATCCTCGAAACTGGACCGTACGAACGTACGGACCTTGTGCACCATGGCCAACTCCACCGAGCGAACCTGCAGCACCTTGGACCCCAGAGACGCCATTTCAAGCATCTCCTCGAAGGAGACCTTCTTCATGCGCCGGGCCTTGGGCTCGATGCGAGGGTCGGTCGTATAGACCCCGTCCACGTCGGTATAGATGTCACAACGGTCTGCCTTAACGGCGGCTGCGATGGCCACAGCAGATGTATCCGACCCGCCGCGGCCAAGCGTCGCAATCCGGTTATCGGGGCCTAGGCCCTGGAAACCGGCGATCACGGCGACTTGTCCCTCGCCCATGCGGCGGATGATCTCCGACCCGTCAATGTCCATGATGCGTGCTGCACCATGGGCATTGTCTGTGCGGATCGGCACCTGCCAACCCTGCCAGGACCGCGCATTGATGCCCATCGACTGCAAGGCAATCGCCACCAGGCCGGACGTCACCTGCTCCCCCGAAGCGACCACGGCATCGTATTCGCGCGCGTCGTAAAAGGGCGAGTTGGCGCCGTTGGCTTTTGGAGTGTCCTGAACCCAGGCCACCAGCTCATTGGTCTTGCCAGACATGGCCGACACGACAACAGCCACTTCGTGACCTGCCTCGACTTCACGTTTCACATGGCGCGCGACATTATGAATGCGTTCTAAATTGGCGACAGACGTGCCGCCGAACTTCATGACAATGCGAGCCATACAACCAAAACCACCTGTTCACTGCCCCTCCGCAAGGGGAAGTGTCTGCTGCTGCCGACCTCTGCCGAGGGCACGAAATGCGGCGTGTCTTATCGAAAAGGTGGATGTGGCGCAATGGCAGCGGTGCAACATCAGTGTCCGACACGAAAGTGGCGCGCCCCTTGAGGAGCGCGCCACTTTCTATTCGATTCAGGCAGAAACAGACTTAGCAGTCTCGAGCAGGGCCTACACAGACTACTCCGCTGTCGTTTGGACGGCGTACGCCGCCCCAATCGCGGTTATTGTCCCGCTGCTGCTCGGGCTGAGCGCGATCCGGAACCCTGTCAGGCCCCCGGTCAGGCCGACGGTCGGGGCCCCGATCGGGTCCCCGGTCTGGACCACGGTCGAACCCGGTATCGGGGCCACGGTCAGGCCTGCGATCCGGACCACGGTCAGGACCTCTATCCCGGTCCCGGTCTCTGTCCCAGTTTCCATCGCGATCCCAACCTGGTGCAGGCCGACGTTCGTCACGGTCCCAGCGAGGAGGTGCCGGGCGGCGATCATCATCCCAGCGGGGTGGCGGACGGCGATTGTCGTCCCAGCGCGGTGGCGGTGGCGGACGACGGTCTGCGCGATCCCAGTCGTAGCGGCGCCAGCGGTCGCGATCACGATAAAAGTCGCGATCACGATAATAACGGCCCCAATAATTGTCGACGTCGAACGTCACAAGCGGAATACCGAGCCCGCGATAGTAATTAGGCTCGACATAGACGCGGTTCGACCGATAGGTGGTCTGAACGTAATTGCCGGATACCCAGCCGCGCCCGCCTGCAAAAGAAACATCGCACCAATTCACGCTGCTCATGCAGCCGTTGATGGTGACGGGGGCGCCGACCGGAATGACGACTACCGCAGGATAGGCGGTGCTGGGGCCGGAGCGCATATTGACATTGGCGGTGGCAAAGCCTCGCACCGCAGCTTCCGCAAGAGATGGCGCCACCAGAAGCGCGCAAAGTGCGGCAGCACTCATCAGAAATTTCTTCACGTGTTTCCTCCTGAGGAACATAGGCCGTCCTGACAGCTTCGAGCCATGCCGAGTTCGGCTGACACTAATGTTCAAGACAGTGCGATTGTTCCAGCTTTGCCCTGAACGGCGAATGAACGCGCCAACTGGATCTGCCAATACCAGCGCGCTAGCGGCACCTCTTGACTTCCCGTCCTGATCATCCGACTTCAAACGTCAACGAAGGGATGAAGATGATGAGCGCACCTGCCCGCAGCACAATCGATCAAAGCGAAGTCGACCGTTTTTCCGCTATGGCTGCCGAATGGTGGAATCCTGCCGGTAAGTTCAAGCCGCTTCATAAATTCAACCCGGTGCGTCTCGCCTATATCCGCAATCGCGCCTGCGAGAATTTTGGCCGAGATCCCAATGGTCATCTTCCTCTCAGCGGCTTACGGGTCTTGGATATCGGCTGTGGCGGAGGTCTCTTGTCCGAGCCACTCGCCCGCATGGGCGCGACGGTGATCGGCGCCGACCCTTCCGAGAAGAATATCCGCATCGCATCGACGCATGCGGCCGAAACCGAGACATTGATCGACTACCGCGCCGTCACAGCGGAACAACTTGCCGAAGCTGGCGAAACCTTCGATGTGATCCTCAATATGGAGGTTGTAGAGCATGTCGCCGATGTCGGCTTCTTTATCACCACCTGCGCGCAGATGGTGAAGCCGGGCGGGCTGATGTTCGTTGCAACGATCAACCGTACCCTCAAGGCAGGTGCACTGGCGATCTTTGCAGCGGAAAACATTCTGCGCTGGCTGCCGAAGGGTACGCATCAGTATGACAAGCTCGTCCGTCCGCAAGAGCTGGAAGCGCCTTTAGGCTCGGCCGGAATGGACATCATCCATCGCACAGGCGTCTTCTACAATCCTTTGCAGGACCGCTGGAACCTGTCACCCGACATGGACGTCAATTACATGCTTCTCGCTAAACGGCCGACCTGAGATCTAAGGATCAGTTTGCGTCCTCAGGAAGCACCGGCAAAGGCGCGATCTGGATGCCTTCTTCGAGAAGGTCATGAACCTCCGACATGCTTGCCTGACCGATAATCCCCCGGGCATCTGTTTCGCTATAGTGGATCTTACGCGCCTCTTCGGGGAATTTCGCGCCCACATCCTCTGCATTCGCCTTGATGGCGGCGACGGCTTCCTTGATCTTGGTGATGGCCTCCTGGCGCGCCAGATCCATGACCATGGCCTGCTTTTCTTCCTTCTTCCGGGCCGTCGAAACGGACGGAGCCATCAGCGTCTTGGAGATTGATGGCGAATTACAAACGGGACACAGCAGCAGGCTCTTGGCAACCTGCCGATCGAAGTCCGCACCTTCGGAGAACCAGCCTTCGAACGGGTGGGCACTGTCGCAGGACAAGGAATATTTGATCACGCAGCAACTCCCGCAGCCGTCGCTGAAACTTTGTCGAGCGCGAACTCGCGGGCGTTCTTAAGATTGGGGATTTTGGCTCTGGTGGCATGCACCATGGCGATATCGATTTCCGCAACGACCACGGCTTCGCCCCTGCCACCGGCAGATGCAAGGACCTTGCCCCATGGATCAATTACCATGGAATGCCCGAAGGTTTCGCGGCCGTCTTCGTGAAGGCCGGCCTGCGCGGCGGCAATAAGAAACGCACCATTTTCGATGGCGCGGGCGCGCAGCAGGATCTCCCAATGCGCCTCGCCGGTCTGGCGCGTGAAAGCCGCCGGCACGGTCAATATCTCAGCGCCAGCCATCGCTTCTGTCCGGAACAGATGTGGGAAACGCACGTCGTAGCAAATAGCAAATCCAAGTTTGGCGAAGGGGAGATCGACGACCCTTGCCGCAGCACCGGGCTGATAAGCCGAGCTCTCTCGCCAGCTTTCGCCGTTGTCGAGGTCGACGTCGAACATGTGGATCTTGTCATAGGTCGCTATCTGCCGCCCATCCGGGCCGAAAAGAAAGGCGCGATTAGCCATCTTGCCTTCCCCAACATCAATTGCGGTGGAGCCTATATGGATAAAGACGCCGAGTTCTTGCGCGAGCCCCCTGGCCGTCGATGCGACGATATCGTTTGCTTCGTCGCGCAACGCCGCCTTGAGAGCCTGGCGGTCTCGCTGCAGGGCGCCCGTCATTTCAGGCGTCTGGATATAGATTGCGCCCTGTGCGGCCGCCTCACGCACCAGGCGGGCCATGTCGTCGGCATTTTTTGCCGGATCAACCCCGGAACACATCTGTACGGCGGCAACCTTGAACGACATGTAGCTATACCTCAATTGGCGAGCATGGGATCCAGCTTGCCGGCCCGATCAAGCGCGTGAAGGTCGTCGCAACCACCGACATGCTCGCCGTTGATGAAGATCTGCGGGAAGGTCGAGCGGCCGTTCGCCTTCGCAATCATTTCCTCACGCAGCTCTTTCGAATAGGTGGCGTCATGTTCCGTATAGTCGACGCCTTTGGCCTGCAGCAGGGCTTTGGCACGCGAGCAGTAGCCGCAATATTCGCGGGTATAGATAGTAACATCCGACATGATCATCTCCGGGCGCAGCGAGGCGCTGAACATAGCCTCGCCAACTGTCATTTCCTGTCATATAGGCCCGGAAACTGCCATTGCAAAGGTCAAAACCGTGACCTCGGCGGCACCCGCCTTCTTCAGCGCACGACTTGCAGAGGAGACCGTCGCACCTGTCGTATAAACGTCATCGACCAATACCAACCGCTTGCCGAACACATCGGCTTCCCTGCCGGGCGCGATGGCGAAGGCAGCGCGGACATTGTCTTGTCGTCCGCGTGCGGTCAGCCCCACCTGTCGGCTGGTGCGCTTGACGCGGATAAGTGCCGAGGGGATGAATGGCCGGTCCGAGAGATGCGCCAGATGCCGGCCAAGCTCCGCCGCCTGATTGAACTTGCGCCAAATGAAGCGGCTGGGATGGAGCGGGACAGGCAGAATGCCATGGCATTCATGCACATGCTGTTCGGCAGCGCGCAGCATCCATCCAGCCATCATTGCAGCTAGGTCGGTGCGGTCCCTATATTTAAGACCGTGCACAAGATCTCGTGCGGCACCCTCGTGATAGGCCGCCGCGCGCAGGCGATCAAAAACAGGTGGATCGGCTATCGCTTGCGCGGATAGAATATTGGGGCCGGGATCATACGAGAAGGGCAGACCAAGGACTTCGCAATAGGGCCTTTCGATGAAGCGGAGTTTCCGCCAGCAGGATGGGCAGAAACCGGCATGGCTGCCGGTCCTAACGCCGCAGCCGGGGCAGACCGGCGGATAAACGAAATCGCTCAGGCCGGCGGCCCAGCCGGCGGCAAGGCTCGCGATGAAACGAAAGGGCCGTTCTAACGGTAAGGGCGACATGGCTTGACAATAGCTGCTCCGACACGCCTTTGCGATCACAGAAACAGGTGACGACGATGGATATTCTTTTTGACGATGAGCTTGTCGCGTCCAGGCGGGAGCGGGCATTCCTGCGCGACCAGAACGCAGCTTTCCTTCTGGACATTGCAGCGCGCGAACTTGCAGAGCGCCTTTCAGTGGTCGAGCGGCGCTTCGATATGGCTGTGGAACTGCATGGAGCAAGCGGCGCGACCGCCCGAGAAGCCATGGCCACGGGCAAGATTGGAGCGATCAGCCGTATTGAAACCAGCTCTACATTTGCTCAGACTGGCGAGGAACTGGTTACCGCCGATCTTGGAGATGTGCCTTTAGAGCCGACATCGACGAACCTTGTTCTATCTCCACTGGCGCTTCATCTCGTCAATGATCTGCCCGGGACTCTGGTTCGGATACGCCGATCGCTGAAGCCGGATGGTTTATTGCTTGCCGCAATCCCGGGCGCTGGAACTTTGGCAGAACTGCGTGACGTCCTTCTTGCCGCCGAAGCCGAGCTAACAGGTGGCGCTAGTCCGCGGGTCATCCCATTCCTCGACGTGCGCGATGCGGGTGCCCTGCTTCAGCGGGCAGGCTTTGCGCTTCCCGTCGTTGATGCGGAGAATTACACCGTTCGCTACGACTCGCTCTTCCCGCTAATGCGCGACATTCGCGCCATGGGCATGGGCAACCCTTTGGTGGGCCGCAGCCGCCTTCCCATGAAAAGGCGGTTTTTCGTTCGAGCTGCGGAGCTTTATGCCGAACGTTATTCGGACCCCGATGGCCGAATTCGAGCGACCTTCTCGATCATCTATGCGTCCGGCTGGGCACCGCATGAAAGCCAGCAGCAGCCATTGAAGCCAGGCTCCGCCAAGGTGAGGCTGGCCGATGCCTTGCGCAGCCAGACCCAATAAGGGTGGTTATTGGGATGCGCCGGGGGTCTGGTTGAACGAATTGGCGACGCCCGAAAACATGTTGTTCATCAGGTCGTAGTAATTGCCGAGCGCAGTTGCCAGCGTCACGGCAAGAATGGAGACGAGAAGGCCATATTCCACCGCCGTCGCTCCGCGCTCATCGCGCATAAAGGACCTGAGGAGACGCATAACATGCCCTTTTTTGACGAAAATCCCGAACCCGCGCCTACTATAAGGGCAAAGGGTTAATCAGCAGTCATCGCCAGAGCTGTAACCTTGAACGATGCAGACAGAACCCGGTGTTTCCTGGAGCACGCTCCGACGGATCGTGTAATGCTTGGCACCCTTCTCCGTCGGCTTGATGGAGCCGGTAGAAATCATGTCGAAATCTTCCTGCACATGCGCGAGCCGCCGCTCGTCGTTGCGACCAGCCAGCATGGGCGTCACGATCAGCGAAAGAGCGATAGCAGCAGTGCCAAACAGAAGCGCAATGTTGAGCGCGCCGGTCTTGCCGGATCTGTAGGTCGCGCGCTGGCGAACCGGTACAGTTTTCCAGAATTTCTCGTCCATGCCTCAGAGCCTCATTAACGCAGTCACACGATTGCGGCCAAGGTGCCACAATGGCTTGAACGATGTGTTAACAGCACCTGAATTCGATCATTCTAATTTAAACGATTAGAGGAGGTCCTGCAGGATCGGGATCAAGGGTTCGTCGGCTGGCGGCATGGGATAATCCCGCAGCACGTTCGGCCGCACCCATTTGATCGCCTGGCCTTCCCGGCCGCTCGGAATTCCCTCGAAGCGGCGGCAAACGAAAAGCGGCATCAGCAGGTGGAAGGTGTCATAGCTGTGGCTGGCGAAGGTCAAGGGCGCCAGGCAAGCAACCTTCGTGACGATACCGAGCTCTTCTTCAAGTTCGCGGATCAGCGCTTCTTCCGGGGACTCGCCCGGCTCAACCTTGCCGCCAGGAAACTCCCAGAGGCCCGCCAGCGACTTTCCTTCCGGACGCTGGGCCAGAAGAATACGGCCATCGGCATCGACCAGCGCACAGGCTGCTACGAGAAGCAGCTTCCGCTGCGCCGTGCTCATGCGCGGGCGTCCTGATGCCAATAGTGATATTGATAGGCCTTGCGAAAGCCGAACTTCCGGTAAAGCGCTAGTGCCGGCGCGTTCGTCGACCCGACCTGCAGCCAAGCCGAACGGGCCCCACTGATGCGGGCCCAGCGAAGCGCAGAAGAAAAGATCTCGGTGCCGATTCCGCTTCGCCTGTGCCGGGGCGACACGGCAAAGGACATGATGCCGGCAAGATCATTGTCCTGGACGCAAAGCGCTACGGCGATCGGACCTTCCTGTGGGGTTTCCTTGATAAAGAAGCCGGAGGCCGGCTTTATGGAGCTGATGATTTCGGCGAGAGCCGATTTGGAGGCCGGATCCTCGCCATCAAGGGCGAGATTGGCATCTATGAAGCGACCGATGTCATGGCTCGGAAGGTAATCGAGCGTATCGGGCAGCTCAAGTTCAGTCAGATCGACAGTCATCACATCAGTAGTTTCGAAGACGCTCCAGCCTTTAGTCCCGAGATGCTCGATCAGGGCCGGCGGCGAAAGCGGCGTCTGCCGCACAAGCAGGGCGCGACCATAAGCATCGAACCGCTTGCGGGCCTTTTCGAGCCTCAGGTCGAGATCGCGATAATCGGAGGGGTCCAGCGGCACGACGCAATTCAGGCGCTTGGATGGATGGCCGCCCGTCAGCCGGATCTGCCAGCTGCCGTCATAAGCGACGGATGCAGCCGGCCAGGCGCGGAAACCGACGGCCTCCAGTCGCCGTACAAGAGGCAGATCGCTTCCCAGGGATGATGCCTCCATCACTTGCCGTCAGCTCCGGTAATCGCCATTGATCGCCACATATTCCTTGGTCAGATCGCAGGTCCACACGGTAGCTGTCCCTTCGCCAAGCCCAAGGTCCACCTTTACCGGAATGTCTTCCTGCTTCATCACCGCGCTTGTCTGCGCCTCTGAATAGTCCGGGTCGCGCTCGCCATTGACGGCGACACGCACATTGCCGAACCAGATCGCCAAACGGTCCCGATCGGCCATCTCGCCAGATTTACCCACAGCCATGACGATCCGACCCCAATTGGCGTCTTCGCCCGCCACGGCCGTCTTCACCAGCGGCGAATTGGCGATCGACAGGGCAACGACTTTGGCCGCCGCGTCGCTCTCGGCACCGCTGACAGTGATCTCCACCATCTTGCGCGCGCCTTCGCCATCGCGAACGACCTGCAGCGCCAGGTCCTTGAGAAGATCGTTGAGCGCAGTCTTGAAATCCTCAAGCCGAGGATCGTCAGCAGCCTCGATGCGGCTCTGGCCATCGTGCGCGGCAGCACCGGTGGCAAACAGCATGAGCGTATCCGAAGTGGACGTGTCGCTGTCGACCGTTACAGAATTGAAGCTCGGCCCGACGCCGGCAGCCAGGAGAGACTGAAGCGCCGGAGATACGATGTCGGCATCTGTCACCACAAAGGAGAGCATGGTCGCCATATCCGGCGCGATCATGCCGGCGCCTTTGGCAATGCCGTTGATCGTGATGGTTACGCCGTCGATCTGCGCTGTCCGCGTCCCGACCTTCGGATAGGTGTCCGTTGTCATGATGGCCTTGGCGGCTTCCGGCCAGAAGGCGCCGATCGCCTGCGCATGCATGTTGCCGAGCACGCCGGCGAACTTCGTCGCATCCAGAGGCTCCCCGATGACGCCGGTCGAAGCTAGATAAACCTCGTTTTCGCTGCAGCCGACGGCTTCAGCGGCCGATTTGGCGGTCAGTGCCGTGGCCGATCGCCCCTTGACGCCGGTAAAGGCATTGGCATTGCCGGAATTGACGACGACGGCCCGCGCGACACCGTGGGGCAGATTGGCACGGCAAAAATCCACCGGCGCTGATGGGCATTTCGAACGGGTAAACACACCTGCGACCGCCGCCGGCTTATCGAAAACCATCAGCAGGACGTCGGTGCGGTTCTTGTATTTGATCCCTGCAGCCGCTGTCGCCATGCGCACTCCGCGCAAGGCCGGCATGTCGGGATAGGATTTCGGAGCGAGCGGCGAAACGGAAGAGGACATGAAAGAATACCCGGCTGATATGGAAGGGCCCGGAAAACCGGGCCCTCTGAAGTAATTACGGCTGACCCATTGGCGCTTCGCCGGCGGCCTGCATCTTGCTCACCTCGTCATATCCCTTCTTCAGGGCTTCATCGGTGATCTCGATCTTCTGGTCGGACTTGGCCTTGTCAATTAGCGCCACATACTTGTCGCGCATGACGAGTTGCTTGACCTGATCCTGCACCTGTTCGAATGGCGGCGGCGGAGCATCGCGCTTTTCTTCCACCTCGATCACGTGGAAGCCGAACTGCGTCTTGACGGGGGTCTTCGTGTAGGCGCCCTTGTCCAGAGCGAAGGCAGCCTCTTCGAATTCCGGCACCATGCGCCCAGGGCCGAACCAGCCAAGATCACCGCCATCATCCTTGTTGGAATCTTGGCTCTTCTCTTTCGCGATCGCCGCAAAATCCTTGCCCTTATCGAGATCAGCGATTACCGCCTTGGCCTCGTCCTCGGTCTTCACCAAGATATGGCGGGCATGCACTTCTTCCTGCTTCGGCAGGCCGGCAAGTTCCTTGTCGTAGCGCGCCTTGACTTCTGCCGGGGTCGTCGCCTCCACGACATGCTTGCGGAAATAAGCATTATGGAGTTCGCGATCGCCGATATAGGCCATCCGCTTCTTGAAGTCTTCAGTGTCCTTAATGCCTTCGGCAAGTGCGCCGCCGGCCAGAAGCTTCACGTCGATGGCGCCGGAAAGCGCGGCAACCTTTTTCTGCTCGTCCGGGAGTTGGGCCAGCTGCGGATCGAGGTTCTGAACGGCCAGGTCAAGCTCGGACTGATGGATTTCCAGCTTGCCTACCTTGGCGACGACCGGATCGTCGGCCGCCAAGACCGGGGCCTGAGTGAAGATCGCAGCGGCGAGCGCAGCCGATACGAGAAATTTATGGCGCAACATCGAGTTACCTTTCGGCTGAGATACCGGTTTCAGAAATGTCTGATTCCGGCCGGAAAACCTTCACAAACACCGGATTGTGGCCATTCTGTATCGGCCCTTACCGTTGACATCATTCGACCCCCCTCTTATCTGTCACGCAACTTCGCGTCCAGAAGGTTTCCGGGCGCCGCGGGTCATTTTGTCGGCACCGGATCCTGCCGACGCCGGGCTCGCGATCCCATGGGACTGATATCAGAAAGGGCCATTCGTATGGTCAGCTTCGGCGGCATTGCCCGCAAACTTTTCGGTTCGGCAAACGAGCGCCGCGTCCGCGGCTACAAGCCGAGCATAGAAGCCATCAATGCCTATGAGGAAAAGACAAGGTCTCTGACTGACGAGCAACTCGCTCACAAGACGGTCGAGTTCCGGCAGATGCTGGCCGACGGCAAGACGCTCGACGATATTCTCGTGCCGGCCTTTGCCGTCGTGCGCGAAGCATCACACCGCGTGCTGGGCATGCGGCCATTCGACGTTCAGCTGACCGGCGGCATAATCCTTCATGACGGTGCCATCGCTGAAATGAAGACCGGCGAAGGCAAGACGCTTGTCGGCACCCTGCCCGTCTACCTGAATGCGCTTTCCGGCAAGGGGGTGCATGTCGTCACCGTCAACGACTATCTGGCCCAGCGCGATGCCGGCATCATGGGGCGTCTCTACGGCTTCCTCGGAATGACCACCGGCGTCATCATGCATGGCTTGAGCGACGACGAGCGCCGCGCCGCCTATGCCTGCGACATTACCTATGCGACCAATAATGAGCTCGGCTTCGACTATCTGCGCGACAACATGAAATACGAGCGCGGCCAGATGGTTCAGCGCGGCCATAACTACGCGATCGTCGACGAAGTGGATTCAATCCTGGTCGATGAGGCGCGCACGCCGCTGATCATTTCAGGACCGCTCGACGATCGTTCGGATCTCTACAACACCATCGATGCCTTCATCCCGATGTTGTCCCCGGAAGACTACGAAATCGACGAGAAGCAACGCTCCGCCAACTTCTCCGAAGGTGGCACGGAGAAGCTGGAAAACCTGCTGCGCCAGGCTGGCTTGCTCAAGGGCGAGTCTCTTTACGACGTCGAGAACGTGGCGATCGTTCACCACATCAACAACGCCTTGAAGGCACACAAGCTCTTCACCCGCGACAAGGACTACATCGTCCGCAATGACGAGATCGTCATCATCGACGAATTTACCGGCCGCATGATGCCGGGCCGCCGCTATTCGGAAGGCCAGCACCAAGCGCTTGAGGCGAAGGAAAAGGTGACGATCCAGCCGGAAAACCAGACGCTGTCGTCGATCACGTTCCAGAACTATTTCCGCATGTACGACAAGCTTGCCGGCATGACCGGCACGGCGTCCACCGAAGCGGAAGAATTCAGCAACATCTACAAGCTTGAAGTGGTGGAGGTTCCGACCAACCTTCCAATCCAGCGCATCGACGAAGACGACGAGGTCTACCGGACTTTCGAAGAAAAGTTCAAGGCGATCATCACTGAGATCAAGGACGCGCATGAGCGCAACCAGCCGGTTCTGGTCGGCACCACATCGATCGAGAAGTCTGAGCTTCTGGCGACCATGCTGCGCCAATCTGGTTTCGAGAATTTCCACGTGCTGAACGCCCGTTACCACGAGCAGGAAGCCTACATCGTTTCCCAGGCCGGCGTACCCGGCGCTGTGACGATCGCCACTAACATGGCGGGTCGCGGTACCGACATCCAGCTCGGCGGCAATATCGACATGCGGCTTGAGCGGGAGCTTGAAGGCATGGAAGAAGGCGACGAACGTGACGCCAAGGAAGCGGCAATCCGTGAGGAAGTAAAGGCGCTGAAGCAAAAGGCGCTTGCTGCCGGCGGTCTTTACGTGATCGCCACCGAACGCCACGAAAGCCGCCGCATTGATAACCAGTTGCGCGGCCGTTCCGGTCGCCAGGGCGACCCGGGCCGTTCGAAGTTCTATCTGTCCCTGCAAGACGACCTGATGCGCATCTTCGGCTCAGACCGCATGGACAGCATGCTGACGAAGCTTGGCCTGAAGGAAGGCGAGGCGATCGTCCATCCGTGGATCAACAAGGCGCTTGAACGGGCTCAGAAGAAGGTCGAGGCGCGCAACTTCGACATCCGCAAGAATCTCCTGAAATACGACGACGTCACCAACGATCAGCGCAAGGTGATCTTCGAGCAGCGCATTGAGTTGATGGACTCGGAAGACGTTTCCGAAACCGTCGAGGATATGCGGACTGAGGTCATCGAGGTCATCGTCGCCAAGCACATCCCGGAGCGGGCTTATGCCGAACAATGGAATGCGGCAGGCCTGCGCGAAGATGTTGACCGGCTGCTGAACCTCGACCTGCCTATCGAAGACTGGGTCAAGGAAGAAGGCATTGGCGAAGAGGACATTCGCCAGCGCATTACCGAGATTGCGGACAAGGCGGCGACCGATCGCCGCGAGCGCTTCGGGCTTGAGATCATGAACTATGTCGAGCGCTCGATCCTGCTGCAGACGCTAGACAACCTCTGGCGCGAGCACATCGTCAACCTGGATCACCTTCGCTCCGTCATCGGCTTCCGCGGCTATGCGCAGCGGGATCCGCTGCAGGAATACAAGGCAGAGGCCTTCGAGCTTTTCCAGGCTCTGCTGGCCAATCTGCGCGAGGCGGTGACGGCTCAACTCATGCGCGTGGAGCTGGTTCAAAACCCGCAGCCGCCTGAGCCGCCGTCAGGCTACGAGGAGCATCACTTCGATCCCAATACCGGCGAGGACGAGATGACGGGCCGCGACGGCGAAAACTTCATTGCCGCGCCTCAGGATCGGCATCCGGAAGATCAATCCACCTGGGGCAAAGTCGGGCGCAACGAGGCCTGCCCCTGCGGGTCCGGCAAGAAATACAAGCACTGCCACGGCGCCTTTGAGCAGGTTTGATCCTGCCTCTGAACTAAACAAAAAACGCCACCCGCCCAGGTGGCGTTTTTGTTTGCACATCAAGCAGCTTTGCGACCGCCTGCGAACTGCCAAGAACCGTTTCTTAACCTTGCTCTGTCAGAGTTTTCTTATTGTTCTGCGTAATGCGAGTAATGCGTGTCCATCATGGCGGTCATCGAAACAGCGGAAAGACTGCTGCCGCCTGGCCTGCGCGCCCGGCTTGGGCCGGTGACACGCAGGCTTGAAGCCATACTGACCGATCCCACTGAAACGGCACGCGCGCAGAGGCAGGCCCTGATCGCCTTCGTTATCCGGGTCCTGAGTGCCGGGATCGCTTTTGTTTCGCAGATCGTCCTCGCCCGGATCATGGGCGAATTCCAATACGGTATTTTCGCTTTCGTATGGGTTGTGGTGGTGCTGGCCGGGAACCTTTCCTGCCTCGGATTTCACACCTCGGTCATTCGCTTCCTGCATCAGCACAGGGCGCGCGGGGACTTGGCGACCATACGCGGCCTCAACCTGGCCGTGCGCCTTGTCGCACTGCTGTCGTCAAGCATGGTCGGCGCTCTCGGCTTCCTGTTTCTTCACCTCTTCGGCGAGACGATCGAGCCTTATTACCTAGTGCCGGTTTCCCTCGCCCTTTTCACCATGCCGATGATCGCACTGGGAGACGTGCTGGACGGCACGGCCCGCTCGAACGGCTGGACGGTCGCCGCGCTCAGCCCGACCTACCTCATCCGCCCGGCGCTCATTCTCACCTTCATGCTCGTGGCTCTCTGGCTCAGGGCCGATCCGTCGGCAGTCACGGCCATGCAGGCAGCGCTTGCGGCCACCTATGTCGCGACGATCTTCCAGCTCGTCAGGCTGACGCTGCGGCTGCGCAGGCTTTATGGCACGGGGCCGAAGCGGTTCGAAATCGGCCCTTGGTTCCGCATCTCGTTGCCGCTCTTCCTGGTCGACGGCATCGGCTTTCTGCTCACCAATGCAGATGTGGTTGTTGTCGGGCTGTTTCTGCCACCGGATCAGGTCGGCATCTATTATGCCGCCGCCAAGACGATTGTTTTGGTGCAGTTCGTGTATTTCTCCGTCAAGGCTGCAGCAGGGCCCCGCTTTTCGGCGATCCTGGCGGAAGAAGACATGCCGGCATTGGCCTCCTTCGCCGGGCAGACCGCGCGGTGGAGCTTCTGGCCATCGCTGGTGCTGGGCCTCGGCGTGCTCGCAGCTGGCGAATTGCTGCTGTCGCTGTTTGGGACCGCCTTTACCTCTGGCTATGGGATCATGGCCATCCTGTTCTGTGGCATTCTTGCAAAAGCGACCGTTGGTCCCGGAGAGGTTTTGCTCGGCATGGCCGGCCGGCAGAATTTATGCGTGCTGCTTTATGCGATCACCTTGTCGGCGAGCATTGCCTTGAACCTCGTCCTCATTCCCCGGTTCGGCTTAACGGGCGCGGCGATGGCGACGGCTTCCGCCATGATGATCGAGGCGATCCTGCTGCATATTGCCGTTCGCCGCACGCTTGGCTTCGTGCTCTTCGCATTTGCCCGCCCTTCCCTGACCGCATCCGCAAAGGCTCCGTGACCCATGGCGCTACCTCCATTTACAAGTGAGATGGAAGAAAGCGGCCGGCGCTTCCCGCCCGCCCTGCCGGCGGTCCGCTCCCTACGGCCGGATGCCGATGTCAGGCTGGAGGTCGGAAGACCCGGCCGGGAGCTTTACCTTTACCCGGCCTCGCTCGGCTATGAGCTGCAGGAGGAACTGGAATTTCTGTCGCACCGGGCGATGGAACCCAACATCTTCTTCTCCGCGCGTCTTCTGGCACCGGCCATGCCGCGCGTCGAAGACAAGCAGGTTCGATTCGCCCTGATGCGCGACGAAAACGGAGCCGCCAGCCGGTTGCGCCTTTTGATGCCGTTTACGGTGGAGCGGCCCGGATTTGCGCTCGGCGCACCGATCATCCGCGCATGGGCCAATCCCTTCGGACCTCTGGGGACGCCGCTTGTCGACGCCGAGGATGCCGCTGAAACCATCGACAATCTGTTCGAAGTACTGGGCTCGCGCCAGGCGAGGTTGCCGGGCGTACTGGTCATTCCCGACATCCGCCTCAACGGGCCCTTTACGCAGATGGCAAAGGCGGTGGCGATTGGCCGCGATCTACCCGTTGCCGTGACAGATCCGTTCCGCCGGCCGATGCTGGAAAGCCTGCTCGACAGCGAAACCTATCTCAAGCACGCCGTCTCTCCTCATCACTTCCGCGAAATGCGCCGCCAATGGCGCCACCTTGAACGCGTTGGCCAGGTCGAATACTCGGTTGCCCGCCAGCCGGAAGAGGTGCGGCAGCGCATGGAGGAGTTCTTGGCTCTCGAAGCCAAGGGTTGGAAGGGCAGAAAGCGTTCGGCACTTGTCAGCGACCGCTACCGGGCCGCCTTCGCGCGCGAGGCCATCACCAACCTGGCCGAGGCAGACGCCGTCCGGATACACACGATCAATCTTGACGGACGGGCAATCGCTTCCATCGTTGTGTTCC
Organism: Rhizobium deserti; assembly: GCF_004358025.1. Taxonomy (GTDB): domain Bacteria; phylum Pseudomonadota; class Alphaproteobacteria; order Rhizobiales; family Rhizobiaceae; genus Neorhizobium; species Neorhizobium deserti. The sequence continues at coordinate 339,221 of NZ_SMTL01000004.1, read as the reverse complement.
TGATGGCAGGCGAGGCGTATACATGGAAGACGGCCTATGACGAAGGCTTCAGGGCGTATTCTCCCGGCAAGCTGCTGATCATGAAGCTGACGGATTGGCATCTCGAGGATGCCAATATCATGCGCACCGACAGCTGCGCCGTGCCCGACCATCCGATCATGAGCCGGCTTTGGGAGGAGCGCGAGGACATGGGCACGCTGGTCATCGGCTTGAACCGCAACGGCGACCGCGACGTCCGCCAGGTGGCAGCACAGCTTCATCTTTATCGCAACACCAGAAACATGGCGCGCCTGCTTCGCGAGAAAATCATGTCGATCGCCGGCCGAGAGGTTTGAGGCGCTATTCCGCCGCAGCCCTCTGGCGCAGCAGACGGCGGATGACCTTGCCGCTCGTCGTCAGCGGAATGTCTTCCACGAAGGATATTTCACGCGGATATTCGTGCATGGAAAGGCGCGTCTTCACCCATTCCCGCAGTTCTGCCGCCAGAGCGTCGCCTGGTTCTACGCCTGGCGACGGCACGACATAGGCTTTGACGATTTCCGTTCGGATCAGATCCGGCTTGCCCACGGCCGCTGCCATATGCACGGCCGGATGCCCGCTCAAGCAGTCCTCGATCTCGCTCGGACCTATGCGGTAACCGGAAGAGGTGATGATGTCGTCGTCGCGGCCAATGAACTCGATATAGCCCTCCGCATCCAGCCGCCCCAGATCCCCGGTGACGAGCCAATCCCCGCCCAACTTAGCCGCCGTCGCCGCGTCATCCTGCCAATATTTGAGAAACACGACCGGATCGGGCCGCCAGATAGCGATCTCTCCCGTTTCTCCGGCTGCAACCTCAAGGCCCTTGGCGTCAATGACAGCGACACGATGGCCGGGCACCGGCCTTCCAATCTTGCCAGCGCGGGTGACACCGATCTCAGCGCAGGACGAAATCACGAAATTGCACTCCGTCTGCCCATAGAACTCGTTCACCGTCACGCCGAGCGCCTCTTTTGCCCATTCATAGGTCTCGAGTCCTAGAGCTTCCCCGGCGGAGGTGACGGTCCGGAGGTTGAGCGCATACTTATGTCGCGAATCTGCCACCGAGCGCAGAAGCCGCAGCGCGGTCGGCGGGATGAAGGCATTCCGCACGTGCATTTCGTCCATGATGCGAAAGGCAGTCTCAGGATCGAACTTCTGTGCCGGTGAGGAAACAACAGGAATGCCGAGCATCAGAGCCGGCATCAGCACGTTCAGCAATCCGCCCGCCCAGGCCCAGTCGGACGGCGTCCAGATCCTGTCGCCTTCCTGCGGCGCGAAGGCATGCGCCAGTTGGAATCCCGGAAGATGACCGGCGAGGACGCGGTGCCCGTGCAGGGCGGCCTTCGGCGGCCCTGTCGTACCCGATGTAAAAATCATCAGGGCGGGATCGTCCGGACCCGTATCCGCCACCTCCAGGTGGGACGAATGTGCGTCGATCAGGTCATGCATCCGCATGCTGCCAAGATCCGAACCTGAGTCATCGGTCAAGACCACATGCTTGAGCGCCGGCAGACGCTCACGGATCTCCACCAGCCGCGACATCCCGAAGCCGTTCGTCACGATGGCGGCGGCGCTGGCCACCTGCAACTTGTATTCCAGCCCTTCGACGCCGAACAGCAAGGCAAGCGGCAGGGCAATCGCCCCGATCTTGTAGGTTGCCACATGGGCTACGACCGTCTCAAAGCCTTGCGGCAGGAGAAGAGCCACGCGGTCGCCCCTGCCGACACCGAGCGCCCGAAACGCGTTCGCCAACGCATTCGAACGCTCGCTGAGCTCTCCATAGGTCATCGCGGAATGCCGACCATCCGAACTGAAATGCTGAAGGCAGACCCGCTCCGGCTCGTTGTTGGCCCATGCGTCGCTGGCCGCCGTACCCATGTTGAAGCGAGGCGGGATTTCCCACACGAAATCCCGGTACAGTTCGTCATAGGAAGTGCCGCTGGGCAATTTCATGGAGGCTGCTTCTGAATTGGCAAGAGGAGCTCATATTACCTGCATTGCGGGGCAAGCAAGCCCTGCTTCAGGCTCTTGTGAAAAAACAACTTCTGCTGCAGCCGGTTTGAGGTGCTTGCGAGACGGCTGCACCGCTACGGTCGCGTGAAAGACCGAATCATTTGGCGAGTCGTCTACATATTTACGTGCCAATGCCGATGGCTACGATGGCACCAGTGCCGTTCCACTTCGCTCTTGCATCTTCGCGCAACCACATGGTAGACGCCTTAGCTATCCGATCCGTGCCCCGTTGGCGGAATTGGTAGACGCGCCTGACTCAAAATCAGGTTCCGAGAGGAGTGCTGGTTCGATTCCGGCACGGGGCACCACTTTTTTCCGCTTCATTGTTCGGGCTGCAACTCGAAATAGGTTGGAGGCAACGTCTTGTCGCTACGAAATGTTGCCGCTCAGCAGACATCCAATCTCTTTTTTAACGGACCAATAGTCAGCCATTGTCCGGCACAGCAGCTGAATGTGGCAGCACGTTTTCGTTCTGGAGCATCCTCCAATCTTTCATAGCCGCTGCCATTGCTGGCAGGAGTGTTGATTTCCTACAGTCGGGCCGGTTGCACATTCCAATGGTCCACGAAGGCAACGGCAAGGTAATCTTTGATCAGACGGTTCTGCGGCTGGATGTACGTTGGTGTAGAATGGCCTTTGCCATTGATGCGTCTTCTGATCGCCCGCAGAAGGTGTTTTACCCGGATATTATTTACGAGAAAGTGCCAATGGCCATTCAGTGCCAACCACTTGATTTGTTCAGATCGAAGGGGATGGCTGATCGACGGGGTGTGCCAAGACTTCTTTTCACCCACATAGTGGATAACGACGGGAGGAAACATTTTTGAAAGAAAAGTCTGCAGGAGCTCCGCCCGGAAGTTCATTGCCGGAGAAAGCTCCTCCCAACCGTCGCCGACAGCCACGTTCAACGCGGTCTGGTCGGGGACCTCGGACTTTCCTTCCTCTTCTGCCAGGAATTTGAACGCTTTAACATCGATCTCCGCTTCAACGTAACGGTCGGCATTGATCAGCAAGACTCCCGAGTTGAAGTATCGCGTAAATGCAAAGGCTCCCTCCTGGAGCTTACCGTTTACAACCATGCTCGGGTCGAAGCTCTTTTTATGCCATCGCGTGGCAGCCAGCGGTGCATTCAACTCTATGTCAAACACGCGGAAGATCGATGCATCTGAAACAACGACATCGATATCTAGGTAGAGGAGCTTGGAATAATTCTGCTGCAGATAGCGTGGCACCACGATCCTCAAGCATGCAGCTTCGGTAACGTGAGACGGCCCAGAATACTTAATGGTCGGCATAAACAAACTGCTTATCGGTATGACGCCCGTCAAATCCAAAAGTTGCATCTCCGATATAGCCTTGTCGGGCATGAAAAGGAGGACGTCCGTGTCATTCCGATTGTTCAGCGAGCGTAACCGGGACCATAGATGAAGTGCTGGCGGCAAGAGATTATCGTCCGTGACCAAGACCACAGCATTGCGCCTGTTCATCAGCATACCTCCAATACGGACCAATAGGGATTGTCACCTTCATCCATCATCTAGCCGGCCCTTGGAGCCAATGGCATTGCTACCATCAATGCCATTGAACCACAGATCGAATATAGACAATGGCCTAACATAAACTGACGCTACTCCGCTCCCGATGAAAGAGTAGGAGGCCACAGCCTTCAGCTGGTCGAATCGAGGTTAGCCCCGCGCTCGGCTATGAATCGTATCCCGCCTCGGCGCGCTGAATGAAGACTTCTGCCGGCAGTTGGAAGAGATCAAGTTTAGCTCTGATCTCTTCATCCGGCCAGTCCCACCAAGCAAGTATCTGGAGAGTATCGATGGTGGCCGGGTCAAAGCGATAGCGGATAAGCTTCGCTGGTGCGCCTCCAACAATGGCACCGGAGGCACGTCCTTCGTAACAACGGCGCCCGCTGCCACAACGGCCCCGTTGCCGATCGTGACGCCGGACATGATCATGGCGCGGCGACCGATCCAGACATCATGCCCGACGATAATGGGCCCTTTGGAACGTAGCTCGTCCATGCCGGTCGCAAGCTTGGACAAAGGAAATGTCGACACAGTGTGGATGGGGTGATCTGCCCGGACCAGAAACAGAACTTCCTTGGCTATCGAGCAAAATGATCCGACGTTTAAAGTGATTGTCGCATCATACCTGAATATCGATTCCGGAATGACCCCATAGCTATGCCTGCCAATCGTGATGCCGGGCCACGGCCAGGTGTCACGAGGTCTGCTTTTGCGCAAGCCGATCATGTTTCTCAGGCGGCGAAATGGTGCCATGGCTCACTCTTCGGATGGGGCGGGCGGAAAAAGCGACGAACTCCGTCTGGTAAGTCATCTTCGTCTTGCAGTCCTGCTGCCCGCTGACGGCTCTGCTGAAAGCCCTTCGGCAAGCTCCTTCGGTGTCGGTAGTGTGGGAACAAGTGCTGACAAGAATCAGTCCGTCAAGCTGTTGCGAAGGAGGTCAAAGGACCTTTAGCCCAAACGTCTTTTTCAGCAACTGGAGCCGGTTATGCAGCTTGCCGGTAGAAATTGCCAGTTTCCTATCCATCCACAACAATAGGAGTCATGTCTCAATTGAGATCGCTGGAGGTTATAAATCCGAGGTCGGCCAGTTGCTGTGCATCACGAAAGGGACTGGAGATCTTATCAGTCAATTCCAGCTCCCCCAGCTGCAGCTCAGCCTCCATTGCCTTGTAGTGCTGCGAGTTATTGTGATGCTGTTCTGCGTTTGCAGCTTCAGTTATCTTGTCCCTGTAGTTCGTGAAAAACTTGAAGTGCAGCAGCACGCCCCAGTCCGACGAGAAATTTCGGTCATAAGGCAGGGGGCGGTGTGGGCTGCTGCCGAAAAAGCAGCTGCGATCCCAGAAGATCAGCGGGTACTTCATCAACTCGTTCGCCTCGCCGAAGCGGCGCTTGCGCGGGCCGCCCTTCAGGCTCACTCCGCGCTTATCGAGCTTGGCATCATAGCCGCTGGCATCGAAATAGTTGGAGAACTCCCAGGCGAAACCCTGCTCCGCATCCGGCTGGATGCTTCCCGGCCCGGGATACATGTCGAGCATCGGGGCAGCGAGTCGCTTTACATCGTGCTTCTCCAGCGTTGTGATCAAAGTACCCAAGGTTTTGCTTTCACACTGGTCATAGAACAGGAATTCGTCCGAATCCACGTTCACATACCAACGATCATAACCGTATCGGGCAAACAGCGTCTCCCGCCAACGACGGCCGCGTCTTGCCTCCTTGTAACGAATGGGAGAAACCCACAGATCCACATCCGGCTGCTCTGCAAGAAACTCGCGCGTACCATCCTGCGACACATCATCGACGCAGATGAAGCGCGTCACGCCAAGCTGACGATAATGACGCAGGAAGAAGGGCAGGATGGCCATATCGTTATGGGTGATGAAAACCAGTGGGATGTCGGTAGTGCCCAATCGCGAAACCTGCGCCACAGGCGAAAGTTCGACCGGCTTCTTGTTTCTCCGCTCGCGCCGGGTGATCCGAGCCGTTTCGTAAGCGGTCCTGAGCTTGTCCCACCATCCGCGCCGGATGTCGGGGCGCTCCGATTTGAACGGATAATCCAATATAGTTCTGCCTCCGATCGCGCGTCGACGCCTGCCCGTTTCTTGCTGCTGCGGTCCTACTAGACAGGACTTCTCCTTGCAATCTGTGCGGCGCCCGTTGTCAAATCGATAACACGGAAATGTGCCGGCGGGTCTGCAGCTCACATCTCCCGTGGTTGCTTTACAGAGTGCCGGCATCTGCTAAACGGAGTTTGGCTTTGCCCGACCCGACCCGAACCGATGAGGAAATACGCATGGCGCTTGCAACGACCGGTCAGAACTTCCGCCTCGGCTTCCCTCTGCTGGTGACGCTCGGTATGGCAGCCACTGTCGGCGGCGCGTTGGTATTCGAGCATATGGGGGGCTATATGCCCTGCCACCTTTGCCTCCTCGAGCGCGACCCCTACTATTACGGAATTCCTGTCGGCATCGTCGCGACCATCACGGCCGCTGCCGGGTTTTCGCCGAAGATCACGCGGGCGCTGCTTGTCGTCATCGCCGTGATGATGGTGGTGGGTGCCGGCATGGGCATCTATCATGCAGGCGTCGAATGGGGCTTCTGGGCCGGTCCATCAAGCTGCACCAGCACGCCCGGCTCCGCGACGACGAGTGCGGGAGACCTGCTCTCCTCCCTCAATGCTGTTCATGGTCCGCAGTGTGACCAGGCCGCGCTTCGTATCCTTGGCCTGTCGCTGGCCGGCTGGAACGTCATCACCAGCGTCGTCCTTGCTGTTATCGCATTCGCAGGCGCAAAAAAGGCCGCCTGAGGCGGCCTTCGCATCGGCTGGCATACGAAACGGCCCTCAAGGCTGCAGTTCCGTGTCCCAATAAAGATAGTCCATCCAGCTTTCGTGCAGATAATTCGGCGGGAAAAGCCGGCCATTGTTATGCAGGTCCTGAACCGTCGGCTGATAAGGCTTCTGGTGCGGGAACATGGCGGCCTGCTTCGGCAGCTTGCTGCCCTTGCGAAGATTACAGGGCGAACAGGCCGCCACGACGTTTTCCCAGGTCGTTTCACCGCCATGGGCACGCGGAATGACGTGGTCGAACGTCAAGTCGTCGTGGGCCCCGCAATACTGGCACTCGAACTTGTCGCGCAGGAAGACGTTGAACCGGGTGAAGGCAGGATTGCGCGTCGGCTGGACATAGGTCTTGAGACTGACCACGCTCGGCAGCCTCATCGAGAAGCTCGGCGAACAAACGGAATGTTCGTACTCCGCGATGATATTCACACGGTCGAGGAAAACCGCCTTGATCGCGTCCTGCCAGGACCACAACGACAAGGGATAATAACTCAGCGGCCGGTAGTCAGCGTTCAGGACGAGCGCCGGCAGGGCCTGCGGGGAGACTGCAATCGTCAAGTGACGCTCCTACCCGATTCGGCATATGTTCCTTCTATATTAGGTCCGTTGTTACAGGATTGTGAAGCCCAATAAACGCAGCGGGATACTCATGCCAGTGGCGTCACGTTCCGGTGCATTTCTGCTGCGTAATATGCCCAGAAAAGCCGGGCGGCAACGGACCGCCACGGCCGCCAGAGCTCTGCGATCTTCAGCAGCTCTTTCGCAGACGGGCGCGATACCATGGCAAAACCATGGCCGACGGCGGCCTGCAGCGCGACATCTCCGACAGGAAAGATATCCGCATGTCCGCCGCAGAACATCAGATAGACCTGCGCCGTCCAAGGCCCTATGCCGGAAAGCGTGGTCAACTGACCGACAGCTTCGGCGGTATCGAGAGCGCAAACGGCCTGCGGATCGAACCTTCCTTGCGAAACGGCTCTGGCAAGGTTGAGAAGCGTGGCGGCTTTTGCCCGAGATAAGCCGAACGTGGCGATGACGTCTGGTTCGAGTTCCACATAGTCCTTGGCGGTGACCGGGCCTGCCGCAATGATCCTGCGCCAGATGGCCTCTGCGCTGGCACGCGAGATCATCTGCGAAACGACGATTGAGGCGAGGCCGGCAAATCCCGGCTCCTGCAGCCGCAAAGGCACGGGACCTGCGGCATGGACAATGGCTTGAAGACGGGGATCAAGCTCGATCAACGCCTGCAGCGCCGCTTGGATATCGCTGTCGCTGCGGATGATCGTCACGCCCTTGCCCCTCACTTGGCTGTTGGCGGAAAAGCATGCCAAAAGAGGCCATGCCCGTTTCGCCTTTCGATAAACCCGTCTACCGATTCGCTCCGAGTCCCAATGGACCCCTGCATCTTGGCCATGCCTTGTCGGCCTTGCTCAATCATGACATGGCAATGGAGGCCGAGGGGCATTTTCTGCTGCGCATAGAGGATATCGACCTCGCCCGTTGCACGCCTGAATTCGAACAGGGCATCTACCGCGACCTAGCATGGCTTGGCGTAGCCTGGGAGACGCCGGCAAGACGGCAGAGCGATCACTTCTCCTCTTACGAGGCTGCCCTCGACCGGCTGAGGGACATGGATCTGGTTTATCCCGCCTTCATGACCCGGGGAGAAGTTAGGGCACAGGTTAGAGCGTTTGAGACAGACGGCAAGATCTGGCCGCGGGATCCGGACGGCGCGCCTCTTTATCCTCCGGAAGACAAGCATCGCAGCAGGGCCGAAAGGCAGGCTTTCATTGCCGAGGGCAAACCACACGCATTCCGTTTGGATATGGAAAAGGCGCTGCAGCACATAAGGCTGCCTTTGGTATGGACAGAAACCGGTGACAGCCATCAACGTGAGCTTCCTGCCGATCCCTCGGAATGGGGCGACGTTGTATTATCGCGCTCCGACGCGCCGTCGAGCTATCATCTATCCGTTGTCGTGGATGATGCCGCGCAGGGGGTAACCCATGTGGTGCGCGGGCTGGATCTTTTCGCGTCAACAGCCGTTCATCGGCTTTTGCAGGAACTGCTGCAGCTTCCGTCTCCTTTCTATCACCATCACCGGCTTATCCTCGGAGAAGACGGAAGGAAGCTGTCGAAAAGCGCGGGTTCAACGGGTCTCGCTACGCTCCGCGGCAACGGGTTTATGCTCGGTGATGTCCGTCGGCTTGTCGGCCTTTAGCAGCGCGTCGCGTCGACGGCGCTCCTTCCTCGTCCGTGAAAAGACGGAATAGATCCGGTACTTCATCAGGGCGGCGTTAAATTCCGCCCCAAGCATGAAGATCACGCCGACCATATACAGGAAGATGAGCACGATCATGATCGAGGCGAGGCCTGCATAGGTGGCAGCATAGTTTGCGAAGGTGGACAGATAGGCGGCAAAGCCAAAGCCGAACGCCGTCCAGAGAATGATCGTCAGCCCCACGCCCGGCAGGATGTCGATGATACGTCGCTCTCCTGCCGGTAGCCATTTATGGGACAAGAGAAGCCCTATCATCAACAGCAGGGCCGTTCCGACCAATCCCCAGTTCGCGGCCGCATTGAGGTCGGAGATCAGCCACGGGAAGCGCGTTTCTGCGAACCGGAGCGCAACCGGAACCGCCACGAGCAGAATGCTGATGATTGCGAAAATAATCACTGCGACGATGACATAACCGAGGCTTGCAAGCCGTGTCACATACCACGGCCGCTGTTCCGTCACCCGATAAGCGCGGTTGAGCGATATGCGCAACGCCTCGACGCCATTTGAAGCGAAATAGGCGGCTGCAAGAACCGACACCGTCAGAAGGCCGCCGCGCGGAATTTGCAGAACCCTCTGCATTTCTGACGCGATCGGCTCGGCTATATCTGCAGGCCAGGCATCGAAAAGCAGATGAACAGCGGTTGCGGAAAAGCCGCCAGCGCCAAGGAAACCTGCAAGAGCGGTGCCGAAAATCAGGAATGGGAACAGTGCCAGGAGGCCGGAAAGCGCCACATGGCTCGCCATGGCCCATCCGTCGTCATCGGAGAAGTGCCAATAGGCGTCCCACAGCACCTTGAACGCCAATCTTGGCCACCTCACAGGGCGGGTTTGTTCCGACAATGGCAACTCCGTTGTGACTTGCGAGGAAATATGGGAGGTAGACGCGATTTGTATAGGGAAGCTCTTGGATGACCGAAACAAAAACGATCGTCATTACCGGCTGTTCCTCCGGCATCGGCGCCCACTGCGCTCGCGCGCTGAAGACAGACGGCTGGCGCGTCTTCGCCACGGTCCGTAAGGAGAGCGACCTGGCGGCGCTCGAGGCGGACGGCATCGAGGCCCTGGTGATGGATTATACCCGACCGGACACGATCGAAACCTTGGTGGAAACAGTAGGGGCGAGGACGGGAGGCCGGATCCACGCGCTTTTCAACAATGGCGCCTATGGGCAGCCAGGGGCGGTGGAGGATCTTGCAACCGACGTGCTGCGCGAACAGTTCGAAACGAACTTCTTCGGCTGGCACGAACTGACCCGCCGGGTGATCCCGTTCATGCGGGCGCAGGGATACGGTCGAATCGTCAATTGCTCCTCTATCCTTGGGCTATTACCCTATCGCTTCCGCGGCGCTTATACGGCGTCGAAATATGCACTTGAGGGACTGACGGTTACTTTGCGCATGGAGCTTCAAGGCAGCGGCATCGAGGTCAGCCTGATCGAACCGGGCCCGATCGACTCGAGATTTACGGCGAACGCCTTAGCGAAGATCCACGAGCATATCGATCTGGAGGGCTCGGCTCATGCGGAAGAATACCGGCGCCAGCTTCGTCGGCTCGACGGGACGGGCGGGGTGAACCGCCACAAGCTCGGCCCCGAGGCCGTCTACAAGGTCCTGGTGCACGCCTTGACCGCACCTCGTCCAAAGCCCCATTATCTTGTCACCACGCCCGCCAAGCAGGGCGCATTCTTCAAAAGACTCTTGCCGGCCGCGCTCTTCTACCGGCTGATGCGCCGGCTGGACTGAAAGGCGGAATACCGACATGTCGACTTTTACTACCGTCCTAGCCCTCATCGTCATGGGGCTTGTCGCGCTTGTGCTGATCCGTGGTCTGTTCAGCATGGTCAAGGGCACCGATGCCAACCGATCCAACAAGCTGATGCAATTGCGCCTCCTTTTGCAGGCCGTGGCCATCGTCCTGATCATGTTCACCCTCTGGTTAACCGGCGGCGGGCGGCCGACCTGACGACAGGCAATTGGCAATGGTAAAGCTCAACAAGATCTACACCCGGACAGGTGACAACGGCACCACGGCGCTGGTTTGCGGACCCCGGCGGGAAAAGCACGACCTTCGCGTGGAAGCTTTTGGAACCGTAGACGAAACAAATTCGGCACTTGGACTGGCGCGGCTTCATATGGCGGAAATGCCCGATCTCGACGCCATGCTCTTGCGCATTCAGAACGACCTCTTCGATCTCGGTGCCGATCTCGCCACGCCTGACACGGGCGAAGTCCTCGACTACGAGCCGCTGCGGATCATCGAGGCGCAGGCAACGCGCCTCGAAATGGAAATCGACATGTTGAACGGGCAACTCGATCCGCTGACATCCTTTGTGCTTCCAGGCGGCTCGCCGGCGGCGGCCCATCTGCATCTCTCCCGGACCGTGGCACGTCGGGCTGAACGTCTGATGGTGGAATTAGCGCGGCAGGAGGCGGTGGGGCTGGCGGCATTGAAATACGTCAACCGGCTTTCCGACTTCCTGTTCGTTGCTGCCCGCTTTGCCAACGACAAAGGCAAAGCAGATATCCTTTGGGTTCCGGGCAAGAACAGATAAGTATCAGCGGGAGGAGACCGACCATGTTCATCCCGCTGCACGACGCTGTTGAGCTGAAATATATCCGCGTGCAATACGTGACCATCAGCATCATTGCGCTGAATTTCGTTGCTTGGCTGTTCACGACGATCGCGACACCGGAAGCTGTCGAACATGCATCGCTAGGCTTGGGCTTTATACCGGCAGTGATTTTCAACTGTGCTGTACTGGACCCATCGCTGACCATCGTGCCGGATGATGCGACCTTCATCACCTATGCCTTCCTGCATTTCGACTTCTGGCACCTGGCCTCCAACATGCTGTTTCTCTGGGTTTTCGGAGACAATGTCGAAGACGCGCTCGGCCATATCCGCTTTTTGATCTTCTATCTGCTGTGCGCCGCTGCCGGCGCCCTGCTGCACGGCCTGGTCGCGCCTTCGGCAGAAGGGCCGCTGATCGGCGCGTCCGGAGCGATTTCGGGCGTGGTTGCAGCCTATTTCCTGCTGCATCCGCGCGTGCGGGTCTGGGTCCTCGTTCTGTTTCGCATTCCGCTGCCGCTGCCGGCTTTCATTCCGCTCGCCTTATGGATCGTGCAGCAGTTCGTCATGCTTGCCCTGGATCTGGATGGCTTTGTTTCATGGGGCGCCCATGTCGGCGGCATCCTCGCTGGCGCCATCCTGGTGCTGTTCATGCGGCGCAAGGGCGTGCCGCTTTTTGACCGAAACATCGTAACGCCCAAAGCTGTGCGGCGCAACCCGGCCGCGTCTCAGGCCGAACCTGTAGCCGAATAGCGCTATGACGAATCCGCACGTCGGGTCCGAGAAACGCCGTTGTAATCGCGTAAAAAATGCGTATCCATGTCGCCCACTGACAAATGAAGACGCCGCAAATGTCGCAGTTTGCGGCTGGAGACAGTTAGGAAGGACCCCATGAAGATCCTGGTGCCTGTGAAGCGCGTGGTCGATTACAACGTCAAGATCCGGGTCAAGCCGGATGGTTCGGGCGTCGAACTGGCGAACGTCAAGATGTCGATGAACCCGTTCGACGAAATCTCGGTCGAAGAGGCCCTGCGCCTGAAGGAAGCCGGCAAGGCAGAGGAAGTGGTCGTAGTGTCGATCGGTCCCGCCAAGGCTGAAGAAACCTTGCGCACCGCGCTTGCCATGGGTGCAGACCGGGCCATCCTGGTCGAAAGCGACGACGCGGTCGAACCGCTGGCTGTCGCGAAGATCCTCAAAAGCGTGGTCGATGCCGAACAGCCGGGCCTGATCATCGTCGGGAAGCAGGCGATCGACGACGATTCCAACCAGACCGGCCAGATGCTGGCAGCGCTGCTAGGTTCTTCGCAGGCGACCTTCGCATCAAAGATCGAACTCGGCGAAGGCACCGCCAAGGTCACCCGCGAAGTCGATGGCGGCCTCCAGACGATCGAGATCAAGCTTCCCGCCGTGGTCACCACGGACCTGCGTCTGAACGAGCCGCGCTACGCTTCGCTGCCGAATATCATGAAGGCCAAGAAGAAGCCGCTCGACAAGAAGACCCCGGCCGATTTCGGCGTCGATACCGCACCGCGTCTCAAGGTCCTGAAGACCGAGGAGCCAGGCGGTCGCAAGGCGGGCATCAAGGTCAAGAGCGTCGAAGAGCTCGTCGCGAACCTGAAGACCGCTGGCATTCTTTGAACCGGAAGAGTTAGGAGACACATATCATGGCTATTCTTCTTCTGGCGGAACACGACAATAGCAGCCTCTCGGACCAGACAGCCAAGGCGCTGACGGCAGCAAGCCAGATCGGCGGCGACATCCATGTCCTCGTCGCCGGCTCGGGGGCCCAAGCGGCAGCCGATGCCGCCGCCAAGCTTGCGGGCGTATCGAAGGTCCTGCTTGCCGATGACGCCAGCCTTGCCAACAGCCTTGCTGAACCGCTCGCCGCACTGATCGTCTCGCTGGCCGGCGCCTATGACACCATTATCGCGGCCGCGACGGCATCTGCAAAGAACGTCATGCCGCGCGTGGCAGCGCTTCTCGATGTCATGCAGGTCTCGGAAATCATCGAAGTCATTTCCGCCGATACGTTCAAGCGGCCGATCTATGCGGGCAACGCACTCCAGACGGTGCAGTCCACCGACGCGAAGAAGGTGATCACCGTGCGCACCGCGTCCTTCGCCGCTGCCGGCCAAGGTGGCTCGGCAACGGTCGAGACTGTTTCGGCGGCAACCAGTCCTGACCTCTCCAGCTTCGTATCTGACGCCATTGCCTCCTCCGAGCGTCCCGAACTGACCTCCGCCAAGATCATCATTTCGGGTGGACGCGCGCTTGGATCTTCTGAAAAGTTCAAGGAAGTTCTCCTGCCGGTCGCCGACAAGCTGGGCGCTGCCATCGGCGCTTCGCGCGCTGCGGTCGACGCCGGCTATGCGCCGAATGACTGGCAGGTGGGCCAGACAGGCAAAGTGGTGGCGCCGGCGCTTTATATCGCCGTCGGCATTTCAGGTGCTATCCAGCATCTTGCCGGCATGAAGGACTCGAAGGTGATCGTTGCCATCAACAAGGACGAGGAAGCACCGATTTTCCAGGTAGCGGACTACGGCCTTGTCGGCGACCTCTTCGAGATCCTGCCTCAACTTGAGAAGGCGCTTTGATCGCATTATCCCTGCGCGCGCCGAAAGTGCTGGCAACACGCATGGTAGCGGAATAAAAATCTGCCGGGCTGCATATGTGCAGTCCGGCATTTTCGTAGATAAGACGCGCGGTAGAAACGCGGAACCGCCAAGGGAGCGACACCATGGGCTCGGTCATGAAGAGCATCGGCATCATCGGGGCTGGGCAGATGGGCTGCGGCATTGCCCATGTCTCGGCGCTCGCCGGCTACAAGGTGCAGATGTATGATCTCTCCAAGGATCGCATAGAAGCCGCTCTTGCCACCATCAATGGCAACCTCGCTCGGCAGGTAGGCGGTGGCAAGCTCGCAGATGAAGAACGGGCGTCGGCTCTCGGCCGCATTACCGGCTCCGCCGACATCAACGATCTGGCGGCCATGGACATCGTCATCGAGGCTGCAACCGAAGAAGAAGCCGTCAAACGCAAGATCTATGCGCAGGTTTGTCCGGTGCTGAAGCCGGAAGCCATCCTCGCCACCAATACCTCGTCGCTGTCGATTACCCGTCTTGCTTCTGCCACCGATCGCCCCGAGCGCTTCATGGGCATACATTTCATGAACCCGGTGCCGGTGATGAAGCTGGTCGAACTGGTGCGTGGGATTGCCACCGACGAGGCGACGTTCCGGACCGCAAAGGATTACGTGACCACGCTGGAAAAGACGGCAACGGTTGCGGAGGACTTCCCGGCCTTTATCGTCAACCGTATTCTGCTGCCGATGATCAACGAGGCGATCTATACGCTTTATGAAGGCGTCGGATCGGTAGAAGCGATCGACACAGCGATGAAGCTTGGCGCCAACCATCCCATGGGCCCGCTGCAGCTTGCCGATTTCATCGGCCTTGATACCTGCCTTTCCATCATGCAGGTCCTGCATGATGGTCTGGCGGATTCGAAATACCGCCCCTGCCCGCTCCTGGTGAAGTATGTCGAGGCTGGCTGGCTTGGCCGCAAATCCGGCCGCGGCTTCTATGATTACCGGGGCGAGACGCCGGTTCCGACGCGTTGACTTGTCTTAAGGCGCTTTCGCCGCCGCGATCAGCGCCTTGCCATCGGCGCTGTCCCAGGCCGCGGGGCCGTTCATTGCCGAAATCAGGCAGCCCTGCTTGTCTATCACCAGCGTCACGGGCAGGCCGAAGGCAAGACCCTCTTTCTTCAGCGCGTTGAAGACCCCCATCGAGCTGTCGCGGTAATAGCCAAGCTTGTCGATGCCGTAGTCGGCGAGAAAGGCCTTAGGCTTTTCGTCACTTCCCGTATCGATATTGACCGCCACGACCTCGAAGCCAGGATCGCCCATATCCTTTTGCAACGCATTCAACGCCGGCATTTCCTCCCGACATGGACCGCACCAGGTTGCCCAGAGGTTCAGAAGCACGGTCTTGCCCTTGAAATCGGCGGTTTTTAGCTCCTGGCCCTCCGGCCCTTTGAACGCGAGGTCGAGGGGCCGCGGCGGCTGCGCGGCAACCATGGCTGCCACCTGCCCCCTGGAGAACTGCGAAACGGATTTAACCTTCTCGATTGCGCCTCCACAGGCACCCGATGAGGCAGCAAACAGGCCTTCTGCGCCATTGCCAGATCCCACATTCCTCACGTATACCGCCACCGCGCCGGCAAGAATTCCAGCGACGGCGGCAATCATGATCAACCGGACGGACGGGAGGCCCAGGGGTCTTTTCGACGTCATAAAATCACTCCAGGATTCATGCTCATGGCCGACGGCACGAAGGACGCGACATCTTCCAACCAGATGTGGGGCGGACGCTTCGCTTCTGGGCCGGATGCCATCATGGAGGAGATAAATGCCTCGATCGGTTTCGACAAGAAGCTCTACGCCCAGGATATCCGCGGCTCTATAGCGCATGCGACCATGCTGGCGGAAATGGCCATTATTTCCGCGCAAGATAAAGACATGATCGTGTCCGGCCTGAACACGATCATGTCAGAGATCGAAAGCGGGACCTTCGAATTCTCGCGTAAGCTCGAAGACATACACATGAATATCGAGGGGCGGCTTGCCACCCTCATCGGCCCGGCCGCCGGTCGCCTGCACACGGCGCGCTCGCGCAACGATCAGGTGGCGCTCGATTTCCGCCTTTGGGTCAAGGAAGCGCTCGTCAAGACCGAAGCCATGCTGACCGACCTGATTGGCGCGTTCCTCGATCGTGCCGAAGAGCATGCCGAAACAGTCATGCCCGGTTTCACCCACCTCCAGGCCGCCCAGCCTGTCACCTTCGGCCATCACTGCATGGCTTATGTGGAAATGTTCGGCCGCGACCGGGCGCGCGTCCGCCACGCCATCGACCACCTCGACGAAAGCCCTATCGGCGCCGCAGCGCTCGCTGGCACGCCCTACCCGATCGACCGCCACATGACCGCCAAGGCGCTTGGCTTCCGGGAACCGACCCGCAATTCCATCGACACCGTCTCCGATCGCGATTTTGCTTTGGAATTTCTCTCGGTCGCGGCCATTTGTGCCATGCATCTTTCGCGTCTTGCGGAAGAGATCGTCATCTGGTCGACGCCGCAATTCGGCTTTGTGCGTCTGTCGGACGCTTTTTCGACCGGCTCCTCCATTATGCCGCAGAAGAAGAACCCGGATGCGGCTGAACTGGTGCGCGCCAAGACCGGCCGTATCAACGGCTCGCTCGTCGCGCTGCTGACCATCATGAAGGGCCTGCCGCTCGCCTATTCCAAGGACATGCAGGAGGACAAGGAACAGGTATTCGATGCTGCCGAGAACCTGGAATTGGCCATCGCCGCGATGACCGGCATGATGCGGGACATGACAATCCGCACCGACAGGATGCGTGCCGCCGCCGGTGCCGGCTTCTCGACCGCGACCGACCTTGCCGACTGGCTGGTGCGCGAGGTTGGCCTGCCCTTTCGCGAAGCCCATCATGTCACCGGTCGCGCCGTCGCGCTGGCGGAAGCCAAGGGCTGCGGCCTGGCGGAACTCTCGTTGCAGGAACTGCAGGCCATCAACCCTGAGATCACCGACAAGGTCTTCGACGTTCTCTCCGTGGATGCCTCCGTTGCCAGTCGCACCAGCTTCGGCGGCACTGCGCCCGCCGAAGTGCGCAAGCAGATTGCCTGGTGGCGGGGCCGGAACTGAGACCGGGCATATCGTCAATAATGACTGCACAAGCCTGTTGAACTTCGCTATGAAAGTTGCGCAGCCGGCCGGAGACGAATGAGAATGTCCAACTACGTGATGAATACTGTCCGCATTACCGTCGTACTAAGCCTTGCTGGCCTCGCCGCTGCAGGATGCGGCCGCAAGGGCGATCTCGACCGCCCGAGCACGCCTGTGGAACAGCAGAATATCCGCAAGAGCACCAAACCCGGCGAGAAAAAGCCGGAGCCGGTTGCCGAGCGCCGTTTCTTTCTCGATCCCCTTCTATAGTTCCGAGCTTTCATTTGAACCACTTCCAGTACATTGACGGCGTGCTGCATGCCGAGAACGTGCCGATTCCGGAAATAGCCAGGGCCGTCGGCACGCCCTTTTACGTTTATTCCACCGCAACCCTTGAGCGGCATTACAAAGTCTTCGCGCAAGCTTTCTCCGATGTGGACGCTATGGTCTGCTACGCGATGAAAGCCAATTCGAACCAGGCAGTGCTGAAGACGCTGGCTCGGCTGGGAGCCGGCGTCGACGTCGTTTCCGGCGGGGAATTGCGACGGGCGCTGGCGGCCGGCATTCCGGCCAGCCGCATCATGTTTTCCGGCGTTGGAAAGACTGTTCCGGAAATGGATCTGGCGCTGGAAGCCGGCATTTACTGCTTCAATGTCGAATCCGAGCCTGAACTGGAAGTGCTGAACCTGCGAGCTCAGAAGTACGGCAAGCGCGCTCATGTTTCTTTCCGGATCAATCCCGATGTGGATGCCGGCACACATGCCAAAATTTCAACTGGCAAGAAAGAGAACAAGTTCGGGATCGCCTATGAGCGAGCCCGAA
Source organism: Rhizobium deserti (assembly GCF_004358025.1). GTDB lineage: Bacteria > Pseudomonadota > Alphaproteobacteria > Rhizobiales > Rhizobiaceae > Neorhizobium > Neorhizobium deserti. The sequence continues at coordinate 321,399 of NZ_SMTL01000004.1, read as the reverse complement.
ACGTCTATGCCCATGCCGCCCAACTGCTGGGCATAGAAGTCACCGGCATCGACATGCATATCGGCAGCCAGATCACCGAGCTGGAACCATTCGAACATGCTTTTCGGCTGCTGCGTGAGCTCGTCGATGTGCTACGCGCCGATGGCCACGGAATCCAGCACGTCGATATCGGCGGCGGCCTTGGAATTCCCTACAAGGACGACAACAATCCACCGCCGCTGCCGGACGCCTATGCGGAAACGGTGAAGCGCCAGCTGCGAACCTTGAATTGCAAGATCATCACTGAACCGGGCCGGCTGATCGTTGGCAATGCCGGAATTCTGGTGACCGAAGTGATTTACGTGAAGGACGGCGGCGAAAAGACTTTCGTAATCGTCGACGGCGCCATGAACGACCTCATCCGTCCGACACTTTACGATGCCTTTCATTCGATCCGCCCGGTCGTCACGCCTTCCGCCGACGCACCCCGTATCAAGGGTGACGTCGTCGGCCCGGTCTGCGAAACCGGTGATTATCTTGCTCTCGACCGGGAGATGGCACAGCCGCAGCCGGGCGATCTGATCGCTGTCGGCTCAGCCGGTGCCTACGGCGCCGTCCAGGCCGGCACTTATAATTCGCGCCTTCTGGTTCCGGAGGTTCTGGTAAAAGAAAGTGAGTTCCATGTGGTGCGGCCCCGCGGCACATACGACGAGCTGATCGGGCTTGATTCTCTTCCTGCATGGCTGGGTTGAACTGGGAAAGGCTGTTCACTTTTCGCGGAGTGGCCTTAAAATAACCCGGTCAAATGGCAGTCGCTCTCGTCTTCGCCACAAAGCTTGCTATCTTGAAAGCTTCATTTGCGCCGCCACGGCTGGAGACGGACCGCATGAGTTATTCCCGCAAAGGGGCTTTCGATTCGCATCCTGAGCTTGCACGCAAGGTTGCCTTGAAGCGCTCCTTTGCGCGGATTGTCCTGTTCCTCGAGCGCATCCTGCCACTTCTGCTGATGCCGCTCGGCGTCGCCGCCCTGTTTCTTTCGGCTGCCTGGTTCGGCATCTTCCGGTTCATCCCGGATTGGTCCCGCTGGTTCCTGGTTGCCGCCTTTGCATTGGCATTCTGCTATTCGCTTGTGCCTTTCATACGGCTGCGCTTGCCGGCAGCCTCCGAGGCTGATCGGCTTCTTGAAGATCGCAATGACCTTCCGCATCAGCCTGTCGCCGTTCAGGAAGACGAACCCGCCTTTGAAACACCCTTTTCTCAGGCCCTGTGGAAAGAACACCAGCTTCGGATGGCAAAGCGCATCGCTGCGCTCGATGCCGGTTTGCCCAAGCCCGACATTGCCGGACATGACCGTTTCGCGTTGCGCGCCATCCCGGCGCTCGTCCTTGCGATTGCATTTGGCTATTCGTTTTCCAACAGCGGCGGCTCCACGGTGGATGCTTTTCGCCCTGCCCCCCCTGCGGCGCGCACCAATCCGGATCTGCGGATCGACGCCTGGCTCACCCCGCCTTCCTATACCGGCAAGGCACCGGTCTTCCTGACCGGCCGCGAGGCCTTGAACACCAACGCAGTCTCCGTGCCTCAAAATTCGGCTCTGACTGTGCGGGTGACGGGCGGTGAAGGCGGCGAAACGGTGGTCTTCGCGCCGCAATCCGGCGGACAGCCGGTCACCCTGGCGACGGAGGAAGCAAAAAAGGTGGAGGCCGCGGCAGGCGAGGCGGTGGCCACTCCCGCTCCACCGATACCATCGACGAATGCACCGCAAGGCACACGTCCGCCGCGCACCTATGCCTTGAACGTCGTCGAAAGCGGCAGTCTCACCGCCAACGGTCAATCCTGGGCCTTTAACATCATACCGGACCGCCCCCCGGAGATCGCCTTCGATGGACAGCCAAAACGTTCGGTCAACGGCGCCCTGGAGATCGGCTTCAAAGGCAAGGACGATTACGGCATCCGCGAGGCGCATGCGCTGATCGAGCCGGTGGCTGCGCCGGACAAGGACGCCACGCCGCTCTACCCGCTGCCCGAATATCGGCTGGACCTGCCGCGACAGAACGATCGCGAGATCAAGGGCCTCAGCAGCCGCAATCTCACAGAACATCCGCTCGCCGGCAAGCGTGTCAGGATCACCTTGGTCGCAAAGGATGGTGCCGGGCAAACCGGCCGGAGCCCGGCCCATGAAATGGTGCTGCCGGCGCGCGGATTTTCCGAACCGCTGGCCGCAGCTGTTGCGGAACAGCGGCAGGTCTTCGCCCTCGACACCCGCCAAATGCCGCGTGCTATCGCACTCAATGAAGCACTCGCCCTTCGTCCTGACGAGACAATCCCGAACCTCAGCCATTTCCTTCTAATCCGGTCTGCCTTGGAGCGCATGAAGCTTGCGCGGGGTGAGGAGCAGCTGAAGGAGACGGCGGATTATCTTTGGGAAATAGCCCTTGGCATCGAGGACGGCGACCTTTCACTGGCTGAAAGACGACTTCGAGATGCGCAGCGCAATCTTGCCGAAGCGCTCGAGAAAGGAGCCAATGATCAGGAGATCGCGCAGCTCATGAAGGAGCTCCGCGAAGCGATGCAGCAGTTCATGAACGAACTTGCGCAGCGCATGCAGAACGCTCCCCGGTCGCCCAACAACATGCAGGCCCAGAACGTCATCCGTCAGCGCGATCTGCAGAACATGATGGACCAGATCGAAAATCTGGCGCGGTCCGGAAATCGGGATGCTGCCCAGCAACTGCTGTCGGAAATGCAGCGGATGATGAACAATCTGCAGGCAGGCAGACCGCAACGGGGTGGCCAACAGAACCAGCAGCAGAACAGCCAGATGCGCCAGCAGATCGACAAGCTCGGAGAGATCATGCAGGAGCAGCAGCGCCTGATGGACCAGACCTTCAAGCTGGACCAGGCTTTACGCGACCGCATGCAGCGCGGCGATCCTGATCAGCAGCCTTACGACCAGGGCCAGCAGCAGCCGGGCCAGCAACAAGGTCAGCAGCAGCAAGGCCAACAGGGGCAGCAAGGTCAGCAGAACACCGACCAGATGACGGCCGAACAGCTTCGTGAGGCGCTGAAGAACCTGCGGGCTCAGCAGGAAGGCCTGGGCAAGAAGCTGAACGAGCTGCAGAAGGGGCTGAAGGAACTGGGCATGCAGCCTGGCGAGGGATTTGGCCAGGCCCAGCGGGAAATGGGCAAAGCCGGCGAAGCGCTTGGCGATGGCCAGGGCGAGCAGGCTGTCGACGGCCAGGGCAAGGCGCTTAACGCCTTGCGCCAGGGCGCCCAGAACATGATGCAGCAGATGATGCAGGCAATGCAGCAGGGCCAAGGCCAGCAGCCGGGCCAGGGCCGCGACGGCCAGGGCGAGGACATGAGCTCGCAAGGTGGGCAGAACGGCCGCGATCCCCTTGGTCGCCCCCGGTCAACGTCGGGGCCTGATTTCGGTGATCAGGTCAAGGTTCCCGATGAGATCGACGTCCAGCGGGCCCGGGAGATCCTGGATGCCATCCGCGACAAACTCGGCAATACCCTGTCAGGCGATGCCGAGCGGCAATATCTGGAGCGCCTGCTCGAAATAAGGTGATCGTTCAAGCTGCGCAGGAGGCGCCAGTGGCTAATGCCATGGCCACTGCCTTGCGGATATCCGGAAGCGCAAAAGGTTTCTGCACCACATCAACGATCTTGGTGGCCAGATCGTCCGCGCGCTCGCGCTGTTCGGCATAGCCTGTCATCAGCAGGATCTTCATGTCCGGAAACTGGGCGGCAGCCCGGTGAGTGAGTTCGATGCCGTCCATGACCGGCATGCGGATGTCGGACAGGAGGAGATCGAATGACCCTTCGCTCAGCTTTTCAAGACCTTCGGCACCATCGCCGGCCTCGTGCGTCTCATGACCATCGAGGCGAAGCGCCCTTGCCACGAACATGCGCAGCGTGTCCTCGTCCTCGGTAATCAGGATTTTAGCCATAGCGATCATCGCTCCGTGTCTATTTCATTCAAGGAGCAAATCATCAGAGTTTCGTTGTCGAGGAGTAAACGCCGCGGCATCCGGAGCGGCCATGGTTAACAGCTTGCCACTACTGTCAGGCTATTTCACGCATCGCCGGTGACGACGCCGACGAAAGGCAGTTCGCGGAACGCATAGGCAACGTCCATGCCGTAGCCGACGACGAAATAGTCGGGACATTCGAAACCGACATAATCCGCTTCGAGAGCTTCCTGGCGCTTGACGCTTTTGTCGAGAAGCACGGCAACCGACACGTGTCGCGCTCCGCGTTCGTACAGCATATCCTTGGCAAACTTCAGCGTGCGGCCAGACTCGAGAATGTCGTCGATGAGCAGCACGTCCCGGTCCTTCACCTCGCTGTCGATATCCTTGACGATACGGACGCCCTGGGAAACGGTTCCTGCGCCATAGCTGGAGAGGGTGATGAATTCCACTTCCGGCGCAAGACCTGTCTCGTGCAGGGCGCGCAGCAGGTCGGCGGCGAAAATGAAGGAGCCTTTCAAGATCGCAATAACAAGCAGATCCTTGGTCGGTCCAACCGCAATTTGAGCGGCAATAGCACGGTTGCGCTCGGCAATTTGTTCGGCGGTGAAAAGCGGCTCGATATTCTTGCCGCGCACGACGGGCATACGAACTCTCCTGATCGAATAAAGTTCGGCGATAACACAATCAGGAGCGCGAGGCACTACGCTCAGCGAAGGAAAGCCGCAGATCAGGAAGTTTCCCACCGGGATGCGGTACCCGAGCCGAAAATCCACAGCTCTGCTGTCCCTCGATCTGCACCTGCGGAACATTGATCAGAGTCGTTGCCACGACAACGTCGCCAGACAGCAGATCCGCCCGGATCGAAGGCATGTGATGGCTGTCGCGGCCGAGGTTTTCGACAATGCCGTTGATCAGCAGCACCCGCATGCCGTCGGCGTCCTGGGGGGTCATGGTGACATGGGTGATGTCAAGCACAGGCCCGGCCCCGGCTTCGCGCGCATCTGCAGACAGAAAGGAAAAGCCTCCAGCCATGCTGAAGATTGCAACAAACAAAGCAGCGACCATTGCCGTGAAGAAATCTGCCGGAATAGTCTTAAGCCGTGCTTCCAGCCGCGCAACGGACCGCCGCATCCGTCCGCCGGAATACCGGCTCTTCCTGCGATTGTCATTGTGGCAGGTCAGCTTGCTTGCCCCGCGTGGCCGCTCGACGACAGGTACGAACTGTGCATCGACGACCTCGGCGCGCCTTCGCGCAAGGTGGATCACCCTGCCCTTATCCTGTTCTGGCGGCAGGATATCCATGCGGATGAAGGTCTTGCCCTGCTGGCTGCGGAAGTTGCTCATGGGGCCTCTTCACCGGCTCTCCAAGCGGAAGCTCGCCGGCCATTGAAACGAATCCCGCTCAGTCGTAAATTCAAATGGTTAATGCTTCGCAAATCCGCCGTAAAAATGGGCTGTTTCCGCTGGTGATTTACCCTTTGTTTACCGCCGTCGTTAAGAGATGGCGGGTGCCATTGAGTCTGCGCCTTAGAGCCAGGGACTGGATCCTCCATTGATTCACTTCGAAAATGTCGGTCTACGTTATGGAATGGGCCCGGAAATCCTCCGGGACATGACATTCGACATTCCGAAGCGCTCGTTCCAGTTCCTGACCGGTCCGTCCGGCGCCGGCAAGACAACGCTCCTGCGTCTGCTTTTTCTGTCGCTCCATCCCACCCGCGGCATCATCCAGATGTTCGGCCGAGACCTTTCGCAAATTCCAAGGTCAGAGCTGCCGATGCTGAGGCGGCGCGTCGGCATCGTCTTCCAGGATTTCCGGCTGCTCGACCACTTGACCACCTACGAAAACGTCGCATTGCCGCTGCGGGTGCGCGGCAAGGACGAAAGTTCCTACCGAAACGATGTGATCGAGCTCCTGAAATGGGTCGGGCTGGGTGAACGCATTAATGTGCTGCCCCCGGTTCTGTCCGGCGGCGAAAAGCAGCGTGCCGCCATTGCCCGGGCACTGATGGACCGGCCCGAAATTCTCCTCGCAGACGAACCGACTGGCAATGTCGATCCGCCTATGGCCAAGCGCCTGCTCAACCTCTTTCTGGAGCTCAATCGCCTTGGCACGGCTGTCGTCATCGCAACCCATGATCTCGGCCTCATGGATCAGGTGGACGCGCGGCGAATGATCCTCACTGAAGGGCGGCTCGACATCTATGAATGAGATGAGCCGCCTCAAGAAGGATAAACCAAACAAGGCCGGCAGTTCGCCGCCGCCTGGCAAGACCAAGCAGGCAGACGCCGGCAATCCGACTCGCCGCAGCGAAATGCGGGTGCGCCCGACGGCACCGATCCTGCCGCCTTCCAACATACAGGGTAGCGCCTTGATGGTGGTGATCGCCATTATGGCCTTCCTGGCGTGCCTGACGCTCGGCGCCGTCAGCATGGTGCGAGCGACCGCCTCGAGCTGGCAAAGCCAGATCTCGCGGGAGATCACCATCCAGATCAAGCCGGACGACGGTCTCGATATGGATGCAGCCTTGAAGAAGGCGCGTGACGTGGCGCTGACCTTTGTCGGCACCCGTGACGGGACCATCATGGATGACCAGGCGACGGCCCGGCTATTGGAGCCCTGGCTCGGCAGCGGCCTGAACCTGGATGACCTTCCCGTCCCGCGCCTCGTCATCATCACCATCGACGAGCAGAACCCCCCGGATTTCGCGGCCATGCGCGACCTTTTGAAGACGGAGGTTCCGCAGGCTTTCCTCGATGATCACCGCACATGGGTCGACCGGCTGGTTTCCATGGCCCGCACCACCGTCTTCATTGGCACCGGCGTTCTGGTTCTGGTCTTCACCGCCATGATCCTGACGGTCATCTTCGCAACGCGGGGCGCCCTATCCGGCAACCGGCATATTGTCGAAGTGCTGCATTTCGTCGGCGCCGAAAGCGGTTTTGTTGCAAAGGAGTTCCAGAAGCACTTCCTGAAGATCAGTATCAAGGGTTCGGCAGCCGGTGGCGCATTGGCAGCAGCGCTTTTCGCGGTCGCCAACCTTTGGCAATCCAATTCACGCGCGACGCCTGAAAGCGACCAGGCAAACGCTCTTTTTGGTTCGTTCACCATCGGCTTCACAGGCTATCTGGGAATCTTTGCGACCATGGTCGTGATCGCTCTGCTGACGACGCTGACTGCCCGCTTGACGGTGATGCGCACGATCGACGAGATTGACCTGATACGCTCCGATCCGGCGCGGTCCGATGGCGTGCCGGCATCTTGAACCCTTCCCGTCTCCAGGCGTTGAAATGCCCGGTGACTATGCGTAGCCCCAATCTATCGCTATTGACGAATCATGACTTTTGGCTCCACCAACCGCAGGATAACGGATCCCCATATGTCGGATCGTCCGAGCAGAGGCTGGCTATCGAGAAAGAGCAGGCTGAGGCGGCTGGCACGCCGCATATTATTGGCTTCGCTTCTGGTCATTGCCATCGTCGCCGGCGGCTTCCTGTGGTTTGCCGATGCGGTGACGTCACTGAAGGCTCCCGACGGGGTGAAGGCAGATGCCATCGTTGTCCTGACCGGCGGCTATCAGCGGATCGAGCAGGCAGTGGGGCTGTTGCGCGACGGGGCGGGACAGCGGTTGCTGATATCCGGTGCTCACCCGTCGACGACGCCCAACCAGATCCGCAAGGTGACTCAGGCCTCGGCCGATCTGTTCAGGTGCTGTGTCGATATCGGCTATGATGCTCTCGACACGATCGGCAATGCCAACGAGATTGCCCGCTGGATCCATGACCATCGCTATAAATCGGTGCTGGTGGTCACCAACAATTACCACATGCTGCGCAGCCTTCATGAATTGCGGCGGGCGGATCCAGTGACGGATTTCGTCCCCTATCCCGTCATCAATGCTGATCTCACCCGACGTGCCTGGTTCGCCGAGCCGGATACCTTGCGCACCATGCTTTCCGAATATGGCAAGGTTGTCCTCGCCACCCTTCGGGACTGGGTCGGCATGGAGCGCGGCAGCGGCCTCAGGACTGAAGAGGAACCATCCAAGCCTGCGACGTCCTCCTCGCGCTGATCTTTCCTGCTGCCGCCACGGACGCTTTTTTCCGGCGCTGATCTCGTGTAGGCAACGCCCTTACAAATGGATGCCTTTCATGCTGCTGGTGCGCTCGGTTCTTTTCAACACGGCCTTTTATGTCAACATCATCGTGCGAATGCTGGTGCTGTCGCCTGTCTATTTCCTGTTGCCGCGAAAAGCCGCCTACCGGATCCCCAAGGCCTGGGCGGCCTCCAACAACTGGCTGATGGCCAAGATTGTCGGTGCGACCTTTGAAATCGAGGGAATGGAGAACATTCCCGAAGGCGGCTGCATTTTTGCCCCGAAGCACCAATCCGCCTGGGATACGTTCGCGCTCCTGCCCTATCAGCGCGACCCAGTTTACATTCTGAAGCGGGAGCTGATGTGGATTCCGCTGTTTGGCTGGTACGTCGCCAAACAGAAGATGATCCCCGTCAATCGCGGCGCCCGCGGCAAGGTCATGGTTGAGGTCATGGAGCGCACCAAGGAGGAAATGGCGAAGGGGCGCCAGCTCATCATTTACCCGGAAGGCACGCGGCGTCCCCCTGGGGCGGCACCGGAATACCGCTACGGCATTGCGCGCATATACCGCGACGTTCAGGTTCCGGTCGTTCCTATCGTCGCGCACTGGGGCCTGTTCTGGGGCCGGCGCAAGCTGATCAAGCATCCCGGCCATTTCAAGGTGCGCGTTCTTCCACCAATCGAGCCGGGTTTGGATCCCGATGCCTTTTATGCCCGTCTCCAGGACGTTCTGGAAACGGCGAGCGACAAGCTGCTCCTGGAAACGGTCGCAGACAATCCCCATCTTCCGCTGCCGCCCGAAGCAACTGAGCGGCTGTCCCAGATCAAGGCTCAGCCGGCGGCCTGAAGCTCCTCCGCAACCGCCGACCCCACCGCTTCCAGCCAAGGATCGCGTATGCCCATCTGCTTCAGATGCGCAATCGTGTTGAACACATAGGCATTGTTTGGGCCTGATTGCCCCAAAGACCTACCGACGATTGCTGCAGCCTCTTCCACGCTAAGCGCGCCCGCATATTGGAGGTGATCACGATCCACCACGTATCCGATGGCCTTGATCCGCTGCCCCTTATCCAACGTTACCGGCAGCACGCGCTCGCGATAAACATTGGTCACCAGTTCCCTGCGGCGCAGATAATCGAGCGCATCGTCGCGGTTCTGCGGCTCGACCCGAAAGGCCACGCCTCGGCAGGATCCGCCACGATCAAGCCCTAGCACAAGGCCAGGATGATCCGGCGTTCCACGATGCACATGCGACCAGACACAAAGGGAGCGGCGGAAGCCGAAGGCGCGTGCCGGAGATTTCTCTGCGAAAGCGAAACCTGGGTTCCACATGAGGGAACCGTAGCCAAACACCCAAAATTCGTCCATATCGCACGCCAAGCCGTTCACTCGAGCGCATCCTGCGCTGGATCAAAGCCACCATTGGAGAAGATCATGGCAGCGTCAAGCCGAGCCGGTGTCAGGGGAAAATTATGGCTGCTTGCCTGTGGCGTCGTTCTCGCCATTGCGCTTTATACCGGCGGCTGGTTCTATGCAGCCTCCATACTGCGCGAAAACACCTTGGCCCTTCTCGGCAGCCGCGAGGCCAAAGGCTTTTCCGCCGAGTGCACCGACGCCGAATATCGTGGCTACCCGTTCCGCATCGGCCTCTTCTGTTCGAAAGTGGCCGTCGACGACCGGGTGAACGGGATATCGGCAACTTTTGGAGCGCTTCGCTCGGCAGCCCAGGTTTATGACTCAGGACACATCGTCTGGGAAATGGATGCACCGGCCGAGGTTCGCACTGGCCGCGGCCTGACCATCTCGAGCACCTGGAAAAGCCTCCAATCCAGCCTGAGCGCTAAGCTGAAAGGCGTTGAACGTGCTTCGGTGGTCATTCAAGATGGCGAAACGACGGCGGTCTCGTCGGCCAATGGCCAAAGCTTCGATATCCGGGCGGCGCGCACGGAAATCCATCTACGCCAAAACGGTCCCGATCTCGATGCTGCAGTGACACTGACAGATACCGATACTGCCATGAATGGTATGCCGCAGCTTCTCCCGCGCCTGACGGCGGATATCGACCTGAGGCTTGCAGGGCGCGCGGGCATGATCGACGGGAGCGATCCGAGCGGTGCTGCTCTTCGAGGCACGCAAGGTGAAATGCGTGAATTTCGGGCCGACCTCGGTAAAGGCCGCGTCATGCTTTTGTCCGGCCCCTTTTCCTTCGACGATCAGGGTCGTCTGTCGGGCAAGTTGAAGCTGAGGATAGAACAGCTTGCGGCCTGGCAGAAAAGCCTAGGCGAGGCTTTCCCGGATATCGCGCCGACGCTGGAAACCGCCGTCAGCATGCTTTCGGCCCTCGGCGGCGGAACCAATGCATCCCTGAACATCACCATCAAGCGGGGCAAAATCCTCGCCGGCGGACTGATCCCGGTCGGCGAAATCCCGCCCATCTGACCATCGAGAGCCGTCCGCCTTTAAACACTACTTCTTTGTGTCGAGCGCGTGGCGGCCGAAATCGGGTGCGTCGACATCCTGGCCGGCCTGAATGATCGAGCGACGGATGGCGCGCGTGCGGGTGAAAAGCTCAAACAGCTTGTCGCCTTCGCCCCAGCGAATTGCCCGTTGCAGGTAGGCCAGATCTTCCGAGAAACGGGCCAGCATTTCGAGGATGGCATCCTTGTTGTGCAGGCAGACGTCGCGCCACATCGTCGGGTCCGACGCGGCAAGGCGCGTAAAGTCGCGGAAGCCGGATGCCGAATATTTAATGACTTCGGACTCCGTTACCGTCTCCAGATCATCGGCAGTGCCGACGATATTGTAGGCGATGATGTGCGGCAGGTGGGAAACGATGGCCAGAACCTTGTCGTGGTGCTCGGGATCCATTTCATCGATGCGGGAGCCGAGCGCAGTCCAGAAGGCCTTGAGCTTATCGAGTGCTGCTTGATCCGTATTCGGCAGCGGCGTGAAAATACACCAGCGATCCCGGAAAAGACCTGTGAAGCCTGCATCCGGTCCGGATTTTTCCGTCCCCGCCAGCGGGTGACCTGGAATGAAATGCACATGGTCCGGCATGTGTGGCGCCATCTGCGCAATCACGGATGCCTTGGTGGAGCCAACATCGGTGACGATAGCCCCGCGCTTCAGATTGGCCGCAATTTGCTGTGCGACCGCTTCGGACGCACCGACGGGCACAGAAACAATGACCAGGTCTGCATCTTTCACCGCCTCGGCGGCAGAACTTGTATAGCGGTCGCCGAGTTGTAGCGCCTCGGCCCGTTTCAATGTTTCTGTGCTGCGGGTCGAGATCACTAGATCGCCGGTCAGCCCCAATTCCTTGACCTCGCGCGCAATGGACGAACCGATCAGGCCGATGCCGATCAGCGCGATCCGCTCGAACTGAGGGATTGTCATGCGGAGCGTCCCATGAATTCGCCGAGCGTTTCGATGACGCCGCGATTGGCTTCTTCCGGGCCTATGGTCATGCGCAGTGCGTTAGGCAAGCCATACCCCTTGACCGCACGGAGGATATAGCCCCGGCTGGTGAGGAAGGCATCGGCCTCGGGCGCCCGCTTGCCGTCGACATCCGGAAAATGGATGAGGATGAAATTGGTGACGGAGGGCGTGATCTTCAGCCCGATCGCTTCGAACGCATGGGTAAGCTTGTCCAACCAGAGCGCGTTATATCCCACCGCCTTTTCCACAAAGGCGCGGTCGCGGACGGCGGCTGCCCCTGCGGCAATGGCCGGAGCATTCATGTTGAAGGGGCCGCGGACCCGGTTCAGGGCGTCGAGAATGCCCGACGGGCCATACATCCAGCCGACGCGAAGTGCAGCCAAACCGTAGACTTTCGAGAAAGTCCGGCACATGACGACATTGCGATTGGCAGAAACAAGCTCAAGGCCTGCCTCGTAATCGTTCTTACGGACATATTCCGCATAGGCGGCATCCAGGACGAGGATGACATGCTTGGGCAGCCCGGCATGAAGACGGCGGATATCGGAAACCGGAACATAGGTGCCAGTCGGATTGCCAGGATTGGCGATGAAAACCATCTTGGTCTTCTCCGTCACGGCGGCAAGAATGGCATCCACGTCGACGGTATAGTCCTTTTCCTTCACTTCGACGGGGGTTGCCCCGGCACCCATGATCTGGATCTTGTAGACCAGGAACCCGTGCTCGGTGATAATTGCCTCGTCGCCGGGGGCGAGGTAGACATGGCAAAGCAGGCCAAGCAGTTCGTCCGAACCGTTACCGCACATGATATTGGCGGTGTTCAGACCATAGACGCCAGCGATCGCTTCGCGCAGCGCGAGAGCCTGACCGTCAGGGTAGAGCTCCAGATGGCCGGCGGCCTGTCTGAAGGCTTCGATGGCATTCGGGCTGGCACCGAGAGGCGTCTCGTTGGAGGAAAGCTTGAAGACACGTGCGACGCCGGGAGCATGTTCCTTGCCCGGCACATAGGCGGCAATATCCAGAATGCCAGAACGCGGAACGGGCTCACTCGCAACAATGCTCATCAGATCAACCTTTGTGGAAACGCCTGTATGGCTGGTGGTCTAGTCGATTAATGGGGAAATCCACCTTTGTCGAGGGCGAGGCGAAGCCTCACCGCGTGCGCGTGGTCGGGACGCCCTGCGGCGCCAGAACCGGCACGAAAACGCGCCGCGATGCCCGCGCGGCCACCGGAAGTCCCTGGTACAGCCGCTTTTGCGCCTCAAGCACCAGAACACCGGAAAAAACCGGCCAGAAGCGCCGGCCTGCCCGCTCAAAGACATGCCGAAGCTTCAGAAGCGCCCGCACCTTCGACGGCGGAAAGAAAAGCGCTTCGGCACTGGCGCCCGGGGTGAAATTGGCCTCGCGCATCAGGGCGGTCAGCTGGCTGCGCGAATAGGGGCGTCCGGAGCCAAAGGGCGTATGTTCCATCCGGGCCCAGACGCCGCGCCGGTTCGGAACGACGACCACGAGCCGCCCACCTGGTGCCAGCACGCGCCAGACCTCCTTCAGGCTTTCCCGGGGGTTTTCGGCGAACTCGAGGGAATGTACCATGAGCACACGATCGACCGACGAGTCCGGCAGCGGCAGTTCCTCATCAAAGACAAGCGCGGTCGCCGAAAGCTCGCCCACCGGCCAGTTTACCGCCCCCTGGCCCGCCGGCATGAAGGCAAAGGTGCGCTCGGTATCGGAACGGAAGCGATTGAGATAGGGCACCGCATAGCCGAGACCAACCAGCCGCTCATCCGGCAACCGCGCCCAAAGCGACGAAAGAGCCATACCGATCGCCTGCTCTGCAACGGCACCCAGCGGGGAATGGTAGAATTCGCGAAGATCGACAATATCGACAGACATCTTGAAAATGGTACCCGACGGTGGTTGGACTTCAAGGCATCAACCTCTACATTGTTCCTGAACAAATTTCAGCACTGGGGATAAGCAATGAGACCACTGGAGATCGAAGTCTTCTCTTGTCGGACCGACAACTACGGCGTGCTCGTCCATGACCCCGAAACGGGCCTTACGGCCACCATCGACGCCCCAGAGGAAGCACCTATCCTGAAAGCAGCGGCGCGCCGCGGCTGGAAGATAACCCATATCCTCACCACCCATCACCATGGGGACCATGTGGAAGCCAATCTGGCGCTGAAGGAAAAGTTCGGCTGCGAGATCATCGGGCCGTTCAATGAAGCTTTGGCGATCCCGGGCTTGGACAAGACCATGGCCGACGGAGACGAGTTTCACTTTGGCGACCATCTCGTGCGGGTGATCGAAACGCCTGGCCATACGGCTGGACACATCTGCTATCACTTCCCCGACGACAAGATCCTGTTTGCCGCCGACACGCTGTTCGCACTTGGCTGCGGCAGGCTGTTTGAACGGCCGGCCGCCGACATGTGGCATTCACTGCAGAAGCTGGCCGTTCTACCCGATGAGACGGCCATCTATTTCGGTCACGAATATACGCTCTCCAACGCTAAATTCGCGGTGACGATCGATCCGGACAACAAGAGGCTGAAGGCGCGGGCTGCTCAGATCGAGGCTGATCGTGCCGAAGGCAAGTTCACCATTCCGACGATGATGGGACTGGAAAAGGAAACCAATCCGTTCCTGCGCGCCGCCGATCCGGCCATCCGCCGAAATCTGCTGATGGAAACCAAGAGCAATGAAGAAGTCTTTGCCGAAATCCGCAAGCGGAAGGACAATTTCTAGATGATGCAGCAAAACCGCGAGGCTGCCGCGTGAATGCATTGATCCTGACAGCCGAGGAAATTGTTCGCGCGCTCGGCATGCAGCCCCACCCCGAGGGTGGCTGGTTCGTCGAGACCTTTCGTGACGGCGACGGGACAGGCCGAGGCAAATCAACTGCGATCTATTATCTGCTGCAGGCGGGGCAGAGATCGCATTGGCATCGGGTTCGCGACGCCGCCGAGGTCTGGCATTTCTATGCCGGGGTACCGTTGCGCCTGCGGATCTCGGACGGGACGAAGATCGAAGACATCCGGCTTGGCACGGATATAACCGCCGGCGAACGTCCTCAGGCCATTGTCCCCGCCGATGCCTGGCAGGCGGCCGAGCCACTGGGAGAATACACGCTCGTCGGCTGCACCGTGGCCCCGGCCTTTGAATTTTCAAGCTTTGAAATGGCGCCCCCAGGCTGGGAGCCGGGTTGAGGCTACTCGACGGCAGCTACGGATTTCCGCGCCGGCAGCAGCATGTCTTTGGCCGCCAGCACGGCGCCGCCGGTGATGAGAATGCAGGCCGCGACGATACGCCAACTTGGCTCGGCAAAACCCAAAATGACGAGGATCATGGTCGAGAGCAGCGGCGCCGCATAACTAGCGGCTCCGATCACCTGTATGTCTCCGGTCTTGACGCCGTAGTCCCATGCATAGAAAGCAGCGCCCACCGGCAGAAGGCCGAGGCCGACAATTGCCATCCATTCGCTTTCGGAAGTCGGCCATACGGTCGTCTCCAAACCCAGATGGCAAACAAATGACAGAAGCGAGGTCGCAAGGCAGAAGCCCGTGACCACATCCGTCGAAACGCGCTCGAAACGGCGGGTCAGCAGCGAGTATCCGGACCAGGTGAAGGCGCATAGCAAGGCTGCGCCATATCCCACGACATAGGCATCGTCGAAAGACAGGCCGGCGCGTGATATGATGATGACCGTGCCGCAGAGCCCCAGGATCGCGCCCGCAATGTGATACCAGCGTAGCCGCTCGCCAGGCAGAAGGGACGACCCAACAACGATAAACAGTGGCCAGAGATAGGCGATCAGCCCTGCTTCGACCGCAGGTGCATTCCGCAGCGCCGTGAAATACAAAAAGTGATAGCCGAACAGTCCGCCGATCCCGGTGATCCAGACCTTAGGCGGCTGCTTTAGCAAGGCGATCCGGTGCGGCTTCAGGATGAACAGCACCAGTCCCGGAAGGCTTCCGATCGCAAATGTCATGGCATTCATCTGGAACGGCGGGACCTGGCCGGACGCTGCCGTCATGGAGGCGAGGAGCGACCACATCAGGATTGCCAAGAAGCCGATCAACGTGCCCCGTATCTTCACCCCTGCTCCCCTGGATGTTTGGAAGAGACTATCATCCGCCGTATTTGACGGCGGTCACGTAAAGCTGTCCCATTCTGGTGGGAATGCGCGCATAAACCGGAGCATATACATTTGCCGACTCGGCCTTGGCAAACCAGATTTCCATCGATGTCTTCTTCAAGTACTCGATGTCGCTGCGGCCACGCCTGAAACCGGACCTCGGGACGTATTTGATTGAGCAGACAATTGCATCGCCCTTGAAGCCGTCCGTCGAGAACGGTTTGCTTCCCATCGGAGCCAGAACGAGGTCCATCCGCGATTCGCCGTCGTAGATTGGCAGCCGCTTCGGGCAAATTTTCGCGTCGCCCGGAAAGATCAGGCCACTTAGCGGGTCAAGAACCGCATGGAGATCCTTCTCGGTAACGGGGATCCAAGTTTCGGGATTGCGCCTCGGCTGCGGCTTGATCGTGGTTTCAGTGACGTCACCGTTTCGGTATTCGACATCATAGACGCGCGTACGCTTTCCCATCCGGTAGACGAGGTTATATTGCTCGGCCTGCAGCCGATCATCGA
Source organism: Rhizobium deserti (assembly GCF_004358025.1). Lineage (GTDB taxonomy): Bacteria > Pseudomonadota > Alphaproteobacteria > Rhizobiales > Rhizobiaceae > Neorhizobium > Neorhizobium deserti. The sequence continues at coordinate 305,251 of NZ_SMTL01000004.1, read as the reverse complement.
GGATCCTGCCCGTAACGCTGGTATCGGCTGATACGCGGCTGATGATGTCGGCTATGCCTGCCGATTTGAAAGAGCCGGTGATCTTATAGTCACCATCGCCAAATTCGCTCGAAAAGGTCGCAGTGGCGATCGGCAATATACCAAGGCTGATATTGTACTGGCTGGAATGACGGACTTCCGCGGCCTCGACCGAAACGGCCAAACGTCCAAAGACGAGCGCAAGGGCAATAACGGAGCGAATTGGAAAAATCATGATCTGCCCGAATAAGCTGAAGAAGGAAGGCGAACCTTCCCTTATGGAGCGGCCATAGTGGCGAGAAAATAGCGGCGGAATTTGGTGTATGCCCGATTAGCTCACGGGTCATGAAAGCTTTTAGCTTGACGCGCGAAGCCTCACTGACTATAGAACCGCAACTTTCCAATCAGGACGAATTGGATCGGCGCGCCGGGCGTTGTCCGGAAGACCATCCGATTGCAGAAGAACAAAGGTGTAATCATGTCTCGTGTGTGCGAATTGACCGGCAAAGGCGTTATGACCGGCAACAATGTCAGCCACGCCAATAACAAGACCCGCCGCCGGTTCCTGCCGAACCTCTGCCAGGTCACTTTGATCTCGGACGCCCTCGGCCAGCGCTACCGCCTGCGCGTTTCGGCGCACGCCCTTCGCTCGGTCGAGCATCGCGGTGGCCTCGATGCCTTCCTTCTGAAGGCTGACGAAACCGAACTGTCGATGCGCGCTCGTCTGCTGCGCCGCCAGATTGTCAAGAAGACAGCTGAAGCCGCTTAATCAGCGACTTCTATCCTCGGCTATCGGGAGGGCTTGAACGGCAAAGCCGGTCAGGCCTTTTCTCTTACCTTTCAAGCACTCCAACTGGTGGCATCACCCAGGATAAAAAAATGCTGACCTCGCGCTATACCTCTATCTATGCCTTGCTCATGGCGGCCGTTGTCGTTGCCTCCAATTTCCTCGTGCAGTTCCCGGTCGCCGGCAATCTCTGGGGAATAGCTCTGGGCGATCTTCTGACTTGGGGCGCCTTCACTTATCCGGTCGCCTTCCTGATCACGGATCTCACCAACCGCCAGTTCGGGCCGGCGATCGCTCGCCGTGTCGTGTTCGTTGGTTTCGTGGTTGGCGTCGCGCTGTCCTTCTGGATTTCGGTGCCGCGCATCGCTGTGGCATCGGGAACAGCCTTCCTGATCGGCCAGCTGCTGGATATCTCCGTCTTCAACGAACTGCGTCGCAAGACCTGGTGGAAAGCGCCGCTTGCGGCTTCTCTTGTCGGCACAGTGATCGACACAGTGCTGTTCTTCTCGCTCGCCTTTGCGCCGATCTTTGCCTTCATCGGTGCCAATGACGAGTTTGCCATCGGTTCGGCTCCCATTCTTGGCGCTTTCGCCGCCGAGGCGCCGCGGTGGATTTCCTGGGCGCTTGGGGATCTTGTCGTTAAGATCGTCGTGGGGGTGGTTCTGCTGCTGCCCTACGGGGCACTCATGAACGTGTTGAAGCCGATGCCTCAGGCGGCACCGGCTCGCTAAACAACCCTGCATTCCGGCCGATCAATCGTTCAGCCGGAATTCCAGCATGACATTGCGCTGCATGAGACTGCCGTTATCATCCGAGATCAGGATGAGACGCTGCCTGCCGTCGGCACCGGCAAGGACGTCCAGCCCTTCTATATTGTCGATGGCATAGCTTAAGTCCGCCTCGACCAGAACTTCTCCATCGACCATGGCGCCGGGAACGAGGCTGTCCCCCTTGATGCGCCGAATACGCATGCCGAGGCCGCCGAGAAAGCTGAAACGCCGCTCCAGCAGGAGAAGGTCTCCGTTGGGGAGAAAGGCACCATCTGTGGCGTCGTAGGGGTCGTGCCGGACGACCGTGAACTGCCCCTTCATCGGACCTTCCAGTATGGCCGCGAGCAGGTTGCCTTTCTCATCCAGGCTGCGTTCTGCAACGATGACGAGAGACCCTTTGAGGTGGCTCGACTGCGGCGAAGCGACAATCGTCTCCATGCCGGCATTCCGGCGCAGTTCTCGCGCCGGAATGAGGAAATCGAGACCACGTGACGGCTCGGAAGTTTCAAAGCCCGGATTGCGGTAAATGTCAACGCGATGCTGTTGCTCGAAGCTCACCACCGCCTGCCCGTTTCGCAACGCCAATCCCTCGGCATCGGACGTCAGTTTCCAACCTGGACGTCCGCCGCGCAGCAGTATCGGATGGATTTCAACATCCGCGAGATTCGAAAGATGGCCCTGGCCGTCCCGCTCGATTCGTCCCGTAAGCCAGTTTCCGGTATCCGTCACCGATACGAAGCTCTCTCCATCCGCGCGGAACCGGATGCTGGAAAGTGATTGCAGCCGGCTGTCGACAGACGAGAATTCCAGGCCACCAAGAAACTCCAGTGGGCCAAAACGCTTCTGATCCGAACCCGTCTTGAATTGCCCGATGGTGCGCACGTTCATGCCCACAGGCTCCGACGCCGCCGGCAAGGCCAAAGCGCCGAAAAGGCCTGCACAGAATGCAAGGCGCAAAAGCTTCTTGGGCGGGAGCCTCAACTGGCTCGCCGCATCCGCCCAGCCGGACGGCCGATATTTTCGGCAAAGAGTTCGGCCAGTTGTTCAGTCATAGCGCCAGCCAACTCGTCCGCATCAACGATCGTGACCGCCTTGCGATAATACCGGGTGACGTCGTGGCCGATACCAATCGCCAGCAGTTCCACAGGCGAGCGCGTCTCGATCTGCTCGATCACCGCACGCAGATGGCGTTCCAGATAATTGCCGGGATTGACCGAAAGCGTCGAATCGTCGACCGGCGCGCCATCCGAAATCATCATCAGGATCTTGCGCTGCTCCGGCCGATTGATCAGCCGCTGATGCGCCCACATCAGCGCTTCGCCGTCGATATTCTCCTTGAGCAGGCCTTCGCGCATCATCAGCCCGAGATTCCGCCTCGAGCGGCGCCAGGGCGCATCAGCCGACTTGTAAACGATGTGGCGCAAGTCGTTCAGGCGGCCCGGCATTGCCGGCTTTCCGCTGGCCAGCCATTTTTCGCGCGCCTGCCCGCCCTTCCAGGCCTTTGTCGTGAAGCCCAGAAGCTCCACCTTGACCCCGCAACGCTCCAGCGTGCGGGCGAGAATATCAGCGCAGCTGGCAGCGACCGTGATCGGCCGGCCTCGCATGGAGCCGGAATTATCGATCACCAGCGAAACCACCGTATCACGGAACTGCGTGTCGCGCTCCCGCTTGAACGACAGCGGCTGCATGGGATCGATGATCAAGCGTACCAGTCGGGCGGGATCGAGATAGCCTTCTTCGAGGTCAAAATCCCAGGAGCGGTTCTGTTGCGCCATCAGACGGCGCTGCAGCCGGTTGGCAAGCCGTCCGACCGCACCTTGGAGATGCGCGAGCTGCTTGTCGAGGAACGCTCTCAGCCGGTCCAGCTCTGCTTCATCGCAAAGCTCTTCGGCCGTGACCTCCTCATCGAATTCCTCGGTGAAGATATGGTAGTCGACTTTTTCATTGAAATCGTCGAATGGGCTCTGGGGGCGGCGTGTCTCGCCAGGTGTCTCGGAATGGTCGTCGCTGTCTTCGGACATATCGTCGTCCGACATTTCAGCGCCATCCATCTCGCCCTCATCGAGCTCCTCGTCGGCGGCTTCGCTCTGCTCGGCAGGCGCCGCGTCGGAACCGGCTTCCTCTTCGACTTCCTCGTTCTCGGTCTCTCCGGTGCGAGGCTGATCCTCCTCGCTCGGATTTTCCATCTCCTCCGGCTCGGACTCCTCGTTGGTGAAGTCTTCCGCCATCTGCATGGAGGACAGCATGTGCCGGACGAGCTTGCCGAAGGCCTGCTGGTCCTCGATGACGGACCGCAGGTTATCGAGGTCGCCGCCGGATTTGTCCTCGATGAAGGACCGCCACAGATCGAGAACCTTGCCTGCACTGGGAGGAGGTTTTGTTCCAGTCAGCTTTTCGCGCACCAGCATGGCGATCGCTTCGCTGATCGGGGCATCTTCCTGGCGTTCGATGCCGGTAAAATTGGCCTTGGCGTATTTTTCCGTGTGCATGGAATTGAGGTTGGCTGCCATCCCGGCCATCCGCAGCGCGCCGATGGATTCGACCCGCGCCTGTTCCACGGCGTCGAAGACCGATCGAGCATCCGATCCCTGCGGCGCCATGTTGGCGTGAAGGCCGGTATCGTGGCAGGCGACCCGAAGCGCCATGGAATCGCCGAGCCCGCGCGTCACCGCCAGTTCGTGGGCCGTCGGTCGCTTGGAAATTTCCGGCAGGCGGATCCGGTCTCCAGCCAATCCCGGACGTTCGTTGGCGAAAGTTACCTCGACCTCGGCACTCGAGGCTATCGAGCGAACGCAGCCGGTAATGGCTTGGCGCAGCGGCTCGGCATCCACCGGTCCGCCCACCTTGCCTTTAGAATTGTCTCCGCGACCCGCCATGATCCTGCCTCTCTGCGCCTCAGGCTCCCAGCACGATGTTTGCGGCGCTTTCCTTCAGCTCGACGCCGAAGGCACGCTGATATTGCTCGGCCACCAGTGTCCGTTCCAGCTCGTCACACTTGTTGAGGAAGGTGATGCGGAAGGCGAAGGCCACATCGCCGAAGATCTCGGCATTTTCGGCCCAGGTAATGACCGTACGCGGGCTCATCACCGTCGAAAGATCGCCGTTGATGAAGGCCGAACGCGTCAGGTCGGCGACGCGAACCATCTTCGATACCGTCTCGCGGCCTTCGGACGTGCTGCCGAACGACTTGACCTTGGCGGCGACGATATCGACTTCCTTCTCGTGCGGCAGATAGTTCAGCGTCGTGACGATCGACCAGCGGTCCATCTGCGCCTGGTTGATCTGCTGCGTGCCGTGATAGAGGCCCGTCGTATCGCCGAGGCCGACTGTGTTGGCGGTCGAGAAGATGCGGAATGCCGGATGAGGACGGATGACGCGGCTCTGGTCGAGCAGCGTCAGGCGGCCGGAACTTTCCAAGACGCGCTGGATGACGAACATGACGTCCGGGCGACCGGCATCGTATTCGTCGAATACAAGCGCGACATTGTGCTGATAGGCCCAGGGAAGGATGCCGTCCTTGAATTCGGTGATCTGCTTGCCGTCCTTGAGGACGATCGCATCCTTGCCGACGAGGTCGATACGGCTGACATGGCTGTCGAGATTGACACGCACGCAAGGCCAGTTGAGGCGCGCCGCGACCTGCTCGATATGGGTCGACTTGCCGGTGCCGTGGAAGCCGGACACCATGACCCGTCGGTTATGGGCAAAACCTGCAAGAATGGCGAGCGTGGTATCGGGATCGAACAGGTAGTCTGGATCCAAATCCGGGACGTAAGGATCGCCGTTGCTGTAGGCTGGAACCCTGAGATCGGTATCGATGCCGAAGACGTCCCGAACGGAAACCGTGGTATCAGGAAGGTTTGCAATATCTAGATCTATCTTACTCATCATCTCTCCAAAGCGCGAGCCGCCGCCCGGCCGTCGTCCTCACTGCCATAATCGTTACGGCTTAGCAGAAACCCGCCTGCTTCAACAACTGATATGCTTGAATGACGGCGCGAAAACGTTCCTCCGAGCCGCGGTCGCCGCCATTCGCATCCGGATGGTGCTTTTTCACCAGTTCCTTGTAACGGCTTTTGATTTCAACTGAGGTCGCATTGGCCCCAAGGCCCATCGTGTCGAAAGCCTTGGCTTCCAGCGACTTCAGCTTGCGCCCCTGGGTCTCGAAACGGGACGCTCCACCACCGCGCGCCTGGGAAACGAAGCCGAAGGGGTCCTTGTAGCGTTGCTGCGCGCCGGGCGCACCGGATCGAGCCGTCGAATGTAACGGCGCATCCTTGGCAGATTTGTTCACTCCAACGGTCCATGTCGGACGATGGCCGGTGATCGCTTCCTTCTGGTAGCGCGCAATCTCGGTGTCTGAAAGGCCGGAGAAGTAATTATAGCCTTTGTTGTATTCCTTGACGTGCTCGAAGCAGAACATGAAGAACTGGCCTTCGGCATTGCGCCCGACCGGCGCGCGGTGCACACCCGGCTTGTCGCACCCGTCCCATTGGCAGGTCGGCGCCTGAGGAGGTGCCTCCTGCTCCCTGTTGCGGCGGGTTCGGATGCGGTCGAAGTATTTGGAGTCGAGTTTCATGAGGCACTTATTATGGGATGAGCCGTGACCATGGACAAGAATTGACAAAGCGGTTTGTTGCTGGTTTGTCAGTAGCCCCTCATGCTTCGCCCGCATGCTTCACCATGGAGCGGAAATGTCCGTCAGATCCCGAATAGAAACCACACTGCAAGACAAGCTCCAGCCGGAGAGGCTGATCGTCATCGACGAGAGCCATCAGCATGCGGGGCATCAGCCCGACATGACCGGAACGGGTGAGACACACATGCGGGTCCGCATTGTTGCGGATAAGTTTTCCGGCATGAGCCGGCTGGACCGGCACCGCATGGTGAATTCCCTGCTGAAGCCGGAATTGGATGCGGGATTGCATGCGCTTGCGGTAGAGGCATCCGCACCCGGCGAGCCGACGCACTGGTAGACTTTAGATAAGAAGCCGTGCGGCCGAAGCAAAGATCGAGAAGCGAATTATTCCGCCGGCATCGGGGTATCTTCCGCTGGCCGAATGCGCAGCCGGGTTATCCGGTTCTTCTCCCGCTTTAGCACGATAAAACGCTTGCCATAGAAGGTGAAAGCCTGCCGCTCTTCCGGAATAAGCTTGGATTCGTGGATCACCAATCCGGCAATGGTTGTTGCTTCCGCGTCAGGCAGGCTCCAATCGAGTGCGCGGTTGAGGTCGCGGATCGGCACGGAGCCGTCCACCACGATCGAGCCATCCGCCTCCTGGCGGACCCCCTGGATTTCAATATCGTGCTCATCGGCAATGTCGCCGACGATCTCCTCGAGAATATCTTCGAGCGTGACGATACCTTGCACCTCGCCATACTCATCGACCACCACCGCAAAATGACCCTTGCGGCGCAGGAAGGCGCTCAGCTGATCTTTGAGGCTGGTCGTGTCGGGCACGAACCACGGCTTCTGCGCGATCTTCACGATGTCGACCCCCTGCGACTCGGCCATAGGCTCGGCCAAGGCTCGCAGCAGATCCTTTGCATGCACGACGCCGATGATGTTTTCCGTCGAATTGCGCCATAGGGGCATGCGCGTATAAGGGCTTTCCAGAACCGTGCGCACCACGACATCCGGCGGATCTTCCGCATTGATCGCACGCATGGCGGTCCGGTGCTTCATGACGTCGGACACTTCCAGCTCTTCGAGCTCAAAAAGTCCGCTCAGACGATCCCGGTCCTGACGGTCGGAGCTGCGGTCGCGGTTCTTCGCATCCAACGCAGCATGGAGATCCTCATGATCGGCCAACGCCAAGGTCTCTGCCGAGGGCGTCGCGCCGCTCATGCGCAGGAGGCCGCGGATCACGGCGTTGACGATACGCGATACCGGACCGGTGCTCGACGTCATTTTGGCCGCTTTTCCTCCAAGAAACCCAGAACCTCCGAAGATGGAACATCATCCGCAACGAAGGCTTGGCCGATGCCATGCGTCAAAATGAAGGTCAGCTTGCCGCTCTTGACCTTCTTGTCTTGGGCGATCGCCTCCAGGAGCTTTTCCGTCGGCGGAAGCGCTCCTGGGATTTCGTTCATCGACGTCGGCAGGCCAACCGTCTTGAGATGGGCTTCCACACGCTGGGCTTCGTCCGGGCTTGCCAGATTGAGGCGCGCCGAGAACTGATGCGCCAGCACCATACCAATAGCCACGCCTTCGCCATGCACCAGGCGTCGACTGTCATATTCCGTCGCCGCTTCCAGCGCGTGCCCGAAAGTATGTCCAAGGTTAAGGAGTGCGCGCCGGCCGGTCTCCCGTTCGTCTTCCACGACCACATCAGATTTCGCCTGGCAGCTGACGGCAATTGCTTCGGCTCGCGCTGCACCTCCAGCAAAAACTTCGCGCCAGTTCTTCTCCAGCCAGGAAAAGAAGTCCGGCTTGTCGATCAGGCCATATTTCGCGACCTCAGCATAGCCTGCCCGGAATTCCCGTTCGGAAAGAGTATCGAGCGCCGACGTATCTGCCAGAACGAGATCCGGCTGATGAAAAACGCCCAGCAGGTTCTTGCCGTGACGGGTATTGATGCCGGTCTTGCCGCCGACGGACGAATCCACCTGCGCCAGAAGCGAGGTCGGGATCTGCACGAAACGCACCCCGCGACGCACGATACCGGCGGCGAAACCGGCCAGATCGCCGATAACACCGCCGCCAAGCGCAATGACCGCATCGTTGCGCTCGATGCGGGCGGACAGAACCATGTCCGTCACAGTTGCAAGATGTTCGAGGCTCTTGGTCTTCTCGCCGGCCGGCAGTGTCAGGGACACCGCCTCGATCCCGTCCGTCTGCAGGCTATCCATCAGCGCTTCGAGATAAATCGGCGCGACATGTGCATCCGTCACGATGGCGGCCCGCCGGCCCTTCAGCCGCGCTGTGATTTCGCCGCCGGCTCGGCCGATCAGACCGGGGCCGATCAGGATGTCATAGGCCCGCTCACCGAGCGGAACATGAACAAGCCTTTCTGGAGGCGGAGAGGAGATATTCATGCTGTTTCACCTTTATTGGCAAGCGTCACCAGGGCCTTGAGCACCTGATTGACCATAACCTCCTTGCGCACATCTTCCGAAAGCACGGTCAGGTCGGCTTGCGCATAAATCGGATAACGCTGGATCATCAGGTTTTCGAGCGTCTGCTTGGGATGCTCGGTCTTCAGCAAAGGACGGTGATCTCGTCTGTTCACTCTTTCCCAAAGCACGTCCAGATCCGCCTTCAGCCAAAGCGAAACGCCACCCAGCTTGATCTGCTCGCGCGTGTTCTCGTTGATGAAGGCGCCGCCGCCAGTGGAAATGACCCGCGGACCCTGCTTCAGCAGACGCTCTATAACGCGCGTCTCGAGAGCCCGGAATTCACTTTCGCCATAGGCCGCGAAGAGTTCGGCAATGGTCATGCGCGAGACGCGCTCGATCTCGACGTCGGTATCCATGAAGGGGACGTTGAGCGTCTGCGCCGTGAGCCGACCGATGACCGATTTGCCCGCACCCATCAGACCGACAAAGATCAGGTTGCGCTTGCCGAGTGCTGCGCGCGCCTGTTCGGCGAGGGTTTGAGCTGCGACTGGTAGAGCTTCGTTCATGGTGCCGTCCGTTTCCAAAACGGTATCGACAAATGCACCGGCAGCGTCAAGCCGCAGGCGCCGCCAAACAGCGCTTGCGGCAGTTTGTTCTTGTTTATCCATTAACCTTTTGAGATATACTGCACCGCAATCTCGTGGAGTTCTTGATGCCCACCCTGTTCCGGTTTCTCTTCGTCCTGGCACTCATTGCAGGCGCGATCTATGGGAGCATGGTTGGCCTCGTGCTTCTGGTGGAACCGCGTGAACGGGACGTCACGGTGCGCGTCCCTTCCGAACGGCTAAACCCGCCGACGCCCCCCAAGCAACAGAACTGAAGTCTGGATTGCCGCAATGGCCGATCTTTCCCGCGCGCATATGGAAGCTTTCCTGGAAATGATGAGCGCGGAACGGGGCGCGGCCGTCAACACGCTCGCCTCCTATCAGCGCGATCTGGACGACCTCTATTCTTTCCTCGTGTCCAAGAAGAAAAGCCCCGCCAGCGCCGGAAGCAGCGATCTTGCCGGATATCTGAGGCAGCTGGACGAAAAGGGCTTCGCAGCCTCATCGCAGGCTAGGCGCCTTTCAGCCATGCGACAATTTTTCAAATTTCTTTATGCCGAAGGGCTGCGTGCCGACGACCCGACCGCCATACTGGACGCACCGAAAAAGGGGCGCCCGCTTCCGAAGATTATGAGCGAGGATACCGTGACCCGCCTGCTCGAGCGTGCGGCGCAAGAGGCCTTGGAGCCCGGTCCGGAGCAGATTTCCCGCCTCCGGATGCTTGCGCTTCTGGAACTCCTGTACGCGACGGGCATGCGCGTCAGCGAACTTGTTTCCTTGCCCGCCAAGGTCCTGGATCAGGAAGGCCGCTTCCTGATGATCCGCGGCAAAGGCAATAAGGAGCGCCTGGTGCCGCTTTCCCGCTCGGCGATCGCTGCACTGAAAGCTTATGGACAAGCGAGAAAGCTTGCTGCAGAAACCGCCGGCGATAGCGCCTGGCTGTTTCCATCGTCGGGAAAGGAAGGCTACCTGCCCCGCCAGGTCTTCGCCCGGGACCTGAAAGGGCTGGCTGCCCGCGCAGGCCTGAAAGCTGCGGCCATCTCTCCTCACGTCCTGCGTCACGCCTTTGCAAGCCACCTGCTGCAGAACGGCGCAGACCTGCGCGTTGTGCAGGAACTGCTAGGTCATTCGGACATTTCCACTACGCAAATCTACACGCATGTGCTTGAAGAAAGGCTGCGGGAAACGGTGCAGGCACATCACCCTCTTGCAAAACAGCCCAAAAACCGGGATTAGAGCCGCCGTCACAGGCAAAATGATCGGAACGCGGATCTCATGCAGACTTATCTCGATTTCGAAAAACCAATCTCGGACCTCGAGGGCAAGATCCACGAGCTGAAGAAGCTTGCTTCCGAGAACGAGAGCATCGACACTTCGGACGAAATCAGCCGCCTTGAAGTTCGGGTGAAAGAGGCGACGAAGGAAATCTATTCCAAGCTCGGCGCCTGGGAAAAGACACAGGTCGCCCGGCACCCGCAGCGCCCGCATTTCGTCGATTATGCCGCTCATCTTTTCACCGATTTCACGCCGCTGGCCGGCGATCGTAATTTTGGCGAAGATGCCGCCATCCAGGCAGGCCTTGCCCGCTTCCAGGGATCGGCTGTCGCTGTTATCGGCCAGGAAAAAGGCCACGACACCAAGAGCCGCCTCAAACACAATTTTGGAAGTCCGCGTCCTGAAGGATATCGCAAGGCTATCCGGGTTCTCGAAATGGCCGATCGTTTCGGTCTTCCGGTGATCACCCTCATCGATACAGCCGGTGCCTATCCCGGCGTCGGCGCGGAAGAGCGCGGACAGGCGGAAGCCATTGCCCGTTCCACGGAGATGTGCCTCGGCATCAAGGTGCCGCTGATATCGGTCGTGATCGGCGAAGGCGGCTCGGGCGGCGCGATTGCAATTGCCACCGGCAACCGTGTCTACATGCTTGAGCACGCAATATATTCGGTTATCTCTCCGGAAGGAGCGGCATCGATCCTGTGGCGTGATTCGACCCGTGCGCGGGAGGCTGCCACCAATATGAAGATCACCGCAGAGGATCTGAAGGGGCTGGGCATCATCGACGACATCATCCCGGAACCCGTGGGTGGGGCGCATCGCGAGCCCGAAATGGTAATGTCGGCTACCGGAAAGGTCATTGCCTCAGCGCTGACCGACCTTGGGAGCCTTTCCGGAGAAGAGGTGCGGGCGGCACGGCGTCGGAAATTTCTTGAGATCGGCCGCAATCTCTGATCTTTGCGAGGCCTCGCCCCTCAAATTGCCAAATTTAGCCATATGAGTGGCGGCAGTGGAACGGGGACGGTTTTGCTGGACAGGCGCCTATAAGCGGTTAAGAAGATATAAAGCTTACCGCTTTACTTATCGAACCTGTGCTGGTCTCGTTCGCCATTAAGGATATGTGGTCCGTCTCGATGCGCCTTAAACACATCGCTCTCGCCCTGCTTGTTGCGACCGCTCTGACGAGTTGCAATGATACGCTCGATACTGCGAAAATCGACCTGTCGACAGTGAAGAACAAGGTCGAGCAGCCCCTGCCGCCCCGCATCCTTGCGGAGATGCAGAAGAAGGGCATGCCGCGCAATTCGCCGATCATGATCCGGATTCTGAAGGAAGAAGGGGTTCTTGAGGTCTGGAAGGCAAAGGCCGACAACCGCTTCGACGTTATCGCCAGCTATCAGATCTGCGCATGGTCGGGAAAGCTCGGACCGAAGGTCAAGGAAGGCGATCGACAGGCTCCGGAAGGCTTTTACAACCTGACCCCGGCCCATCTCAATCCCAATTCCAAATACTACCTGGCGATCAATACCGGCTTTCCGAACCGCTATGACCAAGCGAACGGCCGCTCCGGCACCAACCTGATGATCCACGGCGCGTGCTCGTCATCCGGCTGCTATTCCATGACGGATGAACAGGTGCTCGAAATCTACGCCTTTGCGCGCGACGCCTTCAAGGGTGGCCAGACATCGGTTCAGCTTCAGGCCCTCCCCTTCCGTATGACGGCCGAAAACATGGTTCGTCACCGGGACAATCCGAATTACGACTTCTGGAAGATGCTGAAGGGTGGCTACGATAATTTCGAAGTCACCAAACGTCCACCCGAAGTCGCTGTCTGCGAGAAGAAGTACGTCTTCAACCAGCAGGCGAACGGTTCCGTAGCGCCCACCGCCGCATGCCCGCCCATGTCGACGCCGCCGGCCCTTGCTTCGGCCTTGACCTCCTACGGCAAGACTTATGAAGTGGCTTATCAGAAAGCCCTCAGCAAGTTTGACGACAAGGTCTGGTACGAGCCGACCGAAGCCGAGCGCAAGGCTGTGGTGGCCGACAAGCGCAAGGGCCGCGATCTCGCCTATGCGCCGACAGGGACCTCTCTTGAAGCGGGCAAGCTGATGAGCCAGTCCGAGTTCAAGCAGATGATGGAAAAGCGGATGGCGGCAGCGAACAAGCCAGCCAATACGATTATGGCGTCGGCCGCCCCAACCGCGTCTTCGTCTTCCACATCAGCGGCTCAGCGCTCGAAGCAGGATCGCCTTCCCGCGGCAAGCGCGGCAACCCAGATCGCGGCGACCACCCCTACCCTGACCACAGCCTCCACGACCAGCACGGTTCCAATCCCGGCCCAGAACCCGCTCGCCTATGCGGCACCGCCGATATCGCAAGACAACAAGAAGCCGTTCTGGAAGTTCTGGGGCAAGGAGTGACCTCGGCCACGGAGCTTGTCTACGACCTGAGAGGTCTGAAATGCCCTTTGCCGGTCCTGAAGACACGTCGGAAGCTGAAAATCCTGCCCGCTGGCACCGATCTGCTGATTGAAACCTCCGATCCGCTTGCCGTGATCGATATTCCGCATTTCTGCAGCCAGGAAGGCCATCGGCTTGTCCATTCGGAGCAAACGCCGAGCGGGCATCGCTTCCTGATCAGGAAGCTCGCTCCTTAAAGTCTCAGACCCGGCACGGCCAGCGGATTGTCTTCCAACGCGGCACGGTCAGGTCGATCGATTCGCGGCTCGCCGGTAAAGGCGGCAAAGAGATCCGATACAAAGGCTTCCGGCAAGTCTTCTGTAATCAGCACCATGCGCGTGCGACGGTCGTAGCCTTCCGGCCATTGGGACAGGCGTTCCGGCGGATGAAACACGCTTTGCACGCCATGCAGGACGAGCGGACGTTCCGGACTGTCGGAAAGTAGGACCACGGCCTTCATGCGCAAGAGCTTTTCTCCATGCGCCGACCTCAGAAGATCCACGAACATGTTGAGCGCTGCGGGCTCGATCGGCTTGTCATGAATGAGCGAAAAGGAACGGATGTTGGCACCATGGCGATTGATGTCATGGTGATGGTGCCCATGATCATGATGGTGGCCGTCAGCATGATCATGATGACCGTGAGCATGATGCTCGTCAATGGCCAGCTCGTCACGCAGCCATCGGTTGACATCGGCAACCTTGGTGCCCGGATCATAAAGACCGTTTTCAAGCACGGCAGCCGTGCCTGCTTCCTCGCTGTCACCATCGATGACGGGAGCACGGGGATTGAGATCTGCCAGGCGGGCTCGGAGTTTTGCGACCTGCGATGGATCGGCCATCGTCAGCTTGGAGAGAATGATCCGATCCGCGACGGCGGCCTGCTTCACCGCCTCCTGGTGCCGCTCCAGCGATGCGAGGCCATTGACGGCATCGACCACGGTCACCACGCCGTCGAGTTCGTAGTTCTGGGCGATCACCGGATTACCCATGACCGATTGCATGACCGGCGCCGGATCCGCCAGGCCCGTCGTTTCTATCACCAGGCGGCGGATCGGCTTCAACCGACCGGTCTGGATCCCGTCCATCAGAGAAGCCAGCGAATCCACAAGTTCGCCGCGGACCGTGCAGCAAAGGCAGCCATTGGCCAGTTGCAGCAGCGCATCCCCGGAAGCCTCGACCAGGAAGTTGTCGATGCCGACCTCGCCGAACTCGTTGATGATCACGGCCGTGTCGCTGGTGCCGGGATCCTTCAGAATCCGATTGAGCAGGCTTGATTTACCAGCTCCGAGGAAACCCGTGAGGATGGAGACCGGAATCCGGTTCCGAGATGCTGGCATGACTGGCTTCATCAGAGGCTCGGGCTCGGGCTTGTACTGGCGTTCGGGCGCGCGCCTGGCAGGGGTACGCCGGCAGCCGCCTGGCCTTTCTTGTCGGTCGCCTGCACATTGGCTGGCTTCTTGTCGGTCGTCTTCTTGTCTGTAGGTATCTTATCCGTCGTCTTCTTGTCGCTAGTCTTCTTGTCGCTGGCTTTCTTGTCGTTGGTCTTCTTATCGCTAGTCTTCTTGGGCGGCGGTGGCGGCGCTTCGCCTCCGCTGAGCGGCATGGCCGCGGCATATGCCGGCGGATGCGTCATCTCATGAATATAGGGCGAGTGCATCACCGTTCGGCCCGCGTCATCGCGGTTTTCGCTGCGCACCTTGGCCGCTTTGGGATTACAGATTTCGGCGCTGACATCATTGAGATTTGCCGTGTCGCCATAGGGCGGGAGAGAGGCAAGCGGGACGCCCTCGCTCGCCGTTGACGTCAATCCCTGCTGCAGCAGATTGGCCGTATCGTCTGCGCGGCCGGCGAGGCTGTCGGAACCGAGCACGACGGAAATGACGGTGCGCCCGTTGCGGGTCGCCGATCCGACCTGGTTGAAGCCGGAAGCACAAATGAAGCCAGTTTTCATCCCGTCGGCGCCGTCAAACCGGCCAATCAGCGTATTGTAGTTCGGATACTGCTTCTTGCCCGTATCAATCCCCTCCAAAGAGAAATAGCTCTGGTATTCGGGAAACTCACGTTTCAGCTGGACCGTCAGTACGGCCAGATCCCGCGCCGTCGTATACTGGCCTTTGCCCGGCAGCCCATGCGGGTTGATGTAGTGGGTCGAGGTCATTCCCAGACGCTGCGCCTCGGCATTCATCATAGCAATGAACTGGTCATGGGTGCCGCCCACGGTCTCGGCAACGGCAACGGCAATATCATTGGCGGACTTGACCAGCAGGATCTTCAATGCGCTGTCGAGGGTGAGCGTCGAGCCTACCGTGAAATACATCTTGCTGGCGGGCTGGTCCGTTGCCCTTTTGCTCATCACCACCGGCGTATCGAGGGTGACCTTGCCGCTCTTCAAAGCCCTGAAGGTCACATAGGCGGTCATGAGCTTGGTTAGCGAGGCACCATACCACTTCAGGAAGGCATCCTGATGGGCGATCACCTTGCCGCTTTTGACGTCCACGATGATCTTTGGATTGGCGGCGGCAGCCTGGGCCGCCAAAACAAGTCCCAATGCCGTCACGGCAGAAATCAGCCGGCTGGCGGACAGGGATCGAAGACGTGAAATGGGCAAGATAGTCCCTCGTTGTTACTGTCTTAACGAGTGCGGCGGATAGGCGGCCTATGTGGCCAAGCAATGGCAAAGAAGATTGATTACGTCAATCTTGCAAGGCACTATCTGATCGGGAGGACGTTTCATAAGCGCGTGACTGCAGGAACAGGGGACTACATGCCGATTTTGAACCGAGCCGCCGAACTTCAGGGCGAAGTGACCGAGTGGCGACGCTACCTCCACGAAAATCCGGAAATCCTTTACGAGGTGGACAATACGGCGGCATTTGTGGCTGCCAAGCTGCAGGAATTCGGCGTTGACGAGATCGTGACCGGCATCGGCCGCACCGGTGTCGTCGGGATTATCCGCGGCAAGGGTACAAGCAACCGGACGATCGGCCTTCGAGCCGACATGGATGCGCTTCCTCTCGCCGAGATCACCGACAAGCCATGGGCCTCCAAAACGGCCGGGAAGATGCATGCCTGCGGCCATGACGGCCACACATCCATGCTGCTCGGAGCTGCAAAATATCTCGCCGAAACGCGCAACTTCGATGGAAATGTCGCATTGATCTTCCAGCCCGCCGAAGAAGGTGGCGCTGGCGCGCTGGCGATGATCGAAGATGGAATGATCGAGCGCTTCGGCATCGACGAAGTCTACGGCATGCACAACATGCCGGGCATACCGGTCGGCCAGTTTGCCATCCGCAAGGGCGGCATCATGGCGGCGCCCGATCGCTTCACCATCACCATCAAGGGTCGCGGCGGTCACGCGGCTCAACCTCATCGGACGATCGATCCGATCTTCATCGGATCGCAACTGGTGGGTAGCCTGCAGGCAATTGCCGCCCGCAATGCTGATCCGGTTCGCTCCATCGTGATTTCCGTCACGCGCTTCGATGCCGGCACCACACACAACATCATTCCGGATCAGGCTGTCCTGATGGGCACCGTCCGCACTCTCAGCGAAGAAACCCGCGACCTTGCAGAAAACCGCATACACCAGATCGTCGAGGGTATCGCTGCCGCCCATGGTGCCGAGGCGATTGTCGATTACGAGCGCAAGTGCCCGGTGACCTTCAACCATGATCAGGAAACGCAGCATGCAATCCATGTGGCATCCGAAATCGTCGGCGCCTCGAACATCGACAGCGAGGTTGACCCGAGCATGGCGGGCGAGGATTTCGCCTTTATGCTGAAACAGCGGCCCGGCGCCTTTATCTTCATCGGCAACGGCGACACAGCCG
This sequence comes from Rhizobium deserti, assembly GCF_004358025.1. Classification (GTDB taxonomy): domain Bacteria; phylum Pseudomonadota; class Alphaproteobacteria; order Rhizobiales; family Rhizobiaceae; genus Neorhizobium; species Neorhizobium deserti. The sequence goes on along the minus strand of NZ_SMTL01000004.1, from coordinate 288,443 downwards.
GCCTTCACAATCCGCGGTACGATTTCGACGACGAGGCGATTTCCTACGGCATCTCCTACTGGGTGCGGCTCGCGGAACAGCGTTTATCCGAATAGGCTGCACGGAAAAGGCTTGGCTTAAGGCCTCGCCTTTTGTAAGGAAATCGTCAGTGGTCCCATAGCTCAGCAGGATAGAGCGCAGGATTCCTAATCCTGAGGCCGATGGTTCGAATCCATCTGGGATCACCATTTCATTTCAGCGATATTTGTTGCCATGAGCATCTCAACGCTCATCGGCAGGCCGGTCGAGGCAACGAGGATCCTGCTTCGCTGTTCCGCGTTAGGTCTTCGCATCACAGGAAACGGACCAGCAATGGCTGCCAAGCGAAGCGCGGGGCTTTTGATCCACCGCCACTCATCGGGATTTCCAGAAGTTCTGCTGGTGCATCCCGGCGGGCCTTTTTGGGCGCGCAAGGATGACGGCGCCTGGTCGATACCCAAGGGACTGGTGGAGGACGGCAAGGACGAGCTGGCCGCCGCCAACCGCGAGGTTCTCGAAGAGATCGGGACGGCCGTAGGCGGTGACTTCCGCTGGCTCGGCGAATATAAACAGCCGGGCGGCAAGCGCGTGCTTGCCTGGTGTGTCGAATCCGCGATCGAAATCGACGCTGATCGTATCGTCAGCAACACTTTCCAGATGGAATGGCCGCCGAAATCTGGGCGACAACAGGAATTTCCAGAGGTTGACCGAGCCGGCTGGTTCGACCTGGATACTGCCGCGCAGAAAATCCTGAATGGCCAAAAGCCGATGCTGGACGATTTACGTTCGATGATCGGTTGAGGTGTTCAGACCGTTTGCTGCGGCAGTTTTTGGGGAGGAGCCTCCTCAACTGCTTTGGGCTTCCAAGGCAAGTCTGCTTGTTGCACAGTCCGCGGGGCGATGTGCGTGGGCGGCTGGTCAGTGCGATGGATTTCCTCGTCGAGGACTGTCTGATGCGGCGCTTCCTTTCTATACGGGCGCCGGCGAGCGGCACGCAGAGAGGCGGTCCCGAACAGGGCGGCGGCCAGCCAGCCTGCAATCACGCCTATGCCAGCCCATATTAAGCCGGCCATAGTAACGGGTATGCCTGGCGCGAAGTCGCGCCACGCATTGGTGACAAGGTCCGGATCTGGATTGCGCAGAATGACGAAAGGCTTGGCCATCGGTGACGCCTGCTCCAGGTCGCGCCCCTGCCGCTCCAGCCTCTGATATCGGCTGAAGCTGTAGCGCATGGCGTCGCCCTGGGCCTGCAGGAACTGCTCGGCAGATGCCGTATAGAGCTCCAAGGCGGTTTGCCGGTCAAGGCCATTGCGGTTCGCCTCATTGTCGAACTGGGTGATGATCGCCCTCAACTCATCGAGCGCGCCGCCGATCCGCTGGCGGTATTGCTGTGCAAATTCCGGCGCCTGCGAAAAGAAAATACCGCCGACCAATGCCATGGCCATGGTGAGCATTCTTCCAAGCATGAGCATGGGCTGATCCCTGGTTGCGTCGCCGATCAACGGCCGATCCCGGCAAAGGTTGCTTCAGCGGCTCGCGACGAGGTTCCACTCCGACAAGCTGCTTGCTGTTTCTACAGATGGCGGTGCCTCACATGCTCCATCCGGAAGCCCAACCCGATCAGTCGACCGGCGAGATGAGCCAGTAAAGGCCAGCGGGCGATGCCCTTGATGAAGCCTGGCGGCCCTTTGCGCTTCCGCTCCTCCGTCTGACCGTTGCGGCGGCTGCTGCTGCGCATCATCAGCTGCAGCTTCTGCGTTGCCTTGGTGGGAAAGCTGCGGCGCTTTTCCACGGCGGCGAGATCGGCATCGACAAGCCGGTTCTCCTTAAGAGGATCCGACAGGAGGTTGACAGCGGCTACCGCATCCTGAATGGCAAGGTTTACTCCGACGCCGCCGATCGGCGACATGGCATGCGCCGCATCGCCGATGCAGATGAGCCCGGGCCGCCACCATTGTTTAAGGCGGTCGATGCGTACGGTCAGCAGGCTCGTGTCGTCGAAGCTGCCGATCTCCTGCATGCGCCTGGCCGGCAGCGGCGAGACTTCCGCCACCATCTGACGGAAGGCATGGATGCCTTTCTGTTTGATATCGGCAAATGTGGTTTTGCGGATCACATAGCCGCATTGCCAATAATCGCCCCGGTCGATCAGCACCAAGCCCTGCCGCGGCCCTCCGTGGCCCATAACCTCATTGGGGTCGCCGGGCTGTTTCGACAGCTTCATCCAGACGACCTCGCTCGGATCACCAAAATTCTCCACCTCAAGTCCGGCCTTTTCCCGGACCACTGAATTTCGCCCATCCGCACCGACGACCAGCTTGGACTGGACCGACACCTGCCCTTCGGGCGTATTGATCAGTAGGCCGCAAACCGTCTTTTCGTCCTCCAGCAGGCCGATCACGCTTGCCTGCATGATCAGCCGGAAATTCGCATACTGCCGGGCCTTGGTGGCAAGAAAGGTCAGGAAGTCCCACTGCGGCATGAAGGCAATGAAGCGGTTCTTCACTGGCAGGCGAGAGAAATCAGCGATCGTAACGGTGCGGCCGCCCATCTCGGCTGTCAGCTTCGGTGCGCGGGTATGCGGCAGTTGTAGAAACTCCTCCACAAGCCCCAGTTCGGTCATCACTTCCAGTGTGGAAGGATGGATCGTATCGCCGCGGAAGTCGCGCAGGAAGTCCGTGTGTTTTTCGAGAACGACGACGTCGACGCCCGCCCGCGCCAGCAGAAGCCCAAGCATCAGGCCTGCAGGCCCGGCACCGGCGATCACGCATTGAGTCTCAATTTTGATCATCGCCCTATGTCTTCCACTGCAGGACTTGAAATCAAGCTGCACTTGGTCGCAGGCAGGGCGAATTCAAGCACGCTCTTGTGAGCACAAGCTTTCGCTTGTAGATCAACGGCAGCTTTTTAAAACGGAATATGGCATGGCCGATACCGGCAGACGTCGCATCAGCATTCTCGGCTCAACCGGCTCCATCGGCGTCAATACACTGGATGTGGTAGGCCAGCTAGGTGGCCGCGACGCCTATGACGTCGTGGCAATCACCGGCAACACCAATATTGCCCTTTTGGCCGAACAGGCCAGAAGCTGCGGCGCAAGGATTGCTGTCACGGCCGAAGAAAGCCTGTATCCGGCTTTGAAGGACGCCCTTTCCGGCAGCGGCGTCGAGGCTGCCGCCGGTCAAGAGGCTTTGATCGAGGCCGCCTCGCGCGATGCGGATTGGGTCATGGCGGCAATCGTCGGCACGGCCGGGCTGGCTCCGACACTCGCAGCCGCGAAACGCGGCGCTGATATCGCGCTGGCCAACAAGGAATGTCTGGTATCCGCCGGCGAGCTCTTCGTCAGGGCCGTGGCGGAAGGCGGCGGCCGGCTCATACCGGTCGATAGCGAACACAGCGCCATCTTCCAGTCCCTCGAAGATGACCAGCATCACGCCGTCGAGCGGATAGTTCTGACGGCCTCCGGCGGACCGTTCCGGACCTGGACGCGGGACCAGATGGCCAATGTAACCGCTGATATCGCGCGCGCGCATCCCAATTGGTCAATGGGCCTGAAGATCTCCATCGGCAGCGCATCCATGTTCAACAAGGCGCTCGAAATGATCGAGGCCAAACATCTTTTCGACATGCGCCCGGACCAGATCGAGGTGATCGTCCACCCGCAGTCGATCATCCACTCCATGGTGGGCTATACGGACGGCTCGGTACTGGCGCAGCTCGGCTGTCCGGATATGCGCACCGCGATCGGTTACGCCCTCACCTATCCGAACCGGCCAAGGCTCAATGTCGAGCGGCTCGATTTCGCCAAACTCGCCCGCCTGGATTTCGAGGCGCCGGATGAAGTGCGTTTCCCGGCCTTACGGCTTGCCCGAACCGCGCTGGAACGCGGCGGCGTGCAGGGAGCGGTCATGAATGCCGCGGAAGAGATGACCTTCCACGCCTTCTGTGCCGGCCGCATCGGCTTTCTTGCCATGGCCGACGTGGTCGAGCAGGTAATGGATGCGATGGCGGACCATACGGCAGCCGTGGCAATGGACGACGTGTTTGCCGCCGATGCGGAAGCACGGCGTCGCGCCGACCACGTCATCGCGCAAAAGGAAATGGCCGCTTAAGCTGCCATTTTCTACTGGCGCGACGTATTAAGCGACGTGGCGGGCCAGGGCGCACCGCGACCACAGCTGGTGCAGCGACGAGACCAGGTACTCGATATCCGCATCCGTGTGCAGCGGTGTCGGCGTGATGCGCAGGCGCTCGGTCTTGCGCGGTACCGTCGGATAGTTGATCGGCTGCACATAGACGTCGCAAGTGTCGAGCAGGATGTCCGAGATCCACTTGCACTTGGCCGCATCGCCGACCATGACCGGCACGATATGGCTGGGATTGTGCATATGCGGGATGCCCTGTTGATCGAGCATGGTACGCAGCTTGCGCACGCGGTCCTGATGGCGGACGCGCTCGAACGGGCTTGCCTTCAGATGCCGGATCGAGGCGATCGCGCCGGCAGCCAGAGCTGGCGGAAGGGCAGTCGTGAAGATGAACCCGGAGGCGAAGGAACGGATGAAGTCGCAAAGCGCCACCGAAGCAGCAATGTAGCCACCCATGACGCCGAAAGCTTTGCCGAGCGTGCCCTCGATGATCGTCAGGCGATCCATCAGGCCTTCGCGCTCAGCAATGCCGCCACCGCGCGGGCCATACATGCCGACGGCATGAACCTCGTCAAGATAGGTCATCGCGCCGTATTTGTCGGCGAGATCGCAGATTTCCTTGATGGGCGAAATGTCCCCGTCCATGGAATAAACGCTCTCGAAGGCAATCAGCTTCGGCGCGTTCGGATCGGCGGCCGCAAGCTTGGCTTCGAGATCGTTGAGATCATTGTGCTTCCAGATCACCCGCTCGCATTTCGCATAGCGGATGCCTTCGATCATCGACGCATGGTTCAAGGCGTCAGAGAAAATGATCAGACCGGGGATCTTCTGGCCGAGCGTCCCAAGCGTCGCCCAGTTGGAAACATAGCCGGAGGTGAAGATTAGAGAGGCTTCCTTGCTGTGCAGGTCGGCAAGCTCACGCTCAAGCATCACGTGGTAATGGGTCGTTCCAGAAATATTCCGGGTGCCTCCCGCACCCGCGCCACAGTGATCGATGGCCTCGTGCATAGCCTCGACCACCTTCGGATGCTGGCCCATGCCGAGGTAATCGTTGGAACACCAGACAGTGACGTCCTTAGGGCCTTCCGGCGTGTGGCGCGTGGCGCGCGGGAAGCTGCCGCGGTGCCGCTCGAGATCGGCAAACACCCGATAACGGCCTTCATTGTGAAGACAGTCCAGCTCGCTTTTGAAAAATGCCTCGAAATCCATGTCACACTCCAGAACGTGCTCTGGTTTTGATTTCACCCGCGCCTCGCGTCAAGCCCGGAGCCGGTGATTAGAACCTACCTGCGGCAAAACGACCGCCTTTTTGGAATTATTCCAATCAGAAATCTAAAGCCAAAGCCAAATGCGGCTATGATCCAGATCAACTGTTTGGGAAACTGGTCGACATCACCTGTTCCACCTAGGCCCGATTCGTTTGACCGGGCCTAGAGCAAGCGCGGTCGCCGGATAATCAGGGTCTTGATCGTTATTGTGATCGTCCTCATATTGCGCCAATTCGGATCGGCCATACGACGCACGCCACATAACGATGCCAAGCAGATCCTCGGCTTTCGGCGCTCTTTGCGCTCGCCGCTCAGCGCGCGGCCAGCAATTTCACTTTCCTCAAGCGCTCCTCCTCACGCCTCTCCCAAAGCGCACAAGCATCATTTGCTTTTTCAAGATCGTTATCAACCGGTAGTTTTGTAGCGGGTTTGCTTTTGTTGGAGGCAGCCGCGTGCTGCGCATCCTCTGTGTTCGAACAATTAATCGTTAAAAGGGCCTGCCCATATGGACTCCTCGTTTTCGAGTTCTATTGTTCCGCCCAAGTCCATAAAGTACGGTCGGCATGTCGGCTATATAGCAATGGAACGTGACAACAGGTTCAGGAGGAAGTGATGAAAAAAGCTTTGATGCTTTTGGTGGTGGGCGCCTCTTTGGCAAGCTGCACCGCGACGGAGCAGGGTGCCGGCATTGGCGCAGCCTCGGGCGCGATCATTGGCGGCGTCGCGACTGGGAATGTTCGGGGTGCAGCAGTCGGTGCGGCAATCGGCGGCGTTTCAGGAGCTCTGATCGGCTCTGTCTCGGAACAGCCCGGCCAGTGCTACTATCGTGACCGGTATGGTCGCCGTTATATTGACGACTGCCCGCGCCGTTACTGATAAACGCTCAGATTGCAGATGGAATTGTTGCCCCGGAGCACGCTTCGGGGCTTTTTCTTCTGTGAAAACATGATGACATGCGAAAAACAGTACACGCGAGGCCCTTTTGCAGCTACAGAGTTTCGTAATGGGCCATGATGGCCTCATTGACATGCACTCGAAGTAAGTTTGCGTATGCGGGACGGAAACATTGGGCGGAGGAAGAACAGGAGCTACCGTAAGGTAGGCTCTGTCGCTGCACTTACGACCGCTCTTCTGCTTTCCCCGGCGCTTGTGGAAAACGCCTTCGCCTTCAAGATTTTCGGCATCACGCTTTTCGGCGATAACGACGACACGTTGGAAGTCATCGATCCGGTTCGGTACGATGCAACTTTGGATACCGGTGATGCGGACAAGAAGCTCAAGGAGCGTCTTGAAACCGCTGCATCGCTAGTCAATGACGAAGAACAGCCCGTGTCGGGCGATCTGGGTGTGGTGATCAAGGCACGCGAAGATCGCGAGCGGCTGGTTGCTGTCCTTTACGAAGAAGCCCGATACGGCGGCACGGTGCAAATCTCCGTCGCGGGAACCGATATCGACGCTTTACCCCCCACTCCGACCTTCGATCATGCGGGGCCGGTGCCGGTAACGGTTCGCATCGTTCCGGGTCCAATCTTCCGTCTGGGCTCAATCAAGTTCGAAGGTGATGCTGCCGGTCGTAATCCCGCCGATTACGACCTCGAGCCTGGCGGCGAAGCAGGCTCCCGGCTGATCCTCAAGGCGGGCGAGCAGCTGGTTGCTGATATCAAGAAGGAAGGCCGCCCGCTGGCCAAACCGACCCAGCGTCAGGTCGTCGCCGACCACAGATCCCAGACCGTCAACGTCACGCTTGGCGCAGTGGGCGGACCCGTCGCACCATTCGGCGTCGTAACGGTCAAGGGGGCTCGCGACGTCGATGCGGCTTTCATCAGCCGTTATTCACGCCTTGACAAAGGCGGCCGCTATTCGCCCGAGCAGTTGAAGAAGGCATCCGATCGGCTGCGAGAGCTTGGCGTCTTTTCAAGCGTGACGATCCAGGAAGCTGATAGCCTGGCGCCCAACGGTTCGCTGCCGCTGATGATCGAAGTGTCCGAAGGAAAATTCCGATATTTCGGATTTGGCGCCGAGTATTCCTCGCTCGACGGCGCAGGCGTGACCGGCTACTGGGGCCATCGCAATCTGTTCGGAGAAGCCGAATCCTTGCGCGTAGAGGGAGCCGTATCTGGTATTGGCGCAACCACCGACGTCACCACCTTTGACTATTCCGCAGCCATCATCTTCACCAAGCCCGGCGCCTTTGTCCCCGAGGCGACATTCGAGTCGCGACTCGAGGCCAAGAGCGAAACGCCTGACGCCTACGAAGCCCAATCCATTACGTATTCGGCCAGCATAGCCTACGAACTGAATGAGACGGATAAGCTGACGGGCGGTGGCGAGGTGGCCTATATCACCACCGACGACGTCTTCGGTGAAAACGAGTATCTGACATTCAGCCTGCCGATCAGCTTCGATCGCGACACGCGCGACAACAAGCTAGATCCCACTCAAGGCTATCATGCCACTCTTTCGGCCAAGCCGAGCTACGAAGCGTTCAAGGGAAATGTATTCTCATCCTTCGAGGGCTCCATCTCCGGTTATCTGGGCTTGGGCGAAGAAGACGGCGTCGTTCTTGCCGCCAAGCTGGCAGCCGGAACGCTTGTTGGGACCAATGTTTTGGAAGATATCCCGGCCACTCGCAGATTTCATCTCGGCGGCGGCGGATCCGTGCGCGGCTACACTTTCCGCGAGGTTTCGCCTTACAACAGCGAAAACGAGGCGCTTGGTGGGCTGTCTTATGGTTTGGGGTCTTTCGAGGTGCGCGTAAAAGTGTCAGAAAAGATAGGCATAGTACCTTTTATCGACGTCGGAAGCGTTTCTACCGAAATCGTGCCTGATTTCTCTGATATACGTGCAGGCGCCGGGATTGGCGTCCGTTATGCTACACCATTCGGGCCACTGCGGCTGGACGTTGCCATTCCACTGCGACGCTATGACGGCGGCAGCCAGTTTGGTATCTATGCAGGTATTGGGCAGGCATTCTAAAGAGGTTTGGGCCGGGAATGACGCTAATGATGAGCCTGACGAGATGGATCCTGAAGGCCGCGCTCGCCGCGGTGGCGATCCTTTTTGTCATGGCGCTTGGCGTTGTCCTGTTCGTGGCCCTCACTCCCTTCGGCGGAGATATCGCGGCGACGCGGATCTCGGCACTGGTGTCGACGCCGGACAGACAGGTGACGTTTTCCCGTCCCGAGGGGCTGCTGACAGGCGATCTGCGCATCGATAGCCTGACCCTTTCCGACGAAATGGGAGCCTATGCCCAGATCGGCGGCATCAAGGTGGACTGGTCTCCGACTGCCCTGGTCAGCGGCGTCTTCCGCGCCGAGCATGTCTCGGCCGAGACTGTCCATTTCCTCCGCACGCCGGAGCCGCCAAAAACGATCAAGACGCAGTCGACATCCGAGTCCGGCTCGCCGCTTCCCGTCGGCGTTCGGGTTGCGCAAATCGATCTTCCGGACATCAACCTGTCCCAGGCTCTCTCCGGCCGCGATTTCTCGTTGTCGCTCAAGGGATCTATTGATGCGACCGGTCCCAATATCGCGCTCAATCTGCAGGCCACCCGCAAGGACGAAGCAGATGCCAAGGCCTTTGCCGATATCCTTTATGCACCGTCCGAAAACCGCCTGACGCTTAAAGCCTCTGTTTCCGAACCGCAAGGCGGCCTTCTGGCCCGCTTGCTGCGCTTGCCTGGCGCTCCGGCCGTTCAGCTGGCTCTCGATGGTGAAGGTCCCTTGTCCAACTGGGCAGGCAAGCTCAATGGCAGCGTCGACGGCAGCCCCGTCATTTCCGTGGACGGCAAGCATGTGCTGGTCGCCAACGGCGCTCATCGCCTTGAAGTGGTTGGCGGCGGGCAGTTGGCCTCGCTGATGCCGCCCGCCTTCCGGCAACTCTTCGACGGCACGACCAATATCAACGTCGCTGCCACCTATGCCCCTTCGGGCCGGATCGACATTGAAAAAGGCGATCTCGCATCGGGTGCCGTCAGAATAGCAGCAAAGGGCGCCTGGGATCCAAAGGGCGACAACAGCCTGACGGCGAGCCTGACGGGCACCAAGGGGCCGGTCGCTGTCGCCTGGCCGATCAACGGGCAGGAAAGCCGCTTCTCCTTCGAGAGCGTAAACTTTACCCTGACCGGTGCCGCAACCTCGGCCCGGTTCAACGCCACTGCGGCTTTGAATGCCGCCGAACTTCCGCAGGGCCGCTTCAATCAGATCCGTCTGCAGGCCGAAAGCGAGGATCTGAACCTGATTACCCGTTCCGGCAGCATCAGAAGCCGGTTCACCGCGGGACAACTGAATTTCGCGGATGACAATCTCGACCGGCTGATCCGCGGGCCATTGACGCTCGATGCACCGCTGCGCCTGGCGCCGCCGGCGATTGGCCTTGATGCCGCCACCTTCGAAAGTGCCGGCCTGAGCGGCACGGTCAGTGGCGCCTTCGATACATCCAAGCAAGCCGTCACGGGCAATTTCCGTTTATTCGCCAATCCGATTGTGCTGCCGCCGGCCCTCGCATCCAAGTTCGAGGGCACGATTGCGGCGGAAGGTTATGTCGAAACTCTGTCGAGCGACCGGGTGAGCGTCGAAAACCTGGTCATCAAGTCGAATGCGCTGGAAGCGCGTGGCAATGTGCTTTTGGAGAATGGCAAGGTAACCGGTCGGCTTGCCGGGCGGCTTCCGGATATCAAGCGCTGGCTGAAGGATGCCGAAGGCGCCGCCGGTTTCGATATCTCCGCCGATGGACCGCTTGCGGCTGTCGGCATCAAGGCGGTCGTGAATTCGGCGGACGCCCGCCTGGTGGGCCGCAAGCTGGAAGACCTGAGCTTTCGTCTGGAAGGCACCGCCAATCCCAACGCGCCGCAGGGTCATGTGACGGCAACGGGATCGCTGGACGGCCAGGCGATCCGCATCAATGCCGATGTGGCCTCGGCCCAAGGCCGGACGTCGGCCCCGGCGATCACCGCCGAAATCGGCCCGAACAAGCTGAACGGCGCCCTCACCTTCTCGCCGGATTTCATGCCCGCTGGCAAAATCGATTTCGACTTCCCGGATGTTTCGCTGCTGGCCGCTCTTGCAGCCCAGCAGGCACAAGGGGATATCAAGGGCTCGGCGACCTTCACCAATACGGCTGGCAAATCGGCCGCAGTGATCAAGGCCAGCGGTTCCGCCCTTCGTCGCGGCAGCCTGGAAGTCCTGAAGCCCGATATCGACCTGACGATTCCAGACCTTCGTGCGCTCGCGGCCGAAGGCGCCATCCGTGCAGCCCGCCTGGGGGCAGGCAGCGTGGGGTTGAACGATCTGACGCTCGGCATTACCCATGGCGGCACGACAACCGCCTTCGATTTGGCCGCCCAGTACGACAATGCGCCCTTGACGGCGACCGGGGCCTTGGAGACGGGCGGCGGCTTGGCCGTCGGCATCAATACATTTGCGGCTGCGCCGCGCAGCATTCCTGTTCGCCTCACAGCGCCCACGCGCATCCCGATCGAGAACGGTACGGCCCGGCTGAACGGCCTGACCATCGCGACCGGTTCGGGCAGTGTTTCGGTGACGGGATCGGCCGGCTCCGCCCTCGACTTGACGGCGACGATCAATGCGCTTCCGGCCAGCCTCATCAACAGCTTTGCGCCGGCTCTCAATGCCGCAGGAACGATTTCCGGGACCATCAGTGCGACAGGCACGACATCCGCGCCGGCAGTACGTTATGATTTGGAATGGAGTGATGCACAGCTTCGCCAGATGCGCGATGCTGGCATCGCTCCCTTTCGCCTCGCAGCCGCAGGAAGTTTCGCCAACGGGACAATCGCACTAGACAATACCCGGATGACAGGCGCCGACGGGCTTGATGTCACCGCGAATGGCCGCGTCATCCTACAGAATGACGGGCCACCGGCTCTTGACATCAATGCCAATGCCAAAGCCGTTCCTGCAGGGCTTGCCAATGCCTTTGCGCCCGGGCTCGGCGCACGCGGCACCATATCCGGCAGCGTTGTCGCAACCGGTACGCCGCAAGCGCCGGCGGTGCGCTACGATCTGGCCTGGAAGAACGCAGCCGTCACCCAGACTGCAAGCGCCGGCATCGCTACCGTGGATATCACGGCCAATGGCACTTTTCAGGACAATCAGGTCGCGGTCGACCTTCGCCTGGCCGGCGGTGGCGGTATCTCGCTTGCCGGGGGAGGCTCTGTTGCGCTGACAGGCGACAAGGCTCTCGGCCTGAAGTTCAACGGCCAGTTCCCTTTCTCCGTGCTCGCCAGCCAACTGGCGTCGCAAGGATTTGTGCTTGATGGAATTGGAAAGGTCGACCTGGCGATCGGAGGAACGGCAGCCGCCCCAGCCATAACAGGCACTGCCTCCTCTTCCGGCGCGAGACTGGTCGATGCCCGGCGAAACCTTGCCGTCAACGAACTCGCCGTCAATGTGGCCTTCGACGGTCAAACCGCCAATATCAGCCGCCTCACGGGAAAGCTTTCGGGCGGCGGCACGGTATCAGTGCTGGGCACGGTCGGCATTACCCCCGGCTCCGGCTTTCCAGCCGATCTTCGCATCACCTTGGCCAAGGCGGTCTATGCGGATGGAAATATGATTGCTGCCACGGCCGATGGTGCCTTGACCGTGACGGGTCCTCTGACTTCGGGGCCCACCTTCGGCGGCAAACTGACGCTGACCAAAGCCGCGATTACAGTGCCTGCTCGCCTTCCAACCTCGCTCGCGTCGATCGACATCAAGCATCGCAATGCGCCTGGGGCCGTCCTGCGTCAGATGGAGGAGATCCGGCCCAAGACAGCCAAGGGCACGTCCGAGCCGCTCATACTCAATCTGCAGATCAGCGCCCCGAACGGCATTTTTGTGCGTGGGCGCGGCATCGATGCCGAGCTCGGAGGTGATCTGGCCATCACCGGCACGGCAATAGCGCCCGTTGTCTCCGGCGGCTTCAAAATGCGCCGCGGACGGATCGTGATCCTGGCCAAGCGCCTGGATTTCACCAGCGGCGACATCACTTTCGGCGGCGGGTTGATACCCGTGCTCAACATGGAAGCAACCACGACATCGGCGCAGACGACCATCACCGTCGATGTGACCGGCATCGCCAACGATCCGACGATCACCTTCTCCTCGTCGCCCGCTCTGCCGCAGGACGAAGTCTTGGCACGGCTGATCTTCGGTCAGTCCATGTCGAGGCTGTCTCCCCTGCAGATCGCCCAGCTGGCCGATGCGGTGACGCAGCTTGCCGGCGGGGGCTCGGGCTCTCTGCTCGAAACTCTGCGCAACAACCTCGGGGTCGATGATCTCGACATCAATACGGACGAGACCGGCCAGACGACTGTATCGGTCGGCCGCTACATCAACAACCGTACCTATTTCCAAGTCGAGCAGGGCGGTGCCAATGGCGCCCAGGCAACGATCAATCTCGACGTGGGCAAGGGCGTCAAGCTGAAGGCCGGCGCCGGCACCGAGGGCGGCACCGCCGGCATCTTCTACGAGCGCGAATACTGACATCACCGCTGACTTGAGCGATGGCATGTCGATTCGTCTCACAAACCAGCAAGACCGTTGATTCGTGGATCAGAGCACGTCGCTGAATACCGCAGTGCTCCAGAAATCCGCTCTTGCCAGCCATAAGCTCGCAAAAGAGGCGGAAATGCCGCGTAACTGCTCGTTAGATTTAGATTTGGGAAATATTCTTCCGTTAAAGTTGTTGAAGCGTGGACAGATGCCCGCGCCGTGGCATCGCCGGCACGCAACTCATGGCAACGGTCGCGCGGGCCACATCCGGTTCCGCCGCTGCCGCTCAGGCAACGGATAGTTGGGAAGATTTTAATGGTAGCGACGATCAATTCCAAAAGTTACGGTGGCGAGACGCTGGAAATCATCGCCTTCCGTCTTCACGACCAAGAATTCTGCGTCAAGACGACGACAATTCGCGAAATCCGCGGTTGGGCCCCATCCACTCCGCTTCCGCATGCGCCAGCTGACGTCATCGGCGTCATGAACCTGCGCGGCTCGGTGATCCCGATTATCGACCTTGCTTACAAGCTCGGCATGAAGAGCACCGTTGCCAATGAGCGCAGCGCCATCGTCGTCGCCGAGGTCCACAACATGGTGATTGGCATGCTCGTCGATCGCGTTTCCGACATTCTGACTATTCCAGCAAGCCAGGTCCAGCCGGTACCGGAAATTTCCGCCTCCTTCGACAAGTCCTTCTCCGAGGGAATTATCGCCAACGAGAACGGCATGATCTGCTTCCTGAACCTCGCCAAGATGTTCAAGGGCACAGAAGTCGAAGAACTCGCTGCTTAAAGAATAAGATCACTGCGTAAGATTGAGCCGCGCGGCTGGAACGCGCGGCTTTTTCTTTTCCAAATTTCCACCCGTGAATATTAGCATTTTAGATAAATCTGTCCTTAATTTTTGAATGTCCTAATGCATCCACCGGTAATGTATTTGCGGCGACACAGCTTCGACATTGCCAAGATATGGCCGAGGCAGGGGCCTCCATGCCACCAAAAGGAATTAACTATGCTGGGAATGGGCAGGGCCGCAGACGCAACGAACCTCGTCGAAGCGCTGTCGCGTTCGCAAGCGGTCATCGAGTTCGACCTGACGGGCATCATCCTGCACGCCAACGAGAACTTCTGCCGCGCCCTCGGCTACAGCCTTCAGGAAATCAAAGGCAAGCATCACCGGATATTCTGCGACAGCGACTATGTCGCTTCGGAGAGCTACCGGAACTTCTGGGCCAATCTTTCGGCCGGTAAATTCGATGCCGGCGAATACCGGCGGGTGACCAAGTCCGGCAAGGACATCTGGATCGAAGCGACCTACAACCCCCTCTTCCGCTCCGGGAAACCCTATAAGGTCGTCAAGATTGCCGCCGATATCACAGCCAAGAAGCTGGTCGCGTCCGAAGACGCCAGCAAGCTCGACGCCATTGGCCGTTCGCAAGCTGTGATTGAGTTTTCCCCGGATGGCCATATCCTGTTTGCCAACGAGAACTTCTGCAAAGGGCTTGGCTATGAGCTGCAGGAGATCAAGGGCAAGCATCACCGGATATTCTGCGACCGCGACTATGCTGCTTCGGCGGAATACAGCCAGTTCTGGAAGAAACTCGCCGGCGGCGAATTCATTGCGGATGAGTTCGTCCGCTACGGCAAAGGCGGAAAGGAAATCTGGATCCAAGCCGCTTATAACCCGATCAGGGACCTTTCCGGCCGCGTCACCAAGGTGGTCAAGTTCGCGACCGACGTTACGGCGCGAATGAGTGCTATCGCGATGCTGGGCAAAGGCCTGCGGGAACTGGCGGACGGCAAGCTATGCCAATCGCTCCAGACCCCGTTCGTGCCCAGCATGGAAACCACGCGTCACGACTTCAATGCCGTGGCCGTTAAACTGCGCGACGCCATGCAGGTCGTCGCCCATAATGCCTCCGGTATTGCGGCGGCGTCGAGCGAGGTCCGCGATGCGTCTCAGGAATTCGCCAAGCGTACGGAGCAGCAAGCCGCGTCGCTGGAAGAGGCTGCCGCTGCGCTGGAACAGGTCACCCGAACAGTGACTGATTCAAGCGGCCGGGCTGGAGAAGCAAACCGCCTGGTGCATGATACAAGGCAGAATGCGGAGCAGTCGGGTCTGGTCGTGCGCGATGCCATTGCCGCAATGGACCAGATTGCGGAATCCTCCGGCCAGATCACCAATATCATCGGTGTCATCGACGATATCGCCTTCCAGACCAACCTCCTGGCTCTCAATGCGGGCGTCGAGGCGGCACGGGCGGGAGAGGCGGGTAAGGGCTTCGCCGTCGTCGCCCAGGAAGTGCGCGAACTTGCTCAACGTTCAGCAACCGCGGCTAAGGAAATCAAGACGTTGATCAATACGTCGAGCCAACAGGTCGCGAGCGGCGTTGATCTCGTCGGCCGAACCGGTTCGTCGCTCCGGCAGATTCTGGAGCAGGTCGGAAGTATTCACGACAACATCAGCGCGATCGTAGAGGCCTCGAAGGAACAGGCCACCAGCCTTCGAGAGATCAGCCACGCGGTCAATCACATGGATCAGGCAACCCAGAAGAATGCCGCCATGGTCGAGGAAACCACGGCGGCCAGTTACTCGCTGGCAAGCGAGGCGGAAAGCCTGCGCGGCCTGCTGACGCAATTCGACGTCGGCACAGACCATCAGCAGCGCGCACGGCCCGCGGCGGCAAGGGCGCAGGTACCTGCCGTTTCGCCTCTGCGCATGGCTCACGCGAACCTCCAGGCAAAGGCGGTCGGCTGGAAGGAATTCTAGACCTGAGAAGCAAAGTCTGGCCGCAGCGGAAGTCCGCGGCCAGCTCTCCATCATGCTTCCGGTTCGAACGGCGCCGGGCGGCGCCCAGCCCCCTGCCTTTCCAGCATCCATCCCGGATATTCGGGTGGCAAAGCGCTCACCTCATCCAGCTTCGCCATGTCATCCGCATCCAGCTTCAGTTTTACCGCATTGAGGTTCTCGTCGAGCTGTTCCAGCCGCTTGGCACCGATGATCACGCTGGTGACGAAGGGCTTGCCCAAGATATAGCCGAGCGCCACTTCCGCAACGCTGGCGCCGTGCTTGGACGCGACCTCCCGCATCGCCGCGACGCAGGCCCAGGCCCGGTCCTTGTCGACCGGCGGGAAATCGAAGGTGGCACGACGACCTTCGCCATTGCCTGGCGCGCCTGGACCGTATTTCCCCGACAGCAGCCCGCCGGCCAAGGGAGACCAGACCATCAGGCCTAACTTCTCCTCCTGCATCAAAGGCACGATCTCGCGCTCCAGATCGCGGCCGGCGATCGAATAAAAGGCCTGCACCGTCTCGAAACGGGCATAGCCTTTGCGTGCGGATATTCCGAGCGCCTTTGCCATCCGCCAGGCCGCCCAATTGGATAGGCCGATATAGCGGACCAGGCCTCTCGAAACCAGGTCGTCCAGCGCCCGTAGCGTCTCGTCAATGGGCGTGATCGTATCGGTGCCATGAATCTGATAGAGGTCGATGTGATCCATCTGCAGCCGTTCCAGGCTCTGCTCGACGGAGTCCATGATATGGCCGCGCGAAGCACCGCGCTCGTTGGGCTTGCTTCCCATCTGGCCGAAAAATTTGGTGGCGATGATAACGTCCTGCCGAGGCACGTCGAGATTCTTGAGCGCCTGCCCGAGGATCCGTTCCGATTTTCCGAAGGAGTAGACATTGGCAGTATCGAAAAAATTGACGCCGGCTGCGATTGAACGGCTGACAATCGCGTCTGCTGCTGACTGATCGACGCCGGCAATCTCTCCCCATTGGGCAGACCCGCCGGCTTCACCGAATGTCATTGTACCGAGGCAAATTTCGGACACGAAAAGTCCGGTATTCCCGAGCTGGTTATAGCGCATGAAAAACTCCGTCCGTGGAGGTATGATGATGTGGAGCACCTGGAGAAACGTCCGCCGCCAAACTTGCGGCCGCACCGGAAGTTCATTTCGCTCCGGACCTTTATCTAGGCGGCACGCCGCCGGCGTCAACCGGAGTAACCTCCGCTTCTAGCGACAGAGCAAAAAGGAAGGCGGCTTTCGCCGCCTTCCTGATGAGTGCGTAAGGATGCGGCCTGTCAGCCGAACAGGACCAGACTGCTTCTGAGCGTGACCCAGACGCCCCACAGAAGAGGAATGCCGACAACGGCCCAAGCGAGCGCCGCCTTGGCATCGAATCCCCCTGTGCCGATGCCGAACGAACCTGTTGGTCCAGCATTTGCGGCCGCCGTCTTCGCCTGCAACGAAGCCACTTCGTCATCCGACATGAACCATCTGTCGGCAAGCGGCCGCACAAGCGCATTGCACACCAAGCCAGCCGCGAGCATGCAGGCGAGGATGTACATCGTGCCGGTATAAAGCGCCGGTCCCGGTGCAACACCGGCAGCGATCTGCGCCTCGCGAATGTAATTGACGACGACGGGCCCAACGATACCGGCAGTTGCCCAAGCCGTCAGCAATCGTCCATGGATGGCGCCGACAAACTGGGTCCCGAATATATCGGCGAGATAGGCTGGAATGGTGGCGAAACCACCGCCATACATGGATAGGATAATGCCGAATGCCAGGACGAACATGGCTTTGTTACCCATGTCCGCCAGCGTCGGGGCAAGTGCGTAGAGCACGATGCCGATGATGAAGAAGCAGTAATAGGTATTCTTGCGGCCGATCTTGTCGGACAGCGACGCCCAAAAGAAGCGGCCGCCGATGTTGAACAGCGAAAGCAGTCCGGTGAAACCGGCTGCGATGGCAGCAATCTGTCCCTTCTGCCCGGCATCCAGCTGCGAGAACGAGATGTCAGGCAATCCGATCAGCGATCCGGCGAAGATTTCCTGCAACATGGGGGAAGCCATGCCGATAACGCCGATGCCGGCCGAAACATTGAGTGTCAAGACAGCCCAGATCAGCCAGAACTGCGGCGTCTTGTGGGCATCGCGCAGATGAACATGTCGGCTGGTGATCATTGTCGACTTGGACGCCGGCGGCGTCCAGCCTTCCGGGCGCCAGCCGGCTGGCGGAATACGGTATCCGAAGGTGCCGCCCATCATGAAGCAGAAATAGATGACCGCCATGACGATGAACGTCTGCCAGACGCCAACCGAAGCCTCCGTCTTGAAGTAGTTCATCAGCAGGTTGGCGAGTGGTGCGCCAATCATCGCGCCGCCGCCGAAGCCCATGATGGCCATGCCGGTCGCCATACCGCGGCGGTCCGGAAACCATTTGATCAGAGTCGAGACGGGAGAAATATAGCCCAGGCCAAGGCCGACACCGCCGATGACCCCGGCGCCGACCCACATCAGCCATAGCTGGTGCGTCATGACGCCGATGGCTGCAACCAGGATGCCGCCGCACCAGCAGCAGGCGGAAACAAATGCGGCCTTGCGAGGTCCAACCCGCTCCAGCCAGCCGCCCCAAATGGCCGCAGAGCATCCAAGCAGGACGAAAAAGAGGGTGTAGATCCAGCCGAGGTCGGCGACGCGCCAGTTGCAGCTGGTGGTGAACAATGCGGTGACGAGATTGAGACTGGCGCAGGACGGATCCTGCGTGGTTCCCAAGGCGCGCGAAAGCGGCAGCCAGAAGACGCTGAAACCATAGGCCATACCGATGCAGAGGTGGATAGCCAAAGCAGCTGGCGGAACCAGCCAGCGGTTGAAGCCCGGTTGCGCGATGATCCGTTCTCGATCGAGTATCCCGACCCCGTTCAGATCCTGTCTCGTCGTACCCGCGAATGCCATATGGTGTCCTCCCTCTGGATGATGACTGATCCGTCTACTGATCCTCGGGGCCCTGTCCAGCCAGAGGAAGAATTCATGCTGTGCTTTCCGGGATGCTGGGCTCCGAAAGCGACTCGCCTGCAACAGGTCCCTTGCCACCGGGCGCTCCGTTTGCCGCGTCCTGGCCGACGCCGACACCCGAGGCGACGCTGGCTTCCGGCCGCCGGATCAATGTCGAAGCCTGGATCACCAAAGGCAGCAACCCCTCGCCGCCTTGGTCAAGATGCTCGAACAGATGCCGGCGCATGCGCGGCTCCCAGAACTTATTGATATGGGTGGCAACCCCTTCGGCGCGAATATCCTCCGGCTGCGACAGAAAGAAAGTCGCGATCTGGTTCGCCATGCGAATGAGTTTCCTGAGCACAAGATCGCCGTGATCCTCATCCCCATGTTCTATTTCGGTCCTGCGGCTTTCAAGCGACATCCGAGACAACTCCCACAAGGACGCGGTCGCTCCGCGCGAAAACTTCAAAATCTTCGCCGCGCGTCAGAGCGACCAAGGTCATTCCCGCTTCTTCAGCCGTGCGAATGGCAAGTGCGGTCGGAGCCGAAATAGCAACCAGCACCGCAGCGCCCAGGATGGCCGTCTTCTGCACCATCTCCACCGAAATACGGCTGGTGACCACGACAATACCGTCGGCGCCTCTGCCGTTCTGGCGAATGACGGCACCGGCAAGCTTATCAAGCGCATTGTGGCGCCCGACATCCTCCCGGACGGCGATCAGCCCTTGGCCCGGCACATAGAAACCGGCCCCATGCACCGCCCGGGTTTCCGCATGCAGCGGTTGGGCGCTATTCAGCCCAGCCATTGCCGCCGTGATATCTCTTGGGCTGAGCGGCATGGCAATTGTGCTCACATTCGGCACGATCCGCATGGCCTGATCTATCGATTCGATCCCGCAAAGACCGCAGCCGACCGGACCAGCCATATGGCGACGACGCGCGCGAAGCGCGTCTTCCTTGTCATCGGCAAGCGTAATCTGGACATCGAGGCCGCGCCCTTCATCGAGCACCAAAATTTCCTCGATCTCCGCGACCGAGCTGATGATGCCTTCCGTCAGGCTGAAGCCGATGGCGAAGTCCTCAAGATCGGCAGGCGTTCCCATCATGACCGCATGGGTAGAACCACCGTAGGAGAACGCGATCGGTACCTCTTCCGGCACCACCCGCGAACCGTTGCGGATCACGCCGTTGCGGCGCGCGATCTCTGGAACAGTGGCGGTGGTTTTCAACGACGACGACACTATTCCGCCGCCTCCAGCTTGCCAGCGATCCGCCGCGATTGACGCGACAGCTCACTGTAATCTTCCTGCCATTCCGTCGGACCGTTGGAAGGCGAGACCTGCACCGCAGTCACCTTGTATTCCGGGCAGTTGGTCGCCCAGTCGGAGAAGTCGGTGGTGATCACATTCGCTTGCGTGTCCGGGTGATGAAAGGTCGTATAAACGACGCCTGGTGCCACCCGATCGGTGATCAGCGCACGCAGCGACGTATCGCCGGAGCGGCTGGCAAGCTTGATCCAGTCGCCATCCTTGATGCCCCGCTGTTCGGCGTCGTGCGGGTGGATTTCCAGCCGGTCCTCCGCGTGCCAGGCGGCGTTTTCTGTGCGCCGCGTCTGCGCCCCGACATTATACTGGCTGAGGATTCGGCCGGTGGTCAAAAGCAGCGGGAAGCGCGGGCCTGTACGCTCATCCGTCGCCACATATTCCGTGCGGATGAACTTGCCCTTGCCGCGCACGAAACCGTCGACATGCATGATCGGCGAGCCGACCGGAAACTTCTCGTTGCAGGGCCATTGGACCGAACCCATCGTTTCCAGGTAATCGTAGGAAACACCAGCAAAACTCGGCGTGGAGGCAGCAATCTCATCCATGATCTGCGACGGATGGGCGTAGTTCCAGTTCAAGCCCATGGACTGCGCCAGCTTCTGCGTGACTTCCCAGTCGGCATAGCCGTTCTTCGGGCTCATCACCTCGCGGACGCGGTTGATGCGGCGCTCGGCATTGGTGAAGGTCCCATCCTTTTCGAGGAAGGTCGAGCCCGGCAGGAAGACATGGGCGTAATTGGCGGTCTCGTTGAGAAACAGGTCGTGCACTACGACGCATTCCATCGCCGCCAAGCCTGCCGAGACGTGCTTGGTATCCGGATCGGACTGAAGGATGTCTTCGCCCTGGATGTAGATGCCCTTGAACGTGCCTTCGACGGCAGCATCCAGCATATTGGGGATACGCAGGCCCGGCTCGTTGTTGAGCGTCACACCCCAAAGCTTCTCGAACGTGTCGCGGGTCGCATCGTCGGAGATATGACGATAGCCGGGCAGCTCGTGCGGGAAGGATCCCATGTCGCAGGAGCCCTGAACATTGTTCTGGCCGCGTAGCGGGTTCACACCGACGCCGGGACGACCGATATTGCCGGTTGCCATGGCGAGATTGGCGATTGCCATGACCGTTGTGGACCCCTGACTGTGCTCGGTGACGCCGAGGCCGTAATAGATTGCACCATTGCCGCCGGTCGCATAAAGCCGCGCTGCGCCGCGCACCAGTTCGGCCGGCACGCCGGTGAACTTTTCCGTCGTTTCCGGACTATGCTGCTCTTCGGCAACGAAGGCGGCCCAGTCTTCGAATTCCGACCAGTCACAGCGCTCGCGGATGAACTGCTCGGCAAACAGTCCTTCGGTCACGATGACATGTGCCAGTGCCGTCATGACCGCGACATTGGTGCCCGGCTGCAGGGGTAGGTGATAGGCCGCCTCCACATGCGGCGTCTTGACGAGGTCGATGCGGCGCGGATCGATGACGATCAGCTTGGCGCCCTCTTTACCTGGAGAACCGCGCAGCCGCTTCTTGAGCCGCGAGCCGAAGACCGGATGGCCGTCGGTCGGATTGGCGCCTATGACGATCACAACGTCCGACTGCTCGACGCTGTCGAAATTCTGAGTGCCGGCCGATGTGCCGAACGCCTGGCCGAGCCCGTAGCCGGTCGGCGAATGGCAGACGCGGGCGCAGGTATCGACATTGTTGTTGCCGAAGCCGGCGCGGATCAGCTTCTGGACGAGAAAGGTTTCTTCATTGGTGCAGCGCGAGGAGGTGATGCCGCCGATTGATTCACGGCCGTACTGGTATTGGATGCGCCTGAATTCCGATGCGACATGCGCAAATGCTTCTTCCCAGGTCACTTCCCGCCATAGATCGGAGATATTCTCGCGGATCATCGGGTTGAGGATGCGGTCCTTGTGGGTCGCATATCCGTAGGCAAAGCGGCCTTTGACGCAGGAATGGCCGCGGTTGGCCTGGCCATCCTTCCAGGGCACCATGCGGACCAGCTCTTCGCCGCGCATCTCCGCCTTGAAGGAGCAGCCGACGCCGCAATAGGCGCAGGTGGTGACCGCTGAATGTTCAGGCTGGCCGATGGCGATCACGGATTTTTCCGTCAGTGTTGCCGTCGGGCAGGCCTGCACGCAGGCGCCGCAGGAAACGCATTCGGAATCCAGAAAGTGCTCGTGCATGCCAGGCGACACGCGGCTTTCGAAACCGCGGCCCTCGATGGTCAGCGCAAATGTGCCCTGCACTTCTTCGCACGCGCGCACACAGCGGGAGCAGACGATGCATTTCGACGGGTCATAGGTGAAATAGGGATTAGACTCGTCCTTGGGCATCCATTTGGCGTTGATCGCGCCGTCGTTGCGGGCCTTGACGTGGTTGTCGCCCTCATAGCCGTACCGAACATCGCGGAGGCCCACTGCCCCGGCCATGTCCTGCAGTTCGCAGTCCCCGTTGGCGGCGCAGGTGAGACAGTCAAGCGGATGATCGGAGATGTAAAGCTCCATGACGCCGCGGCGGATGTCCTTCAGCCGGCCTGTCTGGGTGTGCACGACCATGCCCGGCATGACAGGGGTGGTGCAGGAGGCGGGCGTACCGTTGCGGCCTTCGATCTCCACCAGGCAGAGGCGGCAGGAGCCGAACGCATCGACCATATCGGTGGCGCAGAGTTTCGGCACCTGGATGCCGGCTTCCATCGAAGCCCGCATGATCGACGTGCCTTCCGGCACGGTGATGGTCCGACCGTCAATGGTGAGTGAAACCTGCGCTTGCGACCGGGAAGCGGGCGTGCCGTAATCTATTTCATGAACGAGGGACATGATGTTACTCCGCCGCTTCGATTAGGGGTACCGGAGCGAAATCCTCCGGAAAATGGTTCATCGCGCTCATGACCGGATAGGGCGTGAAGCCGCCCAGAGCGCAGAGCGAGCCGAATTTCATTGTGTTGCAGAGATCCGCCAGCAAAGCCTTGTTCTTCTCCGGCTCGATCCCGGCCATGATCTTGTCGGCCGTTTCCACACCGCGGGTCGAGCCGATGCGGCAGGGCGTGCACTTGCCGCAGCTTTCGATGGCGCAGAATTCCATAGCAAAACGCGCCTGCTTCAGCATGTCAGCTGAATCATCGAAGACCGTAATGCCGGCATGGCCGATCAGCCCGTCTTTCGCGGCGAAGGCTTCATAGTCAAACGGCGTGTCGAACAGGGGGCGCGGGAAGTAGGCACCGAGCGGGCCGCCCACCTGCACGGCTTTCACCGGCCGACCGGTTGCCGTACCGCCGCCGATCCGGTCGACGATCTCGCCGAGCGTCAGGCCGAACGCCGTTTCGAACAGGCCGCCGTGTTTGACATTGCCGGCGATCTGGATCGGTATTGTGCCGCGCGAACGGCCCATGCCGAAGTTTTTATAATATTCCGAGCCCTGATCCATGATGACGGGCACGGACGCCAGCGAGATGACGTTGTTGACGACTGTCGGCTGGCCGAGAAAGCCTTGCAAGGCCGGCAGCGGCGGTTTGGCGCGCACGATGCCACGCTTGCCCTCAAGCGAATTCAGGAGCGAGGTTTCTTCGCCGCAGACATAGGCGCCGGCACCCGAGCGGATGCCAAGGTCAAAACTGTGTTGCGAACCGAGAACCGACTGCCCCAGAACGCCAGCGGCCCGGGCGACCTCGACGGCCTGGCGCATCGTCGCGATCGCATGCGGGTATTCCGATCGAATGTAGACGTAGCCCTTCGTGGCGCCTGTCGCGATGCCGGCGATCGCCATGCCTTCGATCAGGACGAAGGGATCGCCTTCCATGATCATCCTGTCGGCGAATGTGGCGCTGTCGCCCTCGTCGGCATTGCAGACGATGTATTTCTGGCCGGCCGGCGCATCCATTACCGTCTTCCATTTGATGCCCGTCGGGAAGCCGGCACCACCCCGGCCTCGCAAGCCGCTATCGGTAACCTGCTTGACGATATCGGCGGAAGCCATGGCAATGGCCTTCTCAAGGCCGGCAAACCCGTGATGGGCGCGGTAGTCTTCGATCGACAGCGGGTCGATAATGCCGCAGCGGGCAAAGGTAAGGCGCGTTTGCTGACGAAGGAATTCGATCTCCTCCGTCAGCCCCAGACAGAGGGGATGATCGGCGCCGTCAAGCAAGCCATTATCGAACAGCCCGCCGACATCTCCGGCTTTGACCGGGCCATAGGCGATGCGGCCCTTGTCCGTCTCCACCTCAACCAGAGGCTCCAGCCAAAACATGCCGCGCGAGCCGTTGCGCACAACCTTAACATCGAGGCCGCGGGCGACGATCTCCTGGGTAATCGCCTTCGCCACCTTCTCGGCCCCGAGCGCGAGCGCTGCGGCATCGCGCGGCACGTAGATCGTCACCGTCATTGGCGTACCTCCGCCATGATTTCGGAAAGACAGTGTTCATCGACACGGCCATAGACTTCGCCATCCAGCATCGCGGCCGGCGCACAGGCGCAGAGCCCGAGACAGAATACAGGTTCCAAAGTCACCGCCCTGTCCAATGTCGTCTGGTGGAAATCGATCCCGAGCAATTGCCGGACCCGGTCCGCTAGGCGATCGCTTCCCATCGCCTGACATGCTTCGGCACGACAGAGCTTCAGCACATGCCGCCCGGCCGGATGATCGCGAAATTCGTGATAGAAGGTGACGACACCGTGAACTTCGGCGCGCGACAGGTTGAGCTCGCTGGCAATGAGAGGCTTGACCTCTTCCGGCACATAGCCGAACTCAGCCTGTATGGCATGCAGGATCGGCAGCATCGGACCTTCGAGATGCTTGAGATCCCTGATGATACCGAGCGTCCGCTCTGCCACGTCGCTGGCGGAAACGCGTATGTTCATGTCAACAAGCCTCCCGGCGGGATCCCGCGGCTTGCATGCTCCTCATCAAGCCGTCGCGATCGGATATCGGCGAACCCGTTATGTTCGCTCGCCAGAATGTCGCAATCTATGGTTCCAGCGTCAATAAAGCTGTCTGGTTACGCGATAGAAAAAAACTATTAAACCATGGCGCTTGGCGCTAGGCTGCGTGCCTCATGAAGGAGCGCAGATACCAAAGGTGTGAACGGTTCACGATGCGTTGCAACCAGCCCGACTACGTGGCTCGCTTCGGGTTCCACGAGCGGAATTGTTCGGATTTGCTTTGCGAATCCGAAGGAACGCGCCACATTGCGCGGCATGATGCTCGCCCATCGGCCGGTGCCGACATGCGACAGAAGCACAACCATGGAGTTTGATTCCAGCATAGGCTTGATGGTGACACCGGCTTCTGCCAGATGCTGGTTGATGATGCGGCGGTTCTGCATGTCCGGCGTCAATAGACAAAGCCTAAGATCGGCCATCTCCTTCCAGGTCACGTTTTCCCGCTCCGCGAGCAGCGTCCCGGTGGCCGTGACGAGATTGTAGCGTTCCGCATAAAGCGGAACGCTGGTGACGCGGCCCAACGGCTCATTGTCGAGATAGGTCAGGCCGGCATCGATCTCAAAATTGTCGAGCTGGCTCAGGACCTGCAGGGAATTTCGCGAAACGACGGAGAAGGTGACTTCCGGATGCTTTTCCTGGAAAGGCTCCGTCAGGCGCGGCACCATGGCCAATGCCGTCGGTATTACCGCTAGCCTGATATGCCCGACTAGGCCCTTGCGCGCCGCGCGCATCTCTTCCCGCATGGTGCGGGCATCGCCGACGATCCGCCGCGCCCATTCAAGCACACGCTGGCCTTCCGGCGTCAGGCCCTGGTACCGGGAGCCCCGGACAACCAGCTGAACGCCGAGCGTTTCTTCAAGCTGGCGGATCGCCGCCGAAAGCGAGGGCTGCGAAATACCGGATTCCTCGGCAGCCCGTCCGAAATGTCCTTCGCGCGCCAAGGCGATGAAGAATTCCAGCTTGTCGATCATCGGAGCCCGACCGCGGCGATATCAGCGGACTGCCCAGTATAGGCGAGGCCCCGATCCTCCAACAACCGCCAGCCTGCCTCCACGACATCATAGGCCCGGTCCTCGATAACTTCGAAACCGGTGATCAGCAGCGCCTTGCGGCATTCGTTGCCGAGACCGACTATAGCTTCCCGCACCGCTGCACGCATCGGCTCGAGCTCCACGGCAGGTCTTGCGGTAATCAGAGGCAGGCCGGGCGTCGGCGACGTACAGCCGACGACCGTCACAGCCGCCGTTTCCGGCATGTGCCGCAAAGCAAGCTTGAACGAAACGACGTCGATCGCCGCAAGCTCCGCCCGACCTTCCGCAACCGCCTTGATGGATGCCCGATGAGATCCGGTCTGGCAGATGTCGAGCGCACCACGGGGACTGCCATTCGGGCGCAGCAATGCCAGTTGCAATGCCGCGAAGCCGGACTGGGAATCCGTGCCGTTGACGGCAATCCGGCCGAAAAACCGCTCCAGTCCATCAAACGCATGTCCTGCTGGCGTTATGAGGACGCTGTAATAAAACCCCGGCGCACAGCCGATATCGTAGGAAGGTGTTCCGACCAGACGAACGCGGCTACGAAGCGACGTTGCATAGGGCAGCCCGCAGGTCTGGGCGAGAACTAGGTCGAAACTTTGCCACAACGACATGAGATCGCCTGGTTGACAGAGTTTCGGCGGCGCCTCGATTCCGTGCTTGGCAAAGCTGACTTGTAGCGTTGCCCACAAAGCCTCGCTTGCCCATCTTACTTCGGGCCAGTCGTACATAGGCAATGCGGCCTGCATATATAGTCTCCCCTTGGCCATGACCCGCGCTGAACGCGCTGTCGCCGCTATTCCTTCCTCTTGAACAAGCGATTGGCAAGCGTCAGAGCACCGGATGCCGACGGAGCAGCTAAAATAAACTGATGAACACGCGCACGATCGTGCCAGCAAGGCCCCAATATCATTGTAACTCTTGCCAAACAGGCTGCACTGGCCAACATGAAGAATAACTTGTTCTGCTTCGGCCAAGGAACGGTATTGCGAGAAATCGATCCACTTTATTTTCTGAAAGGCGGCGGAGAAGTCGGCAAGCTCATCCGCAGTTTCGATTGGACCGCCACGCCCTTGGGACCAGTTCAAGGCTGGCCGGTCGCGTTGAAGACGACCGTTTCCACAATCCTCGCATCCCGTTTCCCGGCAGCCATTGTATGGGGTCCGGAACTGACGACCATCTACAATGATGCCTTCAAGCCGATTCTCGGCAAGAAGCCGGAGGCCATGGGGCAGCCGTTTTCCGAGGTCTGGAAGGAAGCCTGGGCGTCGGTGAGCGAGATTGCGGATAGGGCCTACGCAGGCGAAGCGACGTTCATCGAAGATTTTCCGCTCGAGATCGATCGGTTTGGGTATCTAGAACAGGCCTACTTCACCTTCTGCTATAGCCCGCTTCACGATGATCAGGGCCGGATTGCCGGATTGCTCGATACTGTCATCGAGACCACATCCAAGGTTCAGGCAGAGCAGCAGTCGCGCCTCCTGAACAGCGAACTGCAGCACCGCATCAAGAACACGCTGGCCATGGTGACGTCGATTGCCAACCAGACCCTGCGCCATGCTGTGTCTGCAGCCGACGCCAGGGAGGTTCTGCTTCAGCGTCTCACGGCACTCGCCAACACGCATGACATCCTGACCGGCAAGAGCCGCTTTGACGCCGATATCAGCGATGTCATTGCCGGCGCCCTGTCACCCCACGACGCAGGCCAAGAGCGGTTCGTCATCAGCGGGCCACCGATGCGGTTGTCCGAACGCCAAGCCCTGTCGCTTGCGCTTGCCGTGAACGAGCTGGTGACAAACTCCATCAAGTACGGCGCCCTAAAAGACGCGGCTGGACATGTTCGGATATCCTGGGACCTTGTTGATGGTGATGATGGTCGGAAGTTTCACTTCGGCTGGAGCGAAACCGGTGGCCCGACGGTTTCGCTGCCGTCGCGAAAGGGCTTTGGCTCTCTCCTGATCGCGCGGGTCGTTCCTAGCGACTTCGGTGGCCAAGCTGTGTTGACCTTCGATCCCTCCGGCCTGCGGTACGAGATCGTGACCGACGTAAGCCGGATTACCCATTCGTCTTCCGCCTCGTGATCAATCGATCCGCGTCGCCTTTAGCCGGTCTTCATCTAATTGAATACCGAGCCCTGGCGCGTCATTGAGGTTCAGCCACCCGTCGGCGTGCTTCAGTGGCGCTGCCAGGATGAAATCGCGTCTTGCCTCACTCCATTCCGGTTTGTCGTAAGGATATTCGAGGAAGGGAGCGTCGCCGGCGCCCGCCGTCAGATGCGCGTTGGCCAGCATGCCAATACCATTGGTCCAGCTATGCGGCGTGAACATTAAGCCTGCCTCGCGCGCGTGATAAACAAGCCGCCGGCAACCAGTAATGCCGCCGACCAGGGCCACATCCGGCTGGATCACGTCGAAGGCGCGCTCTTCGATAATGCCGCGGAAGTCGGAAAGCTCGCGGGTCATCTCGCCGCCGGCGATGCGGACAGACGTCGCCTCCTTCAGCGACTTCATGCCCTTGAGGTCGGAGCGGTGCAGCGGCTCCTCCATCCAGTAAATACTCAGCCGCTCGAGCTCCTTCGCCACCGCCACTGCATCCTTGAATGTCCAGGCTAGCGTCGTATCCCATGGCATGCGCCAGCCTTGGTTACAATCGACCATCAGCTCTAGCCGGTCGCTGATCCGGGCGCGAATTGCCTCCAGCGCCTTGATATCGTCGCGCCAAGTCGACCGCCCGCCGGCAGACGACGAGAAGCGCACCTTCATCGCGGGGAAGCCTTCCTCCACATAGCGCTCCGCTTGCTCTGCCATCGCAGAAGGCTCGCGCAGAACGCCCGACGATGCGTAGAGCCGCACGCGGTCGGCCCGGCCCCCGAGCATGCGCCAGACGGGCTCCCTGGTCACCTTGCCGGCAAGGTCCCACAACGCCAGGTCCATTGGCCAGCAGCGGCCGTAATGGAAATTGATATGCGAGAGCACTTCGTAATGCCGTTCGAGATGACGTGGATCGTGACCGATGAAAAGTTCCTCGTGGCCTTCGAACCCTTTCATCAGGTCGCCGGAGCCGATGCCTTCGCGACCGTCCTCGTCTCGGACCCGAACGATGGTTGCATCGAAATAGTGTCGCGGCCTGCCATCCCAGCTCGCCTTGAACGGCGGATCGAGCGGTAGACGATGGTGCGAGATTTCGATGGATGCGATGCGGCTCATGCCGGGCTCCCGCGTTCAGCCAAACTGTTGCCAGATGGTCTTGTAGTCGCAATATTTATCGATGGCATGGACGGAGCGGTCTCGTCCGAAGCCGGATTGCTTGAAGCCGCCGAACGGAGTGGCGAAATTCGACATGTCATAGGTGTTGATCCACACCGTGCCGGCATGCAGTGCTTCCGAAAAGCGATGAGCACGATCCATATCCCTGGTAAAGACGGCGCCGGCCAGACCATAAATCGTGTCATTGGCAAGTTTCAGCGCTTCCTCCTCCGTCTCGAAAGGAATGACGGCCAGAACCGGCCCGAAGATTTCCTGGCGCGCCAGGCTCATGTCGTTGGTCATGTCCACGAAGACACCCGGCGAGATGTAATAACCACCGGTCTCGGCCAGAACCTGCTGGGCACCAAAAGCCCGGCGTCCCCCTTCCTTCTCGCCTGCCGCAATCAGGCCAAGCACCTTGTGCATATGCGCTTCCTCGATCAGCGCGCTGATTTGGGCCGACGGTTCGAAGGGATGCGCGAGCGCGATGTCGCTTTTCGTCACAGCCTCAATCTTCTCGATCAGCTTGTCCTGCACCGAGCGCTGCACTAGAAGCCGGGTCGAAGCATGGCAGGTTTCGCCGGAATTGTAGAAACAGCCCCAGGCGGCGGCCGACGCCGCGGCATCAAGATCCGCATCCTCGAACACGACGAGCGGCGACTTGCCGCCAAGCTCCAGCGCCACCCGCTTGACGTTCGACTGCGCCGCATAGCCCATGATCAACTTGCCCACCTCGGTTGAGCCGGTGAAGGCGATCATGTCGACATCCATATGGAGCGCCAGCGGCTTGCCGGCTTCCTCGCCATAGCCGACAACGACGTTGAGCACACCCGCGGACAGGCCCGCCTCGACGGCAAGTGCAGCTAGCCGGATCGCCGATAGCGAAGACTGTTCCGCCGGCTTCAACACTACAGAGTTTCCGGCGGCAATCGCCGGCCCGAGCTTCCAAGCATCGATGATCATCGGATAGTTCCACGGCGTGATGACGCCGATGACACCCAGCGGCACCTTGCGGACCAGTGCCCTCGCATTGGGACCGGTCGGGGCGATCTCGTCATACATCTTGTCGATCATCTCGGCATAGAACTGAATGCCGTCGGCGCAGAGCCGCACATCGACGTTCAGCGAAGCAAGCACCGGCTTGCCGACGTCGAGCGTCTCCAGCATGGCGAGCTCTTCGGCATGGACGCGGATCAACTCCGCCCACCGCAGCATGACCTTCTTCTTCTCAAGTGGCTCCTTGTTCCGCCATATGCCGGCCTCAAAAGCATCCCGAGCCGAGGCTACGGCAAGATCGATATCCTCCGCCCCGCCTCGTGCCAGCTCGGCGCCCGGCTGCCCGTCCATCGGCCGGATGTGGGTGAACGTCTGTGCCGAAGCCGCCGTCCGGTACTCTCCGTCGATGAAATGCCGGCCTTCCAGCTTGATGGCGGAAAGCGCATCTTCCCAGTAGTCGCGGGTATAGGTCTTTGTCATCGACATATCCTCAGAGAGTCTTCGGCAGCGACATGATCTTGGCCGCAAATGCATCAATATCGGCATCCGATATGTCGCGGATCGCCGAACGCCGCATCGGCTGGTTCTCCGGCGCGCGCATTTCCGTCGCGAGATCGGCGGCGGTGAATGCCTGAAACGCCTTCGGTAAGGCGCGCTCCACATTGCAGCCATCCATTAAATCGGAAACGAAGGCCGGCAGCGCCGAAGCATCCGCCAGCCCTATGGCCTTGGCAGCGGCGTTGAGATCCGCCGTATTGGCCTCCACCAGGAAGGGGAGCGTGGCTTCGAATCCGAGCGCCGTCGCCAGCCCGTGGTGAACAGGACCAAGGCCCGCCAGTGCGTGGCTGATATTGTGTGCAACGGCAGTGCCGCAATTGTCGATTGCAATGCCGGCATAGCAGGAACCGAGTAGGACCTTGCCGCGCGCATCGACATTGCCCGGTGCCTTGACGGCAGTTTCAAGCGAACCTGCCACAAGCCGCATCGCCTCATGGGCATAGAGTTTTACGCCAGCATGAGCATTGCGGTTAGTGCAGGCTTCAAAGGCGTGGATGAAGGCATCCATGCCGCACCAGGCTGTTAGATGGGCGGGAAGCGAAACCGTCAGTTCCGGATCAAGGATAACGAGATCCGCCTTGGTCTCGGCGCCCCAGATCCACAGCTTCTTACCTTCCGGGCTGGCAAATATATTCGTCGCCGACGTCTCGGATCCTGTGCCCGCCGTGGTCGGCACCATGATCTTCTTCAAGGGGTTGGCCGGAAGGGGATTGGCTGCCAGGGCATAATGCATCGCATCCTCGCCGGACGCGGCGCAACACGCAGCGATCTTGGCAATATCGAGCGCCGAGCCTCCGCCGACGCCGATCACCAACTGGCAGCCTTCGGCCAGAGCCGTCGCCGCCTGCAGATGCCCAAGCTTCGGCTCTCCTGCAAATTCACAGAAGATGCGGCTCTCGATCCCGTTGGAGGCAAGCGCATCGGCAAGTAGTTGCGCCGTTCCGGCAGAGGCGAGGAAGGCGTCCATGACGATCGCGGCTTGGTAGACTCCGCCAAGGCCTGCGGCCGCATCCGCAATCGAGGTGAATGCACCGGCGCCGAAGCGGATGTCAGGAATGTAAGATGTGGAAAATCGCACGAGAGCATCCGGCATGGAAGAGAGCTCAAGACAGTCTGCATCACAAAACTAGCTCTTCAAATCCCGCATTTTCTCAGGCAGTTTCATGATCTGAAGTCATGGAGGCTGTCGTGCTTGGACGTATCCCTCTCGAAGCGTTTCGCGTATTCGATGCCGCCTGCCGGTTTATGAACTTCTCGCGTGCAGGGCGTGAGCTCAACATCACCCAGGCAGCCGTCAGCCGGCGCATCCAGACCCTTGAAGATCATCTGGGAGCGCAGCTCTTCCATCGCCGCGGGCGAAACCTGACGCTGACCTCGCAAGGAGAGAGGCTATTCCGGCGGG
Organism: Rhizobium deserti; assembly: GCF_004358025.1. Lineage (GTDB taxonomy): Bacteria > Pseudomonadota > Alphaproteobacteria > Rhizobiales > Rhizobiaceae > Neorhizobium > Neorhizobium deserti. Next base: position 256,243 of record NZ_SMTL01000004.1, on the reverse strand, counting down.
TGCGTGCAACATTGGATTATCTGGAGGAAAGCCTCGAACCCTTCAGCACACGCAGTCGCGAGATCGTCTCGATCTCCGCCAGCGGCTCCGTCTCGCATCTCTGGCTGGGCAAGCGCCTCAAGAATTTCGATAACGAGAGCCCATTCGTCGCGGTCAGACTGCTGACCACGGATTCACCCTCGGAGCTCGCTTCGGAGGCCAATGATCTGGTCATCCTCTACTCCACCGGGGAACATCCGCGCTGGAACCTCACTCTCCTGATGAAAGAGATCCTTATACCAGTTGCTTCACCCGACTACTTGGCTCGCCGCGCGCTTGAAGCCGCCTCACTGTCGGTTGAGGAGATCGCCGCGCTCAATCTTATCGATTACGAGCGCTTCAATGCCCATTGGATATCATTCCGGCAGTGGTTCACTAGCATCCGGCATCCGCCGAACGCCCGCCCCGAGCCAAGGCTTTCCTTCTCGACCTATTCCATGGCCGTCGACGCGGCCGTCTTAGGCAAGGGAATCACCCTCGGCAGCATCGGCCTTATTTCGGAGCAGCTTGCATCCGGCGCCCTGGTGGAGGTCGGTACGGAGCGGCTAGAGACCGGTTACGGCTATTATCTCGGAACGCCACGTCACCGCTCGCTATCGCCGGCAGCAGAACGTCTCCATCAGCATCTGCTGGCAAGCCCCTGAACGCAAAAGGCGGCCGTAGGGCCGCCTTTTGCGTTATTATGCAATCCGGCTCAGCCCGGAATAACAGCGCCGTTAAGATCGGCCAACTGGCCCAGGAACTGTTCGAGCTTGGTTTTGTGCTCGTAGTTCTGAGCGTTGGCAATTTCGGCCTGGGCCGCATCGATCCGCTTCTGGAGCGCGTCGCGCGTTAGTTCAGTGGCCGGAACCGCCGATTCCGCTAGCAGCGTGCAGCCCGTCGGAAGAATATCCGCAAAGCCACCGAAGACGACGTACTTGTTGACCTGGCCAGAGGCCAGTTTCACGGAAACCACGCCAGGCTTGATTGTCGTCATTGTCGGCGCGTGATTGGCCATCACGGTCATTTCGCCAAGCGTCGCCGGGATCACCACTTCGGTGACCTTTTCCGAAACGAGCAGGCGCTCGGGCGAAACCAGTTCAAAGTTGAAAGGGTCGGCCATGAAGGTCCACTTCCTTGCGTATCTTATGCGGGCTTGCGAATGTTACGCGAAAAGGCGCACGGGTGATATCCGCACGCCTTCTCCTGGTCCTTAAGCGGCCTCAGCCAGCTTCTTGGCCTTTTCCATCGCTTCTTCGATCGAGCCGACCATGTAGAAGGCTGCTTCCGGCAGATGGTCGTAGTCGCCGTTGACGAGGCCCTTGAAGCCCTTGATCGTGTCTTCGAGCGCGACCAGCTTGCCCGGCGAACCGGTGAAGACTTCGGCGACGAAGAACGGCTGCGACAGGAAGCGCTCGATCTTGCGGGCGCGGGCAACAGTCATCTTGTCCTCTTCGGACAGTTCGTCCATGCCGAGGATGGCGATGATGTCCTGCAGCGACTTGTAACGCTGCAGCGTCGTCTGCACCTTGCGGGCGATCTCGTAATGCTCTTCGCCGACAACCAGCGGGTCGAGCATGCGCGAGGTTGAGTCGAGCGGGTCGACGGCCGGGTAGATGCCCTTTTCGGCGATCGAACGCGACAGAACCGTTGTTGCGTCCAAGTGGGCGAACGAGGTGGCAGGTGCCGGGTCGGTCAAGTCGTCGGCGGGAACGTAGATGGCCTGAACCGAGGTGATCGAACCCTTGGTCGTGGTGGTGATGCGTTCCTGCATCTGACCCATGTCGGTCGCAAGCGTCGGCTGATAGCCCACGGCCGAAGGAATACGGCCGAGCAGAGCGGACACTTCCGAGCCTGCCTGGGTGAAGCGGAAGATGTTGTCGACGAAAAACAGAACGTCCTGGCCCTTGTCGCGGAAGTCTTCAGCGATCGTCAGACCGGTGAGAGCGACGCGGGCGCGGGCGCCTGGAGGCTCATTCATCTGGCCGTAAACGAGCGCAGCCTTAGAGCCTTCGCCGCCGCCATGCTTGTTGACGCCGGATTCGATCATTTCGTGGTAAAGGTCGTTGCCTTCACGCGTACGTTCACCCACGCCAGCGAACACCGAGTAGCCACCATGCGCTTTGGCGACGTTGTTGATCAGTTCCATGATCAGAACGGTCTTGCCGACGCCGGCGCCGCCGAACAGACCGATCTTGCCGCCCTTTGCGTAAGGCGCGAGAAGGTCGACGACCTTAATGCCCGTGACCAGGATCTGGCCTTCCGTCGACTGTTCGACATAGGACGGTGCTTCCTGGTGGATGGCGCGCTTGCCGGCTGTAACCAGCGGACCAGCTTCGTCGACCGGCTCGCCGATGACGTTCATGATGCGGCCGAGCGTTTCCGGGCCGACCGGAACGGTGATCGGAGCACCGGTATCGGTAACCCGCTGCCCTCGGACGAGACCTTCGGTCGAGTCCATTGCGATCGTGCGAACCTGATTTTCACCGAGATGCTGCGCGACTTCGAGAACCAGGCGGCTGCCATTGTTCTCGGTTTCCAGCGCATTGAGAATGGACGGCAGTTCGCCGTCAAAAGCGACGTCGACGACGGCGCCGATAACCTGTGTCACCTTGCCGAGGGAGGTGCCTGTTGCGATAGCCATGATACTAACCCTCTTTCTTCCTCAGAGCGCTTCCGCGCCCGAAATGATTTCGATGAGTTCCTTCGTGATCTGCGCCTGACGCTGGCGGTTGTAGGAAAGCGTCAGCTTGTTGATCATGTCGCCAGCATTGCGCGTTGCATTGTCCATTGCGGACATTTGCGCGCCGTAGAAGGAAGCATTGTTTTCAAGCAGAGCTCGGAAGATCTGCACTGCGATATTCTTCGGCAGCAGGTCTTCGAGTATTTCTTGTTCGCTCGGCTCGTATTCATAGAGCGCAGACGATGCCGTCGTTGCCGCTTCGGCAGTCTCGAACTTCGCCGGAATGATCTGCTGGGCCGTTGCGACCTGCGAAATCACCGACTGGAAGCGCGCGAAGAACAGGGTCGCAATGTCAAATTCACCGGCGTTGAACAGAGCCAGCACCTTCTGTGCGACCTCGTCTGCCTGCACGAAGCCGAGTTGCTTGACTTCGCGGAACGTCACGTAGTCGACGATGTTCTCTTTGAACGTACGGCGCAGAATGTCGTTACCCTTGCGGCCAACGGTGAGGATCTTCACCGTCTTGCCCTGAGCAAGCAGCTTCAGGGCATGATCGCGGGCAAGGCGAATGATCGACGAGTTGAAACCGCCGGCCAGTCCACGCTCGCCGGTCGCGACGATCAGCAGGTGAACCTGATCCTTGCCAGTGCCCGAAAGCAGCAGCGGCGCCTCGGCATTGCCGGCATTGGCAGCCGTAAGGCTGGCCAATACCTGGGTCATGCGTTCCGCGTAAGGACGGGCAGCCTCGGCCGCCTCCTGCGCACGGCGCAGCTTCGCCGCAGCGACCATTTTCATCGCCTTGGTGATCTTCTGCGTCGCCTTGACGGAGGCGATCCGGTTTTTCAGATCCTTTAGTGAAGGCATCCGTTATCGGTCCCCTGGGGGTTAGATGGGCTTGATCCGTTCTTAGGCGAAAGACTTGGCGTAGCTGTCGAGAGCTGCCTTAAGCTTGGCCTTGGTATCGTCAGACACCTGCTTTTCGGTGCGGATGGTGTCGAGGACACCCTTGCCTTCCGAACGCATGTAGCTGAGGAGACCCTGTTCGAACTTGCCGACGTCGGAGACCGAGATCTTGTCCAGGTAGCCGTTGACGCCAGCGAAGATCACGGCAACCTGCTCTTCCGTCTTCAGCGGCGAGAACTGCGGCTGCTTCAGGAGTTCGGTGAGACGGGCACCACGGTTCAGCAGGCGCTGGGTTGAGGCATCAAGATCGGAGCCGAACTGCGCGAATGCCGCCATTTCACGATACTGAGCAAGCTCGCCCTTGATCGAGCCGGCAACCTGCTTCATGGCCTTGACCTGAGCGGCAGAACCGACGCGCGAAACCGACAGACCGACGTTCACGGCCGGGCGGATGCCCTGGTAGAACAGGTCGGTTTCAAGGAAGATCTGGCCGTCGGTGATGGAGATCACGTTGGTCGGAATGAAGGCCGAAACGTCGTTACCCTGCGTTTCGATAACCGGCAGAGCCGTCAGCGAACCGGCGCCACGCTCGTCGGAAAGCTTGGCGGCGCGCTCGAGGAGACGCGAGTGCAGATAGAAGACGTCGCCCGGATAGGCTTCGCGGCCCGGAGGACGACGCAGCAGCAGCGACATCTGACGATAGGCGACGGCCTGCTTGGACAAGTCGTCGTAGGCGATCAGCGCGTGCTGGCCGTTGTCGCGGAAATATTCGCCCATGGCGCAACCGGCGAACGGCGCGAGATACTGCATCGGAGCCGGATCGGAAGCCGTAGCAGCAACGACGATCGAATACTGCAGCGCGCCACGCTCTTCGAGAACCTTGACGAACTGGGCAACGGTCGAACGCTTCTGGCCGATCGCGACGTAAACGCAGAACAGCTTTTCAGAGTCGGGGCCGTTGTCATGGATAGCCTTCTGGTTGAGGAAGGCATCAAGAATGATGGCAGTCTTGCCGGTCTGGCGGTCGCCGATGACCAGCTCGCGCTGGCCGCGGCCGACCGGGATCAAAGCGTCGATGGCCTTGAGGCCGGTGGACATCGGCTCATGAACCGATTTGCGCGGAATGATGCCGGGAGCCTTGACGTCGACGCGCGAGCGACGGGTCGAAGCGATAGGGCCCTTGCCGTCGATCGGATTGCCGAGTGCATCGACGACGCGGCCGAGAAGCTCAGGACCAACCGGAACGTCAACGATGGCGCCGGTCCGCTTGACGGTGTCGCCTTCCTTGATGTCGCGGTCGGAGCCGAAGATAACGACGCCGACATTGTCGGCTTCGAGGTTCAGCGCCATGCCACGGATACCACCGGGGAACTCGACCATTTCGCCGGCCTGGACATTGTCCAGACCGTAGACGCGGGCAATGCCGTCGCCGACGGACAGAACCTGTCCGACTTCGGAAACTTCAGCCTCCTGGCCGAAATTCTTGATCTGGTCTTTCAGAATTGCGGAAATTTCCGCGGCGCGGATATCCATCAGCCAACCTCTTTCAGTGCAAGCTTAAGGGTGGAAAGTTTGGTGCGAAGGGAGGTGTCGATCTGACGAGAACCGACCTTGACGACCAACCCGCCGAGGATCGACGGATCGATCGTCACTGCGATTGCGACGTCCTTGCCGGTTACGCCCTTCAGCGCCGACTTGAGTTCAGTTTCCTGCGCTGGGGTCAGCGCATGTGCCGAGGTGACCTCGGCAGTGATTTCGCCGCGATGTGCTGCAGCGATAATGTGGAAGGCGCGGATCATGCCGGGCAGCGCGAAAAGACGGCGGTTGCCGGCAACGACTTTCAGAAAATTGCCGACGATACCGGCAATGCCAGCCTTAGCAGCGACGGCCGAGACAGCCCGCTGCTGCTCACCGGCAGAAAATACAGGGCTTGCAACCAGACGCCGCAGATCTTCGCTTTCCACCATGAGAGCGCGGAAGCGGTCCAGATCGGCACCAACGGCGTCGACCGAACCGGCCTCAAGAGCCAGCTCGAAAAGCGAGGAAGCGTAACGCTCCGCGACACCGGAAATAAGCTGGGACGTGTCAGCCACGGGCACAGTTTCCCTGTATTGCCACCCAAGCGCTACAACCTAAATAAGCGGCTAAGCAAGACCTTGAGATAATTTGATTTTTTCTCAGAACCTGCAGAGCCTTCGCCCCACCCTTTCCGACTTTCGCGGTCCGTCTAGCATAGGATGTAGGGACTCGCAACACGCCTCACATGGGAAAAAGCCCAAGCCGCAAGGGCTTGAAGCGATTTTCCTGCTTATCGGCAGATTTTTCGGCTCTGAGCGAGCTAGAGTCTCAAATCGAGAGGCTATACATACCCGAGAACATAGGCGAGCGGACCAGCGGCAAGCACAACCTGCAATAGGAATATCAGTATATTTCGAAGGGTCAGGCCCCGGTCGACGATGAACGAAAGCAGCCGGCCAGCAGCGCCGACGGCAAGGGTCGTGCCGAGCGCCATATAGAACCAGTCCTGCGCCAGCAAGATCGGCACGATACCGAGGGCAAGATACTGCCCCCCCGCGGCACGCACGGAACCGTATCCTTCCGGCCGGACCTCGCCGACCTGGAAGGCTGCAAGGCGAAGAACCGGTCCCGGGAGCAGAAGGATGATCAAGCCGGTCAAAGCGGTGGCGGATGCGCCGATAAAGGCTAGCTGTTCGCCTAGTTCGGTCGGAAAATACAGTTCCATGGCATCCTCAATGCAATCGATTCGTGGCGATTTTAGTCAAAGCAGTAAAGAAGTCCCAACCAAAGCAGTCATAGGAAGCTTTGCGGATCCACGTCCAGCTGGATCTGCACCGAGCCCCGCTGCTTGGGTCCCTGAGAAATCATCGCTTTGAGGAAAGCCTGCATATCGGAGTTGCGGCGGCCATGCACCAGCAGACGAAAACGATGCCTGCCTCTGACCAAGGCCAGTGGCGCTTCGGCTGGTCCGAGAACGGAAATACCGGTAACCTGCGGCGCAGCAGCCCGTAAGCCCCGCGCATGTGTTTCAGCATCGGCGCGCGTATCGGCCGAGATAATCAGTGAGGCGAGCCGGCCGAAAGGCGGAAGGATCGCCTTTTGTCGCTCCTCGATTTCCCGCTCGTAAAAGGCCTCCGCATCGCCGGAAACGATGGCCTGCATGACCGGATGCAGCGGCTGAAAAGTCTGGATCAGTCCGTGGCTTTTGCGGCCCGTTCGTCCTGCCCGCCCCGTTACCTGGCTGAGCAGCTGAAATGTCCGTTCAGCGGCGCGTGGATCGCCGTTTGACAGGCCTAGATCGGCGTCGACGATCCCGACCAACGTCATTAGTGGAAAATTATGTCCCTTGGCGACGAGCTGCGTGCCGATGACGATGTCCACATCGCCGTTGGCAATAGCTTCCAGTTCCAGGCGCAGGCGCTTGACGCCGCCGAGCATGTCGGAAGACATGACAATGGTCCGGGCATCGGGAAAATGCCTCTCCACCTCCTCGGCAATCCGTTCGACACCCGGGCCGCAGGCCACGAGATGATCAAGCGTGCCGCAATCGGGGCAGGCTTCCGGCGTCGGCTGGTGATAGCCGCACTGGTGGCACTGGATCTGGTTCCTGAAGCGGTGCTCCACCAACCAGCTGGAGCACTGCGGGCACTGAAAGCGATGACCGCAGACCCGACAGAGCGTCAGCGGGGCATAACCGCGGCGGTTGAGAAAGAGCAGGCTCTGCTCACCCTTTTCGATCGTCTTGGCCATTTGCCGAAGAAGCAATGGCGAAAGGAAGCCGCCACGCTCCGGTGGATGCCGCCGCATGTCGATGAGATGCAGGTCCGGCAGTGCGGCATCGCCGAAACGGGTCGGCAGGTGGACCGTGTTGTACCGCCCGGACAGGCCGTTCACCTGGCTCTCAACCGAAGGCGTGGCGGATACGAGCACGATCGGGAAATTGCCGAGACGTGCCCGCACGACGGCCATGTCGCGGGCATTGTAGAAGACCCGATCTTCCTGCTTGTAGGCAGGGTCGTGTTCCTCATCGATGATGATGAGGCCGAGTTCCTCGAACGGCAGGAACAGGGCGGAACGGGCTCCCGCTACCACCCTCACCTCTCCAGTAACGACGCCCCGCCAGACTTTTTCGCGCATGCGCGGCGAAAGATCGGAATGCCATTCTGCCGGCTTGGCGCCGAAACGGTCCTGAAACCGCTCCAGGAAGCTGGCAGTAAGAGCGATTTCCGGCAAGAGGATGAGCACCTGCTTGTCCTGCCTCAGCGCTTCGGCAATGGCTTCGAAATAGACTTCGGTCTTGCCCGAACCGGTGACGCCATCGATCAGCGATGCTGAAAAGCCACCTGCCCGCACCGGCTCGACGATCTCGGCCGCTGCCTCCTTCTGTGGACCTTCGATACGCGGCACTGCATAGGTCGGATCCGGCCTCGCCACGACAGGCGGGGGGGCTAAGAAGACCGTGTCGAACATGCCTTTGCCGGTCATTCCATCGACGACGCTCGCAGATACGCCTGCCGCATGGGCGAGGCCCATGCGCGTCCATGGGCCTGGCTGGTTCGCGACCAGTTCCAGAACCTTGGCACGTGCCGGTGTCAACCGCTCCGGCACGCCTCCGAGATAATGGAGGCCCTCAACCATCGGCTCCGGATCAAGGGCTGCAGGCGCGCGAATGGCCATGCGCGCCACCAGGCCCGGCGGTGACAGCGTATAGGTCGCAACCCAGTCGATGAAACCGCGCATGTCTGCGGAAAGCGGCGGGCAGTCGAAGGCGAGCGTAATCGAGCGAAGCTTCTTCGGATCCAGCTTGTCGTCATTGACGCCGTCCCACACGACTCCGATATGCTGCCGCGGTCCGACCGGCACCTGCACCACCGATCCCGGTTCCACATGCATTCCCTCGGGCACCGCATAGCTATAGGGACCCGGCACCGGCAGCGGCACCAGGACCGGTACGACGCTCACCAGTGGAGGTGCCTCGAATACGGAGCCAAAGAGATCGGACGAATCTATGCCCATGGCGGGACCATGCCTCGGGACAGAACAAAAGTGAACACCGCTAGTTTGAAAAATCAGGCCGCCGAGGCGGCGCGCGTAGCATCGGGCAACAAGAACCGTGCATCGCCGTTCGTGGCAAGCTCGTACACCGTATGATGCTCCAGCGCCTTGGTGACCTCCCCGACATCGCCCTCCAGATGCTCAGGCTGGATCATCTGGCCGACCGTGAAGTCGAAATGATTGCCCTTTTTGTTGAGCAGTTCGTAGAAGACGGTCATGTCGCGCAATTCGGTGGACCACTTGGCGAGCCAGTAGAACAGGCCGGAATTGCGTGCGCGCATGTGAACCGGCAGGATCGGCAGGTCGTATTTGCGAGCGAGCCCGACAGCCGAAGTCTTCCAAGGTCGCTCATTAAGCTTTCCGTCGGCCCAATAGGCAATACGCCCGGAAGGAAACAGCACCATGACCTTACCCTCGTCGACGCTCCTGTTGGTGAGAAGCAGCGTCTCGCGGGTCTTCAGCTTGCTCTTGTGATCGTCCCGCCATTCGACCGGAATGATCATCTCGGCGAATCGCGGATTGACTCGCACCGCATCGCGATTGGCAAAAACCATCATGTCGGGCCGCATTCTCTTCAGAAGGTCGAAGATCGCGACCCCATCGGCAATCCCGGTCGGGTGATTGCTGACCAGGATGAAGCCGCCCTTTGCCGGAATCCTTTCTGCATGTGCCGTGGAAATATCGAGCTTCAGCAGGTTGCTCATATATTCGAAGCACTGAAATCCGGTCATCGGTGCGATGTCATCAGCGAACTCGATCGCTTTGCCGTATCTCAAAAGCATGTAGAGCATCGGTCGCATCAACGGCCAGAAAGGGCTCGTCACGATACGTTGCCCCCGTTCGGCGATCAGCGTGTCGACGATATGGCCCGGCTTTCCGTGGGAAGCGAGGACAATGGCCTCCGCCAATCCTCCGAAAGTCGTCATAGAACCACGGCGCGCCATGCTAACTCCCGCAAGCAGAGCTGAATGAATCTACAGCCCCGACTGATCTTACTGTGACACCGTCACCCATGCTTAGGGATTCCGTAACGCCGTCCGTAGCAATCTGGTGCGCTGATAGAACGAAATCAACAGGCCTGACATTGAACGAACTGCTGATTATTGCCGCACCCGACCTGATGGAGCGACGCCGTGAATGGCTGGAAAGTCTTGGTGGCGAGCGTCGGCTGGCCATAAATACCCTCGATGCCTATGAACGCGACACCCGCCAGTTCCTGGCTTTTTTGACGAGCCATGTAGGCGGACCGGCGACCCTTTCCGATATCCATACGCTCAGGACAGCCGATCTGCGCGCGTTTCTGGCAGCCCGCCGGCGCCAGGGCTCCGGCTCCCGATCGCTCGGGCGCCACCTGGCCGGATTGCGGTCCTTCCTGCGCTACCTCGAAAAGAAGGGGCTGATCAATGCCGCTGCTGCCGGTGCGATCCGCGCGCCGCGTCAACCGAAATCCTTGCCGAAACCCCTGACGGCCGGCCAGGCGCTCAACATCATGAGTTCGGAGGCACAATTACAGGAAGAACCATGGATCGCGGCACGCGACGCCGCCGTACTTATGCTTCTTTATGGCTGCGGACTGCGCATTTCCGAGGCGCTCGGCCTGCGCCCGTCGGACGTGGAAAACACCGCAACGGCGTTGCGTGTAACGGGCAAGGGAGGCAAGACCCGCGTGGTTCCCCTACTGGCTGTCGTCCTCGACGCCGTCGTAACCTACCAAAAACTTTGCCCCTTTCATCTGCCCCCGGATGAGCCACTGTTTCGCGGCGCCCGCGGCGGTCCGCTGCAGCCGGCCATCATCCAGCGCGGCATGCAGAAGCTCCGGAGCGCCTTCGGACTGCCGGATACGGCAACGCCGCACGCCCTGCGGCATTCGTTTGCGACGCACCTGTTGGCGGGTGGCGGAGATCTTCGCACCATTCAGGACCTGCTTGGCCATGCCAGCCTCTCAACGACGCAGATCTACACCGGTGTCGATACGGCGCGGCTCCTTGAGGTCTACGATCGGGCCCATCCACGTGCCTGAACGAAAAATTAACCAGCCGCGTTAAGTGCTTGTGGAGCTGGCATCGCTAGGATGCCGCGACTTATCAAGACGGATGACATGATGACTCCCGCCCTTGGCCTTTCCCGCCACCTGTTCCTGAGCCGCGCCCAGAGCGCCACCTTGTGGCTGATCGCAGCGGTCCATGTTCTGGCCCTCGCCTCCTTCATCCTCGTTCTAGGCTTCCTGGCACCCGCGCACGCCGAAACCATGTCCTGCGGGGGCAAAAACCTTCTCGACGAGATGCGGACGGGGAAACCTTCTGATTACCAGGAAGTCATGACTGAAGCCGGCAAGGTGGTCAACGGCAAGGGGATTTTCTGGAAGATCGAAAAGAAGGGCATAAGCCCGTCCTATCTTCTGGGCACCATGCATGTCACCGATCCCAGGGTCCTGAGAATGCCTGCCGGTGCGGCCGAAGCCAGCAAAAATGCCAGCACGATCGTGGTGGAATCGGACGAAATTTTGGACGAGAAGAAGGCCATGGCCGGCATCTTCGCGGATCCGGAACTGACCATGTTTACCGACGGTCGCTCGATCAAGACCCTCTTGTCACCGCAAGACCTCGCGCTCCTCGAAGCTGGCCTGAAACAACGGGGCATTCCGCTTTCGGCCGTCTCTCAGATGAAGCCGTGGATGCTGATGGCCTTCGTGTCCCTGCCCGCCTGCGAGACCGCGCGCAAGTCGGATGATGTGGCCTTCCTCGACAAGCGGATCACCTTAGATGCCGCGGCAAGCGGCAAGCGGGTGGTGGGCCTCGAAACCTTTGCGGAACAGCTTTCCACCCTCGCCGCCATCCCGCTCGACATCCACATGAAATCCCTGATCGAAACGGTGAAACTGGGACCGCGCATGGACGATGTTTTCGAAACCATGACGGATCTTTACGTGTCCGGTGAGATCGGCCTCACCATCCCCCTTCTCAAGAAGGTCGCGCCTGACGGCGCCGATGACGCCGGTTACGGGCAGTTCGAGGAGCTTGTGGTTCGAAGGCGCAATCACCTGATGGCTGAGCGGGCGGCACCTGTTCTATCGCAAGGCAATGCCTTCATCGCCGTCGGTGCACTTCACCTGCCGGATACGGAAGGTCTGGTCGAACTGATCCGCAGCCAAGGCTATACGGTCACGGCCATAAACTGAGCCTTCTCAAACATCCGAAATAAAAAGGCGGGATTCCGATCCCGCCTTTTTACCCGTGTCGGGCGATCTCAACTTCACATATGGATCGGCTTGGCGAAGGTCGCCAGCGCAGCTTCCTTGACGGCTTCCGACATGGTCGGATGCGCATGGCAGGTGCGGCCGAGATCTTCCGACGAACCGCCGAACTCCATCAAAACGGCGATCTCGTGGATCATTTCGCCGGCGCCGAAGCCAATGATATGGCCGCCGAGCACGCGATCCGTTTTCTGGTCGGCGAGGATCTTCACGAAACCGTCCGTTGCGAGCATGGCGCGGGCGCGCCCGTTTGCAGTAAACGGGAACTTGCCGACCTTATAAGCGACGCCTGCAGCCTTCAACTCTTCTTCCGTCTTGCCGACTGAAGCGACTTCCGGCTGCGTGTACACGACGCCCGGGATGACTTCGTAGTTCACATGGCCATGTTGGCCGGCAAGAATTTCAGCGAGTGCGACGCCCTCGTCCTCGGCCTTGTGCGCAAGCATCGGGCCCTTCACCACATCGCCGATCGCATAGATGCCGGCGACATTCGTCTTGAAGCCACCGTCGATCTCGACGCGGCCGCGGTTGTCGAGCGCAACGCCTGCATCTTCTAAGCCAAGGCCCGCTGTGTAAGGCTTGCGTCCGGTGGAGATCAGCACGACATCGGCTTCGATTGTCTGGGCATCGCCACCCTTGACCGGCTCATAGGTAACCTTGGCGCCGGTGGCCGTTTTTTCGACACCGGTGACCTTTGCGTCGGTGCGGATGTCCATGCCCTGCTTGGCCATCATACGCTGGAACTGCTTGGAAACATCGGCGTCCATGCCGCCCAGCAGTTTGTCGAGATATTCGATAACGGTCACCCTTGCGCCGAGGCGCATCCAGACCGAGCCGAGCTCGAGGCCAATGACGCCGCCGCCGACGACGACGAGGTTCTGCGGCACCTTGTCCAGTGCGATGGCGCCGGTGGAGGACACAATGATTTTTTCGTCGATCTCGACATTGACGCCCGGAATGCCGGCAACGTCCGAACCGGTCGCGATGACGATATTCTTCGTTTCCAGTTCCTGGACCTTGCCGTCTTCGCCGGTGACCGAAACCTTGCCGACTGATACGATCTTGCCAGTGCCGATGATGCCGTCGATCTTGTTCTTCTTGAACAAAAAGGCGACGCCGTCGACGTTGGATTTAACCGTCGCATCCTTGTGCGCCATCATCTTCCCCAGGTTAAGGGTCGGAGCGGCAACCTCGACGCCGAACGCATCCACGCCATGAGCGACTTGCTGGAACATCTCCGAGGCATGCAGCAGTGCCTTGGACGGAATGCAGCCCACGTTCAGGCAGGTGCCGCCGTAGGTGGCGCGCTTCTCGATGACGGCGACCTTGAGGCCGAGCTGGGCCGCCTTGATCGCGCAAACATAGCCGCCCGGGCCGGAACCAATCACAACAACGTCATAAGCCATAGCTCTATCCTATCTTAAGCTTTTACTTGGTTTTATCGGAACCGTCGGTGCGCTTTCCAACTCTGCGATCACGGCCATGAGTTCAGGAGAGCGCGGCGCAAGCGTGTCCTTGCCTTCCGCTTTGGCCTTTTCGGCATTCTCCGTCAGCGCCTTGGCGAATTCCGAATAAGAACCGCCCAGGAACGCGTCATGCGGGCCGAGTTCATTCGTCGCGTCGGCATCCAGCATGGCCCGCAGGGCAATCGGCCTGTCCAGCCGGATCGCCTCCAGCATGAAAGAGCCGCCGCTTTCCAGCACATAATCCTTCGGTCCGATGCGCCTGTCGCGCAGATAGGCTGCAAAACCCGTCTCGTCACCCGCCTTCAGAGCTTCGTAGGCGAACTTGTTGTCGGCCTGTTGCTGCGCGCTCATGCCTGCAAGCGCGGCGGCCTTTTCCTTCTCTAAATCGCTGTGCCCGTCACCGTCGGTAATAACGAAGAATTCAATGAGGGCTAGAGCCGGTTTTCCATTCCCGTCCAGTCCCCAAAAGGTCGGATAATAGCCGTCTCCCCACCCGGCCTGCGTCATCGCCGCCGCACCGTCCTCGCCCGAAAGCGGATGATCGACAACAAACTCGTCGCTCCCAACCCCAGGCATGGCGCGCGAGATGACGTCGTCATAATAAGTGCTGTATCGGCTCCCGGGCTTTCCCTGTTCGGCCTTTTCGAACTTTGCTTGGGCAGCGCCATAGGTGGCATTTCCGAAACCTGCAATCCCGGCATCGACACCGATGCCGTAGAACTCGTCATCCTTCAGGCTGCCGACATCCTGGCCCTCGACCGTCGCAAGTTCGAAACGTTCGACCTTCGCGTTCGAAAAGCGTATGACAAGCATTGCCGGCCGGGAATATTCGACGGCGCCACGAATGAACGATACCGGGTAGGTTCCGGGCGCAACGGTTCGTTCAAACGGCTTACGTTCCGGCTGTACCAATGGATCGAAGGCGACAAGTTTACCATCCGGGAGCGTTAGATCACCGATCCGGATCTCAACCAGTTTGCGGTCGGCAAGCGATACCGAGGTGTCGGTAAAGATCGCAAGATTGGAAGAGAGTTTTCCCGGATTGAACAACTGCTTGTCTTCGCAGCCCGCGAGGATCGACAATGCGGCGCTCGCTGCCGCGGCATATTTCAAGCTTTCCAAGATCACAGGAACAGCCCGACCATCATGATCAGCAAGCCAAGGAGGCTGACCAGCCAGACCAGAGAGCGGATGTAAGGAACACCGGCGAGATAAAGCGGGATGTAGACGATGCGGGCGATCAGCCAGATCCAGGCACCAATCAGCCCCCAGCCGGATGCATCGCCGATAAAGGCGAGTCCCAACAGGAGGCCGACAAAAGCCGGATAGGTTTCCTGATAGTTCTTGGAGGCGCGGGCAGCACGGCCTGCCAGCGCTCCCTTTGGCTCGCGGCCCTCGTCACGAGGGCCGGCGTTCCATGTCGAGCCAAGTTCGCGGGTGGCGAGAAAGCCCTGGAGCATGATGTGGGCGAGCAGCAGGACGACGCTGAAGCACAGCAGGACCACTACTGTTGTTGCATCTGCCGAATTAGGCTCCATGCCGCTCTCTCCCTATTCCAGAGACCTTACAGATCGAGAACCAGACGCTCCGGATCTTCAAGGCTTTCCTTGACGCGGACAAGGAAAGTCACCGCTTCCTTGCCGTCGACGATGCGGTGATCGTAGGAAAGCGCCAGATACATCATCGGGCGGATGACAACCTGGCCGCCGATTGCCATTGGGCGCTCCTGGATCTTGTGCATCCCGAGAATGCCGGACTGCGGAGCATTGAGGATCGGCGAAGACATCAGTGAACCGTAGACGCCACCATTGGTGATGGTGAACGTGCCGCCCTGCATGTCGGCCATCGACAGCGAACCGTCGCGTGCGGCCTTGGCCAGACGCGCCAGTTCCTTCTCGATCTCGGCGATCGACATCTGGTCGGCGTCGCGGATGACCGGAACGACAAGGCCCTTGTCCGTTCCGACAGCCATGCCGACATGGCAGTAGTTCTTGTAGATGAGGTCGGTGCCGTCGATCTCGGCGTTGACGGCCGGCAGTTCCTTCAGCGCATGGGTGACGGCCTTGGTGAAGAAGCCCATGAAGCCGAGCTTGACGCCGTGCTTCTTCTCGAACACGTCCTTGTACTTGGTGCGCAGATCCATGACTGCCTTCATGTCCACCTCGTTATAGGTGGTGAGCATGGCGGCGGTGTTCTGCGCGTCCTTGAGGCGCTTGGCGATAGTCTGGCGCAGGCGGGTCATCTTGACGCGCTCTTCGCGGGACGCATCGTCGGCAGACGAAACCGGGCGCGGAGCCGCCGGAGCAGCGGCAGGGGCAGCCGGAGCCGACGTCCCCTTGGAGATGGCAGCGATAACGTCACCCTTGAGGACCTGGCCGCGCTTTCCGGAGCCGTCCACATCGGCGGTCGAGATGTTGTTGTCAGCGGCAACCTTGGCGGCGGCCGGAGCTGGCGGCATGGAGGTTCCGGAGGAGGCAGCCGGGGCAGCAGCGGGAGCCGGCGCTGCGGCAGGAGTGGCAGCGGCAGGAGCGGCTTCAGCCGGCTTGGCGGTTGGCGCGGAGGTGGCTGCACCGGCGGCGCCTGCTTCGATCTGGCCCAGCAATGCGCTAAGGCCGACGGTCTCGCCATTCGCCGCGACGATTTCGGTCAGGACGCCGGCGGCCGGGGACGGAACTTCGACGGTCACTTTATCCGTTTCGAGTTCGAGCAAAGGCTCGTCGGCCTTCACCGTATCGCCCACCTTCTTGAACCAGGTGCCAACAGTTGCCTCGCTGACGGATTCTCCGAGAGTGGGGACGCGGATTTCGGTGGCCATGATCTGTTTCCGTGTTGTCAGAGTGTTGCGAAATGGTGAAGGCGGCTGAGAAATCAGCCGCCTCTAGGGGATCTTCACCCCAAAGCGTCTTCGAGGAATGCTTCGAGCTGCGCCAGATGCTTGGACATCAGGCCGGTTGCAGGCGATGCTGCGGCCGGGCGCCCGGTATATCGGACACGCTGATACTTGGCATCGATATGCGCCAGGACCCATTCGAGGTAGGGATCGATGAAGGACCACGAACCCATGTTCTTGGGCTCTTCCTGGCACCAGACCATTTCCGCATTCTTGAATCGCGACAGCTCGTTGATAAGCGCCTTTGCCGGGAAAGGATAAAGCTGCTCGATGCGCAGCAGATAAACGTCGTCGATTCCACGCTTTTCGCGCTCTTCGAGAAGGTCATAGTAGACCTTGCCCGAGCACATCACGACGCGACGGATCTTGGCATCCTTCTGGAGCTTGATCGGGCCATCCTTGATCATCTCCGCATCGTCCCATAGCAGACGGTGGAAAGAACTCTCACCAGCCATTTCGGCAAGCGTCGAGGTGGCGCGCTTGTGACGCAGGAGCGATTTTGGCGTCATCAGGATCAGCGGCTTGCGGAAGTCGCGCTTCACCTGGCGGCGCAGGATGTGGAAGTAGTTGGATGGCGTGGTGACGTTGGCAACCTGCATATTGTCTTCAGCACACATCTGCAGCCAGCGCTCGAGGCGGGCTGAAGAGTGTTCCGGACCCTGGCCTTCATAACCATGCGGCAGAAGGCAGACGAGGCCGGACATGCGAAGCCACTTGCGTTCACCCGAAGAAATAAACTGGTCGAACACGACCTGAGCACCATTGGCGAAGTCGCCGAACTGGGCTTCCCAGAGCGTCAGCGCATTCGGACGGGCGAGCGAATAGCCGTATTCAAAGCCGAGGACCGCCTCTTCCGAAAGCATGGAGTTGATGACTTCGTAACGGGCCTGGGTGGGGGACAGGTTGGCAAGCGGGATGAAGCGCTCTTCGGTCTCCTGGTCATAAAGAACCGAATGACGCTGCGAAAACGTGCCGCGCTCGCAATCCTGACCCGACAGACGGATCTTCGTGCCTTCCACTGCGAGTGACCCAAAGGCCAGCGCTTCCGCCATGGCCCAATCGATCCCCTCGCCCGTCTCGATCATCTGGGCGCGGTTTTCCATGAAGCGCTTGATCGTGCGGTGGGCGTTGAAGCCTTCTGGAATGGTCGACAGCTTGCGGCCGATCTCCCGCAGGTCCTTCATCGGCATAGCAGTCTTGCCACGGCGCTGCTCGTCGGCATTGTCAGCCGAGCGTAGGCCGGACCACTGCCCGTCCAGCCAGTCGGCCTTGTTCGGCTTGTAGCTCTGGCCCGCATCGAATTCGGCCTCCAGATGCGCACGCCAGTCGGCCTTCATCTTCTCAAATTCGCCGTCGGTGATGACGTTCTCGGAGACCAGGCGTTCGGCATAGAGCTCGGCAACCGGCTTGTGGGCGCGGATGACCTTGTACATCTTCGGCTGCGTGAACGAAGGTTCGTCGCCTTCGTTATGGCCGAAGCGGCGATAGCAGAACATGTCGACCACGACCGGCTTGTGGAACTTCATCCGGTATTCGATGGCGATCTTGGCAGCGTAGACGACCGCTTCCGGATCGTCGCCGTTGACGTGGAAGATCGGCGCTTCGATCATCTTCGCGACATCCGACGGATAGGGCGAAGAGCGAGAGAAGCCCGGATTGGTGGTGAAGCCGATCTGATTGTTGATGATGACATGCATGGTGCCGGCGACGCGGTGACCGCGCAGGCCGGACAGGCCGAGGATTTCCGCGGTCACGCCTTGGCCCGCAAAAGCCGCATCGCCATGCAGAAGCAACGGCAGGACCTTGGCACGTTCGGACAGGGGAATAATGCCGTCCTTGTCCCAGGTCTTCGTCAGAATATCCTGCTTGGCGCGAGCCTTGCCCATCACCACCGGGTTGACGATTTCCAGATGCGACGGATTGGCCGTCAGCGAAAGGTGAACCTTGTTACCGTCGAATTCGCGGTCGGAAGATGCGCCGAGATGGTATTTGACATCCCCCGAGCCTTCCACTTCGTCCGGCTTGAAGGAGCCGCCCTTGAATTCGTGGAAGACCGCCCGGTGCGGCTTGTGCATGACATTGGTCAGCACGTTGAGGCGACCGCGGTGCGCCATGCCGAGCACGACTTCCTGCAGGCCTTCCTGACCGCCACGCTTGATGATCTGCTCCAGCGCCGGGATCAGCGATTCACCGCCGTCCAGCCCGAAACGCTTGGTGCCCTTGAAGCGCACGTCGAGGAACTGCTCGTAACCCTCCGCTTCCACCAGTTTGGAAAGGATAGCCTTTTTGCCTTCGGCGGTAAACTCGACGCCCTTGCCGGGGCCTTCGATCCGCTCCTGAATCCAGGATTTTTCTTCCGGGTTGGAGATATGCATAAACTCGACGCCCATGGTGGAGCAGTAGGTCCGCTCCAGGATGTCGATCATCTCGCGCACAGTCGCGTATTCGAGGCCGAGCACATTATCGATGAAGATCTTGCGATCGAAATCCGCTTCCGTAAAGCCATAGGCCGTCGGCGAAAGCTCATTGTAATCCTCGACCGCAATAGCAATGCCCAACGGATCCAGCTTTGCATGCAGATGGCCGCGCATGCGGTAGGCGCGGATCATCATGATAGCACGGACGCTGTCGCGGGTTGCCTGATGCACGTCCACGTCGCTCACCGGCTTACCTGTCGCAACGGCTGCAGCTTCCGCCTTCGCCTTGACTTTTGTCTCGATCGCCTTCTCGACGATCGGCCAGTTGCTGTCGAGCGCCGACACAAGTTCTCCGGACGGAGTAATCGGCCAGTTCTTGCGCTTCCAGGAAGCGCCCTGCGCCGCCTTCTTCACGTCTTCCGGATTATCCGCAAGCGCCTTGAAGAAGGACTGCCATTCCGGCGAAAGCGAAGCCGGATCGGTCTCGTAACGAGCATAGAGCTGCTCGATATAAGCGGCGTTCGCACCGTCGAGGAAAGAGGTGATGAGGAACTGCTCGTTGGCTTCTTGCCGTGCCATGATCTATCGCGGGCGCCGCGCCCGCCTCCTGACGTAATCGAACCGGAAAATATTCTCCGGTATTCGCATTCTCTGTCTTGTCGTCGTACCGGTCATCCGCGCATGGCGGCTTGCCCTGGCGCCCAACCAGAACAGGCGGGACTCTCGCCGCTCCGCCCATTCTCAGCTTCTTGGATCAATCGCCGCCTATCTATCGACGGCGAGTGTCCATTATGTGGCGTCAGCCCTTGAGGACTTCAACCAGCGTCTTGCCCAAGCGTGCCGGCGAAGGCGAGACCTTAATGCCGGCCGCTTCCATGGCCGAGATCTTCGAGTCCGCATCACCCTTGCCGCCGGAAACGACAGCGCCGGCATGACCCATGGTGCGGCCCTTTGGAGCGGTACGGCCGGCGATGAAGCCAGCCATCGGCTTCTTGCGGCCCTTTTTGGCTTCGTCGATCAGGAACTGTGCCGCGTCTTCTTCAGCCGAACCGCCGATTTCGCCGATCATGATGATCGACTGCGTGGCTTCGTCGGCGAGGAACATCTCCAGGATGTCGATAAACTCGGTGCCCTTGACCGGGTCGCCGCCGATGCCGACGGCCGTGGTCTGGCCAAGGCCTTCGTTCGAGGTCTGGAACACAGCCTCATAGGTCAGCGTGCCGGAGCGCGATACGATGCCGACCGAACCCTTGCGGAAGATCGAGCCAGGCATGATGCCGATCTTGCATTCTTCCGGCGTCAGCACGCCCGGGCAGTTCGGGCCGAGCAGGCGCGACGAGGAACGGTCCAGCCGAGCCTTGACGCGAACCATGTCCATGACCGGAATGCCTTCGGTGATGCAGGTGATGAACGGGATCTCGGCATCAATTGCTTCGATGATCGCATCCGCTGCACCAGCCGGCGGAACATAGATCACGGACGCGTCGGCGCCGGTCTTTTCCTTGGCTTCCGCAACGGTCGCGAAGATCGGCAGGCTTTCGCCCTTAGAGCCGGTCCAGGTTTCGCCACCCTTCTTCGGGTGGATGCCGCCGACCATCTGCGTGCCGTAATAGGCGAGCGCCTGCTCGGTATGGAAGGTGCCGGTCTTGCCGGTCAGGCCCTGAACCAGAACCTTGGTGTCTTTATTGACGAGAATAGACATTGTTTCCGGTCCTTAAGTTAGGCGTTGATCGCAGCGACGATCTTCTTGGCAGCATCGTCCAAGTCGTCGGCGGCCGTGATCGCAAGACCAGACTCGTTGAGGATCTTCTTGCCAAGCTCGACATTGGTGCCTTCGAGGCGCACGACGAGCGGAACCTTGAGACCAACTTCCTGAACGGCAGCGACAACGCCCTCGGCGATGACGTCGCATTTCATGATGCCGCCGAAGATGTTGACGAGGATGCCCTCGACCTTCGGGTCGGCCGTGATGATCTTGAAGGCTGCCGCGACCTTCTCCTTGCCGGCGCCACCGCCGACGTCGCAGAAGTTTGCAGGCTCCTTGCCGTACAGCTTGATGATGTCCATGGTCGCCATGGCAAGGCCGGCACCATTGACCATGCAGCCGATATTACCGTCGAGCGCCACGTAAGCAAGGTCCCACTTGGAGGCTTCGATTTCCTTGGCGTCTTCTTCGGTTTCGTCGCGTAGCGCCTTGACATCGTCGTGACGGAAGATCGCATTGCCGTCGAAGGACATCTTGGCGTCGAGAACGCGCAGATGGCCGTCCTTCATGACGATCAGCGGATTGACTTCAAGGAGAGCCATGTCCTTTTCGCCGAACGCCTTATAGAGCGCCGGGAAGAGCGTCTTGGCATCTTCGGCGGCAGCGCCGGAGAGTTGGAGAGCCTGTGAGATCTTGGCCACGTCGTCAGCCGTGACGCCGGCTTCCGGATCGATGGCGATTGTGTGGATCTTTTCCGGCGTGTCATGGGCAACGGCTTCGATGTCCATGCCGCCTTCGGTCGAAACCACAAAAGCGACTTGGCCAACCGAGCGATCGACCAGGATCGAGCAATAAAGCTCGCGATCGATGTCAGCGCCGTCTTCGATATAGAGGCGGTTGACCTGCTTACCAGCTTCGCCGGTCTGGGCCGTTACCAACGTATTTCCGAGCATATCCTTGGCATGCGCCACGACTTCCTCGATCGATTTTGCCAAGCGAACGCCACCCTTGGCGTCAGGACCTAGTTCCTTGAACTTGCCCTTGCCGCGGCCACCGGCATGGATCTGGCTCTTGACCACGTAAAGCGGGCCGGGAAGCGACTTCGCAGCAGCTTCGGCTTCTTCCACCTTCAAGATAGCCACACCTTCGGCGACCGGCGCGCCATAGCCCTTCAGCAGAGCCTTGGCCTGATATTCGTGAATGTTCATGAGGTCTATCCTGTCTGGATTACTTGAGAGCAGGCGCGATATTGACGCAGGCTTCGCAGAGGCCGGCAACCGCGCCGACGGACTTCTGGAAGGCGGCCTCTTCGTCCTTGTTGAATTCGACTTCGATGATGCGCTCGACGCCGCCGGCGCCGATGATCGTCGGGACGCCGACATACATGTCCTTGACGCCGTACTGTCCCGAAAGGTAGGCGGCGGCCGGAAGAACGCGCTTCTTGTCCTTGAGGTAGGATTCAGCCATTTCGATCGCCGACGCAGCCGGCGCGTAATAGGCCGAACCAGTCTTCAAGAGGCCGACGATTTCCGCGCCACCGTCACGGGTGCGCTGGATGATTTCTTCGAGCCGTTCCTTGGTGACCCAGCCCATCTTGACGAGGTCGGTCAGCGGAACGCCGCCGACGGTCGAATAGCGGGCGAGCGGCACCATCGTATCGCCATGACCGCCGAGCACGAAGGCGGTAACGTCCTGAACAGAAACGTTGAACTCCTCTGAAAGGAAGAGGCGGAAACGCGCCGAGTCGAGCACGCCGGCCATGCCTACGACCATGTTCTTCGGCAGGCCGGAGAACTTCTGCAGAGCCCAGACCATGGCGTCGAGCGGGTTCGTGATGCAGATCACGAAGGCGTTCGGGGCATATTTCTTGATGCCGGCACCGACCTGTTCCATGACTTTGAGGTTGATGCCGAGCAGATCGTCGCGGCTCATGCCCGGCTTACGGGCGACACCCGCTGTGACGATGCAGACGTCAGCGCCTTCGATGGCGGCATAATCGCTGGCGCCGGACAGCTTGGCATTGAAGCCTTCGACCGGGCCGGACTGGGCAATGTCAAGGCCCTTGCCCTGTGGAATGCCGTCAGCGATGTCGAAGAGGACGATATCGCCCAGTTCCTTAAGGCTGGCGAGATGTGCCAGCGTGCCACCGATCATGCCAGAACCAATAAGTGCAATCTTCTTGCGCGCCATCGAAAAGCTTCCTTTCGAGATCCGATCCACGGGGGCTACGGCAGGCCCGCCAATGTGGTAGATCGCATACGCTTCTATACCCGGATTGGCAATCGGTTATTTTCGCAGCTTATTTTTCAATCGGTTAGATGTCAAATATCTTACGTAAACGTAAGACATGCGTCATCGGGACGTCATGTTACATGTCTTTGCTGCTGATGCGCCTTCAGATAATCCGGGCTGCGCATCTCGAAAAGGCGAGAGATCGTTCTATCGAATTCGAAGCCTTCGGTTCCTTTTCTTTCCAGAAGAATGTCCTCCGGAGGGCTGGCAGCAGAGGCAAACACGCGTACGTGATGATCGTAGAGAGCATCGACCAGGTTGATGAACCTCTTTGCCTCGTTACGCTTCTCCGGCCCGAGTTGCGGAATATGCTCGATGAACACAGCGTCGAACTGAGCTGCGATCTTGAGGTAGTCGGAGGCGCCGAGCGGTTTCTCGCAAAGATCTGCGAAGGTAAACCGGGCCGCGCGTCCTGCCGCAAACGGAACATGAATACTGCGGCCCTTCATCGGAATGTCGGTCGGCGCCACCTTCTGGCCGTCGATGATCTGATGCCAGGCTGCTTCCATCGCCGCATCGGCACGCGCGTCGAGCGGCGTCACGTAAACGGGCAGGCTCGCCAGCTTCTGCATGCGGTAGTCCAGCGGAGAATCAAGCGTCACGACATCCACGTGCTTGTTGAGAAGCGCGATGAATGGCGTAAACAGGCCTCTGTTCAGCCCGTCTTTATAAAGATTTTCAGGCGCGACATTGGAAGTGGCGACGAGCACGCATCCAAGATCGAAAAGGGCCGTGAACAGCCGCGCCAGGATCATCGCATCCGTGATGTCGGTGACCGAGAACTCGTCGAAGCATAGAAGCTCCGCGTCCGCATAGAGCGCAGCGGCGACGGGAGGAACGGGATCGGCCTGCTTCGTTTCACCGTTTCTCAGCTTTTGCCGGTGCTCGTGAATGCGGTTATGAACGTCCGCCATGAACTCATGAAAATGCGCACGACGCTTTTTGGCAACCGACGCCTTCTTGAAGAACATGTCCATGAGCATCGTCTTGCCGCGACCGACGCTGCCATGCACATAAAGGCCGCGGATTTCGCGTGGCCGCCCGCCGCCCCTGGCGAACAGCCAGCCGAGGGCGCTGGCCTTTTTCGCAGGCTTCGTGTCACGCAGGCATGTCAGGACATGATCAAGCTTGGCAGCGACCTGCATCTGGGCTGGATCCGGCGTCAGCACACCCGATCCAGCCAGAGCCCTGAGCTCCTCACCGACGCTTGACGTATATTTGGGAATGGGTTCCAACCGGACGCCCTCCGCCGCTAGGCTTTAGCGGCTGAGGCTGACCGGGGTTCCGGAATTCAATGTTCCGTCGTAGCGGTTGTCGGCGCTCTTGTAGACGCGGCCGATGACGTCGCCGGCGCGGTTCTTGAACTGCACCGTCTTGCCGGACACATCCCAGGAACCCATCGTGGTGAGTTCGCCGGCACATCCGCGGGTACCGCCGCGCGAGCCGCCGCCGAGATTGGTCAGCGTCAAAAACATGTCGCAGGACGAGCCGCCATTGGAAACACGCCAATTGCCGACCATGGTTTCCTTCTTGATGTCCAAGGCGCTTCCGGGAGCCGCGGCATTGGGATCGAGTGCCGCCATGTTTTGGCTACCCTGCGGTGCTGTCGGATATTGCGACTGCCCGGCGGCGCCGGGCGGCGGCAATTGGCTGCCTTGGACGGAAGGAACCGGTTGCGCCTGGAGCGGAGCAGGCTGGGATGGCAGGTCGCTATAAGGGCTGGAAGAGGTGCGCTGGCAGCCGGCGAGTGCCATAGCAAGTACCAAGCCTGTCGCCAAACATCTGAACTGCATCATCCAACTCCTGCTTTCAGTCTTTGTCAGCCACACGTGCCACTGAATTGGGACCGAATTATCGTAAAGCAATGCGGTTAATCAAGTCGTGGTGGAACAATTCGTGCTCGCGAAGAAGGCGCGTTCCGGACGCGATACCCGCAACGCGAGGATCAAGCGCCTAAACGCGGCGCTCGATCATCATCTTCTTGATCTCCGCAATCGCCTTGGCCGGGTTGAGGCCCTTCGGACAGGTCTGCGCGCAGTTCATGATCGTGTGGCAGCGGTAAAGACGGAACGGATCCTCGAGATTGTCGAGGCGCTCGCCCTTGGCTTCATCTCTGGAATCGATGAGCCAGCGATAAGCCTGCAGGAGAACAGCTGGACCGAGATAACGGTCGCCGTTCCACCAATAGCTCGGACAGGAGGTCGAGCAGCAGGCACACAGAATGCATTCGTAGAGACCGTCGAGCTTCTGACGATCGTCATGGCTCTGCTTCCACTCCTTCGCCGGCGGCGGCGACACCGTTTTCAGCCAGGGCTCGATGGAGCGGTGCTGAGCATAGAAATTTGTGAGATCGGGCACGAGATCCTTGACCACCGGCAGATGCGGCAGGGGGTAAACTTTCACCGTCCCCTTCACATCATCCATGCCCTTGGTGCAGGCGAGCGTGTTGGACCCATCGATATTCATGGCGCAGGATCCGCAGATGCCTTCACGGCAGGAGCGGCGAAGCGTCAGCGTCGGATCGATATTGTTCTTGATGTAGAGAAGACCGTCGAGCACCATTGGGCCGCAGTCGTCGATATCGATATAGAAGGTATCGATCCGCGGGTTCTGGCCGTCATCCGGGCTCCAGCGATAAATCCGGAACTCCCGAACATTCTGAGCTCCGGCCGGCTTCGGCCAGACCTTGCCTTCGGTCATCTGAGAGTTCTTGGGGAGAGCGAGTTCAACCATGGTTCAGTTCCCTCAGATCAATAGACGCGTGCCTTGGGCTCGATCTTTTGCGGATCGATGCCTTCGGCAATGAGCTCGGTGTGAACAGGGCGGTAGTCCAGCTTGACGTCGCCCGCCGCGTTCACCCAGGCCAGCGTATGCTTGCGCCAGTTCTCGTCGTCGCGGCCCGCAAAAGGTCCGGACGTATAATCTTCGCGAGCGTGGGAGCCGCGGCTTTCCTTGCGGGCTTCGGCGCCATAAACGGTGGTGATGGCGTTCGCCATCAGATTGTGCAATTCCAGCGTCTCGACCAGATCCGAATTCCAGATCATCGAGCGGTCCGTAACCTTGATATCCTTCAACTCGCTCCAGACCTCGGAAATGCGGCGACAGCCGGATTCCAGCGATTCCTGGGTGCGGAAGACGGCGGCGTCCTCCTGCATGGTGCGCTGCATCTTGTCGCGCAGCACGGCCGTTGGGGTTGCCCCGCTCGCGTGCCGCAGGCCGTCGAAGCGATCCATGATCCGGTCGCAGGCTGCAATATTAAGGGCCGGGATAGGCTCTGCCCTGTTGATCACTTCCCCTGCCCGCATGGCGGCAGCACGTCCGAAGACGACAAGGTCGATCAGCGAGTTGGAGCCGAGCCGGTTGGCGCCATGCACGGAGGCGCAGCCTGCTTCGCCGACAGCCATAAGGCCCGGCAGCAGACGTTCCGGATTGCTTGAATCAGCATTCAGCACTTCGCCCCAGAAATTGGTCGGAATGCCACCCATGTTATAATGCACGGTCGGCAGCACCGGGATGGGCTCGCGGGTCACGTCGACGCCGGCGAAGATCTTGGCGCTCTCGGAAATGCCCGGCAGGCGCTCGTGCAGAACGGCCGGATCGAGATGGTCGAGGTGCAGGAAGATGTGGTCCTTGTTCTTGCCGACGCCGCGACCTTCGCGGATTTCCAGCGTCATGCAGCGCGACACGACGTCGCGCGAAGCGAGGTCCTTGGCCGAGGGCGCATAACGCTCCATGAAGCGCTCGCCCTCGGAGTTGACGAGGTAGCCGCCTTCGCCACGCGCGCCTTCGGTAATCAGACAGCCCGAACCGTAGATGCCCGTCGGATGGAACTGCACGAATTCCATGTCCTGCAAGGGAAGACCGGCGCGAGCCACCATACCGCCACCATCACCGGTGCAGGTATGGGCCGAGGTCGCCGAAAAATAAGCACGGCCATAGCCGCCGGTCGCCAGCACCACCATCTTGGCGGAGAAGCGATGGATCGTGCCGTCGTCGAGGTTCCAGGCAACGACGCCGGTGCAGCGGCCGTCATCCGACATGATCAGGTCGAGCGCGAAATACTCAATGAAGAATTCCGCGTTGTTCTTGAGCGACTGACCGTAGAGCGTGTGCAGGATGGCATGGCCGGTTCGGTCTGCCGCGGCGCAGGTGCGCTGCACCGGTGGGCCGGCACCGAAATTCTGCATGTGGCCGCCAAACGGCCGCTGGTAGATCTTGCCTTCCTCATTCCGCGAGAACGGCACGCCGTAATGTTCGAGTTCATAGACGGCCTTGGGCGCTTCCATGACCATGTACTGCATGGCGTCGACATCGCCGAGCCAGTCAGAGCCCTTGACCGTGTCGTAGAGATGCCACTGCCAGCTATCCGGCGTCATGTTCTGCAGCGAGGCTGCGATGCCGCCCTGGGCGGCAACCGTATGGGAGCGCGTCGGGAAAACCTTGGTGATGCAGGCAGTCTTAAAGCCTTGTTCGGCCATGCCCAGCGTGGCGCGCAGGCCAGCGCCGCCGGCGCCGACGACGATCACGTCATAGGAATGGTCGACATAAGTGTAGGCCTTGCCGGTCTGGGCAATGGGTGTGACGGATGCCATAACGGGATTATCCTGCGAAAGCGATTTTCAGAGCGGCGACAAGACAGAGGCCACCGATCGCGATGGAAAAGGAAGCGTTGAGGATCATCAGGACGATCTTCATGATTTCTGAGTGGATATAGTCCTGGATGATCTCTTCCATGCCCAGACGCATGTGGATGACGGAAGCGATGATCGTCAGCGCATTGATGGTCGCGACGAAGGGATTGGCGAGCGCCGACACCACATCCGCATAGGGCCTGCCGGCGTAAAGCACCAGAAAGACGATGTAGAACAGCATCAAAGGCACGAGCGCCACCGATGTGGTGCGAACGCGCCAGAAATGCTCAGTGCCGCTCTTGGCCGAGCCGAGTCCGCGAACCTTGCCGAGGGGAGTACGCATGTCCATGTTCTATCTCCTCAGCGAATGACCAGCACGATCGCCCAAACAATGATGGTCAGGGCGATGGATAGCACGAGATTGGCCTTTGCCAGCTTGGTCGAGAGTTCCTTCTCGAAGCCGTATCCCAGATCCCACATGATGTGCCGCAGGCCGCCGAAAAGATGGTGGATGATGGCCCAGGTATAGCCGAACAACACCAGCTTTCCGACGATCGATCCGAACAGCCAGTTGACGCGGTTGAAATGCTCTTCCCCCGATGCCGCGGCAATAAGCCAGGCGGCAACAAGGAGGGTTCCGACGTAGAGCGCTCCGCCGGTGATCCGGTGGACGATCGACATGGCCATCGTTGGAATGAATTTGTAGATTTGTAGATGCGGCGACAGGGGCCGGTTGTTCGTCACATTCGCCATCATAACCTCGCGGCGTCGTATGCAGTGTCAAAGGCAAAAGCCTGGCAATGCACGGTGCGGAAGATATGTGCATTGCATCATCGGGCTGGTTTAATCTTACGGATGTCGGACGACAAGAACTATTAAAGGCCTTTCGAAATTTAATCGATTGTGTCTTCCAACCGCTGCTTCGTCTCAGGTAGATCAGTCTTATTAACCATAAATCGCAAAGAATTCGTTGCCGTGGAGCTGGACGGCACCAAATGATGTTAACCTTTCGTTAACCTGTTGTCTCCGGAGTCCGCCATGATCGCGAATCGCATCAAGCCTGTTCTTCTTGCTCTCGGCTGCCTGATCTTCGCTTCCGGCGCCGTAGCCGGCGAACGCCCGCATCACAACCACCATCGCCCCCAAACGGTTATCGGCACCCATGGCGGCAACCTCCTGTCTAACCGGCACCGCCGTCATTTTGTGGAGAACAATCGGTGGGATCGGCACGGCGACCGGCATCGGAACCGCCCTCCGAGGATCAGACGGATGGACCATTTGGCTGGGAGCTCATTTACGCGAACCCGTCAGGTCCGGGCCTATGACCGCACCAACGGTGAGGCTTTCTCTCCATACGCCAGCGGAACCTATTTCCTGCGTGACCAGGCATATTGGGATCTTTATCAGGAAAATCTCGTTCGGCTGGCGCCGCGCGCCAAGATCATCCATGTCGACAACCGTCTGGATGAAGATCAATATCCGCCAAGCAATGGATGCTCTTATGAGCACGGCGTCTGCGTCATTCGAGGCGGCCGTTAAACGAAGCGCCACACCGTGGTCTTCTTGATTTCGCCATCCTCCAATGCCCGCGTCACCGGCACCTGGTAGACGGCAACCTGATCGAGCCTGTCCTTTGGACAATAGCTGCGGCCGGGATCGCCGACCAGGACCAGCTTTCCGGCAGTGGCCAGTTCCGAAAACCACGGAACCAGTGCCTCGGCAAAATCGCGATCATAGAAAACATCCCCCGCGAGCACGACATCCGCATCGACAGGCTGACCGATCAGGTTATTGCCGGTAAACCCGATATCGACCTGATTATCGTTGGCATTGAGGGCCACTGCAGTGCTGGCCCAGGGATCGATATCGGCGGCCAGAACCTCCGTTGCCCCAGCGAGCCTAGCCGCAATCGCGACCAATCCTGAGCCGCTGGCAAAATCCAGAACACGCTTGCCCGACACCACTTCCGGATGATCCAGGACATAGCGGGCGAGCCCCTGGCCACCGGCCCAGGCAAAGGCCCAGAAAGGTGGCGGCAGGCCGATCTCCTCCAGCTCCTCCTCCGTCTTATGCCACAGAGCGTGGGCTTCGCTCGCCAGATGCAGCCGAATTTCCGGCACATGCGGCGGCGCGATCAGCTCTGTGTTTTCAAGGATGAAGGTTTCGGGATTGGTCTTCAAGATCGGCTCAGCCAGGCGAACGCGGCGGGCTGTCGAGACCTCCGAGCCTGCAGATTTCCAGATATTCCTCATCCGTTACCGGCTGCACGGAAAGCCGCATGGACGTTACCAGCGACATCTTCTCGAACTTCGGATTGGCCTTGATGTCCTTCAGCGTCACCGGCGTCGGCATGTCCATGACGGCGCGAATGTCGACGCAATCCCATTTGGGATCGCCCTTGGCGCTCGAGTCCGGATGCGACAAGGCGCAGACTTCGACAATCCCGACGATCTCCAGACCGTCGTTAGAGTGATAGAAGAACCCCTTGTCGCCGATTTTCATGGCCCGCATGTTGTTGCGTGCCAGATAATTGCGCACTCCGGTCCACTCAGTGCCCTTGGTCCTGGCAGCCTTCTGCTGCTCCCAGGACCAGGCCGAGGGCTCGGACTTGTAAAGCCAATAGGCCATGGATCGCTTCACTCCGCCGGCTTGTTGATGGTCCAGTTCCAGGCCTTGACCTCGACCTTCTCGAAGAGGCCGGCGAGATAGTAGGGATCAGCCTCGGCCAGTGCGCGCGCTGCGGCCATGTCTTGTGCATCGACGACGACAAGGCTGCCATTCGGCTTGCCGTCATCATCCAGGAACGGGCCTGCGAACTTCAAACTGCCGGCCTCGTTCAGCTTGTTGAGATGCTCCAAATGCGTTGGACGGGTCTCCATCCGGAGGTTCAAATGGCCGGGCTTGTCTGTGCATAGAAAGGCAAACAGCATGAAATCTCTCCTTGGATGAACTTATTCGGTGGTGATCGGACGCGTCATCAGCCGCTCCATGGCGGAGCGGACGTCGAGCCGACCGTCGATGATATCGGCAACCGCTTCGGTGACCGGCAGGTCCACCCCATGCTGCGCCCCTAGCTTCGCCGCGACGGATGCCGCAAACGCACCCTCTACCAATGGTCCGCCAGCCGAACGGGCTGGCCCGCCTTTTCCGAGCGCGATACCGAAGCGCAG
Source organism: Rhizobium deserti (assembly GCF_004358025.1). GTDB lineage: Bacteria > Pseudomonadota > Alphaproteobacteria > Rhizobiales > Rhizobiaceae > Neorhizobium > Neorhizobium deserti. The sequence continues at coordinate 225,742 of NZ_SMTL01000004.1, read as the reverse complement.
GTTGCGCGACTGGTGGCTGGTGCCGGTCAGAACGAGATCGCCGAGGCCGGACAGTCCGCGGACCGTATCGGCATTGCCGCCCATGGCCTCGATCAGCCGCGACATTTCCGCAAGCCCACGCGAGATCAAGGCAGCCCGCGCCGATTCTCCCAAGCCGGCTCCCTCGACAATGCCGCAGGCGATGGCCAGCACGTTCTTGAGCGCCCCGCCGAGCTGCACGCCCAACCGGTCGGTGGAAGCGTAGAGCCGGAAGCTGCGACCCGACAGCGCATTGGCAAGCCGCTCGGCAAGGGGCTGATCTGCAGCCGCGATCGCCATGGCGGTCGGAAGACCGTGGGCGATATCCGCAGCGAAGCCTGGACCGGAAAGAGCGGCCACGGCATGGAGCGAAAGTTCGGCTTCCAGGACCTCGGTCAGCAGGCGGCCGGAGAATCTGTCTATTCCCTTGGCGCAGGTGACGACGGTGGCTTGCTCGCTGAGATAAGGGCCGTAATGTCGGCCTGCATCCACCTGCGCCTGTGAAGGCATCGCAAACAACACGATGCTTGCTTCCCGCAGGGCATCCGGCTCGGCCGAAAATTGCAGACCATCCGGCAGGACAATGCCGGGAAGCGCGGTGTTGTGGACCCTGTCTGCGCGCAGATCGCTCATCAGAAGCGGATTGCGACCGATGAGGGTGACGGGATGGCGACCTTCAAGCGCCATCACTGCGGCAAGTGCGGTGCCGAAAGCGCCGGCGCCGACCACGGCGATCTGCTCGCTCATGCCTTGGCACCCCGCCGCCCGGAACCAAGCAAGGTTTGGGCATGGGCATCCAGCGGCCAACGGGAACGCGGCGACACATCCAACCCGTCGGTGGGCAGGTCCTCCGCCAGTCGTTCAAGGCCTGCCCAGGCGATCATGGCGGCATTGTCGGTGCACAACCGAAGCGGAGGTGCAATGAAGCGGAAGCCATTCTCGATGCACAGCGCCTGCAGCGTCCGTCGGATCTCCTGGTTGGCAGCAACGCCTCCCGCCACGACCAGCGCCCGATCCACATCGAGATGAGCAAATTCCTGCTGAAAGCGCGTCAGACCGCGCCCGACGCGGTCCCTCAAGGTGCGCGAGATCGCTTTCTGAAAGGAGGCGCAGATATCGGCGACATCCTGATCGCTCAGCGGCGCGATGTCGGTTGCTGCCTGCCGAACCGCCGTCTTCAGACCGGAAAAGGAAAAGTCCAGCCGCGCTTCCCCCACCAGCGGGCGCGGAAATAAAAAACGGTCTGGATCACCCGTCTGTGCCGCCTTCTCGACAGCTGGGCCACCGGGATAAGGCAGGCCAAGCAGCTTCGCCGTCTTGTCGAAGGCTTCGCCCAGCGCATCGTCGATCGTCGTGCCCCAGCGCTCGTACTCCCCGACGCCACGCACCAGCACCAGCTGCGTATGGCCGCCGGAAACGAGCAGCATCAGATAAGGAAAGGACAAGCCATCGGTCAGCCGCGCCGTCAAGGCATGGCCTTCCAGATGATTGATGGCTAATAACGGCTTTCCTGCTGCCCGGGCGATCGCCTTGGCCGTCATCAGCCCGACGATCAAGCCGCCGATCAGGCCAGGTCCGGCAGTTGCGGCAACCGCATCCACGTCGTCGAGCGAAACGCCGGCGCGATGGAGCGCCTCCTCGATCAGACCATCAAGCGCTTCGACATGCGCACGAGCGGCGATTTCGGGCACTACGCCGCCATAAAGGCTATGCTCGTCCAGCTGCGAGAAGACGACATCCGACAGGACCTCGCCGCGTCCGTCTTCGTGGCGCGCCACGACTGACGCCGCAGTTTCGTCGCAGCTTGTTTCAATGCCGAGGATGCGAAGAAAGGTCGCCATGGGCCTATCGATAATTGCGATGCTGGATAAACCGGTCTACGAAGCCTCCGGTAACAATGGAATGACACGGATGCAAACAAAACCTTTCCGGATCGGCACGCGCGGCAGTCCACTGGCGCTGGCCCAGGCTGCAGAAACGCGTGCGAGGCTGATGGCGGCCCACAACCTGCCCGAGGAAATGTTCGAGGTCGTCATCCTGTCCACCACCGGTGATCGCGTCACCGACCGAGCGCTCAGCGAGATCGGCGGCAAGGGGATGTTCACGCTGGAGCTGGAGGAGCAGCTTTCGGACGGCCAGCTGGACTTTGCCGTGCATTCCTCCAAGGACATGCCGACCAAGCTTCCGGAAGGCCTTTATATTTCCGCTTATCTGCCCCGCGAAGATTTTCGCGATGCCGTGATCGGACGTACGGCTCCGACCCTTATGGCTCTGCCGGATGGCGCTACCGTCGGGACTGCCTCTCTCAGGAGACAGGCGCTGATCCGCCGCATTCGCCCGGATATAAAGGTGGAGATCCTGCGGGGCTCCGTCGGCACGCGGCTGCGCAAGCTGAATGAGGGGCATGCCGACGCAACCCTGCTGGCCTATGCCGGCCTGAAGCGCCTTTCCCGCGAAGAGGTTATCACGGAACTGCTCGATCCCGCAGATTTCCCGCCCGCCCCGGCGCAAGGGGCCATTTGCATTGAAAGCCGCATCGGTGATCGGCGCATCGATGCCCTTTTGGAACCTGTCAACGACCCGCCGACTTTCGACGCGGTATCCTGCGAACGTGCCTTTCTGGAAGCGCTCGACGGATCCTGTCGGACGCCGATCGGCGGCTATGCGGTGTGCGACGGCGATCACCTGAAGTTTTTCGGGCTTATCCTGACGCCTGACGGGCGACAGGAGCATGCGATCGAGGTTGAAGGTCGCCGGGCGGAAGCGCGTGCCTTGGGCCATCAGGCCGGCGATGCGGTTCGGGCCGTTGCAGGAACCAGCTTCTTCGAAGGCTGGTCGTAAAGCCATGCGGGTGCTTGTTACCCGCCCTGAACACAGCGCCCGACACACCGCGGCGCGGCTCGAGGCTCTCGGGCATGCGCCGATCATGCTTCCTCTGACCAAAGCTGCGCATGACCCGCAGGCGGCAGAAGCTGCGCTGGCAGGGCCCCACAGGGCACTTGCCATCACCAGCGCCGAGGCGGTTCGGGCAATATCTGGGCTCACACCCTTTCTGAGCGAACCCATGTTTGCCGTGGGCAGAGCCACTGCCGAGGCGGCCGAGAATCAGGGTTTCAGCAATGTCCATACCGGCAGCGGAACCGGCTCCGGATTGGCCGAACTAATCGCGGGCTTTCCGTCGCAGTCCACCGATCCGCTTTTGTATCTTGCCGGCAGTCCGCGATCTTCATCCTTCGAAGAGAGCCTGGGCGCCAGGAACATCCCGCTGACGGTAGCGGAGGTCTACCGGATGCTGCCGATTGCCTATGACCAGAGTGCCTTGGAGACCGCTTTCGTCCAGGCGCGGCCCAATGCGGTTCTGCTTTATTCGGGACAAAACGCCCATTTGTTCTTTGAGCTGGCTGCGCCGTTCAGACGTGCTCTAGACGAGCTCCTCGTCCTTGGCATCAGCGAAAGCGTTCTGGAGGCTGTGCCCCCGAATTTTCGCCTGAAAATCAAGATTGCCAAGCGCCCTGACGAAGAGGGACTTTTTGCCCTCCTTTAGCCTTGCGCCGCCTGCAAAATACCGGGCGCCCCTTTCTTTCCGAGGGGCCACCCCCTAGTTTCCACGTCATTGCATGCGAGAAGAGGTCGAGATGGTACCGGAACAGCCGCCACGCCGATCAAAGGCAGAAAAAGAGCCCATCACGATCGACCTTCCTGTCGAGCCGGGAGATACGCTTGCCGAGCCTGTGCGCAGCAATGACGGTGACGATCCGGTATCTGCTGCACCCACTGACGATGCAGTGGCGGCCGAACCTGCGCCAGTCCAATACGATATCACCGATGAACCGGTTATGGCACCGTCTGCCGATGAGCCCTTGCCCGCCGATGAGCTCTTGGCCGTCGATGAGCCGCCAGTTGCCGATGAGCCCCTCAAGGCTGATGAACCGGCAATGGATGAGCCTTTGCCGGAGCCGGCTTTCCGCTCCGGCCCCAGGAGCGACGAACCTGACGCGCGACCGGCGCCAGCCGTGGTCCAACGCCAAGGCCCTTCGACGTCAGCCCTTTTCGCAGCCGGCATCGTTGGTGGCCTTGTCGCTCTAACGCTGGCGGGCAGCATGCAATATGCTGGCTACCTGCCGGCGGCTTCCCCGGCTCCCGCACCGGATAACTCCGCAGTCGCGCCGGAAATCAGCCGGCTTCAGGAACAGGTCCAGGCTCTTCAGAACCGTCCGGTGCCGACGGATTCATCCCTGGCTGAACGGGTCCAGGCGCTGGAAGCCGGACTTTCGGAAAGGAGCCAGAGCGATCTGCCACAGCGGCTGGCCGCCCTTGAGGGCCAGATCAAAGATGTCAGCTCCGCCACCCGAGCGACAGCTGGCAATGATGCGGACCTCGCGCGACGCCTGCAGGAGGCAGAAGCCAAGATCAATGACGAGGGTCCCGAGCAGCAGGTCGCCCGCGCAGTTGCCGCAGCCGCACTGAAAGCAGCCATCGATCGTGGCGGACGCTTCGAAACCGAACTTCAAACTTTTGCGGGCGTCGCTGGCGATGATCCGGCCGTTGCCGAACTTCAAAAGTTCGGCTCGGTTGGCGTGCCCTCGCGGGCACAGCTGCAGGCCGATTTTCCACGCATTGCCGATGCCATGTTGGACGCACTGGCTCAGCCTGACGAGAACCAGGGACTTGCATCTCGGCTGATGTCGTCAGCCATGTCCGTCGTGAAGGTCCGCCGCGTTGGCGATGTTCAGGGTGATACGCCTGAAGCGGTCGTCGCACGTATGGAAGATGGTCTTCGCAGCGGAGATCTGCCGGCAGCGGCGCGCCAATGGGACAGCCTGCCCGAAAGCGCCAAAAACGCGTCACAGGACTTCAAGCAGAAGCTCGACGCCCGTATCCAGGTAGAAAATCTCGTGGGCAGCACGCTCACGCGCGCAGTCGCCGGCACGCAAGGCTGAGGATAGAAGACCGAATGATCAGACTTTTCATTTTCCTTCTCGTCGTTCTCGGTCTTGGCTGGGGCTTTTCCTGGCTTGCGGACCGACCGGGGCTGATTTCGATCACCTGGCAGGATCACCTGATCGAAACCAGCATTATGGTGGCAGCAACGCTGGTTGTGGCCCTGATTGCTGTCGTGATGATCTTCTGGTGGCTCGTCGGCGTGATCTGGACGTCGCCCCACTCCGTGCGTCGCTATTTCCGGTCTCGTAAGCGCGACCGTGGCTATCAGGCTCTGTCCACTGGCCTCATTGCAGCCGGCGCCGGCAATGCCCGGCTCGCCCACAAGATGAGCCTGCGCACCCGCGGCCTTCTCCGCGCCGATCAGGAACCGCTTATCCATCTTCTGGAGGCCCAGACCGCGCTGATCGAAGGTAAGTATGACGATGCTCGTCGAAAATTCGAGCAGATGGCCGAGGATCCGGAAACCAAGGAATTGGGGCTGCGCGGCCTTTACATGGAAGCGCGCCGGCTTGGTGCCAACGAAGCCGCAAGACAATATGCCGAGAAAGCCGTTGAAGACGCGCCCTATCTTCCCTGGGCGGCTCAAGCGACGCTGGAATCGCGCAGCCAGGCCGGTCGTTGGGACGACGCCATTCGCCTGCTCGACCAGCAGCGCGTCGCCGGTGTCCTGGAAAAGCCGCAGGCTGATCGTCTGAAGGCCGTGCTTCTCACCGCCCAGGCCGGTGATCAGTTGGAAGGGGATCCGAAAGGCGCCCGCGACAATGCCACGGCGGCTTTGAAGCTTGCCAAGGACCTGGTGCCGGCAGCAATTATTGCGGCGAAGGCTTATCTGCGTGAAGACAACGTCCGCAAGGCGGCCTCGATCCTCGAAGCAAGCTGGAAACTCGGGCCGCATCCGGAAATCGGCCGCACCTATATCCGAGCACGTAGCGGTGACAGCACCATCGACCGCCTGAAGCGGGCCGACAAGCTCGAAGCGCTGCGGCCCAACAATGTCGAATCGCTGCTGGCCGTTGCGCAGGCGGCCCTCGATGCCCAGGAGTTTGCGAAGGCACGAGCAAAGGCCGAGGCCGCCGCGCGCATGGCACCGCGCGAGGCAGCTTACTTGTTGCTCGCCGATATCGAAGAAGCTCAGACGGGCGACCAGGGCCGCGTCCGCCACTGGATGGCGCAGGCATTGCGGGCACCCCGCGATCCGGCCTGGGTAGCAGATGGTTTTGTTTCGGAAAATTGGCTGGCCGTCTCGCCTATCACCGGACTGCTCGACGCTTTTGAATGGAAGGCGCCGTTCGATCAGATCCAGGGTCCCGTCGAGGAAGGTTCGCTCGTTGCGGACGAGGCTATTGCAAGCCTCCCGCCGGTCGCCCGGACAACTGACGAGGCGAGCGCCGTAGCACCGAAAAATCCGATCACCGCTCATGTTCCGGTGCCGGCTGAACCCGTGCGGCAACCGCATACCGATTTAGCTGTTGCAGCAAAACCACCAGAGGCTGCGAATTTTAGGAACGAGGGCGGAAAAGCGGCCAAAAACGAAGATGAGCCGGTTCCCTTTTTCGGCGGCGCACCAGATGATCCGGGCGTGAAAGATCCGAACGCCGCACAGCCTCCGACGAGGCTCCGGCTCTTCTAAAATGGAGAAGGCCTCAACGACATGCTCGACCGCATCCAGGCCTTCCTCCACACTTTGACCGCCCCTCACCATACGCAGGAATTTGCGCCCGACGACCCCCGCGTTGCCTTCGTGGCCCTCTGTTTCCAAGTCATGGAAGCCGACGGCAACGTATCGGCAAAGGAGCAGCAAAAGTTTCGGGATCTGTTGCGCGAGCGCTATGCTCTCAGCGAAGACAATTTGAAGGCGCTGATCGACATCGGTCATCAGGCCGGCAGCGAGGCCGTCGACTATTACCGCTTCACCTCCGATCTTAGGCGGCATCTCACCAATGAAGACGATCGCGTCGAACTTCTCGGCATCCTGTGGGATATCGTCTACGCCGATGGCCAGCGGAGCGAGATCGAAGACCACGTGATCTGGCGGATTGCCGATCTTCTGGGCGTATCTGCCCGCGACCGTGTCCTGGAGCGCCAGCAGGCGGCCGCGCGCGCAACGGGAGATCATCTGTGAGGATGATCAGCGCCAAACGAAGCGCCGCGTCTTCGGACCGGGAATAACGGTTCTGATTGCAAGAAGATGGGTCACCGAGTGTCGGCCAGACGCAGTCTGACCGGAAGAAACGGGGAGCCCAGCTCCGTCCGGGCCTATCGCTCCGGTGCCGCAAGGCTGTCGATCTTGCGCAGCTTTGGAAAGCCCAAGGACCAGATAATCGCCACGCCGAGCGTGCCGATCCCGCCGATGACGACCGCTGGAACGGCTCCGAATATCGATGCCATCGTGCCGGCGCGGAATTCGCCAAGTTCGTTTGACGCGCCGACGAAGACCATGTTGACGGCATTGACGCGGCCGCGCACTTCGTCGGGTGTCCATAGCGCAATCAAGGTTTCGCGCACATAGACCGAGATCATGTCCGATGCGCCCATCAGCATCAGCGCCGCGATCGAAATCCAAGGCGTCGTGGACAGCCCGAAGATCAGGGTCCCTATACCGAAGAGGGCTACTCCAACGAACATTGCCAGTCCCGCATGATGGCGGATGGGATGGAAAGCCAGCCAGATGGCGACGACGATGGCGCCGATACCGGGTCCTGCGCGCAGCAGCCCCAGACCCCAGGGACCCAGTTCGAGGATATCGCGGGCAAAGATCGGCATGAGCGCGACGGCGCCTCCCAGCAGAACCGCGAACAGGTCCAGCGAGATCGCCCCCAGCACCACCTTCTCCTGGGAAATAAACTTGAAGCCGGCCAGGATCTGCTCCCAGCTCACCTTGTTGGCGGCATTGCGCTGGGCCGGCTTGGGGATCATGAAGACCAGTATGCCCGAAAGCACGAGCAGGAAAAGCGCTACCGAATAGGCAGAGACGGCGCTGACCCCATAAAGCAGGCCGCCGATCACAGGCCCGAGGATCGAGGCTGTCTGCCACGAAGAGGAATTCCAGGCGACCGCATTCGGCAGGTCTTCTTCAGGAACGAGGTTGGGACCGAGCGACTGCACGGCTGGCCCCATGAAGGCGCGCTCAATGCCGAAGACGACGAGGATGGCGAAGACGAGCGCCGGCGTGAACGAGTGGGTTATCGTCAGCGCCAGAAGCGCTGCGCAGCAGGCTCCTCCGACGACCATGCACACGGCAACGATCATGCGCCTGTTGTACCGGTCCGCCACCGTTCCCGTGACGAGGATCAGCAGTAGCGACGGCAGAAACTGGAAGAGCCCAATCAGCCCGAGGTAAAGTGGGTTCCTCGTCTCGTCATACATCTGCCAGCCGACGGCAACACTGATGATCTGGACAGCGAAAGCGGAAAAGAAGCGCGCGAGGAAGAAGCGGGTATAGGACTGGTGCCTGAAAGCGGCGAAACGATCACCCGACAAGGGAACTGACATGAGTTGACACTTTCAGCATGGCCGGAGATCGCTACCCTTCCCCTGCTCTGCACATGCTGGCGTTAAACATGCCGGAATGAGCCGCTGAGGTGGCACTTGCCCGTTAGTTCGCCAATGTCTACATGTCTGTCAACAACGAAATGGAGACTTTAGATGGCGGGCATAATCATTGCGGTGATTCAGGTTATTCAAATGGCGCTATCGCTATATGTCTACATCTTGATCGCCAGCGCCATTTTCTCATGGCTTTACGCGTTCAACGTCATCAACTCCAGGAACGCCTTCGTAGAGTCGATCGGCCGTTTCCTTTACAATGTGACGGAGCCCGTGCTGCGGCCCATTCGCCGCATCATGCCCGATCTGGGTGGCATCGACATTTCGCCGATCATCCTCATCCTGCTCATCTACTTCATCCAGATGATCCTGGCCAATCCCATTGCTCCCTTCCTGCTTTCCCTGACAATGTGAGCCGAACCTGCGGCAAGCATTTCGATCACCGGCGATCTGCAGGTCGGCTAAAGCCAGTGCGGATCGTCGATCGATATCTATGAAGCCAGATAGCGCATTAAAAAGCCTTCCGGATCACAGGGGACCCGAAAGGCTGGAAGATAGGTCAGGACACTGATCCGCAGCTGAAGAGCTACTGGCCGGCCTTATAGCGCTCAATCGCTTCGACAATCAGCGTCTTGGCCACGTCGACATTCTGCCATCCGCCGATCTTCACCCACTTGCCGGGCTCCAGATCCTTGTAATGCTCGAAGAAGTGCTCGATCTGCTTCAGGGTAATTTCGGGCATATCGGTGTAGTTCTTTATCTTGTCGTAGCGCTGGGTCAGCTTGGGAACCGGCACGGCAATGATCTTCTCGTCCTTGCCGCCGTCGTCTTCCATGATCATCACGCCGATCGGGCGGACATTGATGACGCAGCCCGGCACCAACGGACGGGTATTGCAGATCAGCACGTCGATCGGGTCGCCATCCTCAGACAGCGTATGGGGAACGAAGCCGTAGTTTCCCGGATAGGTCATCGGGGTGTAGAGGAACCGATCGACGACAAGCGCCCCGGCTTCCTTGTCCATCTCGTACTTGATCGGCTGACCACCGACCGGTACTTCGACGATGACGTTGACGTCTTCAGGCGGGTTCTTGCCTGTGGAAATTGCATCAATACGCATTCTTTTCCCCGATGAGGTTCAATGAGGTCACGCGTCGATAGCGGGATTTATCCTTCAAGGCAACACGCCGTTGCCGTGAATATCCAGCAGAGCTCGCGGGCCGATGCTGGAGGTTTCAAATTGGCACAATGCGTGGCGCCCGCTTGTCAGGGCCAGACGAAGCCGATCTTCTTCAACTGTGTTCCATCGAAGTCTTCCATGCCTTCGGCGACGTCCTGACCGGCATGACGGCGGAAAAAGCGTGTGGCATGTTCGCTGTCTTCAAGGCACCATACCACCAGCCCGTCGCAGCCGAGCGACCTCAGGAGCCGACGGCTCTCGCCGAACAGGCGGCGGCCCAAGCCGATCCCCTGATATTGCGGACGCAGATAGATTTCATAGACTTCGCCGTCATGAGGCAGAGCCTTTGCTCGGTTCAGCCCGATGGTTGCGTATCCGGCAATCTCGCCGGCAATGTCAAGAACCAAGAGGGTTGCCGGGCCGCGGGTCGCCTTGCGCCACCAGCCCTCACCCCGACGCTCCAGCATCTGCGTCAGCGGCTTGTGTGGTATAAGCCCGGCATAGGCATGGGACCAGGCCTCGCGGTGCGCCACCGATACGGCTCGGGCGTCTTGCGGTTCGGCCCGCCGGACATCGATCGACAACGTCTTCATAACGTTACTTTAGGTCCTGCAGCAGGCGACCCGCCATTCCGCCGGAGCGAAAACGCTGGATTGCCCACAGACTTTTCATGTGGACGATGATGGAACGTTAGCGTGTTTTTAACTGTCGCGACAAGCCGGGGCCAAGGCAGCGCACAGAAAAAACCCCGACATTTCTGCCAGGGTTCATTGCTTCGGTGAAGGCCAGATCAGGCCATCTTCGCCTTGCCGAAACGCTTGCGGTCATTAGCGTCGAGATAGGTCTTGCGAAGACGGATATTCTTCGGCGTCACTTCCATCAGCTCGTCGTCCTGGATCCAGGAGAGCGCGCGGTCGAGCGTCATGCGGATCGGCGGGGTCAGGCGCACGGCTTCGTCCTTGCCGGCTGAGCGGATGTTGGTGAGCTGCTTGCCCTTCAACACGTTGACCTCAAGATCGTTGTCGCGGCTATGGATGCCGATGATCATGCCAGCATAAACCTTTTCACCCGGCTCGATGATCATCGGGCCGCGGTCTTCCAGGTTGAACATCGCGTAGGCGACGGCTTCGCCGGACTGGTTGGACAGCAGAACGCCATTGGTGCGGCCGCCGATTTCGCCCTTGTAAGGCTGATAATCGTGGAACAGGCGGTTCATGATAGCGGTGCCACGGGTGTCGGTCAGAAGTTCCGACTGATAGCCGATCAGGCCGCGAGTCGGCGCGAAGAACTTGAGACGCACGCGGTTTCCGCCGGACGGACGAAGCTCGGCCAGTTCGGCCTTGCGCTCGGACATCTTCTGCACGACGACGCCGGAATGCTCCTCGTCCACGTCGATCACGACTTCTTCGATTGGCTCGAGAACATTACCGTCTTCGTCCTTGTGCATCACGACACGGGGACGCGAAACGGCAAGCTCGAAGCCTTCGCGGCGCATGGTCTCGATCAGCACGGCCAGCTGCAATTCGCCACGGCCGGAAACGAAGAACGAATCCTTGCCTTCGGATTCCTCGATCTTCAGCGCCACATTGCCTTCGGCTTCCTTGAACAGGCGGTCGCGGATGACGCGCGAGGTGACCTTGTCCCCTTCGGTGCCAGCCAGGGGTGAATCGTTGACAAGGAAGGACATGGTGACGGTAGGCGGATCGATCGGCTGGGCTTCCAGCGCTTCGGTCACGGACGGATCGCAGAACGTGTCGGCAACAGTGCCCTTGGACAGGCCGGCAATGGCGACGATATCGCCCGCATGAGCTTCTTCGATCGGCTGACGCTCAATACCGCGGAAAGCGAGGATCTTCGAGATGCGGCCGGTTTCGACCACTTTGCCATCCTGGCTGAGAACCTTGACGGCCTGGTTCGGCTTGATCGAGCCGGAATGGATACGGCCGGTGATAACGCGGCCGAGGAAGGGGTTGGCTTCGAGAAGCGTGCCGATCATGCGGAAGGCGCCATCTTCCTCGCCGACGCTTGGCTCCGGCACATGCTTAAGCACCAGGTCCAGCAGCGGAGCAAGGCCCTGGTCCTTCGGGCCTTCCGGATTGACGTTCATCCAGCCATCGCGACCCGAGCCGTAGAGGATCGGGAAGTCGAGCTGCTCGTCGGTCGCATCGAGATTGGCGAACAGATCGAAGACTTCGTTGATGACTTCTTCATGGCGCCCGTCCGGACGGTCGATCTTGTTGATCGCGACAATCGGACGGAGGCCGACCTTCAGCGCCTTGCCGACGACGAACTTGGTCTGCGGCATCGGACCTTCCGAGCTGTCGACCAGAACGATCGCGCCATCCACCATCGACAGGATGCGCTCGACTTCGCCGCCGAAGTCGGCGTGGCCGGGAGTATCGACGATGTTGATGCGGGTGCCCTTCCACTCGATAGAAGTCGCCTTGGCAAGAATAGTGATGCCGCGCTCTTTTTCGAGGTCGTTCGAATCCATCATGCGCTCAACCGTGCGCTGGTTTTCGCGGAACGAGCCGGACTGTTTCAGAATTTCGTCAACGAGAGTGGTTTTCCCATGGTCGACGTGTGCGATGATTGCGATATTTCGCATTTTCATAGTAGATGATCTCTGAGGTTTGGGCGCAAAGCCTGGGAGGCGCCGAATTCGCTTGGCGGCCTCTTAGCGGTTTTTTCGCATTTGCGAAAGGGGGCGTACCAACGAACCTCCAAATGGTGCGCCGCTCGAACTGGCGCAACCGTTAAAAGCCTTCAAATTCGGTTATCAAATACGGGAATGACCAGCCGCAGACCGGTTGCCCTACGCGTCGCTGCCGGATAGCTCCCCAACCATCGCCAGCCCCTTCTTCTTCAGCATCGCCATAGGGTCTGGCAGCTTGCCGCGAAAAGCCTTGTAAGTTTCTTCAGGATCGATCGAGCCGCCGACGGAATAGATATTGTTCTTGAGCTTGCGGGCCATGACCGGATCGAAAGCATTGCCGGTTTCTTCGAAGGCTGAAAACGCATCCGCATCCAGCACTTCCGACCACATGTAGGAATAGTATCCAGCCGAATATCCGTCGCCTGAGAAGACGTGCTGGAAATGCGGTGTGGCGTGGCGCATGACGATGGAGGTCGGCATGCCGAGTTCACTGAGAACCTCGCTTTGCACCGCCATCGGATCATCAACCGCTCCACGCGTGTGGAAAGCCATGTCGACAATAGCCGACGAGGTAAACTCCACCGTGGCGAAACCTGCATTGAAGGTCCGCGCCGCTAGGACCTTCTCAAGCAGCGCCTTCGGCATCGGCTCGCTCGTCTGGTAGTGCACCGCATATTTTTCCAGGATCTCCGGAACGGTCAGCCAATGTTCGTAGAGTTGCGAAGGCAGTTCCACGAAATCGCGCGAGACGCCGGTTCCGGAAACGGACGGATAGGTGACGTTGGACAGCATCCCGTGCAAGGCATGGCCGAATTCGTGGAAGAGGGTGCGGGCATCGTCGAGCGACAGAAGGGCGGGCTTGCCCGCCGCCGGCTTCGCAAAGTTGCAGACGTTGTAGATGATCGGCAGTTCGCCTTCGCCACCGTTCTTCGTCGGCAGCCTGTGTTGCGATTGGAAGGAACTCATCCAGGCGCCGGACCGCTTGGAGGAACGTGCGAAATAGTCGCCCAGGAAAAGCGCCTTGAGGTTACCCTCGGAATCGCGGATTTCGAATACACGCACATCAGGATGATAAGCGGGTACATCCTTAACCTCGATGGCCCTGATCCCGAAGAGACGCTCAGCGACGTCGAAACAGGCTTCGATGATCTTCTCGAGCTGCAGATAGGGCTTGAGTTCGGACTCCGAGAAGTCGAACATCCGTTGGCGTAGCTTTTCGGCATAATGGCGCCAGTCCCAAGGCATGACCGGATGGTTCTTGCCTTCTTCCGCAATCAGGCCTTCCAGGCTCGCTTGCTCCTCCAGCGCCTTGCTGCGCGCCTTGTCCCAGACCTGGCGCAGCAGCGAATTCACCTTGTCCGGCGTCTTGGCCATCGTATTGTCGAGCTTCAGCGCGGCGAAATTATCATACCCCAGCAGCTTGGCCTTCTCCGCTCTCAGCGCTAGCGTTTCGCGCACGATGGCAATATTGTCGGTCGCGCCGCCATTGGCGCCGCGCGCCGCCCAGGCCTTGAAAGCCTGCTCGCGAAGCTCGCGGCGGGTGGAAAAAGTCAGAAAAGGTTCGATGATTGAACGGGACAGCGTCACGAGATAGCCGCCCTCCTCTCCGTGCTCGCGGGCGGCCGACTGCATGGCATCCAGCAGAAAGGCGGGAAGGCCGGCGAGATCCTCCTCATCAGAAAGCTTAAGCGACCAGGCCTTTTCGTCCGCCAGGACGTTCTGACCGAAACTGGCACCCAGTCCGGCAAGTTTTTCGTTGATATCGGCTAGACGCTCCTGCTCCGCCTTGGCCAGTTTGGCGCCCGCCCGTACGAAGCCCTTCCAGTGACGTTCGAGCACGCGCTCCTGCTCGACGGTCAGGTCCAGCTCGTTACGTTTCTCCCAGAGACTATCGATGCGCGCAAAAAGCATGGCATTCATGCCGATCTTGGAATAGTGCCGGGACATCTTCGGTGCAATCTCGCGCTCCAGAGCCTGGATGGTGTCGTTCGTATGCGCACCGGCCTTGTTCCAGAAGAGCGCCGACACCCGTGAAAGCTCGTCTCCAGCAGTCTCGAAAGCCACGACAGTATTCGCAAATGTTGCTTCTTCCGGATTATTGGCGATCGCGTCGATTTCCGCTTCGTGGGCAGCCAATGCGGCGTCGAAGCTCGAAGCAAAATCCTCGTCCTTCACCTGATCGAACCGTGGCAGCCCCTGATGGCCATTCCATTCCGCAAGCGCGGGATTGATCGAGAGATTCGTCATGGGGATGCCTTTCGAGAGGGTGCGGTACTATCCCTAAAGGAGAGCCTGATCGGATTTTGCACTCGCCTTAGATGGGTAGCAAACCGGGATACGTCCAGTCAAACCGGGAACTGATCGAATTCGCCCAGCAACCTGTTTGCGATTTCCATGCTCCCGGGAAGAGAGTAAGCCCTCCTCATGATATTTTGCGAAAAGCCCACCGCCCTGCGGGCTCACCTGAGCGAGCGCATCCTGGATAGGCGCTACGACATGCCTGGCCCTCGATCTTCCTTTTCAAACCTGCCATTGGTCGGTGGCTTCTCAGGCAGCTGCAGATGAGGGCTGACACTGAAGTCCAAAAGCCAACGCCAATGAGCGAGCGGCGCACCACACTGCTCGGTGCACTCCTGACGGCGATCGGCCCCGTGTCCATGGCGATTTACACGCCCGCGATGCCGGAACTTGTCCACGCCTTTGGAACCACCGAGGCGGCTGTGAAGCTGAGCCTTTCCCTTTACTTCGGCGGCTTTGCGGTTGCGCAGCTGGTGGCGGGGCCTGTCTCGGACGCCTTTGGCCGGCGGTCGGCCAGCATCGGCTTTCTGCTGATCTACCTGGTCGGGTCGCTGATGGCAGCGCTTGCCCCGACCATCGACTGGATCCTCGCCGGCAGGCTCGTCCAAGGGATCGGTGCCTCCGTCGGCATGACGGTTGCGCGAGCGGCGGTGCGCGATCAGTTTACAGGCGTCGAGGCCTCGCGGATCATGAACATGATCGGCATCATACTGGCCATCGGGCCGGCACTTGGGCCCAGCATGGGCGGGCTTGCGCTTTCCGCCTTTGGATGGAAGTCGATCTTCCTGCTGATGATCCTGTTTGGCCTTGTCATCCTGACGAGCTGCATCCTTCTTCTCCGCGAAACCGCTGTACCGGACCGCAGCCGCCTCAGGCCGATTACCCTCTTATCGACCTATGCCATGTTGCTGGCAGATCCCCGTTTTCTCTTTCCCTCCCTGGTTCTTGGGGGCGCCATCGGCGCCCTTTATGCGCAAGGCACCATGCTGCCATTCGTGATGATCGGCGTGGTTGGGATGACGCCGACGCAGTTCGGCCTCGGAATGCTGATGCAGACCGGCTCCTACCTTACCGGGTCCGTGCTTCTGCGCCTGATCTCAACCCGGCTGGGCGGCCCGGCATCCGTCGCGATAGGGCTCGTCTGCAGTGGCGTTGGCGGCACGATGATGCTTCTCTCGGTTCTGCTACTTCCGCCGTCCTTCCTGTCCATCATGGTCCCGGTCGGTGTCTCCACCTTCGGGATCGCGTTTATCACGCCTCATATCGTTACCGCCGGCCTCGCGCCTTTTCCGAAGATGGCTGGTTCCGCTTCTGCTCTGATGGGCTTCATCCAGATGGGCGGCGGCTTTGCCGGAGGCCTGATCGCAGCCGCTTTCGCCTCGCCGCTCACCTCGATCGGCATCATCATTCCGGCCATGGAGTATATTGCGATAGGCAGTTATCTTACCTACCGCTTCGTCAGCAGGCGCCCATAGAAAAGGCCCGCATCCTTTCGGAGGCGAGCCTTTCGGTAATTGAAAGCCAATTACTTCGAGAGATTGCGCTTGGCGAGCGTGCGCAGGCGCAGCGCATTGAGCTTGATGAAGCCTGCCGCGTCCTTCTGGTCGTAAGCGCCCTGGTCGTCCTCGAAGGTGACGAGCTTGTCGGAATAAAGCGACTTGTCGCTTTCGCGGCCGATCACCATGACATTGCCCTTGTAGAGCTTCAGCGTCACTTCGCCCTCGACATGCTCCTGGCTCTTGTCGATCAGCGCCTGCAGCATTTCTCGCTCCGGCGAGAACCAGAAGCCGTAGTAGATCAGCTCCGCATAACGCGGCATCAGGTCGTCCTTGAGATGCGCGGCGCCACGATCGAGCGTGATGCTCTCGATCGCCCGGTGCGCCGCCAGCAGGATCGTGCCGCCGGGTGTCTCATAAACGCCGCGCGACTTCATGCCGACATAGCGGTTCTCCACGAGGTCGAGACGACCGATGCCGTTGTCGCGGCCGTAGTTGTTCAGCTCTGCAAGCAATGTGGCTGGCGACATCTCAATGCCGTTGATGGAGCAGGCATCGCCCTTGCGGAACCCGACCTTGATGATCGTCGCCTTGTCGGGCGCAGCCTCCGGCGAAATTGTGCGCATATGCACATATTCGGGCGCTTCCACGGCCGGGTCCTCCAGAACCTTGCCCTCCGACGAGGAGTGCAGAAGATTGGCATCGACCGAGAACGGTGCCTCGCCCTTCTTGTCCTTGGCAACCGGGATCTGGTTCTGTTCCGCAAAGTTCAGAAGATCCGTGCGGCTCTTGAAGGCCCAGTCGCGCCAGGGCGCGATGACCTTGATATCCGGGTTCAGGGCGTAAGCCGAGAGCTCGAAACGAACCTGGTCGTTGCCCTTGCCGGTCGCGCCATGCGCAATCGCGTCAGCGCCGGTCTTTTTGGCGATCTCGATCAGGTGCTTGGAAATCAGCGGGCGGGCGATCGACGTACCGAGCAGGTAAACACCCTCGTAAACGGCATTGGCACGGAACATCGGAAAAACGAAATCGCGAACGAATTCTTCGCGCACGTCCTCGATATAGATCTCCTTGATGCCGAGCATCTCCGCCTTCTTGCGGGCCGGCTCAAGCTCCTCGCCCTGGCCCAGATCGGCAGTAAAGGTCACGACTTCCGCGCCAAGTTCGGTCTGCAGCCATTTCAGGATGATCGAGGTGTCGAGACCGCCGGAATAGGCGAGAACGACCTTCTTTACGTCTTTCGGGAGTGCCATGTCGAAAAGGTCCGTCTGGGAGTGGTGGCGGTCGTGAAACCGCCAAAATCTTGGATCGCGGAACTTTTAGCGAGATTCTTTGCCCGCGCAAGAAAAACCAAACATTTCATCGCAGTGCGCGCCGCTCCCGCTGCCCCGCAATGACTTCGCCAAATCCAGCGGCTGCGGTTCCGACGCGGCCTCGCCTTTGTCGATTGCTGCGCGAATAGACTCCAGAGACTGATCTCTCCCATCAGTCCCTCCGCCATGACTTCGTTGTCACGTTGAAACTTTTGGTGAGCATCCCATATCCCGCCGGTCCTTTGAAACAGCAGCCCGCCCTAAGGAGATCACCATGTCCCCCGCTCATCCCGCTCTGAAGAAGGACAATGTCGCGGTCGTCACCGGTGCCGCATCCGGCATAGGCCTTGCCGCCGCCAAGGAGTTCGCCAGGCTCGGCATGTCTGTCGTACTGGCCGATCTCGAAGGGGATAAATTGGCAGAGGCCTGCCGCGAAGTGGCCGCGCTCGCAGAAAATGCCGGGCACGATGTCGTCGCGATCGGGACTGACGTCTCGAAAGCGGGTGAAATCGAAGCACTGGAACGGGCAGTCCTGCAGCGCTTCGGCCGGATCCACGTGCTGATGAACAATGCCGGCATCCAGCCCGGAAGCAGCATTTTCGGTCCGCAGGTCAACTGGGACAATGTGCTCGGCGTCAACCTGATGGGCGTGGTTTACGGCAGCCGTATCTTTGGCCCGGCCATGATCGCTCACGGCGAACCGGCGCTGATCATCAACACTGGTTCCAAGCAGGGTATCACGACGCCACCGGGTGATCCGGCCTATAATGTTGCCAAGGCAGGCGTGAAGGCTTTTACAGAAGCTCTGCAGCATGAACTGCGCAATACGCCGAACTGCCAGGTCTCGGCGCATCTGCTGATCCCCGGCTTCGTCTTCACGGGACTGACGAAAGGCGACCGGATCGAGAAGCCGGCCGGTGCCTGGACGCCGGAACAGACGGTGGAATTCATGGTGACGAGCATCGAGCGAGGCGACTTCTATATTCTCTGCCCCGATAACGACGTGGATCGGGCCACGGACGAACGCCGCATGGCCTGGGCGATGGGCGACATCATCGAGAACCGGCCCCCACTTTCCCGTTGGCACCCGAATTTCGCCGAAGCCTCTAAGCAGTTTATTTCAAACCGCTGATCCATTGGCAGACGTGCCAAAGCCGGATAATGAGGATTATCCAACCCGGTAAACGAGCATGTTCATGGAATTCCTGCCAAGCCTTGCTACGCTGCTTGCCTTTACAGCTGCGGCTCTTCTTCTGGCGCTGACGCCGGGACCTGACATGACCCTGTCGATCAGCCGGGCCTTGGGGCAGGGACGCGGCCCCGCTATGTTTGTCGTGCTGGGAACCAGCCTCGGCGTCGTCTGCCATACGCTATTGGTCGCTTTTGGGATTTCCGCGCTGATCACCGCCTCTCCGACTGCCTTTTTCATCCTCAAGACGGGCGGGGCCGCTTATCTCCTATGGCTGGCGATCCAGGCGGTCCGCTTCGGATCAAGCCTTTCGGTGCAGAAGGTGGACGTTCGCAAGAGCAGCGCTCTTGCCAATATGTCGGTCGGCTTCTGGGTGAATATTCTCAATCCGAAGGTCATCATCTTCTTCATGACCTTCCTGCCGCAATTCGTCACCGCAGGCGACCCGGATGTGACGGCCAAGCTAATCTTCCTCGGAATCTATTTCATCGTCATCGGCATGCCAGTGAATATCGTCGCAGTTCTGGCGGCCGATCATCTTTCGGCCTGGTTGCAGGCCAATCGACGGGTTTTGCGGGGCCTTGACTACACCATTGCCGGCGTCTTTTCCGTCTTCGCGGCGAAAATCTTCCTCACGCAGGCACGATGAGACGCACGGCCAAGGCCTCACTATCAGTCGTCGTCTTCGCCGTGCCCGGCAATCATCATCGCTTCGAAAGCGAGGCGCTCGGTCTTGCGCATACGCTCGGATTCCGACTTCAGCTGGCCGCAGGCCGCGAGAATATCGCGACCACGCGGCGTGCGGATCGGTGAGGCATAGCCGGCTTGGTTGATGAAGTCGGCGAACTTCTCGATCTGCGCCCAGTCGGAGCACTGGTAATTGGTGCCCGGCCACGGGTTGAACGGGATCAGGTTGATCTTCGCTGGCACGCCTTTGAGCAGCTGGATCAGCGCTTTCGCATCCTCCAGGCTGTCATTGACGTCCTTCAGCATCACATATTCGAAGGTGATGCGACGCGCGTTGGAAAGGCCAGGATAGTTGCGGCAGGCCTCGATCAATTCCTTCAGCGGATATTTCTTGTTGATCGGCACCAGCATGTCACGCAGTTCGTCGCGAACCGCATGCAACGAAATCGCCAGCATCACACCGATCTCTTCGCCGGTTCGGTAGATTTCCGGCACCACACCTGACGTGGACAGCGTCACCCGGCGTCTCGACAGGGACAGCCCGTCGCCATCGGTGGCGATCAGCAGAGCGGTCTTGACGCTTTCGAAATTGTAGAGCGGCTCGCCCATGCCCATCATCACGATATTGGTGACCTTGCGCTCTCCCGTCGGTACGAAAGCGCCCGGCGGCGTATCAGTGCCGGGAAAGTCGCCGAGCCGATCACGGGCCAGCAAAAGCTGCGCCAGAATTTCCTCGGCCGTCAGATTGCGCACCAGGCGCTGCGTGCCCGTATGGCAGAAGGAACAGGTCAGCGAACAGCCGACCTGGCTGGAAATGCACAGCGTGCCGCGGCCTTCTTCCGGAATATAGACCGTCTCGATCTCGACGGGGCGGCCGGCGCCGCGCGGCGGAAACCGCAGCAGCCATTTGCGCGTACCGTCATTGGAGATCTGTTCCTCGACGATCTCTGGGCGGGCAATGGTGAAATGCTGCTTCAGCATTTCCCGCATGTCCTTGGCGACATTCGTCATCGCGTCGAAGTCGGAAACGCCGCGGATGTACAGCCAGTGCCACAGCTGGCTGACGCGCATGCGCACCTGCTTTTCCGGTACACCCTTTTCCTTCAGCGCATCGGCCATCATTTCGCGCGTCAAGCCGATCAGCGACGGCTTTGCCGTAAAGAGATCCGGATTCGCCACAAGCGGCGCCTTGATGGCGACGGGCGCCAAAGCTTCGGAGACTGCCATTCTACATCCCATCAACGCATGACCTTCTTCCGTTCTCTCGGAACGGAAAGACCAGGGCATGTCTGTGCGTGAAACCTGTATTGGTCCAAAAGGCACCAGGGCGTCGGACCATTGTCGAGGCGGGCTTTATCATCAAATCGGTGCGGCGTCACCATACTTTGCAAACAGGAGAAGGCCGGTCCCTGACCAGCCTCTTCAAACTCTTGCCGTCGACGATCTTATTTGCAGGACTCGACCTGCTTCAGAGCCGCGGAAACACCCTGCAGATTATAGGCATAGGTGGTCTTGGTGCCGCGGCCCGACACCGCATTGACGGTCATATTGTGACCCGTCTTCATGGCCGCAACCAGTGCCGGCTCTTCCGCAGCATTTTCCACCCAGGCTGCTTTGTCCTTGGTAAACATGGTGAAGTTCTTGTTGTCGATCGTCACCGTCACCTTGGAATTGGCCTGCATCGTATAGCCCATCATCGCCTGCGGCTCGTAGGAGATGTTCTGACCCGGGCGCTGGGAAACGATGAAGAAGATATCACCGTGGTCGACGCTCGCCGGCTCCTTGGTGGTCGGAACCGAAAGAACGTAGCAGACCGTGCTGGCTCCAGACTTGTATGAATAGGCCCCCCACGCCTTGAACTGCTGGATGCGGTTCGGCGTCTGGGCGGAAGCGAGGCCGGCACTTACGACCGTGAGTGCCAGGGCGATTGCAACTGTTCTTACAGACATGGTCTCCTGCCAATTTTGGTATTGAGGTGCCTGGGCTGGCGCGCCTTGTCAGCCCTGGTCATAGTTGGTTCATTTTGACTTAACTCTGGTTACTAAAGCGTCAACACCCGTTGTCCCAACTGCGGAATGCGTCAAGCGTCGTCACATCCGCGTGACCGGCCCGAGGCCTGTCTCCAAGACACCTTGTTCAGCAGTGACTTTTTGTTCTCGTGCCAGCAGTGACACAAGGATTTAGGCAGGAGTTTGTTCTTCCCGAAACTCCTTTCTTGACATTAGAATGGACGAAAATAGCGCAGCTTCACCAGAAAGCCTTTGCAGGTAGATGCACCGGAACGAAAAAGACCACTTCGCCCGCTTGACGAAGGCAGTGGCCGAGCAACGTGATCAGGCGGCATTCACCATGCTTTTCGATCACTTTGCGCCGCGTTTGAAGTCCTGGCTGCTGAAGCGCGGCCTGAATGCGGACGAGGCCGAAGAACTGGTGCAGGAGGTGATGGCCGTGCTCTGGCACCGGGCCGCTCTTTATGACCCAGCCCGGTCTTCTCTTTCGACCTGGCTGTTCCGCATCGCCCGCAACCGCCAGATCGACGCCAGGCGCCGAGCAAGCAATCGACATCTGAACGGACACGAGCCCCTCTTGCATCCGCTGGACGTGCCGGGCGTTGACACGCTGCTGGAAAGCGAGGAGCGGGATGCCCGGGTCCGCCAGGCTCTAGCCGAAATTCCGGACGATCAGATGACGCTGGTTCAGGCAGCCTATTTCCTCGGTCAGTCGCATTCGCAGATAGCTGCCTCGACCGGATTGCCGCTCGGAACGGTCAAGTCCCGCATCCGGCTCGCTTTCGAGCGGCTGCGTCGCGCCCTGCAGGAGCCCTCATCCCCGTCCTGACGGAGCGGCACCATCGGCAGAAGCTTCGGCAGCGATGTCGGGATGATCGGCAAGGTGCCGGTCGGCTGCATCGTAGTGGCGGTCTGCAATATAACCCTGAATGAGACGGAGGGCAGCCGCCAGCACCGCCACATCATCGGTGAAGCCAACCAGCGCGAAGATGTCGGGCAGAACGTCGAACGGCATGACGAAATAAGCGAGTGCCGCCAGAAGCAGGCCACGCACCCTTGCCGGCGTTTGTGGGTCCAGTGCGCAGTAATAGGCAGCAACAAGGTCCCGGGTGAAGGGTACGCGACGAACGGCCCGCTTGAGTGTTGGCCAGAACCGCGCCCGGATGCTCTTCTCTCGGCGCTCCTGCGTCTGCTCGTCGCCGGGCAGCAAAATCTCGCCGATCTTCACCTCGTCCATGCTCGCTCCGTCTGCTGAACACTGATGTGATTGAATTTGGGAGCTTCCACCATGAAGTTCAAATACGGCGGGAGAAAGCCTTGTCCATGGCGCGCGCCAGTTTGAAGTCCCGGTCGGTCAGGCTGTTGGCGACATGGGTTGTAAGCGTCACGTCGACCGTGGAATAGCTGTTGGACCAGTCCGGATGATGATCCAGCTTCTCGGCTTTCAGCGCGCACTCGGTCATGAAGGCGAAGGCCTCGGCGAAGTTCTTGAATTTGAATGACCTGGAGATCCTGTCGCCGGCTTCTCCAAGCTGCCACCCGTCGAGTGTCGACAACTGGTTTTGAACAGCCGCCTGATCCAGCTTTTCGTAAGTCATGATCCTTACAGGAAGCCTTTCGCCACGGCCATGTCGCCGTCATGGGCATAGCCGTAATTCGTTTCCCGCAGCGGGAAGATCTCTTCCGTCAGATAAGGCCCGCCGCCGACCGATTCCTTGGAAGACATCAAGACAAAACGGGAAACGGCAAAAGGTGCCGTATAAAAATTACCGCGACCGGAAAGGTAGTGCACGACATCGTCAAGCCGGCAGTGCTTCAGCCTGGCCAGCGTCACATGCGGCGTGAATTTGCGCGGATCGGGCGGCAGTCCGATGCGCTGGCATATCCGTTCAATCTCCGCCTGCAACGAATGCATCTCGGGCGAAGGTGCAACGCCGGCCCAGACGGAATGGGGTTTTTTCGATCCAAAGGATCCTATGCTCGTCAGTGCCGTCTGGAATTCCGGCCGCTCGATCCTGTCCAGCCGGTCGACGATTTCGTCCGCCGTACGGCCATCGACGTCGCCGATGAAGCGCAGAGTGATGTGGTAGTTCTCCACATCGATCCAACGTGCACCGGGCAGGCCGCCGCGCAGCAGCGAAAGGCTCATAGCTACATTGCGCGGAACTTCGAGGGCGGTGAAAAGTCTCGGCACAGGGACCTCCTCGAATCTATTGCAGGTGCTAACAGCGGATCATGCCGCGGAGTTCCGTGCAAGCTGTTATTTTCGCTTCGCTTGGATGTCCCCCAAGAAGGTTTCGACTGCCGGTAGCGACCTCTCGACCATGGTCGCCACGCCTTGGGGATTGGGATGCATGCCGTCCGAAAGCTGAAGGTCGGCAACGGTTGTGACGCCGTCTAAGAAGAACGGATAGAGCGGAATGCCATGCTTCTCAGCAAGCTTTTGGTAGATCGGGTTGAACCGCTGCCCGTATTCGCTGCCCATATTCGGAGGGGCCAGCATGCCGGCTAGAAAGACGGCAATGCCGCGTGCCTTCAACCGGGTGATCATCGCGTCCAGGTTCTTTTCCGATTGTTCGGGAGCAATGCCGCGCAGTGCGTCATTGGCGCCCAGCTCGAGAATGACACCGTCGGTTCCGTCCGGCACCGACCAGTCGATGCGCGATAGGCCGCCGGTCGTCGTATCGCCGGACACGCCCGCATTGGTGACGACGACGCTTCTGCCCTTTGCTTTCAGGGCCGCTTCAAGCTGTGCCGTGTAGGATTCCGATGGCGCAAGTTGGTAGCCGGCCATCAGGCTGTCTCCGAACCCGACCAGTTGCACGGCACGCTCCTGCGCCGCCGCCGGGAGCGCCGCCAACGAAAGCGCCGACATGACGATGAAGTGAAGCAGGCTTGCTTTAAAACTCACGATCGGTCTCCTAGATCTGGCGCTACCGCATTGCGGCATCGGCTTTCGCTTCTACGGCCAATATAGGAAGGTTCCCTTTGACTAAAACCATCATCACCCTGAAGAAGGCCGATCTAACGCTCGGTAATGTGGCGGCTAGGGTGCATGTTCTCAAAGGGATCGATCTCGACATCCAGGCGGGAGAAGCAGTTGGCATCGTCGGCCCATCGGGCTCCGGCAAGTCGACGCTGCTCATGGTGCTCGCCGGGCTGGAGCGGCTGGATAGCGGAGAGATCATCATCAACGATGCGCCGCTTCACAGCCTCTCGGAGGACGCACTGGCCGACTTCCGCGGAAAGAATATCGGCATCGTCTTTCAATCCTTTCATCTCATCGCCAACATGACCGCGCTCGAGAATGTCGCCGTGCCGCTCGAGCTGGCGAATGTCAGGGATGCTTTCGACATCGCCAAGGCGGAACTGACGGCGGTCGGCCTCGGCGAAAGGCTCAATCATTATCCGGGCCAGCTGTCGGGAGGCGAGCAGCAGCGCGTTGCCATTGCCAGGGCGCTGGCCCCCTCGCCTTCCGTCCTGATTGCCGACGAACCGACGGGAAATCTTGACACGGAAACGGGCCGGCAGATCGCCGATCTTTTATTCGCCAAACAGGCCGAACGGGGCATGACCATGCTGCTCGTCACCCACGACAATGCCCTGGCTGCTCGCTGCTCCCGTCAGATCCGGGTCCGTTCGGGCGAGATTGTCTCGGACGGTGCCGGCCATGTGTCGGCGCAGGCGGTACCCGCATGAGTCTGGCCGTTTCCCGCCTTTCGATCTCCTTTCGCCTTGCCCTGAGGGAAATGCGCGGCGGATTGAGCGGCTTCTATATATTTCTTGCCTGCATTGCGCTTGGCACAGGGGCGATTGCCGCGGTAAATTCGGTTTCGCGCTCGATCACGGAAGCGATTGCAGGCCAGGGTCAGGAAATCCTGGCGGGCGACATCCGCCTCGAGCTGAACAATCGGGAAGCGAGCCAGCAGGAGCGAAGCTTTCTGGATTCTCTGGGCCAGGTGTCCGTCACGACCGGCCTGCGGTCCATGGCGAGAAAGCCTGACGGAAGCGATCAGGCCCTGGTCGAGGTCAAAGCCGTTGATGGCGCCTATCCGCTCTACGGAAGCTTCAAGGCGGAGCCGGACAAGCCGCTTGCGGAACTCTTGGGTAAACGAGGCGAGACTTTCGGCGCTGTCGTTGCGCCATTGCTTCTGGAGCGCCTGGGTCTGAAACAGGGCGATGAACTGCTTCTGGGCAATGCCAGGATCATCCTGAATGGCACCATTATCAACGAGCCAGATTCACTTTCGGACGGTTTTGGTTTTGCGCCCCGGCTGCTGCTCAGCCGCGATGCACTGGCGGCCTCCGGCCTGGTCTCCACCGGCAGCCTTGTCGAGCACGCCTACAAGATACGCCTGAAGGATCCTGCCAACCGTTCCGCCCTTACTGCCCGCGCCAACAGCGAATTTCCAAGCGCCGGCTGGTCGGTCCGCACGAGCGACCGTGCTGCGCCATCGCTGGCTGAAAATGTCGATCGGTTTTCCCAGTTCCTGACCCTGGTCGGGCTGACGGCACTGATTGTCGGTGGGGTCGGGGTGGCCAATGCCGTACGCGCCTTCCTGGATGCCAAGCGTACGACGATCGCCACCTTTAAATGCCTTGGCGCACCAGCCGCCGTGGTGACGCAGATCTATCTCATTCAGATCATGATGCTTGCCATTATCGGTATCACGATAGGCGTGGCGATAGGTGCTGCAGCGCCCTTCATCGCGCTACAGTTCCTGGAAGGCGTCCTGCCCGTTCCCAAGGAAGTCACCTTCTATCCCTCGGCTCTGGCGGTCGCTGCCCTGTTCGGGCTGCTGATTACCTTTGCTTTCGCCGTTCTGCCTCTCGGCCATGCACGCGAAGTGCCGGCAACGGCTCTCTTCCGCGAACAAAGCTTCGATGCGGCACGGCTGCCGTCATGGCCATACCTGCTCGCGGCCGGGCTGGCGCTGACAGCCCTGGCGGCTCTTGCGATCTTCTCGGCCGAAGACCGATTCGTTGCGTCGGTCTTCCTGGCCGCCGTTGCCGGTGCCTTCATCCTGCTTCGGCTCGTGGCGGCGCTGATTTCGGCCATTGCCCGCAGAAGCCCGCGCGTCAACTCGCCGGCGCTGAGGCTGGCCATAGCCAATATCCATCGTCCAGGTGCGCTGACGCCATCCGTCGTGCTGTCTCTCGGCCTCGGCCTTGCGCTGCTGGTCACGCTGGCGCTGATCGATGGCAATATGCGCCGTCAACTGACCGGCAATATTGCTGACAAGGCCCCGAACTTTTTCTTTGTCGACATTCAGGGGCCGGAGCGCGAAGGCTTTGTCAGCATCCTCAAGCAGCAATCGCCCAAGGGCGTGGTGACTCAGGTCCCCATGCTGCGTGGCCGGATCCTCGCCTTCAACGGCAAGGATGTGGCGCAGATGAATGTTCCTCCGGCCGGTCGATGGGTGCTGCGCGGAGATCGCGGCATCACCTATGAAGAAAAGCTTCCGGAACGCTCGATAGTGACTGAGGGTAAATGGTGGCCGGCGGACTATTCGGGGGAACCTTCTGTCTCCTTTTCAGCCGAGGAGGCCAGCGAGCTTGGCCTCAAGCTCGGCGATACGGTGACAGTCAACGTGCTTGGCCGCAACATCACCGCGCGGATCGCCAATTTCCGCAAGGTCGAATGGGAATCGCTTTCCATCAATTTCGTGATGGTCTTCTCACCGAACACCTTCCGCGGGGCGCCGCATGCCTGGCTCGCCACCTTGAGCGATCCGGCCGCGACGGCCCAGCAGGAAGCGCAGATCTTGCGGGCCGTTACCAATGCTTACCCGACGATCACCAGCGTCCGCGTCAAGGACGCGATCAGCATCGTCGACCAGCTCATCGGCCAGCTGGCGACCGCCATCCGTGCGGCGGCAGCCGTCGCGCTCATTGCCTCTGTTCTGGTTCTTTCCGGAGCGCTTGCCGCCGGCAACCGTGCGCGCACCCATGATGCCATCATCCTCAAGACGCTGGGTGCCACGCGCAACATGCTGATCCGCGCCTTCAGCTACGAATATATGATACTCGGCGCCGCCACCGCCGTGTTTGCGCTTTTTGCAGGCGGCGTTTCGGCCTGGTTCGTAGTCAGCAGGATCATGAAACTGCCCTCAACCTTCCTCCCCGACGTGGCGATCGTCACCTTGGCGGCCTCCCTGCTGCTGACGGTGGGGATAGGGCTTGCGGGCACTTGGCGCATCTTGGGCCAGAAGGCGGCGCCGGTGCTGCGCGAGCTGTGATGCGGCTCACAGTCTATTGAACGGCGGCGCCGGGTAAGCAGCATCAACCTGATGATCTTTCGGCGTATTCGCGGTTCCAGGCGGGTGCGCTTTTCAGGCGTTACACCTCTTGTATGTGTAACGGTCTCGCATCATATTTAACGGCAGCTTGCTGAAGCTCCGCAGCGGCGCCCAGGTTCTAATAAAAGGACCCGACACCGTGACCAATTCCGGAGCTCAAAGAGGAAACAATGGCTGACTTCAACAACTACCAGAACCGGACGGCGCAGGCCCGCGCCCAGTCTGGTGGGATGATCGATGAGGGCCTGCGCGCCTACATGCTGAAGGTCTACAACCTGATGGCACTCGGACTGGCGATCACCGGCGTAGCGGCCTTCCTGACTTGGCAGATGGCAGTAGCGGATGGACAGCTCACGCCGTTCGGACAGCTTCTTTACACCAGCCCGCTGCGCTGGGTGGTAATGCTGGCTCCGCTGGCCGTGGTCTTCTTCCTGAGCTTCCGTATCAACTCGATGAGCGTTGCAGCCGCCCAGGCCACCTTCTGGGGTTATGCCGCGCTGATGGGTCTGTCGCTCTCGTCGATCTTCCTGATCTTTACCGGTCAGAGCATCGTCCAGACCTTCTTCATCACCGCAGCTTCCTTCGGCGCTCTGTCGCTCTACGGCTATACGACGAAGAGAAGCCTATCGGGCATGGGCTCGTTCCTGATCATGGGTCTGTTCGGCCTGATCATCGCCTCGCTGGTCAACATCTTCCTGGCTTCGTCCGCACTTGGCTTTGCCATTTCAGCAATCGGCGTGCTGATCTTTGCCGGCCTGACCGCCTACGACACGCAGAAGATCAAGGAAATGTACTATGATGCCGACGACGTCGCCGTCATGGGCCGCAAGGCGATCATGGGCGCTCTGACGCTTTACCTCGACTTCATCAACCTCTTCACCTTCCTGCTGCAGTTCATGGGCAACCGCAACAACTGATAAGGCAGGATCCGAATGGGAAAGGCGGCCTCCGGGTCGCCTTTTTTATTGCTCGCAGCTGCGGTGCAACATAGGCTTGCGCATCACTCCAATCGATGTGCCGCCATGACATTCAGCCTTCGCGATGCACTTCCCTCCGATCTTCCCGTCATCACAGAAATCTACCGCGAAAGCGTGTTGAACGGCGTGGCGAGCTACGAAATCACTCCTCCCGAAGAAACGGAAATGACCGCCCGCTTTGAGGCGATCAAAGGAAAAGGCTATCCCTATATCGTCGCCGAAGACGATGCGGGAGCTGTGCTCGGCTACGCGTATGCTTCTGCCTTCCGGACCAGGCCGGCCTATCGGTGGCTTGTCGAGGATTCCATCTATCTTGCGCCGGCAGCGCAGGGCCGCGGGCTAGGCAAGGCGCTCCTGAAGGAACTGCTGGTGCGGTGTGAAAAGCTGGGCTTCCGGCAGATGGTCGCCGTAATCGGCGGCGCCAGTCCCGCTTCGGTCGGCTTGCACCAGAGCCTCGGCTTCGAGCTCACCGGAACGCTGAAAGGCACCGGCTTCAAGCACGGCCGCTGGCTGGATACCGCCATCATGCAAATCGCCTTGGGCGAAGGCACCGGCACGGCACCTGATCCGACGGCGTATCCCGGCTCGATCTTCGCGGGATGACTGCCTATTTGATCAGCTTCAACACCTTGTTGAAGACCTTGAGGACCTGCGGTAATTCATGGCCGCGCTTCAAGACGGTGCCATGCGTGTTCAACACGCAATAGGCGCCCTGTTTCCCGGCAAGCTTCGGGTTCTTCTCGATCCGGAAGAGCGGCAGTTCGCCCGACCGCTTGAAGATGGAGAAGACGGCCCGATCCTTCAGGTGGTCGATCGCATAGTCTTTCCATTCGCCTTCTCCCACCATGCGGCCATAGATCCACAAGATCGCGTCCAGCTCTTGACGATGAAAGGTGATCGGTGCAGGATCGCGGCCCTGGCGGTATTCGCTGAGATTGACGAGCACGCCTGCATCCTGGCTTGCCTCGCCTCCTGACAAATCAGGCTGATCAGTCATTAATGCTCCAGTCGTAAATGTCAGACCTGTGACAGTTTGCCCGAGCCACCTTAAAATGCAACCCCGAAGACCACATGCGAGACTGGCGCAGAGTTTTTAATCTCGCCCTATTTCGAACAAAACCGCGCCCGAATTTTCAGCGATTCTCTCAGCGTTGGTTGGCGCGTTTTTAGCGCCATATGGTCCGGTTCGTTGCATTGACCCTTACCCCCAGCCCCCCAATGTCTCGGGCCGGGCCGCCAACCTTACGGCAGCGCTCACAGTCAATTTTTCTTTCGGCCGGCCATTAATACGGTTGCGCCCAATATGGCTGCGGGTTCGCCGCTCGGACCGGAAGCCTGCAGCAGGATAGCGCAGCCGTCCTTTTTCGACTTGCCCATGATCTTGCCGGGCAGTGTCAGTTTCATGCTCTTGCCGTTCCACATGCCGACGGACTGAACGTCATAGACGCTGTGCCAATAATCCATGTGCTTGCCGCTGTTTTCGCCCTTGGTCACCTCGATCTGCTGGCGCTTGGTGAAATAGGCCACCACGACTTCCGCTTCCCCCTGGCCTTCGCCGATCTCGATCTCGATCTCGTCGCCGCGCATGGCCGCAGTCACGGGAATGTTCAGGCCCTGGCCATTCTGGCGCAGGCTCTCAACTTTGCCGTTGATGCCTGAAAGATCTGTGCCTTTGACATGGTCGCGGCCATTGATGACCGCCTGCGGCGTGTAAACCCCGCTGCGGCCCATGGTCTTGGCATAGCCATACTGCCGTTCGGTATTTTCCTTCGAGCTCAAGGTATCGGCCCAGCCGAGATAGTTCCAGTAATCAACATGATATGAGAGAGCGACGACATCGCCTTGCGCCACCAGTTCTCCGAAGGTTGCATCGGCGGGCGGGCAGGACGAACAGCCCTGCGATGTGAAAAGCTCGACCACGCCCTTCGGTGTCCGCGATTCGCCCGCCAGCACCCCATCCGCGATGAGCAGGCTGGCAAGAATGAAAACGGCACGAACAGGCAAAGGCATTGAGCTGACCTTATATCGGTTTATCTGTTATCCACGATGACTCGCGAGATGATCAAGGCCTTAACGCCCGGAGGGCCGAAACTAACCGGCCAAAAGCTTCAATCGGAAGTAACGAAGGGGTGAGGACCGGATAAGTGATGGGCTTCGCGAGCGTGGCCGGACCGGAGGTAACCCCACAGCGCCTTTCAAATTAGTTCCAGTACACCTTGCGTCAGATAAACCGCACCGACGCCCGTCACGATCCAGCGGGTCCAAGCGCGAAAATTGGCATCCGTCATCTTCTGCAGAATCCCGGTTCCGGCCCGCGCCCCAAGGACGGCAACAGGCACCGCAACCAGCAGGGACATCCAGTCCTGAACCGGCAGGCTTGAGGCGGCATCCCAGTAGAAGACGATCTTGGTGGCGTGAGAAAGGGTCTGGATCGACGCCTTGGTAGCAATGATCTTGCGGCGGTCCATCTGGGTGCGGATGAAGAAGATATCAACGGTAGGGCCGGCGACCCCAACACTGATGGTCAGCGCTCCGGACAGCAGCCCGCCGAGGAAGGCATGCAAAGGTCGTGATGCATCGAGCTGCAGCCGCTTGACAGGCAGCCATACCAGAATCGGCATCAGCCCGACCCCGATCAGGACGACGATCAGGTTGGGCGTATAGGCGATGAAGAACAGAAGAGCGGCTGAGGTGCAGACCCCGAGGCAAAGAATGCCGAGGATCTTGTAGTCTACGTAGGCGCGCGAAAACCAGGCGCGGGATCCGTTGGACACCATCTGGATGACGCCGTGGATCGCGATGGCGGTGCCGACGGGATAAAGAAAAAGCAGCACCCAGAGCAGGATCAGGCCGCCTGCCATCCCGAAAATTCCCGAAAGCAGCGAGGTCAGGAAAACGGTGACGGCCATTCCGAGGAGAAGGACGACAGCCAAGGCAATGGACCTTTAGAACATGCCGCGGAAACCAAGGCGCTTCGGGATACGGACATGCGGTGACAAAGAATATCGCCCGCCGGAACAGGTCCGGCGGGCGATATGGCTAAGTTAGGCGGCCAGGTCGCGCAGAACGGTCTGCAGGATACCGCCATTGTTCATGTAGATCACCTCGTCGAGCGTATCGATGCGGCAAAGGATGTTGATCTCCTTCACCGTGCCGTCGCCATAGGTGATCTTGGCAGTCTTCCATTCGCGCGGCTTGATGTCGCCTTCGAGTCCGAGGATCTCGACGGTCTCATCGCCCTTGAGGCCGAGGCTGGCCCAGGTCGTGCCTTCTTCGAAGACGAACGGAACGACGCCCATGCCGACCAGGTTCGAGCGGTGGATACGCTCGAAGGACTGCGCGATGACCGCCTTGACGCCCAGCAGGTTGGTGCCCTTGGCAGCCCAGTCACGCGACGAACCGTTGCCGTATTCGACGCCGGCGAAGATGACCAGCGGCGTGCCTTCTTCCTTGTACTTCATGGCCGCGTCGTAGATCGACATCTCTTCCTTTGACGGATAGTGGAAGGTGTAGCCACCTTCCTTGCCGTTCGGGCCGAGCATGTGGTTGCGGATGCGGATATTGGCAAAAGTGCCGCGCATCATGACTTCATGATTGCCACGACGCGTGCCGTACTGGTTGAAGTCAGCAACACCGACCCCATGCTCGGTGAGATAGGCGCCGGCTGGCGATGCCGCCTTGATCGAACCGGCCGGAGAAATGTGGTCGGTGGTGATCTTGTCGCCGAAGAGGCCAAGCACGCGGGCGCCCTTGATGTCCTTCAGGCCGGTGCCTGTCTTGCCCATGCCGACGAAGTAAGGCGGGTTCTGGACATAGGTCGAGTCGTCGTCCCAGGCATAGGTGTCGCCTTCCGGAATCTTGACCGCCTGCCAGTTCTCGTCACCCTTGAAGACGTCCGCATACTTGCTCTCGTAGAGTTCGCGCGTGACGTATTTCAGAATGAATTCCTGCACTTCATGTGAAGTGGGCCAAATATCGTTGAGATAGACGGGGTTGCCCTGCTGATCTTCGCCGATCGGCTCGGATGTCAGGTCCTTCTGGACGCTCCCGGCCAGCGCATAGGCAACAACCAGCGGCGGCGAAGCCAGGTAGTTCGCCTGCACATCCGGGGAGATGCGGCCTTCGAAATTTCGGTTGCCCGAAAGGACGCCCGAAACGATCAGGCCCTTGTCGTTGATCGTCTTCGAGATCGGCGCCGGCAGTGGACCGGAATTGCCGATGCAGGTCGTGCAGCCGAAACCGACGAGGTTGAAGCCGAGCTTGTCGAGATCGGCCTGCAGGCCGGACTTGGCAAGGTATTCGCCGACCACCTGCGATCCAGGCGCCAGCGAGGTCTTCACCCAAGGCTTGGTCTTCAGACCCTTGGCCACCGCATTGCGGGCGAGAAGGCCGGCAGCAATCAGCACCGACGGGTTGGACGTGTTGGTGCACGACGTGATGGCGGCAATCGCCACGTCGCCATGGCCGAGATCGAAATCGGTGCCTTCGACCGGGTAGCGGCTATCGAGCTGACCGGGCTTCTTGTAGTCGGCATCCATGGAGCCGGCGAAACCAGCCGCAATGTTTTCGAGCGCGATACGGCCTTCCGGACGCTTCGGACCAGCCATTGACGGCACGACGTCGCCAAGATCAAGTTCAAGCGTGTCCGTGAAGACGAGGTCGGAACCGTCGCCTTCGCGCCACATGCCTTGAGCCTTGGAATAGGCTTCGACAAGCGCAATCCGCTCATGCGTGCGGCCCGACATGGTGAGGTAGTTGATGGTTTCGCCATCGACCGGGAAGAAGCCGCAGGTCGCGCCGTATTCCGGGCCCATATTGCCGATCGTCGCGCGGTCCGCGAGCGGCATGTTGTCCATGCCGGGGCCGAAGAATTCGACGAACTTCGAAACGACGCCCTTCTTGCGCAGCATCTGCACGACGGTGAGCACGAGGTCGGTCGCGGTGACGCCTTCCTTCAGCTTGCCGGTGAGCTTGAAGCCGATAACCTCAGGCAGCAGCATCGAGACCGGCTGGCCGAGCATGGAGGCTTCCGCCTCGATGCCGCCGACACCCCAGCCGAGAACGCCCAGGCCGTTGATCATCGTCGTATGCGAATCGGTACCGACGCAGGTGTCGGGATAGGCAACGGTTTCGCCGTCTTCATCCTTCGTCCACACCGTCTGGCCGAGATATTCGAGGTTGACCTGGTGACAGATGCCGGTGCCGGGCGGTACGACGCGGAAGTTCTTGAAGGCCTGCTGGCCCCATTTCAGGAAGCGGTAACGCTCGCCGTTGCGTTCGTATTCCAGCTCCACATTGCGGGCAAAGGCGGTCGGCGTACCGAATTCGTCGACGATGACCGAGTGGTCGATAACGAGATCGACGGGGACGAGCGGATTGATCTTCTCCGGATCGCCGCCAAGCGCCTTGATACCGTCACGCATGGCCGCCAAGTCGACAACGGCGGGAACGCCGGTGAAGTCCTGCATCAGCACGCGGGCGGGACGATAAGCGATCTCGGCCTCGGCCACGCCCTTGTTGTTCAGCCATTCTGCAACGGAGATGATCTGTTCCTTCGTGACGGACTTGCCGTCTTCGAAACGAAGCAGGTTTTCCAGCAGGACCTTCATGGAGAAGGGAAGCTTGGAGACACCCGCAAGACCGTTGGCTTCCGCCTTGGGCAGACTGTAATAAACATAGTCCTTACCGCCTACGGTAAGGACGGAACGACAATTGAAGCTGTCGAGAGATTTAGCCACGGATAGTGTACCCCGCTGATATTAAGAGCCAACACGCGCGTGCGGACGCCTATGCACTTCATGCACATCAGGATGCGGGTACGACCATTTCCGCTGTCCGCACGAGAAGATTTTGTCTTCAGGTTCGGCGCCATATGGAAATCACGCCGGCCGCTGGCGTGGTTGCGAAGCTTATAGATAATTTCTAAGAAGCGTTCCAGACAAAGAAACCTGGATTTTGGATATTTTTTTAGCATCTGGATGATTAAAATCTTAACGAAGGCCCCGCCATGCGACTGACAGCCGAGAACCTGGGCGCAAGGCGCGGCGAAGATCTTCTTTTCCAGGACATTTCTTTCTCGCTCGATGCCGGCCAGGCGCTTGTCCTGACGGGTCCCAATGGCTCTGGCAAGTCGACGTTGCTGCGCGTCGTCGCCGGCTTTCTGCGCCCGGAAACTGGTCATGTCGCCTTGACGGGGCCGGACGTCGCTTCCGGGGTCAAGCTGGCAGAAGCCTGTCACTATCTCGGGCATCGCAATGCGA
The DNA here is from genome assembly GCF_004358025.1 of Rhizobium deserti. Taxonomy (GTDB): domain Bacteria; phylum Pseudomonadota; class Alphaproteobacteria; order Rhizobiales; family Rhizobiaceae; genus Neorhizobium; species Neorhizobium deserti. Next base: position 190,870 of record NZ_SMTL01000004.1, on the reverse strand, counting down.
TGAAGGCCGAACTCTCCGTTTGGGAAAACCTGTCCTTCTGGAAAAGCTTCCTCGGAGATTTCGAGGGCGGCAAGGGGCTGCCTGTTACCCAGGCCGCGGAAGCCGTCGGCCTTGGCGGCATCACCCATCTGCCCTTCGGCTACCTCTCCGCCGGCCAGCAGCGCCGCATCGCCTTCGCCAAGCTGCTGGTGGCTTACCGGCCCGTCTGGATACTCGACGAGCCGACCGCGGCGCTCGACGTGAAGGCGGAGGACATTTTCGGCGGCCTGATCCGCCACCATCTGAGCAGCGGCGGGATCCTGCTTGCCGCAACCCACCAGCCGCTCGCGCTGGAATCGGTGAAGGAGCTGCAAATGAAGGGCTTCGCGGCTGTGGCGGAGGAAAGATGGTGATCGTGCTGCCCGGCATTGAGCCCCAGATGCGAGGCGCCCCACAATGATCGCCCTCCTGCTCCGCGACCTGAAGCTTTCCGTGCGCGCCGGCGGCGGCGCCTTGATCGGCGTGCTGTTCTTCATGACGGTCGTTGCGGTCATCCCGTTCGGCGTTGGGCCGGACCTCAACCTCCTGTCCCGCATCGGCCCGGCAATCGTGTGGATCGGCGCGCTTTTGTCGGCCCTGCTCGGACTTGACCGTCTGTTCCAGACCGATCGTGACGACGGCTCTCTCGATCTCCTGTTGATGCAGGAGCATCCGCTGGTGCTGACCGTCTTCGTCAAATGCGTGGCTCACTGGCTGGGCAACGGCCTTCCCCTGGTCATCGCCTCGCCATTGCTTGGGCTCTTCATGAACATGAGCGAGGTGGCGATCGGCGCCACGATGCTGACCCTGCTGGTTGGAACGCCGGCCTTGACTTTCATTGGAGCCGTCGGAGCGGCGGTCGCGGTTGCCCTTCCGCGCGGCGGCCTGCTGGTGTCGATCCTCGTTCTGCCGCTGGCTATTCCGGTACTGATCTTTGGCGTCAGCGTCAGCTATGCGGCGGTGGAAGATCCTGCCCCATTCATGCCGCCATTCCTGATACTCTTGGCGATCACGATGTTTTTTGCGGTTCTCGGCCCTCTCGGCGCCGCACTGGCTTTAAGAAGTGCCAGCGATTGACTAGAACCAGGACAGCTTTGCTGCAGTCGAGTAGAAGGCCTCCCATGTCGGACAGTATTGCCATCACGAAAATCAGCGAGCTTGCCAATCCAACTCGTTTTCTGGCCTTGGCCGGCCGCGTCCTTCCTTGGCTTGCCGGCGTGACGGCGGCGCTTTTCATGATCGGGCTCTATCTGAGCTTTACAACCGAAGGCGATTATCAGCAGGGCGCCACTGTTCGCATCATGTATATCCACGTGCCGGCAGCCTGGCTTTCGATGATGTGCTACACGGTCATGGCCCTATCAGCGATCGGCACGCTGGTGTGGCGGCATCCCCTGGCCGACGTCTCGCACAAGGCCGCCGCACCCTTGGGCGCAGCCTTTACCTTTGTCGCACTTGCCACCGGCTCGCTTTGGGGCAAGCCCATGTGGGGGACTTGGTGGGTCTGGGATGCCCGCCTCACTTCGGTTTTCGTGCTTTTCCTGATGTATCTCGGCCTGATCGCCTTGAACCGGGCGATGGACGATCCGTCCAAGGCGGCGCGGGTCTCTGCCGTCCTCATTCTTGTCGGCTTCGTCAACATTCCGATCATCAAGTTCTCCGTGGACTGGTGGAACACGCTGCACCAGCCGGCCAGCGTCATCCGCATGGGCGGCCCGACTTTGGACAAGGAATTCCTTTGGCCGCTGCTGATCATGGCACTGGCCTTCACGCTTCTCTTCTTCACCCTGCATATCATAGCGATCCGCAACGAGATCTGGCGCAGGCGGGTGGCGGCGCAGCGGCGCCTGGCTGCTCGACTGGCGAGCCGGGAGGCCTGAAGCATGAACCATACCTTCTACATTGCCATGTCCTACGGCATCACCGCGGTGACTGTCCTCTGTCTTATCGCCTGGACATGGCTCGATGGCCGTGCCCGCCGACGGGAACTTGCCGGACTCGAGGCTTCCGGCATCCGGCGCAGATCGGCCAAGCCGACAGAAGTATCGCAATGAGCGCAGAAACCGAACGACCCTCGCCGCCGCGCCGGAATATCGCACGTTACGCGCTAGCCCTTATTCCCCTGCTGGTCTTTGCCGGCTTTGCCGTGGTCGCCGGCAAGATGCTCTATGACCAGGACATCAATGGCCACGACGTCTCGGCCATTCCCTCGGCGCTCATCGGCAGAAAGGCGCCATCATTGGCGCTACCGCCGCTCGAAGGCTCGAACACGGCGGCGCTGAACGATGCTGCGGTCCAAGGAAAGCTGACGCTCGTCAACGTCTTCGCATCCTGGTGCATCCCCTGTCGGCAGGAACATCCGATCCTGAAGGAACTGGCCAAAGATGGCCGGGTGACGATCGTCGGCATCAACTACAAGGACAAGACCGACAATGCGCTGCGTTTCCTCGGCGAGCTTGGCAATCCTTACAATGCGATCGGCACAGACACGAGCGGCAAGGCAGCGATCGACTGGGGCGTCTACGGCATTCCGGAAAGCTATCTCGTCGGCCCGGACGGCACGATCCTTTACAAGAAGGTCGGCCCCTTCGATGAGCGGAGCGTGACGCAGGATCTGATGCCTGCGATCAGCAAGGCGGCTGCGCGGAGCTAGGCGCCGCCCTGCCACGTCTTCACCGCCTCAACCGGCCAGACCAGCATCAGTACGTTGAGCGTGAGGTTGTCGCGGATCAGGTAGCCGGTCAGCAGCTCGAAGAAAACGGCGATCAGCATTGTCAGCCAGACCGGCAGCCGCGAGGCGGCGAAGAAGCCCGCAGTCATGAACACCGTGTCCATGGCGGAATTGATGATGCTGTCGCCGGAATAGCCGAGTGCCATCGTGGCATTGCGGTAGCGGTCGATGATCAAAGGTGAGTTTTCAAGCAGTTCCCAGGCCGCCTCGATCAGCACGGCAAGCGACAGCCGGGCCGTCAGGGGTGCGCGCCTCAGGATCAGCCATCCCAGCCCATAGAACAGAAAGCCGTGGATGATATGCGACGGCGTATACCAGTCGGACAGATGCTGGGAATTGCCGCTCGTGTTAACCCCGCCCTCCCATAGCTTCACATAGCCGCATTCGCAGATCGGAATGCGGCCCATGGCGTAAAGGGCGGCAATCTGCAGCAGGAATAGAACGAGAGCGGCCAAAAGCCAGCGGCGGCTGGAGAGCCCGGAGTGAGACAGGTTTGTTGAACTCACTTGTCGGCCTCGGCCGTCTGCTCCGGGATTGTGTGGCGCATGATCAGCGGCATCTGGGAAAGCGTGAACAGGATGGTGATCGGCATCGTGCCCCAGACCTTAAAGGCGACCCAGGTCGGTTCAGAGAAATTCCGCCACACTACTTCGTTCAGAACGGCAAGAAACAGGAAGAAAATTCCCCAGCGGAGGGTGAGCTTCTTCCAGCCCGCCTCGTCCAATTGAAAGGCGGCGTTGAAGACGTAGCCGAGCAGCGACCGCCCGAACAGCAGCCCGACCAGAAGCGCCACGCCGAAAAGCGTGTTGACGATGGTCGGCTTCATGAAAAAGAAGACCTTTTCCTTGAGATAGATGCCAAGCGCACCGAAGATCAGCACCACGACGCCCGAAACAAGCGGCATCAGCGGAATACGCCCGAAAACGATCTTCGAGACAACCAGCGAAATGACGGTCGCCGTCATGAAGAACGCGCTCCCGACGAAGAGTTCGTCGCCCAGCACTGAGAGGGCGGGAAAAGTCTGGATGAGCCATTGGCCACGCAGGTTGGCGAAGAAGAAGACCAGAAGCGGGCCGATTTCCAGGGCGAGCTTCAGCATCGGATGCTGCTTTTCTTCCTTGGTGGGCGTGATGTCGCTTTCGATCGTCTGCATGAGCTCCAACTTTTAAGGCGTGTAACGGGATGGCGAAGCCAAACGAGCTTTCTGTGTCATCATTGCGTCAAACCCGCAATGGCGCGTGCGAAATCATGCGCTTCGAAGGGCTCAAGGTCGTCAACGGCCTCGCCGACGCCGATGAAATAGACCGGCAGCTTATGCTTGGCGGCAATGGCAACGAGAATGCCGCCGCGTGCCGTTCCGTCGAGCTTGGTCATGATCAGGCCGCTGACGCCAGCGACATTGCGGAAAATCTCAACCTGATTCATGGCGTTCTGGCCGGTGGTCGCATCCAGCGTCTGAAGCACCGTATGGGGCGCATCGGGATCGAGCTTGCCGAGCACGCGGACGATCTTTTCGAGTTCCGCCATCAGCTCGGTACGGTTCTGCAGCCGGCCAGCCGTATCGATGATCAGCACGTCGGATTTGTTTGCGCGCGCCTGCTCATAGGCATCATAGGCCAGGCCCGCCGCATCAGCGCCGAGCTTGGTGCCGATGAATTCCGATCCGGTGCGGTCCGCCCAGATCTTCAACTGCTCGATGGCGGCCGCACGGAATGTGTCGCCCGCTGCCAGCATTACCTTGAGGCCCGAGCCGGACAGCTTCGCCGCCAGCTTGCCGATCGTCGTCGTCTTGCCGGTGCCGTTGACGCCAACCACGAGAATGACATGCGGCTTGTGATTGAGGTCGAGCTGCAGCGGCTTGGCGACAGGTCCGAGAACCTTGGTGATCTCGTCGGCCATGATGCGCGAGACATCCTCGCCGGTCACGTCCTTGCCGTAACGCTCGGAAGACAAGGCGCCGGTAATGCGCATGGCCGTCTCTACCCCGAGATCGGCCTGGATCAGAAGATCCTCAAGCTCCTCCAGCGTTCCCTCGTCGAGCTTGCGCTTGGTGAAGAGAGCCGTGATCTGGCCAGTGAGCTGCGAGGAGGTGCGCAGGAGGCCGGTGCGCAGCCGCTGGAACCAGGTCAGCTTAGGCTCAGGGACGGCCAGTTCGGGCACCGGAACAGGCTTGGATGTCGAGAAGCCTTTCGGCAGGACCGGTTCGCTCGGCAGTTCGGCAATCGGCGCCTCGTCGACCCCTGCTTCGCTTTCGGCTTCGAGCAGCGCCAGTGGTACCATGCCGAATTCCGCCGTGGCTTCGATGCCGGGCAGAATGGCCGGAACATCGTCTTCGGCGGTTTCGGCTTCGATCGGCGGAAAACCGTCTGCGGCCATATCGGCAGCAAGGTCGCCAGCGGGTCCGCCGGCCGTTTCCATCTCAAAGGCCGCAACCGGATCCACCGGCGAGACCGGAAGGTGTTCGTCGCGCGTCTTCGGCTCGAGTTCGGCCTCAAGTCCCGGCTGCACAGTCGCCGGCTCACGCGTTTCCGGGCTTGCCAGCGCTTCCGGTTTGACCGCCGCCGGGACCTGCTCCTCGACCGGGGCATCGCCGAAGGTAAAGACTCGCTTGATGAAACTCAGTGCCATTAACAAATCCGTTCCGGTTAAGCCGCCTGTGACGACGCGGCGGAGGCGGGCGCCACCTGCATGAGAAGGTGCCTGCCGTTATGTCCGGTAATCATAACGCGCTGGAGGTCGCCGGGAATAAGGCCGGGTGCCGCGACCAGTGAAAAGTTTTCCGTATGTGCCATGCCATTGTTCTCGACGATGATCGACTGCTCGCTGCCGACCATACGATCGAGATGAGCGGTCTGCAGCGCGTCGCCCCTTGCGCGAAGCCGGGCGGCGCGCTCCTTGACCAGCGCCCGATCGAGCTGCGGCATGCGTGCTGCCGGCGTGCCGGGACGCGGGCTATAGGGGAAGACGTGCAGAAAGGAAATGCCGGCCTCTTCCGCAAGCGTTGCGGCATTCTCCGCCATGTCTTGCGTTTCCGTCGGGAAGCCGGCGATCATGTCAGCGCCAAAGGCAATTTCCGGACGCAGGCGGCGCGCCTGTTGCGTGAACGCCAGGGCATCGGCGCGTGAGTGGCGGCGTTTCATCCGCTTGAGGATCATGTCGTCGCCATGCTGCAGCGACAGATGCAGATGCGGCATGAAACGCGGCTCGTCGGCGACCAGGTCCCAAAGATGGGCATCTGCCTCGATGCTGTCGATCGAAGACAGGCGCAGACGCAGGATGTCCGGCACCTGTTTCAGAAGTGTCTTTGCGAGATAGCCGAGCGTCGGCCGGCCGGGCAGATCGCCGCCATAGCTCGTTGCATCGACGCCGGTCAGGACCACTTCGCGATAACCGCTTTCCACCAACTTGCGGGCTTGGTCGACGACGCTACCCATGGGCACCGAACGGGAATTGCCGCGACCATAGGGGATGATGCAGAAGGTGCAGCGGTGATCGCAGCCATTCTGCACCTGGATGAAGGCACGCACGTGCCCGTCGATATGCCTGACCATCTGCGGCGCCGTGGCGCGGATGCTCATGATGTCGTTGACGCGCAGTTTCTCTTCAGCCGAAACGCCGAAATCCGGCAGGCCGCGATAGGAGGCGCTTTGCAGCTTCTCCTCGTTGCCCAGCACCGCATCGACTTCCGGCATATCGGCAAACATCTGCTTTTCAGTCTGCGCGGCACATCCGGTAACGATAATCCGTGCATGCGGATTGTCGCGACGTGCCCGGCGGATTGCCTGGCGGGCCTGGCGAACGGCTTCTCCAGTGACGGCACAGGTATTGACCAGCACCGCATTGTTCAGGCCGGCCTTTTCCGCCTTGGCCCGCATGACCTCCGATTCATAGGTATTGAGCCGACAGCCGAAGGTGATGACCTCGACGCCGCTCACCGTGCCAGAGCCTCCGGCTCTTCGTCACGCGTAAACGCGCCGGTCGACGGATCGACCTTGCCAGACCATTCCCATTCGGCCGGGCCGGTCATCACCACATGATCGTCGCTGCGCCATTCGATCGTCAGCGGCTGGCGGGCGGGGCTCGATGCGACGTCGATATCGACCTTGCGGCCGGTGCGGCCGGTGCGTGCCCCTGAAACGGCAGCCGCGCAGGCGGCCGACCCGCAGGCAAGTGTCAGGCCGGCGCCGCGTTCCCATGTGCGGGTGCGCAGGGAGCTTGCCGAGACGACCTGGGCAAGCGTGATATTCGCCTTCTCCGGAAACACCGGATGGTTTTCCAGCAGCGGCCCGAAGCGTTCGAGGTCGAAATCCATGGGATCCCGATCCACCCAGAAGACCGCATGGGGATTGCCCATGGACATGACCGAGGGCGAGTGCAGGATTGGCGCATCGATCGGGCCGATCTGAAGCTCGATCCGGCTGGTGTCGAAAAACTCCTCCGAAAGCGGTATCCGGTTCCAGTCGAAGACCGGCTTGCCCATATCCACCGAGATGGTTCCGTCTTCGTGTTCCTGCGCGTTCAGGATACCGGCAACGGTCTGGAAGGTGAAGGTCCTGCGGCCGGTCTCTGCCGCGAGCGCCTGCACGACGCAGCGGGTGCCGTTGCCGCATGCCTGCGCCTTCGAACCATCGGAATTGAGGATATCGATCCAGGCGTCCGTTCCAGGCGCCTTCGGATTGTGGATGGCCATGATCTGATCGAACTGGGTGGCGGCATCGGCATTCAGCGTCACCGCGGCCTGCGGGGTCACCTTGTCCGAGCGGTCGCGCATGTCGATGACGAGGATCTTGTTGCCAAGCCCATTCATCTTCGCGAATTCGACCAGTTCTGCCATGACGCCAATCCATGAGGGCCGCACGCCCGCCTAATGCCGTGTATATGGCCGAAAAGGCTCGCAATTACCAGTGGCGCATGCACAAGCGCCGCAGCGGCAAACCGCTACGGTGGGCGCCGGCTTCCGCCTGCCCGAGAATGCCTCGCGAACACCCCGACGACGGAAGCGGGACAATTATAGGCACGACAGAAAAGTACGGAAAAGAGGGCCCCAAAAAGTTAAGTGCTTGAAAAAGCGGGATCTGGCTTCTGTTTGCGTCCCCTACCGGAAAATTTCGTCTACCAGCGAATGGACCCGCCGGAACGCTGCCCGTGCGCCTTCCGCCATCAGCGCTTCATCCGCCGGCGAAAGCGGAAGCTCGTTGAAGGCCGAAACAAAATTGCGCCAATGCAGACCACGACCATCGGGATGGCCGGCAAGATGACGGGCGCCGAAATCTTCCGAAAGCTCGAGCTTGGCCGCCTCCTTCAGAAGAAAGGCTGCGCCAAGATTGGAGCCTTCGGCCACGTAAAGCCATCCGAGCGACGTGGGAAGAGAATGAACCTGCCCATCCACTCGCGCGACAGCCGGCACGGCACCCCGGATATCGGCAATATCCTGCTTGAGCGCCACAAGGCGGGCACGCCCGGCAAGATTGGGCAGCATCCGGTTCATCTGGACGTCGTGATAGATCGGGTCGACATCGGCGTGAAAATGGTGCTGCACGTCCAGAAAAAGAGCATAGCGTTCGCGACTAGCAAAGGGCTTTGCCGCCATGATCCGCGTGTCGAGACGCTCATGGGTGACATCCGTCATTGCCTTGAGGCGCTGGATGCGGGTTTGAGCGGCGGGTCGTTCCCGTTCGGTCTGCATAGGCGTCTTTTGCTCTAACTATTCCGGCTACGCAACCACCGCGATGGTCTACATCGCCACGGCAGGTACGTCGAAAACCTGGCCCGGGCGCATGGGCTGGAAGCGCTCGCGGCCGATGCCGCGGGAATCGAGAGACGCGTGCAAGGCCTCGACCGGCTGTTCAACGCCTTCATCGGTCAGCTTGAACGTCCCCCAGTGGTGGCCGGCAACAAAGGCGGCGTTGGAAAGCAGCATGCCTTCCACCGCCTCATCCGGATTTTGATGCTGTGCCTTCATGAACCAGCGGGGCTCATAGGCGCCGAAGGGCAGGTTGGCCAGTCGGAAGCCGCCATGCTTCTGCCTGGCGGCGCGGTAATTGATGCCGCCGTGAAAGCCGGTGTCGCCGATGTGATAAATCTTGCCGGCCGGCGTTTCGAACACGAAGGCAGCCCAGAGCGCCATGCGCCGATCGCCCAGACCGCGCGCCGACCAGTGGTGGCAAGGCTCGCAGTGGAAGCTGACGCCCAGTGCCATCTCCTCGCGGGCGCCCCAGTCCATGACCGTGATCCTGGCATCCGGTACTCGAGAGCGGATGATGCCGTCATTGCCGAGCGGGGTCACGAAACGCGGCTTGTCGCGTCCCTGCAGCACCGAAAGCGTTTCGAGATCGAGATGGTCATAATGATTGTGGGTGACCAGCACTATATCGATCGGCGGCAGGTCGCCTACCCGGATGCCTGGAGGATTGACACGCTTGGGGCCGGCAAACGAGACGGGACTGGTCCTTTCGCTCCACACCGGATCGGTAAGGATGTTGAGCCCCGCGACCTGCATCAGCATGCAGGCATGACCGACCATGGTGACGACGAGCCGATCACCGCTGACGCGGGTTTCCGGCACGGCCTGCGGAAATGGACTGGGAAAGCTGTCCGGCCAAGCGATGTTCTTGCCATTCAGCTTCCACCGCAACAGGTTGAAGAAGCCGCCCGGCTCCTCGCCGCCCGGATTGAAGAACAGCTTGCCGTCGAAATGATCCGAAACGGGACCGGAATAATATTTATTGCCCGCCATGGCGCTCCTTGCCGTGAACCCGCCGGCAAGGGCTGCAACAGCGCCGAGACCGGTCCATTTGAAAAAACTGCGACGGTTCATGAGATCGGTCCGATCCGGGGTGTCTTCAAGGAAAGCCGCTCAGGCGGCGTCGATATCCGTCCGGGCGAAATCATCACCGACGAAGAGAAGTGGCGATTTGAGCGTTTTGGCGGCCGCATAGGTGAAGCAGTCGCCGAAATTGAGTTTTGCCGGATGGCCGACGAAACGGCCGTAGGTCCTGGCGGCCTCGAGTGCGAGGTCGTGGAGGCCGACGGGGAGGTCGATTTCAGTGGCGTTGATCTCCTCAAGGAAATCCAGAACGAGTTGCCGGGTTTCTTCAATAATGGGGGCAGGCGTGGAAACGTTTTCGCCATAGAGAGCCATTTTCTTTTTGCGGGCCAATGCGATCACAGATTCGAAGACAACCATGGACGAATAGTAGATGGGGGAACGAGCCGCATTGATCTTTTCGAGCAGTGAAGCGGCGTCATCTTCCTGACTGACAATCGCAACGATTGCCGACGCATCGATGAACATCAGATTTCCCACATCTCGTCCATGAACGCCTTCTCATCAAAACTGGGATCTTTAGGTCCAAGCGCTGCATACCGCTCCTGCAGCGCCTTGACGCGGTCTTTCAGCAATGGCCTTTCGACCTTCTGCTTCAGAACGCTTTCAAGCGCATATCGGACAGCTTCCGTTTTGGTCTTGGCGCCGAGCTGGCGCATGACTTCATCGGCAAGTTGGTTAACCTTGGGATCACGGATATAAAGAGACACGGCATTCTCCCGACAGGAGCGATGGAATATCCTCATATTGTCATTGAATATTCTATCGCGCAATGCCGCGAATTCCCGGCGCATCTTGACTTGTCGCCGCATTTCCTGTTTAAGCCGCCAAATCTGCTGACAAGCCTAAGAACTTGGAGCCGCCGACCGGGGCCGACACACTGAGCCCGGAGGTCAACATCCGACAGCGCGTGGCGCCCTCGGGTGCTTTTTGGCTTTGCGCGCTTCGAGCGTCTTGTTTTTGCCGCGGAAGAACCCGACGTTTCCGGTGACCTCCGGAAGCGAAGAAGGAAGACACCATGTTCGAAAACCTCCAGGACCGCCTTGGCTCCATTCTGAATGGACTGACCGGCCGTGGCGCATTGAGCGATGCGGATGTTTCCGCTGCTCTGCGCGAGGTTCGCCGTGCGCTTTTGGAAGCGGACGTGGCACTGGAAGTGGTTCGCTCCTTTACCGACAAGGTGCGTGAAAAGGCGGTTGGCGCCGAAGTCCTGAAGGCGATCAAGCCGGGCCAGATGGTCGTCAAGATCGTCCATGACGAACTGGTCGAGATGCTCGGCTCCGAAGGCGTCGGCATCGACCTGCGCGCTGCGGCTCCGGTGGTCATCATGATGGTCGGCCTGCAGGGGTCGGGCAAGACGACGACCACCGGCAAGATTGCCAAGCGGCTGACCGACCGCGACAAGAAGAAGGTGCTGATGGCGTCGCTCGATACGCGTCGCCCGGCAGCTCAGGAACAGTTGCGCCAGTTGGGCGTGCAGACCGGCGTCGACACGCTGCCGGTGATCGCCGGCCAGTCGCCAACCGACATCGCCGCGCGCGCCGTGCAGGCCGCCAAGCTCGGCGGCCATGACGTCGTTATCCTGGATACCGCCGGCCGCACCCATATCGACGAGCCGCTGATGGCCGAAATGGCCGAGATCAAGCGCAAGTCGAGCCCGCATGAAATCCTTCTGGTTGCCGACAGCCTGACTGGTCAGGACGCCGTCAACCTCGCCCGCAATTTCGACGAACGCGTCGGCATTACCGGCCTCGTTCTGACCCGCATGGACGGCGATGGCCGCGGCGGCGCGGCCCTTTCCATGCGCGCCGTGACGGGCAAACCGATCAAGCTGATCGGTGTCGGCGAAAAGATGACGGAGGTGGAGGAATTCCACCCTCGCCGTATTGCCGACCGTATTCTCGGCATGGGCGACATCGTCTCATTGGTCGAGAAGGCTGCCGAAAACATCGATGCGGAAAAAGCCGCGGCGATGGCCAAGAAGATGCAGTCGGGCAAATTCGACCTGAACGACCTTGCCGACCAGCTGCGCCAGATGAAGTCGCTCGGCGGCATGGGCGGCATTATGGGCATGATGCCAGGCATGGCCGGCATGAAAGACAAGCTTGCTGCCTCCGGCATGAACGACAAGATGTTCGACCGCCAGATCGCCATTATCGGCTCGATGACCAAGGCCGAGCGTTCCAACCCCGACATGCTCAAGCATTCGCGCAAGAAGCGCATCGCGGCCGGCTCCGGCACCGATGCCTCCGAAATCAACAAGCTTTTGAAAATGCACCGCCAGATGGCCGACATGATGAAAATGATGGGCGGCAAGGGCAAGGGCGGCATGATGAAGCAGATGATGGGCGGTCTTGCCGGCAAGATGGGTCTTGGTGGTATGGGCGGCCTTGGCGGCATGGCCGGCATGCCGGACCTGTCCAAGCTCGACCCGAAGCAGCTCGAAGCGCTGCAGAAGCAGGCCGAGGCTGCCGGCCTCAAGCCAGGCTCCATGCCCGGTCTCGGCGGTTTGCCGAAGGGGCTTTCTGGACTGGGCGGCGGCTTGCCCGGCCTTGGCGGTGGCTTTCCGGGTCTTCCCGGAATGCCGAAGAAGAAGTGAGGGAGAGCGTCGATGATTGATCCCGAAGTCAAGGCCAAGCTCCTGAGCTACCGCCAGTCCATCGACAATATCGACGCGGCGCTTGTGCATATGCTTGCCGAGCGCTTTCGCTGCACAAAGGAAGTGGGCCTCCTCAAAGCCCAGTTCGATTTGCCGCCGGCTGACCCGGCGCGCGAGGAATTTCAGATCGAGCGTCTTCGCCGTCTGGCGAAGGAAGCGCATCTGGACCCGGATTTCGCCGAGAAGTTCCTGAACTTCGTCATCACGGAAGTCATCCGGCATCATGAAGCCATCGCTGCCGAACATGGCGGCAACAAGCAAACTGCATAAACAGGGCCTGTCGGACGGCAGCCCCGAAGAAACCAAGGAGTAACACAATGTCACTGAAGATTCGTCTTGCCCGCGGCGGCTCCAAGAAGCGCCCCTACTACACGATCGTCGTTGCTGATGCCCGCAGCCCGCGTGACGGCCGCTTCCTGGAAAAGCTCGGTTCCTGGAACCCGATGCTCGCCAAGGACAATGAAAAGCGCGTCGAACTGAACGCCGAGCGCATCCAGCATTGGCTCGACAACGGCGCCCAGCCGACCGACCGCGTCCTGCGCTTCCTTGCCGAAGCCGGCATCGCTCAGCGCGCCGCCAAGAACAACCCGGACAAGGCAAAGCCAGGCAAGAAGGCCCAGGAACGTGCCGCTGAGCGCGCTCAGAAGGCCGCCGACGCAGAGGCCGCGGCTGCCGAAGCGTAAGCAGGTTAGGTTTTTCGAAAAGCAACGGGCAGTGTGGCGACGCACTGCCCGTTTTGCTGGTTGCTTTTGGACGGGCAAGGCTTAAATGACCCATGGCAACCGAGACAAGACAGGCATGACCAAGCTCCAAAACCCCATTCTGATGGCGACCGTCGGCGCTGCTCAAGGTTTAAGGGGCGAAGTGCGGGTCAGGTCCTATACCTCCGATCCGACGGCGCTCGGGGATTACGGAAAGCTGCATACCGAGGATGGGCAGGTCTTCGAGATCCTGGAGATTCGCGAAGCCAAGAATGTCGTGGTCGTCCGTTTTCGCGGAATCAATGACCGCAATGCGGCCGAGGCTCTGGCCGGGCTCGAACTCTTCATCGAGCGCGACAATCTGCCGGACGAGGAACTGGACGACGACGAATTTTATTACGCGGACCTAGAAGGCCTGGAAGTGGTCGATCGGGACGGCAAAAGCTATGGCACTGTCAGTGCCGTGCATGACTTCGGTGCCGGCGATCTGCTCGAGATCAAAGGACCGGGACGCCGTCCGGCGCTTATTCCCTTCTCGGAAGCCGCGGTTCTCGAGATCGACCTCGAAGGCGGCACCGTCCTGATCGACCCGATGGCGGCCGGTCTTGTCGAGGATCCCGACGATGGTGGGCCAAAACCCGATCTGCCGAAGGGCAAGGGCAAGTAAACATGATCTTCCGCGCTTCGGTGCTGACGCTTTATCCGGAAATGTTTCCCGGGCATCTTGGTTTTTCGCTCGCCGGAAAGGCGTTGGAGCGTGGGCAATGGTCGCTGCAAACGGTGCAGATTCGCGACATGGCCGAAGACAAGCATCGCAGCGTCGACGACACGCCGGCCGGCGGCGGCGCCGGCATGGTGCTGAAACCGGATATTCTGGCACGGGCGATCGATTCGCTTGGACAAGACAGCCGGCCGCGGCTGCTGATGAGCCCGCGCGGGCGCCCGCTGACGCAATCGCGCGTGCGGGAACTGGCGACCGGAGATGGCGTGGTCATCGTTTGTGGACGCTTCGAGGGCGTCGACCAGCGGGTGATCGATGCGCGCAATCTCGAAGAAGTCTCGGTCGGCGATTATATCCTGTCAGGTGGAGAGCCTGCCGCCCTGACGCTGCTCGATGCCGTGGTCCGCGTCCTGCCGGGCGTCATGGGCAATGTCGCATCGGGCCTCAACGAGAGCTTCGAGCACGGCCTGCTCGAACATCCGCAATATACGCGCCCCCAGGTCTTCGAGGGTCGCGAAATTCCATCGGTCCTTACCTCGGGCAATCATGCCGAAATCGAAAAATGGCGCCTGCAGCAATCGCTCCAGCTGACCGCGGAGCGCCGGCCGGATCTTCTTGATGATCAGGCGGTCACGAAATAATAGATGGTGAGGCCGGCGCCGACCGCCACCACGCACCAGCGCAGCACCGCCTGGGGCACGCGGCGTGCCAGCCAGACACCTGAATAGCCGCCAAGCGCACCGGTCGGTATCATCACCAAGGCCTCCGGCCAAGCGATCACCCCTCCACCGACGAAAACGATAATGGCAACCGACGCGATGATCATCGCCAGCATGTTCTTGAGTGCATTGAGGTGATGGTAGCTGCCGCCGGTCGTCAGTCCCAGAACGGCAAGCATCATAATGCCCATGCCGGCGCCGAAGAACCCGCCATAGATGGCGGTGAGGAACTGGCCAATCACCGAGGCGACGGAATTGGCAGGCCGTTCCGCGGAAACCTTCGGCTTGAGCCATGGACCGGCCGCAAATACGGCTGTGGCTGCCGCAAGCAGCCAGGGCACAAGTGCACGGAAGGACGGGTTGTCGAGTGACAATAGCGCCAGCGACCCAATCAGCGCGCCAAGCACGGAAACGGCGCCAAGCAGGATGGCGCTGCGCCAGCGGCTGGAAATCTCGTCGCGATAGGCGAGAGTCGAGGTGATATAGCCGGGGAACTGGACGATCGAGGATGTGGCATTGGCAAGGATCGGAGGAATGCCTGCCAGCGTCATGGCGCCGAAGGTGAGGAAGGTTCCTCCGCCGGCAATGGCATTGACGGCGCCTGAAAGAAACCCGGCGGCAGCCAGAAGCAAGATCGTGGTTATTGTCATTGGCTTTGCTCTCCCCAAGCGTCACATAGCCGCTTCGCCAGGGAGCAGCAACAGCCCCCGCTCCTCCACAAAATAACGCGGGACGGGATGACAAGCGCCGGCCTTTCGTGTATTGGCGCACGCGGAATGGGACAAAAGTCCCGTCAACCAGCAAGCAAAGAATGGCGCACCCGCTCTGCCTCACGGCAAATCCCAAGGCTTGATCCGAAGGATATCATCGAGCGCTCTGGCTGTTTCAGAAAAATAGAGGTTTGACCGATGAACATTATCCAGGAACTGGAAGCCGAACAGGCCGCCAAGATCGAAGCCCAGCGCAAGCTCCCCGAATTTGAAGCCGGCGACACCATTCGCGTCAACGTTCGCGTCAAGGAAGGCGCACGTACCCGCGTACAGGCCTATGAAGGCGTCTGCATCGCTCGCTCGGGCGGCGGCATCAACGAAAGCTTCACCGTTCGCAAGATTTCCTACGGTGAAGGCGTTGAGCGCGTATTCCCGGTTTATTCGCCGATGGTTGAAGGCGTCGAAATCGTTCGCCGCGGTAAGGTCCGCCGCGCCAAGCTTTACTATCTGCGCGATCGTCGCGGCAAGTCGGCTCGTATCGTCGAGAACACCGGCACCCGCGCCCGCAAGCTGAACGACGCCGAGCGTCAGGCCGTTGCCGAGGAAAAGGCACGCATCGAAGCTGAAAAGGTAGCCGCAGCTCAGGCTCTGGCCGCCGAAAAGGCAGCAGCGGAAGCCGCAGAAGCAAAGGCTGCAGCAGAAGCTGCCGAAGCCGCCAAGGCTGCAGAAGCTTCCGCCGAATAAGATCGGCAACATATAGTTATAAAAAAGGCGGCCTCGGGGCCGCCTTTTTTGTTGGACGATGAGGCCCCCGCCTCAGGACATGCGCGACCCTGGCGCCGGGCTCTGGCGCGTTGGCGGGATAGTCTGCACCTTTTTCGCCAGGATCTGCCCGACCAGGATCACCAGCACGCCGGCAATCGCTAGGCAGGCCGCCAGGAAGAGCATGGGATAGGTATTGCTGTTGGTCTGGTCGTGGATCCACGGCACCACATTCTGCGCAACGAACCCCCCGAGGTTGCCAACAGAGTTGATGGCGGCGAGGCCTGCTGCCGCGCCCGCGCCCTTCAGGAAGCGGGAGGGCAGGCTCCAGAAAACCGGTTGGCCGGCAAATATGCCACCCGCAGCGATGCACAGGAAGGCAAATTGCAGTGTGGGCGACGTCACGAGCACGGAAAGCGCCAGGCAGATTGCACCGACAAAGGCCGGACCGACGATGTATGGCGTCTTTCGTTCCCTCTTGTCAGCAGCCGACGGCACGACCCAAAGGGCAATTGCGACTACGATCCAAGGAATGATGTTGATGAAGCCGTTCACCGTATTGGACACGCCGAAGCCCTTGACGATGGTAGGCAGCCAATAGCTCAGTCCGTAGGCGGCAAGCGGAAAGCCCACGTAACATAGGGCCATCAGCAAGACGGTAGGATTGATCAGCGCCTTGAAGCCGTTGTCGGAATGCTGGTCCATGCCGGCATTCTCACGTGCCAGCCTGTCTGCGAGCCAGCGCTTTTCTTCCGGGTTCAGGAATTTCGCCTTTTCAGGCGTGTCATCAAGGTAGAAGAGCGTGACGATGCCGGCAATCACCGCCGGAACGCCCGTTGCCAGGAAGACCCACTCCCATCCGGCCAGTCCCATCATCCCGTCAAGATCGAGAAGCATGCCGCCGATCGGCGCGCCGATGGCATTGGCAAGCGCGCTGAAGATCATGAACAGGCCGACCATGCGACCGCGGTAATCCTTGGGGAACCAGAGCGTCAGCAGATAAAGGACGCCCGGAAAGAAGCCAGCCTCGGCGACACCCAGCAGAAAGCGTAGGATGTAGAACATCGTAGCGTTCTGTGTGAAGGCGAGGGCGACTGTAACGATCCCCCAGGTGATCATGATTCGGGCAAACCAGCGGCTCGCGCCGAAACGCTCAAGGAAGAGATTGCTCGGCACTTCGAACAGGAAATAGCCGATAAAAAACAGCGAGGCGCCCAGGCCGTAGGCGTATTCGCTCATGTTGAGGGCGCCAACCATCTGCAGCTTGGCATAGCTCACATTCTGGCGATCGATATAGGCGATCAGGTAGAGGATGCCGAGAAAGGGCATCAGGCGCCAAGTAATTTTTGAAATCAGAGCTTTTTCGGAAATCACTACAGTCCTCCCGGCCAGCGGCCAAATCGCTACTCCAACATAAGCCGGAATTAGGTTTTTAGCCGACGGAGGCAAGTAGAGGGACGGGAGATAAACAGGTCGTGCCTGCCTCAACTCGTACGACCGAGTTAAACGGGCGAGGCTGGACGGCCGAAAGGCACGGTCGAGACTGCGGGCCGCGCGACGCACAAACCGCGCCTCACTGCCCTCGCCCGCCTCACATTGCTCCCGCTAGTAGACTTCCGGCACGTACATTTCCGCCGGCACCGGATTGCGAATGTAATCGTCATGGCGCACGCGTTCCGGCAGCACGACCGGGTCCTTCGGTACCGTCTCGTAAGGGATCTGCCCCAGGAGATGGGCGATCATGTTCAGCCGCGCCTTCTTCTTGTCCACGGCCTGCACAACCCACCACGGCGCTTCCGGAATGTGGGTGCGATCCAGCATTTCTTCCTTGGCACGGGTATAGTCTTCCCAATGCACGCGGCTTTCGAGATCCATGGGCGAAAGCTTCCACTGCTTCAGCGGATCATGGATGCGCATCTTGAATCGGAACTCCTGCTCGTCGTCGGTGATGGAGAACCAGTATTTGAGCAGGATGATCCCGGAGCGGACCAGCATGCGTTCGAACTCCGGCACGTCCCGGAAGAATTCCTCCACCTGCTGAGGCGTGCAGAAGCCCATAACCCTTTCCACGCCGGCCCGGTTGTACCAGGACCGGTCGAACATTACCATTTCGCCGGCCGCTGGCAGATGCGGCACGTAACGCTGGAAATACCATTGATTCTGCTCGCGCTCGGTGGGTGCCGGAAGCGCCACCACGCGCGCGACGCGCGGGTTGAGACGCTGGGTCACGCGCTTGATGGCGCCGCCCTTGCCGGCCGAATCGCGGCCTTCGAAAAGAATGACCACCTTGAGTTTCTTGTACTGCACCCAGTCCTGCAGGCGCACGAGTTCGTGCTGCAGCCGGAACAGCTCGCGGAAATAGAGCTTGCGGTCGATGCCTGCTTGAGCCGGCTCGGACATGCCTTCGGAGATCATATCGTCCAGCCGGTCCTCCTCCATCTGCAGTTCCAACTCCTCGTCGAAACTGTCGGCGATTTCGTCCTTGATGCGGCTGAGCTGGTCTTGGATCGGTTCAGACATCGTAATCCCTCGTTTGCAGGAAAGAGATCAAGCATGTTTGCGCAAAGGCTTTATGACAGGATGGCGACAGCACCGAGGCAGAACCGATTGCCCATTTCAGCAGGATCTGCTATATACCCGTCTATGGGATCGAAATTCGGATGCCTCGCAAACCGCATTATCGTGCTGCAGGACCACAAGCGTCTGCCGGCACGCTTCTTTGCGCGCGTATCCGGGGCGCTTTGCGACCGACTTAGCTGAGCAAGGTCCGCTTCTGCGGCCTGAACCTACCTCCACATACATCCCCATTCCATACCAGCTTTACGGATAGCAGCCATGAGCGCACAGAATTCCGCCCCTCGTACCCTGTACGACAAGATCTGGGACGACCACGTCGTTTCAACCGACGAAAACAACACCTGTCTGCTCTACATCGACCGCCACCTGGTTCACGAAGTGACGAGCCCCCAGGCATTTGAAGGCCTGCGGATTGCCGGCCGCAAGGTTCGTGCACCGCAAAAGACGCTCGCGGTCGTCGACCATAACGTGCCGACCACCGCCGACCGGCACGAAGGCATCAAGAACGAGGAGAGCCGCATCCAGGTCGAGGCGCTCGCCCAGAACGCCCATGACTTCGGCGTTGAATATTATTCCGAAAAGGACGTCCGTCAGGGCATCGTGCATATCGTCGGTCCCGAACAGGGCTTCACCCTGCCGGGCATGACGATCGTCTGCGGTGACAGCCATACCTCGACGCATGGCGCATTCGGCGCTCTGGCGCATGGTATCGGCACGTCGGAAGTCGAACATGTGCTGGCGACGCAGACGCTGGTGCAGAAGAAGGCCAAGAACATGCTGGTGCGCGTCGACGGCCAGTTGCCGCCAGGCGTCACCGCCAAGGATATCATCCTTGCCATTATCGGTGAGATCGGCACGGCCGGCGGCACAGGCCACGTCATCGAATTCGCCGGAGAAGCGATCCGTTCGCTGTCGATGGAAGGCCGCATGACGGTCTGCAACATGACGATCGAAGGCGGCGCCCGCGCCGGGCTGATTGCCCCCGACGAGACGACCTTCGCCTATATCAAGGACAAGCCGCGCGCGCCGAAGGGTGCGGCCTGGGATATGGCGCTCGACTACTGGAAGACCCTGCACACGGACGAAGGTGCCCATTACGACAAGGTCGTGGTGCTCGATGCCGCCAATCTGCCGCCGATCGTTTCCTGGGGCTCTTCGCCGGAAGACGTCATTTCGGTTGAAGGCGTCGTTCCCAATCCCGACGAGATCCAGGACGAGAACAAGCGCACGTCGAAATGGCGCGCTCTCGATTACATGGGCCTGAAGCCGGGCACCAGGATCACCGACATTGCCGTCGACCGCGTCTTCATCGGGTCCTGCACCAATGGCCGGATCGAGGATCTGCGGGCTGCCGCCAAGGTCGTCGAAGGCCGCACCGTCGCTCCGACCGTTTCGGCGATGATCGTGCCGGGCTCGGGTATCGTCAAGGAACAGGCGGAAGCCGAAGGCCTGGACAAGATCTTCAAGGAAGCCGGCTTCGAATGGCGTGAGCCGGGCTGCTCCATGTGCCTGGCGATGAACGACGACCGGCTGAAGCCGGGCGAGCGCTGCGCTTCCACGTCCAACCGCAATTTCGAGGGACGCCAGGGCTACAAGGGCCGCACCCATCTGGTCTCCCCAGCCATGGCCGCCGCTGCCGCCGTCGCCGGCCATTTCGTCGACATCCGCGAGTGGAAGTAGACGAAGGGCGATGAACCGATCCAGATGCCCGGCCAAAGCGCCGGGCATCTTTTTCCGCTCATTTCAGGACTTTCACCACCGTTCCCTTGCGGAAAAACGGCAGCAGCCGCTTCATGTCCCGCAGGCTGACGGCGACACACCCGGCGGTTGGCTCATAACCGGGCTTGGCAAGGTGGAAGAAGATCGCCGACCCGCCATAACGTTTGCGCGAGGTGATGTTCCAGTCGAGTACGAGGCAGATATCGTAGAGCCCATCGGAGCGCATCATCTCCTCGTGGCTGGGCTGAAACGGTGCCTGCACCAGCCTGTTGTAAGCCGGATGTTCCGGCTGATCGCACCACAGCATCTTCTTGGCGATGCGCTTGATCGGCAGAGATGTCGGCGGCAGCCGCACCCGCTCGCCGCGGGTGAAACCGTAGAGCAGCCGCATGGAGGCGACCGGCGTCGCTCCATCCCCTTCCCGTTTCGATGCAGATGTACCCGATCTGCCCAATGCGGCGCGTAGAGTGATGCCGCCGAAGCTGACGATCGCCCGGCTACGATCGCACGGTGCGGTTCTGACGGTCACAACTTTCGATTTCCTGGGCCGTTCATCGTGAAAGCGCTGCATTTCCCTCACATGTTTTTGCTTTGAATATGATTTCGTTTGAATTCATAGCACGTTGAGACTTACATCGAAGGCCCTGGTGCGCCGGAAGGCGCATTGTTCCGGTTTGGGAACAGCCAACAAGAAAGGCAAGGACTGTATGGCGCGGACGATACTGCTGGTGGACGACGACGACGACCTGCGCGAGACGCTGGTGGAACAGTTGCTGTTCTATGACGAGTTCTCCATCCTCCAGGAGCCGAATGCCGCCAAGGCGCTACAGACGACCAAAACGGCCCAGGTCGACCTTCTGATCATGGATGTGGGCCTGCCGGACATGGATGGCCGCGAAGCGGTCAAGGTCCTGCGCAAGAACGGCTTCAAGGCGCCGATCATCATGCTGACGGGTCACGATACCGATGCCGACACGGTGCTGGGTCTCGAAGCAGGCGCCAACGACTATGTGACAAAGCCGTTCCGTTTCGCCGTGCTTCTGGCTCGCATCCGCGCGCAACTTCGCCAGTTCGAGCAAAGCGAGGATGCGACCTTCACGGTCGGCCCTTACATCTTCAAGCCGAGTCAGAAGCTGCTGACAACCGACGACGGCAAGAAGATCCGCCTGACGGAAAAGGAAGCGGCGATCATCCGCTACCTTTATCGCGCCGGCCAGAAGGTGGTGACCCGCGACGTGCTGCTGGAAGAAGTCTGGGGCTATAATTCCGGCGTGACGACCCATACGCTGGAAACCCACGTTTATCGTCTTCGTCAAAAGATCGAGCGCGATCCTTCGAGCGCCGAGATCCTGGTTACGGAAAACGGCGGCTACAAGATCGTACCCTAGGTCGAAACCTCAAGTCAGGCTCATGGCGCTCAACGACGACATCCGGCTTTTGTCGCAGGTACCGCTTTTTCGGGAGCTGGAGGGCGACCAGTTGCGTCTCGTCGCGTTCGGCGCCGAGCGCCGCACTGTCGCCAGCGGCCAGGAGCTCTTCCGGGAAAGGTCCCCGGCTGAATCCGCCTTCGTTATTGCCAAAGGTCGGTTCGATCTTTACGCCACCGGTCGTGACGGGCAGGTCCAGCTCGAGAAGGCGGTCGGCCCGGGAACGCTGTTGTCGGAACTGGCTCTCGTGACCATGGTGGAGCGCAAGTTCACGGCAATCGCTACCGAGGATTCGGAGGCTCTGAAGATCAGCCGCTCGCTCTTCCAGCGCCTGCTGGAGGAATATCCTCAGGTGGGGCGGATCATCGAGAGCCGGATACGCGACAATATTGCAGGCCTTGCCAAGGCGGCGGCGGCCATGCAGCATCGTTTCACCTGAGCCAGCCCCTCATATCTTGAAGACAGCCGTCACCGGGACGTGATCCGACGGTTGGTTCCAGCCGCGAGCCTCTTTCAGGATATCGACGCGATCGAGGAAAGGACCTAGATCGGGCGACGACCAGATATGATCGAGCCGCCGGCCCCTGTCGGCCGCCTGCCAGTCCTTGGCGCGATAGCTCCACCAGGTATAAAGCTTCTGCGGCTCGGGCACGTGATGGCGCATCAGGTCCAGCCAGCCGCCTTTGCGGATGATCTCCATCATGCCTTCCGTTTCCACCGGCGTGTGGCTAATGATCTTCAGCATCTGCTTGTGGGACCAGACATCGTGCTCCAAGGGCGCGATATTGAGATCACCGACGAGGATGGATGAAATGCCGGGCATGGGATCCGCCTTCAGCCCCTTCATCTCCTCGATGAAATCCAGCTTATGGCCGAATTTCGGATTGATCTCGCGATTGGGCTCATCGCCGCCGGCCGGCACATAGAAATTGTGGAGCCGAATGCGCCGCGAACCGCGCTCGAAGATCGCCGAAATATGCCGTGCATCACCGACGCCGCAATAGTTCTGGCGATGATCTTCGGTGAGCGGCACCTTCGAGGCTATGGCGACGCCGTGATAACCCTTCTGGCCGTGGATGATAATGTGCTGATAGCCAAGATCCTTCAGCGGCTGCAGCGGGAACTCGTGCTCCTGGCACTTGATCTCCTGCAGGCAAAGAATATCCGGCTTGTGGCGGACCAGGAACTGCTCGACGATCGGCATGCGCAGCCGCACGGAGTTTATGTTCCAGGTGGTAACGGAAAATGTCATGATTTACCTCGGACTTCGTAGCCGAGGGTTTAGGAAATTTGCCGCGCCCTGAGAAGCGAAAAAGGCTGCACAGATGCACAGCCTTTGAGTGTCATACAATCCTTCGCGGGGGCTCAGCCGGGCTTGCGAATTTCCTCGTAAGGCACGTTGAAGACCTTGTTGTCCAGGTTGACGCCGTTCTGGACGTTGTAGATCATCACCGACGTGTCCTTGTTCTGCGCGTCGGTGATCGTCCACTGGCGCAGATCATAGGTCTTGGAGTCGAACATCATGGTGATGGTCGAATCCCCAAAGACGCTCTTGTTGCCGAGCACGATCGTGGTCAGATCGCTCTCCTCCTTGACGTCGCGGACCATCTGGTTGCCGAGATCGATCTTGTCGGCGAGCAGAAGGCTGAGCGGCGTTTTGGACAGCGGGTAAAGATCCCAGGTCTTCAGCTTCATATTGCCGATCGCAACATTCTTGCCGTCGGCAATGACGCGGATCGGCGACGGATCCTCGAAGTTGAAGCGCAGCTTGCCGGGGCGCTCGATATAGAACTTGCCGCCGGTCTGTTCGCCACGCGGGCCAAATTGGACGAACTCGCCCATCATGCTCTTCACCGACGAAAAATGGTCGGCGATCTTCTGCGCAGCGGCGGAACCCGCCGCCTGTCCCAGAGCAAAGCTTGGCGTGAATGCCATGGCTGCCAGGCCGGCCATTCCCAGGGAAAACTGCCTGCGGCCAACAGCGCCGGAAAGAGTGGATTTCTCGTTGTTCATTCTTGTCTCCTTCCTTGCTTCCTTCCCGGCAAAGGCGGCGTCTTCATGGCCGCCTGCGCACTTCACGAAAGCCTTACCGGTCGAGGACATCCGCCTCGGTCGGCACCAGGATCTCGCGCTTGCCGGCGTGGTTTGCCGGCCCGATCAACCCTTCCTTCTCCATCCGCTCGATAAGCGAAGCGGCCCGATTGTAGCCGATGCCGAGACGACGCTGGACGTAGGACGTGGAAGCCTTGCCATCCCGCAGCACGATCGCCACCGCCTGATCGTAAGGATCGTCCGACTCCGACAGGTTGACGGTGCCGGCCGGACCGGTCCCATCGCCATCCTCGTCCTCATCGGCCGTGATTGCTTCGAGATATTGGGGCGAGCCTTGAGTTTTCAAGTAGGCGACGATCTCCTCGACCTCGATATCGGACACGAAGGGGCCATGAACGCGCTGGATGCGTCCGCCACCGGCCATGTAGAGCATGTCGCCCTGGCCGAGCAGCTGCTCGGCGCCCTGTTCGCCTAAGATGGTGCGACTGTCGATCTTCGACGTCACCTGGAAGGAAATGCGGGTCGGGAAGTTCGCCTTGATCGTACCGGTAATGACGTCCACCGACGGACGCTGCGTCGCCATGATCACATGGATGCCAGCGGCACGGGCCATCTGCGCCAGGCGCTGCACGGCGCCTTCGATGTCCTTGCCGGCGACCATCATCAGGTCGGCCATTTCGTCGATGATGACGACGATATACGGAATGGGCTGGAGATCGAATTCCTCCGTCTCGTAGACCGCCTCGCCTGTCTGCCGGTCAAAGCCGGTCTGCACCGTGCGGGTGAGGATTTCTCCCTTTTCGATCGCCTGCTCGACGCGGCTGTTGAAGCCGTCGATATTGCGCACGCCGATCTTCGACATCTTCTTGTAGCGCTCTTCCATCTCCCGGACGGTCCATTTCAGCGCCACGACAGCCTTCTTCGGGTCGGTGACGACCGGGGACAGCAGATGCGGAATGCCGTCATAGACGGAAAGTTCGAGCATTTTCGGATCGATCATGATCAAGCGGCACTTTTCCGGCGTGTAGCGGTAGAGAAGCGACAGGATCATCGTGTTGATGGCGACCGACTTACCCGAACCGGTGGTACCGGCGACGAGCAGATGCGGCATCTTGGCGAGGTCGGCAACCACAGGCTCACCGCCGATCGTCTTGCCGAGCGCCATGGCGAGTTTGGCCTTGCTGCCCTCGAAATCCTTCGAGCCGATCATTTCGCGCAAATAAACGGTTTCACGGATGCGGTTGGGCAGTTCGATGCCGATCGCATTGCGGCCTGGGACGACGGCCACACGCGCCGCAATGGCGCTCATGGAGCGGGCGATATCGTCGGCAAGTCCGATGACGCGCGACGACTTGATGCCGGGCGCCGGCTCCAGTTCGTAAAGCGTGACGACTGGGCCGGGGCGGACATGGATGATCTCGCCCTTGACGCCGAAATCTTCCAGCACGCCTTCCAGCATGCGGGCATTCTGTTCCAGCGCATCGGCCGACAGCGACGCGTCGCGGGCAACAGCCTTTGGCTCTGCCAGCAGATGGACCGAAGGAAGCTGGAAGCCGTCCGGCCTGATGAAGGAGGACTGGGCATCGCGAGCAACACGGTCACTTGGCTTGGGCGGTGCCGCTGACGGCACGACTCGGGGCTGGCTGCGCCCGCCATTGGCCGGCTGCGGCGCACGCGACGTGATGAAGGGCGCATCATCCTCATCCTCGTCCGGCAATATGCCGACGGGGCGCGGGGGCATGCCATCCATATCGAAAGGCGGATCGTCATCGAAGTTATCGCCATCGGCGGACATGGGCGGTGCAGCCACAACCCGCCGCGACGAGGCGACGCGCTCGGCGCCACCATCCAGCGACGGCTCCAGGCGACGGCCGGCCTGGGCGGGAGCCGCCTTGGCGCGGACCGGCTCGTTCAAGGTGCCGAATTCGTCGTCGTTGAAGTCATAAGGCTGGTCGAAACCAAGCCTTGCGCGCGGCTTGATGCCAGCCAGGCGGCGCAGACGGGCCTGGGTGATATACCAGTAGTGCGCCAGTGCGCCAAAGGCCAGGAAGCCGCCAAAACCGTCATCTTCGTCTTCCTCGTCGGCTCCGCGCATCGACCGAGGCTTTGCGGCGGCAATCGGCTTTTCGTCGTCTTCCGCCTCCTCGAAAGCCTCGCCGACAAGTCCTGAGGCAAACAGCATGAGCCAGATGCAGGGCACGGTGAAGATGCAGCCGAGCACCATGGCCACCATGCCGGTAGGATAGGCGCCGACGAAAAGTGCCGGGAAGCGTAGGATCATGTCGCCGATGACGCCACCGATGCCGTTTGGAATGGGCCACGTATGTGGCGCGGGAAAGCATCCGAGGGTCGCGGTCGCAAGCAGCGTGCCGCCGCCCCAGGCCGCGAGCCGCGCCGGGATGCGGTCATAGCGGCGTCCGGAAATCAGCGCCAGCGCCAGTGCCAGAACGGGCAGAAGCGCGAAAATGCTGGCCAGGCCAAGAAACTGCATGACCAGGTCGGCAAATATCGCGCCGGAATAGCCGAAAATATTGCTGGGCGGATTATCGGTGGCGTAGGAGAAGCTTGGATCTGCGACGTTCCAAGTGGCCAGAGCCGCAACGGCGAGGGCCAGTGCCACGAAGGTGGCGAAGCCGGCCAGCGCGAGAGCCTGCCGCCAGACGAAGGCCGTCAGGACCGAGCGGGCGGAGTGATTTGCCATTACCGCTGAACTGCTTCTGCCCATCATGTCTGCCCGCTGTTCTTGAAACGCAACTTCCTCGCGCGAATCGGCAACCGCCGGTCGCTGCACGCACTCGCATTGAAAGGTACGTCTGGATGGTTAATGTCTCTTTAACCACGAGATCGGCTGGCACCGCCGCAAGAACAAAAAAGCCCCGGACGGATATCCGGGGCTTCGGCAGCCTGTTGAAGACTGTGGTCTCAGGGATTGACGGCAGCGACCAAGACCGCTGCCGTTTCACCGATCAGGAGTGATAGGCGGCTTCGCCATGGGTCGACAGGTCAAGACCCTCGCGCTCCGCTTCAACCGTGACGCGCAGACCGACGATCAGGTCGACGATCTTGTAGAGGATCGCCGAACCAATGCCCGACCATACGATGGTGGTCAGAACGCCTTTCAGCTGTGCCCAGACCTGGGTCGCCGTTCCGGCATAGGAAGCAGCGAAGTCAGGCGTGGAGTAATCCACGATGCCCGCACCGCCGAGGGCCGGGTTGACGAGGATGCCGGTGCCGATGGCGCCGATGATGCCGCCGACGCAATGGATGCCGAAGACATCCAGCGAGTCGTCGTAGTTGAACTTGTTCTTCACGACATCGACGAAGAAGTAGCAAACCGGCGACACGATGAGGCCGAGAACGATGGAGCCCATCGGACCGGCAAAGCCGGCAGCCGGTGTGACGGCAACGAGGCCGGCAACGGCACCCGAAGCTGCGCCGAGCATGGAAGCCTTGCCGCGCGAGAAGGTTTCGACGATGCACCATGCGACAGCGGCAGCAGCCGTGGCGACAAAGGTGTTGATCATCGCCAGCGACGCATAGGCATTGGCTTCGAGGTTGGAACCGGCATTGAAGCCGAACCAGCCGACCCACAGCATGGAGGCGCCGACCATGGTCAGCGTCATCGAATGCGGAGCCATGATGTCCTTCTTGTAGCCGGTGCGCTTGCCAAGCATGATGGCGCCGACGAGACCGGCGATACCAGCGTTGATGTGAACCACTGTGCCGCCGGCAAAGTCGATGGCGCCATAGGAGAAGATCAGGCCGGTCGGGCCGTCATAGGCGCTCGGGCCGCCCCAGAACCAGACCATGTGAGCCATCGGGAAATAAACGAAGGTCACCCACAAGACAACGAAGAGCATGACGGCAGAGAACTTGATGCGCTCGGCAAAGGCGCCCACGATCAGGGCCGGCGTGATGCAGGCGAAGGTCATCTGGAAGCAGACGAAGGTTAGCTCGGGAATGGCCACGCCCTTGGTGAAGGTTTCTGCAAGCGTCGTCGTATCGACGCCGGCCAGGAACATCTTGGACAGACCGCCGACGAAGCTGTTGAGCGAACCGCCGTCGGTAAAGGCCAGCGAATAACCATAGGTGACCCAGATGATCATCACGACCGAGGTGATCATGAAGACCTGCATCAGCACGGAGAGCATGTTCTTGGCGCGCACGAGACCGCCGTAAAAAAGGGCCAGGCCGGGAATGGTCATGAACAGAACGAGGACCGTGGAGATCATCATCCAGGTATTGTCACCCTTGTCCATGGTCATGGCGGGAGCAGCGGCAGCGGCCGCCGGTGCGGCAGCATCCTGCGCAAAGGCAGCGACGGGCGCCAGCAGTGCCGCAGCAGCGGCACCCAGGCGTCCGAGAGTGGAAATCCGGTTGAATTGCATTTTTTAAATACTCCCCTGTCAGCCGTGCTTAAAGCGCTTCAGTGTTGGTTTCGCCGGTACGAATGCGCACGGCCTGTTCGATCGAATAGACGAAGATCTTGCCATCACCGATTTGGCCGGTCTTTGCGGACGATGCGATGGCATCGACGGCCCTTTCGACGAGGTCGGTCGGAACCGCGATCTCGACCTTCAGCTTCGGCAGAAAGCTAACGGCGTATTCCGTGCCACGATAGATTTCGGTATGTCCCTTCTGGCGTCCGTAACCTTTTACCTCGGTGACGGTCAGGCCCTGGATGCCGACAGCCGTAAGGGCTTCGCGCACCTCATCCAGCTTGAACGGCTTGATAATGGCCATCACGATTTTCATCTGGCTTCCCATCCTTTGGTTGTCTCGGCATGCAGCCGGCTCTCTTTATCGCTGACTGATCATGGCAGCGACTGAGGGCTTACATTCAAAGGGCGTGCCAGATTCAAATTAGCCATCAGGCCATTGAAAAACAAAGATTTTTTGCAAATGCTCTAAAAAATCAGCAATCGTCGGGTTCCCGCAAGGCTAAATCTTAAGCAAATTTAGCAATTTGCTTAAGATTTAGTCATCTGCCTTTTTGCGAATCAGTCCTTCCTGAGCCACGGAAGCGATCAGTGTCCCGGACCGGCTATAAATGCTCCCGCGCGTCATGCCGCGCGCACCGGAGGCACTGGGACTGTCCTGCGTGTAGAGGAGCCAGTCCTCGAAGCTCACCGGCCTATGGAACCACATGGCGTGATCGAGGCTGGCAACCTGAATGGATGGATCGAAAATGGACGTTCCGTGCGGGTAAAGCGATGCGTCGAGCAGGGTCATGTCCGAGATATAGGCCAGTACAGCTGCCTGAATGCCGCGTTCGGCTGGTACATCACCGAGCGCACGCACCCAAACATCCTGACGGGGCTCGAGTTTTTCCTTTGTCAGATAATGAACGAGCGACGTCGGCCGTACCTCGATCGGGCGCTTGCGCTCCCAGTAGCGGCGCACAGCCTCCGGAGCCTCTTTCAGGAAGGTCTCCTGAAACTGCTGCTCTCCCATCAGTTGCTCGGGCATGGTGACCACCGGCATCGGCAACTGGTGGCGATAGCCCTCCTCCTCGATCTGGAAGGAAGCCGACATGGCAAATATCGCCTTGCCATGCTGGACGGCCACAACCCTGCGGGTCGTGAAGCTTGCACCGTCGCGGATCCGTTCCACCTGATAAAGAATCGGGACGGCAGGATCTCCAGGCCGCATGAAATAGGCGTGCAGGGAATGTACAGGCCGGTCTGAAGCCACCGTCCGCTGGGCTGCAACCAGGGCCTGAGCCACAACCTGCCCGCCGAAGACCCTCTGCCATCCCGCCTGCGGGCTGACGCCGCGATAAAGGTTTTCCTCTATCCTTTCCAGATCCAGCGTCGCGAGCAATTCTTCCATGGGCGTAAGAGATTCGGGCGTGCGCGACATTATGACGGACTCCGGTGATAGGAAGCGAGTGCGGGATGATCTATATGCATGACCTGATATTCTCAAGTCTTACGGGAGCTTTGGCAAATGCTGGATATGCTGGTTGTAGGTGGCGGATATGTAGGGCTGGCTGCTGCCGTCGCGGTCAAACAGGCTGCACCGCATCTTGACATCGAAGTGATCGAGGCCGCACCTGCCGGTGTTTGGGAAAAGGATGAGCGAGCATCCGCCATCATTGCCGCTGCAAGCCGCATGCTGGAGGTTTTCGGCGCCTGGAACGAGATTGCCCCGGAGGCGCAGCCGATCAACCGGATGATCGTCACCGACAGCCGCACCTCGGATCCTGTCCGACCCGTTTTCTTGACCTTCGATGGAGAGATGGAAGAAGGCCGGCCATTTGCGCATATGGTGCCGAACGTCGCCATGGTACGGGCCCTGCGCGGCGTGGCCGAACGTCTAGGCATTCCCATCCGACACGGCCTGTCCGCAACGGGCTTCCGGAATGGCAGCACCCACTGTACGGTCTCCCTCAAGGATGGCTCCACTCTGGAAACGCGCCTGCTAGTGGCCTGTGACGGGGTCCGCTCCAAACTTCGCGACATGGCAGGCATCCGCACCGTCACCTGGAATTACGGGCAGTCCGGCATCGTTACGACCGTTGCGCATGAACGCCCGCACGACGGTGTTGCGGAAGAGCATTTTCTTCCCTCCGGTCCCTTTGCTATCCTGCCGCTGACCGGCAACCGGTCTTCCCTCGTCTGGACGGAGCGGACGGCCGAAGCAGAGCGGCTGGTCGCAGCCGACGACCTGATCTTCGAGGAGGAACTGCAGCGCAGGTTCGGGCACAAGCTCGGCGAGCTGCGGGTGGTCGGCAGCAAACGCGCCTTTCCGCTCGGCCTGACGCTGGCTCGCGCCTTTGTCGCGCCACGTCTTGCCCTTGCCGGAGATGCAGCCCACGGGATCCACCCGATTTCAGGCCAAGGCCTCAATCTCGGCTTCAAGGATGTCGCTGCTCTGGCCGAAACCGTCGTCGAGGCAGACCGGCTCGGGCTCGATATCGGCGGCCTCAATGTACTCGAGCGCTATCAGTCCTGGCGGCGCTTCGACACGTTCCGCATGGGGGTGACGACCGATGTCCTCAACCGGCTCTTCTCCAACGACTTGACGCCTTTGCGCATTGCCCGCGATCTCGGGCTTGGGCTGGTTGAGCACATGCCGAAGCTGAAGACTTTCTTTATCGACCAGGCTGCCGGAAAGACGGATAGCGAAGGTCCGAAACTGCTGGCCGGCCAGGCGATCTGAAATTTGAAGACCTGCCGTTAATCCTCGATCTTGCGGGCCTCGGACACCAGCATGATCGGGATTCCATCACGGATAGGATAAGCAAGGTGGGCGCCCTGCGAGACGAGCTCGTTCGTTTCGCGGTTCAGAGACAGGCGCCCCTTCGTGAGAGGGCAGACCAGCAGATCAAGCAGCTTCGGATCGACCTTGCTCAACCTCTCGTCCATGATCTGCCCCTATTGAAGAATGGTATCGGTATCGTTGGGCCCCCGAGCCAGCAGGATCTCAGTGATTGCAATCAGGGTATCGGCTCGTGTTTTCAGGTCAGGCGCTTCCAGCAGCGCCTGTTTTTCAGCCGGACCGAACGGCGACATCATCGACAGGGAATTGACCAGCGTCCGATTTCCGGCCCGCTCAATGCTTTCCCAATCTACTTCCAGATTATTGGCATCAAGATAAGCACGGAAGACCCGCAGCAATTCGACCCGGTTGACCGCGCCTTCATCGTCATCCGCCGACAGGTCGACCATCAGCGGCGCTATCTTGAAGGTCCGAAAGGGATGACCGCCCCCCACTTCCTCCAGAAGCCTCACCCGACAAACGCCGCTGATCGAGGTAATATAGCGTCCGTCTCCGGTTTCAGCGAAGGAGGTGATCCGTCCGATGCAGCCGACTGACGAAAGCGCAGGCCGAAGACCTTGAGCCGCCTCCTCGCTCTGCATCAGCGAAGGCTGCACGATGCCGATCAACCTGTCGCCTGCTAAAGCCGTGTCGAACAGCGCAAGATAGCGTGGCTCGAAAATATTCAGCGGCAATTGCCCGCCCGGAAGAAGCAGAGCACCCGTCAATGGAAACATGGGCACCGCTTCAGGAATATCTTCCCGCTTCAAATATCGCGCATTTCCCACATGCATCGGGCCGACACCTCCCAGACCACTTTCCCGGCAACTTTGTTTGTTACCGGGTAATGTGGAGCGATGCCGAAGGAACGCAAGGTTCCACCTTCACAACTGATCCGCTTTACGAAAAGAGGATGGACGACAGGCGACGGCGAGCCGCGATCGTGGCCGGGTCCTTGGGTCCCCAAATCTCGAAGAATTCGATAAGTTGGCGGCGCGCGCCATCGTCATCGAAGCTTCTATCCTTGCGCATGATGGTCAGCAGGTGATCCGCCGCTTGGTCGCGATTGCCCTGGACGCTGAAGATCTTGGCGAGCTTCATACGCGCGTCGTGATCGTCCGGATTGGCGGCGAGCTGCCTCTCGAGGGCTGCCGGATCTCCCAGCTTTGCCGCCTCCTCGATCTGCTCGATCTTCTTGGCGACGGCCTGCACTGCCGGATCCTTGGCCAGATCTTCCGGCAGAGAGGCCAGCATCTGGCTGGCCCGGCCTGTATCGCCCATGGCCAGCAGGCACTGTATCATGCCGGCCGCGGCCTTGGCATTCTCAGGATCCGCCTGTAGCACCGCGCCGTAAAGCTGGGCTGCACCCTGAATGTCACCGTCGCTTAAAAGGGCTTCGGCCTCTCCAAGCACCGCCTCGATCTCGGCTGCCTGGTCGGCACCAGCGGGACCGGCGACCTTGTCGATGAACTGGCGGATCTGGCTTTCCGGGACGGCACCCATGAAGCCATCCACGGGCCGGCCATCGAGAAAGGCGATGACGGCCGGTATGGACTGGATGCCGAGCTGGCCGGGAATGGACGGGTGGTCATCGATATTCATCTTGACGAGCTTCACCCGCCCCTGGCTCTCGTTGACGACCTTCTCCAGCACGGGTGTCAGTTGCTTGCATGGACCACACCAGGGAGCCCAGAAATCGACGAGGACAGGCTGGCGCCGCGACTCCTCGATAACATCCTTGGGAAAAGTCGCCGTGCTCGTGTCCGACACATAACCGCCGGCAGGACCGGAAGCAGCCGGCGCCGCATTATAACTGGCCGAAGCACTCATCTGCCCGCCATAGGAGCCGCCATAGGGATTGTCGCTGCCGCTCATGAGATGTTCTCCCGGAAACCTGCTTCTATTGTGCTTTCAAGCCTCAAAGATCGTATGTCAGTCCGTCACTTTCAAGACAAGCGCTCTGTGACCGGTTGCTTCGAGAAAGCGGACAAGGTCGTCACGACCGATCGATGTGGTAGCGTCGTTCGAGAGCGGGTGGCCGTTGATGATTTCATGCTTCATCAGGTCTTCATCCAGAACGAAGGTGACCCTGCCGTCGATATCGTTCAACGCGCCGAAGACGGTGACTGAACCCGGCACGACGCCCAGATATTCCATCATCTTCTCTGGATTGCCGAACGACACCCGGCTCGAGGCGCCGATCACCTTGTGAACGGTTTTCAGATCAACCGTCGCACGCTCCTCGACCGTGAGCACGAAAAACTGGTCCTTCTTGTCCTTGACGAAAAGGTTCTTCGTATGGCCGCCGGGAATCTCGTCGCGAAGGCCTTCGGATTCGGCAACCGTGAAGACCGGAGCGTGGTTTTTCGTGACATGGCGGATATGGAGGCTGTCGAGGAAGCGAAAAAGATCCTCGGCAGTTTTGGGTGCGGTGCTGGTCATTCTTTGGGAAACGCTCGGTTGGTGGGCTCAAAGACTATAAACAGAAGTTGGGCGACGGCCAAGGCGCTGATGGACGGTGTGAACCCCGATGCCGCTTTGTGGCGTTGCTGTCCGGGCGACCGAAGGAACAAGGTGTCCGAAATTTTCTTCATGCCCTTCGTCATTTCCCTGTTGCATTCGGGAAAAGTCTGGGCCATATAGCGCCCGTCGCCGGCAATGAGCCGCGGCCCACGGTTCAGCTTACTACCACGGACCGGTGGATTATGAGCGGGTGTAGCTCAGTGGTAGAGCACAACCTTGCCAAGGTTGGGGTCGAGGGTTCGAATCCCTTCGCCCGCTCCAGTTTCTCCAGGATGAAGTTAAAGACGTTTCGAAAGAAGAGGCATCGCCGTATCGGCAATTGCTGACGCTTTGCGGATGCCGCTGCCAGACATGAAAAGCCGCCGGCCAGAGCCGACGGCTTGTTTGCATTCCCGGAGTGCCGGATCAGGCGGCGCGCGACCGATAGCCTCCAGCGGCATAACCGTGAGAGGACGTTGCGGACGCTGTCTGGAACCGCGCCATCATGTCGGCGAGGTTGTCGGTCTCCTGCGTCAGGCTCTGGGCAGCGGCGGTGGTCTGTTCCACCATGGCTGCATTCTGCTGGGTGACCTTGTCCATCTGGTCGGCCGAGGCTGCTACTTCCCTCAGACTGGTCGCCTGTTCATTGGTGCTGGATGTGATCGTGTTCACGAAAGCGCTCATCTGCGCCACTTCCCTGACAATATCATCCAATGACTGTCCGGATGCAGTTACCAGATCGACGCCCTGCTTCACCTGCGCCGACGAAGTCGAAATCAGCGTCTTGATTTCCTTTGCGGCATCTGCGGAGCGCTGAGCAAGGCCACGGACTTCCTGCGCGACCACGGCAAATCCGCGGCCGGCCTCTCCCGCGCGGGCGGCTTCCACACCCGCATTCAGCGCCAGCAGGTTGGTCTGGAAGGCGATGTCGTCGATGACGCTGATAATGCGGTTGATCTGCTCGGCCGACGTCTCGATGGCGGCCATGGCGGCAACCGCATCAGCGACGATCTCGCCGCCACGTTGGGCCTTTTCCTGAGCGAGGGCTGCAACACCCTGCGCCCGGCCCGCGCCGCTGGCACTCTCATTGACTGCCGAGGTTACCTGTCCCAGCGCCGCAACCGTCTCTTCAAGGCTTGCAGCCTGTTGCTCTGTCCGCTTGGCCAGATCGTTGGACGCAATGGAAATCTCCTGCAGGCCCGCCCGGATCGTGCCAACGGCGCCGACGACGGAACCGATCGCTTCTTCCAGGTTGTTGACGGAGCTGTTGAACTTTGCACGGATGGGTTCGAATTCCGCGGAAACCGCACCGTTCATCCGTACCGTCAGATCTCCGCTCGCTAGCCGGTTGAAACCGTCTTCGATGGCGTGAACGAAGGCACGCAGATCTTCGGCCTTAGAATTGTCGATGGAGGCCTGCCGATCGCGTTGACGTTCCTGTGCGTCGCGGGCTTCGGCCGTCTGACGCTCGAGCCGGACATTTTCAGCTGCACCTTCCTTGAAGACCTGCACCGCGCGGGCCATGGCGCCGAGTTCGTCCTGACGATCCTGACCAGCGACTTCGGCACCCAGATCGCCGGCGGCAAGCTTTGTCATCGTATCGGTAAGGCGGCGGACAGTGCCACCGAGGGAGCGGGCAAAAAGGAGGAAGCCGAACAGCGACAGCAGAGATACGACAATGGTTCCCGAACCGGTAATCCAGAGTGCAAGCCGGCTCGCTGCTACCAGGGGGGTAATATCGGAGGCAACTTCCAGGACACCGACCTTGGAGCCGGAGAAATCAAGAAGCGGCACGGCCTCGACTGCATAATTCTTGCCGTCGATGTCCGCATAGCGCCGGAATGCGCCCTTTTCATAGGCTTGTGCCAATTCGTCAGGTTTGAGAATAGGTTCTCCGGAATAGGTTGAAGCCTGCTTGTCGAACTTGTCAGCACCCTTGCTATACAGCGCAACATTAGCGTTGACTGCCTTGCTCAATCGCGAGAAGTAAGAATCCACCAGTTTCAGGCCAATATCGGCGACGCCGACGACTTTACCGTCCTTGATGACCGGAGCTGTGGCGAAGAGGCTGACGGCGGTGCGTCCAGTTTCAACTCCGGCGACAAGCTTGCCGTCGGCCAGCGCAGAATTGACCATTTTGCGGCGAGCCTTGAGGCTGTCACCGAAAACTTCCGGATCATGCACTCGAGCGACCGCATCAGCATTGGCGTTGCTGAAGGTGATCATCTCGAGCCCGCTCGTTTCCTTGACGGCTTTCATGTTAGAATAGCGAGCAAGTAGGCCGGCACGGTCGCCTGCGAGAAGCAGAGGCGCGACTTCCGGCTCCGAGGCAATGGTTAAAGCGAGCGCCGATGCGGCGCGCTTCTGCGCTGCCATATCGTCCTGAATAACCGCGAGATCGCTATCGAGTTCGGTCTGGAAAGACTGCTCCGTCATTCCCGACTGGCGCTCCCAGGCAAGCCCGCCAATCACGCCTCCTGCAAACAGAACGGCAGCAAAGCCCATAATGGTCAACCGCCTGGAAAGCGGCTTTCGGATAGTGACGTCTCGCATGTTACCCCCAACACTCCTGCCGGCTGAAAGCTCACGGCAGCTGCAAGAAAATACGAAACAAAAACTATCGGGAATACGTTGCTATTTAACTAATATGCACTCTCTGCTCTTCCTGCGGCTTGATGTTACTACCTGGCGCAGACGGTAATCTGAAGCGCAACCTGGAATTACAGAATACTATACAGGAAGCAGAAGTTCTGCGCCCTCGCTGGAGACGGCGCTCTTGCGCGCAGTGGGACGATCAGTTTTTGGAAAAGACATAGTCCGTTTCCTGCCGCAGCACCTGCCCGGGGCGCAGGACCGCGTCCGGGAAGCCGGGATGGTTGACGGCGTCCGGCCATATCTGCGTTTCCAGGCAGAAGCCCGCGAACGGTCCATATTGGCGTCCTTCCAGACCTGGCACGGCAACATCCACCTTGAAACCGGCATAGAATTGCACGCCCGGCTCCGTGGTCCGTACTTCGAGGCTCACGCCTGAATGAAGGCTTCGTGCGAGCGCCACTGAACGCTTTTCAACCCTTTGCTGTGACAAGCAGTAGTTATGGTCGAAGAGGACCTGTTCCGGCCCTTTGAACCGCTTCATCGGGCCCATGTCGCGCAGGTCGAACGGCGTATCTGCGACCGCCATCAATTCTCCGGTCGGGATCTGCCTGTCATCGACGGCAACCAAATGGTCTGCGGCTATCATGATGTCGTGACTGAGCGCATCCTCGCGCCCGTCGAGATTAAAATAGGAATGCTGGCAGACATTGGCGAGCGTCGGCGCGTCCGTGGACGACTCGTAGATCACGGACAGCACGCCGTGTTCCTTCAGCTGGTATGTTGCCGTGACGGTGCAGTTGCCCGGATAACCGGCACGACAATCGGGATCGGTGATACGGAGCACCACCTTGTCCGGCGCATGGTCGACGATCGACCAGTTGCTGCGCCCCAGGCCATCGAGGCCACCATGCAGATGGGTAACGCCATTCTCATTCAGCTGAAGCTGATACTGCTTGCCATCCATGGCAAAGCGGCCGTCGCCGATACGATTGGCACATCGCCCCGGCGTGGCGCCGAAATAGGGCGAATGAAGAGGATAAAGGTCAAAGGTCTCGAAACCCAATACGAGCGGCGGCTGGTGCCCTTCAAGCCGAAGGTCCTGGATCACGGCGCCCCATGTGATGACGTTGGCAGTCAATCCGCCGCCGGCAATCCGCACCCGATAAACCGGCTCCCCCTTATCCGTCGTCCCGAAGATCTCGTGTTGGTGAGCCGTCATGAAGTCCTCCCGAAATGCTAGGCCGCAAACTGCTTGATTTGTTTGCGGCCCGCAACGTCATCGGCAGGAAATTCCGATCCCTGCTATGGGCGACCGATCTTTTCCAGATCGTAAGGCGTCGTCTGGTAGATCTCGTTGATCCAGTTTCCGAACAGAAGGTGAGCATGGCCGCGCCAGCGATTGAGCGGAGTCAGCGTATCGTCATTGTGCGGAAAATAATCGTGCGGCAGCTTGATCGGGATGCCGGCCTCTACATCGCGGAAATATTCGTCGGCGAGCGAGGTAGAATCATATTCGACGTGGTTGAACATGTAGAGCCGCCGTCCAGCCGTCTCCTGCACCAGGCAAAGCCCCATTTCCTCGGACTCCATCAGGATTTCCAGATCCGAGACCTTCTCCACATCTTCCCGGCGCACTTCCGTCCAGCGTGACACCGGCACCTGAAAATCGTCCGAGAACCCGTTGAGATAAACGGAAGACGGGCTGAGATTTCGGTGACGATAAACACCAAAGGCCTTTTCCTTCAGCTCGTATTTCGGCACCTTGTGGAAGTGATAGATCGCCGCCATGGCGCCCCAGCAGACATTCATGGTGGAATGGACATTCGTTGCTGTCCAGTCGAAGATCTGCTGCATTTCGCCCCAGTAGCTGACCTCTTCATAAGGCAGCGTTTCGATAGGGGCACCGGTGATGATGAAACCGTCGAACTTGCGGTGCTTCACCTCCTCCCATGTCTGGTAGAAGGACAGGAGGTGATCTTCGGACGTGTTCTTCGCCTTGTGGCCGCCGATGCGAACCAGCGACAGTTCGACCTGCAGCGGCGAAGCACCAACCAAGCGCGCCATCTGCAACTCGGTCTTGATCTTGTTCGGCATCAGATTGAGCAGTCCGATCTGCAGCGGACGAATGTCCTGCCGCACGGCTGCAGTCTCAGTCATGACCCGGACACCCTCCTGAACCAGGGTGGTGAAGGCGGGCAGAGTATCGGGAATCTTGATCGGCATGGCTTAACCCAACAAAGTAAAAAGCCGGCGGCAAAACATCGCAACCGGCCCGTGGGAAGCTCTATCTTCTCGCGGCCCTTTAGCGACTTTTTTTACGTGGCTGCAAGCCGGCCGGCCAAATCACCACGGATTTACGGGAATTCAAATAAGCCTTGCTCCCGCTGGCGTCAA
Source organism: Rhizobium deserti (assembly GCF_004358025.1). Classification (GTDB taxonomy): domain Bacteria; phylum Pseudomonadota; class Alphaproteobacteria; order Rhizobiales; family Rhizobiaceae; genus Neorhizobium; species Neorhizobium deserti. The sequence continues at coordinate 152,494 of NZ_SMTL01000004.1, read as the reverse complement.
TGGCAGCAAAATCATCTTGGGCCAGCATGCCGGGCGGAAGTGACGGCTTTCCCTTTTGTCCTGCTTTGCGCTATGGGCAATGCGCATGATCCATTCCACCTACACTATTCTGCTCGGGGGCGATGTCCGGCCGACCGAGCGCCTGAGGCAGGCACTCCAAGGCAGCCGCTTCATCGCGGCCGATAGCGGCATGCGGCACGCCGAAGTTCTTGGTGCCGAGCCGGAGCTGTGGGTGGGCGATTTCGACTCGACGGATGCAGCGCTTGCAAGCCGCTGGCCGAATGTCGAGCAACGGACCTATCCTCCTGCCAAGAATGAGACCGACGGCGAGATCGCCACGGCCGAAGCCATCGAGCAAGGCGCCAGCCGACTGATCTTTGTCGGGGCGCTCGGCGGAGAGAGAAGCGACCATGCCCTGCAGCACCTCTTCCACGCCATGAGCCTGGCCGAACACGGGTTTGACATCCTGCTGACCTCCGGAGAGGAGGAGGCAACACCCTTGCTTCCTGGCAGCAGGACGATCGACCTGCCGAAGGGATCCTTGTTTTCGGTGATTGGTTTCTCCGCTCTGGATGGTCTTGATATCACCGGGGCGCGCTACCCGCTCGCTGGCTTTTCCTTGCCATACGGTTCTTCCCGCACGGTCTCCAATGTTGCGGAAGGGCCTGTAGAATTTCATTTGAGGGAAGGCAAGGCGATGATCCTTGCACGTCCCTACGACTTTTCCGGAGCTTGACCTTGGTGCCCCCAATCCTGAAACTCGACGACATCTTCCTGAGCTTCGGCGGAGCCCCGCTCCTCGCGGGCGCCGGCCTGCAGGTAGGACCGGGCGACCGCATCTGCCTCGTCGGTCGCAACGGTTCTGGCAAATCGACGCTGATGAAAATTGCCGCGGGTATGGTGGAGCCCCAGTCGGGAGAAGTTTTCCGGCATCCGAATGCCACCATCCGCTATCTGGAACAGGCACCCGATTTTGCCCACTACGCTACCGTTCAGGCCTATGCGGAATCCGGCCTTGGGCCGAATGACGACCCCTATCGCGTTACTTATCTGCTCGAGCATCTAGGCTTGAGTGGCGAGGAAGATCCCAACACCCTGTCGGGTGGAGAATCACGTCGCGCCGCACTTGCCCGCGTCATGGCGCCCGAACCCGACATCCTCATGCTCGACGAGCCGACCAACCATCTCGACCTGCCGACCATCGAATGGCTGGAAGAGGAATTGCGCAAAACCAAAAGCGCCCTCGTGGTCATCTCGCATGACAGACGTTTCCTTGAGCGGGTCTCGACTGCCACTGTCTGGCTGGATCGCGGCACGTCACGCCGGCTCGACCGCGGCTTCTCGCATTTCGAGGTCTGGCGCGACGAAGTGCTGGAAGCGGAAGAGCTGGAACAGCACAAGCTGGGCAAAGCCATCGAGCGCGAAGAGCACTGGCTGCGCTACGGCGTCACGGCGCGGCGAAAGCGCAATATGCGCCGGCTCAGCGAATTGCAGACGATGCGCTCCAGCTACCGCGGCCATAAGGGACCGCAGGGCACGGTCCAGGCCCAGATTACCGAGGGGCGCGAATCCGGCAAGCTTGTGATCGAAGCCGAAGACATCACCAAGGGCTACGAGGAGCGGACCATCGTCGCGCCTTTCTCCATCCGGGTGCATCGAGGCGACCGCATCGGTCTGGTGGGTCCCAATGGCGCAGGCAAAACGACGCTCCTGAAGATGCTGACGGGCCAGCTTGCGCCGGATGCCGGCGTGGTGAAGCTGGGCACCAATCTTGAAATCGCCACGCTCGACCAGAAGCGCGAAGACCTGGACCCCGAAGATACCCTGTCCCATTATCTGACGGATGGACGTGGCGAGACCCTGCTGGTGAACGGCGAGCAACGCCATGTCGCCGGCTATATGAAGGATTTCCTGTTCCAGCCGGAGCAGATCAGGACGCCGATCAGGAACCTGTCCGGCGGAGAGCGCGCCCGGCTGATGCTCGCCCGCATGATGGCGAAGCCGTCAAACCTGCTGATCCTCGACGAACCGACCAACGATCTCGACATCGAGACACTCGATCTCCTGCAGGAGATTGTTGCGGGCTATAACGGCACTGTCATTCTTGTCAGCCACGATCGCGACTTCCTCGATCGCACCGTCACCTCCACCATAGCACCGGCCAATCCCGACGCACCGGACGGGCGCTGGATCGAATATGCCGGCGGCTACACCGATATGCTGGTGCAGCGCAAGGGTGCCCTTGAGGAACGGCGCAAGGCCGAGAAAGCCGAAAAGGCGCGAACCGAGACCGGCGCTCCTGCCGGTGAAACCGTGAAGGCAAGAGGCAAGCTCTCCTACAAGCAGAAGTTCGCCCTTGAAAACCTGCCCAAGGAAATGGCCAAGGCCGAAGCGGAAATCGCGCTGCGGGAGAAGAAGATGGCCGACCCCGCTCTCTTCACTAAGGATCCGGCCACGTTTAACAGGCTCGCTGCAGAAATGGACAAACTGCGGCAAAGCCTGGTGAAGATGGAAGAAGAATGGCTAGAGCTGGAAATGCTGCGAGAGGAGCTGGAGGGATAATTTAATTTTTATTATGCTTAACAAGAAGTTAGCTTAGTATTTATTTGTTGCGGACCGGAACAATTCTGTCTGACGCGGCGTTCGGTGGAAAAATAACGGTCGAGATGCGTCGTCATCATCGGCCGATCAAGAGCCGAGCAACCATGTGGGGACGTCCAATGCTGACAAATGTTACGCGTCGTCGGCTGGCCAGTGAAGCGATGAATCAGAGGGTCATGATTGTCGAGGACGAATTTCTGATCGCTCTCGATGTCGCCGAAACTGTTGAAGGCATGGGCCTGAAAGTGTCCGGTTTTGCCAGCGCCTGCAAACATGCGCTCGCGCTTGCCGCCTGTACAGACATTGCGCTGGTTGACGTCAACCTTTCCGACGGACGCACCGGACCTGAACTCGGACGGAAACTGGCCGAAGACTATGGCATTACGGTCATCTTCATGACCGCCAATCCCGAAGACATCGACAATGGCGGAAAAGGCTCGCTCGGTGTATTGACGAAACCCGTCATGCCGGAGGTGGTGGAAAAGACCATCGACTATGCCATCGCCAATCGGCTGGGCGGCATGGCGATCGTCCCTCGTGAGCTGAAGGTTTTTCAGCAGAGGCACTGAGGCGCCACGCGCCATTTTAAACGCAGAAGTCTGGAACCTGATCGCCCTTGCCTGCCAGACAATGGCGGCCGACAGCTCTGCTGCATGCAGGCCGATTTCACCATCTTGCCAGCAGACGTCAGTGCAGTTAAATCTCATTCCGCTCTAACGGGGTGCTTTGCGAAAGCTCAGCTGAGAGGCCTTGGCCAACCCGCGGAACCTGATCCGGTTAAAACCGGCGGAGGGATTAGACGGCTCTTTCATCAGCGCCTATTCCCCTTGTGACAACCAGAGGAGGCGCGGATGCGCAACACCATTTTAGCTTTATGGGCGGCCGCAGCCGCATTGTCTTTTTCCACTTCAGCCGACGCTCAGCAAAAGACCTTGACCGTCTATACCTACGAGAGCTTCACCTCCGAATGGGGTCCGGGGCCGAAGGTGAAGGAAGCGTTCGAAAAGGCCTGCGCCTGCACGCTGAACTTTGTCAGCGTGGCCGACGGCGTGGCTCTGTTGACGCGCTTGAAGCTCGAAGGCGACAAAACGGATGCCGATGTGGCGCTCGGGCTGGACACCAACCTGATCTCCGAAGCCAAGGCCACCAATCTCTTTGAAGCGCACGGGCTCGATACGACTGCAGTCAAGGTTCCCGGTAATTACAGCGACAATACATTTATCCCCTATGACTATAGCCATTTCGCCGTGGTCTACGATACGCAGAGCATCAAGAACCCGCCGAAGAGCCTGAAGGACCTGGTAGAGGGCGATCCGTCGCAGAAAATCGTCATTGAGGATCCGCGAACCTCGACGCCGGGTCTCGGCCTGCTGCTTTGGGTCAAGTCGATCTATGGCGATAAAGCACCGGAAGCCTGGAGCAAGCTCAAGGGCCGCGTGCTGACCGTGACGCCCGGCTGGTCCGAGGCCTATGGGCTCTTCACCAAGGGCGAAGTGCCGATGGTCTTCTCCTACACGACCTCGCCGGCCTATCATCTGGTGGAAGAAAAGACCGATCGCTATAGGGCGGCATCCTTTTCGGAAGGCCATTATATCCAGATCGAAGTGGCTGGGCTCTTGAAGACCGCAAGCGACAAAGATCTCGCCAGGCAGTTCCTGAAGTTCATGGTTTCGCCAGCCTTCCAGGATGTCATCCCGACCACAAACTGGATGATGCCTGCAACAAAAACGTCCGCTCCGCTGCCCGAAGCCTTCAATACATTGGTGCAGCCTCAAAAGACGCTGCTGATGGGCTCGGACGAGGTGGCCAAGAACCGCCAGGCCTGGATCGATGAATGGCTGACGGCAATGAGCATCAACTGACCTGATGCTGACCGGCAGCGAACAGAGATGGAGATTTGCCTGGGGGATAGCGGTCCTGACAGGCATTTTCCTTTTCGTAGGAGCAGCCGTGGCCGCGCTGTTATCCTGGGATACCGGCGCCCTGCCGAGCCGGTTTTTTACGGCTTATACCTGGCGGATCCTCCAGTTCACGCTCTTGCAGGCGCTCCTGTCGACGTTCCTGTCCGTCGTGCTGGCGGCGCCCGTGGCCATGGCGCTTGCGCGACGTCCTGCTTTTCCCGGACGCATATGGATCATCCGTCTGATGGCCGTGCCGATGGGACTACCCGTGCTGATCGGCGCCTTGGGGCTGATCGGCATCTGGGGGCGGCAAGGCATGGTCAACTCCGCGCTCGTAAAGCTTGGGATGGAGCAACCGGTCAGCATCTACGGTCTTTCCGGCATCCTCCTTGCACACGTCTTCTTCAACCTGCCGCTCGCCGCCCGTCTTCTGCTGGCTGCACTGGAACGGCTTTCGCCGGAATACTGGTTGCTGTCCTCCAGCCTCGGCATGCGACCTTTCTCGGTGTTTCGGCTGATCGAATGGCCGGCAATCCGCCGCGTCCTGCCCGGCGTGGCGGGCCTGATCTTCATGCTCTGCGTCACCAGCTTTACGCTGGTCCTGGTGCTCGGAGGCGGTCCTGCCGCCACCACGCTCGAGGTCGCGATCTATCAGGCGCTGCGCTTTGATTTCGATCCACCCCGCGCCATCGCGCTCGCCTCTTTGCAGATCGGCACCACTGCGTTGATTTTGGGTGCAATGATGCTTGCTCCCGGTCCTGGCGATGGTGGTGTGACCGCGGGGCGGGCCATGCGCCGCCTGGACGGTGTAAGCTCACCCGCGCGCGCCTGGGACGGCTTGATGATCATCACTTCCACCCTGTTTCTCGCCATGCCGCTGGCCTCCATCTTTGTGGCCGGCCTCAAGGCGGATCTCTGGGCGCTCGTCACCAGCGCGGCCTTTTTGCGTGCCGCCTGGACCAGTTTTGCCATTGCCTTTCCCGCTGCCGTTTTGACCATACTGGTATCGCTTGCCATCATTGGAGCGCGGCAAGCCATTGCCGACATGAGACGCCCAGGCCGGATAATGACATGGCTTTCCGCCGTGCTCGGTGCCACATCCTTTCTCGTCCTGCTGGTGCCGCCTGTCGTACTTGGCACCGGCTGGTTCCTGATCCTGCGGACATTTGGCAATGTCGCTTCTTTCGCTGCCATTCTCGTCGGCCTCATCAACATGCTGATGGCTCTGCCCTTCGTGATGCGCGTCCTGGCGCCGGCGGTGGAAAGCCATCGTCGACAAACGGCACGTCTGGCAACAAGCTTGGGACTGTCGGGTAAGCGACGCCTGTGGCGGATCGACCTGCCGGTGCTGGCGAGACCCATCCTCACCGCCATGTCCTTTGCCATGGTGCTGTCGCTCGGCGATTTGGGTGCAGTAGCCCTCTTCGGGTCGAGCGACCTCACTACCCTGCCTTGGCTGGTTTACAGCCGGCTGGCCAGCTATCGCAACAATGACGCCGACGGCCTGGCTCTCCTTCTCGGCATCATCTGCCTGGTCCTAACCATGCTCGGCACGGCGGGCCAGAGAAGGCAGAGACATGGCTGATAATATCTTGCTCGACAAGGTTGGGTTGAGGCTGGGGGGCCAGCATTTCCGTTTTGACGGCAGCTTGCCAGGAGGAGCGATTACGGCAATTACCGGGCCCTCCGGCGCCGGCAAGTCGACCTTGCTCAACCTTCTGGCCGGATTCGAAATTCCTGATCAGGGGCGCGTGCTGATGGGCGGCACCGATGTATCGGGCGCCCACCCTTCGCAGCGTCCCGTCTCCCTCGTCTTCCAGGACAACAACCTTTTTGCCCATTTGGATGTATTCACCAACGTCGCGTTGGGCATTCATCCCTCTCTAAAGCTGAGGGAAGCGGATCGGCAGGTCGTTCTGCAGGCTCTGCAGCGCGTCGGACTTGACGGTTTTGCCAAGCGCATGCCCGGAACGCTATCGGGCGGCGAGAAGCAAAGGGCGGCATTCGCGCGGGCGCTGGTGCGGCAGAAGCCGGTGCTGCTGCTGGACGAACCTTTCGCGGCACTCGATCCGGGACTTGGGATCTCGATGGCAAAGCTGTTGCTCGAACTTCACCGTGAAACCGCCAATACGGTGATAATCGTTACGCATGACCCGCAGGAAGTGGCCCGTCTTGCAGATTATGCGGTATTCGTCGAAAGCGGCGCAATCACACTCCAGGCACCGGCAGCGGAATTCCTGGCACGCCAGGACCTGCCTGCTCTTACCGCATTCCTGTCTGGCTAGGGGCAACCGTGTTCTTGCGGCAGTAGCCGCTCGCGACAGGGGGAGCTTTGCCGGCTCGCCGAGTTTCCGGACGTCTCTGGCGCCATAATTTGGACGCCCGGAACTGGCATCGCGAATTTCGTTGCTCCTTCCTTTGGCAAACAGCGCGGGAATACATATTTCGGTAAGACTATCTGTGCATGCGACGCAAAAATCGCTAAGCCGACGGGAAGCAGGAACCGGCATCGAGTATCATGCTCGCAGCACCGGATGACAGGCCAGGAGATAATGAGGCAGGAAATGAAGATGGTCGAAGGCGGCATGAAACGGACAACAGTCCGTCTGCCTGCGCGCGGCCTTCGGTTTGCTGCCATCCTGCTCCTCACCGGAACCCTGCTTGCCGGCTGTCAATCCGTTTTCGACCAAGCCTATACCCCCAATGTAGCACCATCCGACTCGCCTCAAATCGTCGACGAGGTGCAGAAGAATGATCCCCGCGCGCAGATGGGAGCAAGGGAGCATCCCCGTATCGTCGCGAGTTACGGCGGCGAATACAAGGACGCCAAGACGGAGCGGCTGGTGGCCCGCATCGCCGGGGCCCTGACGGCGGTCTCCGAAAATCCGAACCAGTCCTTCCGCATCACCATTCTCAATTCGCCGGCAATCAATGCCTTTGCCTTGCCGGGTGGCTATCTCTACGTAACGCGCGGCCTTTTGGCGCTTGCCAACGACGCCTCAGAAGTGGCGGCCGTTCTGTCGCATGAAATGGGCCATGTCACGGCCAACCACGGCATCGAGCGGCAGCGCCGCGAAGAAGCGGAAGTGATCGCCAGCCGCGTCGTGGCGGAAGTCCTGTCCAGCGACCTAGCCGGCAAACAGGCTTTGGCGCGCGGCAAGCTGAGGCTGGCTGCTTTTTCGCGCCAGCAGGAACTGCAAGCCGACGTGATTGGTGTCCGCATGCTCGGCGAAGCGGGATACGATCCTTATGCGGCATCCCGCTTCCTGGACTCCATGGCCGCCTATGCGCGCTATTCGGCCGTCGATCCGGACAACGACCAGAGCCTCGACTTCCTTTCGAGCCATCCTAACTCGGCGCAACGCGTGGACTTGGCCCGGCGCCATGCGCGCAATTTTGGCCAGGAAGGAACGGTCGGCGATCGCGGCCGCGACTATTACCTCGCCGGGATAGACGGCTTGCTTTACGGCGACAGCCCGCAGGAGGGCTATGTCCGCGGGCAGACTTTCCTGCATGGAGGGCTCGGCATTCGGTTCGACGTGCCGGCCGATTTCCGCATCGACAACAAGGTCGAGGCTGTGCTTGCCACGGGACCGGGCGAAACCGCGGTACGCTTCGACGGCGTTGCCGCCGGCGATACCAGCAGCCTTGCGAATTATCTGACCAGCGGCTGGGTTGCCGGCCTGCAGCCAGAAACGGTCCGCGAGACTACGATCAACGGGCTTCCCGCCGCAACGGCGCGGGCTTCCGCAGAAAGGTGGGATTTCGACGTGACCGTCATCCGCGTCAATAACCAGATCTTCCGGTTTCTGACCGCCGTTCCGAAGGGAAGTGCCTCGCTTGATCCGACCGCCCAGACCCTGCGGGACAGTTTCCGACGCATGACGCCGGAGGAGATCACGGCCCTGAAGCCGCTGCGGGTGCGGGTCGTCACGGTTGGAGCCGGAGACACCCTGGCTTCGCTGTCCAACCGCATGATGGGCACGGATCGCAAGCTCGATCTGTTCAAGCTCATCAACGCCATGCCTGCCGGCGCGACGGTATCGGTCGGCGACAGGGTGAAGCTTATTTCCGAGTGAGGATGGGACGTCTCAGCAGACGGCCGCCATTTGTGGATTGGCTGTAACGAGAGCGGACTTCAGCTTCTCGATGGCGCGGCTTTCAATTTGGCGAACACGCTCCTTGGAAATTCCGAGTTCCGCACCAAGAGCCTCCAATGTGGCACCGTCGTCTGTCAGCCGACGGGCTCGGATGATCTTCTTCTCACGGTCGTTCAGCTTGGTAAGGGCACCTTGCAGCCACTTCAGCCGGCGTTCGCCGTCGATCATGCCTGAAACTTGCTCATCTGGCAGCGGCTCACCGCTGGCCAGCATGTCGAGACGCTCACCGCTGTCCGCATCGCCGGCAATGGACGGAGCCTGAAGAGATGCGTCATTGCCGGACAAACGTGCATCCATGGTCTGAACATCGGAAACACTGACGCCGAGGGCAACAGCGATCTCCTCGTGGATAGCGCGGGCGGTCAGGCTGGAATCGCCGCGGGCGAGCTTGGCACGCAGCCGGCGCAGGTTGAAGAAAAGCGCCTTCTGCGCAGAACTGGTGCCACCACGCACGATCGACCAGTTGCGCAGGATGTAGTCCTGCATGGAAGCGCGGATCCACCAGCTGGCATAGGTGGAAAAACGTACGTCGCGAGCCGGCTCAAACCTTGCCGCGGCCTCCAGCAACCCTACATAGCCTTCTTGAACGAGATCGCTCATGGGCAGGCCGAAGCCACGGAACTTAGATGCCATGGCAATAACCAGACGCATATGGGCAAGGGCGATCTGGTTGCGTGCATCCTGATCACGCCCGTCCTTCCAGCGGACCGCTAGATCCCGCTCTTCCTCGCGCGCGAGATACGGAGCTGACATCGCTATCTTGATCATGTTGCGGTCTGCGGACATGGCTGTCATCGTCTTCTCCGTGAGCGGCGGGGACGGCAGATCAGCAGCGAAACAAGCCGAAGGGCCTCGGTCAAGGTTGCCCACGTGTCTGATTGTTCCTGATGCTGCTGACGTTCCCCTCATCATGTGATGCAGAGTTCAGGCCCCGACTTCCGGAATCTGTCCCCCCTGGTTATCGAACAGAACTGAGAGCAGCATCACGCAGCATCAGTCGCCGTTCCGGCGGATTAACGCGCTACGGAAAAAAAAGTTCCAATAAAAAACCCGGCTCGAAGGCCGGGCTTTTTCACTATGATAGAGAGAAAGATCAGGCCGCTTCTTCCTGAGCTTCATCCTCTTCAACAGCCTTGCCGCGCTTGGGACCCTTGGCCAGGTTGGCTTCGACGACGCGAACGGCTTCCGTTTCCGACATCTTGTTCACGGCTGCGATTTCGCGCGCCATGCGATCCAGTGCAGCTTCGTAAAGCTGACGCTCGGAATAAGACTGCTCCGGCTGGTTTTCGGCGCGGTAAAGATCGCGTACGACTTCCGCGATGGAAATCAGATCGCCGGAATTGATCTTGGCATCGTATTCCTGGGCGCGGCGCGACCACATGGTGCGCTTCACACGGGCCTTGCCTTGAACTACCTTCAGCGCGCGCTCGACGAAATCGGTTTCGGAAAGCTTGCGCATTCCAATGCTGACTGCCTTGGCAACCGGCACCTTCAAACGCATCTTGTCCTTTTCGAAATCGATCACGAAAAGCTCAAGCTTCATGCCCGCAACTTCTTGCTCTTCGATCGCGGTAATAGTACCTACGCCGTGAGCTGGATACACAATAGATTCGCCAGTCTTAAAGCCTTGGCGTGCGGGAGAATTCTTTTTCAGTTGGGTAGTCATACGTTTCACAAACTCCCTTTAACGCACCCGTTTCGGGTCGGGAAAGCCGGGTCTGTCAGGCCCGGATGAGACGGGGGAAACCGTCGGTTCACTCCATACTGATCCCAACAACGCAAGCGAAAAACTTCTCCCATCGCGGAGCGGCGACCGACAACCTGGTAACGTTGAATGTCACGGGACGCGCGTTATGGATGATCTGTTGCTTTCGTGATGTTTTTTGGGCAAGCAAGTGCCGCCTTGTGGAACAGTTCTTGTTGTCTACCACAAAAAAGTGCGGAAATCAATAATTTGCTTTTGCATGTGCACAGTTTGCCACAATCGGCGACTGCCCATCGAAAAGGCAGCACCTCAATCTGTGTATCCACCATGCCAGAATGTAGACCTTAGTCTCCGGAACCAGGCTCTGCCGAAAAGTACTTTTCAAACTTTCCGTCGACGCCGTCCATTTCTTTTGCCTCCGGCAGCGGATCGCGCTTGACGGTGATATTCGGCCAGATCTGCGCGTATTCCGCATTCACCTTCAGCCATTTATCAAGACCCGGCTCGGTGTCCGGCTTAATGGCTTCCGCAGGACATTCCGGCTCGCATACGCCACAGTCGATGCACTCGTCAGGATGAATGGCAAGGAAGTTCTCACCCTCGTAGAAACAGTCGACGGGGCATACTTCGACACAGTCGGTATATTTGCAGCGGATACAATTGTCTGTCACGACATATGTCATGCGGCACTCCAGATATTGCGATCCCGGCGAGCCGCCCATTGAGAGCCGGCTGACGGTAAGCCGGCGGCGGGTCCATGTTGCAACGGCAAGGTCCGGCTTTTGGACAGTGAGGTAAAGCCTTTAAGGCTGCTTAGCAAGGATCAGCCTGCTTAAAACCACCGCTGCAGAAGTGGTTTTTTCTAATCAGCGTCCGTCTCCAGATCCGGATACAGCCGATCTGTTTCGCGGCGTTGCTTCTTTGTCGGACGCCCGCTGCCCCTGAGGCGTTGAGCTTGCTCGAACAGAGTCAACTTCTCGACCTCTTTGCGCGGCGGCGTCAGGTCGTCATAAAGCAGGCGCGCCTCTTCGAACGGCCCTCGCCTCTCGCCCCCGGTTCTGACCACAAGAACGAGATCGCGGCGCTCAAGCTTCAGATTGATCTGGTCGCCGGGCTTAACTTGGAAGCTCGCCTGGGAAACCAAATCGCCATTTACGCGGACGTTGTTGGAGTTGATAAGCGCCTGCGCGATGGACCGCGATTTTGCCATGCGGGCGAAGAACAGCCACTTGTCGATGCGCTGGCGCGTACCGGGCTGTGGCTGCTTCTCCGTCATGACGTTACTTCTTCATCTGCTCCTTGAGAGCAGCCAATTTTGCGAAGGGTGAATCCGGATCGATCGGCTTTTCCTTGCGCGGCGGCTTGGCCTCAAAGCGCGCAGGCTGCGGCGCTATGCCACGTTCGGGCCGATCGTGACGCTCGCCTCGTTCCGGCCGCTCCGACCGATTGCCTTCCGGACGACGGTTGTTCTCCCGGTTGGGCCGTCCCCCATCGCGGCGATCCCGCTCGCCGTTGGGGCGGTTGTCACGCCGCTCGCCTTCCCGGCGGACCTGTGGAGCTTCATTGCCTGCATTCCGCTGGCCGGCCGTTTGATTGCGGCGATCCCCATTCTGCTGTGGGCGTCCGCTGCGCTGGTTGTTGTCGCGGCCGCCACCGGGACGCCATAGAAGAACCGGCTTCGGCTCCTCTGGTTCGGCGGGCTTCGTGGCATCGCCTGCTTCCGCAGCAGGCGATGATTCCTCGTTCTCGCTCGATTCTGCAGCTGGCAAAGATTCCGCATCGACGGCAGCTTCTGCAGCTGGCGCAGCTTCTGCAGCGGGCGCTTCGTCGGCAGCGACCGTCTCGGCGGCTGCAGCATCCACGGCGACAGGCTCAGCGGAATTCGCTTCAGCTAGCGCGGCATCGGCTGGAACCTCAGCGGCATCGCTCGCATCGGCATCATCGCCTTCGGACGCCTCGGGAGGCGTCGTCGACGAGGCCGCAGCAGCGGCGCCTGCTCCGTTATGATCTTGGCTGGCAAGAAAAGCCTGCGCTTCCTCGGCCTTCACCGAGTCTGCCCGATAGCCGAGGCCCTTGAGAATTTCCTCCATGTCGTCCGGCGTGGCGCCAAGAATGGAAAGCATGGCCGTCGTGGTGGTGAAACGGCGACCATCGTAAGCACCCTCGGGGCGATTGGCCGAACCGGGCTTCCATTGCAGCAGCGGACGAATGAGGTCCGCCAGACGTTCGAGAATATCGATGCGAACCGCACGCTTGCCGAGGAAGCGGAAGCCGGCCAGCTTATAGAACATCCGCTCGAAGTTCGGATCGGCCACAACCGAAGTGCGGCCGGCCGCCAGCGCCGGGATCAAATCGCCGTAACCAGGCTTTTCGAGACCGTCATTCTTCAGGGCCCAGAGCAGAGTGATCAACTCGGCCGGAGCCGGCTTGAGAAGCGCGGGCATGAAAACGTGATAGGCACCAAAGCGAATACCATAGCGCCGCATAGAGGCGCGCGCATCCTGATCAAGCGACTTGACGTCGTCCGCCACGTCGCGCCGAAACAAGACGCCGAGATTTTCAACGAGCTGGAATGCCAAGCCCTTGGCAAGGCCCTGCAGATCTTCCGCCCGCGATAGATCGTCGAGCGGCTTCAGCACGGTGGCGATGTGGTGATTCACGAAACGCTCGATACGAGCGACGACATGGTCGCGTGCATTGCCCGTCAACTGCTCATCGGCCAGGAGGATCACGCGGGGACGCATGATATGGTCGCTTGCGGCGAGACGCCCAACAGGCTCTCCTACCCAGCGCACGAAGCCATCAGAACCAACGGCGAGATCGCTGTTGCCAGAAGCATAAAGCCGTGCGGCACGAGCTTCGAACTCCAATGCCAGCGCCTTTTGCGCAGCAGTCTGCACAGCCTTGGCATCGGGCCCTTCCGTCCCGGCAACGGGCGTGAACCGGAAACCGGCCAACTGCCCGACGTGATGCCCTTCTACAAAGACATCGCCATTTACACTGATTTCAGCTTCCAGCATCGCATTCTCTCTAAGGCGCCTCATGAGCACAGATGTCCTGCGATCAACAAAGCGTTTCGTCAACCTTTCATGTAACGCGTCCGATAACCTATCCTCTATTTCCCGCGTCTTTTCTTGCCAGTGTGTCGGATCAGCAAGCCAGCCGGGGCGGTTGGAGACATAGGTCCAAGTTCGGATCTGCGCGATCCGGGCAGATAAGGTATCGATTTCCCCGTCCGTCCGGTCGGCACGGCGAACCTGCTCAGCCATAAACTGTTCGTTCACCGTACCGAAGCGCACCAAATCGGAGAAAAGAGTCGAAATAAGGTCCGCATGCTGGGCCGGCGCAATCCGCCGGTAATCCGGCAGGGCACAGGCTTCCCACAGCTTTTCCACCCGCTCCGGCGTGTTGGCGGCATCCCGTATTTCCGGATAACGCGACAGGTAATCCAGCGCCTGCATATCCGTCGCTGGCAGGGCCCGTGTGAGGCCTGCGACGGTCGGCGGCGCATCGAGGCTTTTGCGAAGCGCCGGAAGAGACGAAAAATCCAGGTTCTTCGAGCGCCATTGAAGCACCTTGACCTGATCGAACTGGTGGCTTTCGATGCGCTCCACCAACTCATCGTCGAAAGGGGCAACCTGGCCGGTGACGCCGAAGGTCCCGTCACGGACATGCCGTCCTGCACGGCCGGCGATCTGCCCGAGCTCGCCTGGGTTGAGATTGCGAAACTGGTAGCCGTCGAATTTTCTGTCCTGTGCGAAGGCGACATGATCGACATCGAGATTGAGGCCCATGCCGATCGCATCGGTCGCAACCAGATATTCCACATCGCCATTCTGGTAGAGTTCGACCTGGGAATTGCGGGTCCGCGGGCTCAAGGCACCCAGCACGACCGCAGCACCGCCGCGCTGCCGGCGGATCAGTTCGGCAATGGCATAAACCTCGTCGGCGGAAAATGCGACGATCGCGGACCGCTGCGGCAGCCGGGTGATCTTCTTCTGCCCCGCATAGAAGAGCTGCGAAAGACGTGGCCGCTCAACAATGGTTATACCCGGTAGAAGCCTTTCCAGGATCGGACGCATCGTCGCCGCGCCCAAAAGCAACGTCTCATCGCGCCCGCGAAGATGCAGAACCCGGTCGGTGAAGATATGGCCGCGTTCGAGATCGCCGGCCAGCTGCACTTCGTCGATCGCAACGAAGGAGGCGCGCGTTTCGCGTGGCATGGCTTCAACGGTGCAGACCGAAAAGCGCGCCTGAGGCGGCGTGATCTTTTCCTCGCCGGTCACCAGCGCAACCTGCGAAACACCCACCTTTTCGACGACCCGCGCATAAACCTCGCGGGCGAGGAGACGCAGCGGCAAACCGATCACGCCGGAGCCATGCGCCACCATGCGCTCTATGGCGTAATGGGTCTTGCCGGTATTGGTAGGGCCGAGCACCGCGGTAACGCCGCGTCCACTCACAATCATGGGCTGGAAATTCAAAGCCAAATTCCGCGTCTAGATGCGCCTGCAGCTCGACACTCGTCTACAACGCCGCGCTTCTCACACATGGCCATGCTTTGCGGCAAAGACAAGCCGGGAGAAGGAAAACTACCACACTTCCATAATCGCTCCGCGTCTTGCGGCGGAATCGCTGCGACTGGAACGGATGTGAACGAATCGACGACGAATCGCTGACTCTGCAGGATTCCGGTTTCGTTCCCACCAGATGTTGTAGGCGCGGAGGAAAAGTCCGCCAGATGCTGAATGTTCCATGGAAAGACTTCAGGACAAGCATATACGCGACGATCCACAAGGCCGACACTGAGTCAACCTCTTGAACAAGATTCATTTCTTGGTTCTAGGCGGCTCGCGGACTGCAGCATTTTGTAATGCAGATATCGGCGCGACGGTTTTGCTTTCAGCCCAAAAGGCAGGCGATGAGACTACTAAATATAGTGATCTTCGGCTGCGGCGAGAAGTGGGCTCAAGGTGCCGCCGCTACCCGGCTGTAACATCCGTTAACCACACGTGACAACCTCTTCCTGATCTTCTGGAACAAATTGCAGGACGCCACGTTTCCTCGCCACAAAAGCACCGGCTTCAATGTGGAGTATACAGCATGCTCGGTACCATCCTGCTCATCATTCTTATTCTTCTTCTGGTTGGCGCCTTGCCAAACTGGGGGTACAGCCGCGGTTGGGGTTATGGTCCGTCTGGCGGCCTCGGCCTTGTTGTGCTGATCATCATCATTCTCCTGCTGATGGGCAGGATCTAAGGCGGCGGTGCCGCAGCAACCAAAGGGAAGGGAAACCGAAATGAAAAAGATCCTGCTTGTAGGCGCTCTCATGGGCTCGCTCGCATCATGTACCCAGACGGAAAAGGGTACTGCAATCGGCGCTGGCACCGGTGCCGTTATCGGCGGAGCAGTCACCAATAGCTGGGGCGGCGCTGCGATCGGCGCAGTCGGTGGCGGCCTTGTCGGCGCAGCTATTGGCCAGTCGCAAGAACGTCGCGGCTACTGCGTTTATCGTGACCGTTACGGCCGCACCTACGAAGCACGTTGCCGCTAATCACGCTCGCAAGCTTATCGGACCGGCGCCTGAGCAATCAGCGCCGGTTTTTGCTGTTTTAAGTGCATCGTGATCTGTGGCTGAGAAAGTGGAATCCATCGCCGCAAGTGCAGCCTGAGAAGACGAGCGGCGTCTCTCTCAGCCCGCCAGGAACTGCCCGCCATTGGCCGTCAAGGTCGAACCGGTGATGAAGCCGGCTTCGTCGGACACCAGAAAGACAACGCATCGGGCAATTTCTTCAGGCTCCCCAAGCCGGCCGACCGGTATCTGCGGGAGCACTTTCTCGCTCAGGATCTTTTCCGGAATGGCCCTCACCATTTCAGTCGCGATATAGCCTGGGCAGATGGCGTTGACGGTAATATTCCTGGCCGCCCCCTCGAGCGCCAGGGCTTTGGTGAATCCCAGATCCCCCGCTTTGGCCGCCGAATAGTTGACTTGCCCCATCTGGCCTTTCTGGCCGTTGATGGAGGATATGTTGACGATCCGGCCGAAGCCCCGCTCACGCATTCCATTCCAGATCGGATGGGTCATGTTGAAAAGACCGGAGAGATTGGTCCCAATCACTTCATTCCATTGTTGCGGCGTTGTCTTGTGAAACATGCCGTCGCGGGTAATCCCTGCATTGTTGACCAGGATGTCGATCGGCCCGAGCTCGGCTTCAACCTCAGCTATCCCTTTGAGGCAGGCTTCGTAGTTCGAGACGTCCCACCGGAAAACCGGGATTCCTGTGTCCGCATGGAATGCCGCGGCTTTCTCGTCATTGCCGGCGTAATTTGCAGCCACTCGATAACCGGCAGCCTTAAGCGCGGCAGAGATGGCAGCGCCTATTCCACGTGTCCCGCCTGATACCAGTGCCACCCGAGCCATACAGCTGCTTCCCCTGTTGCGCTTGTCAACATCGGCTTGTTGCCCAGTTCGTGGCAGCAAGCCGATTTGATCTTGTTCCGCCCTTGCTTTGAAGGAGACGCTACATCGCCTCCAGGCACATAGCGACACCCATGCCTCCACCGATGCACAGGGTAGCCAAGCCTTTTTTCGCGCCTCGCCGTTTCATCTCGAAAAGCAGCGTATTGAGGATCCGCCCGCCGGAAGCGCCGATCGGGTGGCCGATGGCAATTGCGCCGCCGTTGACGTTGACGATAGAAGGGTCCAGACCAAGATCCTTGAGGACGGCGCAGGATTGAGCCGCGAACGCCTCATTGGCTTCCACAAGATCGAGATCTTCGATCCGCCAACCGGCCTTTTCAAGCGCCCGGCGAGAAGCGGGAATGGGACCAGTGCCCATGAGCTGAGGATCGACGCCAGCTGTCGCCCAGGAAACGATGCGCGCCATGGGCGTGATGCCGCGGCGGACAGCTTCCTCTTCGCTCATCAGAACGGCAGCGGCAGCACCGTCATTGATGCCGGAGGCATTCGCGGCCGTCACCGTGCCGTCCTTGTCGAAGGCGGGACGAAGCTTAGCCATGGATTCCAGCGTGGCACCAGGGCGGATATACTCGTCCTTGTCGATCGTCACCTCGCCCTTCCTGGTCTGCAGGACGAATGGCACGATCTCGTCCTTGAAGCGGCCGGCAGCTTGGGCCGCCTCCGCCTTGTTTTGCGAGGCGACGGCGAACCGGTCCTGGTCTTCCCGCGAAAGCTGCCATTGGCGTGCGATGTTTTCCGCCGTGATGCCCATGTGATAGCCGTAGAAGGCGTCCGTGAGACCATCCTTGATCATCGTGTCCACCATCTTGAAATCACCCATCTTCACGCCGCCTCTCAGATGGGCGCAGTGAGGAGCCATGGACATGGATTCCTGCCCGCCTGCGACAATGATGCGAGCATCGCCAAGTGCAATCTGCTGCATGCCCAGAGCAACGGCCCGCAAGCCTGAGCCGCACAGCTGGTTGACCCCCCATGCCGTCGCCTCCTGCGGAATGCCGGCCTTCATCGCAGCCTGGCGGGCCGGATTCTGTCCCTCGCCCGCCGGCAGCACCTGGCCGAGAATGACTTCATCCACTTCCGCCGCATCCACACCGGCTCGCGACAGCGCAGCCTTGATCGCCGACGCCCCCAGTTCATGCGCCGGCACCGTAGCGAAAGCGCCATTGAATGACCCGACGGCGGTACGGCCGGCAGCCGCGATGACGATCGATGGATTGCTCACGGACGTCTCCTCTTGATGTTTCCTCTTGGCGCGAGACTGACAAAGCTTCGGCGGAGAGTCAAACCACCTGCCGCCGCCGTTTTGGTTACAAGCGCCCTGAATTTCAAGGATTTGCTGCGCAACAAAGCTCTCGCCGCGCCGCACAAAATCGATTGTCAGGTCGCCTCATTTAAGCTTACATTCGCGGTGGGAGAAGATGCCATTCAATAAAAATCAAAAACCATATTGATGGGAGCAGGAGGCAATTATGGCGAAGAACGAAGGCGAAGTGATTATCAAAAAATACGCCAACAGGCGGCTCTACAATACCGGGACCAGCACCTATGTCACGCTCGAGGACTTGGCCAAGATGGTCAAGAAAGGCGAAGATTTCCTTGTGCAGGATGCCAAGTCAGGCGAAGATATCACCCATTCCGTTCTGACGCAGATCATTTTCGAGCAGGAGTCCAAGACCGGCAATACGCTTCTGCCGATTTCCTTCCTGCGCCAGCTGATTTCCTACTATGGCGACCAGATGCAGATGGTCGTGCCGACCTTCCTCGAACACTCGATGAAGGCTTTCACGGATCAGCAGGTCCAGATGCGCGAGCAGATGACGCGAGCTTTCGGCGATACGCCGCTGAGCAAGAATTTCCAGCTTCCGATGCAGATGATGGAGGATCAGGTTCGCCGCAATACGGACCTTTTCCGCCAGGCGGTGCAGATGTTCACGCCCTTTACCGCACCGCAGCCGGCTCCCCCGGTAAAGAAAGCCGAGCCGAGGGATATCGACGAATTGAAGGAGCAGCTGCGCGCATTGCAGACGCGCCTGGACAGCATGGGCGCCTGATTAAAGACCGATCGAGACGTCGCGGCCGGCCGAGCGTATAGCGACTGCAAAGCCGCCGACGACATCCACGAGGGTGACCGTCATCAGGATGAAGAAGGTCTGCGTCGCCGCGTGCCGCACCAGCAGGAACTCCACCAGATAGGCGATGAAGACAAGCATGGACAGCATGTGATTGAGAAGCGATCCGCGACCGTTGCGGCTTGCCTTGAGGATTTCGACGAAAAGGAATATCAGGGCGATGACGATCAGCAGATCGGCAATCGTCATCGTCCAGTCTGCGCCGGAAAGCATCTGAAGCGAGATGACCAGACTGCCGAGCCCGGCCACGCCGCCGCCACCCATGACCCCGAGCACGGCAAGGTTATAAAGCGCGAAGGGGATGATCATCAGCGGCAGGGCAGCAAACATCGACAGCTCCAAGTTGAAACGGAAATCTTTGGCCGGAAGATGCGGGCTTGCCGATCACTCGGCAAGATGACAGACAACAAAAAAGGCCGGCTGAGCCGGCCCTTGATGCAAACATTCCAGAACAAACGCACTTATGCGTTTTCCTTCGGCGTAAGAACCTGGCGACCGCGGTACATGCCGGTCTTCAGATCGACGTGATGCGGACGGCGCAGTTCGCCGGAGTTCTTGTCTTCGACATAGGTCGGGGCCTTCAGCGCGTCGGCGGAGCGGCGCATACCGCGCTTCGACGGGCTTGTTTTTCTCTTCGGTACAGCCATTTTCGTTACTCCACTTTCGTGCAAACATGATCCCCGGCCGGAACTGAGGCCGATTGGGCATGTCTCGATCTCGGAAATTTGGGCGGCTTATACATGCCGCCCCGGCATTTGACCAGACCCTTGGGGTATTTTTCGCAAAAATCCCGCCGGTCAGGCTTCGTCTTCGGGAACGACCCAGCTCTCCACAAGCGCAGCCTCTTGCCATTTGAGCCAGGCCGGATGGGACTTCATCGCCGACATGTAGGCGAGCGTCTCGCCATCGCTTACCAAGTCGTAGACCTCGAAGCGATTGACAACAGGCGCAAACATGGCGTCGGCGGCCGAGAAGCTACCGAAGAGGAATGGGCCGCCGGACTTCATGCGTAGCTCGCGCCAGATAGTCTCAATGCGGGCCACGTCCTCCATGACGCCTTCAGGAAGAGCGATCCTGGCTTTCGGCCGCCGGATGTTCATCGGGCAGGCACTTCGCAGGGCGCGAAAGCCTGCGAGCATTTCCATGGAGATGGAGCGGGCAATGGCGCGGTCCGCCCTGTCCGCTGGCCAAAGACCCTTCTCCGGAAAGAGCTCGGCGACATATTCGATGATCGCCAGAGATTCCCACACCCGAAGCGCACCGTGATGGAGAACCGGAACCCGGGCTGTGGGCGAAATCTCCCGAAATTTCGGATTGCCCGCCGGAAAATCGAAGGGGATCAGAACCTCTTCGAACGGCACGCCGGCTGCCGTCAAGGCGAGCCAAGGACGAAACGACCAGGAGGAATAGTTCTTGTTGGCGATATAGAGCGTGAGCTTGTCCACTGGCTTCTCCTGTTATTCCTCGAAGTCGAAAATCAGCACTTCGTGAAAATGGTTCATATCCTCGAAGATGCAAAAGGCAGGCGGCCTGAGATCGAGGATTGGCGCCTGCTGGGCGATGGTATCCGCCGCCTCGTTCAACATGGCCTGCCAGCGCGGCAGCGCTTGGTCCTCAAGCCGCTCAATGACATAGGCGAACGTGATGTGAAACAGGTAGTCGTCGTGATCCGGGTGACGATAACCGAGAAGATCCGCAAACGCGTCGCGCCAGGCCCGCATGATCTTGCGGTCGCCGTCGGTCGCGCCATCGACTATAAGACCAGACGGCCGAGCCTTCGTCACCGCCACCTGGAAAGGTTCGCATAATGATAAAGCTTCGAGCCTTGCTGCCATGATTCCTGTCGTCTCCTCGATGGGCGTGTCGAGCGGGATGTCGTGCGGCCAGAAATTCGGCTGGCGCCGGCCTTCGATAATGCCTTGAAAGAGCGTCATGTGCAGGCTGGTGATCGGCGTGAACAGGAACTGCGGCGCCTCTGGCATAGCCAGATATTTTTCACGCACCTCGATCAATGCACGTTGCGTTTCCGTGTCCTTCTCAACATGGCAGACAATCGTGTTTCCCGGTTCGGGAAGAAAACCGCCCTTGCTCCTGTATCGCGTACCGAGGTGCGGCGGTGGGTTGCCGTTATAAGATTTCGAACAGTCGAGAAGTTCTGGCGAAAATGACATGGGGTTCATCTGGGCGATGCGCTTCTGGTGGACTTCGTTCGCCCATACGGCAGAAGCAAGAATGGCAGATGACGCTCCGCTCTTTTAGCGACAAGTTCTGATGTCACTCATAAACGCATCTGATGTACTCGCCGGAGCCCCGCGCCCGACGCTCTACCACCCCCGCAAGCCTCTGCACGCCGCGGCTTGGCTTGCCTGCGACCCTTGTGATGGGGTTCGGAAGCGAGACGGCCAGCAGGGCCGCCTGCCGGGCCGAAAGTTTCGAAGCCGGCACCTTGAAATGATACTGAGCGGCAGCCTCCGCTCCATAAATGCCCGGCCCCCATTCCGCGACGTTGAGATAGATTTCGATCATCCGGCGCTTCGACCAGACAAAGTCCGCACCCAGCGCCAGCGGCAGTTCCAGGCCCTTGCGGATGAACGAACGCCCGTTCCACAGAAACAGGTTCTTTGCCGTCTGCATTGAAATGGTGCTGGCGCCGCGGGTGGCTTCGCCATCCAGAGCGTCCTGCACCACGCCGCGCATTTGGTGCCAGTCGACCCCGCCATGGAAGCAGAACTGGCCATCCTCCGACATCATCACCGACCGCACCAGATGGGGCGAAATACTGTCGAGACCTACCCAGCGGCGGTCATAGCCGCGCAGTAGAACAAGCTCCGAGAGCATCAGTGTCGATACCGGGCGGGTGAACGGCAAGGCGTAAACGAGAACGAGCAGGTAAGGCAGCAGGATCAGGGCGACCAGGGCCATCAGGATCCTGCGGATGGTCGCGCCGCGAAACGAAAACGGCCGCCGTCTCACCGCGGGAGCCGGCTCCTCTTCAGCATGCTGTTCAGGGGTGATGTCCAAGATCCGCTGTCCGTTGTTTAACATTTCATAGCTGCTGGAACGGACGGAGGCGAGTCCGGAGCGGAAAACTTCGCATATGCTGGTAAATCCCGATTGCCAGCCATTGGCCTGCATGCCAAACAGCGCCCATGACGCCGCCGAAGATCGCATTCGAAACCCGTTTGAAGGAAGCTGCTTGCGAAACGGGGGCGCTTCTGTCGCGCCTCCTGTCAGACACGCCCCTTGCCGACGAGATTGCCCGCCCGGCGCATCTGATGGCGGCGATGCGGCATGGCTCCTTGAATGGCGGCAAGCGCCTGCGACCTTTCCTCGTTCGCGAGAGCACTGCTCTTCTCGGAGGCCCAGCGGAGGCTGCCTCGCGTGTCGGCGCGGCGCTGGAATGCATGCATTGCTATTCGCTGATCCACGACGACTTGCCCGCCATGGACGACGACGACCTGCGCCGCGGTCAGCCGACGGTACATAAGGCCTTTGATGAGGCGACAGCCATTCTGGCCGGTGACAGCCTGCTCACCTATGCGTTCGACATCATCGCGGCGCCTGAAACCGCACTTGCGGACAGGCTGAAGACCGAGCTCGTGCTTGCCTTGGCGCGGGCTGCCGGCCCTGGAGGCATGGCGGGCGGCCAAGCTCTCGACCTTGCGGCAGAAAATCACGCCCCCGACGAAGACGGCATCATGATGCTGCAAGCCATGAAGACCGGCGCCCTTATCCGCTTTGGCTGCGAATCCGGTGCCATCATCGCCGACGCCAGCCGTGAGCACCGCGACCGCCTGCGCGCCTTCGGCCATAAGATCGGCCTGGCATTCCAGCTCGCCGACGATTTGCTTGATGTCACTTCGGATGCTGCAACGCTTGGCAAGGCAGCAGGCAAGGATGCCGCCCGTGGTAAAGGCACGCTGGTGGCCCTGCATGGCACGGAATGGGCTGAAGAGCGCCTGGAGGTTCTGACGGCGGAAGCGGTCGACCTCCTTTCCCCTTACGGAGAAAAGGCGCTTGTGCTGCAGGAGGCAGCAAGGTTCATCGCCGGACGTGACAGCTAGGAACACTTGGAGGAAAGAAAATGCCTGAAGCGCTGGCTTATCTGCCATCCATGTGGCCCGCCTATATCGCTTATATCATCGCTGTCGCGAGCCCCGGTCCGGCCGTCTTTGCCATCATCGGCACCTCGATCTCGCAAGGCCGCCGCGCAGGCGTGATCACCGCGCTCGGCATCAGCGGCGGTTCGCTAACCTGGGCGTCAGCGGCAGCCCTCGGCCTTGCAGCGCTGCTACGCAACTATGCCATCGCGCTGGAAATCATGAAGGTGCTGGGCGGGCTCTATCTGATCTATCTGGCCTGGAAGGCTTATCGGTCGGCCCGGGTGCCGAACTCGCAGGTCGCGATCCTGAACGGCGGAACAAGCCATACCGCGACACAACTCTGGCTGCGCGGTTACATGATCCACGTCACCAATCCGAAGGCGATCTTCGCCTGGCTGGCGATCATCTCGCTCGGTTTACCAGAAAACGCGCCCGCTTCCGCCATCCTAATGATCATCGCCGTCTGCATCGCATCCGGCCTGATG
Organism: Rhizobium deserti; assembly: GCF_004358025.1. Lineage (GTDB taxonomy): Bacteria > Pseudomonadota > Alphaproteobacteria > Rhizobiales > Rhizobiaceae > Neorhizobium > Neorhizobium deserti. The sequence continues at coordinate 128,929 of NZ_SMTL01000004.1, read as the reverse complement.
ATCTTCACCGGCTATGCCGTGCTGTTCTCCACACCTCGTGCGCTGCGCGGCTACAGAGCCGCGCGCCCCTGGATCGAGGGCACGATGGCCGTTTTCTATACGGCCGCGGGCCTCAAGCTGCTGACGAGCCGCATCTGACTCGGCACGCCGTGGCCGATCAGTTTTGAGTGATTGGCGCAATCGAAACTTCGACGCGGCGGTTCTGCGCACGACCATCCGGCGTGGCGTTGGAAGCAACCGGCTGCGACGGACCGAAGCCCATGGTCGAAACGCGCCGCTGATCGACGCCGCGGCCCGCAAGATAGTTCGCGACTGATACAGCACGACGTTCCGACAGCGCCTGGTTATGCTGCAGGCTGCCGGTGGAGTCCGTGTGGCCGTTGACGTCGATCAAGGTCTTGCCGAACTTGTTCAGCACGATCGCGACCGAATCGAGCGTCCGGTAGAAAGGTGGAATGACCTGATCCTGATCTGTCGCGAAGGTGATGTTCGAGGGCATGTTGAGGACGATCCGGTCGCCGACACGCGTCACCGAGACGCCGGTTCCCTGAAGCTGGGCGCGCAGTTCCGCTTCCTGATTGTCCATGTAGCTGCCGATTGCGCCACCGGCGAGCGCGCCGATACCGGCACCGATCAAGGCGTTGCGGCCTTTGTTGCCGCCGCCGATAACAAGGCCGCCAAGCGCGCCGAGGCCTGCCCCTATGGCAGCGCCGCCTGCGGTGTTGGAAACCTTCTGCTGGCCGGTATAAGGGTCTGTGGTGGTGCAGGCAGAAAGATAGGTCGCGCAAAGCGCGATGAGCGTGAATTTCTTGAGCATGTGAATCAGATGTCCCGTCGTCCTTGGTGACATCTCATTACCAGCAATTGCGGCAATTGCGAGGAAGGTGTCGCTCTGCAATCTAAGGACTTTCCCCCAGGCCGGAATTACTCGGCAGCCGATCGGTGACCGAACCGGTTCTCGATATAGTCGGCGACGAGCTTCTCGAAATCGGCGGCGATGTTGGGGCCCCGCAGGGTCAGCGCCTTCTGGCCGTCGATAAAGACCGGAGCGGCCGGCGTTTCCCCGGTGCCGGGAAGCGAAATGCCGATATCGGCATGCTTGCTCTCGCCCGGACCATTGACGATACAGCCCATGACCGCGACATTCAGCGCTTCCACGCCGGGATATTTCTCCCGCCAGACAGGCATGTTCTTGCGGATGTCGTTCTGGATGTTCTGGGCCAGTTCCTGAAAGACAGTCGACGTGGTGCGGCCGCAGCCAGGACAAGCCGCTACAACCGGAATGAACTGCCGAAAGCCCATGACCTGAAGAATTTCCTGAGCAACCTGCACTTCCTTTGTGCGGTCTCCGTTCGGCTCGGGCGTCAGCGAAACCCGGATCGTGTCGCCGATGCCGTGCTGCAGTACATAAGCCATGGCAGCCGACGAAGCGACAATGCCCTTAGACCCCATGCCCGCCTCGGTCAGGCCGAGATGCAGTGCATGATTGGAACGCTCGGCAAGCATTGAGTAACAGGCAATCAGGTCCTGCACCTGGCTGACCTTGGCGGACAGGATGATGCGGTTGCGCGGCAAGCCGATGCTTTCAGCAAGCTCAGCCGAGATCAGCGCCGACTGCACAATCGCCTCGTGCATCACCTGGCGGGCGGAAAGCGGCGAACCCTGAGCCGCATTGCGATCCATCAGCGTCGTCAACAGATCCTGATCGAGCGAGCCCCAGTTGACGCCGATGCGCACCGGCTTGTCGTACCGGATTGCCATTTCGATGATGTCGCCGAACTGCTTGTCCTTCTTGTCCTTGAAGCCGACATTGCCAGGATTGATGCGGTATTTGGCAAGCGCTTCTGCACAGCCAGGATGATCTGTCAGCAGCTTATGACCGATATAGTGGAAGTCGCCGACAAGCGGCACGTCCATGCCGAGCCGCAGCAGGCGCTCGCGTATCTTCGGCACCGCCGCGGCGCTTTCGTCCCGATCGACGGTGATCCGGACGATTTCCGAACCCGCTTTATAGAGAGCAGCCACCTGAGCTACGGTCGCGTCTATATCTGCCGTGTCAGTATTGGTCATCGACTGCACGACGACTGGCGCGCCTCCGCCCACGATCACGCCGCCCACATCGACGGCAACGGTGGCTCGGCGCGGCTTGGGAGCGTAATCGACGGGTGAGGTCATCTGCAGGTCTCGTGGCCTTCGGCGGAAAACATCATTCAGGTGGCGTATGGCTAGCAGCTTGTCAACCACTCACCTTTGTCCGTTTTACGGCAGCGCCGTTCCACTTAGTGATGGGTGCCGTCCGCATGCCGTGCAAGCCGGGACAGCAACAGTACCACGACGAGGAAAGCGGAAAGTGCCAGGAAGATCGGCCCGAGCCCCGTATGTTCGGCGACAAAGCCGATGAGTGACGGCGCAAGCAGGATGCCGGAATAGCCCATGGTTGTAACCACCGACAGGCCGACACCCGCTGCCATGCCCGGCAGGTTGCCGGCCGCGGAAAATGCAATCGGCACCATGTTGGAAATGCCGATCCCGGCAAGCGCAAAGCCGGCAATTGCCACAGATGCGTTTGGAGCAAGTCCTATCAGGAGCAGGCCAGCGATCGCAATCGTCCCGCAGATTTGCAATGTCCTGACAGCGCCTAATCGGTCCCTGATGATGTCCCCGGCAAAACGCATGGCGGCCATGGTGAACGAGAAGCCTGCGAAGGCAAAACCGGATAGTGCCACCGACGCGCCTAGCTCGTTGCGCAGATAGAGGGCACCCCAATCCAGTATAGCCCCCTCGGGCACCATGCAGAACAGCGCGACCATGCCAATCAGCCAGGGGAGCGGTGAGCGAGGCAGCCGATGAGGCGCTTCATCCTTGTGCTCGTCGGGATGCGGCGCATCATGCAATACATTCCGCCAGGCGAGCCCGATCATCAGCGTGGCAAGAAGCGTTACCACTATGGCATGCGCAAATCCGCCGAGCCACTCGATCATAAAACCGCCCGTCGCCGACCCCAGCAGCCCGCCAAGGCTCCAGAAAGCATGGCAAGACGACATGATCGCACGGCGCATGTGCTTTTCAGTTGCAACCGCATTGGCGTTCATGGCCACATCCATGGCACCGATCAAGCCGCCGAAGAGGCCAATCGCGATGGCACCGGTCCAGATATTGTTCGCGACCGAAAGCAGCAACAGCATCGGCGTCAGCAGGATGGCAGCGAATCTGGACACCGCCTTCGAGCCAAAGCGCGCGATCTGGCTGCCAGCAATCGGCATCATGATGATCGAACCAAGGCCAAATGTCAGGATCATCAGACCGAGCGACTTTTCGCCCAAGCCCAGGCGCGAAGCAAACTCCGGGATTTTCGGTGCCCAGGCACCGATCATGAAACCGTTCATCAGGAAGAGCAAGGAGACACCGAGTCTTTCTGTGGTCATGTAAGATGCAAGCCGGTGGCTTACCTTGTGGGTATCGAACTGGCTCATGCAATATTTCCTTAACGGGATGTTTTTTCATTCAAGGTGGCGAAGGCATCAGCTCTGCGAGCATTGACCCCTTTCCCAACGATCCGATCCACCAGCGCCTCATCTGCATCCGCTTCCAGCACCAGCGACAGTGACTTAGTCAGGTCGTGGACATGGAAGGCCGCCCGATGACCCATCTTATCCGTGGTCACGGCGGCAAGGCATCGCCTGCTGGCCGCACAGGCAAGCCGCTTGAAGGCTGCGTCCTCGAATACGTCTGCAGCTAGTCCCTCTTCGAGAGTAAGTCCGCAGGCCCCGAGGATACAGAGATCAGGCCGCATGCTCTCCAACTGCTTGATGGCAGTCGAATCGATCGCTGCACCGACCGATGGATCGATCCGCCCGCCGATCACGATCAGCTCCACGCCGGATCGGCCAGCGAGTTCGGCGGCGATCACGGGTGTATTGGTGACGGCCGTCAGCCGCAGTCCTTCTGGTAGGTTACGGGCGATAGCAAGATTGGTGGAGCCGGCGTCAAAGAAGACGACACTGCCGTCCACGAGCAATTCTCCAGCCGTTCGCCCAAGCACGGCCTTGCGGTCGGGCAGCTCGGTCATGCGTGTGTTCAGGGGAACCGTCTGGCCCCGGGGAAGCAAGGCGCCACCATAGACCCGCTCACACTCCCCCCGCGCCGCCATCTCGCGCAGGTCACGCCGGACCGTATCCTCGGACACATCGAAGGTCTGCGCGAGATCCTGTGCCGAGACCCGTCCCTTAGCGCGAAGCTCAAGAAGAATTTGTGTCTGTCTTTCACCAACAAAATGATCCATGGCCAGACCATGCATGATTCGGCATAATTATGCAACAACGTGCATGACTGAGGCGACAAAAAGCGCGCTCGGGATCTGAGTATTCTCGATTACGTGTATCGCGCTGGATCAGGATCCGTAGACGACCAGGAGATCCTTTGCATCGATCTGGTCGCCGGCCTTGACGAGGATCTCGGCGACCGTCCCGTCCTTCTCGGCATGCAGGGCAGTTTCCATCTTCATGGCCTCGATGGACAACAGCACGTCACCGGCCTTAATGGCTTGACCCGGCGAAACGAAGACCCGCGAAATGACGCCGGGCATGGGTGCACCAAGATGAGCACCATTTCCGGCTTCCGCCTTGCGGCGCACAGCGCTGGCTGCAGTTCGGCTGCGATCGGGAACCTTGATCCGCCGGGGCTGGCCGTTCAATTCAAAGAAGACGGTAACCATGCCTTGTGCATCAGGAGCGCTGGCTGCCTGATTGACAATGACCAGCGTCTTGCCCTTCTCGATCTCGGCAAACAGTTCCTCCCCATCAGCAAGCCCGTAGAAATAAGCATGCGTCGGCAGGACCGACACGGGCCCATAGGTTTCCGCAGCCAATGCAAAATCGGTGAACACCTTGGGGTAAATCAGATAGGAGGCGAACTCGAAGTCATCCACTTTGCGTTCCAGCTTCTCCTCGATCGCCTTGCGCTCTTCATCGAGATCGGCCGGAGCCAGGAGCGAACCGGGCACGGCGGTATAGGGCTCCTCGCCTTTCAGCGCCTTCTTCTGCAGGGCCTTGGGCCATCCGCCGGGAGGCTGTCCGAGATCGCCCTTCAACATGGAAACGACGCTGTCGGGAAAGGCGATATCCTTGGCTGGATTTTCGACATCGGCGACCGTCAGGTCCTGAGACACCATCATGAGCGCCATATCGCCGACAACCTTCGAAGACGGCGTCACCTTGACGATGTCGCCAAACATCTGGTTCACGTCCGCATAGGTCTGGGCCACCTTGTGCCACCGTGTTTCAAGGCCCAGCGAACGGGCCTGTTCCTTGAGGTTGGTGAACTGGCCGCCCGGCATTTCATGCAGATAGACTTCTGAGGCTGGACCCTTGAGGTCGCTTTCAAAGGCGGCGTATTGTCCGCGCACTGCTTCCCAGTAGAAGGAGATGCGGCGGATCCATTCCGGATCGAGGCCTGAATCACGCTCGGTGCCGGACAACGCCTCGACGATCGACCCGAGGCACGGCTGCGAGGTATTGCCGGACAGGGCATCCATCGCTGCATCGACGACGTCGACACCCGCATCCACCGCCGCAAGCACGGTCGCGGCCGAAATGCCGGATGTATCATGGGTGTGGAAGTGGATCGGCAGGCTTGTCGCCTCCCGCAGCGCCTTGAACAGCACGCGTGCCGCAGCCGGCTTCAGCAGGCCCGCCATGTCTTTCAGCGCGATAATGTGAGCACCGGCCTTTTCCAGTTCCTGAGCCAGCGAAGTATAGTATTTGAGGTCGTATTTCGGGCGCGCGGAATTCAGCAGATCGCCGGTATAGCAGATCGCCGCCTCGCAGAGCCTGTTCTCTTCCTGGATGGCATCCATCGAAACACGCATATTGTCGACCCAGTTCAGGCAGTCGAACACGCGGAACAGATCGATGCCGCCCTGTGCGGCCTGACGGACGAAGTATTTCACAACATTGTCGGGATAGTTCTTGTAGCCGACGCCATTGGCACCGCGCAGCAGCATCTGCAGCAGCAGGTTGGGCGCACCCTCGCGGATCAGCGCCAGGCGTTCCCATGGATCTTCTGTGAGGAAGCGCATCGACACGTCGAAGGTCGCCCCGCCCCAGCATTCCAGCGAAAACAGGTTCGGCAGCGCCCGGGCATAGACGCCGGCAACGCGCGCTATGTCATAGGTTCGCATCCGGGTCGCAAGCAGCGATTGGTGGCCGTCGCGCATCGTCGTATCGGTGATGAGAGCGCGCTTTTCAGCCCGCATCCATTCGGCAAAACCTTTAGGCCCCAAACTGTCGAGGCGCTGCTTCGTGCCGTCAGGGATGTCACCGTTGATGTAAGGTAGGACCGGCCGTGCCTGGTGCGCAGACGGTTCGGGCCGCCCCTTGGTTTCCGGATGCCCGTTGACGGTGACATCGGCCAGATAGGTCAGGAGCTTGGTGGCGCGGTCCTGCCGTTTTACCTGCTCGAAGAGCTCCGGCGTCGTGTCGATAAAGCGGGTCGTATAGGTGTTGTCGCGGAAGCTCGAATGGCCGATGATCGCTTCAAGGAAGGTCAGGTTGGTGGCAACGCCACGAATGCGGAACTCGCGCAGCGCCCGGTCCATCCGGCTGATCGCTTCCTGCGGCGTGCCGCCTGAAGCGGTCACTTTGACGAGCAAAGGGTCGTAATAGCGGGTGATCACCGCGCCGGAATAGGCCGTGCCGCCGTCCAGGCGAATCCCGAAACCTGCCGCCGACCGATAGGCGGTGATACGGCCGTAATCCGGAATGAAATTGTGCTCCGGGTCTTCCGTCGTGATGCGGCACTGCAGGGCATGGCCGTTGAGACGGATGTTTTCCTGAGCCGGGACACCCGATTCCGGCGTGCCGATCGCAAAGCCCTCCAAGATATGGATCTGGGCTTTAACGATATCGATGCCCGTGACGACCTCGGTCACCGTATGCTCGACCTGGATGCGCGGATTGACTTCGATGAAGTAGAATTTGCCTGTATCGGCATCCATCAGATATTCGACCGTACCAGCCCCGACATAGCCGGTGGCCTGGGCTATCTTCAGCGAATAGCCGGCGAGTTCAGCCCGCTGCGCTTCAGAAAGATAGGGTGCCGGCGCACGCTCCACCACCTTTTGATTGCGCCGCTGGATGGAGCAGTCCCGCTCGAAGAGATGGACCACATTGCCATGCGTGTCGCCAAGCACCTGGCTTTCCACATGCCGAGCCCGCTCGACCAGCTTTTCGAGATAGACCTCGTCCTTGCCGAATGCGGCCATCGCCTCGCGCTTGGCTTCCGTCACCTCCTTGGCGAGATCGGCCTGCGAGCGGATGACCCGCATGCCGCGCCCGCCACCGCCCCAGGAGGCCTTCAGCATCACGGGATAGCCGACAATCTCTGCCATCTTGGCGACTTCGGTCATGTCTTCCGGAAGCGGCTCGGTGGCAGGAACGACCGGCACCCCGACAGAAACGGCGAGATTGCGAGCAGCCACCTTGTTGCCGAGCTGCCGCATCGTCTCGGCCCTTGGGCCAATGAAGATGATGCCGGCTTCGTTGCACGCCTCGACGAATTCAGGGCTTTCCGAGAGCAGACCATAGCCCGGATGGATGGCGTCGGCGCCCGAAAGCTTGGCGACGCGAATGACTTCAGGGATGGAAAGGTAGCTTTCGATCGGCCCCAGATCCCTTTCGAGATGCGGCCCTCGCCCGACCTGATAGCTTTCATCCGCCTTGAAGCGATGCAGCGAAAGCTTGTCTTCCTCCGCCCAGATCGCCACCGTCTTGATGCCCAGTTCGTTGGCCGCCCGAAAGACACGGATGGCAATTTCGGAACGGTTGGCAACGAGTATCTTCGATATGGGCAATACGGACCTCCCCAGGCGCCATCGAGAAATGCTGCATCGCAAAGAGATCAACAACATCCGGAATAGGCAAGCACTATTTGCTCGGCCGCCTGGAAATCAACCAAAGATCGGGCGCTGCCGGACGTAGGAAAATGAGCTCGAGCCGGAGATTGTCAGGCGACGAGACCGAGGCGGAAGGCAAGCGCTACGACATGCTGGCGGTTGCGCGCCTTCAGCTTTTCCTGCAGCCCGTTGATGTACCAGTCCACCGTGTGGCTGGAGATAGTCAACTGCTTGGCGATCTCGTTGGAGGTAAGCCCGTCCGCCAGGAGCAGGATGACCTCCATTTCCCGACGGGTAAGCTGCGTATCCACCTTCGCGGCGTTCTGGAGATCCTCCGCCTGGCCGCGCAATTCGAGATAGCGCCAGAAGACCCGCTTGGCGGCAGCATCGAAGAGAGCAAGTTCCGCCGGCGAAAGATCGATCGGGATGCCGCCGAGCGACATGCTGCCAAGCAGGCCGTTGCGTCCATGAACCGGGAAGACATAGCCATCGTCGAGCCCGTAGCGGGCCGCGTCCTGCATCATCCGCTCCATACGCAGTTTATGCGGGTCATTCCTGAAGGTGAAGACAGCGTCGCGCCAGCGAAACGGCCTTTGAGCAATGCTCAACATCCTGACTGAGGGATCGATGAGAACGTATTTCCTGGAGGCGTAGACTTCCGTCCAACCCCGCGGCCATCGCCCGATGATTGCGGATCCGACCGTATCGTGATGCGGCTTTTGATGAAGACGAAGGCCATAGAATTCGAAGCCGTATGCGGTGAGGAGGGATTCGAGACGTTGCGTAAGCTCCTCTTGGTCCCTCGCCTCCTCTGCGAGCACCAGGAGTTGTACAATCAACTGGACATTCAAAACCGCCCCCGGTGCGCTTTCGTCATCGCTCAATCGCTTTACTTGAAATTTCAGTTATTTGATGTGCAGATAGTGGTTGAGCATAGTTAGCATTGATTGAAGATCTACCGCTAAATCTTGCTCTTGACGCAACCACGCCATCGTGATGCAGCGGCGACAGGACACGGATTCCGGGAGGCCTTGCCCCTAAGGAAGAATTTCTGGCAGAAGTGGGCTAATGAGCAAGCATAGTCTCGGATTTGCCGTCTACCGACGTTAAACCGGCAGGCCGCTCAGGCACTCCATGAAAGAGGTTTCCACCGTTGACGCTGATACAGGTTTATGTACGAGCACTGAAATATCTGTCGAAGAACCGCTGGCGCGTGACCGCCGTGGTGATCGCCAATATTGTGCTTGCCGTCATCACCATCGCTGAGCCGATCCTGTTCGGGCGGATCATCGACGCCATATCTTCGGGCGGCGATGTGACCTCCTGGATGCTGGCATGGGGAGGTTTCGGCGTCTTCAACACCGTCGCCTATGTGCTTGTTGCCCGCGAAGCGGACCGCCTGGCCCATGGCAGGCGCGCTTCGCTGCTGACCGAGGCCTTCGGCCGCATTATTTCCATGCCGCTTTCCTGGCATCACCAGCGCGGCACCTCGCATGCCCTGCACACCCTGCTGCGCGCCGCAGAAAGCCTGTTCGGGCTCTGGCTCGAATTCATGCGGACTCATCTGGCGACGGCGGTGGCGCTGGTCCTGCTGGTTCCGACGGCCATTTCCATGGATTGGCGTCTCAGCCTCGTGCTCCTGGTGCTCAGCATCCTTTACTGGATCATCGGCGTGACGGTGATGAACCGCACGAAGGAAGGCCAGGCGTCAGTCGAAACCCACTATCACACGGTTTTTTCCCACGTCAGCGATGCGATCAGCAACGTTTCTGTGCTGCACAGTTACAACCGCATCGAAGCCGAAACGCTGGCGCTCAAGGATTACACGAAGAGCCTGCTCGCGGCCCAGTATCCGGTGCTGGACTGGTGGGCTTTGGCAGGCGCGCTCAATCGCACTGCCTCAACCGTATCCATGGGCATCATCCTTGTGATCGGTACGCTTCTTGTTCAACGGGGCGAGATCCGCGTCGGTGACGTTGTCGCGTTCATCGGCTTTGCCAATCTGTTGATCGGACGTCTCGATCTGCTCCGGCAATTCGCAAGTCAGATCTTTGAAGCACGCGCCAAGCTTGAGGATTTTTTCGCGCTCGAGGATTCCGTGGAACAGCGCGCCGAGCCTGCTGATGCAGAAGATCTCGGCAATGTCCGCGGAGAAGTGGAATTCCGTGACGTCTCCTTCGGCTTCGCCAACACCAGCCAGGGCGTGTACCACATCTCGTTCACAGCGAGGGCTGGCGAAACGGTCGCTATCGTGGGACCGACCGGTGCCGGGAAAACGACACTTATTAACCTTCTGCAGCGCGTCTACGATCCGCAGGAGGGCAAGATCCTGATCGATGGCATCGATATCGGGAAGGTCACCCGGAAATCGCTGCGTCATTCGATCGCAACCGTCTTTCAGGATGCCGGCCTTCTCAACCGGTCGATCCGCGAAAACATCCGGCTTGGACGTGAGGGCGCGACCGACACCGACATTGCGCGTGCTGCGGAAGCAGCCGCTGCCGCTGAATTCATCGAGACCCGGCTGAACGGCTACGAGACCTCGGTGGGCGAGCGCGGCAACCGGCTGTCCGGCGGCGAACGTCAGCGCATCGCCATCGCCCGCGCCATTCTCAAGAATGCACCGATTCTGGTGCTTGATGAAGCGACAAGCGCGCTTGACGTGGAGACCGAGGCTCGGGTCAAGACGGCAATCGACCGTCTTCGTGAGAACCGCACCACCTTCATCATCGCCCACCGGCTTTCCACCGTGCGCGATGCCAACAAGGTCATCTTCCTCGAGGCTGGCCGCATCATCGAAATGGGAACCTATGATCAGCTCAGCCAGAGCGGTGGCCGCTTTGCGGCGCTGCTGAGCGCAAGTGGCATCCGCATCGATGACGAAACGGAGACGGATGCCGAACACGTCTGAACCGAACAACCCTCAAGAAAAAGCCCGCGCTCTCCAGACTGAGACGCGGGCCCTTTTTATTACCTTCCACTTCAGACTGAGCTGGTGATCAGCCGCCTGCAGGCTCCAGCAATGAGTTGACGGCTGATGTAGGGAGGTCAAAACCCTCGGCGTCGCTGACGGCCTGACCATCGATCGTCACGCTGCCGCCGGTCACGACGATCGTGTGGACGCTGCCCGCAATGGTGAGTTGGGCGCTGAAACCGTCCCAGCCGGTCGGCAAGCTCGGATTGACGAACAGCTTGTCGCCTTCGCGCCGGATTCCGAGCAGGCCCTCGACGGCTGTGCGATAAAGCCAGCCGGCCGACCCCGTATACCAGCTCCAGCCGCCGCGCCCGCTATAAGTGCCGTGGCCATAAACGTCGGCCGCGACCACGTAGGGCTCTACGCGATAGATGTCTGCAGAGGCCTTATCGAGGGCATGGTTGATCGGGTTGATCATCTGGAAGCACTTCCACGCGTCGTCGCCACGCTTCAGCTTTGCCAGCGCCATCACCACCCAGATCGCCGCGTGAGTATATTGACCGCCGTTCTCACGAACGCCCGGCGGGTAGGCCTTGATATAGCCGGGGTCCTTGCGGGTCTCCTGGAAGGCCGGCGTGAAGAGGCGGATGATGCCTGCTTCCTTGTCCACCAGTTTCTCCAGCACCGCATTCATGGCCTGGCCGGCGCGTTCTGGATCGCCTTCGCCTGAAAGCACACTCCAGGACTGGCCGAGAGAATCGATCTGGCATTCGTCGCTGGTGCTCGAGCCGAGCGGAGAGCCGTCGTCGAAATAGCCCCGCCGGTAGTAACTTCCGTCCCATCCCGCCTTTTCGATGGCTTCGCGGAGCGATGCCAGATGGGTGGTCCAACGGTCCACCCGCTGCAGGTCCTTCCGTTCTTTCGCATAGCCGATGAGATTGCGCAAGGCGCTGGCCAGGAACCAGCCGAGCCAGACGCTCATGCCGCGCCCGCCAATCCCAACCCTGTTCATGCCGTCGTTCCAGTCTCCCCCGAGGATCAGCGGCAGGCCGAGATCCCCTGTGCGGGAAATTGCCAGATCAAGGGCCTTTGCCACATGCTCGTAGAGACTTGCCGTGTCTTCGGAGAGTTCGGGCTGGAAGAAGGAATCATGCTGGTGCTTTTCCAGCATAGGTCCCGTGAGGAAGGCGATCTGCTCGTCGAGCAGCGCCTTGTCACCTGTGGAAGCGATATACTCATGCACCGCATAGGCCAGCCAGACCACATCGTCCGAAATCAACGTCCGCACGCCGGCACCGGAATTTGGCAGCCACCAATGTTGGACGTCGCCCTCACGGAATTGGCGTGAGGCAGCGTTGAGGATTTGGCGACGCGCAAGCGAAGGCTCATGCAGCAGGAATGCCAGCGTATCCTGCAGCTGGTCCCGGAACCCGAAGGCGCCGGAAGCCTGATAAAAGGCAGTGCGAGCCATGATCCGGCAGCCGAGAGCCTGGTAGGGCAGCCAGTGGTTCACCATGTGGTCGAGCGACTTGTCCGGTGTCGCGATCTTCAGCCTTCCGGTGAAGCCGGTCCAGAAGGCCTTTGTTCGGGCGAGGACATCTGCGGCGTCTTCCGACCGCAGCTCAGCCACCAGAGCTTGTGCCTCTTCCTTCGTGGGCGCATCGCCCAGGAAGAAGGTAATGGTCCGTTCTTCGCCCGGCGCAAGTTCAACGTCGTAGGCCAGTGCCGCACAAGGATCGCCGTCGAGATCAAGCGAACCGCTGAGGCCGGAAGCCGCCAGGACCGCCGTCGGCATGGCAACCGACCCAAATCTTCCGATGAATTCGCGGCAGCTGGTGGTGAAGCCTGACGGCGTCTCCTTAAGCGCCATGAAGGCGTGGCGCCGGTGCCCCAGACTATAGGGGTTGGTCGCGAATAGCGTCCCGGTATCCTCATCCCGGCTCGACAGGATGAAGGGTGCAGACTTTTGCGGGTTGCTGCCGAGCAGCCATTCGACATAACCGTAGAGCCGCAGGCGACGCGTCTCGGACCGGTTATTGCGAAGCATCATGATCGACAGCTTGGCTGATCTTGCCCGATCGACAGTCTGGGTCAGTTCGAGCTTCAGGCCATCCTGCTCGGTCGTGAAGACGGAATAGCCTAGGCCGTGGCGCGTCTCGTACCAGGCGTCCGGCCGGCGCGAAAGAGCCGCAAACGGCGTGACAACATCACCGCTGTCCATGTCGGAGACATAGAAGGCCTCGCTGGGCCGATTGATAACCGGATCGTTGCTCCAGGGGGTCAGCTGGTAGTCACGCGAGTTCTGGGCCCAGGTAAAGCCGGCACCTTCTGCGGAAATGTGGAAGCCGAAGCTTTCGTTGGAGATGACGTTAATCCAAGGCTGCGGCGTAGACTGGCCGCCCCGCAGACGCACCACATATTCCGCGCCATTCTGCGCGAAGCCACCATAGCCGTTCCAGAACTCCAGATCGGCAGGTGCTTCCGATCCTTCCGCTGTGGGAGCAAAAATCTCACCGCTGAGCAGAGGACGTCGATCGATTTCGATCTCCTGGTCCTTGGGCGGCGCGAAGATGGAAGTGGCACGGTTCAGCTGATCGATGATCTTGCCGTTGCGGGCATGCAGGACGACCCGCGATGCGGCAACAAGCCCATCGGAGGCAGCCTCATCCTGGATATCCCGGCGCAGCGAGAAGACATGCTGACGCTGGCCCTCCTGCTGGCCAAGGCGCTTCGCGTTTTCCGAGATATACTCGATCGCATGCTGCATTTCCTGCGCATAGGAAGCGGCACGTTCGTTGAAGATCACGAGGTCAAGCAGGACGCCACGCGAGCGAAGATACCCTTGAGCATTTATCGCCTCCTTGGCGACGGCTATGTCATTATCGTCATCGATGCGCAGCGTAAAGATCGGGAAGTCTCCCGAAATGGCCGATGGCCATAGCGACGACTGCGGCTGAAGACCTGCATAGATCGTCGCCTGATCTGCCCGCAATTGCATGTCCGGATAGATGAGATAGCGAGCGAGATGCTGATAGGCCGCAGCATCCTGCGAGGTGACGCCGAGATGGCGCATCTGCACCTGTGTCCGTGTCCAGGCCTGCGTCAGCTCGCTTTGGAAAGCTTCTGGATGACGGTAGTGCTCGATTGCCTGATCAAGTTCTTCGCGCCTTGGTGCCGCAATTGTCCAGAAAACTACGCTGACCTTCTTGCCAGCCGGCACACGCACGGCACGCCGCAGCGACAAAACGGGATCAAGCGTGAAGCCGTCGGCGTTGGAAAGCTTTGCACCTGGGTCGAAGGCCGCCGCTTCGGCAAGGCTGCGCCCCCGCCCGACGAACTTGCGTCGGTCGGTTTCAAACTCCGTTTCCCGCGCTGCGCCGGCATTGTCGGCGGCTAAATGCGCCACAATGATATCCGGCTCATTAGGACTGCGCTTGTTGCGCCAGGCGCGGATCACATCGCCTCGCTTGCCAATCTCCGTTTGGATAAACATGCGCGAGAAGACGGGGTGGGCGCTGTCATCGTCCTCGGAGGCCAGCACCGGCTCCATATAGGAGGTGATTTCGATGAACCTGTCCTCGGTGCCCATGTTGAGCAGCGTGACACGGCGACCTTCAGCATCGTGTTCGGTCGCGACAATGCACTCGACCGTGCTGGTCAGGTCACCGACCGTCTTATGGAATTCTGCTTTTTCGTCGCTGAAGACGGCCTTCGATACTTCGCCTTCGGCACGGCGGGGTTCGGTCGTCGTCGACCACCAGTCTCCGCTCGCAGTATCACGCAGGAAGATGAACTGGCCCCAGCGATCCTCAGTAGGATCGGGCTTCCAGCGGGCCACGGCCAACCCGTTCCAACGGGCATAGCCTGAGCCGGTCGCCGTTAGCATGGTCGAGTAATGACCATTCGACAGCAGCACCAGTTCCCGATCCTTGGTCGCTGGATTGTTGATGGTGCGGATCTCCGGATGAAGCAGTTCGCCATGACCCTTGCCCGGCGTTTCTTCGTGCTTGGCGCTCATCACCGGAATGTCGCGCGGCGCCTTCTCCTGCAAGAGGAGTTCGGCTGCTTCGATCACCGGATCGGCATGGAAGAGACCGCGCAGCAGGCCGTTCATCACCACATTGGCAATGGCTGCAATCGACATGCCATGATGGTGGGCGTAGTAGTTGTAGACCACGGCGCAACGCTTGCCTTCGGGTACGCGCGTCGGCGTGAAGTCAACCGCATCGTGGAAGCCGAACATGCCGAGTGCGCCAAGCGCGCGCAGCTCCGCCAGGTTTTCCGCAGCCGCCACCGGATCGTATTGGCTGGCCAGGATCGACGCATAGGGTGCGATAACGGCATTCTGGCCAAGACCGCGCTTGAGCCCGAGCGTCGGCACGCCGAAGTTCGTGTACTGATAGTTGAACAGATGGTCGCGGGCGTTGAAGGCCGCTTCGGAAATGCCCCAAGGCGTGCCCAAACGCTTTCCGTGGTTCATCTGCTCCTTCACCACCAGATTGTTCGTCTGGTTGAGAATGCCGCCTTGCCGCTCCTGCATGACGAGCGGCGGCATCAGATATTCGAACATCGATCCCGACCAGGAAACCAGGGCGCCACGCGCGCCGATCGGCACAACTTGACGGCCGAGGCGGTACCAATGTTCCGTCGGCAGATCACCTTTGGCGATCCCAAAAAGGCTGGTCAAACGGCATTCGGATGCCAGCAGGTCGTAACAGGCTTCATCGAGCTCATTGCTATCAACCCGGTAGCCGATCGACAGCAGGCGGCGCTCCTTGCGGAAAAGGAAGCCGAACTCCATCGAAAAGGCAAGATTGCGCGATCGGTCGCGCAGGTTCGCCAGGCGCTCCCGCAGCTGCTCAACGTTGGAGTTGTCGAAGACGCTGTCGGCAATATGTGCTTCACAGACGCCGACGAGAGACGCGGACCATCTTGTGACCTCGTCGCTCTGGGGTGAGCGAACCTCGTGATCGAGATTAAAGGCAAGCTTCTGAATATCGCGCGCAAGCACCGCCAAATTGATGATGCGGATCGAAGCAAATTCGTGTTCGCGCTTAACCGCTGCCAAGGCGCTCGCGAAGCCGATAATGCGTTCCTCGAGGCGGCGCCGCAGTGGGCGGACAGTCTTGCGGTCGTCCGGCAGTGCTTTCAGCGTCTCGGCAAGCACGCCTGCAACATCGCCGATACCGTCGAGATTACCCTGAAGATGAGCCGATGGCGCCTCTGCCCATATGCGGCACGCAGAGGATATGGCAATCAGGTGACCTGCCAGATTGCCGCTGTCGACGGCGGAAATATACCGTTGGCCGAGTGGCTTGAGAGTATCGGTATGATACCAGTTGTAGAGGTGGCCGCGGAATTTCTCCATCCGCTCGATCGTCGAGATGGTCTGCTCCATCCTCTCGATCGTATCCGCGAAGCTGATCCAACCGAAATGCCGAGCCGAGATTGTCGACAGCAGGTAGACGCCGATATTGGTGGGCGACGTCCGCTTGGCGACGATCGGATCCGGCTTTTCCTGAAAATTATCCGGCGGCAGATAATTCTGCTCGAGCGTGACGAAGCTCTCGAAATAGCGCCAGGTGCGGCGTGCGATCTTGCGCAATTCTACGGATACGGACTCCGGCACAAAAAGCCGGTCCTCGGTTTCTGCCGATTGGCTGACATACCAGGCGACGAGCGGCGAGAAAATCCACAGCACGGCGAATGGAATGCCGACCAGGAAGGCGTTGTCGCCGGGCAGGGCAGACAAGATGATGCTGAGCACGGCAATCGTCGGCGCGTGCCACATGGCTCGGTAATAATCCTGCGGTTTCCCCTGCGCGCTGGATTGAATGGATGCGGCCGTCTTCCATTCCAGCATAAGCTTGCGGCTGAAGAATAGCCGGTAAAGCGAGCGAGCGATTGCATCGGTCATGATGCAGGCAGAGTCGGCGATGAAGACGATCCGCAAAGCCACCTGGGCATTGGCAGAACGCATTTCCGACCAGACGGAATAAAAATGAGCGCCTGGAACGATGTCTGTCGAGCGCGGCAGGAGGTTGGTTAGGAGCGAGATCGTCGGCGCAACGAATAGCGAGAAGATCAGCAGGATCTGCCAGATCAGCGCACCGAGAGGATCCATGAAGTACCAACCGAGCACGGATGCGAAGAACCAGGCGATCGGCGTCAGCGACCGGCGCAGGTTGTCGATCATCTTCCATCGGCCGAGCGCAGTCACGCCACGTTTGGGATCGAGAATATAGGGTAGGAGCTGCCAATCGCCTCGCGCCCAGCGATGCTGGCGCGAAACTTCCACCTCGTAGCGAACCGGAAAGTCCTCCACGAGCTCCACATCGGTAATCAGCGCGCAACGCGCAAAGGAACCTTCGAGAAGGTCATGGGAAAGCACGGAGTTCTCGTCGATCCTGCCCTTCAGCGAGGCTTCGAAAGCATCGACATGGTAAAGGCCCTTGCCGGTGAAGGAGCCCTCGCCGGTCAGGTCCTGATAAACGTCCGAGACGGTGAAGACATAAGGGTCAAGGCCGCGACCAACAGAAAATACCCGCTGGAAGACCGAGGCTTCCTTGCCCGTGGTCAAAGAAGGCGTGACACGCGGCTGCATCAGCGCGTACCCCTGAACCACCCGGTTGCTGACGGGATCGATCACAGGCTGGTTGATCGGGTGGTGCATCTTGCCGACCAGCTTGGTCACGGCATCGCGCATCAAGCGCGTGTCGGCATCGAGCGTCATCACATATTGCACGTCTTCGGGCACGATGTTGGCGCCCGGCAGATAGGTTGTGTCACGGTCGCCGCGCAGCAGCAGGTTCAATTCATGAAGCTTGCCGCGCTTGCGTTCCCAGCCCATCCAGACGTCTTCGTTCGGATTGAACAGGCGGCGGCGGTGCAGCAGATAGAAACGGGCTTGGGATCCGGACGCGTAGCGGGCGTTCAACGCCGCGATTTCCCGCTTCGCATAGTCGAGGATCTCGATGTCCGCGTCGCTTTCCTCGACCTTGCTGTCCCGCCAGTCGCTGAGGAGCGCGAAGAAGATTTCGCCGCGCGGATTGGCCAGATAATGGACTTCCAGGTTTCGGACGAGTTCGTCGACCGTGTCGCGGTTGGTGATGAGGCAGGGCACAGCCACGAGCGTCTTGGCGTCCTGTGGAATGCCCTCCTTGAACTCGTAGCCGACGAGCCGCGCGGGCTTCACCAGATAGGTGACAAGGGTGTTGAAGAGCCCGGTCGCGCCTTCCGAGGCCGGCAGAGCGAACATCAGGAGAAAGAAGAAGACCACCGGCAGCGGCAGTTCAGCCTCGACCAGGAACCAGCCGGCAAGCACCATGGCAGCAATGGTGAAGAAGAGCACAGGACCGGCGATCGCAAACCAGTTCAGGCGCCGGACAAGACGCACGCCCTGCTGCAGCAACGGCGGATGATAACCGACAGCTGCCTCCAGCTCCCGGCGCCGACGGCCGACAACAAAAGCGCCGACATTGGTCTCGCGCGCATCCGGATCAGCTGAAACGGCATCCTCCGCGAGAGAGATGGCGATCTGCGCAACTTCCGTCTCACTCTTTCGGGATAGCCGCGCCAGCTTTTCGATCCGGTTGCGGTAAGCATTGCGCGAGCCGAAATCCAGCGCCTCATAGTCAGTGCGCTCGCGGAAGATCTTGTCGATCTGCGAGACGTCTTCGAACCAGACGCTCCATTCGGTATCGTCGATGAGCCGCAAGCTCTTGACGATGTTGCCCATCGTCACATTGCCGGACGACAGGCGGCTTTGTTCGGCCTGCATCACGGTTTCGACGGCAGTGCCCGCTTGTTCCAGGCGCTTTTCCAGCCAAGCAATCGCGAAGTCCGACGTCTGCGACGCATTGCGCAAACGGTAGAGGAACTGGGTGGTGAAAGTATTGTCGTCGGCGAGGCCTTCGATCTGCTGGAGCAGATTGGCACTCGCTGCCTCATCGTTCAGACGGATGATCTCATCTGCAACTTCGTTCGCCCGCCGGCGCATGTTTCGTGACCGTTCGACCCGGCTGGCAATGCGGCGCAGGTTTTCGATCAGAACGAAACGAATAAAGGACGGCAGCGCCCAAAGCTCGCCGATTTCCAGCGGCTCCCGGGTCTGGAGCCCATCAACGATGGAGGCAAGCGTCTCGCGCGTGACACTGCTATGCGTATGGGCAACGTAGAGCCATGCCAGCACTAGGGCACGCGGCAGCTCCAAGCCACCAACGACCATTTTCGGGAGCTGCTTGTAGAAGCGGCGCGGGAAATCCCGCCGGACCTCCTGGATGGCCTCCTCGACAATGTAGTAATTGTCGAGGAGCCATTCTGCCGCGGGGGTGATGGAAGCCCCGGCATCAACATCGACCGCTGTTGCCCGATAAACCCTCAGGATTTCCTTCTCATTTTCGGTGTGGCGCTTGAAGAAATCGAAGTCGACATGACCAGGCAGAACTGCAGTCCCCTGCTGCCCTAGCCTCTCACCACATTCTCTGAGATCTTCCATGGTGAAATAGGTCGCACGGATCGAATCATTGTGATCGACTTGTTTGACTTCGGTTTCGCGCGGGGAAGCTGACTGCTGATTTTCAAAGGACATGTACAGACTTCTGAATGAACTCGGTTGCGGCCCCGGCTACCCGGCTTGCCCGTATTCCGCGTCACAGGCTGTGGCGAGGTTAGCGTGCAATTGGCGGAGGAGGAGATAGAGAGCGATCACGATATGGCAAATGATCCCTTCAAACTACCCCTTTCTCCAACAGATGGAGGCATCTCGCCTCTATTCTGGATACCCTGAATAAAAGCTGAACGCGCCAGGCTCATCAATGGCCTGGGCTGCGCAGAAATTCTAGAACTGAAAGACCATCAAGATCGGCTCGAATTCGCTGCCAACAACTTACCCAGGTGCTTCTCAGCTGGTAAGGATGACGCATGGGAACCACAATCAAAGCGGCACCGGACAGATCAGGTAATGAAGCGATGACCATCCAAATTTCGAACTACATGTCTGACGTTGTAGCCACCCGCCGTTATCTCCATCAACATCCGGAGCTTGGATTGTCGGAATTCGGCACCTCCGACTTCGTCGCAAAACAACTGGTGGACCTGGGTTACGAAGTGACGCGCGGCCTTGGCCAGACAGGCCTCGTCGCAACACTTAAAAACGGGACGAGCGGCCGGTCCGTGGGCATCCGGGCCGATATCGATGCGCTTCCGATCGAAGAGGAAACCGGTGCCGAGTATGCCAGTCTGACCAAGGGCATCATGCATGCCTGCGGACACGACGGACACACGGCCATGTTGCTTGGGGCAGCCAAGATCCTTGCCGAAAGAAAGAATTTCAACGGCACCATCCACCTGATCTTCCAACCCGCCGAGGAGAATTTCGGCGGTGCCAGGCTGATGATCGAAGACGGCCTTTTCCAGCGCTTTCCCTGCGATGCCGTCTTCGGCTTGCACAACGATCCGACCCTGCCTTTCGGGCAGATCGGCGTGAAGGAAGGGCCGATGATGGCGGCTGTGGACGAATGCCGCATCACCGTCAACGGACGGGGCGGCCACGGGGCAGAGCCTCAGACGACCGCCGATCCGATTGTCTGTGGCGCAAGCATCATCATGGCGCTGCAGACCATCGCCTCTCGCAATATTCACCCGCTGGACTCCATGGTGATCACGGTCGGCGCCTTTCATGCCGGAATGGCGAGCAATGTGATCCCGGAACGAGCCGAGATGCTCCTGACGATCCGCTCCTTCGATCCGCAGGTGCGCGATGAACTTGAAAAGCGCGTTCGATTGATTGCAGAGGGGCAAGCTGCAAGCTACGGCATGAGTGTGACGATCAATTACAGCCGCGGCTATGAGCCGACGATCAATCACAAGGCAGAGACCGATTTCGTGCGGGATCTGGCAAGGCGGGTCGTTGGAGAAGACAAAGTCGTAGACCTGCCGCGTCCCTCCATGGGCAGCGAGGACTTTGCTTATATGCTGGCAGAATGCCCCGGAAGCTATTTCCTTCTAGGCACCAAGCGGACGGAAAACGATCCACCGCTGCATCATCCACGCTTCGACTTCAATGACGATGCCCTGCCGATCGGTACGAGCTTCTGGGTCGAACTGGCCGAAGCCTATCTCGCGTAACGGTAGCTCTAAAAACAAAGCCGGCCCGCACCTATCGATGCGGGACGGCTTCCATATGTTGAGAGGCTAGCCTGCCTCAGGGAAAAAGGCCGAGTGTGACGGCGCCTACGAAAGCGAAAGCTGCCGCGATCAACCCTGCGTGCCCCACCCACTGCCACTTTTGGGCGAAGGAAGGATTGCGGCCTGAAAATGCTCGTGTCTGGTGCTGGAGCTGCTGCATTGAAACCTCCCGGTACGCTTTTCGATAACCGGTACATGGTACCTTATCTCGATAGAGCTGATAGAGATAATGTTTCAACAGCAGGGTCGTTCCTTAGAAAATCCTTTTTTGTTAACACCTGAAACTTGGCGTTAACGGTTTGTTATACCCGCACCATAGTCGAGCCATCAAAGAGGGTACCGGTCGAGGGCGAGCCGGAACACGTCGGCGTCGACATTACCACCGGAGCAAACGGCGATCACGGTGTCACCCAGTTCCTGCCCGTGGAAGAGCGCGGCAGCCAGCGCAACGGCACCGCCTGGTTCGACAACCACTTTCAGCCGGGTGAAGGCGAGGGAAACAGCATGAAGCGCCTCGTCCTCGCTGACTACCACACCCTTGCCGCAGAGCCGCGACATGATTGGAAAAGTGATATTGCCAGGCTGTGGCGTCACGATCGCATCGCACAACGATCCTGCCTGGCTGTCGTTGCGTTCGATTTTTCCGGAAGCGAGCGACCGCGTCACGTCATCGAAACCCTCGGGCTCGCAAGGATGGACGAGAAAGCTCGGCGCCTTGCTTTCCAGAGCGATGGCAATACCGGATACAAATCCACCTCCGCCGGTTGGCACAAGAACATCTGCTTGGTCTATGCCGGCTTCCTTGGCCTGTTCCGCAATCTCAAGCCCAGCGGTTCCCTGGCCGGCGATGACCAGAGGCTCGTCGAAAGGCTTGATCAATGTCAGGCCTCGATCTTGCGAGAGCCGGGCGCCGATCGCATCGCGGTCTTCCTTCGCGCGGTCGTAAAGCACGACTTCCGCTCCATAGGCACGCGTGTTGTCGATCTTGATGCGCGGCGCGTCGGACGGCATGATGATGACGCTTGATATGCCATGGAGTTTGGCGGCCAAAGCGACCCCTTGCGCATGATTGCCGGAGGAAAAGGCGATGACGCCTTTCCCGCGCAACCCGGGATCAAGCGCCGAAATTGCCGACCATGCCCCGCGGAACTTGAACGAACCGGTATGCTGGAGGCATTCCGGCTTCACAAAAACGCGCCGCCCGGCAATGTCATCAAGGAAGGGAGAGGAGAGGAGCGGTGTGTGCCGTACATGCCCATGCAGGCGGGCACGAGCGGCTTCGATCATGGCAATGTCGGTCATGCTTTGGCGATCCATCAGGCGGGTTTGGTTCGGTGAGGCGGCAAGACTATCGGCGCGGGCGGCCGAGGTCAAAGACTGATAAGCACAACAGTCAGCCCGTCACTGGGTCCGCCTGCAAACTCGGTGAAACCGCGAACTTCATCACTGTCTTGATCGGCAGATGGTCGGAAGCTAGTCGCGCAAGCGGCGTGTCGTGGGTGCGAACCGTGTCGATGAGGCCCGGCCGGTTCGCCATGATCCGGTCGAGTGCCAGAACAGGCAGTCGGGAGGGGAAGCTCGGCACAGCGGGGGGAAGACCGAAGACAGTGGCAAGCGTGTTCAGAGCGGAACGATCGCCGAGCCGCCACTCGTTGAGATCACCCATGAGCACTGTCGGGCACTCCTCCCGCGACCCCAATATGTCCAGGATCATCCGCGCCTGCTGATGGCGCGACCGCTTGAGCAGCCCGAGATGTGCGGCGATGATGCGAACCGTGCTGCGATCCTTCAGCTCGATCTCGGTAATCAAGGCGCCGCGCGGTTCAAGACCCGGCAGTTTGACTTGATGCACGTCCCGAACCATTCCTTCCCGGAAGAAGACGACATTGCCATGCCAGCCATGCGCCTTGGTAACGCCCGACACAGGCACGGGGCAAAGCCCTGTTTCCCGCTCCATCCAGGCAAGATCAAGCAGGCCGCGGCGCTCGCCGAAACGGGTATCGGCTTCCTGCAGGGCGATCACATCGGCACCGATTTCCCGGATGACGTGGCTGATCCTGCCGGGGTCGAACTTGCCGTCGACGCCGACGCACTTATGGACGTTATACGACGCTATGAGCAGGCCTTGTTCGCGATCATGCGGAGAATGCGCCACCGCGTCCCGGTTCTTCCGGGCGCGGATCGATGCAAGGATGTTTGTCGGGATATTTGGTCGTTTTTCCCGCATGTTCTTATTGCTGATCATGACCTGCACGGCGACTTTGCAATTGCTTATCCTTCCAGCTCCCGCTCAATCACAGGTAAGGCGAACCTAGCCACAATACCCGCTCAACAAGCCTGACCAGGAAGGGTCTGGCCCTTAACCCCTCAAGCGTCACTTCGGTTGCAGACGAAATTGCCAGATCGATCTTCCGTTCCAGCGCTACGGCAAAAGGAAAATCGAGAACTTCCAGATCGACCTCGAAATTCAGGCGAAGGGAACGTGGGTCGATGTTCGACGAACCCACATAGGACCACCGCCCGTCGATCGTCATGATCTTGGAATGGTTGAAGGCGCCCGATGCCCGCCAGATTCGGCAGCCATCCTTCAGCATCTGGTCGAACTGGGCGGTCATGGCGCGATCCACGAGCAGCAGATTATTGGCGGAAGGCACAACGATATCGACCTCCACGCCGCGCCTTACCGCCGTTACCAGCGCCGTGATCAATTCACGATCCGGCAAAAAGTAGGGCGAGACGATTTTGATGGAGGAGCGGGCGACGGAAAAGGCCCCCATCAGCATCTTGTGGTTGGCTTCGACGCTACGGTCGGGGCCTGATGACACCGAGCGCAAGATGACAGGCTGCCCCGGTTCCGTCTCCGGGATGTCAAGCAGCCACGCGTCCCCCTCCAGCGCTTCGCCGCTGGCAAAGCGCCAGTCCGCGGCTGAAATGGCAAACAGATCGGCGACAACCGGCCCCGTCACCTTAAAATGAGTGTCAGAAGAACATTCCTTGCCGCTGAACTCGCTCGAGAAGGCCTCGCGGATGTTAATACCGCCAGTGAAAGCAACCCGCCCGTCGACCACCAGTATCTTCCGGTGCGTCCTGAGATTGGCGTAAGGAAGCCGCAGCCCGGTAATGACATTGCCGTTGAAGACCTCAACTGTCACGCCGCCGTCACGCAGCATGCCGAGAACGCTTGGCACCGAATACCTTGCGCCGACGGCATCGATCAGCACCCTGACCTGGACGCCCCGCTGGACGGCATTAATCAGCGCCGCAACAAAACGGCGCCCGATGCGGTCCCTGTCGAAGATGTAGGTTTCCAGCATAACGCTACGCTCAGCGTCGCCGATTGCTTTCAGCATCACGGCATAAGCTTCATCGCCGGTATCCAGGGCGAGGATTGTATTGGCTGTAGTCAGGCGATGCCGGGTAACCCGGTCGCCGAGCGTCTTCATTGCGCGAAAACGCTGGCCGAAATCCCTTGCCACCTGCTCGCTGTCTGCGTCGTAGGCAGCAAATTCCGCCCGTATCTGGCCTTGAAGAAGAGCCCGTCGGTCGCTGATGACCGTGCGGCGGATGCGGTTGATGCCTGCGATAAGATAAAGCGCGGCTCCGATGATCGGTGAAAGCACGATAATGCCGACCCAACCGATTGCCGAGCGGACCTCTTCCTTGGTCATGGCCGCATGGACGGCCGCAGTCGTCCCTGCCACCGCCGAGATCAGGAACAGGAAATGCGGCCAGTAGGTATCAGCAATATCGAGCATCAGGCGCAATATAGGCGCCTGCATTGCGCGTACAATCGGTGCCTCTCTATTTACGTCAAGGGAGGCGCCGGAGAGATCTTTGGTCAGGCCGACAATTGCTTTTCGAAGACTTCGAGCGACGCTTCGAAGGTGTCGAAAATCGTGTCTATCTGCGCCTCGCTAATGATCATCGGCGGGCAAAGGGCGAGGGAATCGCCGATGGCACGCGAGATCAGGCCCTTTTCCATCATGATTGCCAGGAGTTTCGGCCCCAGCTGCCCGGCAGCAAAGCCCTCACGCGGCTTCAGTTCCAGGGCTCCGATGAGGCCTATGCCGCGGGCTTCGATGGCCAGCGGATGGCTTTCCAGCGCCTTCAGGCGGCTCTGGAACTTCGGCGCCAGCGCCCGCACATTACCGACGAGATCCCGCTCTTTGATGATGGCGATGTTTTCAAGCGCCACCGCGGCTGCGACCGGATGACCCGCTGCCGTGACGCCATGACCGAAAGTGCCGATCTTGGCAGATTCTGCTGCCAGCGGCTCATAAACAGTGTCGTTGATGAGCAGGGCTGAAATCGGCTGATACGAAGATGAGATCTGCTTCGAGAGCGTCATGATATCCGGCTGCAGCGAGAAGGTCGTTGTCCCGAACATTTCGCCGGTGCGACCGAAACCGCAGATCACCTCGTCGGCAATGAACAGGACGTCGTACTTCTTCAGCACCGCCTGTATCGCGTCCCAATACCCCGCCGGCGGCACGATGACGCCGCCCGCACCCATGACTGGCTCGCCGATGAAGGCGGCGACCGTTTCAGGGCCTTCCCTCAGGATCAGGTCTTCGAGGTCCTTTGCGCAGCGCGTGACGAATTGCTGTTCCGTCTCGCCTTCTTGCTTGAAAGCCCGGTAATGCGGGCAGGTTGTATGGAAGATCCCCGGCAGAGGCAGATCGAAGGATCGATGGTTGTTCGGCAGTCCGGTCAGGCTCGCGCTGGCAATGGTTACACCGTGATAACCCTTGATACGCGAGATGATTTTCTTCTTCTCCGGCTTGCCCAGAGCATTGGAACGGTACCACACCATTTTCATGGCGGTATCGTTTGCTTCGGAGCCGGAATTGGTGAAGTAAGCCTTCGACATGGGAACCGGCGCCATCTGGATCAGCTTCTCGGCCAGCTCGATCGACGGTCCGTGGCTGCGTGCCGTAAAGGTATGGTAATAAGGAAGCTTGGCCATCTGCTTGGCGGCCGCATCCACCAGCCGGCTTTCGCCAAAACCGACGCCGACGCTCCAAAGCCCGGCCATAGCCTCAATGTATTTATTGCCGTTATTGTCGTAGACGTAAATTCCCTCGCCTCGATCAATCACCAGCGACCCATCGCGCTGCAGCGCCTCGGCATTGGTATAGGAATGCAGCTGATAGGCTTTGTCCCTGGCTTCGATGGAATTCGGCTGAATGGTCACGTCTATCTCCTGATGGTGGAACGGTCGGCTCAGTGAGAAGCCGACCTGGAATCGAGGCTTTTGCGAAAGTTCGTCACACCTATTTCAGCGTCATCGCAGCGACCGGCGGCTTGGCGCCCGAAGGAATGGGGCTGATATAGTCTTGTCCCTTGCGCCGCCTCTTCAGGTCGCTCCAGGCAGCCTCACGCAGCTGTTCGCTTTCCATGACCGCAAGACCTGTGGCAGCCATGGCCTTCGCGACCGAAATCATCCCCTTGTGGGCAAGCGGGCTCTTTCCCTGGGCGACGACCTGCCAGGTGTGAAGCTGCGTTCCGACTGCAAGTGTCGCCCCATAGGCCTGGACGGTCGGCACCACCCAGCTCACATCGCCCACATCGGTGGAGCCGCCCATCTGGCGGACCTCATTGTGCGGCGGCAGGATGAAGTCGGCGAGCGGCGCATCGCCTACCTCCAGGCGCTCCTGGTTCCAGCTCGCAGCGATATCTTCAGGCGTCAGCGTCGCGCGGATCTGCTCGGCGAACGCTTGGTCTGCTTCATCGAATGGCGGTGGCCCTATGCTTTCCCAGACATCCTGCATGACGTCCATCAGCGGCGTATTGACGATGAGGTTGGACACGCCGGCCAGGATGGTGCTTTCCACCTTCGTCTCGGTCATCAGTGCCGCACCTTCGGCGACCTTTTTGACCCGCTCCACCAGGGCCAGCAGCCCCTGAAGCTCCGGCGAGCGAACAACATAACGGACCTTCGCATGGGCCTGCACGACATTGGGGGAAATCCCGCCCGTATCCAGTACGGCATAATGGATGCGGCAATCCTGCGGCATGTGCTCGCGCATATAGTTGACGCCGACGCTCATAAGCTCGACGGCATCAAGCGCGCTGCGGCCAAGTTCCGGCACTGCTGCTGCGTGAGCGGCGCGTCCGGTAAAGGTGAAATCCACCCGGCAGTTCGCCAGCGACGTTTCCCGCTGCACGCCGGCAAAATTGCTCGGGTGCCAGCTGATGGCAATGTCGACGTCATCGAAGGCGCCTTCACGCACCATGAAAGCCTTGGCGGCACCGCCCTCTTCCGCCGGGCAACCGTAATAGCGAACCCGGCCTGGGGTGCCGCTCTGCTGCAGCCAGTCCTTGATAGCCGTTGCCGCCAGAAGTGATGCGGAACCGAGAAGGTTGTGGCCACATCCGTGGCCGTTGGCGCCGGCTGTGATTGGATCATGCTCCGTCAGTCCGGCCTTCTGGCTGAGGCCCGCCAAGGCATCGAATTCACCAAGGAAGGCAATAACCGGGCCGCCTTCCCCGGCTTCGCCGATCAGGGCCGTCGGAATATCGGCCACATTATCTGTGATCTTGAAGCCCTGCGCCTCCAGCATCTCACGATGGGCGGCAGCCGACAGCGTTTCCATGTAGCAGGTTTCGGGAGTTCCCCAGACGCGATCCGCAAGTTCGGTAAAGCTGTCCTTCTTGCGGTCGATGAAGTCCCAGATCAGGGGAAGATTGGAATTGCCTGTCGTCATGAATTGTATGCCTCGGTAAGGTCCACGCTTTCGGAAAGCGCAAAACCTACTCCATTCACGGTCGATGGCAATGTGGTATTGCGGCAGAATTCATCGCTGCCGGGAAAATGGGCAAGAGAGATTTAACTGTGAAGGCAGTGTGAATCTTAATATCTCGACAACGACATCATAATCGCTATGCTCCCGCGCCACGACCGCCAGCAAAAGACCATGAAACGCATCAATAATAATAAATTCTTGCGGAGATCTGGCGATATCTGGGAACATTTTCCAAGATGAGCGGTGGGCGTGAATTGGCGTATGGACTTGCTAGTTCGTCCGGATGATCAAGAAGGGCTGCGCACCGCTTGAAATACGCCGGGCCCGCCAGGAGAAAACGACAACGGTCAGCGAACAACAGAATTTGCAGCCAGGAGGTGAAGGACAGCAGAAGGCTAAGTCGCAAGGCGCGCGTCATTGACATTCGAAATTCAACGGCTAGGCCTTGGCCAGCCAAGGTTATCGGGAGACAACCAATGAAATATAAGCTTACCCTTGCCGCAGCTCTGCTGTCGGCAACATTCTTTGCAGGCGCTGCAAGCGCCAAGACCTTCGTGTTTTGCTCCGAGGGTTCACCTGAAGGCTTCGATCCGGGCCTTTACACTGCCGGCACAACCTTCGATGCATCGGCTCACCCGATCTACAACCGCCTCCTGGAATTCAAGCCCGGCACCACCCAGCCGGAAGCAGCGCTCGCCCAGAGCTGGGAGCTTTCCGCAGACGGTACCGTCTATACGTTCAAGCTCCGTCCGAACGTCAAGTTCCAGACCACTGACTTCTTTACGCCGACCCGCAGCCTCAATGCCGACGACGTGGTTTTCTCCATCGGCCGCCAGATCGACGAGAAGAACGCCTGGAACAAGTATATTTCCGGCGGCACCTGGGAATATGCCGACGGCATGGGCTTTCCGAAGCTCATCAAGTCGATCGAAAAGGTCGATGACCTGACAGTCAAGGTCACCCTGAACCGTCCGGAAGCGCCGTTCCTCGCCAACCTCGCCATGCCATTCGCGTCGATCATGTCGAAGGAATATGCCGACAGCCTGGAAAAGGACGGCAAGAAGGAACAGTTGAACCAGATGCCGGTCGGCACCGGTCCGTTCACCTTTGTCGGTTATCAGCAGGACGCCGTCATCCGTTACAAGAAGAACGCCGATTATTGGGGTACTGCTCCCAAAATCGACGATCTAGTTTTTGCGATCACCACTGATGCGGCCGTCCGCTACCAGAAGCTGAAGGCTGGCGAATGCCACCTGATGCCTTATCCGAACGCTGCTGACGTCGAGTCCATGAAGTCGGACAAGAACCTCAAGGTTCTGGAGCAGGAAGGCCTCAACATCGCCTACCTGGCCTACAACACCACGGTCGCTCCTTTCGACAAGCCGGAAGTGCGAAAGGCTCTCAACAAGGCAATCAACAAGAAGGCGATCGTCGATGCCGTCTTCCAAGGCATGGCAACGCCGGCAGTAAACCCGATCCCGCCGACCATGTGGTCCTATAACAAGGACACCAAGGACGACACATACGACCTGGATGCCGCCAAGAAGATGCTGGCTGACGCCGGCGTCAAGGACCTTTCCATGAAGGTCTGGGCCATGCCGGTTTCTCGCCCCTACATGCTCAACGCGCGCCGCGCGGCCGAAATCATGCAGGACGACTTTGCCAAGATCGGCGTCAAGGTCGAGATCGTATCCTACGAATGGGCGGAATATCTGCAGCGTTCCAAGGACAAGAACCGTGACGGCGCAGCCATCATGGGCTGGACTGGCGACAACGGCGACCCGGATAACTTCCTCGACACGCTGCTCGGCTGCGATGCCGTGGGCGGCAACAACCGCGCTCAGTGGTGCAACAAGGAGTTCGACGATCTGGTAAAGAAGGCGAAGGTCACGCCTGACCAAGCCGAACGTACAAAGCTTTATGAGCAGGCGCAGGTCATCTTCAAGAAGGACGCTCCCTGGGCAACCATCGACCATTCCCTCGCTGTTGTTCCGATGACGAAGGGCGTGACTGGCTTTACCCAGAGCCCGCTCGGCGATTTCACCTTCGAAGCTGTCGATATCGCTGAGTAAATCTTAAGCTTACGACGATTTTGCCGCGGGAAGCGTTGCGTTTCCCGCGGCATTTTCTTATGAGACGCACAAAAATAAGGCGATGGAGCCTTATTCATCGCGTAGATGGCTTGACAAGGCCATGAATCGGTCACGACCCGAAAACCCATTGAAGGTTTCCAATGTTTGGCTTCCTACTGCGGCGCATCGCCGTGCTGATCCCGACGTTCATCGGGGTCTCGATCATCGCCTTTTCGTTTATCAGACTGCTGCCGGGCGATCCCGTTGCGCTCCTTTCCGGCGAACGCGTTATGACGCCGGAGCGCCATGCGCAGATCAGCGCGCAGCTCGGTATGGATAGGCCGATAGTCATTCAGTATCTGGATTACCTCGGTGGCGTTGTAACCGGCGATTTCGGCTCCTCGATCGTTTCGAAGACGCCGATCCTCAAGCAGTTCTGGGCGCTTTTCCCTGCGACAGTCGAATTGTCGCTGTGTGCCATCATTATCGCTATCGCACTTGGCGTGCCTGCCGGCGTGATCGCCGCCATCAAGCGCGGCTCGATCTTCGACCAGGGCCTCATGGGTATTGCACTGGTCGGCTATTCCATGCCGATTTTTTGGTGGGGCCTGCTGCTGATCATCCTGTTTTCCGGCACCCTGCAGTGGTTCCCGGTTTCAGGCCGGATATCGCTAATGTTCTTCTTTCCGCCGGTTACCGGCTTCATGTTGATCGACTCGCTGATTTCGGGCCAGAAAGGTGCCTTCTCCTCGGCACTCAGCCACCTCGCCTTGCCATCGATCGTGCTTGCGACCATCCCACTGGCGGTGATCGCCCGACAGACCCGCTCAGCCATGCTGGAAGTCCTGTCCGAAGATTACGTCCGCACCGCGCGCGCCAAGGGCCTGTCTCCGTTCCGCGTCGTCGGCATCCACGCGCTGCGCAATGCCATGATCCCGGTCATCACCACGATTGGCCTGCAGATCGGCGTCATGCTGGCCGGTGCCATCCTGACCGAAACGATCTTTTCCTGGCCTGGCATCGGCAAATGGATGGTCGACAGCGTTTTCCGGCGCGACTACCCGGTCATCCAGGGCGGCCTTTTGCTGATCGCGGCGATCATCATGGTGGTCAATCTCATTGTCGATCTGCTCTACGGACTGATCAACCCTCGTATCCGGCACTAGAAGGAAGAAGCTCCCATGGCCGATACCATCACCGATATCGACAACTCCCCGGAAGTCATCTCCAGTTCCGCCATGCGGCGCCAGATGCTGAAGGAGTTCTGGTTCTACTTCTCGGAAAACCGCGGCGCCGTGATCGGCCTGTTTGTCTTCCTCGCTCTCGTCTTCGTCGCCGTCTTCGCAGGGCTGATCGCGCCGCATTCGCCGTTCGAACAGCATCGCGACGCAGTGCTGGTTCCGCCGATATGGACTGATGGCGGCCGGGCTGGCTATCTACTTGGCACGGATCCGGTTGGGCGCGATATTCTCTCGCGCCTGATCTACGGCGCACAGTATTCCCTGTTCATCGGTATCTTCGTGACGACGCTGTCGCTCGTCGGTGGCATCCTGGTGGGCCTGATTGCCGGTTACTACCGCGGCTGGGTCGACACCGTCATCATGCGTGTGATGGACATCATTCTCGCCTTCCCATCGCTTCTTCTGGCGCTCGTGCTTGTCGCGATCCTCGGCCCCAGCCTGACAAACGGCATGATCGCCATCGCGCTGACGCTGCAGCCGCATTTCGTGCGCCTGACCCGTGCAGCCGTCATGGCTGAGAAGAGCCGCGATTATGTGACGGCTGCGCGGCTTGCCGGCGCTGGACCGATCCGCCTGATGTTCCGCACCATCCTGCCGAACTGCACCGCGCCACTGATCGTCCAAGCAACACTGTCCTTCTCGAACGCCATCCTCGACGCTGCCGCCCTCGGCTTTCTCGGCATGGGGGCTCAGCCGCCGGCGCCGGAATGGGGCACCATGCTTGCCGAAGCGCGCGAATTCATCCTACGCGCCTGGTGGGTCGTCACTTTCCCTGGCCTCGCCATCCTTATCACCGTTCTCGCCATCAACCTGATGGGCGACGGCCTGCGCGATGCGCTCGATCCAAAACTGAAGAGGTCCTGATCATGGCGCTGCTGCAAATTGACAATCTGACCGTCGAATTTGAAACCGCCACCGGCTGGTTCCGGGCCGTCGACGGCGTCTCGATCACGGTCGAAAAGGGCGAAGTCCTTGCCATTGTCGGCGAGAGCGGCTCCGGCAAGTCCGTTTCGATGCTCGCCGTCATGGGGCTTCTGCCGTGGACGGCGAAAATCACCGCCGACCGTATGCTGTTTGAAGGAAAAGACTTTCAGGCGCTGAGCCCGGCCGATCGCCGCAAGCTGATCGGTAAGGACATCGCGATGATCTTCCAAGAGCCAGTGGCAAGCCTGAACCCGTGCTTCACGGTCGGCTTCCAGATCGAGGAAGTGCTGCGCATCCATCTCGGCCTCGACAGACAAGCCCGCCGCGCTCGGGCGATCGAACTGTTCCGGCTGGTCGGCCTGCCGAACCCCGAAGAGCGACTGAACAGCTTTCCGCACCAGATGTCGGGTGGCCAGTGCCAGCGCGTGATGATCGCCATCGCGATTGCCTGTGACCCGAAGCTGTTGATCGCCGACGAGCCGACGACCGCGCTCGACGTCACCATTCAGAAGCAGATCCTCGACCTGATCATGGACCTGCAGACCCGCACCGGCATGGGCCTCATCATGATCACCCATGACATGGGCGTGGTCGCCGAAACCGCTGACCGGGTCGTCGTCCAATACAAGGGACGCAAGATGGAGGAAGCCGACGTGCTCTCCCTCTTTGAAAATCCGAAAAGCAACTACACGAGAGCCCTTTTGGCTGCCCTGCCCGAAAACGCTACGGGCGACCGCCTGACCACCGTGTCGGACTTCTTCGACGGCAATCCGGAACCCGCATCGGAGGCTCGTGCATGATCCAGACCACGAGCGACACCATGACCGAGAACACCATGCTTGAAGTGCGCGACATCAAGCGCGACTACGAATTGTCGGGCGGCCTGTTCAAGCCGAAGAAGACGATCCATGCCGTCAAGGGCGTGTCGTTCAAGCTGGAGCGCGGCAAGACGCTGGCAATCGTCGGCGAGAGCGGTTGCGGCAAGTCGACGCTGGCACGCATGATCACCTTCATCGACGAGCCGACGGGCGGCGATCTGCTGATCGACGGCAAGAAGGTCGATACGAGGGCTGGCCACCTGACCAAGGAAATGCGCCAGAAGGTCCAGATCGTCTTCCAGAACCCTTACGGCTCTCTCAATCCGCGCCAGAAGATCGGTGACGTGCTGGGCGAACCCTTGGCGATCAACACCGACATGTCGGCGGAGGAGCGGCGCCACCGCGCCAATCAAATGCTGACCAAGGTCGGCCTCGGCCCTGAGCATTACAACCGCTACCCGCACATGTTCTCAGGCGGGCAGCGGCAGCGCATTGCAATTGCCCGCGCCTTGATGCTGAACCCGAAGCTGCTGGTGCTGGACGAGCCGGTCTCGGCGCTCGACCTTTCGGTCCAGGCACAGGTCCTGAACCTGCTGGCCGACCTGCAGGACGAGTTCGGCCTCACCTATGTCTTCATCAGCCATGACCTTTCCGTCGTCCGCTATATCGCTGACGAGGTGATGGTCATGTATTTCGGCGAGGCGGTTGAATACGGCACTCGGGAGGAGGTCTTTTCGGACCCGAAGCACGAATATACCAGGACGCTGTTTGCGGCGACTCCGCGGGCAGACGTGGATTCTATCCGGGCCCGTATCGCAAAGAAGAAGGCGGCAAACGCGGCTTGATCATTCGACGAAAATCTTGACGCTGGCGGCCCGTCCGGCAGCGTCGATGACGGTCAAGGTTGAAAATCCGGCTCCTTCCGGCTTCCATGCGCTGGTGCGCCGACGGGAAAGTTCGCTCAACGGCTTGCCGTTGGCGAGCCACTGGAACGGTGCCCGACCACCCTGCAGCTTCAGCACCAACGGCGAGAGCTCCCCGGATTGCGCGCCGAGATCGACCCTTGCGCCCTCCGGCGGGTAAACGATCTGAGGTGCCGGCTCGCGCATTGAGGCGGAAACGAGACCCGTCGTCGTCAGCGAAAAACGCCGCTGGCTGATGGGCAATTCGGATTGGCTGATATGTGTCGCGCCAGGAGGAGCACTCGGAAGCGGCGTAATCTGAACTCCGGATTTGGAAAAGGCCTCGAAAAGAACGGGAGCAGCGGTCACATAACCGGCGATCCCGGGAACGGCACCGTTGTCCGGGCGGCCGATCCAGACGCCGAGCACGTAACGGCCATCGAACCCGATCGACCAGGCGTCCCGATAGCCGTAGCTCGTGCCGGTCTTGTAGGCGATGCCGAGCCTGCGGCTTCCCTGCGGCGGCAGAACGTCGGACAATATATCTGCAACATTCCAGACGGCCTGTTGTT
This sequence comes from Rhizobium deserti, assembly GCF_004358025.1. GTDB lineage: Bacteria > Pseudomonadota > Alphaproteobacteria > Rhizobiales > Rhizobiaceae > Neorhizobium > Neorhizobium deserti. Next base: position 94,661 of record NZ_SMTL01000004.1, on the reverse strand, counting down.
CAAGCAGGACTTCGCCGTCGATCGGGCCCGGCTGCTCGTTGATGCCATCGCCGAGCTTCACGGGCTGCCCGCGATTGGCAAGCGCCGCATAGGCCTGGCATAAATCCTTGAGCGTGATGCCGACGCCGCCGAGGCCAATCGCCAGCCCTGGCGCTTCATCGGGAGGCAGAACCGGCCGCACATCGATCCGACGGAAGCGGACCATCAGCCGCGAAGGCCCGACTGCATCCAGCAGTCGCACGGCAGGCACGTTGAGCGATAGCTGCAGCGCCTGGCGAACGGTGACGTCGCCCTGGTAGGTCATGTCGAAGTTCTTGGGCCTGTAGCCGAAGAAATCGGCCGGGCGGTCCTCTATGATGGTCTCCTGGGAAACCAACCCCTGCTCGAAGGCAAGCCCGTAAATGAAGGGCTTGAGCGTCGATCCTGGCGAACGGTTGACCCGGGTCATGTCGACCCATCCGGATCGGCTGGCGTCGAAATAATCGGCGGAGCCGACCTCGCCGACAATTGCGCCTGTCGTCACATCCGCCATGACCATGGCGAGCGAGACTTTGGGGCTCAGCTTCGCCGCCGTCTCCCGGGCGACGGATTCAAGACCTTGCTGAATGCTGCGTTTCAGTGTTGTCCGATATTCCCCCGCCTTTGGCTGTTTGCGGATCGCCGCTTCGGCGACATGCGCCGCATAGGCGGGCAATTGCAGCCGGATCTTGGGTATGGCGTCGCCGGCAGCCCGATTGGCCTCGCCCTCGCCCGTCAATGCAGCAACGGCCGGTCGCATCAATACCCGTTCCCGGGCCGCTCTGGCTGCCTCGAAATGTCGGTCCGGCCTGCGACCTTCCGGTGACTGCGGTAAGGCAACGAGAAGCGCTGCCTCCGAGACCGTCAGACGGCGAGGCTCCTTGCCGAAATAGGCAAGGCTTGCCGCACGTACCCCTTCGAGGTTTCCTCCATAAGGCGCATGGGTGAGGTAAATCTGAAGGATCTGCTGCTTGTCCAGCCTCCGCTCGATCTGGAAGGCCCGCACCGACTGCAGCAGTTTGGCTGCCAGCGACCGCGTTTCCCTTGGTTCGATTAGCCGCGCCACCTGCATGGACAGCGTCGACGCACCCGAAACGATCCGCCCATTGGTTATCAATTGCAGCGCCGCCCGGCCAAGTGCCCAGGGATCGACCCCTAAATGCTCGTAGAAGCGCTGATCCTCATAGGCCACCAGCATCTGGAGGAAGCGGGGATCGATATTCTCCGGAACCGTCTTCAATCGCCAGCGCCCTTTCGGCGTGGCAAAGGCGCGCAAGAGCTCGCCATTCGCATCCAGCACTTCGGGCGAGACGATACCGGCTCTTTCCAGTGGCGGCGGAAAGGCCTTATCGGCTGCATCGATTCCCAGAACCGTTCCCAATGCAAGAACGAGACCGGTCCCCACGACAATCGCAAATTTCCACCGCAGCTTCATTGGACCAAGCCGCCGCTTATTGAGCAGCGACCACCTCCATCTTGCCCGTCGCCGTCCGCGCGGAGAATTGCGGCCGATACATATCTTCGACCTGCGCGGCCGGATGATCATAGACACCGGGTGTAACCGCGCGAACGACGTAAGCCAGGTTGATCGACCTGTTATCGCCGGCGGTGCGGTTGAAGGCCGCAACGAAGCGATCGTTGCGGAACTCCGTGTGCGCCGCGGTCATCTCTTCCAGCCAGTCGAAATTGGAGAGGCTGGCGCTGTTGACGATGCCGGGATTGTCAATTTCGAAGCCGGCGGGCAGAAGATCCGTTACCACTATGCGTGACGGCCATTCATTGCTTTCGGTGACGTTCAAGACCACCACATAGCGCTGGTTCTGCTGCGCTTCGCTGACATTCGCCTCTTCACCTTCCATTGTGTAATAGATCCGCGTGATCGCAAATCCGTCGCCACCCGCCGGCAGCGGCTGGGCCGGAGCCGCAACCGTGGTGATGGCTGCAGACAGCGGGCCGCTGCTGGTGTTCTTGATGGTGAGCGGATGATCGGTGAGCACGTCACCGATCATCTGCGACATCAGCGTACCGCGATGCTCCGCACCGTTCACGTCGAGCCGCAGGTCGTCATCACCCTTTTGCAAGGCACGGGCGGCGAGCAGCATCCAGGTCTGCTCTTGGGTGCTGGTGTATTTCTTAGACATCCATTCCTTGGCAACGACATCGGCCAGGGCAGGCACGATGCGCGGTACTGGGCGGCTTTCAGCCGCAAGCGCAAGAACGGCCGCGGCATCACGCAGTGAAGAGCCGTAATCCGAGCGCACCAGGCTCACCTTGTGTATCTGCGCGTCCTGGGACATTTGCAGCGAGGCTGCAAAGATGTTCTGGGCTCGTTGCGAATCGCCATAAAGCGACAAGGCCGCAGCAATATGGGCTTTAGCGAGCGGCGTCGGAAAGTCGTTGAGCGACGTATCTGCATAATATCGAAGATCGCTGATGGCAGCCTTCCGGTTGCGTGCCAGAACATAAAGGGCATAGGCGATCTCGTTGCCCTGATCCTTGATATTGTTGGTGAAGCTCAACGAGTTCTGAAGGCTGTCGAGCGCCTGGACAACCGACCGTTCCGGCACCTCATAGCCTTGTTCGCGAGCGCGCGACAGGAAGTCGGTGACATAGGAGTCGAGCCAGAGATCGCCGCTGTCGGGACCCCAGAGGCCGAAGCTTCCAGAGGATGCCTGATAGGAGAGCACCCGATAGATGGCATCCTGAACGCGCTGTTTGACCTCCGCCTCGTCCGCCAGACCATTCTGGATCGCCAATTCGCTCAGATAAAGAAGCGGCAGGGCACGGCTGGTGGTCTGCTCGGCGCAGCCATAAGGATAACGGTCGAGGCTCATCAGCAGAGCGGGGATGTCGAAGGCGGTGGAACGACTGACATTGACGCTGACCGAAGCGCCTTGCAGGACGCTGTCTGCCAGCAGATTGGAGTCGACGATGACGCTGCCGCCCGGCTTCAACTCCACCAAACGTCGCTGGGTAACCGGCATGGCAGCGGGCCGCACCGGAATGAACAGGTCCTGGGAGACGGATGTACCGTCCGTGCCCGACAAGCGGATCGAAACTGTTCCGTCACCAGGCTGGATGCCGACCAGCGGCAAGGTAATGTCCGCCTTGCCGCCGGCCGCCAACATCAAAGGTTTGATTGCATTCTGTCCTACGGCAACTGCATCCGTGGTCGTGACGCTGAGGTCGTAACTGCCGGCCGGCGCATCCGTATTGGCAATGTCTAGCCGCAGATTGCTGTCGTCGCCGGGCGCCAAAAACCGTGGCAGGCTAGCGGTGACGACGATCGGATCCCGGACGACGACATCCTTGACGCCATGGCCGACCCCGGCCTTCGACCATGCGACCGCCATAAGGCGGACCGTGCCGTTGAATTGCGGAACATCGAACGCGACACTGGCCTTGCCCTCCGCATCCAGTTTCACCGGGCCTGAGAAAAAGGCGACAAGCTTTTCCTTTGGCGGGCTTGCCTGCAGCGAAATACCCCCGTCACCGCCGGTGCGAAGCCGGCCGGTGGCGCCAAGCGAGCCGTCGATCAGGCGGCCATAGATGTCGCGGATCTCAAGCCCGAGCCGGCGCTGGCCGAAATACCAGAGATCCGGCGCAGGCGGCTCATAGCGCGTCAGGTTCAATATGCCGACATCGACTGCGGCGACCGATAGATAGGCATCCTGATTGGCGCCCGCTCCCGCAACCTGCAGCGATACATTCAGAGGCTGGCGCGGCAATGTCTTATCCGGCGCGGTGATCGATATGCTCAGATCACGAGCCTCCGGATCGACCTTGAGCCAGGTAATGCCGATTGCCCGCATCGGCATCCGGCTTTCCCGTGCCTCGCCGGGCCGGTAAAGCGTCGCCGTGACATAGGAGCCCGCGCCCCATTCCTTGGTGACGGGAATATCCACCTCGCCGCCATTGGGGCCAAGGCTTGCCGTCTGAACCGCTACGAGGCTTTCAGAACCCGCAGTGATCAGAAGTTCCCCGGCATAGCGCGCGGAGACCTTGAGCTTGGCCGTTTCTCCGATCTTGTAGCTCGGCTTGTCCAGACCGACCTCCAAAGCATCCGGTGTCTCGCTCGAGGCCGCCGTCACGAACCAGCCGGCGTCGAACTGCACGCTGGATTCTGGCCCACCGACATCCGCCGTTTCGATCTCCAGGCGATACTGGCCCCAGGCAACAGGCACAGAAACCTTGCCGCCATCACTCCCGACATCGACCATGCCATTGGCAATCTGGCTGGTCCGGGTGACGGGTTCGAAGCGCCAGGACGAACCGTCGCGATACCATTGATAGTCCCGGTCAATCTTGATGAGCTTCCACCGCAGGCCCTGCTTGTTCTGTTTCTTGCCCTCGGGATCCACCAGGATCACGTTGAAACTGCCGACAGAATTCTCAGCAAGATCGCCGGTAAATTCCGGCTTGATGCCGATCCGGGCAGCCTCCGGCTTGACCGGCAGGGTGAGAGAGCGCTCGACGGCGCGGCCGCCTGCCTCCTGCATGCGAACGACGACGTTGGCGCTGACGAGATGGGTGGTCGATGGCACTTCGCTGATTGCGGCGTCGAAAGTGGATTTGCCTCCCTTGTCGGTCGGTTCGAGCGCATCGAGCGTTGTGCGAGCCGTTTCGGTTTCCTCCTCATCGGCCAGGCCGAAATGATAGCCCGGAAAGGCTGCATGCTCTCGGGTCGGCTTCAGCGCAATCTCGCCCTCGAGCTTCAACCCGGCCGCCGGCGCGCCATAAAGGAAGCGCCCATCTATGGCGACCTCAACCGGCTTGCCGACGACGATCTCCTTGACCTCGCTGCTCATGTCGAATTCAATGCGATCCGGCACGAAATCATCGACCAGGAACGTCTTCTCGCCGATCGCTGTGCCCTTGGGATCGGCGAAGATCTGCATGGTCCATGTGCCACGCATGGCCGAGGCGAGCAGCGGCAGATCAAGCGCATATCCGCCGAGCGCGCCGTTGCTGACCATGCGGCGATCTTCGACACCGTCGGGCCGCAGGAAGACGAAGGTCAGCGGCAGGTTTTCGATAGCTGTTGCGTCGACGTTGCGGGCAAGCACGCTGGCATGCACCGTTTCGCCGGGGCGATAGATGCCGCGCTCGGTCCATGGCAGGATATCCATGGCGCCGGGCGCCGGGCGCCCCGTGACGCCGCGGTCGGACAGGTCGAAGCCGGCGCGGCTCATGTCAAGGAAAACGAAATCCTGCCCCTTGTTTTGTGCCGTCAGCATGGCGGGAACCATGGCAGCCGTGCCGCGCATCAGTCCGGCGGTGAAAACCGCTCTGCCGTCGGCGTCGGTTTTCGCCGTTCCGAGAACCTCATTGTTCTTGGCGAGAAGCTGGAGATCCGCTCCGGCGATCGGCTTCGCTGTGGCGAGAGAGCGCGCAAAGACGTGCAGTCCATCCGTGCCGGCATAGGTGGTGAGGCCGATATCAGAGACCACGAACCACTGCGTCGCCTTGCTGTCCCATTCCTGGGAAATGCTATTGGAAGCGGCAGCCGTTAGCACATAAACGCCGGGCTTACGGGCCGGCAAAGCTTCGTCGACCGGAAAGCTGGTCACGACGTCCTTGTTGATGTCCCGAACGATATCGATCGTCCCTTGCCAAACAAGCTCGCCGCTTTGGGCCTCGATCTGGCTGGCAGTATAAGTGTCCAGCTGGGTCAGAAACTGCGAATTGGCAAGCAACCCAGCCATGTTGCGATCGCCGACGCGGTAGAGCTTAAGATCCGCTTTCTCCGTATTGACCGAAACAATCGGAATACCGCGGCGTGCGGTGGACGGCAGCACGAAACTGTCTCCGGTGAAGCGGACGCTCGCCGACCGGTCCTTGACGTAGATGTCGATATCTACCTGAGCTGGCAAAGGTTCGTCTACCGAGGATGGCAGGCCGCGGCGCAGAGAAACCTTGTAGCGCTGCCCGTGCGCCAAGCCCTCGACGCAGATCTGGCTGTCCTTGGCTTCCATGGCTTTCGGTGCCTGGCTGTCGAGTACGACATAAGGTGCATAATCCACGCCTGCCTTGACCAGAGGCTCGGAAAACTGGACACAGACCCGTGGCGCCGCACTGTCGGCATCAACCGTATTTCCGATGACGCGGAAGCCCTGGCGTTCGCGCAGGTCATTGTACGCGGCCTGAACGGTGCGCGCATTCGCCAGCGCCAAGCTCGCCTTGTAGGCACTCAGCGCCGGACGATAGCTCTCCTGCTTGGCGAGAGCCGCGGCCAGAACGGCAAGCGCATCGGCACGGATCGCCGCCGTTCGCGAAGCCTGATAGGCATTGATGGCGGCAAGCGCCGACTCGCCGGCCGTGCTGCTATTGGCCGTCCCGGCAGCCCGCGCAAGCTCGATCCATAGGGCGGCATCTTCGGGAGCAAGCGCCAGTGCGCCTTTGTAATTGTAGATGGCAGTATCGACATTGCCGCTGAGCAGTTCGGTCTGGGCAATCGTCCTCAGGTTGCCGATCCCGTAGCCTTGTTGATTATCCCCGAGAGCCAGGCCGCTCTTCTGGTCGCGCGCCTGCTGCAACAGCTCCTCGGTGAGGAAGGAGAGTTTTGGCGGTGCCCCTATATCGGGATCAGCCGCCGCTTCGACGATTTTGCCGGCAACGGCGCCCTGGAAGCCGTTGAGCTGGCTGTAATCCGACTTGAGGAAGCACCACTTCGCCTTGACGTTATAGGTGAAGGCCCGGCACTGGTTATCGCCGATGCAGGCGGTTTCGCACTGCGCCTGGCTGACATTCTTCACGGTTCGAAGATCGAAGCCGGAGTAATCGCTGTCCGCCGACGTCTCGATACGGCGTTCAGCCGCCATTGCAGGCGCTGCCAGCGTAAAGGCGGACAGTACAAGAGCAAAAAAACCGAAAAACGCGCGCCTAGACATAAAGTCCCCCCTGGCTGCTAGCGATTCCACTTGTCCAATGTGTGTCAGGACTTGTCAACGAAGCTGGACCTGCCGGGCTATGGAATCTCGCAGATGACCCAATAAAGGGCGGTACGCTTCTCGGCTTTGGAACCCGTCTCGAGTTGTTGTGCCGTTTGCACCCGCCAACATGACCGACGCCGCTTCAGAAAAGTAGTGCCACAGCCAGCCTTCGCGCCGCCGTCTCCGAAGGCATTCCGAAAGAGGCTCCTTCGAAGCCGTCTCAACAAAAACTTATGAGGCTGGAGCAGAACCTATTCGTCACGAGGCAACGCACGGATCTATTTCTAGCATAACTATGATGCTGCGTTTGGGTGGAGAACCGGGCATCTATTCAGAGGGCAAGGCGATCGTGTTCGGGCGCCGCTGACGACCACCTTGGGAAAACGAATGGCAGAGCCGTCCTACGATGTCGCCCATCTTGGCCATGTGGAACTTTATTCCGACTGCTTCGAGGAAAGCTTGGATTTCTTCACCCGCATCTACGGGCTGACCGAAAGCGGCCGCGAAGGCGACAGCGTCTATTTGCGCGCTTTCGACGACTACGAATTCCACACGCTGAAGCTGACGCGGCACCACACGACGGGTGTAGGCCATGTCGGCTATCGTGCCGCTTCCCCGGAAGCGCTAGCCCGTCGGGTCGAGATCATCGAAGGGATGGGATGTGGTATCGGCTGGGTGGATGGCGACATGGGCCATGGTCGTGCCTACCAATTCCAGGATCCTGACGGGCACATCTTCGAGCTTTATTTCGACACGGTCGACTATATCGCACCCGAGAAAGAAAGGTCGGCGCTCAAGAACATCGCCCAGCGCTATCACGGCCGCGGCGTTTCCCCTCGCCGGCTGGACCATCTGAACCTGCTGGCCGCCGATGTCGGCGCCATCCGAGATTTCATGACCAAGGCGCTCGGCAGCCGCGTCACGGAACAGATCCTCTTGGACAATGGCCGGCTGGGTGGATGCTGGTTCACGGTCAACAACAAGACATACGACATCGCCTATACGGAAGACCACGGCGGCGGACACGCCCGCTTTCACCACGTGACTTATGCTGTCGATCAGCGTGAGGACGTCCTGCGGGCCGCCGATATCTTCCTGGAGAACGGCGTTCATATCGAAACTGGGCCGCACAAGCACGCCGTCCAAGGCACGTTCTTTCTTTATGTCTGGGAGCCTGCCGGCAACCGCGTCGAGGTGGCCAATTCTGGCGCACGGCTGATTCTCAATCCCGACTGGAAGCCGATCACCTGGACCGAAACCGAGCGCAAGAAGGGCCAGGCTTGGGGCTTGAAGACGATCGATACCTTCCACACCCACGGTACACCCCCGATTGCCACCGACCACTAATTCGCAAGAACATGAGGTATATCCATGGCTAAGACAGCATTGGTCATCAGCGCCCATTCGGCGGACTTCGTCTGGCGTTGCGGCGGCGCCATCGCGCTCCACCAGGAGAAAGGTTATGACGTCACCGTCGTCTGCCTCTCCTACGGAGAGCGTGGCGAAAGCGCCAAGCTCTGGAAAAATCCGGGAATGACGCTGGACAAGGTGAAGTCTGGACGCCGCACCGAGGCTGAGAATGCCGCCAAGGCGCTCGGCGTCTCCGATATCCAGTTCTTCGATCTCGGCGATTATCCGCTAATCGTGGATCAGGACGCCAAGTTCAAGCTGGTTGATGTGATCCGCAAGGTGCAGCCGGAATTCATGCTCTCCCACTCCAAGTGGGACCCGTACAACACAGACCACATGTATGCGACCCAGGTGGCTCTTGAAGCCCGCATGATCGCACAGGCCTGGGGCCATAATCCAGGCGAAAAGGTTCTCGGCGCGCCGCAGCTCTATCTGTTCGAGCCGCACCAGACGGAGCAGATGGAATGGAAGCCGGATGTCTTCCTCGACATTTCCCCTGTCTGGGAAAAGAAGTGGGCGGCCATCCAGTGCATGGAAGGCCAGGAGCATCTCTGGCACTACTACAAGAACGTTGCCGAGAACCGCGGCAATCACTTCATGCGCAATTCCGGCGGCCAGTCCGGCGGGCGCAAGTCGACCCATGCGGAAGGTTTCCAGTCGGTCTTCCCGCGCACCGTGGATGAACTCTGATGGCGGTGGTCGTCCAGAATATTCAGCGTGCCGATCAATCCGTCATCGATCGGCTTGCCGCCTGCGGTGTCGCCACCGTCCACGAGGCACAGGGCCGCAAGGGCCTGCTCGCCAGCTACATGCGTCCGATCTATAGCGGCGCCAGACTGGCCGCCAGCGCGGTGACGATCTTGGCACCGCCTGGCGACAACTGGATGCTGCATGTGGCGATCGAGCAGATCAAACCCGGCGACATCCTGCTGCTTGCTCCGACCAGCTCCTGCGAAGATGGCTATTTCGGCGATCTGCTGGCAACGTCGGCCCAAGCGCGCGGTTGCAATGGCTTGATCATCGATGCAGGTGTTCGTGACGTGGCCGATCTGACCGAGATGAAGTTTCCCGTTTGGTCGAAGGCGATATTTGCGCAGGGAACGGTCAAGGAAACGCCCGGTTCCGTCAATGTGCCGGTGGTCTGCGCCGGTGCCTATGTGCGGCCGGGCGATATCATCGTCGCCGACGACGATGGCGTCTGCGTCGTGCTGCGCGAGGAAGCGGAAGCGGTCGCCACAAAGGCAGAAACCCGAGTTGCGGCAGAAGAGGCCAAGCGCAAGCGTCTTGCCGCCGGCGAGCTGGGTCTCGACATCTACGACATGCGCGGGCGTTTGGCCGAAAAAGGCTTGAAATACATCTAGGAACGACACGGGATCGGAGGCGATCATGGGAGATATCGACAGCGGCGTCCGCTGCATGTGGATGCGCGGCGGCACGTCCAAAGGCGGATATTTTCTCGCCGAGGAACTGCCCGCCGACCGCGACGGTTTCCTCCTGCGCGTCATGGGCTCGCCCGATGCGCGCCAGATCGACGGCATGGGCGGCGCCAATCCGCTGACCTCCAAGGTGGCCGTCGTCCGGAAATCCGAGCGGCAAGGCGTCGATGTCGACTATCTCTTCCTGCAGGTCTTCGTCGACCAGCCGATCGTCACCGACGGCCAGAACTGCGGAAATATCCTGGCAGGGATCGGGCCTTTCGCCATCGAACGGGGTCTGGTTTCTCCAAATGACGGCAAGACCGAGGTGTCGATCTTCATGGAAAATACCGGGCAGATCGCCATAGCGACGATCGACACGCCCGGCGGCAAGGTGAGCTATAAAGGCGAGGCGCGGATCGACGGCGTACCCGGCACCTCGGCTCCGATCCCGATCGTCTTTGCCGATACGGCCGGCTCCTCCTGCGGCGCGCTTCTACCCACCGGCAATCTGGTCGACGAGATCGATGGCATAGCCTGCACCTTGATCGACAACGGCATGCCTTGCGTTTTGATGCATGCCGAAGCGCTCGGCATCAGGGGCGACGAAAGCCCGAAGGATCTCGAGGCAAACCAGGAGCTGCGGGTGAAGCTGGAATCCATCCGGCTGAAGGCTGGGCCGATGATGAACCTCGGCGACGTCGCGAAGAAATCCGTGCCCAAGATAACGATGGTCTCGGCTCCCACATCCGGCGGAACAATCTCCACCCGAACCTTCATCCCGCACAAGTGCCACGACGCAATCGGCGTGCTTGGCGCAGTCAGCGTGGCAACCGCCTGCCTCCTGCCGAAGGGTCCGGCTGCCGAGCTCGCCGCCATTCCCGAAGGGGATGAAAAGCTTCTGTCCGTGGAGCATCCGACGGGAGAAATGAGCGTCATCGCGACGATGAAGGACGGCCAGGTGGACCGTGCAGCCGTATTGCGGACGGCACGCAAGCTTTTTGACGGCTTGGTATTTGGCGATTGACGACGGGATCGACAGACCATGAGGATTGCGTTTCTCGGCTTCGGTGAAGCAGCGCGTGCCTTTCACGACACTCTGGCTTTGAGGCTCGATCATGGCCAGTTCCGCGCCTATGACCGGCTTCTGGATGATCCGGCAGCGGCGGAAGATATGCGGCTGGCGATGACGAGCCGCGGCGTTAATGTGGCCGGATCTCCGGCCGAACTTGCCGATGCCGAATGGATTTTCAGCGCCGTGACTGCTGATCAAAGCCTTGAGGCCGCAAAGTCGATACTGCCCCATCTCGGCCAAGGCGCCCTGCTGATCGACATCAATTCAGTTTCGCCGCAGCGCAAGGTGGAAACCTCCGCCCTTGTCGATGCCACAGGTGCCGATTATCTCGACATGGCTGTCATGGCGCCGGTTCATCCCAAAGGTCATGGCACGCCGATCTTGCTTGCCGGAAAAAACGCCGGCGCCATTCTCGATCGCATGCGGAGCCTGGGGTTCAACGGAGAGTTTGCAGGCGACGCGCCCGGTTCGGCAACGGCAATCAAGATGGTGCGCTCCGTCTTCGTCAAGGGGCTCGAAGCGATCACGATCGAGGCCCTGCTTGCAGCCGAAGCCTCAGGCTGTTTCGAAGAGATTTTAGCTTCGCTCTCGCAAAGCTTTCCAGGCCTGGATTGGTCGAAATTCCCAGCATACCAATTCGAGCGGACCACGCGCCACGGGCGGCGACGGGCCGCCGAGATGCGCGAGAGCGGTGCCACTTTGGATGCGCTCGGCCTGAATGGCGGCCTCTGCCGGGAGATTGCGGCTATTCAGGACAAGATGGCTGCGATCGGAATCAAAACGACGGAAGAACTTCGGTCGACCGTAGCGAGCCTATTGGCCGCTCGCGTCCAGACAAGGCTTTGACCGCTTTCTGCTGCTAGGTCATCTTCAACCTGACAACGTGCACCTCGATGCATGTATACACCCAGGCTTGGCCGATCCACGAGATGTCGCTAAGATGGCGATCCGGCAGCAGCAGGATGTTCATTTGGAAGAGGCCTCGAGATCGACGCACACAGCCCGCGCCCTGATGGAGCTGCGCAAGAAAATCTTGAGCGGCGACTATCCGGGCGGCACCAGGCTCTTTGAGGTTCCGCTGGCCGAAACGCTGCAGATTTCGCGCACGCCGGTGCGTGAAATCATGTCCCGGCTGGCGGAAGAGGGCCTCCTGGATCGGCTGGCGAACGGCGGCTTCGTCGTGCGGAGCTTTACCTATGCCGATGCGGTGGATGCCATAGAGCTGCGCGGCGTATTGGAAGGAACCGCAGCAAGGCTCGCTGCCGAACGTGGCGTCTCCCAAACCGGCCTCCAGCAGCTCCGCGACCTCTTGGCTCAACTGGACGCCTGCTTCGGGCAAAACTTCGGGGACGTTGATCTTGAAGCCTATTCCGGACTCAACGCAGAATTTCACGCGCTTCTGGTGAAGCTGTCGGGTAGCACGGTCATTCGGCGCGAGGTGGAACGATCGACGCGTCTACCATTCGCCTCGCCCTCCGCTTTTTTATCCGGCCGCACTCATGTCGCCGCCTTCCGCCAGTCGCTTCATATTGCCCAGGACCAGCATCGCTCCCTTGTTGCAGCAGTTGCCGGGCGCGAAGGGGCACGTGCCGAAGCCCTTGCGCGTGAGCATGCACGCATTGCCCGGAAAAATCTGGAATATGCCGTTTATGAAGATCCGCAGCTGATGCTGAGCGTCCCAGGGCTGGTGCTGCTCAGTTCCTGAGCTCCTATCTCCGCACCCGAAGCGACAGGGCACCCTCCTGCAACGGAGAGAAATTTCGCTTGAACTTTTCTCTCCATGAGAACATGTATACATTCTGTCCAAAACTTAGGGAGGAGTTTCCGTGACACCGACAAGCTTGAGCCATGTCCTCAAGGATGCAGGCAATACAGTCGAACATCTTCGCAACTCCAAAACCGGCATCTATGTATACCCGGTTGTCGCACCGGAGTTTTCCAACTGGCGATCCGAGCAGGCGGCGTGGCGTGAAACCGCCGTGCTTTTCGACCAGTCGCACCACATGGATGAACTTGTCGTCGAAGGCGCGGATGCGGCAAAATTCCTGGAAAGCCTGTCGATCAACAGCTTTGCCAATTTCGGTACCAACCGGGCGAAGCACTATGTGCCTGTGACGCCGGCCGGCCATGTAATCGGCGACATGATCATCTTTCGTGAAACGGAAGAAAAATTCGTGCTGGTGGGACGAGCCCCCACGGCGAACTGGCTGCTCTACAATGCTTCGCTTGGAAAGTTCGATGTGAAGCTGACGCATGATCCGCGCTCCCCGTCTCGTCCGGACGGAAAAGAGGTCAACCGTATTCACTACCGCTTCCAGATCCAAGGCCCTGATGCTCCGAAAGTCTTCGAGAAAATGAACGGCGGACCGATCCCGGAGATCAAGTTCTTCCACGTGGATTGGATTAATGTCGCGGGCCGCAAGGTCCAGGCTCTCCGCCACGGCATGGCCGGAGCACCGGGTCTTGAAATCTGGGGGCCTTACGCGGAAAAGGACGAGGTGCGGGCGGCCATCGTCAAAGCTGCCGAAGATGCAGGCGTTGACCTTCGCCTCGTTGGCAGCCGCGCTTACGCGACGAACACGCTCGAATCCGGCTGGATACCCTCGCCTCTGCCGGCGATTTACACCGGCGACGAACTTCAGGCCTATCGGGACTGGTTGCCCGCAAACAGCTACGAAGCCAACGGCTCCATCGGCGGCAGCTATGTTTCCGATAACATCGAAGACTATTACCTCAACCCCTACGAACTCGGCTACGGCGTCTATGTGAAGTTCGACCATGACTTCGTCGGGCGGGCAGCGCTGGAGAAGATGAAGGAAACCCCGCAGCGTCGTAAGGTGACCTTTGAATGGAATCCGGAAGACGTGGTGAAGGTGATTGCTTCGGCTTTCCAGCCGGGCGAGCAGGCTGCCAAATGGATCGACTTCCCGCTCTCCAATTATGCTTCTTCCAGCTTCGACCAGGTTTTGAAGGACGGCAAGGTCGTCGGCCTCTCCATGTTCAACGGCTATAGCTATAATGAGCGCTCGATGCTTTCGCTTGGTGTCGTGGACGCGGACATCAAGGAAAACGATGTTCTGACCCTGATCTGGGGTGAACCGGATGGCGGCACCTCCAAGACCTCTGTTGAGCAGGGGCATAAGCAGGCCGAAATCCGCGTACGGGTCGCCGCCGTCCCCTATGCCCAGGAAGCGCGGGAAAATTACGCCGAAAGTTGGCGCACCAAGAAAGCCATTTGATCAATTGGCGTGCGAGAAGATCTCTCGCACGCCGCACCGTCCGTCTCGGCCGGGCGTTTCATCCCGCTGCGGGAGGAGGATTGGAACATGGCATTGATGAACCTTTTCAGGGGGAAGCCGGAGGCGCGTTCTCCTGAACCCGTCAGCTTCAAAGGCATCATCGTAGATTACTCGATCGAGGTTATGCCCCGCACGGCGGCCAAGATCGACAACTTCAAGACGCTGCTTCCGGCTGGGACCCGTATTTATATCGCCCATATCGAAGGCACCACCATCGAAGACATGGTCGCGACGGCAAAGCGTCTTCATGAGGACGGCTTCCCGGTCATGCCGCATTTCCCGTCTCGGATCATCCCAAGCGCCGCAGTTCTGGAGGATTGGATCAGGCGTTACAGAAACGAGGCGGGCGTTGAGCAGGCCCTGTTGCTGGGCGGTGGCGTATCGACGCCCGCCGGCGATTTCGACAGCTCGATCCAGCTGATCGAGTCCGGCCTTTTCGACCGCTATGGCTTCAAGCGGCTGCATGTCGCCGGGCATCCGGAAGGCAACAAGGACATCGACCGCGATGGCAGCAGCAGGATTGTCGATGAAGCTCTGAAGTTCAAGCAGCGCTATTCCGAACGGACCGACGCTGAGATGGCCATCGTCACGCAATTCGCGTTCGACGCCAAGCCGGTCATCGCATGGGCGGAGCGCATCGCCGCAGCAGGGATCAGCCTGCCAATCCATCTGGGCATAGCCGGCCCGACCAAACTACAGACACTGATAAAATTTGCCCTGAGTTGCGGGGTCGGCCCCTCCATCAGCGTGTTGCAGAGGCGCGCCATGGATCTCAGCAAGCTCCTGCTTCCCTATGAGCCCACGGATTTCCTCAATGAGATTGCCGACTACAAGGCTGCGCATCCGGACAGCCTGCTAGACCGCATTCATGTCTTTCCGCTGGGCGGCATCCGGGCGAGCGCCGACTGGATGAACGAGCAGCTTGCCGGCCGGCGCGACGTCACGCCTTGATCCTGCACTGCCGCTCGCGGATCATTCCAGCAGCTAGCTGCTGGTGTTGGGAGCTTGGGAAAGCCGCTCGATGTAGCGCTTGGCCGAGCGAGCGACGATCGCCTGACCATCGTTCCGGACATTCTGGCTCGAGAAGGCGCCATAGATCCGCTCGAACGGCCACGGAGCCAGGCGCTCCGCGACATCCGCCACCTCCGGCGCGCTGAGCGGGATCATGTTCGGATAGCTCCACATGAAGGAGACATAATCCGCACCAGGCGTCACCTGGACGATATCCCCCGCGAGCAGAACACCCACGCCATCCTGCGCGGTCCAGTGTAGCACTGTGCCACCTGCAAAATGTCCCCCGGCATGAACCAGCGTGACAGAAGACGAAAGGGCAAGCGCTGCCTCGTCCCAAAGCCTGACATGATCCGACGCGCGGCAGATCCACTGCTGGTCTGCTGCATGAAGGTAGATGGGAGCGTCGAAGGCCACCGCCCAATCCTGCATGGTCGTGTAATAATGGGGATGGGAAATAGCGATGGCGCTGATGCCCCCGAGGCCGTCGATGAGCGTTTTCGTCGCTTCGTCGAGATGGGCCATACAATCCCACAGGACATTACCGGATGGTGTCTGCAGCAGCAGCGCCCGCTGGTTGATGGCGAAAGCGGGCATGGTCTGGATGGACAGAAGACCAGGCTCCAGCTGCTGCCAGCTGTTTCGATGGCTGGCCGCCAGCTTTGATGGCGTGGTCCAGGTCTGCCCGGAAGGCGGAACATATTGCCGCTCATCCGCGCAGATTAGGCAGGAAGGAGGTTGGTCGGTCGCCTGCTCGAAGGACGTGCCACACGCACAGCAAATAAAGACAAACAATATTTCCTCCCTATCCGACCCATGCTTCCACTAGAGGTCTTAGTGGATCTGCCGCGGTGATGGAAAGAGAAACCTTTTGTCAGAAGATCGCACGTAGAATCACAAGCCTCTTCACCTTTTTCAAAGACCAGCGGGTTAGTCTTGCCGCAGCACAACGGAGGTGGAGAGCCTATGTCAGCCGGAAAGCCTGAAAGGCTTGTCAACCTCGACATCTTGAGGCTGGCTTCAGCGATAATGGTTTTGCTTTTCCACTACGGCTTTCGCATGCAGATTTCCGGCGAAAGCGGCGGCCTCGGCTTTCCTGAACTGGCGCCTTTCGCTATGTGGTGCGATGCCGGCTTGCTGATCTTCTTCGGCATTTCGGGTTATGTCATCACCATGTCGGCACAAGATCGGTCGGCTTATGATTTCGCGGTCGGGCGTGTGGCAAGGCTCTGGCCGAGCTTCATCGTCTGCGCGACGATCACTGCGGGCGTCTTGGCCATTTGGCCGGTTCCGACGATTGCTCCGCCGACCATTCAACAATGGCTTGCTCATGGGATCATCATCTCCAGAGCGCTGGGGCAGCCCTTTCTGGATGGCGCCTATTGGACCATCGCCTACGAAATCATCTTTTACGGCTGGGTTTTCCTGCTAATCGCGACCGGGTTGTTTCAGCGGCAATGGCGTCTGATTGTCACGGTCTGGCTTTCCGTCTCTGTCGCCAATGAAGCTTTGTTGCACAGCGGCGCGCTTCAAAAACTGCTGATCACTCAATATTCGGGCTATTTCGCCTTTGGCCTGGTGCTCTTCAGGCTGAGGCAATCATTCTCAGTATCGGGATGCTGCATGCTTCTAGCCGCCACCTGTTGGGCCACGGCGGCACCTTTCATCACCGAGGCGGAGTTTCTGGCGACCTATGGCTTCCATCGGAACATGGGCGGACTGTTCCTGATGGGACCGCTTGCTGTCATCTGCGTGGCGGTTGCCGCGCTCGGACCTTCGATGCCGATACGGCCCCGGCTCGCGATGGCGCTTGGCGGGCTGACTTACCCGCTCTACCTGCTGCATCAGAATATCGGCTATGCCGCTTTCGCCCATTTCGGAACGCCTGGAAACCGTTGGACGGTCATGGCGCTTGTTCTGACGATCCTGCTCCTAGCCTCGTCCCTGATTGCAAGGACCGTGGAGCCTGCTGCTCGCCGGTCAGTTACGCGATTGGGCGCAAGCCTTCGATCAAATCTGTCGCGGCGGATACAGCGAGAAGCGTGATTGGCTGATCATAGTGAAAGGCGCAGCCGAGGCCGCGCCTTTCATTTCCCAGGACTTCAGAGCCCCAGATAGGGCCAGACTTCGTGAGCGCCGCGCCAGATCATTTCCAGCGATACGTAAAGAATGACCAGTAACCCGACATAAGCAATCCAGCGATGCTTGTTCAGCAGGCGGGCAATGAAGCTTGCTGCAATCCCCATCAGCGCAATCGAAAGCACCAGGCCGAAGATCAATACCGTTGGATGCTCATGCGCAGCACCTGCCACCGCCAGAACGTTGTCGAGCGACATGGATATGTCCGCAATGACGATCTGCCAGGCAGCTTGGGCAAAGGTCTTGCGTGGGGCGCCGCCCGCGACACTGCCATCGGCGTTCAGGTCGGCATTGGCCAGAGCCTCATTGGCATCGTCGTCGTGACTGTGGGGCGTACGCAGTTCCCGCCACATCTTCCAGCAGACCCACAAGAGCAGCACTCCGCCTGCCAGGAGAAGACCGACAATCTGCAGCAATTGGGTTGTGGCGAGTGCAAAGCCGATACGGAGGACAGTCGCGGCAATGATACCGACCAGGATGGCTTTGGCACGCTGGTCCTTCGGCAGACCTGCCGCGGCCAGGCCAATGACGATCGCATTGTCGCCGGCCAGCACCAGGTCGATCATGATAACTTGCATGAGAGCCGAAAAGCCCTCCGGTGTGAAAATTTCCATCATATGGCAACCCATTCAAGGCAGGGCGCCTCATGCCGGAGACTGTCCAATAAGCACTGCAGTTGAAACCTTGCTAAGTCCCATTACTGCTTTTGTCGGACAATTTTCACGAACACCAGGCACCGAAGTTGGACGATCCAGTCCGACATCGCAGCTCTCTGAGCTGCCAGAGGGGCCCGGTCCTGGCATCAGGACATGTATCCGGATGCCTGTGGAAACTCAAGGCCTTCAATCTGGGGATGGTGCAAAATCTGCGAAGTTTACAAGGCAATAGCTGATGTCTTCGCAATCTCGCCCGCCCGTCTCACAAGTATAATGAAAATCTGCCACGGCTCCGATACCGGAAGCGATCCGGCTGTTCCTATCTTTCCTTTCGGAGGCTTCGAAATGTCTTCTCTCCCCGTGGTCGGCGCTGCAATGACGTTGGATGAACTTGAACTTCACCGCGATTGGCTTTTCGATAAGCAGCGCGATCTCGAATTGCAGGATTTTGTCACCGCAGATGTCCTGGACGGTGATTGGATGCCGCTTGTCGAACGGGCGAAAACGCTGCTCGACGGCCACCAAGGCCGGCTTGGCATCCATGGACCATTCTGGGGATTTACCATCGCATCGCCGGATCCGGATATCCGTGCCGTTGTCGCGAAGCGGATGAAACAGGGGCTGGACATATGTGCGGCCCTTGGTGCAACACAAATGGTTGCCCATAGCCCCTATACGACCTGGTCCTACAACAATCTCGACAACAACGAGGGCGAACGTGAGCGGACCGTGGAATACGTCCACCTGACGATGCGCGACGCGGTCAGGCAGGCCGAGGATATCGGCGCAGTCATCGTGCTTGAGAATATCGAGGATATCGACCAGCATGCGCGGGTCGCATTGGCAGAAAGCTTCGGCTCGCCGGCCGTCGCTGTTTCCATCGACACCGGTCACGCCCATTACGCTTACGGCTCAACCGGCGCTCCGCCGGTCGACTACTATGTCAAGGCTGCGGGCGAGCGCCTCCAGCATATCCATCTGCAGGACGCTGACGGCTATGCCGACCGCCATTGGTCTCTCGGAGAAGGCAACATCCTTTGGCATTCCGTCTTTGCTGCATTGTCAGGTGTGCGCAGCAATCCCCGGCTGATCATCGAGATCAAGGACAAGTCGAAGATACCGGCCTCGGCACACTATCTGGAATCGCTCGGCCTCGCCCAGTAAGCGGCAAGGCGCTGCCGCCACACAAATTGAGACGGCCGGGCCTTCACCCCGGCCTACTTCTTCAGGCGGGTCAGCAGACTTTCGACGATCCGCTTACCCAGCGCCTCGTAATCCTCATCAAAATGGTGGCCGCCCTCGATCGGAACCGTTTCCACACCCCTTGCTTTCAAATCCGGGCAGGGGTCGTCGTCTTCGTCCGTGCCATAAACGCACTGAACCAGGTGCGGGTCGATTTTGGCTATCTCGGCGACGGTATCACCGCCCTTTCCATCACCCGCCACGCCCAGCCAGCCGGTAACGGAGATTTCGTAATCGACCTCCTTTGAGAGGGCGAGCAGCGATATCTGCCTTATCCGTCTTTTGTCCGCCTCGGGAAGCAGATTATAAGCCGCAGGCAGGACATCTGCGCCAAAAGAATAACCAATGAGGATAACATTGGAGACGCCCCATTGACGGCGATAGGTGCTCATGATCCTCGACAGGTCGTTGGCAACTTCCTGTGGCTGCCGTTCCGACCAGAAATAGCGCAGCGAGTCGATGCCGACCGTAGGAATCCCCTGTTTCTGAAGATAACCGCCGACCTCGCTATCGATGTCGCGCCAGCCGCCGTCTCCGGAAAACACCACCGCCATCGTATTCATCACCGGGGCAGCTTCAAGAACGGTCAGCGGCAGCTCCAAAGGCTGATCGCTTTTTCTCCCCCGCGAAATTTGCTCGGTCAGCAAGTTCATGAAAGCAGCATCGGCGGTACCGGGGATCTGCTGTATCTGCACATCCGGATGCTCCTGCTTCAGCTTTTGCGCATGCGCGACGCCTGCCGGATCAGCGCCCTGGGTCAGAGCTACCGTCACTTCTGCCGGCAGCGGCCCGTCCTGAAACCCGTAGATAGTGCGAGCGCCGAGGTTTTCCTTGGACGCCGGCGTGCACAGTTCCTTGGCAAGAGGAATTCCGGCGGCAGGATCCACCGCAACCGCCTGGCCGATCGTCACCAGCGGGCTCTGCGAGATCATTGCAAGCGCAAGCGCGCCGCCCTCCCCGATGCCGGCCACGATCGGGTGGCGGTAGACCGGATTGCCCACACGCCGCTGCACCTGTTGTGAAATGTCTTCCACATCGGAAATCATGTAGACGCAATCGCCCTGGTCCTCGGCGAGCGCCCGCATATAGCTTGGGAAATCGACTCCCACGACCGCCGCGCCGGCCTCAACGAGGGCTTTGGCTTGCGCCTCCTCCCGCTCGCCCCAGCCCTGTCCATTGGAAATCAGGAAGACCATCGCAGCAAGGTCCTTGCCGGCCGGCAGGGAGATATGCGGCGCCGGGATCATGCCAGTCTGGTAATCAGGTTGCTGCGCCCATGCAGGATGGCCAAACAAAAGCGGGCCGGCCAGCACCGTGACGATCCGCCAAATCTTCATTTTCCGACCACTCCTCTCAAGCCGCCACCAATCAGGAGAGTCGCGTCCATCATGGCAATGGCTGGACCTACGCTTGCGACGGCTAGGTACCGAGGCTCCCAACGGGGATGAAACTTAGATTTAAACGCCTTCAGGCCTTTGAAATTGTAAAACCGCTCGCCGTGCTCGAAAACCACGCTGCCGACGCGATCCCAGGCCGGAGCTGCTTCACGCTGGGCCATGCCAGCCAGCGGCGCCATACCAAGGTTGAACTCACGATAACCGGCATCCCGAAGATATTCCATGATCCGCACAAACAGGAAGTCCATGGAGCCTTTCGGAGCGTCCGGCGCAAACCGCATCAGATCGACAGTTCCCTCTTTCCTGGTGTCCGTGAGGGAAAGGGTGGCAAAGGCGATGATCCGCCCCTCCTTACGAAGAACCGCGACCGGTTGCGCGCTGACATAATCTTCGCGGAATGCTCCAAGCGAAAACGTCTTTTCGCGGGTGCTGTGCAGCGCGAGCCACGAGTCCGAGACAGCCCTGAGCGCGTCGATGGAGGCCAGCACCTCCGCCTGCTGTATCACCTCGAACTCCAGCCCCTCACGCAATCCTTTGTTGACCGCCTGCCGCAGTCCCGAGAGCCTGCTGCCCTTTAGGTCAAAATGGGGAAGTTCGACAATCGCCAGTTCGCCAAGCCTGAAGGCCCGCAAACCAGCATCGGCGCAATAAGGCAGAAGCGCCGGCGAGATCTGGTAGAATATGGCACGTCCACCCTGGGCGCGGGCCTCTTCCACAAACCGCCAGACAAGCTCAGGCGTCTCCTCTGCAGGGCCGACAGGATCGAAAAGGGCGATCCATGAGCGGCCCTGAATGCCGTACATGATGAAGGCCTTGCCATTGTCTGAGAACATCAGGCGCTTGTCGCCCATGCGCACAAGGTTGGCATCGGCCGAATCCTGCGACATCACGATGGAGATCGCACGCTGGACATCATCATCCGTTGAGGGTGCGGTACGGGTAGCCGCGGGCCGCAAAAGGCTGAAAATCGCGATGACCGCCGAGGCGATCGCCACGCCAAGGATTGCTCGAAGACCGCGCGGAGCTTCGGCGGAGAATTCAAACTGCCACCAGAGCTCATGGCTGTAGTCCACCTCGCGGTAGACGAAGAAGAGGATAGTCAGCGCGCCAGCGACGAGGATGAGCATGGCCACGATCCAAGCGGGCGTTAGGGCCTGGCGGAAGAGCGATGCGGGCCGCGTAAACAGCTTTGCGCTGAGGAGTAGGCCGACCAGAAGCGTGACCAGGAAACCTGCTTCAAAAAGCGCAAGAGCTCTTACAAATGAAAACAGCAAGGCTAGTGCGGTGCAGACCACGGCTGTCCACCAGGCGCCGTCCAGTCTTTGGGCGAGGCCTCTCGACGTCACAAAAAGAACGATACCGAGGATGCTGGACAGGAAATGGGCACTCTCGACCAGCGGGAGTGGCAAGTAGTTAAAAAGGATATCGAGATCTGAATCAGGCGTCGGCGTGACGCTGGAAAACACCAGCATGGCCCCGGCAATCATTGCAAACGTCGCGAGCAGCAGCGGCGCGAGGCGGAATTCCAGCTTGCGGAGCGTCGACGCGACCGGATGATGCGTCAGTTGCTGAACTTCGAGAGCGATGATGAACAGCGTCGCCACCAGGAGCGGCAGCACATGATAGATGACCCGGTAGAGAACGAGACTTCCAAGGACCTGATCAAGATCCACAGCATTGCCGAGTGCAGCGACGATAATGGCTTCGAAAACGCCCAGCCCGCCCGGCACATGGCTGAGCACGCCGGCTCCAACCGCTGTTGCATAGATCGCCAGGAAGGAGGGCCAGCCAATATCCGTCTGCGGCAAGAGTACGTAAAGCACGGAAGCAGAGGCCGCGATATCAAGTGCCGTGATGAGGAACTGCTGCGAGGATGTACGCGTATCGGGAAGCCGGAGCTTCACTTTGCCGACCACAACTTCCCGCCCGTCGCGCCCGATGATGACAAGCACCGACAGCGCGACCAGGATGAGGATAGCCAGCCAACGAACCCATGCCCCGTCGATACCGATAATAGCGCCGATCCTCGGCGCCGTCACCAATGATGCAAGGGCGGTGACGGCAAGAAGGCCGATCCCGAACGCGAGCGTGACGAAGGCGATGACCCGGCCAACCTCGTCGGGCGTAAGGCCGAGACGGGAATATCCGCGAAAACGGATGGCGCCGCCGCTGAGTGCCCCAAATCCAGCGGTATTGCCGACCGCATAAGCACTGAAGGCCGTCATGGAGACCGGCAGGAAACGCAGGCGCTTGCCGATATAGGTGAGAGCGTTCATGTCGTAGCCGATCAGGGCAACGAAGCTCAAGGCGGTGAAGAAGATGGCAAGCCCGATGGAGGACCATTTGGTTGCAGTCAAAGCCGCAATGACATCGTCATAGCGGACTTCCGTTGTCAGATCGTAGATCGCGAACGCCGTGAAGCCGAAGACCAGCAGGACGGCCAAAGGAATGAGATAGCCGCGATAGTTCTCGAAGAACTGGCTAAAGCTGAAGCGCTGACGATCATCGGAGTTCATTGGCAAGCCGGATGCTGAGACTGCCGGATCATTGTTGAAGTCGCCAGCAAAAGCAACGTGATCACGGCCATAATGTGTCGGCGTTATTAAGCAGGTATCGCACTGAACCCGCTCAGAGTGCATACTAGTTTTGCAGGCTCAGGAGCTGGCCTTAATCGCCAACGAAAACGGGCGGAGCCTGAAGCCCCGCCCGCAATCGATCTTTCATCACCGGTTCAGCGGCGCTGGTTGTAAACGTCGACACAGACAGCGCCCAGCAGAACCAGCCCCTTGATCACCTGCTGGTAATCAATGCCGATGCCGAGGATGGACATGCCATTGTTCATCACGCCCATCAGGAATGCGCCAATTACCGCACCGGTGACCTTGCCGACGCCGCCATAGGCCGATGCCCCGCCGATGAAGCAGGCTGCAATGACGTCGAGCTCAAAGCCCGTACCGGCCTTCGGCGTGGCGCTGTTCAGGCGAGCTGCAACCACAAGGCCACCAAGTGCTGCCAGAACACCCATATTGACGAAGGTCCAGAACACGAGACGCGTCGCCTTGATGCCCGATAGCTCGGCTGCACGGGCGTTGCCGCCAACCGCATAAATCTGGCGTCCAATAATCGTGCGGTTGGTGAAGAATCCATAGGCGACGATCAGCACAGCCATGATAATCAGAACGTTGGGCATGCCGCGATGCGAGGAGATCAGGTAGGCGACATAGCCGATTGCGGCCAGCACCACGATGTTCTTGCCGATGAAGAAGCCCATTGGCTCGCTCTCGACACCATGCGTGATGCGACGGGCGCGGCTGCGGAAATTCTGCCAGACCAGCGCCAGTGCCAGCAACAGGCCGAGGATGAAGGACGTCAGATAAAGGCCGCCCTCTGAAGAGATAAGCTCGATGACATAGCCGGAAGACAGCTTCTGGAAGATGGGCGGAAATGGACCGATGGCTTGGCTACCAAGGATGGCGATCATGAAACCGCGAAAGACCAGCATCCCCGCAAGAGTGACGATAAATGACGGGATCTTGAAATAGGCGACGAAATAGCCCTGGATTGCACCGATCAATCCGCCCACGACAAGGCAGACGATGATCGACAGCCAGATATCGACACCCCAGCGGACCATCAGCAACCCGGCGAGACCACCGATAAAGCCTGCGACAGACCCAACGGACAGGTCAATATGGCCAGTCACGATGATCAGCAGCATGCCGAGCGCCATGACGACGATATAGGAATTCTGCAGAACAATGTTGGTAATGTTGAGCGGCTTAAGGAGAATGCCGCCGGTTGCGACCTGGAAGAAGATGACGATCGCGACCAGCGAAATCAGCATGCCGTAGTCGCGCAAATTGTCCTTCCAGAAACTCGTCGCCACCTTGGGAGCGGTGATTGCTTCCTGCGGAGTGCTCATAATTATCTCCCTTTGCGACGCATGATAGCGCGCATGATATTTTCCTGCGTTGCCTCTTCGCCGGCTACTTCGCCGACAAACTCGCCTTCATGCATAACCATGATCCTGTCGCATGTGCCGATGAGCTCAGGCATTTCCGAGGAGATCACGATGACAGCCTTACCGGCATCCGCAAGTTCGTTGATGATGGAATAGATTTCGTATTTGGCGCCGACATCGATGCCGCGCGTTGGCTCGTCCAGGATCAGGATGTCAGGCCCCGTGAACAGCCATTTCGACAGAACCACCTTCTGCTGGTTGCCGCCGGAAAGTTTGCCGGTTTCCTGATAAACGTTATGGCTGCGGATTCGCATGCGGGTGCGGAATTCCTGTGCCACCTTCATTTCCTTGATATCGTCAATGACACCTGAGGACGAAACGCCGCCGAGATGCGCCAAAGAGATGTTCTTGCGGATGTCTTCTGCCAGGATGAGACCAAGATGCTTACGGTCTTCCGTAACGTAAGCCAGACCGGCTTTGATGGCACGGTGGACATCCGACGTATCGGCTTCCTTGCCGTGAATCTTCACGGTGCCGGTGATGTCGCGGCCGTAGGTGCGACCGAAAACGCTCATTGCGAACTCAGTGCGGCCGGCGCCCATCAGCCCCGAAATACCGACGACTTCGCCCGCCCTGACCTTCATCGATACGTTCTTGACCATCTGCCGGCTGGAATGCTGCGGATGATAGACGGACCAGTTCTCGACTTCGAAAATGACGTCGCCAATCTTCGGCGTGCGAGCCGGATAGCGGCTCTCGAGATCGCGGTCGACCATGCGGCGGACGATTTCGTCTTCGTCGACAGGACCTTCGTGACAATCGAGCGTGCCCACAGTCCGTCCGTCGCGCAGCACCGTGATCCGGTCGGCGACTTCCGAAATCTCGTTCAGCTTGTGGCTGATCATGATCGAGGTAATACCGTTTCTGCGGAATTCCTTGAGGAGTTCCAGAAGGGCTGCGCTGTCTGTTTCGTTGAGCGAGGCCGTCGGCTCGTCGAGGATCAGCAGGCGTACGTCCTTCGACAGCGCCTTGGCTATTTCCACCAGCTGTTGCTTGCCGACGCCGAGATTGGTGATCAGGGTTTCGGGCGCTTCGGTTAAGCCGACCTTGGCCAGCAGTTCCCTGGTGCGCTTGTAACGCAGGTCGCGGTCGATCACGCCGAACTTGGATGGCCCTTTGGCGAGAAAGATGTTCTCGGCAATGGACATCAGCGGAATGAGCGCGAGCTCCTGATGAATGATGATAATCCCGAGTTTTTCGGAATCGTTGATGTCACGGAAATGGCGCTCGTCTCCGTCGAACAGGATCGAGCCTTCGTAGGAACCATGCGGGTAGACGCCCGACAGCACTTTCATCAGCGTTGACTTGCCGGCGCCGTTTTCGCCGACCAAGGCATGAATTTCGCCTTCCTTGACGGTAAAGCTGACGTCGGAAAGCGCCTTTACGGCGCCAAAACTCTTCGAAATGCCCCGCATTTCAAGAATGGGCGGCTTTTCGGCAAGAGGTACGGGATCAAGCATGACGACTCCCAGATACGAGGAGCCGCGCGGCGTGAAAACGCCGCGCGGCTTATGAATTACTTGACCTGTGCTTCGGTGTAGTAACCGCTGTCGATCAGGATCTTCCAGTTGGACTTGTCGACGACGACCGGCTTCAGCAGGTAGGAAGGAACGACTTTCTTGCCGTTGTCGTAGCTCTTCGTGTCGTTGACCTCAGGCTCCTTGCCGCTCATGGCTGCATCAACCATGTCGACGGTCACCTTGGCGAGGTCGCGGGTGTCCTTGAAGATGGTCGAATACTGCTCGCCGGCAATGATCGACTTGACCGAAGGCACTTCCGCGTCCTGGCCGGATACGAACGGCATTGGCATGTCGCCGCTGCCATAGCCGACGCCCTTCAGCGAAGAAAGGATGCCGATCGAGATGCCGTCATAAGGCGACAGAACCGCGTTCAGCTTCTTGTCTGAATAGGTCGAGGAAAGGATGGCGTCCATGCGCGACTGGGCAGTTGCCGGATCCCAGCGAAGGGTTGCAACCTGATCCATACCGGTCTGGCCGCTGCCGACGACGATCGTGCCCTTGTCGATCAGCGGCTGCAGCACGCTCATCGCACCATTGTAGAAGAAGTAGGCATTGTTGTCGTCCGGCGAACCGCCGAAGAGCTCAATGTTGAACGGGCCCTTTTCGGTATCGGCCTTGAGAGCCTTCACGAGCGAGGTCGCCTGCAGAACGCCGACCTGGAAGTTGTCGAAGGTCGCATAGTAGCTGACATTCGGCGTATCGCGGATCAGGCGGTCATAGGCGATGACCTTGATCTTCTGGTCTGCAGCCTGCTGCAGAACGTCCGACAACGTGGTGCCGTCGATCGAGGCCACAACAAGAACCTTGGCGCCCTTGGTGATCATGTTCTCGATCTGGGAGAGCTGGTTCGGAACGTCGTCTTCAGCATACTGAAGGTCGACGGCGTAACCGCGTTCCTTCAGAACCTTGACCATGTTGTCGCCGTCGGCGATCCAGCGGGCGGAGGACTTGGTCGGCATGGCAACGCCAACGAGACCTTTGTCGGCGGCACCAGCCGGTGCAGCAAATGCAAAACCGGCCAATACCGTAGCAGTCGTCAAAAGCTTAAGAATATTCATTACTACTCCTCCGTTACAGCGGCTCCCTTCGAGCCGCCAGGTTGTAAAGAGGCTGGCTCCTCGCCATCCTCAAAACCCAAGGGGCGTATGTGCCCCCAAGGATCAATGGTTGTCGCGCGGCAGGCCTGCGGTCTGCGCGATGCGCTGATACTTCACCGCCGGCTCCAGCACAGCGCCGGTCTCCATCTGCCCGACGATGCCGCGCTGGATTTCCTGCCAAGGCGTCTGATGCTTCGGATACTGGTAACCGCCCTCTGCTGCAAGTGCCTCGCGACGCTGCTGCAACTCTTCTTCGGAAATCAGGATATCGGCTGTTCCGCGACCAAGGTCGATGCGGACCCGGTCACCGGTGCGCAACAGTGCCAAGCCGCCGCCCGCCGCCGCTTCCGGCGAGGCGTTGAGGATGGACGGGCTACCTGATGTTCCCGACTGACGGCCGTCACCGATGCAGGCAAGCGACGAAATTCCGCGCTTCAGGAGATAGTCCGGTGCCCGCATGTTGACGACTTCGGCCGCCCCCGGATAACCGATCGGCCCGGCACCGCGCATGAACAGCACCGTATGCTCGTCGATCTCCAGCGACGGATCGTCGATGCGGTGGTGGTAGTCTTCCGGACCGTCGAACACGACGGCACGCCCCTCGAAGGCTTCCGGATCGTTCGGGTTGTTGAGGTAGCGCTGGCGGAATTCCGGCGAGATGACACTGGTCTTCATGATCGCAGACGAGAACAGGTTGCCGCGCAGCACACGGAAGCCGGCATGCGCCTTCAGCGGCTCTTCATAGCGGCGGATGACCTTCTCGTCCTCGATGATGGCGCCGCGGCAGTTGTCGCCGATCGTCTTGCCGTTGACCGTCATGGCGTCCTCATTGATGAGGCCCTGACGCATCAGCTGGTTGACGACGGCCGGTACGCCGCCGGCATGATAATAGTCTTCGCCGAGATATTCGCCGGCCGGCTGCAGGTTCACCAGCAGCGGGATTTCTTCGCCGTAAGTCTGCCAGTCGTCGACGGAAAGTTCGACGCCGATGTGACGGGCGAGCGCGTTCAGATGGATCGGTGCATTGGTCGAGCCGCCGATCGCCGAATTCACGCGGATGGCGTTGACGAAGGCGTCCTTCGTCAGGATATCGGAGGGCTTCAGGTCCTCCTTGACCATTTCGACGATGCGCAGGCCGGTCAGATAGGCGACTTCTTGGCGGTCACGATAAGGCGCCGGGATGGCGGCCGAACCGGGTAGCTGCATGCCGAGTGCTTCGGCAAGCGAGTTCATCGTCGTTGCCGTGCCCATCGTATTGCAATAGCCGGTCGACGGTGCCGAGGAGGCGACGAGCTTGACGAAGCCGGCATAGTCGATCTCGCCCTTTGCCAGAAGTTCGCGCGCCTTCCAGACAATCGTGCCGGATCCGGTGCGCTCGCCGCGGAACCAGCCGTTCAACATAGGCCCGACCGAAAGCGCGATCGACGGGATGTTGACCGTTGCCGCGGCCATAAGACAGGCCGGCGTGGTCTTGTCGCAGCCGATCGTCAGGACGACCGCGTCCAGTGGATAACCGTAGAGAATTTCGACAAGGCCAAGATAGGCGAGGTTGCGATCAAGGCCGGCGGTCGGGCGCTTGCCGGTTTCCTGGATCGGGTGGACCGGAAATTCGATCGCGATGCCGCCCGCTTCGCGGATACCTTCGCGCAGGCGATTGGCCAGTTCGAGGTGATGCCGATTGCAGGGCGACAGATCCGAACCGGTTTGGGCGATGCCGATGATAGGTCGGTCGGACTGAAGTTCCGCCTGGCTGAGGCCGAAGTTCATGTAGCGCTCGAGATAGAGCGCCGTCATGTCCACGTTGTCCGGATTGTCGAACCAGGCGCGCGACCGGAGCCTGCGCACTTCCTGGCGGCGCTCTCCAGTCTCGGCGATCTCGGTGGATGGAGCGTTTTCGGAATTGGTCATATCAGTCCTCGAATGCTTCAGTTTGGATGCGCCTGCCCAGCATGAAAGCATCGGCAACATGCACAAGCGGCGAAAAATCGGTGTCGCTGGCGCCCTTGGCTACCAATGATACGAAATCCCGATAGAGATTGCTGTATTCCTTGTCTTCCTCGACCATGCGGGGCTCGCCGTCGACGAAGAGCCGGCTGCCACCATGGGTCAGAACCACCGACCCTTCCTCCGTCTCAACACGGATATCCCAGGTCTGCGGGCCCGTCTGCCGCCAGTCGAACTCGGCTCCCACCGGGATCCCGCTGGCGGTCTCGAACGACAGGCTGGCAGCAATCGGGGCTGCGCGATTGGCCGGAAAAGTGAGCTGCGAGGCAACGAGGTGGAATGTCTCCGGCATGATCCGGGTGACGATCGAAAGGGCGTTGATGCCTGGATCGAAGACGCCGAGACCACCCGGTTCCCAGATCCATGCCTGGCCTGGATGCCAGTGGCGGACATCTTCCTTCCATTCCACGGAGAGGCTACGGATCTTGCGCTGGCCAAGGAGCGCTCGCGCCGGTTCGACCGCTGCGGCCGCACGCGAATGCCAGGTGGAAAACAGGCTTAGGCCTTTGCTCTTGGCAAGCGCTTCGAGAGCATAGACTTCCGAAAGGGTCGCTCCCGGCGGCTTTTCCAGCATGACATGCTTGCCGGCATAGAGAGCCGCCTTGGCCTGGCTGAAACGGCCCTGCGGCGGCGTACAAAGCGACACGGCGTCTATGGCTATGCCTGAAGCCAGCAGATCTTCGATATCCGAGAAACAGGCCACACCGTCCAATTTAGCATTGCGGCTTGCAACCGCTACCAGATCGATACCGCTCGTTGCTTCGATCGCACCGAGGTGCTGGTCCCTGGCGATCTTTCCCAGTCCGACGATGGCGAGACGAATGGATGTCATTGCCGCCTCTCAGAGTGACTTGATCACGACAGGAGTGTCGGCCGCAACAGCAAGGCGGTTCACCAACGGAAGCTGGAATGGCGCCGCCGAGATTTCGAAAACGTCGCCCGGCTCGGTTTTCACACCCTCGGAAAAAGAGAGAGTTGCGGTTCCGAAGAAATGCACATGCAGGTCGCCCGGCTGGCGGAAGAGATCGTACTTGAAGTTATGATGCTCGAGGTTGGCGATCGTGTGCGACATGTTCGCCTCTCCCGAAAGGAAGGGCTTTTCGAAGATCACCTTGTCGCCGCGCAGGATCCGCGACGTGCCTTCGACGTGATCCGGCAGATCGCCGACGAGAAGCTCGGCACCAAGCGCTGCCTGGCGCAGCTTGGAATGGGCGAGCCAGAGGTAATTGCCTTTTTCGGTGACGTGGTCTGAAAACTCGTTGGCCAGACAGTAGCCGAGACGGAACGGCGTGCCGTCCGGCCCAATCAGATAGATTGCCGCCAGCTCCGGCTCTTCGCCGCCGTCCAGCGCGAAGGAAGGCGAGACCAGATCCTCGCCCGTTGCGCGCAGCTGCGTACCATTGCCCTTGTAGAACCATTCCGGCTGGGCACCCACTTCGCCCGCTTTCGGCTTGCCGCCCTCGACGCCCATGAGGAACATGCGCATAGAATCCGTCGGCTTCTCTTCCGACTGCGCAGCCTTATGCATCTTGTCCCGACCCGACGCGGAGCCGAGATGGGTCAGGCCGGTACCAGCGACGATATAATGGGCCGGATCCGGATGACTGACCGGCAGGGCAAACCGGCCTTCGGCGGCAGCGGTTTCGAGGTCGACTTCAGCACCCAGGCCGGCAGCATCGATTTCCTGCGCCAAGCTGCGCCCGGACGTTATCGCCCGCATCGCCAGCTCATAGGTGGACGTCACGCCATTGACGGCACGAGGCTGCCCTTCGCCGCTCCATGTAACAACCTGCATTGCGCCAGCGTTCGCAACCTGAAGAACTCGCAACATGTATTTAACCACCCGAATTTAGTCCGACATAAAGGCAGGGCATCTCCCGATCGCCCGGCCGTTCCTCCCATCGAACCTCCGGATTCGATGCGGTCATTAATACGACTATTGGATTATGCGGAGGCTTGTCAAGAACGGCTAATAGGCGCTTGGTCCCAGCATACGCATAGCTAAAATTATGATTCTCGTTTAAATTTAGGTGGTTAGTGACTGCAGCAATGCAGAGCAGCAGAAAATTTCACCCGTGACTCAATCTGACCCTTTGCAAAAGTAATATTATATGTAAATTCAGCTTTGTCATATGCTTCATCATCTCTGGGAGGATTAAGATGAAACGAGCACTCGTGGCAACGGCCGCCGTTGCCCTTTCCGCATGCCTGGCTTCAGGTGTTTCCGCAAAGTCTCTGACTGTTGGCTTTTCGCAGATCGGATCCGAATCCGGCTGGCGCGCTGCCGAAACCACTGTCACCAAGCAGGAAGCCGAGAAGCGCGGCGTCACGCTGAAATTTGCCGATGCGCAGCAGAAGCAGGAAAATCAGATCAAGGCGATCCGCGGCTTCATCGCCCAAGGCGTCGATGCGATTTTGATCGCTCCGGTCGTTGCAACGGGCTGGGACGCAGTCCTCAAGGAAGCCAAGGAAGAAAACATTCCGGTCATCCTGCTTGACCGCGAGATCGAATCTCCGAAGGACCTTTACCTCACCGCCGTCACCTCGGATCAGGTCTATGAAGGCAAGGTCGCAGGCGACTGGCTTGTCAAGGATGTCGGCTCCAAGGACTGCAAGGTCGTGGAGCTTCAGGGCACGACGGGGTCTTCGCCTGCGATCAACCGCAAGAAGGGATTTGAGCAGGCCATCGCCTCGCATTCCAACATCAAGATCGCTCGCTCGCAGACCGGCGACTTCACCCGCACCAAGGGCAAGGAAGTCATGGAAAGCTTCATCAAGGCTGAAGGCGGCGGCAAGAGCATCTGCGCCGTCTATGCTCACAACGACGACATGGCCGTCGGAGCGATCCAGGCCATCAAGGAAGCCGGACTGAAGCCGGGAACCGACATCAAGGTGGTTTCTATCGACGCAGTTCCTGACATCTTCCAGGCCATGGCCAAGGGAGAGGCCAACGCGACAGTCGAACTGACGCCGAACATGGCTGGCCCCGCCTTCGATGCGCTGGATGCGTATCTCAAGGACAAGAAGGAACCGAAGAAGTGGATCCAGACGGAATCCAAGCTGTACACGCAGAAGGATGATCCGATGAAGGTCTACGAAGCCAAGAAAGGCCTTGGCTACTGATCCCTGTCCGCCGGCCCTCTGACATCCGGGCCGGCACCTTCAGTGACCGGGGCGGCAGCCTTTGCCGCTCCGGTTGTTTGGCAGACACGGGATTGAAATCATGACGGAACCTGATCTTCTTCTTGAGGCCCGGGGCATTGGCAAGTCCTTCCTCGGTATTGCAGCGCTTGACGGCGTGGACTTCACCCTGGGGCGCGGGGAGATCCATGCGCTGCTTGGTGAAAACGGTGCAGGCAAATCCACTCTCATCAAGATATTGACCGGCGTTTATACCCGTGACCAGGGCGCTATGCGGCTAGACGGCACGGACGTCGCTCCCGCCTCCGTCGCAGATGCACAGTCGCTCGGCATCGGCACGGTTTACCAGGAGGTCAACCTTCTCGAAAACCTGACGGTCGCGGAAAACCTGTTTCTCGGCCGCCAGCCGCGCCGCTTCGGCGTGATCAATCGCGCCGAAATGCGCCGCCGTTCCATTGCGCTGCTGGCCCGCTACGGATTGAACATCGACGTCGATGCGCTTCTGTCTTCCTACTCGGTCGCCATCCGCCAGATTATCGCGATCGCCCGCGCCGTCGATCTTTCGGGAAAAGTTCTGGTGCTCGACGAACCAACCGCCAGCCTCGACGCCCATGAAGTGGACATGCTGTTCGACGTCCTGCGCCGTCTGCGCCAGGACGGGCTGGGCATCATCATCATCACGCACTTTCTCAACCAGGTCTATGCGGTTGCCGACCGGGTCACGGTCCTGCGCAACGGCCGGCTTGTCGGGACCCGCGAACTCGCGGATCTGCCCCGCCTCGAGCTGATCTCGATGATGCTCGGGCGCGAGCTGCAGCACATTACCGGCGAGCGCCATGTTCAGGACGAAAGCATTGCAAAAGGGGAAGCGCCGATCCGCTTCAGCGGCTATGGAAAGCGGGGCAGCATCGCCCCCTTTGACCTTGATATTCGTCCCGGAGAGGTGGTCGGCATAGCCGGCTTGCTGGGCTCGGGCCGCACCGAAACCGCATTCCTGCTTTTCGGCATCGACCGGGCCGATAGCGGATCCGCCACGATCGACGGCCGGCCCGTTACGCTCTCGTCGCCGGAAGCAGCCATCGCCAACGGTTTTGGCTTTGCGCCCGAGGAGCGAAAAACGGACGGTATCATTGGCGACTTCTCGGTTGCCGACAACATTGCCCTTGCGCTGCAGGCGAGACAGGGTTGGGCAAAGCCGATTTCATCGCGCGAGAAGGCCGCCTTGGCCGCAAGCTACATCAAGTCGCTCGACATTCGCCCGGCGGATGCCGAGCGCCCGATCAAGTTCCTGTCCGGCGGCAATCAGCAGAAGGCGGTGCTGGCGAGGTGGCTGGCGACCGAGCCACGGCTGCTTATCCTCGACGAACCCACCCGCGGCATCGATATCGGCGCCCATGCGGAGATACTGAAGATGATCGAGCGGCTATGCGCCGACGGCATGTCGCTGATCGTGATTTCTTCGGAGCTCGAGGAACTGACGGCGGTCGCGCATCGCGTCATCGTACTTGCCGACCGCCGCCACGTCGCCGAGCTTTCGGGCGAACAGGTCACCGCAGACAATATCATGCAGGCAATCGCCGCACCGACCAGGACGGAGGCTGCCTGATGAACCGCATCACCAAACGGCTGCGCCGGCTTGCCCCCCAGCTGATCGCGCTGGCGGTCATCCTGGCGCTGATCACTGCCGTTGCACCGGGTTTCCTGACGCTCTCGGTTCAGAACGGACGCATCTACGGCAGTCTGGTCGATATTCTCGTTCGCGCGGCGCCCGTTGCTCTTCTGACGGTAGGCATGACGCTGGTGATCGCCACCCGAGGCATCGATCTTTCGATCGGCGCCGTCATTGCCATCTGCGGCGCCATCGCAGCGACTTTGATCACCCAGGATTACCCGCTTTGGATGGTGGTCCTGATATCGCTTGGCGTCGGCCTTGCTTGCGGCCTCTGGAATGGCGTGCTTGTCGCCCTCCTGGACATCCAGCCGATCATCGCCACCTTGATCCTCATGGTCGCCGGCCGCGGCATCGCCCAGCTTGTCACCGAAGGCGCCATCCTTACCTTCAACAACGACCTTTTCTCGCAACTCGGTTCAGGCACGCTCGCCGGGATCCCCATTCCTATCTATCTGTGGATCGGCACTGCCTTGCTGATCGGTCTCCTCGTGCGCAGGTCTGCGCTCGGCTTCCTGATCGAGGCGACCGGCATCAACCGCCGCGCCGCGACACTGGCCGGCGTGCGCGCCCGGTTCCTGCTGTTCTTCGTTTATGCAATTTCCGGAATATGCGCCGCGATCGCCGGCCTGATCGTTACCGCAGATATCCGCGGCGCCGATGCCAACAATGCTGGCCTCTGGCTCGAGCTCGATGCGATCCTCGCGGTCGTGATCGGCGGCACGTCGCTGAACGGCGGCCGATTCTCGATTACCGCCTCGCTAATCGGCGCACTGATCATTCAGACGGTCAATATCGGCATCTTGGTCGCCGGCTTCCCGCCCGAATTCAACCCGATCATCAAGGCAGTCATCATCATCATCGTGCTGACCTTGCAGTCGCCCGCCGTCATGACCCTGCTTGGCTTTGTCAGGGCGCAAAGGCACCAGCCGCAATCCTCTGCAAAGGCTTCGCCAAAGGCCGAAGGAGCGGCGCAATGATCCATACCCGCAACCTTCCCTTCGTCACCACGCTCGGCATCTTCGTAATCGCCTACGCTCTTTGCTTTCTGCAGTTCCCAAACATGCTGTCGACGCGGGTCATCGGCAATCTGCTGACGGACAATGCGTTCCTTGGCATTGCTGCGGTCGGGATGACCTTCGTCATCCTCTCCGGCGGCATCGACCTGTCGATCGGCTCGGTGATCGCCTTCACCAGCGTCTTCGTCGCCGTGATGGTCGGATCGCTTGGGGTCCACCCGCTCGTTGCTTTCCTCGCCGTCCTGGTCATTTCGACCGTCTTCGGCAGCCTCATGGGGGCGATGATCCGATATCTCGGCATCCCGCCTTTCGTCGTGACGCTCGCCGGCATGTTCCTGGCGCGCGGCGCCGCCTACCTGATATCCACTCAATCGGTGCCGATTTCCCATGAGGTGATCGACGCAATCCAGGGCTTCTACTTCCGCTTTCCGGGTGGCGGCCGTCTGACGGCGCTCGCCATGCTGATGCTGCTCGTCTTCATCGTCGGAGCCTTCATTGCCGGCCGAACCCGCTTCGGCGCCAATGTCTATGCAATCGGAGGCAACCTTCAATCTGCCGAATTGATGGGCGTTTCGATCGGCTCCACGACCATCGGCATCTATGCCCTGTCCGGCTTTCTGTCGGGTCTCGCAGGCATTGCCTATACGCTATACACCTCGTCCGGCTATTCGCTCGCAACCGTCGGCGTCGAGCTTGACGCCATCGCAGCGGTGGTCATCGGCGGCACGCTTCTGACAGGCGGCGTTGGCCTCGTGGCCGGAACATTTGTCGGCGTGCTCATCCAGGGACTGATCCAGACCTATATCGTCTTCGACGGGACATTGTCTTCGTGGTGGACGAAAATCGTCATCGGCATTCTGCTCTTCGTCTTCATCGTGCTACAGCGCGGGATCATCTGGCTTTCGAACAGGCGATTGGCCGAAGCCCGGCTCAAGGAGGTTTGATTGGGTTTGCTGGAGACGACCATCAACGGCCGGAAGCGTCGCAGCAACCACGCGCATGTGGTGGCTGAGCTTGGCCGGGGGATCGTGTCCGGCAAGATACCTGAAGGATCGCTTCTGCCCGGCGATACCGAGCTTTCCGCTCGCTTCGGCGTGTCCCGCACCGTGCTGCGCGAATCGATGAAGACACTGTCCGCAAAGCGGTTGGTGGAAGCCAAGGCGAAGGTCGGCACGCGCGTGCTCGACAAGGCGAGCTGGAATTTCTTCGATTCGGATGTGCTGGGCTGGCGCTTCGAAGCGGGGCTCGATTTTGAATTCATCGAGCATCTAGCCGAAATGCGGATGGCACTGGAGCCGGCGGCGGCAGCGGCGGCGGCACTTCGTGCCACCAGCGACGACTTCGTCTCGCTTTATGCAATCGCCGCCAAGTTCGATGACCTTGCCCATACGCCAGAAACCATCGCCAAGGTGGACCTGGAATTCCATCTGGCGATCGCCCGCATGTCCGGCAATCCATTCATGCGCTCTGCAAGCGCCCTCATCGAAGCCGCGCTCGCCATCTCATTCCAGCTTTCATCGCCAGCCGCGTCTCCCGAAACCATCGATGAGGTTGCGACCAATCACCTTCGTATCGTGCATGCCATTGCCTCACGCGATCCTCAAAAGGCAATCAAGGCCATGCGGCACGTCATCGATATCGGCAAGATCCGGATCCGCAATTCTCTGCAGGCGTCCGGGCAGACGGCCGGGGAACGCGTCGACAGCCTGGCGTCGAACTAAACCCCCATCGGGATCGTCTCAGACGATCCCGCCCCCGCCGCTGAAAGATGCGGGGCGCTCCAGCGCCACCTTCTTGCGATAGCCGCTGGCGCGATAGGCCGATATCGGATCGATGGCACCGCCAGCCCGCCGGCGGGCCTCGGCAAGGATCGGCTCGACGTCAGTGCGATAAGCCTGCTTGAGGGTTTCGGAGGCCATCAAGGCATCATTGTCCGCCTGGTAACCGTCAAGCGCCTCGCGATCGACCAGCAGCGCCTGGGCATAGGCGCGGCGGATCTCGTTGGCACTGGAGATCAGGCTCTCGATCGGATCGGTGACATTGTGAGACTGGTCGATCATGTGGGCCGGATGGAAGCCGCCCACGCCCCGATGTTCGGCATCGACCAGTTCGTTGAAGACGAGGAAAAGTCGGTAGGGATCGATTGCGCCGGCATCGAGATCGTCGTCGCCATACTTCGAATCGTTGAAATGGAAGCCGCCGAGCTTGCCGAACTGGATCAGCCGGGCGACGATCATCTCTATATTCGTGTTCGGCGCGTGATGACCGAGATCGACGAGACACATTGCCTTCGGTCCAAGCGTATTGGCGATCAGGTAATTGGTGCCCCAGTCCTGAACCACGGTGGAATAGAAAGCCGGCTCATACATCTTGTGTTCGGAAAACAGACGCCAGTCATCCGGCAGCGCCTCGTAGATCTCCGCCATCGACGCGAGATAGCGCTCGAAACTGCGGGTAAAATGGCTCTGGCCCGGGAAATTCGAGCCGTCGCCGATCCAGACCGTCAGCGCCTTCGAGCCGATCGCCTTGCCGATTTCGATGCATTCGAGATTGTGCTCGATGGCTTGGGCACGGGTCGACGCGTCCGTATGGCTGAGCGAGCCGTATTTATAAGAATGCGCCTGCCCGACGGCGTCAGAGAACGTATTGGAATTCATCGCATCAAAGCCGAGGCCGAGCGCATCGCCTTTGGCTTTAAGTTCCGTCAGGTCTGCCTTGTCCCACGGGACATGCAGCGAGACTGTTGGAGTCGCCTGCGTCAACTGATGTATGACCGCACAGTCATCCAACTTGTCGAAAATACTCCGCGGCTCTCCCTGCCCCGGAAAGCGGGCAAACCGCGTACCGCCCGTACCGACACCCCAGGATGGCACCGCAACAAAGAATTCCGAGACCTGGGCAGTGATGGATTCGATATCCGTCCCGCGGCGCCCAAACTTCTCGCCAAGCGCTTCGTAGTCGGATTTCAACCAAGCCGCATTCTTGTCGTTCTGAGCCGAGACCAGATCCGACGCGATTTTAAGCTCAACCATATCTTCCTCCCTGGCGCCGCTCAGCGCGTAAAGCTCTGGGCATTGCCTGCATCGACATTGATGATGTTGCCCGTCGATTTCGCCGACAGATCCGACGCCAGGAAGTAGATCGCTTCGGCGATATCCTCCGGAAATACGTTGAGCTTCAGCAGCGAGCGCTTGCGGTAGTGTTCTTCCAGCTCACTGATGTCGATTTTCGACGATGCCGCGCGCTGTTCACGCCATTCCCCAT
Source organism: Rhizobium deserti (assembly GCF_004358025.1). Taxonomy (GTDB): domain Bacteria; phylum Pseudomonadota; class Alphaproteobacteria; order Rhizobiales; family Rhizobiaceae; genus Neorhizobium; species Neorhizobium deserti. The sequence continues at coordinate 56,332 of NZ_SMTL01000004.1, read as the reverse complement.
TCCAGATCTTCGACCCGCGCAGGACGGCATCCGGATTAACCGTATTAACCCGGATGCCCGCATCGGCGCCTTCCAGTGCCAGGCAGCGGGCCAGATGGATTTCGGCGGCCTTGGCGGTGCAATAGGCCGAGGCATTCGGCGAGGAAGCAAGACCGTTCTTGGAGGCCACGAAGACGACATTGCCGCCCAATTTCTGTCGCCGGAAGAGCTTGAAGGCTTCGCGGGAAACGAGGAAATAGCCTGTTGCCAGGATATCGATGTTCTTGTTCCACATGGCCAGCGTCGTTTCCTCGACCGGAGCCGAGGAAGCAATGCCCGCATTGGACACCAAGATATCGACACCGCCGAATTCAAGGCACGCTTCCGCAAAAGCCTTCACCACCCCGTCTTCGCTCGTCACGTCGAGCAAGACGCCACGGACGGCGTCCTTACCGAAGCCTTTTTCAAAATCGGACTTGGTTGCTTCGAGCGCACCAGCATCGATATCGGCGAGCACGATGCAGGCACCCTCCCCCATCAGTCTTGCCGCTGTCGCCCGGCCGATACCGCCGGCGCCGCCGGTCACCAGAGCCACCCGCCCGGCCAGGCTTTTCGGCTTCGGCATGCGCTGCAGCTTGGCTTCTTCCAGAAGCCAGTATTCGATATCGAAGGCTTCCTGCTCCGGCAGGCCCTGATACTCTGATACTGTCGAGGCGCCGCGCATGACATTGATCGCGTTGACGTAAAATTCACCGGCAATGCGGGCGGTCGCCTTGTCCTTGGCAAAGGAGAACATGCCGACGCCCGGAACCAGGAAGATCACCGGGTTGGGATCGCGCATGGCCGGCGAATTGCTATGCTTGCAGCTCTCGTAATAGCGGGCGTAGTCGGCGCGGTAGTCTTCCAGAGCCTGATCCAGCGATCCGAGCACCGCTTCCACGTCCGGCTTCGCCGGATCGAAGTCGAGGATGAGCGGCCGGATCTTGGTGCGCAGGAAATGATCCGGGCAACTGGTGCCGAGGGCTCCCAGCGGCCTCAGGTCTTTCGAGTTGACGAATTCCAGAACGGCGTCCTGATCGTCGAAATGGCCGAGCTTGCGCTCCGCCTTGCCGATGCGCCCGCGGATTTCCGGCATCAGCTTGGCGGCGATAGTACGGCGCTGGCTTGCAGGCAGGCTTTGCGTCTCCGCACCGCCGAAGATCGTCTTGCCTTCTGTCTCACCGGCGAACCAATCGATCGCCTTGTTGATGATATCCAGAGTCAGCTCGTAGCAGGCCTTAGCATCGTTCGCCCAGGTGAACAGGCCATGACTTTCCAGCACGGCACCTTTGGCATTCGGATTGGCCTTGACGAAGGCTTCCAGATCGAGGCCCAGCTGAAAGCCGGGACGCCGCCAGGGGAGCCAGCCGATATCATCGCCGAAGATCTGCTGCGTCAATTGTTTCGAATTCTTCGAGGCTGCAATGGCAATGATTGCATCCGGATGCATGTGGTCCACATGCGTATAGGGCACAAAGCCATGCAGTGGCGTGTCGATGGAAGCGGCGCGCGGGTTGAGGTTGAAGGTGCAATGCGGCAGGAAGCCGACCATGCGATCTTCGTCCTCGACACCTTTGTAAATACCCTTGAGCGCTTCCAGCTTGTCCATGTAGAGGGTGGCGAAGCCGTCGAGCTTGATCGTGCCGACATCGCCGCCCGAACCTTTCACCCACATGACGCGCACTTGCTCGCCCGTCAGCGGATCCGTTTCCATGACCTTGGCAGATGTATTGCCGCCACCGTAATTGGTGATGCGCTTGTCGCTGCCCAGCAGGTTGGAGCGATAAAGCAGCTTGCCCGGTTCATCGAGCGAGGCTGCATGGGAATCATCCCAAAGATTTTCGAGAAGGCGGGTATGGCCCGACATCGCTGTCCTCCCAAGCTATTTCGACACACGGCGACACGCGGTCGCCATCTCCCAATGCAAGGATATCACGCAATGTTCCTGCCACTGTCAATCACAAACAATCATAATTATTCATGTTGCAACGCAACAAGGCTGAATGTGATTGTTTTTGATTGACAGCATCTGGTTTTCTGGCGATATTCGGAAACGAGGAGGAGCTCATGCACGAACGTGAACGCCATCGCATCATCTTGAGTGCAATCCAGGAAAAGGCCGTGATCACGGTCCAGGATATCGCCGAGTTGACGGATGCCTCGGAGGCGACGATCCGCCGCGACATCGCTTCGCTACACGTTCAGGGCAAACTCCGGCGGGTGCGTGGCGGCGCTGAAGCCGTTCACCCACCGCAGCTCGGCAATCTTGCGGCGCGCCCATTTCGGGTATCGGAATCAGTCAATATCGACAAGAAGCGCTCAATTGCCCGCCGTGCGGTCGAACTCTGCGAAGAAGGCGATTCGGTCATCATCAATGGCGGGACCACGACCTTCCAGATGGTACATTTCATGTCGGCCCGCCGCTTGCAAGTCATGACGAATTCCTTCGCCATCGCCGAACACCTCGTGAAGCATTCCAAAAGCAATGTGACGGTACCGGGCGGGGCGATTTACAGAGAACAGAGCCTGATCCTGTCTCCCTTCGACAACGACGCCATCCGCAATTTCTACGCACGGCGCATGTTCATCGGAGCGCAGGGAATAGCGCCGCTCGGCATCATGGAAGCCGACGCGCTGGTGATACAGAGCGAGCAGAAACTGATGCAACAGGCGGAAGAATTGATCGTCATGGTCGATTCTTCGAAATTCCGCCGCAGGTCCAGCCTGATCCTATGTCCGCTGGAGCGGGTCACAACAATCATTACGGATTCGGAAATCGAAGACGTCGCTGCGCGGATGATCGAGAATGCCGGCGTGAAGCTGGTGATTGCCGGCAGCGCCAAGGCAGAAGAGACCGACGCGGAAGACGCCACGGAGGATACGACCTCGGCCGCATGAGGAGTGGCCGCGGGAGGAAGACGAACTTATCAACTGGGAGGATGGAACATGAAACTTGCAAAGAAATTGGCGATCGGCGTCGCGCTTGCCTTCGCCACGATGACGACGGCTGCCAGCGCGGCCGATATGAAGATTGCCCTCGTGGTCAAATCGCTGGGCAACGGCTTTTTCGAAGCCGCCAACAAGGGCGCTCAGGAAGCGGCCAAGGAATTGGGCGGCGTCGAGATTATCTATACCGGCCCGACGACCACCACGGCGGAAGGTCAGATCGAAGTGATCAATTCACTGATCGCCCAGGGCGTCGATGCGATCGCCATTTCCGCCAATGATCCCGATGCCGTTATTCCGGCTTTGAAGAAGGCCGCACAACGCGGCATCAAGGTGATTTCCTGGGATTCCGGCGTCGCGCCTGAAGGGCGTATCATGCACCTCAACCCGTCTTCCAACGAGCTAATCGGCAAGATGTGCCTGACGCTTGCCAAGGGCCACCTGGAAGGCGGCAAGGGCGACTTTGCCATCCTGTCAGCGACCACGACCTCGACCAACCAGAACACCTGGATTGCCGAGATGAAGAAGCAGCTGAAGGATTTTCCGGGCCTCAACCTCGCCACGACCGTTTACGGCGACGACCTCGCCGACAAATCCTACCGCGAAGCCCAGGGCCTTCTGACCTCGCAGCCGAACGTCAAGGTCATCGTCGCTCCGACCACGGTCGGTGTGCTCGCAGCCTCGCAGGCGGTCAAGGATGCCGGCAAGATCGGCCAGGTTTATGTGACGGGCCTCGGCCTGCCATCCGAAATGGCCGGTGCCATCAAGTCGGGTGCGACGAAGGAATTCGCCATCTGGAACCCGATCGATCTGGGATATTCTGCGACCCAGATCGCCTATCACCTCGTCAAGGGTGATGCGGACGGCAAGCCCGGCTCCGAGGTCAAGGCCGGCCGTATGGGCTCCATCAAGATTGGCGACAATGGCGAAGCGGCCATGGCAGATCCCTTCGTCTACGACGCAAAGAATATCGACCAATTCTCGAAGATCTTCTGATCTTTCACGGGTTCCTCCCGCCGGCGGTCGCGAATGGCCGCCGGGCCTTTATCCAAAGCAATGGCTGACGATGATGAGTGCTGTCGAGATGGCAAATGACCTGCCGCTGCCTGAAGCGGAAACGCCTGTCCTGGAAATGCGTGGCATCAGCCAGATTTTCCCAGGCGTGAAGGCATTGGATTCGGTGTCCATCCAGCTGTTCGCCGGCCAGGTGACGGCGCTGATTGGCGAAAACGGCGCTGGCAAGTCTACGCTCGTCAAGATTCTGACCGGCATCTATCGTCCCAATGAGGGCGAGATCCTGATCGACGGCGAGCCTGTCGCTTTTGCAAGCGCCCAGGCGGCGATCGATGCAGGCGTCACGGCGATCCATCAGGAGACGGTGCTTTTTGACGAGCTGACGGTAGCGGAAAACATCTTCCTCGGCCACGCGCCCCGCACGCGTTTCGGAATGATAGACTGGCGGCAGATCAACAGCCGCGCCAAGACCTTGCTGGCGGCGCTGGAAACCGAAATCGATCCCACCATCCGGCTGCGCGACCTGTCGATCGCGCAACGGCATCTTGTCGCGATCGCAAGGGCACTGTCGGTCGAAGCGCGCATCGTCATCATGGACGAGCCGACGGCCGCACTGTCACGAAAGGAAATCGACGACCTTTTCCGCATCATCGAGGGCCTCAAGCGGCAGGGCAAGGCGATACTCTTCATCAGCCACAAGTTCGACGAGGTTTATGAGATTGCCGAAAACTTCGTCGTTTTCCGCGACGGCCGCGCTGTCGGCCACGGACGTTTGAAGGAAACGCCCCAGGATCTGATCGTCCGGATGATGGTCGGCCGCGACGTCAAGGATGTCTTCCCCAAGGTCGCAGCGCGTATAGGCGCGCCGGTTCTATCTGTGCAAGGCTACAGTCACCCGACAGAATTTCACGACATATCCTTCGAGCTTCGCCAGGGCGAGATCCTCGGCCTCTACGGCTTGATCGGTGCCGGGCGCTCCGAACTCTGCCAATCTCTGTTCGGTGTCACCCGTCCCTCTTCCGGCCGCCTTGCGCTGGAAGGGAAGACGCTCGCTATCCGCTCCTCCAGCGACGCGATCCGCGCCGGCATCGTTTATGTGCCGGAAGAACGTGGGCGTCACGGGCTCGCGCTCCCCATGCCGATCTTCCAGAACATGTCGCTCCCCTCTCTGTCGCGCACCTCGCGCTCCGGTTTTCTCAGCGCCGCGAACGAACTGGCGCTGGCCCGAACCTATGCCGAGCGGCTCGATCTGCGGGCCGCAGCACTCTCCGTGCCCGTCGGCACCCTGTCGGGAGGCAATCAGCAAAAGGTCGTGATCGGCAAATGGCTGGCGACCCGGCCAAAGGTGATCATTCTGGATGAACCGACCAAGGGCATCGATATCGGCTCGAAGGCTGCCGTGCACGGCTTCATCAGCGAACTGGCGTCGGAAGGATTGTCGATCATCATGGTCTCTTCCGAGCTTCCTGAAATCCTCGGCATGTCGGATCGGGTGATGGTGATGCGCGAGGGATTGTCTGCAGGCCTGTTCGAGCGTGAGCAATTGAGTGCCGAAGCGCTTGTCCGTGCCGCAACCGGAAATATATGAGGACTGGCCATGGCTCGACTGCTGAAAAACCGCGAGATCCTGCTGCTCGTCATTATTGTCATCATGGTATCAGGCTTCTCGACAAGGGCGCCGGGTTTTGCTTCTCCGGCAAACCTTGCAAACATCTTCAACGACACATCCATCCTGATCATCCTGGCGCTCGGCCAGATGACGGTGATCCTGACCAAATCGATCGACCTCTCGGTTGCGGCCAATCTTTCCTTCACCGGCATGGCGGTGGCCATGACAAATGCGGCCTATCCGGACCTGCCGCTGGCGCTGCTGATCCTCATGGCGCCGGGTATCGGGGCTCTTCTCGGCGCCATCAACGGTTTCCTTGTTTGGGCGCTGCAGATCCCGCCCATCGTCGTCACGCTCGGCACGCTGACCATCTATCGCGGCATGGCCTTCGTGCTGTCGGGCGGCGCCTGGGTCAATGCCCACCAGATGGCCCCCTCCTTCCTCAACATTCCCCGCATGCCGGTGGCCGGATTGCCGATCCTCGCCTGGATCGCCATCCTGATCGTCATCGGCGCGTGGTTCGTCCTGACGCGCCTGCCGTTCGGCCGGGCGACCTATGCCTCGGGCGGCAATCCGACCGCGGCGATCTATGCCGGTATCAATATCGGCTGGACGCGGTTCGTCGCCTTTGTCCTGTCGGGTGCTCTGGCAGGCCTTTGTGGTTACCTTTGGGTGTCGCGCTATGCAGTCGCCTATGTCGATATTGCCATCGGCTCCGAGCTGGACACTGTGGCTGCCTGCGTCATCGGCGGCATTTCAATTGCCGGGGGCATCGGCACGGTGGCCGGCGCGGTACTCGGATCCCTGTTTCTAGGCGTCATCAAGAATGCCCTGCCGGTCATCGGCATCTCGCCTTTCGCCCAAATGGCGATATCCGGGATCGTCATCGTGCTCGCTGTCGTTTTCAACGCCCGGGCCGAGAAAAAGGCAGGTCGCATCATCCTGCGTGACCGCGGCGCGAAGGAGGTTTCCGCATGAGCGACATGGTTTCGTCCAGACGACCCATACCGGATCGGCTGGGGACCAAGGCTTCCAGAACCTTGGCGAGTTGGGAAGTGCTGTTGTTCGGCGTCGCGATCCTGATCTTCATCTTCAATTCGCTTGCCTCGCCTTATTTCCTCAATGCCTGGAACCTGTCGGACGCGACCTTCAACTTCACCGAAAAGGCCATGATCGCCTTTGCCATGGCTTTGCTAGTCATCGCCGGCGAGATTGACCTCTCGGTTGCAGCCATTATCGCGCTGGCCTCGACGGCCATGGGCGCTGCGGCGCAAATGGGCATTGGAACGCCAGGTCTTGTCGCAGTAGGTCTCGGTGTGGGTCTCCTCTGCGGAGCCATCAACGGACTGCTCGTTTCGGGCCTGAAACTGCCATCGATCGTCGTGACAATCGGCACGATGAGCCTGTTTCGCGGCATTTCCTATATCGTGCTGGGCGACAAGGCCTATGGAAAATACCCCGAAAGCTTTGCCTATTTCGGGCAGGGCTATGTCGCCTGGGTCTTTTCTTTTGAATTCGCCCTGTTTGTCGTGCTCGCCGTGCTTTTCGGCATCCTCCTGCACGCCACGAATTTCGGCCGCCAGGTCTATGTCATCGGCAACAATGAATTTGCCGCGCGCTTCTCCGGCATTCCGGTCGAACGGGTGAAATTCATCCTCTTCCTTTTAACCGGGCTGATGTCCGGCATCGCCGCCGTCTGCCTTACCTCGCGGCTCGGCTCCACGCGACCCTCGATCGCCCAAGGCTGGGAACTGGAAGTGGTGACCATGGTTGTGCTTGGCGGCATCTCCATCCTTGGCGGTGCGGGAACCATCGCCGGCGTCGTGATCGCCGCCTTCGTCATGGGTCTCGTGACATTCGGGCTCGGCCTCCTCAATGTTCCCGGCATTGTCATGTCGATCTTCGTCGGGCTCTTGCTGATCATCACGATTGCGGTGCCCATCATCGGCCGCCGCATCAAGGAGATGGGCCCGAGAGCATGAACAAGGCAATGGAAAAGCACGCTTTCAAGATGAAGCTTCATCCCGGAATGGAAGCCGAATATCGCAGGCGCCATGACGAGATCTGGCCCGAACTCGTCGAGCTGCTGCATGAGGCGGGCGTCAGCGACTATTCGATCCATCTCGACCGCGAAACCAACACCCTGTTCGGGGTTCTGAAACGGCCGACGGATCACACGATGGCAAGCCTGCCGGATCATCCTGTAATGAAGAAATGGTGGGCGCATATGGCCGATATCATGGAAAGCAATCCGGACAATTCGCCTATTCAGAGCGATCTCGTCACGGTGTTTCATCTGCCATGACCGAGTGCCGGAGGGTTGCCGTGCTCGACATTGGCAAAACCAATGCCAAGGTCGTGGTGCTGGATTGCACGACCGGCGAGGAGATCGGCGGAAAGCGCATCGGGAACCGTGTCTCGGCCGGGCCTCCCTATCCCCACTACGATATCGAAGCCCTGTGGTCGTTTACGCTCAGTGCGCTGGCTGATCTGCTGCAAGAGCCGGGCTACGATGCCATTTCCATCACCACGCATGGCGCATCTGCCGTCTTGCTGGATGGCGAGGGCGAGCTCGCGCTGCCGGTCCTGGACTACGAGCATCATTATTCGCAGGACGTGGAAGAGGCATATCAGGTGCTTCGTCCGCCGTTTTCCGAAACCTTTTCGCCAAGCCTGTCCGGCGGCCTGAATATCGGGGCACAGATCTTCTACCAGAAGACGGTCTTTCCCGAGGAATTCGCCCGCGTTCGAATCATCCTCACCTATCCGCAATACTGGGCTTATCGCCTGACTGGCGTTGCAGCCAATGAGGTCACCTCGCTTGGATGCCATACCGACCTGTGGAACCCGCGCGAGAACCGCTATTCTTCGCTTATCGACACGCTCGGCATTCGCGGCATGATGGCCCCGGTCCGCTCCGCCTTCGATGCGCTAGGTCCGGTCCTGCCGGAGATCGCAAGCCGCATCGGCTTGACGAAGCCCGTGCCGGTGCATTGCGGAATTCATGACTCCAACGCTTCGCTGCTTGCCCATGTCATGGGCAGACAGCCGCCCTTTTCTGTTGTCTCGACCGGCACATGGGTCGTCAATTTCGCGGTCGGCGGCAATCTCGATCACCTGGATCCAGCCCGCGACACGCTCGCCAATGTCGATGCCTACAGCCGGCCCGTCCCTTCGGCTCGATTCATGGGCGGCCGGGAATTCGAATTGCTCGCGGCGGAACTCGGCCCGCTGTCTATCGAAGAGGCGCTTGGGTCAGTTCCCGCAGTTGTCGAAAGGCATATGATGCTGCTTCCGAATATCGCCGAAGGGTCCGGGCCGTTTCAGGGTCAACATTGCACCTGGCTCAATGCTGCGGGCGCAGATGCCCAGCAACGGTGGGCCACCGCATGCCTTTATCTCGCGCTGATGACGGAGACCTGCCTCGACCTTGTCGGCGCTAAGGGACCAACCCTGGTGGAAGGGCCATTTTCCAGCAATACCGTTTACCTGAAGGCGCTCCGCTCCCTGCTGGGGCGCCCGGTTCTGGCTCTGCCCGGTTCCACGGGAACGGCGCAAGGCGCGGCTCTGCTTGCGGCGCCGCATGCTCTCCCGCAGGCGGGCACGCAGATTGACGGCCTGGCGCAGGATGTTTCGGCCTATAGGCGCGCCTGGCATGATGCGATCCGAGCGAATGGCAAGACGGGTGAGCCGACGCTCAGCCCAGTTCCAATGTCGTGATCCCGAAGACCCGGTTCATGGGCGCCTCTGGACGGCGCCCGCGATACATGCGTGCGGTCATGAAGCCCTTGGTAAAACCGAGCCCCTGTAGCCGCTCGACAAAATCCCGCTGCATGTCGGGCACGTCGATCTGCAGAGGCGCTTGTTTCGCTTCCGCCGCACAGGCTCGTAAAAGCAGTTCCGCATCGGCTGCCGTCGCGGCAAAGAGCGGGCCTATCTTCCAGCCGTAATGGCACTGCCGGCAAACGGCATACCCTTCGGCCCGCCCGTTTCGAATGAGCACCTTGGCGACGCGCGGCGGCTGCAGCCACTCGGTGAGGAAGGCGATACGCTCCGCGGGAAACGCCTCCCGCTCATAGGCGAGAAGAGCGGCAAGCATGTCGACATTCGCGGTCTGAACCTCGGCAGGCGCGGGGACAGCCAGTGTTCCGCTCCATCTGCCCGTCTCATAGGCCGCCTCAAACCCTATCTTGCTGTAGTTAGCTTGCTGTTCCGGCACGCCATCCAACCCAATGGTTCGGCCCTCGAGATGAGCCGTCGCAGCATCCCAGACCATGCGGCCATAGCCTTTGCCGCGGAAATCAGGATGAGCAATGTAAAGGCCGATAAAGCCGAACGCGCTTCCGTAGCGCACCGCCGAAATCCCGGCCGTCATCCGGTCGCCGACGAAGCAGCCGATAAACCCTGCCGGATCGGCGGCACGAAAGGCGGCGGCATCGGTCAGGCCCGGATTCCACCCCTCAGCTTCGGCCCAATCGAGCAGGACCTGAACCTCGTCAAGCGTCAGTGACCGGATTCTTGGGAGCACGGTCATGAAGCCCGCAAGGTGTCAGGTGCAAACGCTTCGAGCAGACCGCTATACGGCTTCGACACCGGAGACGCATAGGCGCCCCGCTTGGCCGTGGAGAGGCCCAGCGCCACCAGCGCCTCGGCCTGTTTAACTGCCGCGGCGACGCCGTCGACGACGGGCACGCCGAATTCGGCCCGAAGCTCGGCGGTCAGATCTGCCATGCCGGCACAGCCCAAAATGATGGCTTCGGCTCGATCCTCCTGGAGAGCGATGGATATTTCCGCCCGCAGACGCTCGCCCGCGTTGGAAGCAGGATCCTCCAGCGACAGAACGGGAATATCGGCAGCTCGCACCTTGCAGCGGCCCGCCATGCCATAGCGGTAAACCAGATGTTCGAGCGGCAGGCGTGAACGCTCCATAGTCGTGACGACGGTGAAGCGCTGGGCAATGAAGGCTGTCGTCGCGAGCGCCGCCTCGCAGATGCCGATCACCGGTATATCCGCAAGCACGCGGGCCGCATCCAGTCCGGTATCGTCGAAGCAGGCAATGATTGCAGCGTCTACGCCGGCTTTCTCACCCTTTGCGATTTCCGCAAGCAGGCCGGGTACGGCAAATGCCTCGTCATAATATCCTTCGATGGAAACCGGTCCCATCGCCGACGTTACTGGGATGATCTCCGTGCTGGAATGGGCCGCACGCGACGCCGACTCGGCAATCGTCGCAGTCATGCTGGCGGTGGTGTTTGGATTGACGACAAGAATGCGCATGGATTGCTTCACGGCCGCAGACGGCGGCGATTGAGATGGACGATGAGCCCGAGCGTTCCGGCAATGACGAGGAAGGAAAACACCGTCGTCACCGTACCGAGCGCATAAAGCACCGGCGTCGTGACATTGGTGGTCATGCCATAGATTTCGAGCGGAAGGGTATTGAAGGATCCCGCTGTCATCAATGTGCGGGCAAATTCATCATAGGACAGCGTGAAGCCGAACAGGCCGACGCCGATCAGGCTTGGCGCGATCATCGGCAGCACGACATGGGCAAAAGTCTGCCAGGAACTGGCACCAAGATCTCGCGCGGCCTCCTCATAGGCTGGGGAGAAACGGTTAAAGACGGCAAACATGATCAACACGCCGAAGGGCAGCGTCCAGGTGAGATGCGCGCCGAAGGCGGACGTGTACCAGTTCGGCTGGAAGCCCAATTGCTGAAACACGACCCCGATGCCGAGGGAGATAATGATCGACGGCACGACGAGACTTGCGACGGCGAGATAGAAAAGCGGCGTTGCGCCGATGAAGCGGCGGCGAAATGCGAGCCCGGCCAGCAGCGACACGACGACGGTTACCAGCATGACCATGATCCCTAAAATGGCCGAGCGGCGGAACGAGCCACCAAAATCGCCGACTGCCTGGGTTTCGAACAGGTTTGCAAACCAACGCAGCGACACGCCATTGAGCGGGAAGGTCAATCCGCCGTTCGGCCCCTGGAACGAAAGGATCAGGACGGCCGAAAGCGGGCCATAAAGGAAGAGCACGAAGATCGCGAAGAAGATCGCCAGGATGTAGAATTCGCGGCCGCGCTTGTCACTATGCATGTCAAAGCTCCTTACGAATGTCGACGATGCGCAGGATGCCGGCGACCATCAAAAGGACGAGGACGAGCAACACGACGGCGTTGGCAGCGGCAGCCGGATATTGCAGCAGCGACATCTGGTTCTTCATCATCAGCGCCACCGAGGCGCTCTGTCCGCCAGACATGACTTGCACGGTCGAGAAATCCGCCATCACCAGTGTGACGACGAAGATCGTGCCGATCGCCATCCCCGGCTTAGCGAGCGGCAGGATGACGTTGGTGAGGATCTGCCAGCTCGATGCGCCGGCGTCACGGGCGGCTTCGACCAGCGACTTGTCAACGCGCATGAGCGTGTTGAAGATCGGTGTGACCATGAAGAGCGTGTAGAGATGCACCATAGCCAGCACGACCGCAAAGTCCGAATAGAGCAGCCATTCAATCGGTTCGGAAATCAGGCGGGAACTGATCAGCGTCGAGTTGACCAGACCATTACGGCCCAGAACCGGGATCCATGAGATCATCCGGATGATATTCGACGTCAGGAAAGGCACGGTGCAGACGAGAAACAGCACCATCTGCATGGCACTGGTGCGGATATGGAAGGCCAGGAAATAGGCGACCCAGAAACCGACGAACAGGGTGATCACCCATACCATGAAGGCGTATTTCAGCGTGTTCAGATAGGTCTTCCAAGTCACCCACGAGCCGAGCGTTTCGGTGTAGTTGAAAGTGACGAAATCAGGATACATCTGGGCAAAATCATAATCCCAGAAGCTGACGACGGTGATCATCAGGACCGGCAGAAGCAGGAAGCCGCCGAGGATCAATGTCAGCGGCGTCGCCTGCAGATAGGAGATGGAAGCCGGCAAGAGATGAAATCTCTTCGCCTTGATGGCTTGGCCCTTGACCGGTTCCGAGGATGTGATCGTCGCCATCTTGTACGTTCCCGAGGTTCGAGGGTGAGGGAAATACTTTCCCCCCACCCGGTCGTCATCCTCGGGCTTGACCCGAGGATCCACGTTGGTTGGCCGTCTGCCTTAACCCATTGAGCCGCCGCCCGCGGCATGGATCCTCGGGTCAAGCCCGAGGACGACGGCGGAGAGCATGAAAGCGTTTGGCAGGGGTTAAGCCTGCGTTAAGCGGCGATGAACTCGTTCCAGCGGCGCACCATGTAGCGGTCCTCGTCCATGACCGAGTTCCAGCATGCGACATGGCCCATGCGTTCTTCGAACGAACCGCCGTCGCGTACGGCGCCGGCCTTTTCCATGACCTTGCCATCCGGAGCGACGATGTCGCCCTGGGCCGGCTTGCCTTCGATCCAGTAGCCCCACTCGTCGGCGGACATATGTTCCTTGGCGGTGTCCATGGCCGCCGAATAGTAACCCTGGCGGTTCAGGTAGGCGCCGACCCAGCCGGACGTGTACCAGTTGATGTATTCATAGGCCGCATCGAGCTGCGCGCCCTTGAGATGCGACGCGAGGCCGAGACCGCCGCCCCACGAACGGTAGCCTTCCTTGAGCGGCTGGTATTTGCAGGCGATACCCTGGGAACGCACGGCGGCAACGGCCGGCGACCACATGGACTGGATGACCACTTCGCCGGACGACATCAGGTTGACGCTTTCGTCGAAGGACTTCCAGAAGGCGCGGAACTGACCGGCCTGCTTGGCCTTGATCAGGAAGTCGATGGTCTTGTCGATTTCCGCCTTGGTCATGTTGCCCTTGTCGGCATACTTCATGTTGCCCATGGCTTCCATGATCATCGCCGCATCCATGATGCCGATCGACGGAATGTTGAGGATCGACGTCTTGCCCTTGAACTTCGGGTCCATGATGTCGGCCCAGGTCGAGATCTCGCGACCGACCAGGTCAGGACGAATGCCGAGCGTATCGGCATTGTAGATCGTCGGCATCATCGTGAACCACTGGGTTTCTTCCTTGGCGAATTTCTTGTCACTCGCCTTTTCGACGAACCCGACCGTGTGCGGCGCAGTACCCTGCGCGATCACGCTGTCCGGCTTCAGCTTGCCGTTCTTGAAGAGCGGCACGACCTTGTCGTAATATTTCAGCTTCTTGACATCCATGGGCTGGATGACGCCGGCCGGATAGACCTTCTTCAGGATCCAGTATTCGATATCGGCAATGTCGTAGGAATTCGGTTGGGTGACGGCGCGCTGGGCGGCGGCATCCGAATCGGTTGCGGTCATTTCGAGCGTGATGCCGAGGTCGGCCTTGCACTTTTCGGCGATCGCATTGAGGTTTGAGACGCCGGTGCCGAACTGGCGGATGGTGATCTTGCTCTGCGCCCAGATAGTCGGGAAGCCGGTGATGGCACCGGAGCCGGCGGCAAGACCGGCCGCGGCAGAAGCCGTCTTCAGCAGCGCGCGTCGCGAAATACCCTTGGATGTCTTCTTGGTCTCAGTCATTGCCTGTTCTCCTCTGTTAAGTTTTTTGTTGGGCGGTGGCTAGTGCTTGAGGCGACCGAGGACGATCGCGTCCTCGCGGCCCCAGGACAGCTGTATCGCTTCTCCGACCTTCACCGGGTTGGCGAAAAAGTCCTTGTCCGTGATGATTGCTGTAAAGTCCTCGATGCCGGCGCCGTTGACCGAGAGCTTCACCGAAGAGCCGCGATATTCGACGTTCGTCACCGAGCCGGTGAATCCCAGGCCCTTTTCCGAAGGAGGGCCGATGCGGACGTGATCGGTGCGGATGGCGATATCGGCCGTATCAGTCAATTCGCCATTGTCGCCCGTTGCCACAAAATCGGCGCCGGCCGGTACGGAGAGCATCATTTCCCCACCCTGGCTCTTGGTCACGCGCCCCGAGATGACGTTGTGATCGCCCATGAATCTGGCGACGAAAGCGGTCGCCGGCTTTTCAAACACGACCCGCGGGTGCGCCGCCTGTTCAATGCGGCCGTCGTTCATGATGACGATGATATCCGCCAAGGCCATCGCCTCTTCCTGGCTATGGGTCACATGCACAAAGGTGATGCCGAGCGAGGTCTGCAGCTTCTTCAGTTCCGCGCGCATTCGGATCTTAAGAAACGGATCAAGCGCCGAAAGCGGCTCATCGAGCAGCAGCGCCTCTGGATCGGTGATCAGCGCACGGGCAAGCGCCACGCGCTGCTGCTGGCCGCCGGAAAGCTGGGCCGGCCGGCGCGTCGCATAGGCTTCCAGCTGCATCAGCCGCAGCATGTCCATGGCCTTGGCGCGACGGGCATCCTTATCGATACCCTTCATCTTCAGCGAAAAAGCGACGTTGTCGACGAGATCCAGATGCGGAAACAGCGCGTAGGATTGGAACATCATCGCCGTCCCGCGGCGCGCAGGCGGGAAATCCGTAACAACGACATTTCCGAGCCGAACGTCGCCGGATGAAATGCTTTCGTGGCCGGCAATCATCCTCAGCGTCGAGGTCTTGCCGCAACCGGACGGACCCAAAAGGCAGCAATAGGTGCCGCCCGGGATCTTCAGGCTGATCGTATCAACCGCAGTCGTTGATCCGTATACCTTGGACACAGATACGATATCGATTTCGGCAGCTTTATGCATTCGGCGCTCCTATCTCTCAACAAGATGCATTCGCCGTGCCAATTCCTACAGCTATTGCTTTCCCAAGGGCTTGGGACGCGACCCTTTCTCAACTTGCGCAATATGCGCAAAATGAAGGCGACCGATTTCGATCAGTGGCGAAATTGTATGCAATCTTGCTTGAGATCGAAAACAAGCTGCTTGGCACTGGTTGGCTGATCGAGTTACAAAGACCCAACAGGATGCAGTGATGAATATCAGCGAGAAAATAATTCCCCCTGAAACGGCCTCAGAAGACCGCTCCTTGGCTATACGCGAAGCGCTCCGCAACGCGATCATCGATCGTCGCCTTGCGCCCGGCACGAAACTCTCCGAGGCCGAAGTCGGCTCTCTCTTCGACGTCAGCCGGACGGTGGTGCGCGCCGCGCTGCAGATGCTGGCCTTTGAGGGTCTCGTAAGAACGGAGCGAAATCGCGGCGCCTTTGTTTCCCACCCGTCACCGGAAGAAGCTCGGCAGGTCTTCGCCTCGCGCCGGTTGATCGAGCAAGGCATCATGGCCGGCGTCCTGGCCCACGTTACTCCAGCTGACATCCAGCAGTTCCGCCGCCAGCTCGGCGAGGAGCAGCGCCATATGAACGAACGGGGTCCGGCAGCCCGCCGCGCCGAGATCAAAGCCTCCGGAGATTTTCACCTGATGCTGGCCGCGGTGGCGGGCAATGCCATCCTGCAGCGCTTCATGGAAGAACTCGTTGCCAGGTCATCGCTGGTCATCGCATTGTATGGGCGCTCCGGCACATCCAGCTGCGGCCATTCCGAGCATTCGGCCATTCTGGATGCCGTCGAGCAGGGCGACGAGAAGCGTGCTGCGGAGCTGATGATCCACCACATAAACCACATCGAGGCGGACCTTGACCTGCAGATCAAGCAGGGAATGGGGCTCAAGGACGCATTGACGCTTCGCTGAATTTCATCGATGCTCGCCTCCCAAGACCGCTCTTGCAGTGCATATAAACTGCGTTGACTCTCTCCGAAAAGCTCTGTCTATTTGTATAGTCAATACCGTGGCGGCTCAAACGAACACGGAAACGACGGGAACAGCCGACAGGCGGAACAACAACAAGCGGAGAAATCACCAATGCTCAAGAGACATTTCCTCAAGGCCGCCGTTAGCGCTGCTCTTTTGATCGGCACCGCATTTTCGGCCCATGCCGCGGATGACGCGCTTGCTCGTATCAAGGCCGCCGGCGTGATGAAGGTCGGCACCGAAACAGCTTTCGCACCCTTCGACTTCATCGATGCCGGAGAGCACACGGGCCTCAACGTCGACTTCTTCGCTGAGCTCGGCAAGGATCTCGGCGTCAAGATCGAATGGGTCGAACTGCCCTGGGACGGCGTCTTCCCGGCACTGGAAGCCGGCAAGTTCGATTTCGTTGCAGGCCCGGCCACTATTACCAAGGCACGCCTCGAACGCTTCAAGATGACCGCGCCGATCGCAGAAGCGACCGTAGCCATTCTTAAGAAGGCAGGCGACACTTCGATCACCAAGCCTGAAGACATTGCCGGCAAGGCAGTCGGCTCGGGCAAGGCCACCTCGCAGTTCGCGCAGCTTCAGGAATATTCGGCAACACTTCCGACTAAGGTCACGGCGCGCGAATACGTGTCCTTCAACGACGCCTATGCAGATCTTGCGGCCGGCCGCATCGTTGCCGTCGCCAATTCGCTGCCCAATATCGCTTTCGTTGCCAAGCAGCGGAAAGGTGCCTTCGAGGTTGTAACGCCAGCCTTCGGAAAGAAGTCCTATTTCGGCTTTATCGGCAAGAAGGACGCCGATAGCGCCAGCCTCGTCGATTATGTCAATTCCGAAGTGATCAAGATGAAGAAGGACGGTCGCCTGGCGAAGATGCAGGAGAAGTGGTTCGGCACGACCTTCGATACGCCGGACGAAGTCAAGGAACCTACCTTCTAAGCCAGTATCTGGTATCGTGCTGATGGGCGGGGTTCGACAGACGCGTTCCGCCCCTCCTCCCATTTGCTCCATCCGCCTGCCGCATCCGCGCGGACGAGACGTGACGACAGATGACGTTTAAAATTTTTACGCTTCTTCTTCAGGCCGCGGTTTCGACCATCGGTATCAGCCTGGTCTCGATTGCGATCGGTTTCGTGATCGCGATTCTGCTTTCGGCCGCGAACCTTTCCGGCAAGGCCATCTATTCTGCTCCAGCAAGAGTGTTCGTAAGCTTCTTTCGGGGCGTACCGCTGCTCGTCCAGCTTCTGCTGATCTATACGCTGCTGCCGGCCATCGGCCTGAATGTCCCGAGCATTGTCGCGGCAATCGTCGGCCTATCTCTCTGCACGGCAGCCTACCAGGCCGAGAACCTGCGCGGCGGCTTTGCCAGCGTTCCGAAGGGACTGATCGAGGCGGCCGAAGTGACCGGGCTCAGCCCCCGGCAGACCTTTTTTCGCATCCGCGTTCCGATCGCCCTGAGGTTGACGCTGCCGGCGCTGGTCAACGAAGCGATCATGATCCTCAAATCGTCATCGCTTGTGTCGGTCGTCGGCATCATCGAACTGACCAAGATGGCACAGGATCTCGCATCTAGCACCTATCTGCCGATCCCGATCTTCCTCAGTGCCGGTCTTATCTACCTCGTGATCTGCTCGGTGATTGCGCTGATCGGCCGCTATGCAGAGCGAAGGCTCGCGAGGACCTCCATATGATCTTCAATCCTGAAGTCATCATCGAGAAACTGCCTGAGCTTGCTAACGGGCTACTTGTTACCATTCTTCTGTGGGTTGCCGGTATTGCCGGCGGTGTCGTCCTCGGCTTTCTCGTGGCGACGGCGCGCCGCTTTGGGGGATTCGTGACGAACGCCGTTCTGGGTTCGATCGTCGAAGTGCTGCGTGGCACGCCTTTTCTCATTCAGATCTTCCTCCTCTACTATGGAGGCCCCTTCGTCGGCCTGATGCTGGATCCGATCCCCTGTGGCCTGATCGGCCTGATGGTCTATAGTGCCGCCTGTTACAGCGAGATTTTCCGCGCCGGATTCGGTGCCGTGCCGGCAGGTCATGTGGAAGCGGCAGGCTGCCTCGGCATGACCCGCCTGCAGACAATCCGACGCATCCAGATCCCCGAAATGGCAGTGATCGTGCTGCCGCCGGCGGTCAACCTTTCGGTGATCCTGCTGAAGGAATCCGCCGTTTTGTCGATCATCACCGTGCCGGAA
The DNA here is from genome assembly GCF_004358025.1 of Rhizobium deserti. GTDB lineage: Bacteria > Pseudomonadota > Alphaproteobacteria > Rhizobiales > Rhizobiaceae > Neorhizobium > Neorhizobium deserti. Next base: position 37,907 of record NZ_SMTL01000004.1, on the reverse strand, counting down.
CTGACGGCAACCGTCAGCGCCATCGGCTCGCAGCAATATGCCTATCTGGAAGCCATCTTCATCCTTGCCGTGGTTTATTGGGTGCTAGTCGAGCTGACCGACCGGATTGGCAGGCTTGCTGAATATCGCCTTTCCCGCTTGAGGTTTTCGAAAGCATGACCCTATCCGCCATCACCATTCAAAACCTGGTCAAGCGGTTCGGAAACGCGACCGTTCTGCAGGATATCAACCTGGAAATTCCGCAAGGCAAGGTTTCATGCCTGATCGGTCCTTCCGGTTCCGGTAAAAGCACGCTGCTGCGCTGCCTCGCCTTTCTTGAGGAATCCACGAGCGGCATGATCACCATCAATGGTGAGGCGCTGGGCTTCTTCGAAACACCAAGTGGCAAGCGGGAACGTCTGCCGCCGGGACAGATCCGGGCTGTCCGTGCACAGACCGGCATGGTCTTCCAGCAGTTCAACCTTTGGCCGCACATGACGGCGCTTGGCAATGTCAGCGAAGCTTTGAAGATCGTCCGCAAGATGCCGAAGGCGGACGCCGACGAAAAGGCGATGGCTCAGCTCCGTAAGGTCGGCTTGGAAAATCGCGCCGGCCATTATCCATCGCAGCTGTCCGGCGGCCAGCAGCAGCGGGTCGCCATCGCCCGTGCGCTCGCCCTCGAACCGAAGATCATGCTGTTCGACGAGGCCACTTCTGCGCTTGACCCGGAACTGACCGGCGAAGTGCTGAAGGTCATGCGCGACCTTGCCGACGAGGGGATGACCATGGTGGTGGTTACCCATGAGATCGGCTTTGCCGCGACGGTGGCAAACCAGATCAGCTTCCTCGACCATGGCCGACTGCTCTTTTCCGGGCCGCCCGCCGAGGTTTTCGCCAAGCCGCGTCACCCGCGCCTCGACCAGTTCCTGGATACTTATCTGGACCGCGGCGCCAGCATGCTGGCGTAGCGGGCGGAGCGGCAAGCGATCATGGCCGAAACCAATGCCGATACCGCACCGGTCCTGTCGCTTCACCAGCGCATCCTCGGCGATATCGAGCAGAACATCTTGACCGGGCGCTGGCCACCGGGCCACAAAGTGCCCTCCGAACAGCTTCTGGCGGAGCAATACGGCTGCTCCCGGATGACCGTCAACAAGGTGCTAACCCAATTGGCGCGGGCGGGCCTGGTGCAACGCCGCCGCAAGATTGGCAGCGTCGTCCTGCCCCAGAAAGCGCAAAGCGCCATTCTGGAAATCTACGACATCCGCGAAGAGGTCAAGGCGCTCGACCGCCCCTATTCCCATCGCATCTTCCAGCGCAGCCTGCGCACACCCGACAAGGATGAGCGGCTGACGCTAGATCTCTTGCCGAAACAGAAGATCGTTTCCGTCACCTGCCTTCATTTTGCTGGTGAAGCACCGTTTTGCCTTGAGGAGCGGTTGATCAACCTGGCGGTTGTGCCCGAGGCCGAAAGCGAGCAGTTCGAAGACCTTCCGCCTGGCCCCTGGCTCCTTGGTCATGTTCCCTGGAGTGCTGCTGAGCATCGCATCGCCGCATTGGGCGCCAATGAGGTGGCAGCCCGCCATCTGCACCTGGCTCCAGGAACGCCGGTTCTGGTCGTGGAACGGCAGACTTGGCGCCTAGACCAGTCGGTTACCCATGTGCGCCTAACCTATCCCGGCCAGAGCCACGCATTGATGGCTCGCTTCACCCCTTCCCAAGCATAAACGAATTGAACAGGAGAAGACGCAGATGGCGCGCGACGACAAGCTCAAACTCGGAACCTTCGTTTACACCTTTGGCTTCAATCCCGCGGGTTGGCTTCACCCGGCAAGCGACGTCAACGGGGCAAACAAAATCGACCATCTGCTGAATGTGGCGAAGGTTTCAGAAGCCGCGAAGTTCGACTTCATGTTTGTGGCAGATTCGCCTGCCGCCGCCATCGGCGACGCAGATGCTTTGGCCCGTTCGCCAACAAAGATGAATCGGTTCGAGCCACTGACGCTGATCACAGCTTTGGCAGCCATGACCGACCGGCTGGGTTTTGTTGCCACGGCCTCCACCAGCTATTACGAGCCCTACAACATCGCCCGCATCTTCTCCTCCATCGACCACTTGAGCGGCGGGCGGGCCTGCTGGAATGTGGTCACTTCCGATCACGACGAGACCGGTTACAACTTCAACCGCACCGGCCTTGATCCACACGCCTTGCGGTATGAACGGGGGGAGGAGTTCCTCGATGTCGTTTTCGGCCTGTGGGACAGCTTCGAACCGGATGCCCTGCTGCTGGACCGCCAGAGCGGCGTCTATTACGACAAGGACAAGCTGCATACGCTGAACCACAAGGGCAAGCATTTTCAGGTGCGCGGCCCGCTCAACAGTGCGGCGACACCGCAGGGCCGACCGGTGATCGCCCAGGCCGGTGGCTCGGAAGCCGGCATGGAGCTTGCGGCCCGCACCGCCGAAATCGTCTTCAGCCTGGCGTCCAGCATCGAGCGCAATGGCGCCTTCTACCGCAATGTCAAAGAACGGATGGGCAAGTACGGCCGCAGTCAGGACGATCTGAAGATGATGCCCGGCATCGTCGTCAATGTCGGCGAAACGAAAGCAGAGGCACAGGCCAAGGTCGATTTCCTGATCGACAACCTTCATCCGGATGTCGGCCGCTGGATGCTTGGGGAGTTCCTGGAAACGGATCTATCGGGTGCTGAACTGGACAAACCTTTTCCGATGGAACGTCTGCCGAAGGAGCCAAAAGGATCGAAGGCGCTGTTCGAGGAGCTTGGCGACTTCATCCGTCAGGGTCACACGCTCGGACACCTGATCCGGCATTATGCAGAAAAGAGCACGGGCAACGGCATTACCGGAACGCCGAAAGAGATTGCCGATTTCATGGAGGAATGGTTCGAGGCACGCGCTGCCGATGGCTTCATTCTGATGTTCCCGACGCTTCCGGCAAGCCTCGACGACTTCGTCGAACTTGTCGTGCCGGAGCTGCGCCGCCGCGGACTGTTCCGGAAAGAATATGAGGGATCGACGTTGCGCCAGAACCTGGGCATCTCAACGCCACCCAATCGCTACGTTGCCAGTCGCTTAGCCGGCGAATGATTCAAGCAGCTCCGTCATCGCCTGTCGGAAACGCTGGGCGATGACATCTCGGCGGATATGCCGCCCATCCTTGACGAGCTTGTTGCCTGCGACCCAGACGCTGTCGACGTCGGCGCCGTTGCCAAAAATCCAGCTGTCGAGCAGGCGGTCGCCTTCAAAGCCGATCGGGTGGCGGGGCGTCAGGCTGACCAGATGGGCCGCGAGCCCTTCCGCAATGCCGCTTTGAACGCCGAGCGCCGCGGCACCGCCTTCACAGGCACTCTCGAACAGTCGGCGGCCGCTGGAGCCGTTGGCAGCTGCCACGACATTACGCGCCCGGTTTCCCAGGCGCTGCGAATATTCAAGCTGCCGGAGTTCATCAGTGATGCCGATCAGGACGTTGGAATCCGAGCCGACGCCAAAACGACCGCCGGCATCCAGGAAATTCGGCGCCGGGAAGACACCATCACCCAGATTGGCTTCCGTGATCGGGCAAAGTCCGGCGATCGCTCCGCTTCTGGCCATGCCAAGGGCTTCCGCCTCTGTCATATGCGTCGCATGGATGAGGCACCAGCGCTTCGACAGATCCGCATGGTCGAGGAGCCATTCGATCGGACGCTGGCCGGACCAGGCAAGGCTGTCCTCGACTTCCTTCACCTGCTCCGCTGAATGAATGTGGATCGGCCCTTCGAAATCAAGACCAGTCAGGACGTTGAGTTCCTCCGGCGTGACGGCACGCAGGCTATGCGGTGCAATGCCGACCACCATGGAGCCACGGTCCTGCTCCAGCCTCCGACACGCCTCCAGCAAGACAACAAATTGGTCCAAGTCGTTGATGAAGCGGCGCTGACCCTCGATCGGCGGCGTGCCGCCAAAGCCGGAATGGGCGTAAAAAACCGGAAGGAGCGTCAGCTCAATACCGGTTTCGTCGCTTGCCGCAACGATTCGCTCCGCCATCTCGGCGAGGTTGCCATAGGCTCGGCCGTCCTTGTCGTGATGCAGATAGTGGAATTCGCCGACCCGGCAGAAGCCGGCTTCCAGCATCTCCACATAAAGCTGCGCCGCCACTGCCTCCATCTGCTCCGGGTTCATGGTCAACGCGAAGTGATACATGACGCTGCGCCAACTCCAGAAACTGTCCGCCGTCGGCCCCCTCAGTTCCGCGAGTCCCGCCATGCCGCGCTGAAAAGCGTGGCTATGGAGGTTCGCCATGGCCGGAACGATGATCGAATGGCGCTCGTCACCAGGCGCAGGCGCCGTGTCCGGTTGGATGGAAACGATCTTTCCTTGCTGCACCGACAGGCGCAGGTTTTTCACCCAGCCCTTTGCGGTCAGCACCTGTTCGGCAAAGATCGTCATCATCAGCTCGTTCCCTACGGCATTCTGAAATGGACTTGCGCTTCTAGCCATTAAGTATATACATAATGGCAAAACCACATGGGAACAAGCAACAAATCGGGAGTGGCCTTGATGGCTGCAGGCGACCGCATCTGGAAAAACGCCCGCCTTCTGACCATGGCCGAAGGCGCAACAGAGTTAGGCCTCATAGAAGACGGCGTGCTTGCCGCCCGCAACGGCCGCATTGCTTACGTCGGCCCCCAATCCAGTCTTCTGGCTGAACTTGCTGGCTTCGAACCCGTCGACTGCGAAGGACGCCTCGTCACCCCTGGCCTCGTCGATTGCCACACGCATCTCGTCCATGCCGGCGACCGGGCGCAGGAGTTCGAAATGCGGCTCGCTGGTGCGAGTTATGAGGAAATTGCCCGTGCCGGCGGCGGCATCGTATCGTCGGTTACTCAGCTTCGCGCCGCCACGGAATCAGAACTCGTTCGCCAGACCCTGCCCCGCCTCGACGCGCTGCTTGCCGAAGGCGTGACGACGGTCGAAGTCAAGTCGGGCTATGGCCTGGCAATTGCCGACGAGCTGAAAATGCTGCGTGCCGCTCGACTGCTGGCAGCAGAACGCTCCGTCTCCGTCGCGACCAGCTATCTCGGCGCCCATGCAACGCCCGCGGACTACAAGGGCCGCAATGGCGACTTCATCAGGGACGTGGTCCTGCCTGGCCTGGAACAGGCGCATGAACAGGGGCTCGTGGATGCAGTGGACGGCTTCTGCGAAGGCATGGCTTTTTCGCCAAACGAAATGCGCCAGGTCTTCGACCTTGCCCGCAGCCTTGGCCTTCCCGTCAAGCTTCATGCAGACCAGCTTTCCAATCTCGGCGGCGCAAGACTTGCCGCTGAATATGGTGCTCTTTCGGCCGACCACCTGGAATATACGGATGACGCGGGCGCTGCCGCCATGGCGAGGGCCGGCACGATCGCCGTCATCCTACCTGGCGCCTTCTACTTCATCCGCGAAACAAAAAAGCCGCCGATCGAGCTGTTCCGCAAGCACGGAACGAAGATGGCTCTGGCGACCGATAACAATCCCGGCACCTCCCCCCTCACCTCACTGCTGCTGACCATGAATATGGGCGCCACCCTGTTCGGGATGACGGTCGAGGAATGCCTTGCAGGCGTGACGCGCGAGGCTGCCCGCGCGCTCGGCAGGCAGGCGGAAATTGGCACGCTCGAGGCCGGAAAATGGGCCGATCTTGCCATCTGGAATGTCGCACGACCCGCCGAACTCGTTTACCGCATGGGCTTCAATCCGCTGCACCAGAGGGTGTGGCATGGCGAGCCGGCCTCCTAATCCAAAGTGAGCAGAGACGCTATGACCATTATTCTCCACCCGGGCTCTGTGCCGCTTTCCGATCTTGCCACCATATACTGGCAGAAATCCGCCGTGCGGCTTGATCCGAGCTTCAACGCAGGCATAGAGCGTGCCGCGGCGCGCATCGCTGCGATTGCCGCCGGCAACGAACCTGTCTACGGCATCAATACAGGCTTTGGAAAGCTCGCCTCGATCAAGATCGACAGCGCCGATACGGCGACCCTGCAGCGCAATCTCATCCTGTCCCATTGCTGCGGGGTCGGCGCGCCCCTGCCGGAAAACATCGTGCGCCTGATCATGGCGCTGAAGCTGATCTCACTCGGGCGGGGCGCTTCCGGCGTCCGGCTGGAACTCGTGCGGCTCATGGAAAACATGCTCGAAAAGGGCGTCACGCCGGTCATTCCCGAAAAAGGTTCGGTCGGCGCCTCCGGCGATCTGGCCCCCCTCGCGCATCTCGCTGCGGTTATGATGGGCGAAGCCGAGGCATTCTTCGCCGGCGAAAGACTATCCGGAGGCGAAGCCCTAGCACGCGCCGGGCTCAAACCCGTCGTTCTGGCCGCCAAGGAAGGACTGGCGCTGATCAACGGCACCCAGGCATCCACCGCGCTGGCGCTGGCCGGTCTGTTCCGCGCTCATCGAGCCGCCCAGGCTGCCTTGATCACCGGCGCCATGTCGACCGACGCGGCGATGGGCTCGTCCGCACCCTTTACGGCAGACATTCACACGCTGCGCGGCCACAAGGGCCAGATCGATACGGCTGCCACGCTTCGCGCCCTATTGGAAGGCTCAGTCATCCGGCAGAGTCATCTGGAAGGTGATGAGCGGGTCCAGGACCCTTATTGCATTCGTTGCCAGCCACAAGTGGATGGCGCCTGCCTCGACCTGCTTCGCACCGTTGCCCGGACACTGGAGATCGAGGCCAATGCGGTCACCGACAACCCGCTGGTCCTGTCCGACGACAGCGTCGTGTCCGGCGGCAATTTCCACGCGGAGCCTGTTGCCTTCGCTGCCGACCAGATCGCTCTCGCCGTCTGCGAGATCGGCGCCATTGCCCAGCGTCGCATTGCTCTTCTGGTCGATCCTGCTCTCTCGTACGGCCTTCCCGCTTTCCTGGCACTGAAGCCCGGCCTGAACTCCGGCCTGATGATCGCTGAAGTGACCTCGGCGGCGCTGATGAGCGAAAACAAGCAGATGTCGCATCCGGCATCCGTGGATTCGACACCTACCTCAGCCAATCAGGAAGATCACGTTTCCATGGCATGCCACGGCGCAAGGCGGCTGTTGCAGATGACGGACAACCTCTTCGGCATCATCGGCATCGAGGCCATGACGGCCGCTCAGGGTATTGAATTCCGGGCGCCGCTGACCACCAGCACCGAGCTGCAGATAGCCATCGCCTGTCTTCGTGCCGTCGTGCCGACCCTGCACGAAGACCGCTATCTGGCGCCCGATCTTGAAGCCGCAGCCAGGCTCATAGCCGATGGCAGCCTGATCGCCAGCGTTTCCGCTGGCCTGCTGCCGACGCTCGCATACTGATAGACCCAGATATCCAACTTCTTCATCAAGAGGCACCAGATGACCAATCCGCGCCACAATATCCGCGACGTCCGCGCGCCTCGCGGGCCAGAGCTCAACGCCAAAAGCTGGATGACCGAAGCGCCCCTCCGGATGCTGATGAACAATCTGGATCCGGACGTCGCCGAAAATCCGCATGAACTAGTGGTTTACGGCGGCATCGGTCGGGCCGCCCGTACCTGGGACGACTTCGATCGCATCGTCGCGACCCTGAAGACGCTGACGGAAGAAGAAACACTGCTCGTCCAGTCCGGCAAGCCGGTCGGCGTCTTCCGCACTCACAAAGACGCGCCGCGCGTGCTCATCGCTAACTCCAACCTGGTGCCGCACTGGGCGACTTGGGATCATTTCAACGAACTGGATAAGAAGGGTCTTGCCATGTACGGCCAGATGACCGCCGGCTCGTGGATCTATATCGGCACGCAGGGCATTGTGCAGGGCACTTATGAAACCTTCGTGGAAGCCGGCCGCCAGCACTATGGCGGCAGCCTCAAGGGCAAGTGGATCCTCACCGGCGGGCTCGGCGGCATGGGCGGCGCCCAGCCGCTTGCAGCCGTCATGGCCGGCGCCTGCTGCCTTGCCGTCGAATGCGACGAGACCCGCATCGATTTTCGCCTGCGCACCCGTTATGTCGATGCTAAGGCGAAGACGCTCGACGAGGCTCTGGCGATGATCGCGGAATGGACGGCGAAAGGCGAAGCGAAATCCGTCGGGCTGCTCGGCAATGCGGCTGAGATCTTTCCCGAGCTGGTGGAGCGCATGAAGGCCGGCGGTCCACGCCCGGATATCGTCACGGATCAGACCTCCGCGCATGATCCGCGCAACGGTTACCTGCCCGTTGGCTGGACTGTCGAACAGGCCAAGGCGGCGCGCGAAACCGATCCGAAATCCGTGGAAGTGGCCGCCCGCGCTTCGATGAAGAGCCACGTCGAAGCCATGGTGGCCTTTTGGGATGCCGGCGTGCCGACGCTCGACTATGGCAACAATATCCGCCAGGTCGCCAAGGACGAGGGCCTCGAAAATGCCTTCGCCTTTCCGGGCTTCGTGCCCGCCTATATCCGTCCGCTGTTCTGCCGCGGCATCGGCCCCTTCCGTTGGGCAGCTCTCTCTGGCGATCCGGAGGATATCTACAAGACCGACGCCAAGGTGAAGGAACTGCTGCCCGACAACAAGCACCTGCACAACTGGCTCGACATGGCCCGCGAGCGCATCGCCTTCCAGGGTCTGCCGGCGCGCATTTGCTGGGTGGGCCTGGGCGACCGTCACAAGCTCGGCCTTGCCTTCAACGAAATGGTCCGCAACGGCGAACTCTCAGCGCCTGTTGTCATCGGCCGCGACCATCTCGATAGTGGCTCGGTCGCCTCGCCCAACCGCGAGACGGAAGCGATGAAGGACGGTTCGGATGCTGTGTCCGACTGGCCGCTCTTGAACGCACTGCTCAACACTGCATCCGGCGCCACCTGGGTGTCGCTGCATCACGGCGGCGGCGTCGGCATGGGCTTTTCGCAGCATTCCGGCATGGTGATCTGTGCCGACGGTTCGGAAGATGCCGACCGGCGCCTGGAGCGCGTGCTGTGGAACGACCCAGCCACCGGCGTCATGCGTCATGCCGATGCAGGTTATGAGGTCGCCCTCGACTGCGCCAAGGAGAAGGACCTGCGGCTGCCCGGTATTCTGGGGAACTGAGGCTGATGCGGATCCTCCGATCGGCCGACTACAAACGCATGCCGTGGAAGAACGGCAAGGGGGAGACGGTGGAGATCGCCGTCTTTCCGCCCGGTGCCAATGTTTCCGATTTCGATTGGCGCATCAGCATGGCGACGGTTGCGGATGACGGAGCCTTTTCCGTCTTCGATGGCATCGACCGGACCTTGAGTGTCCTGACGGGGGACGGCATGCAGCTCTCCGTCGAAGGCCGCGCGGCCGTTCTTCTCAAGCCTTCGTCAGCGCCTTACACCTTTCCTGGTGACGTAGGGACGACCGCGGCTTTGACCAGTGGCGTGATTTCGGATCTCAATGTCATGACCCGACGCGGCAGGTTCACGCACCGGGTGACGCGCATACTTGCCAGCGGCGAAACCACTTTGGCGGCGCAAGGCGAGCTGACCATTGCCATCGCGGCGGACGAGGTACGGCATGACGCTGACCTCCTGAAGTCGCTCGACGCGATCCTGCTGGAAAAGCAGGACAGGCCGGTGGCTGTTCATCTCGATCGGGAAACGGCGATCTTCCTGATCGAGATCAATCCGGTGTAAAGGATCAGGCCGCTGTCAGCGCCTGGCGGCGCAGCAGCATGCCGAACAGGTCGCGTGGCTCGTCGGGATCCGCCAGCAGATCCAGCTCCTCAAAGCACTCGCTGCCGCGCAGCTTGTCGTGCACATAGCGCAGCGCTGAGAAATCTTCGGTCGCGAAGCCGACGCTGTCGAACAGGGTGATCTGATCCGCCGACTGCCGTCCCACCTGCTCGCCGCTGATGACCCGCCAGATCTCGGTTACCGGATAATCCTGCGGCAATTGCTGGATTTCGCCCTCCACCCGCGTCTGCGGCGGATATTCGACAAAGATGGAGGAACGCAGCAGAATGTCCCGATGCAGTTCCGTCTTGCCCGGGCAATCGCCGCCGACTGCGTTGATATGGACGCCCGAACCGATCATGTTGTCGGTAAGGATAGTCGCATTCTGCTTGTCCGCCGTCACAGTCGTAATGATGTCGGCCCCTTCGACGGCTTCCTCAGTCGAACGGCAGGCCTCGATCGTCAGGCCCAGTTCAGCCAGATTGCGCCGGCAGCGCTCGGTTGCCGTGGGATCGATGTCGTAGAGCCGCAGACGGTCGATCCCCAGTAGGGATTTGAAGGCCAGCGCCTGGAACTCGCTTTGCGCGCCATTGCCGATCACCGCCATTGTCCGGGCACCTTTTGGCGCCAGATGTTTGGCGACAACGGCCGACGTCGCTGCCGTCCTCAAGGCGGTCAGGATGGTCATCTCGGAGAGCAGCAGCGGGTAGCCGCTGTCGACATTCGAAAGCACGCCGAAAGCCGTGACGGTCTGCCGGCCGCTGCGCGTGTTCTTCGGATGGCCGTTGACATATTTGAAGCTGTAGAGGGTTCCGTTGCTGGTCGGCATCAGCTCGATCACCCCGTCATCCGAATGCGAGGCGACACGGGCTGTCTTGTCAAAGCTTTCCCAGCGAAGAAAATCCTCCTCCACATAGTCGGCCAGCTCTCGAAGAAAGATTTCCGTTCCGGTGCTCAGCACGAGATCCATCATGTTCTCGACGCTGACGAAGGGGACGATATTGAGCTGGTCGGTGGCAGGCATCAGTAGCTCCTTGTCGGGCGGTCCATGACCTGGCGGCCCATCAGGCTGGCAGTGAGATCGACGAGCAGGGTCGCGGTACGGCCGCGCTCGTCGAGGAATGGGTTGAGCTCAACGAGCTCGAGGCTGGAAACCAGGCCGCTGTCATGCAGCATCTCCATGACCAGATGCGCCTCGCGGAAGGTCGCTCCTCCGGGCACTGTCGTGCCCACCGCCGGCGCCACCGAAGGGTCGAGGAAATCCACGTCCAGGCTGACATGCAGCAAGCCGCCGGCCGCCTCGACCGTGGCAATGAAATCCCGCAGCACCACCGCAACGCCATGCTCATCGATAGAGCGCATGTCATGGATGGTGACGCCGCTGTCCTTAATCGCCCGGCGCTCTGCCGGATCAACGCTGCGGATCCCGATCATGCAGACATGGGCAGGATGGACCGGATGCGACAGACCGGGAAGATAACCTTCAAACCCGGGCCGGCCCGTGAAATAGGCAACCGGAACGCCGTGAAGATTGCCGCTGTCGGTGGAGTCAAGCGAATGAAAGTCCGTATGAGCATCCAGCCAAAGCACGAAGAAGGGGCGGTCCTTTTCAGCTGCTCGACGTGCCAGCCCGGGTATAATGCCGGCAGCCATGGCATGATCGCCGCCCATAAAAATCGGCATTCCTTCCGCGCTTTCCCGATATGCGACATCGGTCAGCAATCCGGTCCAGGCAGCGATTTCCGGCAGTTGGCGAATGACGGCATTGGGATGACGGATGTCTGAAAATTCGGTTGGCATTACGTTGCCGAGATCGGCGACGCTATGCCCCAGTTCCTCCAGCGCCGGCTGGAGCCCGGCGGTTCGCAAGGCGCTCGGACCCATTTCGCAACCGAGCCGCGATGCGCCGTCCTGCAAAGGTACGCCGATCAGTTTGCAATGCATTCTCTGTCTCCGTTTTCCACAATTGATCACAGGCGTTCGGCAATGTGTATGGGACGAATTGCCATTTGTTCCAGCACACTTTACCAATTTGGCAGTACAATAAGCCGATATGGAACATGGACGATCTGGATAACAATTTGATCACGCTCCTGCGTCACAATGCGCGGCGAAGCATATCCGATCTTGCGGCGGATCTTGGTGCTTCGCGCGCGACGGTTCGTGCCCGCATGGAAAAACTGGAAAAAAGCGGCAGCATCATTGGCTATACAGTGATCCTGCGTGCAGACGCAGTCGAGCTGCCGGTTCGCGGCATCATGATGATCGAGATCGAGGGGCATGTGACGGACCGGGTGATCAAGGCGCTTGGCGGATTTCCCGAGATCTCGGCGGTTCATACCACCAATGGCCGCTGGGATCTGATCGTCGAACTCGGCGCGGCGACGCTCGGAGATTTCGACAATGTTCTTCGCCGGATCCGGCTGGTGCAGGGCATCACCGCCAGTGAAACCAATCTCCTGCTCGCCACGCCGCGCAGCACCAAGGCGCGCCTGTAATTCGTTCGGCAACAAAAGGGCTGCGGCGCGATAGCGTGCCACAGCCCTCCTATGTTCTCGGCCGCAAATGTTATTGCGGGGTCAGGTCGAAGCCGAACCACTTTTCCGACAGCTTCTTGAGCGTGCCGTCGTTCTTGGCCGCGGTGATCGCCTCGTCGAACTTCGCCTTCAATGCCGTGTCGCTCTTGCGCAGGCCGACCGAGCTGCCGGCACCCAGGAAGCCGCCCTGGAAGCGTGGGCCGGTAATGATCATGTCGCTATTGCTCGGCTTCTCGACCGCCGTCTTCAGGTAACCCATAGAGGCCATGATGAAGTCCACGCGTCCGGACAAAAGATCAAGGTCGTGCTGCTCGGTCGTCTTGTATTCGCGAACCTCGACGACCCCTTTCAGGTATTCGTCGATAAAGCGTGCGGCGATCGAGGCGCTCTGGACGCCGACCACCTTGCCCTTGAGCACCGGCTTCATCTCTTCGACTGCCTTGCGGGCGCCGGCTTCGTTGGAAGCGAGGGAGAAGAGTTCACCTTTCATCGGCAGCTTTGCCAGATCGCTATCCTTCAGTGTTGCGAAGGACTGGCCGGTGCTCCCGTAGGAGATCGAGAAGTCGATGGCTTCCTTGCGCTTGTCGGTGGCCGACATGCCGGCCATGATGGCATCGAATTTGCCAGCATTAAGGGCCGGAATCATGCCATCGAACGCCTGCGCGACGATCGTGCATTTGATCTTCATGTGGTCGCAGAGATAATGCGCCAGTTCCACGTCGTAGCCGTCCAGCGTGCCGTCTGCCTTAGTCAGGTTATAGGGGGGAAACGCGCCTTCCGTGGCGATGGTGATTTCGGTCTTGTCCTGGGCCGCTGCTCCGGTCGCGAATATGCACAGTGCGGCGAATGCCGCGGCAATGGCTGTCTTCATGAGTTTCATTGTATTCCCCTTCTCTTTGTTGAGCATTCGGTTGGCTAGTTGCTGATGAACTTGCGGAAGCGATCCGATTGCGGATTGGTGAACATGTCCTGCGGAAGCCCCTCTTCCTCGATCGCTCCCTGATGCAGGAAGACGACGCGGCTGGAGACGTCGCGGGCAAAGCCCATCTCGTGGGTGACGACCAGCATGGTACGACCTTCATCGGCGAGCGAGCGCATGACGCGCAGCACTTCGCCCACCAGTTCGGGATCGAGGGCCGATGTCGGCTCGTCGAACAGCATCACCTTCGGGCGCATGGCAAGGGCGCGGGCAATCGCCGCGCGCTGCTGCTGGCCACCTGAAAGGTGAGCCGGGTAATGATGGCGCTTTTCTGCTATGCCGACTTTGGCAAGCAGCGCTTCGGCCTCGTCTATGCATTCCGCGCGTGGCCGCTTCTGGACGTGCAGCGGCGCCTCGATAATGTTTTCCAGAACGGTCTTGTGGGACCAGAGATTGAAGCTCTGGAACACCATACCGAGCTGCGAGCGGATCCTTGCCACCTGTTTGCGATCTGCGATCCGCATCTTGCCGCGGGCTGCCGGTCTTAAACGGATGGTTTCATCGGCAACGGTAATGTCACCGGCATCCGGCGTTTCCAGCATGTTGATGCATCGAAGCATGGTCGATTTGCCGGAGCCTGAGGATCCGAGGATCGAGATGACCTCGCCCTCCCGCGCCGTCAGGTCTATGCCTTTCAGGACCTCCACCGGCCCAAAGCTCTTGCGAAGGCCTCTGACGGTAATGGCGGCGGCGGCAGATTGTTTGGATGTCATACTATCTCGCTTCTGCCGCGGGGACGTCGCGCAGGCTGGCCGGCTGACGCAGATGCGGGCTCATTTGGTATTCGGCGATGGCCACGAAGCGGGTGAGGATGAAGTTGATGGCAAGATAGATCGCCCCCGCCACCATAAAGACTTCCACCGCCCGGTAGGTTTCGGAGATAAGCTTGGCGGCGACGCCTGTCACTTCCATGATGGTGATGACCGAGGCGAGCGAGGTCGCCTTGACCATGGAAATCATCTCGTTGGAATAGCCCGGCAGTGCCTGGCGGATGGCGAGCGGCATGGTGATCCGCCGAAACACCAGCAGCCGCGACATGCCGCAGGCGCGGGCCGCCTCGATCTGTCCATGCGGCACCGCCAGCAGGCCGCCGCGGATGATTTCCGCCGAATAGGAAGCTGTGTTCAGCATCAGCGCGATCACGGCGCACCAATAAGGGTCGCGCAGCACGAACCAGAACATGCTCTGGCGCACTTCGCGGAATTGCCCAAGACCGTAGTAGATGAGGAAAATCTGCACCAGCAGCGGCGTACCGCGAAAAACGAAGATGTAGGCGCGCGCAAGCCAGTCGAGCGGCAGGATGCCGGAAAGCCGGCAGAGCGCCAGACCCAGGGCCAGCACCGCGCCGAGAATGATGGCGCTCGCTGCAAGCTGCAGCGTCAGCGGCACTGCAGAGATCAGGGTCAGGAAGGTCTCGTAAAGGAAAGGCAGGTCCATCAGCCTCTCCTCACGCCGCGGGAAAAACGTCTCTCGCTGAATTGCAGCAGGCCGCCCGACACTGTCGAGATGGCCAGATAGATAGCCGCGGCGATGATGTAAAAATCGAATGGCAGACTGGTCGAGCCGGCGCCGATCTGCGCCTGCCGGAGCAGTTCGACGACGCCGGTCACCGAAACAAGCGCCGACTCCTTCAGCACGACCTGCCAGACATTACCCATTCCCGGCAGTGCATAGCGCAATGCCAGCGGCGCGAGGATGCGATGGAAGCGGACCCAGCTCGACATGCCGCAGGCGGTCGCCGCTTCGAGTTCTCCCGGATGTACGGCGTGATAGGCGCCCCGAAGCACTTCGGTCTGCTGTGCTCCCGAGGTGATCCCGACCGCAAGCGCGCCAGCCAGAAAGCCCGGAAAGCCGATAAACCCCGTCGCCCCGAACAGGCGACCGATTGCCGTGACGACCGCGCTGCCGCCGAAATAAAAGAGGTAGATGACCAGTAGGTCGGGGATGCCGCGCAGTACGGTGGTATAGGTGCCGGCAATGGCTCGGGTCACAGGGCCGCCGGAAATTTTGGCCCATGCGCCGAGGCAGCCGAACACTGCCCCGATCAAGAAACCGGCGGTTGCGATCAGGATCGTCATCAATGCGCCAGCCGCAAGCGCTGGTCCCCAGCCATTGGGTCCAGTGCCGATCAGATCGAATATCGTCGCTTGGTTCATAGGAATGCCGCCCATTGCAGGGCCTGCCGCCCAAGATGGGCGTTGTCTCTCCAGCCGCCGACTTGGCAATCAGGCACGGGGAACGCCTGCGGATCGGGCTGCAGAGCGTTACGCATGACGCCTCTCGGGGATCGGCGGCTGTACGTCATCGGGAATAGGATTGACGAAGGGCGTGTCTGCCAGCCGCTCGGCATGATCCGCCTTTGCCGCGGCGATCAGCTCCGGCTTGAGGAAGAGTTCCGCAGCGGTCGATGCCATGACCTTGGCAGCGTGGGCCATGCCCTTGTGCGCCGCCGGCAGTTTGCCTTGGGCGACCAATTGCCAGGAATGGCCAGGCGTGCCGACCGCATAGGTCGCGCCGCGCACCTGCACGGTTGGAACCACCCAGCTGACGGTGCCGACATCCGTGGAGCCGACAATCGAGCTGTCGCCACCGTAGAGCGGGAAGATCACATCGCAGAGCGAAACCCCTTTGCGGACCTTCAGCCCGAAGCGCGCGAAGGAGGCGGCTATATCGGCGGCGCTGAACGTCTTCTGGAACTCGGCGGCGGTTGCCCGATCGGCATCGTCAAAGGCAGGCAGCCCGATACGCTCGATATGGCCATGCATCAGGGTCTCGAGTGGCGTATTGCCCACCAGGTTCGCATCGCCGCTGATGATTTCGCTGCGAACGCTTGTCCCGGTCATCAAGGCTGCACCGGCGGCGACATCCTTGACCCGATCGACCAGTTCCAGCAGATCCGGCAGGTCTCGCGCCCGCACCAGATAGCGCACCGAAGCACGCGCCTGCACCACGTTCGGCGCGTGGCCGCCGGTATCGGTGACGGCATAGTGGATGCGCGCTGTAGATGGCATATGCTCGCGCAGGTAGTTGACGCCGACATTCATCAGCTCGACGGCATCGAGGGCGCTACGGCCCAGATGCGGCGTTGCTGCTGCATGCGACGCGCGACCGGTGAAATGAAAATTCAGCTCGTTGCAGGCCAAAGAAATCGGATTATTGACACCGACAAAGGCGGCGGGATGCCAGCAGATGGCGATATCCACGTCGTCGAAGACGCCGGCCCTCACCATAAAACCCTTGGAAGAGCCACCTTCCTCCGCAGGACATCCGTAATAACGGATCCGGCCTGGAAGATGATTCGCCGCAAGATAATCCTTGACGGCGGCAGCGGCGAGCATCGATCCGGCGCCGAGAAGGTTGTGTCCGCAGCCATGCCCATTGCCACCCGGAACAAGCTCCCGGGGCTGGGGAAGTCCGGCCACCTGGCTTAGACCCGGCAGCGCATCGAACTCGCCGAGGATGGCAATCACCGGCCCACCTTGGCCAGCCTCACCCATGACCGCCGTCGGCATGCCGGCAAGATTGCGGGTGATCCGGAAACCTTCCGCCTCAAGCTGTTCGGCATGAGCTTCTGCCGCCCGATATTCTTCGTAATTGGTTTCTGGAACCTCCCAGACGCGATCGCTCAGATCAGCGAAGGCAGCCGTCTTTTCCTCGACCAGATCCCAGACCGCATCAGAATTTTTCATGCTGGCTATTTTCTATTTCATCCAAAATTGGTACCAATCTACGAACAGAATATCATTTGCGCAACCGGATTTTTTGATTAGTTCTTGTGCAAATCGCCTCTGATGAAGACGAGATCAGGTTCATGACGACTTTCTTCGCCGCTCCTTCCCTGGAAGAGGAAACCGACGCCACCCAGCTGATCCTGACGGACATCCAAAGCGGCCTTTTTCCGCCTGGTGCATGGCTGAAGCAAATCGACCTCGAAAGCCGGTATGGACGGGGACGCAATGAAATTCGCCGAGCACTGGACCGGCTGGCGCAGAAGCGGGTGGTCGAACACGTGCCCAACCGTGGCTACCACGTCTATTCGGCGGATGGAAAACAGGCCTCGGACATCGCCGAAATCCGTATCCTGCTGGAAACCGGCATCGTCTCGAAGGTCATTCAGCATGCTTCGCCTGAAGATATCGACAACCTGCGCAAACTGGCCGAGCGTTTCGAAGAGCTCACCCTGCACGGGACCGTGCTCGAGCTCTATGAGGCCAATCTGAATTTTCATCGCGGCTTCGTTCGCCTGTCCGGCAATGGCGAACTGGAAAGCGTGATCGCCGAACTCCGCCAACGGACATCCTCGGCGCCGGTTTCTCAATGGAAAACCCGCGCACGAGTCGAGATATCTGCCCGGGAGCATCACCAGATGGTGGATGCGCTTCAGGCGAAGGATGAAATCGGGCTGCGGGAACTGGTCGAACGGCACATTCGCCAGTCCTGACAAAACCTGCCTGGCTTGATCAGGCAACCGCTGGACGAACAGACCTCAGCTTATTCTCCCGGGCAGGATCGAGCTTAGGATCTGGCGGGCAGTGCCTTTGATGATGCCCGCTTCACTGGGATCACCTTTCATCAATGCGCTGGTCATCGCCTTCATCTGCTTAAAGGTGAAATGTGGCGGCAGAGGCGGCACTTCCGGATCTGTCTTGACCTCCAGAACGGTTGGGCACCCACAGGTCAGTGCTTCTTTCCAGGCATCGCTCAGCCGCTCCGGATCATCCACATATATGCCCTTCAGCCCGATCAGCTCGGCGAACTTGTGGTAGGGCACGTTGGGAATGTTCTGCGACGCCTCGAACTTCGGGTCCCCTGCCATCACCCGCTGCTCCCAGGTGACCTGGTTGAGGTCTTCATTGTTGAAAACGCAGATCACGAAGCAGGAATTCGCCCAGGTCCGCCAGTATTTCGCAACCGTGATCAGTTCGGCCATGTTGTTCATCTGCATGGCCCCGTCACCAACGAGGCCAATGACCGGCCGGTCGGGATGGGCATATTTCGCGGCAATGGCGTAGGGCACCGCTGCTCCCATGGAGGCAAGGCCGCCCGACAGGGATGTCATCATGCCGCGGCGCATCTTGATGTCGCGTGCATACCAGTTGGCGCAGGAGCCGGAATCGCTGGTGACGATGGCATGATCGGGAAGCAGCGGAGACAATTCCCACGCCACTCTTTGCGGATTGACCGGGTTGGCTTCCGCCATGGCGCGCTCCTCGAGCAAGTCCCACCACTTGGCGGTGCTTTTTTCGATCCTGTGGCGCCAATCTCCTTCTTTCTGCTTCAGAAGCGGCAGCAGGGCCTTCAGTGTATCGGCGGCGTCGCCAACCAGGTTGACATCCATTGGATATCGAAGAGACAGCATGTCGGCCTTCAGGTCGATCTGGACCGCCTTGGCTTGGCCGTCCGGGGGAAGGAACTCGGAATAGGGAAATCCCGAACCAATCATCAGCAGCGTGTCACACTCGCGCATTAGTTCCCAGGATGGCTCTGTTCCAAGCAGACCGATCGACCCGGTAACCCAAGGCAGGTCGTCTGGCAGCACGGCCTTGCCGAGCAAAGCCTTGGCGACGCCTGCCTGCAGGCGATCCGACACCGCGATCACCTCGTCGGTAGCCCCCAATGCGCCGGCGCCGACCAGAATGGCAACCCGCTCTCCGGCGTTCAGAATATCGGCGGCAGCTTCCAGATCACTCTGGTGGGGCACCGTTTTCGGCGCCCGATAGCCGACCCCTGAATGAACCGTGCCATGCTCCCGAGGGGGTTCTTGATACGGCATTTCCTGCAGATCGTTCGGAAGGATGAGGGCTGTCACGGTCTTATTGGCAAGTGCTATGCGCACTGCCCGGTCGACGAGATGGCGAACCTGCGTAGGCGTCGCTGCCTGGTGCACGAAATCACCCGCAACATCCTTGAACAGTGATAGGAGATCCAATTCCTGTTGGTAATGCCCGCCGATGGCACTTCGAGCCTGCTGCCCGACGATCGCGAGCACCGGTTGGTGGTCGAGGCGGGCGTCGTAGAGGCCCGTCACGAGATGGCTGGCGCCCGGTCCCGATGTCGCAATGCAGACGCCGAGCTCCCCGGAAAATTTGGCATAGGCGGAAGCCATGAAGGCGGCCATTTCCTCGTGCCGCGCCTGGATGAAGTCTATCTTCCCTCCGGCCCGGTTCAGGGCGCCGAACACGCCGTTAATGCCGTCGCCGGAATAGCCGAACATGCGGCGCACGCCCCAGGCATGCAGACGCGCTACGATGAAATCGCCAACAGTATCCGACATAAAACACCTCGAAGAGCTGGATCGCCCCGAATCGGTGGCGAGACGCCGTGACTGACCCGGACGCGGCTACAGGCGAGCCGGCGGACGAACCCGCCTAGCTCTGCAATACCAAAGGAGGGGCGGGAGAAACTCCGCCCCGATCTCGCCTAGTTTTTTGTCTGTTCCGGCTCAGCCATCTTGCGATGCTGGTTGGCGAGCATTCCGGCCGGCGTGAGGTTGGCTGCCGCCGACATCAGCTTGTTCTTCCAGCCGGAAACAACATCCCCTTCGCCGTCCATCATGGCTTCGAAACCGACCTTGGCCACGAAAGCCGGATCGTCTTTCTTGCCTTGGCCGACCGGGGTATCGAGCATATCCGCACGCTCGAAAAATTCCGTATCCGTCGGGCCGGGCATGAGGCAGGTGACCGTAACGCCGGTTCCCTTGAGCTCGTCCCGGAGCGCAAAAGAGAAGCTGTTGATGAAGGCTTTCGTGGCGTTGTAGACGGCTTGGAAGCTGCCAGGCATGAAGCCTGCAATGGAACCCGTCAATAGAATGCGTCCTTGACCACGGGTCTTCATCCGGTTGCCGATATCGTGGATCAGGGCGATCGTTCCGATGATATTGGTATCGACGACGCGCTGGGCCTGTTGAAGGTCTTCATCAAGGAAACTGTCTCCGAGACCTCGCCCGGCATTCGCCATAAGCAGGTCGACCGGCTTCCCCAAGGCCGCAATGCCGGCAGTAAAGCGGCGAACTCCATCCTGCGTGGCTAGATCCACCTGCATGGCTTCAACGCTGACAGCAAATTCCTTGAGTTTCAGCGCCGCTTCCTGGATTTGCGGTTCGTCTGCGGCGATGACCAGATCGTAACCCTGCTGTGCCGCACATTTGGCAAGCTCATAGCCGATACCGGTGGAAGCACCTGTGACGACCGCCAAACCTTTTCCTGTTGCGATGGGATTCATTGGGCTTTCTCCTTTTGATGATAACCCAACTTGCCGAGCGCGCAGCGGTTCCAGGTTCCAGCGACCTTGGTCAAACGATCTTCGGAGGGGCCTCCACGGCGTAATGACGATCACCCCGCCGGCATAGATAGACTTCTCGTTCGGGATTGGCTTCGATCACGAAACCTGAGCTGCGCAGCATGGCCTTCATCGCCGAGGTATTGGGGATGAACCAGTTGGTTGGATCCGACGCATAGCGTTCCTCGACGAAGAACAATTTGGGATAATCCAGCTGATCGAAGATTGCCCATTCGGAAAAGTCGTAGTTCTCCTGCAGGTCCGGAACCCGTTCATCGCCACGCTGCAGGCATTGAAACAGCATCTGGTCGCCGACCACATGCTCGTAAAGAAGATCAAGGGCAAGGAGCGGGTGGCGCAGGTGATAAAGTACGCCCATGAAGATCACCAGGTCGAACTTTTCCCCGATCTTCGCAACGTCGTAAACGGACATCTGTTCGAATTCGACGTCCAGTCCGGTCTGTTCGGCCACAAAGCGCGCTTGGCTCAGGTAATGAGGATCGGCGTCGATGCCGAGAACCCGCCCGGCATTGCGCTTTTTCATTTCAAACGAGTAGAAGCCGGCATTGCAGCCGACATCCAGGACGCTGCGGCCTTGGAGATCTTCAGGCACGACGCTTTCGAAACCCCGCCACTTGAAGGCAGGATAATCGCCGAGAAAGTGGTCCGGGGCGGTGTGAACGCCCTTGATCTCGATGTTCTGGAACCAGGGACCTAGATCAGCGATCCGCCGTTCGAGCTCACCATTTCTGCTTCTGGCAGCATCCATGGCTCAGGCTCCCAATGGAAGGCTCTCGGCAACAAACGGTCGACGCGTGACACGCTCGGGAGCCCGGCGCGATGTGGCCTCGCCCAAAGCTGTGGTGAACCAGTCTGCCGTCTGCTGCAGACCTTCTGCCAGCGCAACCTTCGGCTCCCATTTCAGGAGATCCTTAGCACGCGAGATATCCGGGCGACGGCGCTGCGGGTCGTCCGTCGGCAGCGGCTTGTAAACGATCTTGGAGCCGGTCGGCACCATGGCCAAAACCATCTCAGCCAGCTCGTTGATCGTGAATTCTCCCGGATTGCCGATATTGACGGGTGCATTCGGATTGGGATCCACATCCATTAGTGCCATCAGGCCCGCCACCAGGTCGGTGACATAGCAGAAGGACCGCGTTTGTTCGCCACTGCCGTAGATCGTCAGGGGCTTGCCGGAAATCGCCTGAACGAGAAGGTTTGAAACGATCCGGCCGTCATTGGGCTGCATCCGCGGCCCATAGGTATTGAAGATGCGCGCGACCCGTACATCGGCCCTGCCTGCCCGCAACATGTCGAAGCAGAGAGCTTCGGCGGCGCGCTTGCCTTCGTCATAACAGGCGCGTGGCCCGGTGCAGCTGACATTGCCACGGTAATCTTCCCGCTGCGGATGCTCCTCGGGATCGCCGTAAACCTCGCTGGTAGACGCCTGCAGGAAAGAGGCACCGTGCCGTTCGGCAAGCGAAAGCAGATTGCCTGTCCCGGCGACGCAGGTCATCATCGTATGAACCGGATCTGCCTGATATTGCGGCGGAGATGCAGCACAGGCGAGGTTGTAGATCTGGTCGACGGGTTCGTCGATCTCGCGCAGATCGCATATGTCCTTTTCCACCAGCCGGAATTTCGGGTGGTTCTTCAACGGCAGGACATTCTCCGTCGAACCGGTCAGATAGCTGTCGACGCAAATGACCCGGTCGCCGCGGGCGAGCAGGGCATCACACAGATGAGAGCCGACGAAACCGGCGCCGCCGGCCACCAGGATGGTTTTGCTTTTTCCGTCACGGGTCCGTTGCAACATCAAGATCTCCTCGCTCTCAGGCTGAAATACGGTCTAACAGGGAATGCGCATCATGGTGGCGCATCGGCAAAGCCTGGATGGCCGAAACCAGCTGCCCAGCTCGGGCTAGGCCGGTATGGGATTTCATCACGATGTGCCTCGCGGCCGTGGCGATCGCCTGCCGCTTGTCTTCATCGATCTCGCTCAACGCCTTGATGACATCGGAAGTTTCCCGCGCAATAACGAGGGCCTCTCCATCGGGCAGCAGCTCATCCAACCCACGCCAGAAGTCGCTGATGATCGGTGTGCCGCAGGCCCCAGCTTCAAAGAGCCTAACGCTTGGGGACCAGCCGGCAGCGACCATGTCGGCACGGGTGACGTTCAAGGTAAACCGCTGACGGCTGTAGAAACTCGGGTGTTCGGCGGGCGGCAGGTGGTCGATCCGCTCGACGTTGGCAGGCCAGTCTATGTCGGCGGGATATTGGGGGCCTGCTACCACAAAACGCATATGCGGCAGGGCCCGCGCCGGCTCGATCAGCAGTCGCTCCAAGACCGGCTGCCGGTCGGGGCTATAGGTTCCGAGATAGCCGAGATCCCACTGGAAGGCCTCGCCCGTGTTCTGGTAACGGTCGGCATCGACGGAGCAATAAAGGTCGATCGCCTTCTGCGCCTTATAATCGCGCTCCAGCCTTTTCAGGACCTCGCCGCCCGAAAACGAGAAATAGCCGTCGAACAGCGGGACCTGCGCGAGCTTCAGATATTCCTCGTCCCCGCGGTCGAGCTTTGCCAGCGTCACTGGCGTGTCGATATCGTAGAAGCAGAGCTTCTTCGGGCCTAGCGCCGCGACCGCATCGGTGACGGCCACGCCTTCCGGAACGTAGGAGCCGATGATAACGGCATCCGCCGCCTGTATCTTGCCGGCATAGGTCGAAACCAGTTCATCAACGCTGGAATAATAGCACAGGGTGCAGAAATCCGGATCGGCAAGATCGCGCTGGCTGGCATACCAAGGAACATCCCGCTCGAGAAATAGGACCCTGTGTCCTTCTTCCTTCAACCCGCGGATCAGCGCCCGAAACGTCGTGGCATGGCCATTTCCCCAGGACGACGAAAGCGACAAGCCGATGATGACGATGTCGAGTGGCTTGGTCATTCCGCAGCCTCCATGCGCGCGCCCATGTGTTGACGGAAGAGCGCATCCACGGTTTCGGCCCGGCTGGCGTAGGTATGGTCGGCAAGCACCCGCTGTAAGGAATTCTTGCCAATGGCTAGGGCTTGCTCGCTTGTAAGGCCGGCAAGAATATCGACCACGTCCTGGCCGTCGCGGGCGACCAGTACCTCTTCCCCGGGTTTCAGGAAGAGCTCGATGCCTTCCCAGTAATCGGTAATCAGGCAGGCACCCGCACCGGCAGCCTCGAATACGCGGGTCGCCGGTGAAAATCCGTTCTCGGCCATGCTGGCCCGCGAGATATTGAGGACAGCCTTCGGGGTAACATTGAAGGCATTGTGGTCGCGGGTCGAGACATGCCCGATATAGTTGACATTGCTGGACATCAACTTGTCCTGCCAGCCTGAACCGCCCAGCAGAAAGGTTTTGTCCGTCAGCCTTGACGCAGGCTCAAGAAAGAAGTGTTCGACGCGCGCTTCGCGATCCGGCAGGCGATTGCCTAGGAATCCGAGATCGGCGGAAAAACGACCATCATCCGGCACCGGGTGGTGCGTCTGCGGATCAAGCGCATTGTAGATTGGAATGCAGTCGCGCGCCCCGAGAGAGCGGTAGGCGTTGACGACTGGATCGCCGCCGCCATAGGTCATCACCAGATCGATGCGCTGCAGCGCCTTGCGAAGAGGGTGTTCCGGAGCGGCGCGTAGTTCTGCAAGCGTGGCGGGCGCATCCACATCCCAGAATATCTTCAGGGCGTTTAGGCGAGAGGCATCGAGAACCTCATCCAGCAGCAGGTCGTCCTCGAAGCCGACACCGCTGGCCTTGACGACGATATCCGCCTCTCCTGCACAACGGGCGACGGCTTTCAAGGCCTCGACAGTCCCTTCGTAGACAACGACTTTGCACCATTCCGGCGGGTCGATGTCGCGGTTCTTCTGCCGGTCGTAGACGTCCGGCTCGTAGAAGGTGATGTCGTAACCCTTGTCAGCCAGTGCCCGTAGAAGGCCGCGGTAATAGGTGGCTGCACCATTCCAGTAAGCCGAAACCAGGCTCGATCCATAAAAGGCGATCTTCATTCGGCGGCCTCCCGGGCGGCAAGCTTTTCGGTGACGCGGACGGTTCCGCAATCCGACAGGATGGCGAGCAGTTCGTCGACGCGGTGGCGGCAGGTGTGGCGAGAAAGGATGGTTTCGCGCCCGGAGCTGATCAGCGAGGATGCCAGATCAGTGTCGGAGAGAACGTCCCCAAGCCGAGCTTTCATTGCCTCCCCGTTCTCCGCAACGAGATAATCCTGTCCCGGGCGAAACAGATGTTCGGCATCGTCCCAGGGTGCAGAAATCAACGGGATGCCACAGGCCATTGCCTCGAAGGGACGAATGGTCGGGATGCCTGGCAGGTTCTCGATATAGGGCCGGCGGGGGATGTGGACCGTCACCCGGTATTGGGCAAAGGCTGCAGGCACCTCCGCATTGGCGATCCAGCCGCCGAAGGCAATGCCGGCATTCTTCAACGCCTCAAGTGCGTGGTCCGGATAGCGGACCCCGCGTATCTGAGTTTTCAGGCCGAGTTCCTTGGCTGGTTCGACAAGAAATTCGAGGATCTCTGCAGACCGCTCGTCGTCGCCCCAGTTGCCCACCCAGATGAGATCGCCGCTCTTCTCGACCTCCGGTCTCGGCTTGAACAGGCTATCGTCGGCGGCTTCGTGCCAGGTAAACACGGTGCGGCCCCAGCCTGCCTTCAGATAGCGCTGCCGCAATGTTTCGCCAAAGGCGAGGACACCGTCATAGTCGGTCAGCTTCAGGCCGGCGATATCGCCTTCCGAAGACACGGCGCGATGATGCGTATCATGGAAAAGCAGGGTGAACTTGCCGCCATCGGCACGTGCCCGCCCGATCCGCTCGACCAGTTGAGGCTCGGTCCATTCATGGACGACCACCACGTCGGCATCGGCGACTGCTGCTTCATGATCAAAATCCGCACCATAAATGTCAGACCGCAGCTCTAGAAAAGTCGCTTTGAATGCTGCCAGAGCAGCGGGTCCCTGGTCCTGCACCAGGTTGACGCGGCTCCAGGCACCTTCCGGTTCCAGCGCCACCGCATCATGCCCGCGGCGGATCAGCTCACGCATGATGCCGCGCAGAAAATGCGCGTTGCCGTGGTTCCAGTCCGAAATCAGCGAGTGAGTGTAAAAAACAAACTTCATGGTCACTCCGCAGCTGTTAGCGTCATTTTGTGCCGTAAGAGATCGGCATAAACCGATGCCATGGCCTCTGCCTGCGGCTCCGGACCGAATGCAGCCGACCGCGCCGATGCCTTTTCACTAAGCTCGCTGCGCAGAGCAGCGTCATCGCAAAGCCGGTTAATAGCCGTGGCGAAAGCCTCCGCATCCTGCGGATCGACAAATAGCGCGCAGCCTTCCCAGAGTTCGCGGTAGGTTGGGATATCGGCCAGAACCAGGGCATTGCCGGTCCGTGCGGCCTCAAGAGGAGCTAAGCCGAACGGCTCGTAAAGCGATGGCGAAACGAAAATGGCTGAACGCTTCATCAGCGCCATCACAGCCTCATGGGAGAGCTCGCCACGGTGCATGGCGTGCCGGATCGGCAAATACTGCCCGCTTGGACCTTGATTGGATCCAGCCATGACGAGGGGCCAGTGCAGCCTCTCGGCTGCCTCATCGACAACTCTGCCATTCTTGCCATCATCCCACCAGCGGCCTGCCGCTAAGACGAGATTCTCTTTGTTTCCGGACGAAAAAGGCGTGCGGCTGGCATTGTGCACGACCTTCAAATGGTCGATCTTGCCATAAGCATTTTCAAGCATATCGGCATGGCTGCGGCTCGGCGCGACCACGACGCTGGCCCGATCGAAACCATTGCGGTTGATCGTGAAATGCCAGCGCCAGCTCTCCGGCACGGGGCTTTTACGAACGCCGGAAAACCAGGTGACGACGCAGGAATGGGAGACCACGACCACAGGAAGCGCGGTATCCAGCCCATTAGCTTGGGACGGTAGATTGAGATGCAGCAGATCGACATTTTCTTGTGCAGCCATGTCAGCCAGGAGGGCGCCGACATTGGCGAGCGCGGACTCCTCTTCCACCATCCAGTCAAGGGCTGCGTCGTCGAGCCAGCAAAGCCGACCAAGCGCCTCTGCTTCTTGGTGCTGGGCGGCGGACGGCTTGGGCCCCAGCCCGGCAAAGACCACAACGATCCCCTGCTCCCGCAGACCGGCCGCCAGATCCATGGCATAACGCCATACGCCGCCGACAGCGTCGATGGTCATCATCACACGGATCGCGGACGGTCGCCTGAGCCCGCTCATGCACGGACCTTGCGCTTTTCTTCAAGCAGCAGCGGCCGGCCGCCAAATCGGTTCTCCACCAACCATTCCGCGAGATGCCGCAGACCGCTATGCCACCCAACTTTCGCCTCCCAGCCAAGCTCCCGCTCAAGCGTGCGGGTGTCGGCGACGAAGAAATACTGGTCGCCGGCACGCCAATCGCTGAACTTGGTTTCCAGCGGCCGTCCGGTCAGCTTCTCGATTTCGCGCAGGACGCTGAGAATGCTGACGGAATTTCGTGGCCCACCCCCCAGATTGAAGGCCCGTCCCGTCACCTGGCCGATGGAGGCAAGCAGTCCGCGGTAAGCCGCCACGGCATCGTCCACATGCAGGATGTCGCGAACCTGCTTGCCATCGCCGTAGATCGAGATCTCCTCTCCCGCCAGTGCGCGGATCAGGAAGTGAGCGACCCAGCCCTGATCTTCGGTGCCGAACTGGCGCGGCCCGTAGATGCAGCTCATGCGCAGCACGGCCGTCGGGATGCCGTAGGATTTCGCATAGTCGAGCACATATTGATCGGCGACACCCTTGGAGCAGCCGTATGGGGTGCAGAAACTGATGGGCCTGTCTTCGCCGATCCCGTGAGCGCGGACGCGCTCGTCCGCTGGTATGTAACGATCTTCCATCTCGAGCATTTCGAGATCTTCAAGAGCGCCATAAACCTTGTTGGTGCTGGCAAAAATGACGGGAGCTCCTTTGCCCGCCTTGCGCACGGATTCCAGCACATTGACGGTTCCGCGGGCATTGGCTTCGAAGTCATCGATCGGGTGCACTAGGCTGGTCGTCACTGCCGTCTGGGCGGCTAGGTGAAAGACCGCCTTCGCATCGGTGAAGGCTGACTCAATGCTGCGCAGGTCCCGCACATCCGCAAGGATGGGATGTACGCGCGCGCCATGGCGTTGCGTCAGCCAGGCGAGGTTCTGGTCGACCCCAGGCCTACCGAGATTGTCGAGGATGACAACATCCTCGCCCTCCTGAAGGAAGCTGTCGGCCAAGTTCGACCCGATGAAACCGCTGCCGCCGGTCACCACGATCGGTGCGGCGCCTCTTCCAATATTCGGCGTGGCAAGCTGCATCACCTCTTCCAGGCGCGACACGCCACCTTCCATCAACAGCCGGGCCAGCAGCTTGGGCTGGTTGTCATGAGTAACTGCGCCCAAGTGATAATGCCGCGGGTCGAACCACAGACCTTCCTGCACCGGCACGTCGGGCGCCACATCCTGCCAGGAATACCAATACATGCGTTCGGCGGGCACACTGAGCGCCTTCATGAAGCGGCGAGCCTGCTCCATCTCGTCGCTGCGCCAGGTGGAATAGCCGGTCTCGGTGATCCAGATTTCCGAGGCAGGGTTGAATCGGTCAAGAATGCGCCGCATCTCGCCGAGATGCATGTCCCATCCGCCCCATGTGCCCTCTTCGCTGTCCCAGGTGCCTGGAAAGCCGTGAAAGCCGACGGCATCGACGACGTTGAGAACGCCGCGCTCGCCCATCAGGTTGAGCCAATAGGGATCGAACGGACATGGACCGCCCAGCACCGGCTTGTAGCCGCGCTGTTTGGCCCAGTGGGCTGCGCCACCCACCATTTCGCAAAACAGCAGAAAGTCGCCGTCCTCCCGCCAATCCCAATCGAGCAGGTTGTTCGGCTCATTCCATAGCTCTATATGGCTGAAGTATTTGCCGTATCTGCTAATCACGTGATCGACGAAATCGGCATAGGACTTCAGATCCAGCGGCGCGCCGGACGAGCGGCCCGTCCGCGACATGGAAGGCGGCGTATAGTGGATGCAGGGCATCAGGTCGATCTTCGTCCCGACCTGTGGGATCAGCCAGTCGAACCATTCTTCGCCGCCAGCCGCCAGATATTCCGCCCAGGAAAGATGCGTGCGCAGGTAGCTCGCGCCGCTGGCGATGATGTCCGGCAGGATCTGCTCCGTGCGCTGATATTCGCCCGGCCTGAACCATTCCGCAAAGCCGTAGCTTCCGGTTTGGCCTGTGCCCCTGTCTCCGGTCGATGAAGAAGCCCTCATGACACGAGACCCCTTTCTTCCAGCTGCCGCTTCATTTCCGCGCCGCGGTCGACGGCCCCGGTATTGCGAACCCATTCGGCAAACGGACCAAGTGAGGTTTCCAGCTTGTGCTGCGGCTCGAAGCCGAGCAGTTCGCGCGCTTTCGAAATATCGGCAAAGCAATTGCGGATATCGCCTGAACGGGCCTTGTTCATGATATCGGGCGCGATCTCCGGAACGCCCATGGCTTCGGCAAGGAGGCTCGCCACTTCGGCTATCGTATAGGCCTGGCCGCTGCCGATATTGATCACGTGACCGGTGGCGGCTGGCTTTTCCAGAGCAAGTCGGAAGCCGCGCGCGACGTCTCGTACATGCACGAAATCGCGCCGTTGCCGGCCATCCTCGAAGATCATCGGCGGCTGACCATTGGCAAGGCGCGAAGCAAAGTTCGCAAGTACGCCTGTATAAGGGTTGGAAAGCGCCTGACCGGCTCCAAAGACATTGAATAGACGTAGGGCCACGGCCTCAACACCATAAGCTTCGCCGAAGATCAGTACCTGTTTTTCCTGCGCGTACTTGGTCAACGCATAGATCGATGCGAGATCGACAGGCTTTTCTTCGTCGGTCGGGACCGGCGTCAGTTCCTCACCACTTGCTCCAATCGGCTCCCACTGCCCTTCCTTGATCCGCTGCGCCTTGCGGCGAACGAGACCAAGCGAAGTACCACCCGCAGCCTGATAGCGGCCTTCCCCGTAAACGCTCATCGAGGAGGCGACGACGATCTTGCGGATACCCTTGCCGATCATAGCTTCAAGAAGCACGGCCGTACCAAGATCATTGCCGCCTACATAGCGCGCGATCTCGTACATGGATTGGCCGACACCCACTTCGGCAGCAAGGTGAAGCACAGCGTCGACACCCACCAGAGCCGCCTCCACGACTTCCTTGTCCCGTACATCGCCCCGAATGACTTCCGCTGCATCCGGAACAGCGGCTTCCGCATCTGCATGTACCTGGTCGATCATCGCATCGAGAATGCGGACCTGATAACCGTTATCAAGAAGCTCTTCAGTCACGTGGCGACCGATGAAACCACAACCACCAGTTACAAGAATTGTTGCCATTGGATGCCCTGAAATTTGAGGAAGAGGGTTGTCGATGGCTCAACAACCGGACTTGGAACAGAAAGTTCCTTCATCAATGACATCTTTGTCATCAATGACATCATCAATGACATCCACTAACGATCATCAATGACATCCCTTGGCGTCACGGGATCGGTTAGTGAAGCGGGAAATTTGGGCTTTGTTAGACACAATTCAATGAGGGGCGAAGCGAATGACGAAAGCGACAGATCGGCAGGAGACGCCAGCGAAACCGCCACACCAGATGAGAAGCAATTTCAAACGGCTGGGGCAATAATAACAACGCCTTGATTGCCGCATCGGATAACTTGCAACTATCCCTCCTCAACAAGCACGAGACCACCAAGCTGATCGCCATGGTTTCGGCTATTGCCGCCACGCTCTAGGTCGAGGTGGCGCCGGAGGAAATCACGGAATGAAAGACTGCACGGCTACGAATTGTGTTTGCAGATCCAGCGTCAACCATAATGGGATGCATCATCATCTTCATCTTCATCCGGAACTCTTTCCTCTTTCCGAAATTGATCCGTCCGCCATATTCGACAGTCAGCGGAGATAGAAACATTATGGATATCACGGCGAACGCGCGGGCAGGCTTGTTGCGAGCTGCCATCGTCACCGGACCAGGAGCAGTTCAAGTTGAGACGCTTGCCCTGCCTGAGCCCGCGGAGAGGCAAGTCCGCATCCGGCTAGAAGGTTGCGGCGTTTGCGCCTCGAACCTTGTGCCATGGGCAGGCCCGGAATGGATGCAGTTTCCAACCGAGCCAGGCGGCTTAGGTCACGAAGGCTGGGGATATGTGGATGCCCTAGGCGCCAATGTTTCTAGCCTGCGCTTGGGGGATAGGGTCGCGGCGCTTAGCTACCACGCCT
Organism: Rhizobium deserti; assembly: GCF_004358025.1. GTDB lineage: Bacteria > Pseudomonadota > Alphaproteobacteria > Rhizobiales > Rhizobiaceae > Neorhizobium > Neorhizobium deserti. The sequence goes on along the minus strand of NZ_SMTL01000004.1, from coordinate 7,146 downwards.
ATGCCAGCCATGACATCGCCGAGGAAAAAATGATCGTAAAGTTGCCCGATGCGCTGGACGGCAAGCCATTTCCCGGAGAACCTTTAGGCTGCGCGATGAATATTTTCCACCGCAGCGACATTAAGGCCGGCCAAACGGTCGCGATCATTGGCATCGGTTTTCTAGGCGCGCTTCTGACCCAGCTCGCGTCGCGGGCGGGAGCACGGGTCATTGCCATATCGCGTCGCCCCTACTCCTTGGAAGTTGCCAAACGCATGGGTGCGGCCGAGACCATAGCCATGGAGGATCATTGGGAGATTATCGAAACGGTCCGCGAACTGACCGGAGGAAGCTTCTGCGACCGCGTCATCGAGGCAGTCGGCAAGCAATGGCCGCTGGACCTTGCCGCAGAACTGACGAGGGAAAGGGGCCGCCTGATCATTGCCGGCTACCATCAGGACGGGCCACGCCAGATTAATATGCAGCTCTGGAACTGGCGGGGGCTGGACGTGATCAACGCCCATGAACGTGATCCGGCGATCTACATCGACGGAATTCACCAGGCCGTCGATGCCGTGGTTGCCGGCCAGCTTGATCCCTCCGAACTCTATACGCACAGCTATCCTTTGGAACAGCTGGACAAGGCCCTGGACGCCACCCGCGACCGGCCCGGAAACTTCCTCAAAGCCTTGGTGAGCTACGCATGAACGAGCTTGAAACCGACGACCATCTCGTCCTTGCAGCCACGCCTCTTAGGCTTGGCTTTCTTGGCGTTGGTTGGATCGGGCGGCACCGCATGAAAGCCATTCTCGACACCAATCTGGCTCAGGCGGTCGCTATCGCCGATCCATCTGCCGAAATGGTGCGGGAAGCCCAGGCGCTAGCGCCCGGAGCAGAAGTTGTGGAGGGTCTCGATGCACTGCTGGCCCGCGATATCGACGGCATCGTCATCGCGACCCCGAGCGCCCGCCACGCGGAACAAGCAATCCAGGCACTACAAGCGGGCGTTTCCGTCTTCTGCCAGAAGCCGCTTGGCCGCAGTGCGACGGAAGTGAAGAATGTCATCCATGCGGCAAAGGCGGCGGACCGACTCCTGCATGTCGATTTCTCCTATCGCCAGACTGCAGGTCTGGCCAGGATCCGGGATATCATCCGCTCCGGAGAACTTGGCCAGATCTTTGCCGCCGATCTGACCTTCCACAATGCTTACGGGCCGGACAAGCCCTGGTTCTACAACAAATCGCTGTCCGGTGGCGGCTGCGTCATGGATCTTGGCGTGCACATCGTCGACATGGCGCTGTGGTGCTTGGATTTTCCCGCCGTCACCTCTGTATCCAGCCAGTTGATGGCGGGCGGACGACCGCTTGATCCTGGTTCTGGCGAAGTGGAGGATTACGCCGTGGCAACAGTGACGTTGGCAAACGGCACCGTGCTGCGCCTTGCCTGCTCATGGCGGCTGCAGGCAGGCCAGGACGCGGTCATTGAGGCGAGCTTCTTTGGCACCAATGGCGGCGCGTCCATGCGCAACGTGAACGGCTCCTTCTATGATTTCCGCTCAGAACGTTTCTACGGAACCTCACGGGAAATCCTTGCCGAACCGCCGGATGAATGGGGTGGTCGAGCAGCGAGCGCATGGGCTATGCATTTGGCACGCAGCAAGGCCTACGACCCCACCTGCGAGACCATCCTGCAGGTTACCGAGACGATCGACGGGATCTATAGCGCTCAGCAGGACCTGAAGTCGGAAAGTACGCTAACGTACCGACAGGAACCTTTGTAAGGCCGCAACGGTTGGCCTGACAGGAACTCAGTCATCTGGTTCCTACCTCTCCTAGAGCTGTTTGCTCTACTTAGCCCGCTTCGGCGGGTTTTCTTTGCGCTTTCACAAAAGCAGATCATCAGCACATTCCTCATCAACTGACGATTATTGCTTCAGTCGCTGACGTTGATATGTCAGTGCGCTGTCGGATCCGAAGGTAGAGGACCTATATTTTGCAGCTCCGTCCGGATCATTTCGATAGAGCGGGAGCCTACTCCAGGCAGCTTCAGCAGTTGATGGTCGGTCATCTCCTGCAGCCTGCTGAGCCGCTTTACGCCATTGTCCCGCAGGACTTTGATAAGCCATCCGGGAAGAGCACTTCGAATCACAAGATCATTGCGTGTGGACGGGTTCTGCTGCGGCATCTCGCTCCCTCTTGTTCAGCGAGCGCCCAACCGACGAAGTCCCTGCTGGTTCCGTGATAACTGGACTTGTAGCAGCTGGAACCAAGTTCGTTACCCCTTGTTCTCACGACCATGATTAAAAATGGCGCGAATGAAACCTCGGAAGCGGCGAGCTTCCCCATCTCTGCCGGAATTTTCTTCGGTCTCGGCTTGGGGGGCTTCTTTGACGGGATTATCCTGCATCAGGTGCTGCAATGGCATCACATGGTCACAAGCGCAGGCTTTCCGCCTAACAGCGTCGACAACCTGAAGCTCAACACACTTCTCGACGGCCTGTTTCACGTCTGCACCTATATTTTCCTTGTTGTGGGATTGGTAACTCTGTGGCGCTCTGCCCATCGCCGGCATTTTTATTGGTCTAGCAAGCTGCTGATCGGTTCGCTCCTGCTTGGCTTTGGCCTTTTCAATGTCGTGGAAGGCGTGGTCAATCACCAGATCCTCGGCCTGCACCACGTGAACGAAACGGTACCGAGTGAGCAGTGGATCTATTGGGACATCGGATTCCTGATCTGGGGCGTGGGCATGCTTGCCGGAGGATGGCTGCTCCTGAAGAAAGGCCAGCATTCAGAACCTTAGCGGGTCCGTTATCATCAAGCTCAGCAACCAGCTAGATCCGACCGTCCGGCATCGTACGGACCGGGAACCAGCTTGCCCTGTCTCAGTTCTTCGGCGGGTCTAGGGAAACATAACAATGAAACATGAAACGATCGAGGCCAGCCTTGATACACGCTGGCTCGCCCCGATTTGGGTGAGGGTGGGGTTCGGGATGCCGGAAGCCATCCGTGGTCCGAGAGAAGCGCTAGAATGCCTGACCTACCGCTGGCCGGCGCAACGAGGCCAGCATTACCAGGCAGCAAAGCGATCCTGTACCGCTGCACTGACAAAGCAACTGCTTTGTGATCAAGCCCGGGACGCTTTCATGCGCGCGTCGATCGAAGCTCAAATGCTGGACTAGAATAACGAGCCGCCAATTTGATCCCTATGCGTTTGCCACTGCCGCAAGGCCAGCATGGCTATACCTGGAGCCTCAATGAACAAGTTCGACGAGATGATCCCGGCCGACGCATCGCTTGCATGGCAGCCCTCGGTGAATATCATGATCGAAGGCCGGCGCATCACCGTATCCGGTCCCGCAGATGCGATGCATTGGCTTTTGAATGCCTGCCCGTGCCAGCCGGAAAGCAACATGAAGCAGCTCGCGCGGTCTGCATCGAGGCGCTTGCCGGCTTGAGCAGCCCTGCCCGCGGCTGGGACGTGTTTAAGGCAGCGTGCGAGGAGGCAGGCATATGGGTTGACGAGCATTAGGATAGCGCAAAAAATTGATCCGAAGACTGAGACGAAGGTACAGGTCACCAGCCTGCAGATGGCTGTGAAGGGTCCGGAATTTGCCGCCTCTGCCTCTGGCTCCTGTTCATCCTCTCCCGCGAATTAGGTGCGCGGCTCTTTGAGGACATGCCCCCAGCGAAGGGGCCTATGTCCAAGCTCTCGGTTTGCACGATATTGCCCCGGAAGCCTGCCTCTTCCTCGTCCACCGAACCTCAATCTCTGCAACGCGCGCACGAGCCTGTGTGGGCAGCCGTACTTGCCACGGTGTCAGCCGCTGGCCTCTATAGATTTCCGATGCCTTGACCTGTCAGCCCGAGTTCATCAGCCATCCGTTCCGTCAGCAATTGCCAGGAGGCAAGCCCAAGATCCTTGGAAATACAAGCTCCGACGAGAAGGATAGGATATGGTCCCTGGTGGCTCGGGCGAGAATTTAGGCGTGATTCAGTGGTGGTTGGGCCTCCTTTGCGAAATTTGATGCATGCCGTCATCTAGCATGGTGATCCCGAGAGAGCAGCCACTTCGGCTTGGCCGCGCTAACTCGTCGATCTCAAGCCTCGGCGCCGGTTGGTCAATTCAGAGCGCTGCAGCTAGCCAAGATGCTCCTGCCCACAACTTCCAGGCCGGAGCCTTGCCATCACGATGCAGGCTATTAACCAGCGGAAAGGTCATGAGTTTCCAGCTAGACGATCACCACGGGGGGCGGCATGCTGGCCGTTACCGCAGCAATCCCTGCCCGCCGTCCACCCAGATAGGTGATCCGGTAATGTGTCGGGACTTCTCCAACGCAAGGAAGGCGATAACATTGGCGACATCTTCGCTGCGGCCAGGCTTCCCGCCTGTAATCGGCACCTGCCCATCCGGCCAGATCACGGGAATGGCAGTCTCGTCTTCGTTGCGCAGGCTGGTATTGGCATCGATATGCGTTTCTATCTCGCCAGGGCAGACGGCGTTGATGCGGATATGATGGCGAGCCAGTTCCAGCGCCAGCTGCTGCACCATAGCCACCTGTCCGGCCTTAGTCGCCGTATAGGCGGTCGCTCCGGGCGTTGTGAACGTGCGTGTGCCGTTGATGGAGGAGACCACGATGATGGAGCCCCCACCCGACTTCTTAAGATGCGGGACCGTCGTGTGGATGGTAAGATAGGTGCCGGTGAGGTTGATGGAGATCGTCTTGTTCCACTCGTCGAGCTTCAGATCGTCGATCGGCGCCCACACTCCATTAATGCCTGCATTGGCGACGACCACGTCGAGCCGGCCATATCGCTTGACCAGATCCGCCACTGCTTGAACCATCTGCGCCTCATCGGAAATGTCCGCAAGAAGGGCAATGGCTTCTCCGCCCTTTCCTTTGATCTCGTCGACCGTCTGGGCGAGTTCGTCCTCGGTATGACCAAGCACCCCCACCTTCAGGCCTTCTGCGGCAAGAGCCAGCGCAGAAGCCTTGCCTATGCCTGATCCGGCGCCCGTAACGAGTGCGACGAGAGATGTCATCCGCGGTTTCCTTGTGATCGATGGCTGGCATAACCGTGGCTAGGCAGGCTTAGTTCCGGCACTAATCAGACAATAGGGCCTATCAGGCCGACTCGACACCTGACTGTTCAGGCCCGGCGCCGGCGGATCGTGTCGAGCCAATATTTACGCCATCCACCGTCCTTGGATTGCGGGTTCCGGCTTATAAAGAGGTTGCCGTCATGATCCCCCAAAGGGGCATCTTCAAACTGGATGCGTGGGGCAAAACGCCCGATCAGCAGTTCGATGAGGCGAGGCGATATTCGAAGGGCAAGGCCGAGGACATGGCCATAGGTCCCGACAATCGTTTCGGCTGCCGGACGCTTGGCAAGCCTGACAATGGCATTGGCTGCCCGCTCCACGGCGTAGATCGGCGTCATGGACCTAACAGCCTTACCGAAATAGTTGGCGCCCTTCTGATAGATCGGCGTATCCATGGCGACGGGCAGAACAGTGCAGACATGGATGTTGGGATAGATTTGCATTTCTTGGCGGGTACAGGTCGTGAAGCTGCGGATAGCGGCTTTGCTGGTCACATAGGCCGCTAAATAGGGTTCGCCTGAGGCGCCCAGCATCGAGCCGACATTGATAAGGACGCCGCGGTTCTCCTGGTTCTTGAAGATCCTGATCGCCGCTCGAGTGCCGTATACATAGCCGAACAGGTTGATATCGATCACCCGCCGAAACGCATCAGCTGACTGGTCCTCGACGCGCCCGAACATCAACACGGCCGCACAATTCAACCAGACGTCGATCCTGCCGAAGGCCTCTATTGCGGCGTCTGCCAGAGCGGAGACTTGCGCTTCGTCGGAAACATCCAGCGGAAAAACCAGGGCTCTGCCGCCTCTTTGCCTGCACTCCTGCGCCACCATTTCCAGGGCTTGCTTGTCTCGCGCTGCTAGAATGACCGCGGCGCCTTGTTGGGCGAAGGCATGAGCAGTGGAACGGCCAATACCGCTGGAAGCGCCGGTAATGACCACTACTTTAGTGCCGCTACCAGCCATCGTTTCACCTGCACCTGGCTTGCTTGCGCTGCTCATGATTGGTGCGAGGAAGGGCTGGGAGGATTTTTCCACTTTTTGCGCATCATCTTCCTGTTGCCGCTGGCCGCAGCACTGGTCGGGACGGCTTCACCTTGCGGGCAGACGCTGCGCTTGGCGCCCATCAGCCTCCCATTCGCCGAGACCAAGAAACAGTGCATGTCGTTCTCCTGTGACGAATACGAAAGTGCTCCCAGCAAGCAAATGTTCCGATCGGTCGCCATTCCAGCTCAGACCTCCCGTTCTGAAGTTCGAAAGAATGCTGAGCGCAGAAACAAAACTCGGAAGCAGCAGGAGGGGAAGCAACACGGCAGCAAGCTGATCAATGCCAATAGCGGCTACCCCTAATGGGCGCTCCTGCTCTACAATGTCCGGGACGCTCTATCCCGCAATGTCGAGGGACGCCCTTCCGCCCTCGTCGGACGGTAGATCTCGTCGCTCATGGCTGTGGCTTGGCTGTCCAGCTGTCTTATGGATCAGCGGAACGCCTGTTGCTCCCGAGGTTCAAGGCTTTCATTGAGGCGGAAAGTCGTCACCCCGGTTACCAACAGCCGATATTCGTATGCTGAGCAGCGCCAGGTTGGTCTGCATCAAGCTCTGAAAACCGGGAACCAGTTGCGCCCCCGTCCGGCGCCAACACGTAGAGCGAATAAGGCCGTACATCGAGCTGATCGGCGCCGCCCACTGCTCGTCTTACCGACCTTCAACCCGCTACGTGTAAGGCGGGCACCCGGATGGGGGCTCGCTCCTTGCTATCTGGGATCGATCGCCAAGATTATTGCATCCAAGGAGGTGATCGACCTGATGGGGCAGCAGTTCCTTTCACCTGGGCAGAAAGCATTGATGGCCTGGCTGCGGTCCGGGCGATTACACGCGGGCAGAACGCAAAAAGCTCCTCAGCGATTATGCGGAGGAGCTTTTGAAGAAGTTTCCCGAGTGGGAGAATTTACAAGTTTTGTTGGTTGCGGGGGCAGGATTTGAACCTGCGGCCTTCAGGTTATGAGCCTGACGAGCTACCGGGCTGCTCCACCCCGCGTTATTGATGTAACTGCGACGCAGTTTAGTTGTT
>NZ_SMTL01000003.1 GCF_004358025.1 Rhizobium deserti | reverse complement strand
GTGCACCAAACAACTAAACTGCGTCGCAGTTACATCAATAACGCGGGGTGGAGCAGCCCGGTAGCTCGTCAGGCTCATAACCTGAAGGCCGCAGGTTCAAATCCTGCCCCCGCAACCAACAAAACTTACAACGCTTTCCAATCAGCCTCCGCATCAGTGAGTATGGCACGGAAACGCGCCAGAAAATCCAGCTTCTCATTGTTATCCTTGAACTCACCCGCCCTCACAGGGCGGGCGTAGTCGTTTACGTGCCGCTTCCGCAGGCCGGCGCTGTAGTCCTGAAATGCCTGCATCGAGGCGAGAATGGATTCCAGGCGCAGGACGATCGTCACGCAAAACCTGGAGGCTGGCAGAAGCCAACAATCCAAATCCGCCTACAGATCCGCGCCAGACGGGGGCGGATGCGCCAGCATATCGAGTGCCTTCTTCCCAGTCGTGATAACAATCCAATGCTTTGCGGGCTTGAACCAAGCATTCGAAGATCTCGCTTGCGCAAGAAGGCTGGCGGAACGGTCGAGCGCCGCCACTGACTTCAGCCATGATCGCTGTCGCGCTCTACGGAAGCTAGGTTCAAGGCGATGGGCAGGGAGCCACCGGAGGGCGAAAAGTCAACGTTCCTCAGGCGTGGGCGAGATTTGTGCCGGCGAGGGCAGGCGTAAGGATCGCCGCGCCGGTTTCGGCCGAATAAAGATGCATCCTGTGGGGGTCAATGACGATGCCAACACGGTCGCCCGGCTTTAGCCGGACGCTGTCCGTCAGTGCAACGGCAAACGGAAGCCCGTCGAAATCCGCATGCACGACCCGGCTCGCCCCCAGTTCCTCAATGAAATCAGCCGTCGCAACCAGCGCCCCCTGCGCTTCCGGCGAAACGAGCCGGGCCGCTTCCGCCCTTACCCCCAGCACCACCCGCTGGCCGGCAAAGGCTTGCCCCGCATCCTGCGGCAAATCGACGATCCGGCCTTGGTCGTACACGAAGGCGCCATCCTCGTTGACGCGGCCCTCGAGCAGGTTCATGGCCGGCGTTCCGACGAAGCCGGCGACGAAACGGGTGCGGGGAAAGTTATAAACGTCTTCGGGCGTCCCAACCTGCTCCACCTTGCCGGCATTCATGACGATGATGCGGTCGGCCAGCGTCATCGCCTCGTTCTGGTCATGGGTGACGAAGATCGAGGTGGCGCCGAGCCGCCGATGCAGACGGCGGATTTCTGCCCGCATGGCGATGCGCAGCTTGGCGTCGAGGTTGGACAGCGGCTCGTCGAACAGGAAGACCTTCGGCTCGCGGATCATCGCCCGGCCCATGGCGACGCGCTGGCGCTGCCCGCCCGAAAGCGCCATCGGGCGGCGGGCGAGGAAAGGCTCCAAGCTCAGCGCCTTGGCAACCTCGCCGATCCGCCGGCTGCGCTCCGCCTTTGAGACGCCGGCGACCTTCAGCGCATAGCCGATATTATCCGCCACCGTCATATGCGGATAAAGCGCATAGTTCTGGAACACCATAGCGCAGCCCCTTTGGCGCGGCTCCATCTGGTTGACGACCCGCCCGTCGATGGCGATCTCGCCGCCGCTGATCTCCTCGAGGCCCGCCACCATGCGCAGCAGCGTCGATTTTCCGCAGCCGGAAGGCCCCAGAATGACGATGAACTCGCCGGATTCTATTTCAAGATCGACGCCGTGCACGACCGGTGTCTTGCCGTAGCTTTTCTTGACGTCGCGGATGGAGATCGGTGCCAAGGCGGTAACCCTTTACTTGTCGGTGGAGATGAGGCCGCGCACGAACCAGCGCTGCATCAGGATGACGAGGATGAGCGGCGGCGACATGATGATCAGCGTCCCGGCCATGGCGACGTTCCAGTCCGGCAATCCGAACTCGGAAGGAATGAGCGTCTTCAGCTCGGTGACGGCAATGCCGAATTTCGGGTCTGTGGTGATCAGCAGCGGCCAGAGATACTGGTTCCAGGCCCAGACGAACATAATGGTGAAGAGGGCGATCATATTGGCGCGCGACAAGGGCAGCAGGACGTCGACGAAGAAGCGCACCGGCCCCGACCCGTCAATCTTTGCCGCTTCTGCCAGTTCGTCGGGAACGGTCAGGTAGAACTGCCGGTAAAGGAAGGTGCCCGTGGCCGTCGCCACCAGCGGCAGGACAAGGCCGGGATAGGAATTGAGCAGCCCCCATTCCAGCTTGATCTTGATTCCGAACAGCCAGGCGAAGAGCGAAGTCAGGCCGGTGACGTCGAGGATCGCCTGGAATGGCTGCAGGGCGTTGGCGGCGATCGAATAGGTCGGAACAATGCGCACTTCGAGCGGCAGCATCAGCGTGATGAATATCAGCCAGAAGATCAGATAGCGGCCGGGAAAGCGGAAATAGACGATGGTGAAGGCAGCCATCGACGACAGGAGAACCTTGCCGAAGGCGACGGCGACGGCAAAGATCATGCTGTGCACGAGCTTGTTGCCGAGATCGGCGCGTGTCCAGGCTTCCTGAACATTGGCCCAGAAATGCGAGCTCGGGACGAGCGGCATGGGAACCGTGTTGACCGCCTTCAGGTCGAGCGTCGCGGCGATGATGACAATGCCGAAGGGCAGCAGCGCAATCACCAGCCCGAGCGCCAGGATGGTGTAGCAGATCAGGTTGAAGATCGGCGTGCGTTCGATCATGGTTTGGGCCTCATGTCTGGTGCCTCACTTGTAATGCACGCGCCGCTCGATGAAGCGGAACTGGAAAATGGTGAGGATGATGACGAGCAGCATCAGGATGATCGACTGGGCGGCGGCCCCCGAATAATCGAGCCCCTTGAAGCCATCGAAATAGATCTTGTAGACCATGAGTTCGGTTGCTCGGGCCGGGCCGCCCTGGGTCATGATGTCGACGATGCCGAAGGAATCCTGAAAGCTTTCGGTGATGTTGATGACCAGCAGGAAGAAGAGCGTCGGCGTCACCAGCGGCAGCTGGATATCGAGGATGCGGCGCATCGGTCCGGATCCGTCCATGGCGGCCGCTTCGGTCAGGGAGCGCGGGATGCCCTGCAGCGCCGACAGGAAGAAGATGAAATTATAGCCGATATACTTCCACGAAAAGGCGACGATCACCGCAATCATCGCATCCTTGCCGTCGAGTGCCGGGTTCCACAGGCCGGGCCAGACCTGGTTGATGATCGACAACAGGCCGGCTTCCGGCGCCAGGATGAAACGGAATGCCAGGCCGAGAGCCGGGGCCGCGATCGCATAGGGCCAGATGAAGACGGACCGGTAGATCTTGTGGCCGCGCAGTTCGCGATCGGTGAGCAGAGCGAGGATGAGCGCGAGCCCCATGGCGATTGCGGTCGAAGACAGGCCGAACATCATGCTGCGGCCGATCGCGCCCCAATAGACCGGATCGCTCAGCAGCTGCGAGAAGTTGTCGAAGCCGACCCAGCGGTTGCCGCCGCCCCAGGGCTGTTCCAGCGTGAAGGCCCAGTACAGCGCCTGCGCACTCGGCCAGTAGAAGAACACGAAGATCAGGAGGAGCATCGGCACAACGAACAGAAGGCCGGTTATCGTGGAGGAGAAGGTAACGCGCTTTTCCATGGGCTCCGTCCGTTTGCAAAACGCCGGTCCGAAACGCTCAGGTTTCGGACCGGCAGTCGCTGTTTCGTCTTGCGCTATTATGCGCTCAGACGAAGATGCGGGGATCAGGGAAGCTGGACATTTTTGTAGGTCTGCTGGAAGCGCCGCAGGATCTGGTTGCCGCGGTCAGCAGCCGAGTCGAGCGAAGCCTGCACATCGGCATTGTTGATGAAGATCGCCTGCAGGCCGTTGGCGATTTCGGTGCGGACCTGCAGAAGGCCACCGAGACGCATGCCCTTCGGCGCCGTGTCGTCGGCCGGCGAGGCGGTCAGGCTCTGAATGGCGAGTTCACGACCGGTATAGGGTGCCTTGTCGTAGAAGCCTTGGCTCTTCAGGTACTCGAAGCCGGAGTTCCGGACCGGGATATAGCCGGTGACGGTAGACCAGGTGAGGGCTTCTTCCGGCTTGGCGATAAAGTTGAAGAAGGCGGCGGCGGCCTTGTATTCGGGTTCCGAATGACCCTTCAGGACCCAAAGCGAGGCGCCGCCGACGAAGGACGAATGACGCTTGGCATCGGCATAGGTCGGGAGCATGGAGACGCTCCAATTCATGCCCGGCTTGGCGGTGCGGCCAATATTGCCATGGTCGCCGACGGAGGTCAGGATCATCTGGCAATCGCCGGCGGCGAAGGCTTCAATGAAGGTCTGGCCGACGGCCTTGTTCTTGATGACGGCAAGCTTGGCGTCATACCACGTCTTGAGGTCCTTGATGTAGGACACGAGCAGCGGGTTCTTGTTGTAAATGAGTTCGGCGTCGAGGCCTTCGAAACCGTTCCTCTTGGTGGCCATCGCTTCGCCGTTGACGGCTTCGAACTGCTCGACGAACTGCCAGACTTCGTTGTTGGAAATATCGAAGCCGAGCGGGCAGGCATAGCCGGCATCCTTGAGCTTCTTCAGGTCCTCGCCGGCTTCCTGCCAGGTGGTCGGAGCGTGATCCTTGCCGATCTTGGCGAAGGCGTCCTTGTTCCAGTAAAGGAGCGCCGTCGAAGAGTTGAAGGGGAAGGAGTACATTTCGCCCTTGGAGGTGGCGTAATAACCGGAAATTCCGGAAAAATAATCCTTCCAGTCGACGTCATAGCCCATGTCCTTCATGAGCTTGTTGGCCGGGTAGTAGGCGCCCGACAGCATGATATCGAGCGTGCCGGCGTCGGAGACCTGGGCTATGGTCGGCTGCTTGTTGGCCCGGAAGGCTGCAATCGTGTTCTGCAGCGAAGCATCGTAGGTGCCCTGGCTGGTGCAGATGACTTCGTATTCCGCCTGGGACTGGTTGAAGCGATCGCACTGTTCCTGGACACGCTTGGCGATGTCACCGGAATTGCCGAACCAGAAATCGATCTTGGTCTTGTCGGCGGCGGAAGCGGGGCCAGCAAGGAAGGCTGTCGCGAGAAGGGCGCCAAGGGCGCCAAGAAGCTTGGCTTGCATGAGAACCTCGAGGGAAAGGAGACGCGGACGTTTGCGCCAGCCCTATTATCCGGTTCAATATGCGGCGGCCAATGAAGTTTATATGACGCAGAATCTGGCCGAATGACGCTGTCACAAAACCTTAAAACTTGAAGCTATCTCCCATTGTTGATCATGCGATGCCCAGTTCCAGGCACGTATATTTCATGACATGAATCTAATCATCATTATTTTACAGAAATACGTATGGCGAGAGAAATGATGCTTGCATTTGTCTCACGCGACACTGTTTCGGCGGCGCCCCTCCAAAAGGTCGATGATCAAATTGGCGGCATCGAGAACATTGGTGCCGGGACCGAACACGGCCGAAACGCCGTTTTCCAGCAGGTAGTCGTAATCCTGCCGCGGAATGACGCCGCCGACCACGACGATGATGTTGTCCGCCCCCTTCGCCCGCAAGGCTTCGACCAGCTGCGGCGCCAGCGTCCGGTGTCCGGCCGCCAGCGACGACATGCCGACCACCTGCACCTTTTCGCTCACGGCCAGATCCGCCGCCTCGTCCGGCGTCTGGAACAGCGGCCCGGCTAGAACTTCGAAGCCGATATCGCCAAAGGCGGAGGCGATGACCTTGGCACCGCGATCATGGCCATCCTGGCCGAGCTTGGCGACGAGGATCTTGGGCTTGGCGCCAAGGGTTTGGCCATAGCCGCCAAGGCGTGAGACGATGGTCCGGTATTCCGGATCATCCTCATAGGCGGGGCCATAGATGTCGGAGACCACTTCCGGCACGGCGGAATGACTGCCGAAGGCTTGGCGCATGGCATCCGAAATCTCGCCGACTGTGGCGCGCGCGCGGGCCGCCTCGATCGCGACTTCCAGCAGATTCCCTTCGCCGGTCTCGGCGGCCTCCTCCAGAACGGCGAGCGCCGCGGAAACCCGCGCCGGATCCCGCTGGCGGCGCACCTCTTCCAGGCGCTTGATCTGGCCGTTGCGCACAGCCGTGTTGTCGATTGCCAGGATATCGATCGGATCTTCGTTCTCCAACCGGTATTTGTTGACGCCGACAATGATCTCCTCGGCCCTGTCGACCTTAGCCTGGCGCAGCGTAGCGGCCTCCTCGATCAGCCGTTTCGGCATGCCGTCCGCAACCGCCCTGGTCATGCCGCCCATGGCCTCGACCTCCTCGATCAGCGCCCAAGCCTTTTCCGCCAGTTCGTGTGTCAGGCTCTCGACATAATAGGAGCCGGCCAGCGGATCGACGACCTTGGTGACGCCGGTCTCATGCGCGAGGATCAACTGCGTGTTGCGAGCAATGCGGGCCGAGAATTCGCTTGGCAGGGCCATGGCTTCATCCAGGGCATTGGTATGCAGCGACTGGGTGCCGCCAAGCACGGCAGAAAGTGCCTCATAAGCAGTGCGGATGACATTGTTATAGGGGTCCTGCTCCTGCAGCGAGACGCCGGATGTCTGGCAATGGGTGCGCAGCATCAGCGATCCGGGCTTTTGCGGCTGGAATTCCTCCATAATCCGCGACCAGAGCAGGCGTGCGGCCCGCAGCTTGGCCGCTTCCATGAAGAAGTTCATGCCTATGGCGAAGAAGAAGGACAGGCGCCCGGCGAAGTCATCGACATTCAGTCCCTTGGCCAGCGCCGCACGCACATATTCGCGACCGTCGGCCAGAGTGAAGGCCAGTTCCTGCACCAGCGTCGCCCCTGCCTCCTGCATATGGTAGCCGGATATCGAAATCGAGTTGAAGCGCGGCATTTCCTTGGCCGTGTATTCGATGATGTCAGCAACGATCCGCATGGAAGGTTCGGGCGGGTAGATATAGGTGTTGCGGACCATGAATTCCTTGAGGATGTCGTTCTGGATCGTGCCCGACAGCTCGGCGCGTGAGCAGCCCTGCTCCTCGCCGGCGACGATGAAAGAGGCAAGGATCGGGATCACCGCGCCGTTCATCGTCATCGACACGGACATGTCCTTCAAGGGAATGCCGTCGAAGAGGATCTTCATGTCCTCGACCGAATCGATTGCCACGCCCGCCTTGCCGACATCGCCCTCGACGCGAGGATGATCCGAATCGTAGCCGCGATGGGTGGCGAGGTCGAAGGCGACGGAGAGGCCCTTCTGGCCGGCAGCGAGATTGCGGCGATAGAAGGCATTACTTTCCTGCGCCGTGGAGAAGCCGGCATATTGGCGGATCGTCCAGGGACGGCCGGCATACATGGTGGCGCGCGGTCCGCGCACGAAAGGCGCAAAGCCGGGCAGGCCGACGAGATGATCGATCCCCTGAAGATCCTCGGCCGTATACAGCGGCTTGACGTCTATGCCTTCGGCGGTGTGCCAGACGAGCGTTTCGGCTGGGCCCTTGAGCTCCTTTTCGGCGAGCAACTGCCAGTCTTGCTTACCGATCGGGCTCGGTTTTTCGACCATCGCATTCTTCCTCCCGTTCGAAATCATATTCCACCTTGTTCCGCATCCTGGCAATCAACCTGCGCCCGGCTTCAAGCTCTTCTTCGAGATAGGTCAGCAATCCGGCAAGACGAGGTGGAGCCTCCGAGAGAAGCGTCTCGATCTGGGCGGGGCTCCAGGTCCGACGGTTCGGGTTCCAAGGCGGCGGCGGCAGAAAGTATTTCCGGTATCGCATGGTGGGCTCCTGTTATCCGGGCGGATTAATCCCTTGGTGATCGTGACCTTTCAAATTCGGACGGGGCGCTGAAAGCTGCCTCGTAATGGTTTAGTATGGGTGACACCTCTCAGCGCCCCGTTCGGCGGTTTATGTCCGCAAGCCCGATCGCTTGAAATGGACGACACCGGCTCGACCCGATGCCTCGTCCGACAGATCCTGCGCGGCTTGATCGACGCAAGCTCCGACGGATTTTGAAGGACGGCGGTGTTTCACCCGCCGCCGCACATTTCCATGGGCTCGAGGCCCAGCCAGGAGACGCCTCTCTGGCCGCGATCTTTCGCGGACCCGGATCATGAGCTTTTGCGTCTTTCGCTCATGCGCCGCGCCGGTTCCGCCTCGCCAGCACGCCTGCCGGTGTATCCGAGGGCGGAACGAAGCTATTGTAGGCACAGGTTCGGGAGGCGGGGAAACTGCCGGACATATTTTTTTGCAAATTGACGTTTATACTACCCAGTAGTAAATTTGCGAGGAAAGGAGGGCCCTGCCATGTCCGTCAAATCTTCCGTCTCCATCTCCAAGCAACAGGATGCTTTTGCCCGCAAGCTTGTCGAGGAAGGCCGGTATTCGAGCCTCAGCGCCGTTATTCAGCGCGGGCTTGAGCTCCTTCGAGAAGAGACAGAGCTGAAGGATGCCGAACTGGCGGCGCTGAAAGCGCTGCTGGATCGCCGCGCCGGAGGCAAGTTTGTGACAATGGAGGAAAGCCATAAACGCGTTGAAGCGATGATCAAGGCGAAGAGAAAAGCTTATGGCCTATAAGGTCGTGCGCTCGGAGGAAGCCGACCACGATTTCGAGCTGATCTTCGACCACCTGTTCATGTCATACATGACCTTCGACGAGCCTCTGCAAGATGCCTTCGCCAGGGCAATCAAACGCATCGCAGCGATCGAGACCGACATGGAAACCTTGTTGCTTGCTCCATTTCAGGGAACGCTGGATAGAAACCTCAGGCCGAATTTACGATACGTCGCGAAGAACCAATCAGTCTTCTACTTCGAAGTCGACGAGGAAGAGCTCAGTATCCGAATCCTAGCCATCTTCCTCAGCGGCCAAGACCACCAGCGACATATGCTGAAGCGGCTGGGCGACGCGTGATCCATTCGCTGCCTAGATGTGCTAATCGTTGATCTCGGGCTCGACGAGTTTGGCCAAGTTGCGGAGCGATTCCTGCCAGCCGAGATAGCAGGCTTCCGGCGGGATCAGGTCCGGTATGCCGGCCTGGATGATGTTGATTTCGGTGCCGACCGGCACGGCCTTCAGAGTGACCGTGACCTCCATCTCGCCCGGCAGGTTGGGATCGTCGAACCGGTCCGTATAGCGGACGCGTTCGCTGGGGGTCAGTTCAAGATATTCACCGCCAAAGGAATGCGCGCCGCCGGTGGTGAAGTTTCGGAACGACATCCCGTATTTACCGCCGACGACCGGATCCAGCGAATGGACCGTGCAGGTAAAGCCGTTCGGCGGCAGCTATTTGCCCAGAGCATCGGCTTCGGTGAAGGCGCGATAGAGCTTTTCTGGGCGGGTCGTGAAGACACGGTGCAAGGTGATGGTGCTGGGCATGAGCTTGATCTTCCCAATCCACGGTGATGGCCCAAGGACGAACCAATCCTCAACGATCCAACATTTGCCATGCGCAGTTCCGGATCGATTGCCCGTCCTTACTCGAATTCCATGATCAGTTCGTCCACGGCCAGGCTCTGGCCGGCACTGGCGGCAACGCGGCTGACCACGCCCCTGCGCTCCGCCTTGAGTACGTTTTCCATCTTCATCGCCTCGACCGTGGCCAGCACCTGGCCGGCTTCGACCTGATCACCTGCCTGCACCGAAACGGAGGTGATGACGCCCGGCATGGGGCAGAGCAGCATTTTCGACGTATCCGGGGGCAGCTTCACCGGCATCAGCCGGGCAAGTTCCGCCACCCGCGGCGAGCGAACGCGGGCGATGACATCCATGCCGCGCCAGCGCAGCCGGATGGTCGATGCAACGAGATTGATCTTGACGCCCATGGGCTCGCCGCCGACCTGGAAGCGGGCATGGCTTTGGCCGGGGCACCAGTCGCCGGTGAGGGTAAGGCTTGTGCCGTCGGAGAAAACCATCGAGCCTCCATCGAGACCGCCTTCGAGCGTCACGGCCTCCTCATAGCCGGCCAGCGTCACGACCCAATCCTTGCCCACCATCGGGCTAGGACTGCCGATCCTACCGGAAATCTGCACTGCCCGTTCCCGGAGCGTCTGGTTGATGAAGACCGCGATGGCGGCGAGCTTTTTGGCCGCCGCCTGATCCGGATGGACGCCGGAAAAACCATCCGGGAATTCCTCGGCAATGAAGGCCGTGGTGATCTTGCCCGAGCGGAACCGCTCATGCTCCATGACCGCCGACAGGAAGGGCAGGTTGTGGCCAATGCCGTCCACCTCGAAATCGTCCAGCGCCCTGCTCATCGCCTGGATCGCGATCAGGCGTGCCTCATCCCCCTGACCCGGCGCCCAGCTGCAGAGTTTTGCGATCATCGGGTCGTAATACATGGAGATCTCGCCGCCCTCGAAGACGCCGGTATCGTTGCGCACCACGGTTCCGTCAGGCTGCGGTCCCTCCACGGGCGGGCGGTAGCGGGTGAGCCGGCCAATCGAAGGCAGGAAATTGCGATAGGGATCCTCGGCATAGAGCCGGCTTTCGATTGCCCATCCGTCGAGCTTCACATCCTTCTGGCCGAAGGATAGCTTTTCGCCGGCGGCGACGCGGATCATCTGCTCGACCAGGTCGATGCCGGTCACCAGTTCGGTCACCGGATGTTCCACCTGAAGGCGGGTATTCATTTCCAGAAAGTAGAAATTGCGGTCGCCGTCGACGATGAATTCCACCGTGCCGGCCGAAAAGTAACCGACCGCCCTGGCGAGCGCCCCGGCCTGTTCGCCCATCGCCTTGCGGGTAGCGGCATCGAGGAAAGGCGACGGGGCCTCCTCGATGACCTTCTGGTTGCGCCGCTGGATGGAGCATTCGCGCTCGCCGAGAAAGAGCGTTGTGCCGTGTTGGTCGCCGAGAACCTGGATCTCGATATGGCGCGGCTGGGTGACGAATTTCTCGATGAAGATGCGGTCGTCGCCGAAGGAGGCCTTCGCCTCGTTCTTCGACGACTGGAAGCCTTCGCGCGCCTCTGCGTCGTTCCAGGCAATCCGCATGCCCTTGCCGCCGCCGCCCGCCGAAGCCTTGATCATCACCGGATAGCCGATGCCGGCGGAGATCTTGACCGCCTCGTCGGCGTCGGCGATCAGGCCCATATGGCCGGGCACGGTGGAGACACCGGCTTGCGCCGCGATTTTCTTCGAGGTGATCTTGTCGCCCATTGCCTCGATGGCCTTGACCGGCGGCCCGATAAAGGCGACGCCCGCTCTTTCGAGCGCTGCCGCGAAGACCGGGTTTTCCGACAGGAAGCCGTAGCCGGGATGCACGGCATCCGCGCCGGTCTGCAAGATCGCCTCCATGATCCGGTCGATGACGATATAGGACTGGTTCGAGGGCGCCGGGCCGATATGCACCGCCTCGTCGGCCATCTTTACATGCAGCGCGTCGCGATCGGCATCCGAATAAACGGCGACCGTGGCAATGCCCATCGCCCGCGCCGTCTTGATGACCCGGCACGCGATCTCGCCGCGATTGGCGATGAGGATTTTCTGGATCACTGGCGTGTGTCTCCCGGGACCGGGGTTTCGATAGGGAGGAAAGCTGCAGGCACGTGGTCGGTCAGCCAGCCCCCGTTTTCTTGGCTGATTCCTGTGCTCATCGGCATACCTCTTGCGTCGGCACCGGTCGCCTGTGCTGCAAAACGATCATTGCATGCCTCCTCAAGTTCCGCGCTGCCCGCTATTCGCGGGTCGCCTTCTTCAAGCCCTTCGCCACGCTCTGCTCATCCTTCACTTCGCCAAAGGCTTCCGGAAAGTTCTTCCGTGCCAGCGCTTCGTTGATCTTCAACTTGGCGAAGTAGGACTGCGGGTCGAAGCCGCGTTCGGCCGCGACGAGCTCGCGGCCGAAGAGGCGGCAGAGGCGTTCGCCGTCGAGATTGCCGCGCTCGAAGGGTTCGTTTCCGAAGAACTGCCAGAGCGCCTGAACAAAGCCGAGATCCGCCAGCGCGACCGTTGGGTCCATGGTGCGGTGGCGCGGCCAGTTGGTGAGCGGGGTCACCTTGGGGTTCGGCCGGCGCAGCGTGTATTGCCACTGCGTTCCGGGCAAGCCGGGCGGAAAACCCTGGTGCTTTGGCATGAGAGGATCTTTTGCCATCGCATCAAACCTCGAACACGTCGTCGAAGCTTTCCGGAAAGCTTCTGCGCGCGACCCGCTCATCGATGCGCAGCAGCGCCTCGTAGGATGTCGGGTCGAAATTGTCCTCGGCCGGCACGACCTCGCGGCCAAACAGGAGGTTCAGCCGGCCCGCATCGAGATTGCCGCGCTCGAAAGGTTCGGAACCGAAATGGTGCCAGAGTGCATGCAGGAAAGCGGCATCGACCTTCTGTTCGATCGTGTTCGGGCGGGCCAGCCGCTGCAGCTGTTTCAGCGGCGTGGCGCCTTTTTCATTGGCACGGCGGATGGTGAAGTGATGGCCGTGGCCCGGCAGGCCGGACGGAAAGCCCCGGTGTTTCGTCATTTCGGGCGGTCTGGCCATCCCTATCTCCTTGCAATCGTTCTTCAGGCCTTGGCGACCTTGTCCTGCGTCTTCGTTTCGAAGTCGGAGGCATCATGGCGCTCAGGCAACTGCTCCGACGGATCACCATTGACCTTGTTGACCATGCAGCCGCGCGTGACCGCCGGGCGCTCTGCGATCTCGGCTGTCCAGCGCTGCAGGTGCGTGTAGGTTTCGACCTCAAGAAAGGCGCCGGCCTCTCCATAGGCCTGCCCGAGCGCCAGCTTTCCATACCAGGGCCAGATCGCAATGTCGGCGATGGAATATTCAGAGCCTGCCATGAACCGGTGGTCGGCGAGGTGGCGGTCGAGCACGTCGAGCTGGCGCTTCACCTCCATGGAAAAGCGGTCGACGGCATATTTGATGTGGATCGGTGCATAGGCATAGAAATGCCCGAAGCCGCCGCCGAGATAGGGCGCCGAGGCCATCTGCCAGAACAGCCAGTTCATCGTTTCCGTGCGTGCCTTGTGGTCCTTCGGCAGGAAGGCATCGCCAAACTTGTTGGCGAGGTAGAGGAGGATGGCGCCGGATTCGAAGACGCGGGTCGGCTCGGGCGTCGAGTGGTCCATCAGCGCCGGGATCTTGGAATTCGGGTTCACCTCAACAAAGCCGGAGCCGAACTGGTCGCCCTCGCCGATCCTGATCAGCCAGGCATCGTATTCGGCGCCCTTGTGGCCGGCGGCCAGAAGCTCCTCCAGCATGATGCCGACCTTCTGGCCGTTCGGCGTCGCCAGCGAATAAAGCTGCAGCGGATGCTTGCCGACCGGCAGGTCCTTGTCATGGGTCGGGCCGGCGATCGGCCGGTTGATATTGGCGAACTGGCCGCCATTGCCCTTTTCCCAGGTCCAGACCTTTGGCAGTTCATAGCCGGCGGGGAAATTGTCGGCGGCGGATTTGTCGGTCATGAAATCGGTCCTTGCTAGCAGTGGTATGAACATAGGTGCAGAAAACGCCTGTCCTCGGGACAAAGCGCTTGCGCTAAGACGGACTTTTATTCGGCGGCGGCCTCGGCAGGCGGCTTGGCATCAGGATATCGGGAGCCTTTCAGCATGCCTTCGATGCTGAGATCTTCGTTGAGCATGGGCCAGTGAACGCCATAGGGCGAAAGCTCTATCGTGTTGCGGTCCTTGGCTGCGGCGGCGAGCAGCGGCGGATACCACCAAAGCGGCGTAACGAGCGACGCCCCGTTCTCCAGCTGCACGACGAGATCTGTATCGGTGCAGTAGGCCTCGACCGGTTCGAGAAGGTCATCTTCAATTTCCAAAATGCTCATGCCACTTCTCCAGGAAGGACCCTTGGTTTTTCTGAACGACGGCAAGAAGCTCGTTCAGTCCCTTATCAGTGCAGCGCTTGTTGCGCGCTATAGTCAACGATTAGAGCCAGATCTTCGTTTCCTTGCGATCCTTGCGGATGTGCACATGCGGCGGCTCATGACGATCAAGGCTGTAGAATTCAAAACGCCACCCCTTCCATTCGAATACCCTTGGCATCGCGTTCCCTGCAACAAAAGCGTCCTATCATAGTGGAATCGTGTCGTGCTTTTTCCAATGGGTGGTCACCTGCTTGTTCTTCAGCGAGGCGAAGGCGCGGGCGATGCGGCGGCGCGAGGAATGCGGCATGATCACCTCGTCGATAAAGCCGCGCTCGGCCGCCTTGAACGGGTTGGCGAAATTCACCTCGTATTCGCTGGTGCGGGCTGCGATTTTTTCCGGGTCGGCCAGTTCCGAGCGGTAGAGGATTTCGGCCGCACCCTTGGCGCCCATGACGGCGATCTCGGCGGTTGGCCAGGCATAATTGATGTCGGCGCCGATGTGTTTTGATGCCATGACGTCATAGGCGCCGCCATAGGCCTTGCGGGTGATCAGCGTCACCATCGGTACGGTCGCTTCCGAATAGGCAAACAGCAGCTTGGCGCCGTGCTTGATGACGCCGCCATATTCTTGCGCGACGCCCGGCAGGAAGCCTGGAACGTCGACCAGCGTCAGGATCGGGATCGAGAAGGCATCGCAGAAGCGCACGAAGCGGGCCGCCTTGCGCGATGAATCGATATCGAGGCAGCCGGCCAGCACCATGGGCTGGTTGGCGACCACGCCGACCGTTTGGCCTTCAATGCGGATGAAGCCGGTCAGGATGTTGCGCGCAAAGGCTTCCTGAATCTCGAAGAAATCGCCCTCGTCGGCAACCGCCAGGATCAGCTCCTTCATGTCATAGGGTTTGGTCGGGCTGTCGGGAATCAGCGTGTCGAGGCGCTCGTCGATCCGGGCCGGGTCGTCGTGATAGGGCCGCACCGGCACCTTGTCGCGGTTGTTCAGGGGCAGGAAGTCGAAGAGCTGGCGGACCGCTTCCAGCGTCTCGACATCGTTTTCGTAAGCGGCATCGGCAACCGAAGATTTTTTCGTATGGGTGCCGGCGCCCCCCAGTTCCTCGGCCGTGACCATCTCGTTGGTGACCGTCTTCACCACATCCGGGCCGGTGACGAACATATAGGACGAATCGCGCACCATGAAGATGAAATCGGTCATGGCCGGCGAATAGACCGCTCCGCCGGCGCAGGGGCCCATGATGACGGAAATCTGCGGGATGACGCCTGAGGCTTCGGCATTGCGCCGGAAGACTTCCGCATAACCGGCAAGCGAGGCGACACCTTCCTGGATGCGGGCACCGCCGGAATCGTTGAGCCCGATCACCGGCGCCCCGACCCGCACCGCCATATCCATGATCTTGCAGATCTTCTGCGCATGGGTTTCCGACAGCGAGCCGCCGAAGACAGTAAAATCCTGGGAAAAGACATAGACCTGGCGGCCGTTGATCGTGCCCCAGCCGGTGACGACGCCGTCGCCGGCGATCTTCTGGCTCTCCATGCCGAAATCCACGGCACGGTGGGTCACATACATGTCGAACTCCTCGAAGGAGCCTTCGTCGAGCAGCACCTCTATCCGCTCGCGGGCGGTCAGCTTGCCCTTGGCATGCTGTGCGGCAATGCGCTTTTCACCGCCGCCGAGACGCGCCTCGGCACGGCGCTTTTCGACTTCACCCAAGACTGCCCGCATGTTTCCTCCTGAACGGTCACGCCTTGTGTAACCCGTCTTCAGGATCGCGTGCAAATCGTTCTGCGCAAGCAGCTGCCTTCAACGAATTCAGCCGGGTCGTTGCCCAGGCAATCGTCTCCTCAGGCGACCCGGGTATAGCGCTCGGACAGCGGCACCGTGCCGCGGATCGGCACGCGGCGGATCATCTCGGCGGCAAAGGCGCGGGCGTTCTGGCGCGCCTTGTCGAGATTGCTGATGCGGTTTTCGTCCAGCGTATGAAGCGTGCCGCCGAGATCGAAGATGTCGCGGAAGGCCGCACGCTCGATGATCGGCGTGCCAAGCACTTCCACATTGCGTTCCGCAAGCAGCATCTTGACGGCCAGCAGGGCACGCGTGGTGACCATGGAATTGACGCGGGTGAGGACGACGGAATGGGGCACTTTGATGCCGCCCTTCTCATCCAGGAAACGAAGCAGTTCAAGGACGTTGGCGCCGCCCTGAGCATCCATGGCGCAACCTTGGATCGGGATCAGCACGTGGTCGGACAGGCCGATCGCCTTGGCGAGCAGGGGGCTCTGGGCGCCCGGCAGGTCGATCACGAAATAGTCGGTCTTGTAGAGGTTTTCGGCGATCTGCCGCTCGATCGAGGCCTGCGTCACATAGGAAATGACGTTGAGCTTGCTATCGAGGGGCGAAAGCTGATGCCAGCGCGAGATCCAGCGCTGCGGATCCGCATCCAGAATGGTCACGCGATAGCCCTGATGCGCCAGTTCGGTTGCAAGCAGCAGAACGGCAGTGGTCTTGCCGGCGCCGCCCTTGGTATTGGCAAATGTAATGACTGGCATCTCGAGGTCCTGTTTGGCTGCGAGCCCACTGCTCTGGCATTGCACCCTCATGATGCGTCAGCGCATTCTTGCCAAACATGGTTAAGGAAGTCCGAAAACGCGACTGCAAGAGTTCGTCCCCCATGGATGGATGGACGTGCCGGAAGCGGGGGGACGCCTGTGACAAAGGCGTCCCGGATGATCCCATCGGCTGCCGGTCAGAGACTGCCTTGGGCGAGAAGCTCACGGGTCCGCGCGAGGGTCGACACAAGCGCTGCCCTGTAGCCCTTGTCGCTGTCGAACTGCGCCTGTTCCGCCTGCTCTTGCGGACCGCCGGGCTGCTTGTCGCGCAAGCCGAGATAACAATAGAAGCGCAGCTGAAGCGCTCCTGCCTCGTCTTCGAAGAGCTCGTTGACGATCGCCCCTTCGCGTGGGCCGGTGGCCTGGAAGAAGGTGACCTTGCGCTCGCGGTCCAGCGTGATGATTTCCCGCAGATCGGCGCCGCCGATCGTCGCTTCGCGCACCAAATGGGTCTCGCTCTCCTCGACGACCTCGCAGCGGGTGCAGAGGCCCGGCGGCAGAAACAGCCGGGCATCGCGGGCCTTGAGCTCCAGCCCCGCCCAGATCTGCGCGCGGGTCAGCGGTATTTCATGTTCCGGGTTCACGGGAACGGTGGCATTAGAATAGATCATGGCGATGTTCCTTGTGGTTGGGGACTTGCGCGGCGCTCAGGCCGAAGCAGCAAGGCCCGCGGCGAAGGCGCGGTAGCTGTGCAGCGGCCGCCCGAGGAGACGGGTGAGACGCTCCACATCGCCAGCCTCCGGCACCATGCCGTCGCTGACATAGCGCTCGGCCATCAGCCGCATTTCATAGGCCATCCATTTCGGCATGAAGGTAGCGAGGTTCTGCTCGAAAGCGGTCGGATCGTCGCCGCCGTAAACGACCGGGCGACCCAGCACCTGCGACCAGATGCCGGCCAGATCCGAGCCGGTGAGCGTATCGGGGCCGACCAGGTTGATGGTCTCGATCGGCAGCTTGCCGGGGGCGGTATCGCGGCGGATGAGTTCGATGGCCGCAACTTCGGCAATATCACGCGCGTCCACCATGGCCACGCCCTTACCGCCGATCGGCATGGGGTAGACGCCGTGGTTGAGAATGACGTCCTTGATCATCAGCTCATTGTCGATGAAATAGGCCGGACGCAGAATGGTGGCGCTGAAGCCCATCTGCGCGATCATACGCTCGGCGCCGGACTTGACGGCAAAATGCGGCACGTTGACGAAGTGCTCGCTATGGATCACGGACAGGTAGACGACCCGCTCCACGCCGGATTCCCGGGCGATATTGAGGGCGATGAGCGCCTGGGTGAATTCGTCGCCGGACACCGCATTGAGCAGGAAGAGGGTCCGGATGCCGGTGAAGGCGGAGCGCAGGGCGTCGATATCGAGCATGTCGCCCTGCACCACGTCCACACCGGCCGGCAAAGCAGCTTTCGAGGGGTCACGGACAAGGGCGCGGACGGTGGCATCACGCTTCAGAAGCTGGCTGACGACGTGACGGCCGACGCGGCCGGTTGCGCCTGTAACGAGAATGGTCATTTGCATGTCTCCGGGTTGGTCATTGTTGACAACCCGAATATGGCCGGTCCATGGATGATCCAATAGACGCTTAATCTGGACTCGCTGTCTCAGAGGTGGAACAGATGGACCTGCTTGCTCTTGCCGATTTCGTCACCGTTTCGCGCCATGGCGGGTTTGGCCGCGCCGCCCGCGCGACGGGACGCCCAAAGGCCACGCTCTCGCGCCGGGTGGCGGAACTCGAGGCGGGCCTTGGCCTGCGCCTCTTCGAGCGAGGCGCGCGGATGTTGAAGCTGACAGAGGAGGGGCGGGCGCTTTTTGAGCGGGCGGGCGCATTGCTGACCGAACTGGACGAGACGGCGGCAGCCATCGCATCGGGCAGCAACCGGCCGCGGGGCAGGTTGCGGATCAGCGCGCCATTGCTGTTTTCCCAGACGGCCATGGGCAAGCTGGGGGCGGGATTTGCCATGCAATATCCGGAGGTACGCCTGGAAATCATCACGGAAGATCGCGCCGTGGACATGGTGGAGGAAGGCTATGATCTGGTGATCCGGGTCAATCCGGATCCGGACGAAAGCCTTGTCGGGCGCGCTTTTCTGCGCGACGCCCTGGTGATCGTGGCAAGCCCGACGATCGCGCGCCCGGCAAAGGGCGCGGTGGTGCCTGTCGTCGTGCGCGGCTCACCGGATCAGGCAAGGACCTGGACGATGACAACTGCCGAGGGGCAAGCAGAAATCACCGTTGATCCGGTTCTCTGCCTGTCTTCCCTGACCATGGTGCGGGACGCCGTGCGGATGGGCGTCGGCGCGGCGCGGCTTCCCATATCCCTGGTCAGCCGGGATCTTGCTGCAGGCAGGCTGGTTCATTGGGGAGATATCGATGGACCGGAAACACGGCTTTGGGCCCTTTATCCGACGCGACGGCTGCTCAGCGCCCGCGTCTCCGCCTTCCTTGATTATCTGAAGGAGGCCTTTCCCACGGGAGCGCCGGAGGAACTGGCCGCATATGTGGCGGAATAGGATCTAACGATTAGTCACGGAGAACCTGCCAGGAATGGCCCGCAATCGCTTCAGCGTCCCGGCGTCAAGACAGCAGCCGCCAAACCAGACAAGTCAGGATTGTTATGTTTGGCAAAGGCGAAAGACATGCTAGTGCCAGCGAAACCCCGCATCGGAGTATCATCGTGAGCGACCCTACCGTAGCAGACGCAACCAACCGTATTTA
The DNA here is from genome assembly GCF_004358025.1 of Rhizobium deserti. Classification (GTDB taxonomy): domain Bacteria; phylum Pseudomonadota; class Alphaproteobacteria; order Rhizobiales; family Rhizobiaceae; genus Neorhizobium; species Neorhizobium deserti. The sequence goes on along the minus strand of NZ_SMTL01000003.1, from coordinate 720,577 downwards.
TGAATCGCTGCAGGCGGATAATGCCGACATCGACCTGCACATTGCCACGCTCAAGGCGGCCTTGATGCGCGAAGGCTTGAAAGAAGCCGAGTTCGATCCCGCCCGACTGGTGCAGAACAATCGGTCCGGCAGAAAACTGATGCAGGCGTATTTTCGGCAGCGTGGCGTGAAGGTAACCTTCACGGCCTCGTAGAGGCTTTCGTCGTCGGAAAGGTGGCAGATCCAGCCGCTTTTCCTGCCTGCCCCTTTCGAGCGAGAAGGCACAGCCGCCGCCCACGTTCAAGTGCGATCTACCTTCGCTTGTCGGCGGCGAGGATTTCGCGGGCGATCTGCTCGAGCGGCACGACCTTGTCGACGCCGCCATGGGCGATCGCTTCCTTGGGCATGCCGAAAACCACGGATGTCGCCTCGTCCTGGGCCAGCGTATAGGCACCCGTCTCGTGCATTTCGTTCATGCCGCGGGCGCCGTCGTCGCCCATGCCGGTCATGATCACGCCCATGGCATTGACGCCGGCCGAGCGCGCCGCGGAACGAAAAAGCACGTCCACCGACGGACGGTGGCGGCTGACCAGCGGGCCGGCCCGCAAGGAAACCACATAGCGTGCGCCCTTGCGTTCCAGCAGCATGTGCTTGTCGCCCGGTGCGATCAGCACATGCCCGCGCAGCACCGGATCGCCGTCCACGGCTTCCTTGACCTCGACCTGACAAAGGCCGTTGAGCCGTTTAGCGAAGGCGGCGGTGAACTTTTCCGGCATGTGCTGGACGATCACCATGCCCGGCGAGTTGGCCGGCAGCGCTTCGAGCAGTTCGCGCAGGGCCTCGGTTCCGCCGGTGGAGGCGCCGACGCAGACGACCATTTCGGTGGTCTTGGCCATGGCGCCGGTTCTGGTCGGCGGCGGCAGCACCGCATCGGCCGTCAGCTTGGCCGTGGTCGATCCTTCCGTCTGCCGGGAAGGCCGCAACCGGCGGACACGCGCCCGGGCCGCGCCCTTGACAGCGGTGCAGATCTGTTCGGCGGCTTCCGCCAGATGGTCCGCAGCGCCGATCTTCGGCTTGAGAATAATGTCGACCGCACCCGCTTCCAGCGCCTGCATCAGGGTTTCCGAACCGCTTTCGGTCAAAGACGAACACATCACCACCGGGATCGGATGCTGCGCCATCAGCTTGCGCAGGAAGGTAATGCCGTCCATCTGCGGCATTTCCACGTCCAGCGTGATGACGTCCGGTATCTCCTCGCGGATCTTGCGGGCGGCCATGAAGGGATCATTGGCGACCCCCATGACCTCAATCTCGGGATCGGCGGAAAGGACCGCGCTCAAGACCTGCCGGACACTGGCGGAGTCGTCGATGATCAGGACGCGGATCTTGCCGGGCATGGATTACATCCGTTTGAAGACAGTATTGGCCACCTGGGTGACCGGCAGGTTGAGCCCGGTGACGCTTTCGGAATGGCCGATGAACAGATAGCCACCCGGCGCCAAGCAATCGCAGAGCCGTGTCAGCACATGCTGCTGCGTCGGCTTGTCGAAGTAGATGAGAACATTGCGGCAGAAGATGATGTGCATCGGATCGCCGACCGGATATTTGTCGTCCATCAGGTTCAGGCGCGCAAAGCCCACCTTAGAGCGCAGTTTCGGCGTGATGCGCATGTCGCCACTTTTGTTGTTGGTCGAGCGCATCACATATTTGCGCATCATCTCCGGCGGAACGGGCTGCAGCAGCTCCTTCTGGTAGATGCCGCGCTTTGCCTTTTGCAGGACGTCGGTCGAAAGATCGGTGGCCAGCACAAAATAGTCCCGGTCCGGTGCCGAGGCGGCGAGGAATTCGGACATGACCATGGCCATGGTATAGGGCTCGGCACCCGTGGAGCATGCCGAACTCCAGGTGCGTATGCGACGCTCCGGCCCGGACGCGACAATGTCCGGAAGCGCCATCTTCGTCATGTATTCGAAATGCTTGGGCTCGCGGAAGAAGTCGGTCTTGTTGGTGGTGACTGCGTCGATCAGGTAAATGTCCTCGGTTTCGAGGCCGCCCTGGTTGAACAGATAGTCGCAATAGTTGTCGAAGCTCGTCGCACCGGTGACCCGAAGGCGCCGGCGAAGGCGACCCTCTAGCATGGTCATCTTGTTCTCCGGCATCTTTATGCCACTGTAGTCGTAGATATATTTCGACAGCATATCGAAATTGCGCTTGCTCAGCCGGTCGTCCAGCGGCTGGCTTGTCATTGCCAATCCCACGCGCGTCTCCACAGGTCTCAAATGTTCAGCTCGGGCTGCTGCCAGGGTTGAATGTCAGGCCACCTGCGCCGACGGTCCGACATGGGCGAGCGCGGGGCCCGAATCCGAAAACAGCCGGGCAAGGTCGATGATCACCACGAAGCCGACATCCCGGCGCACCACGCCGGCGATGTAATCGGAGCGCCAGCGGATGCCGATATCGGGCGCGGTTTCCACCTGCTCGGCCCGGAAGGGCACGACCTCGAAGACGCGGTCGGCGACCAAGCCCAGCGCCAGGACGCGATCGGCCACCGGAACGTCGAGCACGAGGATACGCGTATGCGGCGTCTTCACCGTCCTGTTCATGCCGAGCCGCAGGCGAAGGTCGATGACCGGTATGCCGTGGCCGCGCACGTCGCGCAGTCCCAGAAGATAATCCGGGCCATGGGGGATCTTGAACGGCTCCTCATGGTCAAGGATTTCCCGCACGACCGAAACGGGAACGGCAAAGATCTCCTCGCCCAGGCTGAAGGTGACATATTGGGATTCAACGGAAACAGCCATTACGCGCTCTCCCGGAAATCGTTGTCATCCTGATCCGGGCCGCCCATGGACATGTCGAGGGCGAAGCCACGGACGCGCGCCTGCTGGGCCGGAACTGTGTGGTTGGCCCGCGGCTTTGCCGGGTTCAAGACAGGGCGGCCGGGCTGGGTGGTCACTGGCCGCTGGCTTTCGCTGCTGCGATCGACCCGGAAAAAGGCGATGGAGGCCTGCAATTCTTCCGCCTGGGCGGCAAGCTCTTCGGACGTGCTCGACATTTCCTCGGAAGCGCCGGCATTCTGCTGGATGACCTTGTCGAGCTGCTGGATCGCTTCGTTGATCTGGGAGGCGCCGATATCCTGCTCGCGGCAGGCGGCCGAGATTTCGGATACCAGTTCGGCCGTCTTCTGGATGTCGGGGACCAGGCGGTTGAGCATGTCGCCGGCATTGGCGGCGATCTGCACCGTTTCGCCCGACAGGGCGCTGATTTCAGCCGCGGCCGTCTGGCTGCGTTCAGCCAGCTTGCGGACTTCCGAGGCGACGACCGCAAAACCGCGGCCATGCTCGCCGGCGCGGGCCGCTTCCACGGCGGCGTTGAGCGCGAGCAGGTCGGTCTGGCGGGCGATCTCCTGGACGATGGAGATCTTGTCGGCAATGGTTTTCATGGCGCTGACGGCGCGGGCGACGGCTTGGCCGGAGGCTTCGGCGTCGCGCGAAGACTGGCGGGCGATCTTTTCCGTCTGGGCGGCATTGTCGGCATTCTGCTTGATGTTGGCGGCCATCTGCTCCATCGAGGCGGATGCCTCTTCGGCCGATGCTGCCTGTTCGGTGGCGCCCTGGGAAAGCTGCTCGGACCCGGCCGAAAGCTGGTGGCTGCCGGAGGATACGTTGTCGGAGGCGGTCAGTGCATCGGCAACCACGCCGCGCAGACGTTCCACCATGCTGAGCAGCGAAATGCCGAGCACGTCCTTCTCGGACAGCGGCTTCGGCGCGATGCGCAGGTCGCCCGCCGCGATGCGGTCGGCGACATCGGCGGTCGCGCGCAGGTTGGTCACCATGTTGCGCATGGAAATGCCGAGCACGTCCTGGTCGGAGAGCGGCTGGACCTCGACCTTCAGATCGCCGGCGGCGATGCGATCGGCGACCATCGCAGTGTTGCGCAGGTTGGCCGCCATGACATTTACCTTGTCGATGACATCCTTGAGTTCGTCGTTGGAAGCGACCTCGATCTTCTGGTTGAGATTGCCGACCGCAATCGCATCGGCGGCCGTCTGGATGCTCTTGAGCCCACGACCAATGCTGCGCAGGATGAGGAATGCTGCCACGCCGCCAATCAACAGCGCGATTGCCAAGCCGGAAATGACCAGCATTTGCGTCATAGCAAAGCTCTTGGCCTCGGTTTCTTCCGCGTCCGTCATCTGCTGGCGGTTGGTCTGCAGGCGGGCCTCAAGCAAGGTCTCGACCTTCTGCATCAGCACCATGATCTCGGATTTGTAGATGTTGAGAGCGCCTGTCTTGTCGCCAGTCTGCGCAACCGAGCGCATCCGCTCGCCGACACGGCCGATCTCCCTGGCCATGCCGACGATCTCGGCATAGGCCTTCTTGCCGCCTTCCGTCTGGGCTGCCTGGCTTGCCCATTGCGCGCTATCGATCAACTGCTTCAGGCTCTCGTCGCCGGCCGCGGCATAAGTACGGAATTCCTCCGGGCTCGTCGCATTGACGAGTTCCAGCTGCGAGCGGGCGATCTGCCTCTGGTTATTGCTCATGCCGAGGGCATTGGCCTGCCGGGCAACCGGCCCCGAAATAACCTCATGCAGCATGGCGCTCGACTTGTGGAGCTCGTAAAGACCGTATCCGCCGATCACCAGCATCAAGGCGAGGATCGTGCCGAAGGCAGCCATCAGTTTAGATTTGATCGTAAGTCTCATGACGTTCTTCCTCAGGCTTTTTATTCGCCAATCTCAGGGATACTTCCAGGCAAGATCATTTTCCGGCGTCAGGCGCTTTCACGGAAATCCGCGTCGTCGGCGTCCGGCCCACCCATAGACATGTCGAGAGCAAAACCCTTCGCGCGGGCCTGCTGGGCCATGACCGACTGGTCCGGCCTGCGGGCCTGCGGCACGGGACGGCTCATGGGCGCAGGCTTGGCGACAAGCTTCGTAGCAGGGGCGCGCTTCGGCTGTTTGGCGCCGGATTGCTCGACCCGGAAGAAAGCGATCGACGCTTGCAGCTCTTCCGCCTGCGATGCGAGTTCTTCCGAGGTTGCCGACATCTGTTCCGATGCGCCGGCATTCTGCTGCGTCACCTTGTCGAGCTGCTGGATGGCCTCGTTGATCTGGCTGGCGCCGATATCCTGCTCGCGGCAGGCTGCCGAGATTTCGGAAACCAGTTCGGCCGTCTTTTGAATGTCGGGTACGAGCCTGTTGAGCATTTCGCCGGCTTCGGTCGCCACCTGGACGGTGCCGCCCGAAAGCGTGCTGATCTCGGCGGCGGCGGCCTGCGAGCGTTCGGCGAGCTTGCGCACTTCGGAGGCGACGACCGCAAATCCCTTTCCATGTTCGCCCGCTCGGGCTGCTTCCACGGCAGCGTTCAAAGCGAGCAGATCGGTCTGGCGGGCAATTTCCTGGACGATCGAGATCTTTTCCGCGATCGTACGCATCGCTCCGACGGCACGGCCGACGGCCTGGCCGGACGCTTCGGCGTCGCGCGAAGACTGGCGAGCGATCTTTTCGGTCTGGGCAGCGTTGTCGGCATTCTGCTTGATGTTGGCGGCCATTTCTTCCATCGACGCAGAGGCTTCTTCGGCAGACGATGCCTGTTCCGTGGCGCCTTGGGAAAGCTGTTCGGCGCTGGCGGACAGCTCCTGGCTGCCGGAAGACACGTTGTCGGAGGCGGCAAGCGCATCGCCGACTACACCGCGCAGGCGCTCGATCATCGTGTTGACATATCCGAGCAGCTCGCCGATCTCGTCCTTGCTGGTGACGGGGGCAAATCGGGTCAGGTCACCGTCGGAAACGTTCTGCACGGCCTGAACCGCGCTACGCAGACCCTTGCTGATGCTCATGGCGATCCAGAAGGCAGCCAGGGCTGCAACAATGAAGGCGCCTGCGGCAACCGCCATCATGATCATCCGGGTCTGGGCATAATCGGCATCCGCCTGATCGTCGGCCGCGGTGAGGCGACCTTCTTCAAGCTTCACGACGTCGGAAAGCAGCGCGTCGATATCATTGGTGACGGTCCGAGCTTCATTGATGGACACCTTCAAGGCGCCAGCTGCATCGCCGCCGAGCATCAGCGTGCGGATATGGTCGTCCTGTTTGCGGAATTCTGCGGTCAGTGTCGCGAGTTTCGCCCACAGCGCCTTGCCCTGTTCGGTAGCGCGGGCCTCAACTGCCTTGAAGGTATCGTCAAAGCCCCGCCGCGCTTCGTCGCTCTTGGCGATATATCCCTGCATCTCGCTGGGATTGGCGGCCAGAAGCAGATTCTTCTGCTGGCGGATCTGCTGCAACTGGTCGTTGTTGAGGGTTTGAGCAAGCTTCAGGCGCATTGCCGGACCCTGCAGAACGTTTTCCAAGGTGTCGTTGAGATTGCCGAGGCTGAAAATGCCATAGCCGGCGGTTACAACCAGCATTACGATGATGAAGCCGAAAGCCGAAGCCAGCTTAAGCTTGATTGAGGCGCGCATATACTGTCTCCGTCGTGGATGTCATCAACCGTGCGAGCTTTTGCTCACGGCATGGTCGTGCTGTGCTGTAAAAATCGCCTGCAGGTTCGGAAGAATGATGAACTCGCTTCCGCGCCTGACCAGGCAGTCGATAAAATCGGGCCGCCAGCGCATGCCGACGCTCGGCGGCGGCTCTCCGGCCGATCGCAGCAAGGTAGTGACCTCGTGGACCTTGTCTGTCCGGATGCCAGTCAGCATGCTCTCACCGTCGATTTCCAGTTGGATGACGATAATCCGGCTATCGATCGTCGGCTTGGTGGCCTCCATACCGAAAGCCAGCCGGATATCGGCGAGAGGAATAACCTTGCCGCGGAAATTGATGACGCTGCCGACAAAGGCCTTGGCGCCCGGCACCGTGGTTTCCGGCAGGAGATCAAGGATTTCCTGCACGATGAACGCCTCGAGCGCGAACATCTCGCCGGCGATATCGAAGGTGAGCACTTCCAGCTCGTCGCGTCCGCTCCAGACCTCAGCGGAGATTTTCCTGATGGCCTCGTTCATCCCGCCGCGCGCAAATGCGCCTCCTGTTGTTGTCCTTCAGCGACCAGGTGGCCGACATCGAGGATCAGCGCCACGTCGCCATCTCCAAGAATGGTGGCGCCGGAAAAGGTGGCAACGTCGTGATGCAGCTTCGACATGGACTTGATGACCGTCTGGTGGTCGCCAATGATCTGATCGACCACGAGACCGACGCGCTCCGACCCGGTCGAGGTGACAACCACCTTCTGGAACGGATCGGGCTTCGTGCCGGTGCGGAAGAGATCACGCAGGCGGATAAAGGGCACGAGGCTGTCACGCAGCGATATGAAGCTGCGGCCGCGCGAGCGCATATCGTCTTCCACCGACAGTTCCAGGCATTCTTCCACTGCCGACAAGGGAATGACGTAGCGGCCGGTGCCGACCCGCACCAGCAGGCCGTCGATGATGGCGAGCGTCAGCGGGATGGCGAGCGAGATTTCCGAGCCCTGCCCCGGCTGGCTGACGACATTGATCGTGCCGCGCAGCGCGTCGATGGTGCGCTTGACCACATCCATGCCGACGCCGCGGCCGGACAGATTAGTGACCTGACTCGCCGTTGAAAAACCCGGCTGGAAGATCAGCTGGTAGAGTTCCTGGTCGCTGAGGCTCGCATTGGCCGGGATGAGGCCGGAGGATTCGGCCTTCGCCCGGACCCGTTCCTTGTTGATGCCGCGGCCATCGTCCTTGATGGTGATGATCACTTCGCCGGCCTGCTGACGGGCCGAAAGCAGGATGCGGCCCGCTTCGGGCTTGCCGGCCGCGAGCCGTTCTTCGGGCGTCTCCAGTCCGTGGTCGCAGGAATTGCGAACCAGGTGGACGAGCGGATCGGCAAGGCGTTCGATGACGCTCTTGTCGACCTCGGTGGTTTCGCCTTCCATGACCAGTTCGATCGCCTTGCCGGTCTCAATGGACAGGTCATGAACCAGGCGGCGGAAACGGCCGAAAAGCTGGGTGACCGGCACCATGCGCAGCACCATCATGGTATCGCGAAGCTCGCCCGACAGGCGTTCCACATCTTCGGACACGGCGCGCAGCTGGAGATCGCCGCTGCTGCCGGCCAGCTGGCTGAGGCGCGATTGGGCAATCACCAGTTCGCCGACCCGGTCCATCAGCTCGTCCAGCTTTTCGGCGGGGACGCGGACATTTTCGGCGGCCTTGGCCTGCTTGGCGTCAGTGGGAGCGGGCGATGCCGCGCGCGCAGGCGGCGGCGCCTGCTGCACGACCGGCACCGGTTGCTGGACGGCGCTCGCTACGGTCGCGACCGCTGCAGCTACGGGCGCCGCGATTTCGATTTCGTCGATCTGCAGCTGCATCTCATCCATGACGAAGATGAACACATCCTCGATGGCCGCGCGCGGCTGGGAGGTGAGGAGTTCCACATCCCAGGCTATATGCAGGTCGGTGGGAAACAGCTGGTCGAGCGAGGGAATGGCGGAGCGATCCGCAACAATGCGGCATTCGCCGAGATCGACCAGCTCATCGAGAAGCGGCAAAGGATTGGTACCGTTCGCCATGGCATTCTGCGGCAGGCTGAAACGGATCTTGTAGAGGATTTGTTTTGGTGCGGATGCGGCAGAAGCGACAGCCGCCGGGGTATGGGAGGTCGTCGCGGCAGGCGGGGCGGAAGAGCCGTCGCCGGAACCTTCCACCGCGCGGCGAAGCGTCGCCAGCAGCGCTTCGCTGGCCGCTTCGTGGTCACCGGTCGGGGTTTCCACCAGTGCCCGCATGTGATCCTTGGCCCCCAAAACCGCCGTCACCAGTTCCCGGGTTGCCGGAACCTCGCCCTTGCGCACACGGTCGAATGCGGTTTCGCAATGATGGGTGAAGGCGGCCAGCGCTTCGAACCCGAACATGGCTCCCGAGCCCTTCAGCGTATGCAGTCCCCGGAAAACGGCGTCGACCTGATCCTTATCGCCGAGATTGACGTTCAAATCGAGGAGGCCAGCCTCGATCTGTTCCAAAACCTCTGCAGCTTCGGTCCGGAAAACTGCGATAGGATCGGGAAAGCTCATCGGCCGAGAACCTTCCGGACGATCTTGACGAGGCTTTCGGGATCGAAGGGTTTGGTCAACCAGCCCGTAGCGCCGGCGCTTTTTGCCTGCTGCTTGATCTCGGCATCAGATTCCGTCGTCAGAAATACCACCGGAACGCCCATATGTGCCGGAAGCTTGCGCAATTCGCGGATCATCGTCAGGCCATCCATGTTCGGCATGTTGAGATCCGTGATGATCAGGTCGAACTGCCCGCCGTCCAGCTTAGCCAGGCCGTCCAGGCCATCGACGGCCTCTGTCACCTGATAGCCGGCATTGGTGAGGGCGACCCTTGTTGTCAGGCGGATGCTCGCCGAATCGTCAACGGTCAGGATGGTGGCGCTCATTGTATTTCCTCTTGGTGAAGCCAAAACTGTGCGTCTTCCCGGGACATGCCTTCCAGGAAGCCGCTTCGGCGCAAGGTATCGAGAAGTGTTCCTGTTGCCGGTTCGGCGAGCGAAACGCTTTTGCCGCCGGTCGAGGCATAGATCCGCGCCGCCTCCAGAAGTTGCACGGTGCTGATATCGGCCTGCAGATCCGTTGCCAGAACGAGGCTGGTCGCCTCGTTTTGATCGATGAACTGCAGCAGATCCTGATGTGCGGAAGTAATGTTCCGAACCGTCATGTTCGACGGCAAGGAAAAGCTGCTTTCTTTAACATCGGAAGCAGACATCGAAACCTCACATGAATCCGAAAAAACTGAAATAACAGCGCAATTCTGGACTTAGACTGTTAAAGCCGCCTTAATTGCACCGACCAATTTTTCACGCAGCAATAGTGATAGGCGGAATCTCGCACTGTTGCGCGTAGTAAAAATTAACCACGGACCATGAAAGCGCCCGGCCGTTTTTCTCGGGTTAACCGTCGCAACTGCAGAGTGAACTGCCCAAGCCAAGCTTTGTCCGGATTTCTGCTCGAGCCTGTCTTGTAACGAAACAGAAGAAGTCACCTCTGTCTTTCAAAAGGCGGCGGTCAGGATGGACCTGAAAGGTAATACAGTGGCGATCAGTGCAGCTAGGATTGAGACGGTAAGCCCATCGGCGGGATCATCGCCCTTCGTGGAGCGGATGGAAATCGCACGCAGCCGCATCGAAGAGCGCTTCCTGGAGGGCGGAGCCGCGCTTCTGTCCATTCTCGACGTGCTGAACAAGCTGATCGGCTCGCTGGATCAGGTCACCGGCTCGCTGGACGAGCAGACTGCCAAAGCCACCATGGACGAACTGGAGCGAACCGTATCGGGTCTCTCCGGCCTCAGCGTCATCGAGACCGGCCGCCAGGCCCGCTTTCAGGAGATCTCCTCGGCGGAGCGCAATCTGCGTCCGCAGGTCGACGACATGCAGGAAACCCTGCGCTATCTGCGGACCTTCGCGGTGACGGCCAAGATCACCGGGGCCGGCGTCGAGGATTTTGCAGGTTTCGCCGAGGAAATCCTGCAGCGCATCCAGGATGGCACCCGGCAGGTCAACGAATTTGCCGACAAGCTGCAGCAGCTCGGCAGCGGGCTCCGGCCGATCCAGGCCAAGGGCGAAAAGATCATCCAGAGCTATAAGGAAACCATTCCGCGCATCATTGCCGGCCTTTCAAGCGGGGGCGCCGAGATCGGCAGCCATCGCCGCATGCTGATGCAGCGCGCCGACAGCGTGCGCATCATCGCCAAGGGCATCCAGGGCAAACTGGCATCGACGCTCTCGGCCATGCAGATTGGCGATATTACCCGCCAGCGGATCGAGCATTGCCAGTCGAGCCTCGCCATACTGGACGAATTCCTGGCCTCGCCCGAAGCGAAAGGCCTTGACGCCGTCCAGCGGGACAGCCTGTCCCAGGTGATCGCCAATCTCGTTTCCAAGCAGCTCAACCAGTCGATCGACGACTTCGACCGTGATACCCGCAAGATCGTTGCCACCGTGGCGAGCTTCCGCTCGGACCTGATGGAGATCGAGGCGCTGCGCCGGGCAATGACGGAGAACGATGGCGACGGCGGCAGCGACAATGCCATCCGCCAGCTGGAAAACGGTGTGGGTGCGGCGCGCAAGGCCGTGCGGGAAATCGAGGCCGTGGCCCACGAGGCGACGGACCTGAGCCGCTCCACCGGGCAAACGGTCAACGACCTGGTCAAGGGCATCGGCGTGGTCCAGCTGGTCAGGACCGACATCCACTATATGGCGCTCAACACCAACCTGCGCTGCAGCAAGATCGGCGAGGAAGGCAAGGCGATCAATGTCGTGACCAGCGAACTGCGCAATTTTGCCGCCCATCTCGACGAGACGGCCGACAAGATCCTCCTCGAATTGCAGAGCCTGGAAGCGGCGGCGCAGAAGCTCAGCCTCGTTGAAGAGGTGAAGGACGAGCATTCCCTCGATCAGCGTCTGGAAACGGCCATGGCCAATATCCGTGCCGCCGGCGACAGGATGGACGCCGAAATGACCGCGCTTGGCGAGCAGAGCCAGACCGCCGTCACCCAGATGGATGCTTCGCTTGCGCGGCTCGATTTTCAGGCGGAGCTTGGTGATGTTCTGCGGGCCTGCGCCGACGATATCGGCGTCAAAGGTCATGTCCGCGAGGCGGCCGGTCTCGATCAGGCATTGGCCGATATCGGCGGCAGGATTGCCCGCCTGTATACGATGGTGTCGGAGCGCGAACTGCATGCCCGCCTTCTGGGAACGGCCGCGCCGATCGAAGCGCCGGTTGTTGCCAGCGTCATGAGCGATGACGATATCGACGACGCGCTGTTCTGATCAACGAAGGTCTGGCTGCTAAGATCTGAGCCTCGTTCGATCGGCGCCGGGAAGGTCAAGCCGTTGCCTTATTTATCCCGATAATGGGCGCGCCAAGCCTTGACCTTTGAGTTGGGCTGGGTCATTTGACCGATTTGCTGACGTGGCACACGATGCGGGACGATCCCCGGCGGTGCCTGAGAAGAGAAATACAATGACAAAAGCAACATCCTCGGCGCCCTCCCAGCGCATGCTTCGCGTTGGCGAACAGGTCCGTGCCGCCATCACCCAGGTTCTGCAGCGCGGCGAAGTGCGCGACGACCTGATCGAAAAGACCGTGATATCCGTGTCCGAAGTGCGCATGTCGCCGGACCTGAAGATCGCCACCGCCTATGTGACGCCGCTCGGTTTGCCGGACCATGATGCGGTGATCGAGGCGCTCAACCGCAATGCCAAATACATTCGCGGTCGCATCGGCGGCCAGCTCCGGCAGATGAAGTCCATCCCGGAAGTTCGCTTTCGCGACGATACCAGCTTCGACAATTACAAGAAGATTGACGAACTGCTGCGCTCGCCGGAGGTCCAGCGCGACCTTTCCGGCGACACCGAAGAATAAGAACAGCCAAGAGCAGATATGTCCAAACCACGTAAACCCAAGGGCCGCCCGATTTCGGGCTGGCTGATCCTCGACAAGCCGGTGGATTTCGGCTCCACCGAAGCCGTTTCCAAGATCAAATGGCTGTTCAATGCCCAGAAGGCCGGCCATGCCGGTACGCTCGATCCGCTTGCTTCCGGCATGCTGCCGATCGCGCTGGGTGACGCCACCAAGACCGTTCCTTACGTCATGGATGGCCGCAAGATCTATGAGTTTGCCGTCACTTGGGGCGAGGAGCGTTCAACCGACGACCTGGAGGGCGAGGTCGTCGCCACTTCCGACAGCCGTCCAACCGAGCAGGCGATCCGCGATCTCCTGCCCAATTATACAGGGCGGATCAGCCAGATCCCGCCGCAGTTTTCCGCCATCAAGATTGCCGGGGAACGCGCCTATGACCTGGCCCGCGACGGCGAGACGGTGGAGATCCCGTCCCGCGAGGTGGAAATCTTCCGGCTAACCCTGCTGGGCGCGACGACCGACAAGGCGCATTTCGAGGTGGAATGTGGCAAGGGCACCTATGTACGCGCGCTTGCGCGCGATTTCGGCCGCGATCTCGGCTGCCGCGGCCATGTTTCCGATCTTCGCCGCACCTTCGTGGCGCCGTTTGCCGAAGACAAGATGGTGCCGCTGGCCGATCTCGTGGCGCTTGAAACGATCGAGGATCGCGATGAACGACTGGCGGCACTCGATGCTTACCTGATCGATACGGCGGAGGCACTGTCCAACCTGCCGCATCTGCCGGTAACGGACGACCAGGCGCACCGCCTCAAGATGGGCAATCCAGTGATCCTGAGGGGCCGGGATGCGCCCGTGGCGGAGCAGGATGTCTATGCGACGGCGCGCGGCAAGCTGATCGCTATCGGCGAGATCGAGCAGGGCGAGTTCCGCCCCAAGCGCGTCTTCATCTGAGCCGCTTTGCGCCAATAAGATCGGCTCTTCCAATCCGCATCTGAATGGTTTATAGGCAGCGCCAGCATAAAGATGCCCTTTGGGCGCTGTTTTTGCTTTCATGGCCAAAGCTGACCGACATCTCGGCTTTTGGCGTCCCTAATTCCTCTCCATAGAAAGGATCGTCCGATGTCGATCACTGCCGAGCGCAAGGCGCAGCTTATCAAGGAATACGCAACCGTTGAAGGCGATACCGGTTCTCCGGAAGTTCAGGTTGCCATTCTGACCGAACGGATCAACAACCTGACGGATCACTTCAAGGACCACAAGAAGGACAACCACTCCCGCCGTGGCCTTCTGACGATGGTTTCCACCCGACGCTCGCTTCTTGATTATCTCAAGAAGAAGGATGAGTCCCGTTACAGCAAGATCATTGCTGCTCTGGGCATCCGCCGCTAAGACTTTCCGGCGAGCTCGGCAACGGGCTCGCCGGACCTCTTTTGGGCCCCAAGCCCACCACTGCCGTAACCGCTCTTCAAAGATCGGCGCGGCGAGACTGCCGGCAGACCCGGATGGGCCGGTTCTGCCAAACGAACCGTTGACCTGTCATGGGGCAGGATTGCCGGATGCTTTTAGCCGAAAGCCCGCAGGGCTTTGGCCACGGCTCCTCGCCAGGGAGCTGAACAACAAAGCCTCCCGTTGTCTTGCCCGTGATGTGTCACATTGATTGCGGTCGACTATGCGCTGCGCCTCGTTTGGCGATGCGTGTGCTCCCGCATTGAAGGACAAGACATGTTCAATACACATTCCGTCGAAATCGAATGGGCAGGCCGCCCGCTGAAGCTGGAAACAGGCAAGATCGCCCGCCAGGCTGACGGCGCCGTCCTTGCCACCTACGGCGAAACCGTCGTTCTCGCCACCGTCGTTTCAGCCAAGTCGCCGAAGCCTGGCCAGGACTTCTTCCCGCTGACCGTCAACTACCAGGAAAAGACCTATGCCGCCGGCAAGATTCCGGGCGGCTATTTCAAGCGCGAAGGTCGTCCTTCGGAAAAGGAAACGCTGGTTTCCCGCCTGATCGACCGCCCGATCCGCCCGCTCTTCCCGGAAGGCTACAAGAACGACACCCAGGTTGTCGTCACCGTCGTCCAGCACGACCTTGAAAACGACCCGGACGTCCTGTCGATGGTTGCCGCTTCCGCAGCTCTGACGCTTTCCGGCGTACCCTTCATGGGTCCGGTCGGCGGCGCACGCGTCGGCTATATCAATGGCGAATACGTTTTGAACCCGCATCTCGACGAGATGGACGAGTCGGTCCTCGACCTCGTCGTCGCCGGCACCCAGGACGCCGTCCTGATGGTCGAGTCGGAAGCCAAGGAACTCAACGAAGACGTCATGCTTGGCGCCGTCATGTTCGGCCATCGCGGCTTCCAGCCAGTGATCGACGCGATCATCAAGCTCGCTGAAGTGGCCGCCAAGGAGCCGCGTGATTTCCAGCCGGAAGATTATTCCGAACTGGAAGCCGAAATGCTGCAGCATTTCGAAGCCGAACTACGCACCGCCTACAAGAACATCCAGAAGGCTGAACGCTACGCTGCCGTCGACGCCGTCAAGGCCAAGGTCAAGGCACACTTCTTCCCGGAAGGCGCAGAGCCGAGATATACAGCCGAAGTCATCGGCGCGACCTTCAAGCACCTGCAGGCCAAGATCGTCCGCTGGAACATCCTCGACACCAAGAGCCGCATTGACGGCCGTGATCTCGAGACCGTTCGTGCGATCGTCTCGGAAGTCGGCATCCTGCCGCGCACCCATGGTTCGGCCCTGTTCACCCGCGGCGAAACCCAGGCGATCGTCGTCGCCACGCTTGGTACCGGGGAAGACGAACAGTATGTCGACAGCCTGACGGGCATGTACAAGGAACGCTTCCTTCTGCATTACAACTTCCCTCCCTACTCGGTTGGTGAAACCGGCCGCATGGGCTCCCCGGGCCGCCGCGAAATCGGCCACGGCAAGCTCGCATGGCGGGCCATCCGTCCGATGCTGCCGTCGCCCGAGCAGTTCCCCTACACGTTGCGCGTCGTTTCCGAGATCACCGAGTCTAACGGCTCGTCCTCGATGGCAACCGTTTGCGGCACCTCGCTGGCACTGATGGACGCCGGCGTTCCTCTGGCCAAGCCGGTTGCCGGCATTGCCATGGGCCTGATCCTCGAAGGCGAGCGCTTTGCGGTTCTGTCCGACATCCTCGGCGATGAAGATCACCTCGGTGACATGGACTTCAAGGTTGCCGGCACCGCTGACGGCATCACTTCGCTGCAGATGGACATCAAGATCGCCGGCATTACCGAAGAGATCATGAAGGTGGCTCTGGAGCAGGCACAGGGCGGCCGAAAGCACATCCTCGGCGAAATGGCCAATGCCATCTCCGAAGGCCGTGGCCAGCTCGGCGAGTTCGCCCCGCGCATCGAGGTGATGAACATCCCCGTCGACAAGATCCGTGAAGTCATCGGTTCGGGCGGCAAGGTCATCCGCGAAATCGTCGAAAAGACCGGTGCCAAGATCAACATCGAGGACGATGGCACGATCAAGATCGCTTCGTCCTCCGGTAAGGAGATCGAAGCGGCCCGCAAGTGGATCCATTCGATCGTTGCCGAGCCGGAAATTGGCGCCATCTACGAAGGTACGGTCGTCAAGGCTGCGGACTTCGGCGCCTTCGTCAATTTCTTCGGCGCCCGTGATGGCCTCGTGCACATCTCGCAGTTGGCTTCCGAGCGGGTTGCCAAGACCTCCGACGTCGTCAAGGAAGGCGACAAGGTCTGGGTCAAGCTGATGGGCTTCGATGAGCGCGGCAAGGTTCGCCTGTCGATGAAGGTCGTCGACCAGGCCACCGGCCAGGAAATCAAAAAGGCTGAAGGCGAAGCTGCCGAATAAGCTTCCCTCCTCCTCAAGAAAGCGAGGCGCGGAAGTTCTTCCGCGCCTTTTCTTTATCCGGAACCAGAGATCTGCCATGAGCCGCGACGCATTGAAAACCCTCTTCCATCCCTTCGTAACCGAAGCGGTGCCAATGCCCGGCGAGGGCGAGCGCGTCATCTTCCTCGGCGCCGAGGCGAGCCATGCGCTGCCGGAGGATTTCAAGGCGGAGATCACCGCTGTGCAGTCGTTCCGGCCACTGTTTCGTGCCTTGGGCGAAGGGGCCTTTCCCCTGGCGGAGGGAGAGGGCTACGACGTCGGCCTGGTGCTCTGCGGCAAGCATAAAGGTGAGAATGAGAACCGCATTGCCGAAGCGCTGGCGCGCGTTCGCGAAGGCGGCCTGATCGTCGTTGCCGGCGGCAAGGAAGACGGGATCCAGCCGCTGCGCACCCGGCTCATGAAGCTCGGCCTGCAGATCGACTATACGCCCAAATATCATGGCGTAGCCATCTGGCTCGGGAGGCCGGACAATGCCGATGCGGCGATTGAGGCGCTGAAGGCGGCTCCGGTGGTCATCGAAGCGCGCTACGAGGCGGCACCCGGCATGTTCTCGCATGAAAAGGTCGACGGCGGATCCGAGCTGCTCGCAAGCCGCCTGCCGACGGATTTTGACGGTAATGCCGCCGATTTCGGCGCCGGCTGGGGCTATCTCTCGGTCATGCTCGCTGAAAAGTCGCCGCGCGTGAACCGCATCGATCTCTTTGAAGCCGATTATCAGGCGTTGGAATTCGCCAAGCGCAATCTGGCCCGCAATTGCCCCGATCTCAACGCCCGCTTCTATTGGCAGGATCTGGGAGGCGAGCCGCCGAAGGAAAAATACGACCTGGTCGTCATGAACCCGCCATTCCATGAGACGCAGGCGACCGATCCGGAACTCGGCAAGACGATGATCCGTACTGCGGCGGCCGCGCTGAAGCAGGGCGGCCGCCTGATGCTGGTCGCCAATCGCGGCCTGCCTTATGAGCCGGTCCTGGCGGAAGGGTTTCGCGAGCATGGCGAGACCTGCCGAAATGCGCGGTTCAAGGTTCTTTGGGCGCGGAAATAGCGATCCGTCATCACGATCTCAACGCCCCTTGTCAGGTTCGGCATTTGCAGGTTAAGGTTGCATCTGGTCGCGTTTAGGGGCACGGATGCGAAACTTGATCCTCGCCATGATCATGCTGCTGCTGCCGGCGTCAAATGCGCTTGGCGATCAGGTGAGGGATTCCTGGGAATGGTTCAACGCCGCCGAGTTCTACCAGGGCGGCCAGATGAAGGGTCGGCAGGATCTCAAGACAACCGCCCGCTACTTCCGCGTTTCGGCGGAAAAAGGGAATGCGGTTGCAGCCTTCAAGCTCGGCGAGATCTACGAGAATGGCATCGGCCTCCCCAAGGATCCCATCCAAGCCTTCACCTGGTACATGCGTGCCGCTGCCCGTAACGACAAGGACGGGCAGCTCAAGGTTGGTTGGTGTTACCAGAAGGGCATAGGCGTTCAGCCGGACCCGCAGATCGCGGCGATCTGGTATCGCATATCAGCCGAAAACAAGAATGTCTGGGCCTATCACATGCTGGCCTTCATGCTTGCCGATGGCCAGGGCATGAAGCAGGATCTCGCTCTGGCAAGACGCTATTTCGAGATCAGCCTGCCGAAGACCAATGACCATTGGGCGAAATGGAAGCTGGCCAGCCTGCTGGCGCAGGAGGACCCGAAAAGGGCCAGGAACCTGCTGAAAGAAGCGGCTGCGGCCGGCAATGCTCAAGCCGCGGAAGAACTGAGGAAACTCAATTAGGCTGCTTCGATTGCCTTGCGGGCTGCGCTCGCGAGGAAGGCGGAGCGCGTCAGGCCCCTTTCGCGCGCAGTCGCATCGATGGCATCCAGCATGCCTTTCTCGAACGTGACGTTAGCACGCACAACTCGCGTGCCATCTTCGATGAAGGGAACACGGATAAGGATCGATCCGGTCGCGAGTTTCTTGCGAATATCGTCACGTGCCATGACCTGTTCTATGGAAGACGGATCGGGAAGTGTCTCGTCCTCCGCCCACAGACGGAGCGCCTCGATCGCATTTGCGGTCAAGTCGGCCTCTGCATCAGCCGCGGAAAAGACGGAAGGGAGGTCCGGAAAGCTGACACCGAAGGCACTGTCATCTTCCTTATGTACAACGGCGATGAAATATTTCATGGCATTCACCTCACGTCCATCCAGCTTGCTTCGCAATCGCCACTGCCAGCCCAATCGGAAGGTCCTTCTTCGGGTGGGGGACTATGATGGTCTGGGTGCCGCGACGCAGCTTGTGATGCGAGCCTTTGATCGATATAAGCTCAAACCCGTCGCGCTTCAGGCGCGCGATGATCTTGTGGCTGTTGCGTTCCACAAGGCGCTTCCGATCACGGCTGAACATAGCGCGGAGAGGCTCGGATAGCAAGTAATGCGCATCAATATGCGCATCACTTGAAAGCGATAAGCTACTCGACGTCTGCCTTGCGCAGCCGTTCGAGCGTCGGCAGCGAGGTGATGCTGTAGCCGGCATCGACGTAATGCACCTCGCCGGTCACGCCTCGGGACAGGTCCGAAAGCAGATAGAGGGCAGAGCCGCCGATATCCTCGATGGTCGCCGTGCGGCGCAGCGGCGCATTCTGCTGGTTCCAGGAGTAGATCGCCCGGGCGTCGGAGATCCCGGCGCCGGCGAGGGTGCGCACCGGTCCGGCCGAAATCGTGTTCACCCGGATGTCGCGTGGACCGTAGTCTGCGGCGAGATAGCGGACCGAAGCTTCCAGCGCCGCCTTGGCAACGCCCATGACATTGTAGTTGGGGATGACCCGCTGCGAGCCGTTATAGGTGAGCGTCAGCATCGAGCCGCCGTCGGTCATCAGTTCGGCGGCGCGTTTGGCCACTTCCGTGAAGGAAAAGCAGGAAATGACCATGGTGCGGGAGAAGTTCTCGCGCGTCGTCTCCGCATAAAGGCCCTTCAGCTCGTTCTTGTCGGAAAAGCCGATGGCATGCACGAGGAAATCGAGCTTGCCCCAGCGCTCCTTGATGGCGGCGAAGGTCGCGTCCACCGAAGCAATATCTTCGACATCGCAGGGCAGAACGAGATCCGAATTGACTTCGGCTGCCAGCGGCTTGACGCGCTTGCCCAACGCGTCGCCTTGATAGGTAAAGGCCAATTCGGCGCCCTGTGCGGCGAGCGCCTTGGAAATCCCCCAGGCGATCGAATGGTTGTTGGCGACACCCATGATCAGGCCGCGTTTTCCCTGCATGATTCCGGTCATGAATTATCCGTTATGGCGCTGGAAGACGAGCGTGGCATTGGTGCCGCCAAATCCGAACGAGTTTGAGAGGACCGTATCGATCTTGGCGTCGTCGATGCGCTTGCGCACGATCGGCACGCCGTCGAATTCCGGATCGAGGGTTTCGATATGGGCGCTTTCGCCGATGAAGCGTTCCTGCATCATCAGCAGGCCATAGATCGATTCCTGTACACCTGCACCGCCCAGCGAATGGCCAGTCAGCGACTTGGTGGACTGCACATGCGGGATCTTGTCCTTGAAGACTTCGCGGATCGCGCCGATTTCCTTGCTGTCGCCGACCGGCGTCGAAGTGCCGTGGGTGTTGATGTAATCCACTTCACCTTCCACCGTTGCCAGCGCCTGGCGCATGCAGCGGATGGCGCCTTCGCCGGACGGAGCGACCATGTCGTAGCCGTCGGACGTGGCGCCGTAGCCGGTGAGTTCCGCATAGATTTTCGCGCCACGGGCCTTGGCATGCTCGAGCTCTTCAAGAACAAGGACACCCGCACCGCCGGCAATCACAAAGCCGTCGCGATCGACGTCATAAGCGCGCGACGCGCGGTCCGGCTGGTTGTTGTACTTGGTCGACATGGCGCCCATGGCGTCGAACAGGTTCGACATGGTCCAGTCGAGATCCTCGTGGCCACCTGCAAACATCACGTCCTGCTTGCCCCACTGAATCATTTCCGCGGCATTGCCGATGCAATGCGCCGAGGTCGAGCAGGCCGACGAGATCGAATAGTTGACGCCGTGAATCTTGAACCAGGTGGCAAGCGTTGCCGATGCGGTCGAAGACATGGCCTTCGGCACAGCAAAAGGGCCGATCCGCTTGGGGCTGTTGTTCTTGACGGTAATCTCGGCGGCTTCGATCAAGGTGCGGGTCGAAGGACCGCCGGAACCCATGATGATTCCGGTCCGCTCGTTCTCGCTGTAATCCTTTTCCTCAAGGCCGGAATCAGCGATCGCCTGCTTCATGGCGACGTGGTTCCAGGCGCCGCCTTGGGAAAGGAAGCGCATGGCACGCCGATCGACCAGTTCGGCCGGATCCAGATTAGGCTTTCCCCAGACCTGGCACTTGAAGCCGTGCTCGGCGAAATCCGGCGAAAAGGAAATGCCGGACTTTGCCTGCCGCAGGGATTCGGTAACCTCGGCCGCGTCGTTTCCGATCGACGACACGATGCCCAGACCCGTGACAACTACCCGTCTCATCTGATGACCTTTTTCCTGTTGCTCTTGCCTTCGGCGATTGCCGCTCAGGCCGCCTTTTCCTTTGACAAACCGACGCGAAGGTCGGTCGCCTGGTAAATCGTTTCCCCGTCAGCCTTCAGCCAACCGTCCGCCGTGCCCAGCACGAGGCGGCCGCGCATGACGCGTTTGAAATCGATGCCATATTCGAGAAGCTTGGTATCGGGACGTATCATGCCCTTGAACTTCACCTCGCCGGTCGACAGAGCCATGCCGCGGCCCGGCTCGCCGAGCCAGCCGAGAAAGAAGCCGGTCAGCTGCCACATGCCATCGAGCCCGAGGCAACCCGGCATGATCGGATTGCCTTCGAAATGGCAGGGAAAATACCAGTCGTCCGGCCGAACATCGTATTCAGCCCGCAGATAGCCCTTGTCGAAGGCGCCGCCGGTTTCGGAAATGTCCGTGATTCGATGAACCATCAACATGGGCGGCAGCGGAAGCTGCGCATTGCCTGGTCCAAACAGTTCGCCATGCGCACAGGCGATGAGTTCTTCATAGTTAAAACTGGACTGTCTGGTCGCCATCGAATACCCGTTCCCCCTTGAAGCCTTAATGCTCGTCTTTCCCAAGCTCTAGAGCAAAATCGCCCAAAACTGAAGCATCACGATGCTCGAGCGTCCGGCGTCCTGGGGATGGACGGGGGACGCTCGAGCATCCCGTATCAGGTTCGCATATAGGAAGCGGTGGGCGCAAACCAGAGGCCTTGAGGGGAAATAACGCGATTTCGGGCCTGTCCGGGATTCTCGCCCGCGGGAAACTATTGAAACTGTTAGCGGCAAAAGTTATATCGGAAAGTCAAGATACCTCATCCGAGCTGCTTTGGGAGCTGAACAGCATATGGCAGACGCCAATCTGGAGATCGAGACGAGACTGCGTGATTGCGGCCTTCGCCCGACACGGCAGCGTATTGCCCTTGCGGATCTGCTGTTTGCCAAGGGCGACCGGCATCTGACGGTCGAGGAACTGCATGAGGAAGCCAGCGCCGCGGGCGTGCCGGTCTCGCTGGCAACGGTCTACAATACGCTGCACCAGTTCACCGAAGCCGGTATGATCCGCGTGCTCGCGGTGGAAAGCTCCAAGACCTATTTCGACACCAATATCTCGGATCACCATCACTTCTTCGTGGAAGGCCGCAACGAGGTCCTCGACATCCCGATCAACAATCTGGCTATCGACAACCTGCCGAAAGCGCCGGACGGGATGGAAATCGCGCATGTGGATGTGATCATCCGGCTGCGCGAGAAGAAGGCCTAACGCCCCTTTTTCCTTTTCCGGCCTTTCATCGCTTCGTCGGGATGACGGCCTGGGCGCGGCTTGTAGCGCGGAAGGGTCCAGCCATAGTGAATAGCGCCGCCGCGCAATGCGAAGGCAACGCCGGCACCGATGCAGGAGCTCGCATAAACAGGCAGGTCCAAGGCATTGGCCGCCGTGAAGGCGCCGGCGCCTGCGAGCGCTGCGGTAATGTAGATTTCCGGCCGCAGCAGAACCGAAGCTTCATTGGCCAGGAGATCGCGAAGAATCCCTCCAAAGGTTGCGGTCAGGCCGCCGGTGACGATGGCAATGGTCGGCGAGCCGGTGACTGCGAGACCTTTGGCAGCGCCAAGCACGCTGTAAGCGGAAATGCCGATCGCATCGAGCCAGATCAGCAGGCGGTAGCGCCATTCCACTCGGTGGGCCGTCAGGAAGACGAAGGCCCCGGCGGTGACGCAGATTAGGATATAGGTTGGGTCGAGCACCCAGAAGACTGGCGTGCGACCGAGCACCAGATCGCGCACGGTGCCGCCGCCGAGCCCGGTCACCGCCGCAAAGAACAGGAAGCCGATGAGATCGAGCTGCTTTCGCGACGCGGCCAGAGCGCCGGTTGCCGCAAACAGGGCGACGCCGGCATAATCGAGAATCATCAGCAGGGACATCCCATCCTCCAGCGTCGCGCAAGTAGGTCGCCCTAGTGTAGCCGCCGTCGGCCCTACGCGTCATCCCGCAGGCGCGCCCATGAACAGATGATTTCCGAGGATAACTGCCCTTGAAGACGCTTTTGGTGATAATCGCCCACGTGATCGCGCTGACGCTGATGCCGACGCTTTCGCTGGCCCAGCAGACACTGATCAGCGATCCCGAAGTCTACGAGAAGGAGCATTTTCAGAAATCTTGCAAGATGGCAGAGTTTGGTGCCGATTTCGTCAGGCGCTTCGACGTCAACAATGACGGGATTACCGATGCGGTCGTCAATCACGGCGAACTGACCTGCGACGGCGTTCGCGGGCCGGCCTGCAACGGGGACGGGTGTCCCAACAACTTCTATGTGCAGGTCAAGGAAGGCGGCTATATCATGATCGCCACCGCACAGATCTACGGCTACGATTTCATCAAGCGCTTCGGCAATATGGTCTTTGTTCTAAAGATGCATGCCCGTTTTTGCGAGCGCAAGGACGCGGCGCCGTGCGAAATGACCGTGCGGGTACGTGGCGGGCGGTTCCTGACGATCTTCAAGAAGTAGGCCTCATGGGCGGATGCCGTCGATCCGACCGGCCAGATAATAGCCGGCAATCGCCATCCATTCCCGCGCCGCGGTCGAGGAAAGCTGCGCATTGAGGGCAGGCTGGGTGAAGTCGAAGCCAGCTTCTACCTTGCCGCTCGTGCGGTAATCCACCGGCCAGGCCGTAACGGCAATGCCTGCCTTGGCAAACAGGGCCAGAGCCCGCGGCATGTGAAAGGCCGAGGTGATCAGCAGGCAGTTCTGCAGACCTTCGGTCTTCAAGAGGGCGGTCGTATAAGCGGTGTTCTCATAGGTGGTGCGCGAGGAATTCTCCTTGACCAGCCGGTCAGCCTGGATCCCCAGGCCCGCAAAGAAGCGTTCCGAGGCCTGCGCTTCGCCTTCATAGACGCCGCTGAAGGAACCGTCGCCACCGGAAATCAGGATGCGCGCCTGCGGATAGCGCAGCGCGAGCCGGGCTGCCTCGACGAAGCGATCGGCCGCCTGATTGAATTCGACGCCGCCGCGGCTCGTCACGACCTGCGTCTCGATGGCGCCGCCGAGCACGATCATGCAGAAGGGATTGCTCGGATCGGCGACGGGCTTCGGATAGCGATTTTCGAGCGTTTGGAGGGCAAGCGCCCCGACCGTTGTGTAGAGCGTCACGAAGAGCATCAGAGCGGCGGCCAAAGCCGCGAATCCTCCAAGCTTGCGCAGCCCCAGAAGGGCGAACACGCCGCCTAGAACCGTTAGCAGGAAGGCGATCGACAGAGGCTGGGCGGCAAGCCAGACCAGCTTGGACAGAAGGAACATGGCTATGGCCTTTGATCAACAGTGGCTGGCGGGACGGCAGCGCTGTGTGCCACCGACAGCCAGGTATGGATGCCCTTTGCGGCGGCGCGGCCCGTGGCAAGGCAGGCCGTCAGCAGATAGCCCCCTGTCGGCGCTTCCCAGTCCAGCATTTCGCCGGCGGCGAACAGGCCGGGCAAGCGCTTAAGCATGTAGCGCTCATCCACCTCGCTCCAGGCAATACCGCCGGCCGAAGAAATGGCTTCCTCGATCGGCCGGGGTCGAACCAGCGGGATCGGCAGCGCCTTGATCAGGCGGGCAAGATCAAGCGGCGAAGCGCGATGGGCATCGGCGGCGATCTCCCGTACCAGCGCGGCCTTTACGCCGTCGAGCCCGGCGCCCTTGCGCAGCCGGTTGGAGAAGCTTGCCTTGGGATCCTGACGGCCGAGATCCTGCATCAGGCGTACGATTGTGCGGCCGGGCGCGAGGTCGACCGAAAGGACGGCGCCGCCGTCACGGTTGATCCTTTCGCGCAGGGCCGCGGCATGGGCATAGACGAGGCTTCCCTCGATGCCGTGTCGGGAGATCACGAATTCTCCCTGAACCGCGCCGGCATCGGATGTGGCCGTCACCGATTTCAGCGGTTCGCCGGCAAAGCGGGACCGAAAGATCTCGCTCCAGACAGCATCGAAGCCGCAATTGGCGGGCTGGAAAGCCTTGACCGAAACTCCCTCTGCGTGAAGCCAGGCGATCCAGGCGGCATCCGATCCGAGACGCGGCCAGCTCGCACCGCCGAGTGCCAACAGTGTCGCGTCCGGCGAGACGACAATCTCGCCCTCAGGGGTCAGAAACCGGTAGCCCTGGTCGGAAAAACCCATCCAGCGATGCCGTGTTTTCAAGGAGACGCCTTGCGCTTCCAGGCGGCGCAGCCAGCTGCGCAAGAGCGGCGAGGCCTTCATGACCTGAGGGAAGACCCGGCCGGACGTGCCGACAAAGGTTTGCGTCCCGAGCCCTGCCGCCCATTCGCGCACCTCGTGCGGCGAAAACAGGTTCAGGGCAGGGCGCAAACGGGAGGACGCTTCCCCAAACCGGCTGGCGAACGGATCGAAGGGTTCGGAATGGGTGATGTTGAGGCCCGACTTGCCGGCCAACAGAAACTTGCGCCCGAAGGTCGGCATGGCCTCGTAAATGGTAACGCTGTGGCCGCACGCAGAAAGGACCTCCGCCGCCATCAGGCCCGCCGGGCCGCCGCCGATGATCGCAATCGTTTTGTCTGCCAAGAGCCGTCTCCCGTTCGGCGGCTCATATCACGGGCTGCGCGATCCGTCAGCGGGCTTCTAGCCGGCGCCGCCGACAGGTGTCAGAACCTTGCCGCTGCCGCCGCATTCGGGGCATTCTCCATCCTCCACCGTGCCGGTGCCGGCGCAACGGCGGCAGAGGTTTTCCGCGGCATCCGGCGTGCCGGGCGGCACGGCATCGACATTCTTGATGCCGCCGGCGCTGCCGGCCCCTCCCGTCAAGCGATCGTCTTCTGCTGTCATGGCCGAGCCTCCGGTTATTCTGACTGAACCCGGCAAGGCTGCGCCTTGTTCCATCTCAAGTATGGGGCAAGGCTGGTGCAGGCTCGCGGTTGCGCCTGACCTCGACCCAGATATGACCGAACAGCGCCATGAGCACGATCGGTCCGCCGATCAGCGTTGCCTGCGGCGGCACTTCCGACATGAAGATCCAGACCCAGAGCGGCGTCATCGGCACTTCCAGCGCGGTGAGCAGGCTAGCATCGGCTGCCGGGATCCGCTTGGCGCCAAAGGTGTAAAGGATGAGGCCAAGCGCGTTCTGCACGACGCCAAAGCCGACGATCAGCATGATATCGCTCTGCGTAGCCATGGCCGGGCTGGCAAACCAGAAGGTGCAGGCCGAGCAGAGATAGGCCGACAGCGCCATGGCGGGCAGCATGGGCACATTGCGGTGCTGGCGCATCACCACGGCAAGGGCGGCGACCGTTAGGGTCATGACCGCGGCAAGGCCCTTGCCGAGCAGCGAGCCACCCGGTTGGACATCGACCAGCATGACCGCGACGCCGGCAAAAGCGACGGCACTGGCAATCAGCGTCGAGCGGCCGGCTTTTTCCCCGATGAACAGGAAGGCGATAGCGGCGGTGACGAAGGGCACGGTCGCATAGATCACCATCGCATCGGCGACGGACGTGTAATAGATCGAGCCGAGACCGGCGACCATAGAGGCCGAGGACAGGAAGGTTGCCGCCAGCGTGGGGCCGCGGATGGATTTCAGGATGTTCCAGCCGCCCCGGCCCTCGAGATAAAAGAAGAAGGCGAAGGTGGCCGAGCCGGAAACAAGGCCACGCAGGAAGAGGATGGTCGGCAGGTCAGCCTCGATCGCCCGCATGAAGAGGCCGGACAGCGACCAGGCCACTGCCGACAGGGCAACATAGATCACGCCCAGGCGATACTGGCGGTTTTCGCTGGGCATGAGGGAAATGCGGCTCCGGAGGTGATGACGAGAACCGGGACGTTAATCCCGGCTCTGAGTCGTCACAAGGGCAGCCAGCGGATTCTTGTCCGATGCCAGCACAGCTGTTCAGGCCTTCCCGTACCCTCCCGCCGTCGGCGTCACGACGGTGACGCTTTCGCCGGCCTCGAGACGTGTCTGGGCGCAGCCGCCCAGTTCGTCGACCGTGCCGTCGAGGCGCCGCACGAAGGTGGAGCCGAGTTCACCCTCGCCTCCGCCGGCAAGGCCCTGCGGCCGGATGGTGCGATGCGAGGACAGGATGGCGCAGTCCATGGTTTCGAGGAAACGGATGGTCCGTTTGGTGCCGCTGCCGGCCGCAAACCTGCCCTGGCCGCCGGAATTTTCGCGGATACGGAAATCCTCGAGCAGCACCGGATAGCGGGTTTCCAGGATTTCCGGATCTGTGAGCCGCGAATTCGTCATATGCACGTGCACCGCATCCGTGCCGGCAAAGCCGGTGCCGTCGTTATAGGTGCCGGCGGGCGAGCCAGAGCACAGCGTCTCGTAATACTGGTAGGTGGCATTGCCGAAGGTGAGATTGTTCATTGTGCCCTGGCTTGCGGCAATGGCGCCGAGTGCGCCGAACAGCGCATTGGTGACATGCTGCGAGGTTTCGACATTGCCGGCGACGACAGCCGCCGGATATTGCGGCTTCAGCATCGAGCCTTCCGGCACGATGATGCGGATCGGCTTCAGGCAGCCGGCATTCATCGGGATCGAGCTTTCCACCATGACCCGGAAGACATACAGCACGGCGGCGCGGGTCACCGGTTCCGGCGCGTTGAAATTGTTCTTTTTCTGCTCGCTGGTGCCGGTGAAATCGACGGTTGCCTCGCGCCGGGCCTTGTCGACAGTGATCTTCACCTTGATGACGCTGCCCTGATCGGTCGGGTAGGCATATTCGCAATCGTCCAGCTTCTCGACGACGCGGCGAACGCTTTCCTCCGCATTGTCCTGGACATAACCCATATAGGCCTGCACCACGGGAAGCCCGAACTGCGCGATCATCTTGCGCATTTCGTGGACGCCCTTTTCATTGGCGGCGATCTGGGCGCGCAGGTCCGCGACATTCTGGGCGACATTGCGAGCCGGGTAGGGGTGGTCGGAGAGAAGCCGGGTGATCCCGTCTTCGTCGAAGCGGCCGCGATCGACTAGCAGGACGTTGTCGAACAGCACGCCTTCCTCGTCCACAGTCGTCGCCAGCGGCGTCATCGAGCCGGGTGCGGTGCCGCCGACATCCGCATGGTGGCCGCGCGAGGCGACATAGAAGAGAATGCTCTCGCCCTTGTCGTCAAAAACAGGCGTGACGACCGTGATATCCGGCAGATGGGTGCCGCCATTATAGGGTGCGTTGAGCGCGAACACGTCGCCGGGGCGGATCCTGCCCTGGTTCTGGGCGATGACGCTTTCGACCGAGCGGTCCATGGAGCCGAGATGCACCGGCATATGCGGCGCATTGGCAACCAGCGCGCCGTTCTCGTCGAAGACGGCGCAGGAAAAGTCGAGCCGCTCCTTGATGTTGACTGAAGAGGCGGTGTTCTGCAGCGTCACGCCCATCTGCTCGGCGATCGACATGAACAGGTTGTTGAACACTTCCAGAAGCACCGGATCGGCTTGTGTGCCGATCGGCCTGGCGCGCGAAAGCGCGGTCATCCGCTTCAGGACGACATGATCGAGCCTGGTGATCTCGAAAGCCCAGCCGTCTTCGACGACGATCGTCTGGTGCGGTTCGACGATCAGGCAGGGGCCATTGGCGCGCGCACCCGGCTGGATGCCGGCGCGACGGTAGACCGGCGCTTGGCGCCATGCACCGCCCGAAAAGAACCTGGCTTCCTCGGCCGCAGTCGGCGCGTCGGCCGCAAGCTCGAATTCCGGCTCCGAAGAATCCGCGCCGCCGCCGATCGCCTCGACCTCATAGGCCTCGAAGATGATGTCGCGGTTTTCGAAGATGAAGCCGAACTGCTTCTTGTGGGCGGCCTCGAAGGCCGCGGTCATTTCGGCAGCATCGCTCACGGTTACGGACAATGTCGTGTCCGTGCCATGATAGCGTAGATGGGCCCGATGCAGCACGTCTGTGTCGCTGCCTGCAACGCCCTGCGACGCCATTTCGTCCAGAACGCTCGCCGTCAGTTCGTCGCGAACCGGTGCAAGGCCGTCCAGCGCGGCGGACAGCGGCACTGAGACGGTGCGCTGGCGGGAGGCACGGATATCGGCCAGCCCCATGCCATAGGCCGACAGGATGCCGGAAAAGGGATGGATGAGCACGGTGGAAATGCCGAGCGCATCGGCAGTCAGGCAGGCATGTTGGCCGCCGGCGCCGCCGAAACAGGTCAGCACGTAATGGGTGACGTCATAGCCGCGCTGAACGCTGATCTTCTTCACCGCATTCGCCATGTTTTCCACGGCGATGGCGAGGAAGCCGTCGGCCACTTCTTCCGGCGTGCGGCCGTCGCCGATCGTCCTGGCCATATCCTCGAAGGCGACGCGAACGGCATCCGCATCAAGCGGCTGATCGCGGTTCGGCCCGAAGATCTTCGGGAAAAGTTCCGGCGACAGCTTGCCGAGCATGACATTGGCATCGGTGACCGTGAGCGGCCCGCCGCGGCGATAGGCTTTCGGCCCCGGATTGGCGCCGGCCGAATCGGGACCGACGCGGAAGCGGCCGTTTTCGAAATGCAGGATCGAGCCGCCGCCGGCCGCAACCGTATGGATCGACATCATCGGCGCGCGCATGCGTACGCCCGCCACTTCCGTTTCGAAGGAGCGCTCCAGTTCGCCGTCGTAATGGGAGACGTCGGTGGACGTGCCGCCCATGTCGAAGCCGACCATCTTCTCGAAGCCGGCCAGTCGCGATGTTTCCACCGCGCCGACGACGCCGCCCGCCGGACCGGACAGGATGGCATCCTTGCCCTGGAACAGCCGCGCCGCCGTCAATCCGCCGGAAGACTGCATGAACATCAACTGAGGACCATCCTCGGCATCGGTGTCGGCGCCCAGTTCGCCCGCAACCTGCTCCACATAGCGGCGCAGGATCGGCGACAGATAGGCGTCGACCACGGTCGTATCGCCGCGCCCGACCAGCTTGATCAGCGGCGAAACCTCGTGGCTGACGGAGACCTGGGCATATCCGATTTCCCGGGCAATGCGCGCGACCAGCTGTTCGTGAGCCGGGTAACGATAGGCATGCATGAAGACGATAGCGACGGCGCGATAACCGGCATGGAACTGCGCCTGCAGGTCTGCACGGATGGCGCCTTCGTCCGGCACAGCTTCGATCGTACCATCGGCGCGAACGCGTTCGTCGACCTCGATAACGGCGCTGTAGAGCAGTTCGGGCTTGACGATCTTCTTGGCAAAAATGTCGGCACGGGCCTGATAGCCGATCGCCAGGGCGTCACGGAAGCCGCGCGTGGTCACCAGCAGGGTCTGCTCGCCCTTGCGCTCCAACAGCGCATTGGTGGCAACCGTGG
This sequence comes from Rhizobium deserti, assembly GCF_004358025.1. GTDB lineage: Bacteria > Pseudomonadota > Alphaproteobacteria > Rhizobiales > Rhizobiaceae > Neorhizobium > Neorhizobium deserti. Next base: position 690,548 of record NZ_SMTL01000003.1, on the reverse strand, counting down.
TGCCCATCTTGACCGCGCCGATGGCGCCCGAAGGAATAGGCTCGCCGGCAGCAAGCCCCAGAAGTTCGCGGATGCCTTGCACCGCCGCGTCCCGATAGGCTTCCGGATTTTCCGAAAGCACCTTGTGGGCCACCAGCGTGCCATCCGCCCGACGCCCGACGATGTCGGTGAAGGTGCCGCCGCGATCAATCCAGAAGTCCCATTTTCCAAGTGCCATGATCCGCCCTCAACTGTTCGATTGCCCTAACGAAAACATTTCGTCGATAAAACGTCAATGATTGATTGACAGGAAAATGCCTCTTGCTGCATCATGCCTACAGAACGGGCAATGAAGCCGCCAAGAGCTTGGCCCGCACCGGCAACCGAGGGGAAGCCACATGAGCGAATTCCGTTTCGTCCAGGGAGGGGCAATGCATGTCCACCACTGATCCGCGCCACAGCATATTTCCGGAATGGCTCCGCAAGGGGCTGGATGGGCTCTACCTGGCATCCGGTTATCTTGCCGGGCTTTTCCTGGTGGCGATCTTCGTCATCATGCTCGCCTTGTCGGCGGGCCGGCCGCTCGGCATCGACGTTCCCGCCGGCGACGATTTCGCCTCCTGGGCCATGGCCGCCTCGGCCTTTCTCGGCCTTGCGCATACATTCCGCTCCGGCGAAATGATCCGCGTCGGCCTTCTGGTCGAGCGCATTCACGGGCGGCCGCGGCAGTTGATCGAGATCGCCGCACTCGTAACGGGCACGGCGGCGGCCATCTACTTCGCCTGGTTTGCTTTCGACATGACGCGCACCTCCTACCAGTTCAACGATCTGGCCCAGGGTGTCATCGCCATGCCGCTGTGGATCCCGCAGCTCGGCTTTTCCGGCGGACTGATCATCCTCGCCATCGCCTTTGTCGACGAGCTTGCGCATGTGCTGTTCGGCGGCCTGCCGCGCTACGAAAAGCCGGCGCCGGAAACGGCCGAAGAAGCCATAGAACGCGCCATCCAGAGCGGAGCTTGATGTTATGGGTACGCTTGAACTCGTTGAAATCGCGGGCGTCGTCCTCGTCGCTTTGTTGGCGCTTCTAACCGCCGGCGTCTGGATCGGCATTGCCCTCTTGATCTGCGGCTGGATCGCTATGCTGTTCGTGCCGGGCATTCCGGTCGGCGCGGTGCTCGCCACCAATTCCTGGAGCAATGGTGCTTCCTGGTCGCTGGCGGCCCTGCCGCTGTTCGTCTGGATGGGAGAGATCCTGTTCCGCACCAGGCTGTCGGAGGAAATGTTCCGCGGGCTTGCGCCATGGCTCGGCTGGCTGCCGGGACGGTTGATGCATGTGAATGTGCTGGGTTGCGGCCTGTTCGGCTCGATTTCCGGCTCTTCGGCGGCGACCACGGCGATGATCGCCAAGATCGCCCTGCCGGAACTGAAGAAGCGCGGCTATGACGAAATGGTCAGCCTCGGCTCGCTTGCCGGCGCCGGCACGCTCGGCATCCTCATCCCGCCGTCGATCACCATGGTCGTCTATGCGGTTGCTGCCAATGTCTCGATCATCCAGATCTTCCTCGCCGGCTTCTTGCCGAGCCTGATCGTCATGGTGCTTTATTCGGGCTATATTATCGTCTGGTCGCTGCTCAACCCCGACAAGCAGCCGCCGGCACCGCCGAAGATGAGCTTCAGGGAGAAGCTCAAGGAATCGGCCAACCTCATTCCGGTGACGCTGCTGATCGTCCTCGTCTTCGCCACCCTGATCCTCGGCTGGGCGACGGCGACCGAATGCGCCGCCTGGGGCGTGCTGGGCTCGCTCGGCATCGCCGCCTGGTCGCGGACCCTGACGGCAAAGGCTTTCTGGGATAGCGTCATGGGGGCCACCCGTCTCACCTGCATGATCATGCTGATCCTGACCGGCGCCGGCTTCATGTCGATCGCCATGGGCTATACGGGCATTCCGAATGCGCTTGCCGCCTGGGTCGACAGCTTCAACCTCAGCCCCTATGCGCTGATCGCCGTGCTGACCGTCATGTATATCCTGCTCGGCGCGGCATTGGACGGCCTGTCGATGATCGTGCTGACCACGGTCGTGGTTCTTCCGATGATCCAGCAGGCCGGTTTCGACCTTGTCTGGTTCGGCATCTTTCTGGTGCTGATTGTCGAAATGGCCGAAGTTTCTCCGCCGGTCGGCTTCAACCTCTTTGTGCTGCAGACCATGAGCGGACGCGACAGCTTGACGGTGGCCCGCGCTTCGCTTCCTTTCTTCTTCCTGCTCGTGGCGACAGTCGCCATCATCACGGTTTTCCCGGACATCGTGATGATCCTGCCGCGAATGGCATTTCCGGGTTAACGTCAACAAAAGGGGAATGAACATGACCATGACGACTTCCAGATTTGCCCAATGGGGACTTGCCGCAGCCGTGCTGCTCGCCACCACCGCACCGTCGCTCGCAGCCCAATGGGTCCTGCCATCGGCCTATCCGCCGGCCAACTATCATGTCGAAAACCTCAACCAGTTCGCCAAGGACGTCGATACGGCCACCAAGGGCGAACTGAAGATCACCGTTCATCCCAATGCCTCGCTGTTCAAGGCGCCGGACATCAAGCGCGCCGTTCAGACCGGCCAGGCGCAGGCGGGCGAAGTGCTGCTGTCGCTGCATGAGAACGAGAATCCCGTCTTCGGTCTCGACGTCGTGCCCTTCCTCGCCACTAGCTTCGAGCAGTCGAAGAAGCTGTGGGAAGCTTCCAAGCCGGCAATCGAACAGGCGCTCGACAAGCAGGGCCTGAAGCTTCTCTACACGACGCCCTGGCCGCCGCAGGGCATCTTCACCAAGAGAGACGTCAACAGCGTTGCCGACCTGAAGGGCCTGAAATGGCGCGCCTACAATGTCGGCACGTCGCGCATCGCCGATCTGGTCGGTGCCCAGCCGGTGACCGTCCAGGCGGCCGAACTGCCGCAGGCGCTCGCGACGGGCGTCGTCGACGGCCTGATGACCTCGAGCGCCACCGGCGTGGATTCGAAGATCTGGGAATCCCTCAACCACTACTACGACACTCAGGCCTGGATTCCGAAGAACGTCGTCTTCGTCAACAAGGCAGCGTTTGCAGCTCTCGATCCGGCCGTCCAGAAGGCCGTTACCGATGCGGCCGTCGCGGCGGAAACGCGAGGCTGGGCGCTCGGCGCGGAGAAGACCGCGAGCTACATGGAAACGCTGAAGAAGAACGGCATGACCGTGGTCGCCCCGAGCGACGAGCTCAAGAAGGGCCTGTCGGAAATCGGCGCCAAGCTGACCGAGGACTGGTCGAAAAAGGCCGGTACGGATGGCGTCGCCATCGTGGACGCCTATAAGAAGATGTGATTGATAGGCGCCGCCGGCAATCTGCGGCGGCGCCTGTGACTTGCGGCGGAGGAGGAGATGATCAATGCCCGACGTGGATGATTTCGGTCCGATCGTATCTTCCGGCCACCTGGCCACCGGCGCGCTTCCGGCGCTGTCCGAAATCGAATTCGGCATGATCATGCTGAACCACGCCTTCAGCCGCTGGATGGTGCGCTGCATGTCGGCAGCCGGCGTGCCGGACCTGTCGCCGATCGACATCCTCGTGCTGCACAATATCAACAGCCGCAACAAGCCCAAGACACTGGCCGACATCGCGCTGGTCCTCAATATCGAGGATACCCATGTGGTCAATTACGCGCTGAAGAAGCTGGAGCGCCTGAAGCTGATCAAGTCCGGCCGGCGCGGCAAGGAAAAGCTGGTGATGGTCACCGATGCCGGCACGCAGGCCTGCACCCGCTATGCTTCCGTGCGCGAAGCTTTGCTGGTTAAGTCCGTGCTGGCCACCGAAGTCTCGGCCGACACCCTGTCGGCCATGGCGGCCCGGCTGCGCGCCCTGTCGGGGCATTACGATCAGGCCGCCCGCGCCGCAGCGTCGCTTTAGTGGCGTCCCTTCATGCTTTTCGGCTTTCCCCGGCCGCTCGGGAATGATGTAATTCGCCCGGAACAACAAGGGGATGACATGCCGGACCTGCAGAAGATCGTCGACGAGATCTATTCCAAGCTGAAGCCCAGGCGCGGCGAGGGAAAGGTGGCGGACTATATCCCGCAGCTCGCCCATGTCGACCCGAAGAAGTTCGGCATGGCGATCGTGACCGTCGATGGTGAGGTGCATAAGGCCGGCGACGCGGACATTCCCTTTTCGATCCAGAGCATTTCCAAGGTCTTCACGCTGACGCTGGCGCTCGGCAAGCATGGCGAAACGACCTGGAACCGGGTCGGCCGCGAGCCCTCCGGCTCGGCCTTCAATTCCATCGTTCAGCTCGAACACGAGGAAGGCAAGCCGCGCAACCCCTTCATCAATGCCGGTGCCATCGCCGTCAGCGATCTGGTTCTCGCCGGTCACACGCCGCGCGAGGCGATCGGCGAGATCGTCCGCTTCGTGCGCTATCTGGCTGATGACGAAACGATCGCCATCGATCCGGAAGTGGCGAAATCCGAGCAGGCGACGGGATACCGCAATTTCGCGCTTGCCAATTTCATGGCGTCTTTCGGCAAGCTGGATCATCCGGTCGAGCACGTGCTCGGCGTTTATTTCCACCACTGCGCGCTCGCCATGACCTGCACGCAGCTGGCCCATTCAGGCCTCTTTCTTGCGGCTGCGGGCAAGAACCCGCTGACCGGCCACAGGGTCGTGCCGAGCCAGCGGGCGCGGCGGATCAATGCGCTGATGCTGACCTGCGGCCATTACGACGGATCCGGCGATTTCGCCTACCGCGTCGGCCTGCCGGGCAAGAGCGGCGTCGGCGGCGGAATCCTGGCCGTCGCACCGGGCAAGGCATCGGTGGCGGTCTGGTCCCCGGGCCTCAATCACAACGGCAATTCGCTGATCGGATCGCTCGCGCTGGAAATGCTCGCTGACCGCACCGGCTGGTCGGTCTTCGGCCAGTAGACCTCGGGAATAAGCTGCAAAAAGAAAAGCCCGGCCGAAGCCGGGCTTTGCGTTCCAGGGTCAGGAGGAGATCAATCCTCGCTGGCCGCCATCTGGTTCAGCACGTCGCCGCGGCCGCGGGCGCGCAGGATCAGCGGGACGATCAGGGCGAGCGCCGCCACGATCAGAAGCCCGGCCGCGATCGGCGAGGTGAAGAGCACCGTCACATCGCCCTGGCTGATGGCCAGCGCGCGCCGCAACTGCTGTTCCGCCAGCGGCCCGAGGATCAGCCCGACGATCACGGGCGCGATCGGGTAGCCGAAAACCCGCATCCCATAGGCGATGAGGCCGAAGAGCAGCAGCATGCCGAGCTCGAAGACGGAAGGATTGGCGCCGATCGTGCCGAGCGTCGCAAACAGCAGGATGCCGGCATAGAGCCAGGGCTTGGGGATGGTCAGCAGACGCACCCAAAGGCCGACCAGCGGCAGGTTGAGCACGAGCAGCATGAGGTTGGCGATCAGAAGCGAGGCGATCAGTCCCCAGACGAGCTGCGGATTGGTAGCAAACAGCAGCGGTCCCGGTTGCAGACCATATTGCTGGAAGCCGGCCAGCATAATGGCGGCGGTCGCGGACGTCGGCAGGCCGAGCGTCAGGAGCGGCACAAGCGTGCCGGCGGCCGAGGCATTGTTGGCGGCTTCCGGGCCGGCGACGCCCTCGATGGCGCCCTTGCCGAATTCTTCCGGGTGCTTGCTGAGCTTCTTCTCGGTCGCATAGGAGAGGAAGGTGCCGATTTCCGCACCGCCGGCCGGCATGGCGCCGATCGGGAAGCCGATCAGGGTGCCGCGCAGCCAGGCTTTCCAGGAGCGCGCCCAGTCCTGGCCGGTCATCCAGACGGAGCCCTTGACCGCCTCGATCTTGTCGGGAGCGGTCGCACCCTGTGCAGCAATATAGAGGGTCTCGCCAATCGCGAACATGGCAACCGCCATGGTCGTGACCTCGATACCGTCGAGAAGGTCCGGGACGCCGAAGGACAGGCGGTTCTGGCCGGTCAGCTGGTCGATGCCGACGAGTGACAGGGCAAGACCGATGAACAGCGAGGTCAGGCCGCGCAGGGTGGAATCCCCAAAGGCCGAGGACACGGTGATGAAAGCCAGAACCATCAGCGCGAAATATTCGCGCGGCCCGAAGACGAGGGCGATCTTGACGATGAAGGGCGCGACGAAGGCGAGCGCCAGGGTGGCGATCAGGCCTGCGACAAAGGAGCCGATGGCGGCGGTGGCAAGCGCTGGGCCGCCGCGGCCGGCGCGGGCCATCTTGTTGCCCTCGAGCGCGGTGACGATCGAGGCGCTTTCGCCGGGCGTATTGAGCAGGATCGACGTGGTCGAGCCGCCATACATGCCGCCGTAATAAATGCCAGCGAACATGATCAGCGAGCCGGTGGCGTCGAGCTGGTAGGTGACCGGCAGCAGAAGCGCGACCGTGGTCGCCGGTCCGATGCCGGGCAGAACCCCAACCATGGTGCCGAGCGTCACGCCGACCAGCGCATAAAGGAGGTTCATCGGCAGCATGGCTGCCGCAAGCCCCTCGAGAAGGAATTGAAATGTGCTCATGATCTTACTCTCTGGGGCGTGTCACTGGAGGAGGTTTTCCAGCGGGCCGGCGGGAAGCGAAAGCGAAAGAACGACCGAGAATACCCACCAGATGGCAAGACAGATGACGATCGCGATCGGGATGCTGATCCACAGCCTACGGGCGCCGAAGCCCGCCGCGGTCAGGCCGAACAGGATGCCGGTGGCGATCGAAAAGCCAAGCGGGCGGATGAGCAGCATCTGGGCCGCAAGGCCCGCCACGATCCAGACGACCGGCTTCACTTCCTGCTTTTCGCGAACCGGGAAATCGCCGCGGAAGGCGGCGACGACCGTCCAGATCGCCAGGCCGATCAGTCCATAGGCGATCCAGCCGGGAACGGTTGCGGGACCGACCTGGGAATAGCCGCCGAGATCGCGCAGACGCGACACATCGAAAAGAATGACGCCGGCGAGGACGAGGAGAATGGCTGCAATAACAAGCGCCGCCCAATCAGGGCGGCGCTGCATGCTTGTCGATGGTGTCTTGTCGAGGCTCATTTGACGAGTCCGATGTCCTTAAGAATGGTTTCTGTGGACGCGATGTCCTTGGCAAGTTGCTCTTCGAAGGCAGGACCGGCGAGGTACGTATCGGCCCAGCCCTTGGTCTTCATGGTTTCCTGCCAGGTTGCGGACTTTTCGAGCTTCTCGAAGTCGGCCAGGATCGCTGCCTTCTGTTCGGCCGAAATGCCCGGAGCCGCGGCCACCATGCGCCAGTTCTGGATTACCACATCCAGCTTGGATTCCTTCAGCGTCGGTGCATCGACGCCCTGGATGCGCTGTTCGGAAGAGACTGCCAGCAGGCGCAGCGAGCCGGCCTTGATCTGCGACTCGAATTCGCCAAAGGAGGAGATGCCGGCCGTGACCTGGCTGCCGAGAATGGCGGCCAGTGCTTCGCCGCCGCCCGAAAAGGCGATGTAGTTGATCTTGGTCGGATCGACGCCGGCAGCCTTGGCGATCAGGCCGGTGGCGATGTGGTCGGTACCGCCGGCGGAGCCGCCGCCCCAGGACACGGCGCCCGGATTTTCCTTCAGCTTGGCGACAAGATCGCCGATCGTCTTAATCTCGGACGAGGCCGGCACGACGATGGCTTCATATTCGCCGGTCAGGCGGGCAATCGGCGTGACGTCCTTCAAGGTCACTGGCGACTTGTTGGTGAGGATCGCGCCGACCATGACATAGCCGCCGACCATCAGAGCGTTCGGATTGCCCTTCTGCTGGCTGGCGAACTGGGCGATACCGATCGTGCCGCCGGCGCCGGGGACGTTCATCACCTGCACGCGGTTGGAAATCTTTTCTTTCTGCAGGGCGGTCTGCAGCGAGCGGGCAGTCTGGTCCCAGCCGCCGCCGGGAGCGGCCGGCGCCATGATCGAGTAATCGGCGGCATAGGCCGGCAGCGCCATCGCGCCAGCCAGAATGGAAGCAAGAATAAAGTGTTTCAAGGGGTATTCCTCCGTTGGCGTCACTGCGGACGCGGCTGTTATGAGCTGAACGAAGGAAGGCCGGCAGCGATCACCGCTGTGGCAGCCTCCCGTCGTTGATCGGGTCCCGCCTCCACGGTACCGAATGGCCTAAGCCAGCATATCAACCTGACATTTAGCTGACATTTTCCGCGACATCCCATTCTGACAGCAGCAGATTGCCACTTGCAACCGATTTTATGGTCATCGCAGCCTCAGCTCGTCGTTCCAGCGGGAGATCAGCCGCGCCCGCTTGACCTGGTCGAGATAAACCATCAGGCCGAGGCTGACCGGAACCGGCTTCAATTGTCCCCCGAGCATTTCGCGCATCGTCGTCGCCGTATTGTCGCCTGCCACTTCCGGGCTGACGGCGGGGATCTGCAGCTCGCGCGCCATGATCGTCTGGCCTTCCTTCGACATGAAGAACTGCAGATAGCGCTTGCCGAGATCCGGCGCCGCCGCCGCCTGCGGCACCAGCCCGATGCGCGACATGACGACGGTATAGTCCTTGGGCAGCAGGATGCCGACATCCGGGTGGCGGGAGGCCCAGTCGGCCGCATAGGAGCCGAGGATATTGTAGCCGAGCAGGAAGCGGCCGTCGGCAACGCGTTCGAGGATCGCCTGGCTGGTCGAGTAAAGCTTGACGCCGCCGGCGCCCATGGCGCGGATGACCGACCAGATATCGCCGAACTGCTCCTGGTCCCGAGACATGAAGAGGAAGCCGACGCCGGAGCGCTCGATGTCATAGGTGCCGATCCGCCCGTAGACCGCATCGCCGCGGCGCTGCAGGAAGTCGACCAGTTCGGCCCGCGTGGACGGCGGCGGCGAAGTCTTGAAGCTCGGCTTGTGGTAGACGAAGACGGCCGGCTCGAATGTCAGGGCATAAGCCGTATTGCGCCAGTTGGCCCAGACCGGCCAGGCGGTGCTCATCGGCAAGTCGCTCCGCTGGGCATAGCCGTCATTGGCAAGCTTTACCTGCAGGTCCATGGCCGAGGAGAAAGCAAAATCCGCGGTTTTGCCGCCGTGGTCGGTTTCCTGCACGATCCGGTCGAAGATCTCGCCTGTCAGCATTTCCTCGTAGCGGACCGCCACATCCGGGTTGGCGGCCTGGAAGCCGGCGATCATCGGCTTGGCAAGCGGCTCGTCCAGCGAGGAGTAAACAGTCAGGACCGGCGCGTCGCTGCGGCCGGAGACAGGCGCAAACAGGGTGGTTTCGGCCCAGGCCGCGGTGGGAAGGACAAGGGCGGCCAGCAAGGCGAAGGCGATCGGTTTCATCGGCAAACAATGCCTGAGCCGGCTTCCAGCGACAAGCACCGCAACGACGTGACATTCCTGCCACGTCGGCAGGACCGCCGTTGCAGCCGGCTTGTTTTGGTCGCGGCTGTCCTTACCTCTGCTCCGCCTTGGCGCCGGAGGTCCGGTGCTCGCTGCACAAGAGGTTTCCTCCATGTCGCTTTCCCTGCATGACGTCACCGTTCCCGCCTTCCTCCGTGCCCTCGACAATCTGAGCGAGATCCTCAGGAAAGGCGAAGCCTTCGCCGACGAAAAAGGCATGGCCCATGAAGACCTGCTTCAGGCCCGCCTTTACGAGGATATGCTGCCGCTGACCGGCCAGATCCAGCGGGCCAGCGACAGCGCCAAATTCGTGCCTGTCCGGGTTGGCCAGATCGAAAACCTGCCGATGGCGGACGAGGAGGCAAGCTTTGCCGACCTGCATGCCCGCATCGAAAAGACGGTGGCCTTCCTGAAGGCCGTCGATCCGGCCAGCATGAGCGGCCGCGAGGAAGCGGAAGTGGTCGTCAAGACCCGCAGCGGATCGACCACCTTTACCGGCAAGACCTATGTCCTCGGCTTCGCCCTGCCCAACTTCTATTTCCACGTGACGACCGCCTACGCCATCCTGCGCCACAAGGGCGTGCCGGTCGGCAAGATGGATTATATCGGCCGCGCCCCGTAACCATAGCCCCAGCCCATCCGTGACTTCCGGGACGCTTGCCTGTAAAACGGGGCCGCAACGGGGACATGATCGGGTGCGCATTCTTCTGGTGGAGGACAATCGCGCGCTGGCCGAAGGGCTGGCGGCGATCCTGCGTGGGAGCGGCTATGTCGTCGACCTCGTCGCCGACGGCCTGTCCGCCGAAGCGGCAGCCGCAGCGGAGGCCTATGATCTGGTCATCCTCGATCTCAACCTGCCGGAAATGGACGGGCTGGACGTGCTGCGCGCCATGCGGGCGCGGCAGAACGGGGCGGCGGTGATGATCCTAACTGCCCGGGGCGCGCCGGAAGAGCGGGTCAAGGGGCTCGATCTCGGTGCCGACGACTACATGATCAAGCCCTTCGACGTGCCGGAATTCGAGGCGCGCATCCGCGTCCTGCTTCGCCGCCATGCCGGCTTGCGCAGTTCCATCGTCACCTATGGCGGCATCACCTTTGATCTGACATCGCGGGCCTTTGCCAGCGAGGGCGTGCCGCTCGATCTTCCGGCCCGCGAAGTGGCCCTGCTCGAACTCCTGTTCCTGCGGGCCGGCAAGGTGGTTTCCAAGGATGCCATCATTCGCTCACTGACCGGTTTCGACGAGGATCTGTCGGCCAATGCGATCGAGCAATATGTCAGCCGATTGCGGCGCCGGCTCGCGCCGCACGGGCTGACGGTCAAGACGGCCCGTGGCATAGGTTATTATCTCGAACGCGGGGCGGCGGCCGAATGACGCCGGCAGGGGTCTATTCGCTGCGCCGCAGGCTGCTTGCCTGGCTGCTGATCGCGACAGCGGTGATCGGCACGATCGCCATGGCCGACACCTGGGACGAAGCGGTGGATACAGCAAACGAGGTCTCCGACCGGGTGCTGGCCGGCTCGGCGCTGGCCATTGCCGAACGGGTGATCGTTGCCGAAAACGGCTCGCTGGAGGTCGACATCCCCTATGTCGCGCTCGAAATGCTGACCTCGGCGGCGCAGGACCGGGTTTTTTACCGGGTCGACGGACCGCCCGGCACCTTTATCACCGGCTACCAGAACCTGCCCTCGATCCCGAGGCGCGAGGGACAGGCGGCCGCCTTCGAAAACGCAGCCTTTCGCGGCGAGCCGATCCGGGTGGCGTCGCTTGCCCGTTCCGCTTCGACCGGCATCCGGTCGGTTCCCTTTACCGTGACCGTTGCCGAAACCACCATTGCCCGCCAGCAACTGACCCGAACGATCCTGATCCGCTCGGCGCTCAGGCTGCTCTTCATGATTGCCGGGGCGGCCGTGATTGTCTGGGTGGCGGTGACGCTGTCGCTGCGGCCGCTCTACCGTTTCAGCGAGGCGATCGCCGAGCGCAGTCCGGATGATCTCCACCCGATCCGCCAGCGGGTGCCGAGCGAGGTGCAGGGCCTGGTCGACACGGTCAATTCCTTCATGGTGCGGCTCGAGGGCGCGCTCGAGGCGCTGCGCCACTTTACCGGCAATGCCAGCCATCAGCTGCGCACGCCGCTCGCCATCATCCGCACCCAGCTGGCGCTGGCGGACCGTGCGGTGACGCTCGATCAAGCGAGGGCAGCCGCTCGCAAGGCGGATGAGGCCGTCGGCGATGCGGAACGCCTGCTCGCCCAGCTTCTGCTGATGGCGAAGATCGACGCCGCAACCCGGGCCGCTTCCATGCAGCCGGTCGATCTCGTCGGACTGGCCCGTTCGGCAACAGCCGACCATGTGCCGCAGGCTTCCGAAGCCGGCCTGGATCTGGGTTTCGAGGGTGATGGCGAGTTGTCCGTGCTGGCTGAACCGCTGCTGATCGTCGAGCTTCTGAAGAACCTCATCAACAATGCCCTGCTTTATGCCGGCAGCGGTGCCGAAATCACCGTCAGGGTGAGGAGGGTCGATCAGTCGGCAGTGCTTGAAGTCGAGGACGACGGCCCAGGCATCGCAACGGACAAGCGCGCCGCCGTGCTGAGGCGCTTCGAGCGGGGTGGCCGCAGCGATCTGTCCGGCACCGGGCTCGGTCTGCCGATTGTCGAGGAGATCGCCCGCCTGCACGGTGCCGCCGTCACCTTATCGGAAGGCTCCGGCGGCAAAGGGTTGAAGGTGACGGTTGCATTTTTGGTAGCCAGCTAAGAATCATAGGCGAGATTGCCGCCGATCCAGGTCGCATTCACGTGCAGATCCTCCGACAGAAGAATAAAATCTGCATCGTAGCCTGGCTTCAGTGCGCCCTTGCGATGGTGGAGCCGGGCGGCCTGCGCCGGATAGGCCGAGGCCATGCGCAAGGCTTCCTCGACCGGCAGGCCGAGCGCCTCATGCACGAAGCGGACCGATGCAGCCATATCGATATCGGCGCCGGCCAAGGTTCCGTCGGCAAGCGTGAGGCGACCGTCGCGGCGCAGGATTTCGCGGGCGTTCAGGGTAAAGCTGGTGAGATCGGTGCCGATCGGCGACATGGCATCGGTGACGATGAAGATCTTGGCCGGCCCGTTCTTGCCGCGCAAAGCGACACCCATGGCGGCCGGATGGACATGGATGCCATCCGCGATGATGCCGACGTGAAGCGTGCCGATATCGAGAGCCGCGCCGACGAGACCCGGCTCGCGATGGGCGAGCGGGCTCATTGCATTGAAGAGGTGGGTGACGGTGCGAGCGCCGGCCTGCGCATAGGCGTGCGCTGTCGCGTAGCTGCTGTCCGTATGGCCGATGCTGACGATGAAGCCGGCTCCCGCAAGCCTTGCCACCTGTACGAGCGACACGTTTTCCGGGGCAATCGTGGTCATCAGGGCATCGAAACGACCCCGGCAGGACAGGATAAGCTCGATATCCTTCTCTTCCATCGGGCGGATCAGTCGCGGGTCGTGAGCGCCCTTGCGGCCGACGGAAAGATGGGGCCCTTCCAGATGCAGGCCGAGAAAGCCCGGCACGCCCTGATCCTTGGCCTGCTTGCCCGCCTCGATCGCAGCGGCAGTGATCTCCGGCGTATCGGTGATCAGCGTCGGCAGCAGGCCGGTCGTGCCGAATTGCGCATGCGCCTGGCAGATCCGGGCAATGCCTGCAACCGTCGGCGCCTCGTTCAGAAGCACGCCGCCGCCGCCATTGACCTGCAGGTCGATGAAGCCGGGCGCGACCAGGCCGCCGCCCGCACGGACGATCTCAATATCCGGCGGCAGATCGGCGATCGGCATGATCCTCTCGATCTTGCCCTGCGAAAGAACGAGCGCCGCATTATCGTGCCAGACCATGCTGTCGAATATGCGGGCGCCGGTAACGGCCTTGCGAAAAGTCATAGCGTCTCGGTGACCTTCTTCAGCGCAACAGGCGCATCCGGATTGAAGCCCTTGGCGCGCGACCATGCTTCCACAAAGCCATAGAAGGGCAGGATCAAAGCCAGCGCATCGGTGAGAGGGTGACCGGTCCCCACAAAAGGCAATCTACGCGCCGCCTGCACCTTGTCGGAGGTTGCAAAGGCCAGCGCTCCCTTGCCCGCTAAGCTATCGGCGATTTCGGCTGCCGAGGCTTCCGCCGCGTCGCGAGCGGCAAAGGTGACCACGGGAAACCGCTTCTCGACCAATGCGACGGGTCCGTGCAGCACTTCCGCCGCCGAATAAGCTTCCGCATGCATGTTCGAGGTTTCCTTGAACTTCAGCGCGGCCTCGCTGGCAATTGCCAGAGCAGGCCCGCGGCCCAGCATGTAGAGAGAATCCACGTCGCCCAGCTCCTGCGCAAGCTCGCTCCAGTCGAGCTGGACGGCCTTTTCCAGATGTGAGGGCAGGCTGTGCAGTGCGCTCTTCAACGCCTCGTCGCCGACCCATTCGGACAAGAGGGCAAGGCCTGCGACGATCGAGTTGACGAAGGACTTCGTCGCGGCGACCGCAAGCTCGGGTCCTGCATTGATGTCGATCGCATGGGACGATGCGCTGGCGATCGGCGAGGGCAGGGTGTTGGTGAGCGCGACGGTGACGGCACCGGCCGCCGTTGCCGCCTCCGCCATGGCAACAATATCGGGGCTCTTGCCAGATTGCGAAATGGCGATCGCGGCTCCGCCTGAAAGCTTCAGCCTGGCGCCGTAGATGGAAGCGAGCGATGGGCCGAGCGAGGCGACCGGGCGCCCCGCCGTCAGCTCGACCGCATATTTGATGAAGGTTGCGGCATGGTCGGAAGAGCCGCGCGCAATGGTGATCAGGAAGGCCGGATCCTTGTCGCGAAGCGCCCGCCCCGCGGCCGCCAGATCAGCCGAGGACCGTTCCAGCAGCCGGGCTGCCGCCTCGGGGATCTCGCTGATTTCCCGCCGCATATTGGTTTGCATGCTTATCTCTTCCTCGAAAAATTACCCTTCGCCGAGCGAGAGCTCGGCCACGAAATCATAGGCGTCGCCGCGGTAAAGCGAGCGCGTCAGTTCCACCACCCGGCCCGAGGCCAGATAGGACACCCGCTCGATCGACAGTCCCGCCGCGCCGATTGGCACGGCCAGCAGCCCGGCATCCGCCTTCTTCATGTTGCAGGCGGAAATCCGCTGGATGGCGCGCACCGGGCGGGCATTCTTCTTTTCCAGTTCGGCATAAAGCGATGTGGTCACGGCTGCCGGATCCGGCAGGAATTCCGCCGAAATGCTGGCCCGCTCGATCGCCAGCGGCATGTCATTGGCGATGCGCAACCGGCCGATGCGTGCGACGCTGGTGCCTGGGGCAAGGCCGAGCATCATCATTTCTTCGGGAGAAGGATGGAAAAGTCCGCGCTCCAGCCATTCCGACCTGGTGATCAGTCCGCGCCTTGCCATGTCTTCGGTAAACGAGGTGAGGCGGGTCAGCGGCTGCTCGACCCGCGACATCGGCTTGACCACGAAGGTGCCGGAGCCATGCCGGCGGCTCAGCAGGCCACCCTTGACGAGGTCATCCACGGCCTTGCGCACAGTGACGCGGCTGACATGGGCATAATCGGCCAGGTCGCGTTCGGCCGGCAGGGCGTCGCCGTGCTCAAGCTTTCCCGATCGGATCGCATCTTCAAGGCTCTGGCGCAGCTTCCTGTAGAGCGGACCGGTGCCGGCGCCTTGAAGGCCATCGAGCGGCAGGATGGCGGAAAGCATCTGGCTCATGCCCGTGCCTCCGCACGGATGCCCTTAGCGCCGCCATAGGTCTGCACGGCAAGCGCAACGGCGCCGGTCAGGGCATCGGCGATCGGCTGGGACAAACGGTTCCGGTGGCGTTCCGCCAGATAGGGCGGGTAGAGGGGAGCAAGTCCGCCGAGCAGGCAAAGCCGGCCTGTGGAGCGGGTAAGGGTGTTCACCGCATCGAGCGCCTCGTCGATGCCCCTGGCACCGGTTTTCAGAATATGGATTGCGGCCGCATCGCCCTTTTCGGCGTATTCGAAGACCTTGGGGGTATAGCGTCCAAAATCGCCGGGCTTCGCAAGCCGGGCAAAATCGACGACATTTTCCGGATCGCCGGCGAATTCGGCGAGGATGGCGCGCGACAGATCCGTCATCGGATGGATGCTGTCATAGGCAAGCAGGCATTCCTGCAGGGCGAGCTGGCCGAGCCGCGCACCGCTGCCGAGATCGCTGACATGGAAGCCCCAGCCGGCCACCGAATGAAGCCGTCCCTCGTGCCGGGCAATGAAGACGGTGCCGGTGCCGACAATGCCGATGGCGCCGTCCTCGTCACCGATGGCGCCCTGCAGCGCGATCACACCGTCCGAAACAATGTCCGCTCTAGCGAATGGCAGCCGCGCCTTCACATAGTTGACCGCATCGCCGACATTGTTGCCGGCAAGCCCGAGGACGGCGCAGACGGAGGCCAGATCCGGCTCCAGCCCAGCTTCCACAAAGGCGAGCCGTGACGCTTCGGCAATATGCTTCAACGCGGTGTCCGGATCGGTCAGGATATTGGAGGCGCCGCTTTTGCCGCGGCCGCATATCCTGCCGGCACTGTCGGCCAGCGCTGCGCGGCAGCTGGTTCCCCCACCATCGATACCAAGGAAATAGGACGTCATGGATACCTCCGGTGGAGATGATACCAAAAAAATACCATTTACCAAGGGGGAAATCTAGAGTCGGCAGCGTGAGTTTCTAACACGTTGATTTAAAAGGGTCTTGGCAGGCGACAAAGCTCTGGCGTTTACGAATTATTTCCGTATCTTAATTTCCTGCTAGACAATTGGTATTTTTTTGGCATCATTTTGTCTTGAGGGAGATCCGGATGAGCAGAAACGCCACGGAAGCAAGACATGGGATGGCTGCAGGGCTCGACACGTTCGAGCCGACGGCAATCCTTGAGCTTCTGGCGTCGGGCCAGCAGGAGGCGGCCAGGGTCGTCAATCCGTCTATCGCGGCCATAGCCGAGGCCGCTGAGCTGGTTGCCGCCGCTTTGGCAAAGGGGCGCAAGCTTGTTTATGCGGGCGCCGGCAGTTCGGGCCTCATGGCCATGGCCGATGCCCTGGAGCTTCCCGGAACCTATGGCATTCCACGTGAGCAGATCGTCCTTCTGCTGGCCGGCGGCGTGTCGAGCCTGACCGATATGGTAGGCGCTCCCGAAGACGACACTGCGCTTGCCGCAAGGGATGCCGCGGTTCTGGAGCGGGACGACTGCGTCATCTGCGTGTCCGCCAGCGGTTCCACACCCTATGCCATGGCGGTGGCCGACGTGGCGCGCGCCCGGGGTGCTAAGGTCGTGGCCATGGCCAATAACAGGGACGCCCGGTTGTTTGCGCAGGCCGATGTCTCGATCCTGCTCGAGACGCCGCCGGAGCTTGTCGCCGGCTCGACCCGCATGGGCGCCGGGACGGCCCAAAAGATCGCTTTCAACATGCTGTCGACCTTGGTTGCCATCAAGCTCGGCCATGTCCATGACGGCCACATGGTCAATCTGCGCCCCGACAACGAAAAATTGCGCCTCCGCGCCGCCGGCATGGTTGCCGAGATTGCCGGCATCGGTTTCGACGAGGCGCAGCAACTGCTTCATGCGGCCGACAATTCGGTCAAGATCGCCGTACTGCTCGCCGCCGGCGCTGCCAATGCCGATGCGGCAAGGCATATTCTTATTCGTTCTGGTCAGGTGTTGAGGAAAGCACTGGCGGAACTGAACACGACGGAAACGACCGTGAAACGCGCCGCAAAGCGCTAACAATGAGGGAGAACATCATGACCCGCATAATCAAAGGCATGCTCTTCGCATCCACCGTGCTGGCATCGGCCGGCATGGCGCATGCGGCTGACGTCACGCTCACCATCGAGAGCTGGCGCAATGACGACCTTGCCATCTGGCAGGAAAAGCTGATCCCGGCCTTCGAAGCGAAGAACCCCGGCATCAAGCTCAACTTCTCGCCGACGGCGCCGACCGAATATAATGCCTCGCTGAATGCCAAGCTCGACGCGGGCTCGGCCGGCGACATTATTACCTGCCGTCCCTTCGATGCGGCACTCGAGCTCTTCAACAAGAAGCAGCTTGCGGATCTGACCAGCCTGTCGGGCATGGCCAACTTCTCGCCCGTCGCAAAGGCCGCCTGGTCCACAGACGATGGCGCAAAGACCTTCTGCGTGCCTATGGCTTCCGTTATTCACGGCTTCATCTATAACAAGGATGCTTTCGACAAGCTCGGCATTTCGGTGCCGAAGACGGTGGACCAATTCCACGCCGCGCTCGACAAGATCAAGGCCGACGGCACCTATATCCCGCTCGCCATGGGCACCAAGGATCTCTGGGAAGCCGCCACCATGGGCTACCAGAACATCGGCCCGAACTACTGGAAGGGCGAGGAAGGCCGCAAGGCGCTGATCGAGGGCAAGCAGAAGCTGACCGATCCGGAATGGGTCAAGCCCTATGAGGAGCTTGCCAAGTGGAAGCCCTATCTTGGTGACGGTTTCGAAGCCCAGACCTATTCCGACAGCCAGAACCTCTTCACGCTCGGGCGCGCCGCCATCTATCCGGCCGGCTCCTGGGAAATCGCGCTCTTCACCAGCCAGGCGCAGTTCAAGATGGGCGCCTTCCCGCCGCCGGTCCTGAAGGCTGGCGAGACGGGCTATATTTCCGACCATCCGGATATCGGCGTAGGCCTCAATGCCAAGAGCGCCCATCAGGAAGAAGCCAAGAAGTTCCTCGCCTGGGTCGCCTCGCCGGAATTTGCGGACATCTACGCCAATGCGCTGCCGGGCTTCTTCAGCCTCAATTCGACGCCAGTGAAGATGGCCGATCCGCTGGCCCAGGAATTCGTTTCCTGGCGGGACTCGTTCAAGCCGACCGTGCGCTCGACCTACCAGATCCTGTCGCGGGGCAAGCCCAACCTCGAAAACGAGACCTGGGTGGAATCGGCCAATGTCATCAACGGCACGGATACGCCGAAGGTCGCCGGTGAAAAGCTCCAGAAGGGCCTCGACAGCTGGTACAAGCCGGCTAAGTGAACCGACGTTCAAGAGGGGCGCATTAGGCGCCCCTTATCCCTGTATTTGCGCAGGAACAAAGCAGCATTGCGTCCGCGACGCAAGACACTCCCTGCACGCGAAGAAGTTGGCGTGGCTGATCCTGTGACAGCACAGGAAAACGAGGGAGAACTAAGCCAAGGGCGAGCCATTGATGACCGATCTGCCAGCAACACATGAGCCAGCCATCAAGCGTCCGGTGCGCTGGCATATCGGCGTGTTCCTGCTGCCAGCCTTCATCATTTATTCGGCCATCATGGTGTTGCCGCTGATCGAGACCCTGAGGCTTTCCTTCTACAACACCGTCGACGGTGCGCCGGCATTTGTAGGGCTTGCCAATTACCAGGTGCTGTTCGGCGATGCCCGCTGGGCCCACGACTTCTGGAATGCGCTCGTCAACAACCTGATCTTCTTTGCGATCCACATGTGCGTCCAGAACCCGATCGGGGTCGCGCTGGCGGCGCTTCTGTCAACGCCCAAGCTGCGCTTCGCCGCCTTCTACCGTACGGCAATCTTCCTGCCGACGCTTTTGTCCTTCGTGATCGTCGGCTTCATCTGGAAACTCATCCTCTCGCCGATCTGGGGTGTAGCCCCATGGTTGATGAGCCTTGTCGGTACCAAATGGCTGTTCGCGCCCTGGCTCGGCCAGTCCGGTCCGGCGCTGATCGCCGTGTCGCTGATCTCCAACTGGCAGTATATCGGCATCCCCATGATGCTGATCTATGCCGCGCTCCTCAGCATACCCGACGAGGTGATCGAAGCGGCCGAAATGGACGGCATCACCGGCTGGAGCCAGTTCTGGAAGATCAAGCTGCCGCTCATACTGCCGGCCATCGGCATCATCTCGATCCTTACCTTCGTCGGTAATTTCAACGCCTTCGACCTCGTTTATACAGTCCAGGGAGCGCTGGCCGGGCCCGACATGTCGACCGACATTCTCGGAACGCTGCTTTACCGTACCTTCTTCGGTTTCCAGCTGCAGCTCGGCGATCGTTCCATGGGCGCGACGATTGCCACCGTGATGTTCCTGATCATCCTGGCCGGCGTCTCCTTCTATCTCTTCGCCATCCAGCGGCGCATGCGCCGCTACCAGTTCTAAAGGAGCGCGAGCCATGTCGACCCGAGCCCGCACCTCCCCTGTTCGCACCGGCCTCGTGCATCTGGCCTTGATCGGCTATACGCTGATCGCAGTGTTTCCGGTCTTCCTGACGGTGATCAATTCGTTCAAGGACCGCAACGCGATCTTTCGCTCGCCCATGCAGGTGCCGTTGCCATCGACGTTCAGCCTTGTCGGCTACAAGACCGTGCTCGGCCAGGCCGATTTCATCCATTACTTCCAGAACAGTTTCGTGGTGACGATCGTCTCGATCCTGGCTGTTCTGCTGTTCGGCGCCATGGCCGCCTTTGCGCTGTCCGAATACCGTTTCCGCGGCAATGCCCTGATGGGCCTTTACATGGCGATCGGCATCATGATCCCGATCCGGCTCGGCACGGTAGCGATCCTGCAGGGCATGGTGGCGTCGGGCCTCGTCAACACGTTGACGGCGCTGATCCTGGTTTACACGGCGCAGGGGATACCGCTTGCCATCTTCATCCTGTCGGAATTCATGCGCTCGGTTTCCGACGACCTGAAGAATGCCGGGCGGATCGACGGGCTGTCCGAATATGCGATCTTTTTCCGGCTTGTCCTGCCGCTCATCCGGCCGGCCATGGCGACGGTGGCGGTCTTCACGATGATCCCGATCTGGAACGACCTTTGGTTTCCGCTGATCCTGGCGCCTTCCGAAGCGACCAAGACCGTGACTTTGGGCAGCCAGATCTTCATCGGCCAGTTCGTGACCAATTGGAATGCCGTGTTGGCGGCCCTGTCGCTTGCCATCCTGCCGATCCTCGTCCTCTACGTCATCTTTGCGCGGCAGCTGATCCGCGGCATCACAGCGGGAGCCGTCAAATGAGTTCATCCGACAAACCCGTCCGCGTTCTTGTTGCCGGGCTTGGCAATATGGGCCGCAGCCATGCGCTCGCCTATCACAACAATCCCGGTTTCGAGATTGTCGGCCTCGTCAACCGTTCGGTGCCAAAGCTCGATCTGGCACTCACCCAATACAAGATCCACCCGGATTTCCTGCAGGCGCTCGCCGAGCTGAAGCCGGACCTTTGCTCCATCTGCACCTATTCCGACAGCCATGCAGATTATGCGGTCGCCGCGTTCGAGGCGGGCTGCGACGTCTTTGTGGAAAAGCCGCTGGCAACCACGGTGGCCGATGCCGAACGGGTCGTCGCCGCCGCAAAGGCAGCCGGCAAGAAGCTTGTGATCGGCTATATCCTGCGCCATCACCCGTCCTGGATCCGGTTGATCGCTGAAGCCCGCAAGCTTGGCCCGCCTTATGTCTTCCGCATGAACCTCAACCAGCAGTCCTCCGGACCGACCTGGGAAACCCACAAGTCGCTGATGCAGACGACACCGCCGATCGTCGATTGCGGCGTGCATTATGTCGACGTCATGTGCCAGATCACCGATGCCAAGGCGGTGGAAGTGCGCGGCATGGGCCTTCGCATGTCCGAGGAGATCGCCCCGGACATGTACAATTACGGCCATCTTCAGGTTCTGTTTGAGGATGGCTCGCTCGGCTGGTACGAGGCGGGCTGGGGCCCAATGATCTCCGAAACGGCGTTTTTCGTAAAAGACGTCATGTCGCCGAAGGGTGCCGTTTCCATTGTCATGGACCCTAATGCCAAGTCGGACGACATCGACACCCATACCAAGACCTCGGTCATCCGGCTGCACAGCGCCGAAACTGGGCCGGACGGAAAGTTCATCCGCCCCGACGAGGACATGAAGATGGCGGGAGAGCCCGGTCACCAGGAACTCTGCGATCTGGAACAGGCCTATATGCTGAAGGCCATCCGCGACGACATCGATCTCACCCGGCACATGGACGACGCGGTGCAATCGCTGCGCATCTGCCTGGCGGCGGACGAAAGCGCCCGCAGCGGTAAGCCAGTCCGCCTTTGATGCCGCTCCGTTGATTTAGTAAGGAAGACGCCCTTGGGTTCGCTGCAATTGAAATCCATCCGCAAGGCTTTTGGGGACCACGAGGTTCTGAAAGGCATCGATCTTGAGGTCAAGGACGGCGAATTCGTCATCTTCGTCGGCCCCTCCGGATGCGGCAAATCGACATTGCTGCGGGTGATCGCCGGGTTGGAAGACGCTACCTCGGGCAGCCTGCAGATCGATGGAGCCGAAGTCATCAACACGCCGCCCGCCAAGCGCGGCATCGCCATGGTCTTCCAGTCCTATGCGCTTTATCCGCACCTGACGGTCAAGGACAATATGGCGCTCGGCCTCAAACAGGCGGGAACCGACAAGCAAGAGATCGAGACGCGCGTCGCCAAGGCATCCTCGATGCTGTCGCTCGACCCGTATCTTGCCCGTCGCCCGGCGGAACTGTCGGGTGGCCAGCGGCAGCGCGTGGCGATCGGCCGTGCCATTGTGCGCGAGCCCAAGCTTTTCCTATTCGACGAGCCGCTGTCCAACCTCGATGCTGCGCTTCGCGTGCAGACGCGGCTGGAAATTGCCGGCCTGCACCGCCGCCTGAAGGCAACGATGATCTATGTCACTCACGACCAGGTCGAGGCGATGACGCTAGCGGACAAGATCGTCGTCCTGAATGCAGGGCGGGTGGAACAGATCGGCTCGCCGATGGAACTCTACAACAGGCCGGCCAACCTGTTTGTCGCCGGCTTCATCGGTTCGCCGCAGATGAATTTCATCGAAGCCGGCAAGCTCGGTGACGGCACAGCCAAGACCGTCGGTATCCGGCCGGAACACATCGCCTTGTCCCGCGACAGCGGCGAATGGAAGGCCAAAGTCATCCATGTGGAGCATCTGGGCGCCGATACCATCCTTTACCTGGAAACCGATGTCACCGGCCTGCTGACGGTCCGCCTGTTCGGCGAGCATGCCTATTCTCCCGACGACGTGGTCTTTGCAACGCCGGATAGGGCGAGCCTGCACCGCTTCGATGCACAGGAACAGGCCATCCTCTGACATATGCGCGGAGCGACCTCTTCGTTGAGGATGATGCTGCGGATCCGGCCGACCGGTGAATTTCTCGGCGCTGCTTTGGGCCCTTCGCCTGACAAGCGAAAAACAAGCCAGAACTTTCTGCCGGTTTCTGCGTTGAGAAACCGGAGGAAGCACAATGGTAACAACGACTATCATCCTGCTGAGCGTCATCGGTCTCGCCGCCGCCGGCATCATCCGGCAAAAGCAGCAGGCCTACCGTCACGCCCATCTGGACGCCATGTCGCTTGAAACTCTTTTCGGTGCCACGAGCCTGGCAGAGCCCAAACTTGCCCAATCGCGGCAGCAAACGGTTCGTCATGTGGCAGCCCGGCGCAAGCGCCTGAACCGTCCGCGCCTCGTTCAGTCGCATGCGGGTATGGCGGTCCGATAAAGGCCGCGAGCATCTACAGGCGATGGAAAGTTCGTAGGAAAAGTTTGGTGGAGCTAAGCGGGATCGAACCGCTGACCTCTTGCATGCCATGCAAGCGCTCTCCCAGCTGAGCTATAGCCCCATCAGGTGGTCCGGTGTTTCCGGTCCTGGGAACTCCGAAGCACTGTGTCCTTCGGAGTGGCGGCTTATTACGTCTGGTTTCCCGTCAGTGCAAGCCGAATTTTAAGTCGCCGGCGATTTTTGTAAGATCGCCGGATCTTAGTTAGTCGATCAGACTTCGTCGTCGTCGCCCGTGACGCCGATAATACCGGTCATATCGTCGTCGTCCTCGTCTTCGTCGACTTCAAGGAAGGTATCGTCTTCGTCGCCGCCGATATCGGCTTCGTCGTCGCCCATGTCAGGCAGATCGTCGCCGCCGGCCGCCTCGTCGCCCTCTTCGAGGGAAACCAGTTCGACTTCCGGATTTTCGGTATCGACTTCCTGGACGTCCTCTTCCTCGGCCTGTTCCATCTTCACGGCAACCGTGTTTTCCTCGAAGAAGGAAAGCGGCCAGGACTTGCCCGTATAAGGAGAAACAACCGGGTTGCGGTTCAGGTCATAGAATTTCTTGCCGGTATCCGGGTCGGTGCGCTTTGTTCCGAGTTCCGCTTTAGCCACAGTCAGAGCCTCATGGGATGGCCGATCAGATCGGCACGCCGCTTAATCGCGGCCTTATTGGTGAAAAAATCTAGCCGGTCCCCATAAGGCCAACCGTCGCTTATGTCAAAGACTAACTTTTCATGATTTTCCGGCCGAACAAGCGGATGACCGGCCTCGGGCTTTATGCTAACGACGGCCCAATTCCGCATCCCGCATTCGCGCCTATAACATGTAAAGGACTGGCCATGTCGCATGGTATTGCCCTGAAGCCGGCAAAGTCGAGAAAATCCACCAATCTTTCCGGCACGGTTCGCATACCCGGCGACAAGTCGATCTCGCATCGCTCCTTCATGTTCGGCGGGCTTGCGTCCGGCGAGACCCGCATCACGGGCTTGCTGGAAGGCGAAGACGTCATCAATACCGGCAAGGCCATGCAGGCCATGGGCGCCAGGATTGAAAAAGTCGGCGCCGAATGGATCATCCAGGGCACCGGCAACGGCGCGCTTCTGGCGCCGGAAGCGCCATTGGATTTCGGCAATGCCGGCACCGGCTGCCGGCTGACCATGGGCCTGGTCGGCGTTTACGATTTCGACAGTACCTTCATTGGCGATGGCTCGCTGTCCAAGCGCCCGATGGGCCGGGTACTCGATCCGCTTCGGGAAATGGGCGTGCAGGTCACCTCGACGGCTGGCGACCGTCTGCCGGTCACCCTGCGCGGGCCGCGAACCCCGAACCCGATTACCTACCGCGTACCGATGGCCTCGGCCCAGGTGAAATCGGCCGTGCTGCTCGCTGGTCTCAATACGCCGGGCATAACGACGGTGATCGAACCGGTGATGACGCGCGACCATACGGAGAAGATGCTGCAGGGCTTTGGTGCCAACCTGACGGTGGAAACCGATGGCGACGGTGTCCGCACCATCCGGCTCGAAGGCCGCGGCAGGCTTGTCGGGCAGGTGATCGACGTGCCCGGCGATCCGTCCTCGACCGCCTTTCCGCTGGTCGCCGCGCTGCTCGTGCCCGGCTCCGACCTGGTGATCGAAAACGTGCTGATGAACCCGACCCGCACCGGCCTCATCCTGACGCTGCAGGAAATGGGCGCCGATATAGACGTGATGAATGCGCGCAGTGCCGGCGGAGAAGACGTGGCCGACCTGCGGGTGCGCGGGTCCGAGCTGAAGGGCGTCACGGTGCCGGCAGACCGGGCGCCGTCGATGATCGACGAATATCCGGTGCTCGCCATAGCCGCCGCCTTTGCCGAAGGCACCACGACCATGCTGGGCCTCGAGGAATTGCGGGTCAAGGAATCGGACCGGCTGTCGGCAACGGCGGCAGGCCTGAAGCTCAACGGCGTCGACTGCGACGAAGGCAAGGAGACGCTGGTCGTGCGCGGACGTCCGGGCGGCAAGGGATATGGCAATGCGGCGGGGAAGGCGGTCGTCACCCATCTCGACCACCGCATCGCCATGAGCTTTCTGGTCATGGGTCTGGCATCCGAACATCCGGTCAGCGTCGACGATGCCGGCATCATCGCCACCAGCTTCCCGGAATTCATGGACCTGATGACCGGGCTTGGCGCCAGGATCGAAAGCGACGAAAGCCAGGCGGCGTGACCACGCCCTTCATCATCGCAATCGACGGTCCGGCGGCGGCGGGCAAGGGAACACTGTCGCGGCAGATTGCCCAGGCCTATGGCTTTCATCATCTTGATACCGGCTTGACCTACCGGGCCACGGCCAAGGCTCTGCTCGATGCAGGCCTGCCGCTCGACGACGAGGCGGTGGCGTCGCGCATGGCGGCGGAGATCGATTTGGCGAGCCTCGACCGGCAGGTCCTTGCCGACCACCAGATCGGCGAGGCTGCTTCCAGGATTGCCGTCATGCCTTCGGTGCGCCGCGCGTTGGTCGAGGCGCAGCAGGCATTTGCGCAAAAGCCGCCGGGCGCAGTTCTCGATGGCCGCGACATCGGCACGGTTGTCTGCCCGGGCGCCAAGGTGAAGCTTTACGTCACCGCTTCGCCGGAAGTGCGGGCCGGACGGCGCTACGACGAAATCCTGGCAAACGGCGGTACGGCGGATTTCCAGGCGGTTTTTGCCGATGTCTGCAAGCGTGACGAAAGGGATATGGGCCGCGCCGACAGCCCATTGAAACCCGCATCAGACGCACACTTGCTTGATACGTCGGAAATGGGTATAGAGGCGGCGTTTCGGGCGGCAAAGGCCATTATCGACGCCGCTTTGATAAAATAATCCGAAGTTCAGTCCCCGCGCCGGATTGCCTCCCCCGGAATATCACCGTGAGGAAGGCGGACTTGAAGCTTTGGCATGTGCAACACGAACCGCCGGCGCATACGTGTCCGAAATGGACACGACCAGGAGATTTCATGGCAGTAACTAACCCAAGTCGGGAAGACTTCGCAGCTCTTCTCGAAGAGTCCTTTGCAACCAACGATCTTGCTGAAGGCTATGTCACCAAAGGCATAGTCACCGGGATCGAAAAGGACATGGCCGTCATCGACGTCGGCCTGAAGGTTGAAGGCCGCATTGCGCTGAAGGAATTCGGCGCCAAGGGCAAGGACGGTTCGCTGAAGGTCGGCGACGAAGTCGAAGTTTATGTCGAGCGCATCGAAAACGCGTTGGGCGAAGCTGTTCTGTCGCGCGAGAAGGCTCGCCGCGAAGAAAGCTGGGTCAAGCTGGAAGCCAAATTCGAAGCTGGCGAGCGCGTTGAAGGCGTCATCTTCAACCAGGTCAAGGGCGGCTTCACCGTCGATCTCGACGGCGCCGTAGCCTTCCTGCCGCGTTCGCAGGTGGACATCCGTCCGATCCGCGACGTCACCCCGCTGATGCATAACCCGCAGCCCTTCGAAATCCTCAAGATGGACAAGCGCCGCGGCAATATCGTCGTTTCGCGTCGTACCGTGCTTGAAGAGAGCCGTGCGGAACAGCGCTCCGAAATCGTTCAGAACCTCGAAGAAGGCCAGGTTGTTGACGGCGTCGTCAAGAACATCACCGATTACGGTGCGTTCGTTGACCTCGGCGGCATCGACGGCCTGCTGCACGTCACCGACATGGCTTGGCGCCGCGTCAACCATCCGTCGGAAATCCTGTCCATTGGCCAGCAGGTCAAGGTTCAGATCATCCGCATCAACCAGGAAACCCACCGTATCTCGCTCGGCATGAAGCAGCTCGAGTCGGATCCGTGGGATGGCATTGCCGCCAAGTACCCGGTTGGCAAAAAGATTTCCGGTACCGTCACGAACATCACCGACTACGGTGCATTCGTCGAACTGGAGCCGGGCATCGAAGGCCTGATCCACATTTCGGAAATGTCCTGGACCAAGAAGAACGTTCATCCCGGCAAGATCCTGTCGACAACGCAGGACGTCGACGTTGTCGTTCTCGAAGTCGATCCGTCCAAGCGCCGTATCTCGCTCGGTCTCAAGCAGACCCTCGAGAACCCGTGGCAGGCATTTGCCTACAGCCATCCGGCCGGCACTGAAGTCGAAGGCGAAGTCAAGAACAAGACCGAGTTCGGCCTGTTCATCGGCCTCGACGGCGATGTTGACGGCATGGTTCACCTCTCCGACCTCGACTGGAACCGTCCGGGCGAACAGGTCATCGAGGAGTTCAACAAGGGTGACGTCGTCAAGGCTGTCGTTCTCGACGTGGACGTCGAAAAGGAGCGCATCTCGCTCGGCATCAAGCAGCTCGGCAAGGATGCGGTCGGCGAAGCCGCCACGTCTGGCGAACTGCGCAAGAACGCTGTCGTTTCGTGCGAAGTCATCGCCGTCAACGACGGTGGTGTCGAAGTGAAGCTGGTTGCTCACGAGGACATCACCTCCTTCATCCGCCGCAACGACCTGGCACGCGACCGCGACGATCAGCGTCCTGAGCGCTTCGCCGTTGGTCAGGTTTTCGACGCGCGCGTCGTCAACTTCTCCAAGAAGGACCGCAAGGTCATGCTTTCCATCAAGGCGCTTGAAATCGCCGAAGAGAAGGAAGCAGTCGCACAGTTCGGTTCGTCCGACAGTGGCGCTTCGCTCGGCGACATCCTCGGCGCGGCTCTGAAGAACCGCGGCAGCAACGAGTAATCTTCGCTGCAGGAATCAAAAAGCCGCCGGATGAAAATCCGGCGGCTTTTTCTATGAAGTTGATTGCCTCAGGACCAGCCGGCCATCCGCCAATAGAGATCATTGGCGCGTCCATCCTCCCCGCCATGTCCACTCTCGGTTTCGGCATTGACGGCGGCCGCATTGGTTGGCGCCTCCTCTGTCTCGCCATCCTTGTCCCTGTCGTTCGACCTGTGGTCGCCAGAGGGATGCTGCTGCCCATCTCCATCCTCGTCCACCTCGGCAATTTCGCGCACCTTGCGCTCCTCGCGCTTTGGCTCCTGCTCGGTGGGCGGATAAGTGAGATAGGGAAGCGGCATGCCGTCACGCGGCAGGATGACGGGCAAAGCCAGTTGCAGCTGTTCATGCATATCTGCCGCTTCGGCAGCCGGCTGTCCGGCATGCGGCGTAGCGGTGGCCTGTCTTTTGGCGGTCGCGGCCTCGTCAGGCTGTTGCTGGGACGTCGGCATATTCGAGGCGGACCCCTCCAAGTCCTGGGAGCTTCTTCCGAGCGGCAAATCCTGTTTCGGCATTGCCTGCGTATCATCCAGAGCCGGGTCGAGCGCCTCGGGTAATGGCGACAGGCTGAGCAGTGGCGTCAGGGCTTCCGCCAGCGCATGGCCGGAAAATGCCTTTATCAGTCCCTGTGTGATGCCGAGTATGGATTCCGCCGTGACGGGGCGGGCGGGCCGATAAACAGCGTCCGCATCGGGAGCCAGATCCAGCTCTGTCGGAGGACCGGCATCCGCTTCAGCAAGTATGGAGGCGCGCGAAGCTTCCATGGGTGAAGTCCTCAGGCCCGCCGCTGCGCTCTTTCCGTCAGCCGTCAACCGGCTTCCGGCTTCCATTGGATAGACGCCGTCGCTACTGGTTACCTCCGCCTGGACGTCTGGAACGGCGAAAGGGCCAGCGGCCTGACCTGTAGTTGATCTGGAAGGCTGTGGTGGAGGAGCAGCAGCGTCATCGCCAGCTGCCATGCCGGTTTCGGATCCAGTTCCGGGGCGAAATGCAGCTATGGATCCGGGCTCCGACTCCGCCCGAGTTACAGCCGCATCGGGATGAACGGCAGATGGCAGGCTTGCAGCATGCCCTGCCTTGCTTCTTTCACCCGCCGCCGCGCTCTC
The DNA here is from genome assembly GCF_004358025.1 of Rhizobium deserti. GTDB lineage: Bacteria > Pseudomonadota > Alphaproteobacteria > Rhizobiales > Rhizobiaceae > Neorhizobium > Neorhizobium deserti. The sequence continues at coordinate 661,870 of NZ_SMTL01000003.1, read as the reverse complement.
GACTGTTGTCGCGGTTCCTGCTTTCAAGGGGTCTGCGCCCGACAGGGATGGCGGCTGCTTGCCGCTTGAAGGGGTTGCCTCGGCGCCAGGGGCGGCATTTGGATCGGCACCAGTGGAGGCGAGCGCCGTGGCAGGAGCCGGTCCAGCGGCCTGCCCGTTGACGGAGCCCGGGCCCGTCGACGAAGCCGTCGGTATGGCCGCCGTTCTGCCGTCCTGCTCGGTTCGCGAACTGCCGGCAACCGAGCTCGCTGCGGCCTGTGCTTCGGCCTCCGCTCCAGCCAAATCGAGGGGCGGCGGGTTGCCAATGCCGGGGTTTGCCGGGACAAGCTTGGCGAGTGGCGCCGTTTCACGGCCTGCCGGCACCGGCTGCATCCCCGCCGTCTGGCGATAGGAGGTGACGGCGGCCTCCGCCGGCAGATCGTGGTCTGACAGCTGCGTCATCTCCATATGCAGCGCCAACCGTGCAGCGCCTGGACCACTTGGATTTTTAAGGACTTCCCCCAGGAGACGAAGCGTGAGGCCGTTGACGACCTGGTTGAGGAGCCGTTGCAGGGCGAGCTTCTCGCCGGGGCTGAGCGCCTTGACCGCTTCGGTGATCCGGACGGCATAAGCAGCAAGGCTTTCGTTTTCGCCGCGGGGCATTTTCAGCAGCTGCCCGATCGTTTCGGCAAAGACCGAGGCGCCCTGCGCCAGTTGAAGCTGTCCGGACAGGGACATGGCCTCCCGACGGCCGCCGGACAGGAGCTTCTCCGAAGACATGCCGATATCGGCTATGTCATTGGCGGGGCTGAATGGCGGCCGGACCACCGGCTGCGGCGCCGAACTCGGATAATCCAGCATAGTCGTTGTGGTGGCACTGACCGGCTGCAGCATGAGGCCTGCTCCATCTGTTGTCTGTGACGGAAGGACAGATCGGCCGATCAAAGCTTTTCGCAACGTAGACGGCGTTGCGACCGCGGCGCCTCATGGCGCTCCACTGCCGAGGAACAGATGCGATTCTGTGACAAAATGGTTAAAGACACGCTAACGGTTTAAACCGGACAGTTAAATGCACGCAGAAATGGCAGAATTGGGTTGCTACAGGCGGTTCAGCGCCAGACTGTTGTAGCCAGGGGAGGCGCTGTCAGCTATGGGCGAAAATATCGGTCTCTCCCCAACCCAACAGATCGAGCTTGGCGCGGGTGGGCAGGAAATCGAAGCAGGCCTTGGCGAGATCGGCGCGGCGGTCCCGGATGAGCCTTTCGTTCAGCTTGTCGCGCAGGGCATGCAGGTAAAGAACGTCGGAGGCTGCATATTCGAGCTGCGCCTGGGACAGTTTCTCCGCCGCCCAATCGGTCTGCTGCTGGGCCTTGGATATGTCCACGTCCAGCATTTCCCTGAGGTTCTCCTTCAGGCCGTGCCGGTCGGTATAGGTGCGCACCAGCCGGGAGGCGATCTTGGTGCAGAAGACTGGGGTCGTCGAGACCCCGAATGTATGAAAAAGGATGGCGATATCGAACCGGCCATAGTGGAAGATCTTCTGGCGTGAAGGGTCGGCCAGCATGGCGGCCAAGTTGGGAGCCTGTTTCTGGCCCGGCCCGATGCGGATCACGTCTGCCGATCCGTCACCTGGAGAAAGCTGTACCACACAAAGGCGATCACGCCGAGGAACGAGCCCAAGCGTCTCCGTATCGACTGCGACGGCATCCGTATAGCGCGCTGCATCCGCGCTCGATATGTCAGTTTCGTGGTATCGGATGACAGCCATGGTGCTCGCCTCTGCTTTTTCAGCCGATATAGCCGAGCTTGCCTGGCCTGAATACCCGTGGCGGCTATGGGATAGGCTCATGATGGGTGAGCATTTGCCCAGCCTTGCGTCAAACGCATTGCTGCATTGCAGCAGAGACTATTGGCCAGCTTAAACGATTAGACTAAACATTGGCCATCGAGCGACGCACCTCCTCCTCCCAGCGTCGCTAGATACGGGTCGACAACATCCTCCTCCTCCCAGTTGTCGATCAAGTTCAAAGCCTGGCGCATCCTCCTCCCGCGCCAGGCTTTTTGCGTTCTGGACGCAAATTGGCTTACGCCTCTGGAGGTTTCCCAAGAAAACCTGTCGCCATGGCGTCACGCAAGTGTCATGCGCCGCCGATATACGAACCTTGCCTTCCCTTTGAACTTTTCGTGAGGTTACGATGCGCAAACTTATTGCCGCTCTGGTCGTTTCGACCGTTCTCGCCGGCGCAGCCCAGGCTGCCAATATCTATCCGCTGGACCGTGCCACCATCCTCACCGGTTCCCCCTTTGACTTCAAGGTCGAGTTTAGCAGCGTCGTCAAGCCGGAGGACGTCAAAGTCACCGTCAACGGCCAGGACTACAAGTCCGCACTCGGCAAGGAAGCGCAGTTCGTTGCCGAAGAAAAGAACAAGGACAAGGTCCTGGGTTCCGCGGTGATCTTGCGCGGCGTAACGATCGCCAATGCCGGCGACTACAAGGTCGAGGTGACGGCAGGCTCCGAAACCAAGAGCGCGACCTGGAATGTCTACGGGACGGCCGCCGCGCCGAAGGCCAAGAACATCATCTTCCTTTTGGGAGACGGCCTTTCTGTCGCGCATCGCACCGGCGCCCGGATCATGTCCAAAGGCATGACCGAGGGCAAGGCGAACGGCCGGCTGAATATGGACGACCTCGACCACATGGCGTTCATCGGCACGTCTTCCACCGAAGCAATTGCCACCGATAGCGCCAATACCATGTCAGCCTACATGACCGGCCACAAGAGCGCCGTCAACGCACTCGGCGTCTACGGTGACCGTACGCCCGACGCTTTCGACGACCCGAAGGTCGAGACCATCGCAGAAGCGCTGCGCCGCCAGACCAAGAAGTCGATCGGCATCGTTTCTGGCTCCGAACTTCAGGACGCGACTCCGGCTGCACTCGCCGCCCATACCCGCAAGCGGGCGGAAAAGGCGGAAATCGTCGGCATGCTCTTCGACGTCAAGCCGGACGTTCTTCTGGGCGGCGGTTCGGCCTATTTCCTTCCCAAGGAAACGGCCGGCTCCAAGCGTAAGGACGACAAGGATTACATCAAGATCTTCAAGGACGCCGGCTATACGCTGGCCACCGACAAGAACGAACTGGCCCAGGCGGCCGGCTCCAACACCGGCAAGATCCTCGGCCTCTTCCATCCCGCCAACATGGACGCCACGCTTGATCGCGACTTCCTCAAGAAGGGCACGGTCGACAAGTTCCCGAACCAGCCGGGCCTGGTCGATATGACCAAGGTGGCGCTCGATAATCTCGGCAAGAACCCGGAAGGCTTCTTCCTGATGGTCGAAGGTGCCTCGATCGACAAGATGAGCCACCCGCTTGATTGGGAACGCGCCCTGTTCGAAACCATCGAATTCGATAAAGTGGTGGGCGTTGCCCGCGAATTCCAGAAGGCTCACCCGGACACGCTGATCGTCGTCACCGGCGACCATACGCATGGCGTTTCGATCATCGGGACGATCGACGACGACAAGCCGGGCACGGAAATGCGCGAGAAGGTCGGCACCTATGCCGAAGCCGGCTTCCCCAACTATGAAGACAAGAACGGCGACGGCTATCCGGACCGTGTCGACGTCAGCCGCCGCCTGGCTATTTTTGCTAATAACGGCCCCGACCACTACGAAACATTCCGCCCGAAGCTGGATGGGCCGTTCGTGCCGGCCATCCAGAACGAAAAGAAGGAATATGTCGCCAACGAGGAATACAAGAACGTTCCCGGCGCGGTCTTCGTGCAGGGCAATATTCCAAAAAGCGGCGATACGGGCGTGCATGCGGTCGATGACGAAGTTCTGCAGGCTGCCGGTCCCGGCGCTGAAGGCTTCCATGGCTATATGGAACAGAGCGACGTGTATAAGGTATTGGCCGATACCTTCGCTCTCGGCGTGAAGCAGACCAACTAAGCTGCTTTGGGCGGTTAATTCGCTTTCACGCCGTACCCATGCTGCAACTTGCTTCCGGCCGGGTTGGCCGGAAGCGCATTCGGAGAGCTTGATGGAAAAGCGACCTTCCACTCTTCTGCCACGCAGATCCGTTCTTGGTGGGCTCGCGGCCTTGCCCTTCCTCATTCCCGGGCGGGTTTCCGCGGCGTCTTACGCGCCGCTTTCCTTCGATGACCTTTACGGCAAGATCAGCGTGCTGGGCCTGGAATTTTCGGACAAGGCCAAGGCGCTTTCCGGCAAACCCGTCGCCATGCGCGGCTTCATGGCGCCGCCCTTGAAGGCGGAAGCGCAGTTCTTCGTCCTCACCGAAATCCCCATGTCGATCTGCCCATTCTGCTCGACCGATTCCGATTGGCCCGACAATATCGTCGTCGTTTATCTCGACAGCCGGCAGACTTTCACCCAGCCTAACGAGACGATCGAAGTCCGGGGCATGCTGGAGGTCGGGTCGTGGACGGATCCGGAAACCGGCTTCCTCAGCCGCCTGCGCATCCGCCAGGCGGATTACGAGGCTGTTTGAAGCATGCTGTCTCTCCAGGTCGAGGAATTGCGCATCTCCTTTCCAGGTCTCGCCGCGCCGGTCCTCCTCATCGACCGCCTGTATATCGATGCTGGCCAACGCGTAGCGATCACGGGCGGCTCGGGATCCGGCAAGAGCACCTTGATCAATGTCGTCACCGGCCTGGAGCGGGCGCAGGCCGGCCGCGTCCTGTGGAACGGCCAGGATATCGCCCGCCTCGCGGAAACCACGCGTGACCGCTGGCGGGCGGAACATGTCGGCCTTGTGATGCAGGATTTCCATCTCTTTCCCGGTCTTTCCGCTGTTGAAAACGTGCTCCTGCCAGCACGGCTCGCCCGCGCAGCCGGGGCGGATGTCGTTACCCATGCGCACGAACTCTTGCAGGCGGTGTCGCTCGCCCGGCCGGATCAAAGGATCGACAGCATGTCGCGAGGCGAGATGCAGCGGGTGGCGATCGCACGCGCGCTTCTGCGGCGGCCCGGCGTCATCATAGCCGACGAGCCGACCGCCAGTCTGGATGCGGAAGCGGGGGAGGCGGTCGGAAACCTGCTCCTCCATTTGGCGGCGCAGACGGGCGCCACACTGATTGTCGTTTCCCATGATCAGCGTCTGATCAACCGGCTCGACCGCCGCATCGCCTTGCAGGGCGGCCGCATCGTCGCGGACAGGGCGGCCGGGGAGGTGGCGGCATGACCCGCTTCATCCTCGCCGACCTGCGCCGGCTCTGGGCAGGTGCGCTCGTCGTTGTGCTTCTGGTGGCACTGGCAACCGCGCTCGGCGTAACCGTAACCTTGCAGGAGCGGGCGCTGCGGCTGGGCAGCGCACGGGCAGCCGACAAGTTCGACCTCGTCATCGGCGCCGCCGGAAGCGAAACGCAGCTCGTGCTCTCGTCGGTCTTCCTGCAGCCGGCCCCCTTGCCGCTCCTTGCGGGCGAGGTTCTGCCGAAACTGCTGGCAGATCCGCGCGTCGCCTGGGCGGCGCCGGTCGGATTTGGCGATTCCTTTTCCGGCTACCCGGTGGTCGGCACGACCAAGGCGCTGATCTCAAGCACGGTTGCCGGCCTTGCCGAAGGGCGGATGTTTGATAAGGAAGGCGAGGCGCTTGTGGGTGCCGCCGTCAAGCTGCCTCTCGGTGCAGAAATCAAGCCGATGCATGGCAGCAGCGCCACCGGCGGCGAAACCCATGCCGGGGTCGTCTACCACGTATCCGGAAGATTGCCGCCGACCGGGACGCCATGGGACCGTGCCATCCTGGTGCCGATCCAGGCGGTCTGGCATGTGCATGGACTCGGCGAAGACGAACATCATGATGAACATGAAGAGCATGGAGGCGAGAGGGCCGCTGTGCCCGGGGATGTCGAGGATCACGCGGATCATGACCATCACGGCATCGATGCGGATGCCCCGGTCAAAGAGACCTTTGCGGGAGAGCTGCCGGGCCTGCCGGCGATCCTGGTGAAACCGAAAACGATCGCCGATGCCTACAAGCTGCGTCAGGCCTATCGAAGCGGCACGACCACAGCCGTCTTTCCGGGCGAGGTCCTGACCAATCTTTACGCCACGCTCGGCGATGCGCGACTGGTGCTGAGCGCCGTCGCTGCGGGCTCGCAGGGCCTGGTCGCTGCGGCTCTGGTGCTGGTCACCGTCACCCATATCGGCCAGCGCCGTCGACAGATCGGCGCTTTGCGCGCCTTCGGAGCACCACGCTGGGCAGTGTTTATGATCGTCTGGCTCGAACTTTTCCTGCTCGTGGCGCTCGGCGTCGGGCTCGGCTACCTGATCGGCTTTACGGCCGCCCACATGATCGCCAGTGCCTTCACAGTACAAAGCGGCATCGTGTTGCCGGTCGAGTTCGCGCGGCAGGACCTTCTGGCGGCCGTGGTTCTCCTGGCAAGTGCGGCAGCGCTTGCCGCAGTTCCCGCCGTGCTCGCCTACCGCCAGTCTCCCGCCAGGGCCCTACGCGCCTAACCCAGCGCGTGGATGGCGGCGATGACGTCGTCTTCGAGATCCAGGCCCTGTTCCATCGCCCTGGCCCGCAGCCCGCGACCGCGCCGGCCGGGAAGCCGCACGCCGTCTTCCTTGGCCATTTCGGCCGCCAGCTCGGCCATCCGTCCGGCGGCACCGGAACCGGCCGCCGCATCCGGGTCGATGACGATGATCGCTTGGCCAAGTGCCGGCGGCGGGCCCTTTTCGTCAAACAGCGAACTTGCCTGATAGGAAAACTGAGCGCCGCTGAGTGCCGCCGCAAACACTTCGACCATCATCGCCAGGGCAGCGCCCTTGGCGCCACCCGAAGGGGCCATAGTGCCCTTCATGGCGGCGACCGCATCGGTGGTGGGATTGCCATCCGCATCGAAGGCCCAGTCGTCGGGGATGCTGACGCCTTTCTGGGTTGCTTCCATGACCTTGCCGCGCGCCACCTTGGAAAGCGCCAGATCGATCACCAGAGGCTCGGCATCGAAAACCGGCGCGGCGAAGGCAATCGGATTGGTTCCAAACAGCGGCCGCTTGCCGCCCCAGGGCGCCATGGCCGCCGGAGCATTGGCGAACATCATGGCGACCAGTCCTTTTTCCGCAAAACGCTCCACCGTCAGCGCCATGACGCCTGCGTGGTGAGAACGATGAATGCCCGAAAAGGCAATTCCCTGCTCCCTCGCGATCGCGGGAAGCTCGGTCACCGCAAGATCAAGCGCCGGATAAGCAAAGCCATGGGCTGCGTCGATGGAAAGCACGCCGGGACGGGTGCGCGTAGAGACGGCCTTTGCGCGGCCGACCACCTTGCCCGTCCTCACCTGTTGCACATAGGCCGGCACGCGCCTTAAGCCATGCCCCGATTGTCCCGCCGCCTCCGACTGTACGAGTGCCCGCGCCACGGAAAGAGCAGCCTCGGGGGAAACGCCATTGGTCTCGAAAACACTGCGAACCAGCGTTTCGGCCTCGTTGAGGGTCATGTGCATGCGAAATCATCCGGGTTGGATCACGAAGGAAGGAAGTCCCGCGGTCAAACGAGGCGGTTATTCGCACTGTACCGGTTGGCTGAGCGAAGTTGCAACACCCGAAGGCGGCGCTGGGATGGGCGAGGCACGACGGACAGCCGATGCGACATAATCGTCGATGGCAGCGTCGCCGGAGGACCGCGTTACCGAAACATTGCCGATATTGCCGCCGCCGTCGAAGCTGAAGCGCACCGTGACCACGCCCCTTCCATTGCCGGGGCAACGGCGGGCATAGCGGGCAATCTTGGCCCTGACCTTGGTCATCCACTTGGCGGGCGAAACCGAGGAGGAAAACACCGATCCGGTCGAGGTCTGGCTCGCGGCCGTGCGGTCGGCCTGCTTTGTTTCGAGTTTGGCCTGCGCCATCTCCTTCTGGGCCTGCTGCTGTTTCTGCTTGCGGCGCTCGACCTTTTCCTGCTCCTTCTTCGGATCGGGTTTGTCGGCGACAGCCGGCTTTGGCGGCGGCGCCGGACGCATGACCGGAAGCGGCACTTCCACGTTCTCCAGCGCGGCAGTCATCTGTTCCTCGATCGGCTCCGGTTCCTTGACCAGCTCCGGCGGAGGCTCGGGAATGGTCTGGGTTATTTCCGGTGTCGGAAGCGTTTCCTGGGGCGGCTCCGGCACGGGTTCGGGCGTCGGCTCCGGAGGTGTCGGCTCTGGCGGTGCCGGCTCTGGGGCTTCGGCAACTTCTTGAGGTGGAGGAGGAGGCTCGACGGGCTCCGGCGCAGGTTCGGCCACCGGCTCGGGTTCAGGCTCGGGCTGCGCCTCCTCGACAGGTTGCATCTGATCGCTCTTGACCTCTTCCATATCGGCCGCGTCGGGAGCGATCTGTTCCTCTTCCGTATTGGCGGCCTGCGGCTCGGGCGCCAGCTCGATCATGATGGCCGCAGGAGGGGCATTGTCAGCCGCCGCTGACGGGTCTTCCTGCAGCAGCAGGGCGGCCGCGGCAATATGCACGGTCAGCACCAGCAGGCCGGCGACCCCCCATAATGCGACTTCGCCGAGCCGCGCGACAGAACCACCTGTCTGCGTCACCGCCTGGCTCATGGGGCCGCTCCGGAAGCGGGTGCCGGGGCAGGCGCGGAGCCAGACGACGGGGCAGGCTGCTTGCCGGGCGCCGCCGGTGCGGCGGGCGCAGTCTCCAGCCCGACCAGCGCAATCTTCAGATAGCCGGCGTCACGCAGAAGGTTCATCACCTCCATGAACTGGCCGTAGTCGACCAGCTTGTCGGCACGCAGGAAGATCCGGGTTTCCTTGTCGCCCTCCGTCATCCGATCAAGAGCCGCTGCAAACTGCTCGCGGGCAACTGGATCATTGCCGATATTGAGGCTGAGATCCTCCTTGACCGTCACGTAAAGCGGTTCTTCGGGCCGATCCGCGGGCTTGGCCGTCGAGGCGGGTAAATCGACATTGACATCGACCGTCGCCAAGGGCGCAGCGACCATGAAGATGATCAGCAGCACCAGGATGACGTCGATAAACGGCGTGACGTTGATCTCGTGGTTCTCGGGAAGCTCTTCGCCGTGATGTTCGCGTATGCCGCCGGCCATGGTTGCTCAGCCTCCTGCGACCAGCGAGACCGGCGCCTTGCGCGTTCCGGGCGGCATCTTGCGGAAATCGAGGTCGCGGCTGACGAGCCGCTCGACCCCGGCTGCCGCATCGGCCAGCAATTGACGGTAGCCGGTCACCGAGCGGGCAAAGACATTGTAGATGACAACGGCCGGAATGGCGGCGACCAAGCCGATTGCGGTGGCCAAAAGTGCTTCGGCAATGCCGGGAGCGACGACCGCCAGATTGGTCGTATGCGCCTGCGAGATGCCGATAAATGAATTCATGATGCCCCAGACGGTGCCGAACAGGCCCACAAACGGGGCGGTCGAGCCGATGGTCGCCAGAGCGCCGGTACCGCGCGCCATCCGCCGACCGGCATAGGCCTCGATCCGCGACAGCACGGAGCCGACGCGCTCCTTGACGCCATCGCCGCCGGCATGGTCGAGCGCCGCTTCCGACAGATTGATTTCCTCTGCAGCAGCGCGCAGCATGCGGACGGCCGGGCCGCCGCGGCTGCCCGCCGCATCGAGCGCCTCGCCGAGCGTGCGGGCATTGCGGATGATCTTGAGGGCGCGGCCGGCCCGGGTTCGGGCCCCGGCAAGCTCCAGGGTCTTGGCAAGCCAGACCGTCCAGGTGACCAGCGATGCGAAGGCGAGCCCCATCATCACCGCCTTCACGACCCAGTCCGCGGCCATGAACATTCCCCAGGGAGAAAGGTCGTGCGGAAGGTCCGAACGCCGCTCCGGCTCGAGGAACTGGGTGAGGATATCGCGCGGCTGTGACGCCGCTTGAGGTTCAGGCGCCTGCGGTGCGGTTGCGCCCGGCGCAGGTTGGGCCGCGGCACCGGAGGAAGGTTCGGCCGGAACTGCGGACGGTGCAGCGCTCAGAGGCGAGCTTGGCTCGGCAGGGGCAGGGGCGGGCGTTGTGGCTGGCGTCGGCGCTGCTTCCGGTGTGCGCGACGTGGTCGGTGCTGCCGGGGCCGGAGCGGGGGCCTGAACCGCAGGCGGCGCAGGCTGCGAAGCGGCAGGTTGCTCGGGAGCCGTCGTCTGGGCGGAAGGTGCCGGCGCCGAATGGTCCGTGGCCGGTGCCTGCGCAAGCGCTGCCGAAGCAACAAGCGTCATCGTGGCGGCCAGGAGTGCAGATTTTCGAAGCGGTTCCCGCATCGTCAAGCGCTGAAGGAAAGCGGGCTTCGAGATGACGGCCATTGGGCGATACTCCGGACTTTACGACAGGCGAGGGCTAAGGCGCGGTTCGGCTCAGCGGAAACGGAAAGAGGATGCGCCGCCGGTTGCCGCCAAGCTCCGCGATTGCAGCTATCCGATAATAAACATGACTGAGGATGGCAACTAATAAATCTTGAGCCAGTCAATCAAATTCACGCGCGCAGTGCGTCGGGACCGATCTCGTCACCTGTAGAGCTTCCGGTATGCCGGAACTGCGGGCTCAGCGGGCAAGCCATCCGCCGTCCACCGGCAGCACGATCCCGTGCACGTAATCGGATGCCGGGGATGCCAGGAACACGGCCGCACCGCCTAATTCTTCCGGCTGACCCCAATGCCCGGCCGGGATGCGGTTGAGGATGGCTACGTTGCGGTCCGGGTCGGCGCGCAAAGCGTCCGTATTGTTGGTGGAGAAGTAGCCCGGGGCGATGGCGTTGACATTGATGCCCTTGGCGGCCCATTCGCAGGCGAGAAGACGGGTCAGGCCGGCGAGGCCGCTTTTCGAGGCCGTGTAGGAGGGGATGCGGATGCCGCCCTGGAAGGACAGAAGCGAGGCGATGTTGATGATCTTGCCGCTTCTGGTGGTCGCGACCAGATGACGCGCGAAAGCCTGGGAGAGGAAGAACACGGTTTTCAGGTTCACGTCCATCACCGCGTCCCAGTCGGCCTCGGTGAAATCCAGCGCGTCGGCGCGCCGGATGATGCCGGCATTGTTGACGAGAATATCGGCCTGCCCGCTCCAAGCGAGCGTCTCCTCGATGATCCGGTCGATCGGCTCGAGCGTTGAAAGGTCCGCCTGGATGGAGACTGCACGGTTACCGGCAGCTTCGACGGCAGTCTGCGTTTCCGCCATGGAGGACCGGCCGACCAGCGCCACATCGGCTCCGGCTTGCGCAAGCGCAACGGCAATGGCCTGACCCAGCCCCGTATTGGCACCGGTGACGATCGCTGTCTTGCCGGTGAGGTCAAATGACGTCGCCATGCATCCCCCAAAATAAAAAAACCGCCGGGGATAGCCCCGGCGGTTGGTATCATGTTCGGCGCAGCGCTTAAAGCGTCCGGGTGATATGCTCCACGCGGAAGCATTCGATCGTATCGCCGGCACGGATGTCTTCGTAGTTCTCGAAGGCCATGCCGCATTCCTGGCCCATAGGCACTTCGGACACTTCGTCCTTGAAGCGCTTGAGCGTCTTGAGCTTGCCTTCGTGGATGACGACGTTGTCGCGAACCAGGCGAACGCCTGCACCACGTTCGACCTTGCCCTCGATGACGCGGCAACCTGCGACCTTGCCGGTCTTGGTAATGTTGAAGACCTCGAGGATCTCCGCATTGCCGAGGAAGGTCTCGCGACGTTCCGGCGAAAGCAGACCCGACATCGCCGCCTTCACGTCATCCACCAGATCGTAGATGATGTTGTAGTAACGGATTTCGATACCGGCGCGATCGGCCGCGGCACGGGCCTGTACGTTGGCACGGACGTTGAAGCCGATGATCGCCGCATCGGAGGACTCGGCAAGCGAGATATCCGACTCGGTGATGCCGCCGGCGCCCGAATGGACGATGCGGGCACGGACTTCGTCGGTTCCGAGCTTGTCGAGTGCGCCGATAATGGCTTCGATCGAACCCTGCACGTCGCCCTTGATGAGCAGCGGGAACTCCTTGTAGCCGGTGTTCTGCAGCTTGCTCATCATCTGTTCGAGCGAACCGCGCTGGCCGGACTGGCGAGCTGCCGCCTTGTCGCGGGCAAGCCGCTGGCGGTATTCGGAAATCTCGCGTGCACGGCTTTCGTTCTCGACGACGGCGAATTTGTCGCCAGCAGCCGGCGTGCCGGACAGTCCGAGGACTTCGACAGGCATGGCCGGACCGGCTTCCTTCACATGTTCGCCCTTGTCGGTGACAAGCGCGCGCACACGGCCCCACTGGTCGCCGGCAACGATGATCTGGCCGGGCTTCAGCGTACCCTTCTGGACGAGAACGGTCGCAACCGAACCGCGGCCACGATCGAGCTGCGCTTCGATGACGGTACCTTCGGCCGTACGGCTCGGATCTGCCTTGAGATCGAGGATTTCGGCCTGCAGCAGGATCGCCTCGAGCAGCTTGTCGAGGTTGAGCTTGTTCTTGGCCGAGACTTCGACGTCGAGCACTTCACCACCGAGCGATTCCACGAAGACTTCGTGCTGCAGCAGCTGCTGACGCACCTTGTCCGGGTTGGCCTCGTGCTTGTCGATCTTGTTGATCGCCACGATGATCGGAACGCCGGCTGCCTTGGCATGGCTGATGGATTCGATCGTCTGCGGCATGACGCTGTCGTCTGCCGCCACGACCAGGATCGCAATATCCGTCGCCTGGGCACCACGGGCACGCATGGCCGTGAAGGCGGCGTGGCCGGGCGTGTCGATAAAGGTGATCTTCTGACCGTTCTGTTCCACCTGATAGGCGCCGATATGCTGGGTGATACCACCCGCTTCGCCGGAAACGACACTGGTCTGGCGGATCGCGTCGAGCAGCGAGGTCTTGCCGTGGTCGACGTGACCCATGATGGTGACGACGGGAGGCCGCGAAACCATTTCTCCGGCATCGTCGGAGACATTGAAGATGCCTTCTTCGATGTCCGATTCCGAGACGCGCTTGACCGTATGGCCAAATTCACCGGCAATGATTTCTGCAAGGTCGGCGTCGATGACGTCGCCCGGCTTCATCATCTGGCCTTCCTTCATCAGGTACTTGATGACGTCGACGGCGCGTTCAGACATACGCTGCGACAGTTCCTGAATGGTGATGGTTTCCGGCAGGATGACTTCGCGTAGAACCTTCTCGCGCGGTTCCTGCATCTGGCTGCGGCGGAACTTCTCCTGCCGGCGGCGGATCGATGCGAGCGAGCGACCGCGGGCGGCCTCGTCTCCATCGACATTGGCGGTGGTGACGGTCAGCTTGCCGCGGCGACGTTCGTCTTCGGTCTTTGGACGGGCGGGAACCTTGGCGGGAGCCGGGATAGGCGCGCGGCCACGGTTCGGGGCGCCGCGCGGCGGGCCGCGATCCTCGTCCTCGTCCTGGTTTTTGCGGCGGCCGAGAACCGGCTGAGCGGCACCTGGTGCAGGTGCTGCGCCGGGACGCGGCGTTTGCGGCCGGGCTTCCTGCGGACGGGCAGGGGCTGCTCCAGTGCTTTCGGCAACGGGCGCCGCAGCTGCAACAGGCGCTTCGGCCACAGGTTCAGGCTGCGGTTCGGCGGCCCGGCGCGCAGCTTCTTCCGCTTCTTCGATCTTACGACGCTCGTCTTCGACCTTGCGGCGGGCTTCGTCTTCAGCGCGCTGCTTTGCTTCGATCACGTCACGAGCCTGCGCTTCCATCAGCGCACGGCGACGGGCATCCATTTCGCTGGCCGAAAGGTCGTGCAGGACATTGCCGGTCGGACGGTTGGGCTGGCGTTGCGGCGTCGGCGCAGACGCTGGGGGGCGGTAACCCTGCTGCTGCGGGCGTTGGCTCGGCTGTGAGCTCGGGCGCTGGCCCTGCGGTGCCGGCTGATGAACGCGCGGCGCGGGAGCGGCGGGTTGCGGCGCCGGCTGGGCAACGGCTTCCACGGGCTTTGGAGCCGGGGCGGCGGGCGTCAATACGGGCTTTTCGTCAAGTGGTCGTGTTACCCGCCGCTTTACCGTCTCCACGACGACTGCTTTGGTTCGGCCACGACCCATATCCTGGCGCACGGTACCCTGTGTCACGCCCGAAGATTTCAGGGTGAGGGTCTTCTTTACGCCCAGTGTTTTGTCGTCTTTGTTGTCGGTCATTCCGTTCCTGTTCCTTCGGACAGGAGCGGATGGAGACCATCAGAACCTGTCGTTCAATTCGTACATATCGATGTGCGTCCGGCTAAAGCCGGTGACCGCGTCATTGTTTCGGCATGTCAGCGACACCTTTTGTCTGGGACAGCCCGCCCTTGCGGTACTGTTCAAGTAGGTTTGCGCGTTTCACTACACCCTCACCCGCCTGCCCCGCAAGCGCGCAGGCATGGATAAAAGCATTCTGGCCCATTACCTCGTCCAATTCCGCTCCGGTGAAGAGTTGAAAGGACGGAATATCCTCCTCGGCGTCGGTGCCGAGCTTCCAAGCCTTGCGGGCCTGGTCTATTTTTCGAACCCCGTCCGCCGCCGCATCGGAAGCGTGAAAGACGGCAATGGCTGCACCCGCACGGACCGCCGCATCGACTTTCGATGCCCCCGATACGAATTGGGCCGCCTTGCGGGCCATGTTCATCATGCCGATCAGGTCGGCCGCAAGCAGCCGGTCCACCACGGCGCCGAGATCGGCATCGGCCTTGGCATCCGTCTTCAGCGCCCGGGCGAAGAGCTTCTTGGCAACCGCCCGGTCGATCAGGGGCCGTTCGGCCTTGACCCAGCATCCGCGTCCCGGCAACCGCCGCTTCAGGTCGGGAACGACCTGTCCGTCAGGGCCGGCCACGAAGCGGATCAGCGTTTCCGGCGAAGCGGCTTCGCGCGTCACGATGCAGGTGCGATCGTTCACGGTAACCTCGCCGAATTCCTCGTCTTCCGCTTCGGGGCCCGCCTCGAGCGGGATCATTCCTGTTCTGCGGTGTCCGCCTCCTCGACGTCCTGTTCTTCCTGCTGCTTGGCCAGGTCTTCTTGCGTGATCCAGCCTGCAGCCAGGCGAGCCTGAACGATCATGTTTTCAGCTTCGGCGCGCGAAACGTCGAGCTTGGAGAACAGGCCCTCGAACTTCTTCGTTTCGCCGTTCTTGCGCTCCGTCCAGCCAACCAAGTCGTCGGCGGCGCAACCGGCGAAATCCTCGATCGTCTTGATCCCGTCTTCGCCCAGCGCCACCAGCATCTGGCCCGTCAGGCCGTCGATCTGGAGAAGTTCGTCGGCAACGCCGAGTTCCTTGCGCTTGGCGTCCATTTCGCCTTCGATCCGCTCCAGGTATTCCTTGGCGCGCATCTGGATCTCGCTGGCCGTGTCCTCGTCGAAGCCGTCGATGGAGGAGATTTCCTCGAGATCGACATAGGCGAGTTCCTCGACGGCTGCAAAGCCTTCGGAGGCGAGAACCTGGCCGACCATCTCGTCGACGTCGAGCGCTTCCATGAAGAGGTTGGTGCGCTCGTTGAATTCCTTTTGACGGCGCTCGGACTCCTCGGCCTCCGTCATGATGTCGATATCCCAGCCGGTGAGCTGCGATGCCAGGCGAACGTTCTGGCCGCGGCGGCCGATCGCCAGCGACAGCTGTTCGTCGGGAACAACCACTTCGATCCGTTCGGCATCCTCGTCGAGAACGACCTTGGAGACTTCCGCCGGCTGCAAGGCATTGACGATGAAGTTGGCCGGTTCGTTCGACCAGGGAATGATATCGATCTTCTCGCCCTGCAGTTCGCCGACAACCGCCTGGACGCGCGAACCGCGCATACCGACGCAGGCGCCGACCGGATCGATCGAACTATCGTTCGAGATGACGGCGATCTTGGCGCGCGAGCCGGGATCGCGGGCGACAGACTTGATCTGGATAATGCCGTCGTAGATTTCCGGCACTTCCATGGTGAACAGCTTCACCATGAACTGCGGATGGGTGCGCGACAGGAAGATCTGCGGCCCGCGCTGTTCGCGGCGCACGTCGTAGACATAGGCGCGGACGCGGTCGCCGTAGCGCATGTTCTCGCGCGGGATCATCTCGTCGCGGCGGATAATGCCTTCGCCGCGGCCGAGATCGACGATGACATTGCCGTATTCGACGCGCTTGACGGTGCCGTTGATGATCTCGCCCATGCGGTCCTTGAACTCGTCGAACTGGCGGTCACGCTCGGCTTCGCGAACCTTCTGGACGATGACCTGCTTGGCGGACTGGGCGGCGATGCGGCCAAAATCCATCGGCGGCAGCGGATCGGCGATGAAGTCGCCGATCTTCGCGTCCACATTGCGGTCCAGCGCCAGCGCCAGCGGGATCTGCGTGCCGTAATCCTCGGCATGCTCGACCACTTCCAGCAGGCGCTGCAGGCGGATTTCGCCGGTCTTGGAATTGATGTCGGCGCGGATGTTGGTTTCCGAACCGTAGCGGGAGCGGGCGGCCTTCTGGATGGCGTCGGCCATCGCAGCCAGCACGATCTCGCGATCGATGACTTTTTCGCGCGCCACTGCATCCGCGATCTGCAGAAGTTCTAGCCGGTTCGCACTCACTGCCATTGTCGTTGGTCTCCGTCGGTCGAAAGGAAGGGCCCGGTTTCGGTGCCCTTATCGATGATGTTCTTATTCAGCGTCTTCTTCGCCGTTCTGGTTCGCGGCCTGCGCCTTGGCCAGCTTGTCGGCCCTCAGTGCGTCACGGATCAGATCGTCGGTCAGAATGAGCTTTGCTTCGGCAAGGGCCGAGAACGGTAATGTCACGCGCGGGGCTTCGCCATAGGCAACCTGGTCGCGCTCGATGGTGAAGCCTTCCGCGTCCGCTTCCGTGATCCTGCCGCGGAAACGCTTGCGGTTGTCGATCATGATCGACGTCTCGCACTTGACCAGATGGCCATTCCAGCGGGTGAAATCCGACTTGCGGACCATCGGTCTGTCAATCCCCGGCGAGGATACTTCCAGATGATACGCCTTGTCGACCGGATCTTCTACATCAAGAACGGGTGAAACTGCGGTGGAAACGGCTTCGCAGCCTTCCACATCCATGCTTCCGTCCAGGCGCTCGGCCATGATCTGAAGCGTCGCGCCATTCTGGTTGAGCATGCGCACCCGCACCAACTGGAAATCCATTGTCGCCAGGACCGGCTCGATGATTTCAGCGATCCTGAGTTCGATCCCAGTTTCGACGATGAGCCGCGGCTCGTTTTCGGTTTGCGGCATAAGCTCTCCGGCAATCATTGCCCGGACGCGACTTGGCCACATCCGGAATTGGAGTGATCGCCTAACAAAAAAGAGCGGGTCCGGGAGGGCCCACTCTTCATCGGACGATCAAGAATATGACCTGCATATACCCTTTCGCAGAACCAATTGCAAGACTAGCCGGTTTGACGGTCACGTCTTCTGGCATTTGCCCATCGTAGGCCTATAACTTGGCATGTAGACAGCATGAAGAGGAATGACAGTGCCCGCCCGGTTATCTACGTTTGCTCCTTTTCGGCACGAAACCTTCCGCACCATGTGGATCGCCAGCATTTCCTCCAATTTCGGCGGGCTCATCCAGGCAGTCGGTGCTGCCTGGATGATGACGGCGATTGCCGATTCCGAAGACATGGTGGCACTCGTCCAGGCGTCGAACGCCCTGCCGATCATGATCTTCTCGCTGGTGGCAGGCGCCCTTGCCGACAATTATAATCGCCGCAGCTTGATGCTGACGGCTCAGATCTTCATGCTCGTTGTTTCGGTGGTCCTGACTGTCTTTGCTTACCTCAATCTGTTGACGCCCTGGCTGCTGTTGACCTTTACCTTCCTGATCGGCTGCGGCGTGGCGCTGAACAACCCGTCCTGGCAAGCGTCAGTCGGCGACATGGTGCCGCGCGAAGTGTTGCCGGCCGCCGTCACCATCAACAGCGTCGGGTTCAACATCACCCGTAGCGTCGGGCCGGCGATCGGCGGCGCAATCGTTGCGGCAGCCGGCGCGGCGGCTGCCTTTGCCGTCAATGCCTGCAGCTATCTCGCACTGATCTATGCCCTGGTCCGCTGGAAGCCGGAGCGGCGAGACGACGCCCTGCCGCGCGAAACCCTGCCACGAGCCCTGTCGGCCGGACTTGGCTATGTCGCCATGTCGCCGAACATTCTCAACGTCCTGTTCCGCGGGCTGATCTTCGGCCTGACCGCCAGCGCCATCCTGGCGCTCCTGCCGATCGTCGCCCGCGACCTCGTTTCGGGAGGGCCGCTGACCTATGGCGTCATGCTGGGCGCCTTCGGCATAGGAGCGATCGCCGGCGCCATCGGCAATGCGCGGCTGCGCGAAAAGCTGTCGAGCGAGCAGATCGTCCGCTTGTCCTTTCTCGGCTTTGCCGCCAGCGCGGCCATCATAGGCCTCAGTTCCAGCACGGTGATTACCGTCATCGTGCTTTTCTTGCCCGGCGCCTGCTGGGTCCTGGCTCTTTCGCTGTTCAACACCACAGTCCAGCTTTCGACGCCACGCTGGGTCGTCGGCCGGGCGCTGTCCTTCTACCAGACCGCGACATTCGGCGGTATTGCGGCCGGCAGCTGGGTCTGGGGTCTGGCATCGGAGGCATTCGGCGTGTCCTTTGCCTTGACCTTTGCCAGCCTCGCCATGCTGGTTGGTGCTCTGGTCGGTTTCCGCAAGCCGATGCCGCAATTCAGCGAGATCAATCTTGATCCGCTCAACCGCTTCAACGTGCCTCTCCTGAAGCTCGACCTGCAGCCGCGCAGCGGCCCCATCGTCAATCTGGTGGACTATGTCATTGCCGACGAAGACATAGAAGAATTCCTGGCGCTGATGTCACGCCGGCGGCGTGTGCGCATCCGCGACGGCGCCCGCCAATGGTCGCTGATGCGCGACCTGGAGCATCCGGAAATCTGGACCGAAAGCTATCATACGGCCACCTGGGCCGATTACGTGCGCCACAACCAGCGCCGCACGCAGGCGGATGCCGAGATCTGGGACGCCATCCGGCTTCTTCATCGCGGCGAGGAAGGACCCAAGGTGCATCGGCTTATCGAGAGGCAAACGATCCCGGTGGAAGAGAGCGGCGTCCCAAAGCACCACCTCGACCTGCACCATCATTAGCCCAACAGCTATTTCAGCCGGGTTTTCAGCGAGGCATCCGGATAACAGGTGGGGGGCAAGCCGTTCTTCGCCTGCCAATCGCCGAGCGAGCGGCGTGTCTTGTATCCGGGCAGACCATCGATAGTGCCGACATCATAGCCCTTCGTCACCAGCGCCTTCTGCATCGCAAGCACATCTGAGCGGAGCATCTTGCCGACATCGCCCCAAGGCTGTTCGAAAGCCCCCGCATCATGGGCGATGCGGTCGGCTAGGTTGCCGATGAAGAGCGCATAGAGATCGGAGTTGTTGTATTCCTTGATGACATAGAAATTCGGGGTGACGATGAATTCCGGCCCATGCCGACCCGCCGGAACCAGCATCATCGCCTCGGCCTTCAAGTCGGCTGCCGGGAATGCTTTGCCGGCAATCCGCTTGATGCCCAGCCCTGCCCAGGAGGATACCGGCTTGGCGAGGTCGGGCCCTTCCTGCGCGCAGGAAACAATCTGCGGGATGCTGACCTCGAACCCCCAGTCGCGGCCCCGTTGCCAGCCTTCCTGCTGCAGATAATGGGCGATGGAGCCGAGCGCATCGGGCACCGAATTCCAGATGTCCGTCCGCCCGTCCTTGTCGAAATCGACCGCATATTTCAGATAGCTCGACGGCATGAATTGCGGCTGGCCGAGCGCGCCGGCCCAAGAGCCCTTCATGCTTGCGGCATCCGCATCGCCGCGCTCGATCATCTTCAGGGCGGCGATCAATTCGTCCCGGAACATGTCCTTGCGTGTCGACATGAAGGCTTTAGTTGCCAGGACCTGAACGGCGGAATAAGGAAGCCGCGCCTTGCCGAAACCGGATTCGCGCCCCCAGATCGCCACCACGATCTCTCCGGGGACGCCATAGGCAGCCTCGATCTTGCGCAGGGTGGATCCATAGGTGCTTGCCAGGCCGCGGCCGGTGGCGGCCAGAGTCTGGAGCCGCTTTTCCGAGAAATACGCGCCGGGCGAGGAGAATTCTGCCTGACTCTGGTCCTGTTGCTTCGGCGGGCTGGTGCCCGGCGGTACCAGGTCGGGAAGGTCCCAATTGAGCGTCATGCCGTCGAACGCCGCTTTCAGCGTGCGTTCCGAAATTCCCGCTTTCTTTGCAGCAGGGCTTAGATCCACAGCGATCCATCGCTGGAACTGCTTTTCGACATCCGGCTTGTTTTGAGCAAGTGCGGGCAGGGGCAGGAGGCCCGCTGCCGTGACGAGAAGAGAGGCTGCAATGCGCCTGAAGGGGGCAAGCTTGCTCATCGGGATCCTTTTAAAGGGCTAGATCGCAGTTCGTGCACGAAGGGCTGCGGTCAGCGTGCCCTCATCGAGATAATCGAGCTCGCCGCCGACCGGGACGCCGTGCGCCAGCCGCGTGATCTTCACGTCGATGCCGGACAATTGGTCGGTGATATAATGGGCTGTCGTCTGGCCTTCGACCGTCGCGTTGACGGCAATGATGATCTCGCGGATGACGCCTTCGTTGACCCGGTCGATCAGGCCGCGGATGTTGAGGTCATCGGGACCGATGCCGTCGAGCGGCGACAGCGTACCGCCCAGCACGTGATAGGCGGCATTCATCGCCCCGGTCCGTTCCAGAGCCCATAGGTCGGAAACATCCTCGACGACGATCATCATGGATTGGTCGCGGCGGATATCGGTGCAAACGGTGCAGGGGTCAGAGGTATCGACATTGCCACAGCGCGAACAGATCTTGACCTTGTCATAGGCATCGCCCATGGCATTCGACAGCGGCCCGAGAAGCTGCTCCTTCTTCTTGATAAGGTGCAATGCCGCGCGTCGCGCGGAGCGGGGCCCGAGGCCCGGGACCTTTGCCAGCAGCTGGATAAGTTTTTCGATTTCGGGGCCGGTGACTCGCTTTGCCATGGCTTCCCTTTAGACCATAAGTGGAAGAAACGGAATGCAGAAGGACCACCCATGAAGCTTCTCGCTGTGTGCCTGGGACGACCGGAAAAGCTGCCTGGCAAGAGCTATAAGACCGGTATCAACAAGGCGGGCGTGCATGCATCTGTGATGATCGACAGGCTCGGCCTGGTGGGCGATGCCGTCTGCAACGAGAAACACCATGGCGGCGAAGACCAGGCCATTCTTCTCGAAGGGTCGCTGACGCTGGACTGGTGGGCGGAACAGCTTGGCCGGCCGCTTCCACATGGCAGTTTCGGCGAGAACCTCGTCATCGAAGCCCTGGACAATCGTGACATTGCCGCCGGCGACCGCTTCCATCTCGGCGATGTCGTTCTGGAAGCAAGCTGCGCCCGCATTCCCTGCAATACATTCGCGGCCAAGATGGGCGATCCCGCATTCGTGAAAACCTATGCGCGGGGCGGGCGTCCCGGCATTTATTGCCGTGTCCTGCAGGGCGGCCTGGTGACGCCCGGCCAGCCGGTCCGCATCGAGCGCCATGAGGGCGAACGCGTCACCATCGCGGAAATGCTCCAAACCTACGGCAAGAAGCTTCCGGCGCAAGACAAGGCGCGCTATCTATCGGCGCCGATCGGCAGCCGCCTGAGGGCGTTGATCGAAAGTCGAAATTAATGGCTGCAATGCCGTCCGAAGAGGTTCCACCGATGACAGTTCAGGCCGATCCGCGCGATGACATGACGCTCATCGTGGGCAGCTATACGGTGTCGATGCCGCATGTGAAGGCCAAAGGTGAGGGGATCAGCGTGCTCCGGCTCGATGGCCGTGACGGCAGGCTGAAACCCGTTTCCACCTTCGGCGGCCTGCGCAATCCCAGCTATCTGGCGCTGTCGGAGGACAGAAGCAGGCTCTATGTGGTCGAGGAAGTACCCGATGAGGACGGTGCCAGCGCTGCCACCCTTTCCTTCGACGGTGAAACAGGCACGCTTTCGCTGCTGAAAAGCGTGCCCGCCATGGGCGATGCACCGTGCCATATCGCCCTCGACCGGTCCGGCGAAAGGCTGTTCGTCTGCAACTACGGCAGCGGCAATTTCATCACCTACGCCTTGGATGCTGATGGCCTGCCGAGCGGCGAGCCGGTGAATATCCGGCACCAAAGCAAGGGCGCCAATCCGGAACGGCAGGAAGGGCCGCATCTCCATCAGGCGACTGCAACACCGGATGGTCGAAGCGTGCTGATCTGCGATGCTGGAACCGACGTCATTGCCCGTTACGACATTGCCTCCGGCCTCATCCGTCCTTCGCCGGACATGGTGGTGAAAGCCAGGCCGGGCACGCTGCCGCGGCATCTTGTTGTCTCGGAGGATGGACGGTTCGTTTTTGTCGTCCACGAGCTTGGCTGCACGATTAGCAGCTACGCCTGCGAGCCGGAAGGGTTTCGCCCGCTTACAGAGGTCTCCACTCTTCCCGGCGATTTTGAAGGCAGCTCTGCCTGCGCCGCCATCCGGATTCATCCGAGCGGGCGTTTCGTCTACGCTTCCAACCGCGGCCATGACAGCATTGCCGCCTATGAGATCTTACCGGATGACGGATCGCTCCGATCCATCGGATGGTATGACACCAGGGGGAAGGCACCGCGCGACTTCGCCATCGACCCGACCGGCCGCACCCTGGTAGCTGCCAACCAGGACAGCCATTCCCTGTCCGTCTTCCGGATCGATCAGTCCTCGGGTGAGCTTACTATAACCGGTGAACTGTTTGATATCGGCAGTCCCGTCTGCGTTCTGTTTGCCTGATCTCGACGGCGATAGCTCTGCCTGAGTAGCCACGCAGGCATGAGCCCCTGTCAGGCGACCTTCATGGCACCTGGTCCTGCGGTGGCGCCTGGAGGCACCTTGCCGAGAATGATCATGCCGAGCACTTCGTCTTTCGTCACATCCTGCGTCCGCGCATGGCCGACGACCTTGCCGTTCTTCATGACGAAGACACGATCCGCCAGGTCGAAGACGTCGTGGATATCGTGGCTGATCAGGAAGATGCCGATGCCTTCGCGCTTCAGCTGCTTGATGAGGTCCCCGACCTGCGCCGTTTCCTGAGGGCCGAGCGCCGCGGTCGGCTCGTCCATGATCAGGATGCGGGCATCGAAGAGGATGGCCCGGGCGATCGCCACCGACTGCCGCTGGCCGCCCGAGAGTGCTTTGACCGGCTCCTTGAACCGCTTGAAGTTGGGGTTGAGACGGCCCATCACTTCGCGGGTATTGGCTTCCATGGCGACGTCGTCGAGCGTACCCCACTTGGTCTGCAATTCTCGCCCGAGATAAAGATTGGCGGCGGCATCGACATTGTCGGCCACCGCGAGCGTTTGGTAGATCGTCTCGATGCCGTACTTCTTCGCCTCACGCGGGGTGCGGATATCGGCCGTCTCGCCATTGATCAGGATGTCGCCTCCGTCCCGCTTGTAGGCGCCGGACAGGATCTTGATCAAGGTGGACTTTCCAGCGCCGTTATGGCCGAGAAGCGCCACGACCTCGCCCGGAAAAAGATCGATCGATGCATTCTCGACCGCGTGAATCCCGCCGAAGGAGATGGAAATGTTCTTCATTTCCACGAGCGGAGTGGTTTGTTCCGTCACGATGAGAACTCCTGTTACTGGGGCCTGTCACTTGGCTTTGGCGCGGTAGACGGTGTCGAGCCAGACGGCAACGACGAGGACGGCGCCGACCACGATGCGCTGGAAAGGCGTATCGATGCCGAGCAGGACCATGCCCGACTGGAGCGACTGCATGACCAGCGCGCCGAGCATGGCGCCGGCAATCGAGCCTATGCCGCCGGCCAGCGAGGTACCGCCGATCACCGCTGCGGCAATCGTATAGAGCTCGTCGAGCTCCCCTTGAGCATTGGTTGCGGCATTGAGGCGGGCCGTGGAGATGGCTGCGGCGATGGCACAGAGCACGCCCATCAGCGCAAAGATCTTGACCGTTACCCATCTGGTCTTGATGCCGGCGAGCTCGGCGGCTTCCGGATTGCCGCCGATGGCAAAGACATAACGGCCGAAGCGCAGTCGCGTCGCGATGAAGGTCATGACGATGCCTGCGGCGATCGCGATCAGTACGGGGATGGCGATGCCATGCGAGATCAGCAACCCGCCTTCCGGCCAGGCAATGCCATTGGCGTCCGCATAGCGGCGGGCGATGTTGACCGGCCAATAATAGTCGTTGGCAATCGAGACGGCGCCCAGCACGATCACGCAGCCCAGCGCGACCAGCACATATTCAGCCCAGATCGGCCGGCGCGGGAAGGCAAAGCGCTTTCTTTGCCGGCGCGCATTGATGATCGCTGCAACAATGCCGATGCATGCAATGGCCCCGACGACCCAACTCCATGTGGCACCGATCGAACCTTCCGTGCCGCCGCCCATCAGGCGGAAATTGGCATCCATGGGAGCCACGGTCTGGCCGCTTGTCACGAACCATGTAGCACCGCGCCAGATCAGGAGACCGCCGAGCGTCACGATAAAGGAAGGCACGCCGAGGAATGCGATGATCACGCCGTGCAGCGTTCCGATCAATCCGCCGACGATGATCCCGCCGGTCAAAGCAATGATCCACAGTGCGGGATGGTTGAAGCCCAGAAGTTCCGGCAGGAAGCGCGACTGGAGCACGCCCATGATCATGCCGGTAAAGCCGAGGATGGAGCCGACGGAAAGGTCGATGTTGCGGGTGACGATGACCAGCACCATGCCGGTCGCCATGACCGCCACCGATGCGGTCTGGACCGACAGGTTCCACAGGTTGCGCGGCGTCAGGAAGAGGCCGCCGGTCAGGATGTGGAAACCGATCCAGATGATCAGCAGGGCGCCGATCATGCCGAGCATGCGCGTGTCGATTTCGGTCGCGCGGAAAAAGCGGGTCACGAGATTGCCCTCGGCCCGGCCCGTTGCGCCGGATGTCGTGGAATGCACCGTATCGGCCATCGTCTGCCGTTCTCCACCCTATGTCGGCGCGCCAAGGCAAATCCTCGGCTCAAGCCGTGCCATCGGCATCAGCTCGCAAGCGAGCCCCAGCCAGTCTAAGCCAGATGCCGACGCCGCTCCAAAGGATGCGGCGTCGGATTGTTTTGTCAGGCCGAATGTTACTTGCAGGCGGCGACCGAGCCGGCCTTGACGCCCTGGCAGGCTTCGGCCTTGCTGATCCAGCCCGCGTCGATGACGAGGTTCAGGTTGTCCTTGGTGATGGGCTGGGGCTTCAGGAAGACCGACTGCATCTTCTGCTTCTTCGGGCCGCCCTCGAACGTCTGGACGCCCTTGATCTCGGTCATCTTCTTGCCCGAAGCGAGTGCCAGCGCGATTTCGGCGGCATTCTTGCCGAGTTCGCGGCTATCCTTCCAGACCGATACGGTCTGGGTGCCAAGCGCGACGCGGTTCAAAGCAGCCTTGTCGGCGTCCTGCCCGGAAACAGGAACGGAACCGGCCAGACCCTGCGCGTCGAGGGCTGCAATCGCGCCGCCGGCCGTGCCGTCATTCGAGGCGACGACCGCGTCAACCTTGTTATTGGCCTTGGTGAGGAACTGCTCCATGTTCTTCTGGGCATTTTCCGGCTTCCAGCCATCCGTATAGGCTTCGCCGACATTCTTGATCTTGCCTGCATCGACGGCAGCTTTCAGCACTTCCATCTGGCCGGCGAAAAGGAAGTCGGCATTGGGATCGGCCGACGAGCCCTTGATGAAGACGTAATTGCCTTCCGGCTTCACCTTGAAGACGCCCTGAGCCTGCATGCGGCCCACTTCCTTGTTGTCGAAGGTGATGTAGAAGGCCTCGGGGTTTTCGATCAGGCGGTCATAGCCGACGACTGGAATGCCTTCGGCTGTGGCCTTTTCGATGGCCGGTCCGATCGCGTCCGAATCCTGCGCCAGGACGATCAGGGCGTTGGCGCCCTGGGAGATCAGCGACTCGACATCGGTGAGCTGCTTGGCAGCCGACGACTGTGCGTCTGCGGAAATGTATTTGGCGCCGGCAGCGTCCAGCGCCTTCTTGATGGCGGCTTCGTCGGTCTTCCAGCGTTCTTCCTGAAAGTTCGACCACGATACGCCGACGACGACCTGCTGCGCCAAGGCAGCGCCATGCATGGAAACAAGAATGGCCGCGCCGGCCATCAGCTTTACAAGCGATTTCATACTGTCCTCCCGGTTGACGGCGAATGGGCTAAACGCCTTTGCTCCCCCTTCCGCCAAATCCTGTCGACAAAGCACCTCCTGCTTTTTCTCGACAGTCGAGAAATTAAATGTCAGATACTGAAGAGGCTGTCAATCAGCCACGGAATCACCTCCGAGGTCGGCCATAACCGCCGGAAGGGGCGGAACAGAATGCTGGCAAAAACAAGCACCGACATGGTCCGGCACCAGAACAGCGAACTGGTACTGTCTATCCTGCGCCGTCACGGCCGCCTGGCGCATACGGACATTTGCGACAGGACGCGCCTGGCATCCGCCACGGTGTCCGCCATCACCGGCGAGCTTGAGCGGGCCGCAATCATAAAGCGGATCGAGCAGCAGCCGGCATCAGGGCGGGGGCGGCCCCGGGTCCAATTCAGCCAGCGGCGCGATTGCGGCTATGTCGTCATCGTCACCATGTCTTCGGACGCCATCCAGTATTCGCTGGTCGACTACGGGGGAACGCTTCTGGATCGGTTTGCGGAGCCGCGGCGCGACGGCGATGTGACGGGCTTTCTTCAATCGATCTCGGCTGCGCTGGGGCGGGTTGTGGCCCGCGCACGCATCGAAGCAAGCCGCGTCATGCTGGTTTCGATCAGCAGCAAGGGTCTGGTCCATTCTACCCAGCCGGTTCTGGTCTGGTCACCGGTTTTCGGGGCGCAGGCGGTTGATTTTAATGCGGTGTTGCCATCCGGCTGGTTAGCCAAGGTGCTTTTGAACAACGAGACGCTGCTGGTCGCGACCGCACTCAACGAGCGGCAGGCCAAAAGCGGCGGCAAGGACGGAAGGGCGCTTGCGGCCGTATCGCTCGGGCATAGCATCGGCCTTGGCATCGTGCGGCCAACACCTGCCAATATGCCGGAAATCGTCGCTCCCAATTTCGGACATATGCTCCACATCCCGCATGGAGCGCTGTGCCGCTGCGGCGCTGCGGGATGTATCGAAGCCTATGCGGGTTTCTACGCCATTTTGAGAGCCGCATTCGAAGTGCCGACCGCAAAAGTGCCGGCGAAATTCGTGCCCTTGGCCGAGATCGACAAGATCGCCATGCAGGCGCGTCAGGGCCACCGCATGTCGCGACAGGCTTTTCGCCAGGCGGGGGTCGCACTTGGAAATGGCTTGTCGCGGCTGCTCAGCCTCTACGACACGATGCCGGTTCACATCACCGGTCCGGGAACCCGTTACCATGATCTCTTGGCGGACGGCATGGAAGAGGGGCTTTCGCAAACCCATGCGGTTCGGCTCGCCGGCCTGCCGCCCATCAGCATCGTCGACGATGAGCCCCTGCTTGTCTTCGAGGGGCATTCCGCCATTGCCTTTTCCATTCTGGATCATGACGTCCTGACATCATCCGGGCGGCAGCGGCAGATTGCCGGCTGATCATCGGCCAGCACCTGCCGGTGTAGCGCGGCCCGACATGTATGTCTTGCCGGCGCCGGGTGGAACTTAGGCGGGAAACACGGGTTTGATATGTCTGACAAGGAGAGCCGTCATGAGATCGCAATCGCAGACCAAGCCGCAAAGCACAAAGGGCGGAGCCCTGAACATCCAGGAGGATGACGTAGTGCCGATCGGCACGGACGCCGAGCTCAAGGGAAACAAGCAGCCCCTGGATCAGCATGCGAACGCCGGGAACAAGGACAAGGCCCAGCCCGACCGGTAGGCGGGAAGGGGAAAGAGCAACGGTGCGCAGAGCCGCTGTCTGTCCTCGACCTGCATGGTTGCGGCCGCGCGTCCTGCGTTAGAGATCGATCAAAATCACCGAGGCATGAACAATGAAGAAGAACGGTTTCATCGGCGCCTTGGTCGTCATCATCCTTATCCTGGTGGCCGCCTTCCTGATGCGCGGCCCCAGCCAGCCGGCAGGCTCAGGATCAAGCCAGATTCCCGCGCCGTCCAATTCGCCGCCTCCAGCGGTCACCACCCCCTCACCTCCGGCGACAGCGCCTAGCCAGTAGCGCTTGCCGCGTCGGAGGCTCGCGCCTTGATATGCCACCGCGCGCGGCCTCCTGAAACTTGATGGTCAGGTCTTGGGCCGCTCCTCGCGCATGGCTTCGGCGATCTTCTGCAGGAGCGGCACGTCCGGCAGATCTTCCAGCGGTACCGAAAGCTTTGGCTTCCAGTTCGGGTAGCTGTCGCTGGTGCCGGGAATATTGGTCGGCTTCTTTTCGCTGGTGAGGTCGGCGAGGCGGACCGCAGCCAGCAGCGATGGTGTTTTGGCGATGAAGCGATGCGCGCTGACGACCAGGTCGCTCAGTCTCTCCTCATTGGCCGTCTTCGGTGGAAGCCGTTCCGGGGGCTCGGCACCGGCTTCCTCGAGCGCATCCTTTAGATCCTGCCGCTCATGCTTGCGCTCTTCGACATGCTTTTCTGTCACCTCGGGCGGCACGATGCCATGCTCCGCGCGCACCTTGATGTCGGCCCCACGCCACCAGCCGGCAAGCGTCTGGTGGTCGTGGGTCGAAATGCAGGCGAGCGCCAGCGTCGGATAAACCTCCGCCGGCTTGAAGCTGTCCTCGTCGCGCTCATAGGACAGAATGCGGTAGGACAGAATCTGCGCCTCGGAAAGATCGTCCTGCAGGCCTTCCGGGAGCATGCCGAGATCCTCGCCGATGACCAGGCACTTATATTCGCCGGAGGCGTCCGCGAGGATCTGCAGCAGCTCGTCCTGCGGGTAATCGACATAGGCACCGCCGTCCGGGCGGCTGTCGAGCGGCACCAGGAACAGGCGCCGCAGGGCCGCGGCATGATCGATGCGGATGGCGCCGGCATACCGCATGGCAGCACTCACCATGCGTCGATAGGGGGAATTTCTGCCGGAAGCGATTGCCGAGGGATGGAAGGCGGCGAGATGCCAGTCCTGACCTTCAGTTGCAAAGGGATCCGGTGGGCTGCCGACTGTGGCCGTCGAGAGATAGACGTCGCGCTCGCTCCAGGTCGCGGAACCGTCGACCGCCTCGCCGACGGCAAGATCAAGATAAAGCCCGACCCGCAATCCCGCTTTGCGCGCCCGCTCGGCCGCTTGGGTGAGTTGCCGATGTGCCAGCCACTGCAGCCACATATGAAAGCGGATTTCGTCAGCATTCTCGGCCGCGAAATCTTTGACCGTCGGGCTGTCGGGCGCCTGAAAATCCTCCGGCCAGGCTTGCCAGCCGGTTCCGGTGCCGCGCTCGCCCATCGAAGCGGAAATGATTTCGAAGAGTGCGTGAAGGCGCAAGACATCGCCGCCTTGCAGGATGAAGGCCTCGAAGTCCTCACTCGCGTAGTCAGGGTCATCCGTTGAAGCCTTCATCCAACCCTTCCAAATCTCGCGAAGCGCCGTCAGCTTGGCTTGAGCGACCCTTGTATAGTCGACCAGTTCTGTCCCGCGCAGCTCTTCCAGCGTCTTTTCGAGCGCATCATTGCTTGCAAAGCCCGGCACCTTGTCGACGGCGATATAGAGCGGATTGAGTTGCTGGCGATTCGACGGTTCATAGGGGCTGCAGCGGTTCGGGTCGGCGAGAAAAGGGGCATGCAGCGGATTGAGGCCGATGAAGTCCGCCCCGAGCGACCCGACCAGATTGGCCATGGCTGAGAGATCCTCAAAATCGCCGATCCCCCAATTGCGGGCCGAGCGCAGCTCGTAAAGCTGCAGGCTTATCCCCCAGATGCGGCTGTTTCCCAGAAACTCCGGCAGGTAGGACTGGGCGATCTTCTTCTTCGCCGTCTTCTTCGTTATTGTCTTGCCCGAGACAGCCTCGCTCGAAGTGCTGGCGCCCGCCTTCACCGGCACATTCACGCCCAGCGCATCCAGCACTTTCCGCTTGGCCTCGTCCGAGATCGGCACTTCCCCGCTGTCGGGGCTAGGCCGGGTGAGGCTGATGCCGTGTTCGCGAGCGAAATCGTCAAGGTCTGCGGATTTCATGGTGAATGCCTTTTCTGAGCCTTTGATTTTGCAGTCTACGCCAACCTCAAGCTCGGCTGATGCTCCAGATCACCGACCAGGGAGCGAGAATGTCACCACTCACACCGCCAAGAGAGAAGATGTTCTCGGTGCCGGGAGCCTGCGCACCAACCGATGCCGGTTCCTGTGAAAGATTAGCCAGGAGGTGGAGCTGGGCGCCCCCTGCCAAAAGCCAGTCCACGGCAATGGCATTTCCCTGCGAGCGGAAACGTCCGCTTTTGCCACCCACACCCTTCAGCAGGGGCACGATGTCTCGGTGCCGGATGTCGAGAAGAGTTTTGTAGAAATCGAGCACTTCGGCGCAAGCCGCGTTGTTCAGCTTCGACCAGTCCAGCTTGGCGGATTCGAAGGTGGACCGGGCGGTCGGATCAAGGAGGTCGTCGGCATCGAAGCCCGGCAGTCGCGATAGCTCCTCGCGCCGGCCTTTCCTTACCTTCTCGTTCAGGTCTTCGTTGAAGTCGCAGAAATAGGGAAAGGGTTCCGTCGC
The DNA here is from genome assembly GCF_004358025.1 of Rhizobium deserti. Taxonomy (GTDB): domain Bacteria; phylum Pseudomonadota; class Alphaproteobacteria; order Rhizobiales; family Rhizobiaceae; genus Neorhizobium; species Neorhizobium deserti. The sequence continues at coordinate 631,383 of NZ_SMTL01000003.1, read as the reverse complement.
GCCCCATTCCTCGCCCATGAACAGCATGGGGATCTGCGGCGCGAGCAGGTATAGGGCCGTCACGGCCTTGATGGCTTCGACGGGACGGTAGGTGATCATGCGGTCGCCCAATGCCCGGTTGCCGATCTGGTCGTGGTTCTGGATGAAGGAAATAAAGGCGGTCGGCGGCAGGTCGGCACTTGGCTTGCCGCGTTCTTCGCCGCGATAGGGCATGTGCTCGCCCTGGAAGACAAAACCTTCCGCCAGCGCCCGGCCGACCTTGCCGGCATCGTCGGCATAATCGGCATAATAGCCGAAGGTTTCCTCCGTCGCGGCGATATGCAGCACATGGTGCACGTCGTCATTCCATTGGGCGGTAAACAGCGAGGCCTTGCCAGCCTCGTTGCGCATGAGGAGATCGCTATTGTTGTCCTCGTTTTCAACGACAAGATGCACATGCCGGCTGCCGGCAACCTCGCGCACACGCCGCGCCAGCTCATGCAGAAGATGTTCCTCGCTGTCGTCCTTGATGGCATGGACGGCATCGAGACGCAGCCCATCCAGTTGGAACTCCGTGATCCAGTAGATCGCGTTCTGGATGGCGAACTCCCGGACGGGCTTTGAGCCTTCGCCGTCGTAATTGATGCCATTGCCCCAGGGCGTCTTGTGATGCTCGGTAAACAGCGGCGCATAGTTCGGCATGTAATTGCCGTCGGGCCCGAAGTGATTGTAGACGACGTCGAGGAAGACGCAGATGCCGCGCGCATGGGCTGCGTCCACCAGCGCCATCAGGTCTTCCGGACGTCCATAGCTGCTGTCGGGGGCATAAGGCAGAACGCCGTCATAGCCCCAGTTATAGCCGCCGGGGAAGTCGCTGATCGGCATGATCTGGATGCCCGTGACGCCGAGTGCCTTCAGATGGTCGAGCCGCTCGATCGCCGCACGAAAGCCGCCCTTTTCCGTGAACGAACCAAGATGCAGTTCATAAAGGACGATCTCTTCCCAGGGGCGTCCCTGCCAGCTTTCGGTCTCCCAGTGATAAGCGGCGGGGTCGATCACCTCGCTCGGCCCATGGACGTCCTGCGGCTGGAAGCGCGAACCGGGGTCTGGAACTTCCAGCCCATCCGGCACGACAAAGCTGTAGAGCGTGCCGGCACCGGCACCGGCAACTTCGCATTGGTGCCATCCTTCATCGACCGCCTGCATGTCGCGCAGTTCGCTGCCTTCGATCTTCAGCGAAACACGCTCATGCTTGGGAGCCCAGAGACGAAAAGTGACACCGGCATTGGAAAGGGCAGGGCCGAACATGAGCTTGGTCAAGGGGAAACCTTCCGAAGATGAGGAGACAGCCCACTAAACCAATGCGGAAGGAAAAAGTTGCCGACATTCGTTAGATTGCAGGAGCTACCGGCGGCCCGCAGGGGCTGCGCCGGCCAAGGGCGGCACGTTAATCCTTTCGCGGGTGGCTGCCTGCACTGTTCCGGCCGAAGCGTCATTGCGCCTCGGCCGGCGCAATAGTCACTGCGACGGGTTGCGCGCCGCCGCAACATCTTCGGGGGTCACGGATGCTTTCTTGTTGCCGAAATGGCCGAGCACATAATTGCTGAGGGCTGCGATTTCGACATCGGAATAGGCATCCGCAAAGGCCGGCATGAAGGCGCTGCCTTGGGGCGTCGTCATGTGCGAGCCCTGGAGAATGACCTGCACGAGGTTTGTGCCGTCGGGATCATTGACGGTCTGGCTGCCGCGCAATGCGGCATAGGGTGACTGCTGACCCTCGCCATTCCAGGCATGGCAGCTGGCGCAGGCGCTTTCAAATATGGTCAGGCCGAGCGACCGGTCTGCCGTCTCCTGCGCGGCCGGCGCGTAGGCCTGCGATGCGGCCATCAGCGGCGGATTGGGATCCACCTTGGCGGCCGCATCCGTCGGCTGTGGCGGGATCGTCTTCAGGTAAACGGCCATGCTGCGGATATCCTGCTCCGTCAGGTGCCGCAGGCTGAGGTCGATTGCTTCGGCCATGCTCCCGGTTGCCGCGCCGCGGCCCTCGGCATGGCCCGTGTGCAGGTAGGACGTCAACTCCTCGACGGACCAATTGCCGATGCCGCCGTCCTTGTCGGAGGTGATGTTATAGGCCTTCCAGCCCTGGGTCACGGCACCTGCGAACTTCTTGCCGCTATCGAGCCCGTACATGAGATTGCGCGGCGTATGACATTCGCCGCAATGGCCGAGAGCTTCGACCAGATAGGCACCCCTATTCCACTCCTCGCTCTGCTTGGCCTCGGCCTGATAGGTTTCCTTCGGCAGGAAGAGAAGCTTCCAGGCGCGCATCAGGTAACGCTGATTGTAGGGGAATGACAGGGAGTTTTCGGCTGTCTGCGCTCGCACGGCCGGCAGGCTGAACAGGTAGGCCTTGACGGCCAGCATGTCGTCCGTGCTCATCAGCGCATAGGATGTATAGGGGAATGCCGGATAAAGATCCTCGCCGTTCTTGCCGACGCCGTGGCGCATGGCGCGCACGAATTCGGCATCGCTCCAGTCGCCGATGCCGGTTTCCTTGTCGGGCGTGATGTTGGAGGAATAGATGGTGCCGAAGGGCAGCTTGAAGGCAAGTCCACCCGCATAAGCGCCGCCGCCGGCGACCGAGTGACAGGCGATGCAGTCGCCCGCGGTCGCGAGATAACGCCCCCGCTCGATCAGTTCCTGGCCCTTCGGCTGGTTGCTGCTGGCGGTCACTTCATCAAGGCCGGCCGGAAGAAAGAAGAAGGCGGCAGCGGCAAGGACGGCGACAAGCACGAGCGCCGCGAGGATCTTGATAGAACGCTTCATTGATCAGACCTCGGCCGGCTGCGATTGATGTCCCGATGAGCCACCGGTTTCCGCATCGCCTAAAGAGGCTGCAATCGCGACACCCAGAGCGACAGGCGGCACCATGCCCAATGTCTGCTTGGCGATGTCTGGAGCCTGCAATTCCTCCCGCGAGAACGGCAGGCGGCGCAGCCGTTTGCCGGTTGCGGCAAAGATCGCGTTACCGAGTGCCGGAGCAGCCGAAACCGTGCCGGATTCACCAATACCGCCCGGACCTTCCGTGCTCGGAATGATATGAACCTCGAATGGCGGTACTTCGTTGATCCGCATCTGGCGGTAGTCGTGGAAATTGCTTTGTTCCACCTGACCGTCCTTGAAGGTGATGCCGTTATACATGGCCGCGGAAAGCCCGAAGATCATGCCGCCCTCGATCTGTGCCTTGATCGTGTCGGGAAGAATGTTGAAGCCGCAATCGACCGCGGCAACGATGCGCTTGAGCTTGATCTGCCCGGCAGGCGTCACGGACGTCTCGACCACGGTTGCGAGATAGCTTCCGAAGGAATCGTGCAGCGAGATGCCGCGTCCGGTGCGCTCCGGCAGCGGGCTCCCCCATCCGGCCTTTTCGGCTGCAAGATTGAGCACGCCAAGCGCGCGTGGGTTGTCTTTCAGAAGCACCCGCCGGTATTCCAGCGGGTCTTTGCCGACCGCATGGGCGAGTTCGTCCATGAAGCTCTCGACGACGAAGACGTTATGGGTCGGGCCCACCCCGCGCCACCAGTTGACCTTGATCGGCGGATCCTTGCGGATCCAATCGACCCGAATGGAGGGCAGGGCGTAAGGCGGCTGCGCGGCACCTTCGATGGCGTCGGAATCCAGCACGCCCTCCGGCAGGCCGGTCGGAAGATAGGAACCCAGCACCGATCCACCGGTAGTTCGGTCGGTCCAGGCGACGGGAAAACCGTCGGCCCCAAGCCCTGCCGAGATGCGGTCGTAATAGGCGGGACGGAAGAGATCGTGCTGGAGATCCTGCTCGCGCGTCCAGATGATCTTGATCGGATAGCTCACCTGCTTGGCGAATTCCACGGCCTGCTGCACCGAGTCCGCAACCAGCCGGCGCCCGAAGCCGCCGCCGATCAGGTGGTTGTGGACGATGACCTTTTCCGGCGGCAGGCCGGAGACTTGCGCGGCGACCTGCTGGACGGCAGTCGGGGCCTGAGTGCCGAGCCAGATCTCGCAGGCATCGGGCCGCACGTGAACGGTGGTGTTGATCGGCTCCATCGTGGCATGCGCCAGAAGCGGCAGCTCATAAACCGCGTCCACGCGTTTTGCCGCCGATGCCATCTTGGCGTCGGCATCGCCTTCGCTGCGACCCATGACCGGCTTGCCGGTTTCGGATGCCTGCTTGAGGTCGGCCCAGATGCTGTCGGAGGAAAGGGAAGCCTTGGCGCCGTAGTCCCATTCGATCTTGAGGGCCGCCAAGCCTTGGCGCGCCGCCCAGAAATGATCGCCGGTCACGGCAACGGCATTGTGGATCTTGATCACGTCGACGACGCCCTTGATCTTGCGAGCCTGGCTGTCGTCCACCGCTACCAGCTTGCCGTCCGGCACTGGACAGATGGAGATCGCCGCGATCTTCATGCCCTCAACCTTGACGTCTATCCCATACTGGGCGCTGCCGTCGACTTTGCTCGGGGTATCGACGCGGCGTGTGTTCTTGCCGATCAGCTTGAAATCCTTGGGATCCTTCAGCGGCACATCCTGCGGCACCGGCTGCCGAATGGACGCGTCCGCAAGCGCCGCATAAGTCAGCGTCCGGCCGGAGGGGATGTGGGTAATGACCGCCCGTTCGGCGCGACATTCCTCCGACGGAACTGCCCATTCGGCAGCGGCGGCGCCGATCAGCATGGTGCGTGCCGCAGCACCCGCCTGCCGCATGGGGACCCAGGCGCCACGGATGGATGTCGAGCCGCCGGTTGCCTGGGATTTCAGGATCGGCTGGCGGTAGAGCTCCTCGTTCGGCGGCGCGGGCATGATCCGCACCTGGTCGAGCCCCACTTCGAGCTCCTCGGCCAGAAGCATGGCTTCCCCGGTATAGATGCCCTGGCCCATTTCCGTGCTGGGAATGACGAAGGTAATGCTTCCGTCGCGCCCGATGCGGATGAAGCCGCCCGGCGCGAAGCCTTCAAAGGCATTGCCGGTGTCTTCGCCACCGCCGCCGATCACCTTGAGGCTGGGCTCTTCGCCCGCCGCAAAGGCCTTTCTGCGGCCGAGCCAGACAAAGCCCATCAGAAGGCCGGTTCCCTGCAGGAAGCGTCGGCGGGAGGAAACGGTGAGGTCGGTGGATTCAAGAAGTCCATAGGCGGGACCGTGCGGATTTGTCATCATCGTCCCGTCCTCACGCCGTTGCCGCTTGCTTGATGGCCGCGCGGATGCGCGGATAGGTGCCGCACCGACAGACATTGCCGGCCATGGCGGCGTCGATGGCGGCATCGTCGGGATCGGGATTGCGCCCGAGCAGGGCTGCGGCCGACATGATCTGGCCGGACTGACAGTAGCCACACTGGACCACTTCCAGGTCGAGCCAGGCTTCCTGAACTTTCTTGCCGACCGGGGTCTCGGATACGCCTTCGACAGTCGTGACTGGCCGGTTGCCGACCGCGCCGACCGGCATGACGCAGGAGCGAACCGGCTTGCCATCCACATGAACCGTGCAGGCGCCGCATTGGGCAATGCCGCAGCCGAACTTGGTGCCGGTAAGGCCGGCGACGTCGCGCAGCGCCCAAAGCAGCGGCATGTCGTCCGGCACGTCGAGATGCAGCAGTTCACCGTTTACAGTCATGTCGATCATCTGCATCCCCTTATGTCCCGTTGGTGCAATCGGCTCCAACCGCCATCACACGAAGAAGTTCCGTAGATCTGCATACGGAAATGGGGTCCGCCCGCGGACCCCATTGATAGACGTTTTCAGCCTTGGTTAGCTCAGCATGCTCTGGATGCCGCGGAGCATGACGAGATGACTCTGGATGCTTGGCACGCCGACGATCGAAGCTCCACGCGCCATGGGATCACTGCCGGTTCTCGCGTATCGCTTATGGATCGCCAGAAGCTCCTCGTGACCCTGGATCTGGCCGTTGATATACATCATGTCGAAGGTCGGACCATCCACGGCCGCCAGCTTCTCGACAAGCATGGCATGACGACGGCTAAGACCTGCAGCACCCGGTCGGGAACCAAAGGCTTTGGCAACAGCCGCCTGCTCGGTAATCTCCAGCTCGGCGAATGTTCTGACCAGGCGATTTTTGGCTTTCCTAGCCGCTAGTCGACTGGTTGCCGTCGCGTAATCGCCGCCCATAAGCGCTTCCAGTTTGGCTCTCTCGATCCCGGAAGTCTGAGCCAATGCAACGCCCGACATGGTCCCGGACATGGGCAGGACGCTCGCCGCCGCGATTCCGAGTAGAATATTCCTTCTATTCATGGAGTTTCTCCTTTTGCCCGCCAGCGCGCCGAACAGCGCCAGCAAACGAGAGTTCCGGCCAATGGTGAACGAAGGAAGATTTTACCGAGAGGCTCAGTCTTCTTCCATGAGAGCGGTGTTGAACTAGTTTAGTCATGACAAGTTCTCGGAAAAATCTTGCAGCCGGACAAATCACCTTCTTCTGCGTGCCTCCCGTTGTCTGACAATTACGATGATGAGCGGGTATGCCTGATCTGCGCCCGTCCATAATGAAACTTTATCGAATCTTCGGGGTTCCAACCATGTCCCTTAGTCGCACCCTGTCCGCTTTCGTCGAAGCGGCACGGGCCTCGACCCTACGACACGAACAGACGGCAAGTTGATAAGAACGGGAGATAATCATGCGGGCTCTGGTCTGGCACGGTAAAGAAGACATTCGATGTGACACGGTTTCCGATCCGGAAATCGAGCATCCGCGGGATGCAATCATCAAGGTCACGAGCTGCGCGATTTGCGGCTCCGACCTGCACCTGTTCCATAACTTCATTCCAGCGATGATGCCGGGTGACATTATGGGTCATGAAATGATGGGTGAAGTGGTCGAGACCGGTTCCGAAATCAACGGCAGCCTCAAGAAGGGCGACCGGATCGTCGTCCCCTTCACGATCAACTGCGGCGAATGCGACCAATGCAAGCGCGGCAACTTTTCCGTTTGCGAGCGTTCGAACCGCAACAAGGATATGGCGGATAAAGCATTTGGCCACACCACGGCCGGCCTGTTCGGTTACACCCATCTCACCGGCGGTTATCCAGGCGGCCAGGCGGAATATGTGCGAGTTCCCTTCGCCGATAAGACACATATCAAGGTGCCGAGCACTCTGAGCGACGAGCAAGTCCTTTTCCTCGGCGACATCTTTCCGACCGGCTGGCAGGCTGCCGCGCAATGCGACATCGAAGCCACCGATACGGTCGCCATATGGGGATGCGGACCAGTCGGCCAGATGGCCATCCGCAGTGCCGTCCTGCTTGGCGCCAAGCAGGTCATCGCCATCGATTGCCTGCCGGAACGACTGTCCATGGCAGCAGCCGGCGGCGCCATCACCATCAACTTCAGCGAGGAAAGCGTTGTCGAGCGGCTCAATGAGCTGACCAACAACAAGGGCCCGGAAAAATGCATCGATGCCGTGGGCTTGGAAAGCCATGTCTCGATGGGCCAGCCCGATACGCTCTACGACCGAGCCAAGCAGATGATGATGATGGAGAACGATCGTCCGCATGTGCTGCGAGAAATGATCTATGTTTGCCGGCCGGCCGGCATCATTTCGATCCCGGGCGTTTACAGCGGGCTTGTCGACAAGATCCCGATGGGCCCGGCCATGAACAAGGGCCTGACCTTCAGGATGGGGCAGACCCATGTCAAGCGCTGGACCGACGATCTGCTGCGCCGGATCGAGGAAGGGCAGATCGATCCTTCCTTCGTCATCACCCATACTGTCGGTCTCGAAGAGGGACCGGAAATGTACAAGGTGTTCCGCGACAAGCAGGACAGCTGCATCAAAGTCGTTCTCAAGCCTTGACGCCTGAAACCTTAAAGAAAAGGTGCAACCATGACATTCCTATCCAACATGACACGCTCAGAGGGCGATCCGAAAGTCATCAGATCAGGGCCCAGTTCGCTCGGAACGTCCGACGCACTGGCCCGCGGTCTCGGCTGGTTCAGCATCGGCCTCGGCCTGGCGGAGCTGATTGCTCCCGATCGCATCGCCAACCTGTTGGGCATGCGCGGCAAGGAAAACCTGATCCGTGCCTATGGCGCACGCGAGATCGGCGCCGGCATGCTGACGCTCTCCGTTGACAAGCAGGCAGGGCTCCTCAGCCGGGTCGCCGGCGACGGCCTCGACATCGCGACCTTGGCAGCCGCGCTGCGGCCCGATAATCACAAGCGTGATAATGTCGGCGTCGCTCTGGCCATGGTGATCGGCATTACTGTTCTCGATGTCATCGCTTACCAGGCAACCAAGGTTCGGCATGCACGTCCGCAGGCGCCGGCGCGCAACTACGGTGACCGGAGCGGCTTCCCGGGTGGCATCAATGCAGCCCGCAATGTCGCACAAGCCGCGGTGAAGCGGTTGCCGGACATGCGGTCGACATCGGCAGGTGCTGCATCCGGAGGCGGGACTGGAACGGCCGCAGCGGGAACAGGTGCGACGGGAACCGGAACGGTGGCCTCTTCGCGGCCATCCAGCCACTAGCATCCACTGCCTTGAACCGGCCGTTTGCAAATGGCTGGTTCACCAAAACCGGTTTCGCCCTTCCGGGCGGGGCCGCCGCAGCCCATTCGCGGGGTCATTGATTTTGCCGCCGCAAGCCGGGGAACATGCTTTGCATGATTCTGCCGCGGAACAGGGGCTGAAACGCAATCTTCCGGTCTTGCTGAGGAACAAACTGTTTTAGTTTGTGTTGATAATCAGATCGTTGCGAACCGTCGCAGTATGATCGTCCTCACATTCCTGGAGAGTTCCATGACTGAACGAGATATGGGTCAGAGCAGCACGGGGACAACGTCCTCCAGCTACCCTTCTTTCAAAGAGCAGACATCGCCACAGGCAGCGCCGCAGACACCGTCTTCGGGCTCTACCGGCGACAGCCAGAACAAGCAGGCCTCGGCGCAGAAGCCTGCCACGATCGACATCCGGAACAAGGTATCAGAAGACCTGCGCACCGTCCAGCAGACCGCCAAGGACGGCATGAGCCAGGCGACCGACAAGGCTCTCGACATGGCCGGAAGCCAGAAGAACTTCCTGGCCGAGCAGATGAGCGGCATTGCAGCGGCCATGGAAAAGGTCGGCGGCGAGCTGCAACAGGGTGACCAGGCCCAGATCGGCAATCTCGCCAAGACACTCGGTTCCAGCGTCCGCAAGTTTTCCGAAGACATCAAGGGCCGCGATATCGGCGACATTGCCGGAATGGCCGAAGATTTCGGCCGCAAGCAGCCTTTCGCCTTCCTCGGCGTAGCCGCCATTGCCGGCCTGGCTGCGAGCCGCTTCCTGACAGCATCTTCGCATCGCTACCATGGCAAGTCGGCTGACACGGCCACTTCGCAGGGTGCGAACAGAACTGCTTCGACAGGCGCCAGCACATCGACGCAACCGACGGCTTCGGCTTCGCCGCGTACCGCCACATTCGGCGATGCTCAGGCATCGTCCAGCTTCACGTCCACAAGCCAGTCAGCGACGGAGGGCCCGGTCAATGGCTAATACGGCTGAGAATGCATCCCTGTCGGAACTCGTCACCGGATTGGTTTCGGATATTTCCGGGCTGTTTCGCAAGGAGATCAACCTTGCCAAGACCGAAGCTTCCGAGAAGATGTCGCATGCTCTGACTGGTATAGAGGCCTTCGCGGCCGGGCTGGTCTTTGCGATTGCCGCCGTCGGCGTCCTCCTGGCGGCACTTGTCAGCGCTTTGACTGCATTTTTCGTGCATCAGGGCATGACAGAACCGAGCGCCAACGCACTTTCTGCGGTGATTGTCGGTGTGGTGGTCGCCTTGTTGGCTTGGGGAATGATTTCCCGCGGACTGGCCGCCCTGCGCGGTGACAACCTGAAGCTTGACCGCACCTCCGCGTCCCTGCGGCGCGATGCGCAGATGATCAAGGAGAGAACATAATGGCCCATACATCTGAAAACACGAGCTCCGCCGCAATTGAGCGCGAGATCGAACAGGACCGTCGACGCATCGAAGAGCGGATCGACGCGATCCAGCAGCGCATGTCGCCGGGCCAGATGGTCGATGAGGCGCTTGCCTATGCCAAGTCGAGCGGTGGCGGCGAATATGTTGCCAATCTCGGCAATGCGCTGAAGAACAACCCCATCCCGATGGCGCTGATGGGAGTCAGCCTGGCATGGTTGATGGCTGGACCGAAGCACACGACTGCTTCCTATGCCGAAGTGCAGGAAACGGAATATCCGCTCGCTCCCGTGCAGGGACAGGTTCGACGTACCGGTCCAATCCAATCGGATGGCGCAAGCCGCTACAGCCACTTCGCCGACAGCACCGGCAAGCGATTCCGAGCCCTGACGGACGAAACCGGCCGCCGTGCCGGCCACTTCATGGACGAGAGTGGCAAGACCTTCCGGGGCTTTGCCGATGCGTCCGGCCAGCAGATCCATGACATCCGCGACGAAGCCGGAAAGCTCTTCGACGATGCTTCCGGATGGGTGTCGAAGACCTGGCAGCAGGTGACCGATACGGTCAGCGTTTCAGCCGGCCGCATGCGCGATGCAGCAACCGGCGCGGGCCGCAGCTCCATGGATATGGGATCGGCCCTGAACGACAGCATCATCAAGCATTTCAAGGATCAGCCGCTGGTCGGCGGAGCCTTGGCATTCGCCGTCGGTGCTGCGATCGGCGCCGCCCTGCCCCATACTCGCCAGGAAGATGAAGTGGTCGGCGCCATGGCCGACGACGTCAAGGACCGCCTGTCGGCACAGGCGTCGAAGACCTTCGACAAGGCGGAAGGCCTGGCGACTGATGTCTACGGCAAGGCCGTATCCGTGGCCGCCGAAGTCCACGACATAGCGCGCGATCGGATTGCCGAGGAAGCCAAGAACCTTCAGCGCGGCGACAGCAAGGGTTCGTCGGCCAACCCCGCCCACTGAACCAGTCGATGATGCCGTTTAAGGGCGGCTGAAGATCAAGCAAAGGCGTCGGCTTCAGGCCGGCGCCTTTTGACGTGAGCACATGTGCAAATCGGCTCGTTCCCTCTCGAGGTAGGCTGTGTATGACCCCGCATCTGGTGCGGGAACATCTTCGACGCGCATCTGTTGGGTAGGAGCAACGACAGGAGAATGGACATGGCAGATCCCCAGGATAAAGATCCGGCCGAAGGCTCGCGCGAGACTATCGATAACGAACTCAAGCGCGCCGAAAAGAAAGAAGACCAGCAAGGTTCCGACGCGAAAAGCGACCAGAAGGGGCCGGCCCAGCCAGCCTGACGAGCGCCGCGAATTCGGTGAGCCGGCCCGCACGTCTTATACGGCGGAGCCGGCTTTGCAGTGAGTAGGAGGAGCAAACATGAACAGACGCGTGTTGATCGTGTTGGCGGCAGCCATTGTGGTGATTGCCGGCATTCTCGCCATGATCCCGGACAGGGATCAGCCAGGTGCTGAAGGCGACCACGCCACGCCGGCTGTCCGCGATCCGCAGAACCCGGCAGCGCCGGCACCCTCTAATTAGCAGGCGCTGTGTTTAGCTTCGGCTATGCCGAGTGCTGCGGGTAATGTTGATTTTGATGAATATCAAATAGGCAAGGAACAATCAGACCAAAGTCTGGTTCTGAGGCAGTGCTAGAGAGGTGCCGCAATGTCTCAACTGTCCCGTCAAGCTCGGCTGGAGAATGAACTGGTCGATCTGCTGCCTGCCATCAGAGCCTTTGCACGACGGTTCGAGCGAGATCCGGCCGATGCCGATGATCTGGTTCAGGAGGCGGTCAGCAAGGCACTGGCCAATCTCGATAAGTTTCACGAGGGCACCAGCCTCAAATCCTGGCTCTTCACCATCACCAAGAATGCCTTCTGCACCCGCTACCAGAGCCGCAAGAGGCTAAGGGTGGGAGACGACGACTGTGTATCTCAGCGGCCGTCGGTCAACGCGCCACAGGAATGGGCCGTGCGCATGGACGAATTTCAGCGCGCCTTCAACACGCTCCCACCGCGCTATCGCGAAGCCATGGATGTGGTTCTGCTGCAAGGCCAAAGCTACGAAGCCGCTTCGGAAACCTGCAAATGCCCGATCGGGACGGTGAAGAGCCGCATTAGCCGCGGCCGCAAGATGCTGGCGGACCAACTGGATTAAGCAGGACGTATGTATCGATGCTTAGCTGGCTAGTTTAACCCGGATTCCGCTCGACAGCTGAGATATTCCACTTGCATATTCGGCTGGTTAGTAGCTGGCGCCTTAGGCATGCATTTGCTGATTGCTGCCAAAAAATCATCCGCATCACAGGGTTTGGAAAGCCAGCAGCGACTTCTCTGCTTTCCGAAAGCGCTGACACTGCCGTGACCATCTGCGGTGTGCACCACATAGGGTATTTTGCGCCGCTCCAGCAGGGAAGCGATAGCGTCGCTTTTCCCGTCCCGCAGCCTCGTTTCGATGATAGCGAACCCAGGCGTGTTTCCTTCAAGCCATCTCTCTGCGTCGGAGCAGGACGCAACCGTATTGACACGGTCGAATCCGGCCTGGTGGAGAAGTTCCTCCACATAGATGGCAATCAGTGCCTGATCTTCGAGAAGCAAGACCGTGCTGTCTGGCAGTTTACCTGTCATTTTTCTTCTCGACACATCAGTGAGTTGCATCAAGATACTATTTTCTCAGTGATAATCTCGCTTTGTCCGCCAGCGTACGTAAGCCAGTTGGAAAAATGATACTTGACGACGTAATCGTCTCGCGAAGCGAAGATGAACCGGCGAAGAGAACGCTGCTTGCATTTTCATTCAGAGGAGCCAGGTCCACGCGAGGCTCCACTATCGAACGGTACGTTGTCAGACCGAGCGTAAAGGAGTGACGCAACCTTTGATTTGGATGTAGGTTGAATGGACGTTGATCCGCCACCGTGCAGCAATGGAGATGGCTGCAAGTGACGCCAGCCGCTAGTGGCGGACGCCGATGTCGTAATCGCTGAGGAGCGAATTGACGATCGCCTGGATATCATCTGCCACGTCATTGAGGATGTAGGGGCCGGTACGTGCCGAATAAGATCCTTCCGGCAAAGCGTAGAGAAATGGGACGTGCCAGGTTTCCAGATTTTCTGAAAGAGCGAACACCCCATCCGGGCTTTCTGATATGTCGATGACCACCCCGTTGGAGTGGAGCGCCTGGTTCCTGTCGATGCTTGCGACCGGAAAGGGCCCGAGAAGTTCTATGCCGGCGGAAAGCCAAGCCTGACGCACTGTTTCCGGCAGGAAGTCAGAAGGTCCCGCAATCATGATTTTCAGGCCCTGCACGCATGATCTCCCGTGGAGCCGTTTCCGGCATAGCACCTTCCCGAAGAGCCAATCTTCAATGGGAAGCGGTTATCTCACGGCTAACATCAGCGACGACAAAAAGTTCGTAAGAGCGCGGTTCCATATCGTCCATCAGAGATCATTGCAACCGAACCCGAGTGGCTGGCAGTCTTCCGCGTCAAAGTGTGGTAAGGATCATCTGCAGACTTGATGCCTGCGTCCTTAGGAGGCGCCGCTTGACCGGCCAGATGCCTCGGTCGTCGGGATCGCTGGCCAGTCAGGCCAGCATGCGTGCTTCTATAGCCGCAGAAACAAAGATGTCGCGCGCGTCTTCACAGGCAGCCCGCTTCTCTAGTGCCAGAACGCATTTGCGGCGGGCGGCATCGAAACAGCTCCCCTCGGAAGCTGGCCACCGATAGGTGAGGCAGTGCAGGGCTTCTTCCGGACCACGGACATTCTCGGCAAGTCCCAATCCTGCCCGGATGCGCACCGGCATGTGCCAGGTCACCACATAAGGTAGATCAATTATCTCGTTTCTCATGACGCTGCTCCTTTTGCCGGTAGTCGAACCGAGCGAAGCGAGCGTCGTTCCCCTGTGTACGCTAGCAGACCGCCAGCATGGGATCATGGTCCTCAAGGGGGCGGACCCCGCGGCTACTTCTCGTCCTTGAGAACCTTGGAGGTCATTTCCGCCGCCTTATCGACCGCCTCCTGGCGTTGCTTGCTGCTTTCCTTCGTATCGGCCGACCGCGCATCGTCGGTCCCGGCTTCAGGCGGCTTCTGGTCGTGCTTGTCATCGGTCATTGGAGCGCTCCGCTCGGCGTTGAAAAGGATAGGCACTGCTGGCGTATGCTTGGCTAGAGAATAGGCTGGCGCTGTTTCCAGGCGCGGTAGGGCGTCAGCGACTGCCCAGGATATCGCTGCTCGATAAGATCTTCGGTGAGGGCGATCCGGGCGAAGATTTCCTCTTGCGCGTCTCCCTCGGCAGTTTCGCTGCGTCGTTCCAGCTGCGCCATCGTCATGAAGATCTCATCATCCGTCATGGCTTCCAGCGAGATCGCAAAATCCTGAACCGGTAAGTCCTTCATCATCACATCCCTCCCGCCTGATACACACGACGCAGCCGGCGTCTTTCAGGAAGACGTTCCAGCGCTTGTCTTCCAATGGAACCTGCTCGAAGGTAATCGGTTCCGGTCTGAGAACAAGATTGCGGACCTGGACAAGCGTATCTTCGACGAAGATTCAGGATCGTCCTGTCCGCTTGCGGCTCATAGCCCTTTGCTACCAAATTATCAGAATCGATTGTCACGGGATCTCGGTAAAGCCGCTGCCGTCATCACCGATGGGTCTAACGGTCGCGGGCAGGCGACAGCGGAAGCCTTTGCTGCCATCCTGCGCGTCCGGTTCTGCTGGCCTTGGTGGCAGGCGCTGACCTGGAGCTCAAACGCAATTACCTCCGGATGCGAAGCTCGCTTCGCATCGGAGGTAATTGTACGGGTTCTGGATGAAGTTCCGTGATCAGACCTTGGCTGTTTCGCCGGCCTGCTTGAGCGAGGCAAACTTGAGCGTCAGCGGACGGAGATTGTCTTCCAGCCATTTCGCCATGGCGATCTCCTCGTCGAGATTGGCTTGCAGAGGCGCGGTCATGGCCGAGAAACTGCCGAACTCCGCCAGGGTGATCAGTGAATTGTAAGCGGCAATCTCGAAGTTCTCGAAGGCGAAATTGGCCAGCGAATTCTTGATGATCTCGTCGCCGGCAACCGTATGGCTCAACGCGGCCATGCTGCCGGTGAGCGAAAGCGCCATGTCCTTCAACGAGGAATGATCCTCGGCAAGGCTTGTCAGCAGCTCTTCCAGACGAGCGATCTGGCCTTCCGTTTCGCGGATATGCTGTTCCAGCTTGGCTGCAACCTCCGGATAATTTTCAATCCGGCTCAACTGCGGCTTCATGATGGAAAGTGCTTGGTTTTCCATGGCATGCGCGTTTTTCAGGCCGGTAACGAAGAGCGTGCGGGCGTCTGTGGCAGCCATATTCTTTCTCCTTTTGAATGTTGTTCGCAGAACTGCCTGCCGCGGAAAATGTTCCCGCATGGCGCCGTCATGAGCCTCAGCAGCCCGGCCTAGATTCGTCCTGCAGGAGGGGCGGTCCTTACTTCCCTTCGCATTTTATTTGGGGCTGGGGCTCGTTCGCGCCGGATGTCGCAGGCCGCTGGCCTGACACAGTGTTCGCCATCTTCTGGCAGTCTTCGCCACCCTTTTTAACGCTGTCGGGAATAGCATTGGTCGGGCGCTCCACCGCCTGGCTGCCCAGGGGGCCGCCGGAATTGACCCCCTGGGAGCTGGACGTGTCCGGCGTCAGCGTGCCGCCCTGCTGGGCAAGCGATACCGGCGCGCAAAGCAGCAGGAAGGCAAGGGCGGGACGGATGAGCTTGAGCGTGAGCATGGTGTTTCTCCTTTGCTGCCCAAACCGGATCTCGGCCCCATGGTTCCAACCTTGGCTCGCCTGACGCAGATCAGATATCGCCGCCTAACAATCAGTTCCGGAACACCGTACAGGGGATGCCGGCTGCCTTGATCTGACTGCAGAGCTTGGTGGCTTCGACCCGGGTCCTCCGCCCGATCCGTGCCGCATAGCGCGTCCGACGGCCAAAGTTTCCGCTTTTCTGGCGCACCACCAGCGCTCGTTCAGAATTCAGCGGCTGGGGAAGCTTCTCCACCGCATTGACGAAAAGGCGGCTGGCGACGCTCGGATTGTAATGAGCGGCCAACTGCACGCCCCAAGGCGCCCAGTCCGCAGAATTCATCAGGATCGGCTCCCGGAGGCGGCGGCTTGCTGCAAGCTCGATGCACCCGTCTAGGAAGGACTTAGAAGCGTCCAGTGGCGGAGCAGCGGTCTCCGGCGGCTTGTCACGCCAGGTCTCGGCTGGATAGCCGGTAATTGCAAACACATAGTCGCGCGTTTCTATAGGAAGCCTGCCCGTCCTGAGAAAGTTGTCGAGGCCCGCCTCACCGGCATTATAGGCCGCTGCCGCGAGGCCAAGATTGCCGAAGCGCTGACGTAGGTCGCTGAGATATCGCGACGAGGCGGCAAGAGCCTCGACCACGTTGAATGTGTTCGAAAGGCCCTTGCGCCGTGCGGTCTCCGGCATGAATTGGGCAATGCCCTCGGCGCCCTTGGGACTGACTGCATCAGCCTGGAAGAGGCTTTCGCGCCAGATGAGCCGGGCAAGAAACTCAGGCGGCACGGCATTGGCGAGGGCGGCGGATTCCATCACATGGCAGAGATCCGGCCCGTAGCTGTCACGCCGGATGCAAAGCTGCCGGGAGGCATCCTCCTCGTTACTCTTGAACAGGCATTCGCTGGTATTCCCTTTGTCGACGTCAACGGCAACGACAGTGTCAGGAGATACTGCCGCCACGGACGAAGCGAAAACAGCAGCCAGAAGCACGCGAAACAGTCTCACGGATACGTCCTTTAGAAGGGGATCAACGGCACTGATGCCCGATGACCTGTGCCGGTGGTGCGTCGGGTTGAAGCGCCGGCCGCCTTGTCGAAGTCACGCCTGTTCACATCCAGTGGCCAAGCGGACGCACAGAAATGCCTCTAACATAGGCAGTATCGTGCCGTGACAATAAATATCACCGGATCGGGAACTTCCACCTCTCAGTCCGGTTTGCAGCATGCCCTACTGCAGAACATTTCAATGTAGATCGTCATCACATCGGCACCGCAAGGAGCGTTCATGCGTGCAATCTCTAGCCTTATTCCAAACATACCTGCCGCATCCACTAACCTTCTCATCTGCTTTTCACATCTTCGCTGGAACTTTGTTTATCAGAGACCACAGCATCTGCTTTCGCGCGCTGCCAAGTCGGACATCGTTTATTTTCTGGAAGAACCTGTCTTTGAGGACGTAAGTTCCCCGCGTCTGGACCTGCGTACGACCGATGAAGGTGTGGTTGTCGGAGTGCCGGTTCTGCCGCACGGATTGTCGGGAGAGCAGGTGGTGAACATCCAGCGGGAGCTGCTTGATGATCTGCTGGCGACCCTGCCGGACCGGCCGTTGATCTTCTGGTACTATACCCCGATGGCCCTGGAATTCTCCCGTCATGTGCGGCCGGAAGTCTGCATCTACGACAACATGGACGAGCTCTCAGCATTTCGCGGTGCTCCGGCTCCGCTTCTCGCCTTGGAACGCGAGCTGTTCGAGCGCGCCGACATCGTGTTTACCGGCGGCGAAAGCCTCTATGAGGCAAAGCAGGGCCGTCATCACAATGTGCGCTGTTTCCCCAGCAGCATAGATGTCAGCCATTTCGGAAAGGCGCGCCTTGCCTCCCTCGATCAGGCTGAAGACCAATCAAGCCTGCCGGGCCCGCGGCTTGGCTTCTTCGGCGTCATCGACGAGCGCATGGATATCGATCTTGTCGGTCAGCTTGCCGACCTGCGGCCGGACTGGCAGTTCGTGATGATCGGCCCCGTCGTCAAGATCGACCCGAACTCGCTGCCGCAGCGCTCCAACCTGCATTGGCTGGGCGGTCGCGAATACCGCGACCTGCCGCGCTATCTGAAGGGCTGGGATGTCGGCATCATGCCTTTTGCCATGAACGAAGCCACCCGTTTCATCAGCCCCACCAAGACGCCTGAATTCCTGGCCGCCGGCGTTCCCGTTGTTTCGACGCCGATCAAGGATGTCGTCAGGCCCTATGGCAAGATGGGGCTGGTGGAAATAGCCGATGGGGCGGAAGAAATGATTTCCAAATGCGATCTGCTCTTGTCTCGCCCGAAGCAGCCTTGGCTTTTGACCGTTGATGAGCATCTTTCCAAGAACTCCTGGGACAAGACCTGGGACCGCATGAGGGAAGCGATCGACCGCGTCATGCTGCCGGTTGAGAAGATCCGTGCGCCGGCCCGTCGGGAGAGCGTGAATGTATGATTGGCTGATCGTCGGTGCCGGCTTTGCCGGCAGCGTACTGGCGGAGCGCTTGGCCACGGAACGGGGCGAAAAGGTTCTCATCATCGACCGTCGCCCGCATATCGGTGGCAATGCCTACGACCGGTTCGACGAGGCCGGTCTGCTGATCCACCAATATGGGCCGCATATCTTCCACACCAATTCCGACCAGATCTTCGACTACCTGTCGCGGTTCACCCAATGGCGGCCCTATGAGCACCGGGTGCTGGCAGAAGTGGACGGAAAGCAGCTGCCGATACCGATCAACCTCGATACGATCAACGGTTTGTACGGCCTCGACCTGACCTCCGAACAGCTAACGGACTGGTTTGCAGCTCGGGCCGAAACGGTTGAGGAAATCAAGACTTCGGAAGACGTCGTGGTCAGCCAGGTCGGGCGCGAGCTGTATGAGAAGTTTTTCCGCGGCTATACGCTGAAGCAATGGGGCGTGGATCCGTCGCAGCTCGACAAGTCCGTGACGTCGCGGGTTCCCACCCGTACCAACCGGGACGACCGCTATTTTACCGACCAGCATCAGGCCATGCCGTTGAACGGCTATACGAAGATGTTCGAGCAGATGCTGGCTCACCCCAACATCCACATCATGCTGCAGACGGATTATGCAGATGTCGTGGATGAGGTTCAGTTCAAGCGGCTGATCTTTACCGGCCCGATCGACGAATTCTTCGAATACCGGTTCGGGCGCCTGCCGTACCGTTCCTTGAGCTTCGAGCATGTGACGCTCGAAAAGGAATGGCATCAGCCGGTCGCGGTAGTGAACTGTCCGATGCAACACGACTATACGCGTGTAACGGAATACAAGTACCTGACCGGCCAGCAGCATTCGAAAACGAGCCTGACATACGAATATCCGGCTGCCGATGGCGATCCTTATTATCCCATCCCTCGCCCGGAAAATGCCGAGCGTTTCCGCAAATACGACGAACTGGCGCGGCAAACGCCGGATGTCTGGTTCGTCGGACGGCTGGCCACCTATCGCTACTACAATATGGACCAGGTGGTGGGCCAGGCCCTGGCGACGTTCAAGCGTATTCAGGCGGAAGTTCCAGCCGATCACAGTTTGGGCGATGAGCGTTTGGGCAAGGCCAATGGTCATGCGGCCGACTTCGTCACGCCTGCGGGTCTGCCTTTATGACCGCAAGGGCTCAGCCCGACAAGCTGGAGCTCTGGGGCGGCGTTGAATGTTCAGTTGTCCGGATCAGGAAAGATTGGCGGGACCAGGTGGCTGAAACCGGCCATCTGGATCGCGAGGAGGATCTGGATCGGATCGCCGCCCTGGGCATCCGCACGCTGCGCTATCCGGTGCTGTGGGAGAAGGTCTGCCCTTCGCCTTCGAAGGTAGATTTCTCTTGGCATGATCGCCGCCTGGCGCGAATGAGCGATCTAGGGATCAGGCCGATCCTCGGCCTGCTGCACCACGGCAGTGGTCCTTCGTTCACGGGCCTTATGGACCGGGAATTCCCGGCCCTGTTCGCCGCCTATGCCCAAAAAGTGGCGCGGCGCTGTCCGCATGTCACCGACTTCACGCCCATCAACGAACCCCTGACGACGGCCCGCTTTTCCGGTCTTTATGGTCACTGGTATCCCCATCGCAAAAGCATGAATGCCTTTGCCAGAATGATGGTCAACCAGTGCCGCGCCATCGCGGATGCCATGGGTGCCATACGAGAGGTGACGCCGGGCGCGAGGTTGATCCAGACGGAGGATCTCGGCAAGATCTTCAGCTCCCCGGCCCTGGCTTATCAGGCCGAACACGAGAACCAGCGTCGCTGGCTGACCTTCGACCTGCTGCATGGCCTGGTCGACCGGCATCACCCCTGGTTTGAAATCCTCTGCCGTCATGGCATAGACGAGGCCGAGCTTGAGGCTTTCGTCGACAATCCCTGCATGCCGGACGTGATCGGGATCAACCATTATCTCACGAGCGACCGCTTCCTGGAGAACCGGCGTGGCGCCATACCGCCGGGCATCGGCCTTGGCGGCAATGGCCGTCACCGTTACGCGGACCTGGAAGCGGTTCGGGTGCCGATGGAGCCGGATGCAACGGGGCCGCAGGCGCGGCTGAGGGAAGCCTGGCTCCGTTACAAGCGCCCGCTTGCCGCCACCGAATGCCATCATGGCTCGACCCGGGACGAGCAACTGCGGTGGCTGCACGAGGTCTGGAATGCGGCGCAGGCGCTTCGGGCCGAGGGCGCCGATATCCGCGCCGTCACCGTCTGGGCGCTTTTAGGGTTGAAGGACTGGAACAGCCTTCTTCTGCTCAACAACCAGCACTACGAGCCGGGCGCCTACGACATACGCTCGCCGCAGCCGCGGCGGACCGCTATCGGCCGCGCAACAAAAGAGATAGCCGAGACCGGCAATTTCGATCATCCGGTTCTCAAGGCGCCGGGCTGGTGGCGTCGGGAGCAGCGTTTCTACGTCCAGCCGTCGATCGCCCTGCCTTACGACCAGATGCGTTCCTTGTTTATCCTTTCGGCAGACGGCTCTTTCGCTCATTGCCTGACGACGATCGCGTGGCATCGCGGCTTGCGACCGGTTGGCTTGCCGTTGCGGATGGAAGAGCCGCTGGAGCTGCTGGCCTTCAAAGCGCGCCTTGAGGCCGAGCGGCCATGGGCTGTTATCGTCAATGGCACCGGCGCGACCGGTACGGTCACAGGCGCATTGGAAACAGCCCTGGCTGCCGCCTGTGCCAGTGCCAAGGTTCAGTTCATGTCCATCTCTTCCGTGCAGATGTTCACGATCAACGGGGCGCATGCCTGGACGGAGGCAGAAGCGCCTAACCTTGAAACGCAAGAGGCTTTGGGGCGCCGGGACGTGGAGCAAGCCATTTTCCAGGCCAACGAGCGAGCCCTTCTTGTGCGCACGACGCCGGTGTTCACCGATGGAGAGCAGGAGCGGGGCTGGATGACCAGCCACAAGGGCGCCAAAACCGTGCCCGATCTCGTTTCTGCGACCTATGCGCCCGATCTCGCGCATGCAGCCCTGGATCTTCTGGTCGATCAGGAATGGGGGCTCTGGCACCTGGCCAGTCAGCCACCTAGCTCCGCCGCCGAGTTGGCGAAGCTTCTTCTGATGGACGGGCTTTCAAGCAGTCCAGCAGCAAAATCCTATTCTTCCGGCAGCCAATCCGGCGTCGTCGCCTTGGAAAGCATACGGGGGGCCATCATGCCATCGCTTTTTGACGCACTATCCCGCTTCACGCCGAAGGCTTCAGGCTATACGATTGCAGCGTCGACCGCTTCTGCGGAAGAACTCGACGGAGCCCTGGCATGAGCAACGACATGCTGCGCAGTTTCTTCCTCGGCGGTTTTGAATGCTCGAGCCATCGGCGTGCCGACGGGGTCCGCCTGGACCTCTTGAGAACCACGACCCATGACGTCCTGGCAGGCTCCGATTACCGGCAGCTGCAGAACTGCGGAATCTCCACGGTCCGGGACGGGTTGCGCTGGCACCTCATCGAAGTTTCACCGGGGCAATACGACTGGTCGAGCTTCCTGCCTATGCTGCGCGGCGCAGCGGAATGCCAGACCGAAGTGATTTGGGACCTGTGTCATTATGGCTGGCCGGATCATCTCGATATCTGGTCGCCGGAATTCGTCAGCAGCTTTTCCCGCTTCGCCGCGGCAGCAGCGGAACTGATCCGCAGCGAAACAGGGCGCAGCGGGCTCTATTGCCCGGTCAATGAAATGTCCTTCTGGGCCTGGGCCGGCGGCGATTCCGAAAAGATCAACCCTTGCGCGACCGGTCGTGGAGCCGAACTAAAGCGGCAACTGGTCAGGGCAGCGATTGCGGCGACAGATGAGATCCGCAAGGTCGATCCGCAGGCACGCTTCATCACAGCAGAGCCATTGATCAATGTTTCGGGCGGCAGCGGCGACCAGGCCTGGCAGACCGAAGCGGAGAATTACCGCCTGTCGCAGTTCGAGGCGACGGATCTGCTGACCGGTTGCCTGGAGCCGGAACTCGGCGGACGGATCGACAATATCGATTTCATAGGCCTGAACTTCTATCCGGACAATCAATGGTATCTCGGCGGCTCCACCATCCCGCTGGGGCATCATTCCTATCGGCCCCTCTCAGACATGCTGGTGGAAGCTTATGAACGTTATCGGCGCCCGCTCGTTATCAGCGAAACCGGTGCGGAAGGTTCGGCTGCTCCGGCTTGGATGCATTATGTCTGCTCCGAAGTGGAGGATGCCTTGAGGCGCGGCGTGCCGATCAAGGGGATCTGCCTTTATCCCGTACTGGATTATCCCGGTTGGGAGAATGACCGCACCTGCGAAGTGGGCCTGCTCGGGACACCGGGTCCAGGCGGAGAGCGCCAGGTTCATCACCGTCTGCTCGATGAAATGCGCCGCTATGGCCATTTGTCGGACCTTGCGCGCAAGGCTGGGAGCTTTGCCGATGCTTAGCTTGACCGGCGCTCACTCGAACGAAGCTCAGCCCCATCACGTCGACAGGCCGGACTATCTGACCGGTCCTAAAGCCTTCATCTGGCACTACGTCAAGACGCGGCCCGGCCAGTTCGCCACCTTGATGGTGATGGCGACGACTGCGGCCGCCTGCGCTGTGGCAGTGCAGTACATGATGAAGCTCTTGGTAGACGCCATGGCTTCGCAGCACGATACGACGCCGGCCTTCATTGCCCTGTCCGGCTTCATCGGCCTTATTGCGGCCGAAAGCCTGCTTTGGCGGTGCAGCGGCTGGCTTGGATGCCGCGCCACTGTCGGCGTCGGCGTCAAGATGCGTCTTGATCTGTTCGACTATCTGGCTGGCCAGCCGATCCGCTATTTTGCTGAGAACCTTGCCGGTTCGCTCGGCCAGAGGCTGACCTCGACGGCAGGCGCATTCGGTGCTTTCGTCAACACGCTTGTTTGGCGCATTTCGCCGCCCTGTATCGATTTCATCGGCGCCCTGATCGTTTTTTCCACCGTCGACTGGGGCATGACGGGTGCGCTTGCCGTCGCTGTTGTCCTGTTGATGACCGGCCTGATCATGTTCGGCGAGCGCGGCCGCCATCTGCACCGGACCTTTGCGGCAGAAGCAAACCAAGCATCCGGCGACCTCGTGGACGTGATCTCCAATATGTGGTCGGTCAAGGCATTCTCGGCCCATGCCCGCGAAAGGAAGCGCCTTTCCAACCTGTTCACGGCCGAAGCCGATGCCCAGCGCGCCAGCTGGATGTATACCGAGCGCGCCCGCTTCATGCACGATATTGCTCTATGGGTGCTGGCAGGCGGCATGCTGACCTGGGCTGTGCTGCTGTGGAGCAGGGCCAGCATCACCCCGGGGGAAGTGGTGGTCGTCAGCGCCTTGACCTTCCGTATCCTGCACGGCTCGCGCGACATGGCCTTGTCGCTCGTCGAACTCGTACAGCATTTCGGCTTCATCGAAGATACGCTGAAGGTGATCGGCCAGCGCCAGACCGTGCGTGACGTCGATGACGCGCCGGTGCTTTCCCGCCGCGGCGGATCGGTTGAGTTCCGCAATGTGGTATTTTCCTATGGCAAGGCCGGCGAAGCCCTGCATGACATCAATATCAAGATCCCGGCCGGACAAAAGGTGGGGATCGTAGGCCCATCGGGAGCGGGCAAGTCGACGCTGGTCCATCTTCTCCAGCGCCTCTACGACATCGATTCCGGCAGCATCTGGATCGACGGGCAAAACATACACGAAGTCACCCAGGATAGTCTCCGCCAGTCGCTGGCCGTGGTCCCGCAGGAGATAACCCTGCTTCACCGCACGGTCATGGAAAATATCCGGTTTGCCCGGGCCGATGCGACCGATGATGAAATCTTTAGGGCGGCCAAGGCAGCCCATTGCGAAAAGTTCATCCACGGACTGTCGGAAGGATATGACACAATTGTCGGTGAGCGTGGCACCAAGTTGTCTGGCGGACAAAGGCAGCGGATCGGCATCGCCCGCGCCTTCCTCAAGGACGCGCCGATCATTGTCCTTGACGAAGCGACCTCGGCACTCGACACGGAATCTGAGATGGAGATCCAGCGATCGATCGTGGAGCTCATGCATGATCGCACGGTCATCGCGGTCGCCCACCGCTTGTCGACGCTCTCGAACTTTGACCGGGTCATTGTCGTCGAGCAGGGCCAGATTGTCGAAGATGGCAAGCCCGCGGAACTGCGCAAGAAGGGAAATCTCTTCGACCGCATGTGGCGCCTGCAGGCAGAAGGTCTGGCTGCAGAATAGCAGCAGTTCGTCTTTTGTCTTCGCCATTTCCGATCGAAAACTCGTTGGAAATACCGCCTGCTTTCGGAACTCCGCGCTGCCCCTCTGGTTAGCAAGGAAAGCTTGCGGAGGCAAAACATGAGTGCACACGTTCCAGTCGTCGGTTTCCTGATCCTCTCCTTCAGCCTAGCTGCCATGGGCTTGGTGATGGCAAGCTTCTGACCTAGCCGCGGTATTGCACAACGTCCCAGCGGTAGCAGGGGATGAGGACAGCAAGGGCTTGCCGCATCATGCTGCCGTCAAAGTATGGCGCCTGTGCCAACAGGCGCTTAGGAAGCGTCCAGAACATTCCGCAGTCTTGCGGCCAGTTCCTGCATGGTGAAGGGTTTCGCCAGCAGCTGGATGCCATCTTGAAGGATGCCGTCTTGCATGGTGGCATCGCGGGTATAGCCGCTGGTATAGAGGATCTTCAGGTTCGGTCGCATTTGCCTGGCGATCGCAGCCAGTTCGCGCCCGGTCATGTTGGGCATGACCACATCGGTGAAAAGCAGCGAAATGTCCTGACGCGACTGCAGCAGCTTCACGGCGTCTCGGCCATCACCTGCTTCAATGACGCTGTAGCCCAGATCCCGCAGAGCCTCGACAGACAGGCGCCGCACCCGCTCGTCGTCCTCAACCACCAATATGGTCTCGGCGGATTGCCCCGGCTGTGACGGCTGGGGCTCATCGGCCGGCTCGTCGTCGGATTGGCCCGCCGCCCGAGGGAGGTAGATATACGATGATGTGCCGACCCCCAGTTGCGACTGCAGCCGGACATGTCCCCCGGATTGCCGCACGAAACCGTAGACTTGGCTAAGGCCCAGACCCGTGCCTTTGCCGACGGGCTTGGTGGTGAAGAAGGGGTCAAAGGCTCTGGCGATAGTCTCTTTTGACATGCCTTCCCCGCTATCGGTCACGGCGAGACGGACATAATCGCATGGCGGGATCCCCTGCTCGGCGCCGTCCGCGGCATCAACGGTAATATTGGCGGTCTCGATGGTCAGTTTGCCTCCCGAGGGCATGGCGTCGCGCGCATTGACTGACAGGTTGAGGATCGCGTTCTCAAGCTGGGCCGGGTCCGCCTGAACCGCCCACAGGTCCGGTGACAGCAGGGTTTTTACTGTGATGTTTTCGCCGATCGTCCGCGACAGCAGCTCCGTCATTGCCTCGATCAGGCGGTTGGCGTCGATAGTTTTAGGATCGAGTGGCTGCTGTCGAGAGAATGCCAACAGCCGTTTGGTCAGTGCCGCTGCCCGTTCCGCTCCTTCCATGGCATTGGCGATCAGCCGTTCGACATTCGTGTCGCCCCGGCTCAAACGACGCTGGATGAGGTTGAGGCCGCCAATGATCACCGCAAGCATGTTATTGAAATCATGCGCAATGCCGCCGGTAAGTTGGCCGACTGCTTCCATTTTCTGGGCCTGGCGAAGTTGTTCTTCGGTCTTTGCCCGCTCGGCAATCTCGTCCCTGACCCGCTGCTCCAGGGTCGCATTGAGCAGCCTGATCTCGTTTTCGGCCCGAAGGCGCTCCACGTAAGCAAATGTCCGCTGTGCCACGTCCTCGGCAAGCGCAATGTCTTCTGGCCCCCATTGGCGCGGCTTCGTGTCATGAAGGTAGAGAATGGCGGTGAACTTGTTGTCGCGCATCAGCGGCACGACGATCAACGAGCGGCAGCCGATGCTGTCCCAGGTTTCCGCATAGGCGGCGCCGGCACGTGCGTCCCGGTAGCAATCGTCGACCACAAGCGTGCGCCCGGCCTTGAGTTCGGCGACGACGGCTGGTCCGAAACCATCGAGGATCCGGGCCTCTCCGGCCAGCGACAGGGTCGTCTCGCCGCGCGTCCAGTCCCGCTCGACGCGGACGACCTCTTCGTTGGCGTCAATCTCGCCATAACCGGCTCTGGGAACATCCACCTGCATGCCGAGCATCTGCGCCGCGATCGAGGTGGCATCGGTGGCGTGGGCAGACGAGCGCAGCCGGTCGTTCAACTCCAGCAGGAACTGCTGCCTTTGCTCGGCGAGCTTGCGTTCGTGGAGGTCCGTGCTCGTGCCGTACCAGCGCGTGATGACGCCGCTCTCGTCGCACATGGGCTGCGCCCGGGCGACGACCCAGCGATATTCGCCGCTATGGTGTCGCAGTCGGTATTCAGCCTTGTAAGGCTTTCCTGTAACAAGGGACTTCTGCCATTCCGCCTGGGCGGCTGCACGATCCTCGGGGTGAAGCAGATTCTGCCAGCTCTTGCCGGTCAGGCTGGACTTGGGCGTGCCGGTGAATTCGTACCAGCGGTCATTGTAGAAGTCATAGATTCCGTCCGCCGTGGTGGACCAGATCATCTGCTCGATCGCGTTGGTCATTGCGCGATAGCGTGCTTCACCGGCGACCAGCGCATCTTCGGCAAGCTTGCGTGCCGTGACGTCTATGGTGACGCCGGAAACGGTAACCGGACGGCCGTCCTTGTCGAACAGGCATCGGCCATGCGTGTTGGAATAGATGATGGCCCCATCCGGCCGCCGCACCCTGTAGAAGATGGAGAAACGTTCCCCGTCTTCGATAGCCTTGGCTATGGCCTCGCAAAAGATATGGCGGTCTTCCGGAACGATGCGAGAGAGCACCGTGTCCGTGGCATCCGACCAGAATCCGCTCTCCCCCTCATGCCCATACCGGCCGCGCAGCGAGCCGAATATGCTGATCCTGTCTGCGTCGAGATCGAGTTCCCAGACGCCGACATCATCCGTATTGCGGAGCGCCCTTGCGAGGCGTTCTTGGTCCATGAGTACTCCGAACCATAGGTGTTGGACGACGAGATGAAGGTTCGCAGTCTCCAGCCCCTCCAGGAGATAGGCTGGGCCCCAATTCCGCCAAGAGTGATCAGAAGGGAAGTTTCATGCCGGGCGGAATCGGCAGTCCGGCCGTCAATTCCTTCGTCTTTTCGGCAGCGATCGCCTCGGCGCGCTCCTTGGCCGTCTTGTGGGCGGCGACAATCAGATCCTCGAGAATCTCCACATCGTCTTCCTTGAAAAGCGATGGGTCGATTTTCAGGCCGACCATATCGCCCTTGCCGGTCATCTTGACGGTGACGAGACCGCCGCCGGACGTGCCCTCGACTTCGAGTGCGGCGATATCCGCCTGCATCTTCTCCATCTTGGCCTGCATTTCCTTGACCTTGCCCATCATGCCCATGATGTCGCGCATCTAGCCTGTCCTCTTCTTCAAAATTCGATGTCGTCGCCGGGCAGGATGTCGCCCTCTTCGGATTCCGCAATTGCCGGCGGTGCGACGTCTTCGGCCTCGTTGTCTTCTTCCGCGGCGCGGATGCGCACGTCGGTGATCCGTGCGCCAGGAAACTGAGCAAGGATCGCCGCCACGTCGGGATCGGCGCGCGCGTCGGTCAACCGCACTTCGCGGGCATGATTATCCACCTCGACCAGCGTCGCCTCGCCCTCTTCCTTGCTGAGAGTGACGATCCAGTGGATGCCCGTCCATTCCTTGAGCTTGACGCCCAGTTCGCCGGGCAGGGTGCCGGGACCGCCGTCGGTCATCCGCATTTCCAGCCGGCCGGGCTCCAGCTTGACGAGGCGCACGAAATTGCGAACCAGCGCCTTCAGCTTCGGGTCACGGTTCTTGCCGCAAAGGTCGACAATGTCCTGCAGGGAGCGCACCGGCACGGCTGGCGCCGGCTGTTCTTCCGTACGGCCAAGCGGAATTTGCCGTGGAGCGCCGCCCGGCACGGCCTGCAGCATGGCAGTCGGTCCGCCGGTCGGCCCGCCAGTCTGCATGCGGGCGCCGGCCATGTCCGACCCGCGTGCGTTCAGCGGCGGCTGGGAAGCGGAAGACGATCGTCCTGCGCCATTGCCGCCGGAAGTAGGCATGGGTGGCCGCTGGCCCTCACCATTGCCACCGCCGAACTCCGCCAGTCGGCGGGCAGCATCCTCGGGCGAAGGAAGATGGGCAGCATGGGTGAGGCGGATCAACACCATTTCCGCAGCGCCGGCCGGTCGCGACGAATTTTCCGCTTCTGGAATGCCCTTGAGCAACATCTGCCAAAGGCGCGACAGGGTGCTGACTGCGACGCTGTCGGCGAATTCGCGGCCGCGCAGCCTTTCGACTTCGCTTACTGAAGGATCGTTTGCCGCCTCCGGGATGTATTTGAAACGGGTCACGAGATGGGTGAAATCGGCAAGATCCGTCAGAACCACGACAGGATTGGCGCCGGCTTCGTACTGTACGGTGAATTCCGAGAGCACGGATGTCACGTCACCCCGTACAACATGCTCGAACAGATCGACGATGCGGGCCCGATCGGCCAGCCCCAGCATGCTGCGGACCGTTTCGGCGACCACGCTGCCGCCGCCATGGGCAATCGCCTGATCAAGCAGCGAAAGCCCGTCGCGGGCGGAACCTTCGGCGGCACGCGCAATCATCGCTAGCGCTTCCTGCTCTGCCGGAATGCCTTCCTTTTCCAGGATGGTCGTGAACAGCCCGACGAGATCGGCGGCGCTGATGCGGCGCAGGTCGAAGCGCTGGCAGCGCGACAGCACGGTGATCGGCACCTTGCGGATTTCGGTCGTCGCGAAAATGAACTTGACGTGCTCCGGCGGCTCTTCGAGCGTTTTCAACAGGCCGTTGAAAGCCTGGGTCGAGAGCATGTGCACTTCGTCGATGATATAGACTTTGTAGCGCGCCGAGACCGGCCGGTAGCGGACCTGCTCGATGATCTCGCGGATATCGTCAATGCCCGTATGGGAGGCGGCATCCATCTCGATCACGTCGACATGCCGGCCTTCCATGATCGGCTGGCAGTGTTCGCCGGGAATGCGCAGGTCGATCGTCGGCTTGTCGATTTCGGCTGTCTTGTAGTTCAGGGCGCGGGCCAGGATGCGCGCCGTCGTCGTCTTGCCGACCCCGCGTACGCCGGTCAGCATATAGGCCTGCGCAATACGGCCGGTCTCGAAGGCATTGGTCAGCGTGCGGACCATCGGCTCCTGGCCGACCATCAGGTCCGAAAAATCCTTGGGGCGATATTTGCGGGCGAGCACCCGGTAGCCGCCGCCTGTGGCGGGACTAACCACGGAAGTGCTTGAAGATGTGGGCCCGGTATCGCTCATATGGTCCTGACTCTGGCCTGCCGGCCTGAACGGGCCATTCCTGAGCGCGGTCTTGACCGTGCCGGAAGCTGACCAAGATGGTAGTACAAGTAAAAGGGTGGGAGGCTGGCACGGCGACCCGTGCCTGGCTCGTTAGGGCTGCTTCCTTCCGGACCTGACCCGGTTGGCGAGTGGCTCGTCCACCACCAACCTCCCGCCGCACATATCGGCAATAACGCTTCCAAATGCAAGCCAAGCCTGTAAAAAACTGCTATCAAATTTTCAGACAGGGGAGGGCAGCTTGAGTGTTTTCGAACTGGACGAGAGGCTCGCTCGGGATTCTGACCTGATCACCGTGCTCGGTCTATGCCAGCTCCGCCTGCTGAAGGACAGCCGCTGGCCCTGGCTGATGCTGGTGCCGCAGCGCGCCGGCATGAGCGAAGTCTTTGAACTTACACCGCTCGACCAGGCGCTCCTTACCTTCGAAACCAATAGTGTCGCCGCCGCCTTAAAGACCGTGACCGGCGCCACGAAGATCAATGTCGGAGCGCTTGGCAATATCGTCCGGCAGCTGCATGTCCATGTGGTGGCACGTTTCGAAGGCGATCCGAACTGGCCCGGCCCGATCTGGGGCTTCGGCAAACCCGAACCTTACGACGACGGCTCGCGACAAATTTTCATCAACAAACTGGCTGAAGCGCTTTCCTCATGACAGCAAACATTTTCGACAGCGATGCACCCCATCCCGAACCCAGTCTGCTGACTGCCTTTTCAGGCAACAAGCTGGACCGGCAGGCCGAATATCGCGCGGACGACTGCGTCGAGAAGGCGCTGGCCGGAGAGAACGCCCACGTGCTGGCCTTTACCGGCAGCCGGCTGATCCTCAAGCACGACGGCCAGATTCTCGATCCGCTGTTTGCGCCCTATGAGTTGGCAGAGCTGGAGCCGGATTTCGACAATGCCGTTCTGCTGGGGTTCAAGGACAGTGGCGAGCCGCGGGTCGCCGTGCCGGTCCTCATCCAGCCGGAAGAGCTCGCATCCCACTATAAGCCTGCTGAAGCCCGAGCCCTGTTTCGCGACGAACTCCTGGACAACGAGCTGCAGGGCGAGGCGGCGCAGGCGATCGCGCTTCTCAACTGGAACGCGGCCAATCGTTTCTGCGGCAAATGCGGCTCGCCGACCGAAATGAAGATCGGCGGCTATAAGCGGGTCTGCACCCAGTGCGAACACATGCTGTTTCCGCGGACCGATCCGGTGGTGATCATGCTGACCATCGATCTGGAAACCGACCGCTGCCTGCTCGGCCGCAGTCACCACTTCCAGGAAGGCATGTATTCCTGTCTGGCAGGCTTCCTGGAGCCCGGCGAAACCATCGAGGATGCCGTGCGCCGGGAAACCTCCGAGGAGGCCGGCATAGAGGTTGGCCGCGTGCGCTATCACGCATCACAGCCCTGGCCGATGCCGCATTCGCTGATGATCGGCTGTTACGGCGAGGCCAGATCCAGCGAGATCAAGATCGATCCGCAGGAAATGCAGGACGTGCGCTGGTTTTCCCGGGCGGACGCCGCTGCCATGCTGGATGCCGGGCCGGACAGCCCCTTTTTTGCACCGGTTAAGGGCGCGATTGCCCATCGGCTGCTGCGCGACTGGATCGAATGGGGGACGGGTGACCAAGGCTAGCTGCGGAACCCAAGCCAATGGCTAGCTGCGGTGGGGGCTGCGGTCAGTGTCCATAGACTGCTGCTCGCCTGACACCCCGACCGCGGCGCGTTAGCCTTTTTGCAGCGTACCGCGCATGGGATGCCCCTGATAAGTGCCGAGAATGCGTACCTTTTCGGAGAAGAAGCGCAGTTCCTCCAGCGCACGGCGCACCGGCAGGTCGTCCGGATGGCCCTCGATATCCGCATAGAACTGGGTCGCCACGAACTTGCCCCCGAGCTGATAGCTTTCGAGCTTGGTCATGTTGATGCCATTGGTGGCAAAGCCGCCCATGGCCTTGTAGAGCGCGGCCGGGATGTTGCGGACGTTGAACACGAAGGTCGTGACAAGCAGTTCGTCCGGGTCCTGGCGATGCACCCATTTCTCGTCGCGCGAAAGAACCACGAAGCGCGTGACGTTGTTTTCCGTGTCCTCGACATTCTCCGCGATGATCTCAAGACCGTAGAGTTCCGCGGCCAGACGCGGCGCAAGCGCTGCCATGCTCCGGTCGCCGACCTCGGAAACCAGCTTGGCTGCGCCGGCCGTATCGCCGGCGACGACGGCCTTCCAGCCGTTCGAGCGGATGATCTTGCGGCACTGGCCAAGCGCATGGATATGGCTGTGGACGGTGCGGATCTCTTCCCGCCTCACGCCCGGCAGGACCATGAGCTGGAAACGGATCGGCATGAAATATTCGCCGATGATATGCAGCCGCGATTCGGGCAGAAGGGTGTGGATATCGGCGACGCGGCCGGCAATGGTGTTTTCGATCGGGATCATGGCGAGATCCGCCTCGCCGTTCTCCAGTGCCTGGAAGGCGTCCTCGAATGTCGGGCAGGGCAAGGGTTGAAGCGCCGGAAACATGTCGCGGCTCGCCATGTCGGAATTAGCACCGAATTCGCCCTGGAAGGCGATGCGATTGGTGATTTGGTTCATAAGATATCCGTTATGATGCTAAGCTCCGTAAGAGAATTTCGCGGGCTTTGTCGAGATCGCCCGGCGTATCGACCCCAAGCGGAACGGAATCGACGATTTCCACATCGATCCGCATGCCAGCTTCGAGCGCCCGGAGCTGTTCGAGCGATTCGCGTTTTTCAAGCGTGGACGGTCCGAGCGAAACGAATTTTTCCAATGCCGCGCGGCGATAAGCGTAAAGCCCGATATGGTGGTAAAGCGGGCCGTTGCCGTAGGGAGCGGTCGCACGGGTGAAATAAAGCGCCTTCAGCCGGCTCGGCGAAAGCGGCGCCCCGACGACCTTGACGATGTTCGGATTGGTCTTCTCAAGCTCGTCTTCAATCTCGACAGTCAGCGTTGCGATATCGGTCGCCGGGCTTTCCAGGAGCGGACGCAGCGAGGCCTGCACCGCCTCCGGTTCGATGGTTGGCAGGTCACCCTGAACGTTGATAATGAATTCCGCCCGCGCGTCCGGATCCGCTTTCTGAACGGCTTCGAAGATGCGGTCGGAGCCGGATTGATGGTCCGCACGGGTCATGACGACGTCGAAGCCGGCAGCTTCGACCACATTGAAGACGTCCTGATGATCGACCGCGACGATGATTCGTCCGACAGCCGCTTCGCGGGCGCGCTCGGCCACCTGGACGATCATCGGCAGGCCTGCAATATCCGCCAGGGGCTTTCCCGGCAGGCGTGTGGATGCCATGCGCGCCGGTATCAGCACCAGCGTTCGGTCGAAAGCCGAATTCTTCATCGAAGACCCTTCTAATCCCGCACAAACAGTGGCAAAACGTCTCAATCGCGGGCCGACAATCGTATTGCAACACCAATGCAAAAGACATAGGTTTCGCGCAATTTCAAGATGTCCGCTTGGACGGAGCGGGTGGGAAGGAGCCTTTGCTGATGAACCCTTACGTGAACATGGCGGTGGGCGCCCTGCTTGCCACTGTTTTTGTATTGATGTCCGTGTCGATCGCGTCGGAAGGGATCTTCCATTCGGCCGCTCCTGAAAAAGAAGGATTCGCCATTGTCGCGGCCGAGCCGACGGAAGCCGAAGCCGGTGGCGAGGCGGCTCCTGCGGCCGTGCCGATCGGTCAGCTTCTGGCAAAAGCCGATGCCAAGGCCGGCGAAACGGTCTTCAAGAAGTGTCAGGCCTGTCACTCCGGGGAGAAGGGCGGACCGAACAAGGTCGGCCCCGATCTCTGGGGTATCGTCGATCGGCCGATCGCTTCGCATGAAGGATTTGCTTATTCTGCGGCGATGAAGGATTTTTCCAAGGGCGGATCGGAGCACTGGACCTTTGATCACCTGAACCACTTCCTCACGGCACCGAAAGCCTACATCAAGGGTACGGCTATGGGCTTTGCCGGCTTGAAGAAGGACGAAGAGCGCGCCAATCTGATCGCTTATCTGCGCTCGCTGGCCGACACGCCCGCGCCGCTTCCTGATCCGAATGCTCCGGCTCCGGCCACCAATTGATTGGATTGATGATCTGACTGCTGAACGCCCGGCTTGATCGCCGGGCGTTTCTGTTTTCAGTGTCTGGCTGCAGAGGCGGCTATGACAGCACCCAGCCCCAGAAACTGACGGTGAGGACGCCGAAGGCTGTGGTGATGCTGATAACCGAAGCGGCGAGGCTCTGGCCGGAGCGGAAGCGCTGAGCAATGAGCCATGCATTGATCCCGGTCGGCACAGAAGACGTCAGCACCAGGGCCGCAGTCCAATCGGCCGGCAATTCCAGAAGGTGGCTGGTCAGGTAGACGACGCTCGGCATCAGGACGAGCTTCAGGACGCCGGCGCTGGTGGAAAGGCCGATATCGCCTCGGATGGGATATCGGGTCAGGGCCATGCCGATCGACACGAGTGCCGCCGGTCCAGCCGACGCGGCTAGCTGATCGATCACGGTTGCGACTGCCGGTGTTAGTGACAAGCCGAGGAAGTTGAAGAGAATACCCACCACCAGTGCGACAACCAGCGGATTGCGGGTGAGATTGCCGCCCACCTGGCGCAGCACCGCAGGTATGTTGCGTGGTTTGCCACCGTCGACACGGGCCGAGGCTCCTTCCATCAGGATAGTGCCGACGATCATCATGATCGGAAGGTGGATGGCGAGCAGGATGGAGAGTGCCACCAGTCCCTCCGTGCCGACCATATGCGCCACCAGGGGCAGGCCGATGAAGATATTGTTGGCAAACGAGCTCGACATGCCGGCGATGACGCCCACCTTGGCATCCCTGCGGAATGCATATCTCGCCAACAGATGCGCGATCGTCCAGGTGACCCCGACACCCAGGAAGTAGGCGATCCAGAGACGGAAGGGCGATGCGCCTTCGAAGTTGGCGTTCGCCAGCGTCCGGAAGATCAGCGTCGGAACGGCGATCTTGAAAACGAACTCGCCCAGCGCATCGCCGGTTTCTTGCTTCAAGAGCCCCGTCCGTGCCGCAATCCAGCCAATCAGGATGAGAACGAAGACCGGAACGACATTGGCAAGGACTACGGACACGGGAAGCATACTTTCGCGGAGGGATCATATGCGTCTAACGCATGTCGGCCGCCGCAACAAATGCTTATGATGCAGACGAGGCCTGAAGGACGGGCAGCCATGCCCACGAAAAAAGCGGGGCAAATCCCCCGCTTTCCCTCCTGGTCCTGCCAGGTCGCCTGCCGCTTGGCCGCCAGTTCATCCGTGGTCGGCGCTGCAGCAGCTGGTTATCTTCTAGTCGTGAAAAGTAACAGTGGCATGACGTCGGGCGTGTTGCCCGCTTGCCGGCTGGGTCCGGCATTTTCTCTTCCCATCCAGGCCAAAGCTGGCTACCGATGTCCCCAACGCTTCTCCACACGGATCAAGACCATATGCCTCAGTTTGACGTGCTCACCATCGGCAATGCCATTGTCGATATCTTGGCTCGCTGCGAAGACGGTTTTCTCAGCGAAAACGCCATCATCAAGGGGGCCATGAACCTTATCGATGCGGAGCGCGCCGAACTTCTTTATTCCAAGATGGGCCCCGCGGTGGAAGCTTCGGGCGGATCGGCGGGCAATACGGCGGCAGGCATAGCCAGCTTCGGCGGCAGGGCGGCCTATTTCGGCAAGGTGGCAGAGGATCAGCTCGGCAATATCTTCCAGCACGATATCCGCGCCCAGGGCGTCCACTACCAGACCAAGCCGGAAGGC
This sequence comes from Rhizobium deserti, assembly GCF_004358025.1. GTDB lineage: Bacteria > Pseudomonadota > Alphaproteobacteria > Rhizobiales > Rhizobiaceae > Neorhizobium > Neorhizobium deserti. The sequence continues at coordinate 596,033 of NZ_SMTL01000003.1, read as the reverse complement.
AATCATCCGCCGACCGCACGCTCGATGATCTTCGTGACGCCGGATGGCGAGCGGTCGATGAATACCTATCTCGGGGCCTGCGTCGAGCTCGGTCCGGAGCATGTCGAAGAGGCTGTGGTCGCGGAAGCGAAAGTCACCTATTTCGAGGGCTATCTCTGGGATCCGCCGCGCGCCAAGGAAGCGATCCTCGAATGCGCCCGCATTGCCCATGCGAATGGCCGCGAAGTCTCGATGAGCCTTTCGGATCCTTTCTGCGTCGGCCGCTACCGCAGCGAATTCCTGGAACTGATGCACTCCGGCACCGTCGACATCGTGTTTGCCAACCGGCAGGAGGCTCTGTCCCTTTACGAGACCGAGGATTTCGACCTGGCGCTCTCCAAGCTGTCGCAGGACTGCAAGCTCGCTGCAGTCACCATGAGCGAGGAAGGGGCCATTATCATTCGCGGGGATGAGCGGTTCAGGATCCCGGCCTATGCGATCACCGAATTGGTGGACACGACCGGAGCCGGTGACCTTTTTGCCGCGGGCTTCCTGTTCGGCTATACCCAGGGTCGGCCGCTGGAAGATTGCGGCAAGCTCGGCTGCCTCGCCGCCGCACTGGTTATCCAGCAGATCGGCCCGCGTCCCTTGGCTTCGTTGAAGGAAGCCGCCCAGCGCGAAGAGCTTATTTGAAGGCTTCGCCCGGATAGGCTCCCCAGATCTCGCCTTGAGAAACCCATCCCTTGGCGCCATCGGCTTCGGCATGGCACCAATCGCCATTGCATTCGCTGATCTTGAGAACAACGCCGGGTTCGAGCTTGGCGAGGACGCCCGCAGAAGTCTGGGGTTCGCGGCGCAGATTGACGTAAACGTCCTTGCCCTTGCCCCGCATCCATGGGGCGGCAAGGGCGGTGCGTTCGCCCGACAGCAGGGCTTGGTTGACCCAGCCTTCCGTGCCTTCGGCATCGCGCACCCGGCGCCAGTTTTCGTATTCCTGGATGATCTCCATAGGCGTTCCGGCCTTCATATACATCCAGGATACGGCATAGTCGCTACTCGGGCCGATACGGATGTTGACCTTTCGCGACTTGAGGCTGACGAAGCGCGGCAAGGGAAGCCCGCTTGCACCCTTGCTGGCGCCTTGGGCCATGGCAGGTGACGCAAGCGGCAGACTGCCGGCTAGGCCGAAGCTCACGGCGATGAGGAAGGAAAGAATAACGCTGCTGCGCATGGATCTGGTTCCGGCTGAAACTCCGCGGGGGCGCTTCCAGACCCGTGCGAGGTTTTGTTTGTCTTCGCCGGTGGGTCTGGTAGAAAACGCCCTGGATGCAGCGAATATCGCGCGACTTGGTTAAGGACCTCTAAAAAAGGCAATCCGAAGCGAACCATGACAGCCAAGAAGAAACCGAACGTCTACATTACCCGCAAACTGCCGGACGCGGTTGAAACGCGGATGCGCGAGCTTTTCGATGCCGAACTGAATATCGACGACCGGCCCCGCTCCCGCGATGAGCTTGCCGCAGCAATGAACACCGTCGACGTGCTGGTGCCGGCCGTGACGGACCGTATAGACGCTGGGCTGATCGAAGCCGCTGGACCGCAGCTGAAACTGATTGCGAGCTTCTCCAACGGCACCGATCACATCGATGTGGATGCAGCGGCAAAGAAGGGCATCACCGTTACCAATACCCCAAATGTGCTGACCGAAGACACGGCCGACATGACATTGGCCCTGATCCTTGCGGTCAACCGGCGGCTGGCGGAAGGCGCGCGCATTCTCACCGACAAGCCGGGCGACTGGGGTGGTTGGAGCCCCACCTGGATGCTGGGGCGACGCATCTGGGGCAAGCGGATCGGCATTGTCGGCATGGGCCGGATCGGCACCGCCGTCGCCCGCCGTGCCAAGGCTTTTGGCCTTTCGATCCATTACCACAACCGCAAACGCGTCAACCCGGCAACCGAGGAGGAGCTCGAGGCGACCTATTGGGACAGTCTCGACCAGATGCTCGCACGCGTGGATATCGTGTCGGTAAACTGCCCCTCCACGCCGGCCACCTTTCACCTCCTGTCGGCCAGGCGGCTGGCGCTGATGCAGCCGACATCGATCATCGTCAACACGGCGCGCGGCGATATCATTGATGAAGCGGCAATGATCCAGCTGCTGCGCGACAACAAGATCGCCGGTGCTGGCCTCGACGTCTACCAGAACGAGCCGGCCATCAATCCGAAGCTGGTCAAGCTGGCCAACCAGGGCCGGGTGGTCCTTTTGCCGCATATGGGCTCGGCGACGATCGAGGGCCGCATCGACATGGGCGACAAGGTCATCATCAATATCCGCACCTTCTTCGACGGTCATCGTCCGCCGAACCGGGTTCTGCCGGGCCGAAACTGATCAGCCGAGCTGCTTCGTCATCTCGATCGAGGTCACCCGGGCATAGCCGGGATGCGAATTCTCGCCGGTCTTCAGAAATCCCCAGCGGAAGAAGCCGGCATGGTTGGCGGCAAGCTCTATGCGGGTTTCCAGCCTCAGCGCCGGCACGCCATGCTCCCGGGCGACGGTTTCCGCCACGTCCAGCAGCCGCCGGCCGATCCCCTTGCCCTGTCTATCCGGCGCCACCGCCAGCTTGCCGACATAGACACATCGGAGTTCAAGTTTAAGGAAGATGCAGCCGACGAGGCTGCGGCCGTCCTTGGCGATGAAGGCCATCTCGTCGCGTGCCTTTTGGGCAAGCAAGGCCAGCGTTAGCCGATGCGCCGATGAAGGCGGGTCGATGACGCCTTCCATATAGGCGAAGGACGAAAGGATGAGCGCGAGCAATTCGTCCCAGCCGCGGAATTGGCCATCAATCCTGGAGATCTCAATCATTCGGCGGCTGCCTGCTTCGGCCGGCGCCTGTATTTGATGATGTCGAAGCGCGCCGAAAGGGCATCGTAGAGCATCAGCCGGCCGATCAGGGGCTCGCCTATGGCGGTGATCAGCTTGATCGCCTCCATGGCCATCAGGGTGCCGATCACCCCGGTCAGTGCGCCGACAACGCCGGTTTCCGCACAAACGGGCACGAGACCCTCCGGCGGCTTTTCTGGAAAAAGATCGCGGTAGGTGGGGTTGAGCACGCCGTCCGCTCCGGCTTCATAGGGTTTCAGCACGGTGACGGAGCCGTCGAACCGACCAACTGCTCCGGTGACCAGAGGGATGCGAGCAGCCTCGGCCGCATCGGCCGCCGCATATCGCGTGTCGAAATTGTCAGATCCATCAACAAGCAGATCGAAACGCGCAAGATGCGACCTGCTCCAGTCCAGGGAGAAGCGCTCCTCGAAATCCATAACCCGTACATGCGGGTTGAGCCGAACAATCGCCGCGCGAGCGCTCTTCGTCTTCATCTCGCCGATCGTGCCGGTATCGTGGATCACCTGGCGCTGGAGATTGGACAGGGAAACCATATCGTCATCGATAATGCCGAGCGTGCCGACCCCGGCTGCCGCCAGATATTCCAGAATGGGAGCACCAAGGCCGCCAGCGCCGATCACCAGTACGCGGGCCCGCTTGAGCTGCTGCTGGCCATTGCCGCCGATTTCGGGCAGCAGGATATGGCGGCGGTAACGCTCGATCTCGTCTTGGCTCAGGCTGTCGGAGGGCTGGTTTTCCATGGCTTGATCATAGCACTGCGAGGGGAGGGCGTTAAGGAAAACTCATTTGCCGATGCCGCCATGCGAAACGGTAAAGAACTGTGCCCTGTCGGAAAGCGCCGAAAACATGCTGCGGTCCGTGCCGGTCATGAAGGATTGTCCGCCAAGCCCGTCGACCAGATCGAACAGGGCGGCCCGGCGTCCCTCGTCGAGATGCGCTGCAATCTCGTCGAGCAGAAGGATCGGCGCATAACCGGTCATGTCGCCGGTCAGCCGTGCATGAGCCAGGACGAGGCCGATCAGGAGCGCCTTCTGCTCGCCGGTCGAGCATCGTTCCGCTTCCATGTCCTTTTCGCGATGCCGCACGAGCAGATCGGAACGATGCGGGCCATCGAGCGTGCGCCCGGCTGCAGCGTCCCGACCGCGGCTGTTCTGCAGCATGTCGAGGTAGCTGTCTTCGAGATCCGCAGCCGGTCGATCCATGGCGCCGTCCATGAAGCCCGAGAGCGAAAGCACCGGGTTCGGGAAGGGCGTTTCTCCACTGTGGGTGGAAAGCCGGCGCAAAAGCCCCAGCATTTCCTCCCGCGCCGCCGCCATGGCAATGCCAAGCCCGGCCATCTGGGCTTCGATGGCTGAAAGCCAGGAAGGGTCGAACCGCCCTTCGGACAAAAGCCTGTTCCTGCTGCGCATGGCGCGCTCGAAATCGCTGGCGCGACGGCCGTGGGCGGCGTCGAGCGACAGGACGAGCCTGTCGAGAAACCGGCGCCTGTCGGCGGAGGGACCGGTAAATAGCCCGTCCATAGCCGGCGTCAGCCACAGCACGCGCAGGTGATCGGACAGTTCTTCGGTCGATCTGGCCGGCGTGCCGTTGATGCGCAGCCGGCGTGAAATCGCCTCACCCTCGCCGGGCTCGATCCCGGTGCCGATTGCAACCTCGCCTTCCATGCCCTCCACGTCGGAGAAGATCGAGAAACCGGCCGGGGCGCCAACCCGCGTGACGTCACCCAGCACGGCCCGTCGCAGGCCACGGCCGGGCGACAGAAAGGATACGGCTTCCAGGAGATTGGTCTTGCCGGCACCGTTCTCGCCCGTCAGCACCACATGCCGGTTGTCGAGCGGAAGCGAGGCCTCCGCATAATTGCGAAAGTCCGTCAGTTTCAGCCGGGAAAGGGAAGTCTTCTGCGCCATCGGGATTCTTGTTGCGGTTCTACAGGAGCTAAGGTTTCGCCGCCCGTATGGCAAGCGCCCGTGCTCACGTCGCTGGTTCCGAAGCGCGATATGCGACCATTCAAGAGAGGAGGGCAAAGGCATTTTGGTTCCTGGTGCGCTGCAAGACATGGCCCCGGACACAGCATTCAACCGCATGTTTCTATATGAACACCAACTTATAATTAGTGATTACCTAGGGATCATGGCTAACAGACTGTTAAAGCTTGCTTCCTAGAACTGATGGTGTCGTGTCGGTTCTTCTTTGCCGGCGCATTCTTTTCGCCGGAGATACCATGAATCACCACAACCAAAGCGCAGACCTCGCCGAACGCCTGGAATTTGTTGGACTTGGCCAGGAGCAGCGCCGTCAGCTCGCCGAGGTTCGCCCGGTCGTTAAAGAAGCAGTCGGCGGCGCTTTGGATGCCTTCTATCGCAAGGCGAAGGCCCATCCTCATACGGCGAAATTCTTCGCCAACGACGCCCATGTCGCCCATGCCAAGGGACGCCAGGCGACCCACTGGGACGTCATCGCATCGGGACAATATGACGCCACTTATACAGATGCTGTTTCGGCGATCGGCCGCACCCATGCACGGCTCGGACTGGAGCCGCGCTGGTATATCGGCGGCTATGCGCTGATCCTCGACGGCATCATCCGCGCCATTATCGCCAAGGAGATGAGCGGGTTCCTGCAGCAGAAGAAGGGCAAGTTGCTCGCTGACCGACTTTCTGCAGTCACCAAGGCGGCACTGGTCGACATGGACTATGCGATCTCGGTCTATCTCCAAGTGCTGAGCGACGAGCGCAAGCAGGCGGAAGCAGAGCGGGAAAAGGCAAAGGGCGAGCAGGACGCAGCACTTTCTGCGCTTGACGCAGCCTTGAAGGCGCTGGCGGACGGCGACCTCACGGCCGAACTCTGGCAGGACCTGGCGCCGAGTTTCGCAAAGCTGCAGCAGAACTACAATTCGTCTGTTTCCGAGCTCGACGCCGCCATGCGCGAAGTCAGCAATTCGGTCGAACAGGTGCGCGCGGAAGTCGGCGGCATATCCTCGGCCGCCGACAACATGGCCAAGCGGACCGAGCAGCAGGCTTCGGCTCTGGAACAGACGGCTGCCGCCCTGGAGGAAATTACCACGATTGCCGCGCAATCGGCGCAGCGCACGCGCGAAGTGCAGGGTATTGTCCGCGAATCGGCCGCCGATACGGAGCGATCCGGGCAGGTGGTGGAGGAGGCCGTGACCGCCATGGGCGATATCGAGCAGTCTTCGCAGAAGATGACGCAGATCATCGCCGTCATCGACGAGATTGCCTTCCAGACCAACCTGCTGGCACTCAATGCGGGCGTCGAGGCGGCGCGTGCCGGAGAACAGGGCAAGGGATTTGCCGTTGTCGCGCAGGAAGTCCGCGAGTTGGCGCAGCGTTCGGCTGCTGCCGCCAAGGAGATCAAGGAGCTGATCGACCGCTCCTCAGCCGATGTCAATCGCGGCGTTGACCTCGTCAACAAGACGGGTCAGGCGCTAACCGGCATCGGTGCGCGGGTTAAATCCATCGACGAGCATATCAGCTCGATCGCGCGATCGGCTCAGGAACAGGCGTCCGGCATTGACGAAATCAACTCGGCCGTCCGAAGCATGGACCAGATCACCCAGCAGAATGCCGCGTTGATGGAGGAAACGAATGCCTCCAGCCAGAACCTTGTCGGCATCAGCAGCAGGCTGGCCGCCCTGATCGGCCGGTTTAAGACCAAATCGGGACGCGAAGCTCGGTCGGAGCGGCCACGGCTGCGCGCCTAGAGCCGATGGACCCGGCGGTGTCGCTCGGCTAAGGTCGCGCCCTCAAAAGGGAGACCCTTGGCCGTGAACGATACCGACAAGCACCGTCCTTCCTGCATCCGCCACTGGACCGAGATCGAGGGGGCGGATGACGGGCACTACGAGGGTGACGATGAACTGATGAGCATAGGCGCGCCCTTTGCGCGCCATTTCGGCCTGACCCGGCTCGGCATCCATCATGAGCGGCTGCCGCCCGGGCGCCGCACCTCCTTCCCACATGCGGAAAGCGCCGAGGAGGAGTTCGTCTACGTCATCGAAGGCAATCCTGATGTCTGGCTGGATGGCGAGCTGTATCGCTTACATCCCGGCGATGGCGTCGGTTTCCCCCCAGGCACCGGCCTAGCGCATACCTTCATCAACAATTCCAGCACCGATGTCCTTCTTCTGGTGGTGGGCGAAACGGCAAAACCGGAAAACCGCATCTTCTATCCGAAAAATCCGGAGCGGCGGCCCATGCGGTCCGACTGGTGGGACGACGTGCCGGACCGGAGCATGGGAAACCATGACGGCTTGCCGGACAGGCTGCGTGCCGCAAGAGCCGGTGGTAATAATACAAAGCTGATGGAGGGCGATGCGAGTGAATGATGAGGAAAGACTGATCAAGCTCGAAGAGCTTGTTGCTTACCAAGCCAAGGTCATCGAGGAACTATCGGACCAGCTGGCCGAGCAATGGAAGGTCGTCGAGCAGACAAGAACCAAGCTCGACCGGCTGACCGAGCGCTTTCTGACGCTCGAAGAAACATCGCTCGATGCCCCGGCGATTACCCGGCCCCCGCATTACTGACGACAGCCGTTTCAGGCGGCGCGAGGCTGCAACCGTTTCAGCGCCACATATTCCCAGGTGGCGACAATCAGCAGGATCGCCGTGGCAAAGATCTGCATGGAAAAGTTTGCAGCGAGCGGAACCGCGAAAAATCCGGCCAGCAGCAGAAGCAGGCCGGCGAGGTGGGAAAAAGGCATGATCCGGCTCGCCACCCATTTCATCCACATGGTGCCGCCGAGAAACAGTATGGGCCCGCCCAGAAGTGCCAAGGCATGCATGTAGGAGCCCTTCTCCTCCGGGTGGGATAGGCTTAAGTCCTCGCCAACGGCGGCCAGGATGATCCCGGCGACGATGGGCAGATGGCCATAGGTGAAGAGATATTGGGCGGTGGTCTGCGGCTCGGCGCTGTCATCCGCCTTGTCCGAGGCCTTTTCCTGGCCATCGTGGAAATAGATCCACCACATGATGACCGTGCTCAGGAAGGCGCTGCAGAACACCAGGGCCGTCCCGGCGCTTTCCAGGTGGCTGGACGCATTCTTGCCTGTCGTCAGGATGGTTTCGCCGAGCGCGATGATGACGAACAGCGCGCAGCGTTCGGCCAGATGCTCCCCGTTGATGGCAAGCGCTTCGGACGGGGCCCTGCCGATGCCGGGGATCCAGTAGCCAGCCGGCGGTCCCAAATATTCGACGGCCAGTGCGGCAGACCAGAAGATGACCCGCAATTGCGGCTCCATGAGGCCGCCTGCGATCCACAAGGCGGCGGAAACGGCCAGCCAGATGGTAATCCTCAGGAAGGTGATGAACGAGGCCTTGTCCGTTCCGTGAAAGGCATAAAGCACGAATATGCTGCGGCCGAGCTGCATGGCTGCATAGGCGATCGCGAAGACAAGCCCGAGATCGGCAAAGGCGCGGGGAAGCGCGATCGCCAGCACGATGCCCAGAAACATCAGCGAAAACAGCAGCAGCCGCACCGGTTCGGCCTCAGCATCAAGAAGATTGGTGGTCCAGGTTGTATGAATCCATACCCACCAGAGCGCCAGGATGAAGAGCAGCGATTCTGCTGCGAGCCCGACGCTGAAATCGGCTGCAAGGGTTTCCGAAAGCTGGATAAAGGCGAACACGAATACCAGGTCGAAGAAGAGTTCTGGAAAGCTTGCCTTAGTGGACTCCCTGCCGTCCTGGCGCAGCCAATGATGTTTGCTTTCGGCCATGGTCTCTCCTTTACCCACGCCGAGGAAAGATAGGGCACAGGCGGGAAATCTGCAGAGGCATATCTTTTCTGTAAACAGCCACTTCTGCGCCACGAAAATGAAAACGCCGGCCCTTGAGTAGGGCCGGCGTCGATTGAGACATTTACGGGTCAGGACATCGTCGTTTGGGTCTCCGAGTGCCGCATCGTCTCCCGGCCCGTCGCTTGGGGCTCCGGGCGTTCGTCACTCAAATCGCTCCACTGGAGCGATTTGTCGGCCAAAGGCCGACCGTTCCTCACCCTTCGAAAAATTCCTTCATCCGGGCAAAGAAGCCGGTCGACTCTGGATTGTTGTCCTTAGACGAGATTTCCTCGAATTCCTGCAGCAGTTCGCGCTGACGCTTGGTGAGCTTCTGCGGTGTCTCGATCTGGATCTGGATGTAAAGATCTCCGGTCTGCGACGAGCGCAGCACCGGCATGCCCTTACCCTTCAACCGGAACTGCTTGCCCGGCTGGGTGCCTTCCGGCACCGTGACGCGCGACTTGGTCCCGTCGAGGGTCGCCACGTCGAAAGTTCCGCCGAGCGCCGCCGTCGTCATGGAGATCGGCACGGCGCTATAAAGATCGGCGCCGTCGCGCTGAAAGAACTGGTGCGGGGTCACCGACAGGAAGATGTAAAGGTCGCCCGCAGGTCCGCCCCGCGCGCCGGCCTCGCCCTCGCCCTGAAGGCGAATTCGGGTGCCGTCCTCGATACCGGCCGGAATGTTGACCGACAGCGAGCGCTCTTCGGTGACCCGGCCTTGGCCGTGGCACTTGGTGCAGGGGTCGGTGATCGTCTGACCCCGGCCGTGGCAGGTCGGGCAGGTGCGTTCGACCGAGAAGAAGCCTTGGCTCGCACGAACCCGGCCGGAACCCTGGCAGGTGCCGCAGGTTTTCGGCTGCGTGCCCGGCTTGGCGCCGGAGCCGGAACAAACGTCGCAGGTGATCGAGGTTGGAACCCGGATCTGCGCCGTCTTGCCGGCATAGGCTTCTTCCAGGGTGATTTCCATATTGTAGCGAAGGTCGGCGCCGCGTTCGCGACCGCCGGACGAGCGACGGGCCCGTCCTCCGCCCATCATCTCGCCAAATATGTCTTCGAAGATGTCGGAGAACCCACCGGCGCCGGCGCTGGAGAAGCCGCCACCGCCCATTCCGCCCTGCTCGAAGGCGGCATGTCCGAAGCGGTCATAGGCTGCGCGCTTCTGGGGATCCTTCAAGGTCTCGTAGGCCTCGCCGATCTCCTTGAACTTCTTCTCGGCTTCGGCGTCGCCCGGGTTCTTGTCGGGATGATATTTCATCGCAAGCTTACGGAAGGCGCTTTTCAGCTCCTTCTCGTCAGCGGTTTTGCCGACGCCCAGCGTTTCGTAATAGTCTGCTTTTGCCATAGACGTAAACGGCTCCTGAAAGGATTCCGGCTGCACGATGGCAGCCGGATACTTAGGTCAACTATGGTCGAGGTCTCGCCATCCGGCAACCGGGCGATCAGGCCGACTTCTTGTCGTCCTTGATTTCCTCATAGTCGGCATCGACGACACTGTCCTCATTGCCGCCCTGAGCCGCCTGGCCGCCTTCAGCCTGCTGGGCCTCATAAATGGCCTGGCCGAGCTTCATGGAAACTTCCATCAGCGTCTGGTTCTTCGCCTGGATGTCGTCGGCATCCGGCTCGGAAGCTTCGACAGCGGCCTTCAGCGAATCGATCGCATCCTGGATCGACTGGCGGTCGGCGTCGGAAACCTTATCGCCGAACTCGGCCAGGGACTTCTCGGTCGAGTGAACAAGGCTTTCGGCCTGGTTCTTCGCTTCGACGCCGGCACGACGCTTCTTGTCGGCTTCGGCATTGGCCTCGGCATCCTTGACCATCTTTTCGATTTCGGCGTCGGAAAGACCACCGGAAGCCTGGATGCGGATCTGCTGCTCCTTACCGGTACCCTTGTCCTTGGCGGAAACCTGAACAATGCCGTTGGCGTCGATATCGAAGGTGACTTCGATCTGAGGCATGCCGCGCGGCGATGGTGGCAGGCCGACGAGGTCGAACTGGCCGAGCAGCTTGTTGTCCTGCGCCATTTCACGCTCGCCTTGCGAAACGCGGATCGTAACGGCCGACTGGTTGTCCTCGGCGGTCGAGAAGACCTGGCTCTTCTTGGTCGGGATCGTCGTGTTGCGATCGATCAGACGGGTAAAGACGCCGCCGAGCGTTTCGATGCCGAGCGACAGCGGGGTCACGTCGAGGAGCAGAACATCCTTGACGTCGCCCTGCAGAACGCCGGCCTGGATGGCAGCGCCGAGTGCCACGACTTCGTCGGGGTTGACACCCTTGTGCGGCTCCTTGCCGAACAGCTGCTTGACGACTTCCTGGACCTTCGGCATGCGGCTCATGCCGCCGACCAGAACCACTTCATCGATCTCGGCTGCGGTAACACCGGCATCCTTAAGGGCTGCCTTGCAAGGAGCGATCGTGCGCTGCACGAGGTCGTCGACCAGGCTTTCGAACTTGGCGCGGGTCAGCTTCAGCGTCAGGTGCTTGGGACCAGAAGCGTCAGCCGTGATGAACGGCAGGTTGATTTCGGTCTGCTGCGAGGACGACAGCTCGATCTTGGCCTTTTCGGATGCTTCCTTGAGGCGCTGCAGAGCCAGCTTGTCGTTCTTCAGGTCAATGCCCTGATCCTTTTTGAACTCAGCCGCGAGATATTCGACCAGACGCATGTCGAAGTCTTCACCGCCGAGGAAGGTATCGCCGTTGGTGGACTTCACTTCGAAGACGCCGTCGCCGATTTCGAGAACGGAAATATCGAAGGTACCACCGCCCAAGTCGTAGACAGCAATGGTCTTGCCGTCCTTCTTGTCGAGGCCGTAGGCGAGCGCGGCTGCGGTCGGCTCGTTGATGATGCGCAGAACCTCAAGGCCCGCAATGCGACCGGCATCCTTGGTGGCTTGGCGCTGCGCGTCGTTGAAGTAGGCGGGAACGGTGATGACGGCCTTTTCGACCTTTTCGCCGAGATAGGACTCGGCCGTTTCCTTCATCTTCTGAAGGATCATCGCGGAAATCTGTGCGGGGGAATAACCCTTGCCCTGAGCCTGGACCCAGGCGTCGCCATTGTCGCCCTTGACGATGTCGAAGGGAACCAGACCCTTGTCCTTCTCGACGGTTGGGTCTTCGTAGCGGCGGCCGATCAGGCGCTTCACTGCAAATAGAGTATTGGTCGGGTTGGTCACTGCCTGGCGCTTGGCCGGCTGGCCGACAAGACGCTCGCCATCGTCGGAAAATCCGACCATGGAAGGCGTGGTGCGGGCGCCTTCGGCGTTCTCGATCACCTTTGCATCCTTGCCGTCCATGATGGCGACGCAGGAATTGGTGGTGCCGAGGTCGATGCCAATTACTTTAGCCATTTCTTCTCTCTCCTTTAAGCGAACCGTCTGGACCCCAAGAGGCATTCCACTGACAGTTCCTCGACTGGGATGGTCTTTGAATATCGCAGCATCGGCTGCGGTCATGCGGCGTATATAAGGACGGGTTTTTCGGACTGCAAGGCAGGAAATCATCTGCTTAGGCGCAAAAAATCCCTTGCGCTTCGGCTATTTGGCCGGGCTACTCGCCCATGATCACATCATAGAGCGTGGTTCGGCGCGTCTGCTGGGGCGCATAGACCTGTCCGACATCGGCCGGAGGCCTCAAACCGCCGCCCACATCGCCGGGCGGAATCGGCCCTGCGGCGTCATACGGCCCCTTGTATTGGCGGTAGTCGCGCGGCTGGCTGCGATCATAGTTGCCGGTATCGCCGTATCGCCGCGTCGTAGAGCGATTGTCGTCGACCGCGCGGTCATCGTCGCAGACGGCGTTGTCACCATAGGCACACGGCGCCTGGGAGGCAGGAACAGGGCGGGCGGCTTGGGCCGGCTGACGGCCGTTTCGGGACGCCACCGGTTCATCAAGCGGTTGTTGCGACGGCTGTGGACGAGGGCGCCGCGCCGGCTGCTCCAAAGATGCTTCGGCCTGGGCGGGGATTTGCGCGGCAGGCGCCTGCTGTCCCGGCGCCCGCGGCGCCGGCGGAAAATCACCTCCGACCGGCGGCAGCGGCTGCTGCGGATGCTCTCCCGGCAGAATACCGGAGATGATGTCGCCGAGCGTCGTCGTCGGCGATTGCGGCTGCTCCTCGGCGGCCGGCAGCGTCAGGCCGCTGTTGAAGCCGAACAGCGGCGTCGGCGTATAGCCCTTCATCGCCACCGTCATATAGTCCTTCCAGGCCTTGGCCGGCAGTCCGCCACCCGTCACCTTCTTCATGAAGCTGCCGTCGTCATTTCCCATCCAGATGCCGGTGGTCATGATGCTGGTAAAGCCCACGAACCAGGCATCGCGAAAGGATTGCGTCGTTCCGGACTTGCCGGCGACCTGCCATCCGTCCAGCCTGGCCGCACGACCCGTGCCTTCGTTGACCACGCCGGCCATCATGCCGTTCATCGCGGCGGCGATAGGCTCGCTCAGGACGCGTGGCGGATTACCGTAATCGGCGTCGTAAAGCACCTTGCCCTCGGCATCGGTGATGCGCCTGACAATATGCGGGCTCGCCTTGTAACCGCCATTCATAAAGGCCGCATAGGCAGAGGTCAGTTCGAGAGGCGAAACTTCCGACGTGCCGAGCGCGATAGAGGCATTCGGCGGGATCTCGGAATCCACGCCTAGCCGATGCGCCGTGGCGATGACCTTGTCCGGACCGACTTCCATGACGAGCTGTGCCGCGATCGTGTTCAGCGAATGGGCCATCGCATAGGAAAGCGGGACTGCTCCTTTATATTCCTTCTCATAGTTTTCAGGGGTCCAGTTGCCGATCCTTATCGGCGCGTCATTTCGGATCGTTTCCGGCCGCAGCCCGGCCTCGAGCGCGGATGCGTAAACAAAGGGCTTAAAGGAAGAACCCGGCTGCCGCTTGGCCCGCGTCGCCCGGTTGAATTGACTTTCGCCGTAATCGCGGCCGCCGACGAGCGCCCGGATCGCCCCGGTCGCATCAACCGAGACGAGCGCCGCCTGGGAAACATTGGCCTTAGACCCATCCTTCTTGAGCGTCGCGTTCAACACCTTGTCGGCTGCTTCTTCCAGGCGGCGGTCGATCGTGGTTTCGACGACCACGTCCAGTTTCGGCTCACCGATCAGGCTTTTGACCTCGTCGACGACCATGTCGGCCGCATAGTGCTGGGCGCCGGTCCAGTTACTCTTCGCCTTGGCGGGCGGCTGAGACATGGTGGTCTTAAGATCGCTGTCGCTGGCATAGCCTTCTTCCCGCATGGCACCGAGCACCACCTGTGCCCGGGCTTCCGCCGCTTGCGGGTCGCGGGCCGGCGAAAGCCGGGAGGGAGCCTTAAGAAGGCCGGCAAGCGTTGCCGCTTCGCCGAGATTGACGTCGCGGGCGGACTTGTTGAAATAGCGCCGCGATGCCGCTTCCACGCCATAAGCATTCGAACCGAAGAAGACCCGGTTCAAATACATGGTGAGGATCTGCTCCTTGCTGAACTTATGTTCGAGCCAGAAGGACAGCAGCACTTCCTGGATCTTGCGCTCGAAGGTTCGGTCCGGCGAAAGAAAGAGGTTCTTGGCCAACTGCTGGGTGATGGTCGAGCCGCCCTGGATGGGCTGCCCGGTCAAATTGTTGACGAGCGCGCGCGCCAGCCCGAACGGGTCTACCCCGAAATGCGAATAGAAGCGGCGGTCCTCGATGGCGAGGACGGCCTGCGGCAGGTAAGGCGACATTTCTTCCAGCGCCAAAGCCTCACCGCCGGTCGAGCCGCGATTGGCAAAGACAGTACCGTCGGTGGCGGTGATTTTCATGTTCGCCGGGCGATCGGGAATGGCCCATGTACTGGCTGAGGGCATGCGTGCGCCATAATAAAGGACAAGCCCCCCTACGCCGATGCCGCCCCAGATCGAAAGCACGACGCACCAGTAGAAAAGCCTGCGGAAGGGCGCGAAAAATCCGCCGGATGGGGTCCGGGGGGACGACCGCCGAGATGGCGTACGGGACTTGGACGCGTTTTTCGAAGGACGGTCGGGCACGATCTCTTCGGTGGGGCTTTGGCGTTTGGACGAACGCCCGTTTCCGATGATGCGTTCGCCTGCATCCAGGCGCAGGTCATCCTTTGCACGTGATCCGTCGAAGGATGGCTCGACACGCTTTCCCGATCTGTCCTTGGCTGCCATGATGAGCCGACATACCCCCGTCGCTCGCCTGCCTGCGCAGGTCTTGATGTAAATGATCGTCGCCCAGCGCCTGACTGGACTTTAAATGCGGCGATTTAAGGAGGAGTAAAGCCCAGCGGCCGGCACCGGCGGCGGCGCATTCCACTCATAAGGAAAATAAAGCTCGACTAAGCCGGAACAAAATCTGCCGAAGGCTGTTCTAACGGATTCGCCTTGGAGGAGGAGGACATGAACAGGATCGTGGAAGCAGTGGTCAAGAAAGGGGATCTAAGGGTTCCCGTTGGCTTGATCAGCGTGAAGCAGGCATTGGATCTGCCGGCTGCGGAAAGTTTCGAGTTCAGCCATCCCGGCTATGAAGCTGGAAAAACGGATATCTTCGTCAACCGGGACATGTTGTCCAG
This sequence comes from Rhizobium deserti, assembly GCF_004358025.1. GTDB lineage: Bacteria > Pseudomonadota > Alphaproteobacteria > Rhizobiales > Rhizobiaceae > Neorhizobium > Neorhizobium deserti. The sequence continues at coordinate 580,807 of NZ_SMTL01000003.1, read as the reverse complement.
GCTGAAATAAGATTGGCGCCACTTAGGCGATGGATCTGCCGAAGCCGACCCTGGGGAGCATCTTCGGTCGAGCGGAACCTCTCCTTTGGTCATGGGTTGTTTCGCAGAGCGAAAGGAGATCCCATGGCTAAGAGAGCGCTAGGTGCGGGCTTTACAGGCGATGTTGAGGAGCAGACGGGCGTCGTGGCCGCAACGAAGTCGGCCGTCAGCCGGGTCAGGGACGAAGCCGGAATGGTGGCGGCGCATGCCGTGGATCATCCCGCCGTCACCGGATCCGCCCTCGCGGCTGTCGGCCTGCTGGCTTTCGCAGTGGGCTATGTTATGGGCGCTTGATCGGTCAGCCGCCGCACTGATTGGTATGGCTGGCGCTGATCCCCGCTCTTGGGGAACGATGCTGAAGACATATCCTATGTCTTAACGGTTCCGGAACTATCCATCCGGCCGTCCGTTGGTCCTGCGGCAACACTGAGAAGGAGACAGTCATGCCTAATCGTGACCCGCTTCCCACGCCCGGACCCGACACCCCGCGGGGCCCAACGCCCAGTGCCGGCATCCCGGACAGGACGCAGGAAAAGCCGCCACTAACACCGGCGCAGGATCCTGGCGATACCAAGAATCCCCAGGATCCGACGCTTGAACCTGCTCTTCTGCCGATCGGCGATCCGGCAGGAATAGCCTGATTTCAATCGAGGCGGCGGAGGCAATCCGCCGCCTTAAGGCTGGCTAAGGAAATCCGCCTAGGGGTTAACCCTTAAATCGCACCTGTCTTAACTTGTTATTGCTATTTTATTAGGCGTGCCTCAAACTGCGGTTGCTTTAGGTCAAAACGACTCCCAAGACCCTTCGTCGGTAAGGTCTGCGCAAGTCTGTAGCATTATCGGCCTGATGATCTTCGCTTTTAGAGCGGCCCCAGGGAAGGGGAGGAACGAGTCTGCGATTTCAGGCCTCGTGATCGGGAGGATAATATGCCTACACAAATGGTTCGCACGCCGGTTAACCCGGATCAGCTCAATCTTTTGCAGAAAGTATTTGACGACGCATGCGTCGAATACGAGATCGATAAAGCGAGCCCTGACGCGGAAGCGCTTGCCTTGATCCTGGTAAACTCCCTGCAGAAGGGGGCGAGCGATGAGGAGCAACTGGCATCATTGGCTGAGGCCTTGGCCAAGAGCCGCTGACTGTTTGTCATCTTCCAGAGGAACCTATCCGGCTTTTATCAGTTGACCGACCTCTCGATCAAAGCAGGAGGCCGGTATGGCAGAACCCGTCAAAAGCCTGAAGACAACGTCGCAGTCTGAATCGTTCGACCAGGGGTCGGGCGATGACATTAACTACAATACCGAAATCGCAAACCTGCGGTCGGAAATTGCCAATCTGCGCGACATCATCGCCGAGCGCACCGGCCAGACCTATGACAAGGTGGCGCGGCGCGCCAGCAGCGCCGCAGACTACGTATCGAGCGAAGCAAGCTCGGTCGCCGACACCATTCGCGAACATCCCGCAGCGACCACGACCCTTTTCAGCCTGATCGGCGCGATCGGTTTTGCGGTTGGTTATCTGGTCGCAACCGCATCGGCGGAAAGCAAGCAGGCCTGGTATCAGCGCTATTTGAGCGATCGCTTCTAGGCCTTCGCCGTCGGATTTTCGTCGGCCTGAATCTGACCGACGTCCACCCAGGTGGCGCCGGTCAGCTTTGCCATGTGATCCGGTGCAATGCGAACAGCCGCATTTGTCGCTCCGGCGGCCGGAACGACTTCATCATATAGCCGAAGCGATTCGTCACAATAAATCGGCAGCGGCGTCGCTAGCCCGAAGGGGCAGACGCCGCCGATCGGATGGCCGGTCACGGCCACCACCTCGTCGCCGGCTAGCATGCGCGGCTTTATACCGAAACGATCCCTGAACTTGCGATTGTCTAGGCGGCTTGTGCCAGCCATCACTACCAGGGCGGTTACCTCGCCTGCACGGATGCAGATCGTCTTGGCAATCTGCCCTGGCTCGACATCATAGGCGGCCGCCGCAAGAGCGACCGTAGCCGAGCTTTCTGCAGTAACGATGACGGTAATTTCGGGAGCATTGGCAGCGAAGAAATCGCGAACGGGTTGAAGGCTCATGACCTGGGAGGATGACCCAGAACGGCCTCCGGTTCAAGCGCACCTGGAGCTATGCTTGCGGCGCAACGCTGCGGTGCGAAATCGTGACTGTTTTTTAATCGGAGGATCCGTATATTCAAATCATTGCAGGCGCACTCCTCCTCCCAAGCGCCTCCGATGGGACCGGCAACACCTCCTCCTCCCGGTTGTTGGTCAGTATCAGAAGCCCGGCGCACCTCCTCCCGCGCCGGGCTTTCTGTTTCGAGATGGCTTGTCTCATATCGGCACATCATCGGCTGGGTTGCGTCGCACTCTTGACGCACGGCGGCGTAGACTCTAAATCCGGCGCATCGATATTTGTTTGACAAGCCAGCACTTGGCCCATTTGCCTTGCCTGCGACGATCTTTCTTCAAATACGAAACTCAAACCGTCCCCAACGCGGTTTCCGCAGGGGATAGTCGGTCATTTGCAAGAGAAAGGCCTCGTTATGGCGACCGGTACTGTAAAGTGGTTCAACGCAACCAAGGGTTATGGCTTCATTCAGCCGGATGACGGCTCGCAGGACGTCTTCGTTCACATTTCCGCTGTTGAGCGCGCCGGCCTCGGCCAGCTCAAGGACGGTCAGAAGATCTCCTACGAACTGGTCAGCGACAAGCGTTCGGGCAAGGTTTCTGCCGACCGCCTTCAGGCTGAGTAATCTGCTTCAAGCAGATCGATTTGGAAAGACCGGCTCCGCCGGTCTTTTTTATTTCTGGACGCTGCCTCTTGCAAAGCCGGCCTGCCATCCCCATTTCAAGCATCAAGAGCGTTTCCGGCGGATCTCATGGCCCATGTTCGAGTAGGATTGGACCGTCAGATGAAGGCAATTACGGGAAACCGTGCCGTCTTGAGACGGTAGGCATCATCCGCGTTAACGGGATGTTTACCTTTCGGAGAGACGATGAGCGCTCGAGCCGCTGTGACCTGAAAAGGCAAAAGGCGGTCGCGTCGGAAATGCTTGCCCCATTTGACCGTGACCACGGATGTACTGGCACGAAGCAATGGGGGTGGAAAGGTCGGGCTTGCCCGGGCCTTTTTGTTTTGAAGGCCCTGCCCACCGCGGGGCCTTCTGCTTTTTGGGCGTGCTCAGTCTGCCAGCGACGCCATGATTCGCGCCCAGGAGCGAATGCCCTTGTGGTAGGATGTCAGGTCGTATTTCTCGTTCGGCGAGTGAACCCGGTCGTCGTTGAGGCCGAAGCCGACCAACAGCGATTCCATCCCGAGCAGTTTCTGGAAGTCTCCGACGATCGGGATCGAGCCGCCGACGCCAACAACCAAAGCGGGTTTGGGCCATTCGTCGGAAAGCGCGGTCTTCGCCTTGGTGAGAAGCGGGGAATCATAAGCCAACTGGATGGCCGGCGAAGCGCCATGCTCGAGGAATTCCACCGAGCAGTCGGCCGGGATCTTCGACTGCACATAGGCCCGCAGGCTGGCTCGGATCTTTTCCGGATCCTGATCGCCCACAAGCCGGCACGACACCTTGGCCGAGGCCTTGGAGGCTATGACGGTCTTGAAGCCCTGGCCGGCATAGCCGCCGCTGATGCCGTTGATCTCGCAGGTGGGGCGCGCCCATAGGAGCTCGAGCATGGAGCGGCCCTTCTCGCCGGCAAGCTCGGAGAGGCCGACTTCCTCCAGCATGTCGTTGCGGCCACCCGTCATGGTTTCCCATGCCGCCTTGATGTTGGAAGGCGTTTCCTCGACGCCGTCATAGAAGCCCTCGAGCGTCACACGTCCGTTTTCGTCGTGCAGGCCGGCGAGGATCTTCGACAGGATCTGGATCGGATTGGCAGCTGCACCGCCATACATGCCCGAATGCAGGTCGCGATTGGCTGCGGTGACGATGATCTCTTCACCGACCAGTCCGCGCAGGGAGGCCGTGATGGCCGGCGTTTCGCCGTCCCACATGCCCGTATCGCAGACCAGCGCATAATCCGCCTTGAGCTCGGCCGCATTGGCATCAAGGAAGGGCTTCAGCGATGGGGAACCGGATTCTTCCTCGCCTTCGAAGAGGACGGTGACGCGCACTGGGAGCGTGCCATGCACCGCCTTATAGGCGCGGCAGGCTTCCACAAAGGTCAGCAACTGGCCCTTGTCGTCAGCCGTACCGCGACCGGTGACAACCTTGCGGCCATTGCCGAGATCCTTGAGCTTGGGGTCAAAGGGATCGTCTTCCCACAATTCGATCGGATCGATCGGCTGGACGTCGTAATGGCCGTAGAAAAGCACATGCGGGGCGTCTTCAGCCGGTCCGGCATGATGACCGACGACCATAGGATGGCCGGCCGTGTCGCGCACTGAGGCATCAAAACCCAGATTATCCAGCTCGGCCACCAGCCATTCGGCCGCCTTGCGGCATTCGGCGCCGAAGGCTGGATCGGTCGAGATCGACTTGATGCGCACGAGGCCGAACAGGCGCTCCAGGCTTTGAGGAAGATCCTGGTCGATACGATCGAGAACGGCGGAAAGTTCGGTCATCAAAATATCCTGTCTTTTGGAAAGGCACGCCAAGGCCGGCAAGGGCCGCCGGCGGGAGCGGCCATCTATTCAACGTGATCTAGTTAGCAAGCCGAATGCGCCGGACACAACGGAAAAGACATAAAAGCTAACGGTGAGCGTGCCGGGTCAGCGACGACGTGGTTTTCCCAACGGCTCACGCTTGCAATCGCAACGGAAACCACAGCAACCCTAGACTGCGAACGTCCCAAATGTATACTCCACTCTGGAGGCTTGGCCGGTTTGGCCGTTGGGAGGGAAAAGCATGTGGAATCAAGTCTATGATCCGTTAAACAGCGCCGTTCTTTCGACTGCGCTGGCGGCGGTGCCGGTCGTCATACTGCTCGGCCTGATCGCATCGAATGTCGTCAAAGCCCATATCGCAGCCATTATTGCGCTGATTGCCGCCAATCTTGTGGCTATTTTCATCTTCACCATGCCGGCCGACATGTCCATCCGGGCCTCGATACTTGGAGCGGTCACCGGCTTCTTCCCCATCGGCTGGATCGTTCTCAACGTCATCTTCCTGTATCGGCTGACGGTCGAAAAGGGCCAGTTCGAAAAGCTGCAGCAGACGGTCGGCAGCGTTACAGACGACCGGCGCATCCAACTGCTGTTGATCGCATTTGCTTTCGGCGCCTTTTTCGAGGGTGCATCGGGCTTCGGAACGCCCGTCGCGGTCACCGGCGCCATCCTCATCGGCCTCGGCTTTTCGCCGCTTGCCGCGTCCGGCCTGTCCCTGATCGCCAATACGGCCCCCGTTGCCTTCGGTGCGCTCGGGACGCCGATCCAGGGCCTTTCGCAGGTCACGGGCATCGACCCCTATCTGCTCGGCGCCATGGTCGGCCGGCAGCTGCCGTTCTTTTCCGTTCTCGTGCCCTTCTGGCTGGTCTGGGTGTTTGCCGGCTGGCGTGGCATGATCCAGATCTGGCCGGTCATCCTGGTCACCGGCGTTTCTTTCGCTTTGCCGCAATATCTCATTTCCAATTTCATCAATCCCTGGATTGTCGATATCGGCGCCTCGCTGATTTCCATGGCCTGCCTTGTCGGCTTCCTGCGCGTCTGGCAGCCGAAAGAGATCTGGACCTCGCCGAAGCTGCGCGGCCACGATATTTCCGACGACGGCCGTATCGTCGATTCAAGACCGGTCCAGAGGCCATCGCGTGCCGAGATCTGGAAGGCGATCACGCCTTGGGTCATCGTATGCGCAGTGCTGCTGATCTGGGGCACGGGCTGGTTCAAGTCGGCCGTCAATTCCTGGGCCGTCTGGAATTACCCGGTGCCGGGCCTCGACAAGATGATCGCCAAAATGCCGCCGGTCGCGGCCGCTCCGACGCCCGAAGGCGCGACATTCGCCTTCACCTGGCTTTCCTATACCGGCACCGGCATGCTGATCGCCGCCATCCTGTCCGGCTTCGCCATGGGCTTCAGGCCCGGACAGATGGTGCGCGTTTACGGCCAGACCATCAAACTGTGCACCTATTCGCTGATCACGATTGCCGCCATGCTGTCGATTGGAACGCTGACGCGGCTGTCCGGTATCGATTCGACCCTCGGCCTCGCTTTTGCCGGCACCGGTGTACTCTATCCCTTCTTCGGCACCCTGCTGGGCTGGCTTGGAGTCGCACTAACCGGGTCGGACACCGCTTCCAACGTGCTGTTCGGCAATCTCCAGAAGGTGACGTCGGAGCAATTGGGCCTGTCGCCGATCCTGATGGGCGCCGCCAATTCCTCCGGCGGCGTCATGGGCAAGATGATCGACGCTCAATCAATTGTGGTCGCTTCCACGGCGACCAACTGGTTCGGCCATGAAGGCAGCATCCTGCGCTTCGTCTTCTGGCACTCTATCGTGCTTGCCTGCCTGGTCGGCGTGCTGGTCATGCTGCAAGCCTATGTATGGCCATTCACGGCCATGGTCGTGGTCAACTAAAGCGAAAGGGTCAGGCCCGCATGCTTGCGGGCCTGACCCTTTAAGATATGCCAGTGGATCCGGGGTGATGCGATACAGCTTTAAAGCTTGCGCGAATTCTCGATGACCATGCGCATGTATTCGATCATCAACTCGCGCTCGAAGCGGCGGAAGCCGGAAAAAAGAGCCGCGTCGGCGTCGGCAGCCGCTTCGATTGCCTGGCGCTCCAGGTCCCGCCCGAGTTCCGTCAATGTGATGACCTGGGCCCGCTTGTCAGTCGGATGTGGCTGGCGCTGGATCTGCCCGTCGCGCTCCATGCGCGCCAATGTGTTCGCAAGCGTCGCCTGCTCTACTTCCAGCTTGTCGAGCAATTGCTTCTGGGTAAGCCCATCCTGCTGCCACAGTTCGAGCAACACGGGAAACTGTCCTGGAGAAAAGCCGAGGAGGGCGGATCTTTTTTGCAGCGAGCGGGCGAAGCTCTTGGCCACCTGGCCGGCCAGATAGGTCGCCGAATGCGAACGGTCGAATGCCATAGCTTCGGTCTCCACTCCTCCTCGACGAGCCCGTGAAGGCGCCCACTCCATTTGTATATCGCAAGCCATGCTTTCTCCAAGCCTGTGCCATGCGCGCCGTCTTTGCAAGATATTTGGAATGGGAGATTACGAAAAACCGCCACGGCCGGGAGGGGATCGAGCCGTGGCGGTTCAAGGAGAGAGCAAAGGCCCGGAGAGGGGGATAGGCCTTTGCCCAGCCTGGTGCGGCGGGGGACAGGCCGGCTTCCAGACTGCGGCGTGATCAGGCGCCGGTGACTAGGAAATGAGTGGCCGAATGAGGCTTTTCAAGGGAAACTGCAATTACAAAATGGTAACGTTCCGGTGAAAGGCAGACACGCCAAGGAGCGAAGTTTTCATGGACGCCATGCTGGCCCCGCGCTATTCCATGCCCATGAAAAAAGGCGATCATCTTTTCCTTATCGACGGTTCCGGCTTCATCTTTCGCGCCTTCCACGCGCTGCCGCCGCTGACGCGCAAATCTGACGGGCTCCCGGTTGGCGCCGTGTCCGGTTTCTGCAACATGTTGTGGAAGCTGCTGACGGATGCTCGCGATACCTCCGTCGGCGTCACGCCCAGCCATTTCGCGGTAATTTTCGATTATTCGGCAAGGACGTTCCGCAAAGATATCTACGACGCCTATAAGGCGAACCGCTCTGCCCCGCCGGAAGATCTGGTGCCGCAGTTCGGGCTGATCCGCGAGGCGACACGGGCTTTCAACCTTCCTTGCATCGAGACCGAGGGTTTCGAAGCCGACGACATCATCGCCACCTATGCCCGCAAGGCTGAGGCGATCGGCGCCGACGTGACCATCGTCTCCTCCGACAAGGACCTGATGCAACTGGTGACCGCCAATGTCCACATGTATGACAGCATGAAGGACAAGCAGATCAGCATTGCGGAAGTCATCGAAAAATGGGGCGTGCCGCCGGAAAAGATGATCGACCTGCAGGCCTTGGTCGGCGATTCGGTCGACAATGTCCCGGGTATTCCGGGGATTGGGCCGAAAACCGCGGCGCAGCTTCTCGAGGAATTCGGCGATCTCGATGGCCTGCTGGCCCGGGCCGGCGAGATCAAGCAGGTGAAGCGGCGCGAAAACATTCTTGCGCATGCGGACCAGGCCCGGCTGTCGCGCCGGCTGGTGGAATTGCGCACCGACGTGCCGCTCGATCTCAATCTCGACGCCCTGGTGCTGGAGCCTCAGGATGGGCCGAGGCTGATCGGCTTCCTGAAAGCCATGGAATTCGGGACGCTGACCCGGCGCGTTGCTGCCGCCTGCGATTGCGACGCCGATGCCATAGAACCCGCAGCGCTGCATGTGGAAAAGGCGGAAGCGGCGCATGGGCCTGATCTCGACGCCGCTGATCCGAACGCTGGCCCATCCGCGGCACCACCCGCCAGGGCTGGGGCCAGGGGCAAGGATGCGGATGTCACCGGCGAAACCAGTCCGGCGGAGCTTGCCAAGTCCCGCGCGGACGCCTTTGCCACGGCGAAGATCGACAAGTCCTGCTACGTCACGATTCGCGATGTCGAGGCTCTCGACGACTGGATCCGGGCGGCGTCCGAAACCGGCTTGATCGCGTTCGAGGCCGAAGCCACCTCGATTGATCCCATGCAGGCCGAGCTGGCCGGGATTTCCTTGAGCCTAGCCGACAATACCCATACGCCGGCCGGAGGAGAAATCTGCTCGGCCTATATTCCACTTGGCCATAAGAGCGGCGCCAGTGATCTCCTGGGCGGCGGCACGTCGGAAAATCAGCTTTCCATGCCGGAAGCGCTGGAGCGGCTGAAGCCGGTTCTCGAAGATGCCTCGGTGCTGAAGGTCGGCCATAATCTGAAATTCGCCTATCTGCTGCTGAAGCGCTACGGCATCGTCGTCAAAAGTTATGACGACGTTATGCTGATGTCCTATGTGCTGGAGGCGGGCAAGGGCGGCCAAGGCCTGGATTCGCTTTCGGAGCGCTGGCTCGGTCATATCCCCATGACCTATAAGGAAGTCGCCGGCAGCGGCAAGGCGGGCGTTACCTTCGATATGGTCGATATCGAAAAGGCCATGACCTATGCGGCCGAAAAGGTCGATCTCGCTCTTCGCATCTGGCTGGTGCTGAAGCCGCGTCTGGTTGCCGAGCGGCTGACGGCGGTCTACGAGCGCCTGGAGCGGCCCATGGTGGCCACGCTTGCGGAGATGGAAGAGCGCGGCATCACCATTGATCGGCAGATCCTGTCCAGGCTTTCCGGGGAATTGGCGCAGAAGGCGGCAGCCTTCGAGGACGAAATCTTCCAGCTTGCCGGAGAGAGATTCACCATCGGTTCTCCTAAGCAGCTGGGCGATATCTTGTTCGGCAAAATGGGACTCCCCGGCGGCGCCAAGACCAAGACTGGACAATGGTCGACCTCGGCGCAGGTTCTGGAGGAACTTGCAGCCGTCGGCCATGAACTGCCCCGCAAGATCGTCGACTGGCGCCAGCTCACCAAGCTTAAATCGACCTATACCGATGCCCTGCCGGGCTATGTCCACCCGCAGACCAAGCGCGTCCATACATCCTATTCGCTGGCTTCCACCACGACGGGACGGCTTTCCTCGGTCGAGCCGAACCTGCAGAATATCCCGATCCGCACGACGGAAGGCCGCAAGATCCGCACTGCCTTCATCTCGACACCGGGCCATAAGCTGGTTTCCGCCGACTATAGCCAGATCGAGCTGCGCGTGCTCGCCCATGTGGCCGACATACCGCAACTGCGACAGGCCTTTGCCGATGGCGTCGACATCCATTCCATGACCGCATCGGAAATGTTCGGAGTGCCGGTAGAGGGCATGCCGGCAGATGTGCGGCGGCGCGCCAAGGCGATCAATTTCGGGATCATCTACGGCATTTCGGCCTTCGGTCTTGCCAACCAGCTGTCGATCGAGCGCTCCGAGGCGGGCGACTATATCAAGCGTTATTTCGAGCGCTTTCCGGGCATTCGCGATTATATGGAAAACACCAAGGCCTTCGCCCGCGAGCACGGCTATGTGGAAACGATCTTCGGGCGCCGGGCGCATTATCCCGACATCCGCTCATCCAATCCGTCCGTCCGGGCCTTCAACGAACGGGCTGCCATCAATGCGCCAATCCAGGGCTCGGCTGCAGACATCATCCGCCGCGCCATGGTGAAGATGGAAGGGGTCATGAGCAAGGCGCAGTTGTCGGCGCGCATGCTGCTGCAGGTTCACGACGAACTGATTTTCGAGGTCGAAGACGCCGAGATCGAAGCTACCCTGCCGGTGGTCGTTTCGACCATGGAACAGGCGGCCATGCCGGCGATCGCAATGCGGGTGCCCCTGAAGGTCGATGTGCGGGCGGCACACAATTGGGACGAGGCTCACTAACTCGATCGCCGTGCAGCTTTCGGGCCTTCTCGAGCGGCGAAGCTAGCGTGCGTCGGGATAGAGTGAAAGCAAGGCCGTCGAAAGAAGCTCGTCCGCATAGGAGCAGGCGGAAAGCCGCGAACTGTCGTCCATGCCCACTTCATGACAGCGCTGGCGCACCGTATCCAGGATGAGGCCGGCAATCCCGCGGGCATGCTCAGCATCGGCATTTTCGGATGTGTCAAGCGCCAGAGCGAGTGCCGTCATCGACATGATTTCCAGCACGACGACGCGCGCTTCCAGGTCGGCTTTGCCGGCTTTCTCTGCGGTTTGTCCGTCACGCGGCTTTGTCTGGCTCATCGCTTGCACCTTCCAATGTAGAAGAGCAGATAGAGGCCGATTTGTAACTTTAAAGCGTGAGGCGCAAGTTTTTCCCGTCACTCACACTTTGGCTGGCAAGCAAGTGGAGAGTGCTTCCACCATGGCTTGCCCGGCTTCTTCCATCGCGCCGCTATTGTCGATGGTAATGACACAGTAATCTCCGGCCACAGTCAGCGAGCTACGCTCCAGCCGCTGCAGTATTTCCTGCCGGCTTTCCCGTCCACGCGCCTCAAGTCGGGAAGCCAGGACCTCCGGCCGCGCTGTGACGTTGACGACGATGAGCGACGGATAGGCCGCCTTGAAAAGCGCCAGCGCTGAGCGAGATCCATTGGCAATGACGACCCGTCCCTTGTCCACGGCGTCGCGGGTTTCCGCCGGAATGCCGTAACGGAGCCCGTGCGCCTGCCAGGATACGGCGAAGCGGCCGGCCTGTTCCAGTGCATGGAATTCGGCCTCCGATACGCCATCGTGGTCCTCGCCGCCAGCAGCCGTGTCGCGGGTGATGATCCGGCGCACGAAAATGACGTCTTCCCGGTCTTCAAAATGCCGAGCGGCATAGGCCATCAGTGTGTCCTTGCCGGCACCGCTCGGGCCGACCACTGCAACCATACGGCCGCGTGTCTGCGCATCATTGTCCGTCGGCGCCCGGTCCATCAGGCGACCCGCCGCCCTTCGCGCCAAGTGGCACGCGCCACCGGCACGCCGTTGTCGCGATATACCCGCACTAAATCGGCCCGCAGACCGGCGGCGATCCGCCCGCGATCATCCAGACCGACGGTGCGTGCCGGTGTCGCCGTCACCATGGCCAGGGCCTTGGGAAGTGATATGCCCTGCGCATCGTCCGCCAGCACAAACGGTGCATGCAGCAGGCTGAGCGGCACATAGTCCGAGGAAAGCACGTCAAGCACGCCTTTTTCGGCGAGGTCGCGGGCAGCGATATTACCGGAATGGGACTTGCCGCGCACGATGTTCGGCGCTCCCATCAAAACGCTCATGCCCGCTTCATGCGAGGCCTTGGCGGCGTCGAAGCTGGTGGGGAATTCCGCCAGCCTGACACCGTTGCCGATCGCTTCGTCTACATGGGCAAGCGTTGCGTCGTCGTGGCTGGCTACGGTAATCTGGCGCTCGGCGCATATCTGCGCAATGGCAAGACGATGAGGGGTGGAATTGCGTGCTGATTCCGCCTGCCGCTTGGCAATGAATTGGGCAAAAACTTCGTCGCTAAGGCCGCGCTTCTTCTGATAATAGAAGATGTATTGTTCCATGGTCTGGAACTGCCGCTGGCCGGGTGCATGGTCCATCAAGGAGACCAGGCGCACGAAGGGATCGTTTTCGAAATCGGCGAAATGCTCGAGAACATTGTCGGCCGAGACTTCGCAACGCAGATGGATGAGGTGCTCGGAGCGCAGCCGGCCTTCGCGGCTGGCCGACTGGATGGCATCGGCCATTGAGCGCATTTCGCCTTTCTCGAAACCGCCGTCCTCATCGGCACCCATGCGCAGGCAATCGAATACGGTGGTAATGCCCGAGGTGGCGATCTGGGCGTCATGCGCCTGGATCGCGGCGGTCGTGTTCCAGCGGACGCCTGGGCGAGGGGAATAATGCTGTTCGAGATGGTCCGTGTGCAGTTCCACCAAGCCGGGAATGAGGTAGTCGCCTTCGAAATCCTCGCCGCTGCGGACATTGCCCTCGGAGATCTCCGCAATCTTCCCGTCACGGATCAGGACCGAACCGGAGATAACGCTGTCCTCCAGCACGATGCGGGCATTGGTGAAAACGGTCTCGGCGGTCATGAATCGGTCTTTCTCTTGTCGGAATTCTGAGCCAGCGGCAGCCAGCGATGAACGGTGAAGGGCTCGCCGCGCGAAGGTTCGATAAACAGCGCCAAGCCATCGATCGACAAAGGTCGGTCAGAGAACTCAGCAAAGCACTGGTCGAGCGCACGGCGCATGGCGGGGGCGAGATCCGGCTCCACCTGGCCCGTCAATGTCATATGGAATCGAAAATCGTCCATAACATGAGGATAGCCCCAGCGATCGAGATTGGCGCGTTCCGAAACGGTCAGCCGCTCCGGTTTGCGGCGGGCAATGTCGGCTTCGCTCAGCGGCGCCCGGAAAGGCTCGAAAGCCTCGACAACGCTTGCGGCGAAGCGCTGCAGATCCGGATAGACCTGATTGGGGATGAGGGCGAAAAAGCGGCCGAGCTGCCCGACCACCACGTTGGGGATGTCGAAGGAAGGCATCTTGCCGGCGAAATCTTCCAGAGCGGCGATGAGTTCGGCTTCGGTCCGATCCTGTCGAAGCTCGAAGGGCGCCTTGATCGTGGCGTGAAAACCATAGCGGCGCGGGTCGGCCGTCATGCTTGCCACCGTGTCGGCCGGCAGATCGGCAAGCTGCGGCACCGGAAAGGTTTCACCGGTAAAGGCGTCTCGCCCGAGCCACCGGGCGGCGGCCATGGTCAGCGCATGATCTCGGGCGGGAGAAAAATATAAAGCGTAGCGCAAGTGCGTACTTCCAGAATCGAGAAAGAGCCGAGTTTAGCCGCAGGATGGTTCGGGAAACAGGCCTGAGCGAAAGACGACGGTAAATGAGCGGCGGCAAAAGGGGTCGGTCAATGCCCCCTTTTGCCCATGACGCGCGAACGTAAGGCATTCGACATGTTGTCGAAGAGGAATACGACGATGAGGATCAGCAGCACCATATAGGCAACCTTGTCCCAATCGGCATTGGTTTTCATGGATTCGAGCAGCTTGAGCCCTATGCCACCCGCACCGACGGCGCCGATCACGGTTGCGGAGCGGGTATTGCTCTCCCAGAAATACAGGGATTGCGAGATGAAGATCGGCAGGACCTGCGGCACGACGCCGTAGCGCTGGACGTTGATGGGGGCGGCGCCGACCGATTTCACGCCCTCGCGCTGCTTGTCGTCGACATTTTCCAGCGCCTCCGCATAAACTTTGCCCAGAGCGCCCGTATCGGTGAAGAAGATGGCTGCAATGCCGGGAATGGGCCCGGGGCCGAAGGCACGGGTAAAGAACAGCGCCCAGATCAGCATGTCGATCGATCGAAGAAAGTCGAACAGCCGCTTCATGAACCAGTTGGCCGTTCGGTTGCGGGTAATATTGCGTGCCGCGATAAACGAAAGTGGAAAAGCGAACAGCGTGCCGAGCAGGGTACCGACAAAGGCCATGACCAGCGTCTGCATGAGCTTGGAGAGGATGTCGCCATGCTGCCAGGTGGCATTGTTGAGAAAGTTGTCGAGCGCCAGGGACGCATTGCTCTGGTTCGGATCCAGCCGCTCACCGAAAAGCATCAGGCCGGCGACTTCGCCAAAGCTGCGGCCCCAGAAGGGCGATTGCGTATCAAAGAAGAAATTTGCCCAGCCCAGAAAGCGGCGCTGGATATAAACCTGGGAAGAGCGGATTTCCACTTGGCCCGCAAACCCGAAATAGACATTCACCTTGTTGCCGTCCTGCTCCATCCGATCGGGAGCACCTGCCGGAAGCGAAGCCTTTTCCGGGGTAATCACAACCGGGTAGAAAGTGCCGTCTATGAAAACATCGACTCGCTCTGGCGTCACCTCCAGGCGATCGTCATGGCTGCCGAAGGTTACCGTATAGCTGCTCCCACCGACCCCCGGCTTCAGCCAGGAAATATCCGCTCCCGGGCGGTACTGACCCCGGCTCGTCCACTGCGGTACGACCTGGCCGTTCTGGAAACGCAGGCGCGGCTGGGCCCGCCATGAATACCAGTCCTGGACATAAACGGACGCGCGGTCCCAGTTTCCGTTCACGAATGTCGGGATCACGTTGAAGAAGGCAAAGCAGAAGGCGAGATAGATCACCACCACGGCAGAGACCAACAGCAGGCCCCAGCGCTGCATAAAACCGCGCTCGAAGATCTTCGGATAGCTGGCGAGAATGCGTTCGTGTTCGGCGCCGTTCACGGTGAGAGTGGAAGACATCATGCAGCTCCCCGGCCAAATTCGAAGGATTGCTTGCCGATCAGCCGGCGGCGCAGCCAGGCGGAAAACTGGTCGACGCAGATGACGGTGATCAGAAGCAGGATGATGATCGCATAGGTCTTGGCGGCGTGGTCGCGCCCGATAGACAGGCTGAACGCTTCGCCTATGCCGCCGCCGCCGACGGCCCCGATAATGGTCGAGGCGCGAACGTTGATCTCCGCCCGCAGCAGCGTGTAGGACACGAAATTGGGCAGGACCTGCGGCAGGATCGCAAACCGAACACGCTCCAGCCAACTGGCGCCTGAAGCCCGCAGCCCTTCGTCAGGCCGCATGTCGGCGTTTTCGATGACCTCGAAGAAAAGCTTGCCCAAGGCTCCGACCGTGTGGAAGGAAATGGCGATGATGGCGGCGATCGGGCCGATCGACAGGATCGCGGCGAGAAGCCCGGCGATGACAATCTCCGGAAAAGCCCGCATGATTTCCATCACCCGCCGAACGCCCCAGCGCACCATCCGCGAGCCGACGAGGTTCGAGGATGCGAAGAAGCAGAGCAGAAACGCGCCGCCGGCTCCCAGAATGGTGGAGACCAGCGCAATGTTGACGGTGATCGCCAGCTCGTAGAAGAAATACGGAATATAGAAACTGTCGGTAATGTAGACGCGGTCGCTCGTGTAGTCGAACTTGATCGAGCCGTCTGCATAAGGCGATGGCAGATCGAACATGGCGCGGAAAATTTCCAGCGGGCCGTTCGGCACGAAGCTCTTGATGAAATCGAAGAAATAGGGAAGCCTCTCGAAGAACTTGCCGGAATTGGCGTCATTGGCGAAATCCAGCGACGCGCCGAGCACGATCAAAAAGACGACGATGCAGACGACCGTGTAGATCCGCCTTGTTTGCACTTGCGCCTGATAATGATCGAGGATGGTGCGGGAGCTTTCTTGCAGGCCGCTCATGCGGTCGGGTGCTGCCACGTGCGCCATTGTCGGCATCCTTGCTCGCGATGATGCTCCGCGACGACGTGGTCCGGAGAAGGTTCAACGCAGGTCGAAAATCGTCGAACGCGCTTCGCATGGTCTCAACCAAATGCGGCGCGGGAGGTCGGCGGCGGCACTTTTGCAAGGCCGCCGCTATTGCTTTTGAGAGGCTGCAAGATCAGCCGCCGATCACGGCCTTACGGGCGTCGATGATCGTCTGGTAGGTGCTCTGGGTGACCGGCTTCCAGTCGACATAGCCGCCGCCCGTAAAGCTGTCGAAGCAGGCCTTGTCCTTCTTCGGCAGGTCAGCGAAATAGGCCGTGACCTTCTGCTGGATGTCGGCCGGCAGCTTCTGCGACACCATCAGCGGGCTGTTCGGGATCAGCGGCGACTTCCAGAGCTCGACGAGATCGTCCATGTCAAGCAGGCCCTTGCTGACCATCATGTGCAGGTTGCCGGAGGAATAGCCCTGAGCCCAGTCACCCGTGCCGGAGCCGAAGGTTGTTCCGACATCCCACTTCTTGTCGAGCACGCCGAGAACGAGGTTCTCATGGCCGCCGCCGAAGCCGGTTTCGGAAAAGTACTGCTTGACCGGCATGCCGATATCCTTCGGCAATGCAACGTTCGGCACGAGATAGCCGGAGGTGGAATCCGGATCGGCGAAGCCGAGCTTCTTGCCCTTAGCATCGGCCAGCGTCTTGATGCCCGAATCCTTGCGGGCGACCATGATCGTGTAATAGCCGGTCGAACCGTCGGCCTGTACCGTGGTCAGAACCGGATTAACCGCCTTGGGGTCTTTCAGGTAGATGGAGGCGTAGGAGGAGGCGCCCATCATGGCGATGTCGATCGTGCCGCCAAGCAGTCCTTGGATGACGCCATTATAGTTCGGCGACGGGAAGAGCTGGACTTCGGAAACGCCGGTTGCGGCGACGAGGCCCGGCTTGACGCATTCCGTGCGGCGAACCTGGTCAGCCTCGTTTTCACCACCATCGAGGCCGATGCGCAGGACCTTGGTGTCCTGGGCGAGAGCCTGGCCGGCGAGTGCGGAAATGGCAAGCGTAGCTATCAGAATCTTGCGAAATGCAGACATGGAAGTCTCCTTTGGTGATGAGATCTCAGTGCATGGGTTAGGGTTTTCACCGCCGCTTGCATGCGGCGGGTAAGCGATCAGCGCATTACGGCGGTTTCGGCGATCATGGCGGATGGGGCGGCCTCGGCCCGGCGGGCGGGCTTGAGGCTTGTGGAGGTCATGGTTTCGTCGATGCCGGCACCATCCTTGTCGGAGCCGTAGATTTCGCGCACTGCAGATGCGGTAAGCTCTCTTGGCGGGCCGTCAAAGACAACACGTCCGTCAGCCATGCCGATGATGCGCTCGCAATAGCTGCGGGCGGTATCGAGCGTGTGCAGGTTGGTGACGACGGTGATGCCCTCGCGCTCGTTGATGTCACGCAGCGCATCCATGACGATCTTCGCATTGAGCGGGTCGAGCGAGGCGATAGGCTCGTCCGCCAGCAGCATTTTCGGGGCCTGCATGAGCGCACGCGCAATCGCCACGCGCTGCTGCTGGCCGCCGGAAAGCGTGCCTGCCGGCTGCAGCGCCGTCTGCTCGATGCCGAGCCGCTCAAGGGCGGCAATCGCCATGATGCGCTCATCGCGGGTGAAGATGCTGAGCAGGCTCATCGTGGTGGAGCGATGGTTCAGACGACCGAGCAGGACATTGGTCATCACGTCGAGGCGCGGCACGAGGTTGAACTGCTGGAAGATCATAGCGCAGTCGCGCTGCCAGTTGCGCAAGCCGGCGCCCTTCAGAGAAGACACTTCCAAGCCGCCGAAATGGATAGAGCCGGAACTCGGCTCCTGCAGGCGGTTGATCATACGCAGCAGCGTCGACTTGCCGGCGCCCGAACGGCCGATAATGCCGACCATCTGGCCCTGGGGAATCTCGACGTTTACGGCGTCCACCGCAACGCGATCTCCAAACCTGCGGGTGACGTTCCTCAGCTCGAACTTCATGTTCTTTATCCGTTCAGTCCAGGGTACATGGGGTTTCGATTAGCGATGCTTGATGAAGCCTGAATGTCGGTTCTATGGAGCTTTTGTTACAAAGCGAGCGGCACGTTGCCTGCCTGCGATTGCGCATAGCGCGACAGGAATTCTTCGGCCGAAAGTGCCCGGAAATCATCGAGTGCGGCACGGAGTTGGAGGTGATCCCAATCCCACCAGGCGAGCCGGTCCATGCCTTCGCCAACCTCCTTTGTGAACCTTTCACGAATGAGTTTGGCTGGAACCCCACCGACGATCGCATAAGGAGCGACATCCTTGGAAACCACCGCGCCGGCACCGATCACGGCGCCGTTGCCAATCGTCACGCCGGGCAGCACGGTTGCACCGTGGCCGATCCAAACGTCGTGGCCGATAATGACGCGGTGATCGCGGCGCCATTCGAAGAAGCTCTGCTCGTTTTCCGCATCGTCCCAGTAATTGGCGGCACGATAGGTGAAGTGGTGCAGCGTTGCCCGCCAGGTCGGATGATTGGTGGCATTGATGCGAACGGAAGCGGCCATGTTGACGAATTTGCCGATCGTCGCGCACCAGATCGAGCCGTCCTGCATGATGTAGGAATAGTCGCCGATCTCAGAATCTTCGATGCGGCAGCGTTCGGAGACTTCCGTGTAGCGGCCGAGCGTCGAATTCTTGACGGAAGCCGTGGAATGGACAGCGGGCTCCAGCCCGACCTTGACACTCATGCTGCAGCCTTTCGGGGAGAAAATTCCAGCACATCGAGAATGCGGTCGGCCACAGCCTCGCGGACTTCTTCGTCATGAAAGATGCCGAGAAGCGCGACGCCGTCGCTCTTTTTGGCAGCAATCATCTCGACCACGACCCGGCGGTTGACGGCATCGAGCGACGCCGTCGGTTCGTCGAGAAGCAGGATGCGGTGGCTGGTGATGAAGCCGCGCGCAATGTTGACGCGCTGCTGCTCGCCGCCGGAAAACGTCGCGGGCGGCAGGCTCCAGAGTTCCCGCGGCAGATTGAGCTTGGCGAGCAGATCCGAAGCCTTTTCGCGGGCTTCCGCCGCATCGACGCCCCGGGCGAAAAGCGGTTCGGCAACCACGTCGACGGCGGGGACGCGGGGTACGGTGCGCAGGAATTGGCTGACATAGCCCATCGTGTGGCGGCGCACGTCGATGATCGTGCGCGGGTCGGCCCGGGCGATGTCGACGATGCGGTCCTGATGGTTAACGAGGATCTGACCCGCATCGACGGCATAGTTGCCGTAGAGCATTTTCAGGATCGAGCTCTTGCCGATGCCCGAAGGTCCGCCAAGCACGACGCATTCGCCGCCGGCGACGGAAAAATTGACGTCGTTGATGACCGGCAGCTTGATGCCATCGCGCAAATGCATGGTGAAGCTCTTGAAGACCTCGGAAACGACGAGGGGAGTGGCCATATCGATATTCCTCATCAAACCTGCAGGATGGAAGACACGAGGAGCTGGGTGTAAGGCTCGCGCGGATCGTCGAGCACCCGGTCGGTCAGCCCGTGCTCGATCACGTAGCCGTCCTTCATCACCATCATCCGGTGCGACAGCAGGCGTGCGACCGCCAGATCATGGGTGACGACGATGGCGGCGAGCCCCAGATCGTTGACAAGACCGCGCACCAGATCCAGCAGGCGGGCCTGCACCGACACATCGAGCCCGCCGGTCGGTTCGTCCATAAAGACGAGGCGTGGGCCAGTGACCAGATTGCGGGCGATCTGCAGGCGCTGCCGCATGCCGCCCGAAAAGGCCCGCGGCTGGTCGTCGATCCGGTCGGTGCCGATTTCGACGCGCGAAAGCCAGTCGCTGGCGGTTGAGCGGATATTCCCATAGTGCCGGTCGCCGACCGCCATCAGCCGCTCGCCGACATTGGCGCCGGCCGAGACCGTCATGCGCAGCCCATCGGCGGGGTTTTGGTGCACGAAGCCCCAGTCGGTGCGCATCAGGAAGCGGCGTTCCGCTTCGCTCAGATGGTAAAGGTCGCGAAAGTTTCCGTCGCGCATGCGGTATTCGACACTACCCGTTGTCGGCATCAGCCGCGTCGAAAGGCAGTTGAGAAGCGTGGTCTTGCCGGAGCCGGATTCGCCGACAATGGCCAGCACTTCGCCGGGCCACAGCTCGAAGGAAACATCCTTGCAACCGATACGGCTGCCATAGAATTTCGAGAGACCGCCAACCTTGAGGAGAGGAGTGTCAGTCATTCCGCGGCCTCCTTCTTCGGGGCCAGCATGGCGCCGGCATGGCCGTGGTCGCGGCGGTCCTCGCAATGGTCGGTGTCGGAGCAAACGAACATGCGGCCGCCCTTGTCGTCGAGAACCACTTCATCGAGATAAACGTCATGGGCTCCACACAGCGCACAGGGCTGCTCGAACTTCTGGATCTCGAACGGATAGTCCTCGAAGTCTAGGCTCACCACCTCCGTATGGGGCGGTACCGCATAGATGCGTTTCTCGCGGCCAGCACCGAAGAGCTGCAGCGCTTCGGACATGTGCATTTTCGGATTGTCGAATTTCGGCGTCGGCGAGGGGTCCATGACATAGCGGCCAGCGACCTTGACGGGATAAGCATAGGTCGTGGCGATATGGCCGTTGCGGGCGATATCCTCGTAGAGCTTCACATGCATGAGCCCGTATTCCTCAAGCGCATGCATCTTCCGCGTTTCGGTCTCGCGCGGTTCAAGAAAGCGCAAGGGTTCGGGGATCGGCACCTGATAAACAAGGACCTGGCCTTCCGTCAGCTTCTCCTCGGGAATCCGGTGGCGCGTCTGGATAATGGTGGCATCCCTGGTATGCGTCGTCACGGCGACATTGGCCACCTTCTGGAAGAAGGCGCGGATCGAGACCGCATTGGTCGTGTCGTCGGCACCCTGGTCGATGACTTTGAGCACGTCGTCCGGCCCGAGGATCGCAGCCGTCACCTGCACACCACCGGTTCCCCAGCCATAGGGCATCGGCATTTCGCGCGAGGCAAACGGTACCTGGTAGCCGGGAATGGCGATGGCCTTCAGGATCGCCCGGCGGATCATCCGCTTCGTTTGTTCGTCCAGGTAAGCGAAATTATAGGTGGCGAGATCGGTCACTCGGCTGCCTCCTGGCTAAGATTGTCGCCGCTGCGGGCTTTGGAGCGTGCTTTGTCGATATCGGAGCGCATCTTGCGCACCAGCCCGAGCTCGGCCTGGAAATCCACGTAATGGGGCAGTTTCAAATGCTCCACAAAGCCGGTCGCCTGCACATTGTCGCAATGGGAAATCACGAATTCCTCGTCCTGTGCCGGGGCAATGATGTCCTCGCCGAGTTCTTCGGCACGCAAAGCGCGGTCGACCAGCGACATGGCCATCGCCTTGCGCTCGCTTTGTCCGAAAACCAGGCCATAGCCGCGGGTAAACTGTGGCGGTGCCTTGGAGGAACCTTTGAACTGGTTGACCATCTGGCATTCGGTGACGCGGATGCGGCCAAGCGGTACGGCGAAGCCGAGTTCGGCGATATCCATCTCCACCTCGACCTCGCCGATGCGGATTTCGCCGACAAAGGGATGGTTGCGGCCGTAGCCGCGCTGCGTCGAATAGCCGAGCGCCAGGAGAAAGCCTTCGTCGCCGCGCGCCAATGCCTGCAGGCGCAGGTCGCGGCTCATCGGAAATTCCATCGGCTCGCGCGTCAGGTCGCCTGCCTCATGGTCTTCGGGAAATTCGCCGTCCGGCTCGATCAGGCCTTCATGCGCGAGAATGTCGGAAACCCGCATGACCTCTTCGCCGCCGGCTTGCTTGCGGACCGGCTCCTCGACCTGCTCGTCGCTCAGCAGCGAAGGGTCGAGCAGCCGGTGTGTATAATCGAAGGTCGGTCCGAGAAGCTGGCCGCCCGGCAGATCCTTGTAGGTGGCGGATATGCGCCGCTCGACCTTCATTCCGGCCGTGTCGACCGGCACGGTTGCGCCAAACCGCGGCAGCGTCGTCCGGTAGGCGCGCAGCAGGAAAATGGCCTCGATCATGTCGCCCCGGGCCTGACGTACGGCAAGTGCCGCCAGCGAACGGTCGTACAGCGATGCCTCGGCCATGACGCGATCCACCGCGAGACCGAGCTGTTCGACGATCTGGTCGATGGTAACCGACGGGAGCGAACGGTCGCCGCGGCGCCGGTCCGCGAGCAACCGATGGGCATTGTTGATGGCGGCTTCGCCACCCTTGACGGCAACATACATGCTTCATTCTCCTGCCGCGACCTCGGCATCCTTGAGGATGCGAAAAGTTGGGGCGAGTTGTGGAAACTTGGGCCCGGTTACTGCAATGCGAGCCGTGTCGTGCGCGGCAGGCACAAGAACTTCTGTCCAGCCGTTAGGATCACGTCGACACCGCGCGGGAAAAGCGCCCGGTTGTCCGCCCAAAGACGCATGAAGACGTCCGGGAGCCCGTCGACGGCAATCGTCTGGGTGGCCCGAATGCCGGGGCCGGTCAGGGTCATCAGAGGGCCTTGGCCAAGCGCCTTGACCTCGATGACCAGCGTGGTCGACCGGTCCGGAAATTCCTGGCTGCCGAGCGAGAAGAGGCCGAACGAGGCTGGTGTCGCGCCGGCTTCCACGAAGGCGAAATGCGCTTCAGCCTTTTCGCGGATGATAGGCGCCCCCGTATGGAAGCCGATCCACTCGGCGACTGCAGATTGCGAAAGCCCGGCGCTGAGCCAGACGCTGGTTTCATGGTCGCATAAGGTGAGCGCGATGGCGCCGGCTGCCCCGCCAAGCGGCTCGGGCTGCCCGACATCCAGATCCACGGTGCATAACGTGCCTGGTTTGGCCATGCCATCCATCAGCATGCGGAATACGCTCTGGGATTCGAATACCGGCTGGCTAAAACCGCCGGACAGCGCTTGCGTCTTGCTCGTCATCAGTCTTCTCCTCGAACCATGGTGAAGAAATCGACCTTCGTGGCTGCCGTTTCCTCGGCCTTCACCTTGTCTTCGGCGGCGATGCGCGCTTCGATCGGGTAAAGGAGGGTGGTTTCTACCCATTGCCGGGTGCCGGCTTCTTGCCAAAGTGCATCGAAGACTGCCGCCAGCTTCACAGCTTCCTTGGCTGTCCCCATGGCCTGTGCGTGGCCCGCCGTTCCGGAAGCTAGGAGAATGGTACAGCGCGTCACCGTGGCCTCACCCAGGTTGAAGGGAGCGCCGCCGCCGCCGATGCGACCGCGCACCATGGTGAGGCCTGTTTCCGGACCCCGCACGGGCTTTACGTCAGGCTTTTCCGGTAATCCGTCCCAGGCCAATCGTAGCTCTTGCGCCGTTGCGCGGGCGAGCAGGCCTATTGCGCGGCGGCGCTGCTCAGCCTGGGGATTGGAGGCAGTTTGTTGTGCAGCATCCATTGCAAAACCTCAAATGTCTATTTATATAGACAACCATACAATTAAGCTTAGATATAGAGCTGCGATATAACAAGCGTGTGACAGGGGAGACTGAGCCAATTATCGTTCAAAGGCAGAATGGGGTGGCGCTGTGGCGTCAGATTGCCGACCGGATCCGCACATCGATCGCCAATGGCGATTACGATGCGGCTGGCAAAGTGCCGCCGGAAATGGTGCTGGCGGAGCAATTCGGCGTCAACCGCCACACGGTCAGAAGTGCGCTGGCGGCTCTGGCCGAAGAGGGGATCGTGCGGGCGGTACAGGGGCGCGGGACGCTGATCGAGCGCAAGGAACGCATCAATTTCCCCATCTCGAAACGCACACGCTTCAGCCCCGGCATCGGCGATCAGGCCCGCGAAAAGGAGGGTCTGCTTTTGGGATGGGCCGAGGAAGAGGCGTCGGCAGATATCGCGCAGCGGCTGCAGGTCGCGCCCGGCTCGCGGGTCTTGCGTTTGGAAACGGTCGGCACCGCAGACCGGCGTCCGGTTTCCCGTTCGACCGCCCGGTTTCCTGCC
Organism: Rhizobium deserti; assembly: GCF_004358025.1. Lineage (GTDB taxonomy): Bacteria > Pseudomonadota > Alphaproteobacteria > Rhizobiales > Rhizobiaceae > Neorhizobium > Neorhizobium deserti. Next base: position 557,112 of record NZ_SMTL01000003.1, on the reverse strand, counting down.
GACCGGTTTGGGCAAATGGCGGAGATCTACGCCAGGACCGGCTCGATCACCGCCGCTTTCCAGGAATGCGGACTGACCGACTATATACGCGCATCGACGGAGGTCACCGCAGTGCATGCAGACAGCAGCGATCTTGTCGATCTCAAACTATCCCCAGGCGCCATCGTGCTGGTAACCCGCGCTCTCAATGTCGATCTGCAGGGCGTGCCGGTCCAGTATTCCGTCACGCGCTTTCCCGCCGACACGGTTCAATTCACCATCGAGAATTGAACCTACCCGCCTTGAAGCCAAGCTTCAATGGGCGCCGGACATGTCTCCGAGCACCTTCTTGGAGGCAACGGTTGAATCGGCGTTCAGCGTGTAAACCATCGGCACGCCTGTCGCCAGGTTGAGCTTGAGGATTTCCTCCTTGCTCATCCGGTCGAGCACCATGACCAGCGAACGCAGCGAATTGCCATGCGCCGCAACGAGCACTTTCTGGCCCTGCAGAACGCGCGGCAGGATCTCGGTCAGGTAATAGGGCCAGACGCGGGCGCCCGTATCGCGCAGGCTCTCACCGCCCGGCGGCGGGATGTCGTAGGAGCGGCGCCAGATATGCACCTGCTCCTCGCCCCATTTGGCGCGGGCATCGTCCTTGTTGAGGCCGGACAAGTCTCCGTAATCCCGTTCGTTGAGCGCCTGGTCGCGGATCGTTTCCAGTTCAGGCTGGCCGAGCTTGTCGAGCACGATCTTCAGCGTGTCTTGGGCGCGCTTCAGGACCGATGTGAAGGCGATGTCGAACATGATGCCAGTGTCAGCGAGAGCCTGTCCGCCAGTTTCGGCTTCTTGGATGCCGAGGGGTGTCAGTTCGGGGTCGCGCCAGCCGGTAAATAGGTTCTTCAGGTTCCAGTCGCTCTGGCCGTGGCGAACGAGGACGAGGGTGCCGCTCATGAAAGGATTCCTCCAAATGTAATTTAAGAGAGCCCGAGAACGTCGAGCATGGAATAGTGGCCGGGCTTCTTGTCGCGCGCCCAGAAGGCTGCAGCAACAGCGCCGCGCGCGAAAATAGACCGGTCGCGCGCGCTGTGCGAGAGCGTCACCAACTCGCCTTCGCCGGCAAGTATGACGGAATGATCGCCGACGACCGATCCGCCACGTAATGTCGCAAAGCCTATCGTGCCAACAGGGCGGGCGCCGGTATGGCCATCGCGGACCCGCACCGATTGCGTCGCAAAGTCGATGCCGCGGCCCTTGGCGGCGGCTTCGCCGAGCAGAAGCGCGGTCCCCGACGGTGCATCCACCTTGTGCTTGTGATGCATCTCGACGATCTCCACGTCCCATCCGGCGGCGGGCAGGGCTCTGGTCGCCTGCTCGGCGAGAACAGACAGAAGATTGACGCCGAGGCTCATATTGCCGGACTTGACGATACGGGCATGCCGCGCCGACGCCTCGAATTTCTGCTCGTCGTCGGTGGAGCAGCCCGTCGTACCGATTACATGCACGATCCGCGCCTGGGCGGCGAGGCCCGCAAAGGTGACGCTGGCGTCAGGCGCTGTGAAATCGAGCACGCCTTCCGCATCGAGAAATGCCTGCAGCGGATCGCTGGTAACCGCCACGCCGATCGTGCCTGCGCCGGCGAGCTCGCCGGCGTCCTTGCCGATGAAGGCGGACCCTTCGCGTTCGATGGCGGCATGCAAGGTGACGCCCTCGGTGTCCTGGATGACGCGGATCAGCGTCTGCCCCATACGCCCCGCAGCGCCGACGACCACGAGTTTCATGTCATTAGCGGTCATGCGCGGCGTAATCCTTGATCAAGTCAGTGGCCCGCTTCGGGCGATTGCAGATTGTTGAGGCGAGCGTAAAGCCCGTCCTGGCGCTGCGCAAGCACCTGATGGGTGCCTTCCTCGACAACCCGTCCCTCATGCATGACGATGATCTTGTCGGCCTTCACTATGGTCGAGAGCCTGTGGGCGATGACGATCACCGTGCGGCCGCGCATGGCCGTATCAAGGGCCTTTTGGACGGCTGCTTCCGATTCGTTGTCGAGTGCCGACGTGGCCTCATCGAGAAGCAGGATCGGCGCGTTGCGAACCAGCGCGCGGGCAATCGAGAGCCGCTGACGCTGCCCCCCCGAAAGGGTCATGCCGTGTTCGCCGACGGGCGTGTCGTAGCCGAACGGCTGGGTAAGAATGAAATCGTGAGCATAGGCGAGGCGCGCTGCCTCTTCCACTTCGGCATCCGTCGCATCTGGTCTGCCATAGCGGATATTGTCGCGGATCGATCCTTCGAACAGGTATGGCTGTTGCGAAACATAGGCGAGCTGGCGCCGCAGCGATGCTTTGGTGACTTCGGCTATGTCCTGCCCGTCGATCAGGATCCTGCCTTCGGTCGGGTCATAGAAGCGAGGAATGAGGTTGATAATCGTCGACTTGCCGGCCCCTGATTGACCGACCAGCGCGGTTGTCTTGCCGCCTTCTGCGACGATGTCGACGCCGCGCAGAATAGGCGAGCCGGTGGCATAGGAGAATACAACGCCTTGCAGCTCGACACGCGCCGTCGTGGTTGCCAGATCTTGAGCGCCCGGCTTCTCGCGCTGAGCAGGCTGGGTGTCGAGGATGGCATAGATCATCTGCGCATTGACCACCGCCCGATCGATCTGCACCTGCAGCTTTGCAAGCCGGCGGGCCGGATCATAGGCCATCAGCAAGGCGGTGACGAAGGCAAAGAAGGCGCCCGGCGGTACATCATTGTAGATCGACCGGAAGGCGGCATAGGCAAGAACGCTGGAGATCGCGAAGCCGGCAAAGGTTTCAGTGAGAGGCGATGTGCGCTCAGAAAGGCGGGCTATCCGGTTGGCGCGTCGCTCGGCCGTGTCGATGATGCCGTTGACCTTGCGCTCGAGCTCCTGCTCCATCGTGAAGGCCTTGACGATGGATATCCCCTGGATGGTTTCCTGCATGGCGCCGAGAACGCGGCTGTTGATCTCGACGGATTCGCGGGTAGCGGCACGCAGGCGCTTCGAAACATAGCGCAAGGCGTAAAGCAGTGGCGGCGCAACGGCAAAAACGATGAGCGCCAAGACCCAGTCCTTCACGAACATGACGCCGACCAGCGCAGCGAGCGTCAGGAGATCGCGCGCCGTCGAGGTGACGGTGAGGTTGAGGACGTCGCGAATGCCCGACACATTCTGGCTCACCTGCGCGGCAAGGTAGGCCGAGCGCGATTCCGAAAAGAAACCGACCGACAGCGTCATCAGGTGGGAATAAAGCCGCCGCTGGTAGCGCGCGACGATGTTGTTGCCGATCTTCGACAGCGTCACCGCCTGACCATAAGTGGCAAAGCCGCGCAGGATGAAGGCGGCAAGGATCGAGGCGCAGATCAGCCAGACGATATCCGCGCGCTTGTTGGCGAAAGCCTCGTTGACGACCGATTCCATGATCCAGGCGGTAAACGCCGTGGATAGCGCCACCAGGACAAGGCAAAGGATCGCAAACGCATAGCCACGAATGTGGTCGCGGCCGTTTTCGGCGATGATCCGCCTCAGGACACTGACGACTGCGCCGGAATCGACATGGCGCTTCTTATCTTGGGCAGCGTTCAAAGGCGTTTCCCGTTTCGGCATGTGCCGGCTCATTTCCATGAGCAGGGGCTATTAAACACTTCGTAACGCTTTTGCCAGCCAAGCCCGCATGATTCGCCGGTGCTGTTGCAATCCGGCAAGTTTACGCCTGATGCCGCCAGCGCCGGCCATCCATCGAGATCCCGTAGGCCGCGGGCATGCGCGCGAAGCTGGCAAGACCTGCCAGCGCTGCCTGCGGATGGGTTACCACATAGGTCGGGATCGTCGCCATCAACTCGCTATGCGGTGCCTTGTCTTCGAAGGCGGCCCGGAACTGTGGGCCTTTCAGGGCCGGGATGATCTTCTGGGAAATGCCGCCGGCCAGATAAACGCCGCCGCGGGCCATGAAGATCAAGGCCATGTCCCCGGCAACCCGTCCAAGATAGGTAGCAAGCAACGAAAGCGTCTCCACCGCCTGCGGATTGGACCCGTCGAGCCCATGCGCCGTAACGTCGGCCGGCAAGGTCAGCGTCGGCGCAATGCCGTCGGCTGCACAAATGGCCTGATAAATGTTGACCACGCCGCGGCCCGACAGGATTTCCTCGGCGGACACTCGGCCCTCGATCCTTCTCAAATGCGGGAAGATCTGGAAGTCTCGCTCCGAGCGCGGCCCGACATCCACATGGCCGCCTTCGCCCGGCACCGGAAACCAGGTATCGCGGGCATGCAGCAGTCCAGCAACGCCCAGGCCCGTGCCAGGTCCCAGAACCACGCGGGAGGCCAGATGCGGCTCGCCGGAAGCACCGAGCTTCTCGCGGTACTGCTCGGGAAGGGCTGCAACGGCCAGCGCCTGCGCTTCGAAGTCGTTGACGACCAAAACATCCTCGAAACCGAGGTTCTGGATCATGTTCCGGGGGCGAACGACCCAGTTGCAGTTGGTCAGGTCGATCTCGTCGCCGTCGATCGGGCCGGCGACCGCAAGAATGGCTGAGCGCGGCTTTAGCGGACTTTTCTCCAAAACGATCGTGCGGATTGCATCGTCTATCGTCGGAAAATTCGCCGTCTGGACAATGGGAAACTGTTCCGGATCCGCATTGGCATCGGCAAGAATGGAAAAGCGGGCATTGGTTCCGCCGATGTCACCGATCAGGATCGGAAAAGGCAAATCTTCGCTGCGGGTGTCGTCAAGCATGGCGCAATATATCCGGTCTATTGGAAATCGAGGAATTTCTCGGCGGTAGCGCGGTTGAGCGCCATGGGTATGTCATAGACGGTGGCAAGCCGGGTCAGGGCTTTGACGTCCACATCATGCGGCAGGGCGCTCAAAGGGTCGATGAAGAAGATCAGCATATCAACGTCGCCGGTGGCAATCATCGCGCCGATCTGCTGGTCGCCGCCGAGCGGGCCGCTCTTCAGCCGGGTGACCTGAAGCTCCGGACAGGCGTCCTGCACACGCCCGCCGGTCGTACCCGTGGCGACGATCCGGAAGCGCGAAAGAGCCGCTTGGTGCTGGCGTGCGAAGGCGGCCATGTCATCCTTTTTCTGGTCATGCGCGATCAGCGCAATGCAAGGTGCGGCAGACATGAAAGGTTCCTCGCCCCATTCAATCGATTTGTGCGGGTTCTAGCCTGCCGCGCCTGGGTTGGGAAGGTGGTCAGGCGGGATTATCGGGCAACGAGGCGCTGCGCCTTTACCGTTGCGGACGGCTGCTCGGCAGCGGAACCTCGGAGGGCGGAACCATGGCAGGCGTTTCGGTGGCCGTCACGGCTGCCGGTGCAGGCGCATCGCTTGAATAGGAAAGAGCCCTTCCGCCATAAGTAGCATCGGCCTCGGATCGCGCCGCTGCTGAAAGCACGGCCGCACAGGCTTTTGGCAGATCCGAGAGCATGACCTGCCGTGGTTTCACCGGCGGCTTGTTCGGATCGGGCTTCGGCGCCGGTGCCCAGGGCTCCTTGGTAAACCACCAGGCGAGCCCCTTGCTGTTGCAGTCGTCGACCTTCGGAGCGGCCGCCTGCTTCTGGCAATCGCTGGAACCCGCCGGGCAGGAAATGCGGATATGGAAATGCTCGTCATGTCCGTAGATCGGCCGCACCTTGCCGAGCAGGCTGCGGTCGCCCGTCCATGTCTCGCAGAGTTTCTTCTTGATGGCCGGATTGACGAAGACCCGCTCCACCTGCGGATAGCTCGCCGCCTGCATGATCAGCCGGGCATGGGTATCGCTCCAGCGCTTCGGGTTAACAGTCAGGAACTTGCTCTTGTCGAGCATGGAGGTGAAGGGCATGTCTTCGCGCTGCTGCACGGTCAGCGGCTGGGCGGGCTTCGGCGTAAACCAGATATCCGCGTCGAGACCGACCTGGTGGGACGCATGCCCGGTGATCATCGGCCCGCCGCGCGGCTGCGAGATGTCGCCGACCAGGATGCCCGAGCCCCAGCCGAGCCTTGCCGCGTCGCGCGAAAACTGTTCCAGCAGCGAGATCATCACCGGATTGCCCCAGCGCCGGTTGCGAGAAAGGCGCATGGCCTGCCAGGTGGGCCCATCGGTGGGAAGCGCCACCGCGCCTGCCATGCAGCCCTTGGCGTAAAAGCCGAGCGGCTCCGGCTCCGACCTGCTGGGAAGTTTCACGCTGCCGAAAAGCTGCTTAGCCGTCTGCGCTTCCTGCGCCTCGGTCGTCGTCCCCAGCGCAGCGCACAAAAGGACAGCCGCCGCCAACCTGTAACTTCTGACCCGAATTGCTTTCATGCCTGCCCGCCAAATCATCTGATGAATCAAGCCTACTGTTAAACCGGATTTTGGTGAAATGGAGATAGAAGGTTCAAGATAAAGAGCTTGTGAGCCGAAGCTCCTGTTTTTTGCCTGCTTTTGCCCTATGCTTTGCGCAACAAAAGCATAATCAAGGGGCAATGCATGGATTTCGATTGGTTGAAGCGCGGCGCACCGATCATCCTGACGGCGATGATCCTCGGCTTCTCTGGTGCCGCGGCACAGGAACCTCAATGGCGGCATGGCATCGCCGTTATAGGCGACCTGAAGCTGCCGTCTGATTTCAAGCAACTCCCTTATGTCGATCCCAATGCCCCCAAAGCGGGCGAATTGCGGTTGGCGGACGAAGGCACTTTCGACAATCTGAACCTCGTGATCGACAGAGGGGCCGCCGCGGCGGGACTTTTGAGTGTTTTCGATACGCTGATGAAGCGGTCGGAAGACGAAGTCTTCGGCAACTACGGGCTTCTGGCCGAAGCCATTTCCTATCCCCCCGATATGTCGTCGGCGACATTCAGGTTGAGACCGGAAGCCAGATGGGCAGACGGTCAACCTGTGACGCCCGAGGATGTGATCTTCAGCCTGGATAAGCTGAAGGAACTCAGCGCCATGTATTCCGGCTACTACCGCCATGTCAGTGGTGCCGAAAAGACCGGGGAGCGCGAAGTCACCTTTCGCTTCGATGAGAAAAACAACCGCGAGCTTCCCTCGATCGTCGGTGACTTTCCCATTCTGCCGAAGCATTGGTGGGAAGGTAAAGATGCCAAGGGGCAGCAGCGCGACATTTCGAAGACAACCCTGGAGCCTGTCATGGGGTCCGGACCTTACCGGATCGCGTCGGTTCAGCCCGGTGCCGCCATTCGCTACGAACTGCGCGACGATTACTGGGGCAAGGATCTGCCGATCAATATCGGCCAGTACAATTTCCGTGCGATCAACTACACCTACTTCTCGGACGCGGATGTGGAGTTCGAAGCCTTTCGTGCCGGCACCATCGACTACCGCCAGGAAAACAGTTCCAGCCGCTGGGCGACGCGCTATGATTTCGATGCAGTCAAGGATGGGCGGGTGATCAAGGAAGCCTTGACGAACCCGTTCAAGGCGACAGGCGTGATGCAGGCATTCGTGCCCAATCTGCGCCGTGAGACGTTCAAGGATGCACGGGTCCGGGAAGCGCTCAACTACGCTTATGACTTCGAGGATCTCAACAAGAACCTTGCCTATGGCGGCCTGAAGCGCGTCGATAGCTTCTTCTGGGGAACGGAGCTTGCGTCATCCGGGCTGCCCCAGGGGCGCGAGCGCGAGATCCTTCAGGAATTGAAGGACAAGATTCCCCCAAGGGTATTCACGACGCCGTATACCAATCCGGTTGGCGGCGATCCGCAGAAAGTACGTGACAACCTGCGCACGGCGATCGGGCTGTTGAAGGAGGCCGGCTGGGAGCTGAAGGGCAACCGCATGCTCAACGCCAAGTCGCGCCAGCCGATGAGCTTCGAGATCCTGCTGAACAGCCCTTCCATGGAGCGCACCGTGCTTCCCTATGTGGCAAGCCTCAAGAAGATCGGCATCGACGCCCGCATCCGGACGGTCGACGCGTCGCAATATATCAACCGCATTCGCAGCTTCGATTACGATATTATCTTTGGTGTCTGGGCGCAGACGATGAATCCGGGCAACGAACAGGCGGAGTATTGGGGATCCAAGTCAGCGGAGCGGCAGGGGTCACGCAATTACGCAGGCATTGCCGATCCGGCAGTGGATGCATTGATTGCCAAGGTCACTGCCGCGCCTGACCGGGAACAGCAGGTGGCTGCAATCAAGGCGCTGGATCGTGTGCTGCTCGCCAACAATTTCGTTATCCCGATGTTCTATTCCGGCGAGTCTAAGATCGCTTACTGGAAAAGGATCACACATCCGCAAAACCTGCCTGAATACGGCATAGGCTTCCCGGATATCTGGTGGTCCCAGGACGCAGTGAAGTGACCGGGCTGATCGACCACGCTTGCACGCGAGCGGCCAGCTGTTCCAAATGAACCCAATGATTCGCACGAGACAAGGAAATTGCCGTTTGACTGTCGCCAACCGAAGCAGTGAGGCTAGACCGGCGACAACGGGCTGGAAGCAGTAATGGGCGCTTATATCCTCCGCCGCATTCTTCTGATGATCCCGACCATTGTCGGCATCATGGCTATATCCTTTCTCGTCGTGCAGTTCGCCCCCGGCGGGCCGGTCGAGCAGGTGATTGCTCAATTGCAGGGCCAGGATAGCGGCGACCGGCTGTCGGGGGGCGGCGATATGCTGAGCCAGGGCGGCGACGAGGGGCAGTATCGCGGCGCCCAGGGCCTCGATCCGGACTTCATCAAGAAGCTCGAGCAGCAGTTCGGCTTCGACAAGCCGCCGCTGACGCGCTTCCTTGAGATGATGGGCAATTACATCCGCTTCGATTTCGGCGAAAGTTTCTTCCGAAACACCTCGGTTCTGGACCTGATCATCGACAAGCTTCCGGTGTCCATGTCGCTCGGCTTCTGGATCCTGATCGTTTCATACCTGATCTCGATCCCTCTTGGGATACGCAAGGCGGTCAGGGACGGTTCTACCTTCGACGTCTGGACATCCGGTATCATCGTCATCGGCTATGCGGTGCCGAGCTTCCTGTTCGGCATTCTGCTGATCGTGCTGTTTGCCGGCGGCTCCTTCTTCGACTGGTTCCCGCTGCGTGGGCTCGTCTCGGACAATTTTGCCGAACTCTCCTGGTGGCAGAAGATTCTCGACTACTTCTGGCACCTCACCTTGCCATTGATCGCCATGTCGCTGTCGGCCTTCGCCACCACGACGCTTCTGACCAAGAATTCCTTTATCGACGAGATCAAGAAGCAGTATGTCACCACCGCGCGGGCCAAGGGCCTGAACGAGCGGCAGGTGCTTTACCGGCATGTCTTCCGCAACGCCATGCTGATCGTCATTGCCGGCTTTCCGAGCGCCTTCATCTCGGCATTCTTCACCGGTTCGCTTCTGATCGAAAACATATTCTCGCTCGATGGTCTGGGCCGGCTCGGCTATCTCGCCGTCATCAACCGCGACTACCCGATCGTTTTCGGCACGCTCTACATATTTTCGCTGATGGGTCTCGTCGTCAGCCTGATTTCGGACCTGATCTATACCTGGATCGATCCACGCATCGATTTCGAGCGGAGAGACGTGTGATGGAGGCGACATCCGCACGATCCGCAGCAGATACGGTGGTGGCCCCGCAGAAACGGCCCTGGATCTCCCCGACCAACCGCCGGCGGCTGGCCAATTTTCGCGCCAACAAGCGCGGCTACTGGTCGTTCTGGCTCTTCATGATCCTCTTCGTCGGCAGCCTGTTCGCCGAATTCATCGCCAATGACAGGCCGATCATCGCCTCCTACAAGGGCGAAATCCTGTATCCGGTGTTTGTCGATTATCCGGAAGAAAAGTTCGGCGGCTTCCTGGCAACCACCGACTACCGCTCCGACTTCATCACCCAGGAGATCGACGCAAACGGCTGGATGGTCTGGCCGCCCATCCGCTATTCCTACCAGACGGTCAATTCCAACATCCCCCATTCGGCGCCGACGGAGCCTTTCTGGATGATGGAAAGCGCCGAGCGCTGTGCCGCCTATCCGCAAAAGGATCAGGACCCCAACTGCATTATCGGCAATCTCAACTGGCTCGGGACCGACGACCAGGCCCGCGACGTTATGGCGCGGATGATCTACGGGTTTCGGGTTTCGGTGCTGTTCGGTCTGGCGCTGACGATCTGTTCGGCCGTGATCGGCGTGACGGCCGGCGCCGTACAGGGCTATTTCGGCGGCTGGACGGACCTGCTGATGCAGCGCTTCATCGAGATATGGTCCTCCATGCCGGTGCTCTACATTCTGCTGATCATCGCATCCATCCTGCCGCCGGGATTCTTCATCCTGCTCGGCATTTTGCTGCTGTTTTCCTGGGTTGGCTTTGTCGGCGTGGTGCGGGCCGAATTCCTGCGGGCCCGCAATTTCGAATATGTTCGGGCGGCACGGGCGCTCGGCGTCGGCAACTGGACCATCATGTCGCGGCACCTGCTGCCCAATGCCATGGTGGCGACCCTGACCTTCCTGCCGTTCATTCTGTCGGGATCAATCGCGACGCTGACATCGCTGGATTTCCTCGGCTTCGGCATGCCGCCGGGCTCTCCTTCGCTCGGAGAAATGATCGCGCAGGGCAAGAACAACCTGCAGGCGCCGTGGCTGGGCCTCACTGCCTTCGTCACCATGTCGCTCATGCTGTCGCTGCTGATTTTTGTCGGCGAGGCGGTGCGCGACGCCTTCGATCCCAGAAAGACGTTCGGGTGAGGCGGGTTCGTCAAATGAGCAGATATACGCTAGCATTGGGAAAGAACTCACTGGGCGAGAAGCTATGAACAAGATCGTTCGAGAGCATTATCCCGCTGCCAAGCTTCCCGAGGACCTGCGTGAGGGACTGGATGCGGACGCCAAGGTGCGGGTGGTCGTGGAGGTGGAGGGCGAACCGAGAAGCGCCTTACCCGCATTTCCTGAAAGGCGTGTTCGCGATCAGCCTATGACGATAGAGGAGACCAAAGCCCTTATCTCAAAGGTCAGGGCCCAGGACCGTCCGTCGGTCTCCACGGAGGAGGCCGTAGCGCGCATCAGAGAATTGCGCGACGAATGGGATTACTGATGCACGGTGTTCGGCGCATCTATCTTGATACCAATGTCTTCATCGCCGCCTTCGAGCGCAAGGATGTCTTGGGAAGGCAGCTTGGCGAGTTGTTTACGATCCGGCCAAATGCGGAGCCGCGCGTGTTCGTGACGAGCGAGCTGACTTTGTCGGAGCTTCTCGTCATTCCTTATCGGAATTCGGATGAGCAACTCGCAGACGCTTACGAAGATTTGATCGCAACGAACGAATGGCTGCAGGTTACGGCGGTGACCCGCTTCGTCTTGACGCGCGCGGCCTGGCTTCGCTCCTTTAAGCTAAGCGTCAAGTTGCCGGATGCCATCCATATTTCGGCAGCGCTCGAGGCAAACTGCACCCACATCTTGACTGCCGATCTTGGCCTAGCAGACTTAAATCTGCCGCCAGACCGGTTTCTCACCATCCTCCGCCCCGACGAACAGACCCTGACCGATCTTCTTGAAAGCCTTGCCCGATGACAGAGCCACTTCTTTCGGTGCGGGATCTTTCCGTCGCCTTTCACCAAGGCGGCAATACCAGCTTCGCCGTCGATCGGGTGTCCTTCGATATCCTGCCGGGCGAGGTCATGGCCCTGGTTGGTGAATCCGGTTCCGGCAAGTCGGTCACGGCCAATTCCATCCTGAAACTCCTGCCTTACCCATCGGCCAGCCATCCGTCGGGCGCGATCCTGTTCAACGGCAAGGACCTGCTCAAGACGTCCGAACCGGAGCTGCGCCGGGTGCGCGGCGACGATATCACGATGATCTTCCAGGAGCCGATGACCTCGCTCAACCCGCTGCATCCGATCGAGAAACAGATCGGCGAGATCCTCGAGCTTCACAAGGGCATCGGCGGCCAGGCCGCACGCACCCGAACGCTGGAGCTTCTTCACCAGGTTGGCATTCGCGAGCCGGAAAAGCGGCTGAAGGCCTATCCGCACGAGCTTTCGGGCGGCCAGCGGCAGCGCGTCATGATTGCCATGGCGCTGGCAAACCGCCCGAAGCTGTTGATCGCAGACGAGCCGACGACGGCACTCGACGTGACGGTTCAGGCCCAGATTCTCGAACTGCTCAAAGGGCTCAAGGGTGAGCACGGCATGTCCATGCTGTTCATCACGCACGATCTTGGCATCGTGCGCAAGTTCGCCGACCGCGTCTGCGTCATGACCAGGGGCAAGATCGTCGAAACAGGCACGGTCGAGGAGGTGTTTGCCCGGCCGAAGCACGCCTATACCCAGCATCTCCTGGCCTCGGAACCGCGTGGCGAGCCGCCGGCGGCGGATCCGGACAAGCCGGTGGTGATGGAAGGCAAGGACATCCGGGTCTGGTTCCCGATCAAGGCCGGCTTCCTGCGCAAGGTTGTCGACCACGTCAAGGCGGTGGATGGCGTCGATCTCACCCTCCGTGCCGGTCAGACGCTTGGCGTTGTCGGCGAATCCGGGTCCGGCAAGACGACGCTCGGCCTGGCACTTGCCCGCCTCATCTCCTCGCAAGGCCGCATTGCCTTTATCGGCAATGAGATCGACAAATTCACCTTCAAGCAGATGAAGCCGTTCCGCGACCGGCTGCAGGTGGTCTTCCAGGACCCTTATGGCTCCTTGAGCCCCCGCATGTCGGTCGGCGATATCATCGCTGAGGGGCTCAAGGTGCATGAGCGCGGCCTTTCCGCCGATGAGCGCGACGAGCGTGTCGCCTGGGCCCTGAACGAGGTTGGCCTCGATCCCGCGACGAGGTGGCGCTATCCGCACGAATTTTCCGGCGGCCAGCGGCAACGCATCGCGATTGCTCGTGCCATGGTGCTGAAGCCACGCTTCGTCATGCTCGACGAGCCGACCTCGGCGCTGGACATGACTGTGCAGGCGCAGGTGGTGGACCTGCTGCGGGACCTCCAGAAGAAGCACGATCTCGCCTATCTCTTCATCAGCCACGACCTGAAAGTCGTCAAGGCGCTGGCCAACCATGTCATCGTCATGCGGCTTGGCAAAGTGGTGGAAGAAGGCCCGGCCGAGCAGATTTTCAAGGCGCCGAAGGAAGACTATACCCGCGCCCTGATGGCCGCCGCCTTCAATCTCGAAGCCGTCGAGCATGTCGCCATCAGCCAGTGATCGAACACCCATCCATCATGCAAAGGTCAGTGCAATGTCTGTAAAAGGCCCGGTCGTCGTTGACCTGAAATTCGAACGCCGAGAAATCGACGCAGCGCTCGCCAATGCATTTAAGGACCGCACCGTCCTGCGTGCCTCCGACCCTGATGCCGATCTTTCCGACGCCCGGTATGCGGTGGTCTGGAAGCCGGATGCGGAACTGTTTCAAAGGGCGCCCAAGTTGGAAGTCCTGTTTTCGGGCGGTGCCGGCGTCGACTACATCCTCGGCATGCCGAGTCTTCCCGATATTCCGGTCGTGCGCTTCGTCGATGAAAGCCTGACGGTGCGCATGAGCGAGTGGGTGGTGCTTCAGGCGCTCAGCCATCTGCGCCAGGTGCCGACCTACCTGAAGCAGCAGCGCGACTGCCAATGGCAAGAACTGGCCCAGCCGGAGGCGAAGGAAGTGACTGTCGGCGTCATGGGCCTTGGCGTGCTCGGGCAGGATTCGGTGCGCAAGCTGAAGGTCATGGGTTTCAACGTCGTCGGTTGGTCGCGCAGCCGGAAATCTATCGAGGGGATCGAGACATTCGACAGCAGCCAGCTCGATGATTTTCTTGCTAAGACCGATATCCTGGTCGGGCTTTTGCCGCTGACATCCGAAACGCGCGGGCTCTTCGATGCGCGCCTATTCTCCAAGTTGCGCCAGGGCGGCGCGCTTGGGCGACCTGTCTTTATCAATGCCGGCCGAGGCGGCAGCCAGGTCGAAGCCGACCTCATCACTGCTCTCGAAAATGGTGTGCTCGGCGGCGCCTCTCTTGATGTGTTTGAAAACGAGCCGCTGGAGGCCGATAGTGCCTTCTGGCAGATGGAGAATGTCATCATCACGCCGCATGCAGCCTCCGCCTCGGATATCAAGGCTCTTTTCCGCAATGCCGAGTCCCAGATGAACGAGTATGAGGCGGGGCAAAAGCTACGCAACGTCGTGGATCGGTCAACGGGATATTAGCGCAAACGGAACATTCGCCTGCACTGCACGTTCCTCGTGCATCAACCGGAGTGTCCGGTCCACGAGGAGCGAAATCATGAATAGCCGTTTCGATCCAAAGCAAGCCGATGCCCGCCGTCCCGATCAGGCCGCATCGCCCGTTGAACAGCCGCTGAGCGCCACCGAAGCGCGCCAGGGGCGACGCGGTTCGCCTGTCCTGATGGTGCTCATCGCCGGACTCATCCTGGCCGCGCTTGCCTGGGGTGTAGCCGGATGGTGGGGCGAGGCAACAGATCCGCCGGCGCAGCAGACCGCCTCGCCGCCGGCCGGCGACAATACGCCCGCCAATCCGAATGCCACCCCTTCGGCCAATCCGGCTGCAACGCCGCCTGCCGCAGCTCCCGCAACCGGCACTCAGCCTGCCAGGCCTTAAGCTGCACATGGTGCTTGACGATCAGGGCCGCGGGGTTTGCCGCGGCCCAATTGCGTTCTGGACTTATCCGGTCTTTTTTCCGATAAGACGCAGGGGGTAATGAAGCCGCTGCCCCCAGTTGCAGCTTAAGATCGGGCGGAGCTGGTCCCAGTGGGGCCGGAGCAGGGGCAGGCATGACGAAGACCGATATTGCGACCAGAGTCTATAACCATGCCTGGAAGCTCGATCCGATCATCCGCAGCCTGATCGACACGGATTTCTACAAGCTGCTCATGCTGCAGATGATCTGGAAGCTGTATCCGGAGGTCAACGCGACCTTCTCCGTGATCAACCGCACCACCAGCGTCAAATTGGCCGAGGAAATCGACGAAGGGGCGCTACGCGAACAGCTCGATCATGCGCGAACGGTCGGTCTTTCTAAAAAGGAAATGATCTGGCTCGCCGGCAATACCTTTTATGGCCGCAAGCAGATCTTCGAGCCCGAATTCCTCCACTGGCTCTCCACCTACAAGCTTCCGGAATACGAACTCTCCAAGCACAATGGCCAGTACGAATTGACCTTCCACGGCAAGTGGATGGAAACGACGCTGTGGGAAATTCCGGCACTCTCCATCATCAATGAACTGCGTTCGCGCTCTGCCATGCGTTCTCTCGGCTTTTTCACCCTTGATGTTCTTTACGCACGGGCGAAGGCGAAGATGTGGGAGAAGGTCGAGCGGCTGCAGACATTGCCCGGCCTGCGGATTTCCGATTTCGGCACCCGCCGCCGCCACAGCTTTCTATGGCAGCGCTGGTGTGTCGAAGCACTGAAGGAGGGGGTCGGCCCCGCCTTTACCGGAACAAGCAATGTTCTCCTGGCGATGGATTCGGACCTTGAAGCTGTCGGTACCAATGCCCATGAACTGCCGATGGTGGCCGCCGCACTCGCCAACAGCGACGACGAACTGCGCGCGGCACCCTATGAAGTGTTGAAGGACTGGAACCGGCTTTATCACGGCAATCTGCTGATCGTGCTTCCGGACGCTTATGGAACCGCCGCCTTTCTGCGCGATGCGCCCGACTGGGTGGCCGATTGGACGGGCTTCCGACCCGACAGCGCGCCGCCGATCGAGGGCGGCGAAAAGATCATCGCCTGGTGGAAGAAGATGGGTCGCGATCCGAAGAAGAAGCTTCTGATTTTTTCCGACGGGCTGGATGTCAATGCCATCATCGATACCTACCAGCATTTCCAGGGCCGGGTGCGAATGAGTTTCGGTTGGGGCACCAATCTGACCAATGACTTTGCTGGCTGCGCGCCCCGCGAGATTGCTGGCCTGAAGCCGATTTCGGTCGTCTGCAAGGTGAGTGAAGTGAACGGCCGGCCGGCCGTCAAGCTCTCCGACAACCCCCAGAAGGCGACGGGCGATCCGGCCGAAGTGGAGCGCTATCTGAAATTCTTCGGCCAGGAAGACCGCGTCGATCAAGCCGTCTACGTCTAGGGCCAGGAACGGAAACGGGCTCCGCTGAGAGCTGGCGGAACCCGTCTCGTAGAATATGGCAGTGATAGGGTTATTCGACGACCTGAACCACCGTATGAGTCTGCGGATCGACGATCACGCGCTGGTTGTTGACGACTGCATAGGCATATTTGCTGTTGCTAGGCACAGGCGTCAGCACCACGGTCTGCGGAACAGGCTTGCCGACGGCGATCGGCTGTTCAACGGTCACGGACGTCGTTGTGGCCGGCTGCTCCTGGACATAGGTCACGACTTCGCGCGGCGGCGGATCGATAGCGGTACCGGCCACTGCACCGACGACGCCACCGACAGCGGCACCTACGGGGCCGCCGACGATCGCACCGGTCACTGCACCGCCGGCGGCACCGTTAACGGTGCTCTGCTGGGCGCTGGCGCCGGTCGCGAAGGAAGCTGCGAGAAGGGCGCAGGAAGCGAGGATGATCTTTTTCATGGTATTTCTCCATTTTGTTGAACTTCGAACTTCCGGCCCGTCAATGCCTCAGGCCCCGGGCTTGTTCCTGTGCGATGCTCACCTTTCGTAAGCTTGCGAAATGTTCGGAGAGTTGTCAGCGGCTTCCGCAACTGGCATTGCAGCCCCCACGCGGCGGTGCAGGTCCAGTAATCGACAACTTGCAGGCGCCGGACTCTTGTCTCTGAGAAGAGCCTTTCTATTTGCACGCCTAGTCGGGAGGGTTGCCCTTTGGAATATCGATTTCTAATTGTCGAAGACAGTTTGCTTGTGGCCATGGATATAGAGGATGCGGTGCATCGCAGCGGCCATGACGTGGTCGGGATTGCTCCCGACATGAAGGTCGCCCTCAACTACACCAGGGAAACCGACATCGCCTTTGTCGACGTCCGCTTGGCAGATGGGGAAACCGGTCCGCAGATTGCCGAGACCCTGGCGCAGTTCGGCATCGTCGTCATTATGATCACCGGCAATCCCGGCCTCGTCGCCACCGGCCTTTCCGGTGTCGTCGGCGTCATGGCAAAGCCGCTGACGGACCAGGCCTCCATGGATTTGATCCAATTCGCCGTCGATCGCAAGAACGGCCGCCCCGGAACCCCGCCGGCCAGGCTGCGTCTTTTTCACTGAACCTTCTGCCGGCATGCTTGATGAGCTGCAAGTGACTATTCAAGCGTTTGACGACAGGCTATGGGATCATTCCCAAGGCGACTGCGGGGGCAATATCCATGCGCTATTTCATCACCGGCACAGCAGGTTTCATCGGCTTTCATCTGGCGCGGCGGCTGCTCGAAGAGGGGCATGAGGTCGTCGGCTACGACGGCATGACGCCCTATTACAGCCTTCGCTTGAAAGAAGCGAGAAATGCAGCGCTGACGCAGTTTCCGTCCTATCATTCGGTCATGGGCATGCTGGAGGATGGCGGGCTTCTTCGAGATCTGGCCAAGGCCTTTCCGCCCGATGTGATGATCCACCTCGCTGCCCAGGCGGGCGTCAGATACAGCTTGGAAAATCCCAAAGCCTATCTGGATTCCAACCTCATCGGCTCCTGGAATATCCTGGAAGTGGCGCGCGAGATTGGCGTCGGTCACCTGATGCTGGCCTCCACTTCTTCTGTCTATGGTGCCAATCCGGACGTTCCGTTTCGGGAAGGCGACAAGGCCGACGAGCCGATGACCTTTTACGCGGCGAGCAAGAAGTCGATGGAACTGATGGCGCACAGCTATGCGCATCTTTACAAGGTCCCGACGACCGCCTTCCGTTTCTTTACCGTTTACGGCCCCTGGGGCCGGCCCGACATGGCGCTCTTCAAGTTCGTCAAGGCGATGACGGAAGACCAGGAGATCGAAATCTATGGTGAAGGCAAGATGAGCCGCGACTTCACCTATATCGACGATCTCGTGGATTCGATCATCGACCTGTCTCGCATTGCGCCTTCAGAAGAAAACCGCGTCGCCGAGATCGACACCCTGTCGCGCCAGGCTCCGTTCCGCGTCGTCAATATCGGCGGCGGTCAGCCGGTCGGGCTCCTCGATTTTGTCGAGACGATCGAGACCATCATGGGCAAGCCCGCCAGGCGGAAAATGCTGCCGATGCAGCAGGGAGACGTGCCGCGCACCTTTGCAAGCCCCGATCTTCTCGTGGCGCTGACCGGCAGAAAGCCGGAGACGGAGTTGAAGGAAGGCGTCGCGGCCTTTCTCGACTGGTATCGGCAGCACCAGCACGAGATCGGCTGAAAGCGACCTCGACAAGACCTTGAGGCCGAAGCTCATCTGTCGTTGAGGCGCGAAAGCGCCCACGAAGTGTATCGCGGAATATGCTAGTCAGGGGAAGAGGTGGCGGACAGAGAGGGATTCGAACCCTCGATACGCTTTCACGTATACACGCGTTCCAGGCGTGCGCCTTCAACCACTCGGCCACCTGTCCTTAAGACGATTAAGGGCTGCGCGCCGAAAGGCGAAGCAGCGGTCGGCGCGATATATACCGATGAATTTCCAAGGATCAACCGGAATCTGAAGGATTTTTGACAAGAGCGAAATCAACCCTGCGCGTTGCCAAGGCAAGATGCAGGCGTTATTCTTTTGCGCAGGAGCAATAGCTGCCAGTCAACGGTAACAAGGGGAGGCTGTCGAGGGATGAGGATCGCCCGCTTTCTTTGCCGGATGGGTGCAGGCCTGGCGCTTCTGGTTGCCATCGTGCTTGGAACGCTGGACTCCATCCAGTCCGTTTCCGCGTCTTCGGTGGTCCTCACCAGCCTTGGCAATGCCTGGCTCAATCTCGATCCTGAGGGGCTGACCCTGGCGGAAATGGCAGCGGATAACTATATCAGTGCAGACATATGGCGGCCCTATATTGCCCCTCTGCTCGCTCAGCCTGCTTTCGCGATCTTCTTGGTGATCGCGCTGGCTTTCTGGATCCTCGGATACAAGAAGCCCCATTTTGCGGGGCGGTTCTCGGCATAGGAGCGACGGGCGGCGCCAAGCTTGGAGGCAAAGATGTTCCTGATCGACATGTTCAACAAGAAGACGGTAATGCCCTCGACGGAGACGGCGCTGCCGGGGCGTGATACGCCGCTTGAGACAGCCGAAACCCATTTCGTCAACGGCAAGCCGCTCAAGGATCCTTATCCGGAGGGCCTGCAGGTGGCTTATTTGGGCATGGGATGTTTCTGGGGCGCCGAAAGGCTGTTCTGGAAGATGCCCGGCGTCTACGTGACATCAGTCGGCTATGCGGGCGGCATCACGCCCAATCCCACCTATCACGAAACGACGACCGGCATGACCGGCCATGCGGAAGTGGTCAAGGTCGTCTTCGATCCGTCGGTCGTGTCCTATCGCCAGTTGCTCAAGGTCTTCTTCGAGGAGCATGACCCGACCCAGGGTATGCGCCAGGGCAATGATATCGGCACCACCTACCGGTCGGTTCTTTATACGACCACGCCCGAACAGGCGGCTGAGGCTCAGCAGGGTCTCGATGCGTTTCAGGCGGCCCTCGATCAGGCTGGCCGCGGGACGCGGATCACCACCGAAATCGCCCCGATCGAAGACTTCTACTATGCCGAGGACTATCATCAGCAGTATCTCGCCAAGAACCCGGGCGGCTACTGCGGCCTGCGCGGCACCGGCGTTTCCTGCCCGGTCGCTTGAGGCCTGAAAACTTGCCGGATGCCGCGGATTTAATCAGATCCGCGGCGTTTTTGTTTAACTTGTCAGCAGGATGGTCGGTTTTTACCAGCTGAAAAAAATCTCGTGAAATTTTCCAGAGCCCATGCAAGAGTGCGGAGAGCCACGCCTTCGAAGAGGGGGGCAGGTGACCGCAGACCGTCCGGTTCAACGGGCGTGCGGGAGGACCCAACACAAAGAAAACAGGGCTGCACGATGAAGAAAACCTTTTTGAGCCTTCTTGCCTTGGCCGCAATGTCGACCACGGCGCTGGCCGCCGATATCAAGCCGGCGCTGGTCTATGGCACTGGCGGCAAGTTCGACAAATCCTTCAACGAAGCTGCCTATGCAGGTGCGGAAGCCTTCAAGAAGGAAAGCGGCACCGAATATCGCGATTTCGAGCCGACCAGCGATACGCAGGGCGAGCAGGCGATCCGCAATTTCGCCAGCCGCGGCTTCAATCCGGTTGTCGCCGTGTCCTTCGCCTGGACCTCGGCCATGGAAAAGGTCGCAGCCGAATATCCCGACACCAAATTCGTCATCGTCGACTCTGTCGTTGATCTGAAGAATGTCCGCTCTGTGGTCTACAAGGAAGAAGAGGGTTCCTACCTCGTCGGCCTTCTCGCCGGCATGGCGTCCAAGACCGGCAAGGTCGGCTTCATCGGCGGCATGGACATACCGCTGATCCGCAAGTTCGGCTGCGGCTATGTCCAGGGTGCCAAGGCTGCCAAGGCCGATGCGCAGGTCTTCCAGAACATGGTCGGCACGACGGGTGCAGCCTGGAACGATCCTGTGCGCGGCGGCGAGCTTGCCAAGAACCAGATGGATCAGGGCGCCGACGTGATCTACGCGGCAGCCGGCGCCAGCGGCCTGGGCGTTCTGCAGACGGCAGCCGACAACAAGAAGATGTCGATCGGCGTCGACTCCAACCAGAACTACGTACATCCCGGTTCGGTTCTGACCTCCATGGTCAAGCGCGTCGACCTGGCCGTCTATAACGCCTTCAAGGACACCAAGGACGACAAGTTCACCGCTGGCATCACCGCGCTCGGCGTCAAGGAAGACGGCGTCGCCTATGCGATCGACGACAACAACAAGTCGCTGATCACCGAAGACATGAAGAAGGCGGTCGAAAAGGCCAAGGCCGACATCATTGCCGGCACCGTCAAGGTTCACGACTACATGTCGGACAATTCCTGCCCGAAGTGATATGTCTCGCGAAGGGCGCATGGTGATTTCCTCATCATGCGCCCTTTTTTTGTATGATGCGGAAGGGCGAACCCTTGAGCCTTGATACTGCCAGCCTGCCTGCCATCGAGCTTGTCGGAATAGACAAGCGGTTCGGGGCGGTGCATGCCAACAAGAACATAAACCTCACCGTCGCCAAGGGATCGATCCATGGGATCATCGGCGAAAACGGTGCGGGCAAATCCACGCTGATGTCGATCCTCTATGGCTTTTACCAGGCCGATCAGGGCGAGATCCGGATTTCCGGCACACCGGTCGCCATTCGCGACAGCCAGGCGGCAATCACCGCCGGAATCGGCATGGTGCATCAGCATTTCATGCTGGTGGAAAATTTCACCGTGCTGGAAAACGTCATGCTGGGAGCCGAAGGCGGACAGCTTCTGGCGAAAGGCGTCACCGGCGTCCGCCGCGAACTGAAGCGGCTCGAGCAGGACTACGGTCTCGAGGTCGATCCGGATGCGGTGATCGAAGAACTGCCGGTGGGCAATCAGCAGCGGGTCGAAATCCTCAAGGCGCTTTACCGTGGGGCGGAAATCCTCATCCTCGACGAGCCGACGGGCGTCCTGACCCCGGCCGAGGCGGATCACCTTTTCAGGATCCTGCAGGTCCTGCGCGACCAAGGCAAGACGATCATTCTCATCACCCACAAGCTGCGCGAGATCATGGCGATCACCGATACCGTGTCCGTCATGCGCCGCGGTGAAATGGTGGCGACCCGCAAGACCGCCGAGACGACAGTCGAGGAATTGGCCGAGCTGATGGTCGGCCGCCGCGTCCTGCTTCGCGTCGAGAAGTCCGAAGCCAATCCCGGCGCCGTCTTGTTGTCGGTGCGCAACCTGACCGTCAAGGACAGCCGCGGCGTCACCATGGTGGACGACGTGTCTTTCGACGTGCGGGCCGGGGAAATCGTTGGCATTGCCGGCGTCGCGGGCAATGGTCAGTCGGAGCTCCTGGAAGCCATCGCGGGCATCCGCAAGCCGACCTCCGGGGAGATCTTCATCGAAGGCAAGCCGGTCCAGGGTGCCGATCCCAGCCGGCTGCGCGCGCTTGGTCTCGCGCATATTCCCGAAGACCGGCATCATATGGGTCTTGTCCTGAAATTTGAGGAATATGAGAATTCCATCCTCGGCTACCATCGCGACCAGCGTTACGGTCGCGGCGGCATGCTGGACCTGGAGGCCGTCCGCAAGGAAGCGGAAGAGAAGATCGCCAA
Source organism: Rhizobium deserti (assembly GCF_004358025.1). Lineage (GTDB taxonomy): Bacteria > Pseudomonadota > Alphaproteobacteria > Rhizobiales > Rhizobiaceae > Neorhizobium > Neorhizobium deserti. The sequence goes on along the minus strand of NZ_SMTL01000003.1, from coordinate 535,030 downwards.
ATACGATATCCGACCGCCCAATCCGCGGCTGAGGACGGCCAATTTTTCCGGCGGCAATCAGCAGAAGATCGTTGTCGCACGCGAGATCGAGCGCGATCCGAAAATGCTGATCATCGGCCAACCGACGCGTGGCGTCGATATCGGCGCAATCGAGTTCATCCACCGGCGGATCATCGACACCCGCGATGCAGGCAAGGCGGTGCTGTTGGTTTCGGTCGAGCTCGACGAGATCCGCTCCCTGTCGGACCGTATCCTGGTGATGTTTGCCGGGAGGGTCGTCGGGGAAAAGACGGCCGAGGCCGACGAGCAGGCGCTCGGCCTGATGATGGCCGGCATTGCCGCGTGATGTCGCGGGTGAGTTTTGTTTTGGAGCATGGCATGACTGAAAGACGCATCGGCGGCAAGCGGACGGGGGGCAAGGCATGACGACGGCCTCCGTATCGCTTCCCGGCTGGATATCCTATGGCGTCATTCCGCTTCTCAACCTGCTGCTTGCCCTGTTCTTCTCCGGCCTTGTGGTCTGGTGGATCGGCGAGGATCCATTCGAAGCGCTGAAATTCCTCGTCCAGGGCGCGCTTGGGCGGGGCGACGCCATTGGCTTCACGCTGTTCTATGCGACGAGCTTCATCTTTACCGGCCTTTCCGTGGCCGTCGCCTTCCATGCCGGATTGTTCAATATCGGTTCGGAAGGTCAGGCCTATGTCGGTGGCCTTGGCGCAGCACTGGTTGCCCTGGCACTCGACCGTTACGTGCCCTGGTACGTAACCATGCCGTTTGCGATACTCGGCGCGGCGGCTTTCGGTGCGGCCTGGGCATTCATTCCGGCATGGCTCCAAGCCAAGCGAGGCAGCCATATCGTCATCACCACGATCATGTTCAATTTCATCGGCGCAGCGCTGATGGTTTATCTACTCGTGCACGTGTTGATCGTGCCGGGCAAGATGGCGCCGGAGACCCGCACATTTTTGCCGGGCGGGCAGTTGCCGAAGCTGGATTGGCTGATGGCGCTCTTCGGCCTGAAGCTCGGGCCGGCGCCATTCAACGTCTCCTTCCTGATCGCGCTCGTCATGTGCTTTCTCGTCTGGCTGCTGATCTGGCGCACCAAGCTCGGCTATGAAATGCGCACCCTCGGCATCAGCCCGTCGGCAGCCGTTTATGCGGGCATCCCTTATGTGCGAACTGTGATCATCGCCATGCTGATTTCCGGCGGCCTCGCCGGCATGATGTCTCTCAATGCCGTCATGGGCGCTTCCGCAAGGCTGCAGGTGGAATTCGTGGCCGGCGCCGGCTTTGTCGGGATCGCCGTCTCGCTCATGGGCCGCAGCCATCCCGTCGGCATTGTTCTTGCCGCGATCCTGTTCGGCGTTCTCTATCAGGGAGGCGCCGACCTTTCCTTCGAAATGCCGAACATCACCCGTGACATGATCGTCGTCATCCAGGGCCTGGTCATTCTTTTCGCCGGCGCGCTGGAATACATGCTTCGGCCGGCGCTTGTCCGGCTTTATCAGCCATTCGGCAGGACGTGAGGCCATGGAGTATTTCGATATCTTCGTCAGCATCCTCGGCTCGGCGATCCGGCTCTCCATCCCCCTGCTGTTTACCGCACTGGCGGGCCTGTTTTCGGAGCGGGCCGGCATTTTCGACATCGGCCTTGAAGGCAAGATGCTGGTTTCCGCCTTCGCCGCCGCCTGCGTCGCCTATCTGACCGCCAATCCCTGGCTCGGACTGCTGGCGGGGATCGGCGTTTCCATCGTCTTTTCACTGGTGCATGGCTTTGCGTCGATCACCAACCGCGGCAACCAGATCGTATCTGGCGTGGCGCTGAACTTCGTGGCGGCAGGGCTGACCGTGGTGCTGGCCCAAGCCTGGTTCGGGCAGGGCGGACGCACCCCGCAGGTGCCGGGGGAGGGGCGGTTTGCCCCGATCATCCTGCCAGGCGCCGACGCCATGCGTGACGTTCCGGTCATCGGGCCGCTATATGCCAATGTCATTTCCGGCAACAATATCCTCACCTATATCGCTTTCCTGATGGTGCCGCTTTCCTGGTGGGTGCTGTACCGCACGCGCTTCGGCTTGCGGCTGCGGGCTGCCGGTGAAAACCCGGGCGCGGTGGATACGGCCGGCATTTCGGTGACCTGGCTGCGATATCGGGCTCTGATCGTTACCGGTTTCCTGGCTGGTTTCGCCGGCACCTATCTTGCCATCGCCCAGTCGGCGGCCTTCATCAACAATATGTCGGCCGGCAAAGGCTATATTGCGCTCGCGGCGCTGATCTTCGCCAAATGGAAGCCGGTTCCGGTCATGTTCGCCTGCCTGCTGTTCGGCTTCCTGGATGCCTTTGCCAATTTCATGCAGGGCAAGTCCCTGCCTTGGATCGGCGAGGTGCCGGTGCAGATCTTCCAGGCGCTGCCCTATATCCTTACCTGCGTGCTGCTGGCGGGCTTCATCGGCGTCGCGCGGCCACCAAAGGCGGGCGGCGTGCCCTATACCAAGGAGCGTTAAGCACATGTCCTCAGAGCCGTCCCCACGTCAGTTGTTCGAAGCGGCCCGCGATGCGATGAGCAAGGCGCACGCGCCCTATTCCAAGTTCCCCGTCGGCGCAGCGATCAGGGCAGACGATGGGCAAGTCTATCTCGGCGCCAATATCGAAAACCTCTCCTTTCCCCAGGGCTGGTGCGCCGAGCCGACGGCAATCGGCGCCATGATCATGGGCGGCGGAAAGAAGATCGTCGAGCTCGCGGTCATTGCGGAAAGGCTGCCGCTTTGCACGCCCTGCGGCGGCTGCCGTCAAAAGATTTCCGAATTCGCCTCGGCCGATACGCGTGTCTATCTTTGCGATGACCAAGGTGTCCAGAAAACGGTGACTATGGCCGAACTCCTGCCCTATGCATTCGAAACGGATGTCATCGGATGAAAAACGTCATCGACCTGCTCGTCGATCGGCTGGATGGGCTGGTGCCGCGTCATGCGGTGGTTCTGGGCTCCGGCCTCGGCAGCCTGGTCGATGAGGTTTCCAGCCAGATCCGCATTCCCTATTCCGAACTGGCCGGATTTCCGCTCAGCGGAGTAACCGGTCATGCGGCTGAGCTCGTGGCCGGCTATCTGGGTCGGGAGCCGGTCATCATGCTGTCGGGGCGTTCGCACTATTACGAGCGGGGCGACGCGAAAGCGATGCGCTTCCCGATCGAGGTCCTGATGGGCCTCGGCGTTCAGTCGCTGGTTCTCACCAATTCCGCCGGCTCGGTGCGCGAGGACATGCCGCCCGGCTCCGTCATGCAGATCACCGATCACATCAACTATTCCGGCATGAACCCGCTTGTCGGCGAAGAGGGTGATGGGCGCTTCGTCGGCATGACCAATGCCTATGACGGCGATATGGCGCTCGCAATGCGCAATGCGGCAATCCGCTGCGGCATTCCCTTGTTTTCCGGCGTCTACATGTGGTTCTCGGGACCCAGCTTCGAGACACCTGCGGAAATCCGCATGGCGCGCGTTCTCGGTGCCGATGCGGTCGGCATGTCCACCGTGCCGGAAGTCATCCTAGCGCGCTATTTCGGCTTGAAGGTCGCGGCCGCCTCTGTCGTTACCAATTATGCAGCCGGCATGACTGGCGCCGAACTCAGCCATGAGGAAACCAAGGACATGGCACCTGTCGGCGGTCGGCGGCTTGCAGCCATCCTGAAGGAAATGCTTGCCTGAAAAGCTAGTAGATTCGGTAGGTTATCTACTGCCGGCAGATCCATTTGCCGCGGTCGGCTTGCATCTAATCGTTTGAACGATAAATATGTCCCTCCTTTCAAGCGGAGGCAGACCATGGAATTTCAAAGCCCGCGCGAGGCAGCGGCTTTCGCCCTGTCTCTTCTCGATCTGACCAATCTGCGTGACGATTGTGATAACGAGGCGATCGAGAAGCTCTGCCATAGGGCGCAGACGCCGTCTGGTCATGCGGCTGCCATCTGCATCTGGCCCGGCTTCGTCGCGCATGCGCGCCAGATCCTGGGAGCGGGGCATCCGGTAAGAATTGCAACGGTCGTCAACTTCCCGACCGGCGATCTGCCAGTTGAAGCGGTGATCGAGGAAACCAGGAAAGCCGTCGAGGACGGCGCCGATGAAATCGACATGGTGATCCCTTATCGAGCCTTGCTGGCAGGGGACGAGGTGGCGGTGACTGCCATGGTGGAAGCGGTCCGCGGCGCCTGCCCCGATTCCTGCCTCAAGGTGATCCTCGAGACAGGTGAGTTGAAGGACCGCGGGCTCATCCGCCGGGCCTCGGAACTGGCCATTTCAGCCGGCGCCAATTTCATCAAGACCTCGACGGGCAAGGTCTCGGTCAATGCCACGCTCGAAGCGGCCGATGTCATGCTGCAGGCGATCCGCGATTCGAAGAAGCGTGTCGGGTTTAAGGCTGCCGGTGGCATAGGCACGGTGGCCGATGCCGATCTTTATCTGCGGCTGGCCGAAAGCATGCTCGGTCCGAACTGGATCATGCCGTCGACCTTTCGGTTTGGCGCATCCGGCCTGCTGGATGATATCCTGATGCTTCTGAATGGTGGCACGTCGGCGCGTAGCGCTGCAGGCTACTAACGCCAATGATCCCGCAAGAGATCATCCGCCGTAAGCGCGACGGACAGGAACTGACACCCGACGAGATAGCAGATTTCATTGCCGGTCTGACGGACGAAAGCGTTTCGGAAGCTCAGGCCGCCGCCTTCGCCATGGCCGTCTATTTCAAAGGCATGTCTCGAAACGAGACTGTCGCCTTGACTGTCGCAATGCGGGACTCCGGCAGTGTCTTGAACTGGGACGCAATCGGCCGACCAATTGCCGACAAGCATTCGACCGGTGGCGTCGGCGACAATGTTTCGCTGATGCTGGCCCCCATCGTGGCGGCATGCGGCCTCGCCGTGCCGATGATTTCGGGGCGCGGCCTTGGTCATACCGGCGGCACGCTCGACAAGCTGCAGGCGATACCGGGCTATGACATTGCCCCGGACGCAACGCAGTTCCGGCAGGTGGTCGAGGATGTCGGTTGTGCCATTATCGGGCAGACCGCGGATCTGGCGCCGGCCGACCGGCGTCTTTATGCGGTCCGCGATGTCACGGCCACAGTCGAATCCATCCCGATGATCACGGCATCCATCCTGTCGAAGAAGCTCAGCGCCGGTCTTACGAGCCTGGTCCTCGATGTGAAGGTGGGCAATGGTGCCTTCATGGCGAGGCGTGAAGAGGCAGAGGTTCTCGCCCGGTCTCTGGTGGACGTGGGCAACGGCGCCGGGTTGAAGACGACGGCGCTGCTGACGGACATGAGTGAACCGCTTGCGGATGCGGCCGGTAACGCGCTCGAAATCATCAATTGCCTGGAATTCCTGGCCGGCCGAAAGGCGGGATCGCGTCTCGAAACCGTTGTGCTTGCGACCGCTGCCGAAATGCTCGTGCAGGCCGGATTGGCGGCAGTCCGAAGCGAGGCGGACGATATGGCGCGAAAGGTCCTGGCATCGGGGGAGGCGATGGAGCGGTTCGCGCGCATGGTGCACGGGCTCGGGGGACCGGCAGATTTCTGCGATCGGCCGCAGGCCTATCTGCCGACCGCTCCCGTGCGTCTGGCGGTGACCGCCTGGCAGGACGGATATCTTTGCGCCTGCGACACGCGCGCGCTTGGCATGGCCGTGGTCGCTTTGGGGGGAGGCCGCATGCGGACGACCGACGCGATCGATTCGAGTGTCGGAATTGCCGGGCTGCAGCCGCTTGGCACGAAAGTCAGCCACGGCGACGCGATCGCAATCGTGCATGCAGCCGACCTCCCCGCCGCCGAACAGGTGGCGGATCTCATGCGGCGGATCTATAGGATCGCGGAGGAACGCCCTACATCTGCGCCCGTGCTTCTTGGACGGGTCGAATAGCTACTGGTTGAGCGTCAGGCTGCCGTCTTCCACCTGGAAGGACTTCAGCTTTTTGAGGAAACTCATTCCGACGAGGGTGCCGGTCAGGGCCTTGTCGCGAAGCACGAAGGCATCCACGTCCTTCACACGCAGGCTGCCGATTTCCACCCGTTCGAGCACCACATGGGCCGCGTCCGTTCCGCCATTGGCGGTGTTGACCGTGTACCGGAAGTCGAGGCTGTTGACCCCAAAACCCAGCTTGCGGGCGGTGCTTTCGTTGATCGCAACCAGGGAGGCGCCCGTGTCGACCAGGCCGTCCACCGATTTGCCGTTCATGCGGAACGTGCCGTTGAAATGGCCACGGCCGTCGGCTTTCAGCTTGACGCGTCCGGTGGCAGTCGAAGCTGGCTGTTGCTTGGCCGGCTCCTGCGGATTGGCGGCAACCGCTGCAGGCTCCCCGGTCAGCTTCACCATGGCCGGGATCTGCGTCGCCAGAAGGACGGCCAGGGCTGCGAAAATGGCGGTGCGCAGGAGCATGAACGGCGTCTCGTTTGAGGGGTCGACCTGTTCTAGCGTGAAATGCATAAGAAAACGGCCTCCGTTTGTGGCCGGAGGCCGTTTAAATGCCGCGCATGGTAAGCAAAGGCTGAAAAAACTATTTGGTGCCGTACATCCGGTCGCCCGCGTCGCCGAGGCCGGGGACGATATAGCCGAGTTCGTTGAGATGGCTGTCAATGGAAGCCGTATAGATCTTCACGTCTGGATGAACGCTCTGGAAGTTCTTAATGCCTTCCGGTGCGGCAAGCAGGCACAAGAAGCGGATGTTGTGGGCGCCTCTTTCCTTTAGCTTGTCCACTGCGGCAATCGAGGAATTACCGGTTGCCAGCATGGGGTCGACGATGATGATCAGTCGCTCCGCGATGTCCTCCGGCGCCTTGAAGTAATATTCCACCGGCTGCAGCGTCTCGTGGTCGCGGTAAACGCCAATATGCGACACGCGTGCCGAAGGCACGAGCTCCAGCATGCCTTCCAGCAGGCCGTTGCCGGCGCGGAGGATCGAGGCGAAAACGAGCTTCTTTCCTTCGACGATCGGCGCCTGCATCTCGACAAGCGGCGTCTCGATGGTTTCCATCGTCAGCTCGAGATCGCGGGTTACTTCGTAGCAGAGCAGCATCGAGATTTCCCGCAAAAGCCTGCGGAAGCCGGCCGTGGAAGTCTCCTTCTTGCGCATGATCGTCAGCTTGTGCTGCACCAGCGGATGATCGATGACAGTGACGCCGTCCATGAGCTTCCCTCGTTGTTGCCTGTTTCTTCTTTTCAGGAAAAAGCTCAGGTCCGCAAGTCGTCAGACCTGTTTCGCCGGCTCATCCCCAGTCTCGGCGCTGGCGCCGCTTGCCTCCTGGAGCCTTGCCAAAAGCCGTGAGCGCGTTTCCTCGTCGACGAAGGCTGCCTCGATGGCCGTTCTCGTCATTCCGTTGATCTCGTCTTCGCTGAAGCCCATCACTGCCGCGGCTGTTTCATACTCCTGCGCCAGCGATGTCCGGAAGAAAGGCGGGTCGTCGGAATTGAGACAGACCCGCACTCCCGCGGCCATAAGATCCCGCAGGGGATGGTGGCCGAAGTCCGCATAAATGCTGAGCGCAATATTGGAGCCGGGGCAGACTTCCAGCACCGTGCTGTGCTCAACGAGCCTTTCGACGACGGCCTGGTTCTCGATCGACCTCACCCCGTGGCCGATCCGCGATGGCCGCACCAGGTCGAGCGCATCTTGGACACTCGAGGCGTCGCAGACTTCGCCAGCATGGATCGTCAGCCCAAGTCCCGCATCACGAGCGATATCGAAGGCACGGGCATAATCGGCAACCTTGCCCATCCGTTCGTCGCCGGCCATGTTGAAGCCGGTGATCAAGCTATTCCCGGCCCGTGCAGCATATTCGGCCGCGGCGATGACGCGCTCCGGGCCGAAGTGACGTTCGCCGGTGACGATAATGCGGGTCTCGATCCCGACTTTCTCGCGTGCCGCATGGATGCCGTCGCAGATGCCGGCGAGATAGGCGTCAGCGCCGAGCCCGATCCGGTCGCCATGATCGGGTGAGACGATGATCTCGCTGTAGATCGTGTTGGCGGCGGCAAGTTCCGTCAGATAGGTTTCGGTCAGCAGGGCATAGTCCGCCTCGGTCCTGAAGAGGCTGGCGACGGCGTCGTAGCAGAGGAGAAATTCCGAGAAGTCCGACCAGACATAGCGCCCGTCCTTCACGATCTTGCTGATATCGACTCGGTACATTTCCGCCTGCGCCAAGGCGAGGCTGACGGGCGCGGCGCCTTCGATATGGCAGTGGATCTCGGCTTTGAGGAGGGGATCAGTCACAGGAAGCTCCATCCATGCGTGCCGGCAGCGATGCCGAGATGCGCCGCAATGGTCTCGCCGATATCCGCATAGGTGGGGCGCAGGCCGACCGAACGCGAGCGGATACCCGGGCCGAAAGCCATGATCGGCACGCGTTCTCGGGTGTGGTCGGTGCCGCGCCAGGTCGGGTCGCAGCCGTGATCAGCTGTCAGAACCACCAGGTCGCTGGGTTGCAGCCTTCGGTGAACATCCGGAAGGCTGCGATCAAAGGCCTCCAGTGCTGCTGCATAGCCGGCAACATCCCGACGGTGGCCGTAGAGCATGTCGAAATCGACGAGATTGGTGAAAACGAGATCGCCGTCCGCCGCTTCCCCCATCGTCGCCAATGTGGCTTCCATCAGCTGCGTGTTTCCAGTTGCCTTGACGACGCGGGAAATGCCTTGATGTGCAAAGATATCTGCGACCTTTCCGACAGCATGGACGTTGCGGCCTGCCTCCACCAGCCTATCCAGCAGTGTCGGCTCTGGCGGCGGCACGGAAAAATCCCGGCGATTGCCGGTTCGCTCGAATGTCGCCGGCGTTTCCCCGACAAAGGGCCTGGCAATGACCCGGCCGATATTCAGCGGATCTAGAAGCCTGCGGACGACTTGGCAGAAATCCAGCAGGCGCTCCAGCCCGAAATGCTGTTCATGGGCGGCAACCTGGAATACGGAATCGCTGGACGTGTAGCAGATCGGCTTGCCGCTCCGGATATGCTCGTCTCCCAGTCTGGTGAGAATTTCGGTTCCCGATGCGTGACAGTTTCCGAGAATGCCCGCGACATCGCCTTCGCGACAGATGGCTTCCACGAGATCCGGCGGGAAGGCTGGCCCCTCGCTTGGGAAATAGCCCCAGTCGAACATGACGGGTGTACCGGCAATTTCCCAGTGGCCGGAAGGTGTATCCTTGCCGCGCGAAATCTCCTCGGCTGCTCCGTGCAGCCCGAAAATCCGCTCGGGCAGTGGCATGCCCAAGGGATAGTCGCCGCCGGCAAGCTTGGCGATTTCGAGAAGGCCGAGCGACGACATGTTGGGCAGGTTCAGGGGACCCTGCCGCAAGCCGGCCCGGTCGGCAGCACCGGCAGCACAGAATTCCGCAATATGGCCGAGCGTATCGGAGCCGAGATCACCATAGTCGGCACCGTCTCGAGCTCCGCCCACGCCGAAAGAATCGAGAACGAACAGGAAGGCACGCGCCATCGATCACCCGGACAAGTTGGAGCCTCTCCCGCCGAACCGTCAGCCGGCGTGGATCGCGTTACATATAGTCGCGAGAGTGACTTGGCAAAGGGCGGGGGGTAAAGGGCAAGGAAAAGTCAGCAACCGGTGCATGTAATCTCTGAGCCGACCCGCTGGCGATAATAGTATTGCCGGCTAAGGGTGATCGTCTGCAGGCTGCTTGGCAGCAGTCCGGGCATGACCATGAACAGTTGGTGGGTGACGGACACTTCGGCGCGAACCAGAAAGGTACTGGGGCTGCGCATATCGGCAGGTACGGCAACCGCGGAGCCAGCCGGATAAGGCCTTCCGTTCGCCTGATCCCATGACCATTTCACGGTCGGATCGCCGCCCGTGCCGATGGTGACGCCGGTAATCTTGATGCTGAGGTTCTGCGGCGTATAGGGCGCAAAAATGCTGTTTGCCACATCCTTCATCGTTGCCAGCACGGTCGGCGTGACAGCTGTCTGCTGCGTTACTAGGTCGGCGATCGTGCTTGCCGTTCGGGTCGTGCGTTTGGAAACGCTCAGCCCGATGGTGAGCTCGAAGGCCGTGATGTAGAGGCACAGCAGAAGCGGGGCGATGAGCGCAAATTCCACTGCGCCGACGCCGCTGCGGTCCGCCAGCAACTCCCTGATGCGCCGAATCGGACCGGGCTGTCCTATGGGTGTTTCAGGCTCGCATCCCATCACGGGTAATCCTCGTTCTGGAAGGCCGCAGTTTCGACGATCAGGAAGTAATATGGGCGGGAGCTGTCGGTTGGTCGCACATTGCTGATATACGGCCGGATAAGGTCGGTCATCACGTCCCACTTGTAATAGGCGCGCAGCATGTTGATGGTCTTAGGGCCGCCGGGAGAATATGCAAAGGAGCTTGTATCAAGCTCTCCGTAAGTGGAATTGGCAGGATTCCTCGGCACTGTGGTGGGAATCTGGGCAAAGCTTGTAAAGCTGCGCACGTCCAGCCAGAGCTTGTCGGGTGTCGCGACTTCCTGCGCACTGCATTTGATCAGGATCGAGATCTCGTTGCAGAATTGCTGCCGAAATTGGTCCCGGTCCTTATCTGTGGCGGGATTATGCCCGACAGTGATGTTGCCGGTCCGAAGCTTGCGAGCCATGGTATCGACGGCATTGCCGACCAGCTGTTCGCCGGTATAAGCCACGAATGTCTCGATGATCGCGAAGACGATCAGGAAGTAAGGGATTGCAAGGATCGCAAATTCAATCGCTGCCGCGCCGTCTTTCGATCTGGCGAAGCGCCACCAGGCTCTCTTGCCTTTTGGGCATGCGGTCGAGCCGCTGGTGGTTTCCGCATGATCCTGACGCATTGGTCCTGTCCGAAGCCGGTACGAGCGAGAAGGATCGTAGGGAGCGTTTATTGAAATTCCGTTTCAGCGACTGGCCGCAATTGAGCGGAATGTCCCTGATTAAGGCGAGGTAGCGGCGGCAGCGCCCGTTGTATTGCTGAAGGTGGCATGCTGTTCGCAATTCGGCGTGCAGGAAAGCACGGTGCGATCGGTCTGGCGGTAAACCCGCACGGTATTGCCCTCGTCAATGGAGACAAGGATGCGCTCATCGGCGATTGCATTGCCCTCCTCGTCAAGAAGAACGAGATTGGTGGTACCGAATGCGCGGCCGGTCAGAACAATGGTTTTCGGGTCTGCGACCGTGGCATCGGCCACTTCAGCATTGCCGACGATCACTTTAGCAACCGGACGGTCGAGCTTCAGTACGCGCGCATGGTTCATGAACACGCGAAGCAGCTGCTGATCTGCGGCCATGGCGGGGCTGAGGCTCCCGTGCGCAAGGCTGAACATGCAGACAAAAACAGCGAAGATACTGCGCGATACCATTGTATGGCCTTGGAATGAGGATTTCGAGGTTCAGCATGCCCTGGAATGGTGAATCAAAGCTTAAGCGGCAACAGCCGAGCGCTGGAGGCACCATTGACCTCCCCGCGACCTGCCTTTGGTAACGGCAGATCGGCTTGGGATCGATGGGAGAGACCTTGGTACGCAGGCCTTTTAGCGAATGTTAAAAACCTCCGGAACTCTTTGATACAAGGTTTACCACAAGATGTCGCACCCAACCGTTAAGGTCCTGGTAACGTTCTTTATTAAGGCGATGGCAATCCTCCCTTAGTATCTTTCACGGCATCCGAACAGCGGAAACAGTTGTCGGGAGTGCTGAACAACATCGTGTGGAGTAGGATTTCCATGTCTAAGATTTTTGCCCGTTTCATGAAAGATGAGTCCGGCGCGACCGCCATTGAATATGGTCTTATCGCTGCTCTCATCTCTGTTGCCCTGATCGCCGGCGCTACCACTCTGGGCGGCGCGTTGAATAACCAGTTTAGTCGCTTGGCGACCAAGCTCAATAGCGTTGGCCCAAATGCAACGCCGTAAGTCTTTCGAACTGTCTTATAGATCTGTCGGCATCGCAACGTAAATCTGTAGAGATGTAAGCCGCCCTTCAGGGGGCGGCCTTACCATTTACGCCTGAGGAAGTCCGAGGGCCGCACGGGTAGGAGCTTTACCAGACATGGTCTTAACCGTCTGTATGATCGTGCCGTTCTGCTTGGCACTGGCTGCCGTGAGCGACCTGTTGACCATGACCATTCCAAACAAGCTCTCTCTTGCGATGGTTGCCTTGTTCCTGATCCTCGCACCTTTCTCCGGCCTCGCTTGGTCTGCCATCGGCTTGAGCGTGCTCGCCGCTTCAGCAGTGTTTGCCGTTTGCTTCGCGCTTTTCGCCTTCAACATCATGGGCGGCGGAGACGCTAAGCTTTTGACAGCGACGGCCCTTTGGTTCGGGTTCGATCACTCTCTCGTCGTTTTCCTGATCACGGTGGCCTATGCCGGCGGTGGGGTCACATTGCTTTTCCTGCTGATGCGCTCTCAGGCCCATACGGTCATGGCCATGGGCGTACCGCTGCCAGCCTCCATGGCGACGGCCAAGAAGGTGCCTTATGGTATTGCCATTGCGATTGGCGGATTTTTCACCTTCGATCAGGCGCCGATCGTTCAATGGGCTATGCATGCCCTGGGCTGAAGGCCAGAAGACGTATTAACGTGGTATTAACCTAGAACGTAAGCGCTTCGTTAACTATAATTACACCATTGCAGGCCATTCTCCGGAGAGAAATTGAATTCCTCCGGGGAAGGTCATGAAACCTGCTCGCTTAATGATTCTCGCCGTTGCGGTTGTGGCAGCAGGCCTTGCCGGCATGCTGGCCATGAACCTTTCCGGCGCCAAGGCTCCCGAACTCGTCGAGACCGTGATCCAGCGCGAGCCGACGGTTAAGGTGCTCGTTTCATCTGAAAACCTGCCGGTCGGAAGCCGCCTGAACGACAAAACCGTCGAGTGGCTGGAGTGGCCGAAAGGCGGTCTTGCCGAGGGTTTCATCACCAATGACAGCCGTCCCGATGCCGTCACGGAATTGGTGGGGTCGGTCGTCCGGCTGCCGATCTTCAAGGGCGAGCCGCTTCGGGCGGAAAAGATCGCCGACTCTTCCAGCCGCATTATGTCTTCTCTGCTTCCCTCGGGCAAAAGGGCGGTTGCGACGGAGATCTCCGTTGCCACCGGGGCTGGCGGATTCGTTCTGCCCAACGACCGGGTGGACATCATCATGGTCCGCGATGCCAAGGACGGTAACGGCCTGGTGACGGAAAACGTTCTGAACAATGTCCGAGTGCTGGCCATCGATCAGCAGATTCAGGAAGCGCCTGACGGAAGCAAGTCGGTTGTCGGCACGACTGCCACGCTGGAGCTGACGCCTGACCAGGCCAAGGTCATTGCCGTTGCCCAGCAGATGGCGGAGCGGCTCACCCTTGCCCTCCGCTCAGTCGCAGATGCGCAGGAGGCCGATACGACTTCAGCCGACTATCTGCTGCACGGCGGCGGCAAGGCAGAAATACAGGTTATCAAATCCGGGTCGATCGTCAAAAGCACGACGACACAGCAGACGAAGTGAACGGAGCGGCAAGTGAGCAGTCTTAAGGCTAAATTTCGTAGCTCCGCCTCAGCCGGCCTGGCTTTCTGCCTGGCCTTCTCCGGCACTCCCGGCGGCTTCGCTCCACTCGGCCTTGGCGTGGCGAGCGCCGTGGCGGGTGACACGAACCTCATCCGCATAAACGAAGGCGGACCAGGCGTCAAAAGGCGGCTGGAGCTCGGCCTTAACAAGGCTCTGGTGGTGGATCTGCCGGCCGATGCTCATGATATCCTGGTGGCCGACCCGTCCATGGCCGATGCGGTGACGCGGACGTCCCGCCGCATCTATCTGTTCGGAAAGACGGTCGGCCAGACGAACATATTCGTGTTCGGTGCCAATGGCGAAGAGATCGTCAGCCTCGACGTAGAGATTGAGCGCGACATTTCCGGCCTGCAGCAGAACCTGCGGCGTTTCCTGCCGGATTCCGAGATCAAGGTCGAAATCATCTCCGATAATATTGTGCTGTCGGGAACGGTGCGCACGCCTCAGGATTCGTCGCAAGCCGAAAAGCTGGCAACGGCCTTCCTCAAGGGCGGTGAAGCCACCACCCGCAACATCACGGTTCAGGGCAATAACGGCGACGGCGACATTTTCGCCGAAGCCCGCCAGACCTCCTCGATCGTCAACATGCTGACGATAGAGGGCGAGGACCAGGTGACGCTGAAGGTCACGGTTGCAGAAGTGCGCCGCGAAGTCCTGAAGCAGCTTGGCTTCGACAATACATTTACCCGCAACGCCACCTCAAATACCGGTCTGGACGTGCTGACGGTCGGAGCTGGCAGCGCTGGATTGTCGGGCACCATCGCCGGTTCCATCGGCCGCATGGGGATTGAAACCGCTCTCAGTGCGCTGGAGCAGGCAAGCGCCATCCGCACGCTCGCCGAGCCAACTCTGACGGCGACGTCCGGGCAATCAGCGACCTTCAATTCTGGTGGCGAACGGCTTTACACAACAACGGGTGTAGACGGTGTTACCACCGTGACACCCTATGAATATGGCATCTCGCTCGGCTTCACGCCAACGGTCTTGTCCTCAGGCCGTATCAGCCTGCGCATTCAGACGCGGGTGTCGGAACCGGTATCTACCACGACAAGCGGAGTAGAATACCGCAAGCGTGATGCCGAGACCGTTGTTGAACTTCCTTCCGGCGGATCAATGGCGTTAGCGGGCTTGATCCGGGACGACATATCGCAAGGCATGACGGGTACGCCTGGAGCATCAAAGCTGCCGCTCTTCGGCGCGCTTTTCCGTGGAAAGACGCTTGAGCGGACTGAGACCGAGCTTGTGATTATCGCCACTCCTTATCTCGTGCGGCCCGTCGGACGTAACCAGCTGGCAAGGCCGGACGACAATTTCAATCCGGCCAGAGACACAGCCAGCGTTTTCCTCGGCCACGTCAACAAGATCTATGGCCGCAAGGACAGCCCAGCCCCACACCTTCCCTATGAAGGCAACGTCGGATTCATCTACAAATGACCTGTGAGCCACAAAGACATAAGAGCGGATCCGCTTCGGGCTTTTACGCGTCATCCGTAAGGCCTAGGGAACAATTGCCTTTAAAGGTAAGGCCAAACTTGTCTGCGACTGCGGCCCTGCTTGGTCTTGCCGCACTTGTCTCCGGCTGCGCCAATGCCGACAGAACGACGACCGGCTCCCTCCCAGACGATTATCGAACGAGGCATGCGATAGTCGTTTCAGAAGGCGAGAAGTCCATCGACATTCCGATCGCTGCAGGAGACTCCGGCTTGGTCCGGGGCCAAAGTGAGGTTGTCGCAGGTTTCGCTGCGGAATACATGCGCTCCTCCAAAGGCATCATCCAGATCATCACTCCCCAAGATTCCGCCAATTCGGGTGCCGCCGCTGCGGCTGCCGGCGATATCAGGCGGCTTCTGGTTCGCATGGGTGTTCCAAAGGCGAAGATTCTGCAGGCCCGTTTTGCGCCGAGCCACTTCGACGATGCGGCACCGATCCGGCTGACTTATCGTGCCGTTTCCGCTCACACTGGTCCGTGCGGACAGTGGCCTGAAGATATGACCCTGAACATGATCGAGAACAAGAATTACTATAATTTCGGTTGCGCAAGCCAAAGCAACCTTGCAGCTCAGATCGCTAATCCCAATGATCTTCTCGGACCGCGCCAGATGACGCCAGCTGATGCGGAACAGCGCGGTCAGGCTATGAAGCGCTATCGTGAAAGCGCCACCGAGCTGGAGGACATGTAAGATGACCCCGGTCGACTATAGCATTCGGCACGAGACCGAATCAAAGGATGGCCTCAGCAACGATGCCGAGCGGGTCAGCGAGATGGAATCGCTGCGGCCGCTGCCGCGCATTTCCATCCATGCCTTTTGCGAAAGCGAAGCCATGCAACGGACGATGGACCGCATGTCGCGCGACCGTCGGCTGTCCAAGGTCAATCTGCGGGTGACCAGCGGCCGGGTGGCTGCCGCCGCCAATATGTTCGCTTCCGCGCCGACGCCCAACCTGATCGTCCTTGAGACCGACGCGGAGCCGGACAGCCTCATTCACGAACTCGCACCGCTGGCGGAAGTCTGCGATCCGTCCACCCGCGTCATTATCGTCGGGCGCTATAACGACATCGCGCTTTACCGCGAACTGATCCGCAACGGTATTTCGGAATATCTCGTCGGTCCGGTCTCCATGGCCGATCTGCTCGCCTCGATCTCGGCGATCTTCGTGGATCCCGAAGCCGAACCCGTCGGCAAGTCCATCGCCGTGATCGGTGCCAAAGGCGGCGTCGGTGCGTCCACCATCGCCCATAACTGTGCCTTTGGAATTTCGACGCTGTTTTCGACGGAAACCATCCTCGCCGATTTCGACCTCCCCTTCGGCACGGCCAATATCGATTTCGACCAGGATCCCGCCCAGGGCATTGCCGAGGCGGTTTTTGCGCCCGAGCGCCTCGATGAAGTCTTTCTGGATCGCCTTCTGACTAAATGCTCCGAACATCTCTCGCTTCTGGCCGCACCCTCGTTGCTCGATCGGGCCTATGATTTCGAGAGCGGCGCCTTCCTGCCGATCATCGAACTGCTGCAGCGGAGTGCGCCGGTTGCGGTGCTGGACGTGCCGCATGGCTGGACCGAATGGACCCGCTCGGTTCTGGCCGAGGTCGATGAAGTGGTGATCTGCGCGGCGCCCGATCTGGCCAACCTGCGCAACACCAAGAACATGCTCGACGCCCTGAAGAAGCTGAGGCCCAACGACCGCGCGCCGCATCTGATCCTCAACCAGGTGGGCATGCCGAAGCGTCCGGAAATCGCGCCGGGTGATTTCATCGAGCCGCTGGAAATGGAGCCGATCGCCATCCTGCCGTTCGACGCACAGCTGTTCGGCAATGCGGCCAATAGCGGCCGGATGATCTCGGAAATGGACGCCAAGTCTTCGGCTGCCGAAACCTTTTCGCAGATCGCCCATGTGGTGACGGGCAGGGGACAGCTTAAGAAGGTCAAGAAGGGCGGGCTTGGCAAAATGCTCGGCATGCTCGGACGTAAATAGTCTCGCGAAGGCATCAGGAACTGGAACGCAGCATGTTCGGTAAACGCGGAAACGAAGGATCTGGAAAAAGCGTCGGCTTCGCGCCGCCGCCTGCCCCTGCGCCATCTCCGGCAGTCAGTGCCGCAGTGCCAGAGGTCCTGGCCGAGATTATCCGCGAACCGGCCTCATCGCGTCAGCCTATAGCGGCGCCGCCTTTGGCCCCACAGGCGCCTGCAGCGCGCAAGCGCACGGCCCGCACGGAAGTCTATTACGATACGAAGAGCCAGGTCTTTTCGGCGCTGATCGACACGATCGACCTGTCGCAGTTGGCCAAGCTAGATGGCGAAAGTGCGCGCGAAGAAATCCGCGACATCGTTAACGACATCATCACCATCAAGAATTTCGCCATGTCGATTTCCGAGCAGGAGGAACTGCTCGAGGATATCTGCAACGACGTTCTCGGCTATGGTCCGCTGGAGCCGCTCCTGGCCCGCGACGACATTGCCGATATCATGGTCAATGGTGCCGGCCAGACCTTTATCGAAGTCGGCGGCAAGACGATCGAGTCGGAAATCCGCTTCCGCGACAATTCGCAGCTTTTGTCCATCTGCCAGCGCATCGTCAGTCAGGTCGGCCGGCGCGTCGACGAGAGTTCGCCGATCTGCGACGCCCGCCTGC
Organism: Rhizobium deserti; assembly: GCF_004358025.1. GTDB lineage: Bacteria > Pseudomonadota > Alphaproteobacteria > Rhizobiales > Rhizobiaceae > Neorhizobium > Neorhizobium deserti. The sequence continues at coordinate 517,385 of NZ_SMTL01000003.1, read as the reverse complement.
CCGATGGCTCGCGTGTAAACGTCATCGCCCCGCCGCTGTCGCTCGACGGCCCCGCGCTGACCATTCGTAAGTTCAAGAAGGACAAGCTGACCCTCGATCAGCTGGTGAAGTTCGGGGCGATCACGCCGGAAGGCGCCACGCTTCTGCAGATCATCGGCCGGGTGCGCTGCAATGTCGTTATTTCCGGCGGTACCGGTTCGGGCAAGACGACGCTCCTCAACTGTCTGACCAACTACATCGACAAGGAGGAGCGGGTCATCACCTGCGAAGACACGGCCGAACTGCAGCTGCAGCAGCCGCATGTGGTGCGTCTCGAAACCCGCCCGCCGAACATCGAAGGTGAGGGCGAGATCACCATGCGCGACCTCGTCAAGAACTGCCTGCGCATGCGGCCCGAGCGGATCATCGTCGGCGAAGTGCGCGGACCCGAAGTCTTCGATCTGCTGCAGGCCATGAACACTGGCCATGACGGATCGATGGGAACGATCCACGCCAATACTCCGCGTGAATGCCTGAGCCGTATGGAATCCATGATTGCCATGGGCGGCTTTACCCTGCCTGCCAAGACGGTGCGCGAAATCATCACCGGCTCGGTCGATGTGGTCATCCAGGCGGCCCGCCTGCGCGACGGCTCGCGCCGCATTACCCAGATCACCGAAGTGGTCGGCATGGAAGGCGACGTGATCGTGACGCAGGATCTGATGCGCTACGAAATCGAGGGTGAAGATGCAAACGGCCGGCTGATAGGCCGCCATGTGTCGACCGGCATCGCCAAGCCGCATTTCTGGGATCGGGCCCGCTATTACAACGAAGACCGGCGGCTTGCTGCCGCACTGGATGCCATGGAAACGGGCAAGAGCTAAGCGTCAGGAGCGCATCGACGCATGTTCGGGATGGATATCAATGTCGTGGCGATTATCGCACTGGTGGCCGTGGCCGCCGGCGCGCTCTGCTATGCTTTCCTGTTCTCCCGCATGGAGGTCGAGAAGAAGGCCGACGCACGCCTCAGCCGCGTCAAGATGGCCGAAGGCGATCTCGACAGGATGAAGTCCGCCCGCGACCGGGTGCAGGAGCTGTCCAAGCGCCGCAAGTCCGTGCAGGATTCGCTGAAGGAACTGGAAAAGAAGCAGGCGGAAAAGAACAAGAAGATCGGCGATCGAAGCCTCAAGTCGCGTCTGGCGCAGACCGGCCTGTCCTTGACGCCCGGCCGTTTCTACATGCTTTGCGCCGCGCTTGGCCTGTTCATCTTCCTCGTCGCGCTGATTGCTGGCCTTTCCATGCTGACCTCGCTCGGTGGCGCCTTTGTTGCAAGCCTCGGCCTGCCGCGCTGGATCATCGGTTTCCTGATCAAGCGGCGCCAGAACAAGTTTCTGGTCGAATTCCCCAATTCGCTCGACGTCATGGTGCGCTCCATCAAGTCGGGCCTGCCGCTGAACGACGCTCTGCGGCTGATCGCGGCAGATGGTCAGGAGCCGGTGAAGACTGAATTCCGCCGCGTGGTAGAATCGCAGCAGGTCGGCCTCAGCATTCCGGAAGGCTGCTTCCGCATGATGCAGACCATGCCGCTGTCGGAGGTCAATTTCTTTGCAATCGTGATCGCCATCCAGAGCCAGGCGGGCGGCAATCTTTCGGAAGCGCTCGGCAATCTGGCCCGTGTGTTGCGCGAGCGCAAGAAGATGAAGGCCAAGGTCAGCGCTCTATCCATGGAAGCCAAGGCATCCGCCGTCATTATCGGTGCCTTGCCCTTCATCGTTTCCCTGCTGGTTTATCTCACCTCGCCTCAATACATGACCGTGCTTTTCACCGATCCCCGAGGCCACATGATCCTGGTGGGGTCGGGCATCTGGATGTCGATCGGCATCCTTGTCATGCGCAACATGATCAATTTCGACATCTGAGGACATGGGATCGTGAAGGAACTTGCCGCCACCTTGACTGAGCCGACTACCCTACTCGCCCTGCTTGTCGCCATCGCGGTCTTTGCCACCTTCTACACGCTGGCAAGCCCTTTCCTGGAACGGGGCAATCTCGACAAGCGGATGAAGGCGGTTTCGACGGAGCGCGAGCAGATCCGCGCGCGCGAACGGGCGCGGATGAACGCCGAGCAGTCAAGAACGACGTTGCGCACCCAGAACAACCAGTCCGTCCGCCAGATCGTCGAGCGCTTCAATCTGCGAAAGGCGCTCGTCGACGAGAATACGATGAACCGGCTTCGCGCCGCTGGCCTGCGCACCCAGAACGCACTCAACATGTTCCTTCTGGCACGGTTCCTTTTGCCCTTCCTCTTCCTGGCAGCGGCGGTGGTTTGGATATTCGTGCTCGGCAATCTGGCGAGCAAGCCCTTCGCGATCCGCATGGTGGCTGCCATCGGCTTTGCCTATGTCGGCTTCTATGCGCCGAACATCTACATTTCCAACCGGGTCAAGAAACGCCAGATGTCGATACGCCGCGCCTGGCCTGATGCGCTGGACCTGATGCTGATCTGCGTCGAATCCGGCATGTCCATCGAAGCTGCCATGCGTCGCGCGACGGAGGAAATCGGTACCCAGTCGCCCGAACTGGCGGAAGAGCTGGCTTTGACCACGGCCGAACTGTCCTTTCTTCAGGACCGGCGGATGGCGCTCGAAAACCTCGGCACGCGAACCCAGCTCGATATCGTCAAGGCGGTTGCCCAGGCGCTCATCCAGGCGGAACGCTACGGTACCCCGGTTGCCCAGGCATTGCGCGTTCTGGCGCAGGAAGGGCGCGACGAGCGCATGAACGAGGCCGAAAAGAAGGCCGCGGCTCTGCCCCCGAAGCTCACCGTTCCGATGATCCTGTTCTTTCTGCCTGTGCTTGTGGCCGTCATCCTCGGCCCGGCCGGAATTCAGGTCTCCGACCGCTTCTAGGGGGCGCTCAGCCGAGATCCCGGCTCTCGATCCCCAGCAGCTGTTCCAGCCCCTCCCAGGTTTCGTCCATGGCATAGGCCTTGAGGAAGGGTAGGTTCAGGTGGCCGTAGATCGGCGAAAGCTGCCACTCGGCCGTATCTTCGTCGATATGTGCGATCTGCTGCAGGTAAATGACCGATGCCAGTCCGGTCCGATCGGCGCCTGCCAGGCAGTGGATCAGGATCGGCTTCGGCGCGTCGCGCATCAGCGCGATCAAGCGCTGGCTTTCTTCGGGCGTTAGCTGGCGTCTCACCGACATCTGGAAATCGACATGCTGCGCCGCCAGGCGCTCCGCCGTGGCGACCTCGTCCTTGTACCATGCCCGCTGGCTCGGCCCACGCAGGTTGATCACCGTCTTGATGCCGTAGCGCTCGATATAGTCGGCAAGCTGATGCGGCGTGGGTTGGGCCGACCGGTAAAGCTCGCCGGGGAGAACTTCATGGAAGTTCCCGTTGATCTGCAGGAGCCCTAGATAGGCTGCCATCGCCAGGATCGAAACACCGAGCAGCGTCGCCGACTGCTTCCAGATTTTATGCATTTCCCATGTCCCCGATGTGATGAAGGACTTAAGGAAGCAATTGCGGCAAATTTAGAATGGTTCTGAAGTAATCAGTTCGTGTTCGGCTTGGGCTTGCCGTCCTTGTCGGCGAGCTTCGCCCAGGAATTCTGCTGGGAAAGCATCGAGCGCAGATAGGTGACATTGGCATCCGCCTGGCTTTGCGAAAGCTCCTTGCGGGCAATATCCTCGGCTTCCGAGAAGCGGCCCTGAAGACCGACGACAAGCGCCAGGTTCTGCCGCACCCGGCTATCGGCCCGCGGCTGTGTCGCGGCATTGCGCATATAGGTTTCGGCCGTCTTCAGATCGCCCGAAAGCACGTAGGACATGCCGAGATTGGACATCACCGTCGGCTCGTTCGGCTTTGTGTCGAGCGCCTGGCGATATTTGGTGCGAGCCTCCTGGGAGCGGCCCATCTGGTCGAGAACTGCCCCTTCCGCCGAATAAAGCCGCCAGTCCGGATGATCGGGCGTCTGGGCCCGGTTGATCGTTGCCAGCGCCTGTTCGAGCTGGCCGGCTGCGGCCTGCGCTTTGCCATAGGCGGCCAGAACCTCGCGATCGGCCGGATTGGCGATCGCCACCTGCTGCATCACCGCCAGCGCCTGCGCATGCTTTCCCGTCATGCCGAGCAGGGTCGCATAACGCATGCCGACATCCCTGTTCTTCGGTTCTCGGCCGTAGGCAGCGCCGATGGACTGTTCGGCATTCGCCAGCTCTGCACTGTTCATGGCTTCAAACGAAGAAGATGTCGATACTTTCGGGATCGACCCCGTGGTTTCCACGTCACGCTTTGTGCTGGCGCAGCCGGCAACCGAAAGAGCCACGAGCGCGAAGGCAGTGGTCCGCACGAGGCGGATCTTGTTTGGCAACAGGGCGAAAGAAGCGGTCATGGATGCTGGTCTCGTGGGTCCGGTGCCGCGTCCGGTCTTTCGAGCGGGCCTGCGGCAAGTCTCGCATTTCCACTCCAGAAATAAACTGTTAACCCTAATAGACCGTTAAGACAGCCGATTCCTCGGCCGATCCAGTCCTGCGAGAAGCCTGCCCATGAGCCCTTACTACTACATCGACCGTCCATCCCCTTTCAGCGCCGAGGGAGTGGCCGGTAAGCCCGTTTATGCCGTGACGCCGGAGGATCTGGAAGCCGGCAGCACAGATCCGGCCGCCCTGGCCTGGGCAAGAGCCGCGGGCTTCAAGGCGGATTCTGGATCTTTCCTTCTGGTGCCGGGCCCGCAAGGTGACGTCGCAAGTGCCTTGTTCGGCCTCGGGTCCGATCCGGCAGAGGCTCCCTTTGCCACGGGCAAATTGTCCAGGCTCCTGCCGCAAGGGAATTGGCGGATAGAATCGGCTGGTCTAGGGCCGGCCCAACTGACCCTCGGCTACGGACTGGGCACCTATTCCTTTGGCCGCTACCGCGCCGACAAGCACAGGGATGTGCAGCTGTCCCTGCAGCCCGGAGTTGATCGCGGCGAGATTGAGCGCCAGCTCGCCGCCGTCTTTCTCGCCCGCGACCTCGTCAATGTTCCCACCAACGACATGGGGCCGGCGGAGCTTGAAGCGGCATTCCGGGCGCTTGGCGAGCACTATGGCGCAACGGTTACGTCGATTGTCGGCGACGATCTTCTCGCTCACAATTTTCCGCTCATCCATACGGTTGGCCGGGCGAGTGTCTCATCGCCCCGCCTGCTGGAACTGCGCTGGGGCGAAAAGGGCCATCCGCGCATCACGCTGGTCGGCAAGGGCGTCTGCTTCGACACGGGCGGGCTCGACATCAAGGGCGCTGCCAACATGGCGCTGATGAAGAAAGACATGGGCGGTGCGGCCAATGTGATGGGGCTCGCACTGATGATCATGGATGCCAGTCTCAAGGTCGACCTCCAGGTTCTCGTTCCGGCGGTCGAGAACTCGATCTCCGGCAACGCCTTCCGTCCAGGGGATATCTACAGGAGCCGCAAGGGCATCACCGTGCAGATCGACAATACCGATGCCGAAGGGCGGCTGGTGCTTGCCGACGCGCTGGCCTATGCGGACGAAACTCCGCCTGACCTGATGATCGACATGGCGACCCTGACGGGTGCGGCGCGTGTGGCGCTCGGCACCGAACTCGCACCCTATTTCACCGATGACGAGGACCTGTCGCGGGATCTCATGGAGGCTTCACGACAGGAGGCCGATCCCATGTGGCGGCTGCCATTGTGGATGGGCTATGACAAAGACATACGCGCGCGGGCCGCAGACATCACCAATTCGCCTTCGGGCGGCATGGCGGGCTCCATCACGGCCGCCCTGTTCCTCAAGCGTTTCGTCACCGCCACCAAGCGCTGGGCGCATTTCGACATCTATGCCTGGGTTCTGGCGGAAAAGCCGCATGCGCCGGTCGGCGGCGAAGCCTTTGCCATACGGGCGCTTTATCGCGTGATCCGCCAGATGCAGGCGGGATAGCCCACCTCCGCAACCAACCGGTAAGTCCTTTACCTTAAGATCGCCACGGATTTGGTCGAGGTGGTCATGCCGGTTGAACTGACGGCGACGGAAGCATTGGGTTTATGGCACAGGGTGTCGCTGGAGCAGGTTCGCCGCGACGGGCGCGACCTGACATTGCGCCAGATGTCCATCCTCCTGCAGATCTACCTTGTGCCGCCGCCGCACACGGTTCGTGGTTTGGCTGCAACGCTGGGGGTCAGCAAGCCGGTGATTACCCGCGCCTTGGATACGATGGGCGAAATGGGGCTGGTCGACCGCCAGCGTGATGAGCGGGATCGCCGCAATGTGGTGATCAAGCGGACCGTGGCCGGAGCGCTGTTTCTGGAAAAGCTCGGCGATCTGGTGATCCAGGAAGGGCGGCGTTGAAAAGAATGGCAGGACGAGGACAGGGATGACGGAGATACTCGACAGACGTTTGCATGCCTTCCGCGCCGATCTGGCCGATGAGGCCCTGAAGGGTCGCGTCGGCGCCGGCACTTATGTGCGCGGCGAGCCGGCGCGGATCACTGTCCCGGTCGCGCCGTTGCGTGCCTCTCCGGATCTGGCCTGCGGGATCGATACCGAACTGCTTTTGGGCGAAACGGTGCGGGTTTTTGATCGCGCCGGCGGTTTTGCCTGGCTTCAGGCGGATCAGGACGGCTATGTCGGTTATCTGCCGGAAACCATGCTTGGTCTCCCGCAAGAGCCGACCCATCTGGTTTCCGTGCCGCGGACCTTTGTTTATCCGGAGCCGGAACTTCGCAAGCCGCCGACAGCTGTGCTTTCCATGGGGAGCCGCATTACCATCGTCGGCGAGGCCAAAACCCGCGGCACGCGCTATCTGACGCTGCCGAGCGGAGAGGCGGTAATCGCCCGTCACTGCCTGGCTATCGGCGACACCCTGGGGAATGACTATCTCGCCGTCGCCGAGACTTTCCTGGAAACCCCCTATCTTTGGGGCGGTCGGTCAGGCTTCGGCATTGACTGTTCCGGGATCGTGCAATTGGCCTTGATGATGGTCGGCAAGCAGGCGCCGCGCGATTCCGACATGCAGGCGAAGATCGGCACGGCCATTACCCGGGAAGAGCTGCGCCGCGGCGACCTCGTCTTCTGGAAGGGACATGTGGGCATGATGGAGGATGACAGCACCTTGCTGCATGCCAATGGCCACACGATGACGGTGGCGCGTGAAAACCTCGATGCGGCAATCGAACGGATCGGCTGGCTCTATGATCGGCCGACCGGCTACCGTCGTCTGGACTGACTGCCCGCAATCACACAAATGTGGGCTGCGGCCCATGGAATGGACGACAGGGCGCACATATCTCCAAGGCTGAAACTTCTGCGAACGAGGAATGGATCGATGCTCAAGGGCGCCTGGATTTTGCCGGTCATCATGCTGGTTGCGCTGATGCTAGCGACGCTCGCGCCCATGGCAGCGTCGGCCGCCGAGACAACCGATTTCCTCCGGTCGTCGCAGACCTATTTCAAGGATCTTCCGGGAGTGGTGCCGGAGAGGAGCCGGGTGAAACCGGATGCCTATACATGCACCACCGAGATCGCCGACGTTTACCAGCACCGCGGGCGCTACGACATCCTGTATGGCGACAGCATGCCGGTGCGGATTTATCACTGCAAGACCGAAAGCGGCCTCACCTATACCGGAACGCAGATGCCCAATACGGAGTGGGTCCCGGGCCTCAACCCGCATCACCTTCCAAAGTGAGTCCTGCAGACTGACCTTGCAACGATTTCTCGGGATTGAGCCGGGTGTGGCTCGTCCGGTTCACGGATGGGCTTTCAGATAGGCGATGAGGTCGTCGCTCTCCGATTTCCAAAGGCCCCAAAAGCGCATTTTGTTGCCGGGCACCTTTCCCTTGGGGTCGGCAAGGAATTCTGTCAGCGCCTGCTCGTTCCATACCAGACCGCTTTCGCCGGCAGCCCGCATGGCCGGTGAATAATTGTAATCAGGAAGGGAGCCTGCCTTTCTGCCGACCACGCCCTTCAGATGTGGCCCGAAGCCGTTCCGGTCTGTCTCGATGGCGTGACAGGAGGCGCAGGAGCGGAAGACACGTTTCCCGTGTTCCAGGTCCGCAGCCGAAGCTGGCAAGGTGAAGGCAAAAGCCAGCAGCGCGGCCCAGGCCGGTACGGTAGGATGGCTCATAGGTTTCCTATATCTGTTCCCCAAGACGTAAGCGGATCAAGGCGCCGATTGATCAGCCGACGGCGACATTGGCGGACCTTGTGACATGATTTGAAGCCGGTAAGGAGGCCAAACTTGCCGCTCGGCCGCGCGCCATGGCTTCTGAAGGCATGCCGGTCTAGGAACCAAGACGGCACATAGAGGTTTGCAGGTGACGTCAACCGAGGATGATCTCATGCAGCTTGAGCCGGCTATTGCAAGCGAGCATGAGTCCTTGCCTCCTCATGAGCATGAGGTCAGCTCCGACATGAATGAAGGCAGTCTGCTTCAACCTGGTTGGACCGAACGCGTGGTTCAGGTCAACGGCATCAGCATGCATCTCGTGGAAGCCGGACCGGAAGATGGCAGCCCCCTCATCCTCCTTCACGGTTTTCCGGAATTCTGGTGGGCCTGGCGCAAGCAGATCGGCGCCTTGGCCGGCCAAGGCTTCCGGGTCATCGCACCGGATCTGCGCGGTTATGGACAAAGCACCGGTCCGGGCGAGGTCCTCGGCTACGGGATCGAACGGCTGGTTGAAGATATCGCAGCCCTTGCAGACATGCTCGGTCATGAGCGCTTCAATTTGGTCGGGCATGACTGGGGCGGCATTGTCGCCTGGGCCACGGCGGCCAGCCACCCGGTGCGGGTCCTGCGCATGGTGGTCATGAGCGCGCCGCATCTCGACATCTTCCGCGACGTGATCCGGTCTCATCCATCGCAGCTGTTGCGCAGCGCCTATATCGGCTTCTTCCAGGTGCCCTTGGTACCAGAAGCCAGCCTCTCGGCCGGCGACTTCTTTCTTCTGCGCCGTAGCCTGACCGCAACCTCGAAAGCGGGCACGTTCGGCGCCGAGGATATCAAGGCCTATGCGCAGGAGTGGCGTCGGCACGGCCGCTTGCACGCCATGCTGAACTATTACAGGGCGCTGGCCCGGAACCCACGTCCGCCGCTTGCCCGAATCGTGCCCCCGACATTGATCCTGTGGGGAAAGCGGGATCATGCGCTTCTTCCGGAGCTTGGCGAAGCGAGCCTGCTGCAATGTGCGACCGGCCGTTTCGAATGCCATCCGGCAGCGACGCATTGGCTGCACCTCGAAGAGCCGCAATGGGTGAACGAGAAGATCCTGGCGTTCTTGCACCAATCCTGACAGGCGCCGTTATCGCCGGCCCTTTGCTCATCGAACTCACGCTGCCGCGGGAACCATACGGTCTGAACGAGGTTCTTCCCCGCACCATTCGGCTGTCCGGCAGAGGGTGCGATCATGGTCCTCCTGGAGGAGGAGTAGAGCAGGGTGGAATTGCGTTTGCGTGCCGATGAAAATGTCGAGATTGCCGAAGTTGCTGCACCTCCTTCTGCCCCGGAAGAACCGATCAATCGAAGACCACCCGCAGCGCTTGTCGCGGCAAGGCTGATTGCCGCTGCGCCCAGTGCCGAAAAGCCGCTCGTCTATGTAGCTCTGAGCGAATCCTCGGCAGCCAAGATCGCCGAGGCGGTCCAATGTCTGGATCCGGATCTGCCGTTGGTCTTTCTGCCGCCATGGGACTGTCTCCCATATGACCGCGTGCCCCCGTCCAGGCAGTGCATGGGACGCCGCATGGATGCTTTGAGGGTCTGGAACAGGTCGACATCGCGGCCTTCTCTGATGGTAACCTCGCTTGATGCGCTGTTGCAGCGCGTTCCACCCTCCTCGATTATCGACAGCAGCCGGTACAGGCTGGCCGTCGGAGAACCATTCGATCGGCAGGCCTTCGAGGATTTCGCGTCGCGCAGCGGTTATATCGAAGACGCGGTTGTCGACGAAGCGGGCGAACTGGCCTTCCGCGACGAGGTCATTGATATCTTCCCTGCGGGCGCGTCCATGCCCATGCGCATCGTGCTTGCCGAGGATGGCAGGGTGTCCGAACTTCGATCCTATGATCCGGTGTCGCAACGGACCGTCCATACGCTGGAGGAAAAGGAATTCGGGCCGGCATCGGAAGCTATTGCGGCTGAAGCTGAAACCGGGGAAGAACCCGGCAGAGGCGCGGACGCCATGGAGCGGCGCCTCTACCAGTTATACGGAGAGATGCAGACGATCTTCGATCTTGTCGGCAGGGCCAGAATGGCATTTGCCGCGGGAGCTGGCGAACGCGCTGCCTCCTATCTCGAGATCATCGAGGAGGCGAGGCATGCCCATCAGGTCGGCGACCAGGCCCGGACCGATCGTCACTCGCTTTACCTCGGACCGGGCGAATGGAGCGAGGCCTTCGCCGCCGCCCAGGTTTTCGATCTGGATCTGGACGAGCGCTGGGAGGAGCTGCCGAGCTTCACGGGCGGCACAAATCCCCGAAAGGCATTTTCCGACTATGTGAAGAGCCGGCTCGCCTCGCATGACAGAGTGGCAATACTCGGCAATGGCGCTGCATTCGAGAGCCTCTGCCGGCGCCTGGAGCGCGAGCAATCGGCCGAGGTGCTGAGCGCCGCCAGCTGGGCCGACATGGCTGCTGCAAAACCCGGCGCACTCTTGAAGCTCACCTGCGATCTGGAGCACGGCTATGCCGACAGCAAGACAAGGCTCGCCGTGATCACCACGGCGGATGTCGTCGGCGGCACATCGGCAACCTCCAGCCCGAGCATGCTTCTGTCAGAACCGGAACTGGCTGTCGGTGACGTGGTCGTCCACGAGGACCACGGCGTTGCAGTACTGGCGGGACTGGAAAATGTCGCCGTCGACGGCGTGACGCATGATGCGGCGCGGCTCGAATATCGCGATGCGGCCTCTATCCTCGTGCCGATGCAGGAGTTCGGCAAGCTTTGGCGCTATGGCTCACAGCCGGAGGCGGTCACGCTGGATAGGCTCCATACGGAGCAATGGGCGAAGAAGCGCGCAGCCGTCGACAAGGACATCCGGCTCGCGGCCCGACATCTGCTTAGACTGGCCCGGGAAAGGCAGGAGGCGCAGGCCGACGTGATCGTTCCGCCGCGGGCCCAATACCAGAAATTCGTAGCGCGCTTTCCTTATCTCGAGACGGCAGATCAGGCGGCAGCCATCGAGGCAGTGCTTGCCGATCTCGGCTCGGGCACGTTCATGAACCGCCTCATCTGCGGGGATGTCGGCTTCGGCAAGACGGAAATCGCCCTGCGTGCCGCTGCCGCTGCCGCGCTTTCCGGGCGCCAGGTGGCCGTCATCGCACCGACGACGGTCCTCGCGCGTCAGCATTTCACCACCTTCCAGCGGCGCTTTGCCGGAACCGGCATTGAGGTGGCCATGTTGTCTCGGGTGGTAGCCTCGGCAGAAGCGAAAAGGGTCAAGGCGGGCCTTGCCAGCGGCGAGATCGGTATCGTTATCGCCACCCAGGCCATCCTTGCCAAGGACGTCGTCTTCGATCGCCTGGCACTGTCGATCATCGACGAGGAGCATCGGTTAGGAGCCCGTGACAAAGCTGCCATGGCTAAGATGGCGCCGCTCCTTCACCGGCTGATCATGTCCGCCACCCCGATCCCGCGCACGCTTCAGGCGGCCATGGTCGGTATCCAGGATGTCAGCCTCCTGACCACGGCGCCGGCAAAGCGACGGCCGGTGCGCACCTCGCTCAACGCCTTCGACAAGGCCTCGGTACGGGTGGCACTGCTGCGCGAACGTCGGCGGGGAGGGCAGAGCTTCTTCGTTGCACCGCAGATCGAGGATCTTGAGGGGCTGAAAACCACGCTGGCGGAACTCGTGCCGGAGCTGACCCTGCGCCTTGCACATGGAAAAATGCCGGCCGCCGAAATGGACGAGGTCATGGTCGGCTTTTCCGATGGCGACGGCGATATCCTGTTGTCGACCAATATCATTGAGAGCGGCCTGGATGTCCCGCGTGCCAATACGATCTTCGTTTGGCGGGCCGACCGGTTCGGACTGGCCCAGCTTCATCAGCTGCGCGGCCGGGTCGGGCGCGGCAAGGCGCAGGGGATTGCTTATCTTCTGACCGATACGGACCAGATTCCTGAGGAAACGCGGCTGCGATTGTCGACCCTCGTGCAGAATGACCGCCTGGGCGCCGGACTGGCGATCAGCATGGAGGATCTCGACCTTCGCGGGGGCGGCGACATCGTCGGCGAGGATCAGGCCGGCCACATGAAGATCCTTGGCATCAGCTTATACCAGAAGCTGCTGGAACGTGCGGTTGCGGTCGCAAGAAAGAAGGCGGTCGAGACAGCGGCGGCTCCCACCGTCAATGTCGGGATAACAGGCCTTATCCCTGTCGAATATGTCTCGGATGCGACGGTTCGGCTGAACCTTTACGCCCGGCTGCTGCGGGCTACGTCGGCAGGAGAAATCGACGGATTCGAGGAGGAGCTTGACGACCGTTTTGGGGAGCTGCCGCCGGAGGCGTCTATCCTCCTACGCCTCGCCAAATTGCGGATCGTGGCAGGCCGGCTGCGGATCAGCAAGCTGGAGGCGGGTCCCCGGGCCATGGCAATCGCCTTTGCAGGAAAACCCAGCCAGAAACGACTGAAGGCGCTTTCAGCCCGGACCAAGCCCGTATGGCAGAACGACAAGCTGATCTACGAGCACCCGACTGAAGATCCGGTGCAGCGGATAAAGTTCTTCGAGCATGTCCTGCAAATAAAGTCCTGATCGGCCGCCCGTCGCGCCGGCCCAGCGTTAATTGGTCGGCCCGGCCGCGCACCTGATCTCAGGGTCCAGCTGATCGGCTAAGGGACGAGCTCGCTCAATGCCTTGTGTTCCGCTGCCGCCCGGCGGAGTTCGGGGATGGTCTGATAACCCTCCCGGAACAGGTTGATCATCACCGCCGCGGCGATGTCTGCATCGGGACTTTCCTTCGGCACGGCATGCTGGTTGCGCCAGTGATTCAAGACCGCTTCGATGATCTCCAGCTCGGTTGGCCCGAAACTCGTTTCTAAAAATGGACGCATGTTCAGTCTGACTGTTACTCGTTGGAGGCGCTGATGTGGGAGCCGGAAAGCCATAGTCAAGGCATGTCCGGCTAGCGAAGTGAAGTTGTGTAAATTTGGTACGGTGTTGATAAAATTGACGAAGAGACGAAGGTGGATTGGTTGAGCGAGCACCCGCGGCCGACAAGGCGCCACCTGGCGGGGGGCTGGAAGAAACCTAGCCGTCAGATGTGGCTTTAATGGTGGCCATGCCAGGTATAGGTGCCATCCTCCTGGAAAGGCGGTGTGGCATGCAGGCGCGTGAACCGTCGCTTGGCCAGCTCATTGGATTGATCGAAAACGGTGCGCAATCTCGTCACGTCGGCGTCAACCCTGGCGAAGATGCGATCGAGCCTCTGCTGTACACGCTGCACGCGATCATCATCGTCACAGCTGGCCGGCGCTTCGGCGCTTGCCGGAACCAGAGAGACCCTTGGCCCGATCCCGTCCTGAAAGTTCGCAAGCACCATGCCCGCGGTGGACAGGCGACGCCTCACCCTTTCATTTTCCTCGGTTGCGATCACCAGGCGGAAGGCGTTTTCGATCGAGGTCTTCCGTGTCGGCAGCGCCTTGACGTCGAGGATATCGTTGCCGGGCGTGTCTTCCCGGATGAATTCCAGAAAAGCCTCGACGAGCTCATGCGCCAGAACGATGATCTGGTCATCGGAAAGCTTCTCGGTGTCGGCAGTCTGCCGGTGATATCTTGAGCCCATGACGGTACCTCCGGCCATATGAACGCGCAACTGGCCGAAAGGTTGTCATCGGCCTTCAGATCGTCGCGATCCATGATCGAAGGCCGGCAGAACAACCAGCTGTGCCCTTGTCACAGCCGGTTATGACCTTGCACATGCCGGCAGGCGCTGCGCCCAGGACCGTTCGCGTCCTGGGCATGGATTGCGCCGTCAGGCCTTGAACAGGGTCTTGAACTGCGATGGCTGGCAGCGGAGATATTGTGGTGCGACGGCCACCTGAGCGCCGAGTTCAGCCGCCGCATGCCAGGGCCAGCGGGGATCGTAAAGTACCGTCCGGGCAATCGCCACCAGATCCGCGTCCCCCGTCGCAACGATCGCCTCCGCCTGCTTCGGCTCGGTGATCAGACCCACGGCAACCACCGGCATCTTCACCGCCGCCTTGACGGCGCGCGCCAAAGGCACCTGGTAGCTGGGGCTCAAGGGGATCTTCTGATCCATGTGAAGGCCGCCGCTGGAGACGTGGATCGCATCGCAACCCTTCTCCTCCAGCATTTGCGAAAAAGCGACCGTTTCGTCGATATCGACGCCGCCCTCGACCCAATCGGTCGCGGAAACTCGCACCGTCACGGCCTTATCGGCCGGGAAAGCCTGTCGCACCGCATCGAAGACCTCCAGAGGGAAACGCGCACGGTTCTGCAGCGAGCCGCCATATTCGTCGCTGCGCTGGTTCGAGAGAGGCGACAGGAACTGGTGCAGCAGGTAACCATGCGCTGCATGGATCTGGATCGCGTCGATGCCGATCCGGGCTGCACGGGCAGCCGAGGCGGCAAAGGCGTCGCGGATGCGTTTCAGGCCGTCCTTGTCGAGCGCCACCGGCGGAACGTAATTCGGATTGAAAGGAATGGCCGACGGCGCGACGGTCTCCCAGCCATTTTCGTGGTCAGGGGCAATCTGGCTGCCGCCGAACCAGGGACGGTCGGTGGAAGCCTTGCGTCCGGCATGGGCAAGCTGAACAGAAATAGGCATGTCTGACCAGCGGCGCACACTTTCCAGCGTCCGCCCCATCGCCGCCTCCGTCGCATCGTCGTAAAGCCCAACATCCGCATAGGTGATCCGCCCGTCGGGCGTCACACCGGTCGCCTCGATCGTGAGCAAACCTGCACCGGAAAGCGCCAGCTGGCCCAGATGGATTAGGTGCCAATCGGTCATGCAGCCGTTCTCGGCGGAATACTGACACATCGGCGCTATGACGATGCGGTTTTGAAGCTCGAGATTGCGCACCCGCAGGGGCGTGAAGAGAATGGGCTGTACCATGGAATGATCCTCTGTGGCGTCCGCGTTCTAAAGGAGGATGAAGACGGACAGGCTCCGGTTTCTCGCAAATCTCGCCCCCGCCTTCAAGAGAGCGGCGGTTGCTTGCTATCGCTGCGCGACAATGTAAGGCGGTTGGAACGTGTGCCCCTCGTTGTAAAATGGGCATGGCGTCCGAACAAGAAGTTGACCTGCAATGAATTCTGGGCTATCAACCGCCTATCGATACTTTGTTTGCCGATCTTTGTTTTTGTTGCGCCACGCGCGTCTTGACGAACTTTCCCTTTCAAAAGTCGAAATTACCGCCGCGCGTCGCACGGCGGGCAGATCAACGTTGCTAAGAAAGGGTTCGTTATGACCACTGGCACAGTTAAATGGTTCAACGCCACCAAGGGTTTCGGTTTTATTCAGCCTGATGACGGCAGCGCCGATGTTTTCGTTCATATCTCTGCAGTTGAACGTGCAGGCATGGGCTCCATCGTTGAAGGCCAGAAGCTCGGCTTCGAACTCGAGCAGGACCGCAAGTCGGGCAAGATGTCCGCAGGCCAGCTCCGGGCCGCTTAAGCTTTAGCTTGCCATGACCACGGATGTACTGGCATGGTGGCGTAGGTATTCGAAGGCCAGGCGGATGTCTGGCCTTTTTTCGTTCTAGCTGGAGGCAGGCCGTTTGCACGAACCTTAGGGTTTGATGCCGCAAGAAGCCGCAACCTCTTGTATTTCTAAGGTAGATGAATTGAGACACCCCAACGACAATAGCTTTGCCGAGCGCCGCAAGACCGCGGATGCTGCCAAACGAGAGCTTTTGGCGAAATTTGCTTCCGCGCCGAAAGCAACCGATCCGGCCATGCAGGAACGCTTGGCTGCGCGCGAAGCAGTTGCCGCCGCAAGAGAAGCGCGCCGAGCCGAGCGTGAAGCAGCGAAGGCGGCGGAGAATGAACGAGCTCTCGCAGAGGCTGCGGCCTTGACCGCTGCCGCTGAAGCTCACGAGCGTATGGAAGCCGAAGCCCGCGAAGCTGAAATCAACGACCGCGTTTCCCGCGTTGTCGCCGATGAGGCTGCTCGCAAGGCCGAGCGCGATCGTCGCTATGCTGCACGCAAGGCCCGTCAGCGCTAACGGCTGAACGCCGTGCAGAGACATTGATAAGTCGCTCCGCTTCGGCGGGGCCGCGCCCCGGCCAGACAATGGCCTGGCGCGCCACCGGCAATCGCTTCCGCTTATCAAGCGAATTGCTTCCAGATTTTGCCTTTCGAAGGACTGTACATTGAACCAGACCGCCACCGCCACCGCGCCGGCCCCCGTATCGACAGCGATCACGCTGACACCGACCCAAATCCGCGGTTTGAAACTCGCAAAGGACGGCGATCTGTATCCTCAGGAAGCCAAGCGTTGGACTCATAAGGACGCCGTCGTTACCTATAAGAAGACGGACCGGTTCAAGGAGCGCCCGCAGAAGGTGAAATTCCTGACGACGACCACGGTCGAGGAATTGCGCGAATATGGCCTCATCAAGGTTCTGGACGCCGATGCTGCGCCCGAAGAAGCGGCGCATGGCATCACCATGGCCGGCAAGATCTGGCTTTTGAAGAACAAGTAGGACAAAGGCTTCGGCCGCTTCCGTATACGGCCTGTGCCAACGGGCGGCATAGCCGCCGAATGACGTGGGGCGGATTGCAAGCCCTTCAATGAGGCTGCCCGTCTTCCGCAGAAGGCCAGGCGTTCCTGACCTTCTGCGCCATTTATCCAGCCAGTGTTCGTCTTGGATGACTAGCTCGAAGATAGTCTGCAGCCGCTCGATCCGAGCCTGAGCTCGTTTTGGGTGGAAGGCGTCCTTCAGCTTCTGATCCTGCGCGCCGCGGGCCATCTTGCCGAGAGCGGTCGCGATCTTACGCTCAGCGGAATAGATGTCATTCATGGCTTTGGCCGCTGTATCGGTGGGGGCTTCACCGCCGAAAAAGCACGGTTTCCCGCGGCCCGAAGACCGGAAAATCATGACAATGATTTCGTGGGAAAATCAGCATAAAACCATGCTGAACAATGGGAATGGTGCCCAGAAGAGGACTCGAACCTCCACACCCTTTCGGGTACCAGCACCTGAAGCTGGCGCGTCTACCAATTCCGCCATCTGGGCGACGG
This sequence comes from Rhizobium deserti, assembly GCF_004358025.1. Classification (GTDB taxonomy): domain Bacteria; phylum Pseudomonadota; class Alphaproteobacteria; order Rhizobiales; family Rhizobiaceae; genus Neorhizobium; species Neorhizobium deserti. The sequence goes on along the minus strand of NZ_SMTL01000003.1, from coordinate 500,203 downwards.
AGTGCGATGTAAGGGGGTGGCTCTCGCCTGTCAACCGGCTTTTTGAAGTTTTCATGTCAGGGGGCGAAAAACCTTCATACAGCGTTGCTTAGCCCGGTCCAGCGTCGCTATCCTCTGCCGATTTGCGGTCCAGATGGCCGAGGTCGCGCTCCGGGTCGATGATGTCGCGGACCCGCTGTTTCAACTCCTTGGAACCGGGGAACCCGCCGTCGCGCTTGCGCTCCCAGAGAAGCTCGCCATCGAGCCGGATCTCGAAGACGCCGCCGGTGCCGGGGATCAGCCCGACTTCGCCCAAGGCGTCGCCGAAGGTCTGCAGCAGCTCCTGTGCCATCCAGCCGGCCCGGAGCAACCAGTTGCACTGGGTGCAGTAAAGGATGGTGATATGCGGTTTGTTCGTCATTGTCTTCTCCAGCATGCTTCAGTTGGTCTCGGCTGCCAGCCGCACCATGGTCGCGAGGTCCGCTTCGCCGAAGCCTGCCTCCATTGTGGCTTCGAAACTCGCCAGCGAGGCGGCGATGGCGGGAATGGCGACCCCGAGTGCGCCGGCGAGGTCGCGCACCACCCGTGCATCCTTCACGACTCCTGATACGGGAAAGCCAACGGCGGACGTTTCACCGAGTACGACCGGCAGGCGCGCTTTCATGGCAGGACTTGCAGCTGGGCTGCCTGATAGGATCGCGATCATCTTGTCGCGCGAAAGGCCCGCCTTGCCGCCGAGCTGCAGTGCTTCCTTCATGCTCTGCCACAGGCCCATCAGCATCATATTGTTGACGAGCTTGGCAGATGCCCCGTCGCCGAGGCCGCCGACATGGTGGATACGGTCCGACAAAGCTTCCGCCACGGGCAGGAAGCGCCGGTAATCTTCCTCGCGCCCGCCGATATAGAGACCCACTTTGCCGGCCAGCAGCATATCCGGTCCTCCGGAAATAGGCGCATCGAGAAGGGCGGCACCCGATCGTTCGAACTCCGCGGCCCGGCTGCGCAGGGTTTGCGGGCTGACGGTGCTGGTATCGACGATCAGCTTTCCATGAACTGCGGTGCCGGCAAGCCCATCGAGAACCGCGTGCACGGCAACATCATCGAGAAGTGCCAGAATGATGATGTCGGATGATTGGCAAAGCGAGGCAAGATCTGGCGCAGATTCGATACCCATTGCAGCGGCCTGGTCCGGCGGGAGACCGCTACGGGTCCAGCCGGTCACATGCAAGCCGTGGTCACCCAGGCGCCTCGCCATGGCGCTTCCCATTCGCCCAAGCCCGATAATGCCGATGCGCTTGTCTGCCATGCTTTCCACTCTCCGCACCTTTTCCATGTCCGCGACTTAATCAGAAGCAACCAGCTCCGTCTCCCCCTTTAGTCCTGGAGAAATATCGATCAGCGCGGACGGGAGCATCTGCGGATCAATAATCGCGGAACAATATTTGCCCAACGGCATTATCTAGCCAAAGGAGGAAGTAAACATGGCTTATGATCCAAACTCGAACAACACTCGTCCCGACCTTCGCACCACGCCGACATCGCGTCGCGGTTCCGGCTGGATGGCTTGGGTAGCAATTCTTGCAGTCGTCATCGTTGGCGCCTTCGTCTGGTCTCAGATGGGCAGCTCGTCGACGGATCCGACAACCACTTCGTCCACCACACCGCCGGCCGCGTCTGACCAGTCAACGGCTCCGGCTCCTGCCACCCCGGCTGCTCCACCAGCCACGAGCGGCGCGCCTGCAAGCCCATCCACGGGCGGCAACGCAACTCAGCCGTAATCCCTGCACTATTTTGACCTCCAGAGCCGTTCGCTGTAAAAAGCGGGCGGCTTTTTCATGGGAATGAGTCAGTAGTTCTGTTGAAATTGGAAGTGGAAGAAGCATCTCCCAGTAGAGACAATGCCGAAGCAAGTTTTCACTGAAGCTTAGGGATTCCTGTCCATACTCCTAATAAAGGATGGAGGAATGGATGAAGCTGAGCAGACCGCTTTTTTTTCTAGTGACGTGGTTGCTTCCGTTTTGCACCGTCGCCTATGCAGAGAACCTCGCCCAGCCCCAGGGCAAGCCAATCCTCTCAGTGTCTGGCAATATCCGTAACTTCAATACATCAGGTGCCGCGCAGTTCGACCGCGAAATGCTTGAGGCGCTCGGGATGCAAGTGATCGACACGGCAACGCCCTGGTATGAGGGGCGGACACGGTTCGAAGGCGTCTCCCTTGATAAGCTGATGCAATTGGTTGGCGCAACGGGAACGACGGTGACGGCAGTTGCCCTCAACGATTACGTAACCACTATTCCAATGGAGGACTTCAAGAAGTTCCGCGTTCTGCTCGCCTTGAAGCGTGACGGAGCGTATATGCCTGTGCGGGACAAGGGACCACTTTTCATTGTTTATCCTTACGACAGTGACCCACAACTCGCAACTCAGACCTATTACGGCAGGTCTGCCTGGCAATTGGCCAAGCTCATTGTCCAATGAACAAGGCGCCATTCTTCACCTTGAAACGTTTGCTCGTCGCGGTGGTCTGCTGCTTCGTCGTGGCAGCGGGCTATATTTCCTATGTGATCGCGGAGCGCCAAGGTGCGCTACAAAGGGTGTCCCGATACAACGAAGCCTGGACGGTTAGCCAGACGCTGGCAGAATTCATGCGTCTCGAGCACCGGCTGGGTGCCTATGGTCTGGGGGGTATGGGGGTAGATCTGGATGAGGTTCGATTGCGCCTGGACATTATGTTTGGCCGCGTCAACATCCTGGAGCAGGGGACGCTGCATGATTTCATCCAGAGCGATCCGGTGCGCCGCAAGACAGTGGCCGATCTGAAAACGGCCCTGAACGCAATCGACGGCGAGGTGAACGGCTTCGGCCCGGGAAACGTTCGGCTGGGCCTGCGGACGCTGGCTGCTCTGGACGGGCCGATGACCATGCTTGCCTCGCAGGCGAGCGAATATGGAAGCAATCGGATCGCTGCCGATCAGGCGGAGCTGGAGCAGCTTCACCTTGTCTTCAGTGGCTTGGCTGCGGGTCTGATCATCTGCGGCGTGTGCCTTATCGCTATCCTATTTCATCACAATCGTCTGCTGGACCGCGCCCATGGCGGCATGAAGCAACTGACGCAGGATCTGCAGGGCGCATCTGAAGAGCTTCAGGTCCAGAACCACCGGCTAGCCCATGTTGCCCATCACGATGCCCTGACGGGCTTGCCGAACCGGGTCCTCTTTCGCCAAAGGCTGGAAGCGAAATTCGATATCGGTGAGGTAAATGCCGGCTGCGCCGTTCTTTTTCTTGACCTCGACGGCTTCAAGGATGTCAATGACACGCTTGGTCATGACACTGGCGATGCTCTCTTAAAAGCAGTTGCGGATCGGTTGAAACTTGCCACAAAGGCGCAGGATCTGGTTTGCCGTCTCGGGGGTGATGAATTTTCCGTTCTGGCAGACGACCTGAACGAGCAACAGGCACTGGATCTTGGCCGTCACTTGCTGGCGCAGATCGGCAGCCCCTACTTCATCAAGGACAGGGAAATCATCATCGCTACCAGCATCGGCATTGCGCTCATGGATGATCGCGCGACGCCGGACGTTCTGCTGAAGAATGCGGATCTGGCTCTCTATGAAGCGAAGGGATCGGGACGGGGAAGGGTCTGCGTCTTCCGGCCTGAAATGCACGACAGGCTCGAGCAGAAGCGGGCTTTCGAGGAAGATCTGCGCAAGGCGCTGGTGAATGGAGAGATGGAGGTCTACTACCAGCCGCAGGCCAGTGCCGCGACCCGCGTCATCGAAGGATATGAAGCCCTCTTGCGCTGGAAGCATCCGATGCGCGGCTCCGTTCCTCCGTGTGACTTCATTCCCGTGGCGGAAGAAATCGGGATGATCAATCTGCTGGGCGAATGGGTGTTGAAAACCGCCTGCATCGAGGCAGCCGGCTGGCCGAGCCATCTGAAGGTCGCCGTCAACCTGTCGCCGATCCAGTTTCGCAAGAAGTCCCTTCTCCAGACCATTGTCAGTGCGCTGGCCTATAGCGGCCTCGATCCGAAACGGCTCGAAGTCGAAATCACCGAATCCGTTCTGCTCGACGCGAACCACAAAACGGCCGACACGCTGGATGGCTTGCGACAGCTCGGCATCACCGTCGCCATGGACGATTTCGGCACCGGCTATTCTTCGCTCGGCAATCTCAGGCGCTTCGCTTTCGACAAGATCAAGATCGATAGATCCTTCGTGCAGGACATCACGACGCGGGCGGACGCCATGTCCATCATCAACCTGGTAATCGGCGTCGCGAAAGGCCTTGGCATGGCCATTACGGCCGAAGGGATCGAGACCGAGGAACAGTTCGAGTGCTTGAAGCGGCTCGGCTGCGAGCAGATCCAAGGCTATCTAATCGGACGTCCCATGCCGGCCAGCCAGCTCTTTGCCGACCAGCGGAGCAAGACTGCTGACCGCTACGCATCCTGATTAGCTACCAGTGACCTTGCGAGGTAGGCTCTGATCGTGCGCTAGCCTAGCGCAGCCAGGCAGAACGGCGCCCTCGCGAGCGTCCTGTCATCCTCATAGACCCCTACTTGCGACGGTCGAAGCTTCCGCCACTGGCGGATTTCGGCTTGGTCTTCTTCTTGAATGGTTTTTCGCCGCGAGGCTCGCCAGCAGCCCATGCGCCAGCTTTGGAAGCGGCGCCGGCGGCAGCCTGACCCTGGCCCGGGGCACCACCTTTACGATGCTTTTCTTTTGGCCTTTCGTCGCGTTGGCCGTCCTTTGGCCGATCCTCGTAGGTTTTCTTAAACGGCTTGGCGCTCGAAGGCCGGCTGAAATCAGGTGTTCCGTTGAGGCGGGTCACCCGAATGCCGCGCTCGAGCGTCTTGTCCTTGCCGATCGCCTCGGCAAACTTGTCGGCGTGATCGGCGGCAATCTCGACGTAAGTCTCCTCCTGCTGCATCTTGATCGCGCCGATCTCCCGCTTGGAAAGATTGCCGTTACGGCAAATCATCGGAATGAGCCAGCGGGGCTCGGCATTCTGCTTGCGCCCGACGGAGAGCGAAAACCACACGCTTGGGCCGAACTCGTCGCGCGACGGCCTTGGCGTCATCGGGAAGTCGGCAGTCTGGCTGCCGGACCCGTCCACGGATCTGTCACGCGACTTGCGGGCACCGTCGTTCTGGAGGGCGACTTCGATGATATCTTCGGGAGCCGAATGATTGGCGCGGTAAAGGGCGACGAAAGCGGCGGCAAGCTTTTCGGCGCCGTGGCTGGAAACGAGCCTTGCCACCAGTTCCTGCTCTTCCTCGCGCGGCTTTTCCTCAAAGATCGGGTCGGCCAGCAGGCGTTCATCGTCTCGGCTCGTAACCTCTTCGGCCGATGGCGGACGGGCCCAGCTTGCCTCAATACCGGCACCGGAAAGCAACCGTTCAGCCTTGCGGCGGGCATTCAACGGCACGATCAGGGCGCTGATGCCCTTGCGTCCGGCGCGACCGGTACGGCCGCTGCGGTGAAGCAGGGTTTCCGGATTGGTCGGCAGATCCGCATGGATCACCAGGTCGAGGCCGGGAAGGTCGATGCCGCGGGCAGCCACGTCCGTTGCAATGCAGACGCGGGCACGTCCGTCACGCATGGCCTGAAGCGCATGGGTTCGCTCGTTCTGCGTCAGCTCGCCGGAAAGGGCGACGACGGAGAAATTGCGGTTGGTGAACCGGGCCGTCAGATGATTGACCGCGGCACGGGTCGAGCAGAAGACGATGGCATTGGGCGCCTCGTAATAGCGCAGCACGTTAACGATCGCATTTTCGCGATCCGCCGGCGCAACTGCCAGGGCGCGGTATTCGATATCGACATGCTGCTTTTCTTCGGCTGTCGTTGCAATGCGCACTGCATTGCGCTGATAGCGCTTGGCAAGCTTGGCAATGGCAGCCGGCACGGTTGCCGAAAACATCAACGTGCGACGGTCGTCCGGCGCCGATTCCAGGATGAATTCGAGATCTTCACGGAAACCGAGATCGAGCATTTCGTCGGCCTCGTCGAGGACGGCAACCTTCAGCGCCGACATATCAAGCGCGTTGCGGCGGATGTGATCGCACAAGCGACCCGGCGTGCCGACGACGATATGGGCGCCGCGTTCCAATGACCGTCGCTCGCTGCGGATATCCATGCCGCCGACACAGCTGGTGATCACCGCGCCAGCCGCTTCGTAAAGCCAGTCCAGCTCGCGCTTGACCTGCAGCGCCAGCTCTCGCGTCGGCGCGATGACCAGCGCCAGCGGCTCACGGGCGGGGCCGAAGGTTTCCGCCTCGCCGAGCAGGGTCGGTGCCATGGCGAGGCCGAAGGCGACAGTCTTGCCGGAACCGGTCTGGGCCGAAACCAGCGCGTCGGACTGGATCAGCGCCGGATCGAGCATGGATTTCTGGACAGGGGTGAGCGTGGTGTAGCCGCGTTTCGCCAACGCCTTGGCGATCGCCGGAACGGCGCCGTTATGATCGGTCATCTAAAGTTGTCTTTCGGAATTTCATGCGCGCGAGGCGCTCTGGCTGCAACGCTCGCAGCCGAACATTGCGTCGTTCCTACTGGCTTGGGCGGCAAATGTCAAAGTGCAACGGCTGCCGCTCCTTTCAACGGCACATCGGAGCCGCTCGAAGCCGGATCAGGAAGCCGCTCGGGCAAAATATTTGCATTCGCCGATTTTATTCGCAGTTTCCTTCCACTCAATGCTGCCTATTTTCTGGCAATGAGGCGTCAACGCCATTTGTGTTGAAAGGAAAGATGATATGAACTGGTTCAAAACGATCGCCGTTGCCACCCTTATCCAGGTGGCCGCTTTCGCACCCTCGCATGCCGGGGAAAATCTGGCGGGGATCAAGTCTGCCGGCAGTTTGAAGATCGGCACCGAAGGCACCTATGCGCCCTTCACCTTTCACGATGCGAGCGGCAAGCTGGTCGGCTTCGACGTGGAGATCGGCGAGGCCGTTGCGGCCAAGCTCGGCGTCAAGGCGCAGTTCATCGAAGGCAAGTGGGACGGGCTCATCGCGGGTCTTGATGCCAAGCGCTATGACGCAGTGATCAACCAGGTCGGCATTACCGAGGCGCGCAAGCAGAAATATGATTTCTCGCAGCCTTATATCGCCTCCAAGGCTGTGCTGGTCGTGCGCCAGGACAATGAGGACATCAAGACCTTCGCCGATCTGAAGGGCAAGAAGTCGGCCCAGTCGCTGACCAGCAATTACGGCAAGCTGGCCGAACAGTCCGGCGCTGAGCTTGTCGGCACCGACGGCTTCGACCAGTCGATCCAGTTGGTGCTGACCCGCCGCGCCGATGCGACGATCAATGACAGCCTTTCCTTCCTCGATTTTAAGAAGCAGAAGCCGGATGCACCGGTCAAGGTCGCGGCGCAGCAGGACAAGCCCGAATATTCCGGCATCATCATCCGCAAGGGCGAGCCGGAATTGCTGGAAGCAATCGATAAGGCGCTCGCCGACATCAAGGCCGACGGCACCTATCAGAAGATTTCCGACAAGTATTTCGGCCAGGACGTTTCCAAGTAAACGTCTTGAAGCGAACCGTGCCGGCCCCATACTGATAGCTGGCCGTGTTATGAAGAGCTGAGTTCGACGTGTCCGGCGCATCGCGCCGGACGTCTTGTTTGTTGAAAGGGCAGATTTTGCCGCACTGGCTGCAACTCATGTCGGATTCGCTTCCGACGCTTCTTTGGGCAGGGGTCAAATTCACGATCCCGCTGACGCTTCTGTCCTTCGCGCTCGGCCTGATGCTGGGCCTGGTGACGGCCGTCACGCGCCTGTTCGGTCCGCGCCCACTGGCGCTGATCGCGCGCTTCTATGTCTGGGTCATTCGCGGCACGCCGCTTCTGGTGCAGCTCTTCGTGATTTTCTATGGCCTTCCCAGCATCGGCATCCTGCTCGATGCCTTCCCCGCCGCCTTGATCGGCTTCACGCTGAATATCGGCGCCTATAGTTCCGAAATCATCCGCGCGGTCATTTCCTCCGTTCCGAAAGGCCAGTGGGAAGCCGCCTATTCGATCGGCATGTCCTGGAGCCAGGCCATGCGGCGCACCATCCTGCCGCAGGCCGCGCGGGTCGCCGTGCCGCCTTTGTCGAATACGTTTATTTCGTTGATCAAGGACACGTCGCTGGCAGCGGCGATCACCGTGCCGGAACTGTTCCAGGCCGCCCAGCGGATTGTCGCCACCACCTATGAACCACTGATCCTTTATATCGAGGCGGCGCTGATCTACCTGGTCCTCAGTTCCGTCCTTTCGGCCCTGCAGGTCCGGCTGGAGCGGCGTTTCGCCCGCTATGGCGGCATGATGGAGGCCAGCCGATGATCGAGCTTTCCGGGATCGAAAAACGCTTCGGCGATGCGGTCATTCTCAGGGATATCAGCATGCGGCTTGCGCCCGGCAGCGTCACGGCGCTGGTGGGTCCTTCGGGCGGCGGCAAAAGCACGCTTCTGCGCTGCATCAACCTTCTGGAAATTCCCACCTCCGGCACGGTTCGGCTGGGGCAGGAAAGGCTCGACTTCGCGCCGGGGAAGAAGATCGGCTGGCCGGCCATCCAGAAGATCCGCCGCCAGACCGGCATGGTCTTTCAGAATTTTCAGCTGTTTCCGCATCAGACGGCGATCGAGAATGTCATGGAGGGCCTGGTGACGGTGCTGAAATGGCCGCGTGACAAGGCCCGGGCGCGCGCCATGGAACTGCTCGACAAGGTCGGCATGCGGGAAAAGGCGGATGCCTGGCCCTCGACCCTGTCGGGCGGCCAGCAGCAACGGGTGGCGATCGCGCGGGCGCTGGCGCCTTCGCCCCAGGTTCTGCTCTGCGACGAGCCGACCTCGGCGCTCGATCCGGAGCTTTCCGCCGAAGTCGTGGACGTGCTGGGGCGGCTGGCGGCCGAAGGCACGACCATGGTCATGGCGACCCATGACCTGCGGCTTGCCTTGCGCATTGCCAACCACGTCGTCTTTCTCGAAGCGGGGCAGGTGGTGGAGGCCGGCAGCGCCGAGGCAATCTTCAAGGCGTCCACGCACGAGCGCACCCGGCAGTTCGTTTCCTCCATCAATGCAGCCCAGGGGCTCTGAGCCTGGCTCGCGGAAGCGTCTCGTTCGGGAACACATTCCCGGTGCTCCCGTTAGATAGCCGATAACGAGGAGAAAGATCATGCAACGCGGACCATTGAAGGCGCTGCTCGCGGTTCTGGCGGTCGCCGGATACCAGAACAGGGACAAGATCGCCGAGATCCTGAAAGGCGTTACCCAGCCCGGCGGCCAGATGGGCGGCCAGCCGGCTGGCCAGCCTGGAAGCCAGAGTGGAAGCCAAGCGGGCAACCAGGACGGACAATTCGGCACGAATGCCCGGCCTTCGGCCGGTGCTGGCCTCGACGATGTCCTCAACAAGCTGCGCAGCGGCGGTCTCGGCAGCATTTTGGGCGGCGCGGTCGGCAGTGGCGGCATAGGCTCGATCCTCAATGGCGGGCTGAGCGACCTGCTCGACCAGTTCAAGCAGGCCGGCCACGAGAAGAAGGCCGACAGCTGGGTGAAGACCGGCGCCAACGAGCCGATCAATGACACGGAACTGCACGAGGCGCTCGGTCCCGACGTGCTGCGCGACGTGGCCGCAAAGACCGGCCTTTCCGAAGAGGAAGTGCTGCGCAGGCTTTCCAAGGACCTGCCGAATGCGGTAGACGGCCTCACTCCCGACGGAACAGTGCCGCCGGCAACGGCGATCTGAGCCCGCATGACCAAGTGACGCCTGTTTTCATCTATGGCACGTTGAAACGCGGCTTCGCGTTTCACGAAAAGGGGCTGACGGGTGCCCGCTTCCTCGGCCTCTACCAGACGGCCAAACCTTATCCGCTTTATATCGCCAAATCCTTTTTCGGCCCGGTCATGCTCGACCGGCCGGGGGAGGGACTGGTCGTGCAGGGCGAGCTTTACGAGGCGGATGAGGCACGCCTGCAGGTCCTGGACCGCCTGGAGGATGTCGGCGAGCCCGGCAGCTTCCGCACCGACCTGATGGTCGAGCCGATCGGTGGCGGCGTTGCCCTCAAAGCGGTCGGTTTCATGAAGGACGAGACCTGGCTGGAGCCGCTGCATTCGGATTGCCTTTCCGACTACCAGGACCGCCGCTTCGTGCCGCCCTGGCAGCGATGAAATCTCGCTCGGCTCGTGCCGCCGAATGCCGTGCATAGGTTCTCCTCCACGCGATCGGCTTCGACCCGTGCTTCAAACAAGTTCGGACGGGGCGCTGGAAGCTGCCTCTTAATGTTTAGTTGGGGTGGCACCTTTCAGCGCCCCGTTCGGCTGTTTTTATCCGCGACTTCGGCCTCTCTGCGATGACGGGATTTGCGGGAACAGTGGCGCGCCTTTCCCTCGTTGAAGGAAAGCGTCATGCACGCCCTCAGGCCCATCCTGGCCAGGCCATAACTGCCTATAGCCAGGATCTTCCACCTGCGCCGCCGACTGCAAGGCTGCGAACAGCCCCGCGAACCGCCTGCGACGCGGTCCCGCCACCCTGTGTGCCGCACAAGCACGCCCGGCTTTTCGGGAGTTGGAAGCGGGCGGCCGGTCCAGGCCGCCGCTTCCCCCGCTTCGCCAGAGGGAAGCCAGTTTCCGCGGACCCGGATTGCAAGGTTTTGCGTCTCAACCCTCACGACCCGCGCCGGCCCCGCCTCGCCGGCACGCCTGCCGGTGTATCCGAAAACGGGACGCCGCTATTCTAGGCACAGGTTTGGAGGACGGGGATGAAAGGGGATGAAGTTTATGCTAAGTGATTGACGGGCTTGACGCTGTTGCACGAAAACATCCCCGCGGAATGGCTGCCGAGAGGGCTTGCGACCGCGTTACCTCTACCACCTCGTCATCCCGGCCTTGGAAGCGGGATCCAGCCGCCGCCCGTCGGCGCGGCGAGAGACGTCATGGCCTATGCGTGACGGTGACGAGAGAGCCCCTGCGCCGCCGCCGCGGCTCTGCTGGATTCTGTGAACGATCCACGGATCAAGTCCGAGGACAGGAATGACGGAGGTGAGGCAAGGCGTTCTCAGACAGCAGGACCGAGGGCGGGCGTGAGGAGAGTATGAGGCCTGAGCTTGCCGCGACTAGTCTCACATTGACAATTTCTGAAAATTTGCGCTCCTAGTCGTGTCTTGATCCTCTAGCGGAGAGAGACAATGGTGCGTTCAATCTTCTACGCCAGCCAAAGCGCCTATTCGGAACCTGGTCCGTACCTTGACACTGTGATCCAGTGCAGCGGTGAACCGAGGCACCTTGCCCGGCAGATCAGCTCCTTCATGCAGCATCCTCGCGGGCTGCAATCCAAAAGCGAAGGGTTCAGGCCTGAACAGGTTGGCGATCTGACGTTGCGAACTGTCTGGGAGATTCTCGGTGTCGCCGCAGAGCGCGATGTGGGTGGCAGAACTCCCGGTACGAAAGTAGGCGGACTCTGCCGGGACTTTGCGATAGTGGCCGCAAGCTGGTTTCGGTCGAGGGGCATTCCGGCCCGTCTCCGTGCCGGTTTTGCTGACTATATCGTTTCTGGTTTTTGGGAAGATCACTGGCTTTGCGAATGGCACGATGGTTGTCATTGGAAGCGGCTAGATGTGGAGTTCGCGGCAGACGGAGGTATGCCCTTTGACGCATCAGACGTGCCGCCTGAGCGCTTCCTGACAGCAGGCGAGGCCTGGCTTCGGATCAAAGGAGAGCCGAGTAGCGCGTCTCTGTTCGGGGTGTCTAGCCTTGATCTTCGGGGGGCCTGGTTTGTGGCCGGTAGCCTGTTTCGAGATGTCGCAGCTTTGCGGAAGCTGGAACTAAAGCCTTGGGATTATTGGGGGCCATCAGCGAACATCTCCTGGATGTCGGACGAATGGCCTCCAGGAGTTAGGTCTACCTTGGATCAAGTCGCCCTCCGGCTCAAGAGCGTCGACGGTTCTGGCTGTGGCGCGCCAGAGGCACTTGCGGATTGGCCATTGCCAACTCGGGTGATCAGCTTTCCGGAAGGGAAGCCCGTCGTTGTTGTTTTGCGAGAGACTTGACTGATGTCCGGCGGACGAGGACACCCTGTTTAATCAGGGCAGACAGCAGAACTAAAGCCGCGGGCTCCAGTCGTCTCGTCGTTATCCGCTTGATTAGATAGCCTAGCTGGGTCCGATGAGCATCCCGCTAATGACCCATTCCATAAGGGTGAGGGGGGTCTCGTCAGAATTATGTCCGGTGACATAAAGAAGCGGGATCAGGCAGCAGATACAATGCCGGCCATGGTTTGACGGGCGTAAAAGTCGTCGAACAGCGAGAGTTCGAGCGGGCGTGCGAACCAGTAGCCCTGGCCCTCATCACAGCCCATTGAGCTGAGAAGGTCGGCCGCCTCGGGGATTTCTATCCCCTCTGCGACCACACGATATCCCATTTCATGGGAAAGCCGGATCATCGACTGCACGAGCTTCTGCTCGCGCGAGCCGTCGCCAAGCGCCCCGATAAAGGACCGGTCGATCTTGACGACGCTGACCGGAAGCCGCTGAAGATAGGAAAGACTGCTATAGCCGGTGCCGAAGTCGTCGATCGCAAGACCGATTCCCTGCTCCACCAGTTGGTCGAGCTTGGAGAGAATCTGGGTGCTGTTGTGCATCAACGACGTTTCCGTCAATTCAATCTCGAGTGCTTTGCGGGGAAGATTATGGGCTGCAAGCCGCGCCAACACCTCTCCCACGACGTCTTCCCGGAGGTTGCTGGCCGCGAAATTGACGGATAGCTTCATGGCTATCCCCTGCTTCTGCCACTTCCCAAGCTGCGCACAGGCTGCCTTCAGCACCCATTTTGTCATAGGCCATGCGAGCGCACTGTTCTCGATGACCGGCACGAACTCTGCCGGCGAGACCTCGCCCAGTTCCGGATGGCTCCAGCGGAGCAGGACTTCAGCCGAGACTATCTCGCCGGAGGCGAGATCGATCCGAGGCTGCAAAACAATGCGGAGCTGACTCGGATCCTGCAGGGCAGCCGCAAAATCGTTCAGGAGACGAAACTTCCTGCGGTAGTTCGCATCAAGGCTGTTGGAGAACAGGCCGACAGTTTCTTCTGCCGCCCGTGTTTCCTGAACCGCACTGGAAAGCGCCCTGAGACAATCGGCAGATGACGTCGAGCGAGGCTTGATCGCCGACATGGCACATACGGGAGTGATTGAGTATTTGATTTCCGCCCCAACGAGCTGAGATGCCAGCAGCGTCAGGAGAGACGACTTGTAGCTCACCGCATCAACGCCGGTCGGCGCCAAGAACACGAACTGCATCGCAGAGACATGGTAAACCTGGATTCCGCGTCCCAGGAAGGTCGTCAGCGAGCGGGCGGCATCCCGGACGACCTGTTCGCAAGCTTCAGGCCCCATAACAGCCGACAGCCGTTCCATCTGATGCGGCTGGGCAAGATCCAGCGCAACTGCAATCCTGTCCTCATCGGGTGCATCCCGGCTCAGATCCGCCAGATCATCACTGAACTGCATGCGGTTCGGTAGGCCGCTGATCGGGTCAATGCGTCCAAATGCATGCTGCAGTTCGATCTGCGCCATGACCATGGAAGCCAGATCCTGAAGCGCCGAACTCTCGGCCTCGGTGACTGTCCTCGGCTCCGTGCCGAGAACGCACAAAGCGCCGAGACAGTAGCCTTCCCGTGTCTTGAGAGGAGCTCCCGCATAGAAACGTATGCCGCTGACGCCGAGGAGACTATCACAATATCGTTCGTCATCCTCGAAATCTTCGATAACCAGAAGTTCGGAGGAGTCCGCGACCTGTGCGCAAGGTGCCTTCTTCCGGGGGATGGTGTCGTGATCGATGCCGACCTTCGACTTGAACCACTGCCGATCATGATCCGTTAGTGAGACAGCGGCAATAGGAAGCTGGAAGATCTGGCTCGCCATTCTCGTGATACGGTCGAAGCTTTCACTGGGCGCAGTGTCGAGGAGATTGAGGCTCGTAAGCGCGTGAAGGCGGTTTTCTTCGTAATTCATGGTGTCGCTTCGGCTCAATGACGGTCATGCCTCATTACAGCCAATGGGCTTTCAACCGCATTAAACAGATGGATAAAAAACTACGGGATGCTACTTCTGTGCGATATGGAGCCTAGACTTGAACCGGAAGCTGCGAGCTTCAGCCGTCTCTCATCTTTCTCCACTTGGTCAGATAGCCAAAACCGGGTCCGATGAGCATGCCGCCAATGACCCATTCCATAAGGGTGAGCGGGCTTTCGTCCGGATCATGTCCGGTAACATAAAGAAACAGGAAAAAGCCGGCCACGCCGGCAATGATCATGGCCAGCGCGACAAACAGACCCTTGCGAGAGCTTTGCATGGCACTCCCTCTTCCGAAAGCTTCAATGCTCCGAGACTGCAAGCTACCGGATTTGCAATTCCTGGCAAGCTGCGACTTCCGTGGCGGCTTCGGGTGACAGCATAAGGGGATCAACTGAGCCTGTCTTGCAGGCGAGGGATTGAAAGGTTTTCCCCGCTCAATCGTCCTTCATCTTCAAGGCCGCGATGAACGCTTCCTGCGGAATGTCCACCTTGCCGAACTGCCGCATGCGCTTCTTGCCTTCCTTCTGCTTGTCGAGAAGCTTGCGCTTGCGCGTTGCGTCGCCGCCATAGCATTTTGCCGTGACGTCCTTGCGCATGGCCGAAATCGTTTCGCGGGCAATCACATTGCCGCCGATCGCCGCCTGGATCGGGATCTTGAACATGTGGCGCGGGATCAGGTCCTTCAGCTTTTCGCACATGTCGCGGCCGCGCTTTTCGGCCGCAGACCGGTGGACCAGCATGGACAGCGCATCGACCGGCTCGCCATTGACCATGATCGACATCTTCACGAGATTGCCCTCGCGATAACCGTGCAGATGATAGTCGAACGAGGCATAGCCCTTGGAGATCGACTTCAGGCGGTCGTAGAAGTCGAACACGACTTCGTTGAGCGGCAGCTCATAGGTGAGCATGGCGCGCTTGCCGACATAGGTCAGTTCGGTCTGGATGCCACGCCGGTCCTGGCAGAGTTTCAGGATGCCGCCGAGATAGTCGTCGGGGGTGAGGATCGTCGCCTTGATCCAGGGCTCCTGGATTTCCGAGATCTTGACCACGTCGGGCATGTCGGCCGGATTGTGCAGCTCGCGCTCCGAGCCATCGGTCATGGTCAGCCTGTAGACAACGGAAGGGGCGGTGGCGATGAGGTCGAGATCGAACTCGCGCTCCAGCCGTTCCTGGATGATTTCCAGATGCAGGAGGCCGAGGAAGCCGCAGCGGAAACCGAAGCCGAGAGCTGCAGAGGATTCCATTTCGAAGGAGAAGGAGGCGTCGTTGAGGCGAAGCTTGCCCATGGCGGCGCGCAGGTCCTCGAAATCGGCCGCATCGACCGGGAAGAGGCCGCAGAACACGACGGGCTGGGCCGGCTTGAAGCCCGGCAGCGCGTGGGCGGTCGGCTTCTTGTCCTCGGTAATCGTATCGCCGACGCGGGTATCGGCAACTTCCTTGATGGAGCCGGTGAAGAAGCCGATCTCGCCTGGGCCAAGGCTGTCGACGGCCAGCATTTTCGGTGTGAGCACGCCGACGCGCTCGACCTGGTATTTTGCATCCGTGCCCATCATGCGGATGGTCTGGCCCTTGGCCAGCACGCCGTCGAGAATGCGCACCAGAACCATGACGCCGAGATAGGTGTCGTACCAGCTGTCAACCAGCAGCGCCTTCAGCGGACCCTTTTCGCCGAGCTCGCTCTTGGGCGGCGGCAGTTGGTGGACGATGGCTTCCAGCACGTCGGGAATACCGAGACCGGTCTTGGCCGAAATCAGCACGGCCTGGGAAGCGTCAATGCCGATCACTTCCTCGATCTGCTCGCGGATCCGGTCTGGCTCGGCGGCCGGCAGGTCGATCTTGTTGAGAACGGTGACGATCTCGTGATTGTTGTCGATCGCCTGATAGACATTGGCGAGCGTCTGCGCCTCCACCCCCTGGGATGCGTCCACAACCAGTAGCGAGCCCTCGCAGGCCGATAGCGAACGCGAGACTTCGTAGGCGAAGTCCACATGGCCGGGCGTGTCGATCAGGTTGAGGATATAGGTTTCGCCGTTATTGGCTTTGTAGTGCAGGCGCACCGTCTGGGCCTTGATGGTAATGCCGCGCTCGCGCTCGATATCCATCGAATCCAGCACCTGTTCCGACATGTCGCGCTCGGCGAGGCCGCCGGTCGTCTGGATCAGCCGGTCGGCCAGCGTCGACTTGCCGTGGTCGATATGGGCGACGATCGAGAAGTTGCGGATATGGTCAAGGGGCGTGCGCGAAGAGGTGCTCATGGCTGGCGCATATAGCAGTGCGAATCTTTGCCGCAAAGCGGAAAGATAACCATTTGTTGAGGATCAGTGCGTGCGGCTCTGGGGGTTGGTGGCGCCGGGCTCGGTGAGCGCGGCGGCGTTGGGAAGCTGGGCGCTGCGCACCTCATAGTTTTCGCGCTCCGCTTCCGGCGCCGGGCCGCGCTCCTTCAGCCGCCAGACGATGTAGCCGCCATAGGCGATGGCGACCAGGATGATGGCGTAGATGAAGGTCTGCTGGCCGAAGGCTGGGGCCAGAAAGGTGACGCCGAGCGGCACGATCGTGGCGGCCGTTGACCAGGCAACCAGCAGCGTCGACGAGAGCGGCACGAAATCGCCCGGATCGGCGCGGTCATTGGCATGGGCATTGGCGACCGAGTAGACGGTTTCCACCGCGCCGCCGAAGACGAGGAAGACGATCATCAAAAGAATGAAAGTCGAGAAGGTGACGAATACGGCGGCCGTGCCGGCCAGCACGATCAGGCCGCAGGTGATCAGCAGCACGACGCGACGGTCGAGGCGGTCGGAGATGATGCCGAGCGGATACTGGATGAACAGGAGGCCGGTCTGCATGACCAGCATCAGAAGCGCCACTTCCCCCTGGCTGACGCCGTTCAGCGTCGCATAGATGGGCGTGAAGCCCTGCACCACCATGGACAGCCCGCCGGAAGCGAGAACGCCGACCAGGCCGACCGGCGAAATGCGCCAGACCATGTGGACATTGACGCTGACGCTGGCCGGCGCCGGCGGATTGGGCAGCCGCGTCAGGCCGATCGGCAGGATCGACAGGGCGGTGACGAAGACGACGACCAGCGGCGCCAGATTGCCGTCGGTGGAAATCTGCCCGAACAGCCAGGCGCCGCCGCCGAGGCCGAGCACGAAGGTCATGTAGAAGAAGGACATGGCCCGACCGCGCCATTCATTGGAGGCGGCATGGTTGAGCCAGCTCTGGGCGATGATGAAGTTGACGTTCGAGGCGGCACCGTAAAGGCCGCGGGCAATGATCCACCAGATCGGCGGCAGATCGGCGGCCACCAGCACGGCGCCGATGATGACCATGGCCATGGAGCAGGCGAACAAGCGCGCATGGCCGACCCGGCGGATCAGCGGCCCGGCCAGCACGCAGCCGAGCAGGCCGCCGAAGGCGAGTGCCGGCACGGCAAGCCGCGCCGCCCAGGTGGCGCCTTGCTGGGTCAGCACGAAAGGAACGTAGGTGGCCATGATGCCGCTGCCGATGGCCGCGATCGTCATGGAGATGACGATGCTGGCAATCGAAAAGGGCGAAGCCTTGTCTTGTACGTGCCCGTTCATTTCGGCGCTCCGGCAGGCATGGACCACCGGAAGCTGTCCGGCAGAAGAATGCGTTTCCCTTAGCGCAAGCGGATGCCGGGAGGCTATCGCGGAAACGCCATGGGCCAACAAAAAAGCTGCCGGACGGAATGACGCTTGAATCCATCATAAGAGATAGATAATCTCACATGATGGAAAACAGCATTGATACGGTAGATGCGGCGATTGGCGCACGCCTGAAAGGGCTGCGGGCACGATATGATCTGACACTCGAGGAACTGGCAAGCCGCTCCGGCGTCAGCCGCGCAATGATCTCGCGCATCGAGCGAGCCGAGGCGAGCCCGACGGCGGCCCTGTTGGCACGGCTTTCGGAAGCGCTGGGGCTTTCGCTGTCGGCCTTCTTTGCCGACGAGCAGCCGGCAAGCTCTCCGCTCAGCCGCAAAGGTGAACAGAAGCTGTGGCGCGATCCGCATACGGGTTATCTGCGCCGTTCCGTTTCGCCGCCGGGCATGCCGAGCCGGGTGGATATCGTCGAGGTGCAGTTTCCCGCCGGCGCGCGGGTCAGCTTTCCGCCGCGTGAGGAAAGCCGGGTGATGACCCAGCATGTCTGGCTGTTCGAAGGCGTGCTCGACATGGTCCTTGGCGAAACGGTCCACAGGATGCAGCCCGGCGACTGCCTGTTCATGGACATCGGCGACGCCTTCGATTTCCACAACCCGTCGGACAGGCCTGCCCGCTATGCGGTGATCCTCGACCGCGGCCGCTAGAATTTCAACCCGGACTTTTTCAAGCGAAGACCAGAGTTTCAAGGGAAAGAAACGACATGACGACGATCCGCATCCTCACCGCCGACCAAGCCCGGGACGCCATTCCCGATTTGAGCGAAACGCTCTCCGACTGCGTCAATGGCGGCGCCTCGCTCGGCTTCATGCAACCTTACGGGCCGGCCGATGCGGTGTCCTACTGGCAGGAGATCGCCGACAGCGTCCAAGCAGGAAGCATCATCCTTGCCGTGGCCGAACACGAGGGAAAGGTGGTCGGGACCGTGCAGGTGGGACTGGCATCAAAGCCCAACCAGCCGCATCGTGGCGACCTGATGAAGCTCCTGGTGCATCGCTCGGCCCGGGGTCTCGGCTTGTCGCGCAAGCTGATGGAAGCGGTGGAAGCCGAAGCGGCGAGGCGCGGCCGCACGCTTCTGGTGCTCGACACGGCGACCGGCTCGGAAGCGGAAAGCATCTATCCGCGCTTCGGCTGGCAGCGGGTTGGCGTCATCCCCGATTATGCCATGTGGCCACAGGGAGGCTTTTGCGGCACGACGCTGTTCTACAAGCGGATCGCCTGAAGGGGCGGGAGGCCTGACAGGCCTCCCGCCGGATGCCTCAATTGGCGGCTTTCAGGCTGCGCTCGAAGGCAGCGGCGATCAGCGCCACGAGCTCGTCGTGGATTTCGGCGCGCGGGCGCTCCGTTTCGACACAGATCGGGTCGGTTTCGCCGACCGATTTCAAAAATTCCGCGGCTCCCAGCCGGCAGATCGGCAAAAAGCTGAAATGGTCGGCCTTGTCGATCTGCGCATAGGTTGCACCGGAAATCTGCCGTGCCAACTGGTCTGAAAGCACCGCCAGCGGAATTTCGCCAACACTGCCGAGATTGACGAGAGTGACTGCAATATCGACGTTCCTGAGACTGTCCGGCTCAAAAACCGTGGCAAGCCCCGGATCGACGGCCACGACGGCGGTGATCCTCGAATCGCGGTTTGACTGTTCGAAGCGCTGCCGGTCGACGCTACGGAGATCAAAGGGCGCGACGGCGACTTGCTCGCCTGCCGCATAACCGCGGCCGCCCTTGAACCAGCGGCAATCCATCATGGCGAGGTTCTCCTCGCAATAGCGGATATAGGCGCCAAGATCGCCGCGGGCGCCAGCCAGTTCCAGCACGGTCGTGCCGCCGAGCGAGAAGCCGAGAGCACCGATGCGGTCGAGATCGATTGCGGCCCTCCATTTCGGATCGACCTCAAGCGCGCTGATGAGCGCGGAAATGTCCTGTGTTCTTTCCCAGATCTTCGGCGTTGCAGCCGGCGTGGAATCGCCGCTCGTCGTGCCGGGATGATTGGTGCCGGCGACGATGAAGCCGGCCTGCGCGAGCTTGAAAGCGATCCAGCCCATGCCTTCGGCACGCGAGCCGGATCCATGCGACAGGAGGATGAGGGGGAAGCGGCCCTTGCGGATCTCGGCCTCCTGCGATGCGGAGGGGATTTCGAAGATGCGGTCCTGCGCTGCCGCAACGGAGGCACCTGTGGCATCTGCCGGGTACCAGATGGTTGCGGCCAGCGGCCTCGGATAATCCTGGGTGACGACGCTGATCTTGGCCACGCCGACAGGATCTGCGGCGAAAAGGGTTGTGGCACTGGCGCAAAGGGAGACAGCAAGAAGGAGCGTTACAGCGTTCATGAGGGACCTCGTCCGGTTGGAGACGAGGCCAGCATGGGAGCGGCTTAGCCGTCATGCGACCTCGATCATGTTCGAGGACCGTCTCGAACATGATCGAGGTTCGCGGCGGCCGCCAGACTGCGGCCGCTTTTTTGTCAGGCGCGCTTCTCGGTCAGGAAGTAGAGAAGTGCAACGACCGGCAGGGCGAGGCCGATCGACGAAGCGAGCATCCAGCCGCCCTGGGTAAAGGCCCAAGCGCCGATGGCCGAGCCGAGGGCTCCGCCGACGAAGAAGGTCGCCATGAACAGCCCGTTGAGGCGGGAGCGCAGGTCTGCGCCGAGGCCGAAAATGGCCCGCTGGCCGATCACCAGCGTCATGGTGACGCCGAAATCGAGCAGGATGGCCGCAGCCGTCAGGATGACCAGAGCCGCGGTGGAGCCTTCCGGCGCCATGTGGCTGATCAGATAGGCGGCGGCCACCGAAAGGATGCCGAAGACCGTCGCGGGCCGGCTCAGATCCCGGTCGGCCAGCCGTCCGGCAATCGGCGAGGCGATGGCGCCGGCGACGCCTGCCAGGGCGAATAGGGCAATTCCGGCCTGGCTCAGCCCGAAGCCGGGACCGGCCAGCACCAGCGGCGTCACCGTCCAGAACAGGCTGAAGCTCGAGAACTGACAGGCCTGATAGAAGGCCCGCCGGCGCAGGACCGGTTGCGTCGCGTAGAGGCGGCTCATGGAGGCCAAAAGCGCGCCGTAGGAGAGCTTTGTCTGCGGCATCCGCGCAGGCAGCACGAAGGCCAATGCGAGACCGACGAGGATCATCACGCCCGCCGACAGAAAGAAGACCAGGTGCCAGGAGGAGAAGCGGGCGATGACGCTGGCCACTGGCCGCGCCATCATGATGCCGACCATCAGGCCGCTCATGACATTGCCGACGACGCGGCCGCGCATGGCGTCCGGTGCAAGGCTTGCCGCAAAGGGTACGATCATCTGCACGGCCGTCGAGGCAAGCCCGATGGCCAGCGAAGCGGCAAGGAAAGGTCCCGGCGTTTCCGACAACCCGGCTGCGATCAGCGCTACGGTGGCGGCGGCGACCATGGTGATGATCAGCCGGCGGTTTTCGACCAGGTCGCCAAGCGGCACGATCAGCAGCAGGCCGAGCCCATAGCCGATCTGCGTGAGCGTGACGATCAGGCCGGTGGCACTGGCAGGCAGGCCGATGGCTGCGGCAATCGGGCCAGCGAGGGGCTGGGCGTAATAAAGGTTGGCGACGATGAGGCCGCAGGCCGCCGCCATCATGAATGTCATGCCCGCCGACATGGCGGAGGCGACCGGGCCGGCCGTTGCAGTATTGCTTGTCATAAAAATCTCCTGGGAGGAAAATAGAATTGTCTTGATCTCAATCGAGAAGCTTCATCGCCGCATCCACGATGGAAGAGGCGTGTTCCGGCGTGGGCCCGGTCTTGCCGATCACCCTCAATCCGTAGACCACCGAGAGCAGCAGCCGGGCCATATCGGCAGCATCCATGGACGAACGGATGGAGCCGTCCGCCTGGCCCTGGCGGACAAGCGCCTGCAGAAGGTCTTCCGTACGGCTCATGGAGGCCTGCACCCGCTCGGCGGCTTCCGTGTCATAGGCGGCCAGTTCGACGGCGGTGCCGACCACCAAGCATCCACGACGCCCGGCTTCGCCCAGCGATGCATCGGAATAAACGCGCAGCATGCGCAATACCTTGTCGCGCCCGTCGACGGCCTTTTGCAGTTCTGCATCCAGCACCGCATTGCGCACCTGCTTGTAGCGGTCGAAGCTGGCGAGAAAGATCGCTTTCTTGTCCTTGAACGCCTTGTAGAGACTGCCGGCCGTCAGGCCCATGGCTTCCTTCAGATCCGAGATCGAGGTGCCGTGATAGCCTTTTGCCGAAAAGACGATGATAGCCTTGTCGAGCGCCTGCTCGATTTCGAACTCCCGAGGCCGTCCCGGAGTGCGGGCTGCGGTGTCGGCTGCAATGCGGATGTCCATGGCTATAGCCTAATAGGAAACGATCGTTTCCGAATAGGCGTTCGGCCGCAGTCCGTCAAGTGGCGTTCTCGCACATCAAAGGACAGAGGAACATTCGCCTCGTAAAGCGGTTAGACATCCGAACGATAACGAAAGAGAGATGACCATGAGCAAGAGCGACGCACAGGAAACCCAGAAGCGGGCCGAGGATCAGGTGGCTCAGACCAATGCCGGCGGGCATCTCGGCGGCACGAATTTCGGCCAGCAGCCGGATGCAAAGACCGCGACCACCCGCGAAGAAGGTGGCGACAAGGCTCGCCCCAACGACGGCCGCAACTGATCCGCCACCCTTCTTCCCGCCATGACGGCCCCGCTTCGGCGGGGCTTTTCGTTTGTGCGGTTGCCGGCTGAAAAAACCTGACGCTTAATGTCGGGCAAGGCAGGTCTCGTTCGTCCTTGGGTGCATCGATGCTTGTCAAGGCACCGACGAGCGTACCACCGTGGGGGAGGAAGCTTGATGACCAGCAATTATCGATGGGTGATTGTCGGCGCGGGCGCGCTGATGGGATGCATCGCCGCCGGAACCATGTTCTCGCTTGCCATTTTCCTGGAGCCGATCGCGGTTGCGACGGGCTGGTCCAGAGCCGGCATATCCAGCGCCATGGCCATCAACTTCATCGTCATGGGGCTTGGCGGCTTCATGTGGGGGGCGGCCAGCGATCGGTTCGGCGCCCGCATCGTCGTTCTGGCAGGGTCTCTTCTGCTCGGTCTCGCCCTCGTGCTGGCCAGCCGCGTCCAGAGCCTGCTCGCCTTCCAGATCGTCTACGGCTGCCTCGTCGGCTTGTCCGCGAGCGCTTTCCTGGCGCCGATGATCGCCCTTACCATGGCCTGGTTCAGCGACCGCCGCAGCCTTGCAGTCTCCCTGGTGTCGGCAGGCCTGGGCATGGCGCCGATGACCGTCTCACCCTTGGCCGGCTGGCTGATTGCCGCCTATGGGGACTGGCGCACCGCAATGCTGCTGATCGGCTTAGGCGCCTGGCTTATTCTCCTGCCCACCACATGGCTCGTCCGCAACCCGGCGCCCACGCCGATCCCGGCAGCGGAGACATCGCCGCACGCCGAAAGCGTGACGCAAGCCGGGAGCGCACGGCAGGCCGGAAGCGTGCCGCTGGCCGACATCCTCGGCTCGCCGCAATTCCTCGTTCTGGCATTCACCTTCTTTGCCTGTTGCGCCGCCCATTCGGGACCGATCTTCCACATGGTGAGCTATGCCATGTCCTGCGGCATCGCGCCCATGGCGGCGGTCAGCATATACAGTCTGGAGGGAGCCGCCGGGCTTGGCGGGCGGATCGTCTACGGCCTGCTGGGCGACCGGTTCGGGCCAAAGCCGGTGCTGATCGCCGGGCTGCTGATCCAGGCGGCCGTCATCGCCGCCTACACGATGGCGGCGGATCTCACGCAGTTTTACGCATTGGCGATCATATTCGGCGGCACCTATGGCGGCGTCATGCCGCTTTATGCCGTGCTGGCGGCGGGATATTTCCCGGCAAGGAGCATGGGAACGGTGCTCGGCGCCGCCAGCCTGCTGTCCAGCATCGGCATGGCCTTCGGCCCGCTGGCCGGCGGCTGGGCCTTCGACCAGTACAACAGTTACAACGGGCTGTTCATCGGCTCATCGCTGGTCGGGCTCGCAGCCGTCCTCATCGCGCTGGCCTTTCCGCCTTTGCCGCGGCAAACGGAAACAGTTCAAACAGCGTGATCCCGATTCCAGGTCTCGGCAAACAAAAAGCCCGGCGGAGCCGAGCTTTTTTCGAAGGTCAATGATCTGTCGGCGCCTTGCGCCCCTTCGCCTTGACCGGCGCGGGTTCGGCGGCTTCGCGCTCCTGGCGAAGAAGCCGGAGCTTTTCCGTTTTCTTTTCCCGTTCGTTCGCCTCGGCCGCGATGATCGAGCGGGCGGTGTGATCCGTTGCCGCTGCCTTGTCGCGCGCGGAAAGCTTGACGGGATTGAAGAATTCTTCCTTGGTGGCAGTCATAATATCCTCCTTCCTAGCAATAATCGGGACGAAGAGCCTCAGGGACGCGGGGGACGACCTGGGATTGCTGCCTTCTTCGGCATGGGAAGCAGGCCTTCGCGCTGCATCTTCTTGCGCGCGAGCTTGCGGAATCGACGAACCGCTTCGGCCTTTTCGCGGACACGCTTTTCAGACGGCTTTTCATAGGCGCTGCGCGCCTTCATTTCACGGAAAAGTCCTTCGCGCTGCATCTTCTTCTTCAGCACGCGAAGTGCCTGATCGACGTTGTTGTCTCTTACCAAAACCTGCAAAAATATCATCCTTCTATTGCGGGCGAACCGCGTTCTATCGGTGCAAGGGCAATTTGCCGATGCGCATGCTGGCCGGCTTCAGCCATGGTTCGCCGGCAATCTCCAAAGAGGTCTCGTCCTGTTTGACAAAGGACGAGGTTTCGTTCGTGTCTATATCGCTTGCGACGATGCGGCGCTCGAAATTCTCGCTGCCGAACCGAACGCGATATTGTTGCTCGCCACGCTCGGCCGCCGGGAGTAGTCCGAGGACGCGGCATGTGCGGTTGCCGATCGCCGTGCGGGTCAGCCCTGCCTTGAGGACGAGGACATCGCCAACACCATAAACGTTCAGGCTCATTCTTCTCTCCTAATCCCTAAGGACCGTCGGAGTAAAACAAAAAGGCCGGGTGCAACCCCGACCTCTTCCACCATTCAAGCGCTCGCTGCCAGTACATCCGTGGTCAGCAGAGGCGAATGACATTCTTACTCGGCCCGAAGGTTGTCAGCCGAGTTCTTGCCGGACTTGCGGTCGCGAACGATCTCGTAAGAGATCTTCTGACCTTCCTGCAAGGAACCCATGCCGGCCCGCTCTACAGCCGAAACGTGAACGAACACGTCGGTCGAGCCATCGTCAGGCTGAATGAAGCCGAAGCCCTTGGTGCTGTTGAACCACTTTACTGTGCCAGTATTCATGACGATTTCCTTTCAATCGCGAGAAATGGACGATGTCCTGTCCAAAAAGATCGATATTTGAGAGGAAATCTGAGCGGAGCCTGAGGCTCGTAGACAAAGGTCGCAACCAATTCGATAGCGTCAATATAGGCGTCTTCAGCGGATAAGCAATGGCGACCGGCAGATTTAATTGGCGAGCCGTCGGATGCTGCCGCCAGGCGTGGTCCTCTTGCCAGGCGCCTTGGACGGAGAAGTCCGGGATTACGCCCGGGCTTCTCGGTCGTCAACCAGGGATCAGAGCGTGCCGTTGCGCTGCTGGATCATCATGAACGTGTCATAGGTGTATTCGGCGATCTGGTTCCACAGATAGGCTTCCTTCTTGAAGGCCTGCTGGCTGTCGTAGATCTTCTTGAAGGCAGGGTTCTTGGCGCTGATCTCGGCATAGGTCTCCTGCGCCGCCTTGTAGCTGACGTCGAGGATCTGCTGGTTGAAGGATTTCAGCACCGCGCCTTCCGATACGAGCTGCCGCAGCGCCTTGGCGTTACGTGCGTCATAACGGGCCAGCATATTGGCATTGGCATTGGCGCAGGCGTCCTTCAGCATCCGCTGATAGCTGAGCGGCAGGGCCTTGAACTTTTCCAGGTTGAAGAAGGCGTGCACGGCCGGGCCGCCTTCCCACCAGGCGGGGTAGTAGTAGTATTTGGCAACCTTGACGAAGCCGAGCTTCTGGTCGTCATAGGGACCGACGAATTCGGTCGCGTCGATCGTACCCTTTTCGAGCGCCGCATACACGTCGCCGCCGGCGATCTGCTGCGGTGTGACGCCGACCTTCTGCATGATCTGACCGGCCAGGCCGGCAATCCGCATCTTGAGGCCTTTGAGGTCCTCGATCGTGTTGATCTCCTTGCGAAACCAGCCGCCCATCTGGGCGCCGGTATTGCCGGCCGGCAGGGCATAAAGGTTGTAGCCCGACAGGAATTCGTTGAGCAGCTCATTGCCGCCGCCGACCGAGAACCAGGAATTGGTCATGCGCGCATTGAGGCCGAAGGGGATGGCCGTTCCAAGCGCGAAGGTTGGGTCCTTGCCGATATAATAATAGCTGCAGGTATGCGCCATTTCGACCGTGCCATTGGCAACCGCGTCGGCCGCCTGAAGGCCGGGAACCACTTCGCCGGCAGCAAAGGTATGGATGGTGAAATTGCCATCCGAGGCTTCCTTCACGCTTTCGGCGATGTCGGTGCAGGCAGCAAACAGCGTGTCGGTGTTCTTGGTGAAGGATGAGGTCATCCGCCAGGTGATCTTGGGGCTCTGCTGGGCAAGGGCCGGTGCGGCAAGCGCGGTGGCGGCGACAGCGCCGATGCCGGCCGTTCCGGCCTGCCGGAAGAATTTTCTGCGGTTCATGCGAGCTTGCCTCTTTGCGAAGGGATTGCGGTGATCTCTGGCGTCGCTCTTAAGCCGAACATTTCGCGACCGGCAAGTAAAAAATTCGGAAAGTTGCGCTGCATTGCAGCATCGAATGCGTAATCTTGCGTGCAGGAAAAGCTTACTGCAGTTCAAACTGCCGAACTTGCCCCGTCTTGATCGCCCCTTGAATTTTCCTTAGCATCAGATAGTTTAGAATGATTCTAAGAAAGGCATACTCATGTTCGGTCGCTTTCTGCCCGGTTCCAAACGGTCGCTCCAGTCGCTCGGCGAAGACGAGGTCCTGGCCCTTGCCATAGCCTCGGAAGAGGAAGATGCGCGCATCTACCTGGCTTATGCCGACAGCCTGCGCCAGCAGTTTCCGGCCTCGGCCAAGGTCTTTGAAGACATGGCCGAAGTGGAGCAGACCCATAAGAACATGTTGATCGAAATGTTCCGGTCGCGTTTCGGCGAGCGCATTCCGTTGATCCGCCGCGAGCATGTGCGCGGTTTCTACCAGCGCAAGCCGGACTGGCTGCGAAAGAACCTGTCGCTCGAGACTGTGCGAGCGGAAGCGGAGGCCATGGAGGAGCAGGCGGCCCGCTTTTATCGCGAGGCGGCCAAGCAGGTTTCCGATGCGCGGACGCGGGCGCTTCTCGGGGACCTGGCCCTGGCGGAAGAGGGGCATGAGGATATTGCCCGCATGCTCGACGAAAAACATGTTTCGGGTGAGATGAGGAACGAGGAGGATCAGACGGCCAGGCGCCAGTTCATCCTCACCTATGTGCAGCCGGGCCTGGCCGGGCTGATGGATGGATCGGTGTCCACGCTGGCGCCGATCTTCGCGGCCGCCTTTGCGACCGGCAATACCTGGTCGACCTTCCTGATCGGCCTCTCGGCCTCGGTCGGTGCCGGCATATCCATGGGGTTTACGGAAGCCGCCCATGACGACGGCAAGATTTCCGGCCGCGGCTCGCCGCTCAAGCGGGGCCTGGCATCCGGTATCATGACGGCACTGGGCGGCCTGGGCCATGCCCTGCCTTATCTTATCCCGCATTTCTGGACGGCGACGGTCGTTGCCGGCATAGTCGTCTTTTTCGAACTCTGGGCGATCGCCTTCATCCAGAACCGCTATATGGAAACGCCGTTCATCCGCGCCGTCTTTCAGGTCGTGCTCGGCGGCTGCCTGGTTCTGGCAGCCGGCATCATGATCGGAAACGCGTGAGGCCTGGCCGGGCAAAATCCCGGCATCCATTCGGACTGCGTTCCATTCAGTCTGCTGGCTGTGAAGCGACTTCGAGCGGCACGGTCAAGGAAAACACCGCGCCCTCGTCGTTCTGCAGGCTGGATCGGCCGCCGAGTTGCCGGACGAAATTGGTGATCAGCTTGGTGCCCATACCGCGCGGCCGCAGGCTCGGTCCGATTCCCGGGCCATCGTCGCGAACAACGAGGTGAAGCACATTGTCTTCCTCGCGCAGGCTGACCGAAAGCGTGCCGGTCGATCGGCCGGCAAAGGCATATTTGAAGGAGTTCGAGACGACTTCGTTGACGATCATGCCGATCGGCAGCGCCTGGTCGCGGTCGACCGTCAGCGGCTGGAGCTCGAGGTGGATCTGGACCGCCGCGTCATATCCGGAGGCGATGTCATGCACCAGTTTGGTGATATAGGGCGCCACCTCGACGCGCTCGAACTGGTCCGTCTCGTAGATCTGCTCATGCACGGCAATCATTGCCGAAATCCGCCGCGACATGTCTTCGCGGGCTTCGGAGGGCAATTGCTGCAAACGCACGAGGGCCAGCACGGCCTGCAGATTGTTTTTCACCCGATGATGAATCTCCCGCAGCAGGAACCGATTTCGCTCCAGCGCCTGTTCCAGTTCCTCGTTGCGCACGGCGGTGCGATAAAGAAGCCTGTTGATCCAGATGGCCGCCAGCACCAGCACCGCCATGAGAGGAACCATCAGCAGCGCGTCGGAAAACAGGTTGCGCCAGAACTGGTCGAGTACTTCCTGTCGCTCCACGGCGGCCAGCGCAATGAGCGGCCAGCCCTGCACCTTCCAGAAGGCAACGATACGCGACAAGCCGTCGATCGGTGACACCGAGCTATGATAGAAGCCGGAGGTCTGCTTGCGGGTCAGTGGGAACCACTCCGTCTGGCTAAGATCGACGGCCTGGCGAGCGACCGGCCGTCGGGCAACCAGCCAGCCATCGTCGCGCAGCACCGCTATCGTCGAATTAGGCCCGAGGTCCATGGAAGCCCAGAAGCGATCGAGGTTTTCATTGGGTATGGTAATGCTGGCGACGCCACGAAAATCGACGCCGCGGCCGATGCGCCGGGCAATGATGAAGGATGGCCGACCAATGCCGTCCTCGTCGGCAAGACGGCTGAATGTGAGCTCTTCGCCTTCCTTCAGGCGACTGAAGTAAAGGCGGGCGGAATGATCGGGCAAGGTGCTGCTGGCATTGCTGGAAAAACGCATCGTGCCCATTTGATCGAGAAGCGCGTATTCGAAGCCTGCCGGCAGTTCGCCAACGGCCCGCGAAAGGTCCTCCACGAGTTGCGCAGAGGCTTCGACAGGGCGCGTGCCTAGCGAAGCTTCAATGCGCCGGAGAGCGAGATCGCTCGCCTCCATCATCCATTCCATATGCGCGGCAACTACATGCGCTGAGGATACGGCGCGTGCCTCGCCTTCCTTCAGCGCATTGTTGTAGTTCTCCGAAACGATCAACCCAGCCACAGTCGACAGCGCAAGCAGCAGCAGTGCGGTCAGCCATATGGGCAAAGCGGCCGTTGCCGTTCCCATGGCGCGGTGCAAACCTGTCTTCACGTCCTGCACCCACCCGTTCAGTTCCGGAGCCTCCCGCGCTCCGGCTCGAAGGCAACAGCTTCCGATTCACCGACAATAAAAAGAACAACCCGCCGCTGCAAGCAGGGCGGGTTGTGAAGCTTCAAACGGCTGGGCGTAATCAGCGCAATGCGCCGACGAGAACGTCGCGGCCATTCTCGATTGTCACCCAGCGTCCCGTGTTGAACGAAGCCTGACGCTTCAGGAACGTGTAGGACGTCGCATACCAGGGCATGATATCGTTATCGAGATTGTCTAGTATGAAGTCGCCATCCGAGGTGCGCAGCGTCAAGACCGCATGGCCCTCGCCATCCGGCTTGCGCACGACCGTCATAAGAAGATCCGAAAGGGCGAAACCGGCTGCCGCTAGCTCCTTGCGCTTTTCTAAGGCAAAGTCCTCGCAGTCAGCGAAAGTCGTGGGATAGGCCCAGACTTCTTCCCTGCCGTAGCTTTCCTTGTCCGTGCGGGCGATATAGCGCGCGTTGACTGCCTTGTTGATGTCGCGTGCCATTTCCCAGCCGCGGGCGCTCAGTTTCGGCGCCGGGGCAGAGCGGCTCTTGATATCACATTCCGCAGCATTTCTTTCGCAGAATTCGTAGTGGCCGATGGGTTGCGACGTCAAAGCGCCAGTTTCCATCGATGCTATCGGCCGTGGTGCCGGCATGGCGGCACTCACGGGTACAAGAACACTCAATAGGATCACGGCTAAGCGCCGTGCCTGCAAGGCTATTCTCATTCGACCCGTCCCTTAAAGTCCTAATGAAACGTTAAGGTCGCAGGGGCCGTTAAGTCAACGTTCAGGTTTCGTTAACCTGTCATCGTCTACGTTTATGGTTAAGACTGCGGCATTTGGGTCCCAGCCCAATTTTTAATCATTAATTAATAATGATCTGACCGTAGCGCGCATCTTTTCAATGTCCTGCGGACGCGAAAGGCGATGATCTCCATCCCGGATCAAGGTCAGAACCACGTCGTCGGCGGGCAGGAATTCGAGAAGCTTCAGTGCATGGCTGTAAGGGACGTCCGGGTCCTTCATGCCCTGCAGGATGTGAACCGGGCAGCCTGTCTCTATAATGCCCGTCATCACCAGATTTTTTCGACCGTCCTCGATCAGGTCGCGGGTATAGATGTTCGGCTCCGGGCTATAAGCGGAATGCTCCTCGAAATAACCGCGCTCGCTGAGCGACTGGCGCTGCACGTTGGTTAGGCTTGGCTCGATCAGTTCGGCGGTAAAATCCGGCGCGGGCGCGATCAGCACGAGGCCGTCCAGTTGTGGCGCCTTCTTGCGCTTTTTCAGTTCCTGGACGAGCCGAAGCGCAATCCAGCAGCCCATGGACGAGCCCACCAGCAGCACCCGCTTCGGCTTGACGTGATCGACAACCGCCAGCGCCTCTTCCAGCCAGCGCGAAATCGTTCCGTCTCGGAAGGCGCCGCCGGAAATACCGTGACCGGAATAATCGAAACGGATCGCCGCAATGCCGAGTTCGCCCGCCAGCGCATCTAGTTCGGCCGCCTTGGTGCCCGTCATGTCGGAGCGGTAGCCGCCGAGCCATAACAGGGTCGTGCCCTGACCACGCCTGCCTGCGGATCTCGCCAGAATTGCGATGTCACGCGACTGGTCACCTTTGCCGACGGTCAGCATGGCAGGTTGATTAAGGGGGCTGGTGGTCATGGCGTTCTCCTTGAAGAAAGGCGGCTATAAATCATATTTCGGGGCAATGACGGGAGGTGATTTTTCTGCCGAGCTGTGCTATTGACTTCGTCGAAGTGATGACGACATTGCCGTCTGCCGCAAGCCAGACGCTCTGAAAGTCGTTGCTGCTGGGAAACAATCTAGGAGAATACGACCATCCGCAGACCATTCAAAACCGATGCCCCAGTTAAGGACGGGCCACGCTCCAACCGGGAAATTCGCGTTCCCAAGGTCCAGCTGATCGACGCCGAAGGTGCAAACCTCGGTGCCGTCGCGACCGAAGACGCTCTCAAGATGGCTGAAGAGGCCGGGCTCGATCTCGTTGAAATTTCGCCGAACAACGATCCGCCGGTATGCAAGATCCTCGATCTGGGCAAGCTGAAATACGCGAACCAGAAAAAGGCGGCCGAAGCTCGCAAGAAGCAGAAGATCGTCGAAATCAAAGAAATCAAGATGCGTCCGAACATCGACACCCATGACTATGAGGTGAAGATGAAGGCGATGAACCGCTTCTTCGAAGAAGGCGACAAGGTCAAGGTGACCCTGAAGTTCCGTGGCCGTGAAATGGCCCACCAGGAACTCGGCATGAAGCTGCTGCTTCAGGTCAAGGACGACACAACGGAAATCGCCAAGGTGGAAGCCGAGCCGAAGCTGGAAGGCCGTCAGATGATGATGGTGCTGGCGCCGAAATAAGCGCCGCACCGCTTGATACATCAGGCGATCCTGCCGCCATTCACTGGCTTTCATAATCATTTTCTTGCCCATTGCGCTTTTAACCGGCTGCGGTTATAAGCGCGCGTCCGAACGGTCCGGCAGGGCATGCCGTGGCCGTTCTAAATGCTTGAAGCCAGCCTCGTCTGTCGGCTTCTCTTAAAAGATTGGAGTAGCAAAATGCCCAAGATGAAGACGAAATCCGCGGCCAAGAAGCGGTTCAAGATCACCGCGACCGGCAAAGTCGTTGCAGCTGCCGCCGGCAAGCGCCACGGCATGATCAAGCGGTCCAACAAGTTCATCCGCGATGCACGCGGAACGATGATCCTTGCCGAACCCGATGGCAAGAAGGTTATCAAGAACTACCTGCCGAACGGTCTCTGAGACCCCTCGTCACTTTTGGATCAGTTAAGGAGATCATGACATGGCACGCGTAAAACGTGGCGTAACTTCCCGCGCCAAGCACACCAAGACTTTGAAGGCAGCCAAGGGCTTCTACGGCCGCCGCAAGAACACCATCCGCGCCGCAAAGGCAGCGGTTGATCGCTCCAGGCAGTTCGCAACCCGCGACCGCCGCGTCAAGAAGCGCAATTTCCGCGCACTCTGGATCCAGCGTATCAACGCCGCCGTGCGCGATTCCGGCCTGACCTATGGCCGCTTCATCGACGGCCTCAACAAGGCTGGCATCGAAGTCGACCGCAAGGTTCTGTCCGACATGGCAATCCATGAGCCGGAAGCATTCGGCGCCCTGGTTGCTGCTGCCAAGAAGGCGCTTGAATATCTCAAGGACGCCGGCACCACCAACGAGTTTGAAAGCGCGGTTCGCTAAGACCAGCGCTTCCCCAGGCTCGCCGAGCTGATTGATTTTTGGGAAACCCGCGCTGGTTCAAACTGGCGCGGGTTTTCTTTTGCCCGTCACGGCGTGACGCTAGAACGAGCCGAGCATCAACGGAAGACATCATGTCCGATCTGGAAAACCTGAAAACCAACCTTCTGGGCGACATTGCCGCAGCCGGCGACGAGGCAGCGATCGAAGCCGTGCGCGTCGCAGCGCTCGGCAAGAAGGGCTCCGTTTCCGAGCTCCTGAAGACGCTGGGCTCCATGTCCGCGGAGGAGCGGCAGACCCGCGGCGCGGCGATCAATGCGCTGAAGAGCGAGATCACCGAAGCGATCAATATGCGCAAGTCGGTGCTCAAGGACGCAGCCATCGAGGCGCGGCTGCAGGCGGAAACCGTGGACGTTTCGCTGCCGGTGCGGTCCTCGCCGGCCGAGCGCGGCCGTATCCATCCGATCAGCCAGATCATCGACGAGATCACCGCGATCTTCGGCGATATGGGTTTTTCGATTGCGGAAGGCCCGGATATCGAGACGGACTACTATAACTTCACGGCCCTGAACTTCCCGGAAGGCCATCCGGCCCGTGAAATGCACGACACCTTCTTCTTCGGCGCCGACGACAAGGGCGAGCGCAAGGTGCTGCGCACTCATACCTCGCCGGTGCAAGTGCGCACGATGGAGGCGCAGGAGCCGCCGATCCGCATCATCATTCCGGGCAAGACCTACCGGCAGGACAGTGACGCGACCCATTCGCCGATGTTCCACCAGGTCGAGGGCCTGGTTGTCGACAAGAAATCGCATGTCGGCAACATGCGCTGGATCCTGGAAGAATTCTGCAAGACCTTCTTCGAGGTGGACAGCGTCACCATGCGCTTCCGGCCGTCCTTCTTTCCCTTTACCGAGCCGAGCTTCGAGGTGGACATCCAGTGCGACCGCTCCGGCCCGATCGTCAAGTTCGGCGAAGGCACGGACTGGATGGAGATCCTCGGCTGCGGCATGGTCCATCCGAACGTGCTGCGCTCCGGCGGGCTCGATCCGGACGAGTACCAGGGCTTTGCCTGGGGCATGGGGCTCGACCGCATCGCCATGTTGAAATACGGCATGCCGGACCTGCGCGACTTCTTCAACGCCGACGTCCGCTGGATGAACCATTACGGTTTCCGCCCGCTCGACATGCCGACGCTGTTCGGCGGCTTGAGCCAGTAGTGAGATGCCGACGGTCCTCATAAAATATGGATACCGTTTTCACTTCTATTCCGGCGACAGATACGAGCCGCCGCATATCCATGTTGACGGCGACGGAAACGAAGCCAAAGTATGGTTGACAGACCTTCGCGTGGCTGAGGCCGGGGGCTTTAGCCAAAGGGACCTCAAACGCATAGTGGAGGTCGTTGCAGAACATCGGCAGCAGATGATGGAGGCATGGCATGACTATTTCGCATGATACCTACCCTGAGGGCGAGCGCCCTACGGAAGCGTGGTGCGATCTGCATGATCTGCACGTTCGTCTTGCAGACGGCCGCCACGTGTCGACGCCGCTCTGGTGGTATCCACGTCTACTCAATGCAACCCCATCGCAACGAAACAATGTCAAGCTCATGCTGGCCGGCGTTCACTGGCCGGATGTCGATGAAGACCTGTCCGTAAGAGGCATGCTTGCCGGTTGGAAGGCTCCAGGCGCCAAGGCTCCGGAGAAGGCGGCGTGAGGTCATGACCCAACACACCGGCGGTTGCCGTTGCGGTGCGATCCGATTCGAAGCGAGCGCCGAACCTTTCTATGCCAGCTATTGCCATTGCGGCGATTGCCGGCGAGCGAGCGGTGCGCCGGTTGCAGCCTTTGTTGGTTTCCAGGCGGCCGATGTTCGCTTTGACGGTGACACAGGCTCGGTCTATGGCAAGGCCCCGGTGAAGCGCAGCTTCTGCGGCACCTGTGGCGCGCCGATCGCCTATTTGGACGAGCGGCTGAGCGACCAGATTTTTTTCATGCTCGGCGCCATGGATGCGCCGGAGAACTATCCGCCTCGCATGCATGGCTATGTCGGCGAGGAATTGCCGTTTTTCCATCTCGACGACGGACTGCCCCGGATGGAGGCCAATACCGTCGCGAGACCTCAAGGAGACAGATCATGAAATTCACCCTCTCCTGGCTCAAGGACCACCTCGAGACCGACGCGACGCTGACCGAAATCTGTGAGCGCCTGACGGCAATCGGCCTCGAAGTCGAGGATGTCGACGACAAGGCGGCCTACAAGCCCTTCGTGATCGCCAAGGTGCTGTCGGCCGAACCGCATCCGCAGGCGGACCGCCTCAAGGTGCTGATGGTCGACGCCGGCCCGCAGGTGAACGGCGGCAAGCCGCTGCAGGTCGTCTGCGGCGCTCCGAATGCCCGCGCCGGCCTGATTGGAGCCTTGGCGCAGCCGGGAACCTATGTGCCGGGGATCGACGTGACGCTGTCGGTCGGCAATATCCGTGGTGTGGAAAGCCACGGCATGATGTGTTCCGAAAAGGAACTCGACATGTCCGACAGTCACGACGGCATTATCGACCTTCCGGAGGATGCGCCGGTGGGCACGGCCTTCGCGTCCTATGCGGGGCTGGACGATCCGGTCATCGAGATCAACCTGACGCCCAATCGTCCCGACTGCACCTCCATCCACGGCATTGCCCGCGATCTCGCCGCATCCGGCCTCGGCACGTTGAAGCCGCAGCCGAAGCCCGCTTTCGAGACACAAGGCGAAACTTCGATCGGCCTGACCATCGATCTCGATGATCCGCGGCTCTGCCCCGGTTTCGGCCTTCGCCTCGTGCGGGGAGTCAAGAACGGGTCGAGCCCCGCCTGGATGCAGGCGCGCCTGAAGGCGATCGGCCTTCGCCCGATCAACGCCCTGGTCGACATCACCAATTACATGACCTTCGACCGCGGCCGCCCCATGCATGTCTTCGACGCCGCCAAGGTGAAGGGCAATCTCACCGTTCGGCGTGCCAAGGACGGCGAGACGGTGCTGGCGCTCGATCAGCGGCAATACAAGCTGGGGCCGAGCAATGTCGTCATCGCCGACGACAACGGCGTGGAATCGATCGGCGGCATCATGGGCGGCGAACATTCCGGCTGCGATGAGAATACGGTGGATGTCCTGATCGAATCTGCGCTCTGGGACCCGATCAACATTGCCAAATCCGGCCGCGCGCTCGGCATCATCACCGATGCACGCTACCGCTTCGAGCGCGGCATCGACCCGGATTATATGGTCCCCGGCCTTGATCGCACCACCGAACTGGTTCTGGAGCTTTGCGGCGGCACGGCCGCGGAGGCAAAGGTGGTCGGTTACAAGCCTCATCCGCCGAAACGCGTCGATTTCCCCTTCGCCGAGGTCAGGCGGCTGACCGGCCTCGAGGTGTCGACCGAGGAAAGCCGGCATATCCTCACCCGCCTCGGCTTTGCTGTGGAAGGGGAAGGAGAGCGGGTTTCCGTCACCGTTCCCTCCTGGCGCCCGGACGTCGATGGCAAGGCCGATCTGGTGGAAGAGGTCATGCGCATCCACGGCGTCGACCAGATCAAGCCGGAACCGATCGACAAGCTTTCGAGCGTCAACGCGAAAATCCTGACGACATTGCAGGTGCGCACCCGCACCGCCAAGCGGGCGCTTGCCTCGCGCGGCATGCTGGAGGCGGTGACCTGGTCCTTCATCTCGGAAGATCAGGCGCGGCTGTTCGGCGGCGGTTCGCCATCTCTCAAGCTCGCAAACCCGATTGCCGCCGACATGTCGGACATGCGGCCATCGCTGCTGCCCGGTCTGCTGACGGCGGCGCAGCGCAATGCCGACAAGGGTTTCGGCGATGTGGCGATCTTCGAAGTGTCGGGGATCTATGAAGCCGACACGCCGGAAGGCCAGCGGCGCGTTGCCGGCGGCATCCGCCGCGGCACGGCATCCATCAACGGCTCCGGCCGCCTGTGGTCCAACACGGCCAAAGGCGGCGGCAAGTCGGTCGACGTCTTCGATGCCAAGGCCGAT
Organism: Rhizobium deserti; assembly: GCF_004358025.1. GTDB lineage: Bacteria > Pseudomonadota > Alphaproteobacteria > Rhizobiales > Rhizobiaceae > Neorhizobium > Neorhizobium deserti. The sequence goes on along the minus strand of NZ_SMTL01000003.1, from coordinate 463,719 downwards.
GCGCTGGCGGTGATCGAGGCCTGCGGTCTGCCCATGGCCAATGTCCAGATCGAAAAGGGGGCTCCCGGCTGGTATCATCCGGGCCGTTCCGGCACGATCAAGATGGGCCCCAAGGTGGTGCTCGGCAGTTTCGGCGAATTCCACCCCAAGACGCTTGGCGCCCTCGACGTTTCAGGCGCGCTGTGCGGTTTCGAAGTCTTCCTCGATGCCATGCCGGAGCCGAAAAAGAAGGCGACCCGCACCAAGCCTCCGCTCGAACTCTCGGCCTTTCAGGTGGTGAAGCGCGATTTCGCCTTCGTTGTTGCAAGCGAGGTGGAGGCCGGTGCCATCGTCAAGGCTGCAACCAGTGCCGATCGCAAGCTGATCTCCGGCGTCAATGTCTTCGACGTGTTCGAAGGCGCCTCGCTGGGCGAGGCCAGGAAGTCGGTGGCCATCGAAGTGCTGATCCAGCCGGTCGACAAGACGCTGACGGACGAGGATTTCGAGGCGCTGACGGCAAAGATCGTCGCCAATGTCGAAAAGACGACCGGCGGTGTGCTACGCGCATAACAAAAGGCGCCACTGCAAGAGCGGCGCCTTCCACGATACGACTGCTTACTGCTTTTGCCCGCTTTTCAGGGCGTCGATGCGCTTCGATGCTTCGGCCTTCGACAGGTCTTCCGCGAAAGCGTCCGGCTGATGCACCTGCTCGGACAAGGTCTTCAGGTAGGATTTCTGGGCGCCGGTCATCGGCTCGTCGCCGGTAACCCAGTCATCCGGATCCTTTTCCGTATTGGAGGAAGGATCCGGGTCGATCTTGGGATTGTGCTGGTCGCTCATCATGGGCCTCACTCGGTGGTTTGTTCTTCTAACGTTCCGTCCGCGGATGAGTTCCGGTGCAGTTTCTAGCGATTGGTCCAAGCCATGGCCTGAGCGGCATAGCGTGTGCCGGAAAACTTCTCCGGTGCCAGCAGGTCGCCCAGCGTTTTCAGTTCCTCGCTGGAAAGCTCGATATCACTGGCGGCGACATTCTGCTCCAAATGCGGAATCTTGCGCGCTCCCGGAATGGGAACGATAAAATCGCCCTGGGCCAGCACCCAGGCAAGCGCCAGCTGCGCTGCGGTAACGCCCTTGTCGGCTGCCATTCCTTCCAGCAACGTCACCAGCGACGCATTGGCGGCCATGTTTTCGGCGCTGAAGCGCGGCAGCGTGTTGCGGAAATCGTCGGGCCCAAAGTCGTCCGGCTTCTGGATCTTGCCGGTGAGGAAGCCGCGCCCGAGCGGGCTGAACGGCACGAAACCGATATTGAGTTCACGGCAGGTATCGAGGATCTCGCCTTCCGGATCGCGGGTCCACAGAGAATATTCGCTCTGAAGCGCGGTGATCGGATGCACGGCATGCGCCCTACGGATGACGTCCGCACCGGCTTCCGACAGGCCGAGAGCCCGCACCTTGCCCTGTGCGACAAGATCGGCCATGGCGCCGACCGTATCCTCGATCGGCACATTCGGATCGACCCGGTGCTGGTAGAAGAGGTCGATGACTTCGACGCCAAGGCGCTTCAGCGAAGCTTCCGCGACTTCGCGGACATGTTCCGGGCGGCTGTCGAGCCCCGACATGGCCTTTGCGTCAGCGGCATTGGGGTCGATCCTAAAGCCGAACTTGGTGGCGATGACGACCTTGTCGCGGAACGGCTTCAGGCCTTTGCCGATCAATTCTTCGTTCTTGAAAGGCCCGTAGACTTCTGCCGTGTCGAAGAAGTTGACGCCGAGGTCGACCGCCCGATGCAGGGTGCGGATCGCGTCCTGTTCGTCCTGGCCACCATAGCCGTGGCTCATGCCCATGCAGCCGAGACCGACGGAGGAGACGGTCAAGACGTCTCCGAGTTTGCGCATTTTCATGTGAGCCTCCTTGAGGGATGAGAGCGGTAGGCGCTGCAGCACCTGCCGGAAGAGAGATCAGGTGCTAAGGCGCCTGCGGGGGAAGCAATCAGGCGCCTGCCTGGTTGAGAAGTTCCATCTGGTCGGCCGACAAGGTGAGATTGCCCGAGGCGATGATCGCTTCGAGCTGGCTCGTGCTGGTGGCGCTGGCAATCGGCGCGCTGACGCCCGGCCGCTGACGCAGCCATGCCAGGGCAATCGCCGCCGGTTCGGCATTGGTCTCCACCGAAATCTCATCCAGTGCCGCTAGGATGCGCAGGCCCTTGTCGTTCAGATAGGACAGCGCCTTGGCACCGCGAGCCTTGCCTTCCGTATCGGCCTTGTCGCGGTATTTGCCGGTCAGGAAGCCCGAAGCGAGGCCGTAATAGTTGATGACGCCGATGTCTTCGCGAATGCAGAGCTCCGAGAGGTCGCCTTCGAACTCGCTCCGGTCGTAAAGATTGTAGGGCGGCTGCAGCACATCATAGCGAGGCAGGCTGTTCCTGGCCGAGACCTCAAAGGAATCCTGCATCATCCTGGCATCATAATTGGAGCAGCCGATCGACCGGATCTTGCCCTGTTCCTTCAGCTTGGCGAAAGCGCCGAGCGTTTCCTCATGGCCGACCGTCGGATCCGGCCAATGGGCGAGGTAAAGATCGATATGATCGGTCTGCAGGCGGCGCAGCGAATTGTCCACTTCTTCCAGGATCCACTTGGCTGACAGATCCTTCTTGCCCTGTCCCATATCGGACCCGACCTTGGTAACGATCACGGCCTTGTCGCGGGCCAAACCGCGGCTCTTCATCCATTTGCCGATGATCGTCTCGGATTCGCCCCCCTCATGGCCGGGTACCCAGCGGCTATAGGCGTCGGCGGTGTCGATCGTGTTAAAACCGGCATCGAAGAAGCGGTCGAGAAGATCGAAGGAGGTCTTCTCGTCGGCCGTCCAGCCGAAAACATTGCCGCCGAAAACGACAGGCGAGATGGAAAGGCCGGTCCGGCCGAGTGCGCGCAGCTCCATGATGATCTCCGGATTTTGTGAGGTGAGCCTATGGCTTCAGAAAGAATCTTGAATCGTCGGCATTTGCCGGCGGCATGCTGTTATCTTGCGCCGTTTCCCACTTTTTCAAGCGGCACGCATTGCCATGCGTTGCACCGGCCCGGTCTCCTCCATAAGGTCCGATCGCGATATCATATGGGAGAGTTTGATGCTGCGCTTTGGAATTTTGTCGACCGCCAAGATTGCCCGTGATGCTGTCATACCGGCAATTCAGGATGCCGAGAACTGTGTGGTGACCGCCGTTGCCAGCCGCGACCTGGCCAAGGCGCGCGCGCTGGCCGATCGCTTCAGCGTGCTGCATGCCTTTGGCTCCTATGAGGAAATGCTGCGATCGGACGTGATCGACGCCGTCTACATCCCGCTGCCGACAAGCCAGCATGTGGAATGGTCGCTGAAGGCGGTCGAGGCGGGAAAACATGTGCTGGTGGAAAAGCCGCTGGCATTGAAGGCGAGCGAAATCCTCGCGCTGATCGAAGCGCGCGACCGCAACAAGGTCCTGGTTGCCGAAGCCTTCATGATCACCTATGCGCCGGTCTGGTGGAAGGTTCGCGAACTCCTGGGCGAGGGGGCAATCGGTGAGCTGAAGCATGTGCAGGGCGCGTTCAGCTATTTCAACCGCGATCCTTCCAACATGCGCAACATTCCCGAACTCGGTGGCGGTGCGCTTCCCGATATCGGCGTTTACCCGACCATTGCGACGCGGTTCGCCACGGGCAAGGAACCGCAGCGCGTGCAGGCGACTGTCGAGCGCGATCCGGAATTCGGGACCGATATCTATGCGAGCGTCAGGGCGGATTTCGGCTCTTTCGAATTGAGCTTCTATGTGGCGACGCAGATGGCGAGCCGCCAGCTGATGGTCTTCCACGGCACCGAGGGCTTCATCGAGGTGAAGTCGCCCTTCAATGCCGACCGCTGGGGCGCCGAAGAGGTCGAGCTGACCAATCAGAAGCACAATGTGTCGCAGGTCTTCCGTTTTCCCGACAGCCGCCAGTACCGCAGGCAGGCGGAAGCCTTTGCGGGCGCGGCCTTTGGCCAAGCCGCGGACGTGGTGACGCTGGAAAGCTCGCTGCTGAACCAGAGGTTCATCGATGCGATCTACCGCGCCGGCGAACACGGTGGCTGGGAGAACGTTTAGCGCCTTCCGTTAGTGACGGAAGACGAAACGGGAATAGCCGAAGAAGCTGTAGAAGGTCGCCGCGAGCGAAGACAGGATGATCGCGACGATCGGCTGCAGCAGCGGCGTGATGAAGATCAGCGACGAATAGATGGCATAGTTCAAGGCCGCCGACGTGATGCCGACCGCCCAGTAGCGGAAACCTTCGACGGCCAGTGAACGGCGCGACGGGCCGAACGTCCGGCTTCGATTGATGAGCCAGGTGAAAGCCATGGCAGCCATGATGGCGGGTACGCGCGCAGCAAGCGGGCTGAGGCCCGCCACCGTGATCAGGACATGCGTCAATCCGGCATCAACGAGGAAGCCTCCACCACCGGCCAGAAGGAACCAGAAGATCCGGCTCATGCCGCGCTCTTAGTGCCTGAACGGCTCGCGCTTTCGAGGTCAATATCGCGGAACACGGGCTGCTGGCTGCGCTGCGGCAGGTTCATGTAATGGATGCGAAGCTGTTCGGCGCGGGCGCGGGACAGCGAATCGAGGATCAGGCCGGCGGTGAAGATCAGGAAGGAGATCAGCATCAGCACCAGCGAGAAGACCCAGGTCGGCATGCGCTCGACAAGGCCGGTGGCGAAATAGGAAACCAGAACCGGCGCCATGAAGATCAGGCTGGCCGCCATGAAGGCGCCGCTGATCGCACCGAAAAAGGCGAAGGGCCGGGTTTCCTTCATCAGCATGGCGAACATCCACAGGATCCTGGCGCCGTCCCTGAAGGTCGAAAGTTTCGAATGCGATCCCTTCGGCCGGCGCCCGTAGTCCAGTTCGATCTCGCTGACCGGCAATTTCAGCCGTGAGGCATGCACCGACATTTCCGTTTCGATCTCGAACCCGGCGGACACGGCCGGGAAGCTCTTGACGAAGCGGCGCGAGAAGGCGCGATAGCCGGAAAAAATATCGGTGAAATCCCGCCCGAAAATCATCCGGTAGAGCATGTTGAACAGCCGGTTGCCGGCTGCGTGACCCTGGCGCCCGGCATCCGCATGCACGCCGCGCCGTGTGCCGACGACCATGTCGGCCCGTTCGGTCAGCAGCGTGCGGATCAGTTCCTCGGCATCGCTGGGCGAATAGGTGCCGTCTCCGTCCGCCATGACATAGATGTCGGCATCGATGTCGGCAAACATGCGGCGCACCACATGGCCCTTTCCCTGACGTCTTTCACGCATCACGTCGGCACCGGCCAGCATGGCGGTCAGCGCCGTACCGTCGGTGGAATTGTTGTCGTAGACATAGATGCGGGCATCGGGCAACGCCTCGCGAAAGCCGCTGACGACAGCGCCGATGGTGGATGCCTCGTTGTAACAGGGCAAGAGCACGGCGATCTTGAAATCGCCGCTCGGCGCATCGATCATGATTTTCACTCGCTACACGGAAAATCCGGCGCAGGTCGTGCCCGAGCCATCCGCTTTACTATTTCTTGGGAAGGTTAAGGCTAGGTTTCTGCGCATTGGAATGCGCGTGAAAACTGGAATTATTGGCGGACGGCATGGTGGATCGGAATTCGGGATGACGGCTGCCCATGAACATCCGCCCTGGTATGCAAGGCTTTTGCCGACCGTTGCCGCCTATTGGCTGGTGACGGCGCTGCTGGCTGTGGCGCTGTCTGTGCCCGGCGCGAAGGATCTGATCGGTCCCGACAATGACGACGCCATGCGGCTCGTGGAAGTGCGCGACCTGCTGGCCGGGCAAGGCTGGTTCGACCTGATGCAGTACCGCCTTGGCCTTGCCGGCGGCACATTGATGCACTGGTCGCGCCTGGTCGACCTGCCGATCGCCCTGCTGATCCGTTTCTTCGGCTTGTTCATGCGCCAGCCAGCGGCGGAAGGTGCGGCTGCCATCATCTGGCCGCTGATCACCTCCGGCCTGCTCCTGCTGCCCCTGGCGATCGCCGGCCGGCGCATCGGCGGCGTCCAGACCATGCATATCGCGCTGGGCCTGGGTGCCCTGTTCATATTTACCTGCGGCAAGTTCGATCCTGGCGCGATCGACCATCACAATGTCCAGCTGGCTCTCGCCATGTGGATCGTTGCCATGCTGGTGGATCCGGTCCGAAGAGCCGGAAGTTACCTGACAGCCGGTATCGCCTGCGCGCTCGCCATCGCCGTGGGTGCGGAAACCGTGCCGCTCGTTGCGGTCGCCTGCCTTTGCGTGGCCGTGCAATGGGCCTGGCAGGGCGCCAGATTTGCTGAGGCCGCTCGCGGCTTCGGCCTGTCGCTGACGCTGGCGATCACCGCAGCCTTCGTGTTGACCGTACCACCGCATGCCTATGCGGTCGTTACCTGCGACAATCTTTCCTTCGGCTTCTATTCGCTCTCGGCACTCGGCGGAGCCGGGCTGTTTCTGCTTGCAAGCTTCTCCGGCAAGGCGACGAGACCCGTCCGGCTGGCGCTGCTGGCTGCGGCCGGAGGACTGCTTCTGCTGGCCGCGCGGGTGATCGCGCCGCAATGCCTCGGCGATCCGCTGGGCAATCTCGATCCCATGCTCACCGAGCTTTGGCTGAACGGCGTATCGGAAGCACGGTCCGTGGTGGCCGAACTGAAGAACCGGCCGGAAACCGCTGGTGCCTTCTATGCGGTCGGCCTCTTTGCCATGGGCGTTTGCCTGTTCCGCATCCTGCAAAGGAAAGATCTGGAACTGCACCTGCTTCTTTTCGCGCTTATCGGCGCTGCCTGGGCGATCACGCTGATCCAGGTTCGCGGCGCCTTTCTGGCCAATCTGCTGAGCATCCTGCCGTTGTCGCTGCTGATCACCGATCTGCGGCGGGCGTCCCAGCTGGAGCCGAACAATGCCAGCGTGGCGCTTGCCTATATCCTCGGCGTCCTCGCCTCGGTGCCGGCGGTCTGGGGCGTGTCGGGCATTGTCCTGAAGGAAGGTTGGGGCGCGGTCACTCTTGAAGGCCTATCTGCCTCGGACACTGCGGAATCTGGAGAATGCGGCGGTCCGGCAACCATGCAGGTCCTGAACGGCTTGCCCCCCGGCGTCGTTTCGTCTCCGTCGAACAGCGGCGCCGACATTATCCGGTTCACGCCGCATCGTGCCATTTCCGCACCCTATCACCGCAATCAGGCCGGCATGCTGACCGAACTGCATATCGGCCTTGCCAATCCGAAGGAGGCCGAAGCCTTCATCCGCGGCGCCGGCGTCACCATTGTCACCTTCTGCAGCACGGATCCGCAGACGACGGCCCTGGTCCGGATAAAGCCGGACGGCTTGTATGCAGCGCTTCAGCGCAATGAGGTGCCCGATTATCTGCAGCCGGTCGGTGGGCCGGTGGAGGGCTTTCGGATCTTCCGCGTGCTGCCGGACCGCCCCTAACGAGGCGCCGGACGAGCAGGCTTCAGGCTATCGCTCAGCGACGAGATCGCCAGCAGTTCATCCGGCAACGCGCAGCCTTCGAATTCGGCCGTTTCGCCTATGCGCCGGCGTCTGGAGACGCGGCGGCCTTTTGCAAGGCTGCTGTTCCTCGAGCGCACCCGTACTTATATATGTCCTGGATTGTCTGCCTCACCGGAGAGCAGACTGATGAATTCCGGCCGTGAATGTTCTAGAAGGACAGGATGAACAGCCTGCTCGCCAATGATTCTCAGACGAACCTCACCGAGTTTTCCGTCTCGGAACTGTCCGGCTCGATCAAGCGGACGGTTGAGACTGCCTTCGATCATGTACGGGTTCGCGGCGAGATTTCCGGTTATCGCGGCCAGCATTCCTCCGGTCATGCCTATTTCTGCCTCAAGGATGATCGCGCCCGCATCGATGCGGTGATCTGGAAGGGCACGTTTCCGCGCATCAAGTTCCGCCCGGAAGAGGGCATGGAGGTGATCGCCACCGGCAAGGTCACCACTTTCCCCGGATCGTCAAAATATCAGATCGTCATCGAAAACCTAGAGCCTGCCGGCGCCGGCGCGCTGATGGCGCTGCTCGAGGAACGGCGGCGGCGGCTGGCGGCGGAAGGATTGTTCGACCAGAGCCGCAAGCACACCTTGCCTTTCCTGCCGCAGGTGATCGGCGTTGTGACCTCGCCGACCGGCGCCGTTATCCGCGACATCCTGCATCGCATCTCGGACCGCTTCCCGGTGCATGTCCTGGTCTGGCCGGTCAAGGTGCAGGGCGAGGGTTCGGGCGACGAGGTCGCTTCTGCCATTCGCGGCTTCAACGCGATGGGCCCGGGCGGACCCATCAAGCGGCCCGACGTGCTGATCGTCGCGCGCGGCGGCGGCAGCCTTGAAGATCTCTGGGGCTTCAACGACGAGGCGGTGGTGCGCGCCGCCGCCGACAGTCAAATTCCGCTGATCTCCGCTGTCGGGCATGAGACCGACTGGACGCTGATCGATCATGCGGCGGATGTGCGCGCGCCGACGCCGACCGGTGCGGCGGAGATGGCGGTGCCGGTCAAGGCCGAACTCGACGCGCAGCTCGCCAATCTGACGGCGAGATTGCGCGGTTGCGCCAGCCGGCAAATGGATCGCCACCGGCAGGAAGTGCGCGCCCTGGTGCGAGCTCTGCCATCGCTCGATCAGCTTCTGGCTCTGCCGCGTCGTAGGTTCGATGAGGCGGCAGCAGGTCTTGGACGTGGCCTTGAACGCACCACTGTCGTCAAGCGCCGCAGCTTCGAGCGGGCTGCCGGCGGCCTCAGGCTGGAACTTCTAAGCAACCGGCTGGCGCAGCAGCGGCAAATGCTGGCCGACCGGATCATGCGCGGCGAGCGCTGCCTGGAACGGCACATGCTGAAGGAGCATAATCGCCTTGGCAAGGCGGCAGCCTCGCTCGCCGCCCTTCCGGCGCGGCTGCTCGGACAGCTGCAGCGCGAGCGTCAGCATCTGACCTCGCTCGGCCGGCACGCGGATACGGCAATCACCCATCGGCTTGGGCGCAGCCGCTCTGCCGTCACGGCGCAGGACCGCGTGCTGCAATCGCTGTCCTACAAGAACGTGTTGAAACGCGGATTTGCCGTGGTGCGGGGTGAGGATGACCATCCCGTAACCCGCGCCGCCGAGCTTGGACCCGGACGGGCAGTATCGCTGGAATTTGCCGACGGACGGATTGCGGCCATGACGGGCGGTGCGGTGGAGACGGCGGAGCGGCCAGGGGTTGCGCCGCAGCCGGCAAAGAAGCGCGTTCTCAAGCCGGAGGCAATGGAAGCGGCGCCGAAACAGGGCAGCCTTTTCTAGGGGAGTTCCTCAAGCAAAGATTTGAAAGGAAAAGGGCATGCGGGCGCACGCCCTTTTTCATGCCGTATCAGGCGGCGCGCTTCGTCACCGCCTTGCGCGGTGCAGCTGCCTTCGGGCGAGCGAGCTTGAGCGGCACGAGGGAGAGGATTTCCTCCGCCAGCGCCCGCGCATTGTCGCGTGCCCGGTCAAGATTGCTGACCGCTTCCGGCTTCATGCCGCTCAGCATGGTGCCGGCGTCGAACATGTCACGGAAGGCGGCCCGTTCAACCAAGGGCGTATCCAGCACATGCACATGCTGGCGCGCCAGCATGGCCTTGACGGCCTGCAGGGCGCGGGTAGTGATGATCGAGTTGACGCGGGTCAGCGCAACCGAATGGGCGATCTTGATGCCCGATACCTCGGACAGCTGCTTGAGGATATCAAGCACCTGGGCACCTCCAGCGGCATCCAGCGCACAGCCCTGGACCGGCACGAAGACGTGGCTCGACAGGCCGAGACCCTTGGCGAGCAATGGCGTCAGGCCGCCCGGCAGATCGAGCAGGATATAGTCGGCCTGCTTGCCGAGGTCCTTGATCGTCTGCTCGACATTGTCGGCCGTGATATCGGAAACGATCGACAGGCTTGGAAGCTCGGCGGTCCGTGTCATCCAGCGAGAAACCCACTGCTGCGGGTCGGCATCCAGCAGGGCCACTTTGTGCCCGCGGCGAGCCAGTTCTCCTGCAACGACAAGCGCCATGGTAGTCTTACCAGCGCCGCCCTTGGTATTTGCGAATGTAATGACAGGCATAATTTCTCCGGTTCGGTTATCCATCACGGAGAGAAGCCATGCGTTGGGCTGGTCTTGTCTGCTTCGAGCGTGATGATGACGCGATGCTTGACCAGTAAGCTTGTGCGGCGCTTGCTGCGGCAGCGAAGAAGGTTAGATTTTCCTAAAATAAACGTCGCGGCGGCAGATGTCGGTCGCATCTGCCGCCGGATCACTCAGGCCCATTCGCCCTTGCGCATGACCGGAACCTTGGTGCCGTCGGCGCCGATGCCGTCGATATCGACCTGATCGGAGCCGATCATCCAGTCGATATGGATGAGGCTGGAATTGCCGCCCTGCGCCTTGATCTGCTCCTGGCTGAGGGATGCGCCGCCGAGGAAGCATTTCGAATAGCACTGGCCGAGCGCGATATGGCAGGACGCGTTCTCGTCGAACAGGGTGTTGTAGAAGAGGATGCCGCTCGCGGAAATCGGCGAGGAATGCGGGACGAGCGCCACTTCGCCCAGACGTCGTGCGCCTTTGTCCGTGTCCAGCACCTTGTTGAGCACTTCTTCGCCGCGCGAAGCCTTGGCCTCGACGATGCGGCCCCCTTCGAACCTGACCTGGATATTGTCGATCAGCGTGCCCTGGTGGGACAGCGGCTTGGTGCTCGACACATAACCCTCGACCTTCAGGGCATGCGGCGTCGTGAAGACTTCCTCGGTCGGGATATTGGGATTGCAGGTAATGCCGTTCTTGGCTGTCGAGGCGCCGCCATGCCATTCGTGGCCGTCGGCCAGGCCGACGGTGAGATCGGTTCCGGGCCCGGTGAAATGCAGTGCGGAGAAGCGTTCGCCGTTCAGCCAGCTGGAGCGCTTCTTGAGATTGCCATTGTGCTCCGCCCAGGCGGCGACCGGATCGGCCACATCGACGCGCGACGCTGCAAAGATCGCGTCCGCCAGCTTGCGCACGGCGACCTCTTCCGGCACGTCCGGAAAGACCTGCCGTGCCCAGGCAGGGTTAGGATAAGAGACGATGTTCCAGTTGATGTCGAAATTGGCGATCTTTTCCAGCGCCGGCTTGTAGGCCATGGAATTCGCCTTGTTGGCCCGGGCGACCTTGGCGGGATCCTGTTCCGCCAGCATCATCGGATTGTCGCCGGAAACCGCCAGACGGGCGGCGCCGTTGGCATAGGCCTTGGCCATTCCCTCGTAAAGCCAGTCGGACGCCTTGTCGAAGCTGGCATCCGGTGCGTGTTGGTAGCGGGCCAGAGTGGTTTCCTCATCGGCGTAGAAGGCTGAGACGATACCCGCACCGGCCATATAGGCATGCTTGGTGATGAATCGCACCAGAGGCACGGCGGCAAGCGGCGCAGTGATGACGAGATCCTGGCCTTTTTCGAGCCCAAGCCCCACCCTGACGGCGACTTCGCCCAGCTTTTCAAGCTTTTCGAGATCGATGGCGGTCTGGAAATTCGGCACGATTGTCATGGGAACCTCTGCTTTCTGAATGGACTGCGAATCTAGGCCTCTTGGGCGCGAATGGAAGCGTTCTTGTCAGCTGTCGCGGGACAGTATGGGCATGACGTCCTTCACGGCAGCGATATTGCTCCGATGCACCGCCTCGTAGGGCACAAAGTAAAGGACGGCGCCTGAAGCAATCTCAGGCGCAACGAAGCGCTCGAGCGAGGAATCGACGTCTTCCTCCATGGCGAGCGCGTTTCGGAGACGCTGCAGGTAAGACTGGTTGGCGTGAATGAGCGTTGGGCTGTAGCCGCCGGCGGCGATGCGGGCGTGATCGCCATGTGCGGGCAGGATCTTGGCGATAGGAAAGGTTTTCATCCGCTCCAGTTCACGGACATGGGTGCCGATCTCCAAGGCCTCCGAAATAAAAGTGACAGTGTCTTCCAGCGTATCGCCGGCCAGAAGCAGGCCTTGCTCCGGCAAGAAGACGACATTGCCATCGGCGCTGTGGATGGCGAAATGATGCAGTTCCACCCGCCGCCTGCCGATGGTGAGGTGCAGGCTGTCTTCGAACGTCGCGTTCGGCATGACCAGCGGAGAGATCGGCGGATCGGCTTGCTCGATCTTCTGGCGGTTCTGCAGCAACCGTTCCGCGGTGAGCTTGAGCGACAGGATCTCGCAATCGGCAAAGGCGCCATTTCCGGCGACATGGTCCTTGTGCCAATGGCTGAGAACAACGCGGATATGCTGAACTCCAAGGCTCTCTAGATGCGCGCGGATGGCCTTGGCATGCTCGAGCGAAATATGCGTGTCGTAGACCAGCGCTTCAGTGCCGTCCACGATCGCGTAGGAGGCGACGCCCAGCGCATAAGCGCCGTCATCCAGCCAGTTGTCGGCGCTGGAATGCAGCCGCTTACCGTGAATGCGGCCGTCGTAATAGGCGAAAACAGCCGGATGCGGCTCAAGGATGCGGAGCGTTTCGGTTGTCGTTGGCATGGGCGTCCTTCAGGCAATAAGCGGTGCAGCGACGGCTTCCAGCGCATCGCGGGCGGCCTTGGGGTCGAGCTTCATCTGCAGGCCGCGCTGCCCGCCATTGATGAAGACATGCGGCTCGTCGAGCGCCAGGATCTCGATCGCCGTCGGCACCTGCTTTTTCTGGCCGAAGGGGCTGATGCCGCCGACATGGTAGCCGGTCGCCCTTTCCGCATCGGCAGGCTTCATCATGCTGGCCGTCTTGCCGCCAAAGGCCGCAGCGAGTTTTTTCATCGAGACTTCCCGGTCCGACGGCACCACGACGCAGACGGGCTTGCCGTCAACTTCCGCCATCAATGTTTTCAGCACGCGTCGCGGCTCTTCTCCGATCGCCTCTGCCGCCTGCAATCCGATCCGGTCGGCATTGGGATCATAGTCATAGGTGACGGTGGTAAAGCTCACGGCGGCCTTCTGCAGCGCCTGGGTCGCTCGTGTGGTCTTCGACATTGTGTTCGTCCCGCGCTTCGGTTCAGGAAAAGGTCTGCGCGTAAACGTCCGGCTGGAAGCCGACAAGCAGCTTTTCGTCGATCTCCAGCACCGGCCGCTTGATCATCGAGGGCTGGGCCAGCATCAGGGCGATCGCCTTTTTCTGGTCGAGATCCTGCTTGTCCGCCTCGTCCAGCTTCTTGAACGTCGTGCCGGCGCGGTTGAGCACAGTCTCCCATCCGGCAAGCGCCGTCCAACGCTCCAGATGGCTGGGGTCGATGCCGTCTGCCTTGTAGTCGTGGAAACTGTAGGCGAGGCCCTTATTGTCCAGCCAGGCGCGGGCCTTTTTCATCGTGTCGCAGTTCTTGATGCCGTAGATGGTGATTGTCATGCTTGTCTCTCGTGCTTTGAGGGCATGGATACCAAGGGCAGCCGGCGCTCCGCAAGCACCCTGCGAAAGCTCAACGCGGGGAAGGTCGCCGGCATGTCATGGTTGCATGCCTCCCCTGTTTCCTTGTGCATTGCGAAAACGGCTGTCCAGCCTCATATTTTAGCAAGACGAAAAGGAGAGATGACATGTCCGTACAAAACAACACCCGCCGTAGCCGCTTCAGCCGTGCTCTGGCCGTTTTTGGCGCCGCGATCTCGGTTTCGGCAGCTGTTGAAGGCGGTCGCCGCCCGAAGAACACCGATCTGCGTGCTCTCGGCATCGACCCGCAGTCCTTCGACCGGCTCGGCTGATACCGGCTCAAACCAGAGGAGAGGTGACCTCCGTCACCTCTGGCGCCTATGGTTGCAAACGTCTACCCGCTTCTCGGCCGATAGAGTCGTCAAGCGCTAAACCGCCATCCTCAACTGTTCTGCTGGCGCTGCATAAGGCGGCGCCTTGGGATCAAGGCTCCAACGCCCGATTTCCTCTTGCCGCGCCTCCTCGTGATGGCTGAAGACGAGAGTGAATTCTCCGGCGATCCAGGCATAATTCCGCTCGATGCTCATCGGATCGCCCGTGCCGCTGTCATGGATGACCGTGACATGCGGCGTCGGCTGTTTCTCGACCAGGCCCGGCAGATTGTGATGGCGCAGGCTGCGGCCGAGAATTTCTCCGAACTGAACGATCCGCTGATTGCCCTTGGCCGGGTAAAGCGCCAACTGCCGTTTGCCACCCAAAAAACCGCTGCTGTCGAGCGTGATGGGAATAGGCCTGGCCTCAATACTGGCGGCCGCCGCCTTTGCCCGTGCAATAATCGCCTTGGGTGGCGCATCGAACCGGCCGAGACTTAGCAGCGACAGGTGGAGGAGATGCGCCGGACAGGCCGATCCTGCCGCCTGATCTTGCCCATGACGCTCCGCTTCCTGATGCATGCGCAGCCTCAAGTCCTTTGGCGGCCTCAACACGAACATCAAGGTACTTGCCGAGCGGCTGGAACCGCCGCGCTGCGCCGGCCAATCATCGCTGCCGGATAGCAAAAGCTGGCCACGATTTGCCTGCATCTGCCGCCTGCTGCCCACCTGAAACCCCGCCACTTGAATCGTCTGAAGAATACTCCCGTGCCGCCGTGCTGTAAAGAACATATAATGAACACGTCTATTCTCTGAATAGAGACAGGCGGTCGAGAAACGGGTTGAATTGCCGGTGAGCAAGGACGATGCTGCGACCAGATGATGGAGGATTTTCCGGTGGCGGCGCATGTTTATCAGCTCTTTCAAACGGCATCCGGCTTTTGCGGCATGGCCTGGACCGGCGATGGCATTGCCCGTTTCCAGCTGCCGACCTCTGATGCGGTTGAAACCGAACGTCTGCTGCTTCGCCGCCTGCCGCAGGCCGAGCCGGGCAGCCCGCCTGTGCATGTGGCGGAGGCGATCGCGGCAGTGAAACGCTATTTTGCCGGAGAGACAGTGGACTTTTCAGCCATCAAGCTCGACCTCAGCGGCCAGAGCGATTTCCTGAAGAGCATTTATGCAGCCACCCGCGGCGTTGGCTGGGGCAAGACGACGACCTATGGAGCCCTAGCGAGGGAGCTTGGAGCCGGACCCGCGGCCGCCCGCCACATCGGCCAGGCAATGGCCGGGAACCCGGTGGCGCTAATCATTCCCTGTCATCGAGTGCTGGCAGCCGGCGGCAAGCTCGGCGGGTTTTCGGCGCCCGGCGGCTCGACATCGAAGCTGCGAATGCTGGAGCTCGAAGGCGTCCGGCTGGCACCCGGCGATCCGGCGCAGCAATCGCTCGCCTTTTGAGGATCATGCTCAGAGCCGGCTGATCGGCCATGCGCGGATAACGATTTCGTCCTGGCGGAACAGGCTTTCGAGTTCCGCTCGGTAGCCGGCCCACCATGCGCGGTCGAGCTCTTCGATCATGACCTCAGCGGTAACGATCGTGTCACGGGCAACCTCGCCTTCGCTGATCCACAGGCCCTCGGCAGGCGCCGTGCGGTGGAAGGTCATGCCGCCAAACAGGTGGGTCAGTTGATCGCGGATAGCGGCATAGTGTTCGGGCGGAAAGGCTTTACCCGACTTGTCGGAGACCGGCAGCAGGATCTGGACCAGATGCATTGGTTCTCCTGCCGGCATTCAGCCCGTTATTCCCACTCGATCGTGCCGGGCGGCTTCGACGTGACGTCGTAGACGACGCGGTTGATGCCGCGCACTTCGTTGATGATGCGGGTAGCGGTGCGGCCGAGGAAATTCATGTCATAGGGGTAGAAATCGGCGGTCATGCCGTCGACCGAGGTCACGGCCCGCAGGGCGCAGACGAAATCATAGGTGCGGTAATCGCCCATGACGCCGACGGTCTGCACCGGCAGGAGCACGGCAAAGGCCTGCCAGATCGTGTCGTAGAGGCCGGCCTTACGGATCTCCTCGAGATAAATGGCATCCGCCTTGCGCAGGATGTCGAGCTTTTCGCGGGTGACGACACCGGGGCAGCGGATCGCCAAGCCGGGGCCCGGGAAGGGATGGCGGCCGATGAAGCTTTCCGGCAGCCCGAGTTCGCGGCCAAGCGCGCGCACTTCGTCCTTGAACAGCTCGCGCAGCGGCTCGACGAGCTGCATGTTCATGCGTTCTGGCAGGCCGCCGACATTGTGGTGGCTCTTGATGGTGACGGAAGGGCCGCCGGAGAAGGAGACGCTTTCGATAACGTCCGGATAAAGCGTGCCCTGGGCGAGGAAGGCTGGCGCTCCCTTGCCGTCTTCGGCGATCTTCGACGCTTCCGCATCGAAGACCTCGATGAACAGGCGGCCAATCGTCTTGCGCTTGACCTCCGGGTCGGAAACGCCGGCAAGTTCGGTGAGGAAGAGGTCGGACGCGTCCACGTGCACGAGAGGGATGTTGTAGGCGTCGCGGAACATGCCGACGACCTGCTCGGTCTCGCCCTGGCGCATCAGGCCGTGATCGACATAGATGCAGGTCAACTGATCGCCGATCGCTTCATGAATGAGAACGGCCGCAACGGATGAATCCACGCCGCCGGAAAGGCCGCAGATGACGCGCTTGTCGCCCACCTGTTCGCGGATCTTGCGGATCATTTCGGCGCGGTAGGCAGCCATGGTCCAGTCGGACTTCAGGCCGACGATCCGGTGCACGAAGTTGGAAAGCAGCTTGGCGCCGTCCGGCGTGTGCATCACTTCCGGATGGAACATGGTCGTGTAGTAACGCCGCTCCTCATTCACCGCGATGGCGAAGGGGGCATTTTCGGACGTGCCGACGACTTCAAATCCCTCCGGCAACTGCGTGACGCGGTCGCCATGGCTCATCCAAACCGGATAGCGTCCGCCGACTTCCCAGAAGCCCTCGAACAGGGGGCTAGGCGCCTTGATCTCGACATCGGCGCGGCCAAATTCGGCGGCATGGTCGCCCTCGACGACGCCGCCGAGCTGGGTTGCCAGCGTCTGCTGGCCGTAGCATATGCCGAGAATGGGAACGCCGCTGTCGAAAACGGCCTGCGGCGCACGCGGGCTGCCTTCGGTCGTGACAGAGGCGGGGCCGCCGGAGAAGATGACGCCCTTCGGCTGCAGTTTCTCGAATGCGGCTGCGGCGTTCTGAAAAGGATGGATCTCGCAGTAGACGCCGGCTTCGCGAACGCGCCGGGCGATCAGCTGCGTCACCTGGCTGCCGAAATCGATGATGAGAATGCTGTCGGGATGAGGTACCGAGGGCGTTGTCTGGGTCATGGCGAGCCTTTAAAGAAAACTTGGCTTTTGTGCAACTGCGTCAGAGCGCCAAATCTCCGCTTTCCAGTGCCTCCGTCAGCCGGTCAACGGCCGCTGCCAGCTTGACGTCGATGACATGCAGATATTCCGTCCAATTGCCGACATGCTTCAGCTCTTCCTTTCCGTCGGAAATGCCGCGCAAGCCGATCAGCGGCAGGCCGAACAGCTGGCAGCAGCGCATGACCGCAAAGGTCTCCATGTCGACCATGTCTGCGGCAAGAACGTCATAGGCAGCGCCTGAAACAATGTTGCCGCCGGTTGACAGCGAGGCTTCGGGAACGCCCGGGATGCGGTGCGGCAGGGGCATGACGGCCGGGTTATCGAGAAACGGCGTGCGGCCCTTCTCGAAACCGAGCGGCGAGGCATCCATGTCCCGATAGGCGACGGAGGAGACCTGGTAGACTTCCGTCTGCTCGAGCGTGCGCGAACCGGCCGATCCAAGCGAAATGACGAGGCCCGGGCGGGTGCCTTCGATCTGCAGCTTGGTAAGCGTATGGCTGAGCACGACGGCCGCTTCGACGGGGCCGACGCCGGTCATCAGCGGCTCAATGCGCGCCTTCAGCGCCGGACCGTATTCCGCATCCACCGCCATGACGAAAAGAATGGACGTGCCGTTGGCCTGCTTGAGGGTGAAGTTCATCCGACCACGTCCTGCCTGCCGCGAATGATCATCATCGTGCTGGTCATCGAGGCAATCAGCTTTGCCGGGCCATCTCCGATCGCATAGCCGCGCCCGTCGGCAACGATGATCGTCGAGCCCGGCTTGGTGATCTCTCCGCGAAACAGGAAACGCTCGCCGCGTCCGGGCGACATCAGGTTGACCTTGAATTCGATGGTCAGCACCGAAACGTCGGGCGCGATGGTCGTATAGGCGGCATAGGTGCAGGCTGTTTCAAGCGCGGCGGAAATGACGCCCGCATGCAGGAAGCCATGCTGCTGCGTCAGCTTGGGATCGAAGGGAAGTTCAATCTCCACCGTCGCCGGCTCCACCCGCACGAGCTCGGCACACAGCAGCCCCATGGCGCCCTGGCGCTCGAAACTCTGTCTGACGCGCGCCTGGAAATCGCCTGTATCGGTTATGTCCATCATGCTCCCCTGTTTTGACAGGGAAGGTGACATGGACCACAGGGCGCCGCAAGCCGTGGCGATGGCTAGTTCAGGACAACGATCGACAGGTTCAGCAGCGTCGCGAAAGCCACCCACAGCGCGTAGGGCACGAACAGCCACGCGGCGATGCGATCGACCGGCCAGCTCATGCGGATGAAAGCGAGAATGGCGATCAGCAAGGGCAGGATGACGACCAGGCCGAGAAGCGGGCTCTGCAGGCCGAAGAAGGCGGGCGACCACAGGAAGTTCAAGCCCATCTGCACGAACCAGATCTTCATGCGGATTGAATAACGGCCGTCAAGCCATGTCCGCGCGCCGGCAATACCGATCAAGATGTAGAGCGTGGTCCAGGCCGGGCCGAACAGCCAGTTGGGCGGATTGAAGAAAGGCTTTTGCAGCGACTGATACCATTCGCCGGGAATATTGAGGAGGCCGACCAGAGAGCCGAGCGCGACGACGGCGATCATGAAGACGATGTGTGTAATGGTTCTGTTCATGCTGCGGCAGATAGGGCGGTAGCGACAGCCGGCCAGATCAGCCAATCCGGACGATGTGCTGGTCCCAGGCCACGAGGCTGCGGGTTTCGTTGAACGTCCCGTCATAGGAGGAGACGGCAATGCCGCCAGGAGCGGGGGCAACGCCTGCGGCATCACGGATCGTCTCCTGCCGCAGCACGGTGCCGGTCCTGGCGTCGAGCGTAACGACCGCGCCACTGACCGGCGAGGTGAGCCCCACCAGGCCGTCGCGGCGGTTGACCGCGATGGCACCAACATAATTGCCGAGCAGCGCCGTGGTCTCCTCCGACAGCGAAACGAAGGACAAGTCTTCGTCCTTTGCAAACCAGCCGGCCAGCGGCGGCCGGGCATTGCGCGCGCCTTCCCACTGGCAGGCAAACCAGACGCGGCCATTGTTGCCGATGTCGACATGGCGCGTGGACAACTGGTTGAGCGAGGAGGGGAGCCCATGCCGCTGGATCAGCGCCCCGGTCTTCGCATCAAGCAGCACCAGCGACGGCTCCATGCGGTCGAGATTGAGCTTGGTGCGGCCGAAATCCGGATGCGTCTCAATGCCGCCATTGGCGATCACCAGGAGCTTGCCGTCCTCGGAAACCGTCATGTCGTGGGTGCCGATACCATGCGCGTCGAACTCGCCGATGCGCCTGAACCCGTCGCCGGCGTCATAGATGCCGATCATGCCGCGATTGCCGTCGAAATCGTTTTCGCTGGCATAGAGCAGCCGGCCGTCCGGCGAAAAATGCCCGTGCCCGTAGAAGTGGCGCCCCTCGGGCGAGGTGATCATGACCGGCTCCGCCTTGAGGCGAGGATCGAAGATCATTGCGAAGGTGCCCGGGCGTCGGGCAAAGGCGGCGAGACGGCCGGTGGCGGCGCTAAAAGCCATGCCATGGGACCGGGCCGGCAAAGGAGAGCGGTCGATGATCTCCCCACGCTCGGACACGGTGGCAATGCCGAAGGAACCGTCGGGGGCCCGGTAGCCGGAGGCATAAACGGCTTGGGCCCTTTCCAGGGCCATCAGCGCGTGCGGCGAGAGCGCGGCAGTGAACGCGATCCCGGCAGCTTTCAGGAAGCCGCGCCGGTCGATGGTTTCGCCGCGCCATGTCATCGGGCAAGCACCATGGGCTCAGTCGCCGTCGGCAAAGGAAAAGCCGGAACTCAGGCCGATGGCGCCGCCATAACCGTCGTTCAGCTTGGCGATGACATCCTTGCCGTCAGCCAGCAGCGTATCGAGCTTCTTGCGCTCGCCCGTATCCTCGACCGCCTTTTCGAGATCGGGCGTGATCCTCGCGGAAAGCTCGATCATCGACTTGAGCTTGGCATGGGTGGCCGCAACAACAGGACGGTCATTTTCCTGCAGCAGTTCGACCATGCCGGATGTTTCCAGCAGCGCCGACAGGCCTTCGAGGTTCGCCTTGACGCTCGGCCAGGTGTTCTGCGAGCGCCAGAACAGCGCCTGCTTGGGAAACTTCGCCTTGTCCGGACCCTTGTAGAAGCTCTCGATGCGCTGGTCGCGCACCGCTTCGGCACCATGCACAAGGATGCCGAGCAGTGCCGTGATCGCCTCGCCACCGGTTCGGAACGCTAGATTGTCGGAGCCCGGCTGCTCCCAGGTCTTCTGGATGCCGTCCGGCGCATCCCAGATGGCGGCGACGTCCCTGGCAACATTGGCGACATTGCCGGCAATCGCTGCGCCATAACGGCATCGGAAGCCGCCTGCTTCGTTCAGCAGTTCGTCGGAGCCGGTGCCGGCAAGCACATATTCCAGTGCTCCCAGCCCCTGCATGGCGACGCTTTTAGTGCCGAGCGTTGAGGCGTCCGTAACGCTTTCATCTGCCTTGACGAGGGCGCCCTGAACCTGTTTCAGGCCGGTGCTCTTGCGGTCGGGATAAAAGAGGATGCGCTCGAAGCGGTTCTGCTCGATGATCGGCCCGACCCGGACGATCTCGATGCGGGCCCAGCTTGTGGCGAGATCCCAAAACGCTGTCCGCGCCGCCTCGTAGCCGTCTTTCGACGGAGCCTTGCAGAGCGCGTTCATGGCGCCGGTCATCCGTTCGGCCGACTGCTGGAAGGCATCATAGCCGGGGCGAATGAAGCCGTCGACCGCCGCCGCCATCACCTTCGTGACCGCCGCTTGCGGAAGATCGACGGAAGGAGCGGGCGCGGCCTCCTGCGCAAACACCGTGCTTGGCAGAAGCGCGATCACCCCGGCGACGATAAGGTGGCGCATCAAAGGGACTCCAGGAATTTGAGAAGGGCATTGCGGTCGTCTTTGGCGAGCGAGGCGAAGGCGTCGCGTGCCTTCTGCGCCTCGCCGCCATGCCAGAGCACGGCCTCGGTCAGATTGCGGGCACGCCCGTCATGCAGAAGGAAACTATGGCCGTTGACGGTTCTGGTCAGACCCAGGCCCCAGAGCGGCTGCGTGCGCCACTCGTTTCCGTCCGCCATGCCGACCTGCTGGCCGTCGGCCAGGCCGTCGCCCATGTCGTGCAGAAGGAAATCGGAATAGGGCCAGATCAGCTGGAAGGCTTGCGCCTTGTTGCCGGCATCGCGGCTGGTCACGAATTTCGGCATATGGCAGGCCGTGCAGCCGGAGCGGTAGAAGAGCTCCTTGCCCTTCAAAACCGTCTTGTCCGCCACGTCACGGCGCGCCGGCACGGCGAGGTTTTCGGAATAGAAGGTGACGAGGTCGAGCACCGGCGCCGGCGCTTCGACCGGACCGAGCCGAGCCTGCACGCCGGTCGGCATGGCCAGACAATCGGCTTGCGCCTTGGTGCAATCGCCATGATCGAAGGGGTCGTCGGGAGTTGAGATGCCGAGATCGCCGGCAAAGGCCGTCGAGGTCTGGTCGCGGATCGTGGCATTCTGAGCCTTGAAGCCGAAGCGGCCGATCTTCAGTTCGCCGCTCTTGTGGTCGCGCACCAGGGCCGCCTTGCCGGAAATGCCGTCTCCATCCTTGTCGTCGGGATCCGCCTTGGCCAGAAGGTCTGATTCGTGGATCGCCTGGATCAGTCCCATGCCGATCATCGGCGGCGCAACGCGGGGGGACAGTGTGACATCGCCTTCCAGAGGCCCGAAGCCGAGGTCGCCAACCGAATAGCTCGGCTTGCGCAAATGAACGACCTCGCCGCCGGCCAGCGTGACCGGAATTTCCTCGTAGGAAATTTGCATTTGCCCTTCGGACTTGAGGCCCGGCACAGCAAGATCCTGCAACTGCTCGCCGTAGACCGCATCCGGGAAATTGAGCTTCTGGTAGTCGGCGACCTGGCTGCGCTCCGCTTCGGTGCGGGCCGGGCGGCCGAGCCGCAGGAACATCGAGGTGGCGTCAGCCGTGCCTTCCGGCGGATGACCGCGACCGTCCTTCAAATGGCAGCTCTGGCAGGCACGGGCATTGAACAGCGGCCCCAGGCCATCGGACGCCTGTGTCGAAGACGGCGCCGAGACCCACAGCTTGGTGAACAGCGCATTGCCGAGCTTGAAGCTTTCTTCCTCGGCGAAGGTGATGTTGGCAGAGAAACGCGAAAAGGCATCGCCGTTGACCTCGGCGCGGCTGGTGCCGGCACCTGCTGCCATGGTTTCGAACTGTTCGGGCTTGGAAAAATCGCCGGTCGGCCGGGTCACGCCTGCGACCCGCTTCTGATCCTTGGCGTCAAGATCCGTTCGCGCCAGCGGAAACACAGGATTGCCGCCCGTGGCGATCAGCGGCACGAGGCAGAGCGCGCCCGACAGGACCGGCAGCAGCATCAGAAAGGATCGAGGCGTTGTCATGGGTCATCGGGCCGCAACTGACTAGGTCGCGGCCCGTCCTTCATCTTGTCTTATTTGAAGACGGCGTCGGGGTTATCGAGGCTGTCGGAGCCTTCGAGCTTCACCGAGCCGAGATCGAGCGAGGCAATGACGCGCTCGACGGTCTTGGACTGGTCGATGAGGCCGTCGATGGCCTTCTGGACGACGGCATTGCCTTCGGCGTTTCCGTCGCCGATCATCTGGTCATAGGCTTCGACCTTCTGGGCGCGGTCCGCCATGGCATTCATGGCTGTCAGGGTCGCGTCGAGCTTGGTCTTCATCTCCGTGTCGAGGCCGGCATCCTTGGCGGCCACCAATTCGGATAGCGACGGTCCCGTCATCTTGGTGCCGTCGACGCGGGTATATTCGCCCGTATAGGCGGACCGGATGCCGATCGCGTCGTTGAGATGCGAGGCATAGGTATTGTCGGAGAAGCAATCATGCTCTTCTTCCGGATCGTGCAGGAGCAGGCCGAGCTTCATGCGCTCGCCGGCAAGCTCGCCATAGGACAGCGAACCCATGCCGGTGAGGATGGCGGTCAGGCCCTTCTTGCCATTGGCCTCGACATTCTTGGTGGCCTTGCCCTTTGGCGCCCAGGCTGTGACCATGTCCTTGAGGTCGGACACCAGCAGCGCCGAGGCAGCCTTCAGATACTGGGCGCGGCGGTCGCAATTGCCATTGGTGCAATTGGTCTTGTCATAATCCGTATAGGAACGCTCGCCGGCACCCGCTCCGGTGCCGTGCAGATCCTGGCCCCAGAGCAGGAATTCAATGGCATGGTAGCCGGTCGCCACATTGGCCTCGATTTCGCCGGCCTCGTGCAGGCTGCGAAGCGTCTTGGCGCTGATCTTGGTGGTGTCCAGCGTCTTGCCGTTCACCTTGATCTTCGGGTTGGCGATGATGTTGGCCGTATAAAGCGCGTTCTCGTCGCTTTCCTTGCCGTAGGAGGTATCGACATAATCGATCAGGCCTTCGTCGAGCGGCCAGGCATTGACCTTGCCTTCCCAGTCGTCAACCATCGGATTGCCGAAACGGTAGACTTCCGTCTGCTGGTAAGGCACGCGCGCCGCGATCCAGGCCGCTCTTGCGGCCTTCAGCGTCTCGTCGCTCGGGGTTGCGATCAAGGCGTCTATGGCCTTGTCGAGCGCCTGCGCCGTCGTCAGCGAGTCCTCGTATTTCGCATGCGCCAGTTCGGCATAATGCTTCAGCACGGCGGCCGAAGTGGTGGCGGCTTGAGCCGGCGTGACAACAAAGGCCGCCGAGGCGGCAAACAGCGCCAGCGCGGCGCCGGAAATGGTTTTGCGGATCATCGTCCCTCTCCTGTCGCGACGGCAGCCCGCCAGTCGCCGAAAAGTTCATCGCGCAAATGGAAACTGGTGTCAAACGATCTAGTTTAGAACAGTTTGAAATACGCTTCCGACACTGCGCGACCGCGTTCTCGCTCAGGACTTCCTCTGCATGCGGCAGAAAAAGAAACCGTCCGTATCGGTGCTTGCGGGGGTGAGGGTTACGCCACCGCCATCCCTCATGCGCGGACGCGGGCTGTCCTTGCCGAACAAGCGCTCCCAACCGTCGGCAACCGAAGCAACCGTGAAGTCCGGATTGTTTTCGCAGAAACGGGCAGCCTGACGGTCGTTTTCCTCCGGCAGAATGGAACAAGTGACGTAAACCAGCGCACCGCCCGGCTTAACGAAGGCGGCCGCTTCGCTCAGCGCCTCCTGCTGCTGCGAGATCCGCTCCTCGAGATTGCGGGGAGTGAGCCGCCATTTGGTGTCCGGACGGCGCCGCCATGTGCCGGTGCCGGTGCAGGGGGCATCGACCAGAACCGCATCGAGCTTGTCCTTCAGTGCCTCCAGCTGACGCGGATCGTCATGGACCTGAACATTGCGGGTGCCGGCCCGGCGCAGCCGCTCGATGATCGGCGCTAGTCTTTTGCGGTCGGCATCATAGGCGTGGATCTGACCCTTGTTGTGCATGGCCGCCGCCATGGCGAGCGTCTTGCCGCCACCGCCGGCACAATAGTCCAGAACCTGGTCATGTTCACCTGGCTGCACGAGATCGGCAACGATCTGCGATCCCTCGTCCTGCACTTCAAACCAACCTTTTTGGAACGAAAGCTCGGCGGTGACGTTGGGAAGACGGGACGCTCCTTCGCCTGCGGCAATCCGGATGCCGTTGCGAGCGAGGTGAGAGGCCTTGGCGCCCGAGCGTTCCAGCGCCTTGACGACCTTGTCGCGCGACGCCTTCAATGTGTTGGCGCGCAGATCAAGGCTCGGGCGGGCGGCCAGAGCCTTGGCCTCCACCAGCCATTCCTCGCCGAAATTGGCTTCGAAGGACGGCTGGATCCAGTCGGGGATGTCGCCCTGCACATGAAGGGGCGCATCGTCAAGATTGCGGGAGGCGAGGGCTGTGACATTCGCTTCGGTGAGCGCCGGCGGCGCGAAGCGGTCATCGGTGAAGTCGGACTGCAGTGCCTCGGGCGTCATGTGCCATTGGCGGATGATGACGGCATAGGCGAGAGCGGCAGGGCTGTCGTCGTCCATCAGCCAAGCATGCGAAAGCCGCATGCGCAGGGCGTCATAGACGATATTGCCGATCGCCGCGCGATCGCCGGAACCGGCAAAGCGATGGGCTAGACCCCAATCCTTGAGCGCGTCTGCGACGGGACGCTTGCGGTTTTCGATATCCGCCAGCACGTCAATCGCTCCGGCCAGTCGCCCGCCTAGTCGCATCTCATTCTCCGTCTCGGTTGCACCCGTATGGCCGGGTCCTAGCCGTGATCGGGATGAAGGGCAAGAGCAGAGCGAAACGGCTCAGCCGTCGATTGCCTTCAGGCCCTTGCCTGCGATCTTCTGATTGGCGCCGGCATCGACGACCTGGAAGCAGACCTGGGCCGTGCCCGAGCTGACCATGCCGATGTTCTGCGCTGCGGCCTTGGATACGTCGATGACGCGTCCGCGAATGAAGGGGCCTCGGTCGTTGATGCGCACGACGACGCTTTTGCCATTGCGCTTGTTGGTCACGACGACCTTGGTGCCGAAGGGCAGCGTGCGATGCGCGGCAGTCAGCTTGGCAGCGTTCATCCGTTCGCCGGACGCAGTCTTGGAGCCCAAGGCATACCAGGAGGCATGGCCACAGCCGGCAGCATGAGCCTGCGCGGAGCCGAGAAGTGCAAAAGCAGCAATGGCGGCCGCGGCGAAAGTCGAGCGTCGAGTTGTTGTCAAATCGGTCGTCCCCGTTCGTTTTGTCCCTGCACGTGGCGTGCGGATTGGTTTAAGCGGGGCGAAAAATGGCGAAAAAGTGGGATTTCCTATCACGGAACATTACAGTCTGTAACATTCGTGATTAGATTGCAGTCTATCTTGTTGAGGAGCCAGCTAAGGTTAATCGGAAGAAAACATTTAGAATCAGTCTTAAACCGGAATCGTATTCTTCTCGATTCCGCCAATGCCGCTGTTCACGAAAAACCCAGAAAAAAATTTTTGGAAAAGCGCCTTGAGGCGCCCTATTTCGGGAAATTTTGTGATTCACTGCCGTAGGTCTTAAGAATTTATGACTAGGCTACCGGCTGAAAATGGAAATTTCACCTTTTCGGACGGGGAACTATCCTCTCCATTTGTCGCTCGACCAGAGCTGCGCCAGCGACATCCGGTATTCCGGAAACCGAAAGCGGAAGCCAAGGCGTCGGATCTTCCCATTCGACACCTTTTTGTTGGCGCCATAAAACGAGCGGGCCATGGCCGTCATTTCCGCCGTCTCGAAGTCCTGCTCCGGCGGCGGTTCAATACCCACCAGCCGGGCTGCTTCGACGATGACATCCTGCGGCGGGGCCGGCTCGTCGTCGGTGACATTATAGATGCCGCTGAACGCGCCGTCGGCGAGAAAGCGCGTCGCACCGCCGATATCTTCGACGCGTATGCGGTTGAAGACCTGACCCTTCTTGATGATGCGCCGCGCCTTTCCTTGAGTGAGGTTGACGAAGGCATTGCGACCGGGCCCGTAAATCCCCGACAGCCGCAGAACGGCAACCGGCAGGCCGGCCGCGTGACCTTCCGCCACCCAGGCATCCTCGGTATCCACACGGTCGATGGAGCGCCCATGGATCGGCGACCCCGGCGTCTCCTCGGTCACCCAGTCCCCACCATGATCGCCGTAGACGCCGACCGTCGAAAGATAGCCGATCCAACGCAGTTTCGGAAAAAGCGCGGACAAGCGGCCCGTGACGAGCGTCAGCAGCGGATCTCCACTCGATCCGGGCGGGATGGATTGAACGAGATGCGTCACCTCCTGCAATTCCTCGGCCAGTTCCAGGCTGAACGGGCTCCCATCGAAGACGAAGGCCTTGATGCGCTTGGCCGCAAGTTCCAGAACTTTATGCGGACTGCGTGCCGTGCCCGAGACCCGCTCGGCGTCCGGCAGAAATGCCTCGGCAATTGCCTGGCCGGAATAGCCGCAGCCGAAGATCATCACGTTCATTGGGCCGCTCCCGCCATTCGCCATTCCTCTTGCACGTCCGGATCGTCCTCGCCTGCATGCGCCTGCGAAAAGCGCAGGAACTCTTCCGGCAGCATCAGGCGTTTCAAGGCCCAGACGGCCATGCCGCGCACGGTCGGCGACGGGTCGCCGGCAAGCTTCAGGCATTGCTCGATCCGACCGGCATCGCCGGAATTGCCGGCCGCGATCAGGACGTTGCGGACGAACCGGTCACGGCCGATGCGCTTGACGGGCGAGCCGCTGAAAAAGGAGCGGAAGCCGGCATCGTCGAGCGTCAGCAGGAATTCTACCGAGGGCTCCTTGAGGTCCTCGCGCGCCTTGAGCTTCATCTCCGACGCGCTCGCTGCAAACTTATTCCACGGACAGGCGGCCAGGCAATCGTCGCAGCCATAGATGCGGTTGCCGATCAGCGGTCTCAGCGCAGGGTCGATCGGCCCTTTGTGCTCAATGGTGAGGTAGGAAATGCAGCGGCGCGCGTCCAGCCGGTAAGGCGCCGGAAAGGCCGCGGTTGGACAGGCATCGAGACAGGCGCGGCAGGAGCCGCAATGGTCCTTCTCGGCCATGTCGAAGTCGAGTTCGGCGGTGGTGAACAGGCTGCCGAGAAACAGCCAGGAGCCATAGGCACGGCTGACAAGATTGGTGTGCTTGCCCTGCCATCCAAGCCCTGCCGCCTCGGCAAGCGGCTTTTCCATAACCGGCGCCGTGTCGACGAAAACCTTGACGTCCTCGCCGGCACGGGCGGCAAACCGGGTGGCGATTTCCTTCAGCCGGCCCTTGATGACGTCGTGGTAATCGCGGTTGCGGGCATACACCGATATCGCGGCCTTGTCGGGCTTGCCCAGGATGTCGCGGGGATCCTCTTCGGGACCGTAGTTGAACCCGAATATGACAATGGAACGCACCTCGGACCACAGTGTCTTCGGATCGCTGCGGCGCTCGCGGGTTTCCGACATCCAGTCCATCGTGCCGTGATGGTTGTCGCTCAGGAAGGTCTCAAGCCTTTCGGGCGCTTTGGGGATGCTGTCGGGCCGGGTGATGCGGCAGAGATCGAAGCCCTGCGCGGCCGCTTCCTCGCGGATGAAGGCCGTCAGCTTGCCGCGCCGGCGAAGCGCTTTTTCGGCAAAGCCGGCTTGTCCTTCAGAAGTCGAGATCCGCATAATGGGACACCGGAGTAAGGCCGCGGATGCGCTCGGAAAGCAGCGGCCGGAAGGAAGGGCGCGATTTGAGACGCTGATACCAGTCCTTGGCGACCGGCGTCTCGGACCAATCGATCTCGCCCATGTAATCGAGCACGGAGATGGAAGCGGCGGCGGCAAGGTCGGCATAGCTCAGCCGGTCTCCGGCAAGCCAGGGGCGGGAGCCCGCGAGCCAGGCGAGATATTTCATATGCTGGCGGATATTGGCGCGCGATGTGCGCAGAACCTTGGAATCGGGTGCGCCGCCGCCCTGGGCTGCCGTCATCTGCAGCTTGTAGACCCGTTCCCGGGTCAGCGGCCGGGTGACGTCCTGCTCCATCTTCTGCAGGAACCATTCCGTCAGGCGGCGAATTTCCGCCCTCTGCCAGGGATCTTCCGCCAGCAGCCGCCGGTCGCGCTTCAGCACGCCATGAGTTTCGTCAAGAAATTCCATCAGCACGGCGGGCCCGCAAAGCACCCGCATATTGTCGTCCACATAGACAGGCAGCGTGGCGGCCGGATTGAGCGTCAGAAATTCCCGGCGCTTTTCCCAGGGCTGCTCCTCCACCAGGTCGCTGTGAAAGCCGTATTCGGCGAGGATCAGCCGGACAAAGCGCGACGCGGAAGACATGGAGTGATGGTAGAGTGTGGGCATTATTTCTTTGTCCGCCTTTTGGCGTCTTGACGACATGATATCTGCATCAACTTCCTACCAACCGCGATTTAACAAAGATATAGGATTGCGCTATCGCTTCGACCGGGGATCAAGGATGCGGGAAACCCGCCCTAAGCCCTGCCAATCATGGATATTTCATGGCCGTACGACATTATTGGATCGTTTTCTTGCCTTGAAGGCAATTTAAGCCGGCTGCCGCTGCCTTTGTCAGAACGCAATTTCCGCCATCAGATTTCAATCGGAGACATGTATGGAATATATCAACGCTGCCCTTCTCGGGGTCATAGAGGGCATAACCGAGTTCCTGCCGATCTCCAGTACGGGTCATTTGATCATTGCGGAGCAATGGCTTGGACGGCGCTCCGATATGTTCAACATCGTCATCCAGGCAGGCGCCATCATCGCCGTCACCATCATCTACTGGCGGCGGCTGATGGATCTGCTTCTGGGCTGGCGCGAGCCGAAGAACCGCCTTTATGCCGCCAAGCTGATCGTCGCCTTCCTGATCACCGCCGTCCTCGGGATTATCGTCAAGAAGCTCGGCTTCGAACTGCCGGAAAATGCGACGCCGGTCGCATGGGCACTGATCATCGGTGGCTTCTGGATGATCTTTGCCGAATGGGCCGCGGCAAAGAAGCCGCCTTATACGTCGATCACCTGGTTTGTCGCGATCCTGGTCGGCATAGCCCAGGTCGTGGCCGGCGTCTTCCCCGGCACATCCCGTTCCGGAGCGACCATCTTCATCGCCATGCTAGCGGGCACCGGCAGCCGCGTCGCGGCGACCGAATTTGCTTTCCTGGTCGGAATCCCGACCATGTATGCAGCAAGCGGCTACGAGCTGGTGAGGACGATCCGCGACGGCAGCGCTGCCAATGAAGACTGGACGTCGCTGGCGATTGCCTTCGTCGTGTCGACGGTGGTTGCCTTCGTGGCCGTCAAATGGCTGCTGTCCTACATCCAAAGCAACCGCTTCACCGCCTTCGCCATCTACCGGATCATCTTCGGCGTGCTGCTCCTGGGGCTGGCGGCGATGAACTATATTCCCCAGGATGGCGATGCTGTCCCGGCAGGCGCTGCCGCCACCGAACTACGCCCTGTGATCGGCCAATAACCCAGCTAGCAGCCACGCAAGCTGCCGGGCAATAAAAAAGGCGGCCAGTGGCCGCCTTTGGCTTACCGGCGGATCGACGCCGTGCTGCACGGATCCACCCCATAGGCCGGGGCGCAATCGAGATTGCCGGCCGCGTCGGTTCTAGGGGCCATGAAGGAACCCGCGAGGATTACCAGTGCGGCACACGCGAAGAAAAGGGCGATAGGCTTGCCCATGGAAAAAGCCTTTCAAATGAGGGTGTGTCTGCCACAGCCGGGTTCAGGATCTTGGCGTTTGTGTATTGGCCGCCTGGGCTAAATTCAATAAAGCTTTTTGCTGAACCGGGCGTTAACGCAAGGTAGCGAACAACTGCGGCCTTTGTGCCACATTAGCTTCAGCGAATACAATCAAAACAAAGCCATACCCGCCTTGGCGGCGGGTTCGCCAATGAATGACAAGATCTTGTCTGCGAAAAATATCAGGCGGCCTTGCCCGAATTGGTGAACTGGCCCTGGGGCCGGTAACGCACCAGATAGGAAGGCAGAACCGAAGCAACAAGCGTCGGATGGATGCCGATCCCGGCCAGCGTGCGTCCTTCTGCGACGGCATTTTCCGACACGACATTGTCGACCTTCAGCAGTTCGACCTGATCGGCGGTGATCGGCGGGGAAACAAGCGGCACCATGGATGCAAGGCTGCCGATCATGGATGCGACGCCAAAGGGCAGGGAAACCAGCGGGCGCTCGCGGTTGGTGAAGCGCAAGACGGTCTCAAGACAGTCGCGGAACGTCATCACTTCGCCGCCGCCCAGTTCATAAACCATGCCGTCGGCAATCGTGCCGTCGACCGACCGGCCGACCGTTTCGGCGACATCCTCGACATAGACCGGCTGCAGTCTCGTCTTGCCGCCGCCGATCAGCGGCAGGGCCGGGAAGCTGCGGGCCATATCGGCGAATTTGTTGAAGAAGCTGTCTTCCGGCCCGAAAACGATGGACGGGCGCAGGATGACCGCATCCGGCATGAGCGACATGATGGCGGCCTCGGCGCGGCCCTTGGAGCGGGCATAGCTGGAGGACGAGTTCGGATCGGCGCCGATGGCGGAGATGTGAGTGAGCTTGGCGCCGGCCGCGCGTGCAGCCTCGGCGACGGCGCGGGCACCGAAATCCTGCACGGCGTCGAACTTGTTGCGGCCCGATTCAAACAGAATGCCGACGCAGTTGACCACATGCGACGCGCCTTCCACGGCCCGATCGACCGACTGGCGGTAGCGCAGATTGGCCTGCACCAGGGAAATCTGGCCGATATAGGCGGTCGGCTGCAGGAAGCCCGCCAGATCGGGCCGCCGAACCGCAACCCGGACGCGGTAGCCGCGCCGGATCAGCGAACGCACCACATGCCTGCCGACGAAACCCGAGCCTCCGAAAACGGTGACGAGTGGCGGGAGGTTGTTGACGGTCATGGCATGCCCCGGACGTTGTGGGAAAGATCGAGTGTTGTTTAGCCGAATCCATTGGCGGGTGGAAGTGTTCCGCTTCTGCATCCGGGAGATATAATAAAGCTCCTAGAGCCCTTCGAGAACCACGATCTCGCCGTCGGCCACTTCCTGGCGGATCTTGATGGCGATCGCATATTCGGGCGAATTGTAGCAGTCGATCGCCGCCTGCATGGAGGGGAATTCGATAATGACATTGCGCGCCCGCGACTGACCTTCCATCTCGGCCATGGCGCCGCCGCGCGCAAGGAAGTTGGCGCCATGTTTTTCGAAGGCCGGCTTGGCGGCCGCGATGTAATCCTTGTAGCGCTCCGGGTCGCGAACGTCGACGCGTGCCACCCAATATCCTTTGGCCATGAAATTTCCTCCGGCAGATGTTCTTCTTCCGGTGACTTCAGTCAATTTCCCGGGCATGTCAATATGATGAGGATTTTGCGCTATCTCGTGCCGGCAGGTATTCTGCTTCTGTGGTGCCTGGCTGCTCCGGCACTGGCCAAGGCCGGACCAAAGGCCTGCGGCAGGGAGGTTTATGAGGAACTGCGGGCGCCGGCTTCCGCTGGGACCGCGCCGGTTTCGATTGCCTGCGACCTGACCCTCGCGGCGACGGATGTGATTTCGATGCCGATCGTCTATTCGGGCAGCGCCGCTTCCGGCAGCCGGCTTGACTGCCATGGTGCGACCCTCGACGGCACCGTTCCCGCTGCTTTGGCCGTCCTGATTGAATCGGTCCGCCGCCATGACGGCAGTTGGGACCGGCCGGTGGATATCACGATCCGCAACTGCATCATCAAGGGCGAGATCAATATCCGCGGTCTTGGCCGCAATGGTGAGGCTGAACTCGTGCGCCAGTCGTCGTTGACAGCGGGGCATACGGCGCGAGCCCAGGCTGCCGCCCCAAGCCGTATCCGGCTCGAAAACATCACGTTCGTGGCGCAGCGCAACATCCCGCTCTATGCCGGTCCGGGGGTGACGGAACTAACGGTCGAAAAATCCACCTTTACAGGCACGAGCAGGTCGGTCGGCCTTTATCTCGATGCGGAATCGGCGCGCAACCGCATCCTTGCAAACCTCTTCGACTTACGAACGCTGTGGCGGGAACAGCTGGCTGTCGACGGTTCGGCGGAAAACAGGATCGAAGACAACAGGTTCGAGAACCCGGTCAGCGGCGGAATCTTTCTTTATCGCAATTGCGGCGAGGGCGGCACGATTCGGCATCAGGCGCCGCAGCACAATATCATCGCCAACAACATCTTCCATTATCGCGACGTCGCAGGCGCGCGCCCGGCGATCTGGTTGGGAAGCCGGCAGGGGAACAGGTTCTACTGTTTCTCCAGGCCGCGGGCGGCATTCGGCAGCGGCCTGAGTGCCGATGATGAGGCACAGTACAATACTGTGACCGGAAACGGCCTGCTCGGCGGCGAGCCCAACCTCATCCTCGATCAGGATGAGAACAACATTGTTTCAGGCAATCGGTAACGCAACTGCGCGATCCGGCCGCCGGTAACGGCCTGTCAAAGCACCGACTGCATTTCGGCAAGAATGGCCTCGGCTGCGGCCTTCGGATCGGCCGCCTTGACGATCGGTCGGCCGACAACGAGATGGCTTGATCCGGCCCGGATGGCGTCGGCCGGTGTCATAACCCGCTTCTGGTCGCCTGCCTCCGAGCCTGCCGGACGAATGCCGGGCGTGACTACGGCCATGCCGGATCCGACAATGTTTCGCACGGCCGCCGATTCTTCCGCGGAGCAGACAATGCCGCCCATGCCGGCGGCAAGCGCCTGTTCCGCGCGCCGCAGAACCAGACTGTGCGGATCATGATCATAGCCGGCCTCGATCAGGTCGGGCTCGTCCATCGACGTCAGCACGGTCACCGCCAGCAGGCAGAGATCCGAGCCCTTGGCCGCTTGGACGGCTGCACGCATGGCTTTGGGATAGGCATGAAGGGTGAGCATGGTGACGCCCATCTTGGCGATATTCTCGACGCCGTTCGCCACCGTGTTGTCGATGTCGAGCAGCTTCATGTCGAGAAAGACCTGTTTGCCGTCCTTGACCAGATCTCGGGCGAATTCGAGGCCACCAACAAAGGCGAGCTGATAGCCGATCTTGTAGAAGGAAACCGTCTCGCCGAGCGTCGACACCATGGTCTCGGCTTGCGCAATGGTGGGAATATCGAGGCCCACGATCAGCCGGTCACGCGCGTTCATGTTTCATATCCCCTGCCATTTTTCGAATGGCGTCCAGTCGCACGAGACGGTTCTGTTCGCAAGCGACAAGCAGAAGAGATTGCCGCCGCCGCCCGGCTGGTCATGACGGCGCGAAATGGCCTGGCCCTGCAGATGGCATTTCAGCAAGGTTCCGACGCCGCCATGGCCGACAAAGGCGATCGGCAGCTCGGCATCGTGACCGTCCAAGAGCGTGCTGACGGCGGAAACGATACGGGCCTGAGCGTCGACAGCCCTTTCCCAACCCTTAAAGCTCTGATCCGGATAGGCGAAGAACCAGTCGGCCGCTTCCTCGAACTGCGGCGGCGGCAGGAAGCCGGTAGCAGACCGGTCGTTTTCGTGCGTGCCGTGCAGGATTTCGACTGGGACGCCTGCCGCGGCGGCCAGAAGTTCCGCGGTTTCGATCGCCTTCACCTCGTCGCTGGAGACGATCCGGCGCAACTTTCCGGCCCAGTCGGCCTGCGCAGCCTGTTCGGCCCGCGCCCGGCCGATGTCGGACAGACCCCATTGCGGAACCGGCACATCGGCATCGATACGAACCTGCGGGTGGGTGATGTAGAGACCGAATGTCATGTCAGCCGCGCGAATAGGTCCAGAGCTGGGCAGGCGGAATATTGCGCATGACGAAGTCGTAATGCTTGATCCGGTAGCGGTCCGGGTTGGCGACGATCGGCGAAACGGGACTATAGGTGATCTGGATCACCGGCCGCCCCGGCGGAAGCCGGTCAAGAAGGTCTTCCAGAAGCGCGATCCGTCGCTCCATCGGAAAGCTCAGGAGCGGGATCGCCGAGATGACGCAGTCGAATCTCGTGTCCTTAAGGGACGCCAGTGTCGCGTCGAGATCGAAGGCATCGCCGTTGATAAAGTTGACACCCAGAAAGCTTCTCGTCAGGTGGTGGTAGAACGGCGTTGAGTATTCGATTGAAACAAGATTTTGAGGCGCAATGCCGCGCTTGAGAATGGCTTTGGTGATGATGCCGGTCCCAGGACCGAGTTCAAGCACCGGAAGGCCGGACGCGGGATCGATGACGCTTGCCATACGCCTGGCCGTCACCGAGGAGGTCGGCAGAATGGCGCCGACCTGTTTCGGGCCATCGATCCAGCCTTTGAAGAAGCGAAGCTCCTCGTCGAACTTGCGGCCAAGCCGCTCCTTCAGGCGTAGTTCCATGACGCTTCTTCTCCCTTGCTTCATTGTAACTGGACCTCGCATGCCGCAAAGACAAGGATAAATGTCGCAGGCGGAAGAGGTCAAAGAAGAAGGCGGCCGGTTCCCTGCCGCCTTCTTCAGGTCTAAACGCGCATCGGCATCAGCACGTAGAGCGCATCTTCATGAGCCGTATCACGCACCAGGGTCGGCGAGCCGGCATCTGCCAGCATGAAGATTGCATCTTCACCGGAAAGCTGCGCCGTGATGTCGAGCAGGTATTTTGCGTTGAAGCCGATTTCCATTGGGTCGTTATCGTAGCCGACGGCGACTTCTTCCGTGGCGCTGCCGGAATCCGGATTGTTGACCGTCAGCATGAGCTGGCCATCGGTTAGGGACAGTTTCACCGCACGGCCGCGTTCGGAAGAAATGGTCGAAACGCGGTCGACGGCTTTGGTAAAGCTCTGGCAATCGACGCGCATTTCCTTGTCATTGCCGGTCGGAATGACCCGCTGGTAATCCGGGAATGTACCGTCGATCAGCTTCGATGTCATGACGATGCCGCCGATCGACAGGCGGATCTTGGCGTCCGAAAGCTCCACGGTGACCACCGCTTCCGCATCGTCCACCAGCTTCTGCAATTCGCCCACCGTCTTGCGCGGAACGATGATGCCCGGCATGCCTTCCGAACCGGCAGGGGCATCGACATCGGCGCGGGCCAAGCGGTGGCCGTCGGTGGCCACTGCGCGCAGCTT
This sequence comes from Rhizobium deserti, assembly GCF_004358025.1. Classification (GTDB taxonomy): domain Bacteria; phylum Pseudomonadota; class Alphaproteobacteria; order Rhizobiales; family Rhizobiaceae; genus Neorhizobium; species Neorhizobium deserti. The sequence continues at coordinate 428,101 of NZ_SMTL01000003.1, read as the reverse complement.
CAGCGCACCCTTGTCCTCGATTGTGTGGAAGAAGATGCCGTTCAGGTAATAGCGGGTTTCTTCCGTCGAGATCGCAAACTGCGTCCGGTCGATCAGCATCTTCAGGTCAGTGGCCTTCAGTTTGAAGGTATGGCTGAAGCTGCCGGCCGTCAGGTCGGGGAAATCGGCTTCCGGCAGGCATTGCAGCGAAAACTTCGACCGGCCGGACTGAACGGTCATGGATCCGCCATCCGGATTGGTGGCGAGCAGCACTTCCGACCCGTCGGGAAGCTTGCGGACGATTTCATAAAGCAGATGCGCCGGTACGGTCGTCGCGCCGGCCTGTTCCACCATCGCCGGCACTGCTTCGGTGATTTCCAGATCAAGGTCGGTCGCTTTGAGGTCCAGATTGGCGCCGGAGGCACGCAGCAGCACGTTGGACAGGATCGGAATGGTGTTGCGCCGCTCCACCACCCTGTGGACGTGGTTCAGCGACTTCAAAAGGTTGGACCGCTCAAGAGTAATACGCATGGACGCTATCGCTTTCGACCGTGGCGGTCCGGCCTGCCGGAACGCCTGATATTCTGCGGCTTTTGGGAAGCCGGATGACATGGACCGGCAAAATGGCAGAGATCGACCGGCAAAAGCAAGAGGCGAACGGCCTGACGCCAGACCAATCCACTGGCGGAACGGCTCAAATGCATAAACTTGCCGATGGTTTACTTGCCGAACCGAAACGCCTCGACCATAACAGGCCATGATCCCTGATATCGACCTGACATCCCGTGACTGACGAACCGAAGATCCAGCGCGGCTATCGTGTCGCCAATGTGTTTGTGCCGGCAAGGCCGCTGGAGCCTGCGCTTTATCTCGTCGCCACGCCGATCGGCAATCTCGGCGACATTACGCTGAGGGCGCTCGAGACGCTGGGTGGGGCAGACGTGCTTGCTTGCGAAGATACGCGGGTGACGCGGGTCCTTCTTGACCGCTATGGCATCGTCAACCGCCCTTACGCTTATCACGAGCACAATTCCGACGAAGTGGGCCCGAAGCTGATTGCAGCGCTCGAGGAAGGCAAGTCGGTGGCGCTGGTCTCGGATGCTGGAACGCCTTTGGTGTCCGATCCCGGTTACCGGCTGGGGCAGATGGCGATCGAAGCCGGCCATCGGGTCGTGCCCATACCCGGCGCCTCGGCACCGCTGGCCGGCCTGGTCGGATCCGGCATGCCATCCGATACATTTCTGTTTGCGGGCTTTCTCCCGGTCAAGGAGAAGGGGCGGCGTGACCGGCTGGCCGAGCTTTCGAAGGTCCCGGCAACCTTGCTATTTTTTGAATCGCCTCATCGCATCGGTGCAGCGCTCGCTTCGGCGGCTGCCGTCCTCGGCGGCGGGCGGCGGGCCTGCATCGCACGCGAACTGACCAAGACCTTCGAGGAATTTCGCCGCGGCACTCTTGAGGAGCTTGCGGATTATTACGGCGGCGACCGCGTCGTGAAGGGGGAGATCGTGCTTCTCGTCGCACCGCCCGATTTCGACGACGTGCCAGGCGCTGTCGAAGTGGACGTGCTTCTGCGCGAGCTTTCAGCCACCATGCCGACAGCAAAGGCGGCTGCCGAGGCTGCGAGGCTGACCGGCCTGTCGCGCAAGGATCTGTATCAACGGCTGCTTGGCTTGAAGGGCGAAGATGGCGGGAACCAATAGCGCTCGGGCGCCGAGAGGAAAGACCGAACGCCAAAGGGCGCAGCGCCGGGGGCGTGTTTCCGAACTCGTCGCAGCAGTCTACCTGGTTCTAAAAGGCTACCGCATTCTTTCTGTCCGATACCGGACTAAGCTTGGAGAAATAGACCTCATCGCTCGCAAAGGGGATATTGTCGCCTTCGTCGAGGTCAAGGCACGGGCAGGCCAGCAACAGGCGGTCGACGCTGTCAGTTTCGAATCCCAGCACCGTATCCGCGCAGCCAGTGATCGCTGGCTTTCCACACGTGGCGACGCCGCACAACTCTCCCAGCGCTACGATGTGATCGCAGTCCTGCCTTGGCGCCTGCCGCGTCATTTCCCTGACGCGTTCTGAGCGCTCAGCTTCTGTCATAAATCTGAAACATTTATGTTACGGTCTTGTCATATGCCAGCCGTATTGCCATCCTCATCCCCGGAAGTGGGAGAGGAGATCATCAATGTTCAAGACCTATTCAGCGGCCGCGCTCGCGGTCCTTCTATCCGCAGGCTCGTCGCTTGCCGCGACCGAAGTTACCTGGTGGCATGCCATGGGCGGCGAGCTCGGCAAGAAGCTCGAGGAAGTGGCCCAGAAGTTCAACGAGAGCCAGACCGAATACAAGGTCGTTCCGACCTATAAGGGAAGCTATCCGGAAACCCTCAATGCCGCCATCGCTGCATTCCGTGCCAAGCAGCAGCCGGCCATCGTCCAGGTTTTCGAAGTCGGCACCGGCACGATGATGGCGGCCAAGGGCGCCGTATACCCGGTCTACAAGCTGATGAAGGATCAGGGCGAAAGCTTCGAGCCGAAGTCGTTCCTGGGACCGGTAACCGGCTACTACTCGGATACGCAGGGCAATATCCTGTCCTTCCCGTTCAACTCGTCGACACCGATCATGTATTACAACAAAGATGTCTTCAAGAAGGCTGGCCTTGATCCGGAAGTGGCTCCGAAGACCTGGAAAGAGGTCGAGGAATTCTCCAGGAAGATCGTGACATCCGGCGCCGCGAAGTGCGGTTTCACCTCCGCCTGGATCACCTGGGTCCAGACCGAAAATCTTTCCGCCATTCACGACAAGCCTTTCGGCTCGCTCGACAACGGCTTTGGTGGCTTGGACACGAAATTCGAATTCAACGGCCCGCTGCAGGTCAAGCACTGGGCGAACCTGAAGAAGTGGCAGGACGAGGGACTGTTCAAGTATGGTGGCCCAGTCGCCGGCGACCAGGCAGCTTCGATGTTCTTCGCTCAGGAATGTGCCATCACCATGAACTCGTCCGGCGGCCGCGCCGGCGTCGTCAACAATGCCAAGAGCTTTACGCCTGGCTTTGCTCCGCTTCCCTATTACGACGACGAAATCAAGGAGCCGAAGAACTCCATCATCGGCGGCGCGACCCTCTGGGTTCTGAACGGCAAGGACGATGCCACCTACAAGGGTGTCGCCAAGTTCTTCTCCTACCTGTCGAAGCCGGAAGTCCAGGCCGACTGGCACCAGTTCACCGGCTATCTGCCGATCACCAACGCCGCCTATGAATACGGCCAGAAGCAGGGGTATTACGACAAGACCCCGGGTGCCGACGTCTCGATCAAGCAGATCATGCGCGGCACGCCTTCGGCAAATTCCAAGGGCGTACGGTTCGGCAACTTCGCGCAGGTCCGTACGGTTGTAGACGAGGAGTTTCAGGCTCTGCTGTCTGGCAAGAAGGACGCCAAGCAGGCTCTGGACAGCGCTGTAACGCGCGGCAACCAGCTTCTGCGCGAGTTCCAGTCCGCCAACTCCAACTGATCGACGGCCAGGTCGCTCAAGAGGCCGGGCCGGCATTGCCGGCCCGGCCTTGGCTGTCGTAGCGGAGTAGCAGGGGAAAAATGGACACCAAAAGAACAACCTTCAACAACAGGCTGCTGCCCTATCTCCTCCTGGCGCCGCAGCTGATCATCACCCTCGTGTTTTTCATCTGGCCGGCTGCCCAGGCGTTCAAGTCTTCCGTCGAGCGCGAGGATCCCTTCGGCTTCTCCACCGTCTTTGTCGGTCTTGACCACTATCGTCGGCTGCTCACGGATCCGAACTATCTCGACGCGCTCTGGCGCACGGGGATCTTTGCAGTTGCCGTTACGGTCCTTTCCATGGGGCTTGGCCTCGCCTTCGCGGCCGCCGTCGACCGCGTTACCCGCTCGTCCCGGATCTATACCACCTTTCTCGTATGGCCTTATGCCGTTGCCCCGGTGATCGCCGGCGTCCTCTGGTGGTTTTTGTTCAATAGCTCGACCGGCATCCTGCCCTTCTACCTGTCCAAGTTCGGCATCCGCTGGGATCATGACCTCAACGGCACCCATGCCATGATCCTGATCATCATCGCCGCAGCTTGGAAGCAGATTTCATACAATTTCCTGTTCTTCCTGGCAGGGCTCCAGTCGGTGCCGCATGCGCTGATGGAGGCCGCGGCGATCGACGGATCGGGGCCGGTGAAGCGGTTCTTCACCATTGCGCTGCCGCTGCTTTCGCCCACCACCTTCTTCCTGTTCATCATCAATGTGAACTACGCGATGTTCGACACCTTTCCGATCATCGATGCGACGACGACCGGGGGACCGGCACAATCGACCACGACCCTGGTCTACAAGGTCTATCAGGACGGCTTCGTCGGCCTCAATCTCGGTTCGTCCTCGGCCCAATCGGTGCTGCTGATGCTGATCGTGATGGTTTTGACCTTCGTGCAGTTCCGGTATGTCGAACGACGGGTGCAATATTGAGGATCACCCATGGTTGAAAACCGCCCTTTCCTGACCTTCCTCACCCATGCCTTCCTGCTTCTGGGCTTCGCCGTGGTCGCGCTGCCCGTTTATGTGGCGGTGATTGCGTCGACCCACGACCTTCAAACGCTGCTGACCGGCTCGGTGCCGCTTCTGCCGGGCTCGCATTTCATCGAGAACTACAGCCAGATCCTGACCGGCGCATCGGCGGCAAACGGCCTTCCGAACTATTCTCATATGGCCATGAATTCACTGATCATGGCCTTGGCCATCATGGCGGGTAAAATTGCCATTTCCATCCTGTCCGCCTTTGCGATCGTTTACTTCCGGTTTCCCTTCCGGGTGCTCGCCTTCTGGATCATCTTCGTGACGCTGATGCTGCCCGTCGAAGTGCGCATCCTTCCCACCTACAAGATCGTCGCGGATCTGGGCATGCTGAATTCCTGGGCCGGGCTCACCATTCCCTTGATTGCCTCGGCAACCGCGACCTTCCTGTTCCGGCAGTTCTTCATGACCGTTCCAGATGAAATTCTGGAAGCGGCCCGCGTCGACGGGGCGGGGCCGATGAAGTTCTTCCGGGACATCCTGCTTCCCTTGTCGCGAACCAATATCGGGGCGCTCTGCGTCATCCTCTTCATCTACGGCTGGGTCCAGTATCTCTGGCCGCTGCTGGTGACGACCGATACCGGCTATTACACCCTGATGATGGGCATGAAGCGCATGGTCACCGCGCAGGACGGCACCATTCCGTGGAATTTCGTCATGGCCGGAGCGGTTCTCGCCATGCTTCCCCCCATCCTCGTTGTCGTCTTCATGCAGCGGCTGTTCATCCGCGGCCTGACAGAAACGGAGAAATAACAATGGCTTCCATCGATGTCGAACATGTCAGCAAGATCTATACCGGCGGCGTGCGCGCAGTCACCGATGTCAATCTGACCATTGCCGATGGTCAGTTCATCGTGCTGGTCGGGCCGTCGGGCTGTGGCAAGTCAACGCTTCTGCGCATGATTGCCGGACTGGAGACCATCTCAGAGGGACAGGTGAAGATCGGCGATCGCGTCGTCAACAAGATCGAGCCGGCAGAACGCGACATAGCCATGGTGTTCCAGAACTATGCGCTTTACCCGCATATGACGGTGCGCCAGAACCTCGAATACGGACTGAAGAACCGCAAGACGCCGAAGGCGGAGATCGATGCCCGGGTGAACGAGGCGGCCCGCATGCTGGAAATCGGCCAATATCTGGACCGCAAGCCGCGGGCGCTGTCCGGTGGCCAGCGCCAGCGCGTCGCCATGGGGCGTGCCATCGTGCGCAAGCCAGCGGTGTTTCTGTTCGACGAGCCCTTGTCAAACCTCGACGCCAAGCTGCGTGTTTCCATGCGCGGCGAAATAAAGCGTCTGCAGCGCCGGCTCGGCACGACATCCATCTACGTCACCCATGACCAGTTGGAGGCGATGACACTCGCTGACAAACTGGTGGTCCTCAACGGCGGCCGGATCGAGCAGATCGGTGCGCCGCTGGAAGTCTATCACGCGCCAGCCTCCACATTCGTGGCAAGTTTTATTGGCTCACCGGCCATGAACCTCGTCAAGGGCGAACTGCATGGCGACAAGCTGGCGATCGGCCCGGCCATGATCGACCTCCAAGGCTACACACCTGCGTCCGGTACCGTCACCGTGGGCGTGCGGGCGGAAGATCTGCGCATTGCGCGCGCCGATGAGGAAAGCCTGCCTTTCCGGCTCGACTACGCCGAAGAGCTGGGAGCCCAAAGGCTGATCCACGGTTTGGTCGGAGACCAACCCATTACCGCTGCCGTTTCGCCTGAAATGGAACTCCTGCCGGAAATGCGCATCGCGGTGGATATCCGGCGGCTGCACTTCTTTTCCTTCGAAACCGGCAAGCGCATACCCGGCCATGTGCCGGCCGAAGCGAAACTGGCTCCCCCGGAGCCTGTCCTCTAGCCTGTCGTACGAGGTTTGAGGCCGATCGTTAAAATTGTCCGGTCCGCCTCAACTTCAAGCTTACGCTTGCCCGCTAGCTTACGCCGAACGAGGCAGCTTGCGGGGGGATAATATGAGCTGGCATGTGATCGCAGCGAGTGCGGCAGCGCTTGCCATCCGGTATCGGACATCTCCTTTCGAGCGGCCCGCCAGCCGGTCCTTCATCGGGACATCCGTGGATCTTCTGGAAATGGCGCCTTCACCGATCAAGCCGGCCTGGATCCTGTCCGGCGATCCTCAGGCGCGCACTGCCGTTCATTCGAAAGCGGATGATCGATATGCCGTCACCGGCATATGGGATTGCACGGCGGGCGCCTTCCGCTGGTATTTCGGCTGGGACGAAACAGTCTTCATTCTCGAAGGCGAGGTCCATGTCGTCGATGAGCAAGGCCATGAGCGGATCTTGCGTGCTGGTGACGTCGGCTATTTCAAGGCCGGTACCTGGGCCACATGGAGCGTCGAGCGCTATGTGAAGAAGGTGGCCTTCATGCGCCGGCCGTTGCCTGCGCCGATCGCCCTTCTGCACCGGATGGGTGATCTTTTGCGCAGGAAGATCAAGCGCCTGATCGGCCGCAGCTAGCACGGCAGAACCGGTTGCCTTTGGTGGCTCGTCATCCTACATCAGGCGAGCCAATTTCAGGGGACCTCACGTCATGGCGAAGATCCGCAAAGTCGCATTCCAGATGGACCATGTTTCCGGCCTCAACATTGCCGGGGATTCCACCTTTGCCATGGCGCTGGAAGCGCAAGAACGCGGCTACGAACTCTTCCATTACACGCCCGACCGGCTGACCATGCGCGACGGCAAGATCTTTGCCGCCGTCGAGGCGCTGACCGTGCGCGACGTCAGGGGCGATCATTTCACGCTCGGAGAAAGGCAGCGTATCGATCTTTCCGACATGGACGTGGTGCATCTGCGCCAGGATCCGCCCTTCGACATGGGCTACATCACCTCGACCCATCTCCTGGAACGGATTCACCCGAAGACGTTGGTGGTCAACGATCCCGCCTGGGTGCGCAATTCGCCGGAGAAGATCTTCGTGACCGAATTCGCCGACCTCATGCCGGCGACCCTGATTTCCCGTGACCCGGTGGAAATCGCCCGCTTCCGCGACGAACTCGGAGACATCATCCTGAAGCCGCTTTACGGCAATGGCGGCGCCGGCGTTTTCCACTCCGCCCGAGACGACCGCAACTTCACCTCGCTTCTGGAAATGTTCGGCCAGATGTATCGCGGCGAGCCTTATATAGCCCAGGCCTATCTGCCGGCCGTGCGCAAAGGAGATAAGCGCATCCTGCTCGTCGATGGCGAGCCGGTCGGCGCCATCAACCGCGTGCCCGCCGAGCACGACAGCCGCTCGAATATGCATGTCGGCGGCCGGGCGGAGCCAACCGAGATCACGCCGCGCGAAAAGGAAATCTGCGCCCGCATTGGCCCCTCCTTGCGCGAACGCGGCTTCCTTTTCGTCGGCATCGACGTCATCGGCGACTACATGACCGAGATCAACGTCACGTCGCCCACCGGCATTCGCGAAGTCAAGAAGTTCGGCGGCGCCGACGTGGCGGCCTTGCTGTGGGACGCGATCGAAGCCAAGCGCAGGTGAAGCTCTTTTTCGTTCTGCCCGGACCCGTTCTAGCAGCTCAACCTGCGCACGCATAATGCAGCCGTTGCGCGAAATACTTCAGGCAGTGTTCTTGTTTTATTCCCATCTCCGTGCCAGATTGCAATCTTAAGGCACGGACAGCGTGTGGCGCTGCCGTCCGAACATGATGTTGGGGGCGGTTCGACATGGTTGCACGCGTCGGTACGGTTGCATTCCAGGGCATTGAAGGAGTTCCGGTCGACGTGCAGGTCATGGTCGGCCCGGGCAAGATCAACATGCATATCGTCGGCCTGCCGGACAAGGCGGTGGCTGAAAGCCGGGAGAGGGTCCAGGCGGCGCTGCATGCCTCCGGTCTTGCCATGCCGCCCAAAAAGGTGACGGTTAATCTGGCGCCGGCCGACCTGCCAAAGGAGGGCTCGCATTTCGACCTTCCCATTGCGCTCGGATTGATGGCGGCACTGGGCGCGATCCCCGGCGATGCTTTAAGCGGTTACATCGTGCTGGGCGAACTGAACCTCGACGGCACGCTTGCGCCGGTTGCCGGCGCTCTGCCTGCGGCCATCGGTGCCAATGCGCTGGGGAAGGGGCTGATCTGCCCGGCCGACAGCGGCGCCGAAGCGGCCTGGGCGGGTGCCGATATCGATATCATCGCGCCGCGCAGCCTGATTGCCCTGGCCAATCATTTCCGCGGTACGCAGGTCATTTCGAGGCCGCAGCCAGCGATCCGGGCAGCGCCCGGCAATCTTCCCGACCTCGCCGACATCAAGGGGCAGGAAAGCGCCAAGCGGGCCTTGGAAGTGGCAGCCGCGGGTGGCCACAATCTGCTGATGGTCGGGCCGCCGGGCTCGGGCAAATCCATGCTGGCCGCACGGCTGCCGTCCATCCTGCCGCCCTTGTCGGCGCCGGAGCTTCTGGAAGTGTCGATGATCCATTCGATTGCCGGCCAGCTTTCCGGCGGCAAGCTTTCGGATCGCCGGCCCTATCGTGCGCCGCATCATTCCGCCACCATGGCGGCCCTGGTCGGCGGCGGTCTGCGGGCAAAGCCGGGCGAAGCCTCGCTTGCCCATCATGGCATCCTGTTTCTCGACGAATTTCCAGAATTCTCGCCGCAGGTGCTGGATGCCCTGCGCCAGCCGCTGGAAAGCGGCGAATGCGTCATCGCCCGGGCCAATCATCGGGTTTCCTATCCGGCGAGCATCCAGCTGGTCGCGGCCATGAATCCCTGCCGTTGCGGCATGGCCGGCGAGCCTGGACATTCCTGCGCCCGCGGTCCGCGTTGCGCGAGCGACTATCAAGGCCGCATTTCTGGTCCGCTAATGGACCGGATCGATATCCGCATCGACGTGCCGGCCGTGTCGGCAGCAGATCTGATCCGGCCGATGGCGGCGGAAAAGAGCGCCGATGTCGCCAAGCGCGTTGCAGCGGCGCGCGAGCGCCAAAGGGAGCGGTTCGAACATGCCGGTTCGCCATCCATGCTGACCAATGCGCGATGCTCCACATCGCTGATCGAAACATTGGCGGAGCCGGATGCCAATGGCCTGCAATTGCTGCGCGACGCGGCGGAAAAGCTCAAGTTTTCAGCTCGCGGCTATCATCGGGTCCTGAAAGTGGCGCGCACATTGGCGGATCTGGACGACAAGGATACGGTCGGACGCATCCATCTTGCAGAGGCGATCTCCTACCGTATGGCAAGCGAGCGGTTGGCAGTTCCCGCATGAAGCTCGGCTTCCTGCCGCCGGCGGCAGGGTGTTCGCGTCCGCTGAAGATGGAGAATGACCACCAATCCTTTATGTTCTGGCGGGGCACCGATCTCCCGCCAGGTCCGCTGTGCTTTCCCGTCTTGATGCAGACATGAAAGGACGCCCGAGCGCCCTTTCGGCGGTCGGAGAGTTTACCCACCCAGGCCTTCGAACAGGGCCGTCGAAAGATAGCGTTCGGCAAAGGATGGGATGATGACGACGAGGTTCTTGCCGGCATTTTCCGGCCGGCTGCCGATTTGCACTGCGGCCGTCAAGGCGGCGCCGGAAGAAATGCCGACTGGCACGCCTTCCAGCCTCGCGACGAGGCGGGCCATGTCCATGGCCTCGGCGCTGTTGACGGTGACCACCTCGTCATAGATGTGGGTGTCGAGGATTTTCGGCGCAAAGCCGGCGCCGATCCCCTGGATCTTGTGCGGGCCAGGCTGGCCGCCGGATAGAACCGGGGATTCTGCCGGTTCAACCGCAATGATCTTCAGGTTCGGATTGCGGCTTTTCAGCACCTGGCCGGCGCCGGTGATCGTGCCTCCCGTGCCGATGCCCGAAACGAAGATGTCGATCTTGCCCTCCGTATCGTTCCAGATTTCTTCGGCGGTCGTCTGGCGATGGATTTCCGGGTTAGCGGGATTTTCGAACTGCTGCGGAATAATGGCATCCGGCAAGGAGGCCGCCAGTTCCTCGGCCTTGGCAATCGCCCCCTTCATGCCCTTCGCGCCTTCGGTCAGCACCAGTTCGGCACCGAGCAGCGCCAGCATCTTGCGGCGCTCGACCGACATGGTTTCGGGCATGGTGAGGATCAGCTTATAACCCTTGGCGGCCGCGGCGAAGGCGAGCGCAATGCCGGTATTGCCGGAGGTGGGCTCCACCAGCGTCGTCTTGCCCGGCATGATCCTGCCCTCGGCTTCTAGGCTCTCGATCATCGCCACGCCGATGCGGTCCTTGACGGATGCGATTGGGTTGAAGAATTCCAGCTTGGCCAGAAGGTTGGCTTGCACGCCTTTTTCTCTTGCCAGCTTGTCGAGGCGCACGATCGGCGTGTCGCCGATGGTTTCCGTGATGGAGGAATAGATGCGGCCGCGGCCGGGCTTCTTCGACATGTGGATCCCCTGGATAAGACAATGCTGTTGGATGGAAGATAGGACGAAAGGCGCGGCGATGCCAGTCTGTCGAGCCTGATTGCAAGGCGCCTTCAGGGTTGCGTAGCGCCGGGGTTGTGGCCGGAAACTCTGCAGATTTCGGGCTGCGCCAGGCATGCGCATTGAAAAGCGCGGCGACTGCGGCACCTTAAGCAGAGACCGCAGTTGCGGTCGTTCATTTTGATCATCAATAGGTTTGGACCCATGTCTGATTCTGACAACAAGAAGCGGAAGACCGCTGCACTTTCCACGCCATCCGATCTCGGCGACAATGCCGTGACCGACATAGCCGCTGCCCTGACCACGCTGCTGGCCGATGTTTTCGCGCTTTATGTGAAGACCAAGAACTTTCATTGGCATATGTCCGGGCCGCATTTTCGCGACTATCATCTGCTGCTCGACGAGCATTCCGTGCAGATCTTTGCGATGACGGACGATTTGGCGGAACGCGCCCGCAAGATCGGCGGCACGACGCTACGCTCCGTCGGCCAGGCCTCGCGCCTGCAGCGGCTGGAGGACAATGATGCAGATTTCGTGACGCCGGAAGACATGATGGCCGAGCTGCGTGACGACAACAAGCAACTGGTTGCGTTCATGCGCGAAACGCACGAACTCTGCGACGAGCATAACGACGTCGCAACGGCGAGCCTGCTCGAAAACTGGATCGACGAAACGGAGCGCCGCCACTGGTTCCTGTTCGAGATCACCCGCCGTCAGAAGTGAGCATGCGCGCGGGCAGGGCGGTACCCGTCCTGTCCACTCGTCAGACGCCCGTGGAGCCAAAACCACCGGCGCCGCGGGCGGTGGCGGTGGTTTCGTTGATCTCCCGGACCTGCACTTGCGTCACCGGCGCGATCACCATCTGGGCGATGCGCATTCCGCGGGTCACCCGGAAGCTTTCCTCGCCATGGTTGATCAACAGCACCTTAACTTCGCCGCGGTAATCGCTGTCGATCGTTCCGGGCGTGTTGAGGCAGGTAATGCCGTTCTTGAAGGCCAGACCGGAGCGTGGCCGGATCTGAGCCTCATAGCCTTGCGGAATTTCCATGATGAAGCCGGTCGGTACCAGCGCCCGCTTTCCCGGTGGGATCTCGAGCACCGCATCGTCCTCCACGGCCGCACGCAGGTCCATGCCGGCGGCGCCAGCCGTCTCGTAGGACGGTAGCTCCAGGCCGGCGGCGTGCGGCAAGCGGATCAGATGGAGACTTGGGCCGATGACATCGCGCATGGAAAACTCCTCCGACTGAGCGGTCAATTGCATATTGGGGCTTGAGTCGCTAGATACGCGGCAACTTGAAGGATCTTGCAAAATGCCTGAAACCATTGCCGAGGCAGTCTCTCGCCGCCGCACATTCGCGATTATCGCCCACCCCGATGCCGGTAAGACGACACTGACGGAAAAGCTGCTGCTGTTCGGCGGCGCCATCCAGCTTGCCGGTGAGGTCAAGGCCAAGAAGGATCGGATCCAGACGCGCTCCGACTGGATGAAGATCGAGCGCGAACGCGGCATCTCGGTCGTGACCTCGGTGATGACCTTCGAATATGACGATAAAGTCTTCAACATCCTCGATACGCCCGGCCACGAAGATTTTGCCGACGATACCTATCGTACGCTGACGGCCGTGGATGCGGCGATCATGGTCATCGATGCGGCCAAGGGGATCGAGCCGCGGACACTGAAGCTGTTCGAAGTCTGCCGCATGCGCGACATCCCGATCATCACCTTCGTCAACAAGATGGACCGTGAAAGCCGCGACATCTTCGAAGTTCTCGACGAGGTCGAGGAAAAGCTGGCGCTGGACACGGCTCCGATCACTTGGCCGATCGGCCGTTCCAAAAGTTTCTGCGGCACGTATCACCTGGCCGGAAACCGGGTGCGCGGTCCCGACAGCGAAGAGTCGGTGACGGTTAACGGTCCGCAGGCCGTGGCCGACCGCCTGCCGGAAAATGAACGCGCCGCGTTCGTTGATGAAGTGGAACTGGCCAGGGAAGCCTGTCGCCCGTTCGACCAGCAGGCATTTCTCGAAGGCCACCTGACGCCGGTCTTCTTCGGTTCGGCACTGCGCAATCTGGGCGTTCGCGATCTGATCAACGCGTTGGCTGATTTTGCACCGCCGCCGCGTGACCAGGTAGCAGATACCCGCACCGTGCATGCCACGGACGACAAGATGACCGCCTTCGTCTTCAAGATTCAGGCCAACATGGACCCGAACCACCGCGACCGCATCGCGTTTGCCCGCATCTGCTCGGGCAAGCTGGAGCGCGGCATGAAGGCACGGCTGGCTCGCACCGGCAAGCAGCTGGGCCTTACCGCGCCGCAGTTTTTCTTTGCGTCTCAACGTCACATCGCCGACACCGCCTATGCCGGCGATGTGGTCGGCATTCCGAACCACGGCACGCTCAGGATCGGCGACACGCTGACCGAAGGCGAGCAACTGGTTTTCCAGGGCGTGCCGAACTTTTCGCCGGAAATCCTTCGCCGTGTGCGACTTGAAGATGCCATGAAGGCGAAGAAGCTGAAGGAAGCGCTGCAGCAGATGGCCGAAGAAGGCGTCGTGCAGCTGTTTTCGCCGGAAGACGGATCGCCTGCCATTGTCGGCGTCGTCGGCGCCTTGCAGCTCGACGTGTTGAAGGAGCGGCTGTCGGCGGAATATACCCTGCCGGTCTCGTTCGAAATGTCGCGTTTTTCCGTTTGCCGCTGGATTTCCTCGGACCAGCCTGCGGAGCTTGAAAAGTTTCTCACCGTCAAGCGCGGCGATATCGCCCGCGACCTGGACGGCGACCCGGTCTTCCTGGCCCAGGACAGCTTTTCCTTGCGCTACGAGGCGGAACGCTTCCCGGCCATCAAGATGGTGGCGATCAAGGAATATCAGGTCGCCAAGGCGGCCTGATATCGGCAGTCAGGCGTACAGCAGTTCAGATCGTCCGCTGGTCAGATCGCAAATCAGGCGGCTGACGATTTCAAGTGTGGCGGCAGGCAGGCGAAGGACGAGATCCGCCCCGGTTTCGGTAAACCGCTCCTCAGCGATTTCGAGGTCTGCGACGGCCTGCAGCCGTGCCTTGACCCGCGCGAGATCGCTGAATTCCAGGCTGACGCCGGCCTGGACGGCGGGCTTTACCTCCAGGAGAGGTGCGGTCTTCAGGCAGGCAGCGGCCGTGCCGCCATAGGCGCGCATGAGGCCGCCGCTGCCAAGCAGAATGCCGCCGAACCAGCGGGTGACGATAACCAGCGTCTTGTCGAGCGACTGGCCGTCTATGGCTGCAAGGATCGGCTTGCCTGCCGTGCCGCTCGGCTCTCCATCGTCGTAAAACCGGTAGGCCATGCCGATCCGCCAAGCCCAGCAATTGTGGTTGGCGGCGGCCTGGCTGTGTGCGGCGATCGCAGCTTTCGCCTCGTCCTCTGTCTCGACGGCAAGCGCAGTCGCCATGAACCGGCTCTTCTTGACGATCTGCTCGAAGGTGGCGGATTGCTGCAGGTGGAACATGTCACAGGATTATCGCCAGGACATGCGGAATGGAAGCCGGCGGAGCGTCAAGCGAACTTGACAGCCGTTGTGTTGGAGCCGCAAACGAGGACGCAAACCTTTTCCTGAGGGCCCGGGACGTACTTGCCGGAAAGCAGGGCTGCGAAAGCGGCAGCTCCGCCAGGCTCCGCCACGACCCGCAGACCGGCCCAGAGCGCCTTCTGCGCGGCCAGGATTTCCGCGTCGGATACCAGCACCGGCGGTTCGACGAATTTTTCGGCGATCGGAAACATCATCTGCCCGACCTGCTTCGGCGCCAGCGAATCCGCCGCTATGCCGCCCGCCGGGGCATCGACCGGCCTGCCGGCCTTGAAGGCTTCGTAAAGCGTCGGCGCGCCATCCGACTCCACCGCGACGATCTTCACCCGCCCGCGGAACCAGGCGGCAATGCCGCCGATCAGGCCGCCGCCGCCGACAGCCACGAGCAGCGTCGTCATGACAGGCAGATCCTCCTCGATTTCCTTGCCGAGCGTCCCCTGGCCGAGCAGCGTTTCGACCTGGTCATAGGCATGAATGGCGAGCGCGCCGCTCTTTCCCATATAGACTTCGCTGGCCGCCAGCGCATCATTGTACCGGTCGCCGCCGACAACGAGTTCGGCGCCATAGGAGCGAATAAGGTCGATCTTGGCTTGAGAGGCGACGCTCGGCACAAAGATATGCGCCGGCACGCCGCGCCGCATGGCCGCATAGGCAACTGCAGCGCCATGATTGCCCCCGGAGGCCGCAACCACCCCGGCTGGCGGCACGTCGCGAGTCAAGAGGTTGGTAAAGGCGCCGCGGACCTTGAACGAGCCGGAATGCTGCAGCAGTTCGAGCTTCAGATCCACCGCAAGGGTTGGGCCGCCGAAGTCGCGGAGATCGATCTTTGCGACCGGCGTATGGCGAACATGGTCGCGGATCAGCTCATGCGTCCGCGCTATCTTGTCCGGGTCGATATTCACGGCCGTCATCAGCTCTCCCTCGATATGCTTCCGATGAGTTATCCGCCACACAGGCAAAGTGCAAGCCGCGTAGAGCGTCTGATCCTGCATCCGGCAGTAGGCGGTTAACCTGATATTGGCACTTGCTTGCTAGCGTCGCGATTTAAACCGCCCAAGGTTGCGAGGACATGCCGTGAAGAGCAGTGCCAGGATCTCCACAACGTCCGAAGCGTCCTCCTTCCCCCTCAAAACGGCGGTGATGGAAATATCAGGCGATGGCGTCATTCTCCACTGCAATGCCGCCGCGCAAGCCATGCTAAGTGAGCCTGCACTGGCCGGCGAACCGCTCGCGGATTTACTGGACAAGGCGGAAAAGCTTGGACGCATAGCGCCTGGCACGCGCCGCAAGATCCTCGACGGGCTTACCGCGGAAACAAGCCATTTCCAGCTTCTGGACGGGCGTTCGGTCCTGATGAACGCGACTCCCCTTGCGGACGGCACGCTGATCGAATGGTCGGATGTTTCAAGTTATATTGTAGCTGCCCGAACGGAGGAACGCGATCCCCTAACGGGCACGCTGACGCGTTCGGCGCTTCTGAGCAGCGTAGAAGCAATTGCTGCGACCGGCGCAGAGGCTTCCGTTCTGTATGTGGATCTCGACCGCTTCACGAGCGTCAACAACATGCTGGGCCAGGGCATAGGAGACAATCTCCTGAAGCGGGTCGCGGCGCGGATTGGCGGCCTCCTGTCGCAACAGGCTCTGCTGGCCCGCGTCGGTGGCGACGAATTCGTCATCCTCGAACCCTGCGGCGAACAGCAGGCGGCGGCCTTGGCTGAGCGGCTTGTGGACATGATCGCCCGGCCATTCCTGATTGACGGGCAGATCATTCACGTCGGCGCCAGCCTTGGGATGGCTTCCGTCGGAGGCGGAGAGACGGCCGAAACAGTGCTCCGCAACGCTCGCCTCGCCTTGCTGAACGCAAAGTCGGAAGGCGGCGGCAGTGCCCATGCCTTTACCGCCCAGATGCGCGACAGCCTGCAGCGTCGTCGTCTGCTGGAGGTCGATCTGCGCCAGGCCTTGGCATTGCGGGAATTCACCTTAGCCTACCAGCCGCAATACGATATCGATTCCCGCACGCTGGTTGGCTTCGAGGCGCTGCTGCGCTGGCATCATCCCGAGCGCGGTCATGTTTCGCCGGGCGAGTTCATCCCGCTGGCCGAGGATCTCGGATTGATCGTGCCGATCGGCGAATGGGCGCTGCGCACCGCCTGCAAGGAAGCGGTTACCTGGCCGCTGCCGCTGCCGATCTCCGTCAACATATCGCCGCTGCAGTTCCGCAACCCGAACATCGTTTCCATGGTGACTTCAGCCCTGGCGGCGGCTGGTCTTGATCCGAACCGACTCGAGCTCGAAGTGACGGAAGGGGCGCTGCTTTTGAACAGCGAGCCGGTGATGAACATCTTCAGGCAGCTGAAGGCGATCGGCGTCCGCTTTGCCATGGACGACTTCGGCACCGGTTATTCGTCTCTGGGCTATCTGCAGAAATTTCCCTTCGACAAGATCAAGATCGACCAATCCTTCGTGCGCAATCTTCCAGACAGCGGCGACGGGGTCGCGATCGTGCGCGCCGTGTCGGCACTCGGTTCTAGCCTTGGCCTTTCCATCATCGCCGAGGGAGTGGAAACCGAGGAACAGCTTTCCTGCATCCGCCAGAACGGCTGCCTGCAGGTTCAAGGTTATCTTACCGGGCGCCCGCTCGCGCCCGCCGCCGTTGAAGCCCTGGTCGCGGCGGAAAAAGCAGGAGAAACAGGACAATGACCGACTACCGCCTCATCTACTTCAGCGAAAACCGCCTGCCGTTGGGTCAGCTTGCCGCCGAACTCGATGCCATCCTGGACAAGAGCCGCCAGAACAATGTTCTGGTCGGGGTTACCGGCGCTCTGATGTTCAGCGCCGGATATTTCGTCCAGGTTCTGGAAGGTGAGCAGGGTGCGGTCGAAGCGACGTTCGAACGGATCCAGCAGGACAGCCGCCACGGCGACGTACAGCTGGTGGATTTCTCCCCCGTTGCCGAACGGACCTTCAGCAACTGGTCCATGGCCTATGCGGGCCGGCGCGAAGACGCATCGGACGAGCTCGACGCCATCGGCACCAAAAGCGGCTTCGATCCGAGCTTGCTGGACGGGCATCAGCTATTCGACAAGCTGAAATCGCGCCTGCTCGAAGCGGCCTGAGCCAAGCTATTCCGACGTCAGGTCAGCCAGAAAATCGTCGCACCAGCGGTTGATGTCGTATTTGAGGAGATGGTCCATCATCTTTTCCCATCGCTGCTTGCGCTCGTCGAGCGACATCGTCAGCCCGCGGGTAATGGCATGCGCCGTGCCTTCGATGTCATAAGGGTTGACGAGCAAGGCTCCGGTCAGCTCCCGGGCCGCGCCTGCAAAACGTGACAGAACCAGCACGCCCGGATCCTCCGGATCCTGCGCCGCCACATATTCTTTGGCTACGAGGTTCATTCCGTCGCGTAGCGGCGTCACGAGGCCGATCTTGGCCAGGCGGTAGAGGCCAGCCAGCACCGGCCGGTTGATCGACCGGTTGATATAGCGGATGGGGACCCAGTCCACGGTCCCGATGGCGCCGTTGACGCGGCCCGCCTGCTCGGCCACCGTTCGTTGCATCTGCTCGTATTCAGGCACTTCCGAGCGGGATTTCGGGGTGATCTGCAGATAGGTGACCTTGTTCTGCTGCGCAGGATTGAGGGTCAGGAATTTCTCGAAGGCGTCGATGCGCTGGGTAATGCCCTTGGAATAATCCAGCCGATCGACGCCGAGGATCAGCGAGCGGCCCTCGATGCTCTGGCGTGCCTTGCGCACCATGGGATTGCTGGCAGCCTTGCTGGCGAATTCGGCGAAAGCAGCGGTTTCGATACTGATCGAATAGGCGCCGCCCTTGAACGTCCGGCCATAGGTGCTGAACTTGTGATCCTCCAGCCGTTCGCCAATGCCTTCCCGCACCAGGCCGCCGCCGAAATTGTCGAGGTCATAGCCGGTTTGGAATCCGACCAGATCATATTGCGAAAGCCCGCGCATGATCTCTTCATGGACCGGCATGGCAAACAGCACGTCTGCCGGTGGCCAGGGAATGTGCAGGAAGAAGCCGATCTTGTTGGTAAACCCCATCTGTCGCAATTCCGCCGCCAACGGGATCAGGTGGTAGTCGTGCACCCAGATGATGTCGTCTTCCTTCAGCAGCGGCGCGAGGCGGTGCGCGAAGAAGCGGTTGACGCGGAAATAGCCGGCCATTTCCTTGCGGCCGTATTCCGCAAGATCGAGGCGATAGTGGCAGATCGGCCAAAGGACCCGGTTGGCAAAGCCGTGGTAATATTCCTCGACATCCGTTTTGGTGAGGTCGGTCAGCGCATAGGTGATATTGCCATGCGTGCGCATGTCGAGAGCAGCAGGCTCCTTGGCGCCGCTCGACTTGCCCGACCAGCCCATCCAGATGCCGCCGCGTTCCTCAAGCGCTGCCTGCAGCGCGACGGCAAGCCCGCCGGCGGGGGCTGCGCCGCTTTTATCCGGCACGGTGACGCGGTTCGATACGACCACAAGGCGGCTCAAGATGCTTCCTTTCCGGATGAATTATCTGGCTGGGAACTGGCTGCTCCGAGCGTTGCGAGGATGGCCCGCAGTTCGGCCGCAGAAGCGAGCACCGAGGTCGCAACCGTTTCGGCTGCCGTCTCGGCGATGCGGATGGAGTGGCCTCCGACTTCATTGGCGACGCGGAACATGGCTTCGTCGGTCACGTCGTCGCCGATTGCGATCGGCATGCGGCCGACAAACGGAGGTTCAGACAGGAAGGCTTTGAGCGCCTCGCCTTTGCTGGCCCGTGCGGGACGAATTTCCAACACCATCTTGCCCCGCTGCAACGTAAAATCCGGTCCGGAAAGATCGAGGCAATGGGTCATCATCGCCTCCACCGCCTGCTGATATTCCGGAGCCTGGCGATAATGTGCCGCTATGGCGAGACCCTTGTCTTCAATGAGGATGCCGGGCCATTGGCGAGCTTGGCCGGCTATAGTCGTCTTCAGCTCCTCGAATGCGCCGCTCGGCTCGACGCGATCCACGGTCCCGGCGGCCGATCGTCTTTCGGCGCCGTGCAGGCCGGCAATCGGGAACTGGTGGGGGGAAAACAGCCTGTCCGCATAAGGGAGGGCGCGGCCCGTCACCAGCGCAAGTGCGCCGCCGAGCAGGCGGGAAAGCTGGTCGAGATGCTTCGGCAGTTCCGGCGGCACGACGATCTCGTCGGGCGTGTCGGCGATGTCGACCAAGGTCCCGTCGATATCCAGAAACAAGGCCCATTTCTGCGGCTCTGCCCCGATGCCTGAAAGGATACCGGCTCCCGAGGACGCAGACTTGCGGACGTCGTGCTGAGGTTCTTGATCATGTGCCATGATGCGAAAGTTAGGCCGCAACTCTGCTGCGACAACCTGCCAAGGTGATAACGGGTCGCAAAAAGTGATCGGCACCCTTCCAAAATTCTGTCATAAACCGGCAAATTCAGATTTGGTTAACCATTTGTCGAGATTCTAATATTTGGTTTGGCGGCCGTGTCGGCTGCAGTTTCGGAGCAGAAAGACCCATGCGCCGTTGGGCAGCTTATCGCGGTGAACCTCTTTATCTCGAAGAGCTCGTGTCTTCGCCCGCTCATTCCCTGATCGAGCAGTCGCATTGCGCCACCCGCGCCAAGACCGCCACCAATGGCGACGGTTTCGGCATTGCCTGGTATGGAGACCGGCCGGAGCCTGGGCGCTACCGTGATATCCTGCCCGCCTGGTCCGACTGCAACCTGAGAAGTCTCGCACGGCAGATCCGCTCGCCGCTCTTTCTCGCCCATGTGCGGGCGGCCACCACCGGTGCGACGCGGCGTGACAACTGCCATCCCTTCGTCCACGGACGCTGGTCCTTCATGCATAACGGCCAGATTTCCGGCTTCGAGCAGATCCGCCGCAGCATGGAAAGCCTTCTTTGCGACGAGCTCTTCAATGCCCGCACGGGCACGACGGATTCGGAGCTGCTCTTCCTCCTGGCATTGCGGTTCGGCCTCGATGCAGATCCGCTCGGTGCAGTGGAAAAGGCAATCGCAACGGTCGAAAAGCTGTCCTACGAGAAATCCGGCGAGGCGCTGGTGCGGTTTACGGCCGCTTTTTCCAACGGACGCGAACTTTATGCCGTGCGCTATGCCACGGACCATCGGCCGCCGACGCTCTATGCTGCTCCCATGGGAGAGACTGCGGGTGGCAAACAAGGCTATTGTCTTGTTTCCGAACCGTTGAACGACGAAGCCGATACGTGGGTCGAAATTCCCGATGGCAGTGCCGTCAGGGTAAATGACGAGGGCATGCAGGCGCTGCTCTTCCAGCCGCAGTCCCTCTCCAAGGCCGCCTGACGCTCAGCCGAGTAAGCTCAGTCCAGGACGCTCAACCCAGTTTGGCGGCGATCAGGTCCGCCAGCCGGATGGCGACCTCGCTCTTGTCGAGATCGGGCCATTCCTCGACACCGGCTGCACTGATGATCTTCACCCGGTTGCGCGTGCCCCCCATGATGCCGGTCCCAGGCGAAACGTCGTTGGCGACGATCATGTCGGCGCCCTTGCGGGCGAGCTTGGCGCGGCCGTTATTCTCCACATCCTGCGTTTCGGCTGCAAACCCGACGACCAGTGTCGGACGTTTTTCATGATGCCCGACCGTCTTCAGGATGTCCGGGTTCTCGGTCAGCATCAACGGCGGCGGCGCCTCGCCCGGCTGCTTCTTGATCTTTTGACCCACTGAAGAGGCGACGCGCCAGTCGGCGACGGCCGCCACCATGACCGCGATGTCGGCTGGAAGGCGGGAGGTGGCCGCGTCCAGCATTTGCTGCGCCGTTTCCACATGCACAGTGGTCACGCCGGGCGGATCCGGGATGGTGACGGGCCCCGACACAAGGGTAACGTCGGCGCCGAGCCTGGCCAGTGCGGCGGCAATGGCATGCCCCTGCCGTCCTGACGACCGGTTGGCGATGTAGCGCACCGGATCGATTGGCTCGTGGGTCGGCCCAGAGGTTACCACGGCGGTCCTGCCGGCCAATGGCTTCAGCGTCTCGCCGAGGATGGCCAGAACCGCAGCGACGATCTCCAGCGGCTCGGCCATCCGGCCCGTGCCGGCCTCGTTGCTTTCGGCCATTTCGCCGGCCACCGGACCGATGAAGCGGATGCCGTCCGCCTTCAGCACCGCGACATTGCGCAGGGTCGCCGGTGCCGCCCACATTTTCGGGTTCATGGCGGGAGCAATCAGCACGGGGCGATCCGTCGCCAGCAGCACCGCACTTGCCAGATCATTGGCCATGCCATGCGCCATCTTCGCCATCAGGTCGGCGCTTGCAGGGGCAACCAGCACGAGATCCGCCTCGCGGGCGAGCCGGATATGCCCCACATCCTGTTCGTCCTCACGGGAGAAAAGCTCGGCATAGACATGGCTGGCGGCAAGGGCCCCGACTGCGAGCGGGGTGATGAACTGCTGTGCGGCAGCGGTCATGACCGGCCGAACCTCGGCCCCTCTTTCGCGCAGGCGCCGGATGAGATCGAGGCTCTTATAGGCCGCGATGCCGCCGGAGATGATCAAAAGGATGCGCTTGTTCGAAAGGTCCATGGCTCTACCCGCTGGCAATTGCGCGGAAGCTAAGCACTTGAGAGGCGAGTTGCAATCGGCCCCGCCGCCATTGTCATGGAACCGTTACAGAAGGTTTGAGTTGTTTCTGCACAAAAGGAGACCGTCATGGCAAAGAAGAAAAAGAATTTGATCCCGAAAGAGATTGCAGGATTCAAGGTTCCCAAGGTTATTCGCAAGTCCTCCGCCTTGAAGGCGCTGCTGGCGAGCGACACGGGACGCGGCATCCTGGCCAGTGCCCTGACGGCGGGTGCTGGAGCAGCGGCTTCGGTTCTGATGGGTGAACGGGAAGACATTGCCGCCGCCGGCAAGAAAGGCGCGCGCAAGACCGCCGGCGCCTTCGGGATTGCATCGGAGGCTCTGGAAAGCGCTGCCAGCGCCGCAATGGCCGTCGTCAAGGATTCGGCCACCTCCATGCTTCCCAAGGATGTGCGCAAGAAGTCCAAGGAGAGCAGCAGCGAGGAGAAGAAAGAGCGCCCTTTCGCCAACGCCGTACGGCACTAAAGGCCCCGCCCAAGGCGAAGCCCGAGGCCGAGCCCGCCGGCGTTCACAGCGGATTGCCGCAGCCGGTCGAACGTATGGTGCTGCGGCGCTATCAAGGCTCGGCCGGCAGCCGGCTGGGTGCTGCCGTGACATTAAGAGCCTTGGGCGTGCTCCTGCGGGATCACCCCAAGGCCGCTCTCGACATCGCCGGTGCCGGCCTGGCGCAGGCGGGCAGGTCGGGCTTCGAAGAGGTCAAGAAGGCAGTGCTGCCCTCTGGTCACGACACGATCCAGGAGGATCCGTCCCCTGAAAATGAAGGCCAGAAGACCAAGCCTGAAGCCTCCTGAGCCTCCGGAGCATGCCCGGCTGGCGGATCTCCAATCGGCCAGCCGGCCTGTTGATCCTTGGCGGAAAAGGGTGCTACCAAAGCGCAAGGCCAGATGCGGCCTGCCGCCCGCGGCGTCAGCGCCATGGTGAACGCATCTCGTTTTTTCTCATCCTTGCCATCCGGCCAATGATGACGAACGGATCAGCAATGCGGGGTCTGATCGACCGTTCGTCGTTGTAGGGATGACGAGATGCGTGATTTTCATGATGCGAAACTAATGGCAAAGACCCTGCGCGAACAGCTTGCAGGGCGCAACATCGATCTGTCGCACAGTCAGGCGCTGGAACTGGTGGCGGCTCAGTTCGGTTTCGGCGACTGGAACATACTGGCGGCAAAGATCGATGCGGCGGAGCCGCAGACAAACAGGCCGCGACTCCCATCTATCCAGCCGGCCATCCCGATCTTCCGGATATTTTCCATCGAGAAAGCCATGGAGTTCTATCGGGACTTCCTCGGCTTTCAGGTGGATTGGGAGTACTGGTTCGGCAACGACTACCCTCTCTATTGCCAGATATCGCGCAGCGGCATGCTGATGCATCTGTCAGAACATGCCGGAGATGCTTCGCCGGGCGCCCGTGTTTTCGTCCCGGTGCAGGGCATCAGGCACTTCCACGCGGAACTGACGGAGAAGAACTATCCGTTCATGCGTCCTGGCCTGGCGCAGGCGGATTGGGGCCTCGAAGTGACCGTCACGGATCCCTTCAGCAATAGGATCACCTTCTGCGAGCGCAATAGCAAGGCAGGCTGATCAGGCAAGCCGACAAATGCGGTCGGGAGCTGCGTGTGCCGACCGGATTCTTATGCCGTGTGCCCTTGATCCGTCCAGTCACGAGGCCAATAACAGAATGCCACCATCTATTGCAGCAAGGATCCTGCCATGCCCCGTCCTGTCGAACCGACGTCCATCCTCCGTGGCGGTCGGAAGCGGATCTGGTGACCATGAAGGCAGATGCGGAGACCAAGCAGTTCCTGGTGCGCAGAACGCCCGCTTATCGGCGCGCCAGCCTGGCGCTCTTCCTGTCCGGTTTTTCCACTTTTTCGCTGCTCTACTGCGTGCAGCCGCTGATGCCGATCTTCTCGCATGATTTCGGCGTGAGCCCGGCGGCGAGCTCCTTGTCGCTGTCGCTCTCGACCGGCCTGCTGGCGGTTGCGATCTTCTTTGCGGCCGCCGTTTCGGAACGCTTCGGCCGCCGCAGCCTGATGTTCGTGTCGCTGCTCGGCGCTTCCATTTGCACGATCGCCTGCGCCCTGGTTCCCGATTGGCATATGCTGCTCGTCATCCGGGCGCTCGAGGGCTTCCTGCTTGGTGGCGTGCCGGCGGTTGCCATGGCCTATCTCTCGGAAGAGATCGATCCGAAGGGGCTCGGCGCCTCCATGGGGCTCTATATTGCCGGAAATGCTTTCGGCGGCATGGCGGGACGCGTCGTCACCGGCATCCTGGCGGAATATTTCTCCTGGCGTCCGGCTCTGGCCGGCATCGGCGTCCTCGGGATCCTGGCCGCCATCGGCTTCCTCGTCCTGCTGCCGCCGTCGCGCAATTTCGTGCCGCGTAAATCGACTGCGGTCTATCACGCCCGAGCCTGGCTTGCGCACATCAGGAACCCGGCGCTGGCGCTTCTGTTCGCCATCGGCTTCCTGCTCATGGGCGCCTTCGTGACCATCTACAACTACGTCGGCTTCCGTTTGGTGGCGCCGCCTTACGATCTAAACCAGACGGAGCTGGGGCTGATCTTCACCGTCTATCTCTTCGGTATTGCCGGTTCCTGGGCGGCCGGCCTGCTTGGCGACCGCTTCGGTCATTTCCGGGTCATGCCGGTCTGCATCGTCATCGCCATCCTGGGCGTCGCCGCCACACTGACGTCACCGCTGCCGTTGATCATCCTCGGCATCGTGCTGCTGACCTCCGGCTTCTTCATGGCCCATTCAGCGGCCAGCGCGCTGGTCGGCAAGCTTGCCCGTGATATGAAGGGGCATGCATCGTCGCTCTACCTGCTCGGCTATTACCTCGGCTCCAGCGTCGCCGGCTCGATCGGCGGGCACTTCTGGAGCGCCGGCGGCTGGCCGGCCGTGGCAGCATTCACCGCTGCCCTGCTGCTTGCCGCGCTCCTTGCCTCCCTACAGGCGCGGCGCGTGGCCGGGCGGCGCTAAGGCTTCTTTCTGGCGGTCGCCAGCGGGTCCGTCGTCAATTTGAATTCGCTCATTTCCTTCGGCGTCAGGTAGTAGAGCCTGTCGGGTGGCGTTTCCAGGGCGTGGAACCACAGGCCGGCGCCAATGCCCATATCGTTCAGATGCCTTGCCACCCGTGCGGTCGTCGCCTGGGCGCTGGACATGGCCTGTTCCGCCGTCGGCCGATCCTTGCCGCCGTTAAAGACCTGATGGACACCGATCACGGCATCTTTTTCGGCCGTGCGTGAGACGCCACCGGCAAAGACGATGGGGCAGGAGGAGGCGCAAAGCGCCTTGGACGCCACCTTGGTGTCGAGCTTCTTCTCGCGGATCAGCTTGGACATGGCGATCGCGTCTTCCACGGATCCGCCGGGCGAATTGAGCGAGATCGTCTTCACATATTCGCCGCGAGCCTCGATCTCCTCGGCAAAGCGTGCGGCGGCACCAGGATCGATCGCACCTTCGGCCAGAAGCACCCCGCCAGTACCGAGCTGGAACTTGATGGCTTGGCGCAGCACCTCGGGCGAGCTGGCCGGCTGCACAGGCGGCGCGGCAGGCACGCCCTCTGTCAGGGCCGGGGGAAGGACCGGCTGGTCTTCGCGCATCGGGTCATAGCCGGGCAGGGCGGCATTGGCCGTCGCCATGTCGCGAATGTCGATGACCAGGAACACGGCCGCCACGGCGAGCATGATATAGAAGGCGGCGCGCATCAGCACCCCGTCGTCTATCCTCCTGATCGCCTCACCGATCCTCATGCGACCTGTCTCTTGCGCGGGATTTGAGGTCGATACTGGTGATATTGTTGGGCTCGGCCAGATCGCCATCGGGCTCCGCTGCGGCCACCGCTTCTTCCATGGTCATGCCGCTCGCCACCACCGCCCGCTGCACCTGCAGGGCCTGCAGGAGCTCGGCCGCCGTGATCCGTTCGGCAAACGGCAGGCCCTCTTCCTGTCGGCGGATCGCTCCATGCACCACGGCCAGAATGAAGACCATGACGCCTGGAAGAAGGTCGATGGAAATGGCACCGGCCCAGGCGGGAATGAAGTCCTGCGCATAATGAAGAACGGCCGCCGCAGCCGACAGCGGAACGAAGCGGCGTTCCTCGACGCGCGGACGCGACAGGATCTCGTCGGCGGCCTTGCCGAGCGCCTTGGACTGCGCCGAAACGGACGCCCGCACGGTATCCATGACCTGGTTCTGGCGGTTGACGAGATCAGGCGCGGTTCCATCCGGCACGGGAGCAATGAAGCCGATCGAAAGATCGTCGGCAGCACGCCGCACCGAAGGGGCGATGGAGGTTTGCGCAAGCGAGGTGATCACACCGGTCAGCGCCACCACCTCGGTGGAGAACTGGTCGGCACGCGGCTCGATGGCACCCGGTGCCGAAACCAGTGATCGCATCGTTTCGAGCCGCTTCTGGCCCTGGGTGAAGAGGTCGGCAACCTGCTCGCGCGAACCGTTGATGCCGTTTTCCAGGCCCTTCATCTGCGCCGACATCTGCGACAGCAGCTGCACGACGCTTCCCGAGCCGGTCGTGCCGGTGAGCGAACCGGACTGGCGCTCGACGGCGGCAAGCTGAGCGAAGCGTTCGCCGGCGCGCTGAATGTCCGGCAGCAGGCCTTGGACCGCCAGCGCATTCTGGTGGGCGCGGTCGAGATCGGCCGTATAGTCTTCCACCGTTTCCGAAAGATGTTGCTCAACGGCGGCCGAACCGGCCAGCGCCGCAGCGTTGAGCCAGCTGGACATGGCCATGATCATCGCAGCGCCAGCGGCCATGACGAACAGCATGGCCGTGCGGCCGGTCCGCGTCGTCACATGCGGATAGAAGCGGGCCATGTAGGACCAGAATGCATAAATGCCGATCGATACGGATACGGAATAGATAACGGCGGCAAAGAAGACGGCCGTGGGCGATCCGTCGAGGATCGTGCGGGCCCCGAGATAGGTGTAAACGCCCGATGCAAGCGCCAGGACGGCCAGGGCAAAACGCGTCATCGTCTCGACGGCCGCGACGCTGTCAGTCAATCGTTGAGAAGCGCCAAGCGCCATGAGGGTCTCCCGAAAGGAATGTATTCCTTAAAAGAGAATGAAGAAGGGGGCGGAATAAAGGCCGAGCCTATGGCGGCGGCCCGGGGCCAACAGGGCTGTCCGGTAAGTCTCAGTGCCCGGAAGGCCTTCGCGCTACGGGCAGGCGTTGCGCAAAGCCGCCGAGCGCGAAGAAGCCGTCGATGGCATGGATCGGCGATACGGCGATGAGGTCCGTCAGAAAGGCCTCGGAAGCGAGCTCCTTTTCGATCGCCTCCACCTCGGCCGAAAGCGGCCGGTCAACCGTATAGAAGGCTGCGTGCCGGCGCACCAGGTCATAAACGAGCTTGACGGCACCGCCTGGCTCGTCGCCTTGTATGTCCATTGCCTGAGCGGCAAGAAGTGCCTCCAGAGCGGCCAGTCGCTTCAGGGCCTGCATCTGCCGCTCGAAACGCTCGATCACCAGCGGCAGGAACGCCGCTTCGTCCTCCATGCCCCCGGCGACCACCAGGGATTGGGCCGATACCGGGTTGGTCATCGACAGGACGCGGGAGAAAATGTCGCCGGCAAGCTTGATGATCGGCCCGAAGCCCGTGGCGATCACACCCTCCGGAACAAGATTGACCGGCAGCCCGCGCCTTTGCCCATTGCCGAGCAGGACGCAGCGGTTGAAGGAATTGCGTGCCGCATGGGCCATGCAGAGCACCGCCGATTCCAGCAGCACGGTGACATCGAGAGGCAGAGAACCTCCGGAGGTAAGCACGCGTCCTTCGACGATGACCGGATTGTCGTCCGACCGGCCGGTGGCGGCCAGGATCTTGTGCCCGGCGGTCAGCACGCTTTCGAACACGGCGCCGAAGACCTGCGGGATCATGCGAAGGCTCAACGGGTCCTGCACATGGGTCGCACTCGGCCATTCCCAGCCTTCGGAAGCATTGCACAGCCATTTGCCGATCATAGCCTCGCGCGCCGTTCCCACATGGGTGACGGCTACCCAGGGATCGCGTGAGGCGCCCATGGCACCGGCCGCCGTAAGCCCGGCGGCCAACAAGGCGCGCAGGGCACCGGCTGCCGCGCGGGTTGCTTGGGCCGCGGCGGCAAAGCTGACGGAATTGACGCTGAGCGATGCAAGACTGTCGCGGGGCGCCATGCGGAACGGCTGCAATCCCGCCCTTTCGAAAGCTTCCGCGGCCGGCAGGCGCTCGCCCTGGAACACGGCTTCGCCCACCCCGGTCAACACCGCGCCGATCTGGCCCATCAGGCCGATATCGGCGCAGCCGATCGAGCCGGTGCGCCGCACAACCGGGATCACATCGGCAGCCAGCAGATCAAGATAGGACTGCACGAGGTCGGTGGAGCAGCCGACATAACCGGTCAGCGCCGTGTTGACGCGCAGCGCCATTGCATTGCGCACGACCCAGGTGGGGAAGGGCTTGCCGGTGCCGAAATGGTGAGCCCGCACGAGGCCCAGGTTGAATGTGTCGAGTTCGTCATTCGACCATGCTATGTCCTTCATGGCGCCGACGCCGGTCGTTGCACCATAAACCGGCATGCCGTCGGCGATTGCCTGTTCCAGCACATTGCGTGCCGCCTGAACCCGCTCGAGGCTGCCTGGAGCAACCGATACCCCGGCCTGGCCGTCACCAATCGCCAGCAGTTCGGGAAAGCCGAGCGGCTGGCCGGTTAGTTCTATGATCTCGTGCGGTTTGGACATGGGATCACCTTAGCAGCAGACGAGCGAGGCTGATACATGAGGGAATATCCCAAAACCTGAACAGCTGATCGAGGCGGCTCGCCTTGCGCATGTTCAGATGGCAAAGGCGATATAGAGGAGCGACAGGGCGATGATCCACAAGGCGATCCGGCCGGAGCGGCTGTATCGCGCTTCGGCCTTGCCGATCGCTTCTGCGGTCTGCTCATCGAAGCGCAAGCCGTTTTCGCTCATGCGCAGAAGCTCCTGGTGGAACTTGCCCGTCTGTCCGGCGATTTCCGGTGCCGCCTCGGCAAGCTTCACCATGGCCTTGATGCCGTCCTGGATATCGGAGACGATGCGCTTCGGCCCGAGATTGTCGCGGATCCACTGGCCGACGACCGGTTCGGCCGCCTTCCACATGTTGAAGCGCGGGTCGAGCATGCGCGACACGCCTTCAACGACGACCATGGTCTTTTGCAGGAGAATAAGCTCCGGGCGCGTCTGCATCTCGAAGAGGTCGGTGACTTCAAACAGCAGCGCCAACAGGCGGGCCATGGAAATGGTTTCGGCCGGCTGGCCGTGGATCGGCTCGCCAATGGCGCGGATCGCTTGCGCAAATGCAGAAACGTCGTGATGGGCCGGCACATAGCCCGCCTCGAAATGCACTTCGGCCACGCGCAGGTAATCGCGGGTGATGAAGCCATAAAGGATTTCGGCCAGGAAGCGGCGTTCCTTTTTCCCCAAGCGCCCGACAATGCCCATGTCCACGGCGACGATGGTGCCGGCCGGATCCACGAAAAGATTGCCCGGATGCATGTCGGCGTGGAAGAACCCGTCGCGCAGGGTGTGGCGCAGAAAGGACTGGATCAGGATCTCGGCCAGCTTTTCCAGATCGTAGCCGGCCGCCCGCAGCCCGTCGATATTGTTCATCTTGACACCATCGATCCATTCCATGGTGATGACGTCGCGGCCGGTGCGCTCCCAATCCACCTGCGGCACCCGAAATCCCGGATCGTCCTTGGTGTTTTCGGCGATTTCGGAAAGAGCCGCCGCTTCGAGGCGGAGGTCCATTTCCATTTTGGTGGTCTGCTCGAGCGTCCGCGTCACTTCCACCGGCCGCAGCCGGCGGCTGGACGGCACGAAGCGCTCCTGAAGGCGCGAAAGAAGATACATTCCCTCGATATCGTGCGCGAAGCGCTGCCGCACCCCGGGCCGAACCACTTTGACCGCAACCTTCCTGTCGCCGATCATGCACGGATGTACCTGGGCAATCGAGGCAGCCGCGATCGGCTCGCCAAACGAGGTATAAAGATCGTGGATCGGCCGGCCGAGCGAGGCTTGCACGGCAGCCTTGGCCGTATCCGTCGGAAAATAGGCCATCCGGTCCTGCAGCAGCGCAAGATCGATCGCCCAGTCGACACCCACAACGTCGGGCCGGGTGGCAAGGAACTGGCCGATCTTGACATAGGACGGACCGAGACGATCGACTGCTCGCGTCAGGCGCTCGCTGCGGGCCTGCTTTTTGGCACGGAAACGGGCCAGGGGCTCGACCAGCGACTTCATCAGCCCGATGGCCGGCGGCATGTCCTGCGTCGGCAGGGCCGAAACCACGCCCTCGCGCACCAGGACCCAGCCGACCCGGGCCAGGCGAAAATAAGCGCCGATCGTGCTCATGGGGTCACAGCTTCCAGCCGGAATGCAGCGCCGCGATACCGCTGGTGTAATTGGTGTAAGTAACGCGCGAAAAGCCAGCAGTGCGGATCATGGCGGCAAAGTTTTCCTGGTTCGGGAATTTGCGGATCGACTCCACCAGATATTGATAGGGCTCGCTTTCACCGGTGATCATCTTCCCGAAACGCGGAATCGCTTTGAACGACCATTCTTCGTAGACGCGCTCAAGCAAAGGCATGTCGACTTCTGAAAATTCCAGCACGAGCAGACGGCCGCCGCGTTTGAGCACGCGGTAGGCCTCCTTCAGCGCCACATCGATACGCGGCACATTGCGGATGCCGAAGGCGATCGTGTAGGCGTCGAAGGAGTTCGGCTCGAAGGGCAGAGACTCGGCATTCGCTTCCACAAAGGTAAGGTTGTCGGAGAGCTTTCTTTTTTCGGCACGCTCGGCGCCGACGCCGAGCATTGATCCGTTGATGTCGAGCACGGTCGTATGCGCCTTGCGGTCCGAGGCCTCGACAATGCGAAAGGCAATATCACCCGTACCGCCGGCAACATCCAATGTCCTATAGCCGGAGTCCTTACGCGGATGGAGTGCCGCCACCATGGCATCCTTCCAGACGCGGTGCATGCCGGCCGACATCACATCGTTCATCACGTCGTAGTGCTTGGCCACCTTGTGGAAGACGTCGTTGACGAGACCCTGCTTTTCGCCGTCCGCCACCTGCCGGAAACCGTAGGAGGTTTCCATGCCGCCATCGGCGCTTGTGCGGGCTTCGGTCATCGGCGAACTCCTTGACGCTGTTGAGGGACGCTGTTCTAGAACGCTGCTCCGGGCCACCATAGCGAAACCGGTCCGGCCTCGCTATCTGTGGCTTGGTCACGTCAGGTGACTGCGGCATCCGCTCCGGTCTATAGACCAGGAACGAAGACCGCGAAACAGGAAGTTAGGAATGCCATGCCCGAATTGCCAGAGGTGGAAACCGTCCGCCGCGGCCTTGCCCCGGCAATGGAAGGGGCCTTCATCACGCGGCTCGAGCTGAACCGGCCGGACCTGCGCTTCCCGCTGCCGGAAAATTTCGCAAGCGCTGTCGAGGGGCGCCGTATCGTTTCGCTGGGGCGTCGTGCGAAATATCTGCTGATCGACCTGGACGACGACCTGACGGTGATCAGCCATCTCGGCATGTCGGGCTCTTTTCGCATCGAGGACGACACGGTCGGCGAGTTTCATCATCCGCGCTCCAAGAATGCCAAGCATGATCATGTCGTCTTCCATCTGCAGCGTGAAGCGGCGCCGCGGCGCATCATCTACAATGATCCGCGCCGCTTCGGCTTCATGCACCTGTGGAAGCGCAGCGAACTCGATCTTTATCCGGCCTTTGCCGAACTCGGGCCGGAACCGACCGGCAATGCTCTGGATGCGGATTATCTGGCCGGACGCTTTTCGGGCAAGAACCAGCCGCTGAAGGGCGCGCTGCTGGACCAGACGGTGGTGGCCGGCCTAGGCAATATCTATGTCTGCGAGGCGCTGTGGCGTTCGCATCTGTCGCCGAAACGTGCGGCCGGCAGCATTGTCACTAAAACCGGCAGGCCGAAAAAGGAGCTTGCTCTCCTTCATACAGCTATTCGCGAGGTGATCGCGGATGCCATCGCTGCCGGAGGCTCCTCCTTGAGGGACCATATCCAGACGGATGGCTCCCTCGGCTATTTCCAGCATTCCTTCTCTGTCTATGACCGGGAAGGCAAGCCTTGCCGCACGCCCGGTTGCGGCGGTACGGTCGCCCGTATCACCCAGGCGGGGCGCTCCACCTTCTATTGCCCGGCCTGCCAGAAATAGGAGGAAAGCCCCGATGAGCTACGAAACCCTGCTGACGGAAAGCCGCGGCGCTGTTGCCCTCGTGACCCTGAACCGGCCAAAGGCGCTGAATGCACTCAATTCCACCGTCATGGCCGAACTTGCGGATGCCCTGGCAGGCTTCGGCAAGGACGAGACGGTCGGTGCCATCGTGCTGACGGGCTGCGAAAAAGCGTTTGCTGCGGGTGCCGACATCAAGGAAATGCAGGGCATCGACTTCGTCGACGCTTATCTTGGCGACTTCATTTTCGGTTGGGAAGCGATAGCCTCGGTCCGCAAACCGATGATTGCTGCCGTCTCCGGCTTCGCGCTTGGCGGCGGCTGCGAATTGGCGATGATGTGCGATGTCATCATCGCGTCGGAAACGGCAAAGTTCGGCCAGCCGGAAATCACGCTTGGCGTCATCCCCGGCATGGGAGGTTCCCAGCGCCTGACCCGCGCCATCGGCAAGGCAAAGGCCATGGACCTCGTCCTGACCGGCCGCATGATGGATGCCGCGGAAGCGGAAAGGGCGGGCCTCGTGTCACGAATCGTCCCGGCCGAGCGGCTCATGGACGAAGCGCTGGAGGCCGCAGCGAAAATCGCCGCCTTCCCCCGTGCCGCTGTGCTGATGGCCAAGGAAGCGGTCAACCGTTCCTTCGAGGCGACACTGAGCGAAGGTCTTCGCTTCGAGCGTCGCCTGTTCCACTCGCTTTTCGCCACCGCGGACCAGAAGGAAGGCATGGCGGCCTTCATTGAAAAGCGCAAACCGGAATTCTCAAACCGCTAAGCCGGGCTATCGATCAAAATCCGCGTTGACTGGCGCGGGTATTCCAGCTATATGCCCGCCCACAGTTGGGAAAGCCTGATCATGGCTTCCTCTATTGCTCCCGAATTGCTGGATTGAAGGTCGCAAGGACCGGCGCGGCGACGGCGGAGTTTTGTTTCGAATTCGTAGAGAGGCATGGAATGGCCAATACAACTTCGGCGAAAAAGGCGACCCGCAAGATCGCTCGCCGTACCGCAATCAACAAGTCCCGTCGTTCGCGCGTGCGCGGCTTCATCCGCAAGGTCGAAGAAGCCATCGCGTCGGGTGATGTCACGGTTGCCGCCGAAGCTCTGAAGGCCGCTCAGCCGGAGATCCAGCGCGCTGCTACCAAGGGCGTCCTTCACAGCAACACGGCGTCCCGCAAGGTGTCTCGCCTGGCTGCCCGTGTGAAGGCTCTTTCGGCTTAATATCACCTTTTTTGAACGTCCTTCAGGAAGCCTGGTCACGCGACCGGGCTTTTTGCGATTCCTGCTAGATGATAAGTTGTTATCCGGCTCATTGACATTTCCGTGTCAACCGCGTGACAGAAATTACGATGAATTTTCAATGTATTACGGGAGGTGATGGGGTTTTCCCCAAGCTTTCCGGCCGCCCCGCTAGCGACTTTGGGAGTCAAGGACTTTTTTATTTTTTATGTCTTTGAGGCTGTCGCGGTCTCGCCATTTTTGAATCTCGTTGATTCAACTGCGATTCTCGGAAGCCCCGTCGGCGGTATTCAAATCGCGCTTCAGGAGTCAACGGGCGGCGCTTAATTTTGCGTAAAATTCATCATTGATCTTGGCATTTGATCCTGCCTAAATGAATTCCAGCAAGGGGCGCGGGGATAACTCAGAGGGCTGCCGGTGACCGTCTTTTCAAGGCGGAGCGGAGACTTTCTGCCTCTTGTTACGGGACAGGTTTTGCCCGTTTCCCATATAACCCTCGGTTGCAAGCCGGAAGCTTTCGTTTCCGGTGACGGCCGATCTTTATGTAGACGCATCGGCATTCTCGTGCCGGGGTGTAGGAGACGTGAAAGATCGAACGGCTCATGATGAGGATGAGAGGTTCGTGTTGCGGGTGGCTCCCGCAGGTGCAGGCCGCGTACGAGGCGGGACTGGGCCATCTGTTTTCGATCGACTGCGAGGCGATGGAAAACGACGAAAGGGGAAGGGCGGCGGCGGTCTCTTAAAGGGACTACGAGCTGCACCTTTAAACAAGGTTGACTTGGCGGCACAGCACCGCCAGGCGAAAAGAAAAGGCGGCACATTAATGCAGATGAATACCGTATCGGTTCGTGCAGTGGGTACTGGGGACCATGCACGGCAGGCATTCGATTCAGTTTGCTCCAAAGCGGCAGGGGAAACATCGGAAATGAAGCATGATGCTCTTTTTGAGCGGTTCAGCACGCGTTTGAAAGCACAGGTCGGTCATGACGTTTATGCGAGCTGGTTCGCGCGGTTAAAGCTGCATTCCGTATCAAAGAGCGTCGTCCGGCTGACCGTGCCGACAACCTTCCTCAAGTCCTGGATCAACAATCGCTATTTGGATCTCATCACCTCGATCTTCCAGGCGGAAGATGCGGAAATCCTGAAGGTAGAAATCCTGGTGCGCACCGCAAGCCGCAGCGCCAAGGCCTCTCCATCCGCAGAAGAACAGGCTCTCGCACCCGAACCGGCCGCTGTGACACAGTCCTTTCCGCGCCGCGAGGCGCCCCGGGAAATCGGCAAGATCGCCGTCTTTCCGACGCCGGCTGCGCAACAGGCTCGTCCGGCTGCCGGCCCGCTTTTCGGCTCGCCCCTCGATAGCCGCTATACGTTCGATACCTTTGTCGAAGGCTCGTCCAACCGCGTAGCACTCGCCGCTGCCAAGACCATTGCCGAAGCCGGTGCCAGCGCGGTGCGCTTTAATCCGCTGTTCATTCACTCGGGCGTTGGTCTGGGCAAGACACACCTGCTGCAGGCAATCGCCAATGCCGCGGTCGGCAGCCAGCGCATGCCGCGGGTTGTTTATCTGACGGCGGAATATTTCATGTGGCGTTTTGCAACTGCGATCCGCGACAATGATGCCCTGACGCTCAAGGATTCCTTGCGCCACATCGATCTTCTGATCATTGACGACATGCAGTTCCTGCAGGGCAAGATGATCCAGAATGAGTTCTGCCATCTCCTGAACATGCTGCTCGACAGTGCCAAGCAGGTGGTGGTAGCCGCCGACCGGGCGCCTTGGGAGCTGGAATCGCTTGATCCGCGCGTTCGTTCGCGCCTCCAGGGCGGGGTTGCCATCGAAGTCGAGGCACCGGATTACGAAATGCGGCTTGAAATGCTGAAGGGTCGGCTGGAAATTGCCCGCCAGGACGATCCTTCGCTGGATATTCCGGCCGAAATCATGAACCACGTTGCCCGCAATGTGACGGCCAGCGGTCGCGAGCTGGAAGGGGCCTTCAACCAGCTTCTGTTCCGCCGTTCCTTCGAGCCCTCGCTGTCGATCGAGCGCGTCGATGAACTGCTGGCCCATCTGGTTGGCGCCGGTGAGGCGAGGCGCGTCCGCATCGAGGATATTCAGCGGATCGTAGCCCGGCATTACAATGTGTCGCGCCAGGAGCTGGTTTCTAACCGCCGCACCCGGGTCATCGTCAAGCCGCGCCAGATCGCCATGTATCTGGCAAAGACCCTGACGCCGCGCTCCTTCCCGGAGATCGGCCGGCGTTTCGGTGGCCGCGACCATACGACCGTGCTGCATGCGGTGCGCAAGATCGAGGAATTGATCGGCGAAGACACAAAGCTCGGCCATGAGGTGGAGCTTCTGAAGCGGCTGATCAACGAGAACAACGCCTGACGTGACCTTTCTTTTGTCCGTAGCAGCAATCTGGGCCGTGGCGTGCGTAACGCCAGGGCCCAATACATTATTGGTCATGCGCTACGCGCTGACGGCGCAACGCCGCGTCGCGGTCGTTGCCGCCATGGGGACGATCACCGGCACGTTCTGCTGGGGCCTTGCGGGCTGGCTCGGCATCAATGTGCTTTTTCAGGCGGCGCCGTTCGCCTATCTGGCGCTGAAGATCATCGGCGGGCTCTATCTCGTCTGGCTAGGACTGAAAATTTTTCTTGACGTCCGAAAGTCCGGGCAGGTGGCCGATCTGACGGCTCCCCGCATCGAAGTGCCGCTGAAGACGGCATACCGCATGGGACTGGACACCAATCTGGCCAATCCGAAGTCGGCGCTTTTCGTCGCCAGCCTGTTTGCCGCCACCATGCCGGCCGGCACGCCGTTTCTTTATGGTGTGGCAGCCATTGCCGTCATGGTCACCGTGTCTTCCATCTATTACACGTTCCTGGTCGGCCTCATTACCCACCGCACGGTCGCAGCCGCTTATCTGCGCGCCAAGAAGAAGATCGACATCGGCGTCGCGCTGGTCTTCGTGGGCTTCGGGACCAGATTGCTCCTGTCTCAGCGGTAGGTGTCATGGCGGCAGCGGACGATCCGACACGGCGGTTCTATGCGACGAATGCTGTGACCTATACGGATTTCACGCTGAAGCCGAGCGCGCTTCGGCTGGAACGGTTCCTGGCTCTCCTTCCGGAACATGCCGAGATTCTGGAATTGGGCTGCGGCAATGGCCGCGACAGTGCCTTCATGATCGAGCGTGGCTACCACGTCTCGCCGACGGACGGGACGCCGGAAATGGCCACCGAAGCATCGCGCCGGCTGGGTATCCGCGTCGATGTCCTTGGTTTTGAGGACATTGCCTATGACATGGCTTTCGACGGCATATGGGCCAATGCCTGCCTGCTGCATGTGCCGCGCAGCCAGCTTGGCCTGATCCTTTTCAAGATCCATGCGGCGCTCAGATCCGGCGGGGTCTTTTACGCAAGCTACAAAGCCGGCACGGATGAAGGCGTCGACACCCTCGGGCGCTATTACAATTTTCCCTCGGAGAACTGGCTGAGGACCACCTACGAAAGCCTTGCCTGGGCGTCTTTCGAGATGCGGCAAACGAGGGGCGGCGAGGGCTATGACAACCAGCCGACCGAGTGGCTGCATGTGACAGCCGTCAAAGCCTAGTCGGCCTAGAGGCCAACGCTATGATGTTCGGACGTTCGTACCGCCTCAACAGGCGAGGTCGGCGACCACGGCATCAAGGATGAGCATGCCCGACGGCGTACAACGCAGCCGCGAATTGCCGATGCGCTCGATGAAGCCGTGTTCCAGCAAAGTCTGCTCGCGCACCGGATCCGGATCGCGGCCGGAAAGCTGCTGCCAGCGGGCAAGGTCGACGCCCTCCCTCAGGCGAAGCCCCATCAACAGAAGCTCGTCGGCCTGCTCGTCCGACCCCAGTATTTCCTGGTCGACCATGCCATGCCCCTGCGCCTCGACCTGCTCCAGCCAGGTTTCCGGCCGTCGTTCCGTCGCCGTCGCAATCTTGGAACCGCCGCGCGTCAGCCGTCCGTGGGCGCCGGGGCCGATGCCCGCATAGTCGCCGTAGCGCCAATAGGTGAGGTTATGGCGGCTTTCCGCACCGGGCTTGGCGTGGTTCGATACCTCATAGGCCGGCATGCCGAAGCTTTCGGTTATCTCCTGCGTCGCCTGGTAAAGATCGGCCGAAAGATCGTCGTCGGGCACGACAAGCTTGCCTGCCTTGTGGAGCCCGTAGAACGGCGTGCCCTCCTCGATGGTCAGTTGGTAGAGCGACAGGTGGTCGACCGCATAGGATACGGCCTGCCGCAGTTCCGCTTCCCACGCCTCGCGGGTCTGGTTTGGCCGCGCATAAATAAGGTCGAAGCTCATGCGCGGAAAAATGTCGCGGGCCAGCTTGATCGCCTTCAGCGCATCGGCGACATCGTGCAGCCGGCCGAGGAAGCGCAGATCCGTGTCATTGAGGGCCTGCACGCCGAGCGACACGCGGTTGACGCCAGCGGCGCGGTAGCCACGGAAACGGGTGGCCTCGACGCTCGAGGGATTGGCTTCCATGGTGATCTCGATGCCGTCAGGCACATGCCAATGCCGGGCAATGCCGTCGAGGATGGCCGAAACCGTCGCCGGATCCATCAGTGAAGGCGTTCCGCCGCCCAGGAAAATGCTGGTGACGGTCTTCGGCCCGCTCAGCCGGCGCATCGTCTCCATTTCCTTGAAGAAGGCAGCGGTAAAGCGCAGCTGGTCCACCGGCTGGTGGCGCACATGGCTGTTGAAGTCGCAATAAGGGCACTTGGCCGCACAAAAGGGCCAATGCACATAGATCCCGAAGCCCGGTTCGCCCGTGTCCGGCAAAAGCCTATCTGCATGAAGGGGAGCGATGGCGTTCACCTTGGGCTCAGGCCTCCAGGCAGGTTTCGACGAAGAGCTTGAAGGCGCGCGCGCGGTGCGACAGGGCTTCGGCATCGCCGGGCTTCCAGCCATGCTTTTCCTCGGAGCTCATTTCACCGAAGGTGGTCTCATAGCCCTGCGGCTGAAAGATCGGGTCATAACCGAAGCCTTCCGTGCCGCGTGGCGGCCAGGCCACCCTTCCCTCGACCTCGCCTCGGAATATTTCTGTATGCCCGTCCGGCCAGGCAAGGCAGAGAACGCTGACAAAACGGCAGCTGCGCTGGTCCGGCCTTGTCGCTCCGCGTTCCTGCAGTGCCGCCTCCACCTTTTCCATCGCCATCTGGAAATCACGGCTGCCGTCTTCACGCTCCGCCCAGTTGGCAGTGTAGACGCCCGGTGCGCCATCGAGCGCATCGATGACGATGCCGCTGTCGTCCGAAAGCGCCGGCAGGCCGGACGCTGTGGCCGAGGCGAGCGCCTTGATGGCCGCATTTTCCTCGAATGTCGTTCCGGTCTCATCCGGTTCTTCGAACTTCAGCTCGGCGGCGGATCTGGCGGAAAAACCGAAAGGTCCGATCAGTTCGGCAATCTCGCGGATCTTGCCGGCATTGTGGCTGGCCACGATGATTGTCTTGGTCTCGAGCTTGCGCATGAAATGTCCTGTTCAACGTCCCAAAGCTTCGGCTCGGCACATTCCAGACTGTTTCCTGCCGGATCGCGGAAATAGATGGAACGGGCGCCGTTGGGCCAGCGAAAATCACTTTCGATGATGATGCCAGCCTTGTTGAGCTTTTCCTTGATCAAGTCAATCGCCTTGCCGCTCATGCGAAAGCAGACATGACCTTGCCCGGTAGTTCCGTGTGGTGGAACCGGCAGGGCATCAGGCGGCGGCGGCTTGATCGTTTCGGCCGGGTTGAAGATCAGCAATATGCCCGGCCCGCAGCGAAAGAAGACATGCCGGTCGCCGGCCCGCAAGACCTTTTCAAGCCCCAGGACACCGCCGTAAAAGGCTTCCGCCGCGTCGAGATCGTCGGAATAAAGCGCGGTTTCAAGAATGCCTTCGATCATCCGCGCCCCTAGACTTTAGCCGCCGATCGCAGCCTTTTGCAGCGCCACCAGTTCCTGCGTCCCAGCTTGTGCAAGCGCAAGAAGCTGCAGCAGCTCTTCCTGGCTGAACGGCGCGCCTTCCGCCGTACCCTGGATTTCGACAATGCCGCCCGAACCGGTCAGCACGAAGTTGGCGTCGGTTTCCGCAGCCGAATCCTCGAGATAATCGAGGTCGATGACCGGCTGCCCAGCAAAGATCCCGCAGGAGATGGCTGCGACATGGTCCTTCAGCACCTTGTCGAGCTTGACCATCGAACGGCCTTCCATCCATTTGAGGCAGTCGTAGAGAGCGACCCAACCGCCGGTGATGGCGGCCGTTCGAGTGCCGCCATCCGCCTGGATCACGTCGCAGTCGATGGTGATCTGCTTTTCGCCCAGGGCTTCAAGATCGATGACGGCGCGCAACGAGCGGCCGATGAGGCGCTGGATTTCCTGCGTCCGGCCGCCCTGCTTTCCCGAAGCCGCTTCGCGCTTCATGCGGTCGCCGGTAGCGCGCGGCAACATTCCGTATTCAGCGGTTACCCAGCCCTTGCCGCTGTTTCTCAGCCATGGCGGCGTCTTTTCTTCAAGGCTTGCGGTGCACAGAACGTGGGTATCACCGAACTTGACGAGGCAGGAGCCTTCAGCATGCTTGGAAAAGTTGCGCTCGAAAGAGACTTTGCGCATCTGGTTCGTCTGTCTGCCTGAAGGCCGCATGCTTCACTCCCTGAATATTATCCTCGCCTTCTACGGCCCCAATCTGCCTTTTGCAAAGAAAAAGCCGGATGCGCGCCCGCGCATTGCCAATGCTGTTTCCATTTTCCCTTTGGCGATAGCGCAACGAGCGACTATATTTGCGACAGAGCCAATGGCGGTGAAGGATAGATGGGAATTTCGACGACGACGGAGAGGGACAGCAATTCTGTGCTTGATGACCGTTCACGTGAAATCTTCCGTCGCATAGTCGAAAGCTATCTCGAAACTGGGGAGCCCCTCGGCTCCCGTAGTCTTTCCAGACTTCTGCCGATCTCGCTGTCTCCGGCCTCGGTCCGCAACGTGA
Source organism: Rhizobium deserti (assembly GCF_004358025.1). Taxonomy (GTDB): domain Bacteria; phylum Pseudomonadota; class Alphaproteobacteria; order Rhizobiales; family Rhizobiaceae; genus Neorhizobium; species Neorhizobium deserti. The sequence goes on along the minus strand of NZ_SMTL01000003.1, from coordinate 387,504 downwards.
TGAGCGACCTCGAAGAGCTCGGCCTCATTTATTCTCCTCATATCAGCGCCGGCAGATTGCCCACCCAGTCCGGCCTCCGCTTCTTTGTCGATGCCTTCATGCAATCCGGCAAGCTTTCGGAGGAGGAGCGTGCTCTAATTGATCGGCAGATCCGCCCGGACGACCGAGATCAGTCGCTGGAAAGCCTGATGGCCGATGCGAGCCTGATGCTGTCCGGGGTGTCGCGCGGCGCCGGTATCGTGATCACCACTAAGAGCGACACGGTCCTCAAGCACGTGGAATTCATTCGGCTTGAACCGACCAAGGCGCTTGCCGTGCTCGTGGGCGAACACAATCAGGTGGAAAACCGCATTATCGAGCTGCCGGCGGGTGTTACCTCCTCGCAGCTGACGGAAGCGGCGAATTTCCTCAATGCTCACTTGAGCGGCCAGACTCTGCCGGAACTGCGCGGGCAGTTGGAGAAGCTGAAGGACAGGGTACAAGTTGAGCTTTACCAGCTTTCGCAGGATCTCGTGGAACGCGGCCTTGCCGTCTGGTCGGGCGATTCCGAAGAAGGCAAGCCGAGCCAGCTGATCGTGCGCGGCCGTGCAAACCTGCTTCAGGGCCTCGACGACACCGCCGACCTCGACAGGCTGCGCCTTCTTTTCGACGACCTGGAAAAGAAGGACAGCCTGATCGAAATCCTGGACCTAGCGGAAAAGGGCCCGGGCGTACGCATCTTCATCGGCTCGGAAAACAAGCTTTTCTCCTTGTCGGGTTCCTCCTTGATCGTTGCACCCTATCGCGACGGCGAAGACCGTATCGTCGGCGCCGTCGGCGTGATCGGGCCAACGCGGCTGAATTATTCGCGGATCGTGCCGATGGTGGACTATACCGCGCAGGTGCTCGCCCGCTTATCCCGATGAATGTCCCGCTCGAGCCCAAGGCAAGGCTGCAACTTTGCCGCCAAGCCTTGATTTTTCCAGCGCAAACCTCGATATCGGGCACAAATCCTGATCCCCATAAACTTAAGTCTAGAATAACCGGAGACCGTCATGACCGACGAAACCAAGAAGAACGGACCTGACGCAAATGCCGCCGAGAACACGGCGGAAGCCGTGGCGTCTGCTCTTGAAGATCTGGCCAATCAGCAGGAGGCGGAAATGCCTGCCGCCGAGCCCGATCCCGTGGAACTGCTGAAGGCGGAAAATTCGGAGCTTCGCGATCGCTTCCTGCGGTTGGCGGCCGACATGGACAATCTTCGCCGCCGCACCGATCGGGATGTGAAGGACGCTAAATCCTATTCCGTCGCAGGATTTGCACGCGACATGCTGGCCGTTTCGGATAACCTACGCCGCGCCCTCGATGCTGTCCCGGCGGAGATGCGGGCAGGTGCTGATGCGACCCTGACGACGCTTCTCGAAGGTGTCGAATTGACCGAAAGATCCATGCTGTCGGCGCTTGAACGTCATGGCGTCAAGAAGATCGAAGCGGAAGGCCAGAAGTTCGACCCGAACTTCCATCAGGCCATGTTCGAGATCCCCAATCCTGCCGTCGCCAACAATACCGTCGTCCAGGTGGTGCAGGCCGGCTACACGATCGGCGAGCGTGTGCTGCGTCCGGCTATGGTCGGTGTTGCCAAGGGCGGCTCGAAGCAGGATGGAGCCGGGGCGCCGGAGGCGGCCGGCGACAAGAGCGCTTAAGGCAAAAGAAAAGATCGGGCGCCTGGGGCGCCCCATCTTTTCCGTCAGTGCGCGGTTTCCGGAGCGGCATGGGCCAGCGACCGGTTCAGATCCAGTTCGTCGCGAAGATGGCGTGTGCCTTCGCCGGCTTAGCCGATCGAAATGCCCGGATCGCTGGCAAGGTGATTACGGCTTTCAGGAGCCGGTCATGCCTGCCGTTTGCTGCCGGCAGTTCGGTTCAAGCCGCGTGATTGGCCTGTTCCTCATTGAGGAAGGCATAGATGGCCGATGCTGACTGTGTTTTGCGCAGTTTTCCGACCAGGTCTTGATCGCGCAGCACGCGTGCAATGCGCGAAAGCGCCTTCAGATGATCGGCCCCGGCACCCTCCGGCGCCAGAAGCAGAAACACGAGATCGACCGGCTCGTCGTCAAGGGCTTCGAAATCGACAGGTGCCTCAAGGCGCGCGAAAACGCCCTTGATGCTGGAAATGGTGTTGAGCTTGCCGTGCGGAATGGCGATGCCGTGGCCGACGCCGGTGGAGCCAAGCCGTTCGCGCTGCAGGATGACGTCGAAGATTTCCCGCTCGGTCACGCCGGTGAGCTTGGCGGCCTTGACCGCCAGTTCCTGCAGCAGCTGCTTCTTGGAGTTCACCTTGAGGGCAGGAATAATTGCATCTTGCTGCAGCAAATCTGCCAAAGCCATTCTCGTCTTCCTTTGTGCCGCTAGGGCAGGGGAGCGCCGGATGGCCGACGCTCTCCCGATTCCTCAGTTCTTGATATTGGTGGCGTCTATCCAGCCAATATTGCCGTCGTTGCGGCGGTACACGATGTTCAGTTCCTTGCCGGGGCTATGGAACAGGAGAACAGGCTCGTCGGTCATATCGAGCGCCATCACGGCGGTCGCCACCGACATCGTCTTCAGCTGCTTCGTGCTTTCCGCGACGATGGTCGGCGCGAAATCCTCGGGCACTTCGTCATCCTCATCCGGTACGCTATCCATAACCGTATAGGCGATTTCCATGTTGCCATTCGCATGGCTGCCGGCGTGGTGGTCTTTCAGGCGACGCTTGTAACGGCGCAGGCGCTTTTCGATCCGCTCCGCTGCGGCATCGAAAGAACCTTGTGGATCGTTGGCTTCGCCGGCCGCATGCAGGACGATCCCGGTATCGAGATGCACCTTGCAGTCGGCCGAAAAACGCGACCCCGACTTTACCACGATGACTTGGCTCGAATACCCCCCGTCGAAGTACTTCGTCACCGCATCGCCAATTTGGCCTTCGATCTTCTGGCGAAACGAATCGCCGATTTCCATATGCTTACCGGATACACGGACACTCATGGAATTTTTCCTTCTTGTCGTGACTTGCATGTTCCAGTCTACGCCAAGCCGGTCCCTCATCCAAGCCGTTCACGTGCGACTTGGCTAATTTGCAGATGATGCCTTGGAATGTTTGGGAAGGTCCGTTCCGTTCAATTGCGGCGGGCTTCTAAACCTGCTGCCGACGAATGTCAACGGCGGCCGAGGCCCGCAAGAGCCGCTGAGCCGGAGTAAGCCGAGCCTTTCAGGCCGTTGCCAGTCTTGCCAGCGCGCGTTTTTCCCGGCGGCGCTGCACCGAAGAGGGGATGTTCATGGCCTCGCGATATTTGGCCACGGTACGCCGGGCAAGCTCCACGCCGCCGCGCTTGAGAGTGAGCACGATATCGTCATCGGAAAGAACGGCTTCCGGCATTTCCTGGGCGATCAGTGTGCGGATCCGGTGCCGCACCGCTTCCGCCGAATGGCTGTCTCCGCCTTCTTCGGCCGATCCGATCGACACCGTGAAGAAGTATTTGAGCTCGAAGAGGCCGCGTGGGGTCAGAATGTATTTGTTTGAGGTGACCCGGCTGACGGTGGATTCATGCATCCTGATGGCTTCGGCAACCGTCTTCAGGTTCAACGGACGCAGATAGTCGACGCCATGCATCAGGAAGGCGTCCTGCTGGCGGACGATTTCAACGGCAACCTTCATGATCGTCTTGGCACGCTGATCGAGGCTGCGGGTCAGCCAGTTGGCATTCTGCATGCATTCTGACAGGAAATTATGGTCCTCGCCGCTCTTGGGGCACTTCTTGGCGACCGTCTGGAAATAGACCTGATTGACCAGCACGCGCGGCAGCGTGTCCGGATTGAGCTCGACCTGCCAGCCGCCGTCGGCAGAAGGGCGCACGACGATGTCGGGGGAGATCGCCTCTGAAACGCAGCCTTCGAAGCCAGCGCCGGGCTTGGGATTGAGCTTGCGGATTTCGCTCAGCATGTCGAGCAGGTCTTCATCGTCGACACCGCAGATCTTGCGCAAGCTGGCAAAGTCGCGCTTGCCCAGCAGTTCGAGGTGGTCGAGAAGCGCCGCCATGGCGGGATCCAGGCGATCCTTCTGGCGCAGCTGGATGGCAAGGCATTCGCTCAACGATCTGGCGAAAACCCCGGGCGGGTCGAGCGTCTGCAGCGATCCCAAAAGAGCTTCCAGTTCTTCGACAGGCTTGCCGAACTGCGCCGCCAATTCGCAAAGGTCGCCATGCATATAGCCGGCTTGGTCGAGCTGATCGACGAGATGCTGGGCGACCAGGCGATCTGAAGCTTTACCGAGCAGGAAAGGGATTTGATGATTGAGGTGGTCGCGCAGTGTGAGATGCCCGGCGACGAAGTCGTCGAGATCGTAATCCTCGCCCGAGTCGCCTCCCGGCATGGATTTCCACTGGCTGAGAAGCTCGGGAGCGTCGGCACGCTTGGCAAGCCCATCGTCCGGAAAGACGTTTTCGAAGCTGGTGTCGAGATCCTCGCCAAGCGGTGTGCTCTTGCCGTTGGCCTGGTCCGCGTACCATTCGACAAGACCGGCACCATCGACCGGCTCCTGTTTGCCGGCGCCTGTCTCCGCATCGGCGGCGCTGTAGCCTATTTCCGCGTCGGTTTCGCCGTCGCTTGATGCTATTTCGAGCAGCGGGTTCTTTTCGACTTCCTGGGCGATGAACTGGTTGAGCTCGAAATGCGTCATCTGCAGCAGCTGGATCGACTGCATCAGCTGCGGCGTCATGACAAGCGATTGGGTCTGTCGCAGAAAGAGGCTGGCGGATAAACCCATGGCGGACGCTGAACTCCGGTGAAATCCCCTTCGGCCGTGCCGTCATTGCACGGTCATGCGCATTGCCGGTCGAGCCCCCGCAGGGCCGAAAATGCATCTGGCACGAGAATTGCTTTTTTGAAAGATTTGGTCAAGCGCCGGATGAAGCCAGGCTTAATTTCTTTGCCGGCTCAAAGACTGAACTTGTCGCCGAGATAAAGACGGCGCACGTCAGGATTATTGACGATGTCGTCTGCACGGCCATGGGTCAGGACCTCACCCGCGTGGATGATATAGGCCCTGTCGATCAGGCCAAGGGTCTCGCGCACATTGTGGTCGGTAATCAGTACTCCGATACCGCGTGCCGTCAAGTGGCGCACGAGGTTCTGGATATCGGAAACCGAGATCGGATCGACGCCTGCGAACGGTTCGTCGAGAAGCATGAAGGCAGGATCGGTTGCCAGCGCACGGGCAATTTCCAGCCGCCGCCGTTCGCCGCCCGAAAGTGCGACGGCCGCAGACTTGCGCAGCTGACCGATGTGGAATTCCTCGAGCAGTTCGTCCAGCTTGGCTTCCCGCTTGTCGCGGTTGGCTTCATGGACTTCGAGAACGGCGCGGATATTGTCTTCGACGCTCAAGCCCCGGAAGATCGAGGCTTCCTGGGGAAGATAGCCGACGCCGAGGCGCGCCCGGCGGTACATGGGCATGCGGGTTACTTCATTGCCGTTGATGGCGATCATGCCTTCATCGACCGGCACGAGGCCGGTAATCATGTAGAAACAGGTCGTCTTTCCGGCCCCATTCGGGCCCAGAAGCCCCACCGCTTCGCCGCGACGGACGACGAGCGACACGCCGTTGACTACGCGCCGGCGATCGTAGCTCTTGGAAAGGCCATGGGCGACAAGCGTGCCTTCATAGCGCGCCTTGTCGCGTGCGATGAAAGGCTCGGGGGCAGACGGCTTGCCTGCCGACAAACTGGAAAGAAAGGGGATTTTCACCTGGGAACGTCTACTGCTTCGGCCGGGACTTGGGGTCGAGCATGATCTCGACGCGACCTCCGCAAGCATCGAGCTTGGCTTGGCCGGTTTCCATCAGCACCGTCAGCTTGCAGCCTTTGAAGACATTGGGCCCTTGCGAAAGCACGACCTGCTTCCCCTCCAGAACGAAGGTCTGCGTCGCCATGTTGAACTCCCCCTTTTCGGCAGTCGCCTGCTGCGTGCCGGAGGAAAGGAAGACCGTGTCGTCAAGGTAGATCTTGTCAATGTCGGCGCTGCCGGAAGTCACCGATGCACCTTCGCCCTTGTAGAGGACCGTCATCTTGCCGGCCTTCATCGTCGTCGTGCCCTGCACGACTTGGACATTGCCGGTAAAGAAGGCCTTCTTCTCCTGGTCCTTGATCTCAAGCTGGTCGCTCTGGATCTGGATCGGCTGATCGTTGGAAAGCTTCAGCCCCTCCATATTGCTGGTGGTGGACTGCGCATGAGCGGTGAGTGCCAGACAGGAAGTCATTCCTGCCAAGATCAATGCGGCTGCGGAAATGCGAAGGCGGCGGTACATCATCATGGCCTGGCTCTACTTGCCTTTGTTGCGCATGGCGACAGGATCGAGGTACACGCGAACCTGGCCGACGAGGGTTATGGTATGTCCTTTATCAGTTATCTTTAAGGAGTCTGCAACAATCGAGCCCTCCTTCATAGATATGTTCACCGAATCCGGCGTGTTCATCAAGCCTCCGGGGATGTCGAGGTGAGCCGACTGGAAGCGCGCCGTAATGCCGTTGCTGAGATTGACGTCGAAGGGAGAGTTGAGGTTGAGCAGGTCGGCGCCGCGGTCGAAATCGGCGCCCGTTGCGGTGACGCGGGCGATGACGTCGTCGCTGAGCGGCACGGCGGCCTTCACGTCTTCCAGGCTGATCTTGTTGGGGTTCTCGATATCCTGCAGAGCGCGATTGGCGATCATCGAGTAATTGATGCCGTCACTGTTTCGGCCCGAAATAGCCGGGCGTTCCATGACGATCTTGCCATTTTCAATGCGGGCACTTTCGATCGACAGTTTCTCCGGCAGGTAGGCGCGTACGATAGCAACCCCCACGAAGGCGAGCGAAATCAGCCCGGCGCCGACAGGCAGCAAAACCTTCAGCCGTCGCACCCATGCCGAATGAACAAGCGCCGCCTGATAGGCGCCGGCCGGCGGCTCCATGGCGGCCGCAAGGCCTGCTGTCTTTCTCATCTGCTGCAGCATGGATGCTGGCCTTGGTCCTTTTCCGCCCCGGTGCGCCGCGTCGTCTCCGCGTGGCGCTTCTTGTGCGTGGGTAGCAATCAAGCTTTACGTTGCCGCTCAATATGGTTTCTATCTATCAACAAACAATAATCGCAACAGAAAAACGTGATAGGAGCCACTGGACGCCGCCAGCGCGATCCTATCTTTAGGCGGCTCTCGATTTAAAGGAATGTTCCATGGATCATATGGCAATTGCCGAGCGCCGCCAGTTGCGCCGCAAGCTGAGCTTCTGGCGGATCGCCGCGCTGGTCTTTCTGGTTGCCGTCGGTTTCGCGCTTTATCGCACCGCGTTTGGCGAAAGCGGCGGTTCAGCGGTTCCGCATGTGGCGCAGATCCGCATCTCCGGCATGATCACCGACGACCGCGAACTGCTGGAACGCCTGGAGCGTATTGCCGAAAACGACCAGGTGAAGGCGCTGATCGTTTCTATTTCCTCGCCTGGCGGCACCACCTATGGCGGTGAGCGCCTGTTCAAGGCCATTCGCCACGTCGCCGAAAGCAAGCCGGTCGTATCGGATGTACGAACACTTGCCGCCTCGGCTGGCTATATGATCGCCACTGCCGGGGACACGATCGTCGCTGGCGAAAGCTCGATAACCGGCTCGATCGGCGTGATCTTCCAGTATCCGCAGCTGGACGAGGTGATGAAGAAGATCGGCGTGTCACTGGAGGAGATCAAGTCTTCGCCGCTGAAAGCCGAGCCTTCGCCCTTCCACCCGGCCAGCGAAGAGGCCAAGACGATGATCCGCAACATGGTGCTCGACAGCTATGCCTGGTTCGTCGATCTTGTTGCCGATCGCCGCAAACTGCCGCGCGAAGAGGTTCTGAAGCTCGCCGATGGTACTATTTTCACCGGCCGGCAGGCGCTCAACGTCAAGTTGGTCGACCAGCTCGGCGGTGACAAGGAAATCCGCGACTATCTCAAGACGCGCGGCGTTTCGGAGGATCTTCCGGTGGTCGAGTGGAAGGACAGGGAAACGTCCTCCTCCTGGTGGTTCGCAAGCGCCATGGCGCGAATTTTGGGCCTTGCCGGCCTCGGCCAGTTCCTGTCCCCTGATGCTGCCGGCCCATGGGGCACCGACAAGTTGTTCCTTGACGGTCTTGTCTCGGTTTGGCAGGTTGGGCGCGGTTGAAAAGCTAATTGTTTCAGGGGGCAAGGGTGATCAAGTCAGAACTGGTGCAGATCGTTGCGGCTCGCAATCCGCATCTCTACCATCGCGATGTCGAGAATATCGTCAATGCCGTTCTGGATGAGATCACGGATGCCCTGGCATCCGGAAATCGTGTCGAGCTGCGCGGCTTTGGCGCCTTTTCGGTCAAGAACCGTCCATCGCGTTCCGGCCGCAATCCCCGTACCGGCGAAAGCGTCTTCGTCGAAGAAAAATGGGTGCCGTTCTTCAAGACGGGCAAGGAGCTGCGTGAGCGCCTCAACCCCGATCTTGCCGACGAGGAAGATTAAGAAAACCCTCGGCCTCGCCGCTCGCCCTTGAAAGCCTGTGCGTCGCGCCTATTCTGGCCGAGGTACCGGCGGCGTCTGCCGTTGGTCGTATCGTTCTAAGCCGGGAGTCTTCGATGGATAAGCTCAAAAAGATCATCACGCTGGCGATCTTCGTGCCGCTCGGCATCGTGCTTGTGGTTCTGGCCGTGGCCAACCGTCAGACCGTCACCCTGGCGCTCAACCCGTTCCAGCCGCAGGACAGCCTTCTATCGGTCAGCGCGCCTTTCTTCCTGTTCCTGTTTCTTTCACTGTTGCTCGGCATGGTCATCGGATCAACAGTTACCTGGTGGAGCCAGGGCAAGCACCGCAAGCAGGCCCGGATCGAGGCCCGCGAGGCCATCAAGTGGCAGGGCGAGCACAAGGCTGCTGCCACGCCGCGTCCCGCGCCGCAGCTTGCCCTGGATAAAGCTTAGGCGGCGTGGGCTGTTAGGTGGAGACTAGGCAGCGCCGGCCTTGTCCATCACTGCCTTGTTGAAGTCGGCAAAGAATCGTGTCGCGAGTTTTTGGGAACTCGAGCCGATCAGGCGCGAACCGAGCTGCGCCAGCTTGCCGCCAACCTGCGCCTGCGCCGCATATTGCAGCAGGGTCTCGGCGCCTTCATCGATAAGCGTTACTTTGGCATACCCTTGGGCGAAGCCGGCAATGCCGCCCTTGCCTTCCCCCAGGATCGTATAGCTTTCGGGAGCGTTGATATCTGTAAGCGTGATGCCGCCGGAAAAGCTTGCTGAAACCGGCCCTATCCTCAACTTTAAGGTCGCGGCCAATTCGCTCGGCGAGATCCATTCGAGGCTCTGACAGCCGGGAATGCACTGGCGCAGCATGTCCGGATCGTTCAAGGCCTCCCAGACAAGCTGCCTTGGCGCACTGATGCGTTCCTCGCCGATCATGTCCATGTCTTGTCCTCCAACTGGTTCGACCTCCACCGTGTTATGGCAAGTGTGGACGACCACGCCAAGGGATCTCACGATCTTCGCGCAGCTTGAGCGGAAAACGCCGCAGCCGCGCATGGCCCTTTGAAAGACCGGGCTGCAAATGCTATCTGCTGCCGGCAGATCGAAAATGGACTGGATGAAGGCATTGAAGAACAAGGAAAGGCGGCCGATGCACAAGGGTCGGGCCGAGGGTGCCGGCCAGCCGCCGCGTCGCCCTGCCGCACCGGTCAAATCCTCGCCTCGCCCTCAGGCAAGAACGGAAAAGCCTGCCGCCGCGGTGCCGGCCGAAAGCCGGGCTTTGAACCTGCGGAATGGTGATCGTCCGGCTGAGCGGGTGCCGGTCATCCTTGAATCCTCGGGCGCCGGTGATTTTCACCTGGTGGACAGCGGCAAGGGGCTCAAACTGGAGCAATACGGTCCTTATCGCATCGTGCGGCCGGAAGCGCAGGCCCTGTGGCAGCCATCGGTTGCCACGCATGTGTGGGAAAAGGCCGACGCCGTCTTCACCGGCGATACGGACGAGGATGGCATGGGACGCTGGCGTTTCCCCAAGGAAGCGCTGGGTGAAACCTGGCCGTTGTCGCTGCTCGGCGTCGATTTCCTCGGTCGGTTTACCGCCTTCCGTCATGTGGGCGTTTTTCCGGAGCAGATCGTCCACTGGGAGTGGATGAAGAAGCAGGTGGAAACGGCAAAGCGCCCGATCAAGGTGCTGAACCTGTTCGGCTATACGGGCGTCGCCTCGCTTGTGGCGGCGGCTGCCGGTGCGGAAGTCACCCATGTGGATGCTTCCAAGAAGGCGATCGGCTGGGCCCGCGAAAACCAGGCGCTCTCCCGTCTGGAGAAGGCGCCGATCCGCTGGATCTGCGAAGATGCGATGAAATTCATCCTGCGCGAGGAACGCCGCGGCAGCAAATACGACATCATCCTTACGGATCCGCCGAAATTTGGCCGAGGCCCGAATGGAGAAGTCTGGCAGCTTTTCGACCATCTGCCGCTGATGCTGGATATCTGCCGTGAACTCTTGGCGCCCAATGCCATGGGTCTGGTACTGACCGCCTATTCCATCCGGGCGAGCTTCTATTCTGTCCATGAACTGATGCGCGAAACCATGCGTGGTGCCGGCGGCGTGGTGGAATCGGGCGAGCTTGTGATCCGCGAAGCCGGTCTCGACGGCAAAAGCGCTGAACGCGCGCTTTCCACCTCCCTTTTCAGCCGCTGGGTGCCGGTATGACAAACGATTATCAAAGAACGGGTCCGCGGCGCGTCGGCCAGGTCAAGGAAGTCACTTCGCTTTCCAATCCAATCATCAAGGACATCAAGGCGCTCACCAACAAGAAGGACCGCGAGGAAAGCGGCGCCTTCATGGCGGAGGGCCTGAAGCTCGTGATCGACGCGCTGGAGCTCGGCTGGTCGATCCGCACGCTGGTTTATGCAAAGGCTGCCAAGGGCAAGCCGCTGGTCGAGCAGGTGGCGGCGAAAACGATCGCCCATGGCGGCCTTGTTCTCGAAGTCAGCGAGAAAGTGCTCTCCTCGATCACCCGTCGCGACAACCCGCAAATGGTTGTTGGCATCTTCGAACAGCGCTGGAAGAAGCTCGAAGATCTGTCGCCTGGGGCAAACGAGACCCTTGTGGCGCTCGACCGGGTCCGTGATCCCGGCAATCTTGGCACGATTATCCGTACCGCCGATGCGGCCGGTGCTTCCGCTGTGCTTCTGGTCGGTGAATGCACCGATCCCTTCTCTCTGGAAACGGTGCGTGCCACCATGGGCTCCGTTTTTGCGATCCCGGTGGTTAAATGTTCGGCGGAGGAATTTCTCGGCTGGCAGAAGAGGGCGGGCGGGCAGGTCGTGGCGACGCATCTGGCCGGCGCAGTCGACTACCGCACCGTCGACTATGCCAAAAAGGCAACTATTTTGCTGATGGGCAACGAGCAGTCGGGCCTTCCCGACAACCTGGCCAAAGCGGCCGATCGGACTGTACGCATCCCCCAACAGGGCCGAGCGGATTCCTTAAATCTTGCGGTTGCGACGGCCGTCATGCTGTTCGAATCTCGCCGTCACCTGCTTTCCCTGGATGATAAATAAATGACCGTGCGTCCTGCTCTTCTTTCCCGGCCGCTGGCGGCGATCGCCGTCATCGTGCTTGCTGTTGTTCTGGACCAAGCGGTGAAGATCGCCGTGGAAACGCATCTTCCGCTGGAAGAGGCTGTACCCTTGCTGCCTGTCCTGGCCCTGTATCGCACCTATAATCTCGGCGTCGCCTTTTCGCTTCTGTCGGGCATGGAGCGAGAGTTCATCGTCGGCATGCGGCTGGTCATCGTGGCTTTCGTGCTATGGCTTTGGCGCCGGACTGCCAACAACAGACCGTTCGCCCATACGGGTTTTGCGCTGATCATCAGCGGCGCCATCGGCAACCTGATCGACGGCTTCCTATATGGCCATGTCATCGATTACATCCTGTTCCACACCGCGAGCTGGTCCTTTGCCGTCTTCAATCTGGCGGACAGCTTCATCAGCATCGGGGCAGGCCTTGTCATCATCGACGAGCTGGTCGGACCGAAAAAGGCCGACGCATAAAACTTTATGCAAATGAGCCAAGGAATGGGAAAGAAACTGCGCTAGTCTTTCCCCATGCGCGACATTGCCGAAATACATGAACGTATCTCGAAAGCGTTTCAATCTCCCGCTGAAGATGAGGCGGGCGTTTCGACGATGGAACAGGTCGTGCCGCCTCCGCACTCGCGCCGGGATGATCGAGGACGCTGGTGGCTGCAAGGCCTCCTTTCGAGGCTGGTCCACTGGCGCCGTGACAGGCCGATGGCGCAGCTGCGGCACTCGTTGAAAGAAGCTGAAGCCGCCAGTGCTGCCAAGTCACGGCAGATTGCGACCGTCGTCCATGAAATCCGCACGCCGCTCAACGGTATTCTAGGGATGGCACACCTGCTCGGCCAGACGAAGCTGACGGCGGAGCAGCAGAATTACTTAAGCGGCATACGCCAGTCCAGCTACGCCCTGGCGCAGCTGGTGGAAGACCTTCTCGATTACACGACACTTGAGGCCGGTCGCTTCCGCATCAACAATCGCGCCGAAAACCTGCGCCAGTTGATCGACAGCGTCGTTGAGATGCTGGCCCCGAAGGCACACGAAAAGCGCATCGAGATTGCGGCCACGGTTTCATCGGAACTGCCGGAGCTTCTCGACTTCGACGCGGGCCGCATCCGCCAGGTCCTGTTCAACGTCATCGGCAATGCCGTGAAGTTCACCAGCCAGGGCGGCGTGCTGGCGCGTGCTTCTTTGGTGAAAGGGACGGTGGCCATAACGGTGACTGATACCGGCCCCGGCATGACGGCAGAAGAGCAGGCGCGTATATTCAGGGAATTCGAGCAGGTCGGTTCGGCGCCGGAGCGCGCCGGTGGAACCGGCCTCGGCCTCGGTATTGCGTCGCGCATTCTTGCCGAATTCGGCGGATCCTTGTACGTAACGAGCCGCAAAGGGGAGGGCAGCACCTTCACGATCCGCTTCCCGCTCTGGCTGGCAGAAGATTCGGCGGCCGGCATGGGTGCGCGCAACCAGCTTCTTTCTCGCTCGAGGGTTCTCCTGCTTGCGCCGGACGGACCGGCCGCGACAGCCACCGTCGCCAGTATCGAGACGCTCGGCGGCCGGTGCCGGCATGTGTCCAGCTCAGCTCATGTTCAGATGCTGATCGACCGGGCCGCCGCCGGCCCTGTTCCCTATACGGATCTCATCGTCGATCACCGGCTGGCGTCCGATTATGCCTGCGAACCATCCCATGCGCAGTTGCATCGCATTCTGCTCGTCAACCCGGAAGAGCGCGCATCCCAGCCGCAGGATTTCTTCGACGCCTGGCTGATCCGCCCGTTGCGGGAAAAATCCTTGATCGATGTCTTGAGCGGTCGCCTACGCGGTTTCGCAACCCGCGATGCTCTTGTTTCACCTGAACCGCTGCCGTCGCTAATGCCAGCTGATGGCCCGGCGACGCCGGGACAATATATTTTGCTAGGTGAGGATGATCCGGTCAATGCGATGCTGGTGCGGGCCATCCTCAAGAAGGCAGGCCACCGCGTCCGTCTTGTTGACGATTTCGCAACTTTGAAAAATGCTGCCGAAGAAACCGGCGATCGGCCGGATCTCGTTATCTGCGACATGCACATGCCGGGTGGAACTCTTGTTGACTTCCTGTCCTGGTCGTTCACGAAAGAGCGGCTAAGCGCGAGCGCTTCCGTCCCCGTGGTTGTGTTGACGGGCGATGCCCGCCCGGAACTTCGGCAGCAGGTCCTGCGGCTTGGCGCTAGCCGGCTGCTCCAAAAGCCGATCGATCCCCGGCTTCTGATCGAGGAAGTGCAGCTTCTTCTTCAACCGGCCACCAATCGTCAACAGGCGCGTTGACGCTCGGCTTCGGACTTCCTATTGTGACAGTGCTTGTCACGTTCTTGTTGCAGAGACGTGATTTATGGCGGTGATCTGACCGGACGGGACGAATCACCATGGCACTTGAACTCCTGAACCGTGACGTGAACCCAGAAACAAACCAGGCGCCGGCCCCTATTCCGGTCAACGGCGATGTATTCGGCCGCATCGGCTCGCTGGAAACACGGCTCGCCCGCACGCCGCGTGAGATCGATGCGGCGCAGGCCGTGCGCTACCGGGTTTTCGTCGAGGAAATGCAGGCGACCCTGCCGCCGGAGGCCATGCGCCGCCGTCGCGACGTCGATGCCTATGACGCCATTTGCGATCACCTTCTCGTTCTCGACAATGCCATCGAAGGCGATGTGGAAGACCAGATCGTCGGCACCTATCGCCTGCTGCGCCAGGAAGTGGCGCTCGCCAATGGCGGCTTCTATTCGGCTGCCGAATTCGATATCGAGCCATTGCTGGCGCGCCACCCCGACAAGCAGTTCATGGAGCTCGGCCGCTCCTGCGTGCTTCCGGATTATCGGACCAAGCGCGTGGTGGAACTGCTCTGGCAGGGCAATTGGGCTTATGCCCTGCGGCATGGCATGAACGCGCTGTTCGGCTGCGCTTCCTTTCCGGGCGTGTTGCCGGAAGAACATGCGCTGGCTCTATCCTTCCTCCATCACACGGTTCCGGCCGTGGGAGAATGGGCGGTCTCGGCACAGCCCGAACTTTACCGGCAGATGGATCTCATGCCGATCGAGGGCATCAATACCCGCAAGGCATTGTCGTCACTTCCGCCGCTGATCAAGGGATATATGCGGCTCGGCGCCATGATCGGCGACGGCGCCGTGGTGGACCATGCTTTCAACACGACCGATGTGCTGGTCGTCCTGCCGATTGCGGCCATTTCCAACCGCTACATCAACTATTACGGTGCTGACGCCGGCCGGTTCTCGAGCTAAAGGGCGTTTCTTTAAAAGCGGCCTAGCGCACCAGGCGGATCGGCCCGCTATATCGCGCGATCGCTTCATCCGACGTCAGCAGAAGCATGCCTTCGGCCAATGCTTGTGCAATCAGGATCCGATCAAAGGGGTCCTTATGGATGGGTGGCAGGCTCTCGATATTGAACGCATGCACGCTATCAATGGGAAGCTCCGTAAAGCCATTGTCGAGTAGCGCCCGATGCAGAACGCGCGGGTGTACCGGGATATCATTTTTTCCGAGGCTATATTTCACCATCAGCTCCCAGACGCTCGCGGTACTGAAGAACAAGGTGTTCTGCGGATCTTCGATGAAGGTTCTTGCCGCTGGGGGAAGCTTGGCAGTCGCCGCCGCCAGCCACACGAGAAGATGAGAATCGAGCAGAAGTTTCATTTATCGTCGCCGTAGAACATCTCTTCGATCTCTTTGGCGAACATTGTGTCAAAATCGTCGGGAACCGAAAATTGGCCTTCGAGAAAGCCAATCTTGCGCTTCTTCTTCAGCTCCTCGGAGGCTGCCTCCTCGAGCGGCACCACCCTCACCATCGGCTTTCCAGCCTTGGCGATGACGAATACCTCGCCCTTGGCCGCCTCCTCGACCAGCCGCGAAAGATGCGTCTTGGCCTCATGGATATTGACCGTCTTCATCGCAGGTCTCCGAGTGGACTTAGTTTACTGAACTTAGTCCGCTTGGGTCCGGCTTTCAAGCAGCCTTAGGTTCCTGCATTGTAAGCCGCAATCGCCGCCATGTTGACGATGTCGCTATCCTTGGCGCCCATCTGGGTGATCTGGACCGACTTGTCGAGGCCGACAAGCAGCGGCCCGATGACCGTCGAGGCGCCGAGTTCCTGCAGCATCCGGGTCGAGATCGACGCCGAGTGAATGGCCGGCATGACGAGCACATTGGCCGTGCCGGAAAGCCGGCAGAACGGATACTGTTCCATACGGTGCTGATTAAGCGCCACGTCGGCGCCCATCTCGCCGTCATACTCGAAATCGACGCGACGGCTGTCGAGGATCTTGACGGCTTCGCGCACCCGCTCCGAGCGCTCGCCGATGGGCTGGCCGAAGGTGGAATAGGCCAGCAATGCGACGCGCGGCTCATATCCCATGCGTCTGGCGACGCGTGCTGCCTCGACGGCAATGTCGGCGATCTGCTCGGCATTCGGCATGTCGTGCACGGCGGTATCGGCCACGAAGATCGTCCGTCCGCGCGAAATCACCAGCGACACGCCGATCACCTTGTGGCCCGGCTTGGCGTCGATGCAGCGGCGCACGTCGGAAAGGGCCGTCGCATAATTGCGAGTCGTGCCGGTCACCATGGCGTCGGCATCGCCGATTGCCACCATGGTGGCGGCAAAATGGTTGCGGTCATTGTGGATCAGCCGCTGCACGTCGCGGTGCAGGAAGCCCTCGCGCTGCAGCCGCGCATAAAGGTGATCGATATACGCCTCCACTCGGTTGGAAAGGCGGGCATTGACGATTTCGACGCCGGGGCGGTCGAGGTCGATGCCAGCCTTTTCCGCAGTCGCCCGGATCACATCGTCGCGGCCAAGCAGGATTGCCGTGCCGAGCTTCTGATGGGTGAACGAGATCGCTGCCCGCATGACCTGCTCTTCCTCGGCCTCGGCAAACACGACCCGCTTCGGAAAGCGGCGAACCCGCTCATAAATGCCTTGCGTCGTGGCTGCGATCGGATCACGTCGGGCCGAAAGCTCGGCGGCATAGGCGTCGAGATCGGCAATATCGCGCCGCGCCGCGCCGCTTTCCATCGCAGCCCTCGCGACGGCAACCGGAATGGCCGAGATCAGCCGCGGATCGAAGGGCACCGGGATGATGTACTGCGCGCCGAAGCGCGGGCGGTTGCCCTGATAAGCGGCGGCGACGTCGTCCGGCACGTCTTCCCGCGCCAGATCCGCCAGCGCCCGGGCGGCGGCGATCTTCATCGCGTCGTTGATCTGCCTGGCACGCACGTCGAGTGCACCGCGGAAGATATAGGGGAAGCCGAGCACATTGTTGACTTGGTTCGGATAGTCCGAACGGCCGGTCGCCATGATCGCGTCGTCACGGATGCGCGCCACTTCCTCCGGGGTGATTTCCGGGTCGGGATTGGCCATGGCGAAAATGATTGGCTTGTCGGCCATGGAGCGGATCATCTCTTCCGTGAAGGCGCCCTTCTGCGACAGGCCGAACACGACGTCGGCACCCTTCATGGCTTCTTCCAGGGTGCGGCGGTCGGTCTTCACCGCATGCGCGCTCTTCCACTGGTTCATGCCTTCGGTGCGGCCTTGGTAGATGACGCCCTTGGTATCGCAGAGGATGATGTTTTCCGAATTGAAGCCCATCGCCTTGATGAGCTCCACGCAGGCAATCGCGGCTGCGCCTGCACCGTTGCAGACCAGCTTCGTCGTCTTCAGGTCGCGACCGGTCAGTTCCAGCGCATTGATGAGACCGGCGGCCGCAATGATCGCCGTACCATGCTGGTCGTCATGAAAGACCGGGATGTCCATCAGTTCGCGCAGCCGGCTCTCGATGATGAAGCATTCCGGCGCCTTGATGTCCTCAAGGTTGATGCCGCCGAAGGAGGGGCCGAGGTAGCGCACGCAGTTGATGAATTCGTCGACATTCTCCGTATCGACCTCGAGATCGATGGAATCCACATCAGCGAATCGCTTGAAGAGCACGGCTTTGCCTTCCATGACAGGCTTGGAGGCGAGAGCACCCAGATTGCCGAGGCCAAGGATGGCGGTGCCGTTGGAGATCACCGCGACCATATTGCCGCGTGTCGTGTAATCGTAAGCGGCCGCAGGATCCGCGGCGATCGCCTTTACGGGCACGGCAACGCCGGGAGAATAGGCAAGCGACAGGTCGCGCTGAGTCGCCATAGGCTTGGTTGGACTGATCTCCAGCTTGCCCGGCCGGCCCTGAGAATGGAAATCCAGCGCTTCCTGCTCGGTGACCGATGCGCGCGTACGGTTGGTCCCGTTTCCGGCATTGTCTTTGGCGGGCATGTATCCTCCAGCTTTTTGTGGGCAGTCGCTCCCGGGACTGCTCTAGATATTGTGTTTATAGGGGTTTCACCGATAGTGTCGCCAGTTCCAGCGCGCAACAAAAAACCGTCCCGTGACTCAGTTCGAACGTTTCTCCATCGAAGCTCTCAACGCCGCCGAACTGGCGTCGGAGCAGAGCCGCGCTTCGGCGACGCCGATGATGGAGCAGTATATCGAGATCAAGGCGAACAATCCCGGTTCGCTGCTCTTCTACCGCATGGGGGATTTCTACGAGCTCTTCTTCGAGGATGCAGTGGATGCCTCGCGGGCGCTCGGCATTACCCTCACCCGGCGCGGCCAGCATATGGGGCAGGATATTCCCATGTGCGGCGTGCCGATCCATGCGGCCGACGATTATCTCCAGAAGCTGATCGGGCTGGGTTTCCGCGTCGCCGTCTGCGAGCAGGTGGAGGATCCGGCAGAGGCGAGGAAGCGCGGGTCGAAATCGGTGGTGAAGCGGGACGTCGTGCGCCTCGTCACGCCCGGCACGATCACCGAGGAAAAGCTGCTCGTCGCCTCCGAATCCAATTATCTCATGGCGCTGGCCCGTATCCGAGGGTCTGCCGAGGCGCAGATGGCGCTTGCCTGGATCGACATCTCCACCGGCATCTTCCGACTGGCCGAAACCGACCCGTCGCGGCTGCTTGCGGACATCCTGCGCATCGAGCCGCGGGAACTGATCTTGCCGGACACCATGTTCCACGACGCCGAGTTGAAGCCGGTCTTCGACGTGCTGGGCAAGGTGGCGGTGCCGCAGCCATCCGTCCTTTTCGACAGCGCCAGCGCCGAAGGCCGCATCGCCCGTTATTTCGGCGTCGGCACGCTGAACGGCTTCGGTACCTTCTCCCGCTCCGAACTCGCCGCTGCCGCTGCCGCTGTCGCCTATGTCGAAAAAACGCAGATCGCTGAGCGACCACCGCTCGGCCGGCCGGAGCGCGAAAGCGGTGCTTCGACGCTGTTCATCGATCCGGCCACCCGTGGCAACCTCGAACTGACGAAGACGCTTTCCGGTGAGCGGGAGGGTACGCTTCTCAAGGCAATCGACCGCACCGTGACCGGCGGTGGTGCCCGCCTTCTGGCTGAACGGCTGATGTCGCCGCTGACCGACCCGGAACGGATCAACCGGCGCCTCGATTCCATCTCCTTCCTTCGTGAGGAGCCGGGACTTTGCTCGGATCTGCGCTCGTCGCTGAAGCATGTTCCCGACATGCCACGCGCCCTTTCGCGATTGGCTTTGGAGAGGGGCGGACCGCGTGATCTCGGCGCCATCCTGGCAGGGTTGGAAGCCGCGCGTGGGGTGGCCGCCTTTCTCGACAAGGCCATGCTTCCTGAAGAGCTTTCCGATGCGCTTGCCGACCTGAAGGCGCTGCCGTCCTCCTTGGAAAGCCTGCTGGCCAACATGCTTGCCGATGAACTGCCGCTCCTGAAGCGCGATGGCGGCTTTCTTGCCGATGGCGCCCATGCGGAGCTGGATGAGGTCCGCGCTTTGCGTGACCAGTCGCGCCGGGTCATTGCCGCCCTGCAGCTGCAATATGCCGAGGAAACCGGCATCAAGTCGCTGAAGATCAAGCACAATAACGTCCTTGGCTATTTCATCGAGGTCACCGCCGGCAATTCGGGATCGATGACCGAGACGCCCGAGGGCAAGGCGCGCTTCATCCATCGCCAGACCATGGCCAGTGCCATGCGCTTCACCACGACCGAGCTCGCCGATCTTGAAACCCGCATAGCCAATGCCGCCGACCAGGCGTTGACAATTGAGCTGGAAGCTTTCGGCCAAATGGTCTCGGCCGTCACGGCGCAGGCTGAGGCCATCAAGGCCGGTGCCCGCGCGCTGGCTGTTGTCGATGTTGCTGCCGGCCTTGCCATGCTTGCCGAGGAGTGGAATTACCGCCGCCCGATCGTCGATGGCAGCCGCATGTTTTCGATCGAGGGCGGGCGCCATCCGGTTGTCGAGCAGGCGCTGCGCAAACAGTCCGTCGGCTCGTTTATCGCCAATGACTGCGACCTGTCGCCAACAGGCTCTAGTGAATTCGGTGCGCTCTGGCTGCTGACCGGTCCCAATATGGGCGGCAAATCGACCTTCCTGCGCCAGAACGCGCTGATCGCCATCCTTGCCCAGATGGGTTCGTTCGTGCCCGCGGCCTCGGCTCATATCGGCATTGTCGATCGGCTGTTTTCGCGGGTCGGTGCCTCCGACGATCTGGCCCGCGGCCGTTCCACCTTCATGGTGGAAATGGTCGAGACGGCAGCCATCCTCAACCAGGCAAGCGACCGCTCGCTGGTCATTCTCGACGAGATTGGCCGCGGCACCGCCACATTCGACGGCCTGTCCATCGCCTGGGCGGCGGTCGAGCACCTGCATGAGGCGAACCGCTGCCGCGGCCTGTTCGCCACCCATTTCCACGAGCTGACGGTGCTGTCGGAAAAGCTGAACCGGCTTTCCAACGCGACGATGAAGGTCAAGGAATGGGACGGGGAGGTGATCTTCCTGCACGAGGTGGGGCCGGGTGCCGCAGACCGCTCCTATGGCATTCAGGTCGCCCGGCTTGCAGGGCTTCCCCATTCGGTCGTGACCCGCGCCCGCGACGTGCTGGCCAAGCTGGAAGATTCCGACCGTAAGAACCCGGCAAGCCAGCTGATCGACGACCTGCCGCTCTTCCAGGTCGCGGTGCGTCGCGAGGAAGCCCGACGCACCGGCCCGTCCAAGGTGGAAGAGGCCTTGAAAGCCATCAATCCCGACGAGATGACGCCGCGCGAGGCGCTGGACACGCTTTACGCGCTGAGGAAACAGCTCGCCACTTAACAGCTGATCGAGGTCCAAGCCGAGCGCGCTTGTTTCCCATGCAAGCGAGCGTCCCTGCAGACTGCGGGGCAATCCACATGCCTTTCCGGCCGGGACGTGTTAGGCTTTAAGGAAACATGATCGAAGCCGCTTGCCCTTGGGTTTCCAGTGCTGTCCGTTCCACTCCCATTCCTCGCTGGCCTTGCCTTTGCGCTGACGCTCCATGACGGATTGAAAGGCGTCGATGTGCCCGGCACCCGCAGGTATTTCCATGCTTTCCTTCTGCTCTACGCTCTTCAAGGCATCGGAGTGGGCTTGAGGTTCGGATACGGTGTCGACGGTCTGAGCCGGCTTCTGCCGGTGACGGCGGCGCTCATGCCGCCGCTGGCGTTTTTGGCCTTTCGGGGCCTGGCGGGGCAGAGGCTGAACCGGCCCTGGCTGCATCTGGCACCGGCTGCCGCCGTAGCTGTCGCCAGCACCTTATATCGCAACCTCGTGGACCCTCTGCTTCTTGTGATCTTCTTTGGCTACGGCCTGGCGATCTGGCGCATGACCCTCTCCAGCCCTGGGGAAGCGGGAGGCGACGTCATGGCCGAGGCGTCCCTGCCGCGGATGCGCCCGGCGTTGCGAGCAGCTCGGCTGACGGCCGGCCTCATGCTGTTCTTCGCCATCAGCGACGCGGCGCTGGCTGTCTATACGAGCTATGCGGGGACGCAGGACGTGCCGTTCGTGGTCACGATCATGAATATTGCTGCGTTCGCAGCTGTCGCCGTCTATTATTTTTTGCCGCAAACCTCCCGCCCGAGGGTAAGCGTCCAGCCTCGTGCAATGGTACCGAGTGTCGCCGACGAGGCAGTGGTGGCGCGCGTCAAAGCGGCTCTGGAGGACGGAGCCCTCTATCGCGACGAAGGTTTGAGCCTGGCGAAACTCGCGCGCAAGGCGGGTCTTCCCGCCCGAGAGGTATCGGCGGCCATCAACAGGGCGACGGGGCTGAACGTCTCGCAATTCGTCAACAACCGGCGTGTGGCGGAAGCCTGCCGGCTTCTGGTAGAACAGAAATCCACGGTGACCCAGGTCATGCTGGATGCCGGCTTCTCCACCAAATCGAACTTCAATCGTGAGTTCCGGCGGGTCATGGGCAAGACCCCGGCGCAATATCGGGCCGAGAACAGGGCAGGGGAGGAAAGCCGGTCCAGGAAATCACGGGCTTGACCTTCGGGCCTCGAAGCAACAACTTGGAAACGTCCAGCGGTAATAATCGTTGGTCAGGTGCCCGAAACATATCCGCAAGCCTCCCCGGCAGGCCGGCACCGGTGGGATGACATGGCAAGACACGATATCGATTTTTCCGAGCTCCTTGATGTTGCACGCCTGAAAGAGGAGTGCGAAGCGGTGTTCACAGGCAGGGATTGCCCGCTGCTGGAAACACGGGCAACCCTTCTCCCGATCCTCAAGCGGGCCAGCGCGGAAGGCCGCCAGAAGGCGCGAGACCTCCTGAACAAGGATGGCAGCGGTCTCAATTGCGCCCGGCGCATCTCCTGGGTTCAGGATCAGCTGATCTGCATCCTCCACCAGACGATCGCCGCGCATCTTTATGCGGAAGGGGAGGCGATCGCTGTTGCAGCCGTCGGCGGCTATGGCCGCGGCACGCTGGCCCCCGGATCGGATATCGACCTGCTGTTCCTGTTGCCGGAAAAGAATACCGACAATATGCGAAAGGCAGTGGAGTTCCTGCTCTACGTGCTGTGGGACATGGGCTTCAAGGTGGGCCATGCCACCCGCACGGTGGAAGAATGCATCCGTCTGTCGAAGACCGACATGACGATCCGCACCGCCATCCTGGAATGCCGCTCCATCTGCGGTAGCCAGATGCTGGTCAGTGAACTGGAAACTCGCTTCGACCAGGAAGTGGTTGCCGATACCGGGCCGGAATTCATTGCCGCCAAGCTCGCCGAACGGGACCAACGCCACCAGAAGGCCGGCGACACGCGTTATTTGGTCGAACCGAATGTGAAGGAAGGCAAGGGCGGTCTGCGCGATCTCCATACGCTTTTCTGGATCGCCAAATACTATTACCGGGTGCGCGAAACAACCGAGCTGGTAAAGCTCGGCGTTCTTTCCCGCGAGGAGGCGCGCTCCTTCGAAAAGGCCGACGACTTCCTCTGGGCGGTGCGCTGCCAGATGCATTTCCTGACGGGCAAGGCGGAGGAGCGGCTTTCCTTCGATATCCAGCGCGAGATCGCCGAAAGCCTCGGCTATAATGCCCGCCCTGGCCTTTCGGCCGTCGAGCGCTTTATGAAGCACTATTTCCTGGTGGCCAAGAATGTCGGCGACCTGACCCGGATCCTCTGCGCCGCGCTCGAAGAAAAGCAGGCCAAGGAAGCGCCGGGACTGACTCGGCGGGTCATTTCCCGCTTCACCAAGCGGCTGCACAAGATCCCCGGCACGGTGAAATTCGTCGAGGATCGCGGCCGTATCACGCTCGCCGATCCGGAAGTCTTCAAGCGTGATCCCGTCAGCATCATCCGCTTCTTCCATGTGGCCGACATCACCGGTCTCGAACTGCATCCGGATGCGCTGAAGCGGATGACCCGCTCGCTGTCTCTCATTGACAATGGCGTACGGGAAAACGCCGAGGCCAACCGCCTCTTCCTGTCCATGCTGAGCTCGCGCCGCGACCCGGCCCTGATGCTGCGGCGCATGAACGAGGCCGGCGTGCTCGGCCGCTTCATTCCCGAATTCGGCAAGGTCGTGGCGATGATGCAGTTCAACATGTATCATCACTACACCGTCGACGAGCACCTGATCCGTTCCGTCGACGCGCTGGCCGAAATCGATCAGGGCAAGGCCGGCGACATCCATCCACTCGCCAACAAGATCATGCCGGGCGTCGAGGAGCGTGAAGTCCTTTACGTCGCGGTTCTGCTGCACGATGTTGCCAAGGGCCGCGAAGAAGATCATTCGCTCGCAGGGGCCAAGATCGCTCGCAAGCTATGCCCCCGCCTCGGCCTCAATCCGAAGCAGACGGAGCTGGTCGTCTGGCTGATCGAGGAGCACCTCATCATGTCGATGACGGCCCAGACCCGCGACCTGCACGACCGCAAGACGATCACCGATTTCGCCGAGAAGGTCCAGTCCATGGATCGGCTGAAGCTCCTGCTGATCCTGACCATCTGCGACATCCGCGCCGTCGGACCGGGCGTTTGGAACGGCTGGAAGGGGCAGCTCCTGCGCACCCTTTACTACGAGACGGAACTGCTGCTTTCCGGCGGCTTTTCGGAAGTGTCTCGCCAGGAACGGGCGCAGGTGGCGGAAGAAGCGCTGGCCAAGGCGCTCAGTGACTGGACGCCTAAGGAGCGTCGCACTTACCAGAAGCTGCACTACCAGCCCTATCTTCTCTCCGTCTCGCTCGAGGATCAGGTTCGGCATGCGCAATTCATTCGCGATGCCGACCGCGCGGGGCAGGCGCTGGCGACCATGGTCCGCACGGACAGCTTCCATGCGATCACCGAAATCACCATCCTGGCGCCTGACCATCCGCGCCTTCTGTCGATCATCGCCGGTGCCTGCGCTGCCGCGGGCGCCAACATTGCCGATGCCCAAATCTTCACGACCTCCGACGGGCGGGCGCTGGACACCATCCTCATCAATCGCGAATTTCAGGTGGATGAGGACGAAATGCGGCGCGCGGGCACGATCGGCCGGATGATCGAAGACGTGCTCTCAGGCAAGAAGCGCCTGCCGGAAGTCATCGCTACGCGGGCGAAGTCCCGCAAGCGCAACAAGACATTCACTGTCCCGCCTTCGGTCATCATTGCCAACAGCCTGTCGAACAAATTCACGGTCATCGAGGTTGAAGGTCTCGACCGCACCGGCCTGCTGGCCGACATTACCGCCGTGCTTGCGGATCTCTCGCTCGACATTCATTCGGCGCGCATCACCACTTTCGGCGAAAAGGTCATCGACACCTTCTATGTCATCGATCTCTTCGGTCATAAGGTCACCAACGAGAACCGGCAGGGGAATATCTCGGCGCGGCTGAAGGCGGTGATGGCCGATCAGGAGGATGAATTGCGCACCGGCATGCCGTCAGGCATCATCGCCCCGTCGCCGGCGGCCACCGTATCGCCGTCGCCATCACGACGTGCCAAGGCCGGGGCATGATGCATGGGCACGAGCTGATGAGCCGCCACCCATGAGCCTTGTGAGAAAATTCGCGACGGTTGCCGGCGCAACGCTCGGCAGCCGCGTCTTCGGCTTTGCGCGCGAAACCTTCATGGCGGCGGCACTCGGCACCGGGCCGATGGCCGACGTCTTCTATGCCGCCTTCCGCTTTCCCAACCTGTTTCGCAGGCTGTTTGCGGAAGGCGCCTTCAATGCAGCCTTCGTGCCGCTGTTTTCCAAGGAGATCGAGGCGAACGGCGTGGAGGGCGCCAAGCGCTTTTCCGAAGAAGTCTTCGGCGTACTGTTTTCGGCCCTGCTGCTGATCACCATCGTCATGGAATTGATGATGCCCTGGCTGGTCGAGTGGATCATCGCGCCCGGTTTTGCCGATGATGCCGAAAAGACCGCGATTACCGTGCGCATGGCGGCGGTCATGTTCCCCTACCTGATGTGCATGTCGCTGACCGCAATGATGAGCGGCATGCTCAATTCACTGCATCATTTCTTTGCCGCCGCGATTGCCCCGGTCTTCCTCAACGTGGTGATGATCGCTGCACTGTTTTACGGGCTCTGGATCAAGGCTGACCCGCTGACGATTGCCTGGTATCTGTCGTGGAGCGTGCTGGTGGCAGGCGTCCTGCAGCTTGCTGTGGTTTATGTCGGCGTGCGCTATGCCGGCATCAATATCGGCTTCAAGCGCCCGCGGATGACAGCCAATGTCAAGCGTCTGCTGGTGCTTGCCGTTCCGGCCGCCGTCACCGGCGGCATCACCCAGATCAACCAGATCATCGGCCAAGCGATAGCTTCCGGCAAGGAAGGCGCGATTGCTGCGCTTCAATATGCCGACCGCATCTACCAGCTGCCGCTCGGCGTTGTCGGTGTGGCCGTCGGCGTCGTGCTCCTGCCGGAACTGGCGCGGGCTCTGAAGGGCGGTCATGCCCGAGAGGCTGCCAATATCCAGAACCGCTCCATCGAATTCGTGCTGTTCCTGACGCTTCCGGCCGCTGCGGGGCTCTGGATCCTTTCGGACGCCATCATCCGGGTGCTTTATGAGCGTGGGGCGTTTGCGGCGGAAAATACCGCAGTGGTCGCTTCCATCCTTGCCATTTATGGGCTCGGTCTGCCCGGCTTCGTGCTGATCAAGGCGCTGCAGCCGGGCTTCTATGCCCGCGAAGACACCCGCACGCCGATGCGCTTCACGATGATCTCGGTGGTCATCAATTCAGGGCTGGCCATCTCGCTCTTTCCGCTGATTGCCGAACGCGGAATCGCGACGGCCGAGGCGAGCGCCGGCTGGGTCAATACCGTACTTCTGTTTTCGACGCTTGTTTGGCGCGGCGATCTTGTCTGGGAATGGGCGCTGGCAAAACGCACTGCCCTGCTTCTGGTGGCGACCGGAATCATGGCTGGAGCCCTTCTTTATGCACTGCCCTATGCGCAGCCCTGGCTGGTCCCGCAGGCTGCCCTGGTTCAGCAGATTGCAGCCCTTGCCTGCCTGCTTGCCCTAGCCATGGTGGTGTATTTCGCTTCAGCCTTCCTGATCGGTGGCGCCGATATCGGCATGATCAAGCGCAACATGAAGCGGAAGCCTAAAACCACTTCGGACCCGACGGAATAGCGGGAGCCGAGATCTTTAGGCGCGGCCGCGGCGTTTGAGGCTCGCAAGGCTGCCTTGGCCCTTGCCGCAATGCACCCATCGGCGTTGCGGTCCGACATCCACATGGACGATGCCATTGCAGTAACGGCCGATACCCCCGATACCGGGTGCGCTGGCGGCCGCGGCAAGCACCGCTTTTTCGGAAACGCCGGGAACGCGAATATCGGCTGCATAGCAGTGACTATGCTGGGATCCACCGGAATGCGGACGATGTCCGGACGTTACCACCGGCTTCTGGCCGGTCTTCTGCGCAATATGCGCAAGGATAGCCTCCAGCCGGTCAGGAAAGCAGCTCGTTCGGACGCTGATCCTTTGCACCGTATAGAACGCAGAGTAATCGTGTTTGATCGTCGAGCTGCGGCGTTTTTGACTATCGCCTGCTTCGGCGTGAAAAGTGAGGCCAGCCGTTATGAGGCAGGCAAGCGCGACGCGAAAAAAGATGCGCATGGTATCCCCTGTAAATGGACCTGCCGTCATGGCTGGCCACTTGCTTCAGGAAGAGCATTTCATTCCAAAAAGTGACGTCAATAAGGAGCAATTTGCTTCAATTTTGATTCGATCTGCCTCAGGTATGAATCTCTGTTAACCACTTGCGCGGTACGGGGGGAAGAATTTGCTCTTGAGTCCCTGGATTTCAGGTCTTTACTGCCGATGACGGCGCCATCTTCAAACCGAAAGCAGAAACATGATTTTTCTGCTTTCAATGCAGCAAGCAGGCAGCGATAACCCGCAAGCGACCGGTTTTTGGAGCACGAGATGACTGATCAATCCATTTTTCTGGTCACTCTGGTCGTCGACGATTATGACAGGGCCAAGCATTTCTACTGCGATATACTCGGCTTCGAATGCGTGTTCGACAGTCCGCTTCCTGAAGGCAAGCGCTGGTTGGTCGTAAAGCCTCGGGGCGGCGACGGCGCCGGGCTTCTCCTGGCGCGCGCTGATGTCGCGGTCGAGCAAGAGGTCGTCGGCAATCAGACCGCGGGCCGGGTCAGCTTCTTTCTGAAGACCGACGATTTCTTCCGGGATCATGCCGCCATGAAGGGCAAGGGCGTCCGCTTTCTCGAGGCGCCGCGCCAGGAGCTTTACGGCACGGTCGCGGTGTTTTCCGATCTTTACGGCAATCTGTGGGACCTCATTCAGCACGCAGACGCAACCGCCTCTTGATCCGTCCCGGCGGGCCGTGCATAAGCCCGCCCGTTAGCTACATGGCCAATGGCATGCAAGGGCGCCGGAAATACACCCTTTCCGGCTTTGCATGCTCTGGCCTGAGGCCCTCCACCAGCCTGATCGAGGACAATATGAACAGTTTCAAGCCGCTTGTGTTTTCCGGCGTGCAGCCGACCGGCAATCTCCATCTCGGCAACTATCTCGGCGCGATCCGCAAATTCGTGGCGCTGCAGCAAAACAACGATTGCATCTATTGCGTCGTCGATCTGCATGCGATCACCGCCCAGCTCGTGCATGACGATCTGCGGGGCCAGATCCGTTCGATCGCCGCAGCCTTCATCGCATCGGGCATCGACCCGAACAAGCACATCGTCTTCAACCAGTCGGCTGTGCCGCAGCATGCGGAACTGGCTTGGGTGTTCAACTGCGTCGCCCGCATTGGCTGGATGAACCGCATGACCCAGTTCAAGGACAAGGCCGGCAAGGACCGCGAGAACGCCTCGCTTGGCCTGCTTGCCTATCCGAGCCTGATGGCCGCCGACATTCTGGTCTACCGCGCCACGCATGTGCCCGTCGGCGACGACCAGAAGCAGCACCTGGAACTCGCGCGCGACATTGCCCAGAAGTTCAACATCGATTTTCAGGAAAAGATCCGCGCAGCCGGCACCGGCGTCGACATGGTCGTCGGCGAGGAGCCGATCCACGGCTTCTTCCCGCTGGTCGAGCCGCTGATCGAGGGTCCTGCACCGCGTGTCATGTCCTTGCGAGACGGCACGAAGAAGATGTCGAAATCCGACCCATCGGACCTGTCGCGCATCAACCTGATGGATGATGCCGACGAAATCCTCAAGAAGATCCGCAAGGCGAAGACCGATCCGGAGGGACTTCCGAGCGACGTCGAGGGTTTGAAGGGTCGTCCGGAAGCGGACAATCTCGTCGGCATCTATGCTGCGCTGGCGGAGAAGTCGAAAGCGGACGTGCTCAGCGAATTCGGCGGTCAGCAATTTTCAGTCTTCAAGCCGGCGCTTGCCGATCTCGCGGTGCATGTGCTGGCGCCGATCACCAGTGAAATGCGCCGCCTGATGGACGATACGAGCCATATCGATGCCATTCTCAAGGACGGCGGCGAGCGGGCGCGTGCGCGAGCCGAAGCCGTCATGAACGACGTCTTCGATATCGTCGGCTTCCTACGCTGATATCACTCTTGCTGCACTGACCAGAACCCGCTGCGGCATCCGCGGCGGGTTTTCATTTTCGTCGCATCGTATAAGTTTCTCGCTGCGGCCGTCGTGCCGCATGGACGGGGAAGAGGGGCAAGCATGGTTTCGAAACGGCTTTCACGGCTCGAGGGTCACAGGCGCAAGTTCATGGCGGTGATCGACGGGACGCCGGAATGCGAGCGCGCTGTCCACTATGCGGGCCGCCGCGCCAAGAATTCCAATGGCGGCCTGGTGCTGCTTTTCGTCATTCCGGAGGGTGATTTCCAGCAATGGCTCGGCGTCGAGCAGATCATGCGCGCCGAAGCGCGTGAGGAAGCGGAGGCCGTGATGGCCAAGGCCGCTCAGAAGGTCCGCGAGTCGATCGGTATCGACCCGGAAATCGTCATCCGTGAGGGAAGCGCCACGGAGCAGATCAACATGCTGGTGGAAGAGGACCGCGATATTGCCATTCTCGTGCTGGCGGCCGGTTCCGCCTCGGAAGGGCCGGGGCCACTGGTTTCAGCCGTCGTCGGCCGCGGTGCGTCTTTCCCGATCCCTGTCACGGTTCTGCCCGAAACCCTGACGGACGAGGAAATCGACGCGCTCGCCTGACGCACTCTTGACCCAACGCCCATTAAGGCGCACTTGAACGGAAAGCTGATCGGGCTTATCTTCTTTGGAAGAGTTCTAAGTTTGGGGCTGATACGCCCAGGAGAGACGCGATGTTCATCCAGACCGAAGCCACGCCCAACCCCGCCACCTTGAAGTTCCTGCCGGGCAAGGTCGTCATGGATAAGGGTACGGCTGATTTCCGCAATGCCGAGGAAGCGCAGGCGTCCCCGCTTGCTGCCCGTCTCTTCGAGATCGGCGGCGTGGCCGGCGTTTACTTCGGCTATGACTTCATTACCGTGTCCAAGGAAAGCGCCGAATGGCAGCACCTGAAGCCGGCCATTCTCGGCTCCATCATGGAGCATTTCATGTCCGGCCAGCCGGTCATGGGTGGCACGTCGACGCTTGCGGAAGCATCCGATGAAGAAGGCGAGTTCTTCGACGCGAACGACGAGACGATCGTCGCAACCATCAAGGAACTGCTGGAAACCCGGGTTCGCCCCGCTGTTGCCCAGGATGGCGGCGACATTACCTTCAAGGGTTACAAGGGCGGCACGGTTTACCTCAATATGAAGGGTGCCTGTTCCGGCTGCCCCTCGTCGACCGCAACGCTGAAGCACGGCGTCCAGAACCTGCTGAAGCATTTCGTACCCGAAGTTCAGGCGGTCGAGGCTCTCTAGCCTCGACGGCACGTTTTCCATGATCGTTCTGGCCATTGATACCGCCGGCGTTGACTGCTCGGCTGCGCTTTACGACAGTGCGGCGGGCAGAGTTTTGTCCACGATTACCGAGACGATCGGCAAGGGCCACGCCGAACGGCTGATGGCGGTGATCGACGAGGCTCTTGCCGCGGCTGTATTGCCCCTAAAAGCCGTCGAGCGTGTCGCTGTCGTTATCGGCCCCGGTTCCTTTACCGGCATTCGCGTCGGCGTCGCGGCAGCACGAGGTCTGGCCCTGGCGCTCGGCATCCCATCCGTCGGTGTGACGACACTCGAGATTTTGGCACGCAGCCATCTTGCCGCTCATCCGGAGACGCCCGTTGTCGTCGCCATGGATGCCAAGCGCAACGAAGTCTATGCGCAAGCTTTTGCAGCCGACGGGGCGCCGAGCGGCGAACCCGCCGCACTCTCCCCGGAAGACGTGACAGCCCTTGTCACGAGCTTGTCGGCAAAGGTGACGGGTTCGTGGAGCAGGGCAGCCGAGTCCACTGGTGCGGATGAGTTCCACGATCGCGACCGGTTCGATATTGCCGTGGCCGCGCGCATCGGAGCTGAAAAACCTTTGGGTGCAGCCCGGCCAAAGCCATTGTATCTTCGTGGCCCGGATGCCAAACCTCAGGTAGGATTCGCGCTGCAGCGCCGCGCGCCGTCCACGGCCTCCTGACGGGAGGCTGGAGCCTTTGATTTCGCGCATGGCGCTCCGAAGCAAGCGGATGTCCAGCGCTAGCCCGTTCGTGAATGACCAATGTTTGAAGACTATCTTAGCTGGAAGCCCTTTTTCGAGATCGTCCCGATGGAGGTCTCTGACTGCCTTGAAATTTCAGAACTCCACGGGCAGCGTTTTCCGCGCCGCTGGAGCGACGGGGAATTTCAGAACCTGCTCCTGCAGAACAATGTCTTCGGCTTCGTGGCCCGGCAGACCAATGCCTTCTTTTCCAAGCCGATGGGTGGCTTTATCCTGTCGCGCGAGACCGCCGGCGAGGCGGAAATCCTGACCGTCGCGGTTGCCGAAAAATTTGCCCGCCAGGGGCTGGGCTGGCGGCTGATGCAGGCAGCGCTTCGGGAAGCGGCGGCGCGCGGCGGAGAGAGCATGTTCCTGGAGGTGGAAGCTGCCAACAAAGCTGCGGTTGACCTCTACGCCAAGCTCGGATTTGCCAAGGTGGGCGAGAGGCCGGCCTATTATACCGGCCCCGATGGCACCCGGTCTGCGGCGCTTGTCATGAGTCGTGTTCTTCGCTAGTCCCTAATCTAAAGTGGTAATGTATTCGAAGGCCGGGACGTCATGACAGACCTTTCCAAGACCGTGGAGGAGCTGTGTGCCGAAAAAGGCATGCGCATGACGGATCAGCGCCGCGTCATCGCCCGGATACTCCAGGAGTCCGACGATCATCCGGACGTGGAGGAACTGTATCGGCGTTCCTCGAAAGTAGATCCGCGCATCTCAATCTCGACGGTCTATCGGACGGTCAAGCTGTTCGAAGACGAGGGCATTATCGAGCGGCACGATTTTCGCGACGGACGGTCGCGATACGAGACGGTGCCGGATGAACACCACGACCACATGATCGACGTAAAGACCGGCACGGTCATCGAGTTTCGTTCGGCCGAAATCGAGGCGCTGCAGGAGCGCATCGCCAGGGAACACGGTTTCCGGCTCGTTGGCCACCGGCTGGAGCTTTACGGCATCCCGCTGGACAAGGACGACCAGTGATCACCAAGCTGCGGATCGCCTGGGTACTCGTCGCTCTCTTCGTCGTCACCCTTGTTCTTTTGCCATTCCAGCTGATCGGACTGGCCTTCGATCTTAAGATGCGCCGCCGCATTCCCCGCTACTGGCATAAATCTGCCTGCTGGCTGCTCGGCATCCGCATCCATGTTCACGGCAGGCTTGAAACCCGGCGCCCGCTCATGCTCGCCTCCAATCATGTATCCTGGAAGGATATTCTCGTTCTCGGCGCTGTGGCGGACGTCGTCTTCATCGCCAAGGCGGAGGTGGCGAAATGGCCGATCTTCGGGCCGCTTGCCCGGCTTCAGAAGAGCATTTTCGTGGTGCGCGAGGAAAAACGCCGCACCGGTGAGCAAGTCAACGAGATCGCGGCGCGCATGAATGCCGGCGAGATCGTCGTGCTGTTCCCGGAAGGGACCACGTCCGATGGCAATCGGCTGATGGAGGTCAAGTCGTCGCTGTTTGGCGCCGCTGCGGCTGCAGCACCGCATACGGCGGAAAAACTTGTGCATGTTCAGCCGGTCGCCATTGCTTATACACGCGTTCACGGCATGGCCATGGGGCGGTTCCACAGGCCGATCGCGGCCTGGCCCGGCGATATCGAAATGTTGCCGCATCTTCTTGGAGTGCTGAAGGAGGGTGCCCTGGATGTGGATGTCGCGCTCGGCGAGGCCATTGATTTCCGCGCCGGCGACAACCGGAAACATCTGAGCCAGAAGGTCACGAGCAGGATGCGGCGCATGCTGATCCGGCATTTGCGGGGCCGCGAATACGACGCCGCTTGAGGACACTTTCAAGGAAAGGCTTCAATTTCCGGTGCGTCTGCGCTATGGACCGAGCCCATGAACGAACACGTCTCCCTTTCGCTTCCCGCTGAAGAACCGGTTCAGCGCACCAACAGCCGCAAGGTCTTCATCAAGACCTATGGCTGTCAGATGAATGTCTACGATTCCACGCGGATGGGCGATGCCCTGGCAAGCGAAGGATATGTGACGACCGAAGAGATGGGGGAGGCTGACCTCATCCTTCTCAACACCTGCCATATCCGGGAAAAGGCGGCCGACAAGGTTTATTCCGCGCTCGGGCGCCTGCGCGACATGAAGAAGGCGCGTGCCGCCGAAGGCCGGGAGCTGATGATCGGCGTCGCCGGCTGCGTCGCCCAGGCGGAGGGCGAGGAGATCATCCGGCGGGCGCCGGCCGTCGATGTCGTGATCGGTCCGCAAACTTACCACCGTCTGCCGGAGGCGCTCAGGCAAGCGCGCAACGGCAAGCCCGTTGTCGATACGGAATATGCGCTCGAGGACAAGTTCGAACACCTGCCGGCGACTGACAGGTCGAAGATCCGCGCCCGCGGCGTCACCGCTTTTCTCACTGTCCAGGAAGGCTGCGACAAGTTCTGCACCTTCTGCGTCGTGCCTTATACCCGTGGATCGGAAGTGTCTCGGCCCGTCGGACAGATCGTCGATGAGGCGCAGCGCCTGGTCGATGGCGGCGTGCGCGAAATCACGCTTCTTGGCCAGAACGTCAATGCCTGGCGCGCCAAGGGGCCGCTCGGCGGCGAATGGAGCCTCGGCGATCTGCTTTACCGGCTGGCCGAGATCCCGGGCCTTGCCCGGCTGCGCTATACGACCAGCCATCCGCGCGACATGGACGATCGGCTGATCGAGGCGCATCGGGATCTGCGCAACCTGATGCCCTATCTTCACCTGCCGGTGCAGGCCGGATCCGACCGCATCCTGAAAGCCATGAACCGTCGCCACACCGGTGCCGAATATCTGCGCCTGATCGAGCGCATTCGCACAGCGCGGCCGGATATTGCCATGTCGGGCGATTTCATCGTCGGCTTTCCGGGCGAAACGGATGAGGATTTCGAAGATACGCTCCGCATCGTTGAAGAGGTCAATTACGCACAGGCCTATTCCTTCAAGTATTCGACCCGCCCCGGCACGCCGGGAGCCGATCTCGCCGATCAGGTGCCGGAAGAGGTCAAGGCCGAGCGTCTTGAAAGATTGCAGGGCCTGCTCTTGAAACAGCAGGGTGAATTCGCCAAATCCTGTGTTGGG
This sequence comes from Rhizobium deserti, assembly GCF_004358025.1. GTDB lineage: Bacteria > Pseudomonadota > Alphaproteobacteria > Rhizobiales > Rhizobiaceae > Neorhizobium > Neorhizobium deserti. Next base: position 353,503 of record NZ_SMTL01000003.1, on the reverse strand, counting down.
AAGGTCATCGACCTGTTGCTGGAAAAGCCTGGCCGGATGCCGGGACAGGTCATTGGACGCTCGCCCTGGCTGCAATCGGTGAATGTTGATGCAAAAACATCGCAGATCGGTGACATTATCCAGGTACGAATCATCGGAACCGGCCCTAACAGCTTGTTTGCCGAACCGGCTGAGAGCTTAATAGGGGCCTAGATTAGCTGGGAGCTTGCCTACTTGAACGGACGTGAACTGGGTTCTTCATCCGCGCGCCAATCCCGCACCGCCGCGACCGACGCCAATCACTTTGTCCTTACCTTCGAGAACAATAGGTTTGCCAGCGAGCTTTTCGGACAGTTCGATCAGAATTTGAAACTGCTCGAGGAGCGTTTGCACATCGATGCGCGCCCGCGTGGCAATTCGGTCGCCATATCGGGGGACCTCACCGCCACCAACCAGGCGCGGCGCGCCCTCGATTTCCTGTATGAAAGGCTTCAGAAGGGCGGCGCAGTCGAGGTGTCGGACGTAGAAGGCGCGATCCGGATGGCGCAGGCGGCCGACGACCAGCTTCAGCTGCCGACGCTCGAGCGAAAAGCAAAGCTATCCATGGCGCAGATTTCGACCCGCAAGAAGACGATCATTGCCCGTACGCCGACCCAGGATGCCTATATGCGGGCGCTGGAGCGCGCGGAACTGGTCTTCGGTGTCGGCCCTGCCGGCACAGGCAAGACCTATCTCGCGGTTGCCCAGGCAGCCCAGTTGCTCGAGCGCGGCGCGATTGATCGGATCATCCTGTCCCGTCCGGCCGTCGAGGCGGGCGAACGGCTCGGCTTCCTTCCGGGGGATATGAAGGAAAAGGTCGATCCTTATCTGCGGCCCCTCTACGACGCGCTCTATGACATGATGCCGGCTGACAAGGTTGATCGTGCCATCACGGCCGGGGTAATCGAGATCGCGCCGCTCGCCTTCATGCGAGGACGCACACTCGCCAATGCGGCGGTCATCCTTGACGAGGCGCAGAACACGACATCAATGCAGATGAAGATGTTTTTGACCCGTCTTGGCGAGAATGCCCGGATGATCGTGACCGGCGACCCGAGCCAGGTCGACCTGCCGCGCGGCGTCAAGTCCGGTCTGGTGGAAGCCCTGCAGATCCTCAAGGGCGTGGAAGGCATCTCGGTTGTGCGGTTCAAGGATGTCGACGTGGTTCGCCATCCGCTTGTCGGGCGGATCGTGCGCGCTTACGACGCGCAATATGCGGTGCATGAGGAGAGCGAGGATCTCGAGCGCTGAAAGCCGAGACCATCATCATGCCTGAACTCGACTTACAGATCAGCGTCGAAGACGTAAGCTGGCCGGATGAGGCGGTCTTGGCGGCTATAGCGCAAAAGACGCTCTCCGCTGCCGCTCATTTCCTGGCGATGGAGGAAAAGCAGCCTTTTCCAAAACTGCCTCCGGAACTGTCGCTGGTCTTTACCGATGATGCTTCAATCCGCGAGATCAATGCGGAATGGCGCGGCCAGGACAAGCCGACCAATGTGCTGTCCTTTCCTGCCTTTCCGCTGGAGCCGGGCGGTATGCCTGGCCCTATGCTGGGCGATATCGCTATCGCTCGGGAGACGGTGGAGCGCGAAGCGGCCGATCTGGAGAAGAGTTTCGAGGATCATCTGACGCATCTGCTCGTTCATGGATTTCTCCATCTGTTCGGCTACGACCACATGGAAAAAGACGAAGCCGAAGCAATGGAAAGCCTTGAGACTCGCATTTTGGCGAAACTGGGCCTATCTGATCCCTATGCGGGGCAGGACCCGATAGTGTAGTCTGAGAGATATGAACGACTTTTCGACAAACGACGCCCGAGAGGGCAAGGATGGCGACTCTTCCTCTTCGGAGGAAGGCAGTAGTCCGTCCAGGACAGAAACTCCGGCCAGAACGCAAAGCACCTTCTGGTCTCGGGTAGTCCGGCTGCTCCGGCCTTCGCAAGGCGAGCAGTTGCGCGAGGACCTTGCCGACGCCTTGATGACAGATACCAGTGTCAGCAGTGCCTTTTCTCCGGAAGAGCGTGCCATGCTGCACAATATCTTGCGCTTCCGCGAAGTGCGCGTTCAGGACATCATGGTGCCGCGCGCCGATATTGAGGCGGTGGACATGAACATCACCATAGGTGAGTTGATGATCCATTTCGAAGAAACCGGCCGTTCGCGCATGCCGGTTTACGGCGACAATCTCGATGACGCCCGCGGTTTCGTGCATATCCGCGACCTTCTTTCCTATCTGGCAAAGCAGGCGCGCAACAAGCGCCGGGTAAGTTCGCGTGCGGCAGCCTCCATGTCGCCCTCTGCTTCCGCGGGCGACAAGCCTGAAAAGGTTGTGCGCACGCCAAAGCCGGCCTTCGATCTGGCTCGGGTCGATCTTGAGCAGACGGCTGCGGAAGCCGGGCTGATCCGCAAGATCCTCTTCGTGCCGCCCTCCATGCTGGCATCCGACCTGATGCAAAGCATGCAGGCGGCCCGCACCCAGCTCGCCCTGGTGATCGACGAATATGGCGGCACCGACGGCCTGGTTTCGCACGAGGACATCGTCGAAATGGTCATCGGCGACGTCGAGGATGAGCATGACGACGAGGAAGTCATGTTCTCCCGCAGCGGCGAGGACGTCTTCGTTGCCGATGCCCGCATCGAACTGGAAGAGATTGCCAAGGCAATCGGTTCGGACTTCGACATTCGTGACCGCCTCGAAGACGTGGATACGCTCGGAGGATTGATCTTCTCGGCGCTTGGCCGCATTCCTGTGCGCGGCGAAGTGGTCCAGGCAGTGCCGGGCTTTGAGTTTCAGATCCTTGATGCGGATCCACGGCGCATCAAACGCGTCCGCATCATGCGCAAGCGGGCGCTTGCGCGCCGCCGTCTGCTCAAGGGCGAGACCGAAGCCCTGCTGAGCGACCAGACGCCGACCATTCTCCTGCCTCCGCCTGATCGCCAGAACGGCGAGCGGCCGAACAATTGATGTTCAACGGTCACGACCAGGACAACCCGCCGTATTCTTGGCAGATTGACGTCAGATTCGGGCGAAGGGGAAGTTCATGGAGCGGCTAGCGGGCAGGATCATGCTTCTCTGGGGCTTTCCGCGTCTCGCTCTTGCTTTTCTGGCCGGGGCGATCGGCGCGCTTGCGCTTCCTCCCTTCGGGTTCTTTGGCGCCTTCTTTGTTTCCTTCACGCTGCTGGTCTGGCTGATGGATGGCTCCACCGGCAGCCCGGATGGCGGCATTCTCGTTAAATTCCGCTCCTCCTTCCTGCTGGGATGGATGTTTGGGTTCGGCTATTTCGTCGCCGGGCTTTGGTGGCTCGGCAATGCACTTCTCGTGGATGCTGAGGACTTCGCCTGGGCCCTGCCGCTCGCCGTCTTCGGCCTGCCTGCCTATCTGGCACTTTTCTACGGGCTCGCGACACTTGTCGCTAGCCTTCTATGGTCGGATGGTTTCGGCAGGATCGCCGCTCTGGCATTCGGCTTCGGTCTGGCGGAATGGCTGCGCAGCTTCGTGCTGACCGGCTTCCCATGGAATGCCATCGGCTATGGGGCCATGCCCATTCCGCTTATGATGCAGTCTGGCGCGGTCCTCGGCCTGTTCGGCGTTACCGTGCTTTCGGTCTTCGTGTTTGCGGCTCCCGCCTTGATCGGAACCGGCAAGGGCATACGGATCGGGCTGGCGCTCGCAGCCCTGCTGTTATGCGCCCACCTTGGTTTTGGCGCCTGGCGTTTGTCGGGTGCTGACAGTCTGCTGTCCTCGGCAGGTGGAACGCAGACAACTGTTCGCCTTGTCCAGCCTCTCATTGACCAGTCCCGCAAGCTCGATGACACCGAGCGGGCGACGATTTTCGAGGAGCATCTGGCGCTTTCCGCCCTGCCGCCTCAGGATGGCGGCAAGCGGCCGGATGTCATTGTCTGGCCCGAAACCTCGGTTCCCTTCATTCTTACCGATAATCCCGATGCGCTGACGCGGATCGCCGATGTTCTGCAGGACGGACAAGTGCTCGTGGCCGGCGTCGTGCGTTCCGAAGCCGCCGGCCCGGGATCGCCGCCGAGATTCTACAATTCGATCTATGTGATCGACAGCCAGGGCCAGATTATATCCGCCTCGGACAAGGTTCATCTTGTCCCCTACGGGGAATATGTGCCTTACGAGGATATTCTGCGCTACCTGGGTGTCACCGATGCCATCGCCATGCCGGGGGGCTTCACGGCGGCGCCGGCACTTTCGCTGCTGACGCTCCCGGGCGGACAGTCTTTCTATCCTCTGATCTGCTACGAAGCCATATTCCCAAATGAAATCACCGATGACGTCGAGCGCACAAGTGCTCTTCTGAACGTCACGAATGACGGATGGTTTGGAGCAACGCCTGGTCCTTATCAGCACTTTCTTCAGGCGCGGTTACGTGCCGTGGAAACCGGCCTGCCGCTGATCCGAGGTGCCAATACCGGTATTTCTGCCGTTGTCGACCCGTTCGGAAGGCTAACAAAAGCACTCGGCTACAATCAAAAAGGTGTGATCGACTCAACCATCGGAAGTACATCTGTTCCGCATTGGAACAATCAAGAGCGGCAAAATTACTTCTGGTTGGTAATGGCATCTATGGTTTTGATTGCAGCCGGCTCGCGCGCAGGTTTTAAATTCCGGACGAATTGACCTAAAACCCCTAAAATTGCATAGTGCGCGCGGCCTTTCGTCCCGCCATATGCTTCACATGTTGGACCCCTTGTGCCTAACCTCACGAAGTGTATTTCCACACGCGGACCGGGTTGAGGATTGAAACAGCAAAATTCGTCAGGACATCGTTATGATCGAGAATAAGAAGAAGCCAAACCCGATAGACATCCACGTCGGGAGTCGGATCCGCCTGCGCCGCACCATGCTGGGCATGAGCCAGGAAAAACTTGGCGAAAGCCTCGGGATTACTTTCCAGCAGATCCAGAAATACGAGAAGGGCACCAACCGCGTGGGTGCAAGCCGTCTCCAGAACATTTCCAGCATCCTCAATGTGCCGGTTTCCTTCTTCTTCGAAGATGCTCCAGGCGATCAGGCGGGTGGTACGGCCGGTATGGCTGAAGCGTCCAGCTCCAACTATGTCGTTGACTTCCTGTCTTCGTCCGAAGGGCTTCAGCTGAACCGCGCCTTTGTCAAGATCGCCGATCCGAAGGTTCGGCGTCGTCTGGTTGATCTGGTCAAGGCCTTGGCTGCGGAAGCCGAGGTAGAATAGCCTTAAACCACCAGTTTCCATTTAAAAGCGGCCTTTGAGCCGCTTTTTTTGTGTTCTCACCACCACAGGCGAACTTCTCTTTAACGCATAAAGATATATTTATGTCGTTGTACGCTTGTCTTTGGTCGATGGCGGTTCTACAGATAGTTCGTCTTTTTTCGAGGGGAATCCCGTAATGCGAGCAAATTACCTCTTCACAAGTGAGTCGGTTGCCGAAGGTCATCCGGACAAGGTTTGTGATCGTATTTCCGATGAAATTGTGGATCTCGTTTACCGCGAAGCAGCGAAGACCGGGATCGATCCCTGGACAGTGCGCATCGCCTGCGAAACGCTTGCCACGACCAACCGCGTCGTTATTGCTGGCGAGGTACGCCTGCCACCGAGCCTGATGAAGAAGGACAAGGACGGCAAGGACATCATCAATCCTTCAAAGTTCAAATCTGCTGCGCGCAAGGCCATTCGGGATATTGGCTACGAGCAGGACGGCTTCCATTGGAAGACCGCCAAGATCGATGTTCTCCTCCATTCTCAGTCCGCCGACATTGCTCAGGGCGTCGACAGTGCTGCCGACAAGCAGGGCGACGAGGGTGCCGGTGATCAAGGCATCATGTTCGGTTACGCCTGCAAGGAAACGCCGGACTTGATGCCGGCACCGATCTATTATTCGCACAAGATCTTGGCACTGCTCGCGACAGCCCGCAAGAAGGGCGAAGGCGATGCCGGCAAGCTCGGACCGGATGCCAAGAGCCAGGTTACCGTCCGCTATGAGAACGGCAAGCCGGCCGGCGTTGATTCGATCGTTCTGTCGACCCAGCACCTCGATGAAAGCTGGGACTCCAAGAAGGTCCGGCAGGTCGTCGAACCCTATATCCTGGAAGCGCTGGGTGATCTGCCAGTCGACAAGGACTGCAAGTGGTACATCAACCCGACCGGCAAGTTTGTCATCGGTGGTCCTGATGGCGATGCCGGCCTGACCGGCCGCAAGATCATTGTCGACACCTATGGTGGCGCAGCACCGCATGGCGGCGGCGCCTTCTCGGGCAAGGACACGACCAAGGTAGACCGTTCTGCCGCCTATGCTGCCCGCTACCTGGCCAAGAACGTCGTCGCTGCCGGCTTGGCCGACCGCTGCACGCTGCAGATCTCCTATGCCATTGGCATTGCTCAACCGCTGTCGATCTATGTCGACCTGCACGGCACGGGCAAGGATGTCACCGAGGATCAGATCGAAGCGGCGATCCGCAAGTGCATGGACCTGTCGCCGTCCGGCATTCGCCGTCATCTTGACCTCAACAAGCCGATCTATGCGAAGACGTCCGCCTATGGCCATTTTGGCCGCAAGGCCGGCCGTGATGGGTCCTTCTCCTGGGAAAAGACCGACCTGGTCAAGCCGTTGAAGGACGCATTGAAGGCGGAAACGCTGCAGGCCGCCTGATCGCTCTTTACGGATCGCGCAAGAAAACAGTAAAGCGGATGCCTCCTGGCGGAGGTATCCGCTTTATCTATTGAAAGAGCCTTGGCATGACCGACCAGCAGCACCCGAGCCGCGCGAGCGAAGCGTTTTTTGGGCGACGCAAGGGAAAGCCGCTGCGCGAACGCCAAGCGGAAGGTCTGGCGACGCTTTTGCCGGCGCTCAAGCTAGACCTGGCAACCGCAGCGCCTGCTGATCTGCAGCAGCTTTTTCCCGTCTCGGTGGGCGAGGTGAGGCTGGAGATTGGCTTCGGCGGCGGCGAGCACCTGATTCATCGGGCGCAGGAAGCGGCGCAGACCGGCTTCGTCGGCGTCGAGCCCTTCGTCAACTCCATGGCGAAGCTGCTGTCGCGTGTGGAGGAACTCGAGCTTCAGAATATCCGCGTTTACGATGACGATGCAACGGAAGTGCTGGACTGGCTGCCGGATAGCTCCATCGACCGCATCGACCTGCTTTATCCGGACCCATGGCCCAAGCGTAAGCACTGGAAGCGTCGGTTCGTGTCTCAAGTCAACCTCGGTCGCTTTCACCGGGTTCTGAAGCCGGGCGGCCGTTTTCTTTTTGCGTCCGACATAGACACCTATGTCAACTGGACGCTGATCCACTGCCGCCACCATGGCGGCTTTGACTGGCTGGCACAGCAGTCTTCGGATTGGCTGACGCCGTTCGCCGGCTGGCCAGGTACGAGATACGAAAACAAGGCCCGCCGCGAAGGCCGGTCATCGGCCTATCTGACGTTTCAGAAGGTCTGAAAGCTCAGTGAAGGCTGACGGTCTTCAAGTCGTCTTCAGCAGCCTTGAAGAAGGTGCTGGAGCGGTTGTCGGTTAACAGAATGGGCGTGCCGTCGGCGCCGAACAATGCCCAAAGATCAAGGCTAGGATCGATTTCGGGAGCTTCCGGGAAGCACCTCAAAACTTCTTCGGAGCGCATTTTGCGTATATATCCAACCTCTCCGGCACCCAGATGAGCAAGTTCGGACTGCGTCAAACGCATGTTCGCTTCTTTAAGGAGCATTTCCAGCCTCCAGTATTGAGGACGCACCGGCATAGTGCCGTTGATCTACTCTGAGACGGAAATGTTAATTTTTCGCACCACGCGTTCCGGTTCCGGCCGAATAAGATCCACCGCAAGAAGCCCGTTCTTTAAACTCGCCCCCTCCACCTGCATGCCGTCGGCAAGCACGAAGACGCGCTGGAACTGGCGGGCCGCGATGCCGCGGTAAAGGTAGTCCCGGTCCGGCTGGTCAACCTGCCTGCCGCGGATCACCAGGTGATTTTCTTCTGTGGTCACGTCCAGTTCGGATTCACAAAAGCCGGCAACCGCCAACGTGATGCGCAGCAGCTCCGGTGCCCCAGCGACACCTCGAACGCGCTCGATATTATAGGGCGGATAGCCGTCATTGCCCTTGGCAAGGCGCTCAAGGGTCTTCTCCATGGAATCGAAACCCAGCAGGAGCGGGTTCGCGAATGGCGTGATCCGGGTCATAGATCAGTCCTTGCAACAAGCGACCTGACCAGCGTCCGGGTTCGACCCGCCGATCGGCCTTTATATGGGAGGTCGCGACGCTTCCCGCAAGTCGTTGCCGGCACCGTCAGCCAGATGGGATGCTGTCGCGCCGGGCTTGACAACATGCCGACCATGTCCAACAACCCGCTTCAAACAAGGGGGGCGAGATGGAACGCAGAAAGATCATCATCGATACCGATCCGGGCCAGGACGATGCGGCGGCAATCATGCTCGCCTTCGGCAGCCCTGACGAGTTGGAAGTTCTCGGTCTTTGCGCCGTTGCAGGCAATGTTCCGCTGTCCTTCACGAGCCGCAACCTGCGGATCGTCTGCGAGCTCTGTGGCCGGTCGGATACCAAGGTTTATGAAGGCGCGCTGAAGCCCCTCAATCGTCCCCAGGTGACGGCCGAGCACGTCCATGGGCGCACCGGTCTCGATGGCGCGGAACTGCCCGAGCCGACAATGGCTGCCCAAGCGCAGAATGCCATCGACTTCATCATCGAGACCCTGCGCCGCGAACCTGCCGGCACGGTGACGCTTTGCACGCTCGGACCGCTGACGAATATCGCCACAGCCTTCGCCAGGGCGCCGGACATCGCCGGTCGAGCCAAGGAACTGGTGATGATGGGCGGCGGCTTCTTTGAAGGCGGCAACATAACGCCGGCTGCCGAATTCAACATTTATGTGGATCCGGATGCCGCCAAGGCCGTTTTCGCGTCCGGCATCCCAATCGTCATGATGCCGCTCGACGTCACGCATCAGCTGCTGACGACCAAGGCGCGCGTCGCCAAGATCGCCGCGATCGGAACACGTCCGGCCCAGGTGCTGGTCGAATGGCTGGCCTTTTTCGAGCGCTTCGACATCGAGAAATACGGATCGGATGGCGGGCCGCTGCACGATCCTTCGGTCATCGCTTATCTTCTGAAGCCAGAGCTTTTCTCGGGCCGCGACTGCAATGTCGAGATCGAGACCGGTTCGGAGCTGACGGTGGGCATGACCGTGGTCGACTGGTGGCGGGTATCAGGCCGGCAGCCGAATGCCAAGGTCATGCGCCATGTCGACGCCGACGGTTTCTTCGACCTTTTGACCGAGCGGGTGGCAAGGCTTTAGGAAGAACGCTCTCACAAACCTCCAGTGGCGTTGGCGTCAGCGCTCGTAGAAGTCGGTGATGATCTTCCAGGCCTGATCGGCAGTCTCGACAAAGCTGATCAGGTCAAGGTCTTCCGGAGCGATGGTCCCGAACTCCGCCAAGGCATCGAAATTGATAATGCCGCGCCAGAAGGCCTCGCTGAACAGGATCAGCGGGATGCGCTCCATGCGCTTCGTCTGGATTAGCGTCAGCGCCTCGAACATTTCGTCCAGCGTGCCGAACCCACCTGGAAACACGGCGACCGCCTTGGCGCGCATCATGAAATGCATCTTGCGAATCGCGAAATAATGGAAGTTGAAGCTGAGCTCCGGCGTCACGTAGATGTTCGGCGCCTGCTCGTGCGGCAGCATGATATTGAGGCCAATGCTGGGCGCACCCGCGTCCGCCGCGCCGCGATTTCCGGCTTCCATGACGCCCGGACCCCCGCCGGTCACGACCACATATTCCTGATGATTATAGGTCGCCGAATGCGTGCCGCAGAGGGCGGCGAACTTGCGCGCCTCTTCGTAGAACACGGAAGCGGCCTGCAGGTTGTTGCGCTGCGTTTCATTGCGCGCCGCCCAGGGAGCCTGACCGGGTGCTGGAATGCGGGCGCCGCCGAACAGCACGACGGTCGACTTGATACCGCGTTCGGCGAGCATCATTTCCGCCTTGGTCAGCTCGAGCTGCAGCCGGACCGGCCGTAATTCTTCCCGTCCGAGAAAGTCGTCGTCCACATAGGCAAGACGATAGGAGGGCGATTCCGTCTGAGGCGTCCTCGGCTGCCCTGCAGCGGCATGCTTGTCGGACTTGTTGTCCTTCAACGGGTCCCAAACCCCGTCCTTGCGCCGCGGTCCGTCGTTTTTCACCTTTGCCATGCATGATCCCTCTGGCGCTGACGCCATTAATGCCAATTCACGTTGACGCTTGAGTGGCGCTCGCTTAGAGCAAATGTCATCATTTGACCATCGACAAAGCCACCCGTTGCATCACGACGCACCCAGTGCATCACGATACCGAGCGTCGTTTAAGGATTTCCCATGAGCAGCCCCGACTTCTCCTCCCTTGAAAAGATCATCGAGACCGCTTTCGAAAACCGCGACAGCGTAACGGTTTCAACCACGGGGGAGATCCGCGACGCGGTGGAAGAAGCGCTGACCTTGCTCGATAGCGGCAAGGCTCGCGTCGCGACGCGCGGCGAAGACGGCAGCTGGACCGTGCATCAGTGGCTGAAGAAGGCCGTGCTGCTTTCCTTCCGCCTCAACGACATGGAAGTCGTCAAGCATGGACCGGGCAAATCCACCTGGTGGGACAAGGTGCCGTCCAAGTTCGAGAACTGGGGCGAGAGCGAGTTCCGCGCTGCAGGTTTCCGTGCTGTTCCGAATGCCGTCGTGCGCCGCTCGGCCTATATCGCGCCGAATGCCATCCTCATGCCATCCTTCGTCAATCTCGGCGCCTATGTGGGCGAAGGGACCATGGTCGATACCTGGGCCACCGTCGGCTCCTGCGCCCAGATCGGCAGCCACGTCCATCTGTCGGGCGGCGTCGGCATTGGCGGCGTGCTGGAACCGATGCAGGCCGGCCCGACGATCATCGAGGACAATTGCTTCATCGGCGCTCGCTCCGAAGTCGTCGAAGGCTGCATTATTCGCGAAGGCTCGGTACTGGGCATGGGCGTCTTCATCGGCAAGTCGACCAAGATCGTCGATCGCGCCACGGGTGAGATCAGCTACGGCGAAGTGCCGCCCTATTCGGTCGTCGTCGCCGGCTCGATGCCGTCGGCCGGCAATGCCACCATGGCGAACGGTATGCCTGCACCCAACCTTTATTGCGCGGTGATCGTCAAGCGCGTCGACGAAAAGACCCGCTCCAAGACTGGCATCAACGAGCTTCTGCGCGATTGATCTGAAATGTCCGCATCCGATCCCGTTGGAAACCTCCAGAGCCTCATTCGCTGCCCTTCGGTGACGCCGGCCGAGGGCGGGGCTCTTTCCGCGCTCGAGGCCATGCTGAAGCCGCTCGGCTTTCGGGTGGAGCGGATGGTGGCAAGCGAGCCGGGAATGCCGGATATCGAGAACCTTTATGCCCGTCTCGGCACGGAAGGTCCGCATCTGATGTTTGCCGGCCATACGGATGTGGTGCCGCCGGGAGACGAAGCTGCCTGGAGCCATCCACCCTTTGCCGCCGATATAGAGGCGGGCGAGATGTTCGGCCGCGGCGCGGTGGATATGAAGGGCGGCATTGCCTGCTTCGTCGCAGCGGTCGCTCGCCATGTCGAAAAGCACGGCCCCCCGAAGGGCTCTATCTCATTTCTGATTACCGGTGACGAAGAAGGTCCGGCCATCAACGGGACTGAAAAGCTGCTGGCCTGGGCCGCAGGCAGGGGCGAGCGCTGGGATGCCTGCCTGGTCGGTGAGCCGACCAATCCGGATCTTCTCGGCGACATGATCAAGATCGGTCGGCGCGGCTCCGTTTCCGGCAAGGTCACTGCCTTCGGCGTACAGGGGCATGCCGCTTATCCGCATCTCGCCGACAATCCGGTGCGCGGCCTTCTGCCGCTCGCCGCAGCATTGATGGATCCGCCCTTCGACGGAGGCACGCCGGAATTTCCGGCCTCCAATCTGGAGGTTACTTCCATCGATGTCGGCAATCCGGCAACCAATGTCATTCCCGCCAAGGCGGCTTTCGCCTTCAACATCCGCTTCAACGACACCTGGACCGCCGATACGGTGAAGGCAGAAATCGTCAGGCGGCTGGACGAAGCAGCGGCAGCAGGCGCCTTGCGCCCCGATCGCGATCCTGTGCGCTACGAAGTCCTTTGGGCGGAGCGGCCGAGCCATGTCTTCCTGACGCGCAACAACGGCCTGATTGCCTCCCTGGCCGCCGCGGTCGAAGAGGTCACGGGCCGGAGCCCGGCGCTGTCGACCACCGGCGGGACGTCCGACGCGCGTTTCATCAAGGATTATTGTTCGGTCGTGGAATTCGGCCTCGTGGGACAAACCATGCATATGGTGGACGAGCGGGTTGCCCTTGCCGATCTGGAGACGCTGACCCAAATCTACGGGACATTCCTCTCCCGCTGGTTCGATAATGCCCTCCTATCTTGAAGTCAGATTTTATCTGGACGGCCTCTGGCTGCTCCTGAAAGGCGATGCGCAGGGCTTCCGTCTGCTGGACGTCTCGCAGCGTGGCATGACGCGGTCCTTCTGGGCCTTTCTTTGGTGCCTGCCGGCCATGTTCGTAGCCTGGAACTGGATCCGGCTGTCTTTCCTTGAAGCATCGCCGCCGGGCACGAAAGCCGGGCTCCCCTTCTTCCTGCGGCTGGCATTGATCGAGGCGATCAACTGGATCGTGCCGCTGATCTTCATCGCCGTGGTCTGCATGCTGATGAACATTGCACGCAAGTTTCCGGCAATTGTGGTGACGGCCAACTGGCTTTCCGTCCCCTTGTCCTATGCCTATGCGATCCTCACACTCTTTGCGCTCGCCTTGCCCAGCCTGGCGGGCATCGTGGCGATCTTTCAGGTGCTTCTTTTGTTTGCAACTGTGGCATCGGTTTCGCGGATACTGCGTCTGATCTGCGGCCCACAGCCTTTGATGGTGACGACGCTGGTTCTGGTACTCTTCGTGCCCGGGCTTTTGCTGTCCGACCTGCTCCAGGACTTTCTCGGCGTCGCCCCCTACTGAGTTCTGCTCATGGGTCGCCTGGATAATCCACCTGCATGAAATACAACCCCTCCGGCGGCGCCACCGGGCCGCAGGCCTTGCGGTCGCGCGCCTCCAGCGCAGCACGGACGTCTTCGGGCGTCATCTTGCCCTGGCCTGCCAGCTTCAGGGTGCCGGCGAAGGAGCGGATCTGGTTGTGCAGGAAACTCTGCGCAGTAGCGCGGATCTCGATGAGGTGGGCGGTGCGGGTGACGTCCAGCCGGTCCAGCGTACGGATGGGGCTCGCCGCCTGGCAGTGGATCGAGCGGAACGTCGTGAAGTCATGACGTCCGATCAATGTCTGCGCCGCCGCATGCATGACCTCGTGGTCGAGATCGCGCGTCACCCACCAAGCCCGCTTCGCCTCCAGCGCCAGCGGCGAGGGGCGGTTGAGGATGCGGTAGAGATAATGGCGGCGGACGGCCGAGAAGCGGGCATCGAATGCATCGTCGACCGCCAGAACCTCGATGACCGAGACCTTCTCCCCTGCCGTCATCAGGTAGGCGTTGACGGCATTGCGCAGCTTGTCGGGCTGCCAGTCGCGGGACAGATCCACATGGGTGATCTGACCCATCGCATGCACGCCGGAGTCGGTACGGCCTGCGCCCCGGATCACCACAGTTTCGCCGGTCAGCGAAAGGACGGCGTTCTGCAGCGCGGTCTGCACCGAGTGGCCGTTCTTCTGTCGCTGCCAGCCGACATAGGGCGTGCCGTCATATTCGACCTTCATTCGGAACCGCGGCATCAGGCAATCCTTGTGCCCGCGGGCAGGGGGGTGCCGCGCAGGAAATCTGCGGCAGCCAAAGGCTTGCCGCCGGCCCTCTGCAGCCTCAGCAGCCGCACAGCACCATCGCCGCATGCAACGGTCAGCTGATCATCCAGCACGGTTCCGGCCTCGCCCGAGCCCATGCCGACGTCCCTGGCCACTTCTGATGCGAGCATCTTGACCCGCTCAAGCCTGCCGTTGACAGGAGCTTCGAACCAGGCGCCGGGAAAAGGCGAAAGCCCGCGGATGTGGTTATGCACCTCCCTGGCCGGCCTGGAGAAGTCGATGCGGGTCTCGCGCTTGTCGATCTTGGCGGCATAAAGCACGCCCTCGTCGGGCTGCGGCGTCAGCGGCAGGTCGCCCGCTTCGAGCTTGGCCATGGCTTCCACCATGGCGCGGGCACCGGCCAGCATCAGCCGGTCGTGCAACTCGCCTGCCGTCATCGCTTCGCCGATCTGCACTTCACGGGTCAGGGCAACGGGGCCGGTATCCAGGCCCTTTTCCATCTGCATGACCATCATGCCGGTCTTCTCGTCGCCAGCCATGATAGCGCGCTGGATGGGGGCGGCCCCGCGCCAGCGCGGCAGAAGCGAAGCATGGCCATTGTAGCAGCCGAGCCTCGTGCCGTTGAGGATCGCTTCGGGAAGCAGCAGCCCATAGGCCACGACCACGGCGACATCGGCCTTGAAGTCCGCAAATGTCTGGCGGTCTTCTTCGGCCTTGAAGTTGAGCGGGGTCAGGACCGGTATGCCAAGCAGTTCCGCTGCCTGATGGACGGACGATTTTACAAGGTCAAGGCCCCGGCGTCCACCCGGGCGAGGCGGTTGGGTATAAACCGCGACGATATCATGACCCGCCTGTTTCAGGCTCTGCAGGGTCGGCACCGAAAATTCAGGCGTGCCCATGAAGATGATGCGAAGAGCCATGCGGGTCCCACGTCCTTGCCGACGCGCCTTCAACTGGGGTCTGAGTGGCGGAAGCGGCGCCTAAACCACCTTGGCTTTGGCCGCCTTGGTGAATTTCTTGATCACCATCTCCCGCTTCAGCCGGGAAATATGGTCGATGAACAGGACGCCGTTCAGGTGATCCATCTCATGCTGCAGGCAGGTGGCCAGCAATCCGTCCGCCTCGATCAGATGCTCTTTTCCGTCGCGGCCGATATGCCTAACCGTGACCGCCGCTGGGCGCTCCACTTCGGCATAATATTCCGGAATGGAAAGGCAGCCTTCCTCATAAACCGAAAGCTCGTCGGACGACTTGACGATTTCCGGATTGATGAAGATCTGCGGGTTCTTTTCTTCGCCTTCGCGTGCAATGTCGACCACGAGCAGGCGGCGCGGCACCCCGATCTGGATGGCAGCCAAACCGATGCCCGGCGCATCATACATGGTTTCGAGCATGTCGTCGGCAAGCGCCAGAAGCTCGGAATCCACTTTTTCGATTGGCACGGAGACCTGCCGCAGCAGCGGATCGGGAAGAATAATAAGGGGCTTGATCGTCATGGCCCTCCCATAGCCGATCTTTTTCACCGATGGAACATGATTTCCTTGCCATAAGGACGAGATGTTCACGTTTTGATCTTTGCAATCGGCCGATTTCTGCTAGGCTGTGGTCATGAACGAAGCTGCAGCCTTGCTTACCTTAGTGACCGCAGGTGGTCCCCGTGCCGCCGTGGCTCTTCTGGCGGCGGTCCTGGTGATCGTCATCGTCGCGATCGTGTTTACATCCCGCAGCCGCCGGCGTCAGGCGGAGGTAGAGCGGCGGACGGCCGATTCGGAGGCTCGTCTCCTGGAGCTGATCAGGATGCAGGCCGACATGCAGGGCCGTCTTTCGCTGATGGGGGAAAGCCTGTCGACCCGTCAATCGGAGCTCAACCAGACGGTCAGCCAGCGGCTTGATGGAATGACCCATCGCCTCGGCGCGACCATTACTGAGCAGACCAAATCCACCCACGAGAACCTCAGGCAGTTGCAGGAGCGGCTGGCGGTGATCGACACGGCGCAGAACAATATCCAGACGCTTGCAAAGGATCTTGTGGGGCTACAGGCCATCCTTTCCAACAAGCAGACACGCGGTGCCTTTGGCCAGGGCCGGATGGAGACAATCGTCGCGGACGGTTTGCCTCTCGGTGCCTACGGATTTCAGACGACGCTATCGAACGGTAACCGGCCCGATTGTACAGTGAGGATGCCGAACGGTGCCCCGCCTCTGGTAATCGATGCCAAATTTCCACTTGAAGCATGGAATGCCTTTCGTGAGGCTGCGGCGCCGGAAGCGCGCCGCGCGGCTGCCCAGCAATTTCGCCGCGACCTGGAAGTTCATATCCGCGATGTCTCGGACAAATACCTGATTGCGGGCGAAACCCAGGACATGGCTTTCCTGTTCGTGCCGTCGGAATCCATCTTTGCCGAAATCCACGAGCATTTCGAGGCGGTGGTGCAGAAGGCACAGCGTTCCCGCATCGTCATCGTCTCCCCCTCGCTCCTCATGCTGTCCATCCAGGTCATTCAGGCGGTGCTCAAGGACCAGCGCATGCGCGAGCAGGCGCATCTGATCCAGAACGAGGTGGCGCTGCTGATGGATGACCTCGGCCGTCTGGACGAGCGCACACGGAAACTTCAGTCCCATTTTCTGACGGCGCAGAAGGACGTGGAGCAGATCCTCATCTCCAGCGACAAGCTCAATCGTCGCGGCGCCAAGATCGAGGCCCTGGAACTGGAGGTTCCAGCCGGCGATGCACGCCCGGAGGCGTCGCAGCAAAGCGCCAAGTCGGTGGAAAGCCGGACCGGACTTCTGAAGCTTCGGGTGGTTGACGAGGAGTGATCCTGTCGGGCAGTGTCACGCCAACGGACACAAGCAGGCAGGCAGCACCATGATCACCGTCTTCGGCTCCATCAACATGGACCTCATCGCTACGACGGATCGCCTGCCCCAGCCGGGCGAGACTGTTCCGGGCTCAACTTTCTCGACGGCAGCCGGTGGCAAGGGCGCCAACCAGGCATTGGCGGCACGGCGTGCTGGAAATGCGGTGCATATGGTCGGCGCAGTCGGCAGCGACGCGTTTGCGGAGCCGGCGCTGGCGCTTCTTGGCGAAGCCGGCGTGGATCTTTCAGGCGTCGCAACGGTCGCCTCAGAGCCGACCGGCACAGCGCTGATCCTTGTCGGCGGCACGGGCGAGAACATGATCGCCGTCGTGCCGGGCGCCAATGGAACGGTGGATGAAGCGGTGGCCCGGGCAGCGGTCAGCGCCATGTCGGCCGGCGATATCCTGATGCTGCAGCTGGAAGTGCCGCCGGGCGCGGTCGAAGCCGCACTGCGGTCTGCCCGTGCTCGCGGTGTCAGGACCGTCATCAATACTGCGCCCTTGACGGCAGAGGCGGTGCAACTGGCGGCACTGGCGGATATCGTCGTTGCCAACGAAACGGAGTTCGAACTTCTGGCCGGCTGCGAGGTCAAGGATGACGCGACGCGCAAGGCAGTGCTGCAAGAGCTTCACGCCCGCACGCGCCAGACATTCGTGGTGACGCTTGGAGCCGATGGCGTGATCGCTGCCCATGAAGGCCGGATCCTTCTCGCGGCCAGCCTTCCGATCCAGCCGGTGGATACGGTCGGGGCAGGGGATACTTTCTGCGGCTATCTGGCAGCCAGCCTCGATCAGGGTCTTGCCTTCGAGGATGCGCTAAAGCGATCGGCCATGGCGGGATCATTGGCCTGCTTGAAGCGCGGTGCCCAGCCGTCCATCCCGCTTGCGAGGGACGTCGATGCCAGGCTTTCGCAGCACGTTTAGTGCTCGGTATACGCTCGGTTGGGCCGACTGAAATTCGCCAAACATCCTGAACTCAAAAGCATGAACCCGCCCCCTTGCGGAAGGGAGCGGGTCCATTTGACGACTGTCGGAACTAGTTCGGAGGGGGCGGTGAACTAGAGGGGGCGGTCCGGCAGGTCGTCGATGGTAATCTGGTTGTCCTTGTTGATGTCCATGCGGGCGAACAGCTTGTCGGAGGCGGCAACCGCTTCCGCCTTGGTGATCTTGCCGTCGCGATCCTCGTCGATCATTCGGAACAAGCCACGGCTCATCATGCCTGCGCGGTGCCCCATGCCTTCGTGGCGGTCCCGACCGCCGCGACGGTCGTCCCGGTTGTCATCACGCCATCCATGGTGGTGGCCGGGGCGATCCCTGTCCGCACGATCGTCATCATCCTCGTCGTCCATGGGCGGGCCGCGACGGTCATCCTCGTCATCGACCTGCTCCGGCGGCGGATTGTTCTTGCGGAACTCATCCATCTTGGCGGCGCGGAAGTCGATCAGCTCGCCGCGTGTCAGCGTGCCGTCCTTGTTGGCGTCGATCTGCGCAAACAGCTGGTCCTGCCAGGCCGTCACCTCCTCCTTGGAGATTTTGGCGTCCTTGTTGGTATCGGCCATCTTCAGCAGGCGGACGAAAGTGAGGTCCTGCATCATGCCGCGTCCGCGGCCTTCGGGGCCGCCGCGGCCATGATGATCCGGTGCGGCGAGCGCTGGCAGCGAAGCACCGGCCAGCAAGGCGGCACCGAGCGTTGCGATCGCGATCTTCTTGACGTTCATGGGGCGTCCTTTCCGGTTGTTCGATAGCCTGAAGGTAAGGCTGGCAACCGGCTAGAACCACTTAAACATCGGTAATGTGGGTGAACTTTTGGTAAGGCAGGGGCCTAAGCCGGCACGATCGCGGAAAGGAAGCCGGCAAGGTCGTCGGTCACATAATCGATGTGATCGTCTTCCGCCGTCGGCTGCTCCCAACTCTCCAAATGAACGGTGTCCAGATTGCGCGGAACTAGAAGAACCGTGCGCATGCCCAGCGCTTTTGGCACTTTCAGATTGCGTGGCAGGTCCTCGAACATGGCGGCGCGGCCGGTGTCGATCCTGTGCAGGCTCGCGAACTTGTCATAGGTGGCGCCGGCAGGTTTGGGCAGATAGCCGGCCGCGACGATATCGAAGACGTCATCGAAGTGATCCAGTATGCCGAGCGCCCGGGCGGCAGCCTGGGCATGCGGCACGCTGCCATTGGTGAAGATGAACTTGCGGCCGGGCAGCGACTTGATGGCCTCTCCCAGTGCCGGATCGGGCAGCAGCGCAGAATAGTCGATGGCATGCGCCTGCTCCAGAAAGCCGTCCGGATCGATGCCGTGGTGCAGCATCAGGCCCTGCAGCGTCGTGCCATGTTCGTGATAATACTGCTTCTGCAGGGCTCTCGCCTCTTCCGGCTCGACCTGCAGCAGCGCCTGCACATAGGCCGTCATGTTCTTGTCGATCTGCCCGAACAGATTGATGTGATGAGGATAGAGCGTGTTGTCGAGATCGAATACCCAGTCACGGACATAAGCGAAATCGGCGGCGTTTGGCGATGTCTTCGGCATTGTGTTCATGCCGCATCTTATGCACGGCTCTTTGGTCGAATAAAATCGAAAAGGCGGACGGTTGAGGTTGAATCCGGCCTTGGCGGCTTCTTTCGGGACGTGATACGGCGGCCGGATGGAACTCTGGATCCCGATCACCATAGCCGCTGCGTTCATGCAAAACCTTCGCTCTGCCTTGCAGAAACACCTGCAGGGCAGGCTTGGCACGCGCGGCGCGAGCTTCGTTCGCTTCGGCTACGGCTTTCCGATTGCTATCCTATACGTGCTCTGCCTTCATCACCTGGGCGGGTACAGCTTTCCCAATCTCAACTGGAGCTTTGCGCTCTGGTCGGTCGTCGGCGGCCTGGCGCAGATCTTCGCAACCATGATGCTTGTCTACCTGTTCTCCCTGCGGAACTTCGCCGTTGGGACGGCCTATTCCAAGACCGAGCCGGTGCAGGCAGCCATCTTCGGCTTCGTGCTTCTTGGCGAGAAACTCAGCCCGGGTTCGGTGGCAGCCATCATCGTTGGCGTCATCGGCGTCATGCTGATCTCTATGGCGAAGCTGCCGCTTTCCTGGCGCAACCTGCTCGTTGCGCTGACAGGGCGCACGGCCCTGATCGGCATCGCATCGGGCGCGGTGTTCGGCGTTTCGGCCGTTGCCTATAGAAGCGCGGCTCTTTCGCTGGAAGGCCCCGGGCCGGTCATGCAGGCGGCGGTGACGCTGGCCTGCGTCACCAGCTTCCAGACCATGTTCATGCTGGTCTGGATGTTCTGGAAGGACAAGACGGAAATTTTCGAGGTCCTGCGCAGCTGGCGCTCCTCCTCATTGGTCGGGCTTGCCGGCGTGCTTGGCTCGGCCGGCTGGTTCACGGCAATGGCCCTGCAGCAGGTGGCCTATGTCCGGGCGCTCGGCCAGATCGAACTGGTCTTCACCTTCATGGCCTCCTACTTCCTTTTCCATGAGCGGGTGAACCGGCTGGAGCTGTGCGGCTGCCTGCTGATCCTCTGCGGAATCCTGGGCGTAATCTTCTCCTAGCCCGACAGCGCTGCCGCAGCCACGCCGCTAGGCCTCAGGGCACGATCAGCGTCCCGGCGCCGTGTTCCGTGAAGATTTCCAGCAGCACCGAGTGAGCGGTCTTGCCGTTGAGGATGACTACGCCCTGTACGCCCGCCTTGATGGCATCGATGCAGGTCTCGACCTTGGGGATCATCCCGCCGGAAATCGTGCCGTCCTTGATGAGCGCGAGCGCTTCGGCGACCGTCAGCTCCTTGATGAGCTGCTTGTTCTTGTCGAGGACGCCCGGCACGTCGGTGAGGAATAGCAGACGCGTCGCGTGCAGCGCTCCAGCGATCGCTCCCGCAAATGTGTCGGCATTGATGTTGTAGGTCGCGCCGTCGCGGCCCGGTGCTACCGGCGCAATGACCGGGATCATCTCCGATTTTGCCAGCAGGTCGAGCAAGGTCCGGTCGACCTCCACGACTTCGCCGACAAAGCCGAGATCGAGGACGCGTTCGATATTGCTGTCCGGATCGATGATCGTCTTCTTGGCTTTTTCGGCAAACACCATGTTGCCGTCCTTGCCGCAAAGCCCGATCGCCCATTCACCGGTCTGGTTGATGAGCGCGACGATCTCCTTGTTGATGGAGCCTGCCAGCACCATTTCAACGATCTCGACGGTCTTGGCGTCGGTGACGCGCAGGCCACCCTCGAACTTCGATTCAATACCCATCTTGGTGAGCATGGCACCGATCTGCGGGCCGCCGCCGTGTACGACGATGGGGTTGACGCCGGATTGCTTCAGAAGCGCGATATCGGCGGCAAAGGCCTTGCCAAGTTCGGAATCGCCCATGGCATGGCCACCATATTTCACGACGATCGTCTTGTTCTCGTAGCGCTGCATGTAAGGCAGCGCCTGTGCCAGAAGCTTGGCCTGAAGCTCGCTCTCGGAAACCGTCATCGAAAACCCCTGAAGAATAAGTGGCGCCTTTTAGCGCATGTTTTTGACAGAAGAAACAATCCGCCGGGAAGATTTGTGCTGCAGAATATACAAGCCTCGGATGTCGCCACCGTCGCCGCCTAATGCAGGCGGTTCTTGCCGCTGTGGATGATGGAACAAATAAACGAGCGGAAGCAGAGGCTTGGAGTTTTCTGTCCCGATTTCTTCAGGCGCCTGAAACTCTTTGCGTCCGGCACCCGTCCCTTGTCCTGTCTCCGATGCTGTCGGAGCACCAAGCCTTTGGAAGGCGCGCTCTGCGCCGGGCAATAAGTTCCTAAGAGAGGAAGAGGAAACCACTATGTTGAAATCCGCACTCCGTACATTCACCATCGCTACCGTTGTCTCATCTGCCGCCTTTGCCGCCCATGCAGCTAATCCGAAAGTTGGCGGCGCGGCCATGTATGAAGACAAGAACATCGTCGAGAATGCTCTCAACTCGAAGGACCACACGACCCTGGTTGCCGCCGTCAAGGCTGCCGGCCTGGTCGAGACGCTGCAGGGCAAGGGCCCGTTCACTGTCTTCGCGCCGACCAATGAAGCCTTCGCAGCTCTGCCGAAGGGCACTGTCGATACGCTGCTGAAGCCGGAAAACAAGGCGCAGCTGACCAAGGTGCTGACCTGCCACGTGGTTGCCGCCAATGCCATGTCGACGGCCATCGAAAAGATGATCAAGGACGACAAGGGCACGCATGACGTCAAGACCGTCGGCGGCTGCGTCCTGAAGGCCAAGGAAAGCATGGGCAAGATCACCCTGACCGACGAGATGGGCAATGTCGCCAATGTGACCATTGCCGATGTCAAGCAGTCGAACGGCGTCATTCACGTGGTCGACAAGGTGCTGCTGCCGAAGATGTAATCGGCAGCGCCTTTCCAGGCATGACATGAGAAAAGGCCGGTCGCTCCCATGGGCGGCCGGCTTTGGCATTTGGGGAGGCAGCTAGATCAGGCCTGCCGACCAACGGCCTCTAAAATGGCCTGACGAAGTTCATCCAGACCCTTGCCCTTTTCCGACGAGGTCGAGAGAACAACCGGATACGCGGCCGGGCGCTTGCGGATCTTCTCCACCGTTTCTTCCACCAGCTTCGGCACGGCTGGCTCCTTGATCTTGTCGGTCTTGGTCAGCACGACTTGATAGGAGACGGCAGCCTTATCGAGAAGATCGAGCACATCCTCGTCATTCTTCTTGATGCCGTGGCGGCTGTCGATCAGCACATAGACGCGCTTCAGCGTCGCGCGGCCGCGCAGATAGTCGAAGACGAGCTTCGTCCAGGCATCCACGTTCTCCTTCGGAGCCTGTGCATAGCCGTAACCGGGCATATCCACTAGCGCCATCGGCGGAAGATCGGCGCCTTCACCGGAATAGCCGTCCGGCACGAAATAATTGAGCTCCTGCGTGCGGCCCGGCGTATTGGACGTACGAGCCAAGCCCTTGTGAGCCACGAGCGCATTGATCAGGGAAGACTTGCCGACATTCGAGCGGCCCGCAAAGGCGACTTCCAGCGGACCTTCCGGAGGCAAGAATTTCATCGAGGGCACGCCCCGGATGAAGATCCACGGGCGCCCGAAAAGCGGCTTGTCGTCCATGTTCCGGTCTGCGGGCATTGGTATGGCGGTCCTGTCTTCGTTCAAGCAGACGGATTCCGTGTTTTAGCCCAAGATGTCAAGCTTTCACCGTCATCCTCAAGCCCGTCATGAAAAACCCCGGACAAGCCGGGGTTTTGAAGTCTTTATTTGGACTCAGCCGGCTTTCGTTTGAACAGCGATCTAAGATTGCCGAAAAGCTCGATCTTGGCGCCGTGCCGCTTCATGATAAGTGCCTGCTGTGCCACCGAGAGTGTGTTGTTCCAGGCCCAATAGATCACAAGACCGGCCGGGAAAGAGGCCAGCATGTATGTGAAGACCAGCGGCATCCAGGTGAAGATCATCGCCTGGGTCGGGTCCGGCGGTGTCGGGTTCATGCGCATCTGCAGGAACATGGTAATGCCCATGACGATCGGCCATACGCCGATGATCAGGAAATGCGGCACGTCATAAGGCAGGAGGCCGAACAGGTTGAAGAGCGAGGTCGGGTCGGGAGCCGAAAGGTCCTGAATCCAGCCGAAGAAGGGCGCGTGCCGCATTTCGATCGTCGTATAGATGACCTTGTAGAGCGAGAAGAAGATCGGGATCTGCAGGACAACCGGCCAGCACCCGGCGATCGGATTGATCTTCTCTTCCTTGTAGAGCTGCATCATCGCCTGCTGCAGTGCCATGCGGTCGTCGCCATGCTTGGCCTTCAGTTCTTCCATCTTCGGCTGCATGCGCTTCATGTTGGCCATCGAAGCATATTGCTTGCTGGCCAGCGGGAAGAAGAGCAGCTTCACCACAACCGTGGTCAGAAGAATGGCGACGCCGAAATTGCCGACGTGACGGAAAAAGAAGTCCATCAGCATGAACATCGGCTTGGTGATGAAATAGAACCAGCCCCAGTCGATCACCAGGTCGAAATGCGGAATTGAATATTCTTCCACATAACGGTCGACCAGCGGGACTTCCTTGGCACCGGCAAAAACCAGGTTCTTCAATTCAGCCGACTGGGCCGGCTGAATGGTCAGCGGATCGGCTTTATAGTCGGCCTGGTAGCGCGGCTGTCCGTCGGTGAAATGGGTGAAGCGGGACTCGTAGGGCGTCGACTGCGGCGGCACGATGGTCGTCGCCCAGTACTTATCGGTGATGCCGAGCCATCCTCCGGCCGCCTTGTCGTTCGAGACGGCTTCCTCTTCAATGCTCGAATAGGTGTGCTCGCTGAGGCTTCCATCCTTGCCGAGGACGCCAAGAAATCCTTCGTGGATGACCCACACAGAAGGCGTTACCGGCTTATTGTTGCGGGTCACGCGGCCGTAGGAGGAAAGCGTGACGGGCGCACCTGTCGGGTTGTCGATCTTGTCGGCAACCGTGATCATGTAATGTTCATCGACGGTCAGGGTGCGGGTGAAGACCAAGCCCTTGTCGTTGGTGAACGACAAGGTGACCGGCGTCGTCTGGGTCAGCTTCTGTCCACTTGCCAGCGTCCACTGCGTGCCGGGGCCCGGTGCCGAGCCGCTCGTCTCGCTGCCGACATAGCCGAGTTCTGTGAAATAGCCGTCCTTCGTATCGGCAGGTGAAAAGAGCGTGATGATCGGGCTCTTGTCGTCCACAGTCTCGTGATATTCGCGAAGCTTGAGATCGTCGAAGCGCGCACCAACGAGATTGATTGAGCCCGAAAGCGCAGGCGTGTCAATTTCAACGCGTGGAGACTTTGCCAGAGACTGGTCGCGGGTTGCGGTCGCCTGTGCCTGGCCGGTCGCGCCGGGCAGGTCGCCGGTCGTTGTTGCGGCACCTGGGCTCTCGGGCGTAAAGTTCTGTGCTGGCTGCTGCTGCAGCGCCTGCCGGGCTTCCTCGGCGCGCTGTTGGGCTTCCATCCGCGGGTTCATGTAGAGGAACTGCCAGGCAAGGACGATCACCACCGAAAGCGCGATCGCGATGAAGTAATTACGGTTTTTTTCCATCATGCTTTCCTGGAACGGGGCTCCTCGGATCCCCTCGTTTTAGGCTTGCCTTCAATGCGTGCGATGAGCTGGGCCGTCATCTCTGCGAACGGCGCCGTCAGCACGTCCCGCCGCGCGACAATGACATAGTCGTGTCCGTTCTTCATTGCAATTGCGGCAGACTGCTTCACCGCCGCCCTGAGCCGACGGCGCATGCGGTTGCGTTCCACAGCGTTGCCATGCTTCTTTGTTACGGTGAATCCGACCCGCGGAGGCTCGTCCGGCTGGTGTCGGTCAAGGACCTCCAGAAGGAAGGTCCGGCCGCGGCGGCTTTCGCCTTTGCGCACGGCAAGAAACTGCGGCCGACTTTTAAGTCGCCCGACAGTCTTGTCGATGTTCTTCCCGTTCATCATAGCCCGGTTGTCTCGGGCATCCCGGCATTAGGCCGAGAGACGAGCGCGGCCGCGTGCGCGGCGTGCAGCAAGAACCTTGCGGCCGCCAGTGGTGGCCATGCGGGCACGGAAACCGTGGCGGCGCTTGCGAACAAGCTTGGACGGTTGGTAGGTACGCTTCATTTATTTAATACCGCGGTGTGCGGCCCTTCTTGGATCTTGCTTTTTCAAGCAGGAGCGTTTCGGAAACGTCCGGAAGCTTTGGCATGGCTAAAGCGCAAGCCTGCTTGTGCGGACGTGCGCGGCTTATAAGAGAAGTTGGCTGGAAAAGTCAATTGCAGCGGCGTTTTCATCCTGATGGAGCGTCAGGATCGGGGTCGTACCACTGCAGGTGGTTAACGTTTTGTCCTGTTATTAAAGATTGCGGCCTCGGCCTGCATTTGTAAGTACTGTCGAAAATGAGGGATAATTATTCATAGTTCGGTCCCTGGCGGCAGGTGTGGGCTGTTTATCCCGCGAATCTGGCCGAGTATTGGAAGATTATCCTGCATGTTTGCCCACTCGCTGGGCGGGCGCCACTCAAACATTCTTAACGGGTCGATGTTATTTTTCGCAGTAGTCGACCAAGGCGAGGGCGGATGCTCTTCTCCTGGTCTCGATCTGTCTAGGGGATGCTTCAGTGAAGATCAGAGCGAAAATAACATTACTCGTCGGCATGATGAGTTTAGTGGCCTGTATCATCGGAGGCATCTCGCTCTTTGCGGTTAAGCAATACCATGCGCTTAGTCTGGATTATGCCCGTGTCGCCGACCGCGCATACAAAGGCGAGCGTCTTAATCGCATGGTAACGGCGGTCGTGATGGACGCCCGCGGCATCTACGCGGCGAAGGACGTCGCGGCAGCCAAGCAGTTCAGCGACGGCCTGTTGAAGTCGCTGGACGAGATTGAAAAGCTGATCGCCGAATGGAAGCCGCAGGTTCCGGCCAGCCAAAAGGAAGGCTTCGACAAGCTGGTCGCCCGTTTCCAGGAATTCAAGGCCTTCCGCTCCGAGACAGCTCGCCTGAGCCAGGCAGACGGCCCGCAGGCGGCAAACGTTCAGGGAAATAACGAGGGAAATCGCGCAAACCGCAAAGCATACCAAGCGGAGATCGACTCGATCGTCAAGTTCGATCAGGCAGAGCTTGCAAGCCTTACCAGCAAAATGGAAGATTTTGGCGATTCCGTCTTCTACAGTGTCTTGGCCGCGACCCTCTTGGGTGTCGCCGGCGGGCTGGCTTTCGGTCTCAACCTGGGCCGCAGGCAGATCAGCCAGCCGATCCTTGACCTGACCTCGTCCATGAAGCTGCTGGCGGACGGCGATTACAGCGCGGATGTGCCATTTGCAGGACGTAAAGACGAGTTGGGCGACATGGCCGCAGCAGTCGAGGTGTTCAAGAGGAACGGCCTTGACGTTGCCCGGATGAACAAGTCGGACGCCGCCTTGCGCTCCAAAAGCGACGATCTCCAGAAGTCCATGTCCGTCGTGGTGGCGGCCGCTGCCGAAGGCGATTTTACGCGCCGCATCAACAAGCAGTGGGGCGAGGAAAGCCTCGACGCTTTCGCCAGTACGGTGGATCAACTGCTCGCCAGCGTGGATACAGGTGTTTCGGAAACCCGCCGTGTCGTCAGAAGTCTTGCGGACGGCAATCTGACCGACAGCATGAAGGGCCAGTTCAAGGGCGCCTTCGCCGAACTGCAGCAGAACGTCAACGGCACCATGGCGACCCTGCGCGACACAATGCGCAATGTTCGAGTAGGGACGGCCTCCATGAACGGAAGCACGAGCGAACTGAGCTCGGCGACCAATGACTTGTCCAAGCGCACCGAACAGCAGGCCGCGGCACTGGAACAAACATCCGCAGCACTTGACCAAATCACCGCCGTCGTCCGGACGTCGACCGATCGTGCCCAGGAAGCAACCGTCATGGTCGGCGAGGCCAAGCAGAGCGCGGTCCAGTCGGGCGAAGTTGTTCGCAACGCGGTCCAGGCCATGGAGCGCATCCAGCAGGCCTCCGGCGAGATTGCCCAGATCACCAATGTCATCGACGAGATCGCCTTCCAGACCAACCTGCTGGCGTTAAATGCCGGCGTCGAAGCGGCGCGCGCCGGTGAAGCGGGCAAGGGCTTTGCGGTGGTGGCGCAGGAAGTGCGTGAACTGGCCCAGCGTTCCGCAAGTGCCGCCAAGGATATCAAGGGCCTGATCAGCAAATCCGGTCAGGAAGTGGCAGGCGGCGTCAACCTGGTCCAGAAGACCGGCGAGGCCTTGTCCGAAATCGAACTGCGGGTCCTGCGGATCAACGACCACATCCACTCGATCGCGACAGCCTCGCGTGAACAGGCAACCGGCCTGGCGGAGGTCAACACGGCCGTGAACCAGATGGATCAGGTGACGCAGCAGAATGCCGCTATGGTCGAGGAAACCTCCGCCGCCACCGCCAAGCTCGCCTCAGAGGCCAACAGCCTGTTTACTCTGATCGCCCATTTCCAGATCGGTGACGAAGGCGGAGCGGCGGCAGCGCCTTCAAGGCAGTCCCGCCCGGCGCCTGCGAGCCCTGATCACAGGCCCCGCATGTCTCCGGTCAAAGCATTGACGGGCACATTGGCCCGGGCTTTCGGGGGCGGTGCGGCCTCTGCCACAGCTGCAGCCGCAGCATCGGACTGGGAAGAATTCTGATCTGACACCAGCATCAATAAAAGGGCGCGACCTCAACTGGTGGCTGCCCTTTTTGCGGTGCAAGAGGGGCGGCCAGGAAGGGCTGGCAAAAATCGCCCGACAGGGTAGAATGGCGGCATGATCTTGTGATCACGGGCGGCAAGCAGCCTGCGACATGGAGTGGAAACCGCATGGATGACGAGGTTCAAGCCTCGGCGGCCTCGCAGGCCCGGGCAGACGGTGCCGGTCCGGAAGCGATGCCGCGCCTGTTCCGCGGTCTTTCCGGCAGGCTTCTCTGGCTGACCGTCATCTTCGTCATGCTGGCCGAAATTCTCATCTTCGTGCCTTCGGTGGCCGGCATGCGGATGAACTGGCTGCGCGACCGGCTGGATACGGCGGCGGCCGCCGGTATCGTCATCGATGGTCTCCAGCCGGCCGAACTGCCCCGCGCGGTCCAGGATGATACGCTTCTGGCAACGGGCACGAAAGTGATCGCGCTTCGCAAGGACGGCACCTCGCGCCTACTTGCCGCGACCGACCTGCCGCCGCAGGTCGATGCGCAATACGATCTCGCCGACACACCCATGCTGGCCTCCATGCGCGACGCGCTCGAAACGCTCTTCTTCGGCGGCGGAAAGGTCATGCGCGTCTTCGGCCCGATCGGCGACAGCGACATGATGATCGAGCTGGTCATGACCGACGACGCGCTGCGCAAGGAGATGCTGAAATATTCGAAGATGATGTTCCTTCTCTCTTTGCTGATCTCGCTGATCACGGCGGTTCTCATTTTCGTCGCCATCAACCGGATGATGATCATGCCGATCCGTCGGCTGACCCGCAGCATGCAGATGTTTTCGGAACAGCCGGAGGATCCGTCGCGTGTCTTCGCGGCCGATCGCTCGCGCGGCGAACTGGCGGTCGCAGGCCGACACCTGACCGTCATGCAGCAGGAATTGCAGCGTACGCTGAAGCAGCAGAAGAACCTCGTCGATCTCGGCCTCGCCGTTTCCAAGATCAACCACGACATGCGCAACATCCTGGCCTCTGCCCAGCTGATGTCGGACCGCCTGACCGATGTGGAAGATCCGATGGTGAGGAGCTTCGCACCGAAGCTCTTGCGCACCATTGACCGGGCCGTCGGCTATACGAGCGAGGTTCTAGCCTATGGCCAGGCCTCGGAAGCCGCGCCGAGGCGGCGGCGCATTCGGCTGGCGGAACTTTGCCAGGAGGTGCGCGATATTCTTGCCATCGACCCCGAAGCCGGAATTGAATTCCTGGACCAGATCCCGGCGGATGTGGAAATCGATTGCGACAGCGAGCAGATCTTCCGGGTTATCCACAATCTGTGCCGCAATGCCTTCCAGGCGCTGGCAACCTTCAACCCGGAAGACAGCGCCATGGGCCGCCGCATCACGGTCGCGGCCCATCGCGTCGGCAGCGTCGTCAGCATCACCATCGATGATACCGGCCCCGGCATGCCGCGCAAGGCGCGCGAGAACCTATTCTCCGCTTTTCGAGGCTCGGCTCGCTCCGGCGGTACAGGCCTTGGCCTGGTGATTGCCCGCGAATTGGTGCTCGCCCATGGCGGGACGATCGGCCTTGTAGAAAAACCGGGTCCGGGCACCCAGTTCCGCATCGAGATTCCCGACCGGCCGGTCTCTCTCGATGACTACCGGGCGCGCGCATGAACGCATCCTCCAATTTATCAGACGCTTACCAGCTAGGTGACACTAAAATGACGTTTGTTCTGGTAAAACCACTTGCAATCCTTTGCTCCAGCCTTTAGAGGATCGCCACGCAAGCGGTTAAGCCGCTTGACCACGCACCCGTAGCTCAGCTGGATAGAGCACCAGACTACGAATCTGGGGGTCAGGAGTTCGAATCTCTTCGGGTGCGCCATTCTCTTTCTTCTTCTGTTTCCATCTCATGGCCTGTTGCGGATCTGAATCTGTTTATCGACGGCTGCCTCGCAGTGACGATACCAGATAGCCCGCAGCGAACATCATGGCGGCGAGCGCAACTCCAGTGCTGATCACGCCTGCCGGCGTTATCCTGGCGCTGGCTTGCAAGGTGATGTTCTTGCCCACGCGCATCTCGAAGGTCGATTTGATTTCCTCGGGATGGGACGGGAGCGCTACCGAACCTTCTTCTTGAACGAGTGGCATCTGGTCTCCGGTGCAAGTGCGGGGGCCCAATCGTTTGAGATGGGCCAGATGAATTTCCTGTATGCCATGACACTGTAGCAGCTTGTCGTCCTTTGGTGCGACGCCTCTCCTTGTGCCGAACCCGCGGGGGTGGCCCGGCGTCGCAGACAGTAGGCAAAACGCCGACCCTGATATATTTGTCCGAGAGGCTGCATCCGACGCGGCGATTGCGGGAGAGGAAGGATGACTGAGATGCAGAAGGTTGCGCTGATCACAGGTGGCGGACGTGGAATGGGTGAAGCCATTGCGCGGGAACTGCATGCAGAGGGCTACCAGCTGGCACTGATGTCGCCTTCGGAAAGCTGCGAGAAGCTCGCAGCCGAACTTGGCGGCGTCGCTTCTCGCGGCGTGGCCGAAAAGGCGGAGGACATCCAGGCGATCTTCGACCTGACGATGAAGGCCTATGGCCGCATCGACGCGGTGGTCAATCATACCGGCCATCCGCCGAAGGGCGATCTCCTGGACCTCAGCGACGAAGCCTGGGCCCTCGGTTCGGACATGATGGTCCTGTCGCTGGTCCGCATGGCCCGGCTGGTGACGCCGGTCATGTTGAGCCAGGGCAAGGGTGCCTTCGTCAACATTACGACTTTTGCAGCCTACGAGCCTTCGCTGGTCTTCCCGGTTTCCTGCACCTACCGGGCCGCAGCCGGTGCCTTCACCAAGCTTTATTCAGATCGCTATGCAGCCGACAACATCCGCATGAACTGTATTCTGCCCGGCTATATCGACAGCCTCGAGCACAAGCCGGGCACGGCCGAAAAGGTACCGATGAAGCGGATCGGGCAGGTCGAAGAGATCGCCAAGACTGCGGCTTTCCTGCTATCGGATGGCGCAGGCTATATTACCGGGCAGAACATCCGCGTCGACGGCGGCGCGACCCGGCACGTGTAAGCAGGAAGAAAAAGACGATGAGATGGAAGCGTACGATCCAACTGCTGGACGTCCATGCAGAGGGTGAAATCGGTCGCGTGGCAATCGGCGGCGTGCCGAAAATTCCGGGCGAGACGGTTGCCGACCAGCTCACCTGGCTCAACACCGATCCGAAGGGGCAGGAGCTTCGCCGCTTCCTTTGCCTTGAACCGCGCGGCGCGCCAATCGGCTCGGTCAACCTGCTTTTGCCGGCGCGGCATGCCGATGCCGACGCAGCCTTCATCATCCTGCAGCCGGATCAGGCGCATGCCAGTTCCGGTTCCAATTCCATCTGCGTCACCACGGCCTTGCTGGAAGCCGGCATCGTCGAGATGAAAGAGCCCGAAACCGTTGTCACGCTGGAAACCGCCGCGGGCCTCGTTCGGGCGGTCGCGACCTGTCGCGACGGACGGTGCGAGAAGGTCAAGCTGACCATGGTGCCTTCCTTCGTGCACGAGCTCGACGTAATCCTGCAGACCCCTCTCTGGGGCCCGATCCGGCTCGACCTCTGCTATGGCGGAATTTTCTATGCGCTGGTGGATGTGGACCAGATAGGCCTGACAATCGAAAAGGCGAATGCCGCCGAGCTTGTCAAAGCTGGCATGGTGCTGAAGGATCTTATCAACAAGCAGCACACGGTCGTGCACCCCGAAATACCGGCTATTTCAGGTGTGGCTTATGTCATGTTTAGGGAAACCGAGCCGGATGGCACGGTTCGCACCTGCACCACCATGTGGCCGGGACGGGCAGATCGCTCTCCCTGCGGCACCGGCAATTCTGCCAATCTGGCGGCGCTTCATGCACGCGGACAGGTGAAGGTTGGCGACGTCTTCAGATCTCGTTCGATCATCGGCACGCAATTCGAAGTGGGGTTGGCAAAAGAGACTGAAATTGCCGGCAGGATGGCCATCGTGCCGACGATTTCCGGCCGAGGCTTCACCTTCGGCCTGCATCAGGTTGCGCTTGATCCGTTCGATCCGCTCGCAGACGGCTTCGCGATGACGGATGTCTGGGGACCCTCTGCCGGAGAAATCTGAGATCAGATTTCCTTACCCACAGTTGTCGGGGTTTCCATGTCGCCCTGCTTCAGAACCAAGCTGCTCACGCCTTCGAATGTTGCATCTTCAGACGGTGCTGGAACGACGCCCATCTGCTGGAACTGCAGGTATTTGTAGGCGCCGAAGACATCGCCCTTCTTGGCGGCTTCGGCATACATTTCTGCAGCCTTCTGGGCGTTAGCCTGGATGCCTTCGCCGGCTTCGTACATGAGGCCGAGATTGATCATGGCATCCGTGTTGCCGCGCTGGGCAGCAACATCGTACCAGGCGATTGCCGTCTGATCGTCCTGCGGAATAAGCTGGCCTTCGTCATAGATGGCGCCGATATTGAAGGCTGCCGTGTCGTCGCCTTCGCTGGCGGCCTTCTGGAACCAGGTCAAGGCCTGGTTGACGTCAGGCTGCGTGCCGAGCCCGTCGCGGTAGGCTACGCCGAGGTTGTAGGCGGCCAGACGGTTACCGCTACTGGCGGCTTCCGTGTACAGCTTGAACTCGGCCTGCTCGTCGCCCAGCCGGCCCATCAGCATGCCGAAATTGACCTTGGCAGCCGCATATCCGCCCTGAACCGCTGCGTCATAAGCGGTCATGGCCTGGTCAGCGAGGTTGGAATTGTTCAGTGCACGGCCCAGTTGGTAAGCGAAACGGGGATTGCCGGTGGTCTCAAAAGCCACCCGGCATGCATCCACGGCCGTTCCATCGATCTTGGCAATGTCGACAGGCGCGAACTGGTTATTGCGCTGTTCATCGAAGGGGCTGCCGGCAAGCTGGTCGCATTCGCTCTGCATGGCAGAGGCGAGAACAAGGTTGCCACGCTCTTTGGCGCCGGGGGAAACCGTCAGTGCACACAGCGCAACAGTAGCGCCTGTGAGTACTGCAAATCCCCTGTTGACTTTTGATGCCCGGGATTTCATTGTCCGCTCCGATTGATATCTTTCGATTTGCTTAATGAACGCCAAAGTCCGGACCTGGTTCCTGGACTTTTTGTGCTTTCCTCCCAAACCCCCTTTATTTCCCGCACGTCTTTGTGAAGTCCGCCTCGAGCAGTGGCAGATTTAGCCGTGCCTGTGCGCTGCAATTGTCTTGTCGAAGCCAATGATGGTAAGGCAGGACGATCAGCAAGAAATCGGAACATTCATGAAGACCATCAGCATCCGCCGCCCTGACGATTGGCATTTGCATCTGCGCGACGGCGCGGTTCTCGAAGGCGTCATCGGCGATACGAGTCGGTATTTCGCGCGTGCCATCATCATGCCGAACCTCGTGCCGCCGGTGGTGACGACGAATGATGCCAAGGCTTATCGCCAGCGCATCCTGGCAGCGCTTCCCAAGGGCGACCGGTTCGAACCGCTGATGACGCTCTATCTCACCGAGCATACGGATGCGGATGATGTGGAAGAGGGCAAGGCCAGCGGCCTGATTTCGGCGGTGAAGCTTTATCCCGCTGGCGCCACCACCAATTCGCATGGCGGCGTCCGCGACCTGAACAAGGTCATGCCGGTGCTCGAACGGATGGCAAAGATCGGATTGCCGCTCTGCGTGCATGGTGAGGTGACGACGCCGGAGGTCGATATCTTCGACCGGGAAGCCGTCTTTATCGAAACGGTGCTCGATCCCCTGCGCCTGCGCCTGCCGGAACTGAAGGTGACGATGGAGCATGTCACCACATCTGAGGGCATCGACTATATCAAGTCCGCGGATGCCAATATTGCCGGCACGATCACCACCCATCACCTGATCATCAACCGCAACGCAATTCTGGTCGGCGGCATCAGGCCGCATTATTATTGTCTGCCCGTTGCAAAGCGCGAAAGCCACCGCCTGGCATTGAGAGCGGCAGCCACGTCCGGCGACCCCCGCTTCTTCCTCGGCACCGATTCGGCCCCGCATGTGGATCCGCTGAAGGAATGCAGCTGCGGTTGCGCCGGCGTTTATACGTCACTCAATACAATGAGCTGCCTTGCGCATGTCTTCGAGCAGGACGATGCCCTGGATAAGCTGGAGGCTTTTGTCTCGCTCAACGGCCCGGCCTGGTATGGACTTTCTCCCAACGAGGAGAGGATCACCCTGGCAAGGCAGGAGGAGCCGGTGCAGTTTCCGGCAAAGCGTCAGACCGGTGCCGGAGACATTACCGTCTTCGATCCGATGTTCCCGCTTCATTGGCAGGTAGCCGGTGATTGACAGCGGATAAGGCTGCCAGTGCATGAACTTCCGCTGGTCCTGCTGGCGCGGAGGCGCGCTTGCTGATATGGCGCGCGTTGTTTTTTGACATAAGGAGCGGGCGCATGATGACCACGACATTTCCGGAACGCAGCGTGATGGCCGAGCTGATGGCGAACATGCTGTGGGAGATCGGGGCGGTTCATTTCAGCGCCGACAAGCCATACAAGCTGTCTTCCGGCATGATGAGCCCCCTCTATATTGATTGCCGCAAGCTGCTTTCCTATCCGCGTGTCCGCTCGGCCATCATGGATTTCGCCGTCTCGACGCTGTTGCGCGGTGCCGGCTTCGAGAAATTCGACTGTATCGCCGGCGGCGAAACGGCGGGTATTCCGTTTGCAGCTCTATTGGCCGACCGGCTTGCCCTGCCGATGATCTATGTCCGCAAGGCGCCCAAGGGCCACGGGCGCAATGCCCAGATCGAGGGTCACATGCCGGAGGGGGCGCGCGTCCTCGTCATTGAAGATCTAACGACTGCCGGCGGCTCGATGTTTAAGTTCATCGATGCCATCCGCGCGGCCGGTGGTGTCGTCGATCACGGTATCGCACTCTTCTTCTACAGCATTTTCCCCGAAGCCGAGCAGCGCTTTACCAATGGCCGGGTGCAGCTGCATCACATCGCCACCTGGCGCAACGTGCTGGCGGTGGCGCGCGACCAGAAGCGCTTCGACGAAACAACGTTAAGCGAAGTGGAGTCCTTCCTCGATGCGCCGCTCGCATGGTCCGGGCGCAATGGCGGCGTCAGTGAGCTTTCGCTCTAGCCTTTTGACAAAAGCTCGCTTAATCGGTTGATGATATCGACTGCCGTTGGGAGGACGTCCATGATTTTGTGTTGCGGTGAAGCTCTGATCGACATGCTGCCGCGTGAGACGACCTTAGGGGAAAAGGGATTTTCGCCCTATGCCGGCGGTGCGATCTTCAATACGGCGATTGCGCTTGGGCGGCTGGGAGTGGAGACCGGCTTTTTCACCGGTCTTGCCGACGACATGATGGGCGACGTGCTGCGGGATACGCTGCGTGACAGCAATGTCGACTTCAGCTACTGCGCCACCGCCTCGCGCCCCTCCACAATTGCCTTCGTAAAGCTCGTTGACGGCCATGCCACCTATGCCTTCTATGACGAAGGCACGGCCGGCCGGATGATCACCGAGGCTGATTTGCCGGCGCTGGGGGAGGATTGCGAGGCGCTACATTTCGGCGCGATCAGCCTCATCCCGGAGCCCTGCGGGTCGACCTACGAAGCACTGATGAGCCGCGAGCAGGAAAAGCGGGTGATTTCGCTGGATCCGAATATCCGGCCGGGCTTCATCAAGGACAAGGCTTCGCACCTGGCGCGCATACGCCGGATGGCCGCCATGTCGGATATCGTCAAGTTCTCCGACGAGGATCTCACCTGGTTCGGCATGGACGGTGACGAGGAGACGCTCGCCCGTCATTGGCTGCATCATGGGGCCAAGCTGGTCGTCGTCACCCGCGGTGCCGAAGGCGCGGCCGGCTATACGGCTGATCATAAGGTGGAAGTGCCAAGCGAGAAGGTCACGGTGGTCGACACGGTCGGCGCCGGCGATACGTTTGATGCCGGCGTGCTGGCATCGCTGAAGATGCAGAACTTGCTGGCCAAGTCGCAGGTCGCGAGCTTGACGGAAGACCAGATCGCCCAGGCGCTGGCGCTTGGCGCCAAAGCCGCGGCGGTCACCGTATTGCGCGCCGGCGCCAATCCGCCCTTTGCCCACGAAATCGGTCTCTGATCCAGCGATTGTTCAGCCCGATATAAAAAACCCTCCGGAACCCACGGTTCGGAGGGCTTTGCTTGTTCAGGCTTAGGACTTCAATGCCGCCAGTGTCGTAACCAGTCCTTGAGTCGAGCTGTCGTGCCCCTCGGCACTTTCCTTGCCCTCGACCACCGGCAGCAGGCCCGTCGCCAGTTCCTTCCCGAGTTCGACGCCCCACTGGTCGAAGGAGTTGATGCGGAACAATACGCCTTCCACGAAGACGCGGTGCTCGTAAAGGGCGATCAGCCGGCCCAGCGCAAATGGGGTCAGCTTGTCGTAAACAAAGGTGATCGACGGACGGTTGCCGGTGAAGACGCGGTGCGGCGCGATGAAGTCCGCCCTGTCGTCGGCCATTCCCTTTGACGTCAGCTGCGCCTTGGCTTCTTCGAAGCTGCGTCCCTTCATCAAGGCTTCCGACTGGGCAAGGCAATTGGCGATCAGCAGGTCGTGCTGGTGGCGCAGATGTGGCTCGAAACCATTGGCGGCGATCATGAACTCAGCCGGAATGATGCTCGTGCCCTGGTGGATCAACTGGTAGAAGGCGTGCTGGCCGTTGGTGCCCGGCTCGCCCCACACGACCGGGCCGGAATTCCCCTCGACAGGCTTGCCGTCGATGGTCACGCCCTTGCCGTTGGATTCCATGTCGAGCTGCTGCAGGTAGGCTGGGAAGCGCAGTAGCCGCTGGTCATAGGGAAGGATGGCCCGCGTTGAATAATCCAGCACGTTGCGGTGATAAAAGCCGAGCAGCCCGAGCAGCATGGGCAGGTTCTGGCGGGTCGGTGCAGTGCGGAAGTGGCTGTCCATGGCATGCGCTCCGTCGAGGAACTTGCCGAAGTTCTCGGCCCCGACGGCGATCATCAGCGGCAGGCCGATGGCGGACCAGATGGAATAGCGTCCGCCGACCCAGTCCCAGAAGCCGAATACCCGGTCACTGTCGATGCCGAAGGCGGCAACCTTGTCGAGTGCCGTGGATACGGCTGCGAAGTGATGGCCGACTGCTCCTTCACCCAGTCTCTCGGCGATGAAGGCGCGGGCTGAGGCCGCGTTGGTCATGGTCTCGATCGTCGTGAAGGTCTTGGAGGCGACGATGAACAGGGTCGTTTCGGCGTTCAGCAGCTTCAGCGTATCGGCGATATGGGCACCGTCAACATTGGAAACGAAATGGGCACGCGGCCCATCATGATAAGGCGCCAGCGCCAGCGTCACCATGACCGGACCAAGATCGGAACCGCCGATGCCGATATTGACGAAATCGGTAATCGGCTTGCCGGTTGCGCCCTTCAGCTCTCCGGAGCGGATGCCTTCTGCAAACTTGCCCATGGCTTCGAGCACGGCATTGACGTCCGGCATGACATCCTTGCCATCCACCATGACAGGGCTGTTGGAACGGTTGCGCAAGGCCGTATGAAGCACGGCGCGGCCTTCGGTGAAGTTGATGGAAACGCCCGAGAACATTTCCTCCCGCTTGGCGGCGACGCCGCCGGCTTCGGCGAGATTTTCGAGCAGGGCAAGGATCTCGTCGTTCACCGCCGTCTTGGAATAGTCCATCGTGAGGTCGTCGAAACGAGCGCTGAACTTCTGGAAGCGGCCGGTATCGGCGGCGAAGGCTGCGCGAATGTCGGTCGCCTTGGTCTTCTCGACGGTGGATTTCAGCTGTTGAACGATGGCCTGCATGGGGGTTCCTCGCGCTCGGGACATGATGCACGGGAACCTATTCGCTTTCCCGATCAAATCAAGCTTGGCGTCGACGGCATATTTATTGTCCGGCGGCTGTGGTGACCGTGTTGCCGACGGCCGTGCCGAAACGCTGCACCTGGCCGCCGTAATTGCGCCGGGTCGCGGGATCGAACACCGCGATCGGCGTGCTGACGGCAACGGTTGCGGCGCCGCCGACCGTTTGCGCCGCGCCAAGCGCCACGGCGCCGATCCGGTCCCCGAGCCCGACATCGGAGTCGCTGACCGTCTGCCCGGCAATCAGACGGTTGCCGATCAGCTTGACCACTTCCGGGCTCTCGGCAAATTTTCCGTGGTTGAGACGGTCGCCGGTCTTCAGCGCGGTCAGGTCAAGAACGACAATACCGGCTTTTTCAAATTCGCTGCGATAGGGCTCGACGGTTGGGTCGACCTGACCCAGTCGATCCACGTTGCCGGATATCCGCCTGGACAGGTTGAGCGCCCGGTCGTCGCGCGACACGAACAGCGTGAAATGCGGGTGCCGAGGTCCGAGCGATGCAAACTGCCGGCCGAAGACATCCACATCCATGTCGGGGGAGGCAAGGATGACGTTCTGGATCTTCGGAGCGACGCGCCCGTCGCGGATAGCCATTTGTCGGAGCGCTTCAACTGTCAGCCATGAGCCCATGGAATGTGCCATGAGTGTGACCTCGCCGACGGCCGGATCCTTGGCCAGCCGCTGCAGCATGTCTTCCAGCGCGTCGCGGGAATAATTGGTACTTTCGCGATCGTAATTATAGGCAAAGATGCTTCCACGCGACGGCCAGGTAAACAGAACCGGGGCCACATCGCCGCCCGCGTCGTGAACGATCTGCGCAAAGCGGTAGACGGCATCTTCATAGCGGTTGTTGAAACCATGGACGAAGACGAGGACGCGCCGGCTTTTCGGCAGGTTCTGCTTCAGCCAGCCATGAGCCGCCGGCGGTGACAGAGGCGTCACGGAAAGCGTGGCGAATTCCTTGGCCGGATCGGCAGGCAGCTTTGCCGGCCACTGTACCTGTCCTGCTTTGCGCATCGTGTCGGGAGGAATGGAAACGGAAATCTCCGTGACATGCGTGCCTTTGTCGCGTTCACCCGAGAACAGGATGCCGGGCGTTCCAGACGGTCGGCGTGTGGTTGCCACCAGCACATCCACCTTGGAGGCTCCGCTGACTGTTTGCGCCTGGGGAACGAGGACGCCTTCCGGGCGTCCCGCACAGGCAGTCCCCATCCCGCATAAAGCAAGAACGGCGATGAGACGAAAAAAGGATAAGGCAGGCCTCGTCACGCGAACTCCAACATGCCGTCAGCGGCTAGGTTGGTTTCATGGCTAGTTCAGTAGCCAGGGCGCGTCTATCTCGAAACGCCGGATTGCACGCGACGGCCGGTGCTTCGCAACCCGGCTGTCGCGCGGATGCAACGATGGCTCACTTGCGCAACTCGCGCCGCAGGATCTTGCCAACATTGGACTTCGGCAGCTGATCGCGGAATTCAATGAAGCGCGGCCGCTTGTAATTGGTGAGATTGGCGGCGCAATGCGACTTCAGTTCGGCCTCGGTCAGGTCGGGGTCCTTCTTGACGACGAACAGCTTGACGGCCTCGCCGGAATGCTCGTCCGGTATGCCGATGGCGGCGCATTCCAGAACGCCCGGATGCATGGCCGCCACTTCTTCCACCTCGTTCGGATAAACGTTGAAGCCCGAAACGAGGATCATGTCCTTCTTGCGATCGACGATCTTGATATAGCCGCGGGCGTCCATGTAGCCCATGTCGCCGGTCCGGAAGAATCCGTCGTCGGTCATCACCTTGGCTGTTTCGTCCGGCCGGTTCCAATAGCCGACCATGACCTGCGGGCCGCGGATGCAGATCTCGCCGACATTGCCATTGTCCACTTCGTGGCCATCATCTTCGCGGATCGAGACTTCGGTGGACGAGATCGGCAGGCCGATCATGCCCGAAAATTCCTTGCTGTTGCATCGGTTGGCCGTTGCGACAGGCGATGTTTCCGAAAGGCCGTAGCCTTCCGTGATCGGGCACCCGGTCATGGCGAGCCATCGCTCCGCTACGGGCCGCTGCACCGACATGCCGCCGCCGAACACCAGCTTCAGCGAGGAGAAGTCGAGCTTCTGGAACTCGGCATTGTTCATCAGGGCGTTGAACAGGGTGTTCAGTCCCGGAAAGATGTGGATCGAGTACTTCTGGAGATCTTTGACGAGCGCCGGGATGTCACGGGGATTGGCGATGAGGATATTATGGCTGCCGGTCGCAACGCCCATCAGCGAGTTCACCGTCAGCGCAAAGATGTGATAGAGCGGCAAGGCGCAGAGGAACTGCAACTGCTCCGGCCTCTGCTTTTCAAGAAAGGCGGAATCGAGCCAAACGCTCATCTGTTCCTTGTTGGCGAGCAGATTGGCATGGCTCAGCGTTGCGCCCTTGGAAATTCCCGTCGTGCCACCAGTATACTGCAGAAAGGCGATATCCTGAGGTTGGACATCGGTGGGCTTGAGGCTCAAGCGTTCGCCTTCGGCGACGACCTGGCGGTAGCTTTTGGCTGTCGGCAGCGACCAGGCAGGCACGAGCTTCTTCACCCTGCGAACGACCAGATTGACGATGTGCCCCTTCAGGCCGAGCATATCGCCCATGGTGCCGACCACGATGTGCCGAATGTCCGTTTCGGACAGGGCTTGTTCCACGGTATGGGCGAAGTTCTCCAGGACGAAGATCGCCTTTGCGCCGGAGTCCTTCAACTGGTGCTGCAGCTCGCGCGGGGTATAAAGCGGGTTGACGTTGACCACGATCATGCCGGCCCGCAGGATCCCGTAGACGATGACTGGGTTCTGGAGAACATTCGGAAGCATGACGGCTACCCGGTCGCCCCTTTCGAGCCCCTGCGCCTGCAGCCAGGCTCCGATCTTGCCACTTTCCACCCCCAACTGCGCGAAGGAAAGGGATTTGCCCATGCTGGAAAAGGCAGGCCGGTCCGCATAGCGGGCGCAACTCGCCTCGAACAGCTCCCCGAGAGAACGGTGTTTCAGCGGCGCAATCTCTTCAGGAACGGTAGGCGGGTAGGAGGCAAGCCAAATCTTGTTCGAACGCGCTCCGGCGCGCGCTGTCATTTCTGTCATCAAAACCTCCTCCTTCAGCCGTTTTTTTGTCCGCAGCCGCCCTTGCGGGCCCAAGTCCTCCACTTGCTGCGGAAAAGAATATGCATGCCGTTGCCGCTTCAAGCCAGCGACATTTATGCCTACAGCTAGCTAACTTTGACGTAAACGTCAAATCGCCGGAGCCGTCTAGAGCGGAACCTCCCTGCACCGGTCTGCGTTTTACCACCGTGACAATGCACAACAACAAGGAGGTGCGTCATGTTACACCAGGAACCAAGAGCCGGTCAGGACCCTTACGTCAAAGACACCCCCTCGCTGATTTCCAGCGACAAGGTGGAAGGCACGGCAGTCTATGGCGCCGACGGCAAGCGGATCGGCTCCATCGCGCGCATTCTGCTGGAAAAGCGCGGCGGTCGAGTGGCCTATGCTGTGCTCAGCTTCGGCGGCTTTCTCGGTATCGGTGACGACTACTACCCGCTCCCTTGGGAAAAGCTGCGCTATGACGAGCAGCTCGATGGTTATCGCATCGATCTGACCAAGGACCAAATTGTCGGCGCACCGCGCTATGACGACCTGAACGACGAGAGCTGGTACCGGGCGAACAATCGGACAGTCTACGACTATTATGGCGTCCCGCCTTACTGGATGTAAGGTCATCATCAAGATGATTTTCGAAGGCTCCGCCCGCAGCGGAGCCTCTTTTCGTTTATTTTAATGCTCCTCGTGCAAGGTCTTGGTCTTCGAACGGGGTAGAACATGGCGGGCAAGTCGCAGGCGGGCATGGTCCGCGATCTGGAAGTGGGCGACCTGCAAATGGTCGCGTCGTTGTTTGCAAAGACCTTCCGCAGGTCCAAGCCGCCGACCGCTTCCTTGACCGATTATCTGCAGGAAGTGTTTCTCAACCATCCTTGGAGCGATCCGGACATATGCTCCAAGGTGTTCGTCGAAGCCAGCGGTCAGGTCACAGGCTTTGTCGGTGTCTTTCCGTCGCGACTGGAACTGGATGCGCGGCCGGTGAGGGCTGCATTTGCCGGATCGCTGATGGTCGACGACCCGAAGGGAAATCCGCTGGCGGGTGCGCGGCTTCTGCGGGCCTTCATGGCCGGCCCTCAGGACATTTCGATCACCGAGACGGCCAATCACACGGCGCTCGGCATGTGGCAGAAGGCGGGGTATCCGCTCGATCCGGGCTATAGCATGGGGTGGCTGCGGGTGCTGCGGCCGTTTTCCGCCGCAGCCGATACCGGCGGCCGGATCGTGCCGCCCGCCGGTATCCTGCGGCCTGTCGGGCGCATTCTCGATCGCGGTGCGGCCTTGGCCAGACTGATGCCCTTTCGCCCCGCCGAAAGGACGGCGTCGAAAGTGAGCTTCAGCGACGCAACGCCGGAACAGTTCGCTACAGCGATGATGACGCTATCTCGTCATTTTCCCCTGAGGCCCCGCTGGGATGAGCGCACGTTGTTGTGGTTCCTCGCCCAGGCACAGGAGAAACGGGATCTCGGCTATCCGGAATGGCGGGTCGGATACGGCCCGAAGGGTCAGCTTCTTGGCGCCTATGTCTATTTCTCGTCGCCTGGAAACATAGGCTGGCTGCTGCAGGCCGTCTGCGCGCCGGGCAGCGAAGGCGAGCTTGTCGACGATCTTTTCGCGCACGCTTATGAGATGGGCTATTCCGGTGTCCGCGGCAGCTCTCACCCCTGGCTGATTCCCGCTCTGATGAGCCGCAGGACCATGCTCTACGGCCGTTCTTTCTTCATTGCCGATGCGCGCGACAAGAGCCTTCTGGAGCCGATCAAGGCGGGTAGGGCGCTTGTCAGCGGGCTTGCCGGCGAGACCTGGACGCGCCTGATCGGCGACCGCTTCGACTAGCGCAGCATCGTCGCCGGCTCGGCGTGAAGATATTCGGCGACCTTGCGCTTCGATGCGATATTGCGCCAGACGGCATCCACCTCGTCAGGCGTCAGACCGGCTGCTTCACCCACGCCCTCGCGCGGAATGCCGTTGTCGAGCCCGTAGAGGCAGAGATCCATCCGGTCATAGGGCAGTGAGAAGTAATACTCGTCCTGTCCCTGCGGCAGCGACCAGGTATCGGTCGTCGGCGGCCGCCGGCGTATTTCTTCAGGGACGCCTAAGACTTCCGCCAGCTGATAAACCTGGCTCTTGTAGAGATGCGCAATCGGCTTGAAGTCGGCGGCACCATCGCCGTTCTTGACGAAGAAGCCTTGGTCATATTCCAGCCGGTTCGGCGTGCCGGCGACGGCCGCGTTCAGCCGGTCCGCATGGTAATATTCGATCTGCTTTCGGGTGCGCTGCTTCATGTTGGCGGCAGCGATCATGCCGAGGTAGACGTCGAGCGGCATGCGGTGCCGGCTTTGCTCGCCGTCGGGATTGGCGACGACCAGCCAGGAAATATTGTAGCCGCGCCCCGTCAGCGCGTTTTCCAGCACGACCTTGCAGCCCCAGCCTTCGCCGAATTCCGGAACCACCTGGCGGATGAAGCTGTCACGCCGCGTGTAGCAGCCGGCGGCGGAAAGTGCCGGACCAATATCCTCCAGCACGGTCTCCACGCCGGTTGCGGACGCGAGCGCCTGGCCCAGCCGCAGGCTGTCCTGATCGGAATCGTGCTCGGGCATGAAGACGCCGGTGACCTTGCCCGGGCCGAGCGCCCGCGCGCAGAGCGCTGCCGTAACGCTGGAATCGATGCCGCCCGAGAGGCCCAGCACCGCCCCGCGCTTGCGCAGATTCTTCAGCACCGTTTCGCGCAACCATGCACAGATGCGTTCGATTTCCGCCTCAGCATCGAGCCTGAGGGTCTCGGCGGAGAAGCCATTCTTCGAAGATAGGCTGTTGAGGCTCTGGCTCATGCGACATTACCCTTCATGATTGGCTCGGGCTCATCGGCTCCAAGGCGGATCTTGCCCGTCGTCGTGCGCGGCAGCCTGTCGCGGAATTCGACGCTTTTGGGCACCATGTAATCTTCCAGCATACCGGCGCAGTGGCGGATGATGTCGCGTTCGGTGAGCACCGTACCGTCTTCCAGCGCCACATAGGCGCGGATCGTCTGGCCGAAGATTGGGTCGTCGACGCCGCCGACGGCCGCCTCGCGGATGCCGGGGAGCGCGTAGAGCGCGCGTTCGACTTCCTGCGGGCTGACTTTTTCTCCGCGCGTCTTGATGATGTCGTCGCGCCGGCTGACGAAATAAAGGAAGCCGTCCTCATCGGTTCGAAATAGGTCGCCGGTGTAAAGCCGCCGGCCAGCCCCTGCTGGAGCAAGGCTCCGGACGGAAGCGAGACTGTCGCCCCAATATCCGGACATGACATGCGGTCCTTCGACGACGAGTTCACCGATCTGGCCCGGTGCCAGGGCGCGGCCCTCTTCATCGACCACGAAAGCGCGGCTGCCGGGAAACGCCTTGCCGACGGAAAGCGGCCGGCGCGAGGTTTCCTCGGGTGCCAGATAAGTCGCCCGCAGGCATTCCGTCTGGCCGTACATCAGGAATAGCCGGGCAGCCGGAAACAGATGCTGCAGTCCCTGGCTCATCGTCGGCGGCATGGCAGCCGCGGCACTGGTGATATAACAAAGATGGGGAAGCAGGCCCGGCTGCAGGTCCTTCATCCCGGTCAGAAGGCCTGCCATGGCAGGCACAAGCGGAAAGCCGGTGGCCTTTTCCTCCTGCAGTCGCTCCAGGATCTTGCGGGGAAAGGCAAAACTTTTCTCCAGCACCAGCGTGCCGCCGGCGATCGCCATCGTGACCATTTGCGTGATGCCGTAGCCGAAGGAGAGCGGCAGGACGCTGAGGACGATATCGGATGCGGTATTGCCGAGATAGGTGGTGATCGCCTCGCAGGCGGCCGTCACATTGGCATGGCTGAGCATGACGCCCTTCGGAACGCCTGTAGACCCCGAAGTGTGGATCAAAAGCGCCAGGGCATCACTGTCTTCATGGTGGTGGCCGAGAAGAACCGGCGACTG
This sequence comes from Rhizobium deserti, assembly GCF_004358025.1. GTDB lineage: Bacteria > Pseudomonadota > Alphaproteobacteria > Rhizobiales > Rhizobiaceae > Neorhizobium > Neorhizobium deserti. Next base: position 308,790 of record NZ_SMTL01000003.1, on the reverse strand, counting down.
CTGCGCCACCGCCTCCTCGAAACTCAGTATGCTGCTAGGCTCGAGGGTGGCATCAGCCTGGGCAAGAATGACCAGGGGCGACGCCTTGGCGATCTGCAGCGCGGATTGAAGCATTTTCAAAAGGCGCACTTGCACGATGACGGCGGTTGCGCCGGTGCTCTGCAGGATCGAAGCAAGCTTCTCCGCCTTGATTGAAGGATGCAGCGGGCAGGCGACCAAGCCGGCTTTCCAGGCGCTGAAAAATCCGATCACCGCTTCCTGGCCATTCTCCAGGACGAGCAGGATACGATCGCCCGATGCAAGGCCTCGATGCTTGAGGGTTGCCGCCAGGTTGTCGGACAGGTCATCGATTTCGGCATAGGTCAAGCGGACATCGCCGGCGACCAAGGCCGTCTTGTCGCCGAAGCGCGTGGCGCTCTGTCTGAGCCGTGCCTCTAGGCGCATTCGCCCATCCTCAGGCCGCGGCAAGCTTGGTGGAGAGATAGCGCGACATGTTGTCGACGCTGTCGAGATTGTCGGGGACAATCTCCTCGTCGGCGACGCGGATCCCGTAGGTCTGCTCGAGAAATGCGATCAGTTCGAGCACGCCGGTGGAATCGATGACGCCGCTGTCCAGCAGCGACTGGCTGTCGCTGACATCGGCATCTGCACGAAACAGAAAGTTCTCGGCTATGAATTCACGCAATGTGGCTGCGAAGGCTTCCGGCATCTTTTCCCTCCAGAGGCAGCTTTAGCGCACTCATCGGCGCGTTCAGGAGCGGCTATCATGCCTGTCAGGCTTAAATGTTTCGCTAATGGCCGTTGAGCTCGGATGGGGGCTCCGGATTGCATCCAAATCGCCGCTCACGCGTTTTCTCCGCGTCCACGACGGAGAAGAAAATGAGCAAACGTGAACTCATCGATACGGGCACCGATAAGCGGTATGTTCGCCGCGATGCCAAGGGCCGCTTCAAGGAGTCCGACGATGTCGGCCGCTCCCTGTCTCAGGATGTCCGCAAATCTGCCAAGACCAGTGTGAAATCTGGCCAAGGTGACCGCGGCGACCGGAAGCACTGACGGCACCATACCCGTGAAGATCGCGACCTTCAATATAAACGGCGTCAATGGTCGCTTGGAAGCACTTCTCGAATGGCTCGAGGAAGCGGAGCCGGATGTCGTATGCCTGCAGGAGCTGAAGGCACCGCAGAACAAGTTTCCGGCGGCTGCGCTGGAGAAGGCGGGCTATGGTGCCATCTGGCAGGGCCAGAAGAGCTGGAACGGCGTCGCGATGTTGGCCCGCAATGCCGATCCGGTCGAGACGCGGCGCGGCCTTCCGGGCGATCCGGACGACCTGCACAGCCGGTATCTGGAGGCGGCGGTCAACGGCGTGTTGATCGCCTGCCTTTATGCACCGAACGGCAATCCGGCTCCCGGCCCGAAATTTGAGTACAAACTCGCCTGGTATGAGCGCTTTCTGGCACATGCCGAAGATCTGCTGGCAACGGGCGCGCCCGTCGTTCTGGCCGGCGATTACAACATTATGCCGACGGATCTGGATGTGTATTCGCCCGAGCGCTGGCGCGATGATGCCCTGTTTCGCCCGGAAGTACGGAAGGTCTTCGCGCGGCTCATGGCGCAGGGCTGGACCGACGCGTTGCGAAAGCTCCATCCTGAAGAGCGAATCTACACCTTCTGGGACTATTTCCGCAACGCCTGGGGCCGCAATGCAGGCTTGCGGCTCGACCATCTGCTTCTCAGCCCGAACCTGGTGGGTAGACTGCAAGGCGGCGGCATCGACCGCGACGTACGGGGCCGCGACCATGCGAGCGATCATGCGCCAACCTGGATCGAGCTTTCGGATACGTGAGACAATGCGCGGTCAGAGCACGTTGGAAGGGATGCCCTTCTGGAAATTCTCCACATGATCGATCACCTGCGCCCAAAGCGATTGCATGGCTTCGTAGCTCGCCCATGCCACATGCGGGGTGACGATGACATTGGGACGGTCGAGAACGGTCAGCAGAGGGTTATCGGGCGCGGGCGGTTCCTTGGTCAGCACGTCGAAACCCGCACCGGCAATCAGGCCCTCGTCCAGTGCCTGAACAAGATCAGCCTCGTTGACAAGGCCGCCGCGCGCCGTGTTGATGATCAGCGGCCGCCGTTTCATCTGCCGGAATTCCTCCATGCCGATGAGGTTGCGGGTTTCCGGCGTGAGCGGCATGTGGAAGCTGATGATGTCGGATGTCTCCAGCACCTCGTCAAAGGAGTGATAGCCTAGCCCCGCTTGGCCTGCACCCTTTCGAGCGGCGAAGATCACTTTCATGCCCAGGGCCTCGGCGATCCTGGCAACCGATTGTCCAAGCGTGCCACGGCCGAACAGGCCAAGCGTCGAGCCCACAAGGTCGCGGACGGGATGGTTGAAGAAGCAGAACTGGTTGGCGCGCTGCCATTCCCCGGCGATCACATCCTGACGAAAGCCGATCACGGAACGACGTAGCGCGAAGATCAGCGCGAATGTGTGTTCCGGCACGGTGTTGACCGCGTAGCCCCGCACATTTGAGACGGTGATGCCGCGTGCCTTGGCGGCGGCCAGATCGACGATATCGTAGCCGGTGGCGGCAACCGCAACCATTCGCAGCGTGGGCGCTCCTTCCATGGCTTGTTCCCGGACGGGCGCCTTGTTGGTGATGACGATATCAGCATCCGAAATGCGAGCAGCGACATCCTCCGGTGCCGTCTTGCCATATTCCACCCATTCATGCGGAAAGCCGGGACGGCTGATCGTGACCGCCGGGCCGATCGTGTCGCGATCCAGAAAAACCACCTTCAGCATGATCGAACTTTCTGCATGATTGACTTACTGCCGTCAGGCCGCGTGACTGGCGGCGATGATGTCCCATATATCATTCCGGCGGCTGACCAGAACACAAAAAGGGAGGGGCAATGATTGAGGTGCTGGCGCTGGATTGCGTGGTCATCGGCGGCGGCGTCATCGGCCTTGCCGTGGCGCGCGAGCTTGCCTTGTCCGGCCGCGACGTGGTGCTCCTGGAGGCAGAGGCCATCACCGGCAGCGTCACCTCCTCGCGCAATAGCGAGGTCATCCATGCGGGCCTTTATTATCCGTCCGGCAGCCTGAAGGCGCAATTGTGCGTCGAGGGCAAGCGCAGGCTCTACGACTATTGCCGCGAGCGCCACATATCGCACCGCCAGTGCGGCAAGCTGGTCGTCGCCTCCAGTCAAGCGGAGGTTACCTATCTCGAAACCCTGCTGAAACAGGCGCATGCCAACGGCGTCGATGACTGCATGCTGATCGATCGGTCGGAGCTGCAACGCCTGGAGCCGGAAATCGCGGGTTTCGCTGCGCTGCTTTCCCCTTCGACCGGGATCATCGACAGCCACCGGCTGATGCAGGCATATGTAACGGATATCGAAGCGTCTGGCGGCACGGTTGTCGTCGGCTCGCCGGTCCGTGGCGGGTCGCTTATGGACAATGCGGTGCGGCTTTCTGTCGGCGGCCGTGATCCTGTCGAGATCGAAGCGAAACTCGTTGTCAATGCGGCAGGGCTGGACGCCTGGACTGTCTCGGAAAGCGTGCAAGGCCTCGATCCCGCCACCATTCCGGGTCGCTATTATGCCAGGGGCTGCTACTTTTCGCTTGCAGCACGATCGCCGGCGAGCCGGCTCATCTATCCGGTGCCTGAACCGGGCGGACTTGGCGTGCATCTGACGCTGGATCTCGGCGGTCAGGCCCGTTTCGGTCCTGACGTGGAATGGATCGACGAGGTCGGCTACGACGTCGATCCTCACCGCGCCGACCGGTTTTACGGCGCAATTCGCCGATACTGGCCGGGACTTCCCGACCATGCGCTGCAGCCGGCCTATGCGGGCGTACGTCCGAAAATTGTCGGCCCGTTGCAGGGTGGCGGCGGGGACTTCATGATCCAGGGGCCGCAAGCAACCGGCCATCCGGCCTATGTGGCACTCTACGGCATTGAATCGCCCGGGTTGACCGCATCCATGGCCATTGCCAGGCGAGTGGCTGAACTCGTGTCTCAGTAGACAATGATGGTGCGACCGCCGAGTTCAAATGATTGGAGGAAGTGGTGCCGCTTGCAGGACTCGAACCTGCGACCCCATCATTACGAATGATGTGCTCTACCACCTGAGCTAAAGCGGCACGGGCAGCGAAGGATTGGCCTCGGCTGCAAGTGATGCGGCTGATACAGCCAATGAGGCGCGATTTCAAGCCGGTTTTTCCGCGCCTGGCAATTTCCTCGGTGCTGTCTCACCGAAGAGTCCGGTGCCAGCGCAGGTGTTCAGAGCGACAGGCGCCGGCGCGCCGCCAGATACTCCGTTTCCAGCCTGTCCACCAGTTCGGCAACGGAAACCACGGATTTGACGGCACCGACGCCCTGGCCCGCACCCCAGATCTCCTTCCAGGCCTTGGGGCCGCTGACTCCCTGGTCGAAATCCATCTTGCTCGGATCGGCTGTCGGCAGCGCATCCGGGTCGAGCCCCATGGCTTTGATGGAGCCCTTCAGGTAATTGCCGTGAATGCCAGTGAAATAGTTTGAATAAACGACGTCTGCGGCCGCCGAGTCGACGATCATCTGCTTGTAGCCTTCGACCGCCCGCGCCTCACGCGTGGCGATGAAGGGGGAGCCGATATAGGCCATGTCGGCGCCCATGGCCTGGGCCGCCAGTATGCCGCCGCCCGTCGCGATTGCACCGGCCAGCAGAAGAGGGCCGTCGAACCATTCGCGAATTTCCTGCACCAGGGCGAAGGGCGATAGCGTTCCCGCATGGCCGCCGGCGCCGGCAGCGACGGCAATGAGGCCATCCGCGCCCTTGCGGATTGCGGAGCTCGCATGCCGGTTGTTGATCACATCGTGCAGCACAATGCCGCCATAGGAATGCACGGCAGCGTTCACCTCCGGCACGGCGCCCAGCGACGATATCACGACCGGCACCTTGTATTTGACGCACATCATCAGGTCGTGCTCGAGGCGCTTGTTCGACGTGTGGACGATCTGATTGACGGCGAATGGAGCGGCCGGTCTTTCCGGATGGGCGGCATTGTGAGCCGCGAGATCTTCCGTGATCATCGCCAGCCATTCGTCAAGCTGACTTTCGGGACGGGCGTTGAGCGCCGGAAAGGCACCGATCACCCCCGCCTTGCATTGCGCAAGCGTCAGCTCTGGATGGGAAATGATGAACAGTGGCGAGGCCACAACAGGCAGTCGCGCGCTATCTTTCAGGATGGCTGGCAGCATGATTTCCTCCTGTCTTACGTTTACGCAAACGTAAGAAGATCTAGCAGAACCCGTTGCTGACGGGAAGCTGGCCTTTGGTTTTTGTCCGACGGCCTGGTTGGATGTGGTCCTGCTACTTTCGGACTTATTTTTGCAGCTATTGTCCGGGAGGAACGGTGGAAACCTTGCTTGCAGTTCCCTGGAGGAGAGGTTACCGAAAGGTAAATCCACATGGGTTCGAGTAAGCGTAACCGGAAGGACCGGCAGTGAGCGGTTTGGAAACGGCCATCAGAAATGCCCTGGATCGTTCGGATCGGGCGGATGGGCAAACGAGGGCAAAAATTTATCAGTCTGCCCGCCAAGCGCTGGAAGCCGGTCTTCGCCGGCAAGGGGTGACCGACACGCTGATCATCATGCAGCAGCAGAAGCGGCTCGAGGAGAAGATCCGCGAGATCGAGGCCGAGGAGATCGACAAGCTGGCCGCCCCCTCCGCCGAACAAGACCGCCCTGCCGATCTTGTCGAAGTGGAGCCGGAGCCTGTTCATTCGCCAAGACAGGCAGATATGCACGATGAAATTCTGCTTGAAGGGGAAACGCGACGGCTCGATGGACATGCTGACGTCGAGCCTGACACCAGGATTGCGCCGGTCTCGGTCGAGGCTCCGCAGGCCATGGTCGATGCGCCTTTGCCGCAGCCGGAACTGGGCGTGCAAGCGTCTTCGCCCAAAGGCAGGCGTCGCAGGGCAAGATCAGGCAAGCCGGACATGGCTGCCGGGCCGGGCGCCAAGCCGCGCAGACGGCGGGGCTTCCTGTCACGCCTGGCGACTTGGATGATAACGCTCGCCGTTGTCGGTATTGCCTGCTGGTGGTTCTACCAGTCGGGCATGGTGCAATCGGTCCTTCAGGAAGCCATTCAGGCGGCCGATCGTGCTGCGCAGGGAAGCGGTCGCAGCAATGCCGCCTTCGATCCGCGCGGCGGCTTTTCGGACGAATGGACGGAAATCTTCAAGCCTGCGGATGTCGCGGCACTCCAGCTCGGCAGCCAGGCCAAGGCAGAGGCTGTCGACGGGTCGGAAGGACGGGCGGTACGGCTCGTTTCGGCAGCACCGGGAGAGGATGGTGACATCGTCATCCAGGTTCCGGCAGAAGTGCTTCGCGAAATGGCGGCCAAGAGCTCGACCATTGCGCTGACCGTCCAGTCGGGGATGAACCAGGCAGCGCAGATGTCGGTGCGTTGCGACTTCGGCAGTCTTGGCAATTGCTCGCGCCACCGGTTCACGGCGACGCAGGAAAGGCTGGAGGCGCTGTTCAAGGTGACCTTCGAACGCACTATTGCCCCCAACAGCCCCGGCCGCCTGGTCATCAATGCGGGCATCGACGGCCCGGACAAGCCGGTTCTGCTGTATTCCGTCCGCATCTTGCCGGGCCGCTGAACGGGCCGGGCCGGAGCAGTGTTTGGGCTCCGGTTATTTCACGGAGGTCTTGCCGAAGCCTAGGATCTTGTTGTCGATCTCGCCGATTGCGTCGGCATCCTTGCCTTCATAATCCAGTGACAGCAGGATTTGGCGCATGATGTTGAGATGCGCCCGCCGCTTGTCGTTGGCGAGCACCACCGTCCAGGGAGCCCGGTCGCTATGCGTCTCCTCCAGCATGCGGTCGCGCTTTTCCGTGTAATCCTCCCATTTGTTGAGAGCCGCGATATCCATGGGAGAAAGCTTCCACATTTTCAGGGGATCGTGGCGCCGGTCGTGGAAGCGCTTCAGCTGCATTTCCTGGCCGATATCGAGCCAGAACTTGAAGAAATAGATGCCCTCGTCGACGATCATCTCTTCGAAGTGCGGCACGGCCCGCATGAAGTTCCTGTACTGATCCTCGGTGCAGAAGCCCATGACCGGCTCCACCACGGCGCGATTGTACCAGGAGCGGTCGAAAAGAACGATTTCGCCGGCACTCGGGAAATGCTTCACATACCGCTGGAAATACCATTGGGTAGCCTCGATTTCAGTCGGCTTGCTTAGTGCGACGATGCGGGCTGAACGCGGATTGAGATAGGCACGCAGCGAGGAAATGGTGCCACCTTTGCCGGCTGCGTCGCGGCCCTCGAAAAGAGCCATCAGCCGCTTGCCGCTGTTTTGCAGCCAGAACTGCACCTTGACGAGCTCGATCTGCAGCCGCTCGAGATGCTTTTCGTATTTCTCCTTGTCCATCTTGTGGTCATAGGGATAACCGCCGGAGGCCAGCGCATGGTCCTCCACCCAGCCCGGCAGGTCGGGGTTGTCGATGTCGAATTTGCGGTGCTTGCCACCGATCTCCAATCCCACCACCGGGTTTGCGCCGCTCTGCGTCATAAGATCGTTCCTTGTCTCTTGCGTCACGTTCTGCTGTGCTCTCTCTGGTCGATGCCGGCTGGATGGGGAGAACCGCCGGCGCCTGCATCTTTTCTTCCGAAGCGATGCATATCTGTCATGCAGGAGTTATATGAGCGCGTGTTCAGGGGAAGAGGCCGAGAAAAGAAATTGACAAAGGTCCTGACGAATCTGCGGAAATTTATGGCGGCACTTGCTCTTAGCATGCGCCGCGAACGGCCTCTCTTGCTGCTTTTGTCGTTACTGGCGCTTATCGCCATTGTTGCCGGCCTCGATTGGCCGGGCGTGCTGGTCGGCTGGCTGCTTCTGGTTTTCGTGGCGATCGCCCGCCGGCCGGCCGAACCTGCGGCCGACACGACGCCGCAGCTTGAGGTCGACCAACCTCTTTTCGATCCGCTTCCCTTCATCGGCGCGACGCTCGAAACGCTGGACATGCCCGTCTTCGTGGTAGGAGAGGATGTCACGGTTCTTTACCAGAACAATGCCGCCGAACGGTCCTTCGGTGCCTTGCCCCTGGGCTCGCATCTGTCGGCCAGGTTGCGGTCGCCGGGCATCCTGGACATGGTGCGCGAAACCATCGCCACCAATGAGCCGAACCAGATGGAGCATTCCGAGCGGCTTCCGTCCGAGCGGGTGTTCATCCTGCGCGTGGCGCCCGTTGATCTGAGCGGGGTGGTGCCGCCGTCGACGAAGCTCTATGTCCTGTCGTTCCGGGACGTGTCCGAATTGCGCCGCATCGACCGCATGCGGTCGGACTTCGTCGCCAATGCTAGTCATGAACTGCGAACCCCGCTTGCGTCTTTGCGCGGCTTCATCGAAACCATGCAGGGTCCGGCACGCTCTGATCCGGCCGCTCGGGAACGATTTCTCGGCATCATGTTCGACCAGGCGACGCGCATGAGCCGGCTGGTGGACGATCTCCTTTCGCTTTCGCGCCTCGAGCTTAAGGCGCACATTGCGCCTGACCAGTCGGTGGATCTGAAGCCGCTGATCGCACATGTGCGCGATGCTCTGGTGCCGCTTGCCGACGAACTGGGTGTCGAAATCCGCCTGCATCTGCCCGAGGGCAAGGTGGAGGTTCTCGGCGACCGCGATGAACTCGTGCAGGTATTCGAAAATCTGATCGAGAATGCCTGTAAATACGGTCAGGAAGGCGAACTGGTCGAGGTCTTCCTGAAGAACGGCACTGCCCAGCCTGTGGAAGTCAGCATCGTCGACAAGGGGCCGGGCATTCCGGCCGAACACGTTCCCAGGCTGACAGAGCGCTTCTACAGGGTCAGCGTCGCCGATAGCCGGTCCAAGAAAGGGACGGGGCTGGGCCTTGCCATAGTCAAGCACATCCTCACCCGTCACCGGGCTCGCCTGATCGTAAAATCCGAAATCGGCAAGGGCACGGAATTTACCGTCAGGTTCTGACATACAGGATGCTGGTCTGCGCAGCTGTTCAAAATAAATCCAATATTTTTCAGTCATTTAAGTTGTCATAAATCTTTTACGGAACTGACATAAAAGAGCGGGGATAGACCGGCTAAGTGTTGCTGGCGAGGGCCGGCGGGAGCGACAAGCCGGGACCGCGTCGCACCAAGAACCATCGGGGAAAGTTGTGGGGCGGGAGTCAGCTTCTACGGCGGACCCAATGGCGCAAGCTGCGTCATCGAACTGTTATCCCGCCCTGTTATGGGCGCTTTAGTCGGCGCTTCGCGTCGATTTGATCCAAAGAGGAGCACCTCAATGAGACATTTCATCCCGACAGCCTTTGCTGTCGCTACGGCTGCGGCCGCCAGCTTCATTTCTCCGGTTGCCCAGGCAGCGGATATTTCCGGCGCCGGCGCTACCTTCCCTTACCCGATCTATGCAAAGTGGGCTGACGCCTACAAGAAGGAAACCGGTAACGGCTTGAACTACCAGTCGATCGGCTCCGGCGGCGGCGTCAAGCAGATCAAGGCGAAGACCGTTACCTTCGGCGCAACCGATGCGCCTTTGAAGGGCGAAGATCTGGAAGCCTCCGGTCTTGCTCAGTTCCCGATGGTCATGGGCGGCATCGTACCGGTCGTCAACATCGAAGGCGTTGATCCGGGCGAACTGGTTCTCGACGGCAAGACGCTTGCCGACATCTTCATGGGCAAGATCACCTCTTGGGATGATGCTGCCATCAAGAAGCTGAACCCGGATTCCAAGCTGCCTTCGCAGGCAATCGCCGTCGTTCACCGTTCGGACGGGTCGGGTACCACCTACAACTTTGCTTACTACCTCGGCGAAACCAGCCCGGAGTGGAAGGAAAAGGTTGGCGTCAACTCGGCTCTCGAATGGCCGGTCGGCATCGGCGCCAAGGGTAACGAAGGCGTTGCCAACAACGTCAAGCAGGCTGCAGGCGCAATCGGTTATGTCGAATATGCCTATGCCAAGCAGAACAAGATGATCTACGCCGACATGATCAACAAGGACGGCAAGAAGGTCGAGCCGACTGCTGCATCCTTCTCGGCTGCCGCTGCCAATGCAAAGTGGGACTCGCAGCCGGGTTATGGCGTCATCCTCGCCAACCAGCCGGGTGCAGAATCCTGGCCGATGACTGCTGCCACCTGGATCCTCGTCTACAAGAAGCCGGATGACGCTGCTGCGACTGCCGAAGCTTTGAAGTTCTTCGACTGGTCCTACAAGAACGGCGCCAAGATGGCGAACGAACTCGACTACGTTCCGATGCCGGAAGCCGTCGTCAAGAGCGTCGAAGACATGTGGAAGAAGGACGTCGTAGGCAAGGACGGCAAGTCGCTGTTCGCCGCGAAGTAATCCTCTGGGAGGGGCGTCATCGGCGCCCCTCTCGTTTCCCCGGTACGAATAAGTGAGGGCATAGGAGTATGACGTTGGCAATGGCGGAACAGCGCGTTGATGCGCGGCGCGACAAGGCTGTAAAGCGTTTCGCTTTGACCGATGCGGTCTTTGCGGGTATTTCCCGAGCTGCAGCGATCCTGGTTCTGCTGATCCTGAGTGGCGTAGCGATCTCGCTCGTCGTCGGATCCTGGCAGGCCCTCTCGACCTTCGGCTTCAGCTTCCTCACCACGGAAAGCTGGAATCCGGTCACCGAGAAATTCGGCGCTCTTGCTCCGATATACGGTACCGTCGTGACCTCGGCGATCGCCATCCTGATCGCCGTTCCGATCGGCATCGGCATTGCGATCTTCCTGACGGAGCTCTGCCCGCGTCCGCTGCGCCGCCCGATCGGGATTGCAGTCGAACTGCTGGCCGGCATCCCCAGCATCATCTACGGCATCTGGGGCCTGTTTGTTTTTGCTCCCTTCGTTCAGACGACGATCCAGCCTTTCGTGATCAATCTTTTCAAGGATGTTCCGGGTCTTTCCAGCCTGTTTGCCGGCCCGCCCTACGGGATCGGCATGCTGACCTCGGCGATGATCCTCGCGATCATGGTTCTGCCTTTCGTGACCTCGATTACCAAGGATGTCTTCGACACGGTGCCTGCGGTCCTCAAGGAATCCGCCTACGGCATCGGCTGCACCACTTGGGAAGTCATCCGCCGCATTGTCATTCCTTACACCCGCGTCGGCATCATGGGCGGCATCATGCTCGGGCTTGGCCGCGCGTTGGGCGAAACCATGGCCGTCACCTTCGTGATCGGCAATGCCCACCGCATCAGCCCTTCGCTATTCGCGCCGGGCACGACGATTTCCGCTACCATTGCCAATGAATTTACCGAAGCCGACGGCGAGCTCTATACATCCTCGCTAATCGCGCTTGGCCTGATACTATTTTTCATCACGTTGATTATCCTGGCGATCGCACGTTACATGCTGATGCGGATCGGTCGGAAGGCGGGAGCTTGAAAATGTCCTCAATCTATCCTCGCCGCAAAGCAACCAACGGCATCATGATGGTTCTCTGCGTGGTCGCTGCCGCAATCGGCCTCGCCTGGCTCGCCCTGATCCTCGGCGCGCTGCTTTATAACGGCGTTGCCGGCCTGAACGTCGCAGTCTTTACCGAAATGACACCGCCTCCCGGCGAAGCGGGCGGCCTGCTCAACGCCATTGTCGGCAGCTTGGTCATCACCGTCATCGCGGTCATAATCGGCACCCCGATCGGCATCATGGCCGGCACATATATGGCTGAGTATGGCCGCTTCTCCAAGCTGACAACGGCGGTCCGCTTCATCAACGACATTCTCCTGTCGGCGCCTTCGATCATCGTCGGACTGTTCGTTTATGAACTGATCGTCCGGCCGATGGGGCACTTCTCAGCGATTGCTGGTGCCTTCGCGCTGGCGGTTCTGGTGATCCCGGTCGTGGTGCGCACCACCGAAGACATGCTCAACCTCGTTCCCAATGCGCTGCGCGAGGCGGGCACCGCCATCGGCGCTCCGCGCTGGATCGTCATCCGGTCGGTCGCCTATCGGGCAGCCCTCTCGGGCATCGTCACCGGCATCCTTCTCGCCATTGCCCGCATCTCCGGTGAAACGGCGCCGCTGCTGTTCACCGCTCTCAACAACCAGTTCTGGAGCAGCGATCTCAATGCTCCGATGGCAAGTCTTCCGGTTACCATCTTCCAGTTCGCGCTGAGCCCTTACGAGGAATGGCAGCAATTGGCTTGGACCGGCGCTCTCATAATCACCCTTACCGTGCTGGGCCTCAGCATTTTCGCCCGCAGCCTCACCGGACGCAAAGGATAGATGACCAACATGGTTTCCCTCGAAAAAACCGCGCCGCAGCAAGCCAATGACCGGGCGAAGATCGAGATAAAGAATCTCAACTTCTACTACGGTGAATCCAAGGCTCTGAAGAACATCTCGCTGCAGCTGCCGGAACGCAGCGTGACGGCTTTCATCGGCCCGTCGGGTTGTGGCAAGTCGACTCTGCTTCGCGTGCTGAACCGCATCTACGAACTCTACCCGAAGCAGCGGGCAGAAGGCGAAGTGCTGGTCGACGGCCAGAACATCCTGGATCGCAACCAGGATCTCAACCTGCTTCGCACCAAGGTGGGCATGGTCTTCCAGAAGCCGACGCCCTTCCCCATGTCGATCTATGAGAACATCTCCTTCGGCATCAAGCTCTACGAGAACCTCAACAAAAGCGACATGGACGAGCGGGTCGAAGCGGCACTGCGCCGCGCCGCCCTCTGGAACGAGGTCAAGGACAAGCTCAACGCCAGCGGGCTCAGCCTGTCGGGCGGCCAGCAGCAGCGCCTTTGCATCGCCCGCACCGTTGCGGTGAAGCCGGAGATCATCCTGCTCGATGAACCGGCATCGGCGCTCGATCCGCTGTCGACAGCCAAGATCGAGGAACTGATCGACGAACTGCGCGCCGATTACACCATCGTCATCGTTACCCATAACATGCAGCAGGCGGCCCGCGTGTCCCGCCAGACCGCCTTCATGTATCTAGGCGAACTGGTGGAATTCGATGAGACTGCCAAGATCTTCACCTCCCCGCAGGAGAAGCGGACGCAGGACTATGTCACCGGCCGCTTCGGCTGATCGATTTTTGCAACTCACCAATGCCGTGACCTGTGCATCTGGAAGGAAAAACCATGGCCTCGACCCATATCCTGTCCGCTTATGACGAGGAATTGCAGTATCTGACCCGCCGCATTTCCGAAATGGGCGGGCTGGCCGAGCAGATGTGCACGGACGCGGTCCGTGCCCTCGTCAACTCGGATTCGGCACTCGCCCAGAAGGTCATCGCTGACGATGTCGGCCTCGACCAATCCGAGCGTGAGATCCAGGAAAAGGCGATCATCACCATTGCCCGCCGCCAGCCGGTCGCCGCCGACCTGCGTGAAATCGTCGGCTCGCTGCGGATCGCTGCCGACCTGGAGCGGGTCGGCGACCTTGGCAAGAATACCGCCAAGCGCGTGATCGCCGTTCAAGGCGGCGTGCCGCGCAAGCTGGCGCGTGGTCTCGAGCATCTGTCGGATCTGGCCCTGGTTCAGCTCAAGGAAGTTCTCGACGTTTACGTCAGCCGCTCGGTCGAGAAGGCGGAAGCCATCCGGCTGCGCGACGAAGAAATCGACGCCATGTACACGTCGCTGTTCCGCGAATTGCTGACCTACATGATGGAAGATCCGCGCAACATCACCACCTGCACGCATCTGCTCTTCTGCGCCAAGAACATCGAGCGTATCGGCGACCATGCGACCAATATCGCCGAAACCATCTATTACATGACGACGGGTGCCCAGCCGGAAGGCGAGCGCCCGAAGGATGACACGTCGAACACGCTCGGCGCTGCCAACAGCTGAACTGGACTGGTGACGGAGCAGAGCGAGAATGCAGCCGAAAATAGCAGTCGTGGAAGACGAGGAAGCACTAAGCGTGCTTCTTCGCTATAACCTCGAAGCCGAAGGTTATGAGGTGGAAACGATCCTGCGTGGCGACGAGGCGGAGATCCGCCTGCAGGAACGCACGCCGGACCTCCTCATCCTCGACTGGATGCTGCCCGGCGTTTCCGGTATCGAATTGTGCCGGCGGTTGCGCGTACGCCCGGAAACCGAACGTCTGCCGATCATCATGCTGACGGCGCGCGGCGAAGAAAGCGAACGGGTGCGCGGCCTTGCGACTGGTGCCGACGATTATGTCGTCAAGCCCTTCTCGACGCCCGAGCTGATGGCCCGCGTCAAGGCCATGCTGCGGCGTGCCAAGCCGGAGGTCCTTTCGAGCGTCCTGCGTTGCGGCGATATCGAGCTCGATCGCGAGACGCATCGTGTCCATCGTAAGAGCCGCGAAGTGAGGCTGGGGCCGACCGAGTTCCGCCTCCTGGAATTCCTCATGGCGTCGCCCGGCCGTGTCTTCTCGCGCTCGCAATTGCTCGATGGCGTCTGGGGCCATGACATCTATGTGGACGAGCGGACCGTCGACGTGCATGTGGGGCGCCTGCGCAAGGCCTTGAATTTCTCCAATATGCAGGATGTCATCCGCACCGTTCGCGGTGCCGGCTATTCGATGGAAGCCTGAGCGTTTTCAGGCAATGTTTTCCCCTGCCATTCGGGCAGCGGAAACAGCCGGTCATAGATCCAGTTGAACGCAAAAGCATAGACGACGTAGAAGGCGGCGAAGGATATGTCCATCGCCAGCGCCTGGATGAGGCTTACCTCCAGATACCAGGCAATCATCGGCATCAGCACGATCAGCAAGCCCAATTCGAAAAGAAGGGCGTGAGCCACCCTGACCGCCACGCTTTTGCGGCTGCTGCCGGTCAGCCGCTGCATCAGGTGATCGAAGCCTAGATTATATAAATAGTTCCAGCCGGTTGCGAGCGTCGCACCTGCGACACCCACGATCCCGATCGCCGACCATGGTTGATCGAAGGCCAATGCGCCGAGCGGTGTGACGAGCGCGAGGCCGATGATCTCGAAGCTGATGGCGTGGCGGATACGGTCTGATGTCGAGCGCATGGAGGGACCTTTGAGCTTTGCTTCCGGGTCGTCCCGGTGTCATGCCCGTGTTGGGGGAGGTCGTCCTCGCCGGCCATAGATAGGGGACGCGGCTTCCGACTGCAAGCCTCGGCTACGACTGTGATCACCAACAAAAAAGCGGACCACAGGCCCGCTCTTCGTTTTGGATCGGTCCGCTGTTAAGCGCGCATGGCGGCGGCGCGGCGGCGGTCATGCGCCGGCTGATAAGCCAGACGCGCATGATAGGTGCAATAAGGCGAAGCGTCGGGGGATTCGCAGCCGCAGAAGTGGAAATCGTCCTTCAGCGGATCGCCGACCGGCCACTTGCAGGTGCGTTCCGTCAGGTCGGTCAAGGCGAGCTGCCGCGAAATCGGCACGACGACATTGCTCTTGGGGACGAATTGCATTTCCTGGACGGCATCGACGCCGATCTCTTCCTTCAGCGCAGTCGCGCCGACGGCAGCGTGGGTCACGGTCCGGGTGGTCGTGGCGCGGGCTGCATAATTGGGAGCGCGCGGCGCTGCGGCTGGACGCTTGCCTGCATTGCGGCTGGTCGCCACCGTGCCGCCGGCTTTCGCGCGGCCCGGAAGGTTCAACCGGTGAACCTTGCCAATCACCGCATTGCGGCTGACGCCGCCGAGTTGTGCCGCGATCTGGCTGGCGCTCAGGCCTTCCGACCATAGCCGCTTCAGCTTTTCGACGCGCTCGTCTGTCCAATTCATGCCCGTTCTCCGCCTTTGAACGTTGATGGCATGCAGAATCCTTCCACCTTTGCTGCGGATATGATTCCGCAGCAACCACTATATCTATGCTGATAGGTGACTAGTTCCGCCGCATGCAGTCTAGTAATTGATCGTTAACCTAGTGTGAGGCTGACTCCGTGGCAAGAGTCGGCGGAATCCCTGCGAATCGATTTCTTGGTTTTCCCCAACTTGCTGCCTGAAAGAGTCATTTTTGTCACATTGCTTTGGACGCTCAAAACGCCGGCCGGAAGCACTCCATTTGCCCTGTTTTGTTGACATCCCGGGCTTGAGCGATGATAGTGCCGACGCCGCCCCGTGGGCGGCATTTTGATTTCACGGGCAGTCCCGCCCGTGTCGCCGCAAGGAGTAATGTCGCCATGGCCGAAGCCGCGCTTTTCGACACCTTTGCCCGTGCTCCGCTACGCTTCGAGCGCGGCGAAGGCGTATGGCTTGTGACGGAAAAGGGCGAGCGATATCTAGACTTCGGATCCGGCGTCGCCGTCAATTCGCTCGGTCACGCGCATCCGCATCTCGTCGATACGTTGAAGTCGCAGGCCGATAAGGTCTGGCACGTATCGAACCTTTATGAAGTGCCGGGTCAGGAGATGCTGTCGCGCCGGCTGGCGGATAATTCCTTTGCCGACAAGGTGTTCTTCACCAATTCCGGTGCCGAGGCGCTGGAATGCGCCATCAAGACGGCGCGCCGCTATCAGTTCGTGAAGGGACATCCGGAGCGGTTCCACATCATCACCTTCGAGGGCGCCTTCCACGGCCGCACCCTGGCAACGATTGCGGCCGGCGGCCAGGCGAAATATCTGGAAGGCTTCGGCCCCAAGGTCGAGGGCTTCGACCAGGTGCCCTTCGGCGACCTGGAAGCCCTGAAGGCCGCTGTCACGGAAACCACGGCTGCCATCCTCATCGAGCCTATCCAGGGCGAAGGCGGCATCAGGCCGGTGCCAAAGGAATTCCTGCAGGCTCTGCGCCAGATCTGCGACGAGAGCGGCGCGCTGCTGATTTTCGACGAGGTCCAATGTGGTCTCGGACGCACCGGCAGGCTTTTTGCCTATGAGTGGACCGGCGTGACCCCGGACATCATGGCGCTCGCCAAGGGCATCGGCGGCGGCTTTCCGCTGGGCGCTTGCCTTGCAACCGCTGAGGCTGCTTCCGGCATGACGGCCGGCACCCATGGCACGACCTATGGCGGCAATCCTCTTGCCATGGCGGTCGGCAATGCCGTGCTGGACGTGGTGCTGGCGGACGGTTTTCTCGAAAGCGTGCGCGACGTGGCGCTGGTCTTCCGCCAGGGACTGGCGGGGCTGAAGGATCGCTTCCCTGATGTGATCGAAGACATTCGCGGCGAAGGACTTTTGCTGGGGATCAAGGCCAAGGTGCCGTCCGGAGACTTGGTGACAGCCATACGCGACGAGCAGACGCTGGTCGTGCCGGCGGGCGACAATGTCGTCCGTCTGCTGCCGCCGCTCATCGTCAGCGCCGAGGAGGCCCGCGAAGGCCTTTCACGTATCGAGAAAGCAGCCGAAAAGCTTGCGGCTCGCGATATGAAAAAATCCGCCTGAGGGGGCGAAGGAGGGTGCCGGTTCAAGGTCCCCTCGTGATTGGGGACCAAAACAATGGCAGCACCGAAACATTTCCTGGATCTTTCCGCGGTTTCCGCCGCGGATCTGCGCACCATCCTCGAGGATGCCAAGGTTCGCAAGCAGGCCACCAAGGCCGGCAGTGCCGACAAGCCCTTGGCCGGCAAGATGTTGGCAATGATCTTTGAAAAGCCCTCGACCCGTACCCGTGTCTCCTTTGATGTGGGCATGCGCCAGCTCGGTGGGGAAACGCTGTTTCTGTCGGGAACGGAAATGCAGCTCGGGCGGGCCGAAACGATCGGCGATACGGCCAAGGTGCTGTCCCGCTATGTCGACGCCATCATGATCCGCACCACGGATCACGCCCGCATGCTGGAGCTTGCTGAACACGCGACCGTGCCGGTCATCAATGCCCTGACCGACGACACCCATCCCTGCCAGATCATGGCCGACATCATGACCTTCGAAGAGCATCGCGGATCCGTATCCGGCAAGACGCTGGCCTGGACCGGGGACGGCAATAATGTGCTGCACTCCTTTATCGAAGGAGCTGCGCGCTTCGGCTACCGGATGAACATGGCCGTGCCGATGGGTTCGGAACCCTCCGACAAGATCCTCAACTGGGCCCGCAACAATGGCGGCGACGTCAAGCTGTATCATGATGCCGAGCGCGCTGTCGCCGATGCTGATCTTGTCGTCACCGACACCTGGGTTTCCATGAACCAGGAACACAAGGCGCGCGGCCACAACATTTTCCAGCCCTATCAGGTCAATGACGCGCTGATGAAGCGTGCCGGCAAGGATGCTCTGTTCATGCACTGCCTGCCGGCCCACCGCGGCGAGGAAGTGACCGACCAGGTGATCGACGGGCCGCAATCGGTCGTCTTCGATGAGGCGGAAAACCGGCTGCATGCGCAGAAGTCCATCCTAGCCTGGTGTTTTGGGGCTCTTTGAGCCCCTAGGCGCGGTCTTGATTTCCATTTCAACCGCCACCATCTACCGGCTTTCAACCGCGCCCCTACCTTGATTGAGGGCGCTTCAACAACATTGTCAGCGTCTTCCCCCGGGTGAGCGGTTCCGCTTTTGCCCGCGCTTGTGTAAAAGCCAAGGTCGGCGCGAAGGAGTGAGGTCATGGCGGAAGCGATTGTGGAACTGAACGAACTCGACTTTGCCGGCGACGACCGCGTCGTTCCTTTCCAGGTGGAAGGGCTTGACGTGCGGGGCCGCGCGGTTCAGCTGGGGCCGTTGCTGAATTCTATTCTCGGGCGGCATGATTACCCAGCCCCGGTGGCGCGGCTGCTTGCCGAAGCGATCGTGCTCACTGCGCTTTTGGGCACATCCCTGAAGTTCGATGGCAAGTTCACGGTCCAGACCAAGGGCGATGGACCGGTTGACCTGTTGGTCGCCGATTTCTCTTCCCCCGACAGCCTGCGCGCCTATGCTCGCTATGATGAGGATGCCTTGGCCGAAGCGGTGAAGGCAGGGCAGATTTCGCCACCGGACCTGCTGGGCGAAGGTGTGCTTGCCTTTACCATCGATCAGGGCCGCGGCATGCAGCCCTATCAGGGCATCGTTCCGCTCGATGGCTCGTCACTGGAGGAAATCGCCGGTGTTTACTTCCGGCAGTCTGAGCAGATCCCGACCCGGGTGCGGCTCGGCGTCGCTGAACTCTTTGATCGGGATGCCGATGGTAAGCCGCGCCACAATTGGCGGGCAGGAGGCCTTATCGCGCAATTTCTCCCGAAGTCGCCGGAGCGCATGCGCCAGCCGGACCTGCATGGCGGCGATGGCGACGAGCGCGATACGGACCTGACGGAGGACGAGGCTTGGGCCGAAGCGCGCACCTTGGTCGATACGATCGATACGGACGAGCTTACGGATCCGCAGGTAGCGATCGAGAGGCTGCTTTTCCGTCTCTTCCATGAGCGGGGCGTGCGGGTCTATCAGCCGCAGACAGTATTCGACCGCTGCAGCTGCTCGCGCGACAAGATCAAGGGCGTGCTTGACGGGTTCAATGCCGAGGAAATCGAGGCGAGCCAGGAAGACGGTCAGATTGCGGTAACCTGCGAGTTCTGCTCGACGACCTATCGCTACGAAGCGGCGGAATTTGCCGCCGCTTGAGGCGGTCCGATGAAGCGCGATCAGTTGAGAACGCGCATCAGGCCCGGGGAATCGAGGGAGAAGGCGGGGATCGTCACTTGGAAAATCTCGCCTTCGTCCGTCTGCATGTCGTAATGGCCGAACATTACACCGGACGGCGTATCAAGCGGGCAGCCCGATGAATATTCGTAGGAGTCGCCGGGCTTGATCTGGGGCTGGTCGCCGACGACACCCGGCCCATCGACTTCGTCGACGACGCCATTCTGGTCGGTGATGTGCCAATACCGATGCACGAGCTGCACCGTCACCGAGGAATGGTTCTTGATGACGATGTGATAAGCCCAGACATAACGGCTGTCCTCCACACTGGATTGTTCCTCCAGGTAAAAGGGCTCGACGCTGACTTCTATGTCTCTTGTTCGGGCGCGGTACATGGGCGGCCTCTGCAGATTTGCTGGACCGATATCGTATACGGAGACAGAAACGTCAAGAATTCTCGTAAGTTGAGCCCGTACCAGGGCTTGCTTCCTGCCATTAGGGATAATTGACATGGTGAATCCGAAAGCCGGATCACCATGTCATGTTCAGGCTGCGACCTGCGCCAAGGCCTTGGCGAAATCCTCCAGCAGATCCTGCGTATCCTCGATCCCTGCCGACAGTCGCACGGTTCCCGGAGAAATGCCGAGCTCGGTTCGCGCCTCGTCGGTCAGGTTCTTGTGCGTCGTCGTGGCCGGATGGGTGATCAGGCTGCGGGTGTCGCCGAGGTTGTTGGAGATCGTCACGACGTCCAGCGCGTTCTGAAGCTTGAAGGCCGCTTCCTTACCGCCCTTCATCTCGAAGCAGACCAGCGTCGAGCCGCCCGTCATCTGCTTGGCAATAATATCTGCCTGCGGATGATCCTTGCGGCCAGGATAGATGACCTTCGCCACCTGTTTCTGCTCGGCCAAAAAGTCGGCGATCTTCGCGGCATTCTCCGTCTGCTGCTTGACGCGCAGCGGCAGGGTCTCGACGCCCTTCAGCAGCGTCCAGGCATTGAAAGGCGACATGGCAGGACCGGTATGGCGGAAATAGTCATGCAGGTTCTCGTCGATCCAGGCCTTGTCCGACAGCACGACGCCGCCGAGGCAGCGTCCCTGGCCGTCGATATGCTTGGTGGCCGAATAAACGACGATATGGGCGCCGAGTTCGAGCGGCTTCTGGAAGAGCGGTGTTGCGAAGACGTTGTCGACCACCACTTTGGCGCCGACCTGATTGGCAAGCCTGGCGACGCCGGCAATGTCCACCACTTCCAGTGTGGGATTGGTCGGGCTTTCGAGGAAGAAGACCTTGGTCTTCGGGGTAATCGCCTTCTCCCAGTTCTCCAGGAAGCGGCCGTCCACCAAGGTGCAGTCGATGCCATATTTGGGTGCAAGCGTTTCCACGACCCAGCGGCAGGAGCCGAACAGGGCGCGGGCCGCGACGATATGATCGCCCGCCTTCAGCTGGCAAAGAATGGCGGCGGTGACGGCAGCCATGCCGGAAGCAGTGGCACGGGCGTCTTCGGCGCCTTCCAGCATACACATGCGCTTTTCGAACATGTCGTTGGTAGGGCTGCCGTAGCGGGCATAGATGAAGCCTTCCGTCTCGCCCTTGAAGCGCGCCTCGGCAGCTTCGGAATTCTCGTAAACGAAGCCTTGAGTGAGGTAGATTGCTTCCGACATTTCGCCATATTGCGAGCGGAGCGTTCCGCCGTGGACGAGCTGGGTTGCAGGGCGCCAGGAGTTGGACGACTTGGTCATGCAGGTCACCTCAAAACAAAAAAACCGGCCGCATAAGCAGACCGGTTTCGCACCCGGTCTTTTTAGCCATTTATTTAACGTGGCTGCAAGCCGACCGGCCAAATCACCACGGGATAAGATTTGCATAGCGCCGCGTCCCGCTTGCGTCAATGGCCGGCATTTGGTTTTGTCGGCGACCGGCAATGGATGGGTGGGGCCAAGGAATTGAGCATGATGGCTCGCGAAACGGGAATTCTGGCGGACCGCGCAATCGCGGCGCTTTTCGACACAGGCAGGCTGATCGCGGAACGGGA
This sequence comes from Rhizobium deserti, assembly GCF_004358025.1. Classification (GTDB taxonomy): domain Bacteria; phylum Pseudomonadota; class Alphaproteobacteria; order Rhizobiales; family Rhizobiaceae; genus Neorhizobium; species Neorhizobium deserti. The sequence goes on along the minus strand of NZ_SMTL01000003.1, from coordinate 287,292 downwards.
GCTGGATCGCGACCAGATCCAGCCGGCCAGCCTCGACCTGCGCCTCGGTGCAAAAGCCTTTCGCGTCCGGGCAAGCTTCATGCCGGGGCCGAGCAGCCTTGTTGCCGACAAGCTCGATCGTCTCAGCCTGCACGTCATCGACCTGTCTGAAGGCGCGGTGCTGGAGACCGGCTGCGTTTATATCGTGCCCTTGATGGAACGGCTGGATCTGCCGGCCAATATGTCCGCCTCGGCTAACCCCAAGAGCTCCACCGGCAGGCTCGATATCTTCACCCGTGTGATCACCGATTATGCGCAGGAGTTCGACAAGATCCCCGCAGATTATTCCGGGCCGCTTTATCTGGAAATCTCGCCGCGTACTTTCCCCATCGTCGTGCGGCGCGGCTCGCGGCTGTCGCAGATCCGCTTCCGGGTCGGTAATGCCCTGCTCGGCGAGCCGGAACTCCAGAAGCTGCACGATGCCGAGACACTGGTCGCAGCCGCCAAACCCAATGTCTCGGGCGGCGGCATCGCTCTGTCGATCGATCTTGCCGGCGATGCACAGGGTCTGATCGGCTATCGTGGAAAGCATCACACCGCCGTCGTCGACGTGGACAAGAAGGCCCAGCACGACGTCTTCGATTTCTGGGAGCCGCTTTACAGCCGTGGGCGCCGTGAATTGATCCTGGACCCGGACGAGTTCTACATTCTCGTGTCCCGCGAGGCCGTGCATGTGCCGCCGCTCTACGCCGCAGAAATGACGCCCTTCGATCCACTGGTCGGCGAGTTCCGGGTTCATTATGCCGGCTTCTTCGATCCGGGCTTCGGGCATGAGGCATCCGGCGGTCGTGGCAGCCGTGCCGTTCTGGAAGTGCGCAGCCACGAAGTCCCCTTTATTCTCGAGGACGGGCAGATCGTCGGCCGGCTGGTCTACGAGCATATGATGGAAAAGCCGGAAGGCTTGTATGGCGCAGGCGTCGGATCGAACTACCAGGCCCAGGGTCTGAAGCTCTCCAAGCATTTTCGCAGCTGATACCTGCGGCAAATCTGCAGGTGCGATCGACTTATCCTGATCGGCACACTGCCGAAGACTCGCCTCACGGCGGGGCGCAACTTCTGCGCAGCGCGCCTTTGAGGTTGAATTTCTGATCAAGGGCAGTTAGGTCTTGGATCTCCGCGGGTGTAGCTCAATGGTAGAGCAGCAGCTTCCCAAGCTGAATACGAGGGTTCGATTCCCTTCACCCGCTCCAGCCCTTCTTGCCAAGCCTGCCGCCAATGAGATCAGACCTGTACCGGCTTGATCGTATCGACCGGCACGAAGCCTTCCAGCACGCCCCGCTTGAGATCACCGCGCCCGAATTCCACGGCGATCACCGTATAGGCCTTTTCGTCGCGAAATATGCTGGCATTGCGGGTCGTCACGTCCTCGGCGGGCACCGCTTCGAGCTCCATGAAGTCGAGTTCGCTGCCGGCGGCAACGATGCGGGCATCGCCGGCGGTGCGAGCGGCGACCACGATCTCTTGAGGGTCCGTTGTGTCCTGCCAACGCGCGTCGTTAGGCAGAACAAGCGGAACAAGCCGGTAGACGTTCAGCTCCTCGCCTTCTTCCGTACCGGATGCCATCTTCTCAGCATCGGCTATCTGTGCCTTGCTTTCCACCGAGCGGCCGAAGAGGTTATGGTTTTCACCATTGTTCGGCGCGTCTCTATCTCCGCTTTGGGTCGCATTTGACATGTGACATCCTCAATCTTTAAGCCGTGTTGTCTCGCTCACACACTCCTGGCCCGCTCGCCTGGAGGCGTCGCGGCTATCGCGAGCCGCGGAAGCTGCCTTCGTTCATTTCCGCCGGATCGTAATGCACCGGGATTTCCGATTTCGGTGACTTGGCGCCTGGCGGCAGTTTATGCGCCGTGGCGTCTTCCGAGCCGGTGATGACCGTCGGCTTGGCGCTATGGACACCGGATGCCTTCGGATCTGCCTGCGATTTGGCGAACTGGCCCTGAGCATCTTTTTCGATGGCATTTTTCTGGTCGGACATGACGGGTCTCCTTCAAGGACGTCTATGCACTGACAACCGATTTGCGCCTGCATCGTTCCACCAAGCAATCCTGCAGGTCAGGCCGACCTTAGATCAGCTTGCCCCAGGCCGGATCCCACTGAACCCCTTCCGAAAGCTCGATGAAGATCGGCTGGCCACCCGGGTCGCGGTTCTTGTTGTCCGCCATCCGAAAGGCATCCTCAGGCTCCATTTCCTCGCCTGGGAAGATGCTGTCATCCTGCCTCTCATCGGTGATCTTGCGGATATAGCCGCGGATCTGATCGCCGGAATGATAGAATTTGATGATCAACGCCCCTTCTGCAGCCTCGCTCGGCCGGTAACGGTGATAGGTCTGCATCCTGTTCCTCCAGTCTTGGGTCTTGCCTATCTGACGCCTGGAGGGGCGAAAATGTTCCCGCCGGTTCAGGGAGACCGGTCGGAGACTGGCTGATGCGGCGTCTTGTTCCAAACGAAGGGCTTGCTTTTCAGCTCGACGACTGCCCGCCAGGCGGCGAAGGAGGTCATCATCCAGTAGACGGGCACAGTTGCCCAGCGCCAGCCGACCAGGCGTTTTTCATGGTCGATCATCGAACCTTTGCCAAGCCCGAGGAAGATCAGGTAGCTGCCCAGGATGTTGACGAAGTCGATCACGAACAGCGACAGCACCTCGGCTGGGATGTCTGTGACGGGCGCCGCCAGCATGGAACTGATGCCGATGCCGAGGAAGACCACGATGAGGGGATGCAGAAGCGACGAGACCAACATGCCGCCCACCATTAGCTGGAATATCACGAAAGGCGCCAGTCCCATCTCGCCAATCAGTCGCCGCGGACTGCGCATCAGCACCAGCCAGGTCTGCAGCCAGCCCTTGAACCAGCGGCTGCGCTGCGCCATCCAGACGGGAATCCGCGTCGGCGCGTCTTCAAGCGTCTGTCGCTGGATGACATCGGCCCGGTAGCCCAGCCGGTAAAGGCGAAGGCCGAGATCTGCGTCTTCCGTCACGTTGAACGGGTCCCAACCGCCTGCCGCCTTCAGTGCCTCGGTGCGGAAATGATTGGATGTGCCGCCCAGCGGCAGCGGCATGCGGCTCTTGCCCAGCATGGGGAGCAGGCCGCGGAAAAGCGCGGAATATTCCAAGGAGAAAAGTGCGCAGAGCCAGGATTCACGGGCATTGGTGATGATCAGCGGCGCCTGAAGGCAGGCCAGCTCGAGTGGCGACGCGCGGAAACGCGCATAGGCTTCGCGCAGCTGCTGCGGATGCGGCCGGTCTTCCGCATCGTAGATGGCCAGAAATTCGCCTTGTGCCGCCGCCAGTGCATACGTTAGCGCTTTGGGCTTCGTTCGCGGGCCGAAATCCGGCACTTCGATTATCTCAAACTGCGGCCCGGGCTTTTGGGCCTTCAGCGCTGCTATGGTTTCCTGATCGTCCGCTTCGCAAACGATCTTGATATCCAGCAGCGAGGGCGGCCAATCGATCCTTCGGAGAGTGGAGATCAACTGCTGCGCCATGCCTGCTTCCCGGTACAGCGCCACCATTACCGTGTAGCGCGGCAGAGGTCCAGGCGGCGGAAGCGGGACTGTACGCTTCGGCGGCTCGTGGATCTTGCGCATCAGCGCAATCAGCCGCAGCACAAGGGAGGCAAGGTAGGTAAAGGATAGTGTAACATGCAGAAAGGAAAGCGTCTCCATAGGGCGTAGCAGGAACGCGCATACCAAGAACGCCATGATCAGACCGGCATAAAAGCCTTGGCGGCCGGCAAGCACGATACGCGCCGACAGCTGGGGGCGGCGCTCGAAGAGCTCGTAGGTGGCTTGCCGGCCGCGCCGCGCCGCGCCCGTCTGCCAGACGGCATTTCGGATGGCGCTTGGCGTGGTGATGGCCAGATCGCGGCCGAGCAGCGGCATGGTCGCGAGCGCCGCTGCAATATCGGCGAGCCGCCCCGCTTCAGGAACGATGGCGGTCTGCGGCGCCCGGTGGCGATGGGCGATCCGAAGCATGGTCGGGCGCTGCAACTGGCTGTCAAGCGCCAGGGAGTCCGCGACGCTGCCGGGATCTATGGAAAGGATGAAGGGCAGGCGCAGCAGGCGGGCGATCGCGCCATAATAGGCTTCCTCCTCCACTTCGCCGCTTCTGAGAAGCTCGTTTTCGACGCTTGTGCCGTGGCGCCGCGCCTGCGTTACCATGCGGGCAAGCAGCGGTTTGGAAAAACCCAGCGCGGAAAGCGCGCCCAGCTCCGTTTCAGGACCAGGCGGTAGCTCGTCTTCCCCGCTGTTGCCGGACAATGCTGCGGAGGCCTCCGAGCTCTCCTCGACCATGCTTGATGGTGGATATTCCCCGATGCGCATGAGTCTGTTACACCACCCGCCAACGGCCGCCCCAACCTGTCCCTCAGGGATCATCAAGATGGATCATAAAGATGCGTCGGGTTATTACATCCCCTAAAAGCCGGGGCTTTTTGAACCTTTTTCATCCCCTCCTGGCGGTTTTCGTGCTCGTGCTGGCATCGTTCCCGGCGCCGGCTGCGGATGATGCCGCGCGCCTGCCCTTGATGTTCGATGCACGCGAGCGTCTGCCCCGCCCCGACATCTCCGCTGTCGTGCGGGTGAGGATCCTGACGACAGCGGATTTCCCGCCTTTCAATTTCGCCGACCAGACCGGCCGGCTTTCGGGTTTCAATGTCGATCTGGCGCGGGAAATCTGCGCGGAACTGAAGCTGGAAGCAAAGTGCCAGATCCAGGCTCTGCCTTTCGACGAATTGGAAAAGGCGCTGGAAAGCGGTGCCGGCGAGGCGGTGATGGCCGGGGTAGCCGTGACGCCCGACCTGCGCAAACGCTTCCTGTTTTCGCGGCCCTATCTCGGCATCCCGGCTCGCTTCGCCCGAAACCGTTCCGCCGCCACGATCAATGGAGACACGGCGGCGGCCCTTGGTGGGAACTCGGTCGGCGTCGTCAAGGGAACAGCCCATCAGGCCATGCTGAAGGCCTTCTTCCCCGATCTTGCCGCCACGCCCTTCGACAGCTATGAGGCGATGCTGGATGCGCTGAAGTCGGGCAAGGTTAAGGCAGTCTTTGCCGATGGCCTGCGCTTGCCGTTCTGGGTGGCGGGGGAAGCATCCCAGAACTGCTGCGCGCTCTTCGACGGCCCCTATCTTTCCCAGAAGTATCTCGGCGAAGGTCTGTCGGTGATGATCCGCAAGGGCGATCCGGTGCTTGTGGCTGCCTTCGATCAGGCTCTGGCCGAACTCTCCCGTAACGGGCGCCTGCAGGATATCTACCTGCGCTATTTTCCGAACGGACTTTACTGAAGCAACCGCAGTCTGCCGTAGGTTTGAATTCTTTCCTATCGGGCTTGCCCGATATCGCCGCTATTGGCTCGCCCAGATGATCCGGGCCATCCATTCGACATCCGCCAGATCGAAGCTGCGATTGGCATGTTCGGGATTGAGCGACATGAGTTCTATCGTGCGGGCGCTCTGGCGGGCCAGCACCTTGGCCATGACTTCGCCCTCGCGGGTTTTCAAAACCACGCGATCGCCGCGCCGCACCTGCGCACCGGGTTCGACGATCAGCACGTCGCCATCGCGATAAAGCGGCATCATCGAATCGCCCTGCACTTCGAGTGCGTAGACACCCGGCTTGCGGGCCGGATCGACCGGGAACTCCACCACGTCCCAGCCCTGTCCGGCCGGAAAACCGCCGTCGTCGAAGAAACCGCCCGCACCCGCCTGGGCAAAGCCGAGAAGCGGGATCGTGCCCGTCTGTGGCGGAAAATTGCCTTCCGGAATCTGTGATCGCCCCTGCGTGGCCGGAAGATAGCTCATGAACTGATCGACTGTCGCACCCGTCGCTTCGAGAACCTTGGCGATGGATTCCGTGGAAGGCCACCGCAGCCGTCCGTCCGGCCCAAGGCGTTTGGACTTGTTGAAGGAAGTCGGATCAAGGCCTGCACGACGCGCCAGGCCGGAAGGCGTCAACTGGTGACGTTCAGCAAGCGTGTCCAGCGCACTCCATATGGTATCGTGTGACAGCATCGTCGTCCAAGCCTCGGCCTGCGGCCGGCGCAACCGCCGCTCCATCCGCTCATCATGAGACGTCAGGCAATCCGGCAAGCGTGCCTACAGGTCATCGTGCCGGAACATCCGGCGGAGGAAATCTAGTCAAATCCGCCGCTCTCGTAAAGGGATATGAGGAATAAAATCCTGCCGTCAGGCAACCATGGCCATATTGATCTTGCCGAGCTTGATCACCGCCTGGGTGCGGCTGTCGACATTCAGTTTCAGAAGGATCGCCGAAACATGCGCCTTGATGGTGGCCTCGGAAACCTTCAGCTCATAGGCGATCTGCTTGTTGAGGAGGCCCTGGCCCAGCATGGCGAGCACGCGGCTCTGCTGAGGCGTCAGGCTCTTCAGGCGATCCATGAGATCGGCCAAGCCTGGATCTTCTTCTGCGCCCGAAAGGCTGCCGGCCGGAGCCCAGATGTCGCCTTCCAGCACGGCCCGGATGCCGATGCGCATGTCGCTGAGCCCTGAAGACTTGGAGATAAAGCCGGACGCGCCAAGCTCCAGCGCCCGCCTGATGGTGGCGCAGTCGTCGCTGGCCGAAACCACCACGATCGGCAGGCCTGCAAATTCCGTCCTCAGGCTCCTCAGGCCGGAAAAGCCGCTGACGCCGGGCATGTTGAGGTCGAGCAGCATGAGGTCGGCATCGGGATAATCCTCGCAGGCCTTGACTGCAGCCTCGAAATCGCCGGCTTCGATAATGGTTAGTTTCTCTGCAATGCCCTGCACGGCTTGGCTGAGGGCGCCGCGGAAAAGCGGATGGTCGTCTGCGATGATGATGGTCAGTGTCTGCATTTCCACGTCCCCTCCCAAGGACATAGTCGTGCTGGATGAAGTCTCCCTATGACGGATTTGTAACCCTGCGCGCTTGCAGACACAAGCCGAAACTACGTACGGTTGGGCTGCGGCTCGCCCGCATCGCGATCCATGGTGAATTCGTTGATGATGCCCATGAAGCGTCGGAGCACCCTTTCCATGATGGACAGTGACTGCTCCACCTCGTCTTCGCTAGGCAGCACCTTGCGTGGGGCGATGCTGATCCGTTCCTCCAGCGCCGCCACCCGCTTTGCGAGCCGGTCGAGTTCGTCGTCATAGGCGGCCCGCTCATCGGGCGCCATGCGGCAGACGAGATTGCCGCCTTCTTCGCGGCACAGCGTCATGGCGCCGGTCTGCTTGTCGAGCCTCACCACGCCGCCCTCGGTCCGTTCGATCTGGAACCGTTCGGTTTGTGCCTGCGCGGCACCGCAGGCGAGAAATACGGCCGCCATAGCCAATGCGGATTTTCTCATGTCGTCGCCTCCTCATGTAACGGTGGACAAGAGCCGCGCTTTGCGGCTAACGGTCCGGGAATAGCGCTGCTTCAAGAGTGTGTGATGACGGATATAGTGTACAAGATCGTGCCGGAAACGCTGTGGCGGCAGGCAAAACAGAAAGGCGTCTTCGAAGGTGCCGAAATTGACCTGAAGGACGGCTACATCCATTTTTCCACCGGCAGCCAGGCACGCGAGACAGCGAGACTGTATTTCGCCGGCATGGTCGGCCTGTTGCTGGTTGCGGTCGATGCGACCCTGCTCGGCGATGCGCTGAAATATGAGCCGTCACGCGGCGGGGATCTTTTTCCGCATCTTTACGGCATCCTATCGCTTTCCACCGTGCTTTGGGAAATGCCGCTGCTGATCGGCGTTGACGGGCAGCATGCCTTTCCGGAAATCATGCCATGATCGGCCGCTTCTCCGCGCTTGCCTCCAGAAGCCTCTTCGCCTTCGATCCGGAAACCGCCCATGGCCTGTCGATCGCGGCCTTGAAGGCGGGGCTCGCGCCCGCCTGCCGCCTGGCCGAGGATGCGCGGCTGGTGCAGACGATGGCCGGCATCCGCTTCGCCAATCCGCTCGGTCTTGCCGCCGGCTACGACAAGAATGCCGACGTGCCGGACGCCATGCTGGAGCTCGGCTTCGGCTTCACGGAAGTCGGCACGGTGACGCCGAAGCCGCAGGCCGGCAATGACAAGCCGCGCATCTTCCGCCTGGTGGAGGATCGGGCGGTCATCAACCGGCTCGGCTTCAACAATGAAGGTCATGAGGCGGTTTTCGCGCGGCTGTCGGCGCGGGGGCGGGTTTCCGGCATTGTCGGCGTCAATATCGGCGCCAACAAGGATGCAGCGGACCGGGTCGCGGATTATGTCGCCGGCATCCGCAAATTCTATGGGCTAGCCAGCTATTTCACCGTCAACATTTCTTCTCCGAATACCCCGGGATTGCGCGACCTGCAAGCGCGCGACAGCTTGAAGGCGCTGCTGGAAGCGGTGCTTGCCGCGCGCGCCGAAGAGGCTTTGCGGCATGGGCGTTCGGTGCCGGTCTTCCTGAAGGTGGCCCCGGATCTGACGGAAGAAGGGCTGGACGACATTGCCGCCGAAGCGCTGTCCCATCCGCTTGATGGGCTGATCGTTTCTAATACGACGCTTGCCCGCGATGGGCTGAAGGACCAGGTGACGGCGCAGCAGATGGGCGGGCTTTCCGGCGCGCCACTCTTCCACCGTTCGACAGCCGTGCTTGCCAAGGTCCGCAAGCGTGTCGGTCCGGATCTGCCCGTGATCGGCGTCGGCGGCGTCGGCAGTGCCCAGGATGCGCTGGAAAAGATCCGTGCCGGCGCCGATCTCGTGCAGCTTTATTCCTGCATGGTCTATGCGGGGCCAGGTCTGCCGTGCGAGATCGTCAGGGGCCTGTCGGCCCTGCTCGACCGGGAGAAAGTCTCCTCGGTCCGCGATCTGCGCGACAGCAGGCTGGATCAATGGGCGGCGATGAAGCTCTGACGCACCTTGCGCGGCACCATGGCCGCCAGGAAGAAGCCGCGCATCAGCAGAAACAGGTTGAGCGACAGCCACAGGCCGTGATTGCCCATAAGCGGAACCAGCAGGAACAGGCTGGCGCAATAAACCACGAAGGATGCCAGCATCATGTTGCGCATCTCGCGCGACCAGGTGGCGCCGATAAACACCCCATCCATCTGGAAGGCCAGCACACCGGTCAGGCCCGTCAAGGCAGCCCAGGGCAGATAGATGGCAGCCGCCTCCCGAACCTCCTGCGAGGTCGTCAGGAGGTTGATCATCGATTGGCCGAAGACCAGGAAGAACAGCCCTACCGCGCCCGCCATGGCAAAGGACCAGAGCCCGGTCAGCTTCAATGTCCGGTCGAAAGCCGGCCGGAACTGCGCGCCGACAGCCCGCCCGGCCAGCTGTTCGGCTGCACCCGCCAGGCCGTCAAGGAAGAAGGCCGACAGCATGAACACGTTCATCAGCACGGCATTGGCGGCAAGCGTGACCGCGCCGAAGCCTGAACCGACGCGGGTCAGGATGGCGAAGGCGCCGTTGAGGACGAGCGAGCGGATCAGGATGTCTGCGTTCAGCTGGAAGAGCTGTTTCAGCTTGGCAGGGTCGAGGATGTCGGCTCTGGCAGGCCGGTCGGCTAAAGAAAATTGCCGGCTGATGATGAACAGACCCAGCAGCACTGCTAAGACCTCGGCGGTAGCCGTGGCCCAGGCGACGCCGGCCACGCCCCAGTCGAACACCAGGCCGAACAGCACGGCCAGCGCAATATTGGTGCCGTTGAGAATGATCTGCAGCACGAGGCCGAGCATCCCCTGGCCGCGCCCGAGCACGAAACCGAGTATGGCGAAATTGCCGAATGTCGCAGGGCTGGTGAGCACGCGTATGCCGAAATAGATGCGCGTCACCTCGGCAACGGCCGGATCGGTGGTCATCAGGTCCGGACCGAAGGCGAGGATCACCGGCGAAACGGCGAGCATCAGCAGCCCGAGGCCGATGGCACTGAGCAGCGCCCGCCAGAACACCGCCTGCTGTTCGCGCCTGTCGCCGCGGCCGAAAGCCTGCGCCACAAGACCGGTGGTCGAGGTGCGCAGGAAGCTCAGGCTTCCATAGATGAGGTCGAAAAGGATGGCGCCGATGGCAAGGCCGGCCAGCGCTTCCGGCTTGCCCAGGTGCCCCACGACAGCCGTATCGGTCAGCCCGAGCAAGGGCGTCGTCAGAAAGCCGAGCGTCATGGGAATGGATATGCCTAGCACCAGCCGATGCGTCACTTCGAAGGGACGGACCGGCTGCGCTCCCTGTTTCTCAGTCTCCATGACGTCTAGCCCGACAGCACCATGGCCCAGTAATTGCGGCCGTCGCTGCTGCGCGCCACGGCGACGCCGAGGCCCTTATAGGCGCCGAGCATGTTCTTCAGGTGCTTGGGCGAATCGATCCAGGCCTGCACGGCAGCGTCCACGCTGTCCTGGCCGCTAGCAATGTTCTCGGCTGCCGGAAGGCTGACCTCGCTCTTGGCCATGCGGCCACCGAAACTGTCGCCTAAGCCGATCAGGTGGCTCATCTGCCGGGCCTTGGCCATGCGGACCGATTGCGCTGCGGCCGCCTTGCGCGCCGGTGCATCGAGGCTCAGCGCAGAAAGGCCCTTGCTTTGGCGCAGCTTGTTGACCAGCGCCAGCGCCGCGGCGGTTTCGTCCCGCGAACCAGGTGTCGGCGTCGGCGCCAGAACGGAGGTGGTGGAACAGCCGGCCAGCAACAATGCGGTTCCGGAAAGAGCCAGGAAATGGCGCCGCGACGGCTTCGGAAGCAAGGAGGTCATGTCAGCGGCGAGAGCTCATCAGGCGAAGGATGATGAAGACCGGAATGACGATAATCGCGCCCAGCACAAGATAATCGCCGACACGGCCCAACGCCCGGAAGCCGTTATACCAGATGTCCAGGAACCAGTAGCGGATGGAATCGATGATATTGTCGGGCGTGAAGCCGAAAAAGGCCAGTACGAATCCGACGATCAGGCACACGACGATCAGCTTGACGATCGTCCGGCCCGGCGTGTCGCCCAGGAATTTGTTGACCCCATCGGCCATGCTTGTTCATCTCCAAATTGCAGGCAAGGCATAGCTTCGGCTTTGCTGCGCTGCAAGCGTCTACCGTCTCGTCAGATAGAACTTGAGTTTTTTTGTGGCTTGGGCAAAGACCCCTCATCCTTTAGGACCGCCCATGCCGCCCAGACCCAATTCCACCCAATTCTCGTCCGGCGACGCCATCGCCGACCGCCGCGCCGACTACGGCCGCATGCTGGCCGAGGGCGGAGACCATGCCGCCGCCGCGGAGCTGATGGAACAGGCGCTGGACATCGTGCCCGGCTGGGCAGCCGGTTGGTTCCGGCTCGGCGACTATCGCGACAAGGCGGCATTACCGACGGCTGCCGACGCCTATCGCCGGACGCTTGCGCTGCAGCCGGACGACCTGTTCGGTGCGCGGCTCAGACTGGCGCTTCTTGGTGACGAAGAGATCCCGAATCAGCCGCCGAGCCGTTATGTCGAGAGCCTATTCGACGATTACGCCGATCGCTTCGACGCGGCGCTGGTCGAAAAGCTGGCCTATTCCGTTCCGGGCAAACTGGCAGCCCTCGTCGCTTCCCATGCACCATTTGGCTGCGTGGTCGATCTCGGCTGCGGCACCGGCCTGTTCGGTGCCGAAATCCGTGGGCGGGCGGGAAGGCTCGAAGGCTTCGACCTTTCTGCCAACATGCTTTCCAAGGCGCAGGCCAAGCAGCTCTACGACCACCTCGGCCAGGCCGATCTCAGTCGCCCCGCCGACCGGTCCGGCCTGTTTTCGGAAAACCTGCTGCAGCATCGGGCCGATCTGGTCTCGGCGGCCGACGTGCTGATGTATCTCGGTTCTCTGGAGACCGTTTTCCCGCTCGTGCTGGATCTCCTGGCGCCGTCAGGTCTGTTCGCTTTTTCCGTCGAGGATCTGGGAGAGGGGGAGGGTTTTACGCTGCGGGATTCGCTGCGTTACGCCCATTCGGAGGCTTATCTGCGGGCTCTGCTCGGTCGCTTCGGCCTGGATGTCGTCGAGGCGACGAAGAGCGTCATTCGCATGGATGCCGGCAAACCGATCGAGGGCATTCTTTTTCTGTCGCGCCGCAGCGCCTGACCCGCTTCTTTCTTGCGTCTTCCAAGACCGCCCGCACCGCGCATTGATGTCGCTTGATGAAGCCGATATTGCTGTGCACTATAAGAAAAAAGGGGATGTCATTGGCGGATCAGGAGCAGGCGCAAAACCGCATGATCGGGTTCTATAGCACGGACCCGGCCCGCCACACGCCGCTCGAGGATGCGCAGGGCCTTTTCATCAGCGCCATGGTAGCCGCGCTGGGACTTTATCTACTCAACCAGGTGGGCCTGCTGACCAGCGGCACGGCCGGCGTCGCCTTTCTGCTGCACTATGCCTTCGATATCCCGTTCGGCATTCTGTTTTTCGTTGTCAACCTGCCGTTCTATTATCTGTCCTTCAAGCGTCTCGGGGTCGGCTTCTCCTTCAAGACCTTCATCGCAATCGCCATGGTCTCGGCCATCGCGGAACTGGAACGGCGCTTTCTCGTCATCCAGTATCTCGATCCCTTCTGGGCAGCGCTTCTCGGCGGCATCCTGATCGGCTTCGGCCTGCTCGGCCTTTATCGGCATCGTGCTTCGCTGGGCGGCATCGGCATTCTGGCGATTTATATCCAGGACCGTTTCAAGATCCCCGCGGGCCTTGTGCAGCTCGCCTTCGACCTTTGCGTCATGGCGGCAGCCTTTTTTGTTGTCAGCCCGATGACGGTGCTTTGGTCTCTCCTGAGCGCGGTGGTGTTGAACCTGCTGTTGACCATCAACCACCGCTCCGATCGCTATATTGCGGTGCGCTGATGGCTGATCCGGTGCAGAGCAAGAGCCCTGTCGGCATCTGGGCCTCCAGCGCGGAGAAGCATTCGCTGATCGAGGATGTCCAGGCCGTTGTCGCCGGTTCCATGCTGGCGGCGCTCGGCGTCACCATGCTGTCCGCCGCCCATCTGCTGATCGGCGGCACGGCCGGCCTCGGCTTCCTGCTGCGCTATTCCATGGGCGTCAGCTTCGGCACGGCCTTCTTCATCCTCAACCTGCCCTTCTACTGGCTCGCCTACAAGCGGCTCGGGCTCGCCTTCACGGTCAAGACCTTTGCCGCAGTGGGGACCACCTCGCTGCTGACCGGCCTGCTGCCGCAGCTCATCGTCATCGACCGCATCGACCCGATTGCGGCTGCCATGTTCGGCGGTCTGTTGATCGGCTGCGGCATGCTGATCCTGTTTCGCCACCGTGCGTCGCTCGGCGGTTTCGGCATCCTCGCCCTCTACCTGCAGGACCGCTTCGGATGGCGGGCCGGCTTCGTGCAGCTCGGGTTGGATTGTGTCGTGCTGGCGCTGTCCTTCTTCGTCGCAAGCCCGCTTGTCATCGTCAGCTCGATCCTTGCGGCGGTGACCTTGAACCTGACACTCGCCATCAACCACCGCACGGATCGCTATATCGTCCGCTGATCGGCCGATCAGGCTGCCTTGGCCGGCTGATCCACGGGATGCTGCGAGCGGAAGCCGACGGCAAGTCGGTTCCAGGTATTGATCGTGCCGATCGCAACAGTGATCTTCATGATCTCGTCGTCCGAGAAATGCAGCTTGAGCGCGTCGAAGGCCGCATCCGGAATTCCCGTCTCGGAGATTTTCGTGACCGCATCCACCCAGCCGAGCAGGGCGCGTTCCTTGTCGTCATACACAGGCGATTCCCACCAGACGCTCATCAGGTTGATCCAATGCTCCGACAGGCCGTCGTGGCGGGACTCCTTGACATGCATGTCGACGCAGAAGGCGCAGCCGTTGATGATCGACGCCCTGAGCTTGATCAGGTGGATGAACCGGCGTTCCAGCCCGCAGTTCTGCACGTAGCTTTCCAGCGCAGTGACCGCCTTGACGGCTTCCGGGGCAGTTTTGAAGATGTTGAGACGCGGATGCATGGTCTTTCTCCTGTGTTGAGGCCGCCTCAGCGGACCGTTTTGCGTTCGTTGATCTCCAGGAAGGCACAGCCGCGCGCGGCAATCCCGCCGTCATCCGACTGCGCAAGGTCGGCCAGCACATCGGCAATCGAGACTTTTCCGAGTTCAGCACGATAGGCCTTTTCCGCCCTCAGCATTGCGGCATTGATGCCGCAGGGTCTGGTGAAGTACCGGCCCGGCAGCGGGTTCGGCCCGCGTTGGCGGATCTCGGCGCAACGGAAGGCTGGCGCTGCCCCCTCGACAGCCAGCACGATGGCGAGCAGACTGATCTCTTCCGCTGTCCTGGCAAGCCTATAACCGCCCTTGGGACCGGATACCGTTGCCACGATACCGGCGCCCGAAAGTGCCTGCAGGTGCTTCAGGAGGTAACTCGTTGAGACTCCGTGGAACTCCGCCAGCGCAGCCGCCGAAAGCACGCTCTTGTCAGTCAGGGCCGCGAGCATTGCAACGCTGTGGATTGCTTGTTCGACGCCGTCGCTCAGTTTCATATCCTGCTCCAATCGTGGATAAAAAATATCTACGATTCGGCATAGTGTCAAGCCTCTTCTCTTCCTGGTTTCGATGCTTATCTTCACCGCGTGGATCTTGTCGAAACCCAATCTCCCGGCCGCGACGCCGCTTTGCTGCCCCGGCCGTTCCTGAAATGGTTCACCGAGAAGGGCTGGCAGCCGCGTGTCCACCAGCTCGAATTGCTGTCGCGCGCCGCCGGCGGCGAAAACATGCTGCTGATCGCGCCGACCGGCGCCGGCAAGACGCTGGCGGGCTTCCTGCCCTCGCTGACCGATCTGACGCGCCGCGGCAAGATCCCGCCAGGTTCAGGCTTCAAGGGCGTCCACACGCTCTACATCTCGCCCTTGAAGGCGCTTGCCGTCGATATCGAGCGCAACCTGATGAAGCCCGTGTCCGAAATGGGCCTGGCGGTCACGATCGAGAACCGCACCGGCGACACGCCGCAGGCCAAGCGCCAGCGCCAGAAGCTGTCGCCTCCGGACATTCTCCTGACGACGCCGGAGCAGGTGGCGTTGCTGCTCGCCAACAAGGAGGCCGAACGCTTCTTCAAGGACCTGAAATATGTCGTCCTCGACGAGCTGCATTCGCTGGTCACCTCCAAGCGCGGCCATCTTCTGTCGCTCGGCCTCGCCCGCATTCGCCGGCATGCGCCGGACATGCGCACGATCGGCCTGTCGGCGACGGTCGCCGACCCAATGGACCTGCAGAAATGGCTGGTGCCGCAGGGCGAGTACCCTGATCCGCCGGCCGGTCTCGTGCATGTCACCGGCGGTGCCGCGCCCGACATTGCAATCCTCAAGACCGAGGAGCGCATTCCCTGGTCTGGCCATGTCTCCACCTATGCCATTCCGGAAGTCTACGAGATCATCAAGCGGCACAAGACGACGCTGATTTTCGTCAATACCCGCTTCCAGGCGGAGCTCCTGTTCCAGGCGCTGTGGACGGTCAACGAAGACAGCCTGCCGATCGCGCTGCATCACGGGTCGCTCGATGCCGGCCAGCGCCGCAAGGTGGAGGCCGCCATGGCCGACAACCGGCTGCGCGCCGTCGTCGCCACCTCGACGCTCGATCTCGGCATGGATTGGGGGGATGTGGATCTTGTCGTCCATATCGGCGCGCCGAAAGGCGCCTCGCGTCTCGCCCAACGCATCGGCCGTGCCAATCACCGCATGGACGAGCCCTCCAAGGCGATCCTCGTGCCCGCCAACCGCTTCGAGGTGATGGAATGCCAGGCGGCGCTGGATGCCAATTATATCGGTGCCCAGGACACGCCACCGGTGGGCGAAGGGGCGCTCGACGTGCTGGCCCAGCATGTGCTCGGCATGGCCTGCGCCGAGCCCTTCGATCCGCTCGAGCTTTACGACGAGATCATCTCGGCTTCTCCCTATGCCGCCCTGTCCTGGGAAATGTTCGAGCGCACGGTAGATTTTGTCGCGACCGGCGGCTATGCGCTGAGGGCTTACGAACGCTATGCCAAGATCCGCAAGACGGAGGAAGGCCGCTGGCGGGTCTCGAACCCGGCCATCGCCCAGCAGTACCGCATGAACCTCGGCACCATCGTCGAGGCGAGCGAGCTCAACGTCCGGCTCGTCCGGCGCAACGCCAAGGGCACGATCGGCCGCGGCGGCTTGTCGCTCGGGAAGGTGGAGGAATATTTTCTCGAACAGCTCGTGCAGGGCGACACCTTCCTGTTTGCCGGCAAGGTGCTGCGCTTCGAAGGCATCCGCGAAAACGAATGCCACGTCTCCAACGCTTTTTCGCTCGACCCGCGCATCCCCGCCTATGCCGGCGGCAAATTCCCGCTTTCCACTTATTTGGCAGACCAGGTGCGCGGCATGCTCGCCGATCCCGATCGCTGGCATGTCCTGCCCGACCAGGTGCGCGACTGGCTGAATATCCAGCGCGACCGCTCCATGCTGCCGAAACAGGATGAATTGCTGATCGAGACTTTTCCGCGCGGTCAACGCTTCTTTTTGATCGCCTATTGCTTCGAGGGACGGCTGGCGCACCAGACGCTGGGCATGTTGCTGACCCGCCGCCTGGAACGCGCCGGTGCCCGCCCGCTGGGGTTTGTCGCCACCGATTATTCGCTGGCGGTCTGGGGCTTGAACGACATGGGCGGGATGATCGCTTCCGGCGTCTTAAGCCTGCCCGACCTCTTCGACGAGGATATGCTGGGCGACGATCTCGAGGCGTGGCTCGACGAAAGCTATCTTTTGAAGCGCACCTTCCGCAATTGTGCGGTGATTTCCGGCCTGATCGAGCGCCGACATCCGGGCAAGGAAAAGACCGGACGGCAGGTCACCGTCTCCACCGACCTCATCTATGACGTGCTGCGCACCCACGAACCGGATCATATCCTGCTCGAAGCGACGCGGCGGGATGCGGCATCTGGGCTTTTGGATATTGGCCGACTTGGCGATATGCTGGCGCGAATCAAGGGTCATATTACCCACCGCGATCTCGACCGGGTTTCACCGCTTGCCGTTCCCATCATGCTGGAGATCGGCAAGGAAACGGTGCCGGGCGAGGCTCATGACGCGGTGCTGGAAGAGGCCGCCGAGGAACTGATTGCGGAGGCGCTCGGCTGATGCGATCCGCATTTTTGGAAGACGTCGACTTGCTGAACCGCCTCGCCCTGGCGCGCAATTCATCGAACGGCCCGGCCGCCGGCACCGAAGAAATCATTGTCCACGGCGTGACCGGGGTTTGCGATCCGCTGGGCGGCCTTTATCTGCCGGAACACGGCGTGCTGGTCGTTTCCGACCTGCATCTGGAGAAAGGCGCGGCCTTTGCCCGCAGGGGCATGATGCTGCCGCCCTATGACACCATCGCAACCTTGAACATCCTGTCCGCCGTCATCGCCCGGTACGATCCGAAAGTCGTGGTTTCGCTTGGCGACAACTTTCATGACCGGAAGGGATCGGCCTTTTTGCCGGACAATCTTCGCACGATGATCAAGGACTTGGCGCGCGGCCGCGACTGGATCTGGATCAACGGCAACCATGATCCGGATGGGACCACCGATCTTCCCGGCACATCCACGGATGAGCTGCTCTATGGGGGTTTGATCTTCCGTCACGAGCCGAGCCTGATCTCGGGACGCGGCGAGATCGCCGGTCATCTGCATCCTTCGGCGACCGTTCGCCGCCGTGACAAATACGTGCGCCGCGCCTGCTTTGCCTGCGACGGCACCCGCCTGCTGATGCCCGCCTTCGGGGTGCTGGCCGGCGGTCTCGACCTCAACCACAAGGCCATGCACGGCCTTTTCGAGCGCGAAACGCTGGTTGCCCATCTGCTCGGCCGCGACCGCATCTATTCGGTGCGCTACGGCAATCTGCTCGGCTGATCCTCTGCAAGCACCCGGTCCGGCCACGGGTTGATCCCGTCGCGCAGCCATCGGACGGTATCGCGCCAGAAGCCTGCCGCATGACGCGAATGAAACAGGCTGAAATGGCCAATCGTTTCGAGCCCATAGACCGAAGGCTCCAGCAGAACCTGGGTAATATCGGCACCGCGATAATAATCCAGCGTCCGGCGGATGGCAGCCGGCGTGCCGATCTCGTCATCGGCCATGGTCACCGCCAGGATCGGCGCCTTCACCGCCGCGAAACGCCGCAGGACCTCGTCCCTCTCCGTCACCGGATGCGTCAGCTCCATTCGCGCGCGGCGAAAGCTCCATTCATGAGCGACGCCGGCGGGGAGGTCCTCCAGCCAGCCCAACCGTTTGCCGGGAAAGTAGCCGTAGATCGCCGTCAGCGCCGGCATGGCCACATGCCATTTGAGGAACAGCCGCATCCGGTGCCTGGCCGCATAGTCGCGCCAATAGGCATATTGCGCCCCCATGGTCAGCATCCGGTCGATGCGTGATGCCTGTGGGGAAAGTCCCGGCAGATAGCCGCCAATGCTGTGCCCGACCACATGCAGCGGCTGCCTCGGCCGCAGCGCGTCCACGAACCGCAGCGCCGCGTCGAAATCCTGCCCGCCCCAGTCGCGCCAGCGATATCCGCAGCCCTTGAGGCTAGGAGGCCTTGAAAGCCCGATGCCGCGATAGTCGTAGGTCAGGACGTCGAAACCTTCCTCTGAAAGGAAGGCCGCGTAATAATGGTAATAGCGGCCAAGCACGCCGGTGGCCGGATTGATGACGACGCTCGCAACCGCGTCGCCACGCGCGGGCCAGAAATGGCCCTTCAGGATCAGTCCGTCGCGGCAAGCAAAATCCACCGGCTCGCCGGCAGGTCGAGCCGGTGGAACAGGCGAAGCTGCGGGTCCGATCTCGGCCATGGCTGATCCTCCTCGGCGAGGAGTATAGACCCCTGCCGCGACCGCACAATTCTCCGAAGGATGTAGGCGCGGCCTTCTCCCTCAGCGTGTCAGCTTTGCGAAACCCTTGGCGAGGATCGGGCCTGTCGGTCGGCCCGTCGGCGAGCCCCCGGCCTGTTCCAGCGTCAGTTCGTAAAGCTGTGCGTCTTTCGGCTGCGGAAGTTCGGGCGCTTTCAGCGAGGCGGACCGGGCTCCTTCCAGCAGGCCGAGCGACATGGGACCCATATCCCGCGACGGCAGCGTCCAGACCTGGATGGTCTTGTCCGAAGGCACTTGGTAATCGGTGAGCAGCCGCACGCTGGCATTCTCGTTGCCGAAATCCTCGACCACCGCCTGCACCTCGCCCCTGTCGTTCAACAGCACGGCGATCACCAGCGGCTCGACGCTGCGGGTGAGGCTGACCCCGAGGCCGACCGCGAGCAATAGCGAAGCGGCAATGGCCGAAAGTGCTGCATGCCGCCAGGCGGTCTGCCGGTTGTCGTTGGACGGGCGACCCCTTGCGGACTTTTCGTCAACACTTCCGCCCAGCACCGGCAGTGCCGCCTCAATTCGTTCCCATAAAGCCTTGTCTATGCCTGCTGGCTCGGCGCCGACGTCGAGCGGCAGAAACCGCTCGCGGCTCATCGCCACGGCAGCCCGCAGATCCGGGTCGCTTTCCATCTCCGCTTCCATCTCGGCCTGTTCGCCCGGCTCCAGCAGTCCGAGCACATATTCGTCCGCAATCTCGGCAATGTCCTGGCGCGCATATTTCATGCCATGCACTCCCGAAGTGCCGCCAGCCCGCGGCGGATCCAGGATTTCGTAGTGCCAAGCGGAATGCGCAGGCGGCCGGCAATTTCGCCATGGGTATAGCCGCCGACATAGGCCATCAGGATGCCGTTCCGCTTGGTCTCATCGAGCGTGCCAAGGCATTCGCGCAGCCGGCTGTTCCGGTCGAGCTTGTTCCAGGCGGCCAGAATCTGATCGATCTGGTCGGTTTCCTGCAGGGTTTCGAGACGATCCTCGCCGATAAGGTCCTCCCGCCCGTCGCGCAGCATGTTGAGCGCCCGGTTTCGCACGATGGCGGTGACCCAGCCGCGGGCCGAGCCGCGCTCCGGTGCATATTGGCGGGCATGGGTCCAGACGCGGATAAAGGCTTCCTGCACCACTTCCTCGGCTAGGTCGCGCCGCCGGACGATCCGCTCGGCAACGGCCACGAGGCGCCCGGCCTCGCTGTCGAAGATCAGGCGCAGCCCGTTCCGGTCTCCGCTTGCACAGGCGGCAAGTGCTGACTCAAGGTCTGTGGATGCGTTTGCAACCGGGGCCAAGCGGGTTTCTCTCGTTGGAGCGTCGTTCTCAGGCGCAAATCCTGCATCTGCAATTGTCACGAAGGACATGGTCTCGTCCAGTCTTCAGCTTCGGCGCAGCCTTGATCTAGGCCTTATGATAAGGACACGTGGGACGCACAAATAGATGCGCGGCTAAAAATTATTTTCGGCGGCTGCATCCAGAGCCCGTCTCCCGGGTGTCCTTTATCTGAGAGCAGGTGAAAGGCGCAATGCCATGCGGCTCTCGACGGATTTCAACGCACGGGAGAAAAGATATGAAAACCATTCGCTTCGCTTTCATCGCATCCACGGCCCTCATCGCTTCGGCAGCGGCCGCCACGGCTGCTCCGGTCCTCGGCCTTACCGGCGACAAGACGCTGGTCATGTTCGACACGGCAAAGCCTGCCGTGACCAAGACCATGGACGTCACCGGCGTCACCAAACTCGTCGGCATCGACTTTCGCCCCGGCACCAAGGCGGTGATCGGCGTGACCGCGGAAAACACGATCGTCTCGATCGACCTCAAGACCGGCGCCGCAACCGAAGTGGCCAAGATGGACAAGCCGCTCTCCATGACGGCTGCTCCCGTCGTTGTTGACTTCAACCCGATGGCTGACCGCCTGCGCTACATGACCGGCACGACCAATCACCGCGTTCATCCCGATACCGGTGCCGTGACGGTCGACGGTACGCTCGCCTATGAAGACGGCGACATGCACAAGGGTGAAAAGCCCAACATTGTTTCCGCCGCCTATACCAATTCCTGGGGCAAGCCGGAAAAGACCGCCATGTACAATATCGACGCCACGATCGGCGCCTTGATCCAGCAGACCAAGCCGAACGACGGCACGCTGAAGGCGATCGGAAAGCTCGGCATCAAGGATATGCCGGCCGCCTACGCCTTCGACATCCAGGCAACCGAGGACGGCAAGAACACGGCTTTCCTGGTGGCGGCCAAGAAGCTTTATACCGTCAGCCTGGAGACCGGTGTGGCTACCGAAGTCGGCGCGATCACGGGCACGGCCAGCGATCTACGCGACATCACCGTTCTGCCGGCGATGTAAAAGACGCCTGATCCAAACAAAGGAAAGGCCGGGCATTGAAGCTCGGCCCTTCCTCTTTGCCGGCTCAAATCTCGCCCGAGATTTCCCGACGGCGCCGGTCGAGCTCCTCGCTGTAGCGGCGCAATGTATGGCTCTCGCTAAGCTGGCCGACCACCTTGCGCTCCGTCTGGTTGTTGACCACGGCGAGCGCTTCGGCCTCCAGATTGTCGAAAATCGCGGCTGCCTGCTTGGCATTCATTGTAGGAAGCAGCACGTCGTTCTGGTAGCGGGCAAAGGAGGCAAGCGTTCGCGTCTCGTCGCTGTCTTCACGCGGCGCGGCATAGATGTCGGACAGCAGGATCATGCCCGCATATCTTCGCTCCTCGTCCACCAGAACCACCCGCTGCGTTGCCCCGAGACGAAATTCCTTGCGGAACTCGTCCAGGGACATGCCGACCGGCGCCGTGCGGACATCGGACCGCATCAACCGGCCGACGGTCAGGTTGCGGATCCAGCCGACATCATGGGCGCTGCGGATGCTTTCACCGCGCAGATGGAAGCGCCAGGTGGCAAAGGAATAGCCGAAGGTCGAGCGCACGGTCACAGAGGAGGTAATCACCGCCGCAAGCGCCAGAACGGTGATCGCAAAGTCGCCGGTGATTTCCAGCGCCAAAAAGGTCATGGTCAGGGGGCCGCCTATTATGGCAACGGAAAGCGCGCTCATGCCCACCACGGCATAGATGACCGGCGTCAGCGTCGCGTGAACGAAGATATAGGGCGCCGAATAAGCAAATAGCTTGCCGAGCAGAGCGCCCATGAACAGCGAGGCGAAGAAGAGGCCGCCGCGGAAGCCCGATCCGATAGAGACGGCGGAAGCCAGTGATTTCATGGCGAGCAGCGCCAGGAGCGCCGGGATGGTCATGTTCTGGTTGAGGTTGAGATGCAGCGCGCCGTGTCCGGCCGACAGAACTTGATGATCGATCAGCGCCAGCAGGCCGACGGCAATGCCGCCCAGCGCCGGCCTGAAGGCAGGCGAAATCGAACTCTTGCGGGCCATCTCCTCGATGAATGTCACACCCTGCATGATCAGGATGCCGCCGCCGGCGCAGAAGATGCCGAGCACGATCGCCGGAAGGTAGTCCGCCGGCATGACGACACCGAAATCGCCGACATCCAGAAGAAAGGCATCCCCGACGAACAGCCGCGTCACGATGGTCGCCGCGAGCGCCGACACGACGACCGGTGCAAGGCTCAAGATCGTATAGGTGCCGATGATCAGCTCGAAGGCGTAGAAGGCGCCGGTGAGCGGCGCGTTGAAGGCCGCCGCAATCGCGCCGGCTGCACCGCAGCCAACCAGGATGCGAAGATCGGCGCGGCGCAATTGCAGCAAGAATCCGAGCTTCGACGCGATACCGGAAGACAGCTGCGTATAGCCGGCCTCCAGCCCGACCGATGCACCGAAGCCGTTGGAGATGAGGTTCTGAACTGCCACCACGATACTGTCGGTCAAAGACAGACGTCCGCCATGCAAGGCATTTGCCTCGATCGGGTCAACCATTGGCTTCTTCCGCCATTTGCGCAGGACGAGGAAGAGCAGGCCGAGCAGGATGCCGCCGGCAATCGGTGCCAGCAGAACAGTGCCGCGGTCGAGCCCGGTCGCCGAACTCAGTCGTTCGCCGCTTCCTATGTCGAAGATCGCCTCGTGAAGCGCCTGCGAGATCCAGCTCATGACGGCGACAGCGAGACCGGCCAGAGCCCCGACCACCGCCGCAACGGCGATCAAGCCGAACTCGCTGCGCCGGATGAGGAGGCGCATCTGTCCCGGGTCGAGCAGGATGCGGGCGCGAGACGGCAGTGATGAGAGATAGGTAAACATGCGATGCGGCAGGCGTGAGAAGATGCGGCCCTATCTAGGGCATGCGGTTGAGGAAACCACCCGGGAGGCGCCGCTCATTTCCTTGTATGGAGGCGGCAGGCACGCCGACATGGCTTCGGCCTTAGTCCTTGCGGAAGATGATGCTTGCGCCCCAGCCGGTGACCACGGCAATCAGCACGCACAGGAAACCATAGGCAAATGGCCGCTCATGCGCCGCGTCCGTGATCGCTTGCTCCAGGCCCGTCTTGACCACCCGCAGCGGCATTTCCCGCTGGAAGATCAGGACGCCGCTCTTGAACAGATAGGCGCGCACCATGTGCATGCCGTCGGGAACATTGGCGGGTAGCCGCAACGACGCGCGAAACAGGCTGGATGACACGAAGCGGACGCCGCTCGTATCGCGCTGGTACAGGCCGCTGCCGAGCTTCAGCCGTCGGTAGGCGTCGCGGAACTCGCTAATAAAGCCGGTATTGGGGATATAGCCGACCGGATTGAGCGGCAGATGCTCCAGGCCAACGCCGACACTGTTGAAGCTGACGCCCTGCTCCAGGCTGTCGATCTGCCGCGTACTGGCGATGGAATAGCTTTCCGGCACCTGTTCGAAGGTCAGCGACTCGGTATTCATCCAGATGCCGAGGACGCGTTCCTTTTTGCGGACCGTCGCATAGTCACGGGGACCCTCCAGGGTCACGACCACATCATACTGGCCGATCGCCAGGAAAAGCTCGTCGGCATTGCTGAGCGCCCCAAAGATCGTCAGGTCGGCGCCTCTGAAATCCGAGGTAATCGCGATTTCGCTCGAGGATGCGCCGATCTCCAGCCTTTCCTTGACCGCCGAAGCTTCGCCGAACGGCACCTGCGCCGCTACCGGCGCGGCCATCAAGGAGAAGGCCATGGAGACAATGGCAAGGGCGGCAAGGCTCAAGCGGCGCATCAGTAGGAAAGCCCCCCGACCGATACGGAATAGATATCATCCGGCGTCACCACCAGGCCGATCGCCAGGCGGATGCCGACGGCCAGCACCAGCAGCGCCAGAAGGGCACGCAACTGTTCGCCGCGCAGCTTCTGGCCGACCCGCACGCCGTATTGCGCGCCGATGACGCCGGCGACCATCAGGATCGTGGCGAGCACGATATCGACGGAATAGTTGGTGGCTGCCTGCACCATGGTCGTATAGGCGGTCACGAAGATGATCTGGAAAAGCGAGGTGCCGACGACGACGCTGGTCGGGATGCGCAGGAGATAGATCATCGCCGGCACCATGATGAAGCCGCCGCCGACCCCCATGATCGAGGTCAGGATGCCGATCCCGAAGCCGAGCGCCACGACCGGAATGGCGGACAGGTAGATCTTCGACTTCTTGAAGCGCATTTTCAGGGGCAGCCGGTGCACCCAATTGTGCTGACCCGGCCGCTTCAGCGGCAGCGCCTGATTGGTCTTTGCCCGCCGCATGGCGCGCAGGCTTTCCTGCAGCATCAGGATGCCGATCGTTCCGAGCAGCACGACGTAAAGCAGGGAGATGAACAGGTCGAGTTGCCCGAGCCGCCGCAGCCAGGAGAAGATCCATACGCCCACCGTCGCCCCCGCAAGGCCGCCGACCAGCAGGACGCTGCCGAGCTTCATGTCGAGCGTGCCGCGTCGGAAATGGGTAATGGCGCCGGAAATCGACGATGCGACCACCTGATTGGCGCCGGTCGCGACGGCCACGACGGGAGGAATATTGTAGAAGATCAGCAGCGGCGTGATGAGAAAGCCGCCGCCCACGCCGAACATGCCCGAAAGAAAGCCCACGGCCGCGCCCATGCCGAGAATGATCAGGATATTGACCGACAGCTCTGCGATCGGCAGGTAGACAGTCACGGCAAACCTCGACAAGCGAAAGCGGGCGCGTCGCAGGCGGTGGCGTTCAATTCTCCGGCCGCTGCGGCAATGGAATGGTGATCTCACATACCGCATGAACGGCGGATGAAAGCCTATCCGTCATGCGTCTGCGGGAGGTTTCAGTCAATTCGCAAGTGCCGAACGACAAGCTTGATCGGCCATTTCCGCAAGGGCGTGGCTTTAAATCCTCACCCCCGCATTCCCGGTCGGTTCAGTCGTCTTACTTGTTGCGGGCCAGCAGTTCCTTCACCAGCGCATCATTGATCTTGCCGGTCGGCTCCTGGCCGACGGAAGTCTGGAACGCCTTGATCGCCGTCACGGTCTTCTGGCCAAGCTTGCCGTCCGCGGTTCCGGCATCGAACCCGCTCTTGTTGAGGATGGCCTGGATGTTGCGGATCGCCTTGTCCATGTCGACGGAAGCAGTGGTAAGCGTCTTGCCAGAAGCCCACTCCTCGGGAAGGTTTACCGCATTCGCCTTCGGATCGAGCGTCTTGGCCTTCCAGCCGTCGGCCTTGGCGCGGGCACTTTCCAGCTGTTCCTTGCGCATGGCATTGGCCACTTCGTCGCGCTTCTGGGCTGCGTCCTTGTCGCCGCCCTTGGCAGCGACGTCGAACCATTTGTAGGATTCTTCCAGATCCTGGCGCACGCCGTTGCCGCGCGCATAAAGAATGGCGAGGTTGAACTGGCTGTCGGCGACACCAAGATCGGCGGCACGCGAGAACCAGTTGACGGCAGCCGCATAATCCGGCTGACCGGCAGCGCCCGAGGCGTAAAGCACGGCAAGGTTATGCATGGCGCTGGCATTTCCGGCTTCGGCAGCCAGTTTATAATAGGTGACGGCCTGGCCGAGATCGCGCTGGACGCCGGTGCCCTTTTCGAGGAGGTTGGCGAGCCGGTACTGCGCCGTTGCAAGGCCCTTTTCGGCCGAAAGCTTGTACCATTTGGCAGCCTCGGTCAGATCCGACTTGACGCCGCGGCCATCGGTGAAGCGGGCGCCGATCTCAAACAGCGCATTGGCATCGCCGGCCGTCGCGGCATCCGCCAGCGACTTCGGCTCTGTGCCGGCCGGCACGGTGATCTGAGGCTGGGCTTGCGCCTTCGGTGCGGCAACGAAGGCCTCTTGTGCCTGCGGCACGGCGCCGGCGGGCGCCATGGATGCGGCCTGGCCATCCGCCGGCTGCGGGTCCGTCAGGCGCTCGTTCGTAAGACTGTCCTGAGCCGGCGCCGGTTCCGGCGCCAATTCCTGGGCGCTTGGCTCGGCAGGCTGCGGGGCCGGTGCTTGCGCAGTCTCAGCCGGCAAAGCCGGAGCTGAAACGGAAGGCGCAGTGGCCGCGTTGCCGGTCATGTCGGCGGGTGCTTCACGCTTGGCCGGAGCCTCGATCGTGGCTGCCGGTGCGGTTTCGCCCGATGTCAGCGTCTTGACGAGCGGCATGGCCATCAGCACCAGGAGGACGGCACCGACCGCCATCATGATCGGGCGGCGATGCTGGGCGAACTTCGCCCCAAGCCCGGTGCCGCCGGAAGCTTTGGCGCTTCGGCGAGAAGCCTTGAGCGGGTTCGCCTGTGGATCGGTTTCCTGGGCCGCGGCCTTTGCGGCGCGGCGGGCGGCCGCGATATAATCGGCGCGCTCGCTGCTCGAAGCCCGGTCACCTTCGAACTCGCCGGCTGCCTGGCTGGCGCGAACGCGCTCCAGGATTTTCTTCACGTCCGGAGCGCCCGAGCCTGGTTCGAGAAGGTCGTTCTCGCGGCCGGACGGCAGGGATTCCGATGGATCGAGTGGCGGCGTCGGTTCAACCAGGGCGCGGACGGGCTTCTGATCGGCAGCGTCGCCCTTGCCGCTCGGCAGGAACCGGCGCGACAGTTCCTGAAGCAGGCTCGGCTTCGGCGCCTTGATCTCGTCTGGAGCCCGTGCCGTGGCAGCGGCCTCCGGCTGCGCCAGCGCATAGCGCCCGTCGTTGTCGCCAGATGTGGCCGATTGCGATCGCGCACGCGCCGGTGCGTCGACCGTCATTTCGCGCTCCAGCAGACCCGATGCCTGGGCAACGGAAAGCTGAGCGGCCAGCGGCATGGACGGTGCAGCCTGGATCGGCTCCGGACGGCGTGTCTCGGAACGCTGGGCCTGCCCGCGGCCCTGGTCCATCTGCGCGATGACCGGGGCTGCCGTCAGCCGGTGCTCCATGCCATCCAGCCTGTCGGCGATCTGTACGAGCGTGCCGTGCAATGCTTCGAATGTTTGATGGGTGCGTTCTTCGGAGCTGCGTGTGAGGTCTTCAAGGTGGCGCAGGTCATCGGCCAGGGCTGCAAGGGCGGCCATGTCGGAAGCGCCGACCGAAGCACCTGCAGCCGTATTGCGGGAATAGGCTTCGACGACCGCCTCGGCCGCTTGGCGGGCTGCTTCGATGATGTATTCGTCATTGGTGGCGAGATGTCCTTCGATCGCCGTCATGCGGTGTTCGAATTCTGCCGGCATTCCGCCCATGCCGGACGACGGCTGGGTGATCAGGGTCGAGAGATGGGCGATCTGGTCTTCCAGATTGCGCAGGGCGTCGTCATCGCCGCGCGGAGCCGCTGCCGCTTCGTCGAGCCTCGTCGCAATGTCGCTCAGCCGGTCTTCGATGCGCCCGAAGGCACGCTCGTCCACGGCCGATGGCTGGCGCGGCTGCAATTCGATCTCGTCGATCCGGCTCGCAAGATAGTCCAGGCGCTCGGCCAGCACGTCGCTGACGGCGCCCTGGTCGAGGCTGTCAATCTTGCGGGAAATATCTGCCAGGTAGACGCTGAGGTCCGGCATCTGCACGGGCTTCTGGGTCTGCTGGAGAACCGCCGAAAGCTGGTCCAGTCGCTCCTCGAGCCGCATGGCTGCCTGTTCGTCCGCGAGTTCCTCGATGCGGCTCGTCAGCGCTTCGATCCGGTAGGAAAGCGCGTCGGTGGGCGCCGGCGACTGTGCCGCATGGCTCATGGCATCGATTTGTTCGGCGATCGCGCCAATACGGCCATCGAGGCGCTGCAGGACCGACTGATCCATGGATGCTGCCGCGGAAGCGCGGCTGCCGGCGGCGATCGCCCGGCTGATTTCGTCGAGCCGTTCGTCGAGCAGCGCAAATTGTTCGGCCGCCGTGGCATCGGTCGGCTGCATGCGCGACCCCAGCTGCTCCATGGCGCCTGCGACAGTAATCAGCTTCTGTTCAAGCGCATGGATAACGGGATTGTCCGCCATGGCGCCGAGCTGGTTCTTGATGTCTTCGATCCGGTAGGCGAGGGCGACGAGCTCTTCGCGCAACACGTTGGTGTCTGTATCCTGGATACGGTTTTCCATGTCCTGCCAGCGGGATTCCATCCGCAAAACCGAGTCTTCGCGGGCAAGTCCGCTCATCGCGGAGCGCAATTCCTCAAACTCGCTGCGCAGTTCGGCAGCTTCAGGAGCGGCCTGATGGCCGAGCTGGTTGATGCTGTCGGCCAGCCGGGACAGATCGCTGCGCAGGTCGGCAGCGAAATCCTGCTCCTCGGCAACCGATTTGATCGACCTGATTTCCGCACGCAGAGCGCTCATTTCGCGCGCCACGCCTTCGGAAATATCCTGCTTGAGCTGCTGGCGCAGGCCGACGAGGGCATCGGCGATGTCGCGCATGCTGGAATCGGATTGTGCTGCCGTCGCTGTCGCACCGCCCATCGTCATGCGTGGCGCAGGGCGAGCGGCGCGGGGAGGCGCAACGAAAGCGGTGTCGTGCTGACCAGCCGGGCGGAATGCTTCCGGCGGACGAATGTCGGGACGGCGGCTCTCGGCAAATCGCGGTGCGCGGCTCTCGTCCTGTCGCGTTTCTGCGGGGGTCGCCCGCACAGGCAAGGAGCGCTCCAGGCGCCCGGCATCGAGGATCCGCTGGCGTTCGCGGATAGCAGCAAGAGGATCGCGCGCAGATTTCTGTTCCTGGCTTACCACGGCCTCCGGCTGACGCATGATGGCCTGCGGCCGTACATCGCGACTGTTGCGAGCGTCTCGCGGATCGTGCTGCGGCTCGCGACCGGATCCGCCCATCAACCCCTCGATGCGGGCTTCAAGGCCCTCGATCGTGCGGCTCAGCGCATCGATGGAAGACGTTTCGCCCAGGCGTTGGGAAGTCGATCGTGATCGGTTCATGGTCTAGCTCGTTTCGACGTTGTACCGGCTCAAGCATCGTGCTGGGCCGGCAGGCCGTGCTGATCTGGATGATGCGCCATACCGCCGATGAGGCGAACACGGCGCACAGCTCCAACATCCCCACTATTTTGCCAAACGTGGTAAACAAGCCGTTAACCACGGCCGGATTTTTTAACCTTTCCGCATAGAAGACTGCTTCTGCCTGTATTCTGCCGACGCAATCTCCGTCCCGGCAAGCCAGCATCCACAGCAGGCGCAGGGATACGTCTGCGCAATTGACGTTTACGCGCACGTCAATTATTGATGGGAGAAGAGACGGGCTTGCGCCCGGGATGAGGATATGGAGGAAGCACGAGCATGCCAGTGTACAAGGCGCCCGTAAACGATACGCTTTTCATCTTGAACGACGTGCTCGGCCTTGAGCGCTACGGCAATCTCGCAGGCTTCGCCGATGCGACGCCGGACATGCTCGAAGCGATTGTCGGGGAAGCCGCCAAAGTCGCCGAGGAAGCATTGTTTCCGCTCAACCTTTCCGGTGATCAGGAAGGCTGTACTCGCCACGACGATGGCACCGTCTCCGTGCCGAAGGGCTTCAAGCAGGCCTATGACCAATATTGTCAGGGCGGCTGGATCGGTCTGGCCGTGCCGGAAGAATTCGGCGGCCAGGGCCTGCCCTATACGCTGCATGCCGCTGTCGGCGAATACATGTCGTCCGCCAACATGTCGTTGATGATGTATCCCGGCCTGACCCAGGGCGCCATCGCCGCCATTCTGGTGCACGGCACCGAGGAACAGAAGCAGGCCTATCTGCCGAAAATGGTCGAGGGAACCTGGTCGGGCACCATGAACCTGACGGAGCCCCATTGCGGCACCGATCTTGGCCTGCTCCGCACAAAGGCCGTGCCGCAGGGCGACGGCAGCTACAAGATTTCCGGCCAGAAGATCTTCATCTCTGCCGGCGAGCACGGCATGACCGACAATATCATCCACCTCGTGCTAGCGCGCATCGAAGGTGCGCCGGAAGGCACAAAAGGCATTTCGCTGTTCATCGTGCCGAAGCTGCTGGTTCAGGCCGACGGCTCGGTCGGTGCCCGCAATGCCGTCACCTGCGGCGCGATCGAAGAAAAGATGGGCATTCACGGCAATTCTACTTGCGTCATGAATTATGACGAGGCGACCGGCTACCTGATTGGCGCCGAGAACAAGGGCTTGTCTGCCATGTTCGTGATGATGAACGAGGCTCGCCTCGGCGTCGGCCTGCAGGGACTGTCGATTGCCGAAGTCGCCTATCAGAACGCCGTTGCCTATGCCCGCGAACGCATCCAGGGCCGCTCCTTGTCGGGCGTCAAGGCGCCGGACAAGAAGGCCGATCCGATCATCGTCCATCCGGACATCCGCCGCACGTTGATGACCATCAAGGCCTTCAACGAAGCCGGCCGCGCCTTTCTCCTCTGGACAGCGCTGAAGTCCGACATTGCCCACCGCTCGGAGGATCCGGCAGAACGTCAGAATGCGGACGATCTGCTTGGCCTTGCGACGCCGATCTTGAAGGGCGTGCTGACCGACAAGGGTTTCGACCATGCAGTCATGGCCCAGCAGGTTTATGGCGGCCATGGCTATATCGAGGAATGGGGCATGAGCCAGTATGTCCGCGATGCCCGCATTGCGATGATCTACGAAGGCGCCAACGGCATTCAGGCACTCGATCTCGTCGGCCGCAAGCTGGCCCTCAACGGTGGCCGTGCCGTCATGGCCATGTTCAAGGAAATCGGCGATTTCTGCGAGGAAAATCGTGCCGATGAAAATATGGCCTTCTAT
Source organism: Rhizobium deserti (assembly GCF_004358025.1). Lineage (GTDB taxonomy): Bacteria > Pseudomonadota > Alphaproteobacteria > Rhizobiales > Rhizobiaceae > Neorhizobium > Neorhizobium deserti. The sequence goes on along the minus strand of NZ_SMTL01000003.1, from coordinate 256,439 downwards.
ACCAAGGGCCTCAAGAAGGGCTTGAACGACCTGCAGGCGGCCACCATGTGGTTCATGCAGAACGCCATGGCCAAGCCCGACAATGCTGGGGCAGGTTCCACCGACTATATGCATCTCTTCGGCCTCGTGACGCTCGGCTACATGTGGGCGAAGATCGCCAAGGCAGCCCAGGATCGTCTGGCCGCCGGCGATGCCCGCGAGGACTACCTGAAGAACAAGCTGATCACGGCAAAGTTCTTCATGGAGAAGATCATGCCCGAGACGGTGGTGCGCAAGGCGCGCATCGAGGCCGGCGCCGACACGGTAATGGAACTGGCCGCCGAAGCGTTTTGATTGCTGGATGAGCTGAAAAGTTATACATCTATATAACTTTTACGGAGGCAGACATGGCGACGTCGACTTTGCGGAATGTGGGGGGCTCGGTGATCATGACGATCCCGAAGCCGGTCTTGGAAGAGCTTGGCCTTTCAGCCAATGCCAAGCTCGACGTTTCCGTACAGGACGGCAAATTGGTCGCAACGCCGCGCGCTCGACCTCGATACTCTGTCGAGGAGCTTGTAGCGGAGTGGACTCCGTGGCCGGAGCGTACTCCCGAGGAGCAGGAGTGGCTGGACATGCCGTCCGTCGGTAACGAGGTAATAGACTGATGGAGCGAGGCGACATCTGGTTTGTTGATCTGGAACCGACGCGGGGGCGGGAGCAGGCAAAGGCTCGGTATGCGTTAGTTCTTTCGCCACGGATCGTCAATCAGCATGGGACTCAGATCGTCGCGCCGATTACTTCAGGGGGCCATTTTGCGCGAACCGCCGGGTATGCAGTTTCTCTATCCGGAGCGGGGACCCAGGCAACCGGCGTTGTCCTTTGCCACCAGATACGCGCCGTGGACATAAAGGCCCGCGCCGGTCGTTTTGTCGAAAAGGCTCCTGATTTCATCACCGATGACGTCCTGGCGCGCGTTTCGTCGCTGTTTGAGTAGGTAAATTCAGGCGCCGCAGCGCCACCCCCCGAAGAGGGGTCAAGCCAATATGGGAGATGACACCATGACCGAAGTCTTCATTTATGACCACGTGCGCACCCCGCGCGGCCGTGGCAAGAAGGATGGATCGCTGCATGAGGTTCCCTCCGTCCGCCTCGCGGCGAAGACGCTGGAAGCCATCCGCGACCGCAACGGGCTCGACACATCCACCGTCGACGACATCATCATGGGCTGCGTCGATCCGGTCATGGATGCCGGCGCCGTCATCCCCAAGGCCGCCGCCTTCGAGGCCGGCTATTCCAACCGGGCGCCCGGCATGCAGATCTCGCGCTTCTGCGCTTCGGGCCTCGACGCCGTCAACTTCGCGGCCGGCAAGGTCATGGCCGGTTCCGACGATATCGTCATCGCCGGCGGCGTCGAAAGCATGTCGCGCGTCGGCATGGGCATGTCCGGCGGTGCCTGGTACATGGATCCGTCCGTCAACTTCCCGGCCTATTTCATGCCGCAGGGCGTCTCGGCCGACTTGATCGCCACCAAATACGGCTTTTCCCGCGACGACGTCGACACCTATGCCGTCGAAAGCCAGAAGCGCGCTGCCAAGGCCTGGGAAAACGGCTATTTCGATAAGTCGGTTATCCCGGTCAAGGACCAGAACGGCCTGACCATTCTCGACCGCGACGAGCATATGCGCCCGACCACCGACATGCAGTCGCTGGCCTCGCTCAACCCCTCCTTCCAGATGCCGGGCGAGATGGGCGGCTTCGAGGCCGTCGGCATCCAGGCCCATCCGGAAGTCGAGCGCATCACTTATGTCCACCATGCGGGCAATTCGTCGGGCATCGTCGATGGCGCCAGCGTCGTGCTGCTCGGCTCCAAGGATGGCGGCGTGTCGATGGGGTTGAAGCCGCGTGCCCGCATCCGCGCTTTTGCCAATATCGGTTCCGATCCGGCGCTGATGCTGACCGGCCCGGTCGACGTCACGGAAAAGCTGCTGAAGCGTTCCGGCATGAAGATTTCCGACATCGACCTCTTCGAGCTCAACGAAGCCTTTGCCGCCGTGGTGCTGCGCTATTGCCAGGCCTTCGACATTCCCCACGACAAGATCAACGTCAATGGCGGCGCCATCGCCATGGGTCATCCGCTCGGCGCAACCGGCGCGATGATCCTCGGCACCGTGCTCGACGAACTCGAACGCCGTGACCTGAACACGGCGCTGGTCACGCTCTGCATCGGCGCCGGCATGGGCACGGCAACGATCATCGAACGCGTCTGAGATCGGGAGGAGAACCATCATGACCACCTATACCAATTTCACCGTCGAAACCGATGCTGACGGCATTGCCCTCGTCACCTGGGACATGCCCGACAAATCCATGAATGTCTTCACCGTCGAGGTGATGGATGAGCTGGAAGCCATCCTCGCCCAGACGGTCGCCGATGAGGCGGTCAAGGGCGTCGTCTTCACCTCTGGCAAGTCCTCCTTTTCCGGCGGTGCCGATCTCACCATGATCCGCGGCATGTTCTCCATGCTGGCCGAGGAGAAGGCCAGGGATCCGGCCAGCGCTGCCCAGAAACTGTTCGATGTCGCGGGCCGCATGACCTGGCTGTTCCGCAAGATCGAGACGAATGGCAAGCCCTGGGTTTCCGCCATCAACGGCACCTGCATGGGCGGTGCCTTCGAGCTGTCGCTTGCCTGCCACGGCCGCGTCGCTTCCAATTCCAAGTCGGTGAAGATCGCGCTTCCGGAAGTGAAGGTCGGCATTTTCCCCGGCGCCGGCGGCACCCAGCGCGTGTCGCGCCTGGCCAATGCCCAGGACGCCCTGCAGATGATGACCACCGGCTCGTCGCTGACCCCGCAGCGCGCCAAGGCCATGAACCTCCTGCACCAGGTCGTTGAGCCCGCCGAGCTGGTCAATGCCGCCAGGCAGATGATCAAGGACGGCCTGAAGCCTGTCGCTCCCTGGGACGAGAAGGGCTTCAAGGTACCCGGCGGCGGCGTCTGGACGCCGGCGGCAGCCCAGCTTTTCCCAGCAGCACCCGCCATCCTGCGGCGTGAATCGGCCGGCAATTATCCCGGCGCGCTCGCTATCCTCAAATGCGTCTACGAGGGCCTGCAACTGCCCTTCGACACCGCGCTCAAGGTCGAGCAGCGTTATTTCACGCAGATCCTGCAGACCACCGAAGCCTTTTCGATGATCCGCTCGCTGTTCATCTCCATGCAGGAGCTGGGCAAGGGCGCGCGCCGCCCGGCCGGCCAGCCGAAAACCGAGTTCAAGAAGGTGGGCGTCGTCGGCGCCGGCTTCATGGGCGCCTCGATCGCTTATGTGACGGCCGCCGCCGGCATTCCCGTCATCCTGATCGACCGCGACCAGGAAGCTGCGGATAAGGGCAAGGCCCATTCCGAAAAGCTGGTCGCCGAGCAGATCGGCAAAGGCCGGATGACCAAGGAGGACGGAGAAAAGCTCCTGTCGCTGATCACCCCGACAGTCGATTATGCGGCGCTTTCCGATGCGTCATTCGTTGTCGAGGCGGTGTTCGAGGATCGCAATGTCAAGAAGGCGGTTATCGAGGCGGTCGAAGCCGTCATCCCGCAAACCACCATCTTCGCATCCAATACCTCGACCCTGCCGATCACCGGCCTCGCCGAAAATTCCAGGCGTCCGGACCAGTTCATCGGCGTGCATTTCTTTTCGCCGGTGGAAAAGATGATGCTGACCGAGGTCATCCTCGGCAAGCAGTCGGGCGACAGGGCGATTGCCGTGGCGCTGGATTTCGTCGCTGCCATCAAGAAGACGCCGATCGTCGTCAACGACACGCGCGGCTTTTATGTCAACCGCTGCGTCTTCCGCTATATCAACGAAGCCTATGACATGCTGATCGAGGGCGTGCCGCCGGCGATGATTGAGAATGCCGCCAAGATGGCCGGCATGCCGGTCGGCCCGCTGTCGCTCAACGACGAGGTCGCCGTCGATCTGTCCCAGAAGATCATGCGCGCTTCGATCGCCGATCTGGGCGGGGCGTCCGTCAAGCCGCAGCATATGAAGCTGATCGACAAAATGGTCGACGAACTCGACCGGCGCGGCCGCAAGAACGGCAAAGGCTTTTATGATTACCCGGCCAAGCCCGCCAAGAAGTCGCTCTGGCCGGGCTTGAAGGAGCTCTACCCGCAAAAACCCGCTGCCGACGTGGACGTCGCCGTCCTCAAGCAGCGCCTGCTGGTGACGATCGCGCTGGAAGCCGCCCGCACGATGGAAGAAGGCATCGTCACCGATCCGCGCGAAGCCGATGTCGGCTCCATCCTCGGCTTCGGCTTTGCGCCCTATACCGGCGGAACCCTCAGCTATATCGACGGCATGGGCGTGAAGGCCTTCGTGGCGCTGGCGGAAAAGCTGGCGGCCACATATGGCGACCATTTCAAGCCGACACCGCTACTCAAGGAAATGGCGGAAAAGGGCCAGACGTTCTACACACGGTTTGACCCGTATGGTGAGGTGGGGAAGGCGGCTTAGGCTAGCTTCTGAGGTGTCTTTGGGGGATCAAGGAGAAGGGACTCGAACAATGATTGAGCCGCACTCCCTCTCCTTCGTCATTCCTGTGCTTGTCACAGGAATCCAGCAGCGCCTCGTCGGCTGCGCAGAAGACTCTCTTCTAGTCCCTGCGGTGGGTTCTCTCGCCGTGCAGACGCACGGCGGCTGGATCCCGGCTCAAGGCCGGGATGACGGAGGAGAAGGTCGCACTCCTATGTCGTGCCGGAGACACATGCCGCAACGTCAGTCTCTTGTCTTGGCAGCGCGCCGTGGCATCATCCTGATATGCGCAAGGGCTATGTCTACATTCTGGCATCGAGGCGGAACGGCACGCTCTACACTGGCGTGACGAGCGACTTGCCGGGGCGCTTATACGAGCATCAGAACGAGCTCACGCCGGGCTTCACCAGCCGCTACGGCGTAAAAACCCTTGTCTGGTTCGAAGAGCATGATCTGATTGTTGATGCAATCAGGAGGGAGAAGACGATCAAGAAGTGGCCGAGGGCCTGGAAGCTCAACCTGATCGAGACCATGAATCCGGAATGGAGCGACATCGCACACTACCTGCACGGACTTTGACGGAAAGCGCACCCCACTGCCTCTCCTCCGTCATTCCTGTGCTCGTCACAGGAATCCAGCAGCGCCGCGCCGGCGGCGCGATAGACTCTCTTCCAGCCCCGCAAAGGTAATCTCGCCGTGCAGACGCACGGCGGCTGGATTCCGGCTCAAGGCCGGGATGAAAAAGGGGGGGCATGCGTCCTCATCCTTGTGGCGGAAGCAGTTAGTCGACCTCTCCCCCACCCACCCCTCCCGCCCTACATCCTCCCCCATGTGCAATGACTACGAACAACATATCCGCTATGCGGAATACCGTCAGGCGCTGGGGGAGGTGGAGCTCGCTGCTGCCGCGCATCAGGGCGAGGCGGATTTGCCGCAAGCCGACGATATTCGCATCGGCGATCTTGGCCCGGTGATGCGCCTGGACGAAGGCGGTGAGGTCACGCTCTCACCCATGCGTTTCGGATTTCCGGCCCCGCCCGGCAAGAAAGCCGGACCGGTGTTCAACTTCCGCTCCGAGGGCCGCTCGTTTTCGGACAGCCGCCGCTGCCTCATCCCGGCCTCCGCCTTTTTCGAGTTCACCGGCACCAAATATCCGAAGGCCAAGCACCGCTTCACGCTAAACCACGCACCCTTTCTCTGCATTGCCGGGCTTTGGCGCGAGGGCCAGGGCAACCAGCCGCCGGCCTTCACCATGCTCACCACGGCGCCGGGGCCGGATGTGGCGCCCATCCACAACCGCCAGGTGGTCGTGCTGCGCCCGCATGACTGGCCCCACTGGCTCCATCATTCCAGGCCGGAGACCGAACTCCTGCAGCCATTGCCGGCCGGTTCCCTGTCGGTCGAGCAGGTGCGTCCGGCCAGCGATTAAACCCGGGCAATTGAACCAGGTGAAGCGACAGACCGTGCCGCCTTCGGACCGGCACCTGTTGCCAGCCAGTGGCCAAGCCTTTACCCCTTGAGGCTATGCTGCAATGCGGCAAGACATTATGAAAGGGGCAGATGTGACGGACATGAGGGGACAAGCAGAGCCGGCCGGCAGCAGCAAGACGGGCTTCGATTTCACGACGCTGACGGAGCGGGAGCGTTATAAGCTGATGATCGGCACGATCATTCCGCGGCCGATCGCGCTGGTGACCACGGTTGACGAGGAGGGCCGCATCAATGCCGCGCCCTTTTCCTTCTTCAACTGCCTTTCCGCCGATCCGCCCATCCTGGCGCTCGGAGTGGAAAACAATCCCGACATGTCCTTCAAGCATACCGGCCACAATATCCGCATGACAGAAGTGTTCACCGTCAACATCGTGTCCTTTGCGATTGCCGAGGCCATGCATGTCTGTGCCGCCAAATATCCGCAAGGCGTCGACGAATTGCAGCAGGCGGGCCTCACCGCGTTGCCCGGCGTCAAGGTGACCTCACCCTATATTGCCGAGGCGCCTGCCGCCTTCGAATGCCGCCGCCATGTGACGCTGGAGCTTGGCCGGTCGCGGCAGATCATCATGGGGGAGATCGTTTATGCGCATTATCAGCCAGGCGTGGTGGATGACCGGCTGCATGTCGATCCGGCGCGCATCGATGCGATTGCCCGGCTCGGTGGCGATTTCTGCTCGACCATTCGCGACCGCTTCGAAATGGTGACGCCGAAATTGTAAGAGGGAAAAGAAAAGGCGGTGAAAATCCACCGCCTTTGATTCTCGATTGCATGGCCAGGTGATTGGGATCAGCGCACCACCATCTGCTGAGGGCCGGCAGGCTTCGGCTGCGGCGCCTTGGCCGCCTGTGCATTCGCAGGCGCATTGCCGAACAGCTTGTCGCGTTCGCGCCAGAGAGCGGGGACCGACAGAAGACCGACGGCGACGAGGGCAATGGCTGTCTTGGTCAGCTCGTTGAGTTCCGGCGAGCGGCCGTCGAAATAATAAACGAAGTAAACGATGCCGACATGCCAGACATAGACGTAAAGCGAGTGGCGGCCGAGCAGTTGCAGGTAGCGCAGCGAGAAGACCCAAGTGATGGCTGTCGAAATCTTCTGGACCCAGAGCGCCTTGTGCTTGGGGCCTGCAACGATCAGCCAGGTGATCAGCATGGCGACGGCTGCGAAGTTCAGGAGATAGACCGGACCGAAATCGGCACGGATTTCCATTGACGCGAACTTACCGATCATGTGCGGCGGCATCAGTTCGTGGGCGGTGATCAGCCGCAGGGGCAGGAAGAAGGCAACCATCAACAGCGCCATTTTCGGGATGAAGGTATTGTCGGGTGACAGGATGCGGCTCCAGTTGATCTTGCCGGACGAGGTCAGGGCGCCGAGAACCAGGCCGGAATAGAAGACGATCTGCCAGCCGAGCAGGTTGAACGAGACGCGGATACCCTGGTTGTCGGGGCCCATGATCATCTCGTGGAGCGGCGTCGTGACGATCTGCTGCAGGCCGAGCTGTCCCGCCATCCACAGAACTAGCGAGCCGGCCAGCACGTAATGCCATTTGTCGTCGAGAACGAGCTTCACCAGCATGGGCGCAAACAGCATGTAGACGATATACTGCGGCAGGATGTCCATGAAGGTCGGCTGGTAAAGGAAGGTGGCTATGGCGGCCAAACGCAGCGGGTCGTCGAAGGTCGTGTAGCCGAGCCAGTTGAACCAGATGGAATAGGCGCCCGGCAGCAGCATCTGGGCGGCCAGCACAACCAGAACGATGCCCATGGCATAACGATAAAGTTCGAACGCCCGGCTGTAGATCGCCGAGCGGCCGGCGGCATAGCCGCTCTTCATCATCTTGCGGGCATAGACCATGCCGATCATCAGGCCGGACAGAAACACGAAGCCCTGGGCGTCCTCGACAAAGGCCAGCTGGTTGTGGTTGATTTTGACGAGCAGATAGCCACCGGCGAAGATGAGGTGGTTCAGGACCATGAACACGAGGAAATAGCCCCGCATTCCGTCAATGATTTCAAAGCGTTTCATCGGCTGCTCTCTCCGTCTGCCGGTCCCGGAAGCTGCCGCCGCTCGGTCCCTGTAAGGCCTCTGCGGGCCAGGATTCAGGCGCTTAACGCAGCAAAAAGCCGGAGGGTTCCCGGCTAATACGCCGAAGCCCACTTCCGGCGTAAACTGTCCGTGATGACGCGCAGGCAACGCTTGAGGTAGGAGATCTGCGGCAACTATTCGGCAGCGATGCGCTTGACGCCTGCAACCTGTGTGAGATGCGCCCGCAGGGCGGCGGGGCGCAGCGGCTTGTGCTGGACGCCGATATCGTGCCGCTCCGCCTCCGCCCGCACTTCGGGGCTTCGGTCGGCAGTCACGAGGAGGGCGGGGATTTCAACTCCATAGGCCGCCCGCAGTTCGAGTATGGCGTCGATGCCGGTGCCGTCGCCGAGATGGTAGTCGCCGATGATGATATCGGGCGGCGGCTCGCGATTGGCGATCATCTGTTCAAGCGCGGTCAGCGAGCCCGCTTGCCCGACCGTACAGCCCCAGCCGGTCAGAAGCAGCGCCATGCCTTCGAGGATCTGCGGCTCGTTGTCGATGCACAGCACGCGCAGCCCGCTGAGCGGCTGCGAACGCCGGCGCCTTTGCGGGCCGTCGGCCCGTCCGAGCGGCTTCTGGACGGTGCGGTCTCGCGGCATGTCGACACGGAATATCGTGCCGCGCCCCGGCAGCGACTGGAGCTCGACCGGATGCTCGAGAACCTTCGAAATCCGGTCGACGATGGAAAGGCCGAGGCCGAGGCCGGCCGCCGTCCTTGCGCCCTCGTCGAGCCTTGCAAATTCCTTGAAGACGGTGCGGAACTTGGAGGACGGAATGCCGATGCCGGAATCGAAGACTTCGATCACCACCCGGCTGCCGCGCCGCCTGGCGCCGACCAGGACCTTGCCGCTGATCGTATATTTGATGGCATTGGACACCAGGTTCTGGATCAGCCGGCGCAGCAGGTTGACGTCCGAATGAACGCGCAGGGAGGTCGGCATCACCACGAATTTGAGGTTCTTCTCGCGTGCCATCGGCGCGTAATCGGTTTCGATGCGCTTCAGCAGATCGTCCAGCGCCACGGAAGCGATACGCGGCTGCATGGCGCCGGTATCGAGACGGGAAATATCGAGAACCGCACCGAGAATGGCTTCCACCGATTCCAGCGCCGAATCGACATTGCGCACGAGACCGGCATTCGGATCCGCATTCCCCATACGTTCAACGAGCGCGGAAGAATACAGGCGGGCGGCGTTGAGCGGCTGCAGGATGTCATGGCCGGCGGCTGCAAAGAATCGGGTCTTGCTGAGATTGGCCTCATCGGCCGCTGCGCGGGCTTCGGCCAGCGCATGGTTGACGCGCATCAACTCCCCGGTGCGCTCACCGACGCGCTGCTCCAGCGTTTCATTGGCCTGTTTCAGCGCCTTGTCCGCCGCTACCCGATCCGAGATATCGGTGAATGTGGCGACGATGCCCTGGTCCGGCATGGCATTAGAGCGGACTTCGATGATCCGGCTGCCTTGTTGCAGCACAAGCGAGAAGGGGGCATCGAGCGTCTTGAACTGCTGGATCACGGCCGCCTGTCCGCCCACTGCAATATCACCGCGTTCGGCGAGGATGGCGAGCATGTCCGCAAGCGGAAAGCCGACCTGTCCTACATGTTCGGGCAGATCGAGCAAATGGCGGAAGCGGCGGTTCCAGATTGTCAGCCGTTCGGAGTTGTCGAAGACGGCAATGCCCTGATCCATCTGCGACAGCGCCGTTTGCAGCATGTCCTGATTATATTGCAGCGCCTCGCTGGCCTGATCGAGGAGCCAGGCCGTATCGGCGCTGGCATCTTCGGCCTTCTGAAGAATGAGCGACAACACCAGGCGGGCGGAGGATGAGCCGATGGCGCTTCCCAGAAGCTGCTCGGCAAAATGCACCATGGCCATATCGGCAGGCTGTTCGTCGCTGAACCGCCGTCCGGCGGTCTTCTCGTAATTGGAAAAGGAGCGCTGCATCCGCTCCTCCCCGAGGTAGCGGGCGATCGCGGTCTTCAGGTCGCCGACGCTGACGCGGGTTTTCCAGCCGCGGGTGGCAAATTGCGACCGCAGCTGCCGCTTGACGAAAATGCCCGCCTGCAGCCTTTCCAGAGGCCGCGGATTGCGTGACAGCGAGCCAAGCACGAAGGCGAGCGTATTGAGGGTGAGGCTGAAGATCGTCGCGTTGACGAGCGGGTCCGTTTCGGGCCCGGCAAATATTGTCGTGCCGGGAAAGACGAAATTGAGCACGGCTGCCGCAACATAGGAATTGTCAGGACCGCCGAGGCTTGGAAGGAAAAGCAGGTACGCCCAGACCAGGAAGCCGAAGGACATGCCGAGGATGGCGCCGCGCGCATTGGCGCGCCGCCAAACCAGGCCGCCGAAAAGCGCTGGGGCAACCTGCGCTATGGCGGCGAATGCCAAGAGCCCGATGGAAGCCAGGCCGGACTGGCTGTCGGCCATGCGGTAATAGCCGTAGCCGAGCAGCAGCACGGCGAAGATCGACATCCGGCGGATGTTCAACAGGCTGTGGGTGAAGTCACTCCGCTGCCCGAACCGGGTCGTCATCAGCTTCTGGCGCAGGAAGATCGGGATGATGATGTCGTTGGAGACCATGATCGACAGGGCGACGGATTCGACGATGACCATGGCCGTGGCGGCCGAAAACCCGCCAATGAAGGTAATCAGCGTCACCACCGGCTGTTGCCCGACAAGCGGCAGCGTCAGGACATAAAGATCCGCATCGCCTGTGCCGCCGAAGGTAATCAAACCGGCAATGGCGACGGGAAGGACGAATATGTTGATGGCGATGAGGTAAAGCGGCAGGAGGAGGCCCGCGACCTTTCTTTCGCGCGCCGTGCGATTCTCCACGACGGTGACGTGGAACTGGCGCGGCAGCATGACGATGGCAAAGGCGGAAAGCAGGATCAGCGTGAGCCAGCGGCTGAGCGGCGTTTCGTAGGACAGCGCCGACGTCACCAGCGGGCTTTCAGAAGCCTTCGTAACGAGATCGGCCGGCCCGTCGAAGAAGATGAAGAGAACCGACAGGCCGACTGTGGCGAAGGCGATGAGCTTGACGACCGATTCCATCGCCACGGCAAGAATGAGCCCGTCCTGATGTTCGGTGGCATCCGTATGGCGCGTGCCGAACATCACAGCAAAACAGGCCATCAGCAGGGTCACGATCAGCGCCAGGTCTACGAAGTAGAGATTGCCGCTGCCGATCCCGTAGTCGGAGGGGTTGACCATGGCGGCGACGGAACTAGACACCGCCTTCAGCTGAAGCGCGATATAAGGAATGGCACCGACCAGCGCGATCAGTGCGACAATCATGGCGACGGTAGAATTCTTGCCATAGCGCGCCGCCACGAGATCGGCCGCCGAAGTGATCTTTTCCGCCTTGGCAAGATCGACGATGCGGCGGATCACCGGCATGCCGAGGGTGAAGGCCAGGATGGGTCCGATATAGATGCCGGTAAATTCCAGCCCTCGCTGTGAGGCCAAACCCACGCCGCCGAAATAGGTCCATGAGGTGCAGTATACGGCAAGGCTCAGGGCATAGACGATCGGACGTCCGGCCTTCGGCACGCCGAAGATCCGGCTTCGCCTGTCGCCATAACTTGCCACTACAAACAGCAACAGGACATACCCGAAGGCAGAAACGAAAATGATCCAGCCTGGAAGCATTGCTCCTCCCCGCAAACAATGCGGCACGGCGACACTAGGGGAAAAGCGGCGGCTTGGAAATCGCTGGCGCTATCAGCAAAAGGTTCAATATCCTTACGACTTCAGCTATCGATCCGGCCTTTCCAGATGAGCAAGCTGCGCTAATATTGTTCCAATCCGGATCCAATCATGTGGAAGGCTTTTCATGTCCGTTATCGGTGAGTTCCGCTCCTTCATCGCCAAAGGAAACGTCATCGACCTTGCAGTCGGGATCATCATCGGCGGCGCCTTTACCGGAATCGTCAATTCGCTGGTAAAGGATATCGTCATGCCGGTCGTCGGGGCCATCACCGGCGGCGGTTTCGATTTCTCGGACTATTTCATTCCCCTGTCGAGCGCTGTGACCGCTCCGACCCTTGCGCAGGCTCGCGAGCAGGGTGCGGTCTTCGCATATGGGAGTTTCATCACCGTCTTCATCAATTTCGTGATCCTCGCCTTCATCATTTTCCTGATGGTCAAGGGCGTCAACAAGCTCCGCAGCATGGAGGAAAAGAAGCCGCCGGAAGCAAAGCCAGCTCCGCCCCCGGCCGACATCCAGTTGCTGAGCGAAATCCGCGACATCCTCAAGACGAGATAGCGGTGCGAGCAAGGCACAAGAAGCTCATCGATCAAGGAAATCGATGTGCGTCTCACGGAATGTCATGGGATCTTCCGCTGTTTTTGGGCTAAACAGGGGCAGCACAACAGGAAATTTCCATGTCGATCCTCGCCAGCCTCAGCCCCCGCGCCATTTCCGCTCCTGAAAGCGGAATTGTTGAAGTGATCAACTATGCTCGCGGTCGCAAAGGGCTCATTCCCCTTTGGGCCGGCGAGGGGGACCTGCCGAGCCCGGATTTTGTTAACCGGGCCGCAACGGAGGCATTGCTGGGTGGGGAAACCTTCTATACCTGGCAGCGCGGCATTCCCGAACTAAGGCAGGCTCTTTCGGATTATTACGCCCGCCACTTCTCGGTGTCGCTCTCCCAGGAGCATTTCTATGTAACCGGCTCCGGCATGCACGCCATCATGCTTGCGGTGCAGGCGGTCACGTCTCCGGGCGACGAAATGGTCTACCTGTCGCCCACCTGGCCCAACATCGTTTCGGCAATCGAGATATCGGGCGCTCACGCCATTGGCCTGCCGCTCGAATTCACCGGCGGCCGCTGGGCGCTCGACATCGGCAAGCTGGAAGCGGTCATCACGCCGAAGACCAAGGCGCTGTTCATCAATACGCCGTCCAACCCGACCGGCTGGACAGCCACGCTTGACGACCTCAGGAGCATATTGGCGCTGACGCGCAAGCACGGCATCTGGATCGTCGCCGACGAGATCTATGCCCGCTACTATTACGGGGAAGGCATTCGTGCTCCCTCCTTCCTGGATGTCATGGAGGAAGGCGACCGCGTCATCTTCGCAAATTCCTTCTCGAAGAACTGGTCAATGACCGGCTGGCGCGTCGGCTGGCTTGTCGCTCCGCCGGAAATCGGCCAGGTGATCGAGAACCTGATCCAGTATTCCAATTCCGGTGTCGCCCAATTCATGCAGCGCGGCGCCGTGACCGCCCTAAACGATGGGGATGAGTTCGTAGAAGCAAATATCGACCGTGCCCGCAAATCGCGTGACATACTATGCGACGCATTGATCGCCACCAACCGTGTGCAGACGCTGAAGCCGGATGGCGCGCTCTACGCCTTCCTGAAGGTGGATGGCGTGACCGACAGCCGGCGCGCGGCGCTGGATATCGTCGACAAGATCGGCGTCGCCCTGGCTCCCGGCTCTGCCTTTGGTCCGGGCGGCGAGCTCTTCCTGCGGGCCTGCTTCCTGCGCGATCCGAAGCAGATGGAGGAGGCCGCAGAGCGGCTGGCCGGCTATATCACCCGCCTATGAGGTGCCGGTTGGCTAAAATTTGACTGATCTTGTCAGCGCGCCCTTAGCTGTATTTGCCGATATACTTCGTCGTCGCTTTCCAAGGTAAGCAATGATGAAGATCGCCTGTGTTTCCCTGCGCACAACAACAAGCGCAGGGAAGTATCGATATGGCGGTTCTCGTCACCGGGGGTGCAGGTTATATTGGTAGCCACATGGCATGGGCTCTGCTCGATGCCGGCGAGGATGTCGTGGTCCTCGATCGTCTGTCGACGGGGTTTCGCTGGGCGGTGCCGACGGAAGCAAAATTCTATCTCGGCGATGTCGGCGACCCGATTGCCCTGAAACAAGTCTTTGCCGAAAACCGTATCGACGCCATCCTGCATTTTGCAGGCTCCATCGTCGTGCCCCAGTCCGTGGCCCGACCGCTCGACTATTATGAAAACAACACCGGCAATACACGCTTTCTGGCGGCGGCCGCCGTCGACGCCGGCATCCGCCATTTCGTTTTTTCGTCCACCGCCGCCGTCTATGGCGAGCAGAAGGACGAAACTCCGGTCCTGGAAACGGCGCCGCTTTGCCCCAAAAATCCTTATGGCCAATCGAAGCTGATGTCGGAGCTGATGCTGCGGGATGCGGCCGCGGCCTATGACTTCCGCTTCGTGGCCCTGCGGTATTTCAACGTCGCCGGTGCCGATCCGCTTGGTCGGACCGGACTTTCCACGGAAGGCGCCACGCATCTGCTCAAGATCGCCTGCGAAGCAGCGCTGGGCAAGCGCCGCGGCGTCGATGTCTACGGCACCGACTACCCCACCGCCGACGGCACGGGCATCCGCGACTATATCCACGTGAGCGATCTGGTCGACGCGCATTTGCGGGCCTTGAGCTACCTGCGGCGTGGCGGCGAGCCGCTGATCGCCAATTGCGGCTATGGACAGGGCTATTCCGTGCTCGAAGTGCTGGAAGCGGTGAAAAGGATCGGCGGCCGCAAATTCGATATTCGCTATGGACCGCGCAGGCCGGGTGACGCCGCAAGCGTCGTCGCGAATTCCACGCTGGCCAGGCGTCTGCTCGAATGGACGCCCCGCCACGACGATCTCGACCTGATTGTCGATACGGCGATCCGCTGGGAAAAGGGGCTGGCGGCGCGCAAGGCGGAAGACTTGAAATCGCTTCAGACCCGTTTGGCTTCGGTCCGCTTCTAGCTGCAGCGCTCTAGCCAACATGTTATTGCAAGGCGGCAGTGTTGGTGGACGCATGGCGCCGTGCAGCCTCTGACGCTAAAGCAGGCGTGTCTTTGCACTCGACGAGTATTTCATGCGCTGCGCCCTTGCCGTTTTCGGCCTGTTGACCTTATCGCCGTTTGCGGTTGCCGCCGAGGCCGCCGCTGACATCCATGGCACGCCCGCGGCGCCTGTCGCCGATGCGGGCTCCGCGCCGTCGCCCAAGCGGCCGTCACAGCCGCAGAAGCTGGTCGAGCCGCATTTGCATGTTTCCCGCTCCGGCAATGCCAAGGCGCCGCGGATCGCGCTGACCTTCGATGCCTGCATGGGCAAGGCCGACGAGCGCATCCTGACGACCCTGGTGCACGAAAGCGTGCCGGCGACCATCTTCGTCACTGCGCGGTGGCTGCGCAGCAATCCGCAGGCGGTGGCAATCTTCCTGCAAAATCCGGATCTGTTCGAGGTGGAAAATCACGGCGAAAACCATGTTCCCGCTGTGGATCTGCCGGTGGCAATCTATGGCATTGCTGCGGCGGGATCGCCGGAAGCTGTCGGCCGGGAAGTGGCGCGGGGAGCCGAGGCCATGCTGGCTGCGGGCCTGCCGGCGCCCCGGTGGTTCCGCGGCGCCACGGCGAGGTACGACCTGTCGGCCATCCATGAAATCCGCGCTATGGGCTACAGGATCGCCGGCTATTCGTTGAATGGCGACGACGGCTCCCTGCTGGGAGCACAGGCGACGGAAAGACGCATAGCTTCGGCCAAGGACGGCGATGTGGTGATTTCCCACATCAACCAGCCGAGCCACGCAGCCGGCGAGGGCATTGCCCGTGCCATTCTGGCTTTGAAGGCGAGAGGCGTCGAGTTCGTGAAGCTCGCCGATGCGAATGCAGCCGGGGACGACGATACGACCAACGAGCGATCTCCGGCGCTGTAGGGCGATTGCAAAGTCATCGCGGCAGCCGAAGAAAACCGGCACTCGGTTTCAAGCAAAATGATGAGGAAATGGTGCTGCTAGAGAGATTTGAACTCTCGGCCTCTCCCTTACCAAGGATGAAGGTAGGAGAATGTAAGCTTCAGATAGACCTGACGTTTCCAAATAAACATTTCGTCTCTGCTCTGATTATGCACGAGATGGATTTGCAATAATGCAATTTCGTCCTTAGTTATATGCCGATCCAAATTACGATTCTTCCGCCGTACTCCCGCATGCAATCGACGAAGTTCCTTGATTCACCCATTGTCAAGGATTAAGTTATAACTTAAGGCTCCGGCTGGATTGAATGACCGATCTAATAAAAGTTTGCTCCGGCAGAAAGTTCGACGTCATGATGACGGGGCAGGTTGAACGGCATCTCAAGAAAGCTGACCGGCAGCAACTCGCACGTTGTCAAAAGTGGATGCAAAAGTTTTGCGATGACGGGTTTGAATTTCTCACAAATGAACAACTCAAATTTGAAGGAAAGTTTTCCACGGGTGACAAACGTGGGACCCAGCTTTCTGTTTACGCCTTCAAAGCGTGGCAGTTGCGCGCGTATGGATGCGTCATCGGGAACCGCTTTGTAGTCACCGAGGTTGATATCGCGAAAAAACAAAACGAAGCCGACCGCGACAAGCTAGAGGCTGCCGCTCGTAAAATGGCAGATTATATTTGACTGGAGGTCATGAATGAAATTTGGTCCTTCCAATGCCGAAGAGGCGCTGGTCTTCGCAACTGAGGAACTGAAAGCCGATACACAATATGAAATCCTCCGTGCGCTTGCCAATGCTGGCATGTCCCAGGCGGACCTTGCTCGCAAGCTGGGTGTGAGCCAGGCTTGGGTGTCGCAGGCATTGAGCGACGATGCAAACCTGACCATTGATACGATTGCAAAGATTTTTCTTGGGCTTGGCCTTCAGTGCCACTTTTCGTCGCAGTCTGTTCAGCCCCACTACGCTCAAGCTGGCATGGCGGTGAAGCTGGACGAAAGCGCATGGACCCGTCCGGCAATGGATTCTGTGTCGGCAGTCGCACGTAGTGCCGATCGTGAAACGACTACTGCAATGCTAATGCGCGCGATCAATTCCAGCTGCAGGGATCGGCGACCAGTAATGATGCAGAACGACAATGGCGGTAAGCCTGCGCCTCGGCAGCCGCGCGTGGCGGCATGACCCAGGACGAAGAAGTCAAGGACACTGCACCTGAAGTGGCGGATGACGTCGTCGAGTATAACGGCTTGGTGCGTGACGCTGAGTTGATCGATATACGCCTCGTTGATTTTAAGTTCAACGTGAAGCCACAATACTTTTCGGCGCTGAGAGATGAGGCTGAAGGGAAAAAGAGGCTCGTGAGGGGGTTTGAGGGCTTCATGAGCGACCTCTTCCACGAAGCTGAGGTCGGTACTCTGGGCGGTCAGTTCGATTGGGTAACCGAGGTGAAGGTCGCCAAAAAGCGGCTCCTAAAGATAGAAGCCAGGTACTTGGTCGTTTATGGCAACGTTCCGGAAGTTTCTGACGAAGCCAAGGAGCGTTATATTCAGCGGGTCGGTAAATTCGCCACGTACCCTTACTTCCGCTCGCTGGTTTCCCAAATCTCGTGGGAGGCCAAGGCGGAATTGCCCATCATGCCTGTCCTCAAGTAAACGGTTGGCCGCTCTGCATGGCGCCGGCATTAAGCCGGCGACTGTTCCTCTA
This sequence comes from Rhizobium deserti, assembly GCF_004358025.1. Lineage (GTDB taxonomy): Bacteria > Pseudomonadota > Alphaproteobacteria > Rhizobiales > Rhizobiaceae > Neorhizobium > Neorhizobium deserti. The sequence continues at coordinate 238,932 of NZ_SMTL01000003.1, read as the reverse complement.
ACTCGACTGATCCTTCTGCCGCAGGAAGAACCCTCGAGATTGAACGTAGCTACGCCTCGAGCCGTTTTGTGGCTGACGCTGCAGCTTCGTGAACAGGCGCCTGGACCAACAAAAAAGGATCTTACCGCCAATCGAAGGCGTCATGCTGGCCCTACACCGGAAGTGTATAGATCGCCTGAGAATGGGATACTGGGGAAGATGCGTGTAGTGGCGGCTCAATCGTCCACAGCGGGACCAAGGCAGCAGTGGTGCGGTTAGATCTATTGAAAGCGGCAGTTATTTATGCAATTGTGGTGTGATGACGACGGATGCAGCAGTCTCTCCCGGAAGTGATGAATTGGATCTGAAGTATGGTCCCTGCTTAGAGGCTGGACGCCCCATTCTCGCGCAGGAGTATCATTGTCGTCCTGCCAGCTTACAGATGTTGAGCAACGAGACTGCGGGCGAAATTAAGCAGTACTTAGCTACCGCTACAAATGGCCTCCTCATTCCTGGCGCCATTCATAGGGTGCATCCGATCCTATGGCTAATCGATTTTGTTGGCCATGTGTGGTTTGCTGTTGAAGAAGTGATCAATGAAGATAGCGACTTCATCTACACGATGGGCCGCGGGACGGAATTGCCTAAGGGTCACTATAAGCTGGGTCATCCGTCGCTCCTGATGTCTACCACAGACAAGCGCGCCAGGATCGGCGGAGAAATCAAGTTCCACGCACCGACATCTACTTGGAGGATCTCCAATCGATCAGGTAGGTATGGGATGAGGGATCATCAAGTCGAAGCGCATCTCTTAGCTGCAGCAGAACTTTTCGCTCAGTATCAAATCCATTTAGTTCCCAGCTTCTGGCCACTGAAAGCATCCTAATGATCCCTATGTGGAACCTTGAGCCCGATGATATGCCTGCTTTGAAAGCAAGCTTAACGAATGAGGCGAATAGGAAGACTTTCCTCCAAGCAGTTCGGAGGTTTCTAGAAAGTGTTAAGTTAGATGGCGGCGCAGACAGCGATCTCATCTACACCACCGGGTTGCTACTGGCACATGCTGCGGTATGGGAGGACATACCGGCAGAAGCTCTAGCAAGAGAGCTAAGCGGCCATGTCGCGCCTGGAGCTTTGAGCATATTCTTGGATTCCGCTGATATCGCCTACAAATTAAAAGCGTTACACCAATTGTCGTCGACTAGAAGAGAGGGGCAGGGCGCCAAAGGGGCAAACGAGCAAGTCCCATTGGTTTTGAGTAGATATGGTTCAGGTGCCGAGAATGTAGCGGTAGGTTATAAGGCGCGTCTTGACAAGGCGGTTGCAGAAGACGAGGCAAGGTCAGCTCGCGTCCGGCAGCTTATGTTTAAGTTCAGGCACCATACTAGAGGATTTAAGGGGAAAATCAAAAAAGCGATCCTGAAGGACGGGACCGCCGTGATAATTGTGGACGGAAAAACTTTTGTAGAGCTTCGACAAGCAACGGAGCAGCCTGTCCCCCCTAAAATAGGACGTTTTAAATGACCGGCGCAGTCTCCATGTTGCCGGCTCTTTAAGAATTACGTCTAATCACATCGGGGTGCAGATCAAGAGCAGAATGGCATATAGAGCCGGTTATACTTTTCTGCGCATGGGTTCTATACGATCAACTCGATGCTCAGGTCGCAACTAAAATCGCTACTGATAGAGCCGATGTACCCTCAACAGGTCCAGGTGCCAAATTACGGCTTATTGCCGCTATATCATCCCCAGCCCGTCACGTTTCCGCGTGAGTCCCAGGTATATCTCCATGCAGATGGGATCTAGGCGAGCCGCCACTCGTATAGCATAGCAGTTAGTGCAGCCGGCGCTCATGATGGTGCAGCTGGCGACAGTGTTCCAAGTTGCGTCGGTCCACTCGAAGGATGTGTCTGCCATGGCCTGTCCTTCCAGTTCGCGGATGCCACTACGCCTTGAGGCGTTCACGTGGCTGGCGTTGCTGTTTAGTAAGGAGGCGGCGAGACCAGTAGATGGGATCCTCCCACCAGTCGAAGGCCCGCCAACTCGGCGGTACTGGAAGTGTATTGATCGCCTCGATCAGCGGCTTCTGTGGAACATGCGTATAGTGTCGGCTCATATCGTCCGCGGCGTGTCCTAGGATCTGGTCTTTTATATGAGGGTGAATCCCATTGACAACCAGTTGCGTTGAGACGGTGTGACGCGCGGTATAAGGCGATATATCCCTGATGATCACGCCACATTTTGCCAGTCGGCGACGGGCGCCACTGATAGAGCTTGCGATCTGGCCGCCAAATTCCTCTGTCGGTGGATATGGTTCGCCTTTGTGCGACCGGAAGATTATGCCTCCACGTGCAACTAGAGCCGTCAGCAGCGGGACCAGCAGATCATGCACTGGGACACCTCGGGGCTCGCCTGTCTTGGATTTGTCGAGCGTGATCCACCTCGCATCGATGTTCACTTCCTCAGCTTCCAAAGTGAAGAGCTCAATGGGCCGCATCCCAGTATAGAATAGCGCGGTCATGATTTGGGCGGTGGCGGGTGTCATCGCCGCGACAAACGTAGCAGCTCGCTCATAGCTCACAGGTTTGCTACCTGCTCGCTCCTGTTTCAGTGTTGCAACGTTAGTGCCCTTGGGCTTGCGTGGCCGGCGCCATTGACGAGGATCCGCCCATTGGTTGACCACGGCGTTGTTCCACACCGCGATGAAGGGTGTGTAGCACTGGCGGTTCTTTGTCTCGGCCGATGCTGTCGGGAAGAGGATCCGCGCCGCCCGGTCCAGATCTTCCTGCCCCAAATCCTTCAGAAACTTGCCACGGAAGTGCGCGGCAATTCCAGAAATCTTGCCTTTCGGAGAAACCTTGATCAGGAACCGAGAGGATCCGCCTGCAGCAATATAGGCGTCAGCTGCCTCTTCGAATGTGATGAGCGCTTTCTTTCCGTGGACGCTTTCAGCGAGGAGCCTGCCTTCGGTCTGGACGCGGATTTGATCCGCGATTTTCCGGTCGCATGTGCCAGTAGATTCGAAAATGCTTTGTCCGCGGACAGTGCCCCTGACGTACCAGTTGTCGGAGCCTTTCCGTTGGGTGAGCTTGAGGGGCATCGCTGAATTTCCCAGATGGCGCGCAGGTCTTCATCACTGAACAAGTAGTTCCGGCCTGAGAGAGTGCACAGGCCGTGCGATTTCGCAATCTTTGCGACGGTGCGCTTATTGATCCTCAGATGAGCGGCGGCTTCGTCGAGCGTATGGATGTTGCCGATCGGTCCGCTCATACCCCCAGCTCCCTCGTTTGCGGTGGTGGCGCGGCCTTATTGCTTTCCGGCGCTGCCAGCGGCATGATATGCGCTGTCGAGGTAGCGATGTGAGAACAATGAGAAAGTGGCTGTTCCGCATGATTGGCTTGGTTTTCTTCGCCGCCGCCGCGCTTCAGTACGTCAGTTACAACATGCCTCGTCCCGACGGTTCCGATCCCGGAGTTCTGGCTCTCGTCTACGGATGGGCATGGACGGTACTTATCGCTTTCCCTGGCGTGATGCTTTTCGCCTTCAGCACTCGACGCTGAGTTCGCGGCTGTCGGTTCGACGGCGGGGGTGCTGGTCAGTTCAGCATACCGGGCAAGGAACGCCTCCGCTGCCTGCTCTGGCGTCCATGGCGTGATGTGGAAATCATAAGGCTCGATGTCGGTCAGAGACCATTTCTCACCGCGCCACAGCAGCAGATCGCGCCGTTCTGTTGCCAGCATCCGGATATCGTGATGCTTCAGCGCGACGAGGTCGGTCATGGTTATGCCGAACCTTTGGAGAATTGCCGCCTCGCACCGTTTCTCGATCGCCTTGAACGAAGGGTTCAAGGATTTGAGCGGAGCTGTCATGTCGCCACAAACGGCTTCCCCTGCCTCGTGCATCAGAGCCTGCAACTGAAGCTCCGGAGGCACCATCAGGCTCATCAGAACGCAATGCTGTGCCACCGAATAGAAGACGCGGCGCTGCAGGAGGCGGCTGTAGCATTGGCCGGCGCAGCGACCTTCGAAGGCGAGACCGTAGGCGATATCCTCGATCGTGATCTCGCTGCTCTCTGGATCTTCGAAATCGAAGTAGGTTCCGGAGCCAAGTAGGATCGTTGGCCCGATCGCCTTACGGATCACGCTCGCGCGCATGTTTTCGATGACTGCTTCGTCGTGGGTGACAGAATTTGTCATGCTCGCGTCCTCAAAATTGATCGTCGGGAACATCTGGCTCACCGCAATGCGAGCAAGGCAGAACGTAAGTCGGCCTTTTGCAGAATGGGCAGGTAGCGGGCGGGCGCTGGATGGCGCCGTGGATCGCCCGCACCTCGTCATCGCCGGGAGCGCGGTTGAGCGACAGAAAGACGACACGGTCGTTTTCGGGGTCACGGCCGATACCATTGGCTCGGAGCTGATCAACCATTGTCAGGCCTCCAGGCAAAAGGTTGCGGGATAGGCTCACCATCCTTCAGCGGCTCGCCATCTTCGCCGACGTAGCTTTCACGCTCGGGACCGAGCGTGGGCGCACGAGGACGTGTTCCAGCGCCGTCAGGAAATCGCTCCACGTCTTCGCCAGTTTGAAGAGGAAGGCGACCTGGTCGTCTGCAAGGAAGTAGACGACGACGTGAAGGAAATCGCAGACATCTGCGAACGCATTCATGCTTCGGGGCTTCTGCCAGAGCGCGCCGGGATCGGTCTCGACTCTTACGGTATAGCAACATTGCTTGATGTCTTGGCAGAGCGCGGCCTTGAAGGCGATCTCACTCTTGCCGTCGGCCAGGGGTGGAAGTTGCAGTCGGCAATCACGACGCTGCCGCGCAAGCTCAAAGATCGGACAATGGTCCACTGCGGTCAGCCGATTATGGCGTGGGCTGCGGGAAACGCGAAAACCGAGCTTCGAGGCTCAAACTATCTGGTCACCAAACAAGCGGCGGGCGCTTCGAAAATCGACCCGCTCATGGCGCTCTTCAACGCCGCCATGCTGATGTTTCTCAACCCGGAAGCCTCCGGCCGCTCCGTCTACGAGACCCGCGGAATAAGGATGATCTGACCCGATGGGCATCATGGATTTGTTTCGCGGCAAGGCGCCGGCCACCTCATCAGCCGGCCGCGCAGAAGTCATGGCGTCCGGCGCAGGCTATGTTTCGCTCGATGATCCGCGACTGATCGAATTCCTTCGGGACGGCATGATGACGGCGACCGGGTTCACCGTGAACCCGGAAACGGCGCTCCGCAACCCATCGATGTTTCGAGCCTGCAGCCTGATCTCCAACTCGATCGGCATGCTGCCCCTGCATCTCATCGTGCAGGAGACAAAGGAGAAGGCCAAGGATCATCCGCTTTACCGGGTGCTACACCGTCGCCCGAATAGCTTTCAGAGCGCGTTCGATTTCCGCGCCTCAATGCAGATGCGTGCGCTAGTGCACAAGAACAGCTTCGCGCTGATCCTGCGCTCGACGAGCATCCGGACGGGCAAGCGGACGGTGTCTGGCTTGGTGCCGCTCGATGCGCGGAAAATGTCGGTCAGCCTCAACGCCAGCTGGCGCATGGAATACCTCTATGAGCCGAGCAATGGGCCAAAGGTTCGATATCGGGCGGAAGACATCTTCCACCTCCGGGGTGCATCTATTGACGGCCTGAACGGCTTTTCGCTGATCGAACAGGCAAAGGAGGCCATCGGCCTTGCACTGAGTGCCGAGCTTGCTGCCGGCCGCATGTTCAAGAACGGCACGCTCGTTGGCGGTGCGCTATCGCATAAGGGGACCTTGTCAGATCCGGCGTTTGAGCGGCTTAAGGCGAGTTTGGCTGAGAAAGAGGGCGCGGAGAACGCGGGTAAGAATCTCATTCTCGAAGAGGGGATGGAGTGGAAGCCCTACGGTTCGAATGCAAAAGACTCGCAGATGACGGAGCTGCGCAAACTTCAAATTGAGGAAATCGCTCGCGTTTCAGGTGTGCCTCGGCCGCTGCTGATGGTGGATGAGACCAGCTGGGGGTCCGGCATCGAGGCTCTTGGCCAGTTCTTCGTCGCCTATGCCCTGAACCCATGGTTTGAAGCGTGGCAGCAGGCCGTGGAGCGATGTCTCCTCGACGATGACGAGGTCGATATCTACGAGGCCAAGTTTAATCCGGGCGCGCTCTTGCGCGGCTCCCTAAAAGACCAGGCCGACTATTTGTCGAAGGCGCTTGGTTCTGGCGGGCACCAGCCTTGGATTCACTACGACGAGGCACGCGACACCATGGACCTTCCTGAGCGCGAAATGCCGCCGAATCCGATGATGCAGCATAACGGCGGGCCGCCCCTCCAAGATTGACCCGCTTTCAGCGCTCAGCTGAAACCGAAGCCGCACCGAAACAGGATAATGATCATGAGCAACAAGCCGCTTCCCAAGCCGGTAAAGCCGGCTGCTGTCCAGCTGGCCGCATCCTCAATCCGTAAGCCGCCGCGTGGCGCCCTCATCAAGCCGCAGGCAAAGACGCGCCCAGGCGCATTGCCGCTTCCTGCGAACCGGGATGTTGCTGCCTTCACCAAGCCCTCAGTGTTCGATCGCTGGTCGGCCGATGCTGCGGGTGTTCGAGCGCTAGAACCTGGCGACAACGTCATCACGATGTTCGATGTCGTTGGCGAGGATTACTGGTCGGGCGGTGGCATCACGGCGAAGCGCGTTGCATCGCAGCTGCGGGCCATCGGCCCGAAGCCTGTCGAGGTCCAGATCAACAGCCCTGGTGGCGACATGTTCGAGGGCATCGCGGTTTACAACGTATTGCGGGAACATCCGCAGCCGATCACGGTCAAGGTCATGGGCATGGCCGCTTCGGCCGCTTCGATCATCGCCATGGCCGGAGACCAGATCCAAGTCGGAGCCGCGTCTTTCCTGATGATCCACAACTGCTGGGTCATGGCGATGGGGAACCGTCACGACATGAAGGAGACGGCCGAATGGCTGGAGCCCTTTGACCAGGCCATGGTCGAGGTCTATGCGGCGAGATCTGGCCAGGATCCCAAGCAGATTGCAAAATGGATGGATGCCGAGACGTTCATGTCTGGCTCCATCGCCGTTGATCGAGGCTTTGCCGACGCTCTCCTGCCGGCTGATACAATGACGGTCGACGAGAACGCGAAAGCGCAGGATCTCGACCTCAACGAAATTCGGGCGATGGAGCTTTCCCTCGTCTCGGCAGGCATGACGCGCAACGATGCGCGCGCCCGCCTCAACAAGATCAAGGGTACGCCTGGCGCTGCCTTTGAAGCCACGCCCGGCGCTGGCGCTGATTGGTCGGGATTGTCCGGCCTCCTTTCCACGCTTCGTTCCTGAGAGGACAAAATCATGAAGCACATTGCACCGGGCGCTTTCGCGCTCGCGCGTCCGCGCGCCATCCTGACGATGCCCCGCGCCGACGTATCCAACCCGGCAGCCATGCTTGCCGAAATCAAATCAGCCTTCGAGGAATTCAAGACTGCCAATGAGCAGAACCTCAAAGGTAAGGCCGATGTGATCGTCGCTGAAAAGGTCGATCGCATCAATGCCGCGCTATCGACGATGGAAGGCAACTTCCAAAAGGCGGTGGACGACCTGAACGCAAAGGTCGCCGCGGCCGGTACCGGCAACATCATCGGCGACATCCCTGGCGACCCCGAATACACTGCTGCGTTCAAAGCGCATATGCGCAAGGGCGACGTTTCGGCTGCCATGACTAAGGGCACTGCCGAAGACGGCGGTTACCTTGCGCCGGTCGAATGGGACCGGACAATCACCGGCCGCCTGAAGCGGATTTCGGCGATCAGAGCCAATGCTCGAGTCCAGTCGATTACCGGAGCCGGCTTCAAAAAGCTGTTTACGGATCGTGCTGTCGGCTCCGGTTGGGTTGGTGAAACGGCTTCGCGTCCGGCAACCAGCACGCCGCAGTTCGGCCAGCTCGACTTCATTCCTGGCGAGATCTACGCTAACCCGGCCATCTCCCAGCAGATGCTCGACGATGCGGCCATTGATCTCGAAGTCTGGCTTTCGGATGAGGTTGATACCGAGTTCTCTCGGCAGGAGGGCATTGCTTTCGTCGGTGGCGACGGCGTCAACAAGCCGAATGGCATCCTGACCTATGTCACGGGTGCTGCCAATGCCGCCAAGCATCCTTGGGGCGCTATCCAGGTACAGAACTCAGGCGCGGCTGCAGGTGTGACGCTCGATGCCATGATCGACCTGATCGCGAGCCTGCCGGAGGAGCTTTCGCAGAATGCGAAGTTCTTCATGAACCGGCTTTCGGTCGCCTCGTATCGCAAGATCAAGGACTCGAATGGCAACTACATCTGGCAGCCAAGCCCAGCTGTCGGTCAGCCGTCGACCTTGTTTGAAGCGCCAATCGTGCAGGTTCCCGATATGCCGGTCGTGGCGGCCGGCAATATCGCCGCTCTCTATGGTGACATGGAAGCGACCTACCTCGTCGTCGACCGCGTCGGCATTCGCGTCCTGCGCGACCCCTACACCAACAAGCCGTTCGTGCACTTCTACACGACAAAGCGGGTTGGCGGCGGCGTCTACAACCCGGAACCCATGCGCGCTCTGAAGATCAGCGTCTGATCCATACGACGGGCGGTTCTTCCGCCCGTCTCGCCGACCGCTTTATCTCAATTCTAAGGAGGCCATCATGGCTACGAAGAAGGAAACAACCGCGCCCGTTGCTGCCAAACAGGCGGCGGGAGCAACCCATCCCACCGAGACGGTAACCGTGACGAACAGCGGCGACCGTCCGAGGGCCGATACTTCTGGCAACACTACCTCGGTGGCGACTGCCGATGAAGCAGGCAAGCCAGCTGATATCGCGCCGGCAACCGAGATCGACCCGTCCGGCGCGCCCGCGCAGATCGTGCCCGATGTCGACCTCTCTCATCCGGCTGTTGATGCCGATCCTCGTAAAGGAACGACGGTTGCCCAAAACCGGATCGACTTCAACGATCCCACTCTGAGCGACGGAGAGGCTGTCGCCAAGATGCTCCGCGCTCAGGGCGTCGAAGTCATCACCGATCCCGCAAGCAAGTAAGGCAACTAAAATGGGAAACGTCGTCGTCCTGACTACCGGCCCGCTTTACACCTTGGAAGAGGTGAAAGAGCATCTGCGTGTCGATACCAGCGACGACGACGCCACCATCCAGGCTTACATGGATGCTGCCGAAAGCGCTGTCTTGCAGTACTGCCACATCGCCCTTGTGCCGGTCGGCAAGGAGAGCGTCTTCAAGGTTGCGGCCATGATGTACGTCTCGGCCCTGTATGAGAACCGTAGCGGCTCTGACGGCTTGCCCAGGTCGAGCATGCTGCTTCTAGATCCATACCGGTGGCTGAGGGTCTAAGCGATGCAAGCAGGGGATCTAGACCGGCGGATCGCACTTCATCGCCAAGTGCAGAGCGGGACCGACGGGATGAACCAGCTGGTTTACACTTGGCAGGAAATCGCTAGCCGCTGGGCGCGAAAGCGGGATGTCAGCGACGGCGAGAAGTACGCCTCTAATCAAGTTGCCGGCGTGCTGATGAGCCGCTTCGTTGTCCGCAAGGATAGCGTCACGAGAGCAGTCGCAGTCACCGATCGCATTTCATACGACGGGGCAACCTGGGAAATCTTCGGGATCAAGGATCTCGACGATGGCCGCGATCGGTTTATCGAGATCACTGCCATAAGAGATCCGGACGATGGCCAGAACTAAGGGTTTCAGTGTCCGGGTTGACGGTCTGAAAGATCTTGATCAAGCACTGAAGAAATTGCCCCGTGCGACAGCGAAATCAGTCGGTCGCCGCACTCTGATGAAAGCTGCGCAACCCATAGCCGAGGCAGGTCGGGCGAACGCTCCGGAGCGTGAAGGCAACCTCAAGAAATCCTATGGCGTCGGCACAAAGCTGACGAAACGCCAAAAGCGCATGAACAAAAAGGAAAGTCCGGTCGAAGTCTTCGTTGGGCCGAACGATCCCGCCGCTGTGCAAACCGAATTTGGCAATCAGCACCAGGCCGCAGAGCCGCACCTGCGGCCAGCTTGGGACGCGGAAAAGCAGCCGACGCTTGAGCGCATCAAGGATGGCCTTTGGGTGGAGATCTCCAAGGCCGCGGCAAGACTTGCCCGCAAGGCAGCGAAGCTCGCAAAGGGCAAGTGATCCATGGAAGAAGCCATCACTGCGCTGCTGTTGGCAGACGCCCGCGTGCGTCATCTGATCAGCGATCGCATCCATTGGGGGCGCCTTCCGCAAGGGGCATCGTCCACAGCCTACGGAATTCTACAGGTTGTCAGCAGCCAGCCCGACATTACCAATTCCGGCCGAAGCGGACTGGAGCGTGTGCGCCTGCAGGTCGACGGCTACGCCAAGTCTGCCTTGCTGGCCCGAAACATTGCCGATGCGATTACCTCCGTCATCGAAGGCGCTCGGGGCGAACGGTCCGGCATCATGTTCAAGGGCGGCTTCATTGAAGACCGCCGCGACTTCCAGCCGGACGGCGCCGCCGGCAATCAGCTTTACCGGCGCTCCACCGATATCTTCGTCTGGTATTCCAACTAGGGACCTGAAACCATGAGCGACACCCAGGCCAGCCTTGGCTACGGCATTACATTCGAAATGGCGCCGGCCGAGACGCCGACCCTATTCACCTATGTCAGTGAAATCTATGACGTCACGCCGCCGTCCGACACGACGGATTCGGTCGACGTCACCCATATGCAGAGCCCGAACCGGACGCGCGAATTCATTAGCGGCCTGACCGATCCCGGCGAGATGTCGTTTGAGCAAAACTACGTTCCGGGCTCGGCTTCCGACAAGGCTCTGATGTCCGCCAAGGGCAAGCGCAAGTGGTGCCGGATCACATTCCCGAACGGCGTCCAGGCGATGTTCTACGCCATTCTCCAGTCCTACGAGAAATCGGCGCCGACCGACGATAAGATGACGGCCACCGTGACCTTCAAGGTTTCCGGCGAGCCGATCCTCACCGATCCGGCCGCACCTCGTAACCTGGCCGCTCCGGCTGTGACCGGCGTGGCGAAGGTCGGCGCACCACTGACGATCGAACCGGGCATCTGGGCCGGCGCTATGGACCTCACCTATCAGTGGAAGGTGGATGGCGCAAACATCGTCGGCTCTACCGGCCAGTCTTATATCCCGCTGATCGGCGATATCGGCAAAGGTGTGAGCGTCGCCGTTACCGGCGCCAATGATGCATTCAGCACTTCGGTCACGAGTGCCGAAACTGCTGATGTCGTAGCCTGAAGGTGATCCATGACAAATAGCGTGCGCGGGATCATCACGGCCGAAATCGATGGCGAGCGTCTGGCCTTTCTGCTTTCCGCCAATGAATGGTGCGAGCTGGAAGACGAGTTCGGCAAGACAACCGACGTGCTCCTCAAGGAGTTCGGCGAAATGGCCGAACAAGAGCATCTCGATATGCGCATCATGCGGTCTTTCTTCCGAGCTGCAGTCTCGGATGCAAAGCCCGGCATCACCATGCGAGAGGCCGGCCGTCTGATGCAAATTCATGGTTTGGTGGAAAGTGCGCGGCTTATCGGCGAAGTGATCGTCGCTTCCATGCCGGAGGTGAAATCCGATGCGGGAAAGCCGAAGGCGACGGCGGGCAGGAATTCACCTGGTCCGACCGTCTCGCCGGATGGGTCGAGATCGGGCAGGACCCGAAAACCTTCTGGCGGCTAACCCTTCGAGAGATCGACACGATCATTCGCGGCGCCCAAGGGGCGCAGCGCAGCCGCCACAACGCTATGGCCTGGCTGGCTTGGCATGTGGCACGTCTGACGGCTTATGCGCCTCAGAACGGCCGGGACTTTATCCGCCTCGATAAGCTGTTCTGGCGTGACGGAAAGGCCGGCGAGCCTAAGCGCAGCTGGCAAGATCAGCTCGCTTCCGTCTCTTCCTGGATCAACGGACGAACAAAACGCTCATGAATTCTGTCATCGGTGCATTGCGGGTCGTTCTGGGGTTGGACTCGGCTGCCTTCGACAAGGGCCTTACTGGTGCTCAGTCCAGGCTTGCTAAGTTTGGCCCTGCCATCAAGCAGGGCCTGGCGGTTGCCGGCGCTGCAGCCGTTGCGGCGGGTGCCGCCATCGGCGTGGCCGTCAAGGGCGCGATCGACGAAGCCGACAAAATGGACGAAATCGCCCAGAAGATCGGGATCGGGACGGAGGAACTTTCGCGCCTGAAATATGCAGCCGAGATCAACGGCGTTGCCTTTGAAACCCTTCAGGGCTCCGTGGGTAAGCTGTCTAAGAACATGGTGTCCGCAGCGACCGGCACAGGCGATGCTGCTAAAGCCTTCCAGAAGCTCGGGATCGGCGTCAAGAGCTCTGACGGTAGCCTGAAATCTGCTAGCACTGTGATGCAGGAGATCGCCGACAAATTCGCGGCTATGCCCGATGGTGCCCAGAAGACGGCCATGGCCATGCAGCTGATGGGCAAGTCGGGCGCTGAAATGATCCTGATGCTGAATGGCGGATCTGCGGCGCTAGCCCAGACGATGAAGGACGCTGACAAGTTCGGCCAGGTCTTCACGGCCGAGATGGGCGCCAATGCCGGCAAGTTCAACGAGAACCTCGACAAGATCATGGGGACGATGGGAAGCCTCGCCGCGGTCATTGCCGGCCAGATGCTTCCTTATCTGACGGAATTTTCCAGCTGGCTGCTGGAGGCTGTGACCTATTTCCGGGAACTGTCACCTGAAACTCAGAGCTTCGTCACTATTGCTGCCGGCCTGACCACCGGCCTTGCCGCCCTGGCTGTTCCCCTCGGACTTGTTGCAGTCGGTATTGCTGCGATCGGCGCGCCAATCGCCGCGGCGGTTGCTGGTCTCGCCCTTCTGTCGGCCGGTGTTGTCGCGTTCTGGCCGCAGATCCAGCAGCTCGGTACCGCGATCAGCGAATTCCTGGCGGGAGCCTGGGCGGGGTTTGTGTCTGCCTGGGATGGCGTGGCCGAGAAGGTCGGTTCTGTCGGGACGGCAGTGAAACAGCTCGCCGCCGATATCCTTTCCGCCTTTGCGGCTTTGCCAGGACAGATGCTGGAGATCGGCGGCCAGATCATTGACGGCCTCTGGTAGGGCATTCAGGCGAAGTGGGAATCCGTCAAGACCGGCATTGCTGATATCGGCAACTCGATCAGCGACAGCATCAAGAGTACGCTTGGCATCCATTCGCCCTCGCGTGTCATGCATGAAGTCGGCACCAACATCATCCAAGGCTTGAATAACGGCATGGCGGAGAATGGCCCGCAGGCGCTGGCTGCCGCCCAGAGCGTGGCCGGTGGCATTCGCGACAGCTTCAGCGGTATCGAGAATGTCGGGGCTGGAGTTGGGGATGGTATAGCGAGTGCCTTCAGCAATGTGGGCTCGTCTATTGCCGATGCGATCAAGGGCACGAAAAGCTGGAGGGATGTGGCGCTGGATGCGATCAGCTCCGTCGCTTCAAATCTGATCTCCAGCATGGATTTTGGCGGCGGGATCGGAGGCGGCATCTTCAAGAGCCTGCTCGGCGGTCTGGTCGGGTTCTCTACCGGTGGGACGATCCTGCCGGGCGGAACCGGGGGCGTCGATAGCCAATTGGTCGCGTTCCGTAAGTCGCCGAATGAGCGCGTCGATATCACCAAGCCGGGGCAGAAACTGACCAGCGGCGGTGGATCGCTTGTCTATGCGCCGACCATCCATGCGCCGAATTCTGATGCTGCTGGCCTGGCTCGCTTGGAGCGCCGGATGGACGAGCAGGGCCGGAACTTCGGCAAGATGGTGGATTCCCGCAACAAGGTATCCAACACCCGTAAAACGAGGGGCTGATGGCGCGACTGCTCAACTGGCCAAGCGGCCTCGGCATCATTTCCCGCCGCCCTTTGGCTGGCCCTCGATCAAAGGGGGCGACCGGTCGACAGGAAAGCACCGGAGGCCGGTTTCAATCCGTAGCGTCGGCCTTTGGTTACTGGAAGTATGAGTTCGTTCTTCCACCTGCCAGGGGCCGACTTTACCGCCGCATTGAGGGACTTGTCATGGCTCTGCATGGCGGGGCGAACGCTGTGCGCGTGTCGTGGCCCGCTCCCGACAGTCTTACGCTTCAGGAGGCGGGTGCTAACTTCACCCCGTTGCAAGAGCGCGTCGGGATGCCCTGGAGCAACGGACAGCCTTGGGCAAACGGGATCAATTGGGGCGTTTCACCGCCTAACGTGGCCGTGGCCGGTGGCGCAGCCAGAGATACGACTGTGATCAAGCTCGGCTCCGCTTTCTGGGGACATGGCCTCGATTACGGCGACGAGATCGGGTTCTTCCCGCTCCACTTTGGAAAATACATGATCACTGAAGCGCTCGGATCGGGTGAGTATCGGATATGGCCTCCGCTTCGCAAAGCCATCACTGCAGACGACTTCGCCACGCTGATGCCGGTGCTGGTGATGACGCTCGACAATGAGAGCGGCGCGGACCTCGCCGCGGCGTTGATGTGGGTCAGGAAAGCACACTGATCCTGTCGGAAGTCTTCGACTACGACGTGCGCGACTATTTCGCGGACTGATCATGGTAGAGAGAACCCTTGAGGAAGTCGTCGTCATGAAGCGGCGGGATCTGGCGCGGCTGCATGCCAATGAGATGAATGCTGCGCTCTTCCCGGAGCCCGAGCGGCACGATGATGCCATTGCCGATGAAGAGAAAGCAGAGATCCAGGTGACAGTTGCAGAGATCCGCGAACGCCATCGCCAAGAGCTGGCTGCATGGGTAGAGGCGAATAGCTGATGGCGCCTTTGTTCTCGGAAGCCGAACGTGCCTTCCTGCGCCGGCCGCACATCGCCCGCGCATGGTTCATGGAGCTGCAACTGCCGACTGGCACATGGCTTGTTCATAATGGTGTCGGACGGAAGACGGTTGGGGGCCGGGAATGGTTCGGCGTGTCTGACCCGGGCGGCCGGCAGCTGGTGTCCATCTCGGCTGTGGAGGACCCGCGCTTCGGCCAAGCGGCCAAAGTCGATATCGTCTTGTCGGGTGTGAACGTCGATTTCCTTCGCTCGGTTAAAGACACTGCTCGCCAGATTGAGGGCTCGCTTGCTGACCTCTACTGGTGCGCCTTCGATCAGGAAACGCAGGAGGTTTGGACCGGCGGGCTGAAAAAGCTCTTCCCAGGCTATCTGTCGGCGCCAAAGCGGCAGAGCCAAGGCATTGGCCTTCGCACCGTCTCTTTCACTGTCGAGACGCTATGGCAGAGCCAGAACTATCCGTTCGGCGGCAAGTGGACGCCAGCCGACCAAGAGCGCCGTTATCCCGGCGACAAGGGGCTCAATTTCGTGGGCGTCAAGGTAACGGAGATCATCAAGGCATGATCGATCTTCAAGCCTTGCTCAAGGAGCACATGGAAAGTGTCCAGGAGAAGGAAGCGGTCTTTGGCGTCGATGACTGCTCGCCCTGGTGCGGCTCATGGGTCGAGAAAGCCACCGGCGTGCGGGTGATCGAGCCCGATTGGCATAGCTGGCCGGAAGCGGAAGCCAAGATCAAGCGCGCGGGCTCGCTCTGCGCTCTGTGGGACGAAGCCCTAGCCGATCGCTACGACACGATCTGGCCATCTGGCCCGCCGGTGTTCGGCGATGTCGGTATCATCGAAACAAGGATTGCAGGGCAGGTGAGCGGCATCTTCCTTGATCACGGCCGGTTCGTCTGGCGGGTCAAGGTCGGCGTGTCGATCCTGCAGCCGCGCAACATCGTCAAGGCCTGGACCTTCCAGAGATGAAACTTCGCACATTGCTGCTCATGATAAGCGCCGCCTATTGGGCTGGGGCAGTGCCGGCGCATGCCGGTATTGAGAGCCTGATCATCGGCATTCATGGCTTCCTGCTGTCCAGCACGGCCATCTCCGCCACGGTGGCCGGCACGTTGGCAACGGTGATCGGCTATGGCGTAGCCGGTGCTGCGATCGTGGGTGCGTCTCTGCTCGGTCGCCAGCAGAAGGGCGGAGCCGTCAAGCCGTCTGACGTGAAGAGCACATTTGAAACGGGCGAAAGCTCCATCATCGAAGGCGTCGGCCGCGTTCGGGTCGGCGGGCTGAAGGCCTTTGGCAATACGGATGGCAGCACACGCGCACGCTTGGTCTGTCGGCTTCAGGGACCGATCGATGCGATCGAGGCTTATTATCTCGGCCAGCGCGAAGTCACTGTGGAAGCCAATGGAGATGTCAGCTCGCCACCGTGGGCGCGTCCTGGCGGATCATGGGCTAACTGGCAGGACAAGCTGGGCACTGGCGCGGAGACGGCATGGGCCGGCATCATGTCGCTGTTTCCCGATCTATGGACTTCTGCGCATCGCGTTCGCGGCATCGCGCAATCGCAGCTGCTGTTCTACAATCCGGGCCTGAAAGAGGAGAAGTATCTCAGCCTCTACCAGAACGGGGCGCCGGAGAGCGAATGGATCGCTCGCGCCTCAAAAGTCTTCGATCCGCGCGATCTTTCCCAGTGGCCGAACGACCCTCTGACGTGGAAATGGTCCGATAATAGCCCGCTGATTTGCGCTCATGTGCTGCGCCGAGATCCGGCGTTTAAGTGGACGCGCTTCAGCTGGGCAAAGATTGCGGACGCCGCCAATAAGGCAGACGTTCTTGTCCCGACCCTCACGGGCACCGAGAAACGCTCCCGCCTTTGGGGCATGTGGGCATGGGAGAGCGAGCGTGGCGAGACCATGCAGCAGTTCTTGGACTCCGCCGGCCTTGAGCAGCGGCTGGACGAGAACGGACTGATCTATTTTGAGTTCATCGACGACGATATCGCGCCAGAGATCAGCTTTACGCCAGAGGATATCTACGACTACTCCTGGCAGTCCGGGCCGGAGGCCGTCGAGCGGCCGAACATTGCCCGCGTCAAATACTATTCGCCCGAGCGCAACTACGAAATGACCGACCTCGCGCTTGAGGGAAAGGTTGTATGGGCAAAGGTCCAGGATGAAGTCGATCGCTACGGCGATAAATTCTTCGACCTTGAGCTTCCGTTCTGCCCATCGGCCAGCCAGGCGCAACGCATCCTACGGCGCAAGTTCGCGCTTGCTCGCGCCGATCGCGGAACGATGACGACAAACATGGTGGGCCTCGCGGCTTGGGGCTTGCTGTATGCCGAGATCACCGAACCGGACTTAGACGATGTAGAGAAGGTTCGAATGGATGCGCCGCGGGTGGATGATGAGAACGGCGCGGTAGAGATACCCTTCACCGTCTGGCCGACGCTGGCGCCTTGGAATCCAGCAACGGACGAAGCGCCAGCGCCTGATATTATTCCAGAGCTCGGATATGAGACCGACATGATCACACCGAACGCTCCGCAAGGGGCAATCGAGGTGACCTATCCAGGCGGGGCAAAAGAGCTTCGCTTGGCTTATGTCCTGCCGGCGCAAAGCTATGATCTGGCAGAAGCCACCTATCACACCTACTCAGGCAGCGTACCCAATGCTTGGCAGAGCATGACGGAGTTCCCCGCGGGTGCCTACGTGGCAGGAGCGTTTGCAGGGCTGACGATTGATGCGCGTGTGCGGGTTTTCAATGGGGAAGAGGGAAGCCTATTTTCCCCGCTGCTGAACACCGTCGTTGCCGTCGACAATGTCACACCAATCTTGGCGCCAACTGTGGTGTCTGGGGGCGGGGGTGACGGAACGTTGGCCGTAGTTGTCACGCAGCCGCAAATGCATGTCACGCATCTCACGTTGGAGCGTCGCGTCAACTCCGGACCTTGGATCGGCATTTCGCAGTTTAACGTGAGACCCGCGCAACAGGTTGGGTTCAACGACACCGTGACCACCCCAGACAGCAACATCCAGTGGCGAATACAAGCGCATATGAGTAACGGCGCGGGTGGCGCCTACCTCAACTTCAGCGGCAGCACGCCTGCCGCCTAAGATCGGCTTCTCTAATCCTTATAGGGTTCTTCAATGAGCATCTTCACGAAACTTGCTCAGCAGATCTTTGCATCTGCTGACGAGAACGGCAATGCGCGTACCATCTCCGAACAGGAAGTCGGCGTATGGGGTACGGAGTTGGAGCGCTTTGTTGGGCTGTTCGTCAGCGGTGATGGATTAATCTATTCCTCAGTTGCGGCGCTGAATGCCGACCTAGCACACTCTGCCAATTCGATGGCGTGGGTGCTCGGGGATGCGACCGCCGCCAACAATGGGATCTACGGTAAGGTTGGCGCATCAGGAGTGGGTTCATGGACTCGCCGGGGTGATCTGCCGTTCAGCTTCATCATTGCCGTTGATTCAGGAGCTGGAACGCCAAACGCCATTCAGGCAACGTCTGCTCTTCCAGTTTCGGCTTCATCGCTTGTTTTGATGAACATAGCTGACACCAATACGGGCTCCCCGGTTACTGTGTCATTCAACGGCGGCGCCGCTCTGACGGTCAAGACCAATAGCGGGAACAACCCGGCCACCGGCGGCCTCGTCTCCGGCATGATCGTGCTTGGCGTAGTCTCTGGATCGACCTTTCGGTTGTTAAATGATCAGGTTTCCAGCGCCATTGTAGCGGCGGCAGAGGCTGCAGCCGCAGCCGCTCAGGCAGCCGCAAACAACCAGATGACGTTCGACACCGTGGCTGCACTAAACGGCGCAACTGTCCCTTCAGCTGTAACCGCAGTCCGAACCAGTGGTTACTCCGGGACGTCTGGAAAGGGTGGCGCGAATTACCGACTGAAGGCTGCACCTGAAGCCAACATGCCTGGCGATCAAACCTCAAATGGTGGCACAAAGCGATGGGAGATTGCGGATCAGCAACTGCGACCTGAGATGTTCGGCGCAGTCGCTGACTTCAACGAAGTCAACTATACTGGAACTGACAACGCAACCTCTTTGAACATCTTCCACTCGGCTCTTAAAGCATTCCGGAGGCCAGGCTTCGTTTCTGGACTGTTCCTGACATCCAATCTCGCGCTGATAGTGAACGCTGTTTTTATGCTTAGAGGCACAGACAGGGGTGTCTCCGGCTACGTGTTCAAAGCAACGGCGACAGCGGGAGTGGATATCAGTCAGACCGACTTCAATTTTCCTACTTTGATCTACGATGTTGGCTTCTACACCCTCGGCCAAGAGCAGGTGACCCCCCTGAGCGTCCGGTATTCGGCTGCGGACAGCATTGGGAACCGAACGGTGCCAAGGTGTCTGATTGCCAACATCTCAACCCGGGGATGGGATATCTACAAGCACGGCCCTAAGGTGGGCTTGTATACTAAGAACATTCACGCCAACTCGATGACTGAAATCAGAGCAACCGGGCGGCGTGATCTGACAATTCCGACTGGCATCGGTTCTATCAGCGGCACCACCCTTACTGTCAGCAGTGTCAACGCTGGCACAGGCAGCCTTGCCGTGGGGCAAAGCCTGACCGGAACCGGCATCATCACGGGAACCAGAATAACGGCACTAGGGACTGGGTCTGGAGGAGCAGGAACATATGTTGTGAACGTAGGGCAGACAGCTGCCAGCACCTTCTTCTCGGCTTATGACCACCGGAAAAGTCTTGGCTTTATGGATGCTGGAATTGTTTTAGATAGCGATTCCGGATTTGCTTCTATTCCTGGAGACATCGAACTCTCAGCTTGCCAAGTCTTTCACGCGAAGGTTGGGTTCAAGGCGCTGGGGGAGAACGAGGGGTTGACGTTCAACAACGTCAAGGCCATCGGTACATGGATTGGTATCGGCGTGGTGAATGATACCCTCCGGCCAAATGTCAACGTCTTCGGCTCACACTTCAATGTCTTCGACGCTGCAATAAGTCTAGTGAAGGCCCCGCAAAGCGTCGTGTCCGACAACCTTATCTACAAGTACGTGGGCTCGGACGGCACCACCATCGCTGTAGATTTAGATTCCTGTGATGAGTCTCAGGTCGATGGGAACACCTTAATCAACTCATGTGCGGATGCACGAGCTTCCGGAGCCTTTCATGGCGTCAGAGTGAAAGACAGCATCGGCTGCATAATCGATGTTTTGAACCACGAAAGAGGTTCGATTTCGGTCTGGCTAACTGGGTCTACGCAGCTTTGCCGGATTGGGATGATTGTGCAGTTGAGCCAATACGCTAATGAGACCTTAGTAGCCGAAGTAGTCGACGATACCGCCGGCATCAACTTCGTCGGCGGCCGATTCGTGGGTGTAGCCAACTCATCGGCGGTCACAGTTACCAGTGGCGGAACAACTGTTCTCAGCTTTGTGACGCCGACAGATGTCCGAAAAGGCCAGAGGTATCGCGTGTCCGGGCAAATTACATTGAACAAGGGGGGTACGGGCGGTCCAACGGCTATAACCTTCTTGCAGACGAATATAGGAGCTGCGGGCGCGGCATCAGTAGCGTTTCACCAATCGGTATCAGCTTTGAAGGGAAGAATAGACCCGCAAGCTGCGGGAACGGAGGGCTTGATAAATTTCGAAGGTGAGATGACCATCCTCACCTCCGGTACTCTCGCCCTAGCTCTTCAGGCTGTGTCAGTGGGATCGAACGCAAATGTCGCGACAGGCGATTGTCAGCTGACTGTCAGCAAATTGTAAAGGGTCTTCCTCTTCCCGCCCTGATATGTATTCTTGTGTTATCGATCGGAGTGGGAGACCGGCATGAATGCACTGACGCGGAATGTTCTGGAGTCGTTTGAACTGCCGGATATCAGTAAGCATCTCGCTTCCAGATTAGAGCACTCTTACCTCTGCCACCGACCCGACGACGACATATCGTTCGATTATGGCGTGACGAAAGGGCAATATCTAGGAAATGATGAAAGCCTAGTGAAGCGGATAATCACCGCCTACCAAGGGTCATTTACCGGCCAACATTCTACAGTTGAATCTATGTGGTTCACGTGGATTGGCCCAATGAAGGAGCCAATCCACGAAGCTCTTATGGAAGGTGACTTCCCTGCTGTCACCGAGTTCCTGCGCGACCCATCTAGCTCCCACCTTTTCCAAGGTTTCGATAATCTCGTCGTTCAGGATGATGGATCCCAACTCGTGCCAAAGTATTGGGCAAGATGGATGGCTGGCTGGACTTACGACGCGCTCAGGAGACTAACAGAAGCAGTTGGCGCACGTCCAATGGCGTATCCTGAAGGTAGCGGTCAGGCAGGTAAGGCGGGAAGTGGGGTTCCTGCACCAGACGAACTATTGCGGGATCTGGATGATTCTTTTGGTTTTCGGATCGACTTTCCTAATCCTTTTCAAAACGAAGTCGGCATTCCGACGAGCCGGGGTACCGCGACATATCGGGCAGTGCACGCTCTCTATCAGGCATGGCGCGTGAAGCAGCTCGTCGAGGGAAAGCCTGACGCCAAAGTCCTTGAAATCGGCGCAGGTCTTGGACGGTCGGCCTACTACGCCCGCAAGATGGGTATCAAGGATTACACCTTGATCGATCTCCACATGACCAACGTCTCACAGGCCTACTACCTTGGCACGCTCTGCGGGTATGACAGTGTTATTCTCCATGGCGAGGACGGAGCACGGGCTGATGCATTCAAGATCATGCCGCCAGACTTCTTCTTGGAAGGGCTGGAGACTTATGACCTCATCGTAAATGTCGACTCTTTTACAGAGATGTCGTTCGCTGCTGCCAGCGCCTACATGTATGAGATCAAAAAGCGAGCTCGTTGCCTTCTTTCAATCAATCACGAAGCCAATGAGTTCACTGTTGCCCAGATGGTCTCGGAAATTGGCGAGGAGTGCAGGAGCAGAACACCCTCATGGATCCGAAAAGGCTATGTAGAGGAAGTGGTTTACCTCCTGATGCCCAATCCGGAGGAGCCGCAAGACATCGCGACGGAGAAGGTGAAGTCCGGAAACAAGTGGTGGCGTCGTCTAGCTGCCGTGCGGCAGCCTGACGCGAAACCCAAAGGGCTGTAAAATTCCATGCCGGCCCCGTTTAGTGAAATGTCGGCTTGAAGAGCGGCTGGCTGGACAGATCCGCAGCCTGATCTGCCAAGGCGCGCAGTTCTCTCGCGATTTCTGAAAGACTGGCAACCGCCTGAGAGGTTTCGGCCTCGTCGATCGTAGGCACCTCGGCCGCATCGTCCTTCACATCATCGCTCATCAAGATCCCCTGGTTGGTCGCGAGCCGGCCTAGGTAGGGTTTCGTTAACCATCGGCAAGTGCCGAATTTCGAGGACATCACCATGATTACGACCGTGCAGGTTCTGCGGCGGAGGCTTCGCCATGACTAATTTCAACGGCTTCATGGGCGCTGCCAAGCGCATCGAGGACATCGATTTGCCGCGGCTCGGTGTTCAGATCAGCGTGGGCGAGGACGAACTTCACGCCTTCATGGAAGCGGAGACGCGGGGTTCCGGCTTCGACAGCCAAGGCCGGCCACGCATCCTCTTCGAGCGGCACAAGTTCTACAAATATTGCCCGGAGGAGAAGCGCGCTGCCGCCGTCAAGGCTGGCCTCGCCAATCCTAAAGCCGGCGGCTACGGCAAGGAGAGCGAGCAGTACGGCAAGCTGCAGCGCGCCATGGTGATCAACGAGCATGCGGCGCTGCTATCCTGCTCGTGGGGGCTTGCTCAGGTCATGGGCTTCAACCATGAGCTCGCAGGATATCCGAGTGTTGAGGCGATGATCCTCGCCTTTATGGAAGATGAGGAAGCGCATCTGCAGGCGGCGGTGACCTTCATCAAGAACTCCGGCTTGGACGACGAGCTGCGCCGGCATGACTGGAAGGGCTTCGCCAAAGGCTATAATGGCACTGGCTATGCCGTGAACAAGTATGACCAGAAGCTTGCTGCTGCCTATGCCAAGTGGTCAAAGATCAACGACACGCCTTTCGAAGCCGCCGCAGCGCCCATTGTGCCGGCCGCGCCGCCTCAGTCTGAACCGACCGATGCCAAGCTGATCGAGAAGGTGCAGCAGCTTCTTCGGGACAAGGGTTATCCGGAAGTCGGCAATGTCGACAACAAGCCTGGCAGTCGGACCCGGAACGCCATCCTGGCTTTCGAAGCTGACAACGGCATGGCGCTCTCGGGGGCAGTCTCGGATGCTCTGCTGGTGGCGCTGATCAAGGCGCCGATCCGGCAGAATGCGCCGGCTCGTGAAAATGCTACCGCCAAAGACCTGAAGGACGCGCCGAGCGTCAAGATGGGCGACATGCTGAAGAAGCTGGGCGCTGGCGTGCTGGCAGCCAGCGGCCTTGGCGGTCTTGCTGAAGGCGCGGGCGACCTCGACAAGGTCATCAGCGGCGTCAACAAGCTGAAGGCGGTGACAGACGTTCTGCTGTCGGTGTCGCCGTGGATCCTGGGCGCGGTCGCCGGCTCGGTGGCGATCTACTTCGGATCGAACTTCATCAAGGAACAAGTTCTGGCCTACCGGGAGGGTAGGCATGTCTAAAAACAAAGGGCCCGCCACTGCATCTGGCGAGCCCTTCTGTATCCTCACGTATAAGGCCGCTCGGATACTGCAACATTAGCACATTATGGTTAATGCTGTGTTGAGTCCGATCAGATGATGGTGATGGTTTCCAGCATCACTTCAAGCTTCTCTTCGTCCTGGATCCCGGAATTGTAGAGTTTGATCACCGTAGCCGCGAGCCCTTCGGCTTGGAGCGTGTTCTTCTTGATCCCGGTTGCCTCACAAGCGCGATCAAACACACGCTGCAGCAGCCTTAATTGTTCTGGAGTATGCGCATCCACCGGCTGCTTTAGGTGAGAATGTATCATGATGAGCCCTTCAGGTAGGGGGACTCACTCTATCTGTACAACTGCAGCCGTCAATCGGACAAAGGTCCGACAGGTACTCGCTTTGCAAAGATCGACTTACCGCCGACGTTGTAGACGCCGGCCGAGAGCACGGCCCGGATCAGCGCCATGTGCGGCCGATCCTTCACTAGCTCAAAGTTGAGGATGGCTTGCTCAGCCTGTTCCTTCGTGAGCTGTTGGTGAAGCAGGATCTCGCCGTCTTCGTCATGGATGAGGATTTCGAATACATCCTCCGCCACGTCAGTGCACCTTCTTGCGCGCGACTCGGATCACCGAGGTGAACACCTTCGAGAAGTCTAGCGGCTTGTTCCAATCGGTGTCCGGCTCGCAGTGAGGGCAAGGCATGGCCGCCGCTCCGCATCTGCAGGCGTGCA
Source organism: Rhizobium deserti (assembly GCF_004358025.1). Classification (GTDB taxonomy): domain Bacteria; phylum Pseudomonadota; class Alphaproteobacteria; order Rhizobiales; family Rhizobiaceae; genus Neorhizobium; species Neorhizobium deserti. The sequence goes on along the minus strand of NZ_SMTL01000003.1, from coordinate 214,887 downwards.
TTCCCCAACCCGGCTTATTCGGGTGATCCTCGCAAATCCACTTCGTGTCCCGGCAGGACCTGCAAGTCACAACCATAGCCGCACCTCCGGTGCTGAACCTAATCAGGAGGAGTGATGGTAATCCTCACTCATATTCGCGACAACTTCGCGAATGCATTTTTTCCGCGGTGGAGCGAGTGGTGGGCGGCCGGCGTGCTGATGGCTCTCGGCTTCGTCCTCACGAGCAACCCGGACCTCATGGCGAGCAGTAAGTCGAACGCCTACCAGCTGATGCTGATGATCTTCACGCAGGAAACATGGTCTGCTGTCATGAAGGTCTTTGCTGCATGTAGGCTCGTCGTCCTGCTGATCAACGGTGCTTGGCGGCGAAGTCCTCACCTGCGGGCCACGGGAGCGTTTCTGAGCTGCTTCTTCTGGGTCCAGATTACCCTTTCAGTCGCTCACACTGCCGGCTTTCTGTTTGTCCTCGCGGCCGGCGTTCTAGTGCTCGACTTCGTAAACTTCATTCGCGCTCTGAGAGATGCGCGGATCGTCGACTATACCCATGCCATTGCGAGGAAGACGGAAGGTGGACAAGTCTGAAATTCTGACGAACCTCGGTATCCTCGTTGCGGGGATCTTCGCCGGGTTGATTGCTTACTTTGGAAAGAAGCCAGCCGTCTCGCCACAAACCTCTGACGCAGTGGTTACGAGCGTAGGGCTTGAGCTAGGTAATCGCCTACAGACTGACCAGGTCATTGCCGAGCTCAAACGCATTGCCGACAGCCTCGCCGTGCTTGCCGATCGCAAACAGGCCTCGACGGAGGCGAAGCTCGATCGCGTGCTGCAGGAGCTGGCGGAGGCGGAGGAAAGGGATCTTGAGGCTAAAGCACGAAGGGCGCCACGAGCCCAACGACCGCGAAAGCCGCGAACAGGAGGATGATTGCCAACAGTGCCCAGTTAGGCAGGAGGTGCATTCAGTCTCGCCTTCTGCTCATTCCATCATCCTGCTTTCGTCAGCCATACTTCCGCCCCTCGCGCCCCGCCAAGCTCATTGCTATCGTCCGGACGCGGTCACTCATGCCCGGCCATTCTCCAGAAAGCATCCGGTCATAGCACTCTTCCACCGCCTTGGCAGCAGCTCTTGCAGAGGGTTCAAAGCCAGAAGCGCCATGAAGGCCCGGCCCCTTCTCCCGTTCGGAAAGGCCAGAGCTCCAAGTCCAATAGCCCATGTGGTCTCTTCCGATATAGCCGGCCACCCATTTGCCATCGAACCCGCTGAACTTGTCGTCGGTATGTGGCCAGGTGCGGCGCCAACTATATTTCAGACGTATCTCTTCAGTCATACGGAATGGTCCTCGTGTTTAACGAGACCGGCCGCATCGGTCTTGATGGTGATCCTGCCCGCCAGCAGGTGAGGGATAGATTCCGCAGAAAGAGGCAAGGGTCAATAGGTGAGGGGATCAGGTAAAAAGCGCGAGCGAAATCAACTGCACCTTATTTCCCCGCACCTTGTCGAGCTCCCATTGTAATCGTTGCTAATTTTGGAAATGCTCGCAGTCCATCTGGGACTCCAATAAAGATCGGATCGAAATTTCTATGCCAACGCGGCTCTTTTATACTGTCTCTAATCCCCGAATGGATCCGGAAACACACGCCGAGCAATGAAAATCCCATACATCTTCGCTTGCGGGAAGCGTTGCGACAAGATCGTGTGCATGGCGCGGTAATGCGTGCCCGCCGTCAAGACGTCGTCGATTATGCCGATCGACGTTGGCTGCGGAGCGGCTACGCTCTCATCGATCCTGTAAACCTTGAGAAGATCTTCTACCGTGAGACGCTCACCTTCGCCCACTTCATGGGAGGCTGCGGTTGAGGCTGTTTGAATGATGAGCTTCCTGACATCGGCTTCCGCGCTTATCCCTCTGCAGATTCTCTCAATTCTATCATCGTAATCTGGATGACCGACAGCTTTGGAGCAGGGGACCGGGACTAGTGTTCCGGTAGCAAGCCACTTTTTGTTCAGGACTTCTCGGAGCGAGCTTGTGCACTCGTTGATCGCGCGCCCTTTATATTTGTAGCTAGCCGTGCCAGCCGTGCTCGGCTTCTTCTTAAGGTTGCTAATCAGGTTGTTGGTTGCGCTGAAATCATATCCTTTGCGCGACGTATACTCAAAAAGATAGTAGCACTTATCAGTCGCCAGCAGCCGAGTGTGGTCTGGTCGGGTTGTCTCATCGATCTGTGTTAGAAGAAGCTCAGCCAAGAGCGCTCCAGATATCGTCTGAGGTCCTCACGCGGATTGCCCCCTCGGCTTCAAAGCGCGCCGGCCAAGTGATGTCGCTCCGTTGGAAGCAGGACTCAAGGATGAAGAGCTTTCGTCCCTGGTGAAGCGCAGCCCTCGCTTGCGTTAATGTCCCAGAGGTTTCTCCGGCCTCGACGATGATCGTGCCTTCCGTAAGGGCGCTCATCGTGATGTTGCGCTCTGGAAAGAAAAGCCTGTTTTGCGGCACGGCTTGCTTCGTGTAGCGGAGAACGGGCACCTGCGAGATCAACAAAAATTCTTTGGCGATGGTATTTTGCATCTCCGCATGTTCGCGGGGATAGAAAACACCAATAGGCGTGCCAATGACTGCTATGGTTTTCCCACCGCGTTCTATCGCGGCAGTGTGAGCGGCAATATCGATGCCTTTGGCAAGGCCAGAGACAACGGTGAAGCCTCGATCGACAAGCTCACGAGCAATTCTAGCGGCTCGTCTCCGACCCTCATCGGAAGCTTCGCGACTTCCGACAACGGCGACACCCCGCGTCTCCGTAAGCTCCCACTCGCCCTGATAATAGAGCAACTCTACAGGGTGCCGAGCATCTCGTAGCTTTGCAGGATAATCGCCAGCGTGATTGATGCGTACCCCAAACTGATGCACTCCCGCCTTCTTGAGCATCTTCATTACATCGTCAGCGCAGCTTAGTGCCACCTGAGTAGGCACAAAATCTGATGGAAGAGCGGATTTGTCGGCCGCAAACTTAGCGGCGAGAGAGCGGAAGGTTGCGCCTTTCTCCAGCCAAAGAGCTTCGTAAGCGCCTAGCTCAAGCCTAGGTGAAATCGAGGCGGCGGCGGGTCCATCATCGGCACGGTTTAACCACATGTCATGTGACTCCCAGGGTATGCGTATTGGCCCCGACTTATCGAGGCCGATAGCCGGCAGCATAGTCGGGGGTGTTATCTGCGCAAGGCCTAGCGCCGACAATACATCCTGTAAAGCTCAAAACCTGCTGGCTTGTTCCTCACGTTTGAAGGCGAGAATAAGATTGGTCTCAATCTGATCGGCAGTATAGGTGCCAACGCAGCACTGAGGCCTTTGCGCGGACCGTTTGCGGACCGTTTCGCTTGTCAGGACCAGAACAAACCTAGATCATCTGCCTCTCGATGGTCCGGAGGAGGTGGCTTTTCGCGAAGCCATCTCCGTTCGGGACGTGGGTCGATCTCCACCAATCCATTAAATTTCGCACTACAGGTTCGCAGGAGATCGTATACGACGACTAGTCGTTGCCGCAGCAGGTGAGCCAACCTACAACTGAAACGCAAAAATTGCAATTTCCCGTTGACACAATCAAAAACTATATTAGCTTGAGAGTTAAAAATGGGAGATTTTGATGAAACTAATATTAGTCGCTCCATTTTTACTTGCGTCTACGCATGCCATGTCGGCCAGTATCTGCATCGATGGGAAGTATCTCGTGTCAGGAGAGACACGAAACATATCTATATATGACGAAGTTTGTAGGAGTGACCGCGGCCAATACGTGATGCGAGGTGGCCAGATCACCAGCGGTATTGATGTATGTCTTTCGGATGCGGGATATGCTACTGTGATCTATAGGAATGTTACTAACAACTCGCCTGCAACAAGGGCGTCGTGGTTGAAAGATGGTGACTGTATCGCACCATAAAGGAGGGGCAGATGAGAGTAAGGCATTTTTCTTTTGCTGTTTTGATGGCAGTCGCTCCCGTGGTCGGAGACGCAAACGCTCAGGTGCTTGGCGGTGTCAAGGGAGATGCCGCAGGTTGGGTAGAAGTCACGTGTGGTGGGTGTTGCTCTGTCGTGAACCGTCACAACTCTAAGCGGGTGGATGCAACGCTGTCCCTGGCTCTTGGTGCAAGCTCAACCGTTCGCGCATTCCCTGGCCAGTCGAAAACCTGGACCTTAGATGGTCGTTGTTTCACCAGCGGCTTTGCTGTGTTCGCCAATTTTGTTCCCGACTGAGCCCCTAATTCTCATGCCCTATCTACGTCCCGCGGAGGAGATGGTGAGTTGATCAGGTATGCCCTTGTGGCTTTAATGCTTTCGACGATATCGGCTTGGCCCGCTAGATCTGCTGAGTGTAAACCACCAATGGCGAACAGGGGCCACGCCCCGTTGGCTAGATCTGCAGGAGGAAGTGCGGCCGCTAAGGTCACTGGGCATCAAACCGTTCAGCTCTGCTTTTCGGTAGCGAAATCCTATATCGGCGGCTACCACTGCATCGCAAGAGTTGGGCCCGTCCACTGGGAGCGCGACCTCTGGCAGTGTACGAGTAATACGTCTTGCTCCGGCGGAGTATTTGGTGAGATGACCGAAACAACTGATCCCGTGAGCCCTGAAAAGAAGCGGGTATGCGGGACTTTTACAAACAATGTAGACGATCACATCAATGTAGTTATATCGCGAATGTGATCGCGTTATTGGGACCACGACTATGTCGGTCATGCGATCGACACCTGCTGCAGACTCCGCGAAGCCATCTCCCGTTCGAGATAGGGGCTCCGCGAAGGCCAAGGCGTAACAGAGGCCCCGCCGGCTGGTAACCGGCGGGGCCTCCTGTCAGTGAAACGTCACGTTGTTTTGCTTAAACCTTCTCGAAGCTTCCCAAGCTGAATACGCAGACCGGGCGGAGTGAACGGATGTGGAACCTTATGCACGGCTTTTGCACGTAAAGAGACGAGCTTTCGTCTTTTGTTCCGTCGTTTCGTGCTGGTTCACGGAGTGCAATCCGCACCTACGAAAGCAGCCGGAACCGTTGTTAGTAGGAGGAGGAAGTGGTGCTGCTAGAGAGATTTGAACTCTCGGCCTCTCCCTTACCAAGGGAGTGCTCTACCCCTGAGCTATAGCAGCGTCAGCCGGCGCGATAGACCCGCGTCGTCGGCAGCGGCCTATTGCCATAGCTTCACCGGCAGCGCAAGCCGCAAATGCCAAGTTATTCCATCTCGAACGAGGAAAAGCAGCGCACCGCTTTCAAAAGCGGCCTCTTTTCGATAAGGAACGGCATGGCAGAAGACGAAGAATTTCCCGAACCAGAGGCCGGAAAACGTGGTCAGAGCCGCGGCGAACGGGCGCGGCAGGCTGCGGCAGCCCGCGAGGAACAGCGTAGGGCAAAGGCCGCGGCCAAGCTTCGCGAAAACCTGATGCGCCGCAAAAGCCAGGCCAGGGCACGCCGGGCCGGCGAGGCCGACGACAGCCAGGGCCTTCCCGCCGCAAAAACGGACGAATCATCCTAGACATGCCGGGCAGCCAGTCGGCACGGACCGAGATTGAAGCGAAGGCGGATATCGTCTAAGGACGCGTCTTTCGCGCCCTCACAAAAGAAGAGTTACACCTTATGGATCGCATCAGAATTACCGGCGGCAATGAGCTGAGGGGCACTATTCCGATTTCCGGCGCCAAGAATGCCGCCCTGCCTTTGATGATCGCGTCCCTTTTGACCAGCGACACGCTGACGCTCGAAAACGTGCCGCATCTGGCCGATGTCGAGCAGCTGCTGCGCATTCTTGGCAATCACGGCGTCGATATTTCCGTCAATGGCCGCCGCGAAAGCCAGACGGAAAGCTATTCCCGCACCATTCATTTCACCTGCCGCACCATTGTCGATACGACTGCCCCTTACGAGCTCGTCTCGAAGATGCGGGCGAGCTTCTGGGTCATCGGACCGCTTCTGGCCCGCGAGGGCAGGGCACGCGTGTCCTTGCCGGGCGGCTGCGCCATCGGCACGCGTCCCGTTGATCTCTTCCTCGAAAGCCTGGCGGCGCTCGGTGCCGAGATCGAGATCGATGGCGGTTATGTCAATGTAGCCGCGCCGAAGGGCGGCCTTGTCGGCGCCCATTATACCTTTCCGAAGGTTTCGGTCGGCGCCACCCATGTCATGCTGATGGCGGCTACCCTCGCCAAGGGAACGACGGTGATTGAGAATGCGGCGAGGGAGCCGGAGATCGTCGATCTGGCCGATTGCCTGATCGCCATGGGTGCCAAGATATCCGGTGCCGGAACCAAAACCATTACCATCGAGGGTGTTTCCTCTTTGTCCGGCGCCCGCCACCGCGTGCTTCCGGATCGCATTGAAACCGGCACTTACGCCATGGCCGTCGCCATGACGGGTGGCGATGTGACCCTCCAGGGTACGCAGGCCTCGCTGCTCGACAATGCACTCGACACGTTGCGCCTCGCCGGTGCGGAAATCACCGAAACGGAAAGCGGCCTGCGCGTCGTGCGTAACGGCAACGGCATCCAGCCGGTAGACATTGTCACTGAACCCTTCCCAGGCTTCCCGACCGATCTCCAGGCCCAGTTCATGGCGCTGATGAGCCGGTCGAGCGGTGTTTCGCATGTGACCGAAACGATCTTCGAGAACCGCTTCATGCATGTGCAGGAACTTGCCCGGCTCGGTGCCCGCATTTCGCTGTCCGGCCAGATGGCCCGCATCGAAGGCGTGCCGCGGCTGAAGGGCGCTCCGGTCATGGCAACCGACCTGCGCGCTTCCGTTTCGCTGGTGATTGCCGGACTGGCGGCCGAAGGCGAGACCATGGTCAGCCGGGTTTATCATCTCGACCGTGGCTTCGAGCGGCTGGAAGAGAAACTCACGCGCTGCGGTGCGATCGTCGAACGCGTCAGCGACTAAGGCGGCCGGACGCTCATTGGAAAAGGACGGCAGGGGGAACTCTTGCCGTCCTTTTTTGTATGCCTATCTGTTGAGAACATCCCGCTTCATTCCGACTTGTCCTCGATCCGGTTTTCACGGAGATATTCATGGCCGATACGTCTTCCCCCGTCTGGTTCATCACCGGCTGCTCCACCGGCTTTGGCCGCGAACTTGCGAAGCTGACGCTCGACCGCGGATGGCCGACGGTCGTCACGGCGCGCGACCGTAGCCGGGTGGCCGATCTCGTGGAGGGCAGGGAGAACGGGCTGGCGGTCGATCTCGATGTCGTCAATGGCGCCCAGATCGAGGCGGCAGTCGAGGCTGCGGAGCAGAAGTTCGGCCGCATCGACGTATTGGTCAACAATGCCGGCTATGGCTATCAGGCGGCAATCGAAGAAGGCGAGGAGAACGAGATCCGCGCCATGTTCGATGCCAATGTCTTCGGCCTCTTCGCCATGACCCGCGCCGTACTGCCGGGCATGCGGACGCGCCGTCGGGGCCACATCCTCAACATCACCTCGCAGGCAGGCTTTATCGGCTTTCCGGGCTCTGGTTATTACGCCGCCACCAAACATGCGGTAGAAGGTTTTTCCGATGCTCTTGCCGCGGAAGGCGCGCCGCTTGGCATCAAGGTCACCTGCGTTGCACCCGGTCCTTTCCGCACCGATTGGGCAGGCCGCTCCCTGAGGCAGACGCCAAACCGCATCGCCGACTATGCCGAGACCGCCGGCGCGCGCATGACCACCACATCCAACTACAGCGGTCAGCAGCCGGGTGACCCGGTGCGCGCCGGCGAAGCGATGATCCAGATCACGGAAAGCAGCAATCCTCCGCGCCATCTGGTGCTGGGCGAAATGGCCTTCGACGGCGTGACCGGCAAGCTGAAGGAGCGGCTGGCCGAGATCGAGTCCCTGAAGGAGCTGACGCTGTCGGCAGACTTCCCGAAATAAGCTGTCGCTGCCGGCTGGCAGTTGCTTCTTGAGGACTGCGCCACTATTTCGAGGCTGGTGAGACCTTGCACAAGCCTTAGGATGGAAACGACGCATGACCGAGCTTAAGCTTCTGGCACTCGACACGGACGATCTGGGGATCGTTTCCGCTCACCTTCAGGATGCCGTCTTCAAGGTGGGAGACATCCGCTGGTCGGCTTCCGAGAAGATCTTTTCGCTGGCTGCCAACCGCTTCGTCTGGGAAACCGCGGGAAAGAAGCGCAAGGGCTTCGAGCGCCGCCGGTCGGCGCTGGTGCTGAAGCGCGTCGACGCGGTGCGCTCGGCGGGCATCAACCGCAACAGCAAGGACGAGGTCTTGTCCCTGTTGGCAATCCGCTTCACTCCAAAGGATGATGGCCCCGAAGGTACGGTCGAACTGGTGCTTTCCGGCAGTGCGACCATTGCGCTCGACGTGGAGTGCATCGAAGTGGCACTTGCAGATATCGGCGGCGCATGGGAAACCCCATCAAGGCCCCGTCACCCCTAGATTGCAAGATCCGGAATCAAGGCCGGCTTTAGTTCTTTGAGTGAGAAGGAAGATCCGCTTGGCAATCTGGCTTGAGCAGGCATCCGATGATTTCGAGGCCAAGTTCTCCGCTTTCCTGTCGACCAAGCGGGAAGTCTCGGAAGATGTAAATGTGGTGGTGCGCGCCATCATCGATGATGTTCGTGCGCGTGGCGATGCAGCCTTGCTGGAGTATTCGGCGCGGTTCGACGGCATCGATCTCGGCGAGACCGGCATCCGGGTCAGCGACGCGGATGTCGATGCGGCGGTGGCCGAAACGGATCCCAAGGTTCTTGACGCTCTGAAGTTCGCGGCCGAGCGCATCGAGCGGCATCATGCCCGGCAGATGCCCAAGGACGATATCTATGAAGATGCGATCGGCGTTGGCCTCGGTTCACGCTGGACGGCCATAGATGCGGTCGGGCTGTATGTGCCGGGTGGCACGGCCAGCTATCCCAGCTCCGTTCTGATGAACGCCGTGCCGGCCAAGGTTGCGGGCGTGCCGCGCCTCGTCATGGTCGTGCCGGCCAATGGAGGCCGCATCAATCCGGCGGTTCTGGCCGCCGCGCGGATCGCCGGTGTGAGCGAGATCTACCGGATCGGTGGCGCCCAGGCCATAGCGGCACTCGCCTACGGAACAGAAACCATCGCGCCGGTTGCCAAGATCGTCGGTCCCGGCAATGCTTATGTGGCCGCAGCCAAGCGGCATGTCTTCGGCACGGTCGGCATAGACATGATCGCCGGTCCTTCGGAAGTGCTGGTGATCGCCGATCGCGAGAACGATCCGGACTGGCTGGCTGCGGACCTGCTTGCCCAGGCTGAGCATGACGAGGGCGCGCAGTCCATTCTGGTCACCGACGACGCTGAACTGGGGAGGGCGGTGGAGGCGGCCGTGGAGCGGCAGCTCAAAACCCTGTCGCGATCGCAGACGGCGGCAGCCAGCTGGCGGGATTTCGGCGCCATCATCCTCGTACCGGATTTGAAGGCTTGCCTGCCGCTCGCCAACCGCATTGCCGCCGAACATCTGGAACTCGCCGTTGCCGATCCCGATGCGCTCCTGCCGGGCATCCGCAATGCCGGCGCGATCTTCGTCGGCCGCCACACGCCGGAAGTGATCGGCGACTATGTCGGCGGTTCCAACCACGTTCTGCCGACCGCACGCTCGGCGCGCTTTTCGTCGGGACTGTCCGTGCTGGATTTCGTCAAGCGAACGTCGATCCTGCGGCTCGGCCCCGACCAGCTTCGTCAGCTGGCGCCGGCTGCCATTACGCTTGCCCAGTCGGAAGGGCTCGATGCACACGCACGCTCGGTTGCCATTCGCCTCAACGCCTTCCCTGACAGCGACGGAGGTTGATGGATGGGGCAAGGTGACTTCCGGCTCTCGGATGTCGTTCTCGACGCCTCGATCGGGCGCTCGACGCCTGACGTGGAGCATGAGCGGGCAGTTGCCATTTTCGATCTGGTCGAGGAAAACGCCTTCGAGCCCCTTGGCCATGCCGGTGGTCCCTACCATCTCAAGCTTTCGCTGGTGGATTCCAAGCTGGTCCTCGGGATCACCACGGAAACGGGCGAGGACGTTGCCACTCACATCCTGTCGCTGACGCCGTTCCGGCGGATCATCAAGGATTACTTCATGATCTGCGAGAGCTATTACGAGGCGATCCGCTCCTCCACCCCAAGCCGGATCGAGGCGATCGACATGGGACGCCGCGGCATCCACAATGACGGCTCCCAGACGCTGATGGACCGCCTGGACGGCAAGATCCGCGTCGACTTCGACACGGCGCGCCGACTTTTCACGCTTGTCTGCGTTCTCTACTGGCGCGGCTGACAATGGAAACTGCACCCGCATCGGGACGCAACCAGGTGAGACCGGGCGCCATCTTGTTCATGTGCGGATGGAACGCCATCCGCTCTCCCATGGCCGAAGCTATTGCAAAACGGCTGCTGCCGCACGATATATATGTGCAGTCAGCCGGTGTCCGGTCCGGCGAAAGGGATGCTTTCGTCGATGCGGTCTTGGAAGAAGTGGGGCTTTCCATCGGACGTCACCAGCCTCGTACCCTGGAAGAGCTGGAAGACGATTTCTTCGACCTGATCGTAACCTTGACGCCCGAAGCGCATCATTCCGCCCTCGAACTCACCCGCGCCAGCGCAGTGGAGGTCGTTTATTGGCCAACCATGGATCCGACGGCTGCCACGGGTACCAGGGAACAGATGCTGGATGCTTATCGGGAAGTTCGCGATCATTTGTGGCGCTTGATCGACGAGCGTTTGTCGGGCATGAGCCGGCATCCGGCCGAAACGGCCTGAAAGACATTTACAATCGCTCTCAAGCGAGGTTCACAAAGCGGACATGATTGTGTAGTTTCCGCGCAAAATTCCGGGCAGGCGAATTTATCCGTTGGCCCAGCACCCAAAACAGGAAGAAAACCCTTAGATGGCTAAAGAAGAAGTCCTCGAGTTTCCGGGCGTCGTTACCGAACTGCTGCCGAACGCGACATTCCGGGTCAAGCTCGAAAACGAACACGAAATTATCGCCCATACCGCCGGCCGCATGCGCAAGAACCGTATCCGTGTTCTCGCCGGCGACAAGGTGCTGGTTGAAATGACGCCCTATGACCTGACCAAGGGCCGGATCACCTACCGCTTCAAGTAATCTCCTCATCCGCGGCGGGCTCTCATGGCGCAAGAACAAAAGCTGATACTGGCCTCCGGCTCTCCGCGCCGTCTCGACCTCCTCAACCAGGCCGGCATCGCGCCGGCGCGGTTGATGCCCATGGATATCGACGAGGCGCCGAAAAAATCGGAACATCCCCGTTCGCTGGCGCGGCGGCTGTCGAGCGAAAAGGCCGAAGCGGCGCTTGCCGCGATCCGCCTCGATCCTGCCTGGCGGCACAGCTATATCCTGTCTGCCGACACGGTGGTGGCGGTCGGACGCCGGATTCTCGAAAAGACCGAATATACCGAGGAAGCATCGGCGGCCCTGCATCTGCTGTCGGGGCGCGGCCATTGGGTTTATACGGGCATCTGTCTCGTCACCCCCGGCGGCCAGTTCCGCCAGAAGGTCGTGCAGACCAAGGTTCGCTTCAAGCGCCTTTCGCCCCTCGAAATCGAGAATTATGTGGCATCCGGCCAATGGCGGGGCAAGGCCGGTGCCTACGCGATTCAGGGCATTGCCGGCGCGTTCGTGCAGAAACTGGTCGGCTCCTACACGAATGTGGTAGGCCTGCCGCTCTACGAAGTCACGACGCTGCTGGCGGGCGAAGGCTTTGAGGTGGCGTCCGCCTGGCCGGAGGGGTGAACATGGCGCAACCGATTAAAGCTGGCGGCAAGGTCGAGCCGCTGAGAAAGACGCGGCCTTGCCCCGAATGCGGCCGGCCGTCCTTGCGTGACCATTATCCCTTCTGTTCCGATCGCTGCCGGACGCAGGATCTGTCCCGCTGGCTGACCGGCTCCTATGCCATTCCCGTGGCGGAAGATGAGACCAAAGCTGAGTTTCCGGATGATTAGCCCAGGCGGCACCTGTTTTTGTTCATGAATTTGTGATTTTCGCAAACCTGTCAAAAAAGTCGGTTCTGGTGCTGGACATGAACGAACAAGATGTTATAACCCCGCTCGCTTCCGGGGGAGATACCCCCGCCGACTTCGTGTCGGAAGGCTTCTCGAAGCCTCGATGCCCGGATAGCTCAGTTGGTAGAGCAGCGGATTGAAAATCCGCGTGTCGGTGGTTCAAATCCGCCTCCGGGCACCATTTGTCCTCAGTAAATCAATGAGTTGAGGCTGCAGTGTCAACTGAATCGTCTCGTCGTGGTTGCGTTTCTGAAGTCTATACCGTTTACCTACCGTTCGCCTGAAAGCCCGAGGGCGAAAGGGCTGGTCAAATTTTTTGCCTGAAGTCTTAGCCTTAGGGGTCATCGCGGCAAACTACCGGCCTTGAATTCTTTCGCATGACAGCCCGGCTTCACCGGCCGGCCGTCATGAAAAACACCAGCGGTAGGTCGCGGGCACCGTCGGCACCTCCAGCAGGCGCCGCCCCAAACCTCGGCTACGCCTGCGGCCGCACCAACCCTTGCCCTCGTTACCCCCCCCGGACCTCGCGTTCAGGCATGGTTGCAGGGATCCTGCGATCGCTCACTGAGTAGGCGGAGCAGATACTTTTGGGCGGGGAGCGACCTTGGGTTTCTTCGCCGTCACAATACCCAGCTCTCGGTTCAGCTTTTTTTGGGCCAGTTTGCGGGTCCGGCGAATGCCTTCGGCTCTCTCGCGGGCACGTTTTTCCGAAGGCTTTTCGTAGTGCTCCCGAAGTCGCATCTCCCGAAACATGCCTTCCTGCTGCAGCTTCTTTTTCAGAAACCGCAAAGCCTGATCAACATTGTTATCTCTTACAAGGACCTGCAAGTTTAACTCCTAGTGCGTCCGTTCAATGGCTTCCTTACCTGCAGGGCAGGTGTTGAGCAATACACGAAAAGGAGGCAGCTCTTCGAGCCAACTGCCGCAAAATTACTACCAACGCGGGGAGTCCTGTCACACCGTAAAGCAGGCCATGAAGAGCCTTAGCAGATAGCCGGGGCGCAGCAGTTCGATACCATTCAGTGCGAAGAAGCGCATGGCGGTGATACCAGCTTAAGTAAAGCTGGACGCTACCAGGGAGCATGTTCAGCACTACGTCGTGGCCCGGCGCGTGCGCACTACAGCAGCCGAGCTCATCAAGGCTCCTCACTTGGATCTGGCGGCTCTCAAGGTTGTGCTGGACGAGGCCCGTCGTGCTGACTTCGAAGTACGGCCAGCGGTAGAGGAAGAAGCTCTGAACTTTGCGGCCACTCTTTCGCTGGAAGATCGCCAGCACCTTGCTGAAGCCATCGCCGAGCGAAATGATCGTATAAGGCGACGCAGCCCTTAAGGGGGAAGGAGGCAACGCAGGGGGTGTCAGGTTTCGGGTATTTAAAGCTCCGTCCTTTGGTGCAGATTACAATGCCGGATTGCTTCTAGCGCTGAACGTTTGGTCGGTAGCGTGAGAAGGAACTTTGTCTTTGACGTCAGGTTCGGGTAGCAAATCTGGAGCACCTGATGACGCCGCTACGCCCGCTAATCTCCCTTATCTCATCCCTCATTCTCATAATCTCGATCTACTTATTCTGGACCTGGTATCGCGGCGAGGTCGTTCAAAGGCCTGACGCCACGTTCGAAGTGCATCGTGACGCTTGGAGACTATGGGTTGGCGGCCTTCTGCTGGCCTGGTCGTTCCTGGGTAGGTGGCCGACTCTATTCTTATTGACGCGGCCGGATACCGCACCCATGAGGAAAGGTAACGAGAACGGCATAGTCATCACGGGTGCCGATGGAGAGAGGCTACAAGTTTTTATTGATGGTCCGGCGAACGCACCGACCATGCTTCTTACGCATGGTTGGTCACTCGATCATAGCGTCTGGCAGTATGGCGTACGCGACTTGTCGCGCGATTTCCGTGTTGTGACTTGGGACCTCCCGGGTCTCGGCAGATCAAGCGCCAAGCAGGTGAGCCTGTCAAACATGGCTGACAACCTGCAGGTCCTCTTGGGCCACCTCCAGCAGCCTGTCCTACTGGTAGGGCACAGTATCGGCGGCATGGCGATCCAAACTCTCCTGCGGGATCACCCTGATGTGCAAAAGCAGGCGGTTGCCGGCGTGGTGCTGGTCAATACGACCTACACTAACCCCCTGCGCACGATCATCTTAAGCCCGCTGCTTCGCCTGTTGCGATGGCCGTTGATCGAGCCGATGATGTGGCTTCAGATCATTCTCAAGCCGCTGGCATGGCTGATGTCGTGGCAGAGTTACTTGAGTGGATCAATGCACCTCACCGCGAGACTTGGTTACGGTACGATGGTGACGCGAAGCCAGCTAGAGCATACAGCTTGGCTGATGACGACCAACTCTCCATCTGTGCAAGCGCGGGGTGATCTTGCAATGTTTCGGTGGCGTGCAACAGAGACACTGGCAGCAATTTCTGTACCAACGCTTGTCCTGGCAGGAGAGGCAGACATCGTCACCAAGCCCGATGCCAGCAGGCACATTGCTCAAACCGTGCCTGGTGCGTTCCTGCAGACGTTTGGCCACGTCAACCACATGGGCTTCCTCGAGAAGTCGCAAGACTATAACGTAGCAATTCGGGACTTCGCGACAAAGATTTTCCGGCAGCACACTCATAGACCATCCGCGGCCAGCCCCCTGCAACGTTAGATCTCTTCTTAGAGCAACGCGGTCGCCGGTTTGAATTGCTTCAAAGCGATACATCAGCTTGTTACGAGTCCGCGATCCGTGTCTCACCGGACAGTCCAGTTTGATCGCCCTTGCATTGTGGCCGTCTTCGAAGTCACCGCGGAGATCCGGGCGGACTGCAAGGAACGCGGCTGACTTATGCCCCATCGTGTTAGCCCCGATGAAGCCGCACTTTTGCGTCCGCGAGGACGAGCTTAAATCCAGGGGATAACACCAGCCATCATGTAAAGGAGCGCTCCTGTGATGGCAAGCGCGATGAGTGTCATGCCAAGGCCGAGAAGAACCACGAGCCCGTCGCGCTCGATCAAACCAACGGCGATAGCACAGAGTGCCGCGACAGGGGCTAGGTTTCCAAACGGGATCGGCAGAGCGACGGCGACCGCAAGGCAGAAGATAGGAAGCGCAAGCAGGTAAGGCATGCGCGGCCCGGCGTACGCCTTCATCCGACCCGGTCGAACAAAACGCTCGATCCGTCGGACCAGCGGCGACGCATACCGCTCCAATGCGTCGAATGCCTTCGCCGATATGCGGCGATCGGCCAGCAGGGACGGAAGCCACAGGGATTCGAGTCCCACCGCAAACTGGAGCGAAACGATTGCAAGCGCTGAGCCGAATATCATTCCGAAAGGACCGGGAATGGGGATCAACGCCGGCAGTGCCAGAAGCAGCATAACGAAACCGAAGCCGGACCTTCCCATCAACTCGAGGGCGTCGGCGATCGTCAAGCCGCCCCGGCTGCGTGCCTCCGCCACAAGACGGGAGAAGATCGTGGATGCCGTGCTGGTTTTGCGCTCGTAGTCGGGCTTTGCCACGGTCAACCTTCCGCCTCGCGCGCCGTCTGTGGGTTGATCAGTCCGCGCAACGCGCCGCAGCTCGGATCGGCCCCGTCAAACAGCTGCTCAGGTGATATCCAGCCAATCGAGATGCCGACCGTCATAGCCGCCGCCCAGCCCGGCTCATTGCCGGCCTTGTCGATCAGGCGTGGAACCTCATTAGTCAGGCACTGGCGCGACTGCTGCACAAGCTCAACCGGCAAGTTTGCACGATCGAGATGTTGCCGCATCTCGGCATGCAGCGGATCGATAACGAACAGCGTAAAAATCCATGCAGCAATGTTTGCGATCATCATTCTGGTCCCGTGTTCACGGCATCTGTCGGTTTAAGGTCCGACATCGTGAAAGCGCCGAAGACATTCACCAGAGGGGCCCGGACCAGCGGGTCGAACATGATTTGGTAAGAGGAGCAGGGGTGTTCAAGGTTGCGGTCCCTTGACCGACCAAGTCGTTCCGGTCGATCACAATGCATCGCGCGAATAGAAAGAAGTCCCGCATGCCGTACTACCTCGTTACCCAGACGTCGCTCGTGGAAGGCGCGGATGAAGCCGAAGCAGCCCGAAGAGTCCTCACGAAGCTACAGTCAGATGGCGCCGTAGAGTTCACCGTGAGATACGATGAAGATAATATTCGCCAGGTGACAGTCGCCAATGTCCCTGTCTCGGACGTCGCACTACCGACTGGGCGGGAGACCCGACCATTCCCGGAGCCGATCCAGGAAGACACCATGCTTGAAGCGTCTGCCGTCAATCAAGCCGATACAGGTGCCTCCAAGCGGCGACGACTGTCACCCAGGAGTGTTATTCTTGGATCGAGCCTCTTTACAGCCGGCGTAGCAACTGGGCTGGTCATCATGGCTTTGGTTGATCGCGCTTATGGATGAGTCACGGGAGTTTCCCAGAGGACCGTAAGCTGGAGCCTTTCGCTGGCTACATGATGGCAAAGCTACTTGAGCGGATCAATGCATCCGACCGCTAAACCCGGCTAGGGCACGATCGCGACCCGACGCAGCGAGAATATACAGCTTGGCTGATGACGATCGACTCCCCTTCGATATAAGCAAAAAGGCGATCTCGCCATGTTCTGCGGGACGTAGCAGAGGCAGTGGCACGCATCTCTGTACCAACGCTTGTAGTCGCAGGAGAGGCAGACATCGGCATGAAGCCGGTTGGAAGCAGGCAAACTGCCCCGGCCATATTGGGTGTTACGCTGCAGACGTTCGATCACGTGAACACCTGGGCTGAAGTGATCATCGCGGTAAACTACCGGCCTTCACCTCGGTGTCATGATAGCCTGGCCTCACCGGCCGACGGTCTAAGGAAAACACCAAGGCAGGTCGCGGGCAGCGTCGGCGACCTCCAGAAGGCGGCCCAGGCTGATGTCGGATTCCAAAAAGGGGCTTGTCGATCGCATTCATATGAGTTACCAATAGTTCAACATTTCAAGGATTGTAGAAATATGGAAGAAGGTCGAGCCCTCATGTCATTCGCCGCACTGTCGCAGGAAACCCGCCTGCACATCGTGCGCATGCTGGTGGTGGCAGGACCCGACGGCATGGCCGCCGGCGCCGTCGCCGAGAAGGCCGGCGTCTCGCCATCCAATGTCTCCTTCCACCTGAAGGAGCTGGAGAGGGCAGGGCTGATCAACCAGCAGCGGGAATCCCGCTCGATCATCTACACCGCCAATTACGAGGGCCTGGGCGCATTGATCCGCTTCCTGATGGAAGACTGCTGCGCCGGGCACCCGGAAATCTGCGCACCGGCCGCCGAAGTGGCCGCCTGCTGCGCCCCGTCTCCGGAGGAGAGCCTGCAATGATCCTGCCCGTCAACGAGCCTGGGGATCTGAAGCAGCAACGGATCGGCCAAGCCGATGTTGGCCTGCGCGAGGCGCTGCAGGCCGCGAGCTTGCCGGTCGATGATCTCGATGAGGACGGGCGTAGCTTCTTCCGGTTCACGCATTACGGCGAGACGGTAGGCTTTGGCGGTCTGAAGCAGTACGGGGAGGTCGCGTTGCTGCGCTCGTTGGTCGTTCTGCCGCCGCAGCGCGGCAAGGGTAATGGCGAGGTGATTACACGTCGCCTGCTCGATCAGGCCGCAGCGGACGGCGTCCGCACCGTCTACCTGCTGACCGAGTCCGCCGCCCCGTTCTTTGAACACCTCGGCTTTTCTAGGATCGACCGCTCCGCGGCGCCGGATGCGATCCTAGCGACCGGCCAGGCGGCAAGCCTGTGCCCGGCTTCGGCCGCACTGCTTTCCAAGACAATCAAAGGGTAAAGCCATGTCCACTTTTGAGCGCTACCTGACCGTCTGGGTATTTCTGTGCATCATCGTTGGTGTCGCGCTTGGTCATGTCATGCCGGGCGTCTTCCAGGCGATCGGCACGGCCGAAGTTGCCAAGGTCAACCTGCCGGTCGCGGTGCTCATCTGGCTGATGATCATTCCCATGCTGCTCAAGATCGACTTCGCGTCGCTTACCCAGGTCAGCCGCTACTGGCGCGGGATCGGCGTCACCCTGTTCATCAACTGGGCGGTGAAGCCGTTCTCGATGGCGCTGCTGGGGTGGCTGTTCGTGGGTTACCTGTTTCGGCCGTACCTGCCGGCCGACCAGATCGATTCCTACATTGCCGGCCTGATCATCCTCGCCGCCGCACCCTGCACCGCCATGGTCTTCGTTTGGTCGAATCTCACCAAGGGTGAGCCGCATTTCACGCTCTCGCAGGTGGCGCTTAACGACACCATCATGGTTGTCGCCTTTGCGCCGATCGTCGGCCTGCTGCTGGGTCTCTCAGCCATCACGGTCCCCTGGGACACGCTGATCCTGTCGGTGGTGCTCTACATCGTCCTGCCGGTGATTGCCGCTCAGGTCCTACGTCGCGTGACTGACGTCAACCGACTCGGCGCCAAGCTCCAGCCGGTGTCCCTGCTGGCGCTGCTGGCGACACTGGTGCTGCTGTTCGGCTTCCAGGGCGAGCAGATCATTGCCCAGCCGACCGTGATTGCCCTGCTGGCCGTGCCGATTTTGATCCAGGTCTACTTCAACTCCGGTCTCGCCTACCTGCTCAACCGGGCCACCGGTGAGGAGCATTGCGTCGCCGGTCCATCGGCGCTGATCGGCGCTTCCAACTTCTTCGAGCTGGCGGTGGCGGCTGCCATCAGCCTGTTCGGTTTCAATTCAGGAGCGGCACTCGCGACCGTCGTCGGCGTCCTCATCGAGGTGCCGGTGATGCTGTCGGTGGTCTGGATCGTCAACCGCAGCAAGGGCTGGTACGAGCGCAGCGCCGCCGTCCGGACCAACGCCACCACCATCAAGAGGGTCTAACACCATGGACGTCACCATCTATCATAACCCCGCCTGCGGCACCTCGCGCAACACGCTGGAGCTGATCCGCAATGCCGGCATCGAACCCACCGTCATCGAATACCTGCAGACCCCGCCCAGCCGCGAGCAACTGGTCAAAATGATCACTGACGCCGGGCTGACCGTGCGGGAAGCCATTCGCGAGAAGGGCACCCCTTACGCCGAACTCGGCCTCGATAACCCGGATCTAACAGACGACCAGCTGATCGACGCCATGCTCAAGGACCCGATCCTGATCAACCGGCCGTTCGTGGTGACGCCCATGGGCACGCGGCTGTCGCGGCCGTCGGAAGCGGTTCTCGACATCCTGCCTGACACCCACAAAGGCCCGTTCACCAAGGAAGACGGCGAACAGGTTCTCAATGCGAAGGGCAAGCGCCTTGTCTGATCTGCCTGCCGCATCGCTCGCGCATCTGCGCCAGCCGGACCGAGACGCGCTTCGTCCGGCATTCTCCACGCATAAGCCGCGCATTCTGATCCTTTACGGGTCGCTGCGTGAGGTATCGTACAGCTGGCTGCTGGCGCAGGAATCCGCGCGGCTGCTCGAACACTTCGGCTGTGAAGTGAAGATCTTCAATCCGGAGGGCCTGCCGCTTCCGGACGCCGCGCCCGTGGACCATCCCAAGGTCCAGGAGCTGCGCGAACTGTCGGCCTGGTCCGAAGGCCAGGTCTGGGTCAGCCCCGAACGTCACGGTGCCATGACCGGCATCATGAAGGCGCAGATCGACTGGATCCCGCTGGCTGTAGGCTCCGTGCGTCCAACGCAGGGCAAAACCCTGGCGGTGATGCAAGTTTCCGGCGGCTCCCAGTCGTTCAATGCAGTCAACCAGCTGCGCGTCCTCGGCCGCTGGATGCGTATGATTACCATCCCGAACCAGTCCTCTGTTGCCAAAGCCTTCCAAGAGTTCGACGCCGATGGTCGCATGAAGCCCTCGGCCTATTATGACCGCGTCGTCGACGTATGCGAGGAGCTGGTCAAGTTCACCTGGTTGACCCGTGACGCCTCGGCCTATCTCACCGACCGCTACAGTGAGCGCAAGGAAGAGGCTGAGAAGCTGGAGCAGCGCGTGAGCCTCAACTCCATATGACCGCACGGCTGCCGACCGGCGCGATCGCCGCCCTCGGTGTCACCCAGATTATCGGATACGGCACCCTTTATTACAGCTTCAGCATCCTGGCGCCGGACATGGCGGCAAGCCTCGCCTGGTCGCAGGAATGGATCTTCGGCGCCCTGTCGATCGCGCTGCTGGTCGGCGGGCTCACCGCTCCGTGGCTCGGCGTTTTGATCGATCGCATCGGGGCAGGGCGGGTCATGACCATCGGCTCCGCCGTGGCAGCCGCTGCCCTGGTTGCCTGCGCCTATGCGCCGGGGAAGGGAGCCTTTACAGTTACCCTGGTGGCGATCGAGGTTGCTGCCAACCTGGTCCAGTACGGCGCGGCCTTCGCGCTGTTGGTGCAGCTCCGGCCGGCGGTGGCGCAGCAGAGCATTACCTATCTCACCCTGATCGCTGGGTTCGCCTCGACGATCTTCTGGCCGATCACGACGGCGCTGCACGCGCAGCTGTCCTGGCAGAACGTCTACCTGGTATTTGCCGGGCTCAACCTGCTGGTCTGCCTGCCACTTCACGCCTGGCTGTCCTATGGCCTGACCGTCAGCCGCCGGGAGGCCGCCACCAATCCGGCCACTCCGGTCGCCGGCTCCCTGGCGCCGTCGCACCGGCGCATGGGCTTTATATTGATGACCACGGCCTTCGCCGTGCAATATCTCGCCAGCGCGTCCGTCCTGGTGCACATGGTGCCGCTGCTGGCAGGTCTGGGGCTGGGCACCACCGCCGCACTCGTCGGCACCCTGTTCGGCCCGTCGCAGGTCGCCAGCCGGCTGATCAACATGCTGTTCGGCATACGCCTCGACGCGCTGCACCTCGCCATGATCTCGGCCGCACTCATCCCCGCCGGCACGCTGGTCCTGGAGCTGACCGCGCCGTCCGTTTCCGGTGCCATGCTCTTCGCGGTCATCTTCGGCATGGGCAACGGCTTGCTGAGTATTGTCACAGGCACCCTGCCGCTCGCGCTGTTCGGCAGTGAGGGCTACGGCAAGCTGCAGGGGAAGATGATGGCGGCCCGCCTGATCGTCTCCGCCTCGGCGCCCTTTGTGATGGCCCTGGCGATGGAATGGCTGGGGATCTCCCTGTCCCTGGCGGCCATTGTTGCGCTGGGTCTGCTCGCCCTGGCCTTGTTTATCGTGCTTGGGCGCTTTCGCCGGAACGGGTCTCATCGTAAGGAGTAAGCGCATGTGGGAGGCGCCAGTCGCACTGCGACAAGCTGAGTGATAGCTCATTGAAGGTGGTCCAAGCGCAGCGGATGCGCCGAATAGGGCTATCGAGGCAGGATTGTCGGCGGGATGACCTTAGGCAAAACCTCACCTGTTGAGACCACAGCGATAACTTTTTTCTCCGCATTGGTGATCTCAATGCCGTAGACATCGACCGAAGACTTCGCTTTCAGTTGCTCGGCCACCATGGCCAGGATGCTTTCCTCAGCGTAGGCTGTAGCCGTCCCGAGATCCGGAAGCTCTTCCCCCTCGATATCCTCAACATTGGCGTCGTTTTTGCGGATGTTGAAATAGAATAATGGCATGATTCACCTCACGTTCCGCTGATGGACACAGTCTATGTTGGCTTCTGTACGATCGATGACCAATGGAAAAACCTCAGCGCCATCGGCATTGGAAACCAGCCTATCTTGAGCAGCACGGTCGGGGTACGAAGACATGTCGAAGAGTTGCCGGTATTCCTTTTCTGGCTCACCATAGGCGTCATAGGCGAATTCCTCCATGGCGCGGCGGTTTCTCATGGTCACGAGCTTGCGCAGCGAGCGGATAAAGCCTTTGCCTTCGAGAACATGAAGCGCGGTCGTCACACTTGGACGCCTGATGGCAAGCATGAGCGCGATAAGTCATGGGTAATAACGATCTCGTTTCCCCCCAGGCGGTCCTGGCACATCAGCAGCCAGCGTGCCAGCCGGACATTGATTTTGTGGACCCCGTTCGACAGAGCCGTATAGGAAACCTGGGTGGCAAGATTGTGAGACGAGCGGCTAAGCTGATTGGCGAGGAACGGACAGCGTTTCGTCAGGTTCCAAAGCGATTGAAGCTCGATACGGTGGCCATGTCCCGGGGACTGGATAACGACCTCGTGGAGGCTTTGGCCGAAGCCTACCGCCGGCGGCGTTGGTGCAAAGCCTTCCCAGCCGAACATTCCAGCCTCCGCCTTCTGGCCTCTTGGAGAAACCGTCACAATCGAGCCCAGCCCGCTTTCAAGAAAGTAGACGTAGTCGATCTTCTGAGCAGCCAGAACGATGCGAAAGCCCAGGGGCAGCTCGATGGGCTCCAGGTAGGGGAGGAGCGCAGCCATTTCACCAGCGGGAAGTTGGGCCAGGAGGCGGTTCTGAAACTTTGGAAAATGGGGCACGGGTGTCTCTTGCTTGGGGCAAGAGTGATGATCTCCCTGCCGTTCGCGCCCTGATATTGTGGCGAACGATACCCTATAATAGCACAGGGAAGACGCAGTGTCTGTACTTGGTACGGTTTCAGACTCTGCAGGAGAGATTACCATGCCAGATATTAAGGTTAGCGGGTCAGGACGGTGTAACCGCCTCCTTAGCCGGCGGGCTCCTTGATATGTTGCGAGGCATGCTGGGGATGGGGTTCCCCGAAACCGCCCGCCGTGGGCTGATGACTCCTATCAATCGCTTGGCGGCTCAAGGCTACCAGGCTTTGACCGTTGATAGGAGTACCTCATGTCTTTTAACCTCATGTCTCGTCGTAATGCTGGGCGGCGCGATCGGAACGTTTCTGCGCTACCTAGTGTCCGTGCTTGCCGCACCGATCAGCAAGGATCTGCCGTGGGCACATTCCTCATCAATATCTCCGGTTCCTTCATGATTGGGCTATTTGGCACCTTGACCCTAGCCTCGGGCCGGTTTCCAGTACCTGAGAACTGGCGCCTGTTCGTCATAATCGGCCTCTGCGGGGGCTACACGACCTTCTCGTCGTTCAGTCTGCAAACCCTTGACCTGTGGCACAACAGCTGACTGTCACTGATGTGCTGAAGGCGGGCAACTACAGTCGTCGAAGCGTCAGGCTTTCTTGTTTTGCCTACCGCCATCTCAGTGAGCAGTGAGAGCTGAGGCCGTTGAGCCAAATCGGGCAGTGACGGGTTGGGCAATTGCCGTCATAGGAAAGTGCTTTATATCCGCCTCCCGCTGTTTTGGAGCCCACCGTGACCGTTAAACAAGCCCCGCCTGTTACCCTTGTCATTTTCGGTGCGACAGGAGACCTCACCCGGCGACTGCTGGTTCCCGCGATCATCAATCTCACCCGTAGCGGCCTTGTCGGCAACAGCCTCTCCATCCTCGGCATTGGCATAGAGGAGGGGGATGACGAATCCCTGCGTCGGCGGCTCGATGAGTTTCTCATCCACTTAACGCCAGGTGTTGAAGAGGAGACCGAAAAGGATGAAGCTTGGGACAGCGTGCGCTCTCGCATTTTCTATTTGAGTGGCGATTTCACCCAGGACAATATTTTCGATAATATTGCTGCGCGTCTAGGCGCTGATGAAAACGCTGCCTTCTACTTGGCGGTTCCGCCCGCTTTCTTTGGGCCGATTGTTGAGAAGCTCGCCGATCACGGGTTGATGAGGGAAACCGAAACCCGGTTTCGCCGCGTTGCGATTGAGAAGCCCTTCGGGACCGACCTTGCATCAGCACAGGCTTTGAACGCGCGGATCCTTGAACGCGTTGCAGAGGCGCAGGTTTATCGTCTCGACCATTTCCTTGGCAAGGAAACCGTTCAGAATTTGATGACCGCTCGCTTCGCGAACATGATGATCGAGGCACTCTGGAACAACAACTATATTGATCATGTGCAGATAACGGCAGCGGAGGTGGTGGACGTCGGGAGCCGCGGCAAGTTCTATGACGCGACTGGTGCACTTCGTGACATGGTGCCGAACCACCTGTTCCAGCTCCTCGCCATGATCGCCATGGAGCCACCAAATAGTTTCGACGCAGAGGCGATCCGCAACGAGAAAAGCAAGGTGCTGAAGGCCCTTCGCATTTACACAGAAGAGGAAGCGAAATTGTACGCGGTTCGCGGCACCTATGGAGCAGGCACGCTCAATGGCGTGAACGTGCCGGCCTATCAGGATACAAAGGATATCAAACCCGCCAGCAGGACGGAAACTTTTGTGGCGCTAAAGTTGCTCGTAGACACATGGCGCTGGGCCGGTGTCCCTTTCTACCTCCGTACCGGAAAGGCAATGACGGCGCGTGACACCGAAATTGTTATCACTTTCCGCAAGGTACCTTTTGCGCAATTTCGAGAGACCGAGGTGACACGAAAGCTGCCGCCGAACCGTCTCGTGATCCAGGTGCAGCCGGATGAAGGGATGAGCATGGAAATCTCGATCAAGTCACCAGGACCTATGGTCGACATTGAGCCAGTCTCGCTCGATTTTCGGTATGCCGATAAATTTGATATCGGCAAGACCACGGGCTACGAGTCCCTCATCTATGACCTCTTTATCGGCGATCAAACGCTCTTTCAGCGCGCTGATGGGATCGAAGCAGGATGGGCAGCGGTTCAGCCATTTTTGGACGCTTGGTCTAAAGATCCGACCGCACCGGAAAAATACGATCCGGGAAGTATGGGTCCAGCCGGCGCCGACAGCTTGATCGAGCGAGACGGGCGCAGGTGGCACAAGATTGGCTTCAGACTGACCAATAGGTGAAGCTGAACCAATGAGAGAGGCAATTGGTGTCTCACCACAACTCCGATGTGTCCGTGCATATCTTTCCTTCCAGGGGAAGCAAGACAAGCACATCCTGGCTCATGCTCGGCGCTTCACTTGACGAAAACGATTTCGAAGCAAGGGTGTCTGCTCTGGAGATCTTCGTGAGCCGCACCACAAATTTCAAAGAAGACCTGGTGCGCACAGCAAACCATGTTGATTGGACCAATGGCTTCAAGAGAAGCGTGCTTCTCGACAATGCGTGCTTGTCATCCTGGCATGCGGGGCGGCATCGGCACGCTGAAAGCGCCAACGCCAGAGATGCTCTTGCCGAGCTTCATGCTATATCATTGCCGATCACCATCGGTTGGGCCTCTGACACTCAGGTAGAGGCGGCCCTGCTATATGCGGCCGCGATGATCAGGGCTCACCCATGGCTCACCAGGCTGAGGCGAGCCTCCACCAGCAGATCAGCAAGCTCCGCTCCAGTAGATGAAGCTAAGCAAGAGATCTCGAACAGGAGGCAATTATGTTCTATGAGTGGGACATCCACCGCTATGTTGAGCAAAAGGCAAGGAAGCGAAGCACCTCTGCAGCGCTGATCGTCATGATGCTGCTATGCTACTTCAGATGCTTTTGAACGGGCTGTTGCAGCCGTGCACTCAACTTGCTGGCTGCTCTCCCTCAGTCTTTCTGTCGGAATGCTGGAGGAGCGTTATGACCTACGAGTAGGATGCCGTAAAAGCAAGGCGAGCATATCTGATCAAGTTTGCGGTTTCTTGTGTCGCGGCGCTGGTCATTGCCAGCGTCCCCGTCTGGTTCGCCTTAAAGGCTGGCGCGATCTGATCAGCATCCGTAGGTCCGATTTTGGCCGGGTGCGGTTTCTGATAAGGATATGTTGGCGGGACTCCCAAGTCGAAAGGCGAAGACGGCCGGTGAGGCATTAACTTCCCATAAAAACTAAACCATTAGATCTCGTAGTCCTCCCTCGGATGACATGAAGGTCATCTCCAGGTGCACTGGCCTTTGGTCATCTGCCTGCCGTTGCGATTTTGCGACCGATGGACCTCGACCATTCTCCTTTAGGGCAGGTCTCATGCAGAACGTTACAATAACCAGCAAGTTTTTACTCCTTCTTGCCGCCTTTGGCCTGTTTGCTTTAGGCACTGCCTTTTATTCCGGAAAGCAGATCAAAGCCGTTGATGCCGGCTATTCATATCTTCTGTTTCATGAGGCGGATGCATCAACCGCTTTGTCTCGCGCAAGTCGTGCACTTCAATCGGTAAGGGGCTCCATGAGTGACGTACTGATGTCCACGGATGCCGACATGGACAAGGCAGCCTTGAACAAGATCGCCCTCGGGCGGGAGCAATTTTCCGGCTTTATGGACAAGGCGATTGCAGATCTTCCGGATGATGCCGTCATCAAGGATCTCAAGCAAAAAGCTTTAGAGGCCGTTGACAAGAACTGCCAGAAGGCCGTGCAACTTGGAACAACGGCCATCGGTTATCTGGAACTCAAAAGCGCCACCGCATTGTTCTTTCAGCAGTGTCACCCTCACTTCGAGGAAATGACAGCGGCCTTCGTTGCCAAAGTTGGAGAGCTTGCCAAAACAACCAGTGCCAGCCGCGCCCAGTTGGCTGATGATGCTACCGACACTTACTGGAGCAACATCATCTCGGTGATCGTCGGTATCATAGTCATCTCGTTGGTGAGCTACTTCGCCATCAAAACTTGGCTTGTGAAGCCGGTGCGTGCGCTTAGCGACGTCATGCGGCGCCTAGCCGACGGCGACCTGACGGCCGAGGTGGCCGGCGCAGATCGAAAGGACGAAGTGGGCGGCATGGCGCGTGCTGTGCAGGTCTTCAAGGACAACGGATTGCGCGGGCTGGAGCTCGAACGCGAGTCATCTGCCCAGCGTCATCAGTCGGAAGAACAGCAGCGTCGTGCAGCCGAGCAGGATCGTGTCCGTGCCGAAGCCATGGCGCAGGCGACAAGCGGTCTCGCCGATGGCCTGAAGCAGCTGTCCGCCGGCAATCTCAGCTTCCAGCTCAGCCAGCCCTTCGCCGCCGATTTCGAAAGCCTGCGCGCCGACTTCAACATGGCCGTGGAACAGCTGCGCGGCACGCTGGGTGCCGTTTCCCAGGCGACCAGCTCGATCGACAGCGGTTCGCGCGAAGTCAGCCAGAGCGCCGACGACCTCGCCAAGCGCACCGAACAGCAGGCAGCCTCGCTCGAACAGACGGCCGCGGCTCTTGACCAGATCACCGCCAATGTGTCGAACTCCTCCAAGCGCGCCGAAGAAGCCCGCACGGTGGCCATCCAGGCCAATGAAAGCGCCCGACATTCCGGCGCCGTGGTGGCCAATGCCGTCGATGCCATGGGCAAGATCGAGCAGTCCTCCAGCCAGATCTCCTCGATCATCTCGGTGATCGACGAGATTGCCTTCCAGACCAACCTCCTGGCGCTGAATGCCGGCGTCGAAGCGGCGCGTGCAGGCGAAGCCGGCAAGGGCTTTGCGGTGGTTGCCCAGGAAGTGCGCGAACTGGCCCAGCGTTCCGCCAAGGCGGCCAAGGAGATCAAGGACCTGATCCGCAATTCCTCCGTCGACGTGGAAAGCGGCGTCAAGCTGGTCAGCGAAACCGGCGACGCCTTGAAGACGATCGAAGGCTACATCGTCACCATCAACCAGCACATGGACTCGATCGCCACCTCGGCGCGCGAGCAGTCGGTCGGCCTGTCGGAAGTCAACACGGCCGTCAACCAGATGGACCAGGTGACGCAGCAGAACGCCGCCATGGTCGAGGAAGCCAATGCCGCCGGCGCAACGCTTGCCAATGAAGCCGCCCGCCTGCGCGAACTGATCGGCCGGTTCGACCTCGGTGCCGGTGGACCTGTGTCGGTTCAGTCGGCTACGCGCCCCGCGTCTAGCAGGCCTATCGTTTCGCCAGTCACGCCGGTGAGGGCCGTCAATTCCTATACGCCGCCTGCCGCTTCGCCAGCCCGCAGCATGGTCGGCAAGATCGCCCAGGCCTTTACCGGCCGCTCAAGTGCCGCCGCCGCGCCATCGGCCGCCGCCGACAGCTGGGAAGAATTCTGATCTCAGCACAAGCAGCAAACATGAAAAGGTGGGGCCACAAGCCCCGCCCTCCCTCGTTTTTAGTCGGCTCCAAGAGGTGAGGCCTCGACCAGGGTGTGGCTCTCCTGAGGGAGTTCCAAGTCAGCGGCCTGACGTTTGCTCCCTCGAGACATTCCAATGAAGCGGCCAAGACATCGCGTTTGTTACCGATGTTAAGTTCAATTTCACTTCGGTCTGCGATCTTCCCTCAGTTATTTATCATGCTGTAGAGACCAAACCCAAATGCTTTCGCTGAAGAAGCTGTTTTCAGACCGATCCGGCAACTTCGGCATGATGACCGGACTGCTGCTCGTGCCGCTCGTGGGCGCAACCGGTTTGGTTATGGACTTCAGTCAAGCATTGAGTGTCCGCACGGAGTTGCTGGGCGTTGCAGATGCTGCCGCTCTGGGTGCCATTTCTGAAGGGTCGCCGAGCTATAAAGCCGTTCAGGCCATGACATCCGACGGCGAGATCGAGATTGCGGAGAAAGACGGCAAGAAGATCTTTCTGTCTCAGCGGGCCGGAGCCGGTGCATCCAATCTAGCTGAGGTGAACCTTGATGTCTCGATGAAGGTGATGCGGAAGAATGGAGCGGTGACATCCACCGCCACCTTCTCAGCAGAAGTGCCGACGACCTTCATGCGCATCCTGGGCTGGGACTTCGTGCCGATTTCAGGCACCGCGACAGCGATGGCCGGCGGGGAAGCGAAAAGCTACACCGACTTCTACATGCTGTTGGACAACACCCCATCCATGGGGATCGCCGCAACGCGCAAGGACATTGCAAAACTCAAGAGCCTCACCAGCAACAAGTGCGCCTTCGCATGCCATCTCGGCTACTATGACAATAGCGGTAAATTCAACGAGGATCCAAACAGCACCTACATTGTCGCCCGCGCCAACGGCATTACCTTGCGTACCGATGTCGTTGCCAAGGCGGCAGAAGCCTTGATCGAAAAAATCCGCACAGAGATGTCCGTCTCAGCCAATCAGTACCGGATCGCCGCTTACTCCTTCGGCAAATATGCGCTGGAGCCTGGTTACCGTATCGACAAGATCTCTGGGTTGACGCTCGACATGACGAGCGCTTCAAAAGCGACGGGCAATGTAGCGCTGATGACGACGGATCATGATTGGTTCAATGACAATGCGCTGACCAGCTTCGACACCTCGCTGTCTGAAATCGGCAAGGAGATTGGCGGCAATGGCGGTACGGGTAGCAGCGCGGCTGATCCGGCAAAAATCGTTTACTTCGTCACCGACGGCGTCGCTGACAGTCTCAAGCTTGGCAAAAGCTGCGGGGGGAGTTGGGAGGGCAACAAGGGTCGCTGTCTTGAGCCAATCGACACAAAGTCGTGCAAGGCGCTGAAGGACAAGAACATCAAACTCGCCATCCTCTACACGACCTATATCCCACTTGACGGTGACGGCACCTGGGACAGTTTGATTAAGAAAGTCTTTGCCGACCGCATCGCCTCCAGCTTGAAGGAATGTGCGTCGGACGACCTCTTCTTCGAAGTAGGTCCCGATGACGACATGCAGGCCGCGATGGTCAAGCTGTTCGTGCGCTCAACCTCTGGAACAGCAGGCCTTCGGCTGACGCGGTGACTCGATGGGCCTCGGCCGGCATCTATTCCTCAACCCGGAAGATCAAGTCGCCGACGCAACCTCAATCGATGGGAATGGCATTCATTTAGGTTCTTCTTTCATTTCTCCCTCACGATGGCTCTGATATCGTCCGTTCATGAAGATAAGTACCATCACCAACTGGGCTTACGCTGTTACCGTTGCTTTGACCGCTTTGTCTGGCGCATCCTTCATCATGTCGTCCCGCAACGCTGTCGAAGAGCGTGTTGCCGTAGAGGAGCACCTGACGCTTGATGTGCTTGCGGAGGAACTTGCTTTAGGCGCGGAGGTCAGGAGCGATGAGGCTCGCCTCTACGTCATGCGGGGCGAGGAGCGGCATCTACAAGCATTCCATGCTAAAGAAGAAGCCGAACGGCAGCGGGAAGCTTCGGCAGCAAGGCTAGTGTCTTATGGACTGCCTCCCGCCGAGACGCAGGCGCTTGATGATATCGCCCGAGATGCAGAAGAGCTTGATAAGATAGAAGCATCGGCAATCCAGGCTTTCCAGGGCGGAGATAAGGCTCACGCGCAAGAGATCTTGTTTGGTGCGGAGCATGAACGGCTGCAATCTGCCCTTCTACAGACTGTAAGCCATTTTCGCGACCTGACGGCTGCGCGCACGGGTTCTCAGCTGGCCGCAGCGCGAGCCAGCAGCGACTGGTGGAGCCTTATTGCCAAAATTATGCTTGGAATGACCGGCGCGTTGTTCCTCGCGGTATTGTACTTCATCTTGAGGCGGCGTGTGACTATGCCGTTGACACGCATGACCGGGATCGTCGGGCGGCTAGCGAAGCAGGA
Source organism: Rhizobium deserti (assembly GCF_004358025.1). GTDB lineage: Bacteria > Pseudomonadota > Alphaproteobacteria > Rhizobiales > Rhizobiaceae > Neorhizobium > Neorhizobium deserti. The sequence continues at coordinate 184,684 of NZ_SMTL01000003.1, read as the reverse complement.
TTACACTGTCGAGATTCTTCCAGATCTCCGGCGAGATGAGATCGGCGAAATGAACGAGGCAATCGAGATATTTCGGGCCAATGGCATTGAGAAGGAGCGCCTAGATGCTGAACGGCAGGCCGACCAGCGCACCAAGGACCTCATTCTGGAGATGATGCATCGTCTGCAGGCATGCCATAACCAGGGTGAGCTTGCGGGCGTCGTTGCTCGCTTGGCACCAGAGATATTCCCTGACCTTTCAGGTGGGCTCTACATTCTCAATGAAAGCAGGACGACTCTGATCGGGGCCGCTCTTTGGCAACAGCCGAAGCATGCGGGGGACAGTCTTCCTGCTTCCTCATGCTGGGGACTACGCCGCGGCCGTCCGCATATTAGCGGCGTCCACGACACAGACGTGCCATGCCAACACCTCGACGGCGCCAAGGTGTCGGCGCTTTGTGTACCACTGACGGCGCAAGGGGAGATGATTGGCCTGCTTTACCTGGAGAAGAACGCAGAAGGCACGATAGAGCTCACAAACTCCCGGCTTTACCTCGAGTTGATTGCTGAAAATGTTGGCCTGGCGATCGCTAACCTCCAGCTTCGCGAAAAACTGACGGAGTTCGCCATTCGAGATCCGCTTACCGGTCTGTTCAACCGCCGCCACCTGGAAGAGACGCTTCAAACGCGCCTAGCGGACCATCCTAAGGAACCTCTTGCATGTCTGATGATCGACATCGACCATTTCAAGCGCTTCAATGATCAATTTGGTCATGATGCGGGAGACATGGTCATGCGCCATGTGGGGCAGATACTGCGCGAGAGCGTTGGAGAGGCTGGCAGCGCTTACCGTTTCGGGGGTGAGGAATTTACGGTGTTGCTGCCGGACTATGACGAACAAGGTGGAGCAGAGTATGCCGAGGCGATCCGCCGGAAGGTCAACAGCACGACGCTCTCTTATGCTGGGCAGATGATCGGAACGGTTTCGGTTTCCATTGGCGTCGCGGCTTCATCGGAGGGAGGCTCAGGCGAGACCATTGTCTCGCGTGCTGATGCTGCCCTGCTGACAGCAAAAGCCGAGGGTCGTAATCGGGTAGTTGTAACGGCGAGATAAGGAAGTAGGCGGGCCTCGCTCGCGTCGCAATGGGCCGCCCCGCCCAACAGAATTTTCTTAGGTTGCCGTTCCGAGGTGGGGGAATGCCGGAGGCGCGATAAGCGCTTTGGAGCGCATAATGCTCCGGCATCAGTTCTGCATGCTGCCGAAGCCGATGGCTGTGAAATCCTTCTATTTGTATACGACGGCGTGGCAGCAGCGCGTCATAAGCGCTTCAGGCGGCTCTCTGTTGCTAGCTGTCAACGATCAACTGCTTGATCCGTGTGGCCAGCGCCTCGATCGCGAATGGCTTTGTCATTACATGCATGCCTGGTTCCAGGTCTCCATTGCCGACGGCGGCTTTTTCGGCATATCCGGTGATGAATAGCACCTTGAGGTTTTTACGTGTCTGCCGTGCCGCATCCGCCATCTGCCGCCCGTTCATACCGCCTGGAAGGCCGACATCCGAGACCAGCAGATCTATGCGTTTATCCGATTGCAGGATCTCCAGCCCCGACGCTCCATCTTCAGCTTCCAATGCAGCGTAACCAAGATCCTCGAGCACTTCGACCACCAACATGCGGACCATAGGCTCGTCATCCACCACGAGCACTGTTTCCCCTGCACCTGCCCTCGGTGCGTCTGCCGGCTGTGCTTTGGCTGGAGTGTTGTCTTGCTCACCCAGATGCCGGGGAAGGAGCAATTCGGCAGTCGTGCCATTGCCGGGGATGGAATCCATTCGAACTTGTCCGCCGGACTGCCGGATAAAGCCATAGATCATCGACAGGCCAAGGCCTGTTCCCATTCCCATAGGCTTTGTCGTGAAAAATGGCTCGAAGACTTTGGAAAGGACATCTTCAGCCATGCCTGTTCCGGTATCGGATACGGAGACGCAGACGTAGTCTCCTGGATCCATCCCTCTTTGGCGGGCGCCGCGTTTGTCAAACGTACGGTTGGACGTGTCTATCGTAATCCTACCACCCTCTGGCATGGCGTCCCTTGCGTTGATGCAAAGGTTCAGGATCGCATTCTCCAACTGGTTAGGGTCTACCAAAATAGGCCATGAATCGGCAGTAGCCATCACCTCGATGTCCACCTGTGGACCAACGGTTCGACCCACCAGATCCTCCAGACCCTCTATGAGACGGTTGACGTCCGTGGGTTTTGGATCAAGTGTCTGTCGTCGCGAAAAAGCAAGAAGCCTGTGCGTCAGGGCGGCAGCCCTCTTTGTTGCACCAAGTGCAGCGGCAGCATAACGCTCCACATCCTCGAACCGACGCTGCGGCAAGCGAATGTTGATCAGCTCGAGGCTGCCGGAGATGCCTGCAAGGAGGTTGTTGAAGTCGTGAGCAATGCCTCCGGTCAGCTGGCCCACGGCTTCCATCTTTTGAGACTGACGCAGAGCGTCTTCCGTGGCCCGAAGAGCTTCCTCCGCATCTTTCTCCGCCTGTACATCTCGGCCGACTGCGTGGATGAACTGCTCGTCCGGAACCGCCGTCCAGGAGACCCAGCGATAGCCGCCGTCGTTTTGGCGGTAACGGTTCTCGAAACGCAACGTCGTCTGACCTTCCGACAGCTTGTGGACTTCCGCCAAAGTAGGCTCTAGGTCATCAGGATGAACAAGTGCGAGAAAGTCCTTTTGTAGCAGTTCCTCCTGGCTCCATCCAAGCTGGCTGGTCCAGGCAGGGTTGACTGCAAGGATCTTAGCCTCAAAGTCTGCAACGAGCATGATGTCCGTTGAAAGCCGCCACATGCGGTCTCGATCAGCGGTCCGCTCCTCGACACGCCGTTCCAAAGACACGTTTGATTCCTGGAGAGCCTCCTGAGCTTTCTTGCGGTCAGTGATATCCAGCACGAACTCAAATCCAACATTGCCCGGCAGCAATTTGGCTGCAAAAAGCCCCCACCATCGAGAGCCGTCCTTTCGGAGGTATTCCTTCTCGTATGGGACGGTCTGGCCCCTCGCCCGCAGATCATCAAATGCTTTTACCGAATCCTCCAGCCATTCCGGCGGCGTCAGATCCTGCCATGTTAGCGTCTCGTGTTCGAGATCTTCCCTAGTGTAGCCGCTCATCCTAAGGAAGCCGGCGTTGGCATCCGTAATCTTGCCGTCCATATCGAAGTAGAGCGCGCCTACTGTCTCGATCTCCAGCGCCGTCCTGAACCGAGCCTCGCTCTGGCGTAGGGCCTCCTCCGTTTCTCGGCGCGCGGTTAGGTCGTTGAACAGTAGCGCGACCCTGTGGTGTTTCGGTTCGTCTACGGCAAACGCATAAACGTCAAACCATCGGCCCATGGCCTCCGAGTGGTGCTCGAACCTTACGGGCTGACGGCTTAGGGCAACGTCGGCGTAAGTCCTTACCCAGTATAGCTCGAGCTCAGGGATCAGCTCAATTGCTGTACGGCCAGCAGCCTCCTTCAGCCCGGTTTGCTGCTCAAAAGCAGCATTGGCTTCTATGAAGCGGTAATCAATCGCTATGCCTTTGTCGTCGAAGATCAATTCTAAAACACAGAAGCCGACCTCTGTTGAGGCCAGCACATCCCGGTAGCGCTGCTGCGCCGACACAGCAGCTTGCAGCTCCTGCCCAGCTAGATGCTCCTGTGTGCGGTCGCGCAGGATCTTGACATAACCATCATGGAAGCCATCTGGGTTTATCAGCGGCATCATCTGGCCGCTTGCCCAGAACCGGGATCCATCCTTCTTTAAATGCCATCGCTCATTCTCGGCCCTGCCTTCGGTTGATGCAAGGCGCATCTCCGTCTGCAGCCTTTGACCAAGCTTGTCCTCAGGTGTGAAGAACACATCCGCTAGACGTCCGATCATTTCGCCGGCAGTCCAGCCAAGGATGCGCTCCGCCCCATGGTTCCAATCGCGAACCATGCCGTGGCTGTTGAGAACGATGATAGCAAAATCGATAGCGCTCTCAACAACCGCGCGGTGCCAGTCGCCACGCAGCGTATCATTCGCAGCACGCAACGTTGACACTTCTTCCTCGAGCTTTTGTGTCCGCCGCTTTAGCTGCTCGAACTCTTCTTCATTCATATGGCGGTTGATCCGGTTACCTACTCTGGTTTCCGCAACTCGTTGGCAAAAGTTACGTTCCACTGTTCCTATTCGCTGTGCACGGATACAATTAGAACGAGGCTCCTCCTGGACCTGCGTCGGCAGGACGGCACTCTGTGTCCTGCTCAAGAGCGGTCGCTGTTGTCCTGCGGGAAGAAGTCGAGGAGGAACATAGTGCCGGGGTTGGCGTCCTCCCATGCCGGGCGACCGCCGATCTGCCGGCTGAAGCTGTTGATCACCTTCATCCCGAGACTTTTCGAGCTCGCCGTGTCGAACCCATCAGGCAGCCCGACCCCGGAGTCGCTGACCTCGAGGCGCAGGTGCCCGTGGTCCGTCTGCCGGATCGAAATCGAGATGACGCCCTGTCCCTCAGGATAGGCGTACTTCAACGCGTTCGTCACCAGCTCGTTGGTGAGCAGCCCCAGAGGAACCGCCTGGTCGGTCTGCACAGTAATGGGCAGGAAGTCATATTCGATTGTATTACCAGGCTGAGCCGTCTGCTTGAACTGCTCGCATAGCTCCGACATGAATTCGGCGAGGTCGACGGTCTGGACTTCGTTGTTCCTCCACAGGCGGTCATGCACCTGCGCAATGGTATGGATTCTCGTTTGAGCGTCCGACAGGGCCCTCTGAACCTCAGGTTCCGTAGACATGCGGCCCTGGATGTTCAAAAGGCTGGCAACCATCGCGAGGCTGTTCTTCACCCTGTGGCTGATCTCGCGTGTGAGGACCTGCTGGTGCGCCATCGCCTGTTTCAGGCGGGCTTCGCTTTCCATCAGACGAACCTCTTTGGCCTGCGAAGAGTCTTCGGCACGCTGCCTCTCCAGGGCGACGCCGAGCAGGTTCGCCAACCCTTCGAGGAAGGAGAGATCGGCCTCTTCGAACTTGCACGGGGTGGAGCTGTCCGCCTCAAGGATCCCGTACCTTAGGTTTTTTCCATGGATCGGAGCGTTGATAGCGCCGCTGATCCCATGCTCGCGCATGATCCGTGGATTTCTGAAGCGGTCGTCCCGGTCAAGATCGTTGGATATCACCGGCACGTCCATCTGATAGGCGTATCCGGCAGGGCTGTTCAAATCCGCCCCCGCACGCGCATGTCCCACGATGCCGGGCTTCCAGCCGACGCCCGCCCGGATGATGAACTGGTCCTCGTTCGGCAGATATTCCAGTACCTTCGAATAGCCGCTGGACAACCCAAGGGCGCAGACCCGCGTCGCTTCGTCGAGAAGCGCCTGCATGTTGTGCGTTTGCAGAGCGAAGTGACCGAAGTCGGCGGCAAGCTTCTGTTGTCGAAGGCGGTGAGCGAGTTCTTCTGGGCCAGTGCGATGGTCGGGGCGGGAAGCTTCGACTGCCATGTAACGCCTTCGTGAGTTTGAGCGTAGCGAAAATGCGCAAGTGCCACGGTCGGTTCCGATGGATGCGCATCCATGGCGTGCCGCGCCAAACTGGCCCAACCGCATGCTCCACCACTTGAAAAGAGCGGGTCGGCTGCATTCTCATCTGCTTGCTGAACCGGCGAGCCGGAAACACCTTGGCTCGAGGGGGCACATCGGCAAGAGCTGCAGGGCGCTGTCTTGGATACTGTGATCACTGTCGGCTTTCGTCTTGAATGGGACCATCCTGTCTTCGTCAGGAACGGCCTTTTCGACGACAGGAGCATTACCGGTCCACGCGACGCTTTGAAGTATTCGGAGACCGGCTTCAGCATCCGTTCCGGACCAAAGCTAGTGGGCCGCCGGCGGTGCATGCACCTCTGCCCTGCTGTATCGCTGCCATCTTGAACATTCGCGCGACTGCTTCGTTGCCGCCTATGCGGACTACTTGTGCAAGATCGGCGCGCGCTGAGGTGCAGCACCCTCAAGTAACACGCGCGAAAGTGGCCTGCATCTTCATGGGCTTCTCCGCCACGCCTATAGCGGCATGGCCGGGTCGCGTTCAGGGTGTCAGATTGCTGCGCCGCCTTGCTCGGGCAGCCTTCCATCGGGCGTCAGCGGCCGAAATTAGGGGCAAACCTGAAGTGTACGGAGGCGGCTGGTAACTGGTGCAGCGGCCGCTTTGGCAGGCAAAGCAACTTTAGAAATCCCTCTCGCTCTGCGGATTCATTGCCGAGTTGAAACAACCGGCGGCTCCAAAACTAGCGCATTTCTAGCACGATGAGCAATATGCGTCAGTCGTAACAATATTTTAGAGGGTGCTTCGGCCAATTGAAAATCCGCGTGTCGGTGGTTCAAATCCGCCTCCGGGCACCATTATATTTCCTGGATATTTTGGTAGTACTCCTGGCGCGAATGTGGCGCGCTGCGCTATTTCGTCGTGGATTGCCGCGGCAGATGCCGTTCCCCCAGAAAAGGCTTCAATAGCGATGCGGGGCCTAGCCCTATACTGAGGCCCCGCCGACGCAAGTGGCTAAGATAGTCCAATTCGAGGTGAACCGCCACCCGGCCGCCGCGCCGATCGGGAGGTGCGACAAAACCTTGCGGGCGCAGCTAGTTGCCGGTTTCGCTTTCAGCAAATGCCAGCTGCAATTCCCTTTGGACCGCATGCAGGAAGCGGCCGGCTTGGCGGGAAATTTCTTCCTCGACTTCGCCTTGGGCTCGCAGCGCGGCAGCAAAGCCTGCCATCTCAGCGCGCCAAAATTCGTCTGCCTGCTTGCCGTGCAGGTTCTGAAGCGCATGGGCGCAACGTTTGACATCGGCAGTGCGCCGATCGGCAGGGAATTGTAGAAGCGTCATGCCGTCTCCGTCATTGCCGGCGAATCGCCGGTATGGCAGCCAAGATCGCTGCTACTCCTTCACAAATGTTGAACGCTGCTTGGCGGCGACTGTTCCAGATGGTCGGGAAAGGCTGTTTTTCGGGCGGCCAGAGGTATGTGGACGTCTGCAGTCGACTGGGTTTTTGCGCGCCTGTCTCGCTTGTCACCGCTGTTGCGATGCAGCATGATATCGGGATGTCCCATTCCGACCTCACCATTCTGGTCATCGACGAAAACGCCATCCGCGCTTCCATCATCGAGGAAGGGCTGCGCGAAGCGGGGCATGGGCGCGTGACGGTCATCCACGAGGTTCAGGGCGTTGCGCGCATCATCGAGACACTGCGGCCCGATGTCATCGTGATCGACATCGAAAACCCCAATCGTGACATGATGGAGCATCTCTTCCAGCTGACCCGCACGGTCAGCCGGCCAATCGCCATGTTCGTCGACCGGTCGGACACAGCCTTGATCGAGGCGGCCATGGAAGCGGGCGTCTCGGCTTACGTGGTCGACGGCCTGAAGAAGGAACGGGTCAAATCCATCCTCGACATGGCGGTCAGCCGCTTCAACGCCTTCAGCCGTTTACAGCGGGAACTGGCCGAAGCGAAATCGGCTTTGGAAGAGCGCAAGGTGGTTGAGCGGGCCAAGGGTATATTGATGAAGATGCGCGGCCTTTCCGAGGAAGATGCTTTCGCCTTGCTCCGCCAGACGGCGATGAACGAGAAGAAGAAGATGTCCGAAATCGCCCAGAGCGTGGTGACGGCGGCGGGACTGTTGATGTGATGCCGACGAGAGACGTCCGCCGGAGAAGACCGGAGTGAACATGCTGTCTGCCGAAAACCAAACGGGAAGCAAAGGAGCTCCGTCAGTCTCCAAGGGGGAGGGGCCGAAGGTTCTGCGGGCTGGGTTCATTCCGCTCGTCGACGCGTCCGTTCTGATCGCCGCCGCGGAATTCGGCTTTGCGGCAAAGGAAGGCCTGACTCTTGATCTGGTCAAGGACGTGTCCTGGGCCAATGTGCGCGATCGCCTGGCCTTCCGGCAGTTCGACATCGCCCATATGCTGTCTCCCATGCCCGTCGCCTCCATGCTCGGCCTAGGATCCAATCCATCGCCGACGATCGCGCCGTTTTCACTGGGCAAGGGCGGCAATGCGATTACGCTGTCGGTCCAGCTTTTCGAGAGGATGCGAGAGGTTGGCGAGCTTTCGGAGACGGCTACCGCACTTGAAAACGCCAAGGCGCTGGCAAAAGTTGTGCAGACGATGAAAGCGGGTGGCGAGGCGCTGCCGACCTTTGGCATGACCTATCCCTTTTCGTCGCACAATTACGAGTTCCGCTACTGGCTGGCCGCCGGCGGCATCGATCCGGACCGGGATGTGAAACTCGTGGTCGTGCCGCCGCCGCTGACGTCGGATGCGCTTGCGGCGGGCGGTATCGACGGCTTCTGCGTCGGTGCGCCCTGGAACATGGTCGCCTCTGAGCGGGGCCTGGGCCGCATCGTTGCCGCCAAGCAGGACATATGGCCGTCGGCGCCGGAAAAGGTGATTGGTATGCGGCCGGATTGGGCGCAGAGCCATCCGGAAATCGTGTCGCGGCTTCTCGTCGCACTCGACGCGGCCGCCCGCTGGTGCGACGAGGCGGATAACCATGATGCCCTCGCCGAACTGCTTGCCGATGCGCGCTATATTGCGGCCCCTGTCGAGATCATCCGCCATGTCCTGGCCGGCGAATTCAGCCTCGATGCCAAAGGCAACCGGCGGGTCATCGCCGACTATTTCACCTTCCATCGCGGCTTTGCAAATTATCCGCGCCCTGGTCATGCACTGTGGATCTACAGCCAGATGATCCGCTGGGGTCAGTTAGAGTTCAGCGAGGCTGGAATGCGGGCTGCAGCCACTGCCTATCGGCCAGACCTTTACCGGGCAGCTCTCGGCGCAGGCCCGGCCGAATCCGATATCGGCATCGAGGGCGACCGGGACGGGTTTCGCTTCATGGACGGGCACGTCTTCGACCCATCCGACATCAAGGCCTATGTCGCGAATTTCCCTGTCGGCAGCGCTCAGGCAAGTGGGTTGGACGACTAGGAAATCGCCGGCGGCAAGCAGAAATTGCCCACGCCTAAGCCGCCTATAATTTAGCAGTCGCACAAAATATTCGCAGTGCCTTCGGGAATAACAGTTTAAGGCTGCTGACAAGCCAGAAAAATCACGAGCATATTCAGTCGGGTAATCGTGCCTTTGTGAAGTGGCACGCTGCTTGCTTATCTAGGATCGTGACGGTCAACGGCGACCGGAGCGGATAAGCGCGAAGCACGCGCTCACATAAGACATCGACGTCGCAAGGTTTTTGCTGCCCGGGATCTCCTTGATCCCGCGAGCGCGATCTCCAAGCGGCGTTTTTTTATGTCCAAATAAATCAAAGCACCTGCAGAGGGAACCTGCGCATGACGAAGATTTCGAAGACCGGATTAATGGCGGGTGGCATCAGCCGCCGCAGCCTGATCAAGACCACGGCCACTGCCGCACTCGTCACGGCCGTCCGCTCAGCTTTCCCTTCGGGCGCGTTGGCCGCTGCGGCCGGTCCGGAAGTCGCGGGTGTCAAGCTCGGCTATATCGCCTTGACCGATGCGGCACCTCTGATCATTGCCAAGGAAAAGGGCCTGTTTGCCAAACATGGCCTGCCCGATGCCGATGTCGCCAAGCAGGCGTCCTGGGGAGCGACGCGCGACAATCTGGTTCTCGGCGGCGCCGCGAACGGCATTGATGGCGCGCATATTCTGTCGCCCCTTCCTTACCTCATGCATACCGGCAAGGTGACGCAAAACAACAAGCCGGTGCCAATGGCCATTCTTGCCCGGCTCAACTACGACAGCCAGGGGATTTCGGTCGCCAAGGAATATGCCGATACCGGCGTTCAGCTGGACGCCTCCAAGCTTAGGGACGCGTTCGCCAGGAAGAAGGCCGCAGGCAACGAGATCAAGGTCGCCATGACCTTCCCCGGCGGCACCCACGACCTCTGGATCCGCTATTGGCTTGCCGCAGGCGGTATCGATCCGAACAAGGACGTCTCGACCATCGTCGTGCCGCCGCCGCAGATGGTGGCCAATATGAAGGTCGGCAACATGGACGCCTTCTGCGTCGGCGAGCCGTGGAACGAACAATTGGTCAACCAGGGAATCGGCTTTACCGCCGCCACCACGGGCGAGCTTTGGAAAGGGCACCCGGAAAAGGCACTCGGGCTGCGCGCCGACTGGATCGAGAAGAACCCCAATGCCGCCAAGGCCCTGCTGATGGCCGTGATGGAAGCCCAGCAATGGTGCGACAGCATGGACAACAAGGCGGAGATGGCCGAAATCCTGGCCAGGCGGCAATGGTTCAACGTGCCTGCCAAGGATGTGCTCGGCCGCCTGAAGGGCGACATCAACTATGGCAATGGCCGGAATGTGAAGGGCACCGACCTCTTCATGAAATTCTGGAAGGGCGGCGTTTCCTATCCCTACCAGAGCCACGATACCTGGTTCATGGCCGAAAATATCCGTTGGGGCAATCTCCCAGCCAATACCGACATCAAGGCGCTGGTCGGTCAGGTGAACCGCCAGGATATCTGGCGCGACGCAGCCAAGGATTTGGGCGTGGCTTCGGCCGATATCCCGACTTCGACATCGCGCGGCAAGGAAACCTTCTTCGACGGCAAGGTCTTCGACCCGGAAAATCCGTCTGCCTATCTCGACAGCCTGTCGATCAAGGCGGCCTCCTGAGCTTCCCCACCTCCGGCGCATCCGTGGGATGCGCCGGCCTTTTCCTTCTCAACGGAGCGCGCTGATGTCCGCCCTGGCCAAACAAGACAATATTCCTGCCAACGCTGCCGCGAAACCCGCAGCCAATGTGGTGCCTTTCTCGCGACGACCGACGTCCAGGATCGACCTGAAGCATATCGGCTCGATAGTCCTGCGCAATGTCGTGCCGCCCATGGTGGTGCTCGGCCTCATCCTCATGGTCTGGCAGGTCCTCTGTTCGTCTCCGGACGCATCCTTGCCGTCACCGCTGGTGGTCTGGCAGCAAAGCTATGACCTGATCGCCTATCCGTTCTTCAACAATGGTTCGCAGGATATCGGGCTTGGCTGGCGCGTCCTCGTCTCGCTGCAGCGGGTCGCCTATGGCTTCGGCCTTGCCGCCGTCGCCGGCGTGGTCGTTGGCGCCATCATCGGCCAGTCCGTTTGGGCGATGCGTGGTCTCGATCCCATTTTCCAGGTGCTGCGCACCGTGCCGCCGCTCGCCTGGTTGCCGCTGTCGCTCGCGGCCTTCCAGAATGCCAGCCCGTCGGCCATCTTCGTGATCTTCATCACCTCGATCTGGCCGGTCATCATCAATACGGCGGTTGGCGTGCGCAATATCCCGCAGGACTATCGCAATGTCGCAAAGGTTCTGCGGCTCAACCAGTTCGAATTCTTCTTCAAGATCATGCTGCCGTCGGCCGCGCCCTACATCTTCACGGGCCTGAGGATCGGCATCGGTCTGTCATGGCTGGCCATCGTCGCGGCCGAAATGCTGACCGGCGGCGTCGGCATCGGCTTCTTCATCTGGGACGCCTGGAACTCGTCGCGCCTGCCCGACATCATCGTCGCCCTCGCCTATATCGGCATCGTCGGCTTCGCCCTCGACAAGCTGGTTTCCGCACTCGGCAGCATCATCACCCGCGGCGCATCGGCAAACTGAGGAGCGACAACCATGAACGCCTATCTCAAGCTCGACCATATCGACAAGCATTTCGACCGCGGCGGCAATCGTGCTGAAGTCCTCAAGGACATCAACCTGATCATCGAAAAGGGCGAGTTCGTCTCGATCATCGGCCATTCCGGCTGCGGCAAGTCCACACTGCTCAACCTGATCGCCGGATTGGCGCCCGTATCGGCAGGTGCGGTGCTGCTGGAAAACCGCGAGGTCAATTCGCCTGGCCCGGAACGCGCTGTGGTCTTCCAGAACCATTCGCTGCTGCCCTGGCTTTCCGTTTACGAAAACGTCAACCTCGCTGTTTCCAAAGTCTTCGGGCGTGCCAAGAACAAGGCCGAGCGGCACGACTGGGTCATGGCCAATCTCGACCTCGTGCAGATGGCCCACGCCAAGGACAAGCGCCCCTCGGAAATCTCCGGCGGCATGAAGCAGCGCGTCGGCATCGCCCGGGCGCTCGCCATGGAACCCAAGATCCTGCTGCTGGACGAGCCTTTCGGGGCGCTCGATGCCCTGACCCGCGCCCATCTGCAGGATGCGGTAATGGAGATCCACGCTCGCCTTGGCAACACGATGGTGATGATCACCCATGACGTGGACGAAGCGGTTCTGCTATCCGACCGCATCGTGATGATGACCAATGGTCCGGCCGCCCGCATCGGCGAAGTCCTCGACGTGCCGATCGCACGCCCGCGCCACCGCATCGAGCTTGCTTCGGACCGCGCCTACCTCAAATGCCGCGAAGCCGTGCTGAAGTTCCTCTACGAACGTCACCGCTTCGTCGAAGCCGCGGAGTAATATCCATGACCCAGAAACTCGTCATCATCGGCAATGGCATGGCGCCCGGGCGCATGCTGGAGCATCTCTTCGAACAGGCGCCCGGCCAGTACCAGGTCACGATCTTCAATGCAGAGCCGCGCGTCAATTACGATCGCATCATGCTCTCGCCAGTTCTGTCCGGGGAAAAGACCTATGAGCAGATCGTCATCCATGGCGACGGCTGGTACATCGACCACGGCATCACGCTCTACAAGGGCCACAGGATCGTCGCTATCGACCGCGCAGCCAAGACGGTCACCTCGGACCATGGCGTGACCGAAGGTTACGACAAGCTGGTGATCGCCACGGGATCGGTGCCGTTCATCATCCCGGTGCCGGGCAAGGACCTGCCGGGCGTCATCACCTATCGCGACCTCGATGACGTCGAGGCCATGCTGCTGGCGGCGCAAAGCCGTGAAAAGGCGGTCGTCATTGGCGGCGGCCTGCTAGGTCTCGAAGCCGCCGCCGGTCTTGCCCAGCGCGGTATGGATGTCACCGTGCTGCATGTGATGCCGACACTGATGGAACGGCAGCTCGATCCCGCCGCAGGCTACCTGCTGCAGAAGGCGGTCGAGGAACGCGGCATCAAGGTGATCTGCAAGGCTAATACCAAGCAGATCATTGGCAACGGCAAGGTGGAAGGCATTGAGCTCGACGACGGTCGTATCATTCCGGCGACCCTCGTGGTCATGGCCGTCGGCATCCGGCCGAGCGCCAGCCTCGCCAAGGAAGCCGGGCTTGCGGTCAACCGCGGCATCGTCGTCGATGCCGGCATGCAGACCTCCGACGGCGACATCTATTCGATCGGCGAATGCGCCGAAGTGGGCGGCATGGTCTATGGCCTGGTCGCGCCGCTCTATGAAATGGCCCGCATCGCAGCCGCGCATCTGGCAGGCGATACCATGCCCGCCTTCGTGCATTCGGACACGCCGACCAAGCTCAAGGTTACCGGCATCGACCTTTATTCGCTCGGCGACTTTGCCGATGGCGACGATCGTCAGGAGATCGTCCTGCGCGATGCCACTGCCGGCATCTACAAGCGCCTGGTGCTGAAGGACAACCGGATCATCGGCACGGTGCTTTATGGGGAAACGTCAGACGGCGCCTGGTTCAACGACCTTAAGAAGAAGGCGACCGACATTTCGGAGATGCGCGAAACGCTGATCTTCGGCCAGGCCTATCAGGGAGGGTCTCCGCTGGACCCTATGGTGGCCGTTGCAGCCTTGCCGGATGATGCGGAAATCTGCGGCTGCAACGGCGTCTGCAAGGGCAAGATCACCTCGACGATATCAGCCAAGGGCCTGACCTCGCTCGACGAGGTCCGCGCCCATACCAAGGCGTCCGCCTCCTGCGGCACCTGCACCGGCCTTGTCGAGCAGCTGATGAGCCTGACCCTGGGTGATGCCTATAACCCGAAGGCCGTCACGCCTATGTGCCCCTGCACCGAATTCGGCCACGACGACGTTCGCCGGCTGATCAAGGCCAAGGGATTGAAGACCATCCCGGCCGTGATGCAGGAACTGGAATGGAAGACCTCCTGCGGCTGCGCCAAATGTCGCCCGGCGCTCAACTATTACCTCGTCTGCGACTGGCCGGACGAATATGCCGACGATTACCAGTCACGCTTCATCAACGAACGCGTTCACGCCAATATCCAGAAGGACGGCACCTATTCCGTCGTGCCGCGCATGTGGGGCGGCGTCACCAATGCCGCTGAACTGCGGGCCATTGCCGACGTCGTCGACAAGTTCGAAATCCCGATGGTCAAGGTGACGGGCGGCCAGCGCATCGACCTGCTCGGCATCGAGAAGGAGGACCTGCCCGCCGTCTGGGCCGATCTTGGCAAGGCCGGCTTCGTCTCCGGCCAGGCCTATGCCAAAGGCCTGCGCACGGTAAAGACTTGCGTCGGCTCCGACTGGTGCCGCTTCGGCACGCAGGATTCCACCGGCCTCGGCATCCGCATCGAGAAATTCATGTGGGGTTCCTGGACGCCGGCAAAGTTGAAACTGGCCGTCTCCGGCTGCCCGCGCAACTGCGCCGAGGCCACCTGCAAGGATATCGGCGTCATCTGCGTCGACAGTGGCTTTGAGATCCATTTCGCCGGGGCCGCCGGCCTCGACATCAAGGGCACGGAAGTGTTGGGCCTGGTGAAGACCGAGGACGAGGCGCTTGAGCATATCGTCGCGCTCGCTCAGATGTACCGCGAGCAGGGCCGCTATCTTGAGCGTATCTACAAGTGGGCAAAGCGGATCGGCCTCGACGAAATTCGCCGCCAGATCATGACCGATGCGGAAAAGCGCCAGGCCTATTACGAGCGCTTCGTCTTCTCCCAGAAGTTCGCCCAGGTCGATCCCTGGTCGGAGCGCGTCTCCGGCAAGGACAAGCACGAGTTCAAACCGATGGCGACGGTCGGCTTCAACCAGGCGGCGGAGTGAGGAGATGGATATGAACTGGCATCCGATCGGCGACATTTCCGATATTCCGCTTCTCGGCGCCCGCTGCGTCAAAACGCCGATGATGAAGATCGCCGTCTTCCGCACCGACGAGCATGAGGTCCACGCCATCGAGAACCGCTGCCCGCACAAGGGCGGTCCGCTGTCGGAAGGCATTGTTCACGGCACTTCGGTCACCTGCCCGCTGCACAACTGGGTGATCTCGCTGGAAACGGGCAAGGCGCTGGGTGCGGACGAGGGCGAGGTGCGCGTGATCCAGATCCGCAACGACAGCGGCCAGCTCTTTGTTGCTCTAGAGAGCCTCGTGATGGTGGCGGCAGAGTAGATGGTGAAGGAGGTCAAAACCACCTGTCCCTATTGTGGCGTCGGATGCGGCGTTATCGCCACAGTGGAGGGCGACGGTACCGTGGCGGTAAAGGGGGATCCGGAACACCCGGCCAATTTCGGCCGGCTCTGCTCCAAGGGATCGGCGCTCGCCGAGACGATCGGCCTTGACGGGCGGGTTCTGTTTCCGGAAGTGCTTGGCCAGAGAACAGGTTGGGACGTGGCGCTCGATCTCGTCGCGCGAAAATTTTCGGATGCCATCGCCGAACATGGCCCCGATTCCGTCGCCTTCTATGTCTCTGGACAATTGCTGACCGAGGATTACTACGTCGCCAACAAGCTGATGAAGGGTTTTATCGGCTCGGCCAATATCGACACGAACTCCCGGCTTTGCATGTCGTCTTCGGTGGCCGGCCATCGCCGCGCTTTTGGGGCCGATACCGTACCGGGCGTCTATGAAGACCTGGAACTCGCCGACGTCGTCATCCTGACCGGCTCCAATCTCGCCTGGTGCCATCCAGTGCTCTACCAGCGGATCGCCGCCGCCAAGACAGCCCGGCCGGCCATGAGGATCGTCGTCATCGACCCGCGCCGGACGATGACTTGCGACATTGCCGACCTGCATCTCGCCATCCGGCCGGATGGCGACGTCGCACTGTTCATGGGGCTTCTCGGACATTTGGCGGTAAGTCCCACAATCGACCGAGATTATATCGATGCCCATACGCAGGGCTTCCCCGAGGCATTCGCCAAAGCCTCGGCATTGTCCTTCACCGAGATCATGGAGCGCACCGGCCTGCCGGCCATGCAGCTGCGCAAATTCTTCCGGCTGTTCGAAACGAATGAAAAGGTCGTCACCTGCTACAGCCAGGGCGTCAACCAATCCTCGTCCGGCACCGACAAGGTCAATGCGATCATCAACTGTCACCTGGCGACCGGCCGGATTGGCCGCCTGGGCATGGGACCCTTTTCGCTGACCGGCCAGCCGAACGCCATGGGCGGCCGCGAAGTCGGCGGTCTTGCCAACATGCTCGCCGCCCATATGGCGATCGAGAACCCCGAAGATCGCGACCGCGTGCAGCGTTTTTGGGCATCTCCGACCATGGCTGAAAAGGCCGGCTTGAAAGCGGTCGACATGTTCAAGGCTGTCGCGGATGGCCGCATCAAGGCGCTATGGATTATGGCCACCAATCCGGTGGTCTCCATGCCCGATGCCGATGCGGTCGAAGCGGCGATCAAGGCCTGTCCCTTCGTCGTCGTCTCCGACATTCTTCGCGACACCGATACCGCTCGGCATGCTCATGTCCTGCTGCCCTCGCTCGGATGGGGTGAAAAAGATGGCACCGTCACCAATTCAGAGCGCCGCATTTCCCGCCAGCGGGGTTTCCTCGCGTTTCCCGGTGAAGCCAGAGCTGACTGGTGGCAGATGGCCGAAGTTGGGCGACGCATGGGCTTTTCCGGCTTCGACTACGCGTCTCCGGCCGAAATCTTTGCGGAACATGCGGTGCTTTCCGCTTTCGAAAATAGCGGCAGCCGTGATTTCGATATCGGCGCCTATGCGCATATCGACGACGCCGGTTATCGGACGCTGGCACCCTTTCAATGGCCGCAGCCGGCGGCGACTGGATCGTGCGTCACGCGGTTCTTTGCCGAGGGCGGTTTTTACACCCCTGACCGCAAGGCGCGCTTTATTCCGATCGAGGCATCCTCGGCGGATCGCACAAGCGAAAACTACCCGCTGACGCTCAATACCGGCCGCATTCGCGACCACTGGCACACGATGACGCGCACCGGAAAAAGCCCCCGGCTTTCGAGCCACATTGCCGAACCGTTTGCAGAAATCCATCCGCGGGACGCGATGGATCTCGGCATCCGCGGCGCCGGCTTGGTGGAGCTGGAGAGCCCGCATGGCAAAGTCATCGTCCGGGCGCTGGTGACCGAACGCCAGGCGCTCGGCAGCGTCTTCGTGCCGATGCACTGGAACGACCAGTTCGCCGCCAAGGCGCGCGTAGATGCTCTGGTTGCGCCCGTCACCGATCCCCATTCCGGCCAGCCGGCCTCCAAGAATGTCGCGATCGCCCTCCGTCCCTTTGAGGCCGCATTCTATGGCTTTGCGGTTTCCGCTGCAAAGCCGATGGTGCCCGACGCCGAATACTGGGCGCTCGCCAAGGCTGACGGTGGCTGGCGGATCGAACTGGGTTTCAAGTCACCGGTCGAGGATTGGACGGTCTGGTGCCGAAACACGTTCAACCTTTCTGCCGGTCTTGAACCGATCGGTTATGCCGACCGGCAGTCCGGCGACCTACGGCTTGCCTTCTTCCAGGATGGAAGGCTGCTTGCGGCGGTGTTCCTCTCGAACCAGCCAGTCGCCGTCGCTCGCAACTGGGCGCTGGACCAGTTGAAGGCCGACCATTCGGACCTGCGCAAGCGCTTTGGCATCGTTGCAGGAAGGCCCGGCGCCGATCAGCCGGATCCGGGCGCCACCGTTTGCTCCTGCTTTTCGGTCGGCGTCAACAGCATCGTCTCGGCGATCAGGACTGGCTGCCACTCGGTCGATGCCGTCGGCAAGCAAACCAATGCCGGAACCAATTGCGGCTCCTGCCGCGCCGAAATCAAGGGGATCATCGATGGATGTCTTGCAGCAGCAGCGGAGTGAAGGCCGTTCCGGCCGAGGTGGTAGCATGGCGCCGCTCGCCAAGCTTCCGGTTTTCTGGGGACTCGAAGGCAAACGCGTGATCGTCGCCGGCGGAACCGACGCCGCCGCCTGGAAAGCCGAGCTTCTGGCCGCCTGCGGTGCGCAGGTGCATGTCTATGCGCCGGAGTTGTCCCACACGTTTACAGCTCTGATCGAGCGCGGTGCGGAGCATGCCGAAGGCCGGTTTATCCATCATCCCGCAAGCTGGCACCACGACGTCTTCGCCGGCGCCGCAATCGCGATTGCTGATTGTGAGGAGGAAGACGAGGCGCTCGCTTTCTTCGAAGCGGCTCGGGCCGCCGGCGTACCTGTCAACGTCATCGACAAGCCGGCCTTCTGCCAGTTCCAGTTCGGCTCGATCGTCAACCGTTCGCCGGTCGTCGTGTCCATTTCCACCGATGGGGCGGCACCGATCCTCGCCCAGGCCATTCGCCGGCGGATCGAGACCCTGCTGCCGCAATCGCTGAAAACCTGGGCCGAGCTCGCGCAGTCGCTGCGCGACAAAATCAATGACCGTCTCGCGCCCGGCCCCTCGCGCCGCGCTTTCTGGGAGCGCTTCGTGGACCGTGCCTTCGGCAGCGAGCCAATGCCCGAAAGTGAAGCCGCCGTCCTTGCCGACGCATCGCACCTGGCCAATCTCCCGGCGGGGCAGGGCCGGGTCACGCTGGTCGGCGCCGGCCCCGGCGATGCTGAACTGCTGACATTGAAGGCGGTGCGCGCCCTGCAAGCCGCCGACGTCATCCTGTTCGACGATCTAGTGTCCGACGAGGTGCTTGAACTGGCCCGCCGGGAAGCCAAGCGCATGTTGGTCGGCAAGCGCGGTGGACGGGAGAGCTGCCGCCAGGAAGACATCAACGCGATGATGGTGAACTTCGCCAAGGCGGGCAAACACGTGGTGCGGCTGAAATCTGGAGACCCGATGATCTTCGGCCGTGCCGGCGAGGAGATCGCCTGTCTCGAACGGGAAGGCATTCCGGTGCAGGTCGTCCCCGGCATTACAGCCGCCAGCGCCATGGCGTCGCGCCTTGGCATCTCGCTGACCCATCGCGACCACGCGCAATCGGTACGGCTGATCACCGGCCATTCTCGCAAGGGCGGTCTGCCTGCGGATGTCAACTGGAAAACCGTCGCCGATACGCGCACCACGACGATCTTCTATATGGGCGGCAGGACAGCACCGATGATCGGCGCCCGTCTTCTGGCGGAAGGGATGCACCCTTCGACCCCGGTTGTCGTCATGAGCGATGTCAGCCGCCGGGCCGAGCGGCAATGGCATGGCGATCTTTCAACACTCGAAGCGGGGATAGCCGAGATCGGATATGATAGCCCCGTCTTGATTGCCGTCGGCGGCTCTTTGGCTGCAGCCGGCAGACGATCTGTTCGCCTGAGCGAGGACGACAGCATGGGCCGGGTTGCGGTTCGCTAAGCAAGACAAGCTCCTCGTCATCCGCTATAGCCGGGGAGAGATGAACCCGCCGGCTTGAAGACATGCCATTCGACCAGAGTTTTTTCGATCGCAGCGCCGTTGAAGTCGCGCGCGACGTGATCGGCTTCCAATTGGATATCGGCAGCTGCGGCGGGATTATCGTCGAAACGGAAGCCTATGAGCCGGACGATCCCGCCTCGCACAGCTTCCGAGGGCCAACCCAACGCAACCGGGTCATGTTCGGCCCTGCCGCGCATGCCTATGTTTATCGCTCCTATGGAATACACTGGTGTCTGAATTTCGTGTGTCGCCCCGGCAGCGCCGTCCTCATCCGCGCGCTGCAGCCGGTAGGAGGCATGACCGAGATGGAAGCACGACGTGGCTTGGCCGATCCGCTGCTTTTGTGTTCGGGACCAGGCCGTCTATGCCAGGCACTCGGCATCACCATCGAGCATAACGGCCTGTATCTGTTCGGCCCGCCATTCCGGCTGACGCCGCCGCTGCTGCCGGCGATGATCGTCACCGGCCGCCGCATCGGCATTTCTCAAGGTGTCGATCTTCCTTGGCGGTTCGGCCTTGAAGGCTCCTTGCATGTCAGCAAGAGGTTCAGGGGCAAGTATGGCCCGCCGCCCACCAGCCTCTGACCTGGGGCCTAGTCGCGTCCGAGCCGCGCAAGTAGCCCACCCGTCGCAAGTCCCAGCAGCACGGCGCCGGCTGCCAGAAGCAGCCCATAGGACATGATATTGTCCGACAGCCAGTTGGCGGCGATCAGGCGCGCATTGAAAAAGGAAATGGTCTGCGTCGGCATGAACCGGAACCAGCTGACCGGCACGGTTTCAGGCTCCGCTTCGGCGCCGCTGTAAACGGTGATGCGGCCCTTCAGGTTTTCCCAAGACTGCCTGCTCGAAAAGGCGTCCATCCCCTGTTGAAGCGTGTTGCCGTCGGGAGAGATGATTGCCGTCCAGGTGCCGAGCTCTGTGGGGTCGCTTTCCTGGGCGATGATCATCTGGGCGGATTTGGGCGGCTTATAGGTTTCGTCGGTCGCAGGCGCGAAGCGCAGCATGGCGATCGACAGGTCGAAGTTCCGCTTCGCCCAGTCCGCCAGAGATGAGAACTGCCGGGCCAGGAAGTTGTTGCCAGAGCGCGTCTGCCAGTCCTGCAGGCTGAGCGACGGATGGGGCGACGGTTGCGTGCTGCCGTCGGGGCTCCAATTGCTGCTGCTTTCCGGATCGATCTTCAGCTGTGCGAGGACATTGGCGGGAAACTCGGAAATCGATCCCACGAACAGGGCATTGCGACCGGCGATCCTGGCAGCCGAGATCGTCACGCTGACGGGGACGACGCGATGCGAAGCGATCGCGATCTTGCCGAGGAATGTCGCTGCGGCCGAAAGCGTCTTCTCGTCCACTCGCCCCAGAAACAGCGATACTGGATCGCTGCTGCTGGCATAGGGAAAGCCAGTGCCGGCCGTCGCACCCAGATTGGGCACCTGCGCGATGCGCGCAAAGTCGGGCATTTGGAACTGTGAGCTGCCGAAAAGGGCAAAGCGCGGTCTGTCTTCGGCCGTGGCGCCGGGCGCACATGCCTTGTCAGCAGAAGTCAGCAGAGCGGCTTCGATGACGATGCTGTTGACGCCGGGCTTGAAATGGCGAAGCGTCAGCTTGATCGGCAGATGCCGCAGCACTGCTCCGCCTCCCGAGGTAATCGGGATGGTGGATGCAATATTGCCGTTGACGAAGACATCGATGTGACTGCCCGGCAGGACGTCGGCGGTATAGGCCGCATCGAGCAGAATACGCGCCTCTCCATAGGCATTGGCATAGAAATCCGCAGGAACGCCGATCGTGAACTGCTTGCGGTAAAGACGACCGGAAAATTCTTCGCTGCCGACGCCCAGGGACGAAAAGTCCAGCAGCGTGTTGGCAAACAGAAACGGCGTGTCGATGCCGTTCCAGCTCATCGTCGAGAGCGTTTCTCGCCGTTGCGTCGCAGCGCCGTCCGTGGACGATACGAAGCTCTCGATCAGTCCCTGGATAGACGGCCAGCTCGGACCGGAAAGAACCAGCGCGGAATAGCCGCTGCTTCCGGGATAATCGGCAAAACTGGCAACAGCGGCATTCGCTGCTGCCGGCGTGACGTTGGGAAGCAGGGGACGGAGCTCCTCCGGCGTGCCGACGAAGACAGCAAGCTCGCCCGGCTGCAGCGGCCCATCCGGTGTCTTCTGAAAACTGAAGGATTGGTTTGGCATGCCGCCCACCAGAGCCAGCCCTTGGGCCAGGCGCATCAAAACATCGGTGGCTGCGAGCTGGTCGAGAGACGGCACGATGAGCCGGAAGCGGGTCTTGCCACGGCCATCAAGACCGACGGCGCGGAGATCGTCGAGCCGGGTAAAGCGTCCGGCCGGGCTGCTGCCGAAGGATAGGAAGGTCTTCTGCGGGTCGATATCCGTCCACAGTTCGTATGTGGATTCGACCGTGCAGTCGGTACGATGGCGCTGGTCTGCGCCGAACCGCACAATATTGTTGCCAGCCTTCAAGACCCCTGGAGGCAGGTTGATGACATGCTCCGACGCCTGATCGGCGGCAGCGATGCGATCGGCATAGATCTGCACGTCGTTGATGCTGATCACCAGATTGGACAGTTCCGGGGCGACGAAAATAGAGTTCTGATAGGCGAGGTGCAGCTTGGCCGGCGCCGCAGCCTGCTCGGCCGTGAGGTAAAGAGACCATGCGCGCCGCTCCGTTTCCCCCGCAAGCCGCAGCGTGTCGCTCGGAACCAAATAGCGCCTGGAGGGATCACTCTGATCGCCTGCCGAAGCCGGTGCAGCTTGTGCGGCCAGTGCTGCTTTTGCTGTCGGCGCGGTCGTTCTGGCTGCGGGCAAAGGCGCTGCCGGGGTGGGTTGAAAGGGTGCCGCGGGCGTGGTCGGTGTGGGTCGCGGTGCGGCAGGGCTCGGACGAGTGGCTGGCCCGGTGCTTCTTTCCGGGCCCATGTCAAACGGGGCAGGCGGCTGCTGCGCCAGGGCCGCACCTGCAAGCAGGAGGGAAAACGCGATCAGAAAAGTTCTTCTCATCACCCTCTCCCTCACGCTTCGCCGGCGGGGCGGTTCTTGCCGAAATCCTTGACGAGGTAGCCGAGGCCGCGCGTCGTCTGGTAGAGCGCGACGCCGAGAAACCAGATCGTTCCCCGCAGCAGGCCGGGATTATTGCGGCGGGCCGTCTGAAACTGGCTCCATTGCGCCGAGTTGGCAAAAATGAGGTCGGCAATCAACCGGTGATCAGTCGCCTTTTGCGGCATATAGCGGCAGCCGATCGAGGTGACGTCGCCAAGGCTTTCCGCGTGGCGGACATCCACAGGCAGTTCTCCAACAGGCATGTCGCTAAAAGGTTGGAAGCGGATGACCCCCTGGCTGTTGGCTGCAATGCCGCGGAAGCCTTCCGTATAGATCTGGATCGCCGCGCCGTTCACCGATACGTCCTCTATCGTTGCGGTGAACCAGCGGCCGTCAATCCCGAATTCGCAGCGCCGGCTGACCCGTATCCGCCGCGATGACTGGCGTTCGCCGCGTTCCGAGACGACGCCGAGAGCGCAACCGGCAATAATGATGTTGAGCAGGTTCCAGCCGCCCACGACCAGCGTCACATCGGCCTTGTAGGGCTCGGCATAGACCCGGTAGACGCTGATGCAGAAGGCAATCACCAGCACCGCGAAGATAACAAAGAAGGGCCTGCTGATTTCAGAGAGCCTGCTGACCGAGACGGACTCGTCCTTCGCCGTCACCTTGAAGGTCGGCTTTCTGGGATTGAGCATCACCGAGACGACGGCCGGCAGAAGATGCACCGTCTGGACATATTCATAGAGTTCCGAGATCCACGGCCAGCGGAACGAGCCGTAAAGGTAGTTCTGCATGAGCATGTTCACGATCATGTAGGTCAGCGAATAGACCAGGAATTCGCCGCCGGAAGAGGTGAAGATCTGCAAGTCGAAGAACAGGTAGAACAGTGGTGCGAACAGGAAGATGGTCCGCGGGAAGGGAAACAGCCAGAACAGCGTCGAAGACATGTAGCAAAGGCGCTGGGGGAATGAGAGGCCGCGTTTGAGCGGCGGAAAGCGAAAGCGTAGTATCTGCATCATGCCCTGGGCCCAGCGGCTGCGCTGGCCGATAAAGCTGGCAAAGGTGGCAGGCTGGAGCCCCGCGATCAGAGGTCGATCCACGTAGATGCTGTGCCAGCCAAGCCCATGCAGGTCGAGCGCGGTTTCGCAATCTTCGGTAATGCTGACGCCGCTGAAGCCTTTTGAGACTTCCAGGGCCTTGCGGTTGAGAACCGCTGCCGAGCCGCAGAAGAAGGCGGCATTCCATTTGTCGAGGCCGCGCTGGATGATGCCGTAGAACATTTCGTTCTCGCTGGGCATCCGCTCAAATGTACGAAGATTGCGCTCCACCGGGTCGGGATTGAGGAAGAAGTGCGGCGTCTGGACGAGGAAGAGCTTCGGTTCGGTTTCGAAGTAGTGGACCGTCTCGAGAAGGAAGTCGCGGGCGGGAGCGTGGTCGGCATCGAAGACCGCCACGAGCTCGCCTGTGGAGTGGGCAAGTCCATTGTTGAGATTGCCAGCCTTGGCATGTTCATTGCGCTCGCGTGTCAGATAGCGAACCCCGAGGTCTTCGCAAAGCTGCTGCAGGGTCTTGTAGCGCGCTTCCGCCGCCCGGGCGTCGGAGACATTGGCGGATGTCCGTTTCTGGACCGTCCCGCCGTCGTCGAGCAGCCACACCGTGAACTTGTCGGCCGGATAATCCATGTTGCGGGCAGCGGCGAGCGTGTTGGCCAGAAGCCCTTCGTCTTCGTTATAGGTCGGAACGAAGACATCGACGGTCGGCAGCCGTCCTTCCCCCGGGGTGGCGGCCTTGCGCGGCGGAAGCGGCATGGAGACCACGAAAAGGCTGAGGGCCAGCATCACCACGCTGTACATTTCCGCCAGGTAAACCAGCAGTCCGGGAATGAAGTTCTCGAGCTGATTGACCGGCGGAAGCGTGCTGGTCGTGCGCCAATAAACATAGCGCAGGATCATCGCCGTCCCGAAGGCCAGAGCCACGAGCCGCCATTTTCCTTCCGCATTGAGGATCTTGATGACCGCCATCACCGTGACGATCAGGATACTGGCGATCAGCTGCGTGCGCGTATTGATCGGCAGGGTCACCAGAATGATGATCATCACGCTGGCGAGCGCCCATATGACTGCGGAAATCGCTGTACGCATCACTGGTTACCTCTGGGACCGGCAAGGCCCGCTTGCACACTGCAGATCAGCGGCAGACACTATTGGAACCCTCTGTTTGGGTAGCGCAGGACGGGGAGGGTACGGTGACGCGGGACGCTGCGGCCATGCCGGCAGGGGGCGCAACGGAGACCGAAGGAATGGTGGGCGAAGGAACAGCGGAAACGGCCTGCCGGACCACGTCAGACGGCGCAATCGCGGGTGAAGGGACCCGGATGCCAATAGGCTCCGGCGCCAAGGCTGCGGCCAACGGCGGGCTGGATTGTGGAGCAGCGGAAGTAGTGACCACCGCCGGGCGTCTGACCACAACGGACTGCCTTTGAGGCGGGGCAGGAACCATGGGCTCCATGCCGGCCGGCCGCGGATAGGTGGGGGCGCCGATGCCACCCAATGCGGGAGAAACCGGACCAGGCTCGCCATAGGGGTTCCATCCGCCGGCATCCACCGCGCCGAGGATGGTAAAATGATACATGATGGCGAGAAGCTTCTGCTCGGTCGCGCCGGCCTCGCAGACCCGCAGCCTGATCTGGATCGAGCCGTAATTGGCAAACGGCGAGATCGTTCCGGTCGGCGCACGGACCTGCTGCCAGGCATAGATGCAGAGATCGGTGCCGGCGCCGCGGCCGAAGGCGTATCCAAACGGACCGTAGCTGTTCTGGACATAGAACAAGGAGCGAGCCATGCGCACGCCAGGCAATGCCCGGCGCATTTCCGATGCCGTGCCCGCCTGGGTGACGGGGGTCGACGTCAGCGTGTTCGAGCTCATTTTAAAGGGGCTCGTTGTGCCGAAGAGCTGCACCGTCAATTTGTTCTGGCCCTGTGTCATCGCCGAGGTGGAAAGGTGGATTTCCTGCTCTATGGCGTTGTCGTAACGTCGCTCGACGACGCTGACGATGCCGGGACCAGCGGGCGGCGGCATGACCAGGGCCTGTTCGACCGGCACGCTTTTCACCGTCGAACCCATCTGCACCGGTTGTCCGGCGCAGCCGGCAAGGGCGAAAGGCATGAACAGGGCGAGCACCATCCAGCGACGGCAAAGTCTGTGCTGCTCTTTCACCGTCCGATTATAATGCCTGTCCGCCATAAAACACTCGCATAGTCACGGAGCTCATCGTCCGATGGTCGCCGTTTCAGGTCGCGTCAGGGTCAAAATAGACTCAGCGACGCAGTTGTCGCGTCAACGGCACCATCTGATAAGGCAAATCTAAAATGTTCGTTAACCATCTCGGCGCATTGTCGCACAAAATCGAGTTTTGGCTCTTGGTGGTGTCCGCCAATGGCACAAATCGTTTATTTGTATGTGTAGTGCCGGAGCTTAAATGAAGTTTTCGCTGGTCTC
Source organism: Rhizobium deserti (assembly GCF_004358025.1). GTDB lineage: Bacteria > Pseudomonadota > Alphaproteobacteria > Rhizobiales > Rhizobiaceae > Neorhizobium > Neorhizobium deserti. Next base: position 158,746 of record NZ_SMTL01000003.1, on the reverse strand, counting down.
TCTGACGGCATTGGGCGTCGTCGCCGCAGCGCTGTACGGTCTGAGCCGGCAGCCGACGGTTGAATTCGGCCCGATTACCGGCTCGGTCGGCCTCGAGGCGGCAAGAACCGGCTCCGCCCCACCATCCACGGGCAAGACGGAACGCCTCGTTGCACAGCTCGTGGTTCCAACCGAATCAATGACTGCCGTTTCCGGCCCGGCGTCACTGGTCGTCGCCCAGTCGCAGCAGCCAGAGCCGCTCGATATGATGGCCCAGAGCCTGCCGGCCCAGAGCCTACCAGCACAGAGGCAACCCGGTGCCGGGCAGTCCGGTGCAGCTCAACCGCCCAACGTGGACGAAAGTGCTTTGCGCTATTTCGCGGCACGCGGGGATACAGCGCGCCTGCAGGCGGAAATTTCCCGTCTGCGTGCTCTTTACCCCAATTGGGTCCCGCCCGCAGATCCGCTGGCAGTTCAAACCAATGGCGATCCGCAACTGGATCAGATGTGGCAGCTTTATGCCGATGCTCGATATGGCGAAGTGCGGCAAGCGATCGCCCAGCGCCAGGCGGCTGAGCCAGCCTGGCAGCCTCCTGCCGATCTTCTCGAGCGGCTCAAGCTGGCCGAGGCGCGGATTACCCTCGGTGCCGCCTCCGATGCAAAAGACTATGACGGCGTCATCCGGATCGCCAGCGACAATCCCAGTCTCTTGACCTGCAGCGAGATCGACGTGCTGTGGAGGCTGGCGGAAGCTTTTGCGGAGACGCAAAAGCAAGCTCGGTCCCGCGACGCTTATCTGTACATCCTCAACAATTGCGACAGTTCTTCCGAGCGTGTGGCGACGGTGCAGAAGGCGAGCGAACTGCTGTCTGCCGACATGCTGGAGGATCTGCTGGCAACGGAAAGAACACCTCCGGGCGGCCCCCCAGAATTCGAAGCCCTTCGCGACGACTTGGTGCGGCGTATGGTTGGCCAGGGAAATTCCGATCCAAGACTGGTCGTGGCGGAAAAGCACCTTGCGCGGCTGGAGCGGCTTGCTGAGACGGGTGGAATGGCATCCGATGCCCTCTTACTAGGCTGGTACTATTACCGTCGTGATAATTTGGGCGGTGCCGAGCGCTGGTTCCGTCGGGCTTTTACCAAGGAAGAAACGGCGTCGGCTGCCGAAGGCTTGGCCTTGACGCTGATCAGGCAAAAATCGCCGCTCGAGGCCGAAACGGTTCTTTACCGTTGGCGGGACAGTTCGGACGGTTCGAAAGAGGCCTATCTCGCAGCCGTCGCCAATCTGCTGGCGCTGGAGCCGCCGCCTGTGCTTCAGGAAACGGTCTTGGCACGCATGGCTCCGGTCGTGATCGCCGGACGGGATGCCGCAGCAGCGCAGCAGTTCGGCTGGTATGCTCGGGCTATGCGACAGCCCAAGACGGCGGGCGAATGGTTTGCGGCGGCGCTGTCGTGGAAGCCGGACGACGAACCTTCTGCCTACGGGCTTGCTTTGTCACGCGATGATCTGGGTGACAAGGCGGGACTGGCGGCTGTGCAACGAGCATGGAGCGCCAGGTCCGAACGCATCGCCCAACTCGGCCGGACGGAAGTCGCGCAGGCGCCGGAGCGTCGGCCTCTTGCCACAGGCCCTCGAGCCGGAGCCGGCTTACGGCAGGCGGATCAGGCTGCCGTGCAAGAGCGGGCCACTGTCGAAACAGCGGCTTCTGAACCCGGCTCGGCACCGGTGCGCCGGGAACGAGTGGTCGTTGCCCGGTCTTCTTCCGGGACCAGTCGGTGCTGGACCACGAGCAACAGCCGCCAGATCGCGCCGGAGCAGGCGTTGGCCCGAGGATGGTGCCTGATGGACCTCAACCGGCCGCTGGAGGCGGTACAGGCCTTCGAGACCGCCTCTGAGAGCGCGTCGCAAGCGGTACGGTCGGATGCCGCTTATGGGCGAAGCCTCGCTTATCTGCGTGTAGGCCTCACCGACAAAGCGTCTGTGGCGGCTGCCGATGCCGGTCAGACCAATCGGCGTGCCGTCGAGCTGCAAAGCAGCATCCTTGCCAACCGGGCCGTCGATGCGTTCAAGCTCGGGCGATATCGCGAAGCTCTGATCGCGCTCGACCAGCGTGCCCAGATCGTACCGGAGCAGACGGATTTGATGTCCCTGCGAGGCTATGCCTATCTGAACCTCGGCAGGCGCGCTGACGCGCAGCGGATCTTCCAGGCGCTCGCCGATACCGGCGACAAGGGTGGCCAGCAGGGCCTTGCCAATCTCCTTGATCCGCCCGTCCAGTGAAATAGCTGTGCCGATAAGGCACGCTTATTTCGTGTCATTCTAAAATTATGTGCTTTGCCGGGGCAAAAGCGCCCTTGGACAAAACCGAATTAACCTTCGGGCAAGGAATTAACCATACATATAAGAGACCACGGCAAGATGGGACGACTGCGGTCAATCCCGAGGCATGAAGCCGCAAAGCCGTACCGGTTTCAATCCGGTATCCGCTCATGATCAGGTTTGGAATGCTTGTGGTGACCGCGTTGCCCTTGCCCCACGGATGTTATCCGCTGCGGTAAGCACTCTCCGTTCATCCTCGGCACCGACCGACTGGGCAAGCATATGCCAATCCGTAAGGCTTGGTCATCTAGGTGGGGACGAGTGTAAGTGCAGGATTCGCCAGCAGATCAAGTAAGACGCAGCCAGGCAGGTAGCCTTGGCGAGAGACTGGCGTTCGCCGGCCTCGACGGCGATCTGCGCGACCTGCTGCGGCGGTCGAGGCCGCAGCTCGAACGGCACCTCAAGACTGGCCTGCGCGACCTTTTCCACCGTCTTCAGACCTCTCCGGAAGCTTCCCGCAATTTCGAGAGCGAAAACCAGATCGAGCGGCTTCACGATCTGCAGATGTCGCATTGGAGCGTCCTGACCGACGCTCGCTTCGACGCGCTTTATGCCGAACGCGTCAAGGTCCTGTCCGATACCGAAAGCCGCATGGGTCTCGATCCGCGTTGGCATGTCGCCGGCCATGCGGTCATGCTGGAACACCTCGTTGCCGGCGCGATCAACGACATGACGCCGCGCTCGCTGATCCCGGGCGGCCGCAAGCGCGAACAGGAACTGACCGATCTTGTCGGCGCGCTCATCCGTCTCGTCATGGTCGATGTCGAAATCGCCGTATCCCTGCGGTTCAACGAGCAGCGCCAGAAACATCAGCGTGCGCTGGCCGAACAGCGCACCGCCGACCAGGCTCAGGCGATCGAAACCTTTTCAGCGGTGATTGCCGCGCTCGCAGACCGAGATCTGACAGCCTCGCTTCCGAGCGAAGTGCCTGAAGCCTATCGCGACCTGGCCGATCTTCTGAGCCGGGCCGTCGGCGAGATGCGCACTTCCATGGGCAGCCTTGGCGGCAGCAGCGAACAGGCCGGTGCGCTGACAGCCTCGCTTGCCGATAATACCCGTGCCTTCGCCGCGGCTTCCGAAGCCCAGTCTGGTCGTCTGCAAATTGCTGCACGTGACCTCGCCGATATTGCCGTCAGGGTGAGGCATGGTGCTGCCGGAACCGTGGCTGCCGAGAAAGCAACGGCGGTAACGCGCCGATCTGTGGAAGAAAGCGGCGAAGTGGTCGGGCGTGCAATCACCGCCATGGCGGATATCGAAGCGTCAGCCGAAAAGATCGGCCAGATCATCGGCGTCATCGACGAAATCGCATTCCAGACCAACCTTCTCGCGCTGAACGCCGGCATTGAAGCCGCCCGGGCGGGAGAAACAGGCCGCGGCTTTGCCGTTGTGGCGCAGGAAGTCCGGGCGCTTGCGCAGCGCTCCGCCGAGGCCGCGCGCGAGATCAAGACGCTTGTCACCGGGACCAAGACGCAGGTGGATGCCGGCGTCGAGATGGTTCACCGCACCCAGGATGCGATCAATGGCATCGTTCGCCAGGTTTCCGAAATCAACGATGCGATCGGCGGCATCGCCCATGAAGCGGGCGAACAGGCCGGCAGCCTCGATCGCGTCACGACCGAAATAAGCTCGCTTGGCGAGGACGTCGCCTCTACGGCGGCGGTTGCACGGCGCTCGGGTGAGGGTGCCGATGAACTGCATACCGTTATTCTCGAACTCGGACGCACGGTGCGGGAATTTCGCATCGCGCGGCAGGACCGGTTCTCGCAACCCTCGAAATTTGCTCATCCCGCCCGTCCCGAACCTGCACTCGTTGCAGTCGGTCACATGGCTGATGAGCCAGTGAACAACGTCGAAACTCTTTATCAGAAACGACAAGGATTAAGCTGATGGCGCCCAAGAAAGCCGCACCGGGAAGTTTGAAGCTGTCTTCGGTATTGGACCTCAACGAAGCCTCTGCCCTTCACGGCAAGCTGATGGCCATGCGCGGCAGCAATGTCACGATCGATGCATCGCAGGTCGAACGGATCGGCGTCCAGTGTGGACAGGTATTGGTAGCCGGCGCCAAGGCTTGGCAGTCGGACAAGAAGTCCTTCCTCGTGGAGAAGGCTTCGGACGCATTTGAAAAGACCATGCAGCTCATCGGCATCGATGGTGCAAATTTGGTTGCTAAGGAGATCTAGCAATGAAGAAAAAAGTACTGACAGTGGATGACTCCCGCACGATCCGGAACATGCTTCTGGTGACCCTGAACAATGCAGGCTTCGAGACCATCCAGGCAGAAGACGGCGTAGAAGGACTTGAAGTCCTCGAAGGCGCCAACCCGGACGTCATCGTCACCGATATCAACATGCCCCGTCTCGATGGCTTCGGCTTCATCGAAGGCGTTCGCCGCAATGAGAAATATCGCGCCGTACCGATCCTCGTGCTGACGACGGAAAGCGATGCGGAAAAGAAGAACCGCGCCCGCCAGGCCGGTGCGACAGGCTGGATCGTCAAGCCTTTCGATCCTGCCAAACTGATCGACGCGATCGAGCGTGTAACCGCCTGAGCCAGGAATTCTTCCGATGGATATGAACGAAATCAAAGAGATCTTCTTTCAGGAATGCGAAGAGCAGCTCGCTGAACTGGAGTCGGGTCTTCTCAAGCTGAACGACGGGGATCGCGACCCCGAAACGGTTAATGCCGTTTTCCGTGCCGTTCATTCCATCAAGGGAGGTGCCGGCGCCTTTGGTCTAGATGACCTCGTTTCCTTTGCGCACGTGTTCGAGACGACGCTCGATTGTGTCCGCTCCAACAAGCTCGAGCCGTCCCAGGACGTCCTCAAGGTCATGTTGAAATCGGCCGACGTGCTGGCTGACCTCGTTAGTGCCTCGCGTGATGGGGGCAGTGTCGAGGAATCGAGAACGCGCACTCTGGTCAAGGAGCTCGAAGCTCTTGCCAATGGCGAAGCGCCGCCCGCAGCGCATGCCGAGGCTCCCAAGCCGGCAGCGGCCAAGGCCGAAGCAGCCAAGCCTACTGACGACAGCGGTTTCGAACCGGTTCCCTTCACCTTTGAAGGCTTCGGCGATGACGAGGAGCCTGCAGTTCAGGGCTCGACCTACGAGATCAGCTTCAAGCCACGCCGCGAACTTTATTCCAAGGGCAACGAAGCAGCGCTCCTGCTGCGTGATCTGTCCCGTCTCGGCGAAATGAGTATCAACTGCGACATGGATGCCCTGCCGGACCTCGACAAGATGGACCCGGAAGACTCCTACTTCTCCTGGAAGGTGTCGATCAAGACAAGCAAAAGCGAAGACGACATCCGCAGCGTCTTCGAATTTGCCGAATGGGACTGCGACCTGGAAGTAAAGCTCGCTGCGGCAGATGCCCGTGACGAGGAGCTGCCGATGGTTCCGGTGCCATTCGATCTTTCGGCCCTCGACGAGACGCCGATCGCCGAAGAAAAACCTGCATCCGCTCCTGTCGCAGCGGTTTCCAAGCCCGCAAGTGCGGCTCCGGCACGCGCCGAGAAAAAGGAATCTCCGGCGGCAGCGGCAGCAGCGGCTGCCCAGAACAATGCGGCTGCGGCAGCAGCTGCAGCCGGCCAGACGATCCGTGTCGATCTCGACCGTGTGGACCGCCTGATCAACCTGGTGGGCGAGCTCGTCATCAACCAGGCCATGCTGTCCCAGAGCGTTGTCGAAAACGATGCGACCGGCACTTCGGCCGTTAACATGGGCCTTGAAGAGCTGCAGCAGCTCACCCGCGAGATCCAGGACTCGGTTATGGCGATCCGCGCGCAGCCGGTGAAGCCGGTCTTTCAGCGCATGTCGCGTATCGTCCGCGAAGTCGCCGACATGGTGGGCAAGTCGATCCGTCTGGTCACCGAAGGTGAAAACACCGAAGTCGACAAGACCGTCATCGATAAGATCGCCGAGCCGCTGACCCACATGATCCGCAACGCAGTGGATCACGGTATCGAATCGCCTGAAAAGCGCGAAGCGGCCGGCAAGGATCCGGAAGGCACGATCAAGCTGACGGCAAAACACCGTTCGGGCCGCATCCTGATCGAGCTGCAGGATGACGGTGGCGGCATCAACCGCGAGCGTGTTCGCCAGAAGGCGATCGACAATGACCTGATCAGCCCCGACGCCAATCTGTCGGACGAAGAAATCGACAACCTGATCTTCGCACCCGGCTTCTCGACTGCCGACGCAATTTCGGACATTTCCGGCCGCGGTGTCGGCATGGACGTGGTCAAGCGCTCGATCCAGGCACTTGGCGGCCGCATCTCCATCTCGTCGCGTCCGGGCCTCGGCTCGACCTTCACCATGAGCCTGCCGCTGACGCTGGCCGTCCTCGACGGCATGGTGGTCACGGTCGCCGGCCAGACCCTGGTCGTTCCGCTCACGGCCATCGTTGAGACACTGCAGCCGGAAGCGTCCGCCATCCATTCCTTCGGCGCGACGCAGCGGCTCATCTCGATCCGCAACTCCTTCTGCCCGCTGGTGGACGTCGGGCGGATCCTGAACTTCCGCGCCACGCAGGCCAACCCCGTCGAAGGCGTGGCGCTGCTGGTGGAATCGGAAGGCGGCGGCCAGCGTGCTCTGATGGTCGATGCCATCCAGGGCCAGCGCCAAGTCGTCATCAAGTCGCTGGAAGCCAACTACACCCACGTTCCGGGCATTGCCGCAGCCACCATTCTCGGGGATGGTCGCGTTGCTCTCATCCTGGACGTCGATGCGGTTGTCGCGGCCTCGCGGGGCCAGTCCATGAAACCTGAAATGTCGCTAGCCGCCACGGGTTGAGAAGTATGTCGTATGCCGTGAAAAATCTGGTCCAGGGAAACAGTGAGCTGATCGCTTTCCGCATCGGTGACCAGGAGTTCTGCGTCAATATCATGGCCGTCCGCGAAATCCGCGGATGGACCCAGGCAACACCGCTTCCGCATGCGCCGCAATACGTCATGGGCGTCATCAACCTCCGCGGCGCGGTGCTGCCTATCGTCGATCTGTCGGCTCGTCTCGGGATGAAGGAGGCGGAGCCGACGGCGCGCCACGTCATCATCGTGGCGCAAGTCCGCAGCAGTGTGATTGGCCTGCTTGTCGAAGCGGTGTCCGACATCCTCACGATCACGGAAGAGAACATTCAGCCGGTGCCGGAAATCTCTTCGGACCTGGAAAGACAATATGCCCGGGGCATCCTGGCAATCGACAAGCGGATGATCTGCATGATCGAGTTGGGGGCATTCTTCCCGGAACAGGAAAGTGAAGCGGCATGAGAGCTTTAGGCGCAGTCGAAAGCAAGCAGTCTCCGGACGAGGTTCTGGCCAGCGGCGAATACCCGCTGACACGCCGGGACCTGACGGAAATCGCCGCGATGATCTATGCGGATGCCGGTATCTATCTCAACGATTCCAAGGCCTCGCTGGTTTATTCGCGGCTGTCCAAGCACATTCGCACGCTCGGCCTGCGCGGCTTCCGGGATTACTGCACGTTGGTTGCATCTCCCGAGGGCGCTGCCGAAAGGCGGGAGATGCTCTCCCACCTGACCACCAATTTCACGCGCTTCTTCCGCGAAAACCATCATTTCGAGCATCTGCGCGACGACGTTCTGCCGGGCCTCATCAGCCGCGCCAAGAATGGTGGCCGCGTACGGATCTGGTCGGCTGCCTGTTCCGACGGGCAGGAGCCTTATTCCATCGCCCTGACGGTCCTGTCGATGATGCCCAATGCCGCCGACTACGACTTCCGCATCCTGGCGACCGATATCGACCCGAAGATCCTCGCTCTTGCACGGGCTGGCGTTTACGACGAGAACGCCTTGGAAACCGTCTCGCCTGCCATGCGCAAGCAGTGGTTCAAGGAAGTGGACGTCAACGGCCGGCGCAAGTTCCAGGTGGACGACCGCGTCAAGAGGCTCATCACCTTCAACGAGCTGAACCTGATGACGCAATGGCCGTTCAAGGGCAATTTCGATGTCATCTTCTGCCGCAACGTGGTCATCTACTTCGACGAGCCGACGCAGGTGAAGATCTGGGCGCGGTTCGCCTCGCTCCTGCCGGAAGGCGGTCATCTCTATATCGGCCATTCTGAGCGGGTGTCCGGGGATCCGAAGAACCTGTTCGATAACATAGGCATCACGACCTATCGCTACACGGGCAAGAACGCCGGGAGGAAGGCATGAGCGCTCGGGCACGTGTCCTGGTGGTGGATGATTCTGCGACGATGCGGGGCCTGATCACCGCCGTCCTGAATTCCGATCCGGAAGTCGACGTAGTGGGCCAGGCGAGCGATGCGCTCGAAGCCCGCACGGCAATCAAGCAGCTCAACCCGGACGTCGTGACGCTCGATATCGAAATGCCCAACATGAACGGGCTGGAATTCCTTGAAAAGATCATGCGGCTGCGGCCCATGCCGGTGATCATGGTGTCGACCATGACGCATCACGGGGCCAACGCCACGCTTGCGGCTCTCGAAATCGGCGCCTTCGACTGCGTCGGCAAGCCGGCGCCCGGCGATATCCGGCCTTTCATAGATCTTGCCGAGAAGGTCAAGGCGGCGGCGCGTTCCGGAAGGCGGCGGCCGACGAGTGCCGCTCCGGCAATGTCGGTTGCGCCAGCGGTAGATTATCGTGTCGGACGGAAGGTCGTGGCGATCGGATCTTCCACCGGCGGCGTCGAGGCACTGATCGCGGTGCTGCAAAAGTTTCCGCAAAACTGCCCGCCGACGGTGATTACTCAACATATGCCTTCCACGTTTACGAAAAGTTTTGCTGAAAGGCTTAATCGTATCTGCGCTCCTGTAGTGCAGGAAGCAACCGACGGTGCGCGATTGGAGATCGGTAAGATCTATCTCGCACCCGGTGGCGAACGGCACTTACAGGTAGTCAACCCGTCGGCGCCTTGCTGCCGGCTGGTCGAGAAGGACCCGGTCAATGGCCATAGGCCATCGGTCGACGTGCTTTTTGACTCGGTGGCGGAATTGGCTGGCCGCAATGCAGTCGGGGTTATCCTGACAGGCATGGGGCGCGATGGGGCTTCTGGCTTGCTGAAGATGCGCGGCGCAGGCGCGCGTACGATCGGGCAGAACGAGAAGACGTGCGTGGTCTACGGCATGCCGAGAGTTGCCTTCGAGATAGGGGCTGTCGAGCAGCAACTGCCGCTGGCCTCGATTGGAGAAGAAGTGTTGAAGTTAACTGCCGCCCGAAAAGAAGGTGCCGAATAAATGTCTATCGCTGAAAAAATCAAAGTTCTGATCGTCGACGATCAGGTGACTAGCCGACTGCTGCTCAGCGACGCTCTGACACAGCTCGGTTTCAAGCAGATCACTGCCGCCGGCGACGGTGTGCAGGGCATGAAAATCATGTCCGAGCAGCCGCATCACCTGGTGATCTCGGATTTCAACATGCCAAACATGGACGGCCTGGGCCTGCTCCAGGCGGTGCGCACAAATCCTGCAACCAAGAAGGCAGCGTTCATCATTCTGACTGCTCAGGGTGACCGAGCGCTCGTCCAAAAGGCTGCACAGCTCGGCGCCAACAACGTTCTGGCCAAGCCCTTCACCATTGAGAAGATGAAGGCTGCTATCGAGGCAGTATTTGGAGCGCTAAAATGAATGACATCGCCGCAGCCAGGCGGATTCATATCATCCAAGGGGAGTGGAAGGTCGCCAACGATCCGAACGCTGTCATATCGACGATCCTTGGCTCGTGCGTGGCTGCATGTCTTCGTGATCCCGTCGCCGGCGTCGGGGGCATGAACCATTTTCTGCTTCCCGGTTCAGCCGGCGCCATGTCGGCGGGGGGAGACGCAACCCGGTACGGGGTGCATCTCATGGAACTCCTGATCAACGGGCTTTTGAAGCAGGGTGCGCGGCGTGACCGGCTTGAGGCGAAAATCTTCGGCGGTGCCAAGACTATCGCCAGTTTTTCCAATGTCGGCGAACAGAATGCTGCCTTCGCCACGCAGTTTCTGAAGGACGAAGGCATCCCGATCGTCGGCTCTTCGACCGGCGGCGACTGCGGACGGAAGCTGGAATTCTGGCCTGTCAGCGGACGTGCGCGCCAGTATCCGCTCACCGGCGCCGAAACCCAGAAGACCGTGGCGCTGGAGCAGCGTCCTGTGCGTACGCCGCCGAAGCCGGTGGATACATCTATCGAATTCTTTTAGATCCCTGATCGCACCGGACCCGAGAAAAGCCATGAACGACATCGTCAAGCCGCCGATCACTTCTTTTGAGGAATGTCTCCCGGAAGTCCTGATGCGGCTGGTTTCCGAACTGCATGACGTGGCTTACCTGATCGAACGCATCGAGCCGCAGTTGCTTGAGCTCGGCGGCGACCAGATCCTCCAGTCGCCGGACAGCATCAAGGTGCTGCAGGGCATCGATCTGGCCGTCCAGAAGACCCGCGGTCTTGCTGAATTCATCGACACGATCACCGCCAGCATCCCCAATGAATGGATGGTCGATGTTTCCACCGCGCTCAGCCTCGTCAAGCTTGCCGACATGCAGAAAGCCCTGACCAACGGCATGCGACACGGCCACTCGCAGCCGCTTAGCAAGGCTGCAGGCGATTTCGACTTCTTTTGATCCTGCCGCCTACCCCAGTCGCTACCCGTTACCGGCCGACGAACAGACGGCCAGACGATCCATTCCGAAACGCTCGCACAAGCTTCGCCTCATAGGGTGAAATTGAGCATAGGCTCGATATCCTTGTTGGCGGTGTGGGACAGAATGAATCTGTTGGCGCAATTTTCGAATATTTTCAAAGGTCTGGCCAATCTGGGGCAGACGCGGCTCATCGCTATGGGCGCCGTCGGCGTTCTGTCAATTGCGATTGTGCTGGCCGCAGCCCTCTACGTGAACAAGCCTGCCTACGAGACCCTCTATGTCGGTCTCGAGACGGCGGATCTCAATCAGGTCAGTATTGCACTTGCGGAGGCAAACTTGCCCTTCGAGGTCGGCACTGACGGTTCGAGCATCCAGGTTCCGGTCGGGAGTACGGGTAAGGCCCGTCTCCTGCTAGCCGAGCGTGGCCTTCCCAACAGCGCCAATGCCGGTTACGAGCTCTTCGATAATGTCGGCTCTTTGGGCCTGACCTCCTTCATGCAGGAAGTGACGCGAGTGCGCGCACTCGAAGGCGAAATCGGCCGGTCGATCCAGCAGATCCAAGGCGTATCGGCAGCCCGCGTCCATATCGTCATGCCGGATGTCGGCAATTTCCGCCGCGGCGAGCAGAAGCCGACGGCCTCGGTTATGATCCGGGCCAACAGCACCGCCGGCCGGAAGGCATCCTCCTCCATCAGGCATCTGGTGGCCTCCGCCGTTCCCGGCCTCGACGTAGATGATGTCACCATCCTCGATTCGACCGGCCAGCTCCTTGCTTCCGGCGACGAGACGGGCGGCGAGCTGAACAGGTCGCTGGGCATCGTCCAGAACGTGCAGCAGGAAATCGAAAGCAATATCGACAAGGCGCTCGCGCCATTCCTCGGGATGGACAACTTCCGCTCCAGCGTCACGGCGGCTCTCAATACGGACAGCCAGCAGATCCAAGAAACGGTCTACGATCCGAACTCCCGCGTAGAGCGTTCGGTGCGCACCACCAAGGAAGCGTCGAAATCGCAGCAGGCGCAGAATGACAACGCGGCCACTGTCGAACAGAACGTACCGCAGGCGGCGCCTGAAACCGGTGGCGCCAATGGGCCGCAATCTTCCGACCAGTCCGACAAGAAGGAAGAGCAGACCAATTACGAGATCAACCAGAAGACGATCGCAACGACTCGCAACAGCTACCAGATCGACAAGGTTTCAGTCGCTGTCGTTGTCAACAAGGGCCGCATTGCCAAAATGGTGGGCGAGCCTTTGGATCAGGCCAAGGTAGACGCCTATCTCGCAGAAATGCAGAAGATCGTTCAATCGGCTGCCGGCATCAATTCCGCCCGCGGCGACGTCGTCACCCTGACCGCAATGGACTTCCTCGAGAACCAACTCCTGGACGAGGCCGCAAGTGGTCCTGGTATGGTCGAAGTGCTGACACGCAATGTTGGCGGGATCATCAACTCGCTCGCCTTCGTCGGTGTTGCCTTCCTGGTGGTCTGGCTTGGCCTTCGCCCTCTGGTCCGCAGCGTCGGCGGCGGTGGAACCACGGCGGTCGGCACGGCAACCGAAGGTGCTGGTCTTGAACTGCCTGACTTCTCGCCTGGTGGTGCCAGCCCGGCGCTCATGGACGGCTTCGGCTCGGACTTCGGCTTCGATAGCTCCGACGATCTCATGGGCGGCGACGACGATGGGGGCTTCAACCGCCGCGTCAAGGAAGGTCCAGAAAAGCGCCTCGCCCGAATGGTTGAGATTTCTGAAGAACGGGCAGCGAAAATTCTTCGCAAATGGGCTATCGACAAGGCAGCCTGATACCGATCACAAAAATATGATCACGCGAGGCCGGGCACTGCTCGGCCTTTTCTATTGAGGTCTGGCACGGACTTGGCGAGCCTGCGCAACGGGCCAGTGACTCCCGGTGCCGACCTGCTACGGAAATTGTTCCTTTGAGTGATAGCAATTCCTAAAGTGCATCCTACAATGGCCATGATTCGTAAGGGTGTTCGGGTGGCTTCAAGAGGGTGAAGCCGAGTTTCAAGTTTCGCAGGTGGTGTTGTGCTATATCGATGGTATAGCCTTTAGCCCCGGAATCTAGGAGCCAGAACCACCATACGTCCTTGAAGCATGCCGTTGCGCGGACCAGTCGATCTGCGCCTCGGCGGGGAGCAATAGCGGATGGAGTTGCCGGATCCAGACATGAACACAGATGGGCGTTCCTACATGGAGCCCGCTGCGACGAGGATCATGTCGAGGGAGCAATTGATCAGACGGCTTGCGGTTGCGAGCACGTCCAACAATGTTCAGGCCATGATGCGCCTCCTGGCGGATTATGTCGGTGCTTCCCACTTCCTGCTGGCCCGCTACGACCTTATCCAGGAACAGGGTCTCGATTTCATAGTCACCTCGAACTGGCCTTTCGACCTCGTCAGGCGGCTCGGCTCAGAGCTTGCGAGCGGCTATGCCCGTTCGACCGAACTGGAAAAGTGCCTCTCGCTGCTGACCCCGAGCTTTTCGCTTCTGCCCGACGATATTGCGCCGCCTGATGATATCAGCCGCCAATATTGCTCGCTTACCTTCTGTGTCGGCCGGGCGCGGTTTTCGTTGATGCTGCTGTTCGTGGAAGGGATTATCCTGTCGCAGGAGCGTCTGCGCGAAGCCGGCTTGTTTGCCGCCTATGGGGCAAGCTTCGCCGAAGCACGGGATGCCAAGGCCGAGAGGGATTTCGAGCTCACCGAACGGGAGCTCGAATGTTTGTTCTGGATCGCCGAAGGCAAGACAAGCGATGAAATCGCGGTCATTCTTGGGATTTCTCGCAATACGATCAACAACTACATCACCAGTGTCATGCGTAAGACCGCGACCAAGACGCGTTCCGAAGCGATCGCTTATGCGGTCCGCAACAACCTGGTCTAGAAGGAAGTGGCAGCCAATGGGTTATTCGCGTAGCGGTATGGCGGACGGACCCGGAAACATCCAGTATCTCCGCCTTCAGCGCGCTTCCAGCCGGTCGGATGTCTTCCCCAAACTTGTCGCCATGCAGAAGAACTTGAAGGCGCGCCACTTCGCCGTCTTCCGGATTGCTGGAGCGGGGCTTCCCAACAAGCGCAAGCTCATTTGCGAGCTGGAAAATTGGGGACCGGCCGGCGCCCATCATCAGGATCAACTGATGGGAGGTTATGGCGAGGTCTTTCTCGAGCATATCGACATGTCCATCCTGCCGCTGATCTGGAACGGCTCGGAAAATGCAAGCTTTGCCGATGCGGGCGATTTTTCGCCCTTGATGCGCCGTCTGGAGGAAAAGGTTGTCGCTTTTTCCGGCGTTGCCTTTCCTGTTCGGCTCGGCGCGCTCGGCAACGGCTATGTCGCCTTTCTCGCCACCTCCATCGAACTCGGCAGCGATGTGATCATCGACCAGCACGTCAGGTGCTGTCAGGTCATGATGGACCTGCTTGCCCTCGACGAGCGTCGCAGCGTTCCCGCCGAGACCCTGAGCGAGCGGGAGATTGCCTGTCTGCAGCTCGCCGGCGACGGCCGCATCAGCGAAGAGATTGCGGAAAATCTCGGCCTCTCTGTCCATACAGTCAATGCTTATCTCGGCTCGGCCACCATCAAGCTCGATTCGGTAAACCGGATCCAGGCGATCGCCAAGGCGATCCGCCTGGGCTATATCCACTGATTTAAAGACTATCTGCTGGAGAGCTGCGCAACGGCCAGGAGGGTGTCGGCGCTGATCCGCGTCGAGCTCGTGCTGGTCAGCATAGCCAGCGCCGGCGACGTGGTGTTGTTGTTGGCTTGATCATAAAGCGCAGTGAAGCGCTTGAGCAGATCCGTCACGTAATCGCTGTCTTGCAGCTTGTTGATATCGATGTAGTTCTCGATCATGTCGGCCTGCTGGGCCGTGTCCATGTTTGAGATATAGTCGGACATGCTGAACGTCGTCTTGAAGAACTGGAACAGTGCGGTATCGCTTAGGATATTGTAGGGGCTGGTGATATCCGAAGCGGTGCGTTGGAAATAAAGAGCCAGACGGACGCCCTCATTGTCTTCGCCCTGCTGTTCTTCCAGCGTCTGCTGCACATAGTTGTTTACGGTTGTCAGCACATCGCCACGCTGCTGAACAGTGCCGACCGGATCCGACGATACATTGCCCTTGGTGTCGAAGTTGAAGGAAGCGACGATCTCAGCAAAAGCCTTGTTTTCAAGGCTGTTGACATAGCTTTCCGGATCATCGAGGTCCGAGGCGAACATCTTCTTGAGGTCGTCCGTGGTGACCCAATCGCTATCCACGCCCTTGGCCTCAAGCACGAAGGAAACCAGCCTCTCATCTGCCAAAAACTGCTTCGCAGTGGTAATCGTCTGCATCTGCGTCTGGAAATAGCCGATTTCCTTCTCCGCCGCCGTCTTGGCTTCGGTTTTTTCGACCCCGGTAAGAAGCTTGGTCTTTGTTCTCAGGTAGTCGCTGGCGTAGTCATTGGTCACGCTTTCCGATTGAACGAGAAGGGGCGTGCTGATGTCTCCCTCGGCATCGAAGTTGAATGCCTTAACCAGAGCCACATAGCGCTCGTCTTCGAACTGGTTCACGTAGCTGTCGGGATCGTCCGGATCGCTCGAAAGGATGTCGCGCAGCTTGGTCTTTCCGACCTCGTGCGGATCGATCCCATAGGCGCGCAACGCGACGTCCCAGATTTCCGTGACATCGTCATTGTCCTCGTCTTCGTCATCGGCATTCGACGTCAGGAAGTCGTCTATGCTGGTAACCTCGTCGATCCGGGTCTGGTAGTTCTTGATGGCATTGTCGACCGTGTCTTTCTGGTCGGCTTGGAATGCTGTGACATAGGAGGCATTTATCGATGCCAGCTGGGCAGCCGTCTGGGCCGCGTTGCCGGCAGCAATGGTCCCGTCGCTCTGGAAGTTGAACATGGCTTTGACATGGGTATAGCCAAGGATTTCCGCAGCCGAATCGCTTGTCAGGAGCGACTTGATTGACGATGAAAACTGCACGTTGATGTCGTAGGCTGTCTTCAGATATTCGACCATCCGGTTGTCGTCGACGAGCTCGTCGACATTGGTCATCGTGCTGATCTTGGTCTGCCAATAGGTCTTATTGGCATCGGCCAGAAGATCGGAAGGGAAGGTCGACTTGTTGTAGATATAGTCCAGCTTGAGCGACAGCTTCTGGTCTGCCGTCTGTGCCGATCCACCGTTGACGGTGCCGTCGGCGTTGAAGTTGAAGGCTTTCGCCAGCGCGACGAAAGTGTCGTTGCCGGTCTGGTTCGCAAAGCTGTTCGGGTCGTCGAGATCGCTCGTCAGCACCTGCTTTAGATAGCTCTTCGACGTATAGTCCGGATCGAGCCCGAAGGATTCCAGCACATAGGCCGTCGCCCGGCTGTTCGACAGCAGCTTGTCTACCGACGTGACGCTGCCGATCGTGGCATTATAGTAATCCACCTCGGCCTGGATGCTGGTCTGCTCTTCGTCAAAGGAGGACTGGTAAGCTTTGACCAGTGTATTCTCCTGGACGGAGGTCTGCGCCATTGCGGTGGAACTGGTGAAGTTGAAGGCTGCAGCGAAGGCCGCATACCGCTTGTCGGTCAAGGAATTGGCAAAGCTGGCCGAATCGGTAAGATCGCTTTCCAGGACCTTCTTCATGAAGGCTTTGCCATAGGTCATGTCGCTTAGCCCGTAGGCTTTCATGGCATAGGAATAGAGCCGGTAGTCGTCGACGAACTCGTCGACGCTTGTGACCTTGCCGATATTCTCCTCGTAATACTTCGATTCGCGCGAGACCGTCGCCTGGTTGGCGACGCTGTTCAGCGAGGACTTCATGTCCCGGTTGACGATCAGGTAGCTCGTATAGGTCGAAAGCGTCGTCGAGGTCATGCTCTTTCCTTGAAGATCGGGCCTAGCATCGCCGCTTTGCCGGCCGTTATGAGCCGGAATTAATAATTCTTACCAAGCTGCGGTTAAGCGAAACTTTACAAATACCTGAAACGGCCGAGCGCTCAGTAATTTGCTGCCGAAAGGCTGGCCATGCCTCGGCTTGAGGGCCGGAAAGTCGCTTCCAGCAGGCTGTCTTCAAGGAATCGGGTGTTCTCGTCGGGATTGGCGGAGGGACTAACGAAGTTGATGTAGTTGATCTCGATGCAGGCGCGCTCCGCCTCCAGCGTCAGCTGTGCATGGATCGTCACGCCCCGGGGCTTGATTTCCAGGTCGAGCGTGACTGACGGATAGGTATCCCAGTCCAGGCGATAGTCGCCGCCGATCCCGAAACAAACGGTTCCCGGATGGAAATAAAGCTCAGCTGCCGACGATACTAAATCTGAAATATTCGCGTGGTATTCCAGGCGAAGCAGTGAGATCAGATCCGCTGGATCGATCAGTCGGAGTTCTGAAGCGACCGGGCCTATAGCCTTGGCAACGATTGCTTCGCGTGTTGCGGAGTAGGTGCATTTTTTCATCAGATCAGCGCATCCGTTTGTTCGGACGGCGTGCTGAATAGACCCTGTGGATCAGCTCAGCCACCGCTTTATAAAAAACCGATGGGATGACGCTATCGACTGAGACTTGCGCAAACATGGAACGGGCGAGGGGAGGGTCCTCGAAAATCGGAATTCCGTGCTCCTGCGCAATCTCGCGGATTTTCAGGGCGACCAGATCTTGGCCCTTCGCAACCACGACCGGAGCCTCCGACTCCTGGGCTACATATCGAAGCGCCACGGCAAAATGCGTTGGATTCGTGATGATCAGGGTTGCGCGCGGGACATTGTTGATCATGCGTCTGCGGGATCGGTCTCGTGCAATGGAGCGCTGGCGGGCCTTGACGAAGGGGTCGCCCTGCGACTGCTTCATCTCGTCCTTGATTTCCTGCTTCGTCATCTTCAGGTTGCTGAACCACTGGTGACGCGTCCAGAAAATATCGGCTGCGGCAACAAGGAAGGCGCAGGCTAGGACCACGATCACCATCTTCTTGATGATTCGCACCAGGATCGGAAACACGGTCTGTGGATCCGAATACATCGAGTCCAGCAGTTTGAAGTATTCGTTCTGCAGAACGAAATACATGATGACCCCGGCGGCGACGATCTTGACCAACGATTTACCGAAATGCACCAGGCCGTTGACCGAGAATATCCGTTTGAAACCTGACATCGGCGAAATGCGGTTCCACTGCGGCCTGATTCGCTCCAGCACAAAGGAAGGCATGTGCTGGCCGACGGAGGCGAGCATGCCGAGTGACATGAAAAGGATGGCAGCCGGCAGCATGAAAAGCGCGGACTGCATGAGCAGGTAGCCACAGAGCGAAACAAGATCCGAGCTGGTTTCTACACGCCACTGTTCCGGGTGTTCGAGAAGGCTTTTAAGCACTTCTGCCAGATGGGCCGAGTTTTTCGGCAGAAAAAAGACCAGAAACATGTAGAAGGCAAGCGCGGATGCGAAAATTGCGACTTCGGACGAGATCGCGAGATTGCCCTTGGTGACGGCATCCTGGATTTTTTTGCCAGTTGGGTCTTCTGTTTTGCTGTCTTTATCCTGATCGTCGGACAAGAGCCAACTCCGCTGCGCTTCGCTTCATCGAAGGCCTCAAGCTTAGCAGAGCCTAGGGGCGATGACAGCCGCGCTGGCAGCGCAGGATCTCAACTATACCGCTTTTCTCACAGATGCTTTGGCCGAACTGGATGCCGCAAAGGTCGCGGCACCCAAATGCTGGCCATAGCGGCACAATTTGCCGAAACAGAGGCGACAACCGCAGCGGGAGGTAGCGTCGGCCAGCCCGCTCACGCTGTTTACGCCGCCAGATATTTCGAAATTACTGCGGCGATCTGGTCGGAATTCAAAGCGCCCATCTGGGTATCGATCAGGGCGCCCAACTGGGCACTCGACAGGTGGTTGATATCATCGATAGAAAGACCGGCGACGCCGGAAGTCCCGAGCAGCGCGATATCCTCGGTCGAAAAGGTCGCCAGTCCCTCGTCGGTCAGCGCCGCGATCTGGGCGGAGCTCATCGCGTTCACCTGCAGCGGTGTCAAGGCTTCGGCCTGCGCCGTTGTCAGCGAGGCTATGGCGCTCGTGGTGAGACCGGAAATAGCGCTGGTGCTCAAGGCCGCGATTTTGTCGGTGGACAAAAGCGCAATGTCGTCTGCACCGAGGGCCGCGGCCTGAAGGGCGTTAAGCGCACTGACCTGGCCCAGCGACAGGGCGCCAATCTGATCGGTGCTCATCGCAATCACCTGATTGTAACCCAAGCCCTGGATCTGGCTTGTGGTCAGGCTGGCCACTTCCTGCGTGGAGAACGCAGCGACTACACTAGTTGAAAGGCCCTTGATCGCCGACGGATTGAGCGCCGCGAGCTCATCCAGCGTGAAGGTATCGAGATCTTCCGTGCTCAGTCCGGCAAGCCCTGACGCACCGAGGGCCGCTAGCTGGTCCGTCGACAATGCATCCACTTGTCCAGCGCTCATGGCAGCGACTTGGCTACTGCTCAAACCATTGAGGCCAGCAACGCCGAGGGCCCCGATCTGCTCAAGCGACAGGGAGGCGATGAAGCCTGTGGACAAGCCGCTGATCGCGGCGGAACTGATGGCGCCCAAGTCGGCGGTCGAAAAGGTTTGCAGATCCTCTGCGGCAAGCCCCGAAATGGCGCCCGAGCTCAAGGCGGCGATCTGAGCGGTCGACAGGACATCGATCTGCTCGACGCTCAGGGCCGCGACTTGAGCACTGCCCAGACCTGCAATGCCAGCGGCGCTGAGGGCTGCGATCTGGCTTGTGGAGAAGGCGGCCAGATCGTCCGCGCCGAGGACAGCCACCTGCTTGGAGCCGAAAGCGCCGATCTGTCCGGTGGACAGGCCGTCGATTTGGTCTAGGCTCAGCGCATTGATCTGGGCCGTCGAAAGCCCGCCGACGGCTACCGAACTCAAAGCGGCGATCTGGTCGGTGGTCAAGGCTGCTATCGTGATCGTCGACAAGCCGGCAACGGCGCTCGAGCTTATCGCTGCGAACTGCTCCGTCGACAGGCTTGCAAGATCATCTGCGCCAAGCACTGCAACCTGTTTCGAGCTCAGCGCGCCGATCTGGGCTGGCGTCAAAGCTTCGATATGGAGACTGCTCAGCGCGCCGATCTGAGCCGTGGAAAGACCGGCAATGCCGCCAGTCCCAAGCGCTGCGACCTGATCGGCCGAAAAGGCTGCCAGGATGGCGGTGGGCAGGCCCGAAGCGGCGCTGGAGGTGATCGCCGCTATGTCAGCGGTGGAGAAAGCCTCGATATCGTCCTGACCCAGGGCCGCGAGCTGGGTGGAGCTCAGCATTGCCACCTGGCCCGGCGTCAAGGCTTCGACCTGGGTGACGGTCAGCGCGCTGACCTGGCTTGTGGTAAGTCCGGCAATGGCGGCCGTGTTCAGCGCCGCAATCTGCGTTGCGGAGAATTGGGCCAGATCGTCGGTACCAAGCACTGCAAGCTGCTTGGACGTGAGGGCGCCAAGCTGCGCCGTGGTCATCGCTTCGACCTGTCCGGGGCTCAACGCATTGATCTGGTCGGTCGTCATGCCTGCAATGCCGGCGGCGCCCAGGGCAGAAATCTGGTCCGGCGTAAAGGCAGCGATGGTCGTGGAGCTCAATCCCGATATCGCCTTCGAACTGATGGCAGCGATATCGGACGTGGAGAAGGTCTGCAGATCATCCTGGCCCAAGGCGGCTAGCTGGGTCGAGCTAAGGGCACCGACTTGCGTCGGTGTCAACGCTTCAACCTGGCCGGTGGTCAAGGCAGCCATTTGAGCAGTCGACAAGGCTGCAACAGCGGTCGGGTTCAAGGCTGAGATATGGTCGGCGGAGATGGCGGCTATGTCTTCGGTCCCGAGCGCGCCGATCTGTCTCGTCGTTAGGGCGGCGAGCTGTGCGGTCGTCAGCGCCGCGACCTGCCCTGTGCTCATGGCGTCGATCTGGGTCGTTGTCAGGCCGGCAAAGCCGGCAGCGCCGAGGGCGGAAATCTGTTCTTCGGAGAAACCGGCTATCGTCGCCGTGGACAGCCCGGGCATGGCGCCGGCGCTGATGGCAGCAATTTCCTTGGTGGAGAAACTGTCGAGATCGTCGGCGTCAAAGGCGGCTATCTGTGCGGAGCTCAAGGCGGCAATTTGCACCGAAGTCAGGGCTTCCACCTGCTCTGACGACAGAGCCTGAATCTGGCCGGTTGAGAGCCCGGCGATCGCGGCCGTTCCCAAAGCTTCGATCTGTTCGGGCGAAAGGGCTGCAATACCGCCCGTGCCGAGTGCTGCCAGCTGTCTCGACGCGAGCGTAGCGAGTTGCGATGGCGTCAACGCATCAAGCTGTGTGGAGCTCAGGACGTTGAGCTGGGCAGTCGTCATGCCGCTGATCCCGGCCGCGCTCAAGGCAGAAATCTGATCCGCTGAAAAGCCCGCTATGGCTGCAGTGGACAATCCGGGTACAGCGCTCGCGCTGATGGCGGCGATATCGGCATCCGACAAGGTCGCAAGATCATCCGATCCGAGTGCTGCGATCTGTGCCGAACTCAGCATGGCCACCTGGGCCGAACTCAGCGCCTCCACCTGTTCGGTACTCAGGGCAGCGACCTGTCCGGTGGTAAGACCGGCAATGCTGGCAGCGCTCAGGGCACCCAATTGGCTGGGGGAAAGCGCCCCTATATCGGTGCCGAGGGCGCCGACCTGCGGCGAGGTGAGGGCGGCCAGCTGGCCAGTCGTCAGAGCGGCCACCTGACTGCTGTCCAGTGCCTGGATCTGCCGCGTCGACAATCCCGCCATGGCGGCGGTCGTCAGAGCTGCCACCTGCCCTGTCGAAAGTGCCGCAATCACAGCTGTCGTCAGGCCGCCGATGACGCCGGCGCCGATCGCAGCAATATCGTCGGTCGAAAACTGCCCGATGTCGCTCGGATCGAGCGTCGTGGCCTGCTGGCTGGTGAGCGCGCTTACCTGCTTAGTGGTCAAGGCGGCGATCTGATCGGAACTGAGGACACTCATCTGTTTCGTGCTGAGGCCGGCAATACCAGACGAGCCGATTGCTTCGATCTGCCCGATGGTGAGGGCTGCCACGGCGGCAGTCGACAGGCCTGACATGCCGTCGGCGCTGATCGCAGCGATATCGGCGGTCGACAGGCTTGCCATGTCGTCAACGCCCAAGGCAGCCGTTTGCCTCGAGGTCAGAACCGCAAACTGGGCAGGGGTCAGCGCTTCCACCTGATTGGTGCTCAAGGCGCTGATCTGGCCTGTTGAAAGACCTGCAATGCCAGCCGAGCTCAAGGCAGCGATCTGGCTTCCGGACAAAGCCGCGACGTCGCTTACGCCGAGTGCGCCTACCTGTGCGGATGTCAGGGCAGCGATCTGTTTGGTCGACAGCACGGCGACTTGAGCCGAGCTCAAGGCATCGATCTGTTTGGTGCTGAGGCCGGAAATTGCTCCATTGCTCAATGCGGCGATCGCGGCCGTCGAAAGCGCCGAGACCACGTCCGTCGACAGCCCGGCGACAGCAGCGGAGTTGATGACTGCGAGATTGCTGACGGAAAAGGCCGCCAGGTCATTGGCGATAACGGCGGCAATCTGCGAGGAATTGAGCACGGCCGCCTGCTTTGTCGACAGAGCGGCAATCTGGTTGGAGCTCAAGGCACCGATCTGGGTCGTGCTCAGGCCTGCGACGCCGGCGGCACTGAAGGCGGCGATCTGCGCAGTCGAAAGAGCCTGGATGTCTGACGTCGCGAGTGCGGCAATCTGTGCCGAGGTCAAGGCGGCAATCTGCTTGGTGGACAGGGCCACGATCTGGTCCGTCGTCAAGGCGTCGACCTGCCTGGTCGTCAGGCCGGTAATGCCGCCGGTGCTGACCACGACGATGTCGCTGGTCGGGAGGGTGGCGATGATGTCCGTGGAAAGGCCGGCGATTGCGCTGGAGCTGATGGCGGCAATCTCCTTGGTGGAGAAGGTAGCGATCCCGTCTGCTCCCAGCGCTCCCAATTGTGCCGAGGTCAATGCGCCGATCTGCTTGGATGTCAGGGCTTCCGCCTGCTGCGTCGTAAGCGCGGCGACCTGCTTTGTTGTCAGGCCCGCGACGCCCGAGACGCTCATGGCGGCAATCTGCACAGTGGACAGGCTGGGAATGTCGTCGGCCTCGAGGGCCGCCAGTTGCGTCGACGTCAGTGCAGCGACCTGCTTGGTGGCGAGCGCTGAGATCTGGTCGATGCTCAGAGCCTCGATCTGATCCTCGCTCAGTGCAGCGATGCCAGCTGGGGATAAAGCTGCGATCTGGCTGGTCGAGAAGGCTGCAAGATCGGTGGTGCTCAGGGCTGCGACCTGTGCGGCCTTCAGTGCTGCGATCTGCTGCGTCGTCAAAGCGCCGATCTGCGTCGGGGTCAGCGCATCCACCTGATTGGTGGCGAGCCCTCCGATAGCCGCCGCGCTCAAAGCCTCGATCTGATCTGCCGAAAGTGCAGCAATGACCTCTACTGACAGGCCGGCAATCGCCGTGGAGCTGATGGCTGCGATGTCTGCGGTCGAGAAGGTCGCGATATCCTCCTGCGCGAAGGCGGCAACCTGTGCGGAGCCAAGCGCCCCGATCTGGCTCGCCGAAAGACTTTCCACCTGAAGGGTCGAAAATGCCTTGACCTGTTCGGCCGTCAGGCCCTTCATCGCGGCCGTGGTCAGCGCTGCAATCTGGGCAGTAGTCAGGACGGCGACATTGTCGGCGCTCAAGGCTGACATCTGCTTTGCGTTGAACGCCTTGATCTGCGTGGTGGACAGGGTTGCAACCTGCTGCGTGGATAGCGCCTCCACCTGGCTGGTGTTCAGATTGGCGATCGCGCTGGTGCTCAAGGCGGCGATCTGAGCCGTCGAGAATGCTGCGATGATGTCGGCATCAAGGCCGCCGATGCTTTTATTGGTCAGCACTGCGATCTCGGCCGTCGAAAATGTCGCTATGGCATCTGCGGACAGAGCCGTCAGCTGTTTCGACGTCAGCGCCGTCACCTGCGCGACGGAAAGAGCTTCGGCCTGCTGGGAAGACAGAGCGGCGACCTGTGTTGTGGTCAGCTTGGCGACTGCGGCTGTGCTTAATGCGGCGATATGGCTGGTCAACAATGAGGCTACGGCATCTTCGGTGAGACCGCCGATCGCCTTGCTGGTGATCGCTGCGATGTCGGATGTCGAGAATGCCGCCACTGCGTCGACAGACAGGACGGCAAGCTGTTTGGAAGTCAGAACCTTGATCTGCGCTTCGGACAGAGCCCCGACCTGGGCCTCGCTCAGTGCGGCGACCTGCAACGTTGCAAGGCTCGCCACCGCGCTCGTGTTTAGGGCTGCAACCTTATCCGGGGACAATGCCGCAATGGCTTCTTCGGTGAGGCCAAGGACGCCCTTGTTGCTGATGGCTGCCATGTCGGCTGCCGAGAATTTCGCAATGGCATCGGCACTCAATGCGCCCATCTGGAGCGAACTGAGCACCTTCACCTGGCTCGGCGTCAGGGCCTCCACCTGTTCAGCTGTCAGGGAGGCGGCTTGGGACGTGGTGAGACCGGAAATGGCACTGGAGCTCAAGGCGGCGATCTGCGCCGGCGTAAGCTCTGCAATGCCATCGAGGCTGAGCACCTTCATCTGTGTCGACGTGATGGCCGCGGCTTGTATCGTGGTAAGCCCAGCAACCTGCTCGGCCGAGAGTGCTGCGGCCTGGCCCGTGCTCAGGTTCTTGATCGCAGCTGTGCTGAGCGCGGCGATCTTCTCGGTGGACAAGGCGGGAATGACGCTTGCAGCAATGCCGGATATGGCTTTGCTGTTGATCGCAGCGATGTCTTCGGCCGAGAATGTCTCCAGGGCATCGGCGTCAAGGACGGCCAACTGCGTCGATGTCAGCGCGCTCACCTGGGCAGGTGAAAGCGCCTCGACCTGATCAGCGGAAAGTGCGGCGACCTGATCGGCGGTGAGGCCCGCAATGGCTCTGGTGCTGAGGCTGGCGACTTGTTCGGTCGTCAGTTCGGCCAGGCTATCCAGGCTGATGCCCTTGATCTGCGCGGCGTTGAAAACCGCCACCTGGCTTGTCGTAAGAGCTGCAACCTGATCTTGAGAAAAGGAAGCGATCTGGCTGCTCGACAGATTGGCGATGGCGTCGGTGCTGAACGCTGCGACCTGATCCTCGGAAAGAGCCGCAATAAGCGTGGCGTTGAGGCCCGATACGCCTCTGTTGCTGATCGCGGCGATGTCGTCGGTCGAGAATGTTTCGAGATCGGCCGCACTGAGTGCTGCCACTTGCGCCGAGCTTAGTGCCCCGACCTGGGCGGTGGTCAAGGCTTCTGCCTGCTGCGCCGTCAGGCCGCTGATCTGGGCGGTAGCGAGGGCGGCAATCTGGTCCGGACTGAGGCTCTCGATATCCTCACCTGTCAGGAAGGAGAGTTGATCCAGCGTGAGGCCGATCATGGCGCTCTGCGAAATGGCACCGAGCTGCGATGTGCTGAGGACATCGACATCTTCCGTGTCCAAGGCGCCAATCTGTTCGGAGGACAGCGCAGCCATCTGCCTGGTGGACAGGGATGCAACGTCTTCCGTATTCCAAGCCGCAACCGACGCCTTGGATAGGGACCTGATCTGAGCGACGCTGAGGGAAGGGACGATCGACGTCATACGCTGTGGTCCTTGATCTGGATTGCCGTAATCGGATCTGGCGAAATGAATAAAGAAGCTGTGTCTATGTTTGGTCGCAGATGCCGTATCGGCATCGAGATGGCATTCCTGGCGCCGAGGTCATGCCAACGCAGAATTCCGCCTCGCAAGAGCAATAGCCGCCATTGGCTTGCCTGAAGCTTGAGGTAGTCCCGCGCGGGGACAACCGGTTGTATCGCGCATCGGCAGTTCCAGTTCCGAGCAAGGTAGCTTGGCTTAAAAGGGAGCTGACTGAACCGAATCTGGGGATCCCATGACACTCGCGGTAGACCTGCGCACTGCATCCGTGGCCGCTGAATGGCTCACTTCCCGAACATTTACCTTCCGCGTGGAAGACCGAGAGAAGCCGCTCAGCAACACCTTTGTCTTCCATCCGAACGGGTTCGTCGTGGGCTACCATCATGCCAACGAGTCCTACTGGGAACTGGATGCGGGCGGCGTCAACATTCTCAGTCACAACGGGATCACCACCTGCCGCATGGAGCTTGCTTTCTCGGAAACCGGAAAGCCCTATCTGACCGGGACCTTCATCAGCCCGCTGCCCGGCCACGACGTGCCCGGCAACAGGCATTTCCTGTTCGAGAACGATTCCGATTATCATGCAGGTATCCAGAGCTTCGACGTATTCGATACTTTGGTGGCCCGGCGTTGCTTCAATCCTCTTGCTGTCTTCGTTAAGGTTGAAGGCAAGCTCGGCATCGCCGGTTTTGCGACCCGCCGCCATCATGTAGAGATGAGCATATTCGGTCGTCGGTCCTATGGTCTGGACGACATTTACGACATGCTCGTTGCCGAGGGTTCCCTGACCGAACGGCAGGCAAAGGTCGCCAAGCTGGTGGAACTGGAGGAGGAGTGGGAAACCCTCATGCCGATCCGCCAGGTGATCGCTTTCGTCAATCCGCACGACATCATCATCTCGGACATGTATCTTCCGCGCAGTTTCATCGAAAAGGTGCTTCGAGAGAAATGCGGGCTACAGAACAAGCTCTATCTGAGCAACTACGGCAAGCATCACCGCACGATCTGGCCCGGCATCAAGGAAGAGTACAAGCTGCGCGCCCATTTCGGGGATAATCCGCATGCGGATATCAGCAGCCCCGCGGCATTCGGCATTCCCGGTAATCTCGTCACAATATCCAAGTGGGACAAGACGGAAGAGATCCTGCACAGCGCGGGTCTCGCACCCTATGCGCATGCGGTCCGGGAGCTGCGGCTGCAAACATTCCATCGTGACGTGGCGGTGCGGAATGCGCTTTTCGGGCAAATCAGTCTCAACATTCCCCTGATGATCCTCGGCGCCTTCTGGGTCCGTCATCTGGCCGCCGATTGCGGTGCCGACAGGATCATGACCGCCTCGCGAGACTGCAATCTTTTCTACGAGCTGCTGTCCTGCGATCATTTCGTCCGGCAGGGCATGCCGCCGGCCAGCTATGTCAGGATCTCTCGGACGCTTTGCTATTCCGCCACGGAAGAATACGAAGCTTATCTGAGGTCGCATTTCGGCCGGAAGACCCTGCTCGTGGACTTCGTCGGCACAGGCCGCTCGCTGAACCATATCGTCGATCACCTGGATCTGAGGGACCAGGTCAAGCCTTGCATTCTCGTTGCCGAAGATCCGGAAAACGTACCGGGTATTCCGAAGATGGATGCGCTCGTCTACCGGGATTTCTTCGCCTACAGGATTTTCATCGAAGCGCTCAACGCATCATTGGAAGGCTCAGCCGTCGGGACATCGGTCCAGGATCATCTGGTGACGATAGAGGCGCAGCCGAATGAATACGATGAAAAGATGCGCAGAACTATCGCCGAGATGCGCACTGCCTTCTTCCAGTTCCTTCCCATCCTGAACAAGGTGGAACCCATGCAGGCCGGTCCATCGCTCGAGCTTGTGCAGGCTGCTGCCGGAGCGATGATGGGACTGCTTCCGCGCAATGCTTTGCGCCTGCTGTCGCTTGCGGAAGCCCAAGGCCGGAATTTGCGGCGTGGCGTGGCCGTGGTCGGGGCGCCTGCGGCGTCCGTCTGACAGGTTCAAAGAACTCCCAGATAATAAAATGCACCAAAGCGCCGGCCAGCTTCCTGGTCGGCGCTTTGCGTTATCGTGGGGATGCTGGCGATGATGGCTGCCGGCTGGCGTTCGTCCGATATTTCGGAACAGTGTGCCGACTGACCAGCCTTTCGATCCAGCAGCTAATGCTCAAGCTGATGAGACGTTACATGCTTGCAGAGATGTGATGGATACGATTCTGAGGGGGTACGGCGACACAGGTCTGGATCGGGCCACTGATGGGCTGACGTTCATCAGCCGGCGCCGGGGGGGGGGGCAATACGCCGCCGGTGGGGCGGCGTATTGTCGACAGAACTCGATCAGGCTCTCGGCTCAGTCCAAAGGCGGCGGTCATAGGGGATCGGCGCATAGTCGTGCCATTGCGCGAGCTTCTTCAAGTAGCGCTTGCGATAGCTCTGGCTGTTTTCGAATTCCACGTCTTCCAGCACCAGATCGGCGCCGATCTCGTAGTACAGGTCGAGATTGCGCAGGTCAGGGACCGGCGTCTCGCCGCGTTCGCACTCGCCTTGCATCTGCCAGAACAATTCTTCCAGCCGCCGGGCTAGGCCCGGAATGTCGCGAAGGGCACTCGTCTCGCGCTGGCTCTGCAAGGATTGACGGACGGCATCGAGGCTCTGGCGGTTGTGGGCGAAGCCGATAGCTCGTTGGACATACTCTTCCGGCGTCGCACATGCCATCTCCGGCACGCCTGCCGCCGCGACAATGCTGGCGCAGAAGCGGGACGCGAAGCCATTGCCTGGCATGGTCATGATCGGCAGACCCATGGTGATTGCGTCGGACGCCGTCGAATGGGCGCCGTAAGGGAAGGTATCGAGAAAAAGATCTGCCACGGCGATACGCGCCAAATGGTTTGCATTGGGTGCCTTGGGCGCGAAGATCAGCCGCTCTGGCGCCACGCCCTTTTGCTCGGCCAGCTGACGCAGCCGAACATTAGCGTCCTCGTCACCGGCCAGCAGCCACAGAACACTGCCGGGCGTGGCGGCGAGGATCTTCATCCAGCGGTCGAAGCAGTTGGCGGTGATTTTCTGCATGCCGTTGAAGCAGGCATAAACGAAGGCGTTCTCTGGAAGACCGGCTTCCTTTCGGCTCGGCTTCGACGCGATGACGCGCTTACGGTCGAGAGGCTGGTTGCAGGCGATCCGCAGCACCTTTTCGGTGTAGTAGATTTCGTTTTCGACCGGCACAATATGGTCGTCAGCGATCATGTACTGATGGAAGGGGCTGCCCATCGTGCCGGGATAGCCGCAGAAGCTGACGATGACCGGTGCTGGCCGATAAGCAAAAACCTTGGTGCGTGCATGTTTCGTGTAGCCATTGACGTCCACCAGCACGTCGATCTCGTCACGGCGGATCAGCGTCGCGATGTCCACATCGCTCATGGTGGCGATATCGCGCCACGCGTCCGTGGCTGCCTTTATGCGATCCTGGGTAGGGTCGTTGGTGCGGGGCTCGCCGCAATAATAGGCGTAGACTTCGACGCTGTTCTTGTCGTGCAGTTCGAGAACTTCGCGAAGCGCGAAGCCGACTGCATGATCGCGCAGGTCGGAAGAAAGATAGCCGACACGAACGCGCTGGCCGGTGCCGGTCTTCTGCTTCGGCGCCTTGCGCGGGAATGCGTTGAGGTCGACAGGCCCGCCGACGAGATGCTTATTATAGCGATAAGCCTTGGCGAGCTGGAAGATCGGATCGTCGGAAAAACAGGACAGCGTCAGTGGCGACATGGCGTCGAGAAGCTGTCGGGCCGATACGTGCTGGGACGATGTCAACAACGGCCACTTGCACTGCCGCTGGCGTATCGCACTCCAATGCTGCGCCGCCTCCGGCTTGGTCGGCTGCAGTTCGATCGCCTGCCACATGGCTGTCTCGGCATCTTCGAGCTTTCCGGCATTCTCAAGCACCCGGCCGATGTGCTGAAGCGTCATCAGGCGGTTGCTGATCCGGTCCGGCGTGACTTCGGTCGTCAGGTCGAGATAGCTGCGCCACTGCTGAACGGCCTGGTTGATCAGGCCGTAATCCTCCAGCGCTCGTCCGAGATTGATGTGCGCCGGGCCGAATTGCGGCTCGAGCTTGGTGCTTGCTCGTAGGGCCTGGATGGCGCCTGCGGGATCACCGGTCTGCTTCAGCGTCACGGAATAGTTGAAATAAACGATATGCGCGAGCGGATGGGTTTCGTTGAACGCGAGCCAGACCTTATAGACCTCGACCGCCCGGGCTTCCTGGCCGCTCGAGTTAAGGGCCTCAGCCACTTGCAGCAGGTCGCCAATAGAAAGCTGTTGGTTCTGGGCCTTTTGCAGAATGCTTGCCAGGGGCGAAGCCTGAGCGACAGAAGATGCGATATTTGCGTTCATGACCATCCCTTGCAAGCCAGCCGAACTGGGGATTGACGCTCCCGGGCGTCTCGTCACGCATATTCCAGTTAGCTTGCGCAGGGCTGGTAGATACAACCGGGCGCCGTGGGGTAGGGCGCCCAGAAGCCATAAACAAAAAAGGCGGCGCGACCGAAGCCGCGCCGCCGCTGTTCAAGCAAGGCTACTTATCAGACTGCAGCGTAAGCTGCGATGATGGCAGCAACCTGATCGTTGTTCAGTGCCTGGATCTGCTTAGAAGAGAAGGCAGCCAGTTCGTCCGAACCAAGTGCTGCGAAGTCTTCCGAAACCAAGCCAGCCAGAGCCTTGGTGCTGATCGCTGCGATATCGTCCGTCGAGAAGGTGGCGATTTCGTCGCTCGACAAGGCGGCGATTGCGCCGGAGCTGAGGGCCGCAACCTGCGAGCTGCTCAGAGCCGCAACCTGGTCAGTGTCCAAGGCTGCAATCTGGCCGGTCGACAGGGCAGCCAGAACCTTGGAGTTCAAGGCGCTGATGTCTACGGCATCGATTGCTGCGATGCTTCCGGTCGACAGAGCCGCAACCTGCTTAGAGGTCAGGGCGCCGATCTGGTCGGAGCTGAAGCCTGCAACAATGTCAGTGGTGAGCGCGGCAATCAGATCGGTCGAAAGTGCAGCGATCTGCTTGGTCGTCAGAGCAGTGACCTTCGTGTCGAGAGCCGTGAGGTCTTCAGCAGCCAATCCTGCCAGGGCCTTCGTGCTGATCGCAGCGACTTCATCGGTCGTGAAGGTTGCGATCTCGTCGCTCGACAGAGCGGCGATGGCACCCGAGCTGAGGCCAGAGATCTGACCGGAGGTCAAAGCGTCAACCTGGTCTGTGCCGAGCGCAGCAACCTGATCGGTCGAAAGCGCGGCGATCGTCTTGGAGTTCATCGCTCCGATATCAGCTGCTTCGATGGCGGCGATGCTGCCGGTCGAGAGAGCCGCTACCTGTTTGGAGGTCAGAGCGCCGATCTGGTCGGAGTTCAGAGCTGCGACAACATCGGTGGAGAGGGCAGCGAGCAAGCCGGTTGCAAGAGCCGCTACCTGCTTGGTGCTCAGAGCCGTGACATTGTTGCCAAAGGCGAGGAGGTCTTCAGCAGCCAATCCTGCCAGAGCCTTGGTGTTGATCGCAGCAATCTCGTCGGTCGAGAAGGTTTCGATCTCGTCGCTCGACAGGGCGGCGATGGCACCCGAGCTCAGGGCAGCAATCTGACCGGAAGTCAGGGCTGTTACCTGGTCGGTGCTGAGGGCGGCAACCTGATCGGTGGACAGACCAGCGATTGCCTTGGAATTCAAGGCGCTGATGTCCGCCGAGTCGATGGCTGCGATGCTGGCGGTCGAGAGAGCTGCAACCTGCTTGGAGGTCAAAGCGCCGATCTGGTCGGAGCTGAGAGAGGCAACAACATCGGTCGAGAGTGCTGCAAGCAAGCCGGTCGAGAGGGCTGCTACCTGCTTGGTGCTCAAAGCGGTGACATTGGTGTCGAAGGCTGCGAGGTCTTCAGCGGCCAATCCTGCCAGAGCCTTGCTGCTGATGGCGGCAATCTCGTCGGTCGAGAAGGTAGCAAGCTCGTCGCTGGCCAGGGCAGCGATGGCACCTGAGCCGAGGGCAGCGATCTGACCAGAGGTGAGAGCGTCGACCTGGTCAGTGCTCAGGGCTGCGACCTGATCCGTCGAGAGACCAGCAAGAGCCTTGGAGTTCAGAGCCGAGATATCAGCCGATTCGATGGCTGCAATGCTGCCGGTCGACATTGCTGCAAGCTGCTTGGAAGTGAGGGCGCCAATCTGGTCGGAGCTGAGTGCTGCGACAACGTCGGTCGAGAGTGCAGCAATTAGATCGGTAGAGAGTGCAGCGATCTGCTTCGTGGTCAGAGCAGTGACCTTATTGTCGAGCGCTGCAAGATCTTCAGCGGCCAATCCTGCCAGAGCCTTGCTGCTGAGGGCAGCGACTTCATCGGTAGAGAAGGTAGCAATCTCGTCGCTGGACAGGGCGGCAATAGCACCCGAGCCAAGAGCAGCAATCTGACCGGAGGTCAGGGCGTCAACTTGATCGGTGGCGAGGGCAGCGACCTGGGCGTCCGACAGAGCTGCAACCGTCTTGGAGTTCATCGCGCTGATATCTGCAGCTTCGATGGCGGCAATGTTGCCGGTCGACAGAGCCGTGACCTGCTTGGAAGTCAGAGCGCCGATCTGGTCGGAACCGAGAGCAGCGACAACATCGCTGGAGAGTGCAGCGAGCAGGTCGGTAGACAGCGCCGCGATCTGCTTGGTGCTCAGAGCCGTAACGTTGGTGTCGAGTGCTGCAAGATCTTCAGCGGCCAAACCTGCAAGAGCCTTGGTGCTGATGGCAGCGATCTCGTCCGTGGTGAAGGTTGCAATCTCGTCGCTAGCCAGAGCAGCGATCGCGCCCGAGCCGAGGGCAGCAATGTGCGAGCTGACGAGTGCGGTAACCTGGTCGGTATTCAAGGCAGCGACCTGATCGGTCGACAGAGCTGCAACCACCTTGGCGTCCATGGCAGCAATATTTGCGGCATCGATGGATGCAAGGCTGCCGGTCGAAAGAGCAACGACCTGCTTTGACGTCAGGGCGCCGATCTGCTCAGAACTCAGGGCAGAAACAATGTCGGAACCAAGCGAAGCGACGACGTCTGTAGAGAGCGCTGCGACCTGCTTGGAGGTCAGTGCAGTGACGTTCGAGCCGAAAGCTGCGAGATCTTCCGAGGCCAGTGCTGCAAGTGCATTGGTGCTGATCGCGGCGATATCGTCGGTAGAAAAGAGTGCAAGCTCAGAGGTCTCCATGACCGCCATTGCTGCCGAGCCGAATGCACCAATCTGCTGGCTCGTAAGAGCATCAACCTGCGTGTCGTCGAGCGCTGCGACCTGGTCCGTGTACATGGCTGAGAGCTGGGAGCTCGTAAGGCCAGTAATGTTGGCAGAGGTCAGTGTGGAAATCTGGTCGGTCGTCATGCCCAGGACGGCTGCTGCGGAAAGCGCGCTGAGGCTTGCGGACGAGATGACGGCGAAGTCTTCAGTTTCGATCGCAGCGACCTGCGAAGAAGAAAGTGCCTGTAGCTGATTGGAGGTCAGTGCTGCAACGTCGTCGGTCGACAAGGATGCGATTGTCGCTGTCGACATCGCCTTGATCTGGGTGACGGTCAAATTCTGTACGATGGAAGTCATTTAGTGCGCCCTCGGTGCTGGTTGATCACGTACGCATTCCCCTGTCCGTGGTCGCGAGGGCAAAGGCCCTCAAGGCAACCCCAGGCGCATGATGCACCCGCCGAAGAAGCGCCCACGCAGTCGGACGCACTCGGCGACCACAACTCGGGTTATTTCATCGGACGAAACATTAGTGAGACATGGCTCGCACGAGCCTGCGCACGGGAAGGGCATCATGCTTCCAGAGCCGATTAAGCTCTGACCCCCCACGCCGATGAATGCGAACGTCTTATCCGGCCAACAGTTCTCGCAGCGAAAAGCATTGTATGCGTGAGCGAAACTAGATGGACGAAATGTAACTTCCGCGATCATCCTGAATGTAAGCGGGCATCATTTAATATTGAGTTAACGCCTTGCAGATCCGCAACTTTTCCCGGGCCCGGGCACAGCATTGGCAGGAGGATGATACAATATTGTCAGGTATAAAGAGTGTGATCAGCCGCTTGGGCAGGCCAAGTCAACTTGTTCCCGGCCATTTAAGCAAGAACTACAGGCAGTCGATTGACCTCGGCTAATATTCAGCCTTCTAACATTGACTCAAAACGTCAATGTATCGAAAAGGCACATCGTCTCGGTCGAAAATGTCAGCATTTGCGCCTGCGCTGTATTTGATTTTAAGGAGTAACAAAGAAGGCACCGAGCTTCGCTTGGCCCGCAAGCGATCCCAGATAAGCATTCGCCGTGTCGAGGGCTTCGCGAATCGTCACATCCATGTCGAGGTAGCGGTAGGTCCCCAGGCGACCGACAAACGTGACCTGCTGCTCCGCAGACGCCCGTTCAACATAACGCTCCAGAAGCGCCTTCTCGTCTGCCATCCTGATCGGATAGTAGGGAATGTCCCCCTCTTCGCAGGCGCGGGAAAACTCCCTGTAGCAGATGCTCTTCTCGTGCTTTTCCCAGGGAGAGAAATGCTTGTGCTCTGTTATCCGGGTATAGGGCACGCCAAGATCGCCGTAGTTCATCACGGCACAGCCCTGATAGTCGCCGTCGTAATTGAAGCGCTCGAAATCGAGGGTGCGGTAGCCGAGGCGCCCGAGCTCGAAGTCGTAATAACCATCAAGCGGGCCGGAATAGAAGACATGATCGAAGTCATGCGTGTCGCTTCGTGTGAAGCGGTGGCTCAGCCTTACTTCGATCCGGTCATGCTTCAATATTCTCTCCACCATCTCGGTATAGCCGTTTTCGGGCATGCCCTGGAAGCGGTGGAAGAAATAGTTGTCGTCATAATTGAAACGGACCGGCAGGCGCTTCAGGATGCTGGCCGGCAGTTCGGTCGGAGAGCAGCCCCATTGCTTGACCGTATAGCCCTTGAAAAAGGCTTCGTAGAGATCCCGACCGACAAACTTCAGGGCCTGCTCTTCGAAAGTCTTGGGGTCTTCGATCGAACTTTCGGCGATGGAAGTGATGAAGTCGCGGGCCTCGTCAGGCCTAAGTGTCTTGCCGAAGAACTGGTTGATGGTGTGCAGGTTAACGGGCAGGAGATAAACACGTCCGCCGCTCGTGGTCTTCACCCGGTTGACGAACGGCAGGAAGGTCTGGAAGCTGTTGACATAGGACCATACCTCCTCGTCATCCGTGTGGAAGATATGCGGGCCGTAGACATGAACCATCACCCCGGTATCGCTGTCCCGCTCCGTATAGCAGTTGCCGGCAATGTGGTTGCGCTCGTCGCAGACGACGATCGAATGACCGGCCTCTGCAAGTTTCCGTCCGATCACCGCGCCGGACAGTCCGGCTCCCACCATCAGTATGCGCTTGTTCAATTTTAGCTCCCCCTTGGCGCGCCCTTACAGGCTGAACCCTCATGCGTCTTTTGTTACGCACCGGATCAGGGTCTTGAACCTGCCAACCGGCGCCCCTTAAGGGAATTGTGAGGTTCAGGCAGCCTCGTTGGCGGCGCCCTCTTCCTTTTCTTTTTCCTTTTCCTTCAGCTCGATCTGGCCTGAATTCCCCAGACGGATGGCTTCCTGGGAAACCGCCCGGCGCGCAATTGCGACTTCGCGCGGGTTGATCGGTCCGCCGGCAGCGAGGTCGGATTCGACCATGCGGCGCTGGCGAGGGCTGATGCAGGACAGAACACATTCGCGCATGGCTGGGGAAGATCCCTTGAGCGCCATGGTGAGGATGTCGCCGGAGATGTCGTTGAGCAGCACCACACGGCTGCGCTGCGGCATCAGCATCAGGTCCTCGAAGAGGAAGATCTTCGGGCGAACCTTCTGGGCGGCTTCCTGGCTGACCTTTTCCAGCGATTCGAGCAGAGAGTCGACCTGCGGCTTTTCGAGCTGGTTCATGAGGTCGGCAACCTTGATCGGTCCCGTCGAATTCTTTTCCGCTTCGATCTCGTCGACCAGCTGCGCGATCCGCTTTTCGATGATCTGGACCGCCTGCGGGTTTGCGTTCTTCAGGTTGACCGCGCGCTTCATGATGTCGGCGCGCAATGACTGTGGCAGTTCCATCAGGATCTTTGCACCAAACGCCGACGGCAGCATGGACAGGATATAGGCGATCGTCTGCGGATGTTCCTTGCTGAGATGCTTGCAGATGAAGGCGGGATCGGCCTCCTGCAGACGGTCCCAATTGGAATCCTCGTAAGCCTGGAACGCCGTGCGGCGGCCGAGCAGCCCGTCCACCTCTTCGGGCGTGAGGCCTTCATCGAGAATCTTCTCGATGGCCATGGCATTATCCATGAGCCCCGTGCCTTCGGTGAACAGATCTTCGAACTCGTTCACGAGCCCGATGAGTTCGTCCGGCGGAATGGCCCGCAGTGTCTGCGCGGAAGCAATGATGGTTTGAAGTTCGGCCTGCGTGAAATATTTCAGGAGCTTTCCTGCCACGCCGGTTCCCATAGCGAGAAGAACGGCAGCCGCTTTCTCTGCTGCAGAAAGCGGGCTGGAAGGCAGGTTGTCACTAAAGCTATCAAAGTCCATCATGGGCTTTTTCCTAGTATTCTAAAACTAGCCTTTCGAGGCTCCCGATAATTCGGTGAGCTTGACCCCGAAACGCGTATCGTCATCCGCCAGCAGGGTGATTTCACCCCGGGCAATCAGGCGTCCGTTGACCGTGATGTCAACCGGTTCGCCGATCTTCTTGTCGAGCGTGATCGTCGTGCCTTCCTTGAGGTTCATCAGGCCCTTGACCGGCATTCTGCTTGACCCCAGAACGATCTGGACATCAATCGGGATGTCCATGATCAGGGCCTGGTTGCTGTCGAGGCCATAATCCTCGGTTTCGGAAGCACCGGCGCTGGCCATCATGGAAGGCGCCGCTACATCACCAAAACCGCTTCCAAAATCGTCGGAGCCGAGGTCGGATCCCAAATCAGACCCGAAATCGCCGAAGCCGGAGGTCGGAGTCTCGGCTGCGAACATGTCGGCGTCGAAAGACGGCGCGCTTGCTTCAGAACCGAAAGCGTCGAGGTCCACAGGCAGGACCGTGCCTTCTTCGTCTGCCTTCAACGCCCCGCGAAGGTCGTCGATGGCGTTCTCGAGATCCAAATTGCTCGAAGCGATCGGATCTTCAGTGATTTCATTCTTAACCGTCGGTTTTCTAGCCATAAGCCGTTATCCACATCGAAACTTGTCTGAGGCTGCCGCGCCGGTCAGAACAGGGTTAGATATCCAAGATTTGTTTGATAGTCGTGCCTTCGGGATTGCTGTTCGATTTGACTTTCACCGAATAGCTGTCTCCGGACCGGCCGAATTCGCAGCGGTACATCATCTTGCCATTGGCATCCATGTCGACGCTGACTTCGCCCATGTCCTCGAAAGGAATGATGTCGCCCGGCCGTAGCCTCGCAATTGAGCCCAGCTTGAGAGGTGTCAGCTTGATACGTGCGCATAGATCGACCTGCGAACGAAGCACGCGATCCGTCAATCGTTCGTCCGCCTCTCGTCCATCCGCTAATTGTGCCGTCGTCTTGACGATCGTCGTCTTCAGGAGGACGTTCTGCGGAATGACGAGCACGATCTCGCTAACCAAAGCCCCCAGTGTCACCTGAAGTTTGATGGCTGCGGCAAAGTCGTCCTCGACGTCAGCGGCGTGCTGGGCATATTCTCCAGCCGGATAGGGGGCCGAGAGAACAGGCTCGAAATTGCCTGGCGCGTTCAAGCCGGAGCGCATGACGCTGGCCATCTTGGTAAATACCAGCGCGGCGATGTCAGCCTCGATCGAAGACAATGCACGGCTTTCGCCACCTCCCCCTTGCGGGCTGGCGTCGCCGAGCAACTGTGCGATTATGGCAATGGCCAGGTCGTTTTTCGTGCCGAGGACGAAGTGGGGACACCAGTTGCGTAATGTCGCGCTTGCCAGCGTGTATTCAGCACCGAGTTCAGCAACCAAGGCTGAATTCAGGCCGGAGCGATGCTCCAGGAATTCAATGTCCAGTTCGAGTTGCATGTCTTCCCGGATCATATCTCCGAGAAGCTGGCAGTGAAGGGCAGCCACATCGCTGCAGCAGCGAGCGACGGTCTTGGCGTCGCCAAGATTACCGGTCAACCGGGCAAGAACGACGCGGTCCATGGGCCTGGACGCTTGGCTAAGCTGTTTTGTCATGGATCAAGCCGCCTTGCTTTCGCCGCCCGGGTTCATCATTTCCTGTTCGACGGCGTCGATGGAAGGACGATCACTGTTGCCGATGGTCTTGCGACCGTATTCCAGCGCAACCTGCGGGACGGAACCGTTCATGTAGGCGATCAAGGTCTGCTTGACGATCGTGTAGAGACGATGCTGCTTGGTCCGGACGATCTTGATCTGCGATGTCAGCGGGTTGCAGACGCAGTAGGAAAGAACGATGCCGAGCATGGTACCGACCAGGGCGGCGCCGATCAGGCCACCAAGTACTTCCGGTGATTCATTGATCTTGCCCATGGCCTTGATAACCCCGAGCACCGCGGCGACGATGCCGATGGCCGGGAAGGAATCGCCCATGGCGGTGATCGCGTGGTAAGGCTTCAGTCTGTCCGCAAGCATGGTCTCCAACTCTTCATCCATCAGCGCTTCGATCTCGTGGGACCGTGCATTGCCGATGATGATGAGACGGACATAGTCGCAGATGAAAACGGTCAGCTGCTTGTTCTTCAGAACTGTCGGTGCGCTCTGGAAGATGGACGATTCTTCCGGGTTGTCGATGTGCGCTTCGATCTCGTTGCGCGGCTTGGTGCGCAGATCGCGCATCAGGGAATAAAGGACACCAAGGATATCCAGGTATTCCCGGTCCTTTGGAACCGCGAACTTGAAAGCCTCACCCAGCGCTTTGCCCGAGTCCTTCACGACCTTGATCGGATTGGCCATGATGAAGCCGCCAAGGCCGGCGCCCCCGATGATCACAAGCTCGAAAGGTTGAAACAATACGTCTAGGTGCCCACCCATGGCCATGAAGCCGCCAAGCACGCAGCCAATGGTAATCACGAAACCCAAAATTATCATCATTTTGATGTGTATCCGACGTCATTTCAGCCGTGGGAAGAAATAGGCGGGCTGCCTTGCGTGAAGCTGGCTAGCACCGCCATTCGAGGCCAGCAGACCAGCCGGATGCCGATCAGCTTCACGCAAGCAATCTCTGTTTGTTTGAGGGAAAGGCCGGTTCAGGCCGCTCGATGCTTCCTCGATGGGAGGGAGCATCTTCCCTAGGAGATCCATCATGCAATCGGGTATCTATGTCGGCCTGTCTGCGCAAATGGCGCTGGAGCGCCGTCTCACGACGATCGCAGACAATATGGCGAACATGAACACGGTGGGCTTCCGCTCGACCGAAGTGAAGTTCGACCAGGTGCTTTCCAGCATCGACAACGATATTTCCGCCAAGGTCGCCTTCGTGTCCCAAGGCAACGACTATCTGGCGACGCAAAGCGGCGAACTGCAGCAAACCGGCAATCCTCTCGATTTTGCCGTCAAGGGCGACGCATGGTTTGCGCTGGAGACGCCGGCGGGGCAGGTTCTGACGCGTGATGGCCGCTTCACCATGGCCGAGACCGGCGAACTGCAATCCATTCGTGGCTATGCAGTGCTGGATGCCGGCGGTGCGCCTATCCAGCTTGACCGCAATGGCGGCCCGCCCGCTGTCGGCGGTGATGGCCGCGTGCTGCAGGATGGCAAGGTGGTGGCCTCCATCGGCTTGTTTCAGGCTGACCTGACAAAGGGTTTCCTGAGATATGACAACAGCGGTGTCCTGCCGTCAGGCGGCATGCAGCCTGTTGTCGATACCCGCGAGACGGGTGTGATGCAGGGCTATATCGAGCAGTCCAACGTCAACGCCATCGGCGAAATGACCGAGTTGATATCAATCAACCGCAATTTCGAGAGCGTCTCTTCCCTCCTGAGCTCCACCGAAAGCAGCTTCACCGAAGCGATCAAGACCTTGGGCGGCAGCCAATAAGCCGGGGTTGATGTGAGATGACCGTGATGCAGAGCATGAACAGGCCGCTACACAAGCTCGATCTTCTGGCAGCGCTCGTTGCCCGCCAGGCCGATCCGGAATTTTCCGTCGCCGCGGGCGGCGTCGTCACCGCTATATCCGCAACCCATTATGCGGTGAGCGGACTGTCGCGGCATGTCAGGCTCGGCGACTTCGTAGAGCATTGCAGCCGGGCCGGCAGGCATCTCGGACAGGTCATCAAGGTTGAATCGGAGCTGGTTCAGGTCTCCCCAATCGAACCCGGCGAACCGATCAGCATCCGTGACAGTGTTTTGCGGATCGGCGAATTCAAGGTTTCCCCCCATGACGACTGGTGTGGGCGCGCCACAGACGCATTGTGCCGTCCGATCGATGGGCGAGGGCCACTGGCCGAAGGCACCATTGCCCGGTCCATCATCAGCACCGCGCCGGCATCCATGTCACGCCGGCGCGTCGATAAGGGCTTTCGCACCGGCGTGAAGGCGGTCGATATCTTCACGCCGCTTTGCTACGGGCAGCGCCTCGGTATCTTCGCAGGCTCCGGCGTCGGCAAGTCGACGCTGTTGTCCATGCTGGCTAGCGCCGATGCCTTCGATCGTGTGGTCATCGCCCTGGTCGGCGAGCGCGGTCGCGAAGTGCGTGAATTCATCGAAGATACGATGGGTCACAACATGCGCAAATCCATCGCCGTCGTCGCGACAAGCGATGAAAGCCCGATGCTGCGCAAAATGGCACCGCTGGTGGCCATGACGATCGCTGAACATTTTCGGGATCAGGGCGAGAATGTCCTGTTCATCGCCGACAGTGTCACGCGCTTTGCGCATGCCGTCCGGGAAGTAGCGATCGCCAGCGGCGAGCTTCCCATTTCCCGTGGCTATCCGGCCTCGGTTTTCACCGAATTGCCGAAGCTGTTGGAGCGGGCAGGGCCGGGGCTGGAAGACAGCGGCACCATCACGGCCATCATCTCCGTGCTCGTCGATGGCGACAATCACAACGACCCGATCTCGGACTCCACGCGTGGTATCCTGGACGGGCATATCGTGCTGGAACGAAGCCTTGCGGATGAAGGGCGCTACCCGCCGATCAACCCGCTGTCGTCGATCTCGCGTCTGGCTCGCAAGGCCTGGACCCCGGACCAGGAAAGACTGGTGATGCGGTTGAAGACGCTTATGCACAAATTCGAGGAAACCCGCGACCTGCGCTTGATCGGCGGATACCGGCAAGGCACCGATCCTGACCTGGATATGGCGGTCAAGCAGGTTCCGGCCATCTACGAGACCTTGAAACAAACGCCGGCCGACAAGTCGGTAGTCGATGCCTATGCCGAATTGGCCGTCGCCCTGCGCAATGCCGCACTGGCAGGCGGTCAGATTCAGGCTGCAAAAAGAGGATGACTATGACCCGGGTAAAGCCCAAGCAGCCAGCCGCGCGCGCCTCAAGCAAGCGTCGGCGCGGCGGGGAACAAAACAGTAATGACATCACGCTGAAGGGCGGAGCGATCGTGCTGGCCGGCGCTGCGGCACTGTTTCCCTGGTACGTCTTCCTCAACCAGGACAAGTTTGGTGTCAGTGTTGCCGGCTGGGAGCAGCTACGCGACGCTCGCGGCTTCCGGCAGCGCGATCTTGTAGAAGTGGCGCCGATGGCGGTTGCCCGCAAGCCGGACGCTGCTATGGATCCGTCCGACACGCTGTTCACCGCCACGGTCGCGAAGACGGCTGAAGATCCCGCCGGCGATCTTGGCACCCAGCAGCCCTTTCCGGGCCGCTCCGGCTTCCGGCTTCTCCATGTTGCCAACGGTCGCGCCATGATCGAAGACGGCAACGGCATGTATATTGTTCAGACTGGTTCTCTCTTGCCCGACAATAGCAGGCTTGCCGCCTTGACCCAAAAAGACGGAAAGTGGGTCATTGTCACCTCGTCAGGCGAGGTTTACGAAAGCGCTCAGTAACTGTCGATTTAGCTTGAAGAAGCTCGCCATCGCCATGGCGAGCTTCTTGCGTTTGTCTTGCCACATCGTTTTATGGATCTTAACCGGCTAGAGCGCCTGCAGTTGCCTCTAGGCTTTATATCAAGCTGCCTTTCGACCTTATCGATTTTGTTGCTGACGAGCCGCCTGCAGCCTATCGGAACAGCGTAGCAAGGCTCTGCAGGTGGCTGTTTGCCATGCCGAGGATCTGGGAGGAAAGATCCTGCTTGGCCTGATAGGCCGAAAGCTTGGTGGATTCCTCTTCCATATTGGCGTCGACGAGACGGGAAACGCTTTCGTCGAAAACATCGGAAAGATTTTGAACGAAGCTCGTCTGCGTATCGATGCGGTTCGACATCGTGCCGAGCGTTGCGCCGAGCGTCGTCAGCCGCTGCTGGATGGAGCTCATGACACTGATCATGTCGTCGACCTGGGCCGATGTCGTGTCCTCGGTCAGTTCGATCGGCGAGCCCGTGGCACCGATCGTGGAGCCGGCATCCAGCAGGTAGTAATATCTGGCTGGTGAACCAGAGCCGTCCGAAGACAATGCCGCTGCATCGATATCGCCGGTGAGCAGGCCGCGGCTCGCATCGGCCGTGTCGACCAGGGATGAATTCGTGGCATCGAAGGTGACATAGGACAACGACACTGCACCAGTCACGCTTCTCTGGAAATAGGCAGGGACGGACTTCTCGCCTGCTTCGGCAGGCGAGGTATTGTACAGCCAGTTGTCGCTGCCGAAGGAGGCGGACTTGATCAGGGACGTCAGGTTCGACTTGAGACCGCTGATCGTCTGGTTGACCGTCGCCTTGTCGACACCATCCTCTTTTGCGGTCGTCAAATGGCTCATAATCTGGTTGACGATATCGATCGAGGAGGACACAGCCGAATAAGCGGCATCCACCTTGGAAGCGCCAAGGCTCAGCGCATCGCTGACACTGCTGAGGATTTTTGTGTCCGATGTCATTGAATTGGCGACCGACCAATAGCTGGCATTGTCGGACGGCGAGCCAATCGCAGAGCCGCTCGATGTGCGCTTCTGGGTCTCGTCGAGCGAATCATTAACAAACAGCAGGGTCTGAAGTGCGCTCTGGATGTAGCTGGTTGATATAATGTCCGACATCAGGCAAAGTCCTTGATAGATAAGGGTTTTATGCCAAACATCTGGCTGCGAGGGAACGGCTTCATGCCGCCTGTTACATCGACAGGTTCTTCACGATGCTCCCAAATTCAAGGTTTATGGTTAACAGAGGGTTAAGCGCCTCTCAAGAGTTGACGAGTTGGTAGAACCGGAGACCGGTCTCAGTCAGTCAAGCTCCGAGGCGAGTGCGCCGGCAACTTCCCTGGCCAAACTGGCTGATGACAAGTCCCACGCAAGTTTCTGAGCCTACTCCTTTGTCCAGAAGACGGAGAAGAGTCGATGCAATCGATACAATTGTTTGAGCTTGCCTCGAAGCAGGCGGAATGGCTGTCGATCCGGCAACAAGTCGTCAGCACGAACATCGCCAATGCCAACACACCGAAATTTCGGGCTCAGGACGTGACGCCGTTCGAGTCGGTGCTTGAAGCCTCCTACGTGCCGATGGCTCGCACCAATCCGGCACATTTCGTCAGCGCCA
This sequence comes from Rhizobium deserti, assembly GCF_004358025.1. Classification (GTDB taxonomy): domain Bacteria; phylum Pseudomonadota; class Alphaproteobacteria; order Rhizobiales; family Rhizobiaceae; genus Neorhizobium; species Neorhizobium deserti. Next base: position 115,529 of record NZ_SMTL01000003.1, on the reverse strand, counting down.
CGCCGGGATCTGATGAGGTCGAGGTGAAGGACGAAGAGGTCAATAGCGAGATCGGGGTGCAGGAATCCGGCAACACCGTCGCTGTCGCAAACGAATTGTCCAAGAGTGGCGAAATCAAGCGCCAGTACGACCTGAACACGCAACTGGTCAAGGCATTCCACAACATGATGTTGACCACACTCGGTAAGTGAGCCCAATGGATCCTTTATCAGCAGCCCTAAAAGTCGCCGGAAGCGGAATGGAAGCAGAAGCGACCAGACTGCGGATCGTGTCTGAAAACATCGCCAATGCACGCACGACCGGCGACACGCCTGGCGCAGATCCCTACCGCCGCAAGACGATCACCTTCGGCAACGAGCTCGACCGCGTCAGCGGCGTGACGACCGTGGATGTCAAGAAGATCGGCGTCGACAAGGGTAACTTCGTTGAAGAGCATGATCCGAGCAATCCGGCAGCGGATGCCAATGGCGTCGTCAAGATGCCGAACGTCAACATGTTGATCGAGATGGCCGACCTGCGCGAAGCAAACCGCAGCTATGAGGCCAATCTCCAAAGTATCCGTCAGTCGCGCGATCTGATCTCGGCGACCATCGATCTGCTGAAAGGTTAAAGATGATCAATCCAATTGAAGGCCTGGGCCTCTTTGCTCCGCAGACGGACAAGGTTTCCGACGACAATACCGTCTCCAAAGCTGTCGGCACCGCCGTCGGCGCGGCAGCGACAGCGGTCGCCGGACCGGGTTTTAGCGAAATCCTAGGCACGATGGCGGCGGATGCCGTGAACTCAGTGAAGGGCGGCGAAACCGCCTCATTCGCAGGTATCCAGGGCAAGGCAAACACCCGTGAGGTCGTCGATGCGGTGCTGCAGGCGGAGCAGGCGCTCAAGACTGCCACCGCCTTCCGCGACAAGATCGTCTCTGCTTACCTCGACATCACCAAGATGCAGATCTAGAGATCGGAACATAGACAATGAAGGCACTTGCTATCGCCGCGACCGGCATGGATGCGCAGCAGACCAATCTCGAGGTCATCGCCAACAACATCGCCAACATCAACACGACGGGCTTCAAGCGTTCGCGCGCCGAATTTACCGACCTTCTTTACCAGGCCGAAAAGGCGGTCGGCGTTGCCAACCGTGCCAACCAGTCGGCCGTGCCTGAAGGCGCCAATATCGGCCTCGGCGTCCAGACCCAGGCGGTCCGCAAGCTGCATCTGCAGGGCGAGATCACCCAAACCGGCAACGACCTGGACATGGCGATCGTCGGCCGGGGCTGGTTCATGGTCGAAGGAACGGACGGTCAGACACTTTATACCCGCGCGGGCTCCTTCAACAAGGACGCCAACGGGCGTCTGGTCACAGCCGACGGATACGGCGTCATTCCAGCAATCACCATTCCCAATGACGCGACGCAGGTCACCATCAGCGAAGACGGCATCGTTTCCGTCGTCATTGGGAACGACACCGATACCACAGAGCTTGGCCAGATCACGCTGACAAACTTCGTCAACGAAGCCGGCCTGAAGCCGCTCGGCGACAACCTCTTCTCGGAAACGACTTCGTCCGGCGAGCCGGTCGTCGCCAATCCACAGGACACCGGTTTCGGCTATATCAAGCAGAGCTACCTGGAAAATTCGAACGTGGACGCGGTCAAGGAGATCACCGATCTCATCTCCGCCCAGCGTGCCTATGAAATGAACTCCAAGGTCATCACGACCGCCGACGAGATGGCGCAGATCGTCAGTAAGAACCTGAAGTAGCGCGACTTAAAAAGGATCAAGCATGATGCTTTGCCTGAAAAACGTAATGAAGAACTGGCTGATCGGGGGGCTGATCGGCGCCCTGATGCTCCCGGCTGCGGCATTCGCTCAGACAAAGTATGCGGTCGTGCCGAATGTCACCATCTATCCCGGCGACGTCATCAGCGAGAACCTAGTCGCACCCGTCGCCGTAACCAATCCGCGTCTGGCCGGCGGGTATGCGAGCGCCGTCGATCAGGTCGTGGGCAAAGTTGCCAAGCGCACCCTGATCGCAGGCCGGACCATACCTCTCGCGGTGCTGCAGGAACCCTATACCGTCAAGCGCGGCACCAATGTCAGGCTCACCTTTTCCTCCGCCCGAATGGTCATCACTGCGCGCGGAGCGCCGACACAGGACGCCATGGTCGGTGACGTGATCAAGGTCCGCAACCTGGATACAGGCGTGACCGTCAACGGCACCGTCATGGCCGACGGTAGCGTCGAGGTTGTCCAGAAATGAAAATCAGCAATCTTCTTCTCGTAGCTGCATTGGTCGCTGCGGCCCTGCATCCTGCAGGCATTGCGCAGGCCACATCGTCGCGCATCAAGGATATCGCTTCGCTTCAATCGGGCCGCGAAAACCAGTTGATCGGTTATGGCCTGGTGGTCGGCATGCAGGGCACCGGCGACAGTCTCCGCTCGTCGCCGTTTACCGAGCAGTCCATGCGCGCCATGCTGCAAAACCTCGGTATCTCCACCCAGGGCAACCAATCGAATTCCAAGAATGTTGCCGCAGTCATGGTAACGGCCAACCTTCCGTCCTTTGCAAGCCCCGGCAGCCGCATCGACGTTTCGGTAAGCTCGCTCGGAGATGCGACCTCGCTGCGCGGCGGTACGCTCGTCATGACCTCACTGACAGGTGCCGACGGCCAGATCTATGCGGTAGCGCAGGGTTCGGTCATTGTTTCGGGCTTCAGTGCCCAGGGCGATGCCGCCAGCCTCACCGAAGGCGTGACCACCGCCGGTCGCGTTCCCGGTGGCGCAATCATCGAGCGCGAGCTGCCTTCCAAATTCAAGGATTCGGTCAACCTCGTCCTGCAACTCCGCAACCCGGACTTTTCCACGTCAGTGCGCATAGCCGATGCGGTGAATGCTTATGCGAGGCGCACTTGGGGCGATCCGATTGCAGAATCGCGGGATTCCCAGGAAGTCATCGTCCAGAAGCCGCGTTCTGCGGACCTGACACGCCTGATGGCCGACCTCGAAAACCTGGTCGTCACCACCGATAGCCCGGCCAAGGTCGTCATTAACGAGCGCACCGGAACCATTGTCATCGGCGCGGATGTCCGCGTCTCCAGGGTTGCGGTCAGCTATGGCACCTTGACCGTGCAGGTCACGGAAACGCCGCAGGTCATCCAGCCCGAGCCCTTCTCACGTGGGGAAACGGCGCTCCAACCGCAAACCGATATCACCGCGCAGAAGACCGGCGGTCCCGTCGCCGTGCTCGACGGCCCAGACCTCAAGACACTGGTGGCCGGATTGAACAATATCGGCGTCAAACCCGACGGCATCATCTCCATTCTTCAGGCGATCAAGTCGGCCGGTGCGCTGCAAGCGGAGCTCGTCCTGCAATGATCAAAGATAAAGCTCTCGTCTCCTCCTTGTTCGGGCGCGGTTCGCTTCTGGCCGCTGCGGCCTGTCTGTCACTGGCGGTTCTGCCCGGCGCCCACGCCCAACAGCAGCAGGCGCCGCTTCTGGGTGCTTCCCAAGAGGGCAATCCACAGCAGGAAATACAGCAATACTGCGGCAGCATCGTCGATCCCGCCCGGGATCAGAGATATCTCCTGCAGAAGCAGGAACTGGACAAGCTGCAGGCGGACGTCAACGAGCGCATCAACACGCTCGAAGCCCGCAAGGCGGAATACGAGGACTGGCTGAAAAGGCGCAATGCCTTCCTGCAGAAGGCGAAGGCCGGTCTCGTCGACATCTACAAGACATCGAAGGCCGACGAAGCCGCGCAGCAATTCGACGAAATGGACATCAACATCGCCGCGGCGATCATCATGCAACTGCCGGCCCGCCAGTCGGGGCTGATCCTCAGTGAAATGGATGCCAAGAAAGCCGCCATGGTCGCTGCCATCATGTCGAGCGCCGTCGATCCCACCACTTCGAGAGATCCATCATGATTAAGCATATCGGCGTCGTTCTCGCGGCCACGTCCCTTCTCGCAGGGTGTCAAAGCGGCCAGATGCAGACCATCAAGGAAATCGGCAATGCTCCGGCAATGAGCCCGATCGGCAGCGGGCTTCAGTATGGCCAGACGCAGCAGATGTCCATGTATCCAAAGCAGCCGCGTCACATGGCAAGCGGCTTCTCCTTGTGGAGCGACAGCCAGGCGGCTCTTTTCAAAGACGCCCGCGCGCTCAATGTCGGAGACATCCTGACGGTCAATATCTCGATCAACGACAAGGCAAGCTTCGACAACGAGACCGATCGCAGCCGCAAAAACAGCAAGGAAACCAACTGGAACGCTGCCGCCGAAATCCTCGGCTGGAAGCCCCAGGCCGATTCCACTCTGGGCTTCGATTCCGACAGCGAATCGAAGGGCAAGGGCTCCATCAGCCGTTCCGAAAAGCTGACATTGACGGTGGCGGCTGTCGTGACCGGCATTCTTGAAAACGGCAATCTGGTGATTAGCGGCTCGCAGGAAGTTCGCGTCAACCACGAGATCCGCATTTTGAATGTTGCCGGTATCGTGCGACCGCAGGACGTCAATTCCGACAACACGATTTCCTATGACAAGATCGCCGAAGCCCGTATCTCCTACGGTGGTCGTGGCCGGCTCATGGAAGTCCAGCAGCCTCCAGTCGGGCAGCAGATCAGCGATTTGTTCTCGCCGATCTGAGCGGCCCGTCTCGTTCCGAACCGGCAATTCATCCCATCGGATGAGGCACCGGTTCACGTTACTGCACAGTTCTTCAACGCGCCGCGACGATCTGGCGCGTGTTGAAATGCCAAACGGAGGTCTGGTCTCATGACCGATACCCTGACGACAGAGCCGGCTAAGAAGAAGTCTTCGGTGATGATAACCGCAGCGGCGGTGGCGGCGTTGACCCTGATCGGCGGCGGCGGTGGCTGGGTGGTCGGCAAGATCATTGCTCCGGCACCGGCTACACCGGCTGCAGATGCGCATACGGCATCGGCCGATGCAGGTCACGGCGCAGCACCTGCGGGCGGTGAGCATGGTGGCGCTGCCAATATCCATGTAAAGCTGCTCGATCCGATCATCGCCAATCTGGCTTATCCTTCCGACAGCCTGGTGCGACTGGAGATCTCACTGATTTTCGGTGAAAACGTCGATGAGGCAGTGGCGGGGGCGGTGCAGGAGGATATACTCGCTTATATGCGAACCATGTCACTGCAGCAGATTCAAGGTCCTCGTGGGTTCGGTTATCTTCGGGATGATCTGAAGGAACGAGCCAAGCTGAGGTCGCAGGGCAAGGTCGCTGATATAGTATTCAGGACCTTTGTCATCGAATGATGCGATTTCTTTTTGTCGTTGCTCTGCTTGCAGTGCTGCCTGAAGCTGCACATGCACAGTCTGCAACGGACCTCTTGAACCTGCCGGTCAACGGTTCGGTTTCCGCCTGGATCATACGGACCTTCGGCCTGCTGACGGTTCTGTCGGTAGCCCCCGGCATCCTGATCATGGTGACGAGCTTCCCGCGGTTCATCATCGCCTTTTCGATCCTGCGATCCGGCATGGGACTGTCGACGACACCGTCGAACATGATCCTCACCAGCATGGCTTTGTTCATGACTTTCTATGTCATGGCTCCGACCATGGATCGGGCCTGGCAGCAGGGCGCCCAACCTCTTCTGCAAAACCAGATCGACGAGGCAGAGGCGGTGCAAAGGATAGCGCAGCCGTTTCGCGAATTCATGATTGCCAATGTGCGGGACAAGGACGTTGCCCTTTTCGTCGATATCGCACGCGAGCGGGGCCAGACGGTGACGCTGGGAGCGCAGACCGATTACCGCATCCTGGTTCCGGCCTTCATGTTGTCGGAGATCCGCCGTGGCTTCGAGATCGGCTTTCTCATCGTTCTGCCGTTTCTGGTGATCGACATGATCGTTGCCAGCATCACCATGTCGATGGGCATGATGATGTTGCCCCCGACATCGATTTCCCTGCCGTTCAAGATCCTCTTCTTCGTGCTGATCGACGGCTGGAACCTGCTGGTCGGATCTCTTGTTCGCTCTTTCGTTTAACCCGCATCAAACGGAAAGGGACCGCGCCGTGGCGCGATCCCTGAAGTCTTGCTCCGTATCAGCTGTTCTTACTGGAACAGCGTCATCAGGTTCTGCGAGCTGGAGTTGGCAATCGACAGCGACTGGATGGCGAGCTGCTGCTGGGTCTGCAGGGCAGACAGCTTGGCAGATTCTTCTTCCATGTCGGCGTCGACAAGGCGGCTGACACCTTCTTCGATCGCGTCGGACAGCTTGCCGGCATAATCCGTCTGCAGATCGATACGCGTGGTCAGTGCGCCGAGAGCAGCACCACCGATGGTCATGCTGGCCAAAGCCGTTTCAACCGTGCTCAGAAGGTCAGCGATTTCATCCGTCGTGGCGATGGCAGTCAGGTCGATGTCCATGACGTCGCCGAGGATGCCACCGGTGCCGACGCCGGCGTCGACGCTGTCGAACAGAGCGTAGGTCGGGATGTCATAGCTGGCGGTCGTTACGGAAACGGCGTCGTCAGCGCGGACGAAGCCGTCGACAACGGTGCCGACCGTCTGGTCGCCGGAAACCATCCAGTTTTCGCCGCTGAACGAAGCGCCCTGGGAGATCGAGGAAAGCTGTTCCTGCAGCTTGTCGATTTCGAGCTGGATCTGGTCCTTGTCGGTCGAGGTTTCCGTTGCCGTTACCAGCTTGGACTTGATCTCGTTGACGACGTCGATAGCGCTTTCCATGGCGGAGTACGCGGTGTCGACCTTGGCTGCGCCGACGCCGAGGGCGTCTGCAGCTGCGGTGAGTGCCTTGTTGTCGGAATTCATCGTGGTCGAGATCGACCAGTAAGCAACGTTGTCGGAAGCTTCGCTAACCTTGTAGCCGGAGGATACGCGGTTCTGGGTTTCTTCAAGATTGTTGTTGATGCTGCTCAGCGTCTGGAGTGCAGAATTAGCTGCGAAGTTCGTCAGGATACTCGTCATTACTAAACCCCTAGAAAAAAGATACTGGTGAGGGGACATTCCGGAACACCGGAAAGCGGCGTGAGAGCATCATGCCGGTCGGAAGTAACCCACTACTATTCCGGCCCGCCGCTTAGATGTTGATAGAAAACACCATTAACGTTAATGAAGTCCAAAGGCGGACGGTTTTGATGCCAAGTCTGCAATTTTTTCTTCGGCCGCGGAAGCATGAACGCAAAAAGCCCCGGCAATGCCGGGGCTCTCGTTGCTGAAACCGAATACTCGGTTGGTATCTGATCCTTACTGGAACAGACGCATGATGTTCTGCGAGCTGGAGTTAGCGATCGACAGCGACTGGATGGCGAGCTGCTGCTGGGTCTGCAGGGCAGACAGCTTGGCAGATTCTTCTTCCATGTCGGCGTCGACAAGGCGGCTTACGCCTTCTTCGATCGCGCCGGACAGCTTGGAAGCATAGTCCGTCTGAAGGTCGATACGTGTCGTCAGAGCGCCGAGTGCGCCGCCGCCGATGGTCATGGTGGCGAGAGCCGTTTCGACCGTGGTCAGAAGTTCGGCAATGTCGTCATTGGAAGCAATGGTCGTCAGGTCGATGTCCATGACGTCGCCGAGGATGCCACCGGTGCCGACGCCGGCGTCGACGCTGTCGAACAGAGCGTAGGTCGGGATGTCGTAGGTTGCGGTGGTTACGGAAACAGCGTCGTCAGCGCGGACGAAGCCGTCGACAACAGTGCCGACCGTCTGGTCGCCGGAAACCATCCAGTTTTCGCCGCTGAACGAAGCGCCCTGGGCGATCGAGGAAAGCTGTTCCTGCAGCTTGTCGATTTCGAGCTGGATCTGGTCCTTGTCGGTTGAGGTTTCCGTTGCCGTTACCAGCTTGGACTTGATCTCGTTGACGACGTCGATGGCGCTTTCCATGGCGGCGTAGGCGGTATCCACCTTGGCGGCGCCAACGCCGAGGGCGTCGGAAGCTGCGTTGAGGGCCTTGTTGTCGGAATTCATCGTGGTCGAGATCGACCAGTAAGCGACGTTGTCCGAAGCCTTGCTGACCTTATAGCCGGAAGACACGCTGTTCTGCGTCTGTTCGAGGCTCTTGTTGATGGTGTTCAGCGTCTGAAGTGCAGCAGAAGCAGACGAGTTGAAGTTGATGCTAGTCATTTGGTGTCCCCTGAGACTCTGTACAAAAGGAGGACATACCGGATTTGGTTATGTCGCCGGTCGATGATGGTCCGGCGTCATGCCCCTTGTTCCTACCGGCCCAAGCCCATCATCTGAGGCTCAATCTCGCATCCATTCCTTGCCAAGGTCTTAAATTTGAGGCTTCCGCCAGGACAGCTTCCAGCGTGGTTAACGACTTAAAAACGTAAAGAAATTCCGCATCATTCAAGACCGCTGAGGAGAGCCCTGCATCCGCCAATCCCGCCCCATGCAAGCTTCATCAGCGAAAATGAATCTAACCCATTTCGATCCACCTCGTTGTCCGCGCGGACACCGGCTCGGAACACCAGACGGAGCAGGCTTTGAACCCTCAGATCTCTTACCCAGCGGCATCGGCAAGCTTCAAAGCAGGCAATTACACTCAGGCGCTGGCGACGCTCAACCGCCTGCTGGAGATCAGCCCCGACGCCAGGACCTATGCCCTGCTTGCTAGGACGCTGGATGAGCTTGGTCTCAAGGCCGAGGCCGCAAAGGCATACATGCTTGCATCCGATCAAGGTGGCCAGTCCGCATCCGATTATCTGATCGAAGGCATCCGGCTGCATTTCGCAGCCGGCAACAAGGACGAGGCCCTGGCACTTTCCAGCAGGCTGCCGCCCAAGCTGCGCATGGCTCCCGACGTCGCCTTCGTCATCGCCTCGATCATGTTTGAACGCCGCCAGCTGAAGATTGCGGGTGTGTTCAAGGAAATCCTGATGAAGAGCGACAAGCTGGAGCATATGCAGCTCGGCGTTCGTATTGCTCTGGCCAGCTGGGACGTGTTCCGGCCGTCCGATATTGAAACTGCCCGTATTCTCCTCAGCCGGCTGCCGAACGACAATCGGGTGAGGCTCGTTTACCTGACCTTCTGCCGCGAGCATAACAAGTTCGATGTCATCGAGCGCCAGCAGCCTCTTATTGAGAAAGCCATTGCCAGCGGCGAGACCGACTTCCTGCGCAATGACTCTCCCTTCTTCAACATCAACTGGAATGGAGAAGAGCGGATCAATGTTCTGGCGCAGGGCAATACGCCTCCCTTTGATCCAGCGGTAACTCAATTGCGCCGCGCCAGGCCGCACAATTGGGGGAACAAGATCCGGATCGGATACGTATCTTCGGATCTGTTTGACCTGCACGCGACGATGAAGCTGCTCCGTCAGGTTCTGGAGCTCCATGATCGCAGCCAGTTCGACGTCACGCTGTTCTGCCACACCAAGCCGGAACTGCTGCAAAAGAACAAGGCGGACCGGAACGCCTGGGGCGAGGTCGTCACCATCCTGGATATGACCAACCAGCAGGCCGCCGAGGAAATCCGCCGTCGCGAGATCGACATCCTCGTTGACCTCAAGGGCCATACCAACGGCAACCGCACCATACTGTTCAACATGGCGCTCGCGCCGATCCAGGTGACTTGGCTCGGCTTCCCGGGCCCTGTCACCAATGTCGACCTCGACTATGCAATCGGTGACCCGATCGTGCTGCCCATGTCCTCCGCCCCGTTCTATCGAGAGAAATTCTGCCGGTTACCGGACAGCTACCAGCCAAACGACCCAATCAATCGGCCGCTTCCGGTCCCCGCGTCACGCAAGGAACTGGGGCTGCCTGAGGACGCCTTCGTGTTTGCATCCTTCAATGCCAGCCGGAAAATTTCGCTTGAGGCCATCAAGGCTTGGGTCAAAATCCTGAAGCGTACGCCCGGCAGCGTCATGGCGCTGCTTCATCACAGCGACGAGAGCCAGGCATTCCTGCGCAAGAAGTTTGTCGACAGCGGGATTTCTGCAAGCCGCGTCTTCTTCATGCGCAAGGTGGATTTCCAGCTTCATATCAATCGTATTCCTGCCGCGGATCTCGGGCTCGACACCTTTCCCTATAATGGACACACGACCACGTCCGAACAGCTTTGGGCAGGGCTTCCTGTGCTTGCGGTCAAGGGAACAAACTTCGCTTCGCGCGTCAGCGAGAGCCTGCTGACCGCAGTCGGGGTTCCGGAACTGGTTGCTACGACGATCGATGGCTACATCGACCGGGCGGTGCATCTTTACGGAAACCGCGGCGAGCTCGACGCCTTCCGGCAAAAGATTGAGGCTAATCGCTTCGTCAGCCCGCTCTTCGATGCGGATCGCTTCCGCCAGCACCTGGAGACAGCTTTCCGCACGATGGTCGAGCGCGCCAAGGCGGGGCTTGAGCCGGATCACTTCGATGTGCCGGCACTCCCCGCACGCAAGGAAGCGTTTTTGTCCCGCTGAAGCGTGAAGCATGCGATTCGCTCTACGAGGTCTCCGCATCTAAATCGGGGCTCCTGCGAAGACCAAATTTGATGGTGCGGGTGGGTGATTAGCTTGCCCGAACACCTGGGAAACCGTGCTTGAAGCCAAAGATTTAAGCAAAAAACCATTTAAAAACAGGCTTATATCTAGGAAGGTATGGATTCCTTTTCGAAATGTAAAAAACTCGCCAGAGGCGTTAACTCTTTGCCTCTACTTAACCCTCCGTTAACCATAAAATGATTTTATACAGCCATCGAAACGACGGGCTGAGCGACAGCGGCGCAGCAGGCATGAGGCTGATCGTCGTTACCGGAGAACCCGGAATGCCCTCCCATTAAACGCCATAAGGGGCACTTTTCATGACCAGTATCTTGACCAACGTCGCCGCAAATTCTGCTCTGCAAACGCTGCGCAGCATCAACGACAACTTGGAGCAAGCTCAGAACCGTGTTTCCTCTGGTTACCGCGTGTCCGAAGCTGCCGATAACGTCGCCTACTGGTCGATCTCGACCACGATGAATTCCGACAACAAGGCTCTCATGGCCGCGTCCGACGCACTTGGCGTCGGTGCTGCAAAGGTTGATACGGCCTATTCGACGATGGAAAGCGCCATCAACGTTGTCGACGAAATCAAGGCAAAGCTTGTTACCGCCAACGAAGATTCGACCGACAAGGAGCAGATCCAGCTCGAAATCACGAAGCTGCAGGAACAGCTTTCGTCGATCGCCCAGGGCGCGTCCTTTAGCGGCGAGAACTGGATGGTTGCCGGCGACCAGACTATCGGAACGGTTGTCGATGGCTTCATCCGCACGGAAGATGGCGTTGCTGTCACCACCGCAAGCTACGACATTGCATCCAACGCCCTGTTCGACACGATCGACGACGGCGTCGGAACCGGTGGCCTTCTCGGCGATGTCATGGATATCGCACTGACCGCCGCAACCACGGACGACGAGCTTGACGATTACCTGACGGTTGTCGAAACGGCCCTGTCCAGCCTCACGGATGCTGGCGCCGCCCTCGGCGCACTGACGACGCGTATCGATCTGCAGACGGCCTATGCAGCGACCCTTTCCGACGCGATCGAAGAAGGTGTCAGCCGCCTTGTCGACGCCGACATGGAAGAAGAATCTGCCAAGCTCTCTGCCCTGCAGACCCAGCAGCAGCTCGCCATCCAGTCGCTGTCGATCGCCAACTCCAGCGCAGAAAACATCCTCTCGCTCTTCCAGCAGTAAGAGATCGGTCTCTCCGCAACATATGTTCGGCCGCGCTTATCCAGCGCGGCCGTTCGCTTTTGAAGACGTTGTTCTGTCGGATGGATCGGCTTTTTCTCCGGCTTCGGCGAGCATCATCCTCGCACAAGTTTGACTGCCTAACTTCGGGGATATTCCTTGGCCGAATGCCTCTGCGTCGTCCCTCTTGGGCGCTGTTTGGAAACGGACAGTGGCTTGTCAGGGACGAGAGATGCAAGGCGCTGCGGTTGCCGCAGATGACGTTGATGGAGTGCGTAATGAATTCCCCACTTGCGAAATATCTGAGGGACTTCGGTGCCGAAGCCGCACCAGTAGAAGTGCTGTTCGAAACCTCGTCGCATGTGGACATGGCCCCTGATTTTCCAGCCCTGGAATCCTTTGTCGAGCAGATCGACCTCGAAGCGGAGCGCCAGCAGGCTTATGACGAAGGATATAGCACCGCGACCGAAAGCCTAACGGCTGTCCATGCCGAGGCTCTGGCGGAACTGCAGCAAACGCATGAGGCCGAGATCGAAGCCCAGCGCGAGCAGTTTGAGGGCGGCCTAGCCGATTACCTCGCCAAGGCTCTTCCGGAACTAGCAAACCAGATCAGCGCCGAGCTGGCGGATGCCACCACCCGTCTCCTGATGCCGGTGATCAAGCAAGAGCTCGATCGCAAGGCGGTCGAGGAACTGGCCGAGCAGCTAAAGCCGATGCTTGCAAAGGAAGTGTTGGAACAGATCAGGGTCACGGGGCCGGAGCGTCTTTGTGATCTCCTTCGGGAAAAACTCGAAGAGGCGGGTGCCGCCATTGAATTCAATCCATCCGAGGCACCCGATCTCCGGGTCGAGATGGGCGATTCTCTCCTTGTTACGCGGCTTTCGGCTTTCGCAGCCGAACTTGAGAGGGTTCTGGCATGAGCGAAGCCGAAAACCATCACCACGGCAAAAACGAAATCATCATCGTCAAGCGGCACAGAGGCGATCACGACAGCCATCACGGCGGAGCCTGGAAGATCGCGTTTGCCGACTTCATGACGGCAATGATGGCATTCTTCCTCGTCATGTGGCTCGTCAATGCCTCCAACGAAGAAACCAAGGCTTCGCTGGCCAGCTATTTCAATCCAGTCCCCTTGTCCGACGACACGCCTTCCTCCAAGGGCATCAAGAAGCCGGCCGACCAGGCGCAGGGTGAATCGACCGACCAGAAGTCGAATGTCGAAAACGACAAGGTGGGCGGCGGCAAGGCCGGCCTTGACGGAGACTCGATCTCCGCATCCGGCGACGACATGAACTATTCGGAATCGGACCTCTTCAAGAACCCATATTCCGTGCTCGCCAACATTGCCCAGGAGGTTGGCCAGCAGGTCAATGTCAGCACCAAGGGTGAGGGCGGCGCAAGCACGTCGGGACCCGCGACTGGCGCCGACGGAGGAGAGGCCTATCGGGATCCCTTCGATCCGGATTTCTGGAGCAAGCAGCTCGATACGCCCGCAAAGGGTGAGGCCAAGCTGAGCGAAGATAGCAGCCTGCCAGGACAGCAGGCGAGCGCCTTCTCCCGTCCAGCCGCTGAAAATCCAGTCCCCGCCGACGTGAAGACGCAGGACCAGGCGGTGAGCAAGGACAGCAAAGCCGCAGCCGGCAAGGAAACGGCGATGGCGTCGGTATCTCCGAGCACCAAGGACAAGACCGCGACCGAGAGCGCCAAAGCTCAGGAAGCGCGCGCCCAGGAAGCGGAGAAGCTGCAAAAGGAAATTCAGGAGCAAGTGTCCGGCATTGCAGGCAAGCTGGCGGAAGGCATTGTCGTCCAGCCGGCTGAAGGAGGCGTCCTTGTCACCGTTTCGGACGAGGCGAACACGTCGATGTTCGGCGTCGGATCGGCGCTTCCGAACAAGGACCTGGTTCTGGCAATGGAGAAGATCGGCAAGGTTCTTGCGCAACGCCAGGGCTCGGTGATCATCCGCGGCCATACCGACGGCCGCCCTTACAAGGGAAGCTCGGGCGACAATTGGGGATTGTCCATGTCGCGAGCCCATGCGGCCTATTACATGCTGGTGCGCGGCGGCCTGAAGGAAGACCGAGTGAAGCAGGTCTCTGGCTTTGCCGACCGGCGTCTCCAGCTTCCGGCCGATCCCCTCAGCGGAGCCAACCGCAGGATCGAAATCCTGCTGGGCGACGGGTAATCCCGTGTTCCGTATGACGGCTCAAATGGGAAGGTCATGATGATGCGTCCGCGCAACCGCCAGAGCATGCTGCGTTTGTTTTTCGCGGGCGCCCTTTTTGCAGGCGCCGGCCCGGCCTTGGGCAGCGATGATCTTGAACCCTACAAGATGATGCGTTCCTTGCAGTTCATTCAGGATGCCGTCGTTCTCGGCGATCACTCGGCCGGGGAAATGCAGCGCTTCCTGCTGAAAACACTCGACCAGCGGCTGCGCTCTGCCGGCCCGGAAACCTTCCGCGACACGCGCAACGTCGATGCCGCCTTCATATTCACCATGAGCGGCGGCAATCCGCAGACCCTCGAATATCTGGCGTCGCGTGATATCGAAGGCGAGTTCGATACCCGCTTGAGCAGGGTGCTGCGCCGCTACCTGCAGGGGCAGGGGATCTCGGCTCTTCCCGCGTTCGAGGAACTGGTCAAGGAATATGGCGATACGGCTGTTGGCCCATATCTTGCTCTTGTGGTCGGCAATGTTTCGGCAGGAACGGAGCCGCAAAAGGCGCTCGAATATTTCGACAAGGTTCGACTTCTCGCTCCCGGAACCAATCTGGAAGAGGCGGCGCTGCGGCGCTCGCTAGTGATCGCGCTGCAGGTCTCCGACTTCACCAGGGCGATGGACCTGTCCGGCAAATATGTGCGCCGCTTCCTGTATTCGCCCTATGCAAGCCAGTTTGTGGATATGTTCGTCCAGCTCGTCGTCGATGGCGATGGCAAGATCCAGCAGAGCCAGTGGACGGACGTCGTTGCCACGATGGACGATGAACGCGCTCAGGAATTCTACCTGCGGGTCGCACGGCGCGCCCTGCTGGCGGGCAAGAAGGATCTGGCTCGCGATGCTGCATCCTTTGCTGACCAACGAGCTGTCGGCCCCGCTAAGGCCGACGATGTGGTGGGACAGCTTTACGGACACCTGGCGGAGATCTCGACGTCCAAGGTCACGGATGCAGCCAAGAGCCTTTCGCAAATTCCGGATGCCGCCCTGTCCGATCGTGACCGGAACTTGCGTGATGCCGCCAAAAACATCGCTGAGCAGATATTGATGCCGCCAGCGGCAGCCGTACCGCTCGCCGTCTCCAAGCCTGTCGACGAGAAGACGGAACCCAGCGCGGCGCCAAGGGCGCAGCCGGTTTCCGCTGGTGTGCAGCAAGTTGCGGACAGAACGAGCGATTTCCAGTCCTATGTCGACAACAGTCGATCCAAACTGAAGCAGATCGACGATCTGTTGGAGGAGGAGGCCCAATGACGACCAGCGTAGCATCTGCCGCAACAAAGACGATTGCCGATCAGCCGGTGTTGGGAATGTTCGGCAAGGCCTCGTCGCAGAACAGCGAGTCCGGTGAATTCGCTCAGGCTTTGACCGACGCGGATTCCGACACCGAGACCAGCCTGTCTGGGAACGGAGAGGCGGGTGAGGCGGCCCTGTCAGAACCTGATGGCATGCCCTCGACCGGTCGCTTCAAGTCACTGACAGACCTGTCATCCCTGTCAGGCGCCCTCAAGCCGGTAAGCACTGCGGTGACCGGTCCAGAGGGGGCGGTTTTGCCCGGACAACCCAGCCAGCAGGGCCAGCAAGTGCAGGCGGCCGATCCAAAGGCCTTGCTGCAGGCGACCGCCGGCCAGCAAGTGCCGCTGCCGACGGCTGATGCTCAGCTACCGCAGCAGACAATCTTGAAGCCACCGGCTCAAGTGACGGGCGTGCAGACGCCTGCGGCGTCCTCTCCCCCTGCCGAAGGCGAGGATATCCTGAATGAACTCGACCTGACGCAGCTTGTGCCCGTGTTGACAGGCGGCAAGCGAGCTTCCGGCACCTCGGCTGTCGACGGCAAGGGTGAGGCGCGCCCTGCCAGTGCGCAGGATGAGACGGTTGAAGCGGATCAGGCTGAAGCAGGTCAGCTCGCCGCCGACATGGTGGTTGCCGTTCCATTGGATGCCTTGTCGGCTACAGCACTTTCCACCGAAGCACTTCTACGCCTGACATCCGCTCCTTCAGCCGAGACCAGCCAGGATCTTGAGGCGATGGTGCCGGCTCTGGCAGTCGAAGCACCTGCTTTGGACGAAGATCTTCAGCCTGACGACCTGATGGCCGCACTGCCTTCGAACAAGGACGATGGCTCGCTCGACTTCCTGTCTTCGCTTGACGGGAGTTCAGACGCTACAGAACCCGCCTCTTTCCGGTTCCAGAAGGCAGGGGATGCGGTGGCGGTCAGCCTGTCGATGACCAAGAACGAAGACGGCGGTGCGGAGCTGCAGGATAGCCTTCCGACCACTGCCAAGCCGGAAACCATCACCATTCTCGATTCCAGGCGTTACCTCGGCTTCGGCATGGGCACAAATGCCAGCTCGATCCTTTCGGCGGCATCCAAGGATCCCGATTGGGCCGCCGCCATGCATCCGGCCTCGGCGCTTTCCAATGCCGCCAGCGCATCCAGCACCGGCAATGTGGTCAATACGCTCAAGCTGCAGCTCAACCCGGAGAATCTCGGCGCGGTAACTGCAAACATGCGCCTGGTCGGCGAAGAGCTGTCTATTCACCTCACCGTGCACAGTTCCATGGCCTATCGAGAGCTCAGCGACGACGTCAAGCCAATGCTGGACTCGCTGCGCGCCCAGGGCTTCAATGTTGATCAGGTGACGGTCAGCATCGCGCCCGCCGCTGATACCGGCGCAAACACATCCGGCGACCAGCCGCAGGGCAATGCCCAGACGCAGCAGCAGCTTGCCCGAGATGGCGAGGCGGCCCGTCAGCAGGCTCAAGGACAGGGCCGAGCGGCTAATCAATCCGATCGCAATGACATGGAGAATCGCAATGAGACTGCCGCTGAAGCTGGCATCAGTCGCGGCAATAGCTCTGGCGACATTTACCTCTGATGCCCTCGCGCAGCAGGCCGGCCGCTGCGAAATGCAGATCCAGGCAGCCGCGCGGAAATACGGCATACCAGAAGGCATACTTTATTCTGTCGGCTTGACCGAGACCGGACGCAAGGGCTCGCTTAGCGCCTATGCGATGAACGTGGAGGGCAAGGCCTATTTCGCCTCCTCTCTGCCGGAGGCACTGCAGCTCTTCGCCCAAGCCAAAAGCTCAGGCGCCAAGCTGATCGATATCGGCTGCATGCAGATCAACCACCATTTCCATGGCGGCGAATTTGCGTCCGTCGAGGAGATGTTCGACCCGGGAAAGAACGTCCAGTATGCGGCCCTCTTTCTCAAGCGGCTGCATGATCAGCACGAGACATGGACCATGGCCGTTGCCCGTTACCATGCCGGCCCCAACAACAATCCGGCTCAACAGCAATATGTCTGTCGGGTGATCGCCAACCTGGTCGCAACAGGGTTTGGCAAATGGACGGCCAACGCCTCTACATTTTGCGGCAGGGCTGCAACCTGAGAGAGAATTAGCGTTTCGATGCTAAGCTTTATCATGCCTGTTCGTGGATTCGTTTCAGCTCCACTTTGCAAGCCGGCTCTTTCACAAAAAGTAAATTTTCCACAACAGGATATGGCTGCTCGATCCCTCAACTACTACATGTAGAGCCAAATCGACGCATCATGGTTAATCAACTATTAGCAAAGCCCTGTTACTTTCTCTAGTTGCTCAGATTCGGGCCGATTCGTATCACTCTCTTACCGAGACGTGGCACTGATTCGGAGGCGGGCAAATGATCGTAGTGGTTGATGATCGACAAATTGTTAAGGATGGTTACACGTCCTTGTTCGGACGCGAAGGCGTCCCTTCTACCGGGTTTGATCCCGAGGAATTTAATGATTGGGTGAACTCGGCAGCGGAAGCCGACATTGCCGCAATCGAGGCATTTTTGATTGGTCGAGGCGAGCTGATCCATGACCTGCCGCGGGCCATCCGCGGACGGACCCAGGCTCCGGTGATCGCCGTCAGCGACCAGCCTTCTCTCGAGTCGACACTGGCACTTTTCGACTGCGGCGTTGACGACGTCGTTCGCAAGCCGGTCCATCCGCGCGAGATCCTGGCGCGGGCCGCAGCAATCCGCCGTCGCCTTAGTGCGCTGTCCAATCATACCGACATTGGTCCGATCCGCGTTTTCTCGGATGGTCGTGATCCGGAAGTGGAAGGCGAGATTTTTGCTCTTCCAAGACGCGAGCGGCGCATCCTTGAATACTTGATTTCGAACCGCGGCCGTCGCGTTTCCAAGTCGCAGATCTTCAACGCCATCTACGGCGTTTTCGACGAGGATGTCGAAGAGAATGTGGTCGAAAGCCACATCAGCAAGCTTCGCAAGAAGCTCCGCAAGCGCCTCGGCTTCGATCCCATCGATTCGAAGCGGTTCCTGGGCTACTGCATCGACTGGAAGTAATTGAAATTAAATCGAAAAATGGCACTTGTTCAGCAAGTGCCATTTTTGTTTGCGGGCTCCTCACGTTTGTTTGGGGAGGAAGCCCACAGTTCCAGGATCAAAACGCAAAGAAGCGTTTCTGGAAGGGCCACAGACAGCTTCACGCAAGGCCCGCCCGTTAGAACTCGAAAGCCTAAATGCAACGAGGATTGCTATGAGCCTTTTTGGAACTATGAAGACTGCCGTATCGGGCATGTCTGCCCAGGCAAACCGCTTGGGCACCGTCGGCGATAACATCGCCAACTCGTCCACGACCGCCTACAAGGGGGCTTCTACCTCGTTCTCGTCGCTGGTACTGCCTTCTACGGCGGGCTCCTATAACTCAGGCGGCGTTGAAACCAATGTTTCCTACTCCATCTCGGAGCAGGGTGCTCTCCAGTATACGACGTCCAAGACAGACCTTGCCATTCAGGGCGACGGCTTCTTCGTTGTGCAGAACGCCGCAGGCGACACCTATCTCAGCCGCTCCGGTGACTTCACCAAGGACGAAAACGGTTTCCTGGTCAATTCAGCCGGCTACACGCTCTTGGGATATTCCTACGATGCAGGCACGCCGACGACCGTCGTCAACAGCTACGATGGCTTGATCCCAATCAATGTCGGCGGCAATGAGCTTAGCGCGGTTGCTTCCACGAGCGGCTCGCTCTCCGGCAACCTCAACAGCGCCGCCCCTGTCGTGACAACGGATCTTCCGAGCGCAAATACGGAAGACGTCAAGGTTGACATGAACAGCACGCTTAAGACGTCGCTGACCAGCTACGACAGCCTTGGCAATCCGATTGTGTACGACTTCTATTTCTCCAAGACGGGTGCAGACCCTGACGCTTGGAGCCTAACGGTCTATGATGCAGCAAATGCCAGCAAGGCTGGAAGCGGCAGCTTCCCCTATCAGTTCGAAGGCAGCGATGTGCCTCCTCTGCTTGAGGATATCCAGCTGGAATTTGATGCAAGCGGAAAGCTGACGACAGTCGACGGCCTTGACGAGCTTGCGATCACCATCACCGACGACAACGACAACACCAGCGACGTCAAGATCGACCTGGCGAAGATGACGCAGTTGTCTGCAAATTCCAATATTTCCAAGGGCAGCGTCAACGGCAGCGCGCCGAGCGCCATCAAGAGCGTCGATATTGACGCCTCCGGTACGGTCAACGCGGTTTATGCCGACGGCTCTACCCGGCCGCTCTACCAGATCGCTATGGCGACTGTGGAAAGCCCCGACAATCTCGAGGTTTCCAGCGGCAACGTCTATCGCACCACCAGTGATTCCGGCGTCGTGACGCTCGGCTTTGCCGGCGCAAGCGGCTTCGGCAAGATTGTCTCGGGTGCACTCGAAACATCCAACGTCGACCTGGCGGGCGAGCTAACAGAAATGATCGAGTCCCAGCGCAGCTATAGCGCCAACTCGAAGGTGTTCCAGACCGGTTCCGATCTGATGGACGTACTGATCAACCTGGTCCGGTAGTTAGGAGTTAAGCGATGTCACTTGCATCGGCACTGAGCACGACAAAAAACATTCTCGGCAATACCTCCACCCAGACGGCGGTATTGTCGACGAACGTTCAAAATGTCAGCAACAGCGACTACAATCGCCGTACTGCGAAAACGGCGACAGATGCTTATTCCGGTGCAACGACTGTCGCGATCGAGAGAACCGAAAATACGGCACTCCTGAAGCAGACCCTGACTTCCATTGCCGACGACGCAGGTCAACAGACGCTGCTTGCGGGACTGGAATCCCTTTATTCCATCATGGGCGGCGACGAATATTCGCTGGCGCCCTCCACGGCTCTGTCCGATCTGCGCGATGCATTGCAGAATTACGCGGCAACGCCGGGTGACAAGACTCTCGCATCGGCAGCGGTCAATGCGGCCGTCGACGTTGCCAATTCGCTGAACACGGCCACCACCGAGGTGCAGAGCCTCCGTGCGGAAGCCGACACCGAGATTGGCAGCTCGGTCGACAAGCTAAATAGACTCCTGTCGGAATTTGAACAGGCCAATGATGCGGTCAAGGCTGCTACGGCGGCCGGAACCGATCCGAACAATGCAGCCGATACCCGCGAAAGCTTGTTGAAGCAGATCTCCGAGATCGTCGGCATCAGCAGTGTGACCCGGGAAAACAATGATGTCTCGATCTATACGAGCGGCGGCATCACCTTGTTCGAAACCACGGCGAGAACGATCTCCTTTGATGCAAGGACAAGCTATTCGGCAGTAGATTCCGATGGCAATCCAGTGTCAGGAAGCCCCGTCTATATCGATGGTGTCGAGTTGGGTGCTGGACAGAACAGCGACACGACTGCTCAAGGCTCACTGCAGGCGCTGTTGCAATTGCGGGATGAGGTTTACCCGACCTACCAGAACCAGCTCGACGAAATCGCTCGCGGCCTCGTTTCGATGTTTTCCGAAGAGAGTGGCGGCAGCCCTCTGCCCGGCCTCTTCGGGTCGAAGGACCCGGACTATCCGGATGCGTCGGTAGATTATGAAGATGCGGCCACTATCAATGGCCTGGCTGGACTGATCACGGTTAATCAGAATGCCGTCGGCAACCCGTTCGCGCTTCGCGACGGATCAATTGCCGGCGATAGCATCAACACGGAGAATGCGAGCGGCTTTTCCACGCTGATCAGCCGTTATGTGTCAGGCTTCGAAACTGCCATGAAATTCGATCCTGCTGCCAGGATCGGCGACAGCGCGACCATCCTCGATTTCTCGACGGACTCGATCGGCTGGGCGGAAGAATATCGCAGTGGCGCGACCAATGCTTCCGAAACGACGTCGGCCATGCTGTCGCGCGCCACTGAGGCCTATTCCAATTCGACCGGGGTCAACCTCGATGAGGAGCTGATACTGCTTCTTGATGTCGAGCAATCCTACAAAGCGGCATCCAAGCTCCTGTCGACCATCGACGAGATGCTGCGTGCCTTGCTGGAGGCTGCAAACTAGTCATGAAGACTACATCCATCTCATCTCTTTCCGTTAGCCAAGCAATGCAGCTCACTGTGAAGAATTCACATGTGGAGATTGCTAAGCTGGAGAATGAATCCGTCAACGGTGTTTTTGACGACGTGGGTCTGGAACTTGGCACCCGCACGTCCACGAGCCTTGACTATGGCCGCGAAACGGCACGGCTGCAGGCCATTGTCGACTCCAATTCGCTAGCCAATCAGCGGATGGAATCGTCCCAGCTTGCGATGAAGGAGATGTCGGCTTCCGGGCAGACCCTGCTCAATTCGCTCGTTGCTCTTTCAGGCAGCAGCGACTCGACCAGCCTCCAGGTTTCTGCCGATACGGCGATGTCGGTTCTGCAAAGCTTTGTCAGCTACGCCAACATTTCGGCAAACGGCGAATATCTGTTTTCGGGTATCAACACAGATGTCGCGCCACTCGATGACAATTTCATCGCCGATGCCGCAGACCATTTCAATTCTTCCTTCTCGGACTTCATGTCGACCAACGGCATTTCGTCTGCCTCGGACGTAAGCCCGGACCAGATGGAGGATTTCCTGGGGGACTATACGTCTTCCTTCGACTGGACGAGCTGGACCAACGCATCTGATACGGAAATGACAAGCCGCATCAGCACGTCGGAAAGCGTCACCACATCTGCAAGTCTCAATTCTGACGGCTTCAAGAACCTGGTGCTTTCAAGCCTGATCACGTCGCAGCTGGCAACTGCCGGCCTGTCGTCCGCCGCCCTGACGGCCGTCAACGCGCAAGTCACCAATCTGGCGGGCCTTTCCGTATCCGGCATCGATGCCAACCGCTCTGGAATGGGCCTTTCCCAGGAGCGCGTCGAGAAGGCCAATACGGCAATGCTGTCGCAGATGGATATCATCAACACCCAGCTGACGGATCTCGTCGGCGTGGACACCTACGAGGCTTCGGTTCGTCTCAACACATTGCTGACGCAGGTTGAGACTTCCTACACCATTACTTCCAAAATCCAGGGTCTGAGCCTCGTCAACTTCCTTTAATGGTAAGTTGCCGAAGGCGATTGTTTGCAACATGAGGGATGCAGCATGTTCCAGTTTGCGTATGCCGAGGTAGTCAAGGATGACCTCGCAAGCGCTCGTGAAAGAGAACGCCAGGTACTGGATCGTTCCATTGAGCTTCTTTCCGCGGTGCCGGATAAATCGCGGTATGGCAGGGAAGCCGTCGAGGCCGTTCACTATACACGCAGGGTTTGGACCCGATTCATCGAGGATCTGAACCAGCCTGACAACGAGCTGAGCGTCGAACTTCGCGCCAAGCTTATCTCTATCGCCCTCTGGATACTAAAGGAATGCGAACGCATCCGGAAGCGGCAGTCGGAAAACTACCAAGGCATTATTGACGTGACCACCATCATCAGGGATGGCCTAAGATGAAAAGCACACTACGGATATCGTTGAAGTCGGGCGAGAAGATTTTCATTAACGGCGCCGTCCTGCGCGTTGATCGGAAAGTGTCGCTAGAATTCTTGAACAACGTTACCTTCCTCCTGGAAAACCATGTTCTCCAGCCGGAAGACACGACGACGCCGCTTCGGCAGCTCTATTTCATCGCCCAGATGATGCTCATCAACCCGGATGGCAAAGACCAGGCGATGGCCATGTTCCGGCGCTCGATCATGATGCTGCTCTCGTGTTTCCGAAACCCGGACATTATCGAAGAGCTGAAGCAGATCGACGCTCTCGTTGCCTCGGACCGGGCATTCGACGCTTTGAAGGCAATCCGGGCTCTTTACCCGATCGAAGAGCGGATCTTGAACACCAACGAAGTCGGCCCTGCAGCCATTGCCGGCCTTAAAAGGGAGATGGCATCGTGGCAATAGATTCCATAGCCTCCGTTACGACAAAGACGGCCACCAATGCGGCGTCTTCGTCCGACGCAGCCGCCGCTTCGCTGGACTATAACGCATTCCTGCAGCTTCTGATCGCTCAGATGCAGAACCAGGATCCAACCGATCCCATGGACGCTAGCGAGCAGATCTCGCAGCTGGCGACCTTCTCGCAGGTCGAGCAAACGATCAAGACGAATACCAACCTGGAGAACCTGATCGCTCAGTCCTCCCTGTCGAATGCTTCGTCCTATATCGGCAAGACGATCACCAGTGCTGACGGCAAGACCGGTGGCGTGGTGGCTTCCATTGAAGTAACTGCTGATGGCTTGACCGCAACGACCACTAAGGGTTCGAAGATCGAGATCGGTGAAGGCATCACCATCTCCGCCACTTCGACGCCATCGTCTTCCTGACGGCTAGGTGCTGACCTAGACGAACAGCCGGTTCGCCAGGAATTACTGGCGGTCCGGCCATTGTGCAGCTTGTCTAATAGCGGGCGGCTGTCATCATGCGGCATGATTCGCGATCACGGCAGGATGATGAGCCAATGAACGAAGCCGATGCTCTCGACATATTGCATACGGCAATCTGGACAGTCCTGATTGCCTCCAGCCCGGCAGTCTTAACGGCAATGGTCGTCGGCATGATCATCGCATTGATCCAGGCGCTCACCCAGATCCAGGAAATGACCCTGACATTCGTGCCCAAGATCGTTGCGGTCATGGTTGCACTGGGTATTACCGCTCCCTTTGTAGGCGGGCAGATCTCGCTCTTCACCGACATGGTCTTTTCGCGCGTCCAGAGCGGCTTCTAGGCTCGGCGCCGAAGCGTCACCCTCACACAAGCTTCGCTGGCTAAAAGTGATCTGTCGTAACAGGTTCGGGCTCTCGCTGTCCGGCCACTCGATTGACGGGGCGCAGGACGCGCTTTCTTGTCTCATGAAGAGATAGAGCGGACATGGCAACTAGCAGCACAACGGTTTCTCCCATCAAGCCCGCCTTGAACGGTCGTGATATCGGCTTTGCGTGTGGCATCGTAGCCATCCTCTGCATCCTGTTTCTGCCGATTCCGCCCTTCCTGATCGATATCGGCCTGGCCTTTTCCATCGCATTGTCGGTCCTGATCCTGATGGTATCGCTGTGGATCCAGCGACCACTGGATTTCTCGGCCTTTCCCACCGTGCTGCTGATCGCCACCATGGTGCGCTTGGCGCTCAACATTGCGACCACGCGCGTCATTCTATCGCATGGTCACGAGGGACACAGTGCCGCCGGCGGCGTGATCGCGGGCTTTTCCAGCCTGGTTATGTCCGGCGACTTCATCATCGGTCTGATCGTGTTCATGATCCTGATCGTCGTTAACTTCATCGTTATTACCAAGGGCGCCACGCGTATCGCGGAAGTCGGCGCCCGCTTCACCCTCGATGCCATTCCCGGCAAGCAGATGTCGATCGATGCGGACCTTTCGGCCGGCATTATCGACGAAAAGGAAGCGCAGCTTCGCCGGCGCGAACTGGAAGAAGAAAGTTCCTTCTTCGGTGCGATGGATGGTGCCTCCAAATTCGTGCGCGGGGACGCGGTCGCGGGCCTGCTGATCACCGCCATCAACGTATTCGGCGGCATCATCATCGGTTATTTCCGCCATGGCATGGAAATCGGCGAAGCTG
This sequence comes from Rhizobium deserti, assembly GCF_004358025.1. Lineage (GTDB taxonomy): Bacteria > Pseudomonadota > Alphaproteobacteria > Rhizobiales > Rhizobiaceae > Neorhizobium > Neorhizobium deserti. The sequence continues at coordinate 90,809 of NZ_SMTL01000003.1, read as the reverse complement.
CCGATGTCTTCGTCAAGCTGTCTGTCGGTGACGGCATCGTTTCGCAGGTTCCGGCTTTGATCGTTTCGCTCGCGGCTGGCCTCATTGTCACCCGCGGCGGTACACAAGGTTCAACCGATGTCGCGGTCGTCGGCCAGCTCAGCGGATATCCTCGGGCGCTGTGGGTGTCGGCTGGATTGATGGCGACGCTGGCACTGGTTCCCGGTCTGCCTTTCCTTCCGTTCATGGGGCTTGGCATGCTTTTGGCTGGCGCTGCATGGGCTATCCCGCGGCAGATCGAGGCAAAGAACAAGCTGCTGCGCGAAACCGAGGAAAGGAAGGTCGTTCAAAACCGCGAATCCGAGAAAGATTCTGTCAAGAATGTCCTCAAGACGGCGGAAATCGAACTGGCCCTCGGCAAACAGGTTTCTCCGCGCCTCCTCGGCGCGCACCAGGAGCTCGGCTTCCGCGTCGGCAAGATGCGCAAGCGCTTCGCCAGCCAGTACGGCTTCGTCGTGCCGGAAATCAAGGTGGTCGACGACATAGCAATTGCCGAAAAGTCTTACCAGATCCGTATCCACGGGACGACGGTTGCGAGCAGCAATCTGCGGCTCGGTGAAGTGCTCGTCATCGTCGGTCAGGGCCGCAAGCCTTCGGTACCCGGCGACGAGGTTCGCGAGCCTACCTTCGGCATGCCTGCCGTGTCCGTACTCGAACACTTCGTGGAAGACCTGAAGCGAGAAGGCTTCCACCCGATCGACAACGTTTCGGTGCTTCTGACGCATGTCAGCGAGGTCATCCGCAACAACCTGCCGCAGCTTCTGTCCTATAAGGACGTCAAGATCCTGATCGATCGCCTCGATCCGGAATACAAGAAGCTGGCCGACGAAATGTGCTCGTCCCACATGTCCTATTCCGGTCTCCAGGCTGTCTTGAAGCTGCTGCTGGCCGAACGCGTCTCTATCCGCAACCTGCATCTCATTCTTGAAGCGCTGGCCGAATTGGCGCCGCATGTGCGCAAAACGGAACAACTGGTCGAGCACGTGCGTGTCCGCATGTCGCAGCAGATCTGTGGTGATCTTGCCGACAACGGCGTCCTGCGCGTCCTGCGCCTCGGGTCTAAGTGGGATCTGCTGTTCCACCAGGCGATCAAGCGCGACGCGAAGGGCGAGATTATCGATTTCGACATCGACCCCCGCACTCTCGAGGAATTCAGCGAGCAGGCCGGCCAGGTCATCCGCGAATATATGGACAGAGGCCTGCCCTTCGTACTTGTCACGTCGCCTGAGACGCGGTCTTATGTCCGCATGATCATCGAACGGCTCTTTGCGACCCTTCCTGTACTGTCCCATGTCGAATTGGCAAAGGGCACCGAGATCAAGGTCCTTGGATCGATTTCATGATAACGGACCCGCAGGGAACGATTATCGCACTCTTCCTGGCTTTCTGTCGGGTCGGCGGCTGCATCATGTTGATGCCTGGTTTTTCGTCGGCCCGACTTCCCATGCAGGTGCGACTGTTCCTTTCGGTGGCGATTTCCATGGCCGTTTTACCTATGGTTTGGGACATCATCTATCCCCGGGCTTCTTCCAATCCCGCGGCGCTGGGTATGCTGATCGCGTCCGAAACGCTGGTCGGAGCTGTGTTTGGCCTGATTGCCCGCCTCTACACGGCCGGCCTGCAATTTGCTGGTACCGCCATTTCGAACGCCATCTCGTTCAACGGGCCGCCCGGCGGCGATATCATCGAAGATAGCTCCGAGAGCCAACTCACGAGCCTGCTGGCCTTGGCCGGTCTGCTCGTACTGCTGATGCTGAATTTTCATCACGTGGTGATCAAGTCGCTGCTCGATTCCTACACGACCATACCATTGGCAGAAGGGCTCAACCCACGACGGATCCTGATTACGCTTACGGATACGCTTTCGGCCACCTTCATGATCGTGCTGCGGCTCATCAGCCCGTTTCTGCTGTACAGCATCATGTTCAACGTCGCCGTCGGCATGATCAACAAGATGGCGCCTCAGATTCCCGTCTACTTCATCTCCACGCCTTACGCGCTGATGGGTGGGATCTTCCTGCTCTATCTCGGGATCGCCGCGATGATCGACGAGTTCGTGAAGGGCTTCCCCCTCGTTTTTACCGGGCTGTGAGGCTGACATGGCCAATGATTCTAAATCAGAGAAGCTGCGTCGCCTGGTCGGCGTGCAACGGCAGCTCGAACGGCTTGCCGAATTCGAGTTGAGCGTCTCCATCGCGCGGCAAGCCGAGGTAGCGACATCGATCGATATGACGATCAATGCGATCTCTTCCGTCGACCCGATCCACAAGCAGTTCTCCAAGAACTACAGCGATCGGCTGACCCGCCTGTTCATCAAGAAGCAGCAGCTCGCGGCTCAGCAGACCATGCAGGAGGCCAGGGTGCTGAAGGAAAAGACCAAGGCCGATCGTCTCCAAGACAGGATGAAAGAGGCCGAGATCCTGGAGGAGCGCCTGATGGAGGACGAGCGGATGTACGACCTCGTCGATCTCGGCTTGTTGATGGCCACGCCAGCTTCCAGCAAGCTTGATGATCCATGATGGCGGTCTCAGATAACTAGGAGTTGAAATTGGCTATTTCTCCCCCAAGCGATCTCGTCTTGGACGTCGTTCAAGCCGCAGATCCCGGCCTGCTTCAGGCTGCACGTGAGAAGCTCAAGGCGAACGAAGCTGCCAGTCAGTCGGTGATGCTTGCATCGAATGGCGTCGGTTTCTCTCAGGCGGTCAGTCAGTCCGAAAAGGCCGTCAAGGAAATCGACAATGTGCGCGTGTCGCACAAGAAGGAAATTCCGGAAACCTATCGGAAGTTCGAAGCCAGCGTCGCCTCTACCTTTATCCAGAACATGCTGCCCTCCGACAGCGAGGAAGTCTATGGAAAGGGTGCGGCCGGCGACTTCTGGAAGGGCATGATGGCCGAGCAGATCGCTGACGCGGTCTCCAAGCAGGGTGGCTTCGGCATTGCTGAAAAGCTCTTCGCGCAGTCGGTCCAGCATGCCCGGGCGGATGCCCCGAATGCGACGACGAGCGAAAAGGATCGGCAGCTGGCCGTGGGCATGATCACGGATTTCCAACGCCAGATCCTGTCTCCCGCCGAAACCGACAGCACCTCCAAGAAGACAAACTCCTAACCATTGAAGGTTGATATGGAAGTCGTTTCTACCGACTATCGCATCAAGACGGTTCTTTCGCGTCTTGAAATGATCATCGACAACGAGAACGAGCGCATTGGACGCGACACCGGTTTCGACCTGAAAGTGTCGAACGCCCACAAGAGCCGTTGCCTCTACGAACTGACCACCCTGTTCCGTGGGCCTGACGTCAAGGAGACGTCGGCGCCTTACCTCCAGCAGCTGGTCGGCCTCAAGAAGAAGCTGAAGCTCAATGCCCAGCGGGTCGAGGCTCATCTCGAGGCGGTTCGCGCTGTCGCTGACATTCTCAAGAATGCGGTGAAAGACATGGATGCCGACGGGACCTATTCCGAACATCAATTCCGGTATGGCGCATCCTGATGATTAAAGTGCTGCTGATCGGGCTCTGGGTCTGCATCGTCTCCATTGGGGGTGTCTATCTGTCCGCCCGCATGTCGGAGGCGACCGCGACTGCGGATGCCGCTCCGGCGCCCGTCGTCACGACGGTCGTGCGCGGAAACCCGATCAGTATGCCGGTTATCCACAATGGCGCGGTTGACGGATATTTCCTGGGCCGCATCTCCCTTTCGGTGGATAGCGAGAAGTCGAAGAAGGTCCAGCTGCCGATGGACGCCCTTCTGACGGACCAGCTTTTCAGTCTGCTGATGGGAAATCCGATGATCGACCTGAAGAATGTTGGCTCGTTCGATCCGGAGAACTTCCGCAACAAGATCAAGGACGGCATCAACGCCAAGCTCGGCGATGCCGTCGTGGCCAATGTGATGATCGAACAGCTCGACTACATGTCCAAGGAAACGATCAACACGAATACGGCCCGGCGCGGCAACAACCCGATTCCCGCACAGAAGATTGTCGAGGGCGTGGTGGTGGAGGCGCCGGCGCCGGCTGCTTCCCATTGAACGGCTGACCTCAAGACCTCTCGGCCCCGGGGGTTCTGCCTAAGTTGCAGTTCAGACAATTGACTGCCGTTTGAATAACGGCTCTCGCTCCGCCACCTTGTGCGCAATCGCGCCTAGCCCAGGTGCCGCGGTTAACGGTTTATTTGCCATAGATATTTAGACTGTCTTAAGCAGCGGCATTGCGCGTGCATGCCCGCGTCACAAATGATTGCGGTCTGAGCATGGAATATTTCGAAGGTATCAGCGGCGATACGCAGGCAGACGGGGGCAGGGACAGCGCACGGCCCCGGCGCCGGCGCTCCGTGCTGCTTGCCATCGGCCTCGCCGGAATGGTTGGCGCTGCACTTCCGGTTTTCGTTCAGCAGATGTCGGCGCCAAGTTTCGTCGCTAAGACGGAGCTCAAAGTGGAGACGGCAAGCGAAGGCGCCGTCACTTCGGCCTTGGCCAAATTGCGGTCGAAGGCCAATCTCGACAATCTTGTCCGCGCCTTCAACCTGTCGAAGGGCAGCGAGTTTGCCATCGACCGCTCAGGCTTTGCCCAAGTCGTCTATGACATACTATCCGGCGGCGGGATGACCGTGGCCGAAGCCGAGGCCGATCTACGCAGCCGCCTTTCGGACGCCATTGCCCTTGATTACGATAAAGCTCATGGGGCCGTTGCGATTTCCGTAACAGCCGCTGCGCCCGAAGAGGCGAGGCAGCTGGCAACCATGTTGGGCAGTACTTTTGCCGCCGGCATCGACACCGCGGCCGAGCAACAAGTTCCGGATGCAGTCCTGGATGGACTGCGCCAGACCCTTGAGCGCGCCGAGGCTACACTGTCAGGCTTCCTTGCCAAGGTGGACGACAAGAGGCTGGCGGAGCTGCGCCGCGTGCAGACGGACAGCCAGTCGCTCGTAAAGGACGTCGCTCAGGCCGAGGCGGACCTGGCGCAGATGCGGCGGAAGGTGGAACAAGCCGGGGCCATGACGCTTGCCACTGTGCTGGGTAAGCCTTTGCCCGACAGCCTGGAATTCACCGGACTGGAATACCAAAGGCAGAGGCATGTAGAAGCCAAGCTCGCCGTCGACCAATTGTCCGGCAGTCTCGGCCCTCGCCATCCGCGCCTTGTTGCGGCACAGGGCGCGCTGGAGGACGTTCGAGCCGATATCCAGCAATCGCTCAAGCAGCTCGTCGCGTCCCTGCAACGGGATGAGGCGACGGCCGCCAAGCGGTTTTCGGAGCTCAAGACACGTCAGGCAACGCTGCGTGGCGACAAGCAGACAGCCGAAGCGGCGGAAAGACTGGCTGCGCTGGAAACGACCGTGAACGAGGCGCGTCAAAATTATCTCGAAGGTCAGCAGCGCCGGCGGTCTACCTCGATGCAGCCGGTTCAGGTGAAAGCTCAGGTCGTCAAGCCCGCATCTGCCCAGCCCGTGCAGCCGAGCCTACCCGACATGCTGACGAAGAGCGCCCTCGGGGGACTTGCGGGTCTTCTTCTTGGGGCAGCTTGCGCCTGGATCCGGCGCCGGCGGTTCGATGAGGCAGAAGGCCACGAAACCTCTGAGACGGAAACATCGCAGCCGGCATCACCGGTTTCCGAAATTGATCTCTTGGCGGATGAAGACTTCGCCGAACTTGATCTGATTGAGGATGACGCACCGGTCGTTTTCGAGCGGTTTGCTGCGAACGATCATCCCCTGCCAGCCAATCAGACGCCGCTTGCCGATCACATCCGCGAACTGCTGATGGCAAACCGCCGCCCCGCCGCAGAATCCCAGCTTCCGCCCTTGGTTGCTGCGGTCCTGGCACGCGGTTCTGCTGTCGAGACTGTGGTGCATGAGCCTCGAAGCCGCGCCAACGCAGCCTCTCGGGAGGCACTGGACTTGGCGGCATTGCGGCGCGAAATGGCGCAGCTTTGCGAGAAGGTTCAACAGCATTCCGGCCGTCGCCAAGCGGCACGGCGCTGACGCCTGCAAATCGAATCCGCCAAATCGAATCCGCTTGCATTTGCCTGAGCTGGACAGCATAGGGCGCAAGCGGGCCAGTCCCTTCTGCGCCCGCTTGCCAGAATGCAATCGTTAAGCAGGAGATGGCGTATGTCAGTGGTAATCGATGGCAAAGAAGCGGCTTCATCCGTAACGGCGGCCGTGAGCGAAGCGACGGGCTCTCTCGAACGATCGACAGGGGTGAAGCCGGGCCTGGCCGTTGTTATCGTCGGCGACGATCCGGCCAGCCACGCCTATGTCAATTCCAAGAGCAAGATGGCCAAGCAGTGCGGCTTCAACTCCATCCAGCACAGCCTGCCGCAAAAAACCACCCAGCAGGATCTTGAAAAGCTGGTGGCTGAACTCAACGCCGATCCGGCTATTCACGGCATATTGGTGCAGCTTCCGCTGCCGAAGCATCTCAAAGCCGAACCGGTCATCCAGTCGATCTCGCCCGAAAAGGATGTGGACGGGCTGAGTGTGGTGAATGCCGGCAAGATTGCCACGGGCGATCTTTCGACGGGCCTGATCTCCTGCACGCCGGCCGGCGCTATGCTTCTCGTCAAGCGCATCCATGGTGATGACCTTTCGGGTCTGAACGCCGTGGTGATCGGACGCTCCAACCTGTTCGGCAAGCCGATGGCGCTTCTGCTTTTGGCAGCCAATGCGACGGTGACCGTGGCTCATTCGAAGACCAAGGATCTTGCCGCGGTCTGCCGCGATGCGGATATCCTGGTTGCCGCGGTCGGTCGGCCGCAAATGGTCAAGGCCGACTGGGTGAAGCCTGGCGCGACAATCATCGATGTCGGCATCAACCGCGTTGCTGGCGAAGGCAAGTCCCGGTTGGTGGGAGATGTCGCCTTTGCCGAAGTTTCCCCCATTGCCGGCGCAATTACGCCGGTGCCGGGCGGTGTCGGTCCGATGACCATCGCCATGTTGATGGCCAATACCGTGATTGCTGCCTATCGCGCCGCCGGAAAACCGGCCCCGCGCTTCTGATGCCTATCGACAGGCGCTAGCGGAGCGGCCCTTGACTCCTCCGCAAGCGCCTTAAATCTCTATCCGGTAGCCGTGTTCCAGCGGCACCATTCAGGCGGATGAACAGCCTTGATGGGGAGGATGGATCGATGAAGGTATCATTGTGGATCGGGACGGCCGTTGCTGCTCTGATTGCAGCAAGCGCTGGTGCCCAGGAGCTCAAGTTCCCACCGGGGCAGGACGCCCGCTTCAACTGGAAGAGCTACGAGGAGTTTAAGGCCGGGCACACCGATATCAAAGGCGAGAGCCTGACCTTGTTCGGCCCCTGGCGCGGCGAAGACGAAGTCCTCTTCAACAGCGTGCTTGCCTATTTCAATGCCGCCACCGGTGCCAATGGCCGCTATTCCTCCTCGGAAAACTACGAGCAGCAGATCGTCATCGATACGCAGGCGGGCTCGCCTCCCAATATCGCCATTATACCGCAGCCTGGCCTGCTCGCAGATCTCGCTGCGAAAGGCTTCCTGACGCCGCTCGGCCAGGAAACGGAAGACTGGGTCAAAAAGAACTATGGTGCCGGCGAAAGCTGGGCCGGCTACGGCGTTTACAAGGGCAAGGACGGCAAGGACCAGTTCTATGGCTTCCCCTACAAGGCCGATCTCAAGTCTCTCGTCTGGTATGTTCCCGAAAACTTTGAGGAAGCAGGATACGAAGTCCCCAAGACTATGGAAGACCTGCTGAAGCTCAGCGACCAGATTGTAGAAGATGGCGGCGTTCCGTGGTGCATCGGCTTGGGATCCGGCGGCGCGACGGGATGGCCGGCAACCGACTGGGTCGAAGACATGATGCTGCATACCCAGCCCGCCGAAACCTACGACAAATGGGTGAAGAACGAGATCAAGTTCGACGATCCCGCAGTTGTCGGCGCGATCGAGGAATTCGGCAAGTTCGCCAAGAATGATAAATATGTGAGCGGCGGCGCTGCTGCAGTCGCTTCCACTGACTTCCGCGACAGCCCCAAGGGCATGTTCGACATTCCGCCGAAATGCTATCTGCACCACCAGGCATCGTTCATCTCTTCCTTCTTTCCGCCGGACAAGAAGCTCGGGACGGATGCCGATTTCTTCTACATGCCGACCTATGCGGCAAAACCTGAGCTCGGAACGCCGGTGCTGGGCGCAGGCACCATTATTGCCATCACCAAGGATTCTCCGGCTGCCAAAGCCTTTATCGACTTCCTGAAAACGCCGATCGCTCACGAGGTCTGGATGGCGCAGGCCGCCTTCCTTACCCCTTACAAGGGCGTCAACCCGGAAGCCTACGCCAACGAGCCGCTGAAGAAGCAGGGAGAAATCCTGACATCCGCCACCACCTTCCGATTCGATGCCTCTGATCTGATGCCGGGCAAGATCGGCGCCGGGGCCTTTTGGACGGGAATGATCGATTATGTCGGCGGCAAGGATGCAAAGACCGTCGCGACCGATATCCAGAAGGCTTGGGACGGGTTGAAATAGCTGCGTCGGGAGAGGTCGCGGTTATTGCCCCTGGCTGTGTGCGGCCGGGGAGGGTGTCGGTCCAAGCGTAGGAGGAGGGGTTATGATATCGCAGCTCGTATCGGCCGTCGGCGTCGTCATTGCCGGTGTTTTCGTCTGCGCACTTTACTACTGGTTTTCCGACAAGCTTCTGCAGCTCGTCTTTCCGGTACGTGAAGGTGATGTACGCGGCGCCTCGATCAACCTCAATCGCCGGGCGGCGGTGCGCCCCTGGCTGTTCCTGGGACCGGCGCTGATCCTCCTCGGCGTCTATCTCGTCTATCCGGTCATCGCCACGTTCATCCTGTCATTCTACGATCGCTCGGGTACGGCTTTTGTCGGTGCCGCCAACTACAGCTGGGCCGTGTCGGATGCCCAGTTCCGCCAGTCGATCCTCAACAACATCCTGTGGCTCGCCGTCGTCCCGGCTGCCTGCACCTTTTTCGGCTTGGTGATCGCGGTGCTCACCGATCGCATCTGGTGGGGCAATATCGCCAAAAGCCTGATCTTCATGCCCATGGCGATCTCCTTCGTCGGCGCCTCCGTCATCTGGAAGTTCGTCTACGAATACCGGGGTGGCAAGGAAACGCAGATCGGTCTTCTCAATGCCATCGTGCAGTTCTTCGGCGGCGACCCGCAGGTCTGGATCTCCATGCCCTTCTGGAACAACTTCTTCTTGATGGTGATCCTGATCTGGATCCAAACCGGTTTCGCCATGGTCATCCTGTCGGCTGCTCTGCGCGGCATTCCGGAAGAAACCGTCGAAGCGGCCGTGATCGACGGTGCCAATGGCTGGCAGATCTTCTGGAAGATCATGGTGCCGCAGGTCTGGGGCACGATCGCCGTCGTCTGGACCACCATCACCATCCTCGTTCTCAAGGTGTTCGATATCGTGCTCACCATGACCAACGGTCAGTGGAACACCATGGTGCTCGCCAATCTCATGTTCGACTGGATGTTCCGGGGCGGGGGAGATTCCGGCCGCGCGGCCGTCGTCGCGCTCGTCATCATGGCGGCGGTCACACCAATCATGATCTGGAATATCCGCCAGGCCAACCAGGAAAGCGGAGGCCGCTGAGATGAACCCTGCCGTCAGCCTGCGCCGGATCGGCCTGCCCCGCCTTCTCGTTCATCTCTCCGTCTTGCTGATCTGCCTTCTCTGGCTCGTTCCGACCTTCGGCCTCCTTGTCACCTCCTTCCGCGAGCCCCAGCAGATCGCGTCTTCCGGCTGGTGGACGGCGCTGACCGGATCGTCGCAAACCAGCGCTGTCCGGCTCGCCGACGCTGCGACCGCGCGCCAGGGGGGCGCGAACTTCATCATTTCCGGCTCTGTCTTCACTGAAGGGCAGCAAGGCCAGGTCCAGTCATTCGGTACCCGTGTCGCGGCGCCTTCCGAATTTCCGGCCGGCCAGACCGCCGATCTCGGCGAAGGCGAGAGCCTGACCGTCAACGAGGATGGCTCCTATACCTATATCAAGAACGCGCCCTTCGGAGGTGACAGGGGAAAACGCATCTACCTCACGACGGCCACGCCGCCGTCCTTCACGACGGAAAACTACCGCACGGTGCTGACCTCCCAAGGCATCGGCCAATCCTTCATCAACTCGCTGACCGTCGCCATTCCGTCGACGATCATACCGATCCTGATTTCAGCATTTGCCGCATATGCGCTATCGTGGATGGAGTTTCCCGGACGCGGGCTGATCATCGCGCTGATCATCGGCCTGATGGTCGTGCCGCTGCAGATGTCCCTGATCCCATTGCTGAAAATGTATAATGATGTGGGTGCCTTCTTCGGCCTGCCGTCGCGTAGCTATGTGGGGGTTTGGCTGGCCCATTCCGCCTTCGGCATGCCACTCGCGATCTACCTGCTGCGCAACTACATTGCCGGGCTGCCGAAAGAGATCATCGAATCCGCTCGCGTGGACGGCGCCAGTGATTTCGAGATTTTCCTGAAGATCGTGCTGCCGCTTTCTTTTCCCGCACTCGCATCCTTCTCCATCTTCCAGTTCCTTTGGACCTGGAACGATCTTCTGGTGGCCATGGTCTTCCTGGGAACCGGCAAGGACCAACTGGTCCTGACCGGCGCGCTTAACGCGCTTCTGGGATCGATGGGCGGCAAATGGGAAATCCTCTCGGCCTCGGCATTTGTTACGATCATTGTGCCGATCGCCGTGTTTTTCGGTCTGCAGCGATATCTCGTGCGGGGTCTGCTGGCCGGTTCGGTCAAGGGCGGTTAGGAGGAAAATCATGACAGGCGTGACCCTGAAGGAGATCCGAAAGGCTTATGGTCAAATTCGGGTATTGCATGGCATTGATCTGGAAATCACTCAGGGTGAGTTCGTGGTCTTTGTCGGCCCTTCCGGCTGCGGGAAATCGACGCTGCTGCGGATGATCGCCGGGCTCGAAAGCATCACCTCCGGCGAGATGTTCATAGACGGGCAGATGGTCAACGGGGTGCCGCCGTCGAAGCGCGGCATTGCCATGGTCTTTCAGTCCTATGCCCTTTACCCGCACATGACGGTCTACGACAACATGGCCTTTGGCATGCGGATCGCCCATGAAAGCAAGGAGGAAATCGACCGGCGCGTGCGCGCTGCCGCCGATATCCTCCAGCTGACGGCTTATCTTGATCGACTGCCAAAGGCTCTTTCAGGCGGCCAGCGCCAGCGCGTTGCGATCGGCCGGGCCATTTGCCGCGATCCGAAAGTCTTCCTGTTCGACGAACCGCTGTCCAATCTCGATGCGGCGCTGCGGGTGGCGACCCGGATCGAGATCGCCAAGCTCAAGGAGCAGATGCCGGACACGACGATGATCTATGTGACGCATGACCAGGTCGAGGCGATGACGCTCGCCGATCGGATCGTTGTACTTTCAGCGGGGCGCATCGAACAGGTGGGGCCGCCGCTGGAGCTTTATGAGCGCCCGAAGAACCTGTTCGTCGCGCGGTTCATAGGGTCACCTGCAATGAACATCATCCCGGCAACGGTGGCCGAGACCGGCGAGGCGACGACCATTACTCTTGGAGGCGGTCGCACGGTGCGCGTGCCGATCCGGACGGGCGCCTCGGAGAAAGGCAAATCCGTCAGCTTCGGAGTGCGGCCGGAGGATCTTTCGCCTGCATCGGGCGAGGATTATCTCCTAGAAGGCAATGTTCTGCTCGTCGAGGCGCTGGGAGAGGTGACCCTTGTTTATCTGGAAGGAAAGCCTGGGCAGGAGCCGCTCATCGCCAAGATGCCGGGGACCCTCCACGTCAAGAAGGGGGATGCCGTTCGCTTTTCGGCCGATCCCGCTAAGCTTCACCTCTTCGACGATGCAGGTCAGACATATCGCTAATGAACGCTAACGAGGCATTCACTACGTATTACTGATGCGGTGCGCCGTTTGTCTCAAATCGAGACGGGCCAACGCTCTGTTAAACTTCGGGGACTAGGCTTGCTGCATAAATATAGGAGGCAAAGTCGTGAGTGCGGCGCCTGGTGGTAAAAATCACTTTTTGAACAAGGAAGAGTCTTTCATGTACGACCGCGAGCAGCGGTTCAAGATGGAAGACACAATGAATGCGGGACGGATCGAGTATACGGAAAAAGCGATCCTCAACATGGCGCAGCGGCGTTGCGACGTCGTGAAAATCTCGATGAGCGGCGCGGTGCTCAGCCTGCTGACGCAATATGCCCTGCCGCAGCAATTCTACCTCGACATACCCGATGCCCGCATCATGAAGGTCGGTTGCCTGTTGATGAAGGTCAACGCCAACAACACGATCGACGTCCGCTTTCTGCGCCTGATGACGCAGAAGGAGATGAACCGCATCTTCGTCTTCTCGACCCATCCGAACCACCGCGACCGAACACTCGACGTCCGGGCCTGGTGAGACTTACGGCCTGTGTTAGCGTAGTAGGGCGGCCAAGTGCCGCCCTTTCTCAATCAGGCGAAGACGCTGGCGCCCTGGTCGGCGGGGCCGGCGTTGCGGCGGAAGGCGGCAAACAGCTCGCGGCCCATGCCGTACTCATTTTCCGAGAGATCTGCGATCGCGGCGGCGCGCCCTGCAAACTCCGCAGCGTCCATCAGAACCTCGATCGTGCCCGCCACGGCATCCAGGCGGATCATGTCGCCGTCCCTGATCTTGGCGATCGGACCGCCGTCGCACGCTTCCGGCGTCAGGTGGATCGCCGCCGGCACCTTGCCGGATGCGCCCGACATGCGTCCGTCGGTGACAAGCGCCACCTTGTAGCCGCGGTCCTGCAGCACGCCGAGCGGCGGTGTCAGCCGGTGCAGTTCCGGCATGCCGTTCGCCTTCGGCCCCTGGAAGCGCACGACGGCAATGAAATCCTTGTTGAGCTCGCCGCGCTTGAAGGCTTCCTGCAGCTCCTGCTGGTCATGGAAAACCACAGCCGGCGCTTCGATCACATGCCGCTCCGGCTTCACCGCCGAAATCTTGATCACGCCCTTGCCGATATTGCCGGTCAGCATCTTGAGCCCGCCGGTCGGCTGGAAGGGACAGTCGATGGAGGCCAGCACTTTCGGATCACCACTCTCGTCGGGCACGAATTCACGTACCACCTGGCCATTGCCGTCGAGCTTGGCTTCGACCGTATAGGCTTCCAGCCCATGGCCGAAGACGGTGCGCACGTCATCATGCACCAGCCCTTGGCGCAGCAGCTGCTTGATCAGGAAACCCATGCCGCCGGCCGCATGGAAATGGTTCACGTCGGCCAATCCATTGGGATAAACGCGCGCCAGCAGCGGCACGACATCGGAAAGTTCGGAAATATCCTGCCAGGTCAGGAGAATGCCGGCAGCGCGGGCCATGGCGACCAGATGCAGGGTGTGATTGGTCGAGCCACCCGTGGCATGCAGGCCGACGACGCCATTGACCACAGAGCGTTCATCGATCATCTCACCAGCCGGCGTGAACTCGTTGCCGAGTGCCGTGATCGCCAGCGCCCGTTTGGCGGCTTCGCGGGTCAGTGCTTCGCGCAGCGGCGTGCCGGGATTGACAAAGGAGGCGCCGGGCAGGTGGAAGCCCATGATCTCCATCAGCATCTGGTTGGAATTGGCCGTGCCGTAGAAAGTGCAGGTTCCGGGACCGTGATAGGATTTGGATTCCGCGTCGAGCAGTTCGGCGCGACCAACTTTGCCCTCTGCATAGAGCTGGCGGATGCGCGACTTCTCATCGTTCGGCAGGCCAGTGGTCATCGGCCCGGCCGGAATGAAGACGGATGGCAGGTGGCCGAAGCTCAGCGCGGCAATCACCAGCCCCGGAACGATCTTGTCGCAAATGCCCAGGAAGACGGCGGCGTCGAACATGTTGTGCGAAAGGCCGATGCCGGCCGCCATGGCGATCGCGTCGCGTGAAAACAGCGACAGCTCCATGCCCGGCTGTCCCTGGGTCACGCCGTCGCACATGGCCGGTACGCCGCCAGCCACCTGCGCGATGCCGCCTGCCTGGCGCGCCGCGTCGCGGATGATCTGCGGAAAGGTCTCATAGGGCTGGTGGGCCGACAGCATGTCGTTATAGGCGGTGATGATGCCGAGATTGGGCACGACATCGCCTGCCAGCGCATCCTTCTCGGCGGGGGAACAGACCGCGAAGCCATGGGCGAGGTTGCCGCATGACAAGGTGGTGCGGTGAGGTCCGCGGGTAGCGGCCCGGCGCACGCGCTCGAGATAGGCTTCGCGCTGTGGCTTCGAACGCTCGACGATGCGGGCGGTAATCGCCTCGATGCTGGAATGGGCGGCCATGATTTATCCTTTTCTGGCCAATCCCGGCGGGAAAGGCCGTTGACCTTGGATAAGGCCTTCGAGCCACCGGGATTGTGCGTTGTCGCAATGCCGGCGTTTCGCAACGCCGGCGCGTCTGGCGCCTCAGGGCGCCCAGTAGATATCGAGCGGCGATTGGGCGCGTTTCAGAACCGCACGGATCGGCATCTCGGTTTCGTCGGATCCAGCCATGGCTTGATTGAGCACGTCTTTCTTGCCCTTGCCCTCGATGTGAAGGGCGAGGAAACGCGCATCTGCCAAGCTCGCAAAGGAAAAGGTCAGGCGTTCTTCGCCCGCTCCGTCGGCCTGCATCGTCAGCACGCCGCGAGGACCGGAAAGATCCAGTGCTCGCGCGAGATTGCTGCCGCGCGGGAAGAAGGAAGCCGTATGGCCGTCCCCGCCCATGCCGAGGATGGCGACGTCGAAAGGCGTGCCGATATCGGCCGTCTTTTCCGTCGCTATCGCAGCTGCGTCGTCAATCGTGGGAGTGTCGTAATAAAGGGGAACGAAGGCGGCATTGGCCGCCTTGTCCTTCAGCAGATGCGTCTTGACCAGCAGATGGTTCGAGCGGTCGCTGTCCGGCGGCACGAAACGTTCGTCGACCAGCGTCACTGTCACCTTGCTCCAGGCGATGTCGCGGCCGGACAGCGTTTCAAAGAAGCGTTTGGGTGTCGATCCGCCGGAAACAGCGATTGAGGCTGATCCTCGATCCTCGATCGCAGCGGCAAGCCGTACTGAAACCTCGTCCGCCAGAGCGGCGGCGAGAGCTGCGGCATCGGGATATTCATGCATATGCACCGTCATCAGCCGCTCAGCCTTCATGCCAGGTGCGACCGTCGCGTTCGATCAGCGCGATGGCCTGGCTCGGTCCCCATGTGCCGGCCGTATAGCCCTGCGCGATCTGGCCGGTTGCTTCCCATCCCTTGAGGATCGGATCGACCCAGCGCCATGCGGCTTCCACTTCGTCGCGGCGCATGAACAGCGTCTGGTTGGCGCGGATGGTATCCATCAGCAGGCGCTCGTAGGCATCGGGGCTACGAACCGCAAAGGCGGCTGCAAAGCTCATGTCCAGCGAAACGTTGCGCAGGCGCATGCCGCCAGGACCCGGATCCTTGATCATCAGCGACTGCTTGACCCCTTCGTCAGGCTGCAGGCGGATGATCAACTGGTTGGCAGCAATGCGTCCGGCAGCATTGTCGAAGATATTGTGCGGCACCTGCTTGAAGGTGATCACGATTTCCGACATGCGCTGCGCAAGCCGCTTCCCGGTGCGGATATAAAAGGGAACGCCGGCCCAGCGCCAATTGCCGATCTCGGCTTTGATGGCGACAAAGGTCTCGGTGTTGGAAACGCCGCCTTCCAGTTCCTCGAGATAGCCCTTGACCGGGCCGCCCGCGGAGGCGCCGGCACGGTACTGGCCGCGCACGGTCATCTGCTCGACATTGCTTTCGGTGATCGGCTTCAGGGCGCGCAGCACCTTGAGCTTCTCGTCGCGCACGGCTTCCGAATTCATAGAAGAGGGAACTTCCATGGCCACCAGGCAGACGAGCTGCATGATGTGGTTCTGGACCATGTCGCGCAGCGCGCCGGCGGTGTCGTAATATCCGGCACGGCCTTCAAGCCCGACCGATTCAGCAACCGTGATCTGCACATGGTCGATATGATCGGCATTCCAGAGTGGCTCGTAAAGCGCATTGGCGAACCGCAGAGCCATCAGGTTCTGGACCGTTTCCTTGCCCAGGTAATGGTCGATACGGTAGATCTGTTCCTCGCGGAAGACCCGGCCGATCGTGTCGTTGAGGTCCAGCGCCGAGGCAAGATCGCGGCCGATCGGCTTTTCGACAACGATGCGGGTCGTTTTGGTGATCAGATTGTGGTCGCGGATCTTTTCCGAGATCGCGCCGAAGATACCGGGAGCAACGGCAAGGTAGAAGACACGGATGCGGTCTTCGCCGTCATCGAGAAGCGTCTTCAGCGCGTCCCAGCCCTGGTCAGACTTAGCATCGACCGGAACATAGTAGATCCGCTGGCAGAATTTCTGAACCTCCGCCTCGTCATATTCGCCTTTCTTGAGATGCTCCTTCAAAGCGTCCTCGGCAAATTTGCGGTATTCCTCATGCGAGAGCGTGCTGCGTGACGCACCGATGATACGGGTCGGTTCGGTGAATTGTCCTTCGATCTGCCGGTGGTAAAGCGCTGGCAGAAGCTTACGCTCCGCGAGGTCGCCGGTGCCGCCGAATACGACGCAATCAAAGGCTTCAACTGGGATGATCTGGCTGCTCATCGCTGTTCTTTCATCTTGCAAGGTTGAGGGCATGTTTATGCTAATCGATTTAAAAGTGCTAGCCCGGATTTGATTCCGAGCTTTGGTAAAGACCTGGCCTTGTCACAACCTGTCGCGAAGCGCAAACCAGGTAAGGGCAAGGAAAAGCAGAGGGCTGCGCATGCGGCGGCCTCCTGGAAAAGGCGGAATGGCAAGCTGTGAAAGTTGTTCGAGCTCGGTTGCGTTTCCCGTCAGCATCTCTGCATAAAGTTTGCCGCAATAATTTGACAACATGACGCCGTGGCCCGAATAGCCGCCGATCGAGGTGACGCCGGGCATGACCTCGCGCACGAAAGGCTGGCGCGGCATGGTAATGCCCACATTGCCGCCCCATGCATGCGTCACGGGGATATTCTTCAAGGCCGGATAGGTCTCGACGATCTGCTGCCGTATCGCTTCGGCCGTATCCGCCGGATTTTTCGACGAATAGACTTCGCGACCACCAAACAGAAGGCGGTTGTCACGCGACTTGCGGAAATACCGCACCACGAACCGCGAATCGCAGACGGCTTCGCCGCCCGGAATGATGCTGGGAAAATCGTCGAGCGGAGCTGTGGCCGCAATGAACGAGCCGATCGGCATGATATGCGCCGCAGTGATCGGCTCGAGCTCACCGATATACGCATTGGTGGCAATCAGAACCCGGTCTGCCGTTAGTGTGCCTGAGGGCGTGTCGACCATGATCTTCCCGCCGGAGCGGCGAATGGCCGTGGCCTTGGTCATCTCGTAAAGCTCGGCACCGGCGCCATGAGCCACCCGCGCCAGCCCCACCAGCAGCTTGAGGGGATGGATATGCCCGGTCCCCAGATCCCGCACACCGCAATAATAGTCCCGGGTTCCCAGTCGGTCGGCTGTTTCGCGGGCATCCATGAAGGCGAGATGCCCATAGCCATAGCGTTCTGCCGCAATCTCGGCATTGGCCCGGTATTCCTTCTCGTGCCCCCGTTTGTGCGACACATTCATCTGGCCCGGCATGTAATCCATGTCGATGCCTTGGGTTTCCGCGAACTGGAGCAGATGGCGCTTGGCATTCTCGGCCATGTCGAAAAGCGCCCTCGAGCGCTCATAGCCCAGCTCCTTTTCCAGATCTTCCGGCCACCATCGCTGCCCGGTGCCCATCTGGCCGCCGTTGCGCCCCGAGGCTCCGTCCCCGAATCGATGGGCTTCGATCAAGGCGACCGTAACGCCGGACGCGGCGAGATTATAGGCAGCCTGGAGACCCGTAAAACCGCCGCCGATGACGACGACGTCGACGGCCCCGGAGCCGTCGAGCGCTGGATATGAAGGTCTTTCGCCAACGGTTTCCTGATACCAGGAAAGACCGGTTGCAATCGGGCTTTGCCACTGATCCACGATGGAAGCCCTCACACGTTGAGAAGCAGGAATTCCCGCTCCCACGGGCTGATGACCTGCATGAAGGTCTCGAACTCGCCGCGCTTGACGCCCGCATAAAGACCGATGAATTCGGGACTGAAGACTTCCGCGAGGGTCGGGTCGGATTCAAGAAGCGAAATGGCTTCGAGAAGACCGCGCGGCAGATCGATGTCGCCCTCATTGGCCGAGTCCTCGGTCGGCGGAGACGGCTGGATCGCGTTCATGATGCCGATCATGCCGCAACCGAGAGACGCGGCAAGCGCAAGGTATGGATTGGCATCGGAGCTCGGCAGGCGATTTTCCACCCGCCGCGCGTTGGGGTCGGAAACCGGCACGCGGAACGCAGTCGTGCGGTTGTCATAGCCCCAGGCATTGTTGACGGGCGCCGACATGTCAGGCGTCAGGCGACGATAGGAATTCACGTAAGGCGCCATCATTGCCAGGGTCTTCGGCACATAGGCCTGCATGCCGCCGATGAAGTGGAAGAACTCCTTGGAGGCTGATCCGTCCGGATTGGAGAAAATGTTCTGGCCGGTCTCGATGTCGACCACTGATTGGTGGATATGCATGGCAGAGCCAGCCTGCCCCTGCATCGGTTTGGCCATGAAGGTGGCATAGATGCCGTGCTTCAGTGCCGCTTCCCGGATCGTTCGCTTGAACATGAAGACCTGGTCGGCAAGCTCGATCGGATCGCCGTGCCGCAGGTTGATTTCCAGCTGTGCCGGCCCTTCCTCATGGATGAGCGTATCGATCTCGAGGCCCTGCTTTTCCGAAAAGTGATAAATGTCGTCGATCAGTTCGTCGAATTCGTTGATGCCGGCAATGGAATAGCCCTGGCCGCCGAGGATGGAGCGGCCCGAGCGTCCCTTCGGGGGATGCAGGGGGTAATCCGGATCGTCATTCTTGGCGACCAGGTAGAATTCGATTTCCGGCGCCACGACCGGCTTCCAGCCGCGGTCGCTGTAAAGCTTCATGACGTTCCTGAGGACGTTGCGCGGCGTATAGGAGACGCGGTTGCCATCGGTGTCGACGATGTCGCAGATCACCTGCGCTGTCGGATCGGTTTCCCAGGGCACGACGGAAAGTGTCGAAAGATCGGGAACCAGCTTCAGGTCGCTGTCGCGAGGCTCATAGCGGAAGCTTGCCGTCTCTTCCGGATATTCGCCAGAGATGGTGTGGCGGTAGATTGCCGAGGGCAGGGCCAGCGACGTGTTCGAGGTGAACTTGGAAGACGGCATCATCTTGCCGCGCGGTACGCCTGCAAGGTCGGGCGTGATGCATTCGATATCCTCGATGCCCCGTGCCCGCAGCCATGCGGCGGCCTCCCGCCAATCAGCAACACCTCGAAGAGAGGTAAGAGTCGGCTGTGCGGCGGCGGCTTTCAGCACCGTGCCGGTTGCGGGGGCGGGATTGGCTTTTTTGCTCGGCATGACACATCGGGGTGGGGTTGATCGGATTGCCCATCATAGCCACGGATTGGCGCTTGGCGAGGGGGAGGTGCCATTGACTTTGACTGCCGCATGGAAAAAGCAGGCAGGGACCAGAAGGAGCGGCAGGTGACGCGTAGGTTTGACGTCGTGGTATTGGGCGCCGGTGCGGCGGGAATGATGTGCGCATTTCGCGCCGGGCAGCGCGGTCGCTCCGTCCTGGTCGTCGACCACGCCAAGGCGCCCGGCGAGAAGATCCGCATATCCGGCGGCGGTCGCTGCAACTTCACAAATCTGCATGCCGGCCCCCGCAACTATCTTTCCGCAAATCCGCATTTTGCCAAATCCGCGCTTGCCCGATACACGCCGCGCGATTTTCTCGATCTGGTAGAGCGGCACAAGATCGCATGGCACGAGAAGACCCTCGGCCAGCTGTTTTGCGACGACAGCGCCAAGGACATCGTGCGGATGCTGCTGGCGGAAATGCGCGCTGCCGACGTCGTGCTCGAACTGCAGGTACAGCCGACGGCGGTCGAAAAAACGCTGGACGGCTTCCGCATCCTGACCTCCGGCGGCCCGGTGGACGCGGGTTCTCTGGTCGTGGCGACCGGCGGCAAGTCCATACCAAAAATGGGTGCGACCGGTTTTGCTTATGAAATCGCCCGGCAGTTCGGGCTGAAGATTGTCGAAACGCGGCCCGGGCTCGTACCCTTAACGCTCGACCCGCATATGCTCGAAAAGCTGTCGCCGCTTTCCGGCGTAGCGGTCCAGGCCGAAGTGCGTCACGGCAAGACTTCGTTCCGGGAAGCCCTGCTCTTCACGCACCGGGGTCTAAGCGGCCCCTCCATCCTGCAGATTTCATCCTTCTGGCGGGAAGGCGACGACGTGAAGCTGGCGATTGAACCGGATCTCGATATGGCGCAACAGCTTAAAGCCGCACGCAAGGCGAACGGTCGCCAGGCGGCCCAGACGGCACTTTCGGAGAACCTGCCGAAACGATTGGCGCAATTCTTTGTCGAAAGCCAGGGCATCGCCGGCAATTTGGCTGACCTTTCGGACAAGGCGATAGAGAAGCTCGCGGCCTCCATTCGCGACTGGACCATCCGTCCCGCAGGCTCGGAGGGATACAGGACTGCCGAGGTCACCATCGGCGGTGTTGACACGTCGGATCTGGATTCCAGGATGATGCAGGCCAAGGCAGTGCCGGGCCTCTATTTCATTGGCGAGTGTGTGGATGTGACCGGCTGGCTCGGCGGCTACAATTTTCAGTGGGCCTGGGCGTCAGGCCATGTTTGTGGGGAAGCGTTGTAATACCGCGCGATTCAGAACTTCTTAATATACGTGGCGGATGCTGCCTTATTGCCAGCAAATTCCTCTGTTCTAAAACTGGCAAGGGTCCTGCCGGTCTCCGGCAGGTGCCATAGATGACGCACCTGGAGTTCGACATCCATGCAGAATACTCGCCGTGCACGCGCAATTGCAATTGCCAAGACTGAAGACAGCATCAGGCTGCTCCGGATACGCTTTCTGATGATCGCGGCTGGTGCCACGGCGGCGCTTCTTGCCGTGCCGGTCCTCTTCTAACTAGACCTAGGTTAGAGTGTGTTTTGCCGATTGGCTCTTTCCAGCGCGACGATCCATGCACACGCTGACCGGCCCTTAACGCTTCCCAGTATCAAATAAGGCAATTTAGCAAATCTTCATTTCTGTCGCGAATAATGGGTATAGTTCCCTGTCTACGACGAAGAGATTGCCGCCTATGAAGAAGATACTCCCCTCCTCAATTGTATCGCGGATCGTTATCCTCTGCCTTTTCCTCATTTCGCTGGCAGTGATCGCCGTCGGGGGGCTGGCTTTTGCTGATCTCCGCAAAGACATCATGGAAACGGCCGATGAGGATGCGCGCAAAGCCATGCGCACGATCGCTCTTCTTTACGAACTCGAATTTCCGGGCGTAAAGGTGGAGATGCGCGATCAGGCCGTGGTCAAGGTCACCAAGGGGGAGGGAGCCCTGAAGGATCATGATCTGGTGGATCGTACGGCAAACGCAATCGGCGGCGTCGCCACGGTCTTTGACAAGCAGGGCAGCGACTACGTACGCGTGTCGACCAATGTCAAAACGGAAAAGGGTGAGCGGGCGATCGGCACGAAGCTTGCCGCCGAGCATCCGGCTCAGCCCTATCTAGCGCGCGGCGAAGCTTACTTCGGTTCGGCCGTGCTGTTCGGCAAGGATTTCATTACAGGCTATTTCCCCATCAGCAATCCTGCCGGCGGTGTTGCCGGTGTACTCTTCATCGGCATCCCGATGGAAATCTACTTTGCCCATATCACCTCCTCCGGCTACATGGTGGTCGCCACCTCGCTCGCTTCGCTCTTCGTGATAGGCCTGCTGAGCTTCTTTGCCATTCGTGCACTGATCAGCCCGCTTGGCATCCTGACCGGGACCGTCCGCGCCATGTCGAACGGCGACAATAGTGCACCCATTCCCTATGTCACTCTGCCGAACGAGTTCGGAAACATTGCCCGCGCACTCGAAGTCTTTCGCGAAGGAGCGCGCGAGAAGCAGGCCATTGAAAGCCGCAGCGCCACCGAACGTGCCGAGGCCGAAGCCGAGCGCGAGCGTAACGACGTTGAAAAGCAGCGGATGGATCGGCAGATCGATCAGGCAGTCAGCGAGCTTGGTTCAGCTCTGGCCCGGCTAGCTCAGGGCGATCTTTCCACCACGATCGAGACGACCTTCTCCGGACGCCTGGAACAGTTGCGCACCGACTTTAACGGATCGATCATCCGCCTGCGCGACACGCTTTCGCATATCCGCTCGAGCACGCTCTCCATCCAGAAGAGCAGCGCCGATCTGAGCAATTCGTCCTCGGAGCTCTCACGCCGCACGGAAACGCAAGCTGCCTCCCTCGAGGAAACCGCGGCTGCCGTCGATGAGATCACCGCGACTGTGCGCTCCTCTGCCGAACGCGCTGCCGAAGCCAACGAAGCCGTTTCGCACACCAAGAAGAGCGCCGACAGCTCCGGCACGGTGGTCAAGAATGCCGTCGAAGCCATGGCCCGTATCGAGGAAGCGTCTCAGAAGATCGAGCTGATCATCGAAGTCATCGACGACATCGCCTTCCAGACCAATCTTCTGGCCCTCAACGCGGGTATCGAAGCGGCGCGTGCCGGAGAGGCCGGCAAGGGCTTCGCGGTCGTCGCGCAGGAAGTTCGCGAACTGGCGCAGCGCTCCGCAGGTGCCGCCAAGGAGATAAAGGAATTGATCAACCAGTCGTCGCGTGAGGTCGGGTCCGGCTCGTCGCTGGTCCAGCAGGCCGGCGAGGTGCTGGCGTCGATCAGCCGCGAGATCACCGCCATCAGCCAGCATGTGGAAACCATCGCGACGGCAAGCCAGGACCAGTCGGCGGCGCTGCAGAACATAAACAGCTCCGTTAACCGCATGGATCAGATGACCCAGCAGAACGGCGCCATGGTGGGCGAAACCAGCGAGTCCAGCCGCCGGCTTGCCGGAGAAGCGGACGCCCTTCTCGCTCTCGTCCAGCAGTTCCGCATCGATGCTGAGCGGTCCGCCCGCAGCCAGACCGCCTACGCGGCCTGATCTTTATTGTTTGACCCCTGTGAAGGCGGCAGCGATGCCGCCTTCATGCTTTCTAGGTACTGAGCTTGCCGGATTCAATTCGGCTGGCGGGTGACGACGACCGGGATCATCAGGTCGCCCCAATGGCCGTCTCCGCCATGGTGTCTGGCGGAGCGGACCAGTTCCACGCAAACTCCCGCCTCTACCGCCTTCATGACCGCATGGTTCAGGCGGTGCAGGTCGTTGGCGAGAGAGCGGATTGCCGCCTGCTGCTCGGCCGTCATTGCACTGACTTGTTCCTCGGCGCGTTCCTTGACATGGGTCTGGATATTCATTTCGTTTCTCCTCCTGATTGACTATCAAACCCCCGCCTATTCGGCAGCGGGACGAAACTGGGCATGCTCGGTGGATTCGCTCATCGCCGTGGTAGACGAGAGCCCGCCGGTAATGGCCAGTGACACTGCATCGAAATAGCCGGTGCCGACCTCGCGTTGATGCTTGGTGGCGGTATAGCCGTTAATCTCGGCGGCAAATTCCGCTTCCTGCAGCTCAGAATAAGCGGCCATCTGGCGGTCCTTATAGCCCCGGGCGAGTTCGAACATGCCGAAGTTCAACTGGTGGAAGCCGGCCAGCGTGATGAACTGGAACTTGTAGCCCATGGCGCCGAGCTCGCGCTGGAACTTAGCGATCGTCGCGTCGTCGAGGTTCTTTTTCCAGTTGAAGGAGGGCGAGCAGTTATAGGCCAGCATCTTGCCAGGATGGACCTTGTGGACGCCTTCGGCGAACTTCCGTGCCTGCTCCAGATCCGGCTTGGAGGTCTCGCACCAGATAAGGTCGCAATAAGGCGCATAGGCGACGGCGCGGGCGATGCAGGGCTCCAGCCCGTTGCGAACGCGATAAAAGCCCTCAACCGTCCGCCCCGCCTCGTAATCAACGAAGGGCTGGTCACGCTCGTCGATATCCGAAGTCAGGAGCTTGGCGGCTTCCGCATCGGTACGGGCGATGACCAAAGTCGCGGTTCCCATGACATCGGCGGCCAGCCGCGCCGCGGTCAGGTTGCGGATATGCGCAGCGGTCGGAATCAGCACCTTGCCGCCGAGATGGCCGCATTTCTTCTCCGATGCCAGCTGGTCCTCGAAATGCACGCCGGCGACGCCGGCTTCGATGAAGGCCTTCATGATCTCGAACGCATTCAGTGGCCCGCCGAACCCGGCTTCGGCATCGGCGACGATCGGTGCAAACCAGGTATCGACCGAAAGGCCTTTGCCTTCCGCCGTTTCGATCTGGTCGGCACGTTGAAGCGTGCGGTTGATGCGGCGTGCAAGCTCGGGAGCCGCATTGGCCGGATAAAGCGACTGGTCCGGATACATGGACGAGGCGGTATTGCTGTCGGCAGCTACCTGCCAGCCGGAAAGGTAAATAGCCTTGAGGCCCGCCCGCACCTGCTGCATGGCCTGGTTGCCGGTCATGGCGCCGAGCGCATTGACGTAATCGTCCTGCCGCAGCAGGGACCACAGCCGGGCAGCGCCCGCCTCGGCGAGCGAGTAACGGATGGCGATCGATCCCCGCAGACGCTTCGCATCTTCCGCCGTATAGGGTCGCTCAATGCCATCGAAACGTCCGCTGGCTGCGCCTAGAACCAAAGTGTAAAAATCTGTCATCTTCTCTCTCCCAATACAGTAACTGCTGCTCGAAACCTGACAGATCAGGCGTCGGGCTTCACTGAATTTACAGAGGCCGCTCCCGCATAACCAGCAAAGATGCAGCATTGGCGCTCCGAAAAAGGTTAGGATGTCTTGTCTTTCACAGCCGTATTTGTGAAGATGTCAATCTTGTCAAAAAAGAATATGACCGAGGGGGTGGGCTGTGACGGAGCGGAAGATATTTGCCGGATCCCGGGTTCGCCGCCTGCGGCTCGGTTTGGCGCTGACGCAGACTGCCATGGCGGAGGGGCTCGGCATTTCGCCGTCCTACCTCAACCTCATCGAGCGAGACCAGCGGCCGCTGACAGTGCAGCTTCTTTTGAAGCTCGGCTCCGTCTACAAGATCGAACTCGGTGCCTTGCAGGGGGAAGGCGGGGGGCTGGCGGGCCAGCTGCGCGAGGTATTCACCGATCCGCTCCTGTCAGGAGAGATCCCTGGCGACAAGGAAATCGTCGAAGTGGCGGAAGCCGCCCCCAATGCGGCTCTGGCGACGATGAAGCTGTACCGCGCTTATCGGGAGCAGGCCGCCCGCCTGTCCGATCTGGCGGATCTGCTGTCTCGTGCGGGACACGAGACATCCATAGCGGCAGCCCGCCTGCCGCTCGACGAGGTACGCGAGGCGTTTGAACGGCATCCGCATTTCTTTGCGCGGATAGAAGATGCCGCCGAAGCCTTTTCCGCCAGTTTGGCAGATCGCGATGACCTGGAAATGGCATTGAAGACCTGGCTGAAGTCCGAACACGGCATCGTCATGCGTACCCTGCCGGTGCATGCCATGCCCAACCTTCGCCGTCGCTACGACCGGCATTCCATGCGTCTTTTTCTGTCGGAGCGCCTTTCTCCATATGACCGGAAGCGGGAGTTGGCCATGGAAGTGGCGCTCCTGGCGTTCAAGCCGGAAATCGATGCGGAACTCGCCGATCTTGCCCTGTCCAGCGATGAAGCCCGGCGCATCGGCC
Source organism: Rhizobium deserti (assembly GCF_004358025.1). Taxonomy (GTDB): domain Bacteria; phylum Pseudomonadota; class Alphaproteobacteria; order Rhizobiales; family Rhizobiaceae; genus Neorhizobium; species Neorhizobium deserti. Next base: position 65,141 of record NZ_SMTL01000003.1, on the reverse strand, counting down.
GGTTCGAATTGGCACGATATGCGGCGCATGCCCTAATGATGCCGTACGGGCTGTTTCTCGCTGCCGCCCAGCGGACGCGTTATGATGTCGACATTCTGCGCTCGCGCTTCGACGTCTCCTTCGAGCAGGCTGCGAGCCGTTTGACATCCATGGCGCGACCGGGCGCAATGGGTCTATCTTTCTTCCTGATGGAGCTGGATCACGCCGGCAACGCCATCCGCAGGCGAGGGGCGCACGGTTTTCCGCAAGCACGCTTCGGCGGCGCATGTCCCAAGCTCGGTGTCTACGCCGCCTTCGCGCAGCCGGGCCAGATCCTTGCCGAACGTGTCGAAATGCCGGACGGCGCGACCTTCATGACCTTGTCGAGGACCGTCGACGGTCCTCAATCCGCTTTCGGAGAACGGCTGCGGCGGACCGCCCTTATCCTCGGAACCGAATTTTCCGGCGGACTGGAGACGGTTTTTACGGATGCTGGCGAAGGCGCTCTGCCGACAGTGCTGGCCGGGCCTGCATGTCGGTTCTGCGAGCGCCAGGGCTGTCTTTCCCGGGCCGAGCCGCCTTTGACCCGCCCGCTCGGTCTTGATGAAATGGTGACGGGTCTCAGTGCTTTTGATTTTCAATAACTTTCCGCGGTGCACATTTCCCTTGTGACGACCGGAAATCCTTCCTAGTCTGGCAAAAAATCATAAGAGACTTCGTCGTGGGCTTTGGCCGCGGGCAATGACTGGATAACAGGAGAGATCATGAAAAACCATTTGCTTAGCCTCGCCGCCGCAGTCGCCGCGACGGTCTTTGCCGCTACCGCTGCCTCGGCTCAGGAACGCGTGGTGCATGTCTACAACTGGTCGGACTATATCGACGAATCTATCCTGACGGACTTCACCAAGGAGACCGGGATCAAGGTGGTCTACGACGTATTCGACAGCAATGACATCGTCGAGACGAAACTGCTGGCGGGCGGCTCCGGCTATGACGTGGTGGTTCCGACCGGCCCCTTCCTGGCACGCCAGATCCAGGCAGGCGTCTTCCAGAAGCTCGATAAGTCGAAGCTGCCCAACCTGTCCAATCTTTGGCCGCAGGTGACCGAGCGGCTGGCGAAATACGATCCCGGCAACCAATATGCCGTCAACTATATGTGGGGCACGACCGGGATCGGCTACAATGTCCAGAAGGTCAAGGCCGCCCTTGGCGACATTCCACTCGATAGCTGGGACGTGCTCTTTAAGCCGGAAAACGCGGCCAAGCTGAAGTCCTGCGGCATCAACATCCTCGATGCATCGGACGAAACCTTCGCCATCGCCATGAACTATATCGGCAAGGATCCGGACAGCAAGGAAACGAAGGATCTGGAGGCTGGCGGGCAGGTCTATTCGAAGATCCGCCCTTATGTGAAAACCTTCAATTCCTCCGCCTATATCGACGAGCTCGCCAATGGCGATACCTGCATCTCGATCGGCTGGTCGGGTGACGTGCTGCAGGCCAAAACCCGTGCGGAAGAAGCCAAGAACGGTGTTGAAGTCGCATTCATGATTCCGAAGGAAGGCACCTATATGTGGTTCGACAATCTGGCCATTCCATCCGACGCCAAGAATGTCGAGGAAGCGCATGCCTTCATCAACTATCTGATGAAACCGGAAGTGATCGCCAAGGCATCCAACTACGTCCAGTACGCCAATGGCAACCTTGCTTCCCAGCAGTTCGTCGACAAGGAAATTCTCGAAAACCCTTCCGTCTATCCGCCGGAAGACGTGGTCAAGAAGCTGTTTACCATCTCGCCTTATGGGCCGCGCGAGCAGCGTGTGCTGAACCGGGTCTGGACGCAGATCAAGACCGGCAGCTAAACGGAAGAGGGGCAGGCGGAAACGTCTGCCCTTTGTCCTTTGACGCATAGATCGACACGCTGGGGCTCATGCATGGCGAAAACTCTTGGACCGGTTAAACGTAAATTCTCGCCCTGGACCGATCCCTCGGCAGTGCCTTTCATCCGTTTCGAGAATATCACCAAGCGCTTCGGCGACTTTACGGCAGTCGACAACCTGACGCTCGACATTTACGAGCGGGAATTCTTCTCCCTGCTCGGGCCGTCCGGATGTGGCAAAACCACCCTGATGCGCATGCTGGCCGGTTTCGAAGAGCCAACCGAAGGCCGCATTCTGCTGCAGGGCAAGGATATCTCCGGCGTCCCCCCGTATCGCAGACCCACCAACATGATGTTCCAGAGCTACGCTCTCTTCCCTCATATGACGGTGGAGAAGAACATCGCCTTCGGATTGCAGCAGGACAAGCTGCCGAAGGGCGAGATTGCGGCCCGCGTCGAAGAAATGCTCAAGCTGGTCAAGCTGGAGCAGTTTGCCAAGCGCAAGCCGAACCAGCTCTCCGGCGGCCAGCGGCAGCGTGTCGCGCTGGCCCGCTCGCTTGCCAAGCGGCCGCAGGTTCTGCTGCTCGACGAGCCGCTCGGCGCGCTCGACAAGAAGCTGCGGGAAGAAACCCAGTTCGAGCTGATGGACATCCAGCACACGCTGGGTCTGACCTTCCTGATCGTCACCCATGACCAGGAAGAAGCGATGACCGTGTCCGATCGTATCGCCGTCATGGACAAGGGCGTCATCGTGCAGGTCGCGACGCCGGCGGAAATTTACGAGGCCCCCAACAGCCGCTACGTCGCGGACTTCATCGGCGACATCAATATTTTCGAGGGCACGGTTACAACCACCGAAAGCGCGCTTGGCGCGCCCGGCAAGGTCACCATCGATTGCGATGGCATCGCAGTTGCTGTCGAGCAGGGATGTCAGGCGGTCAGCGGCGACAAGGTCGCCTTTGCGGTGAGACCGGAAAAGGTACGCATTTCACCCGACCAGCCTGCCGATACCTCTGTCAATGCCGTGCATGGCGAAGTGTGGGATATCGGCTATCTCGGCGATTTCTCCGTCTTCCTGGTGAAGCTGGCCGACGACCGGATCGTGCGTGCCGCCCAGGCGAACGTGTCCCGCCTCGTCGACCGTCCGATCACCTTCGGCGATATGGTCTGGCTCCACTGGCCGCTCGATGCCGGCCTCGTTCTGACGCGATGAGGTGAAGCAGATGGCGGCTGTTTCCGAAGCAAGAAGCGATGAAAACGCGAGCCCCTTCCGTTGGCTGGTTGTCGTCCTTCCTTATGTCTGGCTGCTGCTATTCTTCGTGGCGCCATTTCTGATCATCCTCAAGATATCGCTTTCCGACACTGCGATTTCGCAACCGCCTTACACACCACTTTTCCAAGGCTTCGGTGCCTTGAGCGATTTCCTGGCGCAGCTGGATTTTGAGAACTACCTCTTCCTGACGGATGACCCGCTCTACATTCAATCCTATCTTTCGTCCTTGCGGATCGCCTTTATCTCGACCGTGCTGCTTCTGCTGATCGGCTACCCGATCGCCCTGGCCATGGCTCGCGCACCCCTGGCCATCAGGCCGACCCTGGTCATGCTGGTCATCCTGCCGTTCTGGACTTCCTTTCTGATCCGCGTCTATGCCTGGATCGGCATTTTGAAGCCAGACGGCCTCCTGACGCTTTTGCTTCACTCGATCGGGCTGCTGGGGCCGGAGGATCAGGTGCAGATCTTCCGTACTGATTACGCAGTCTTTGTCGGCATTGTTTATTCCTATCTGCCCTTCATGGTCCTGCCGCTGTATTCGGCGCTTGAGAAGATGGACAATTCCCTGATCGAAGCGGCCAATGACCTCGGATGTCCGCCGCTCAAGGCGTTTTGGCGCATCACCTTCCCGCTCTCCTTGCCGGGTGTGATAGCCGGCTCGATGATCTGCTTCATTCCTATCACTGGGGAATTCGTCATCCCGGATCTCCTGGGGGGCGCCGACACGCTGATGATCGGCAAGACGCTCTGGACGGAATTCTTCGGCAACCGCGACTGGCCTCTTGCTTCTTCGGTGGCGGTTATCCTGCTGATCATGCTGGTGGTGCCGATCATGATCTTCCAGAACCAGCAGAAGAAGGTGGCTTGAGATGAAGTCCTCCCGCTTCGACGCAACCGTCCTAACACTGGGTTTCGCCTTTCTTTATATCCCGATCATCATTCTCGTCGTTTACTCGTTCAATGCATCGAGGCTGGTGACGGTGTGGGGCGGCTTTTCCCTGCACTGGTACCAAACCATGTGGTCCAACGAGGGATTGATGGATGCGGCCTGGGTAACGGCCCGCGTCGGCGTGATCAGCGCCACGATCGGGACAGTGCTGGGCACGCTTGCGGCCTTGACGCTGGTGCGCTTTTCGCGCTTTCCGGGCCGGATGCTGTTTTCCGGCATGATCTATGCGCCCCTCGTCATGCCGGAGGTCATTACCGGCCTTTCCATGCTGCTCCTGTTCGTCGCCGTCGGCGTCGACCGTGGCTTCTGGACGGTGATCATTGCACACACGACCTTCACCATGTGCTATGTGGCGATTGTCGTACAATCGCGCCTGCTGACCTTCGACCGCAGTCTGGAGGAGGCGGCGCTTGATCTCGGTTGCCCGCCGGTCAAGACATTCTTCACGATCACCCTGCCGCTGATCTTCCCGGCCGTGGTGGCAGGCTGGATGCTCGCCTTCACGTTGTCGCTGGACGATCTGGTGATTTCCAGCTTCACGACCGGCCCGGGCGCCACGACGCTGCCCATCAAGATTTATTCGCAAGTGCGTCTTGGAGTAACCCCGGAGATCAATGCCATCTGCACCATTCTGATCGGCCTGGTGACCATCGGCGTGATCATCGCCTCTATCAGTACCAAACGGGCGGAATTGCGTCGGCAGCAGGATGAACATCTGGCGGTCGGACGCGGCGCCACCTAAGGATAGCGCGCTTCCAGCTATTGAAGCGGTTTCTGCGCGTTTGGCGAGATCGGCCAGATCACCGGGTCGGGCCAGGAGCCGCCAATGAAGAAGACGGAGGCTGGCGAGGGCGGCGGGATGCCGCTCGGCTGACCCTCGGTGGGCTGGCCAATGTTCGACTGGCCAATGTTCGACTGGACCGTGGTCGACTGAATCGTCGCGGACAGCGCCAGGCTGTTGTTCACGTAGGGAATGACGCCTGTGAACAGCATGGTTTCGCTGGGTCCGACGATCCGGCCCTGGTTGATATCCGCCGATCCGTTCGCCAAGTCTGCCGTCACGTCTATGCTTTCGAATTCGAAGGCGCCGGCGACTGCTTCGCTCAGGGAGAAGTAGGGCTTCTGGCCAGCAAGCTGTCGGATGGCCGTCAAATTGACGCCGGGGAGAATGCCTTGCCGGGCGGAGAAACGAACACTGCCCTTGGCGTTGCGCCAGGCCGCAAGGTTCGAGGGGCTTGCCACGTCGACCGAGACTTCCAGAGAGCCGGGCGCTGCGGGCAAGGGACCGCGGAGTCCGAGCCGCTCGATGATGTTGGGGAAATCCGCATCATGGACAGACAGCCGGACGGCAACACCGCCCTCCGGGCCTTCCTTGATGGTGGCGACCCTGCCTGTGAGGCGGCCTCCCTCGAAATCGCTGTCGAGGATATCCAGCCGTGACTGCTCGCCGATATTCATGAGGCCGATCGCGACCTCTTCCAGTTGGAAGGGGCCAAGCTTGGCTTGGCTCGCCGAAAGGCGCAGGTCGAGCTCCAATCCGCTCCGCAGCAGCCGGGCCTCGTCGCCACCTTCGATCATGCTTGGCGCCAGGGTGGCGAAAACAGGCGAAAAGTCGATGCTTCCGACGGCCAGCGTACCGGTCAGGCGCGGCCGATTGGCAGCGGGAAACGAAAGATCGAGAATACCCGTCGCCTGAACGTCGTTCACATCAAGAGACAGATTGTCGAAACGAAGCGTATCGTTATTGGTGACCAGCCGCGCCTGAAGCGACAGGGTCTTCAGCTGCGCCGCGACGGGAAGGTCAAGGCCCGTCCACTTCACCAGGGCAGAGAAATCCGGTGTCGAAAGCTCCGTCTCGCCTGAAAGAAATCCGTGGGTAGCAAGATTGGCAACGCCGCTGAAGCGGGCCTTGAAGAGATCCGACTGGATGGTCCCGACCGTATTGCCGCTCTTGCCGGAAAGCAGCAGCAGCGGCTGCGTCGAACTAATGTCCAGTGTGAGCGGATGCTTGCCGACTTTTGCTAGGGCTTGCAGGCGCGCACCTTCGGATAGATGCGGCCAGCGGAGCTCGCCGTCTATTTCGTCGATCACCAGCTTTTGGCCGTCCGACTGGCTGGTGATCTCGATGCTTCCGTTTCGGATCCGGATCTCGCCGATTGGGGCATCGGCCGCCTCGTCGAGCAACTGACCACTGGCGCTGGCGGTGGCGTTCCGCACAGCGCGGCTGAGCAGGCCGTCATTGGCCCAGTCCAGCCGACCGTCGCTGGCGCGAATGACGAAGATCTTCGCATCCGTCATCCGGAAATTCTTGAACTCCGGCTGACCCGTCACGGCCCCGAGGAGATCGAAGGAAGCAGATAAACGCGCTATGCGCCCCAGAACCCGCTCGCCGCCGTCGACCTGTTTGCGAATGGTGATGCCCTTCAAGGTGATGCGCGGCTTAGGCCAAAACCGCAGATCCGGCTCCCCCTCTATGCTGACCGTATGGCCCGTCCACTGTGCGACTGCCTTTTCCATGTTTTCGCGCACCAGGGCGGACGAGATAAGGAAAGGCGCAAGGATCTGGAACGCTGCAAACAGGGCGAGGGCAAAGAAGCCGACCATCAGCGCGCGCCGCCATCGGGGCGTCAGCGGCCGCCCGAGGTTTTTCCGCAGATATCCAGTTGCATTGGTCAGCATGAGCAAGCCGATATAGGAAACCCATCTATTGCGCAAATCAGGGCCGCATCCCCGCGCGGCGCCCCTTTATCATGCAATGTCAGATGCTATACAAAACCCGGAGGGCGGGCTTAAGGCTCAGCCGTGGGAGACAGGCGAGCCTTCCTGCTGAGGAGCGGGAGGCGGAAGGTGGAGGGAATGGAATGGGCAATGAGCAGCCGCTGTGGACCCCGTCTCTGGAGGCACAGCATGAGACGCCGCTTTATCGCTTCATGGGCTGGTGCGCCGAGCACTATCGCGTAAGCTTTGCCGATTACGATGCCTTCCACGCCTGGTCGATCGCCGAGCCGGCGCACTTCTGGTCGGCGGTCTGGGACTTCTGCGGCGTCAAGGGAGATAAGGGCGCCTCCTTTCTGACCGGCAGCCAAGACATGCTTGCCGCCCGTTTCTTTCCAGACGCGACGTTGAACTTTGCCGAGAATCTTCTTGCCCAATCCGGCCCAGGTGACGCGATCCTGTTCCGGGGGGAAGACAAGATGGAACAGCGCTGGTCGTGGGATCGGCTGCGCGAAGAGGTTTCTCGCCTGCAGCAAGCCTTTCTGACGCTTGGTGTAACCCCGGGGGACCGGGTCGCAGCGATGATGCCCAACATGCCGGAAACTGTCGCCTGTATGCTGGCGGCCGCTTCGATAGGCGCCATCTGGTCGTCCTGTTCCCCCGATTTTGGAGAGCAGGGCGTTCTCGATCGCTTCGGCCAGATCGAACCGAAGCTTTTCATAGCATGCGACGGCTATTGGTATAACGGAAAGCGTCAGGACACGGCCGACAAGGTGAGGGCGGTGGCGGCGCAGTTGAAAACGCCGGTCCTTGTCGTGCCCTATGCCGGCGATGCGCCCGCGCTGGCCGCGTCGCTTGCCGATGGTCGGACACTGGGTGATTTCATATCCGCTTATGAAACCACGACGGTAGAGTTCTTCGCTTTGCCTTTCTCGCATCCGCTCTACATCCTCTTTTCGTCCGGAACGACCGGCGTCCCCAAATGCATCGTCCATTCGGCAGGTGGCACGCTTCTGCAGCACCTGAAGGAACATCACCTCCACTGCAGTCTCAAGCCCGGCGAAAAGCTCTTCTATTTCACCACCTGCGGATGGATGATGTGGAACTGGCTGGTGTCCGGGCTTGCTGTCGGCGCCACACTCTGCCTGTTCGATGGTTCCCCCTTTGCCCCTGACGGCAATGTGCTTTTCACCTATGCGCAGAACGAGAAATTCGCCGTGTTCGGCACATCGGCCAAGTATATCGATGCTGTTCGCAAGAGCGGCATCCTACCAAAACAAAGCCACGACTTGTCCGCGCTGCGGCTCATCACATCAACCGGATCGCCCCTTTCGCCCGAGGGGTTTTCCTTCGTCTACGAGGGGATCAAAAAGGATGTGCATCTGGCATCCATTTCCGGCGGCACGGATATCGTTTCCTGCTTCGTGCTCGGCAATCCGCTGAAGCCGGTATGGCGCGGAGAGATCCAGGGGCCGGGCCTCGGTCTCGCCGTCGATGTCTGGAACGACGAGGGCAAGCCGGTCCGCGGCGAAAAGGGCGAGCTTGTTTGCACCAGGGCCTTCCCGTCCATGCCGATCATGTTCTGGAACGATCCGGAGGGGAAGAAGTACCGCGCCGCCTATTTTGAGCGCTTCGACAATGTCTGGTGCCATGGCGATTTTGCCGAATGGACCGAGCATGGCGGCATCGTCATCCACGGCAGGTCCGACGCCACCCTCAATCCGGGCGGCGTCCGCATCGGCACGGCGGAAATCTACAATCAGGTGGAGCAGATGGAGGAAGTGGCCGAAGCTCTCTGCATCGGCCAGGACTGGGACGACGATGTTCGCGTCGTGCTTTTCGTGCGCCTCGCCAACGGCTTCTCGCTCGACCAGAACTTGGTCGGCGCCATCAAGAGCCGCATCCGCTCCGGTGCCTCGCCCCGCCATGTCCCCGCCAAGGTGATCGAGGTTCAAGACATACCACGCACCAAGTCCGGCAAGATCGTTGAATTGGCGGTTCGAGATGTTGTGCACGGACGCTCCGTCAAGAACAGGGAAGCGCTGGCCAACCCTGAGGCTCTCGATCTCTTCGCCGACCTCACGGAGCTCCGCAGCTGATCCGGCTCACAGGCTCCTGCTGTGCTCCTACATTCCGCAATGAAGGTGCCTGAGCGATCGATCTTTAACCTGATGTTAAGTCACATTGATCAAGAGTGAAGCGACATGGAGTCATTTCGTGTATGGGAGAAGCGAAGCCGCACGCTTCCGTAGACATGATGTCTTCCACCACTTCGTTAGACAGCATTCGACTTAAAAGGCAGCTAATGCTGCCTTTCTTTTGCAAGCGCATGCACGCCTAGATTGGTACGCGCCCGAAATACGCCTTGCCTGCCTATGATCAGTCGGCGAGCACGCGCTGGGACGGAAAGGTTATCTCCACCAGCGTGCCTTCGTTGGGAGCGGAGCTGATGGCAAACACCGCGCGGTTGGCGTCGACCATCGCCTTTGTCAGAGGAAGCCCAAGGCCAGTGCCATCGCCCCGCTTGCGAGCCGCACCTGCCACCTGCCGGAAAGGCTTCATGGCAAGCTCCAGTTCGGAACGCGTCATGCCGATGCCCGTATCGCGGACACGCAGCACGACATTGCCGTTTGCCTCATAAGCAGTGGACACGACGATCTGTCCTCCGGAGGGCGTGAAGCGGATCGCGTTGGACAGGATGTTGAGCACGATCTGCTTGACCGAGCGAAGGTCGGCAACCACTTGCGGCACGGCGTTCGACAAGGCAGTGCGGATGATCACCCGCTGGCCGTTGGCCTGCGGCTGGACAAGGGAAACGGCCTCTGAAATGCTTTCGTTCAGGCCGACGGCGATGAAGTCCATCTCCATCTCGCCGGCTTCGATCTTCGAAATGTCGAGGAGATCATTGACGATGTCGAGCACGTGACGGCCGGACCGGCCAATGTCATTGGCATATTCGATATAGCGGGGATGACCAATAGGACCGAAGCGCTCACCGGCCATCATGTCGGAAAAGCCGATTATGGCGTTGAGCGGAGTTCGGATTTCGTGGCTCACATGCGCGAGAAAGTCGCTCTTGTGAGCATTCGCCGTTTCAGCCGCGCGCTTGGCAGTACGCAATTCCTCTTCGGTCCGCTTCCACTGCGTGATGTCGCGGATGACGGCGCAGTAGCCGTTGGAGGAGGTGAGCCGGCCGATCGTCATGAAAAGCGGCAGGAACCCGCCGGAGGCTTCCCGACCGATCACTTCGCGACCATCGTTGAGCACGCTGGCAACGCCGTGGCCTGACAGGCCGCTGAGATATTCTAGGATAGCGCGCTGGCTTTCATGGGCGAAGAGAACGACGAAGGGTTTACCGTTGATCTCTTCATTGTCGTAATTGAAGAGGCCGCTGGCAGCACGGTTCATTGAGCGGATATCGCCCTTTTCGTCGATGATGACGACGCCATCGGTCGCTGTCTCGAGAATGGCGCGCAGTTCCTCGACTTCCACATGCAGCCGGGCAAGCTGGTCGGCCGGCCGCATGGGCTGCAAGGGAAGGACCCGCGTTTCGCCGTTCTCGGCAGATGCCGGAGCTTCGCTTTCCGCCGCCACCGGCATCAGGGCCAGCATCAGCGCCGTTGTATCGCCCCAGCGAACCGATTGCAGGCGCGCAGTGACGGGAACGATGGTATCATCGGCGCGCACGACCACCATGCCGCTGGCTTCGGACGTCTTGTTTTCGAGCTCCTGGCGCTGCAGCAGGGCATCCAGACCACCAACTTCGGCGAGTTCATTTATGGACGCATAGCCTGTCAGCTTCAGGAATTCTGGGTTGCCGTGAATGAGGTCGTCCCCGGCATGGACGAGAAGCGCCACCGGCATCTGATCGATGATATCGGCGGAAAGCCCGATCCGCTCGCGAAGCGGGATCATCTGGCCGAGCAGATCGCGGTCGGACAGGTCCGTCTCCGCAACCGGCTCGGCTTCGGCGTCCAAAACATTTGCGGGGGCCGGCTCGGGAACAAGCTCTTGCTCGACCACCGGCTCCATCGAAGCGGCGGCTTCTTCGAGGTCTTCACCCACACGTCCGTCGTCGTCACTTACAGCACTTTCCACCAGCGCGGCATCTTCGCTGTCGATGGAGTTTGCTGGCTCCGGCAGATTGACTGAGTCGGCTTCCGTCTGTTCTTCTTCCCGGGTAGCCGAAGCTTGAACGTCCTGCTGCGCCTCCACCGGCGGTTCGGAAATGACCTCCGGTATCGGCGCTTCACCTGCGGACGCCGTCTCATCCGGGCTCTGCTCGTCCTGGCCAATGAACCGATCGAGTTGACGGGCAATTTCTCGAAACGCCGCCTGTTCGACGGGCGTCAGCCGCGAGCGGCGATCCTCGAACTGAACCACTTTATCCGAATACCGGCGGCCGGCAGTTTCGACCAAGCGCAGGGCAGGGCGCTCGCCTGCAGGCCAATCGAGAGCCGAAGGCGTTTCAGATGCTGGAACGGTGTCGGTAACTTCGTTCAAACCGCTGTCTTCTTCGAGTGAAGACTGCGCCGGATCTTCCAGCAGTTCTTCGATATCGGCTTCGTTCCCGTTGTCGAGCGGCGGGCTCAACTCGTAACTGCCCGCCTCGGCCTGAAAAGCCTCATCTGCTGACGGCTCTACCTGCGGGGCGACGTCGGCATCGTCCGGGATGTCGAGCGCTTCGGTGATTACGTCTGTTGTCTCGGCGACGACATCCACTTCTATGTCGTCGGCCTCATCTTCCTCCAGTCGGGGCGTCAGCGTCAGACCAGTGGCATTCGGATCTTCCGAGGCATCGGCAATGCGGACGATGCCAAAGCCACGGAACCCGTCGAACTCGCGGGTACGCGTATAGGTCGGCAAGGCGGCGAGATCCACGGGCACGAAAAGCGAAGTGCCTTCCACTGGCCACCAGATCGTCTTGCCGGACCAGGTATCCCGCTTGTTCAGAAGCTCGGCTATCTTTCCGTCCGGATCCAGATGGAAAAGCGCCGCAAGATCCGCAAATGCCATTCCGTTGATATCGGCAGCATGAGGGCCCACGGCCGCGGCGAATTCCTTCGACACCTCGGTAAAGCGACCGTCGGCATCGATTTTCCAAACGAAGCGTACGGCCCGCGCGTCCCGCTGGAAGGTGAAGCCTCCCGGGTCGTCCGAAGTTGCGGTAGAGGTCGCTGCCGCGGCTGACGTTACCGCAGGTGCGTCTATAGTTGCAGCCTCGGCAGTATCTGGGCCTGACGGCTCCGGCTCATTTGTCTGAGGCTCGGCGGTCGGGTTCGCTAGGTTCTCCGAAGTCAAAACTTGCTGCACATGGCTTTCGGCGGGCGCTTCGTCGCCAAAGGTTTCGCCGCCAGCCTGGCCAGCGAGCCTCACTTCATCAAGCGTCTGGCCGCCGAGGGTCGGTTCCGCCAGCGTCGGCTCGGTCAGCAGCGTTACTTCTTCTTCCTGTTCCTCCGCCTCCTCGATCTGCGCGACAGCCGCAATGGCTTCGGCATAACCGTCCGGCGACGAGGGGACAGTCTCTGTCGGTGCGGGCGTGGCTTCTTCCAAGGGACCCGGTTCGAGCTCTGCTGCCGGCCGGATCTGCGTCGTGTCGACCGTGAAGAGGAGGTAGAGGGCAGGATCGTCGGAAGGCTTTCCGACCGCGGCCGGCAGGTAGCCGTTGATCGTCGGGATCGGCCGCTTGACGAGGCGGCTCGGATCCGCGTTCGCCGTGTTCACCAGCATCCTTGCCGTCTGGGGGGAAATCTGAAGCCGTGCGAAATGCTCGGACGCGGCAACCACTTCGGCATTTTCATCCAGCACCGCCATATGGGTTTCCGGATCGTCAAAGCCTTCGATCATCCGTGTGGCACTTGCCGTCTTGGTAATGCTGCCTTTATCCACCGCAGCGCTGAACAGCACGGCAGCCTGGCCCTGGACCTCGATCAGCTCGCAGGCCGCCTGCACGGTAACTCGCTGAAAGCCTGATGTAACGCGGACGGTGACATTGCGCAGGTCGCCGATTTTGACCAATTGCCGCGCTGCTGCCTCGGTCTGGCGAAACGCGACATCCGCCGGCTTCGGGCCATTGTCGAGAAAATCGTAGATGGAGGGAAAACCGAAAAGGTCAGCGCCGGGGCCATTCGCCCAAAGAGCAGCGCTCATATCCGGCGAGAACAGCACAACGGCTTCTCCAGCCGCAAAGTGGGCGCGAACGCGCTCGTGCACGGCGATGTCGATAAACGGGTATTGAACTGCTGGCATAAGGCGACCTGTCGGTTGGTGACCGTCTTTTCGCTGAAAATTAACAGATCGTTAATAACCCGGTGACCTTTGGCGGTCCACAGGAGCAGTACCTCAAACCTCCAACAGGGTTAACGCGATCCCGTTATTGTGCGCTGCACAATTTATATTGCGAGCCACCAGATCATAGGCTATATTTGAGGCATAAGATCTTCGACATTGGCTTCTTTTTGAGGCCGAAGACCCGTCACGAGGATAACCAACGATGGCATACCGAACTGACGACATGTTCTCCTTTGCAGCTTTCGACCCATCGAAGATGAACGAGAGCTTCCGCGACTTGGCCGAAAAGGGCGTCAACCAGTCCCGCGAGGCCTATGCTAAGATGAAAATGACTGCGGAGGAAGCCACCACAGCGGCTCAATCCACAATCCAGTCGGCTCAGGCGGGCACGCTCGAAATCGGTCTCCAAGCGATGGATGCGATACGGACCAATGCCGATATGTCGCTTGCGCATTTGGAACAGCTGTTCAGCGCAAGATCCATTTCAGAATTCATGCAATTGCAGACTGCATTTATCCGCCAGCAAACAGAGTTCACACTAGAGCAGGCGCGGGCGATGCAGGATTCTACCCGCAAGCTTGCTAAAAATGTCGTCGAGCCCGGCAGGCAAGCTGCTGAAAAAGCGATGGCAAGTTTCAAAGCCGCCTGATCGGCAGCGGAGACTGAAAAGGCCGTTGGTGGCCTTTTCTATTTGCAAAAGGGGCTTGCAAAACACGGTCGATGGCCGTATTTGACCCCGCAACGCCTGACGGCGTGATGTGCGGTTGTAGCTCAGTTGGTTAGAGCGCAGGTTTGTGGCACCTGAGGTCGGAGGTTCGAGACCCCCCAACCGTACCATTTTTCCCGGTAACATTGTGAAGCCCGGCTCCTTCAGAGCCATCCGGATCGCTTGAAGCGCAAGAACAACATCCCGCACAGTGCGAAGATGACGCCAAGTACGACATAGTATCCGTACTGCGTCTTCAGTTCCGGCATGTTGTCGAAATTCATGCCATAGATTCCGGCGATCGCCGTCGGAACCGCTGCGATCGCGGCCCAGGCGGCAAGCTGCTTGGTGATCGTCGCCTGCCGCTGCTGCTCCAGCAGATTGCTCGCCTCGAAGACGGAGGTGATGACATCCTTCAGTCCGGTCACCATCCCCTCGACGCGACGCACATGGTCATGAACGTCGCGGAAGTATTTTCGTGCTTCCCGATCGACGCAGGGCAGGTCGAGATTGATGAGCTTGCTGCACACTTCCAACATGGGCCCGAGCACCCGCTGAAAGCGTATCAACTGGCGGCGAAGCCGGAAGAGGCGCTTGATCTGCTCTCGACCGAGAAAGGCATCGAGCATGCGTTGCTCCATGCCGAGCACCCGATCCTCGATGGTCTCGATCAATGGAAGATAGCCATCGACAATGAAATCCAGCACGCCATGCAGGATGTAATCCGGACCGTTCTTGAGGATCTGGGGCGCCGCTTCGAGCTGCTGGCGCAGGGAACTGTGCCCGCGGTCGGATCCATGTCGCACCGTGATCACATGGCGGGGGCCGAGAAAGATCGCGGTTTCGCCATAGTCGATCACGTCGCCTTCGAGATGCGCGGTCTTAGCGACGATGAAGAGCTGGTCGTCATAAACGTCGACTTTGGGCACTTGGCGTGTGCTCAGCGCATCTTCCACCGCAAGCGCGTGAAGCTTGAACGTCTTTTGAAGGACGAGCAGTTCCTCCTCGTGCGGGTCGTGCAGGCCGATCCAAACAAATTCATTGTTGGCTTGCGGTACCTGACCCTGATGAATGTCGAATGGCTCGGCGCGCCTGCCGTCGCGGTAAAGATAAGATGCAACAACGCTCATGAGGACCTGATAACGCTAGGACGCCTTCCATTATCGGAAGGACTTGAAGATCGGCTTTAGCAGATTTTGGGCGCTGCATCCGAATTTTCAGGCATGGTGGACCGGCTTGTTCTCGGCCATCCGCAGGGCGCTTTGAAAGATGTCGCCGAGCCGGACGCGCTCTTCGTCCAGCTGGATCAATACGCGATCGAACTTTCGGATGCGGCCCGTCCCGATCCTGCCATTGGAGCATTGGCGGCGACCGTTTACATCCGCCACCGGCCTTACCGGCAGCGGTTCTCCAATATTGTCCTGGAACTGCGCGAGCGTCATACCGGCCTTTACTAGAAGGGCACGAACATTTGGGCGGTTTTCCGTGGCAATGACCACTCGAAAGGCGTTCACCAGAGCATCCTTGGAGGTCGGCAATTCCCGCGTATCGAAAATATCGTTGCCGGTTTCGTGCTCTCGCAGATAAACCAAGTAGAGTTCGACCAGCCGATGAGCGGCCTCCAGAATTTGTGCATCCGACTGCGGCCGCGACACTTTTTCGTTCTTGGCTTCCCGGTTCGCATGCGATGACTGGCGCATGTGGCATTCCCTGTTTGGGTTGGAAACGCCTGAAATGGGAAATAGTTCGCCTTTGGGATCCGGCGACAGCTTACAAGATATTTTGTGCAATGCAGCAGAAACCTATTGCCGAAAAAGCGGAAGTGCTTATCTAATAGTCCGGTAATGCCAAAATTTTGGACATTCACGTCTCGGGCTTTTGCCCCCTTCACCTGCCCTACCTGGCAGGACCTGGATGGAAGGAACGATCATGACAGTTTGCATCAACAATTTCCAAGCTGCTGAAAATAGTGCACTGGCAGCAAGCCAGGTTGCTTCGCTGGTTGCCGAAGCGCGTCTCGCGCTGGGCTACAGCGTCGACGATCTTGCGGTTACGACCGGCCTGATCAACGACGAGATCATCGGCATCGAAAACGGAACCGATATCGACCCTGGCAAACTGAAACGGGTCGCTGCCGTTCTGAAGGTTCCGGTTTCTGCCGTTAAGACTTCCTGACCCAGCCAAGGCTTCGGCCCTTAAGGGCCGGGGCCTGCAGCCTTGTCTGCCTCACCCTCGCCGGTGAAAATATGTCGCTCCTCGTCGACCAACTCCCTTAGAAAATTCACCACTGTCTTGACCCGCACCAGATCCCGCGTGGTTTCGTGATAGGTTGTCCAATAGGACCGCCGGATGGTGATGTCCGGCAGCACACGCGCAAGCTCGCAGTAGTGCCGGGCCACATAATTGTGCAGAATGCCGATGCCAGCGCCGGACCTGACGGCTTCCGTCTGCCCAATGGCGCTGGAGATCTCGAAGCCGGCGTCCCAGTTGCGCATCACTTCGCCTGTGAAATCGAGCGACGGGGAAAAGATCAGGTCTTCCACGTAGCCGACGCGCCTGTGGTGCTTGAGTTCATCCGTGCTTTCCGGTTTTCCGTTATCGCGGAGATAGGTTTCGGAAGCATAGAGGCCAAGTGTATAGTCCGTAAGCTTGGAGGAAACGAGGCGTCCCTGTTCGGGGCGCTCGATGGTGATAGCGATGTCGGCTTCCCTTTGCGAAAGCGAAAACGAGCGGGGTATCGGCACCAACTGGAGTTTCAGCTCCGGGTGCCGCTCCGTCAGCCGGCCGAGCCGCGATGAAAGAAAGGAAACGCCGAAACCGTCCGGAGCCCCGATCCTGACCGTACCCGAAATTGCGCTGTCGATCTTACCCGTTGCCGCCTGGGCTGCTAGCATCTCGGTTTCCATCCGTTCCGCCGCACGAAAGAAGATCTCGCCTTCTGCCGTCAACTCGCAGCCATTGGTGCGACGGATCAGGAGGCGCGTGCGTAGATCCTGCTCCATCGTGGTCAGGCGGCGTCCAAGCGTCGCGTGATTGATGCCGAGCCGCCGCGCCGCAGCCAGAATCTGGCCGGCGCGCGCCACGGCCAGGAAAAGACGCACATCATCCCAGTTCATGAAGATGCTCTGATGCCGAAATTTGCACAGCGGATGCGTAAACTAAAGCGTTGCGCTGTGCAAACCGCGCCTTATGCTCTGGACATCATTCAAGGGAGGAGCATAAAATGCGCGAGATTGGGCACTTCATCGGCGGTCAGCGGGTCGCCGGAACCAGCGGTCGCACCGCCGATGTCTTCAACCCGGCAACCGGCGAAGTACAGGCCAAAGTGGCGCTGGCGAGCATGTCGGAAATCCGTGCGGCGGTCGAGAATGCCAAGCAGGCGCAGCCCGGTTGGGCGGCCACCAATCCGCAGCGCCGCGCCCGCGTTTTCATGAAATTCGTCGACCTGCTCAACCAGAACATGGA
This sequence comes from Rhizobium deserti, assembly GCF_004358025.1. Classification (GTDB taxonomy): domain Bacteria; phylum Pseudomonadota; class Alphaproteobacteria; order Rhizobiales; family Rhizobiaceae; genus Neorhizobium; species Neorhizobium deserti. Next base: position 47,884 of record NZ_SMTL01000003.1, on the reverse strand, counting down.
CGAGCTGGCGGAAATGCTGTCGAAGGAGCACGGCAAGACGGTCGAGGATTCGAAGGGCGATATCGTCCGCGGCCTCGAAGTCTGCGAGTTCGTGATCGGCATTCCGCATCTGTCCAAGGGTGAATTCACCGAAGGCGCCGGCCCGCAGATCGACATGTATTCGATCCGCCAGCCGGTCGGCATCGGCGCCGGTATCACGCCGTTCAACTTCCCGGGCATGATCCCGATGTGGATGTTCGCGCCGGCCATTGCCTGCGGCAACGCCTTCATCCTGAAGCCGTCCGAGCGCGATCCGTCCATGCCGATCCGGCTTGCCGAACTGATGATCGAGGCGGGCTTGCCAGCCGGCATCCTCAACGTCGTCAACGGCGACAAGGCGGCGGTCGATGCGATCCTGACGGACCCGGATATCGGTGCCATTTCCTTTGTCGGCTCCACTCCGATCGCGCGTTACGTTTTTGGCACCGCTGCATCCAACGGCAAGCGCGCTCAGTGCTTCGGCGGCGCCAAGAACCACATGATCATCATGCCGGATGCCGACCTAGACCAGGCAGTCAACGCGCTGATGGGCGCCGGCTACGGTTCGGCCGGCGAGCGCTGCATGGCCGTTTCGGTTGCCGTTCCGGTCGGCGAGGAAACCGCCAACCGCCTTGTCGAAAAGCTGGTGCCGAAGATCGAATCCCTGCGCATCGGCCCTTATACGGACGACAAGGCCGACATGGGCCCGGTCGTGACAAAGGAAGCCCATGCACGCATCAACGGCCTGATCGACAAGGGCGTGGAAGAGGGCGCCAAGCTCCTCGTCGATGGCCGCGGCTTCAAACTGCAGGGTTACGAGAACGGCTATTTTGTCGGCGGCACGCTGTTTGACCACGTCACCCCCGACATGGACATCTACAAGCAGGAAATCTTCGGCCCGGTTCTCTCCGTCGTGCGCGCTACGAACTATGAGGAAGCGCTTGATCTGCCGATGAAGCACGAATACGGCAATGGCGTCGCCATCTTCACCCGCGACGGAGATGCTGCTCGGGACTTCGCAAGCCGCATCAATATCGGCATGATCGGCATCAACGTGCCGATTCCGGTTCCGCTTGCCTATCATTCCTTCGGCGGCTGGAAAGCCTCCTCCTTCGGCGACCTCAATCAGCACGGCACGGACTCCATCAAGTTCTGGACGAAGACCAAGACGATTACCGCACGCTGGCCGTCAGGCATCAAGGACGGCGCCGAGTTCGTCATGCCGACGATGAAGTAATTGAACTGTTAGCTTCCCCCGTGACGAGGCTGAAATGCCTCGTCACGGTGCTAGGGGGCCGCATTCTGTCTGGCTATTGACGTACTTGCATACCAGCCTAGATTGGCCGCTGGAGTAGGGTGGGAGTGAGTTCAATGGTTTATGAGTGGGACGCCAGCCGGGCTCGCCGTTCGCGCCTGGCAAAAACAAGCTTGAGTATGCTCGCGGCCGTCGTCGTTGTCGTCGTTCCGGCATGGATCGCCATCAGCTTCGGCTTTTACAGCTGAAGGCCGTCCGCAGTCACTTGCCGAGGCCGAGAAGCGACCGGAGCATGCGTGACACGGACATGTAATTCGGCGGTTCCTGGCCTATCGCTACATACCCGGCTTCTGTCAGCGAGAAGCGGCGGCCCTTCGATGTGTCCCGGTAAACGATATACTGCATGCTCATTGCCCGGTTGAGGGCCGGAGCCATCTGGCTCTCCCACTGCACCTCGCTTGCGGGCACGCGCGTGGCACCCGCATTGTAAAGTATCAGCAGAACATTATGCAAATCGGGCTCGACCATGCTGCATTCTGGCATGGAAACGGGCTGATGAACAGGCAGTGCAGCTCCTGGCAAGGGTACGGGAAACCTGAGCGCAATTTTCTTATTTTGGAATTGTTCAAAACTGTTAATGCCTTTATATAAGCACTCGAAGAGTCTCGGGAGACGAAAATGCGTTTGACCAAACAAACGAATTACGCTGTTCGCATGCTGATGTATTGCGCCGCCAATGAGGGGCATCTCAGCCGCATCCCCGAGATTGCCAGGGCGTATGGCGTATCTGAACTGTTTCTTTTCAAGATTTTGCAGCCGCTCAACAAGGCTGGACTGGTGGAAACCGTCCGCGGTCGCAATGGTGGCGTCAGGCTTGGCCGCGCTGCCGATCGCATTACCCTTTTCGATGTCATCAAGGTCACCGAAGATAGCTTTGCCATGGCAGAATGCTTCGAGGACGGCGCCGTGGAATGTCCGCTGGTCGACAGCTGCGGCCTCAATGCTGCGCTGCGCAAGGCGCTGAACGCCTTCTTTGAGGTCCTGGCGGAATACACGATCGATGACCTCGTCAAGGCTCGCCCACAGATCAACTTCCTGCTAGGCATCGACCTGCTGCATTTGCCGAAAATGGCAGCCCCGGCAGCTTGATCTGCCCAGGAGTCCAATGAGCTCGTTGAAATGGCCGGCATTTGCGGGCCATTTGCTTTTGCCATGCTGTGTGGCTGAGGCTCCAACTACCTCCTGAAGACTGGTTTTCCAAACCGATCGAATGGTCTAGGAATGCCATCCGCAAAGTACATCGGGAGGCGAGTTGGGAATGGACAGGCAATCATCCAGAGCGATCGTGGTTATGGGCGTCAGTGGTGCCGGCAAGACTTCGATTGCGGAACTGTTGGCCAGCCGTCTCGGCTGCGCCTTCGTTGAAGGAGATAGCCTTCATCCAAAGGCCAATGTCGCCAAGATGGCCGAGGGCATTCCTTTGACCGACGAAGACAGATGGCCTTGGCTGGACCTCATTGGCGGCGTATTGGCGGCAGCGAGATCGCGCAACGAAAGCGTCGTGGTCACCTGCTCCTCTCTCAAGCGGGTTTATCGTGAAAGGCTGCGCAAGGCGAGCAATGGCATGCTCTACTTCGTGTTTCTCAGCGGCAGCCCGCAGCTTCTGGCTTCGCGCATGGGCGAAAGGCAAGGCCATTTCATGCCGACCTCGCTGCTGCAAAGTCAGCTTGCGACACTGGAAAGCCCTGAAGGCGAAGACGGCGTCGTGACGGTCGATATCGACGACAGTGTCGAGGTGATTGTCGATAAGGCTGAGGCCGGGCTCAGGAAAATCGGGTAAACGCCGGTGATCGCGCTCCCGTCCTAAGCCTGACCCACTTCAATATATTCGTGAAAGCTTATCGGCATATGTGATCCGAAGCTACTCAAGCTCCGTATAAAGAGGACTTGTACATTGAATATCGCGGCTTGCTGAAACTTTCTTTGGCCGCATCCCGTATCGATGTCAGGTGTTTGAGGAGACGGAATGCGGATGCCAGATATGATGCAGGGCCTGGGACGACGTTCACTTCGACGGGTGCCGAAACAGGAAAGAAGCCGGGATCGCATCGACGAGATCCTGAAAGTGTCCATGCAGCTTATCGGGCAGAAAGGCATAGACGCGGTCACCATGAAGGAGATTGCGGCGCTTTCAGGTGGACCGATCGCCTCTGTTTACCAGTACTTTCCCAACAAGTCGGCCATCATAGCCATGCTCCACGAGCGGTATGTCGACGACGTCCGGTCCCTGATTTCGGAGCATGTGGGTAAGATTTCCACGCCGGAAGAGGCCTTGCAGGCAACCGACGTGCTCTTCGATCTTTATTATCACCGGATGCGTGAAAGACCATCGACGCAGGACCTGCTGAACGCGATCCAAGCCGACAAGACGCTCGCGGATGTGGATATTGCCGAAACCCGCTTTCAGGCCGAGGTATTTTTCGGGGCGACCAAGCAGTTCGTTCAGAGTGACCAGCGCGACAATTACCTGCGCACGCTGTTCGTCATGTTCCACATGGCTGCAGCAACCTTGCGGCTTGCCTTGATGGTTCCCGCCGAAGAGGCCGCCAAGATCGTTGCGCAGTTCAAATCGATCGTCAGGACGCAGTCCACTTTCTATTTTACCGGCAGCTTTCCCGCGTCCGTCTAGAACCCCAGCCGGTCCCGCAATCCGTACCACCAGGCGCCGAGAACGGTGAGGGGCACGCGGAATGTCTTGCCGCCGGGAAACGGCAGGTTGGGCAGCGACGCCCAGACGTCGAAGCGTTCCGCATGTCCAGCGACGGCCTCGCCGAGAATTTTGCCCAGCAGATGGGTGGTCGTGACACCGTGGCCGCTATCGCCGTGCGAGAAATAAACCTTGTCCGACAGCTTGCCCATATGCGGAACGCGCGTCAGCGTCAGCGCGAAATTGCCGCTCCAGGCATAGTCGATCTTGACGTCCTTCAGCTGCGGAAAGGTTTTCAGCATGTTGGGACGGATCACCCCCGTCAGATCCTTCGGGTCGGTCCCGCCATAGCCGATGCCGCCGCCGTAAAGCAGCCGGTTGTCGGCAGTGCGGCGGTAATAGTCGAGGATGTAGTTTGCATCCTCGACGCAGTAATTGGCCGGCATGAGGCTTTGGATCAAGTCCGGACCAAGCGGCTCCGTTGCCATGACCTGGCTCGAGACCGGCATCATCCGGCCGCTGATGTCGGGAAACTGCGGCGAAAGATAAGCATTGCCGCAGACCAGCACATAGGATGCCTGGACCGAGCCGCTGTGCGTGCGAACCACCGGCCTGTCGCCCATATCCATGCCGATCACGCGCGAGCCTTCGAATATGCGCCCGCCGAGGCTTTCCACCGCTGCCGCTTCTCCGAGCACCAGGTTCAGCGGGTGGACATGGCCGCCGCGCTTGTCGATCATGCCGCCGGCATAGCGGGCGGTCCTGACATATCGGAAGACTTCGGCCTTGGAAACCATTTCCAGGTCCGTATGGCCATGCTTCTCCCAGTACGCCTTGGAGCGCGCCATTTCACGGATCTGCTTTTCGTTGAAGGCCGCAAAGAAGCCGCCATGCACCAGATCACAGTCTATGTCATATTGTGCGACGCGGCCGCGAATGATCTCGCCGCCCTCGAGCGACATTTCACCGAGCTGGACGGCCTTTTCGTGCCCGTAGCGAGCGGCGATCACTTCGAGATCACGGCTGTAGCCGTTGACGATCTGCCCGCCATTTCGGCCCGAAGCGCCGAAGCCGATACGCTCGGCTTCCAGCACCACGACGGAATAGCCGCGTTCGGCCAGTTCCAGGGCGGCGGAAATTCCGGTGAAGCCGGCGCCGATAATGCAGACATCGGCTTCGGCCTCGCCTTCGAGCAGTGGGCGGACACGCTTGTCATTGGCCGAGGCTGCATACCAGGAGTTCGTATGGCGCGGATTGTCGGTGTTTGTGAGGATCATGGTTACCCTATCCGGATATGGGCGTCCTGTTCGACGTCGGCCGCATACAGCAACAATTGTCGGTGTTAGCCGAATCTTTCCGGCCGGTAGGCCGAAATATCGATCAGAGTCTTTTCTCCGGTCATTGCCTCCGCGATCACCTGGCCGGTCACGGGACCGAGCGTCAGGCCGTGATGGGCATGCCCAAATGCGAACCACAGGCCCTGGTGGCGCGGCGCCTTGCCGATCACCGGCATCATGTCAGGTGTGCAGGGTCGGGCGCCCATCCAGGGCTCCTGGTCGAGCCGCTCCCCGAGCGGAAAGATTTCCCGCGCCACCGCTTCGGCGCGGGCCAGCTGCACCGGTGTCTTCGGCGCATCGCGGCGCGCAAATTCCGCGCCGGTGGTGAGGCGAATGCCCTGGTTCATCGGCGCCAGGAAATAGCCGCGCTCCGCATCCATGGTCCAGCCGTTGAGCTTGGCATTGCCCTTGGCGGCGTAGTGCATGTGATAGCCGCGCTTGACGCCGACCAGGAAATTGTAGCCGAGCGGCTTCGTCACCGTATCGGACCAGGGGCCGAGCGCCACAACTACGTCCTTGGCTTGGATCAGGCCGTCGCCGGCAACCACCTGCCAGCCGGTCGCGGTCTTGGAAAGGCTTTTGGCATCGCCCTTCAGGACGCGGCCACCAAGGCTTTCGAAAAGCTTCACATAGGCGCGGGTAAGGGCCAGCGGGTCCTTGACCGACCAGGGATCTTCCCACCGCAGCCCGCCGACAAAATCACCGGACAGATTGGGCTCCTGTTCCGCAAGTTCGCCCGGCGAGAGCCGTTTGAAGGCGACCCCGTATTCCTTGTTGAGCCTTTCCGCTTCGCGAAACTCGCCATCCTGCTTGGCATTGGTGCGGAAGACTTCCGTCCAGCCATCCTTGGCGATCAGGTCCTGCGCTCCGGCTTCCTCAATCAGTTCGTTATGGGTGGCGATCGAATGCTCGATCAGCGGCGCATAGGCACGGGCGATCAGCTGATGCCGGCTGAGGTTGGAATGCCACCAATATTTGGCCAGGAATGACGAGACCTGCGGGATGGCCCTCCAATGGAAATGCGCGTCGATCCGGTTGTTGAGCGCATAGCGCAGGATCAGGCCAAATTGCTGCGGAAAACCGTAGGGCACGACGCCTTCGCGTTGGATAAGGCCGGCATTGCCGTAAGAGGTTTCAAGGCCGGGCTCCTTGCGGTCCACGAGGACGACCGATTTGCCGCGCCGTGCCAGTTGCAGTGCCGTCGAAACCCCAATGATGCCGGCTCCGAGTACAATTGCATCCGCTGTCATGATCTGATTTCCATTCCCCAAGTCTTTTTGATGCAGCCGAACATGCCGCCCCGAATGCTGCGGCGCAAATGAAAAATCGCGGCCGGCACTATGGATTCCCTATTTCTTCGCATCCTGCCACCCATCGAACGCCTATCCGGCGATCGCTACCTTTGTGACATGCATCGGCTTTCGATGCCGGCTTCTGCGACACTTCCGTCGCCAGGGCCTTACGCCTAATAAGGATTGAATTCATGTACGGTCGTTTCGGTATCATTCATCTGCCGGATCATACGCAGCGTGCTGATGCACCCCGTTGGCAGCGGGCAGCGATCGCCTCCCGCCTTGCAAGCCCGGAAGCGGGCATTTTTCTGAGGCTGTTTGGCGTCATTCTCCTCCTGTTTTGTGTTGCGGGTGCCGTTGCACTGCGGCTCAGTTGAGGAGAATGGCCATGGGTAGAGCTTCATTCGAGCCAGAGATACATCCGCACGGCATCCGTTTTACCGTCGGTCGCGATGCTGGAGGTCGCTGGGTGGTTTCGGACCGCAAAGGCCTGGTTGGCGGAATCTTCACCAACCGAGCGGCTGCCGTTCATTTCGCGATGTTCGAAAGCGATCATGTTCCGGGCGCAGTCTTGTGCGTGCCGGAGGAGGTGACGCTCGGCCCCAACGCGGCTTTCGATGGACGCTGGACGCAGCCGGGTATGAAAGCCGCGGGCAGGACTTGAGGAGTCCGATCATGTTGAATCTTCTAGCTTGCCTGCGTGGTCATGTTTATCCACGCACCCGCGTGGTTGCGGGGCGCAGCAGCCTGCACGCTTTGGAAATCATTCTGGGCATGCTCGGTGTGATAGTGACCCTTCTCGGTCTAGCTTATGCGATAACGCTTGCGGCGGCTTGAGATCGCAAGGCTCGGGGCACCTCTTTTGCGGGTGGGTGAGTGTGCAGCGCGTAGTCTCATCAGCCCACCCCGAGCCGGAATTCCTATAAGATTCCTATATTTTTCCAGCCTCCACGCTCTCGAACGGCTATGCACTTCCGCCGATATTGAGCATCGGAGATCGATCAGATCGCCTCACAGCCAACAAGCCCAAAGGTGCCGTCGCCAGCGACGGCGCCCTTCGTCCTGTCTGAGCTTTGTTCATGGAAACCAGGAGTCACCATCGATGATGGATGTCATTCTCGTCGGCACGACCGCCGTCTTCTTCGCTCTCTGCTTTGCTTATGCACGTGTCTGCGACTGGCTTTGAAGGAGCGCGCCCATGTTGTTCGATTATCTCTTGAGCGGCGCCGTGACCGTCTTCCTGACGGCCTACCTGACCTATGCGCTCATTCGCCCAGAACGCTTCTAACCGGAACGCTCTAATCGCGGCCGGCGCTTGCTGCCAAGCAGCCGGGTTTTGAAAGTTACTCCCAATGACCCTCAATGGATGGCTACAGATCCTCGTTTTCTGCGGGATCGTCCTGGTGCTCGTCAAACCGCTCGGCGCCTATATGACGCGCGTCTTTTCGGGCGAGCGCACAATTTTATCGCCGGTCCTCGTTCCGATCGAACGGGGCCTCTACGCATTAGCCGGCACCAGTGAGCGTGAAAGTCAGCACTGGACCGCCTATGCTTTCGCGCTTTTGATGTTCAACCTCTTCGGCACGCTGGTTCTCTATCTGCTGCTAAGGTTCCAGGACATCCTGCCCCTGAACCCAGCCGGCATGGCGGCCGTGCCGCCGGAGCTTTCCTTTAACACGGCCGTCAGTTTCGTTTCCAACACCAACTGGCAGAATTACGGCGGTGAAAGCACCATGTCCTATCTCACCCAGATGGCAGGCTTTACCGTCCAGAACTTCCTCTCGGCGGCAACCGGCATGGCGATCGCGATAGGCCTCATCCGCGCTTTTTCCGGCGCGTCGGGTACATCAGGTACAGTCGGGCTGAGCGGCAAGAAAACCATCGGCAATTTCTGGGTCGATATGGCCCGCGGCACGCTTTATGTGCTTCTGCCAGCCTGCATCCTGCTGACCCTGGTCTATGTCTGGCTCGGCGTGCCGCAGACATTTGGTCCTTACGTGGAAGCCACGACGATCGAAGGCGCCAGGCAGACGATCGCTGTTGGCCCGGTCGCCTCGCAGCTGGCCATCAAGATGCTCGGCACCAATGGCGGCGGCTTCTTCAACGCCAACTCGGCGCATCCCTTCGAGAATCCCGACAACATCTCCAATATGATCCAGATGGTCTCGATCTTCGCGATCGGCGCCGCCTTCACCAATGTGTTCGGCCGTATGGTCGGCAACCAGCGCCAGGGTTGGGCAATCCTTGCTGCCATGGGCCTGCTGTTCATCACCGGCGTCGGCGTTGTGTATTGGGCAGAAGCCTCCGGCAACCCATTCATGCACCAGCTGGGCCTTATGGGCGGCAATATGGAAGGCAAGGAAACCCGCTTCGGCATCGCCATGTCCTCGCTGTTTGCGGTCATCACCACGGCGGCCTCCTGCGGGGCAGTCAATGCCATGCACGGGTCGTTCACGGCGCTCGGCGGCCTGATCCCGCTCATCAACATGCAGCTCGGCGAGGTCATCGTCGGCGGCGTTGGCGCAGGCTTTTATGGCATCGTGCTCTTCATCATCATCGCCATTTTCGTGGCAGGCCTGATGGTCGGCCGCACGCCGGAATATCTCGGCAAGAAGATCGAGGCAAAGGAGATGAAGATGGCCGTGCTTGCCATCCTCTGCCTGCCGCTCGCCATGTTGATCTTCACGGCCATTGCCACGGTGCTTCCTTCCGCGGTCGCCTCAATCGGCACAGCCGGACCGCACGGCTTTTCCGAAATCCTTTACGCGTATACGTCGGCGGCGGCTAACAACGGCTCGGCCTTCGGCGGGCTGACCGGCAATACGCCCTGGTACAATGTCACGCTCGGGCTTAGCATGCTGATGGGCCGCTTCCTGGTCATTATTCCGGCGCTCGCCATTGCCGGGTCGCTCATCGCCAAGAAGACGGTCCCCGCTTCGGCTGGAACCTTTCCAACCGACGGCCCGCTTTTCGTAGGACTTCTGGTTGGCACAATCCTGATCGTTGGCGGGCTCACCTTCATGCCGGCTCTGGCACTCGGCCCCGTTGTCGAACACCTGGTCATGATCGCCGGACAGACTTTTTAAGGAAAGACCATGAGCATCCGTCAGTCGCTCCGCAGTCAGTCCAGCCTTGCCTCGCGAAAGCGAGACAAGGCGACCAGGAGGTGGTGCGCCTCCAATGTCATCCTCACGATGATGGTTGGATTGTTCGCCGCCATCTGCGCCATCGAAATTCTTCCCGGCTGACCGAACGGCTCAAGGCTCGTCGTCACGCCGCATCCTCTCAAGCTGGAGTCTCTTATGAGCCAATCCAAGTCCGCGAGTATCATGGATAGTCGCATCCTCGTTCCCGCCGTCGGCGCAGCCTTCGCCAAGCTCGACCCCCGGACGCTTTCTCGCAACCCGGTCATGTTCGTCGTGGCGACGGTTTCCGTGCTGACCACGGTGCTCTTCCTCCGGGACCTGATCCTGGGTGGCGAAAACCTGGGCTTTTCGCTGCAGATCAACATCTGGCTTTGGTTCACCGTATTGTTTGCCAATTTCGCCGAAGCCGTTGCGGAAGGCCGTGGCAAGGCGCAGGCGGAATCGCTGCGAAGGACCCGCACCGAAACTCAGGCCAAGCTGCTGACCGGCAGCGATCGCACGCAGTACAAGCAGGTGCCGGGGACCAGCCTCAAGGTCAACGACGTCGTGCTCGTCGAGGCCGGCGACATCATCCCGTCCGACGGCGAAGTCATCGAAGGCGTCGCTTCCGTCAACGAGGCGGCCATTACCGGTGAGAGCGCGCCGGTGATCCGCGAATCCGGCGGCGACCGATCGGCCGTGACGGGCGGCACACAGGTTCTCTCGGACTGGATCCGGGTGCGCATCACCGCCGCCGCCGGCTCGACCTTCATCGACCGCATGATCTCGCTGGTCGAAGGTGCCGAACGCCAGAAGACGCCGAACGAGATCGCCCTCAACATCCTGTTGGCGGGGATGACGCTGATCTTCGTGCTCGCCACCGCAACGATCCCCAGTTTTGCCTCCTATGCCGGCGGCTCGATCCCTATCATCGTGCTGGTCGCGCTGTTCGTGACGCTGATCCCCACCACGATCGGCGCGCTTCTGTCGGCGATCGGCATTGCCGGCATGGACCGCCTCGTGCGCTTCAACGTGCTCGCCATGTCCGGCCGTGCGGTCGAGGCGGCTGGCGACGTCGATACGCTGCTGCTCGACAAGACCGGCACGATCACGCTCGGCAATCGTCAGGCAACCTCGTTCCGGCCGGTGCGCGGCGTTTCGGAACAGGATCTCGCCGACGCGGCACAACTCGCCTCGCTTGCCGACGAAACACCGGAAGGGCGCTCGATCGTCGTGCTCGCCAAGGAGCAGTACGCGATCCGCGGTCGCGACATGGCAGGGCTCAAGGCGACCTTCGTTCCCTTCACCGCCCAGACCCGCATGAGCGGCGTCGATCTCGATGGGTCGCAGATCCGCAAAGGTGCCGTTGATGCGGTGCTTTCCTATGTCGAGCCGGGTGCTCCTGCACTTGCCGGCAATGCGATGATCGCTGCTCGGCCGCAATCCGATGTGGTTGGGGAACTGCAGGCGATTGCCGAGGAGATCGCCAAGGCCGGCAGCACGCCGCTGGCAGTCGCACGGGATGGAAAACTGCTTGGCGTCATCCAGCTCAAGGATATCGTCAAGGGCGGCATCCGGGAACGTTTCGCGGAACTGCGCCGTATGGGTATCCGGACGGTGATGATCACTGGGGACAACCCAATGACGGCGGCGGCCATTGCGGCCGAAGCCGGGGTGGACGACTTTCTTGCCCAGGCGACACCGGAAAACAAGCTGTCACTGATCCGCGAGGAACAGGCCAAGGGCAAGCTTGTGGCCATGTGCGGCGATGGCACCAATGATGCGCCGGCACTCGCCCAGGCCGATGTCGGCGTTGCCATGAACACCGGCACGGTTGCTGCCCGCGAGGCCGGCAATATGGTCGATCTCGACAGCGACCCGACAAAGCTCATCGAGATCGTCGAGATCGGCAAGCAACTCCTGATGACCCGCGGCGCCCTGACGACGTTCTCGATCGCCAATGATATTGCCAAATACTTTGCCATCATCCCGGCAATGTTCCTGGCTTTCTACCCGCAGCTCGGCGTCTTGAACATCATGGGGCTGGCCACGCCGCAGAGCGCGATCCTGTCGGCCATCATCTTCAACGCGCTGATCATCATCGCGCTGATCCCGCTATCCCTGCGGGGCGTCAAATACCGCGCCGTCGGCGCCGGAGCCCTGTTGTCCCGCAACCTGCTGATTTACGGCCTCGGCGGCATCCTTGTGCCCTTCATCGGCATCAAGGCGATCGATGTGGTCATCACCGCCATTGGCCTCGCTTAAGGAGTGAATTCCATGCTGAAACAACTTCGTCCCGCCTTGGTGATGATCATTGCCATGACGATCATTACCGGCCTCGTCTACCCCTTCGCCATGACCGGAATTGCCCAAAGCGTCTTTCCGAGCCAAGCCAATGGCAGCCTGATCGAGAAGCAAGGCCAAGTGGTCGGTTCCACGCTGATCGGCCAGGCCTTTGCCGGTGAGACGTATTTCCACGGTCGCCCCTCGGCCGCCGGCGACGGCTACAATGCGGCCGCCTCGTCCGGTTCCAATCTCGGACCCACCAGCCAGAAACTGATCGATCGGGTCAAGACTTCGACCGAGACTGAAAAGGCTGCCAATCCCGGTGCGGATGTGCCGATTGATCTTGTCACCGCCTCCGGCAGCGGGCTGGATCCGCATATCTCGCCAGAAGCCGCTTTCTATCAGGTGCCGCGCGTTGCCAAGGCGCGTAACATGGATGAGGCTGCGGTCCGTGCGCTGGTGGAGCAGCATGTGGAAGGCCGCGAACTCGGCTTCCTCGGCGAACCCGTGGTCAATGTGCTTGCCTTGAACATGGCCCTTGACGCGGGCCGCTCCTGATCTGAAATGGCTGCGATCATGATTGCCATGGCCGCAGCTTTCCCTTCCGGGATAAAGGTACCGCATGCCCGACGCCCACCGAGAAAACGGCCGTGAGATCGACACCAGGCCATCGCCGGACGCGCTGCTCGAGCATGCGACACGCGAGTCTCAAGGTCGGCTGAAGATTTTCCTGGGTGCGGCGCCGGGCGTCGGCAAAACCTATGAAATGCTGATGTCGGGCCGCGCGCGCAAAGCAGACGGTCTGGATGTCGTGATCGGCGTGGTGGAAACGCATGGCCGCCAGGAAACGGAGGCACTGATCCGGGGCTTCGAGATCGTCCCACGCAGGTTGATCGACTATCGGGGCCAGAATCTGGATGAAATGGACCTCGATGCCATTCTCGCGCGTCGTCCGGCTCTCGTTCTGGTCGACGAGCTTGCCCACACCAACGCCGCCGGCAGCCGTCATCCCAAGCGATATATGGATGTGCAGGAAATCCTATCCCAGGGCATCGACGTCTATTCGACGCTCAACATCCAGCATGTCGAGAGCCTCAATGACGTAGTGGCGCAGATCACCCGCGTTCGGGTGCGCGAGACGGTACCCGACCTGGTCATCGATCAGGCCGACGACGTCGAGATCATCGACATCACCCCCGATGATCTGATCAAGCGGCTGAAGGACGGCAAGGTTTATGTGCCGCAAACAGCGCGGCGGGCGGTTGAGAACTATTTTTCGCCCGGCAATCTGACGGCGTTGCGCGAACTGGCGCTGAGGCGCACCGCGCAAAGGGTCGACGAGCAGCTCCTGCACCATATGCAAGCCCATGCGATCTCCGGACCCTGGGCGGCAGGCGAGCGGCTCCTGGTCTGTCTCGACCATGGCCGCAATGGCGCCAGCCTCGTGCGCTATGCCCGTCGGCAGGCCGATCGGCTGCGCGCACCCTGGGCGGTGCTGCATCTCGAAACACCGCAATCGATCAGCCTTTCCGACGACGAGAAGGATCGCCTTGCCGCCAATATGCGGCTTGCCCAGCAACTCGGGGCTGAAACGGTCACTTTGCCGGCGCTTCATCCGTCGCGGGATATCATCGCTTATGCCAATGCCAACAACTTCACCCACATCATCGTCGGTCGGCCGGGAAAACCCCGCTGGCGGCAGATCCTGCAGGGCTCGGTCACCCACGAGCTGATCCGCCATGCGGGGGACATCAGCGTCCATGTCATATCCGGCAATGCGAATGAGGGTGAGCCGCTCCGCGGCGTCAAGACAGCGCCAGCCCCGACGCCGGTCAGGATCAAACCTTATGTCAAGAGCGGCATATTCGTCGTGCTTGCCGTTCTGGTCGGCTACTTTCTCGATCAGACGCTGGATGTGCGCAATCTGGCCCTGGTGTTCCTCATGGCCGTCCTCGCGGCCGCGGTGCGGGGCGGGCTGGGTCCGGGTCTGTTCGCCTCCGTTCTTGGGGCGCTGTCCTTCAACTTCTTTTTCCTCGATCCACGCTACACGTTCACGGTGCAGGACCCGGAAAGCCTTGTGGCGCTGTTCTTCTACCTCGGTGTTGCCGTTGTCGCATCGAACCTCACCGCGGCCGTTCAGCGACAGGCCGCCGCCGCCCGCCACCGGGCACGCACGACCGAGGACCTTTACCTTTTCTCCAAGAAGCTCGCCGGGACGGGAACGCTGGATGACGTGCTTTGGGCGACTGCCTTCCAGATCGCCTCCATGCTGAAGCTGCGTGTCGTCATCCTTCTGCCGGAAGGCGATACGATTGCGGTCAAGGCCGGCTATCCGCCCGACGATACGCTGGTGGACGCCGATATCGCCGCCGCCAAATGGGCCTGGGAGCACAATCGTCCCGCAGGCCGCGCTGCCGACACGCTACCGGGAGCAAAGCGCCTTTATCTGCCGCTGCGCACCGGCCGCGAGGCGGTCGGCGTCATCGGTCTCGACAACGATCGTCAAGGACCGCTGCTGACACCCGATCAGCAGCGGCTGTTCGACGCCCTGGCCGATCAGGCGGCATTGGCGATCGAGCGTATTCAACTGGTTTCCGACGTTGATAAGGCGAAACTCGCCGCCGAGACCGACCGCCTGCGCACCGCGCTGCTGACCTCGATCTCCCACGACCTGAAAACACCGCTGGCGGCCATCATGGGTTCGGCCGGTACGCTGAGGGACTTCGGCGCGGACATTCCGGAGGATGCCCGCGCCGAACTGCTGACCACGGTGATCGATGAATCCGAGCGCCTCAATCGCTTTATCGCCAATCTGCTCGACATGACGCGCATCGGCTCGGGCGCCATGGAGCCGAATTACGCCTACCACTTCGCCGGCGATATCGTCGGCACGGCGCTCAGCCGCGCGGTCAAGATCATCGCCGCTCACAGGCTCGATATTGCCATTGCGCCCGACCTGCCGATGCTGAAGGTCGATCCGGTCCTCTTCGAGCAGGTCTTTTTCAACCTCATTGACAATGCTGCAAAATACGCGCCAGAGGGCAGCTTGATCACCATCCGCGGCTGGCGTGACGGCGGCGCTGTCCTGTTTTCGGTCATGGACGAGGGACCGGGCATCCCGCCCGACGACCTCGAGCGCATATTCGACAGCTTCTACCGGGTCCGGAAAGGCGATCATGTTCAGGCGGGCACGGGGCTCGGCCTGTCCATCTGCCGCGGTTTCGTCGAAGCCATGGGCGGCACGGTCCGGGCAGCCAACCGCTCGGCCTATGGCTTGAATGCGTCCGGCGCAGTCTTCACCATCCGCATGCCGGTTCCGGCGGCGCCACCCCCGTTGGGAGAACATCAATGACCACGACTGCGGTGCGCATTTTGATCGTCGACGACGAACCGCCGATCCGCAAGCTGCTGCGCGTCGGCCTCTCAACGCAGAATTATGCGATCAGCGAGGCGATGAACGCCAAAGTGGCGATCGAGCTCGCCAGGGCCGACAAGCCTGACCTCATTATCCTCGACCTCGGCCTGCCGGATATGCCAGGCCACGATCTCCTGGCCAGGTGGCGGAGCGAGGGGCTCGACCTGCCGATCGTCATCCTGTCCAGCCGGACCGATGAGGCGGGCATCGTCAAGGCGCTCGAACTCGGCGCCGACGATTATGTCACGAAACCTTTCGGCATGAACGAGCTCGTTGCCCGCATCCGGGTGGCGTTGCGCCATAGGCTGCAGGCACAGGGCGAAAAACCCATCTTCCAGACAGGTGATTTATCGGTCGATCTTGTCAAACGCATCGTCAGGGTGGCGGGCCGGGAAGTGAAGCTGTCGCCGAAGGAATACGATATTCTGCGCATCCTAGTGCAGCATGCAGGCAAAGTGCTGACCCACCGCTTCCTGCTGGAGCATGTCTGGGATGGTCTTACCGATGTTCAGTATCTGCGCGTTTATGTGCGCCAGCTGCGCCAGAAGATCGAAAAGACGCCGGACCAGCCGCAGTATCTCCTTACCGAGACGGGTGTCGGCTACCGGCTGCACGAAGCCGATGAGCGGCAGGACGCGTGACAGGATCGATGGCGGCTGCTTGGATAGTCGCCGCCTTTGATTTGACGTCTATCAACTTCCTGCTTGACCTTCGGGCTCCGATGGTTAGTACGAGCTGATATGTGCTGACGGCCGTTTGACCGCCGATTCCCCCGTATGGCGCGCTCGCGCCTTGGATCCTCCATGACAGATAAAACTTCTCATCGCGGGCTGGTGGTCGTCGCGGTCATGGCCAGCATGGCGATGATCGCCATTGAGGCGACGATTGTCTCGACTGCCATGCCGCAGATCGCTGCACAACTCGGCCAGATCAATCTTTACAGCTGGGTTTTCTCCGCCTTTCTGCTGAGCCAGACGGCCATGACCGTCGTTTTCGGCAAGCTTTCCGATATCTACGGTCGCAAGCCGATGATCCTGCTCGGCATAGGCCTCTTTCTCGCCGCCTCCGTGCTTGCCGGATTTGCCTGGTCGATGCCTTCGATGATCGTGTTCCGGCTGCTGCAGGGCATTGGCGCCGGCGCCATCCAGCCGGTCGCCATGACCGTGGTCGCCGATCTTTTTCCCGGCAACCAGCGCGGCAAGGTGCAGGGCTATCTCGCCAGCGTCTGGGCGCTTTCAGCCGTGGTCGGGCCGCTTTTGGGCAGCGTCATCATCCACAATCTTCCGTGGGCCTGGATCTTCTGGATCAATGTTCCGGTCGGCCTGCTGGCCGCTTTGGGCTTCATGCTGTTCCTGCATGAGGAAAAGCAGACGCGCTCCGTGTCGATCGACGTACTTGGCGCAGGCCTCTTCGCCATCGCCATTTCCGCCTTGATGATCGCCTTGACCGAAATGGAAAGTGCCACATCCACCTATACATTGATTGCAGCAGTGGTCTTCGTGGTCGCGCTTGCCGGCTTCCTTTGGCAGGAGCGGCGCGCCGAAGCGCCGATGGTGGCGCCGGATCTCTGGCTGCAACGGCCGATCGCTTTCGCCAATGTCTCGGTTTTCCTGGCCAGCATGTCGATCATGGGGCTGACGACCTTTCTGCCCATGTATGTCCAGACGGTTCTCAACCGCTCGCCGCTAGTGGCTGGCTTCGCGCTGACCATGCTGCTCCTCGGCTGGCCCTTCGGGGCGACCGTGGCTTCCCGCCAGTTCCCACGGTTCGGCCTGCGGCCGATCATGCTGGCCGGGGCTTTCCTCATTCCGTTGGGGACGATCTTTCTTGTCCTGCTGTCCCCCTCCAGCTCGCCGATTCTCGCTGGTGCGGGATCTCTGGTCATGGGCATCGGCATGGGATTGCTGAATATCGGTGCGCTGATTCTCACTCAGGAAAGCGTCAGCTGGTCGCAACGTGGCAGTGCGACGGCATCCAATGTCTTTTCGCGCAATCTGGGAAGCACGCTCGGCGCCGCTGTATTGGGTGCTGTCCTGACCTATGGCCTGGCGCACTCGACAAATGGCCAGCCGATCACACCGGAACAACTGCGCGGCCTGCTGGATGGAACTGCCACGGCTCTGGCAGACGGCGAAGCGGTCCGCCTCGCGCTGCAGCAAGCCTTGCACGCAACCTTCGTGGTCATGCTGGTGATTGCGGTCCTGATCGTGCCGGCCTGTCTGTTCATTCCGCGGCCTCAGCCGGCCGAAACTACCCAGGAAGCATAGCTGCAAAGCCGCAGGTAAAGGCTTTGCAGCTGGCTGGTGCCGCAATCACGAATGGATGCACCCGCAATCCGTTTGAATGCGGATGCTCTGTTCCAGAGGCACGTGCGGCGGGCCAGAGTGGCGCCGCCCCATTTTTGCTATTTCTTCTTTCCCGGCTCTGTCCCGCCGGCAAGTTTAACTTGCGAGCCCAAAGTCGCGGGCGCCGCAGCGGCGGCCTTGTCCTTCTTCGGTTTTCGAGTTTCGCGATTGCTGCGTACTTGGCCTTTTGCCATGTCGATCTCCCATTGCTGACGACACTATGTCGAACTGCTGTGATCTGTGCGCGCCGCGCCGGGCCAAGAACGAATGCGGCTGTAACTCTGTGACAGCAGGCACAACGAACCGCAACTCGCTTAACCCGGCACAACGTCAGTCGAGACGAACGCCTGTTGATGGAGCGGTGTTCATCCTTTTCAGGTGGGCGCTGCCGAACCGTGACAACGTCAGGTTCGCCCCGATCAGGCCCACCGGGAGCACGTCGCCCAAGCTACTGTTGAGGGACTGCTGGATCTGTATGCTTTCGCGATATCCGTATCCGCTGATGCGGACCAGATTGCGGGATGTTATGGGTGCGTTCATTTCGGAAGACATGGCGTCCTCCTTTCCTTGGGGCCGAGGTTGCGGCCCCGAGCAGCAGTGCCCTTTAAATGGCTGCTGAAGCCTTCATCATGCGCCTTTTATGCGGCAATGACAATGGGCTAGCCGACCGATGCCGAGGAAAGAGACTCAAAAAAAGGGGCGCCTGTGCGCCCCTTTTCGGTATTGGCTGAAATCAGACCCGGGTGATCAGCAGGTCTTCTTCTTCGTCTCTCTGCCGGCCGCCCAAGGCTGCCGCTGCGCAGGAGATGAAAGCGCCGACCAGCAGCGAGAGCGAGCCGATCAGGGCCGTGGTCGCGGCTGCCTTGCGAGCTTCGTCGGCTGCCTGCTGGGCAGCATTCTTGGCGTCTTCTACCCGCTTCAGGACGCCATCGACACGGCCTCTGGCTTCCTCCGGAGAAAGGCCGGTACGGGCAGCGACGATGCCAGCCATATAAGCCTTGTCTTCTTCCGGCACGCCGCCGGCTGTTGCACCATTGGCGAGAATGCGGGAGATTTCAGCCGTGGCGGCACCATTGTCTGTTTCGGCGCGGGCAGAGATCTGCTGCGGACGAAGAAGAGCATCGGTGAAGTAGCCCGTGGCTGGGTTGCTCGACGTGTCATCGCTGGATGAGGCCGCTGCAGCGGATCCCGCAATCCCTGCCGTCTGTGCTGCTGTTCCGACAGCAGAGGCGCCAGCACCGGCAAGAGATGTCAGCGAAGACGTAAGGAAGCCCGCCACGATGATGGTAGCAATCGCCCAGGTGACGAAGCCATGTGCGGTGTCGCGAAAGAAGACTTCGTCCGTATGGACCGCTGCCCACTTCGTTCTCAGGCGTCCCGTCAGGTAGCCGCCGAGAGCAGCCGAAAGCCATTGCACGACGACGAGCCAGATAGCGGCGCTGAGCCCCACCGTTTCAGCGGAGCTGCTCTGATCCGACCATGGGGAAATCATCGTCAGACCCAGGCCGGAGCCGAACATGACGAGGATCAGCGTGACGCCGATGGCTGACGCTGCGCCGCCAATAATTGGGCCCCAGCTAATCGCCGATTTCGAGGACTCGACCGGCAAGGCCGATGTCCCGCTTGATGTTGTGAACGCCATCTGAGTTCCCCTCAACGCATGAAGAGAACGAGCAGAATGATGATCGGCAATGGAATGCCAAGCAGCCAGAGAAGAATACCGCGACCCATGATGAGCTCCTGATTCATTATTATCTTTGCGGTCCGTCAACCCCGTGCGTCGATTTTCGTTCCCTGACATGCTGACGGAGGCGCAATTTGCTGCTCGGGAGCTGGCAGTGCGGTCATCTCTTTATCTTGCGTGGCAGCTTGCGACGTTTCTGCGTCGGTATCGACCGGAGCGACATGTGTTCGCTGATCGTGAAACCTCTTCAAGAACCGGCCCCTTTGCCGGCGTCAGCCTCAAGGTAACCGTAATGCGAAGACGGATGGAGCCATCATTGATTTGGGTTGGCCTTTGCGCCATACAATTCGGCAATCTCAGCAGCCTTGGTTATGCATGATCGCAACTTGCGGCATTTCAACCAGTCAGGCCAATCAAAATGATGGACATCCGATGGCGCTCGTGAAGACTTCTCAACTGGCGGCGAAGGCAAAGGCAAGCAAGGCAGGGCCTCTCGCTCCTGGCGCCGAGAAAACCGCTGTCGTCCGCCGGTCGCAGGACCGCTCGCGGCTGCGCCAGCAGAAGGCTGCCGAGCGGATTGGTGCGGCAACGGAAGAATTGGCAAGCGGCGTCGCCGAAGCAGCCTCGGCTGCCGAGGAACTGCGCCGAGCCCTTGAGCAGATCGCGTCCGGTGCCGAGGAAGCTGCCGGTGCCGCCCATGAATCGCTTTCCGCGACCACACATCTCTCGGTCCGCTTCTCGGAAACGCGCGCCGAAGCCGAGGCCGCGCGCCGAAGAACGGAGGAGCTGCAAGCGATCGTTCTTGATTCTGCGGCCCAGATAGAAGGGTCGGTGACGGCGATCGAAACCAACGCCGCGCGTCAAATTGGTTCGGTTACTGTCATCGACAATCTGCAGGCTCATGCTGAAAGCATAGGCGCCACCACAGTTGCCGTCGCCGATATTTCCGATCGCACCAATCTGCTTGCGCTAAATGCGGCGATCGAGGCGGCACGCGCCGGCGAGGAGGGCAAGGGCTTCGCGGTTGTTGCAGACGAGGTCCGAGCTCTGGCCGAAACCGCTGAGCGCAGCTCGCGCGACGTCACCAAGCATGCCGAAACAATTGTCAGCGGCGTCCGTGAAATTGCCGACCTGGTCAAGTCGGCTGCCGACAAGGCAAGAGAACAGACGACGGTCGGCAAGGTAGTGGCCGGCGAGCTCGGTGCCATCCGCGCAAGCCTCAACCAGCTCTCACAAGGCAGCCAGACCATTCTGGTTGCCGCCATTGAAGCGGAAGTTGCCACCCGCGAGGCCCAAAAGGGTTCCGAGACGGTCGCGGCCGCGGCCGAGCAGCAGTCTGCTGCAGCCAGCGAAGCGCAGCGGGCGGTGCAGCAGCAAACGGCAGCTTTGGACGAAAGCCAGCAAACCGCCCAAGCGCTAGCAGCTTTGGCCGATGATCTCATGACGGACATAGGTCTTTCCTCCCAAGCGGAAGAGGTCGCATCCGCCGCAGAGGAGCTTTCCTCGACCGTACAGGAACTTTCGGGCGCTGCCGGGCAGATCCTGATCGCCATCGAGCAGATCAGCAGGGGCGCCCAGGCCCAGGCGGCCGCAACCCAACAAGCCAATGCCGCCATGGCGCAGATCGAGAGAAGTACCGATCAAGTCCGGGCAAGTGCCGAGCAGGCGGGGCTCCAAACCGCCCAAGTGCGCGATTTGCTGCAACAAAACCGCACGGGCCTCGAAACCATCAGCGCCGGAATATCCGGCGCACTTGCTGACACACGGGATGCGCTGACGAGACTGAATGCTCTCGGCGAGATCGGTTTTCAAATCGAGCGCACGGTCGATCGCATCATCCTGGTCGCGGTGCAGACCAGCATGCTTGCTGTCAGCGGTTCCGTGGAAGCGGCGCGCGCCGGCGAAGCAGGCCGCGGCTTTTCCGTCGTCTCGACCGATATTAGAAAGTTGGCCCAGGATGCCGGCGAAAATATCGATGGCGTCAAGGACATCGTGCGCGCCATCCGCATCCAGATCGCCACTGTGCAGCGCGAACTGGAATCGATCATCGTGACGTCGGAGGCCGAGATTGCCCGAAACCGCATCATCATCGACAGGCTGAATGGAGCTGAAGCCGCCATAGAGGTCATGGTTCAGAGTAGTACAGGAGTGCTGGATGCCGCCGAGGCCATCCTTGTCGCGACAAAACAGGTCCAGGCGGGGACGCTGCAGATTGCGGCTGTTGCCCAGCAGGCCAGTGCTGCGGCTGAACAGGCAGCAACCGCAGCGCGGCAACAGTCCCGCGGCGCTGAAGATCTGGCCGCGGCAGTCGAAGAGATAGCCTCGCTTGCCGAGGAACTGCAAGTCTCCAGGCTTTAAGGGATGACATCGCCCCCAGACAGCGATCACGGCAAGAGACGGCTTCTGTTCCGGCTTGGCTCGGAGGTCCATGCAATTGACGCGGGGCGGGTGCTGGAAGTGCTTCCCGTGCCGCATATCACTCGCGTGCCTCACGGCCCGCCGGCGCTCGCCGGGATTGTCAACCTGCGTGGTCAGCCATTGCCGGTCATGTCGGTGGAAAGATTGCTGAGCCATAATCCGGAGCCGCGGAAAACTTCCGGCGGCAAGATCATCGTTTGCGACTATAGTGGAATAATTGGCCTGCTGGTGGACGACGTTTTGCAGCTCTCGCAAACGGGCGGCGACGCAATCAAAGTCCTGGACTTGGACGAAACGCTCCAGAGTGCTTTCAAGCTCGAAAAAAGGGCAGGGGTGGCGCGCGGCCAAGAGGCGAGCCAGTCTGCCGCAGGTCCGGTTTCCGCTGACCTCAGCACGTTTCTTTCCTTCCGCGTTAGCGGGCAACTCTATGGGCTGCCGCTCGAAAGCGTGCGGGAAGTTGCGCACTTGGGCGGCGAGATTGCGGCAGTGCCCAATGCGGATGAAGCCGTCCTCGGCATGATGTCCATGCGTGATGTTGTCCTGCCGGTGGTCTCGCTTGCCGGCCTTCTCGGACTGCAGCTCGCAAGTCCTGAAGGAGCCGGCAGCCGGATCATAGTAATCGAATACGACAAGGCACTGGTGGGGCTCGTCGTGAGTGAACTGGATATGATCCGCCGGCTGCCACCGAGCGCCATCGACACCGTGCCTGCGGTGCTGCAAAGGGGCCGCGGCACGGCGGAAATCCATGCGATCGGCCGGATCGACAATGGCGCCGTCCTGATCTCCATCCTGTCGCCTGAAAGGCTGTTCGGCCATGCGACGGTGAGCCAAGTCATCGAAAGAAAGCCTGGAGCGTCAACCATGGCCGCAGCCTCGGAAAGCGGAGCCCCGCTGGAGCAGTTCCTGTTGTTCAGGCTGGCTGAAGAAACCTATGGCCTGCCGATCGCCGCCGTCGACGAAGTCATTCGCGTGCCCCAAGACATCACGCGGATGCCGGGGGCGCCGAGTTTCGTGTCCGGCGTTATTAACCTGCGCGGAAAGGCGGTGCCACTGATCGACCAGAGGACCCGCTTCGACCTGGCCGAAACCAAGAGCGGCGGCCAGGCACGGGCCATCATCCTGACCATCGGTGCGCTGCAGGCCGGCTTCGTCGTCGACAGCGTATCCGAAGTCAAGGCGGTTTCCCCCGAGGCACTTTCCGCAGCGCCGGAATTTTCTTCGGACGAAACGGAAGTCTTCGACCGTGTGGCGCATTTCGAATCCGAAGGACGCATGGTCCTGATCGTCAATCCGCAGGAGCTTTTATCCAAGGCCGAACGGGATGTGGTCGCCTCGATTGCTAGGGAAAAGACAGCGGTGACGCCGACGTGATCCGCCTTCTGATCGTCGAAGATTCCGCGCTGATGCGCAAACTGCTCGGCCAGATCTTCGTGGCAGAGGGCGATTTCGAGGTTGAATTTGCCCGAAACGGCACCGAAGCCTTGAACATCATCCAGACATTCAAACCGGACGTCGTGACGCTCGACATCCACATGCCCTCAATGGACGGATTGACCTGCCTCGACCGGATCATGCTGGAACATCCTTGTCCGGTGGTCATGGTTTCCTCCTTGACCGAAGAAGGTGCAGAGGAAACGCTGGCAGCGCTCGAGATCGGGGCCGTTGATTTCATAGCCAAGCCGAGCGGCGCTATCTCCCTGAAAATGGATGAACTGGCACCTCCGCTAGTGGAAAAGGTCCGCTTGGCCGCCGCTGTGCGGATCAGGCGCAGCCGTCGTCTGGCGGAACGGGTTCGCATGGCGCAGGGCGGCGTACCTGTCGTACGCAGGCCGGTTGCCGGACCGTCGCCCGGGGCAAGCTCCGTTCCTGGCCTTGTTCTGATCGGCACGTCCACAGGTGGGCCGCCAGCGCTGGATGCGGTCCTGTCCCGGCTACCGGCCGATTTTCCTTGGCCGGTCGTCGTGGCGCAGCATATGCCCGGATCATTCACCGGACCTCTTGCGCGTCGGCTTGACAAGATATGTCCAATGACAGTCACCGAGGTGACGGGCCAGACGCGGCTTACAGCAGGCAATATCTATATCGCCCGTGGCGATGCCGATATTCTAGTCTCGAAACGAGGTGGGTCGCTGGTGGCGATGGTGGCGCCTGAAAGTCCTGCCTATCGGTGGCATCCAAGCGTCGAACGCTTGGTGCAATCGGCCTTGAAGCATGTGCCGCCCGGCGATCTCATTGGCGTGATGATGACCGGGATGGGCAATGACGGCGCAGCTGCCATGGCCGAACTGAAGGCTTCCGGAGGCCGTACGATAGCCGAAGCGGAAGAGACCGCCGTGGTCTGGGGCATGCCGGGCGAACTCGTCCGGTTGAATGGCGCGAGCGTCATCAGGCCGCTCAACGAGATCGGCGACCATCTGGTGGGCTGGATCGGTTGATGGCAATGCCCCCCAAACTCAGTGCCGAAACAGCTCCCTTTCCTCTTTCGGCAAGCGAGCTCAAAGAAATATGTGCCATTGTTTACAAGAAGACCGGCATGGTCTTCGGGGAAAACAAGCGCTACTACATTGAAAGGCGAGTCGCCGATCTTGCTGTGCAAAGCGGCATGACCTCGGCCCGCAGCTATATCGTCTCGCTACGCCGTGACCCGCGGGAAGCCGAGCTTCTGGTCAACAGCTTCACGGTCAACGAAACCTTTTTCTACCGTGAATCCCATCAGCTTGCGTGCCTCGGCAATTCGATCCTGCCGTCTATCATCAGATCCAAAGGGCCCGGCGATCGCATCAGGATCTGGTCCATGCCCTGCTCCAGTGGAGAGGAGCCGTATTCAATCGCCATCTGGCTGCTGGAGAACTGGCCGCTCGTCGACGCCTACAATGTCGAAATCGTTGGCTCGGACATCGATACGGCAATCTTGCAGCAGGCCGTCGAAGGATATTATGGCCAAAGGTCTCTTTCAAAGCTGCCGCCGGATGTCTTGGAGCGCTACTTCGAGCCGGAGACCACCTCGTCGCAGCGACGCCTGATCGCCGATCTGCGGGAATCGGTGACCTTCGTGCCCGGCAATATCGTCGATCGGCAAAGCCTTGCAGCGGTCGGCAAATTCGACGTGATCTTCTGCCGCAACCTGCTCATCTATTTCGACGATGCAGCACGGCAGGTGGCCGTGCAGAACATTCACGATCTCCTGGATCCTCAGGGTTATATCTGCCTTGGACACACGGAATCCATGTCGCGGATTTCCCAAAGGTTTGAGCCGGTCCGATTTCCGGATGCCATTGTCTACCGGATCGCAGGAGGGCGATGATGGACGAACTGATGCTGCAGTTCTCGATCGAAGCCCGCGAGCTTATCCAGCAGGCCTCAGATGATCTGCTGGCACTCGAGCGGGAGCCGAATAATCGGGAGCGCTTGGAAAGCCTGTTCCGCGCCATTCACACCCTGAAGGGATCGGTCGGGCTCTTCGATTTCGGTGCTGCACTGGCTGTTTTGCACTGCGCCGAGGATCTGCTTGTCGGTGCACGTGCCGGCGATGTCGAGGTGGATGTGGCCCTGATCGATCCATTGCTCGAAGTCATCGAGTGGATCGACCGGAACCTCGATACCATGACGGTTGCAGGCCGCCTATCCGACGAGCAGAACCAGCAGGCGGCCGGTCTTCTTGCGCTCCTGAAGGTCGGAAGCGTGGCCGAAGCTTCGACGCCCCCAGCGCCTGCGGTCGATGCCGTTCCCGATTGGGCGCTGGCACTGCGTGAGCATGCCGGAGGTTCTATGGCCGAAGGCGGCAATCTCGTCGCCATCCGCTACGAGCCGCATCCGGAATGCTTCTTTCACGGGGATGATCCTCTCGCCACCATGGCCCGGCTTTCCGACCTCCGTCATGTGGACGTCTTCCTGAAGGAGCCATTGCCGTCAAAGGCAGATTACGATCCCTTTCGCTGTAACCTGGTGATCGAGGCGCTGTCCGGCAGCCCGCTTGCGGATGTTGAAGCGATTTTCCGCCTTCTGCCCGACCAGGTCCGTCTCGTTGATCTGACTTCCCGCAGCACGTCCCAGCTGACCACACCCGAACCTCAAGCCGGAGCAGCCGTGGGAGCGCCCGAGCTGCAGAACATGACAATGCGGGTCGATGTAGCGCGGATCGATGCGCTTCTAGGCATAGCTGGCGAGCTGATCACTGCCAAAAACGGCCTTCTGCCGCTGGCGCGAACCGCACGGGAAGCGGAGAATGAAGGACTGGCTCGTCTTATACTGGCCAGTCAGCACGAAATAGACCGTCTCGTGAGCTCGCTCTATAGCGCTGTCACACGGGCGCGGCTCATTCCGCTCGACCAGACCTTCCGAAGATTTCCACGGCTGGTTCGGGAAACTGCGTCGCGGCTGGGCAAGTCGGTCGACTTCATCATCGAAGGACAGGAAGTCGAGGCCGACCGCGAAATCGTTGAGCATTTGTTCGAGCCCATGCTTCATCTGGTGCGCAATGCCATGGATCATGGCATTGAGCCGGAGGCGGAGCGGTTGGCGGCTTCCAAGCCGCCTCGGGGACGGCTGGTCCTGCGGGCACGTCAGCGCGGCGATCAGGTGGTGATAGAGCTATCCGATGACGGAAGAGGCGTCGACGCTGCGCGTATTCGAAGCGCTGCTGTCGCGAAAGGCCTCATCGAGGAAAGCCGCGCGCTGCAGCTTTCCGACGAGGAGACGCTGCAGCTTATCTTCGCTCCGGGCTTCTCGACCGCCTCCGCCGTCACTGATCTATCGGGGCGCGGGGTTGGCCTGGACGCCGTTCGAAACGCGCTTCACCGACTCGGCGGGGTCGTCGAGATCGCTAGCAACCCTGGTGCGGGCACGGTCTTCTCCCTGCGCTTGCCGGTCAGTTTCTCCATGTCGCAGCTGATGGTCGTGGAGGTCGGCAGCGAACGATATGGCATACCGATCGACGAGATCGTCGAAACTCATCGATTGCGCCGCGATCTCGTGCAGTCGGTCAGGGCGGGGCAAGCCTTCGTGCTTCGCGATCAGACAGTTCCTCTGCTTTATCTCGGCGAGTTTTTGCAGATGCCGCAAGCCCAGGCGAAGGCAGGCGACCTCAAGGTCCTGATCGTCCAGGTCGGTAATGAACGCCTCGGCATTGCCGTGGACGGCATAGCCGACAGGGCCGCAACCTTAACTCGCCCGCTGAGCGGCCTTCTGCGTAATATACCGGGTGTTTCCGGAACAACTCTGCTCGGCGATGGTAAGGTGCTGCTGGTGCTCAATCTGGAGGAGCTCGTCCAATGACCGTCAGTCTGGAGCCGCATACCGTCATTCTCAGCGGCAAGTGCGGCGTCGAAGAGGTCGAGACGCTGGTGGCGCATCTGGAAAGCCATCCCGGGCTTGCCGTCGATCTGGGCGGCGCGACCGATATTCACACGTCCATCTGGCAGGCACTGATGTTCCTTCAGCCGAAGATTGCCGGCTTGGATGCGGCATCGTCCATGCCGGAGAAAGTGCTTTTAGCAATGGCTTTCAGGCTTGCCAAGGCAGGTTGAGCAGGCCATTGCAAGCTTGCGGTCGGAGGGGGAGCGCAATATGGATAAAATTGTGAGGCATTGCTAAGTAAGGGGCCGGGAATGGTAGCAGTATTGGTGGTCGACGACAGCAAGCTGGCGCGTATTGTCGCCGGCAAGGCAATAGCCGCCCTGCAGCCCGACTGGCAGCGGATCGAGGCTGGAAGCGCTGCAGACGCCTTGCAGATCCTCGACGAGCAGCAGATCGACGTCGCGATCCTCGACTTCAATATGCCGGACAAGGACGGACTGGAACTGGCCGCGGAAATTCGGGCCAAAAATGCCAGCATGCCGATCGCCATCATCACCGCCAATGTTCAGGACGAAGTCATTCTTCGTGTCCGTGAGCTGAACGCCACTTTCGTTGCC
This sequence comes from Rhizobium deserti, assembly GCF_004358025.1. GTDB lineage: Bacteria > Pseudomonadota > Alphaproteobacteria > Rhizobiales > Rhizobiaceae > Neorhizobium > Neorhizobium deserti. The sequence goes on along the minus strand of NZ_SMTL01000003.1, from coordinate 20,090 downwards.
AAACCCGTCACCCAGGAGGCCTTGAGCGGCTTCCTGTCGGGCGCCGCCCTTCGGCTGAAGAAGGCGGCACCATGACGCAGGCGGAAATATTCCTTGGCGAACTGGAACGAGACGCGCTCACCGAGGTCGTCAATATCGGCGTTAGCAGAGCGGCGGCCAGCCTGCGCAAAATGGTCAACAAGCAGGTTATCCTGTCTGTTCCATCCATCGCGATCGTCACACGCAGGTCGGCTGCAGCTCTCATCGGCCAGCGCGAAAGCGAAGGCCTGATCGCCGTACAACAGCATTTCGAAGGGCCATTTTCGGGCCGGGCTCTGCTTATCTTCCCGGAAAGCAACGGATTGTCGCTCGCGCGTGCCATCGTCGGCGGCGAAATGACCGAAGACGAGCTGATCGACATGGAAGACGAGGCTCTGACCGAGACAGGCAATATCATTCTCAACGGCTGTCTTGGCTCCATGGCCAACATGCTGCAGCACAGCTTGAAGATGTCGCTACCTGATGTCCTGCGCGGCGACAGCGAGCACCTGTTCGACGTTCTCGAGACATCGAATGAGGATAGCTTCGTGCTTTTCTTGTATATCAACTTTTCGGTGCGCGAGCATGATATTCGCGGCTATATAGCCATGATCATGGATCTGCCGTCGCTGGATAAACTAAAAATGCTGATCGCTGACTTCATCGAGCGTGTGACGTGAACGCAAAGCCAAGGCGATATCGCAACTTAAAATGAGTCAGGTAACATTATCCTCTATGGACAGCGGGCTGAACGCGGAGCTGGACCTTGCGCGCCAGCGATTGAAGCTGATGATCGATGCCGCCGGGGCGACCTGCGGCTGGGAATGGGACATCCCGGCAAAGCGGCTTACCGCCGACGCTCGTTTTGCGGCCATCACCAATCAGGACCCGCTTGTCCTGGCGCAAGGTGTATCAACCGAGCATTTCTTTAATGCCATACACCCCGATGATCTGAAGCGCGTCAAGCTGGCGGTCGCGGGCATCCTTGGAGGCTCGGCCCTGTTTTCCCGCGAGTACCGCCTGCTGCGCGATGACGGGGGTTTTCGCTGGGTCCACGCCAGCGGCAGGGCTCTTTACGACGATAATGACGAGCCGGTGAAATTCATCGGCATGCTGGTCGATATCACCGAGCAGAAGCGAACCCAGGAACGGCTGCGCATTGCGCAGGTGGCGGGCGGGATCGGCACGTTCGAATATGTTTCCGGATACGGCACGATCAATGTGTCGGAACAATTTTGTCGCCTGTTCGGGCTGCATCCGGCCAAGGTGCTTCCCGTGCGCACCCTCAACCTACTCATCCATCCCGACGACAATCCTATCATCAACCTGCAGAACCCGAATGGTTTCCAGGATGAAAGCAACGCCGAGTTCCGCATTACTCGGCCGGATGACGGTGCCGAGCGATGGCTGGCCCGGCGAGGCGAATATGTCGACGACATCGAGGCCGAAGGCCGGCGCTATATTGGCGTCATCTTTGACGTAACGGACGCCAAGCGGACCCAGCAGCGTTTGCGAGAAGCCAACCAGGCTCTGGCAGAGCGGGCTCGGGAAAGCATTCAGGAGCGGAACCGTGTCTGGCAGAATTCGCGTGACCTTCTGGTCGTCATAGGCACTGACGGCGTCTTTCGCGACGTCAATCCGGCCTGGTCTACCATTCTCGGGACCGAGCCGCAGGCCGTAATAGGCAGCAGGGTTTTGGACGCCGTCTGGCCCGAGGACCGCGACCAGATCAGGGCACTCCTGAAGGATGTCATTGAGAACCTCCATTCTGACCTCGAAATCCGTCTGACGCACCGGGACGGCACGCCGCGGACGATTTCCTGGACCACTTCGCATGAAGGCGACGTGGTGTATGCCTATGGCCGCGACGTGACGATCGAAAAGGAGCAGAGGGCGGCGCTTCAGGAAACCGAGGCGCAGTTGCGCCAGGCCCAGAAGATGGAAGCAGTAGGCCAGCTTACGGGCGGAATCGCCCACGATTTCAACAACATGTTAACGGGAGTGATCGGTGCTCTTTCCGTTATCCGAAGAAGGATTGCTGCCGGACGGCTCGACGAACTCGACAAGTTTATCGATGCGGCCACCAGTTCCGCCGAGCGTGCCGCGGCACTGACGCACCGGCTGCTTGCCTTTTCCAGACGTCAGTCCCTCGACCGTCAATCCCTCGATGTCAAGCAGCTGGTTTCTTCCATGGAAGATCTCTTTCGCCGCACGCTTGGCGAGCAGGTCGAGTTGATGATCAATATTGCTGCGGATACCTGGAAAGCCGTCACCGATCCGAACCAGCTGGAAAGCGCCATCCTCAATCTGGTCATCAATGCCCGCGATGCCATGCCGGAAGGCGGCAAGCTGACCATCGAGACAACCAATGCGGCCCTGGGAGAGGCCGATCTTGCCCAAAAAGAAAGCCTTCAGCCCGGCAACTACGTGGTGATTGCGGTCAGCGACACCGGCATTGGCATGTCGCAAGCGACTATCGACAAGGCCTTCGATCCCTTCTTCACCACCAAGCCGATCGGCCAGGGTACAGGTCTTGGCCTCTCGATGATCTATGGCTTTGCGCAGCAGTCGGGCGGGCATGTGCGCATCTATAGCGAGACGGGCCTTGGCACCACCGTCAAGCTCTACCTTCCCGGCAGCCACGAAGACGTCGCTGCGGCCATTCTGGATGAGGATCCGGTTTACGTTCCGCCCCGTGGGGAAGGCGAGAAAGTCCTTGTCGTGGAGGACGACGCTTCGGTACGCATGCTGGTCGTCGATGTCCTCAAGGACCTTGGATATCAAGTCATAGAGGCAGTCGATAGCAACCAAGCCATTCCGCTTCTGGAGGGCAAGGAACGCATCGACTTGATGATCTCCGATGTCGGCTTGCCGGGCCTCAACGGCCGCCAACTCGCAGAAATTGCTCTGAGTAATCGGCCAAAGCTCAAGGTCCTCTTCATCACCGGGTACGCGGCGACGGCGGCCTCCAGAGGTGATTTCCTGGCGCCGGGCATGGAAATGATCACCAAGCCCTTTGCCATAGACGACCTCGCACAGAAGGTGCGCGAGATCCTGACAGGGCAGGCTGAAGCTTAAGCCGGCTCCCAGCCTTAGCCAATTGCATCAAGGGCATCGGCAAGTCCGTCATCGCCGTCTCTCGCAAAGCCGGTGTCTATCAGCTGGGTCAAGACTGATATTCTCAGGCTGATGCTCCTCCGCATAATAGCCCATGGTTTTGCGCCCTACGATCCATCCACTGGTGTCGAGCCTTGTGTAGACTTGGTCGTAGTGGCCCAGGAGCACGTCTGATGAAATACCCGCCGCCGGCTTCGTCCAACGGTCGACCCGCTGGCGGCTATCGACCGAGCTCGTCATATGGCAGATGATACGTGGCCGCATGCGTGCCTCTCACTCTCGATGGTATTACGGCTCACCCTGGTACTGCTGGTCTGTAACATGATCCATCCAGTCGACGACCTTTCCGTTCAGGTTCTCCTGAATGGCGATATGCGTCATGGCTGTTGTCAGCGATGCTCCATGCCAGTGCTTTTCGTCCGGCTCGAACCAGACCACGTCGCCTGGACGGATTTCTTCGATCGGGCCGCCTTCGCGTTGAACCAGACCCAATCCGGCTGTTACGATCAGCGTTTGTCCGAGCGGATGGGTATGCCAGGCAGTCCTGGCACCCGGTTCGAAGGTGACGGCTGCCGCGGCGCCTCGGCGCGCCTCGTTCGGTGCAAACAGCGGATCGACGCGCACCGTTCCGGTAAACCAGTCGGAAGGGCCTTTGGCTGATGGCTGCGAACCATTCTTGTCGATCTTCATCTGACGCTCCTTTGCTTGGCGGACATGTGCCGTTCCATGCCTATGTAGCCGCACGGTTTCTGAAGATAAGAACCGTTTTGCGCTGGCACTTATGCAGCCAGTTTATAGATAGGCTGCAGAAGCGGGATTCGCCTCATCTAATGCGGCGATGCAGATCTTCAATCTAGCTTGTTTACTAGTCATCAAGTTGAGCTTGTCTTGACCGATCGGGATGACGGAGCTCAATCATCCCGATCGGCCGGTCAGGCGGCGCCGACCATCCATCGCTCCTCACCAGAGCTGCCTTGCTCTAACGGGATCCAAGAAAAAAAGACTTGGTGTCCTGACGTGCTGATGAGGATCGTGCTTTCGGCAAATCAGATGCCGAGGCCACCGGCAATGTTGATCGTCTCGCCATTGATGTAGCCGGCATGCGGCCCAGCCAGGAAGCAGATGGTTGCCGCCACTTCCTCAAGGGTTGCGATGCGGCGGATCGGATGCATGTCGAGGATGGCATCGCGGTTGGGCAGTTCACCGGCCACGTCTGCGGCCATGTCGGTTGGCATGATGCCCGGCTGGACGATGTTGACAGTGATGTTGCGGGGTCCAAGATCTCGGGCAATGCCCTTGGCATATCCGGCCAATGCCCATTTCGTGCCGGCATAGTCGGCCACGCCGGGAAAGGGAATGGATGATCCGAGCAGCGAGCCGACGAAGATGATCCGGCCGCCGTCGGTAAGCTTAGGTGCCGCGGCGCGGGTATTGGCGATCGTGCCAAGCACATTGACCTGCCATTGGCGATTGTAGGTTTCGCCATCGAGTTCGGGATCGTCCACCAGCTGACCCTGAATGGCAATGCCGGCATTGTTGACGAGTACGTCGAGCTTGCCAAACTCGGCCATGACCCGGTCGATCAGCGGCTTGGCAGAGCTGAGGTCGGCCTGATCGCTCTGCACGGCAATGGCGCGTACGCCCTTCGCCTTGAGCCTCTCAACAACCGCCTGCGCCTTGTCGGCCGAGGCTGCATAACTGATGGCCACGTCTGCGCCGTGATCCGCAAAGGCTTCTGCGGTGGCCGCACCCAGGCCCCGTGAGCCTCCTGTTACGAGCGCAACCTTCCCTTTGAGTATGTTCGACATGTTGGAACCTTCCATGATGACTTCCGATGCTGATCGCGCCGCCAAGTTTTACGTAACGATCATTACAGTAATGGACGGTATGAAAATTGACAGGATAGGTCAAGCGGTTTAATAATGACCATTATGAAAATAACTGAGCAGAGCTGATGGGACGCCGTCGGGAGTTTGACGTCGAGCAGGCGCTGGATGCCGCCCTCTGCGTGTTTTGGCGCAAGGGTTATGAGGGCGCGTCCTATGCCGACTTGACCGAGGCGGCAGGTATCGAAAGGCCGGCGCTTTATTCCGCCTTCGGCAACAAGGAGGAGCTCTTCCGCAAGGTCCTTGTCCGCTATTACGAGCAATACCTGGACTACGTTCCCCTTGCTTTGAAGTTGCCTACGTCGCGTGAAGTTGTCGCTCACCTCTTCACCAACGCGGTAAACCACAACACCCGCTATTCGGATCATCCGGGGTGTCTGGGCATCAATGCAGTTCTCGCCGGATCGGACGATGCCGAGCCTGTCAGGCAAGCGCTGATAGAGGCGCGGGCAGGGGTGGAGGAACAGCTTCGCCAACGCCTTGAGCGCGCAAGGGACGAAGGTGATTTACCCAAGACTGCCAGGCCCGACGTTCTTGCCGCCTATGTGCTTGCCGTTATCCACGGGATCGCTGTTCAGGCGAAAGCCGGCTTCTGCCGTGAGAAGCTTCAGGCGGTTGCCGAGCAGGCGCTTGCCGCTTGGCCCGTAGGCGAGCCAGCCTCTCCATAGATGTTTGCTGCGCATATTCGAAGTCGCAGCCACCCGGCTGGGTGAACATCCGGTTCGGCTGATCGCAGGTCTGGCTGCAGCCGTTCTCTGCCCTATGTCTTTGGTCGAGCTCTGGTCGAGGTATTCGGCGAGACCGATCAAGCCGCAGGAGGATGGATGAGCGATAGGATGAGCGTCGTGTCGCGAGCTGAAGCGGGCGCGCATAGTCCTTATGGCCGTTACATATTCATTTCCTTCGTGATCCTTGTCTTACAGATCACGGTTCTGCTGCTGCTGGATCGGCAATGGTTTTGCGCCTGTGGATCGGTGCGTTTATGGCAAGGAGCCCTGGACCCGGCTCAGAATTCGCAGCAGCTGACAGATCCCTATTCTTTCCTCCATCTGGCATTCGGCTGCGGGCTGTTTCTGTGGCTGAAGGCGATCAGGCCACAATGGCACCTAGCCCGGCGTGCGACCTATGCGCTCGCCAGCAGTGTCTTGTGGGAGATTTTCGAAAATCTTCCCTTCATCATCCAAATATTTGGTACCGAAGGCAGCGGCCTCCGTTATTCCGGCGACAGCATTGCCAATTCATTCGCCGATACGGTGATTGCCATTCTTGGTTTCTTAGTCGCATCCCGTCTGCGCACAGGCTGGACGGTGTCGGCCATGATCGGGCTCGAGCTGGCGACTTTTCTGCTGATAGGCGATAGCGTCGTCGCAGGGATGCTGCGTATTATCGTGTCAGCGACGACGATCTGACGATGCCCTCAAGGACGACTGCCGCCCTCGAATAAAGGCTTCGATTAGCCAAAAAGCCTGAAAAAAACAGGAGCGCTTCATTGCATTTCGCCCTCGTTTGCCCTCCGTTCAAGAGCCATATTGCTGTTTTCGAGGCGATCGGTGAGGAGCTTGGTCGTCGAGGTCATCGCATCAGCTTCCTCGTGCACAAGGGGGCGGAGCAGTATGTTTCGGCAGGCTTCGACGTTCAGCCGGTCGAGGGGACGGACGAGCGGCGGCTGAATGCCGTCATAACCCGCGCGTCGAGGCCGAGCGGTTTCCTTGGGATTCTCAAGACCGTTCACGACACGGCGGTGCTGACGGACGCGATCTGCCGGAACGCGCCGGCACATATCAAGGCTTTGGGTGTCGATGCAATCCTCGGCGACCAGATGGAACCGGCGGCGGGGCTGGTGGCGCGGCATCTCGGCCTTCCGCTGATCTTGATTGCCTGCGCGCTGCCTGTGGAGCGGGATGTCGGTATCCCGCTTCCGTTCCTGCCATGGCCCTACGACCCCAGTGAGGAAGGCATCCGGCGCAACCGCGGAGGTGAGCGCATTGCCCGCCTCCTGCTGACCGAGCAAAGGCGGATGATCAGGCGATGGGCTCGCGGTTTTGGTTTGCAGGAGCCTTTGGAAGACTTGCAGACCTGCCTTTCCAGGCTCGCCACAATCGCCCAGACAACCGTGGCCTTCGACTTCCCCCGTCAGAACTCCGACCGAAACCTGCACATGGTCGGACCCTTGCGACGAGAGAGCGGAGGAGGGGAGATCCCCTTTGCCGTAGACCCGGATCGGCCGTTTATCTTCATGTCGCTCGGCACGCTGCAGGGCCACCGCTACCGGCTGTTTCGCGCCGCCGCGATGGCCTGCCGGGAGCTTGATGTGCAACTGCTTGTCGCCCATTGCGGCGGCTTGACCAAGAAGCAGGAAGCCGCCTTGGGTGCGACCTGGGTTACCGATTTTGCCCCGCAGAGGGCGGTGCTCGCGCGCGCGGATCTCTGCATCACCCATGGCGGGCTCAACACGGTCATGGATGCACTGGAATTCGGGACACCGCTGCTCGCGCTGCCGATCGCCTTCGATCAACCGGGCGTTTCCGCTCGCATCCTACATCACGGCCTGGGTTTGCGCCTGTCTTCCCGGTTCCTGACTGCCGGGAAGATGAAGAATGCCATCAGCACGCTGCTCTCGGACACCGGTTATGCGGAGCGGGCAAGACAGGTCGGCACATCCATCGCTGTCGCTGGCGGGCTGGCTAAGGCTGTCACCATCATAGAGGCCGCCGCCGGGCACGGCCCCGGCAGCGCCAGTTAACAGGGCGTCGTTAGACGGCCATTTCCTGCCGGAACGCCATCTGATGAACGGACCTCAGGATCAGGCGCACCGGCTCCTCCTCGACACCGCAGAGGGCCAGGGCAGCATTGGCCGAGTCGAGATGGAACAGATAGGCCAGGCGGGTGGCTTCCTCGCCCCGGTCGTTGATCATCGAGCTCTTGCCGATATCCTTGCCGATGTCTTTGCCGAGCAGGCTGGTCGGCGCTGTCGCGTCCAAGAGGTCATCGAGCGCCTGGAAGGCCGAACCGACATGAAAAGCGAGTTCTGAAAGTGCTGCAGCTTCTGCATCATTCCGATTGCTGACAATAGAAGCCATTTCCGCCATTGCTGAAAAGAACGTCCCGGTCTTCAGCCAGTTTTTCTGCTCCACGTCCATGGGAGCGTCGACCGCATCTGTCAGATCGACCTCCTGACCGGCCGCCAAGCCGGTGTGACCTACGGCATGGGTCAAGATGGCGACTAGCCTAGCCCGTCTTTCGGCTGGTACGCCCTCTACCGAGGCAACGATGTTCATGCCGCGGGTCAGGAGAGAGATGGCAGCAAGGATTGCTGTTGCCTGGCCGAACATCTTGTGGGTCGTCGGCTTCTGCCGTCGCAGGTCGGCATCGTCCATGCACGGCAGATCGTCAAGGATCAGCGAAGCCGTGTGAACCATTTCGAACGCACAGCCGATGTCTATGGCGGCGTCCTCATGCTTGCCTTCCGGCATGGTCAGGATGAACAGGAGTGGCCGAAACCTTTTGCCGCCGCCGAGCAGTGCATGTCTCATCGCCGCAAGAAGGTTAGTCGGCGTATACTCACTGCCCTCTAGGAGAAGATCCAGTCTGTCTTCGACCTTTGCCTTAATATTTTGGATTTTAAGCCGACAGTCTTCCTGCAGTGGGTTCTTCTGCATCCAGCTAATCTGCAGTTCAGGCTCCTTGACATCATCCGGAGTGACAGAAAATTGAGTGAGTGTGCAGGACATTCCGCAAGCCTAACCTATATCGTAGTTCCAGTGCCGGCTTGCCGGTTATGCAAACTATATCTGTGGCACGCATCGCCGGATGAAAGAACCAAATGCTCGCCGAACGAAAAAAACAGCATCTCGATATTGTTCTGGCCGGCAGTTCTGTTTCTGGAAGCATAGCAACCGGTTTTGAGGCAATACGCTTCGAGCATGTCGCTTTGCCGGAAATCGACATGGCAGCCATTGATTTATCGGGAGATTTTCTGGGCAAGCGGATTGCCATGCCTTTCCTGGTCAGTTCGATGACGGGCGGTGCGGAGAAGGCTCAACAGATCAATCACAATATCGCTATCGCCTGTGAAGCGATCGGCATTCCCTTTGCCGTAGGATCTCAGCGGGTTGCCATCGATACGAATGCGGACTGGGGCATGAACCTAGAGCTCCGGCGTCTTGCTCCCTCCGTTCCGATCCTCGCCAATATTGGAGCAGCTCAGCTCAATACCGGCTATGGACTGGATCAGGCGCGCAGGGCGGTGGAGATGATCGATGCCGATGCATTGATCATTCACCTCAACCCTTTGCAGGAGGCGGTCCAGCCGGAAGGCGACCGCGATTGGACCGGGCTCACCCAGAAGATCGGATCTCTGTGCCAAACTCTTCACGTTCCGGTGGTGGTGAAGGAAGTGGGCTCCGGGATCTCTCCTTCCATAGCCGCCACGCTGGATGCCGTCGGCGTGAAGATCATCGATGTCGCCGGCGCGGGCGGCACGAGCTGGGCCGCAGTAGAAGCGTTGCGCGCCAGAACGCCAGCCGAGGCCGCCGTCGCCTCTGCCTTTGGCGACTGGGGCCAGCCTACGGCATGGGCGATCGCCGCGCTGCGCAAGGCGAGCCCCCACGCATTCATCATCGGTTCGGGCGGCATTCGCACGGGAGTTGATGCTGCAAAGGCCATCCGCATCGGAGCGGATCTGGTCGGTCAGGCCGCTTCCGTCCTGAAGTCGGCCACTTCGTCTCCGGAAGACGTGGCGGAGCATTTCAAGATCATGTCGGCGCAATTGCGCGTTGCCTGCTTTTGCACCGGATCGGCCACCCTGGCAGACCTGCGCCGCGCCAGAATGGAGGCCGTTCCGTTCGGGGAATGACCTATTCAATCGGACCGACCATTGCCGTCACGACCTCACCGCACGCCTTGTGGCAGCGGACGCTTAGCCTTGGCTTGAAGGCTTCAGCCGACAACAAAGGGAGCGGAAGTTTTGCCTGACGAACAGCCCCCGCTCGTTCTGGTTGGAGCAGGAATCGCCAGCGCCATTATCGCGCAGCGACTCTCCTGCCGAGAAAATCCAGGCCGGATCCTCATCCTGGAGAGCAGCGACACACCCTTTGGTGAACATACCTGGTCCTTTCACGATGCGGATGTGGAGGCTGCCGACCTGACATGGCTGCAGCCCCTTGTCGCGCATCACTGGAATGGCCAGTCGGTTCAGTTTCGCAATCACCGGCGGCATCTGACCTCCGGCTATTCCTCGCTGACCTCCGCCTCTGTAATCGCTGCGATGGAGCGCCTGGCCAATGTCGAGCTGCGGAAGAACACGCCCGCGGTGGCGCTGCATCCGGACCAGGTCACCTTGTCGAATGGCACCTCGCAATATGCCTCCTGCGTCATCGATTGCCGCGGCTACCGGCTCAGCCGGGCCATGGTGCTGGGCTATCAGAAATTCCTAGGTCTCGAAGTGGAGCTTCGCCAACCGCATGCGCTAATCGACCCGGTCATTATGGATGCCTCCGTCGACCAGCGTGACGGCTACCGCTTCCTTTACGTGCTGCCGCTTTCTCCGACGCGGCTGTTGATCGAGGACACGCGCTATTCGGACGACCGAAACCTGGACGAAACAGCCTTGGCTGAAGACGTCCGCGACTACGCATCCGCCCAGCACTGGACTATCGACCGGATCATCCGCCGGGAGCGGGGCGTCTTGCCCATCACCCTTGCACATGATTTCGAGCGGTTCTGGTCCGAACTGCCGACCGATGTTCCACAGGCGGGTCTGCGAGCCGGGCTCTTTCATCCGACCACCGGATACAGTCTTCCGGAAGCGGTACGGCTCGCCAATCTGATCGCCGCCCGGTGGCCAAGCAACAGCGCGACGCTCGCTGGTATCATCCGGCAATATGCTTCGGCGCACTACCGAAGACACGGCTTCTACCGCCTGCTCAACCGGATGCTGTTTCGAGCCGCCCGTCCGGACCGGCGCCATCTTGTGCTGGAGCGCTTCTACAAGCTTCCCCAGCCACTGATCGAACGCTTCTATGCCGGCCGAACGAGCCGCGGAGACATTGCACGCATTCTCATCGGGAAGCCTCCCGTTCCCATCCATCGCGCGCTTGCATGTCTGCGGGAAGCGCCCTTGCTGAAAAATGGAAGCCCATGAACAGTCAGATCAAGACAGCGGCAGTGATCGGTGCCGGCTTTGGCGGCTTGGCGCTCGCCATTCGCCTGCAAAGCGCTCGCATCCAGACGACGATCTTCGAGAAGCGCGACAAGCCCGGCGGCCGGGCCTATGTTTACACCGACGACGGCTTCACCTTCGATGCGGGTCCAACCGTTATTACCGATCCGGGCTGTCTGGAGGAACTCTGGGCGCTTTCGGGCAGGCGCCTGTCCGATTACGTGACACTGCTGCCCGTGACGCCCTTCTACCAATTGTGCTGGGAGGATGGCTTCCGTTTCGACTACGCCAATGACCAGACGGAGATTGATCGGCAGATCGCCCTCAAATCACCGGATGATGTGGCCGGTTACCGCCAGTTCCTGGCCTATTCGGAAGACGTTTACCGGGAAGGCTATGAAAAGCTCGGCACTGTTCCTTTTCTCAATTTCTGGTCGATGATCAAGGTTGCGCCGCAGCTTATGCGGCTTGAAAGCCATCGCAGCGTCTATTCGAAGGTCAGCCAGTTCATCAAGGACGACCAGCTGCGCCAGGCATTCAGCTTTCATTCGCTGCTCGTGGGCGGCAATCCGTTCCGGACGTCGTCGATCTATGCACTGATCCACGCCCTGGAGCGCAAGGGCGGCGTTTGGTTTGCCAAGGGTGGTACCGGTGCGCTCATTGCCGGCATGGTCAAGCTTTTCGAGGATCTTGGAGGAGTGGTGCATCTCAGCACGGAAATCGACCGGATCGAGACAAGGGAAAACCGTACGACCGGCGTCATCCTAAAGGACGGCAGAAGTCACGCCTTCGACCAGATCGCCTCGAATGCCGATGTCGTGCATACCTACAAGCACATGCTGCGGGACACCGCACGCGGTCAGTCGAACGCTCGGGCGCTGGAAAAGAAGAGCTTCTCCATGTCCCTCTTCGTCGTCTATTTCGGCCTCAAGACCACCCATCCCGAACTGAAGCACCACATGGTTCTGTTCGGTGCGCGCTACCGCGAACTGATCACCGAAATCTTCGGCACCGATGGTCTGGCCGAAGATTTCTCGCTTTACCTGCATGCCCCCTCAGTGACCGACGACAGCCTGGCACCGCCCGGATCCAGCGCCTATTATGTGCTGTCACCCGTGCCGCATCTGGGTACTGCCGAGATCGACTGGAATGTCGAAGGCCCGAAATACCGGGACCGCATCCTGAAATACCTCAACGACCACTATATTCCCGGCCTTCTGGAAGATCTGGTAACCGTGCGGCACTTTACGCCGTTCGACTTCCGCGAGGAACTGAACGCCCATCTCGGCTCGGCCTTCTCGGTCGAACCCATCTTGACCCAGAGCGCCTGGTTTCGCCCCCACAATCGCGATGACCAGATCCCGAACTTGTATATCGTCGGTGCCGGAACCCATCCGGGTGCCGGCATACCCGGCGTCGTCGGTTCGGCCAAGGCCACGGCCGGCTTGATGATCGCGGATGCCCGGGCATGAGCGATGCCGTGGTCGCAATCAGCGAAGTCGCCATCGCTCAAGGGTCGCAAAGCTTTGCCGCGGCGGCGCGGCTGTTCGATCGCCAAACCCGCGACGATGCGGTCATGCTCTATGCCTGGTGCCGCCATTGCGACGATGTCGTCGACGGACAGGTGCTGGGCCATGCCCAGAGCCAGGACTTCCGGATCGGCCAGCAGCAACGCTTGGATATTCTGCGGCGTCAGACGGCCGCGGCATTGCAGGGTGAGCGGACATCCGATCCCGTCTTCGAGGCACTCCGAAGGGTCGTCGAACGCCACCGGATCCCGGCCCGACATCCGGAGGAATTGCTCACCGGCTTCGAGATGGACGTGACGGACCGCCGTTATTCGACCATCTCGGAGACGCTGGACTACTGCTATCACGTGGCCGGCGTTGTCGGCGTGATGATGGCCATGATCATGGGCGTGCGCGAGGCAAGGACCCTTGATCGGGCCTGCGACCTTGGCCTTGCCTTTCAGTTGACGAACATCGCCCGGGACGTGGTCGAGGACGCGCGGGCAGGGCGGGTCTACCTTCCCACTGAGCTGCTCGCGCGGTATGGGATTGACAGGCCGGATCCGGAAGACCTGTCACAACGGCCGGCGCTATATGCGGCTGCGCTCGAGCTTCTGGACCTGGCCGAGACCTATTACGCGTCGGCGTTTTGCGGCATTGGGGCCCTTCCTCCACGGTCGGCTTGGGCGATTGCCGCAGCGCGCCGTGTCTATAGGGCGATCGGCAGCAAGTTGCGGGCCGGCGGACCTGCAGCCTGGAACGAACGGGTTTCCACCTCGAAGGCAGAAAAGGCGGCACTGTTGGCGCTCGCGCTCGGCGATGTGGCACGCACGCGTTTGACGAAATCGGACGTCTCGCGCGCTGGTCTTTGGCAGCGGCCATAGTCGCTCGACTGATCACGTGATCGATCAGCCGACGATCACTCGGCAGGGGCACGCTGGTCTTCTTCCCTTTGCGTCTTCGACCCGAGCTTCTGCTTGTTGTCCTGAAGCTGTCTGACGAGCTGGTCTACCGGCTCGGCGTAAACGAAGCCGAAGGAAACGCAGCCATCGCGGCCTTCCACGGCATGATGCAGGCGATGCGCCTGGTAGACGCGCTTCAAATATCCCTTGCGCGGGACGTATTTGAACGGCCAGCGCTGGTGGACCAATCCGTCATGCATGAAGAAGTACAGGATCCCATAGATCGATATGCCGACGGCAATCCACCACAAGGGCCAGAACCAGTGCGAGCCGATCCAAAAGAGGCCAACTGCGAAGACAGCGAAGATGACGGCATAAAGATCGTTCTTCTCCAAAGTCTCGTCATGCGGCTCATGATGAGACTTGTGCCAGCGCCATCCCCAGCCATGCATGATATGTTCGTGCGACCAAGCGGCGAACCACTCCATGAACACGACGGTGCCGATCACCAGCAAGGTCGGGACCAGGTAATCTATCAGGCTTTCCATTCTCGACCTCAGTTGGCTCTTGCGCGCTGGACTGACTGACGTTGCGCGGGCAACTTCCACCACGGCACCCAGGGCGCGTCGTGATGCTCATGATGATATCCAAAGTGGAAGCAGGTCAGCAAAGACATAATCGGGGAGAAATCATTGCTGCGCGCCCGGTGATGATCTGCAAAACCTTCGTCGTCGAGGCGATGCGGCCGATAGGTGCCGAAGTAAAACAGCTGGATCGACGACAGGATGGCCGGCAGCGCCCAAAACACCAGCATGGTCGGGAAGCGCTCGCGCAGGATGAGGAGGTAGAGGACGACAGCGATGGTGAGCATGCCGAATTCGCGCCAGCCGAAATAATGCCGGAAGAATTTTGCATACCAGGGCCAGAAGCTTGAGGAATGTTCGACGTCGAAATCCGGATCATCGGCAGTGCCGGCATGTCGATGATGGGAGTGATGGTTTTCGAAAAGCCTGTCATAGGAAAAGCCGGCATAGATGAAGACGCAGAACCTTCCTATTGTTCGATTGAGCCGGGGTTGCCCCGGGGTCAGGGATCCATGCATAGTATCATGGGCGATGATGAACAGCCCGACGCTCAGCCAGCACTGCAGGGCGATCACCAACGGTGCCGCAAGCAGGAGCCCTGGCTGTGTCCAGTCGACGAGGAAGATGGCGCAGATGTGAACGCTCATCCAGGCAAGCACGATGAGGCACGCTAGAGCGAGGCCGACGGCCCAATCTCGGCCGCTATTGGCCGTGCCGCTTGGGAAAAAAGCCATTGCGTACCATCCTCATGGCTGCTGGCGCCAACTGGGGATCGCCGAAGCAGGCGCCGCGCCGACGCAGATCATATGGACAAACCTAACTCATACAGCCGATCCGGCAAGGTTAGACTGAAACAGGAGAATGCGTAAGGCTGGTGAGCTTAGCCGCGGGCTGGCGATCTGGGGAGCGCCGTTAACGGACGAAGAACAGAACCGATTGAGCAAGGCAAAGGGTGACAAAGAGCCCGAGCACGCTCGTCGCCGCGAAAACGATTTTCTGCAACATCAACACCACCTCATAGGCGGGGTGTCGTGAGAGCAGAGAATTCCGGGGGAAGGGAATCCGAAGGGGGAGGGCTTACCCTCGCGACCCGCCTGTAACGCGTGGACTGCCAGGTGGTTCCGCAAGTGAAGCCTACAGCGCCGCGAGCAGTTCATTCTCAGATTGCTGGATCTACTTGAGGGCACCGCAGTTCTGTCGGTGAATGAACTGCCCAAGGAGAGTGCAATGAAAGAATGGAAGCTCCAGCCTGGCCAAGACATCGGCATGCCGGTCAGTGCCAAGTCCGTGACATTTGACTACGATCCCGAGGGCTACATCGTCAGGTGCGCTCACTGTGACGAGAGCCTGCTTGTAGGATATAGGCCCGATCCAGAAGTACTGATCAACAACATCAAATGCGACACTTGCGGCCGTTTCAGCCGCTTCGACGAGACGCCTTCACAGCGCCCCTAAGGAAGTCGCGCTCAGCATGTCTTACGGAGGCGGGGGCACCCGTCGCAGTAAACTGGACTGCAACGAAAGGTTTACGCTAAGGGGCTGAATTTGAAGACCTTATAAGACGTTGTTTACTTGTAGGTGCGAGGGTTCCGCCAATTCCCGACGGAGGCTTTCATGCGCGGCAAGGCTGAGGTTACTGACACCGGCAGTCTGCCGCCTGACGACATGGGCCAAGCGATTGTGTCTAATGTGGATGATTACCTGCGTGGACGTCAGGTTTATGCCGTTGAACAAAATGTAGAACGGGGCTTGATCAGCTTTATCATCGCGGCCGCCGTGTCCGTTGTCTTCTTCTACCAGTCCTATCCAATCGCCTCCGTATGCTGGTTTGCACTTGTCTTTCTGGCCAATGTAACCCGTATCGTGCTTGCCCGACGTACCATCGGCAAGCCACCAGTTCTACTTTCTGAAGGCAAGATCCGGCTTTACCTAGTTTGGTCCGTTCTGTCAGCGACCATCATGCTTAGTTTCCCGACCTGGATCATTATGCACGAGAGTGGCTTGGCCTTTGCCTTCATGCTCGCCCTCTCGATCGGCACGTTCTGGTCGGCAAGCTTCGTTCACGCGCCTGTGTTCCGGTCTTCGCTCGCTTTCATGGTGACGGAACTGACACTCGCGGGCATTGCTGCCGCATCAGCCCCCAGCTGGGACAACATGATCCTTTTCGTCCTCTTCGCCATCGGCGTCGGCAGCGGCTACAGCCTCATCAGGCAACATTCGGAAACCTTCAAAGAATCCGTCCTCCAGCAGGTAACGCTGGCGAAACAGAACGAGGTGATCGGGATTCTGCTGAGGGAGCATGAGGACCAGTCAAGCGACTGGCTGTGGCAAGTCGACGCCCAGTTGCGGATCGTGCGTCCTTCGCCGCGCTTTGCTTCCGCCTTCGGCCAGGCTCCCGAAGCTATCGATGGTCGAGGCCTGGCGGCGATTCTCTTGGAGCGGTTGCAACCTCACAACGAGCAGGCCGTCACGGGACTTTTGGACAAGATGCGAGAGAGCCGTTCGTTTCGCGACCATATCGTCCCGATTACGGTCGATGGCGCGCCTCGCTGGTTCGCGATTTCAGGGCGTCCGATCCTGAGCAACGACAATCATCCCTTGGGATTCCGGGGCGTTATGTCCGATGTCAGCACCTCGCAGCAGGCTCAACAGCAGGTTCGCCATCTCGCACTCTACGACGGATTGACCGACCTTCCGAACCGATCGAACTTTACCTCCGCATTGGAAGCCGCCCAGCAGTCGGGCCGACCCTTCGCGTTGCTCAGTATAGATCTCGATGGCTTCAAGCCGATTAACGACGGCTATGGGCATCCGGCTGGGGACGCTTTCCTGGTGGAAATCTCACGACGGCTGGCATCCTTGGCATCGACCACCGGCCTCCTTGCCCGGTTCGGCGGTGATGAGTTCATGATGCTGACCTTCGATTGCGACCCGGACAATGTCGAAGCCCTGTGCTTGACACTGCTGAAGGTGATCGAAGCGCATGTCGAGATAGATCGCTTCGAGTTGTCGGTCGGCGCAAGCATAGGCGTTGCTTTCGCACCCAAGGACGGTGCCACATCAGCTGATCTGCTCAAGAACGCCGACGCGGCTCTTTATCGAGCGAAGCGTGATGGACGCGGAACGTTCCGGTTCTTCGGCGCCGAAATGGATCTTCAGGTTCAAACGAGGAACCGCCTCGCCCATGACCTGCGTTTGGCTTTGAGCCGGGAGGAATTACGCCTGGTTTATCAGCCGTTCATCGACGCCCGCACGGGCGCGGTAACCGGTTGCGAAGCCTTGATCCGCTGGCAGCATGCAGAGAAAGGCCTTATCTCTCCTGCGGATTTCATTCCTTTGGCCGAGGCGACAGGTCTGATCGTGCCCATGGGCGACTGGGTCCTTGATCAGGCCTGCCAGGAGGCGGTACAATGGCCGGATTCTCGACGCGTTGCGGTGAACATTTCGCCGGTGCAATTTCGTGACCACGATCTGCCGGAGCGGATCCTGGCCATCCTGTTACGAACAGGCCTGCCGCCTTCCCGTTTGGAGATCGAGGTGACCGAAAGCCTGCTCGTCGAGGAAGTTTCGGCCGCCTTGGATATCCTCAGGCGCATTCGCGCTTTGGGCGTTCGGATCGCGCTCGATGATTTCGGCACGGGATATTCGTCGCTTGGCTACCTGCGCATCTTCCCCTTCGACAAACTGAAGATCGACAAATCTTTCATTTCCGACATCGCGGAGCGGTCGGACTGCCAGATCATCGTGCAGGCGGTCAGGGATATTGCTCATGGCCTCCACATGACGGTCACTGCGGAAGGCGTGGAAACTGCCGATCAGGCAGCGCTTCTCCAGGAAATCGGCTGTGACGAGTTTCAGGGATTTTTGTTCAGCCGCCCCCGAACCAGGCCTGATCTGCGGGCATGGGATCGCTGGCAGCGCGCGGCGTAGCGCTTGAAGCCCGACCTCACGGCGGTCTACCTGATTCGGTCGCCACTGCGCAGTGTCACATATATATATATTCCTCAGGGCCCAAGTGGCTCAAGCTCGAGAAATTTGCCTCCGCTGCGGCAAATCGGAGATCATCATGAAACCGGACGGCACGATCACCATGAAGGGCGTGAAGCTGGTGGTGGAGCAGGATCAGTATATTGACATGAAGTCTGCCCGTATCGATCTCAACGCCTAAGGCGACAAGTGTGTATTATTTGGTTTCGAAACGATATCGCTTAGAAATATGGAACTGGCTGGGGATTTATTTCTTCGCGTGTGTCCCTTGCCGTCCGATTACAGGAAATGGCACGCGCTCTAAAGAAAATGTCGTAATTTCAGCAGGATAGGATTTTCGCCCGTTGATCGGGCGGGCCAAACCTGTAAGTTTCAGCAGCATTCGCATGACGAAATCCGCACTATTCGCGCCGATCTGCGGATATCTTACAATCGAAAGTCGTCAGAAATTGCAGTTACACGGTGGAAGATTGTCGTCTCGCGGCTTCAGATTGCAGTTAACCGGGCGCTGATTGCAGTTACACGACGTTAAGTGGCCATGCCTTAAAGGGGCAGCGCCAATCTGGGTCTACGCGCAGCAAAGGTTCAAAGGCTGGCAAATACTTATGACCTCGCTCACGGCAATGGCGTTGGCCGCCTGGCCATGGCTGGGTGTCGGTTCGCCTTGAGGTTCGTCAGGAGGAATGGTGGAGGAGCCAGCTTTGAAGCTCCTTAACTGCCCTAGTGGTCCACAGCCTGCAGGTCGCCTTCTCCGGCGGTCATCGTGCGCAGAATGAAAGTCCCCTCGGCACCCAGAGCGTCACGTTCAACCCTGCGGTCGCATTGAAGCGGTCCGGATCAAGCAGATGCTTGGCATGTTCCTGTGCAAACCAGGCCGCCACGTCGGCACTGTAGAACTCCGTGATGATCTCCTGGATCTTGCCCGCCGCAACCAGAAGGCCACCATGAGCAAGAGATGCCGTATTCAGCTGGATCAGTTTACGTTGCGCCGGCTGGCCACCATCCGACACGGCAACGGACAACCGGCCCTTGCCGTAGCTTTTGACACGAACCTTGAGGCGGGGAGGGCGGTCGGTATCAAACCTTGCATTGATATCAGCAAGCCGGGCCAAAACCTCTTGTTCGCTGATCTGCACCTGCTGCATCACGTCAGTTGCCGGCGTCAGCTGATCCTCGAATGTCTGCCGCGTCACCTCCTCGGCGTGATGGGCATAAGCGAGATGCTTGACGGGAAGATCTGCAAGCCAGCGCGTCCTTTGGCTGATTGCCATCGACTTCGCCGCTGATCCATACTTGGAAATAGGATAGGTTTCCCGCTTCTGACCCTCCTTTGTCATCAAGGTGGCCTGCCAAGCCTCACCGCTCTTAGTGTCAACAAGCCGCACGCCGGAAATGCCGCTCTGGTTGTTCCTGCGCAGGAGGACGGCCTGCTCAACATTGGTCGGCGGTGGCAGAGCCGAAATGACGGCGTCACGGTAGGCACGTGCTTCGGCATAGCTTGCCTCCGATGAGCCGTAGATGCTGTCCTTGAACAAGCGCACGATCCTGTGGCCACGCCGGCGAATGCCAACCGACCAGCCGGCGCCGCGGTTCTTGTTGGGCTCCTCACGCGTCAAGGCATAGCTATCGGCATCGTCGCCTATCCGGTCAACATTCTGTCCTCGCTTGTTTCGTGCCTTCGCCGCCATCATTCATCCATTCGATCGCACGGGCATGGGTGAGGCATAGTCCACATGCCAATCCCTCAATAGAATTATGCCTCAAGAACATTATGGCGGCTCGCACCAAACCGACAAGCGTCCTGAGGAGAATTCGGAGGATGCGGATTTAATCCACCAGCCCCTCATCTTGAGGGTTGACCAAGGAGGCGAGGGAGCTATCTTTCAACCCGAACATGACGTGCATACTCCTGCACCAGTCGGTTTCCG